>NZ_JABGDB010000009.1:0-128486 GCF_041028285.1 Modestobacter versicolor | reverse complement strand
GCCTTCGCCGACGGTGCGCTGACCGCTGGTCAGGTGGCGACGATCGCCCCGATCACGGGGGAGGAGCAGCGAGCGGCGGCCGAGGCGCAGGGAGTGGACCTGGGTGCGGTGGACCGGGCGCTGACCGAGGTCGCGCAGGGGCCGGCGCACGAGCGGCTGGCGCAGGCGGTGCTCCACTACCTCGAAGCCCTGGACCCGGACGGCACCAAGCCGGACCCGACCGAGGGGCGCCGCTTGTCGATCGCGAAGCACGCGGATGGCAGCGTCACCGGCCGGTTCGACCTGGATGCGGTGGGTGGGGAGAAGGTGCAGGCGGCGATCGAGTCGATCGTGCAGGCCAACCGGCCCCTCGGAGATGGCCGGACCAGGGCGCAGCAGAACGCCGACGCCCTGGTGCAGTTGTGTGACAACCAGCTCGCCGCCGGCACCCTGCCGACCCTGCGGACGGTGAAGCCGCACCTGGTGGTGACCATCGACGTCGACGACCTCGCCGACACGGGCACGACGGGGCCGGGGGCGGCGCGGACGGGGTTCGGTGCCCGGATCTCCGCCGCCCGGGCTCGCTGGCTGGCCTGCGACGCCACCATCTCCCGGCTCGTGATGGGCCCGGACGGGTTGCCGCTGGACGTGGGCCGGGAGAAGCGGGTCGTCCCACCGCACCTGCGACGGGCCGTGGAGCAGCGGGACGGCCACTGCGTGTTCACCGGCTGCGCAGCACCCACGCACTGGTGCGACGTCCACCACCTACGCGAGTGGGTCGCCGACCAGGGCGAGACCAGCCTCGACAATTCGGCGCTGCTGTGCGAACGGCACCACACCAAGGTCCACCACGGCTTCCGCGTCGAACGACGACCCGGCGGGCGATGGCGCACCTGGCGACCCGACGGCACCGAGATCCTGATCGGCACACCGCTGCTCGTCTGACCGCAGCACCCAGCAGGAGCCGGGTTTGCGCTTGCTGTCCAAGCGGGGGATGGCAGATCGTGTCCCTTCGACGAGGGCGTGGGCACCTGGAGGCCGGTGTGCCGCCGGCGCGATCGCGTGCCCGGTGGACCGGGGAGGAGAGGTCAGGATGCGGTTGGACCTCGAGCGGGTCCGCCTGGCGCGCAACCAGATCGACCCGGTCTTCCTGGACACGCCCCAGTACGAGTGCGAGCCCCTCGGGCAGGTGCTGGGGTGCCGGGTCGTCCTCAAGGTGGAGACCTTGAACCCCGTCCGCTCGTTCAAGGGCCGCGGCACCGAGACCGTGCTCACCCGCCTCCTCGACGGTGGCGGGGCGCGCTCCGTCGTCTGCGCGAGCGCGGGGAACCTGGGCCAGGCGCTCGCCTACGGGGGTCGAGCACGCGGCGTGGGCGTCACGGTCGTCGCCTCGGCGCGGGCCAACCCGTTGAAGGTCGAGCGGATGCGCGCGCTCGGCGCCGACGTCGTGCTGGTCGACGGGGAGATCGAGGAGGCGCTCGACACCGCTGCGCGGATCGCCGCGCGGACGGGCGCCCGGCTGGTCGAGGACAGCAGGGACGTCGGCACGTGCGAGGGAGCCGCGACGATCGGGCTCGAGCTCGCGGAGCTGCCCGGCGCCCTCGACGCCGTGCTGGTCTCGCTGGGCGCCGGCGCGTTGGCCTCCGGGGTGGGGTTCGCGCTGAAGAGCCTGCGCCCGGGCGTGCCGGTCGTCTGCGTACAACCCGAGCAGGCGCCGGCGATGACCCTCGCGCTGCGCGCGGGTGCGCCGGTCGAGGTCGGCGTCCCGCGGACCATCGCCGACGGCGTCGCGGGCAGGTACGTCATCCCGGAGGTCCTCGCCGACCTGTCCGCGGTCGTGGACGACGCGGTCCTGGTGGCCGAGGACAGCATCGTCGCGGCCATGCGCCTGCTCCACGAGCACGCGGGTCTGGTGGTCGAACCCGCCGGAGCGCTCGGCGTGGCGGCGGTCCTCGAGGACCGGGCGCGCTTCGAGGGCACGACCGTCGGCACGGTCCTCTGCGGGAGCAACGTGGCGCCGGCCGACGTCGACCGCTGGGTCCACGCTCCTCGACCGACCGCGGGCTGGTCCCACTGATGCACCCGGCGCTGCCCCGACCCGGCGCGGCGGTGGGATCCTGCCCTGGTGCCGGACGCCGCTGAACTGCGCCGACGGGTGCTCGCCGCCTGGACCGACTCGCCGGCCCGGTTCCGCGAGGACGCCAACGCCGAGGAGGACCTCGCCCGCGGCGGCTACCGCGACCGGCTGCTCGTCGAGCTCGCCCAGAACGCCGCCGACGCCGCCGCCCGGGCCGGCGTCCCCGGCCACCTCCGGCTCGAGCTGGCCGGCACCACCCTGCGCGCCGCCAACACCGGCGCCCCCCTCGACGACGACGGCGTGCAGGCCCTGGCCAGCCTCCGTGCCTCCGCCAAGCGCGGCGCCGACGCCACCGTGGGCCGGTTCGGCGTCGGCTTCTCCGCCGTCCTGCCGGTGTGCGACGCCCCCGCCGTCCTCTCCACCGACCGCTCCGTCCGGTTCAGCGCCGACGACACCCGGGCCGCCGTCGCGCAGCTCCCGGCCCTGACCGACGAGCTCGCCCGCCGCGACGGCGCCGTCCCCGTCCTCCGGCTGCCCTTCGACGTCGACGGCGCGCCCCCGCCGGGCTTCGCCACCGAGGTCGTCCTGCCGCTCCGGCCCGGCACCACCGACCAGGTCCGCGCCGCCCTCGCCGGCCTGGCCGCCGAGGTGCTGCTCGCCCTGCCCGCCCTGCAGCGCCTCGACGTCGTGCTCGACGGGGCCACCCGCACCCTCGGGTCCAGCCCGGGCGCCACGACGGTGCTCACCGACGGCGACCGGACGACGACCTGGCGGGTGCACCGGCGCACCGGCGAGCTGCCCGCGGAGCTCCTCGCCGACCGGCCCGTCGAGGAACGCGGGCGGCGCGGGTACGTCGTCACCTGGGCGCTCCCCGTGGACGGCGACACCCCGGTCCCGCTGCCCGGCCGCCAGGTCCTGCACGCGCCCACGCCCAGCGACGAGCCGCTGTCGCTCCCGGCCCGGTTGATCGTGCCGTTCCCGCTGGGCCCCGACCGCCGGCACGTCGCCCCGGGACCGGTCACCGACGCGCTCGTCGCGGTGGCCGCCGACGGCTACACCGAGCTGCTGGCCGCCCTGCCGCCGCACCCGGTGCTGCTGCAGCTCGTCCCGCGTCCCGGCCTGGCCGCCGCCGAGCTGGACGCCGCCCTCGGCCGCGCCGTCCTGGACCGGCTCGGCACGGCCGCCTGGCTGCCCCCGGCCGACCCGGAGGAGAGCGCGCTCCGGCCGGACCGCGCCGTCGCCCTCGACGACCCCACCGAGGATCGGGTCGCCGCCCTCGTCGGCGTGCTGCCGGGCCTGCTGCCGGCCGGGTGGTCCCGTCGGACGGACGCCGCCGTGCTCCGCGCGCTCGGTGTGCGCCGGGCCGGGCTGGCCGACGTGGTCGAGGCGGTCCGGGGCGTGCAGCGCCCGCCGTCCTGGTGGGCCGCGCTCTACCTCGCCCTCGAGCGGGCCGACCGCGACGAGGTCGCCGCCCTGCCGGTGCCGCTGGCCGACGGCCGCACGGCGCACGGCCCGGCCGGGGTGCTGCTCGCCGACGAGACGCTGCCCGCGGCCCGGCTCGCCCCGCTCGGGCTGCGGATCGCGGACCCGGCCGCGGCGGCCGGGGGCGCCCACCGGGTGCTGGAACGGCTCGGCGCCCGCCCGGCCACGGCGGCCGCCGTGCTCGCCGACCCGGGCGTCCGGGCCGCCGTGGAGAGCTCGCTGGACCGGGCGGACGACGGCGAGGACGTCGAGCCGCTGGCCGACGCCGTCCTCGCCCTGGTCGCCGCGGCCGGGCCGGCGCCGGGTGAGCTGGACTGGCTGGCAGAGCTGGCGCTGCCCGACGACGACGGCGGCTGGGCGCCGGCGGGGGAGCTGGTCCGGCCGGGCTCACCGCTGGCCGACGTGCTCACCCCCGGGGCGCTCGGCGTGCTCGACCCCGAGTTCGCCGCCGAGCAGGACGCCGATGCGCTGCGGGCCGTCGGTGTGCTCGACGGCTTCGCGGTGCTCAGCGCCGACGACCCCGACGACCTCGACGTCGACCGGGTGGACGAGTGGGTGGACGCCGTCCTGGACCGGCTGCCGGCGGACGCGCCACCGCCGGTCTGGCCGCCGCTGACCGCCGTCCGGGACCTGGAGCTGGTGCGCGACTGGGACCGGGCGCTGCCGCTCCTGGCCGCGTCGCCGGCGGCCGCCCGGGCCGACGTCGACCTCGGCGGCACCGCCGTCCCCGGCTACCTGCGCTGGTGGCTGCGCACCTCGCCGGTGCTGCACGGGCGGCGACCCGACCGCCTGCGGCACCCGGAGGCGGTGGAGCTACAGGGACTGTACGAAGCGGCGCCCGAGGTGCCCGCCGACGTCCTGGAGCTGCTCCGGCCGTGGCGGACCGTCGCCGAGGTGCTGGCCGACGTGGACGACGCCCTCGACCTGCTCGGCCGGCTCGGCGACCCGGCGCGCACGGTGACGCCCGGGGTGCTGCGCACGGTCTACGCCCAGCTGGCGGGCGCGCTGGACGGCCTGGACGTCGACGCCCCGGCCCGGGTGCGGGTGGCGCCGGCGGCGGTGACCGACGACGCCGTCGTGCTGGACGCGCCGTGGTTGCAGCCACTGGTCGACCAGCCGGTTGTGCCGGCCGGCGGGGCGCCGCGCGCGGTCGCCGACCTGCTCGACCTCCCGCTGGCCAGTGAACTGGTCGGGCGGGCCCGGGTGACCAGCCGCGCGGCCCGGACGGTGCCCTGGGCTGAGGTGCCCGGCGCCGGCCTGGCTGCCGCGCGGCTGGGGGTGCCCGAGCTCGCCGGGTCGGTCGCCGTCCACCCGGCGCTGACGGTCACGGGCGGCCGGACGGTCTCCTGGTGGCCGGGCGAGCCGGACGCGGTCGACGGGTCACCGGCCGCGCTCGGCCGGGCCCTGGCCTGGCGGGCCACCGCCTGGCCGCTGCGGCAGGCGCTCGCCGAGGCGTTCGGCCACCCGCAGCGCGCGACCGAGCTCGCCGCCGAGGACGCCGTCACCTGAGGCCCTCCTGCAGGGGCCCGTCGCGAGCCTGCGAGCGGCGGCGGGCAGGAGGGTCCTTCCTCAGAACCAGCGCGGAGCGGCCTGGGCGCCGGGCGCGTGACCGTGCCGGCTGTCGGTCCGCGGGCCGTGGCCGTTGCCCCGGCCACCGGACCTCGGCGCCTGCTCGTGCGTCAGCCACGCCGTGTGCAGCGACAGCCACTGCTCAGCGGTGAGCTCCGACGCCCGGGACATCGGCGAGATGCCCTCGGCGTGCAGCCACCGGACCCCGGCGTTGCCGGGCAGCTGGCTGCGCAGCACGGCGCCCAGCGCTGGCTGCTTGCTGGCGCCGGGCGCGGACAGGACGGCGTGCGCGAGCCGGTCGAAGCCGGCGCGGTCGTCCTCGGTCAGCTGGGCGCGGGCCTGGGCCGCGGGGCCGTCGACGGCAGGGGTGGGTCGTGACATGGGGTGCCTCCAGGAGGGTGGGACGGGCGCCCGCGACGTCGGCGCGGGCGCGCCGGGAACGGGGAGGAGCGGTCGCGTCCGGTCGAGGACCGGCGGACGGCGGGGCTGCGCGGCAGCGCCCGCGGATCAGCTCAGGAGGTGCGCAGCCGCAGCCGCAGCGAGGTGTCGCCCATGTCGAGGACCGTAGGGGGTCGGACGGGGAGGCGTCGACCCATTTCTCAGGAGGCGTTCTCGCGGTTCTTGCGCGCCTGGTGGGCGGCGTAGCGCGCGGCGTCCTTCTCCCGGGCCGGCGCGTTCTTCTCCCACTTGACCTTCCGGCGGCGGGCCCGCTCCAGCTCACGGGCCTCGAAGTCCGGGTGCTCGTCCCAGCTGCTCGACAGCTGGACGACGACCACGCCGATCCCGCCGAAGATGAGCACGCAGGCGCCGAGGACCGGGTCGACCAGGAACGCCAGCACGCAGAGCAGCACCCAGAGGGCTCCGGCCACGACGGTCCGCTTCGGCATGCCCCCAGTATCCGCGTGTTGCCCGGCGCGCCCCAGCGGGCATGCTCGGGGCATGCCCGATCTCTCCGGACCCCCCTTCCGCGCCGACCACGTCGGCAGCCTGCTCCGCCCCCAGGGGCTCCACGACGCCCGCGCCCGGCACGCGGCCGGCGAGCTGGACGACGCAGAGCTGCGCGGCATCGAGGACCAGGCGATCGCCGACGTCGTCCAGCTCCAGGCCGACGTCGGCCTGCAGACGGCGACCGACGGCGAGTTCCGCCGCGCGACCTGGCACATGGACTTCATCTACGCCATCGACGGCATCAGCAAGGTGGCCGGCGAGGGCCGCGCCGTCCACTTCAAGAACGCCGACGGCTCCATCGACTGGGCGCCGGCCGGCCTGCACGTCGACGGTCCGCTGTCGATCGACGAGCCGATCTTCGGCGCCGACTTCACCTACCTGCAGTCGGTGGTGGGCCCCGGCCAGACGGCGAAGCTGACCATCCCGTCGCCGTCGATGGTCCACTACCGCGGCGGTGCGGCCGCGATCGACCCGGCGGTCTACCCCGACGAGGACGCCTTCTGGGCCGCGCTGTCGGCCGCCTACCGCCAGCAGGTGCAGGGCATCGCCGCCCTGGGCTGCCGGTACCTGCAGCTGGACGACACCAGCCTGGCCTACCTCAACGACCCGGCCCAGCGCGCCGAGCTCGACAGCCAGGGCCGGGACGCCGCGCACCAGCACGAGCGCTACATCCGGCAGATGAACGCCGCCCTGGCCGACCGGCCGGACGGGCTCACCGTCACCACCCACCTGTGCCGCGGCAACTTCCGGTCCTCCTGGGTCGCCGAGGGCGGCTACGACTTCGTCGCCGAGGCGCTGTTCGGCGACCTGGACGTCGACGGCTTCTTCCTCGAGTTCGACGACGAGCGCTCGGGGACCTTCGAGCCGCTGCGCTTCGTCCCGCCGGGCAAGCGCGTCGTCCTCGGGCTGGTCACCACCAAGCGCCCGGACCTGGAGAGCAAGGACGACCTGAAGCGGCGCATCGACGAGGCGGCCCGGTACGTGCCGCTGGAGCAGCTCGCCCTGTCCCCGCAGTGCGGGTTCAGCTCGACCGTCGAGGGCAACGCGCTCACCCGGGACCAGCAGATCGCCAAGCTGGCCCTGGTCGTCGAGACCGCGCAGGAGGTCTGGGGCTGACACGCCTCCTCCGGGGGGCACCCGGCGTGGCGTCACCGCCACGCCGGGTGCCCCTTGTGCACAACCCAACGGGTCTCTACCGTTGGCCGTGCGGTTCAACCACCAGCCGCGACTGGGTGCAGCACCTCGCCCGGCGTACGCGGCAGGCGGCGATCGCCCCGGCCGGACGGCCCGCTGGAGGCTCGCCATGACCGCACTCCCCGTCGACATCGACCCGACCCGCATCGACGTCCGCGCCTCGACGTCGTCGGAGGGCACCACGGTCACCGTGACCGGTGAGGTCGACTCGACCACCGCCCCCGGTCTGCGGACCTGCCTGCTCGAGGTCATCGCCCGCCCCGGCCGCGCCGCCGTCGAGGTCGACCTCCGCGCCGTCACCTTCCTGGACTCCGCCGGCCTCTCCGCGCTGGCGACCGCGCACCGGGCCGCCGTCGCCTCCGGCCGGGTGCTGCAGATGCGCTGCGGCACCACGCGCGCCGTCGTCCGGCCGCTGCAGATCACCGGCCTCTGGACCGTCTTCACCGTCGTCGACGCCTGACCCGACGCCGGGTCCGACGAAGGGCCCGACGCTGGGCCACCATGGCCCGATGGACGACGCCGTTCCCGCCCAGCTGCACCCCGAACTCGCTGCGCTGCTGCCCCGCCTGGACGTGCCCCCGGCCCGCGAGGTGGGTCTCGAGGCCGCCCGCGCCCGGTTCGCCGCGCTGCTCGCCGACGGGCTGGCCGGTGGCCCCGCGGTCGACGTCCAGCAGCTCGACGACGGCGGCCGGGTGTACCGCCCGGCCGACGCGCGCGGCGCCACCGTCGTCCTGCTGCACGGCGGCGGGTGGACCGTCGGCAGCGTCGCCGACTACGACGGGCTGGCCCGCCGGCTCGCCGCGGCGCTGCCCGCGGTCGTGGTGTCGGTCGAGTACCGGCGGGCGCCCGAGCACCCGTTCCCCGCGGCGGTCGACGACGCCGTGGCCGCCACCCGCTGGGCGCTCGACCACGCCGCGACCCTGGGCGGGGACCCCGGCCGGGTCGCCGTGGCCGGCGACAGCGGTGGCGGCAACCTCGCGGCCGTCGTGTGCCAGCAGCTGCGCGACGCCGGTGGTCCGCAGCCGGCCGCGCAGCTGCTGCTCTACCCGAACGTGGCGCGGGGCGCCGACCAGCCGTCGGTGGCCGCCTTCGGCCACCTGCCGTTCCTGACGCTGTCGGACATGGCCTGGTACACCCGGAACTACGTCCCGCGGGGCACCGACCTGGGCGACCCGCGGATCAGCCCGGCCGAGGGCGACCTCTCCCGGCTGCCGCCGGCGCTGGTGGTCACCGCCGGAGTCGACCCGCTGCACGACTCCGGCCGGGCCTACGCCGAGGCGCTCGCCGCCGCCGGCACCTCGGCGCAGTGGCTGGACGAGCCGGCCATGGCGCACGGCTTCGCGCACCTGGTCGCCCTCGCCCCGGCCGCGGCGGCCGCCCTCGACCGGGTCCTCGCCCGCGCCGCCGCCCTCCTGCACGCCCCCTGACCGCGAACACGGCCATCTTCGGCCCGATCCGTAGGCCGGAGATGGCCATGTTCGGGCTCAGTGGTCGGCCCCGCTGCAGGGCCCCGCCGCGAGCCGGCGAGTGGTGGGGGGCAGCGGGGTCCTTCCTCAGGTGGCGGGGTCGCGGTCGGGGTAGCGGGCCCGCGCCAGCGCGTAGACACCGAACAGGGCGAACCCGGCCGCCACCGCGGTGAGCAGCCACTGCCCGGTCGGCACGTCGGCGATCACGTTCATCGCGCCGTCCAGCCCGGTCGCGGTCGAGACGTCCTGGGTGGCCGCCGCGTACACCAGCAGCCCGCCGGACAGGCTGAACGCGATCCCCTTGGCCACGTACCCGACCGAGCCGACCCGCTCGATCAGCGGCTCCCACCGGTCGGGCGCGGCGTCGAGGTCGACGTCCTTCATGAAGCCGCCCGTGACCCCGCGCACCAGCACGTACACCCCGACGGCCGCCACCCCCAGCCCGACGGCGACCACCAGCGCCGAGCCGCCGGGGATCTCCAGCGCCTCGTCGGTCAGGTCGCGGAAGCGGGCGGCGGCGTCGTACTCCGCGCCGACGGCGAAGAACAGCGCGGTGACCCCGAGGACGGCGTAGACCACGGCCTTGGCACCGCACTTGGCGCAGAGGACGGCGGTCCGCAGCCGGTGGTCGGGCCGGAGCAGCCCGGTCCACCAGCGCAGCACCTCACCGCCCTGCCAGAGCGCCAGGGCGAGCATGCCCAGCCCGATGACCCACAGCAGGACCCGCCCGCCGGGGGAGGAGCCGACGGTCTGCAGCGCCCCGGTCTGGTCGGCGTCCTCGGTGCTCGGCTGCACGAACCAGGCGATCCGGAACGCCAGCCAGCCGATGAGCACGTGCAGGACGCCGTAGGCGACCAGCCCGACCCGGGCCAGGTGGGTGAGCACCGGGTGGTCGGTCACCTCGCGGGCCCGGGCGACGGCGTCGTGCACGCGCTGGGGGACGACGTTCACCCGGCGATCGTGCCCGACGAGCGGGACCGCCGCCCGCCGGTCAGGTGCGCCGCGGGTGGCGGGCCCGGAAGAAGGCGAAGACGCCGAACGCCGCGATGCCCAGGGCGACCACGGTGAGCAGCGCCTTCCCGAACGGGGCGTCGAGCAGGGTGCGCATCGCGCCGTCCAGGCCGCTGGCCTTGTCCGGGTCGAAGGTGACGGCGGCCCAGCCGACCAGGCCGCCGACCAGCGCCAGGGCCACGCCCTTCGCCGGGTAGCCGACCAGGCCGAAGCGCTCGATCAGCGTGCGCTCCCGGGCCGAGGCGCGGGCGGTGTCGACCTCCTTCATGAACTTCCGGGTCACGCCCTTGCGCACGTGGTAGGCGCCCACCCCGATCAGCACCAGGGCCGCGGCACCGACCAGGAAACGGCCACCGGGCCAGCTGAAGACGCCGGCCACGGCACCCTGCTGGTCGCTGGAGCTGGACGACCCGCCGCCGGTGGCGAACCGGAGGGCGGTGATCCCCAGGAAGACGTAGACGGCGGCCTTGGCGACCGACTTGGCCGAGCCGGTGGCGGCCTTCTTCTTCCGCTCGCCGGTGCCGCGCAGCCCCGGCAGCTGGGCGAAGAGCTCGGCGAGCTGCCACACCGCCAGCGCGAACAGGCCGATGGCCACCACCCAGAGCAGCGGTTTGCCGAACGGCTGCTCGGCCAGCGTCGACATCGCCCCGGACTGGTCGGCCGAGTCGCCGCCCCCGCCCCCGCCCCAGGCCAGCTGCAGCGCCAGCCAGGCGATCAGCAGGTGGACGACGCCGTAGGCGATGAGCCCGACCCGGGCCAGCGCCTCCAGCCCGTCGCTGTCGCCGGCCTGACGGGCCGACGAGACGGTCCCCGAGGTGTCCATGTCCTGCTCCTCCTGCTGCCGGGTCCCCGGCGATCGCCCCCGTGGCGGCGCTCAGCGTGGCACAGCGGGGACCCCGCCGCCGGAGGAACGGCGGTGCCCGTCCGCCGGGTCGGCCCGGGAGTGGGGGAGACTGGGCGCGTGACGAACAGCGTGACCGCCGGCCGGCTGGCCGGGACCCCCGCCGCCCCGCCCACGCCGCAGGAGGCCCGCGCCACCTGGCCGCGGATGCTGGCCCTCGGTGCGGCCCTGCTCGTGCTCGGGGTGCTGGCCCTGGTCTGGTCCGACGGTGGCCCCCGGGTGCTGCTGGGCGCCCTCGGGCTGTTCGCCGTCGTCCGCGGCGTCGCGGTGCTGCGCGGCGTGCGGGCCGGGCTGGTCGAACGGACCGGTGCGGTCACCGGTGCCGGCGCCGTCTGGTTCGGCCTGGTGGCGGTCGGTCTCGCCGTGCTGTCGCTCACCGCGACCGGCTGGGCGCTGGTCGTCGCCGTGGTGCTGGTGCTGCCGGTGCTGGCCGCGGCGCTGCCCGACCGCCGTCCCGCCCTGCTGGGCGGAGCGGTCCTCGTCGCGGCGGCGGCCGTGGTGCTCGGCCTGGTCGGTGGCGTCGACGCGCTGCTGGCGACCGGCCGGACGACGGCCGGCGTGCTCGCCGTCCTGCTGGGGCTGGCCAACCTCGCCGGCGGTGCCGGGATGGCCCGGATCGCCCGCCGGCCCGCACCGGAGCCGGCCGCCGGGTGCGGTGGCTGCGCCTGCGGCGCGGGCGGCTGCGGCTCCCTGCGCTGACCCGCGGAGCCCACTGAGCCGACCCGCGGGGCTCGCGGGGTCACCCGTCCTCCAGACGTCCCCTGCCGGACACCTGGCCGTCATCCGGCGGCCCTAGCGTCGGAGCTGCGGTTGCCGGGTGGACCCCCGGCCCGCCGGCAGAGCGGCCGGACACCTCGGCTGGGCACGGAGGACGGGACCCATGAGCACCCTCGAACGCACCCTGTGGACCTGCGACAACTGCAGGCACACCAACGCCGCGGAACGGAAGCGGTGCACCGACTGCGGCACCACGCGGCACTGACCCACCTGCTCCGGCCGGGCGCAGCGACGCGCCGGTCCGGGGCCTTTCTGCCCCGCGGCGAGGGGTGAACCGCGCTGGCGGTGGTAACGACAGCGGGCATGGCTGATCTCGCCGATGCCGCCGGCCGGGTGGTCGCCGTCCCGCTGGCCGCCCTCGCCCGGGTCCGCCGGGCCAAGCCGATGCACCCGCACGGAGCGGTGTTCCCCGCCGTGCTGCGGCGGCAGGGCATCGGCGTGGGCATCCCGTGGCTCGACGCGGTCGGTACCGACGACGCCGCGGTCCGGTTCTCCCGGGGTGCCGGCCTGCCGGCCCGGTTCCCCGACCTGCTGGGGCTCGCACTGCGGGTCGCCGGGGACCCGCCGGTCGACCTGCTGCTCTCCTCGGCCGGGCGCGGCCGGTGGACCCGCCGGGTGCCGGTGCTGCGCCGGGACGCGGCCACCCCGTACGGGTCGGTCATGGCCTACCGCAGCGCCGCCGGGCCGGTCTGGCTGACCGCGCTGCCGCAGGGCGGCCCGCTGCCGTCGGACGCCGCCGGCCTGGCCGCCGCCGCCCCCGGCCGGGTCGTGCAGCTCGACGCCGCCGTCGGCCGGGGCCCGTGGCGGACCTTCGGCACCCTGCTGGTGGGTCCGGTCGCCGGGCCGCTCGACCCTGACCTCCGCTTCGACGCCGTGCTGTACCCCCCGCCCGGCCTGACCACCGACGGCCCGATGGCCCGCTTCCGGCGGCCCGCCTACGCCGCGGCGCGGGTGGCCCGTGGTGCGCCCCGGGACGCGCGGGAGCCGGTCCCGCCGTCGCGCCGGTCGGGTCCTGACCGGAAGTGATCGTTTTGCCGGCCGCTCACGGGGCATCCCCGCCCGCATGGTCCGCAGCCCCCGGTTCGACCAGACCGCCGCGATGCTCGCCCAGGGCTACGCCTGGCTGCCCGACCGGCGCCGCGCGGCCGGCCGGGCCACCGTGCGCACCCGGCTGATGCTGGTCCGCCCGACGCTGGGGGTGTCCGGGCCGGCGGGGGCCCGGTTCGTCTACGACGAGGACCACGTGCGGCGCAGCGGCGCCCTCCCCGAGCCGGTGGTCAGCACGCTGTTCGGCCACGGCGCGGTGCACACCCTGGACGGCGAGCCGCACCGGGTGCGCAAGGCGATGTTCGTGCAGCTGCTGGAGGGTGACGGCGTCGGCGCCCTGGTCGGCAGGGCCGCAGCGGCCTGGGACGACGCCGCCCGGCGCTGGGCCGGTGAGGACCGCATCGTGCTGATGGACGAGGCGGCCCGGCTGCTCACCCGGGCGGTGTGCGACTGGGCCGCGGTGCCGGTGACCGACGATGAGGTGCCGGCGCTGGCCCGCGACCTGACCACCCTGGTCGACGGCTTCGCCACCGGCGCCCCCCGGCACTGGCGGGCGCGCCGGGTGCGGCAGCGCCGCGAGGCCTGGCTGGCGGGGATCGTCGAGGAGGTCCGGTCCGGTGCCCGGACGGCGCCGGCGGGCTCGGTCCTCCACGTCGTCGCCACCCACCGCGACGCCGAGGGCGAGCTGCTCGAGCCGCGGGTGGCCGCGGTCGAGGTGCTCAACGTCGTCCGGCCGACGGTGGCGGTGAGCTGGTTCGTCGGCTTCGCCGCGCACGCCCTGCACCAGTGGCCGGAGCACCGCGACCGGCTGCGCACCGGCGACGACGCCTTCGCCACCGCCTTCGCCCACGAGGTGCGCCGGTACTACCCGTTCGCCCCGTTCATCGGCGGGCGGGCACCGCGGGAGGTCACCTGGGACGGCGAGACCGTGCCGGCCGGCGCCATGGTGCTGCTGGACCTGTTCGGCCAGGACCACGACCCGGAGCTGTTCCCCGAGCCCTACGCGTTCCGCCCCGCGCGCTTCCTCGACGACACCGGTACCGCGGTCCGCCGCAGCGGGCCGTGGGAGCTGGTCCCGCAGGGCGCCGGCGACCCGCTCAGCGGCCACCGCTGCCCCGGCGAGGACGTCACCGTGCGGCTGCTGGCCACCCTCGCCGTCCGGCTGGCCCGGCTGGGCTGCACGGTCCCCGAGCAGGACCTCACCATCTCGCTGCGGCGGATCCCGGCTCGTCCCGCGAGCGGCGTCGTGCTCGCCGACGTCCGCCCTGGTGGGGCGCCGTGAGAGCCGGTGCGGGCAGTGGATGCGGGACGCCGTGGTCGCGTACCTTCCCCCCATGAGCGTCCGCACACGGAACGACGTCCGTGTGACCGGTCGGCCGGGCGCCCGGCCGATGGTGTTCGCGCACGGCTACGGCTGCGACCAGAACATGTGGCGGTTCATCACGCCGGACTTCGAGGTGGACCACCAGGTCGTCACCTTCGACCACGTCGGCTTCGGGCACTCGGACCTGTCGGCCTACGACCCGGTGCGCTACGGCTCGCTGCGCGGGTACGCCGACGACGTCGTCGAGGTGATGCGCGACCTCGAGCTCACCGACGCGGTCTTCGTGGGGCACTCGGTCAGCTCGATGATCGGCGTGCTGGCCCACGCCCGCGCCCCGGAGGTGTTCGGCGCGATGGTGATGGTCGGGCCCAGCGCCCGGTACGTCGACGACGGCGACTACGTCGGCGGCTTCTCCCGCGAGCAGATCCGCGATCTGCTGGACAACCTGGACGCCAACCACCTGGGCTGGTCCACCGCGATGGCCCCGGTGATCATGGGCAACCCGGACCGGCCGGACCTGGCCGCGGAGCTGACCAACAGCTTCTGCCGCACCGACCCCGACGTCGCCCGGCAGTTCGCCCGGGTCTCCTTCCTCTCCGACAACCGGGCGGACCTGCCCGGCGTCGACGTGCCGACCCTCGTGCTGCAGTGCTCCGAGGACGTCATCGCCCCGGAGACCGCCGGCCGGTACGTGCACGAGCACATCCGCGGGTCGACGTTCACCCAGCTGTCCGCGACCGGGCACTGCCCGCACCTCAGTGCCCCCGAGGAGACCACCGCCGCCATCCGGGCCTGGTCGTGACCTCCGCCCGGTTCACGCCGGGGGACCGCCGGCAGGACGAGACCACGCGGGGGGAGCTCGAGCAGCTGCTCGAGGACGACCCGGCCGACCTGTACGAGAACGCGCCGTGCGGCTACCTGTCGACGCTGACCGACGGGACCATCGTCAAGGTCAACCGGACGCTGTGCGCCTGGACCGGCTGGTCCGCCGAGGAGATGCTCCGGACCCGGCTGCGCGACCTGCTCAGCGTCGGCGGCCAGGTCTTCCACGACACCCACCTCACCCCGCTGCTGCGGATGCAGGGCGCGGTGCGCGAGGTGGCCCTGGACGTCGTCCGGGCGGACGGCTCGCTGCTGCCGTGCCTGGTGAACGCCGTCGAGGTGCGCGCGCCGGACGGCACCCCGCTGATGGTCCGGGCCACCCTGTTCGAGGCGACCGCCCGCCGCCGCTACGAGCGGGAGATCCTCTCGGCCCGCCGGGCGGCCGAGGCGTCCGAGGCGCGCTCGCGGACGCTGCAGCAGTTCACCGCCGAGCTCGCCGCGGCGGTCACCGTCGCCGACGCGGCCGCCGTCGTGGTGCACCGCGGGCGGCGCGCCGGGCAGGCCTCGGCGGCGGCGCTGTGGCTGGTCGAGGCCGCGCCGCACGACGCCGACGGGGAGCCGCGGGCCGTCCTCACCGCGGCCGAGGGGATGCCCGCCGACGTGCTCCGCGCCCTGGACGTGACCTCCCCGGGGCGCCTGCAGGAGGTGCTGGGGGCCGGGGTGCGCACCGTGCCGGTCGGTGAGGCGCTCGCCACGTCCTGGCCCGGGCTGGCGCGCGCCGCCCGGGCCGCCGGGTACAGCGACCTGGTCGTCCTGCCGGTCACCGCGGACGACGACCACCTCGGCGCGCTGGTGCTCGCCCTGGACGGTGCGGGCGACGGCGAGCTGATCTCGCTGGCCGAGCCGGGGCTGCACCACGCGCTCAGCGAGGCCGACGCCGACCTGCTGGCAACGCTGGGCCGGCAGGCCGGGCAGGCGCTGGAGCGGGCCCGGCTGCACGAGGAGACCGCGCGCCAGGGGCAGCGGTCGGCGTTCCTGCTGGACGCCGCGCGGCTGCTGGCCGGGGCCACCGGCGTCACCGAGACCGTCGAGCAGCTGGCCGCGATGGTCGTGCCCCGGCTGGCCGACATGTGCGTGCTCGACCTGGTCGTCGAGCACGGGATGGAGCGCGTCGTCGCCCGGCACGGCGACCCGGAGCGGCAGCCGCTGGTCGACGAGCTGCGCGCCTGGGCGCCGCCGTTCCGCGAGCTGCCCGCGCCGGCCCGCGCCGCCCTGACGGCCGGGCGCACCCGCTGGTTCCCCGTGGTCGCCGACGAGTGGCTGGCCGAGGTGGTGCGCGACCCGGCCGAGCTGGCCGCGGTCCAGGGGCTGGAGCTGGCCAGCGTGATCAGCGTGCCGCTGGTGGCCGAGGGCCGGGCGCTGGGCGTGATGACGCTGTCGGCCGACCGCCGCCGCGCGCCGTTCACCTCGGCCGACGTCGAGCTCGCCGAGCAGCTGGCGCTGCAGGTGTCGCTGATGATGGCCAAGGCGCAGCGGTTCGAGCTGGAGGCCCGCACCTCGCACACGCTGCAGGCCACCCTGCTGCCGCCACCGCCGCCCCACGTGCCGGGGATGTCGGTGGCCGTCCGCTACCTCGCCGCCACCTACGGCGTGGAGATCGGCGGCGACTTCTACGACGTGGCGCCGCTGCCCGGTGGCCGGGTGGCCATCGCGGTCGGCGACGTCGTCGGCCACGACATCACCGCCGCCGCCACGATGGGGCAGCTGCGCAGCGTCTACCGGGCGCTGCTGGTCGAGGCGCCCGCCCCGGCCGCGGTGATCGACCGGCTGCAGGCCAGCTGGCCGCTGCTCGGGCTGCAGCGGATGGCGACCGCGCTGTTCGCCACCCTGGAGCTGGCCACCGGGCGGCTGGACGTCGCCTCGGCCGGGCACCCGCCACCGCTGCTCATCGCCGACGGCAGGGCGGAGTTCCTGCCGGTGGTGCCCAGCCGGATGCTGGGTGCGCCGCCGGCCGCGGCCGTCGAGTGGTCGGGCACCGTCCCGCCCGGCGCCACCCTGGTGCTGTTCACCGACGGCCTGGTCGAGAGCCGGACCAGCGACATCGACGCCGGCCTCGACCGGCTGCGGACGTCGGCGCAGCGGCGGGCGACGACCGACCCCGACGAGCTCTGCGACCGGCTGCTCGCCGACCTCGCCGGCACCCACCGCGCCGACGACATCGCCCTGCTCGCCCTCACCCGCGACGCCTGACCCGCCACACCCTCCGGCGCTTTCGCGCGTCTTCCCACGCGTGCTCTCGCGCGTCTCCGGTCCTGGGCGCGGAGCCGGCTGTCGCACCGGCTGTCCCTGGTCGGGCACCCGCAGATGCTGCTGGGCTACCCGGCCGGCGACAGCCAGCCCACCGGACGCCGGCCGGTGGACGAGGTGCTCACCGGCTACTGAGCCGGGTCGGTGAGGCGGTGCAGCTCCGCCGGCAGCTCACCGGGGTACAGCACGGCCAGCCGCTGGGTCGGCCGGGTGAGCGCGACGTAGAGGTCGCTGTGCCCGCGGATGCCCTCGTCGAGCACGCCCTGCGGGTCGACCAGCAGCACCGAGTCGAACTCCAGCCCCTTGGCGTCGGCCGGCACCAGCACCACCGGGCCGGCCGAGGAGTCCGCGGCCGGACCGGAGGACACCGCCGGGAAGGACGCGGACAGGCAGTCGACGACGTCGGCCACCCGGCTGGGCGGCGCGATCACCGCCACCGTCCCGCCGGCCGCGACCAGCTCGGCGGTGACCGCGGCGACCCGGGGGAGCAGGTCGGCGGCGGGTACCTGCTCGGCGGTCGGCGGCACCCCGGTGCTGCGCACCGAGCGCGGCGGCGCGGTCTGCGCGTCGCTCGCCGCCAGCACGTCGGCGGCCACCGCCATGATCTCGGCAGGCGTCCGGTAGTTCACGGTCAGCTGGGCGAGCCGCCACTGCTCGCCGGCGTGCGGCCGGAGCACCGCGCCCCAGTCCGTCGCCCCGGCCAGGCTGCCGGTCTGCGCCAGGTCACCGACCACGGTCATCGACCGGGTGGGGCACTTGCGGGCGAGCAGCCGCCACGCCATCGCCGACAGCTCCTGCGCCTCGTCCACGACCACGTGCCCGAACACCCAGGTCCGGTCGGTGGCGGCCCGCTCGGCCGCGGTCCGGTAGTCGACGTCGGCGTCCCGCTCGGCCAGCTGCTCGGCGTCCAGCAGGTCGCCGGCGGTGAGCTCCTCGCCCTCCTCGTCGTCGTCCAGGTCGGTCGAGCGCGAGCCGTGCAGCAGGTCCAGCGTGTCCTGCGCCTCCTCCCGCGCCGCGCGGCGGCGGCGGGCCTCGCGGGCCCGCTCGGCGCTGTCGTCGTACCCGAGCAGCTCGTCGGCCTCCTCGAGCAGCGGCACGTCGGCCGGCGTCCAGGCGCTGCCCGCCGGGCGGGCGAGCAGCGCGCGGTCCTCGTCCTCCCAGCCCTTGGTCGCACGCCGGACCCGCGCCGGGTCGGCGTACAGGTCGGCGAGCAACCGCTCGGCGGTGAGCACCGGCCACATCTCGTCGACCAGCTGCCGGACGGCGGCCTCCTGCCCGATCTCCGACCGCAGCGCCTCCAGGTCCCGGCTGTCCAGCAGGCCGGACCCGCCCCGGACGTCGGCACCGATCCGGTCCGCGTAACGCTGCGCCACCAGGTCGACGACGGCCCGGGCGAAGGCGCCGCGGCCCAGGTTGTGCTGCCGGGACGCGCGGCGGCCCACGGTGCGGCAGCGGGTCAGGTCGACCGGGCGCAGCGGGATCCGGACGCCGTCGATCACCAGCTCGCGCACCCCGCGGGGCACGGTCTCCCGGTCCCGGACGGCGGCCTTGAGCACGTCGACCAAGCTCAGCCGGCCCTTCAGCTCGGCGACCTGCGGCGACTCGGTGCCGCGGGCGTCCAGCCCGGGGCGCAGCTGGCCGAGCCCGGCGAGCAGCACGCCGGTCTCGCCGAGCGCGGGCAGCACGTCGGCGATGTAGCGGAGGAACGTGGGGGTCGGGCCGACGACGAGCAGTCCGCTGCGGGCCAGCCGCTCGCGGTGGGTGTACAGCAGGTAGGCGGCGCGGTGCAGCGCGACGGCGGTCTTGCCGGTGCCCGGACCGCCCTGCACCACGAGCACGCCGCGGGCGTCGCTGCGGATGATCGCGTCCTGCTCGGCCTGGATGGTCGCGACGATGTCGGTCATCCGCCCGGTGCGCTCGGCGGTCAGCGCCGCCATCAGCGCGGCCTCACCGGTGAGCGGCGGCCCGTCGGTGGCCTCGACGTCGATGGTGAGCACCTCGTCGTTGACCGCGGTGACCGCCCGCCCGCGGGTGCGGATGTGCCGGCGGCGGACCACGCCCTCGGGCCGGAACGGCGTCGCGGTGTAGAACGGCCGGGAGGCCGGCGCGCGCCAGTCCACCAGCGCCGGGTCGCCGGACGGGTCGTCGGCGGCCAGCCCCACCCGCCCGATGTACAGCGGCTGCCGCTCGGTGCCCTCGAGCGCCTCGCGGTCCAGCCGGCCGATGACCAGCCCGTGGTCGGCGGCGTCCAGGGTGGTGATCCGCTGGCCCTGGAACCGGGCGGCCGCCTCCCGCTCGCCGAGGGACTGCGGGTTGATGATCGGCGCCGCCAGCGCCTGCCGGAACCGGGTCACCGCCAGCTCGCGGGCGGCGTCCAGCCGGCGGTAGAGGTCGGTCACGGCGGTCTGCTCCGCGGCCAGCGCAGGGTCCGGGGCGGCGTCAGGGGGCGAGCTGGACAACAGGCGCTGCTCCTCGGGAGGTGTGCGTACGGCGGTGCTCCGCGGCGACTGGCAACCGTACGTGCACCTGGCTGCTTCCCGGGCGAACTGGACTCCCGGGTGGACTGGTCCGCGCCGGTGCCGTCCCCGGCAGGATGCCGGCATGGCCACCGCGCACGCCGGGCACACCCACCGCCTCGACCTCGCCGACGCCACCGTGCGCGAGTGGGACGCCACCGTCATCGGTGTCGACCCGGAGCAGGGGATCGTGCTGGACCGGTCGGCGTTCTACCCCGGCGGCGGCGGGCAGCCCCCGGACCACGGCGTCCTGCTGTGGGGCGGCGTCCGCACCCGGATCGTCGGCACCCGCTCCGGTGACGAGCAGTACCTGGTGCCGGTCGAGGGCGACCCGGTGCCACCGGCCGGGACGGCGGTGCGTGGCGCGCTGGACGACGACCGGCGTACCGCGCTGATGCGCACCCACTCCGGGCTGCACGTGCTCACCGGCGTCGTCTTCCGCGACTTCGGCGCGCTGGTGACCGGCGGGAACATGGAGCCGCTGACCGCCCGGATGGACTTCGACCTACCCGAGGTGCCGGCCGACTTCAAGGACCGGGTGGCCGAGGCGGTCAACACCGAGCTGGCCGCCGACCGCCCGATCCAGGTGCGGGTGCTGCCGCGCGCCGAGGCGATGGCGATCCCCGACGTCATCCGGACGGCCACCGACCTGCTGCCTCCGGACCTGGCGGAGGTGCGGATCGTGGACATCGTCGGGCTGGACACCCAGGCCGACGGCGGCACCCACGTCGCGTCGACGGCGATGGTCGGCCGCGTCGAGGTGGTCAAGATGGAGAACAAGGGCCGCGGCTTCCGACGCCTCCGCGTCCGTATCGTCTGACCCCCGACCCGCCGCCCCGCCCACTCCGCCTGGGGAGCGCTGCGTAGAGGGACGGGTCAGCGGCCGGGGGTGAGGTGCGCGGTGACGACGTCGCCGACGTCGAGCTGCTCGGCCCGGCGGACGGCGTCCTTGAGCGGCAGCAGGTAGGCGCCGTCCTTTGGCCACAGCGATGTCGTCCACGCGGTGCCGCCGATCCGCGCCCGGACCGGCAGCATCCCCCAGCCGTAGCTCAGCGCCGGGGCGACCTCGGCCAGCCGGGCGCTCTCCTCGGGCGGCACGGTCACGAAGTGGAACGGCGCCGGGCCGCGCCAGTGCCAGACGTCGCCGGTGAACTCCAGCTGGAGCCCGAGGTCGCCGGCCCGGTCGGTCGGCACGGTCAGCCCACCGGGAGCCGGCCGACCCGGGGCCGCCAGCCCGCGGGCGGGTCCTCGCCGACCAGCCCGTCGACCGCCTCGCGGAGCAGGTCGGCGTGCCCGGTGTGCCGGCCGTACTCCTCGACCAGGTCGCACAGCAGCCGGCGCAGCCCGGCGTGCCGGCCGTCCGGCCAGGCCATCTCGACGAGCTGGTCCATGCCGCCGGTGGCCAGCACCGCGTCCAGCCGCGCGTGCGACCGGGCCACGGCGTCGTCCCACAGCGCGTAGAGCTGCTCGGGGGAGTCCTCGGCGGCCGAGGTCCACGCCCAGTCGTCCCCGCCGGCCCAGCTGGACTCCCACGGTTCGCCGAGCGGAGCGCCGCTCAGCCGCCGGGTGAACACCTCGTCCTCTACCAGGGCGAGGTGCTTGAGCAGCCCGCCGAGGGTCAGCGACGAGGCGCCGACGCGGGTGCGCAGCCCGTCCGCGTCGAGGTCGGCGGCCTTCCAGCGGAAGGTGGTGCGCAGCCGGTCCAGGGCGCCGAGCAGGTGCTCGCGCTCGCTGCCGGCCAGCGGCGGTTCCCAGGGGACGTCGTCGGTCATGGCGGCACCGTAGGGCCCGGTGCCGACGATCTACAGGCGTGCGGTCGTCGCCTCGTCGCGGGCGCCGCCGAAGAAGCGGTCGAGCACCGCGGCGAACACCGGCTCCTCCGGCGCCACCGCGGCGAACAGCGTCATCGACGAGCGCAGCTTCTGGGCGTCGGTCCCGCCCAGCACGGCGACCGGGTCGTCGCCGTCCAGCGCGGTCAGCGCGGCGGCGCACTCCCGCAGCCGCGGCCCCAGCACGGGGTGGTCCAGGTAGGCGCGCGCCTCGTCGGCGCCGCCGATCGCGTAGCGCTGGGCCATCGCGCTGCGGCCGAGGCCGGCGACCTGCGGGAAGACGAACCACATCCAGTGGCTGCGCTTGTGCCCGGCGCGCAGCTCCGCCAGCGCCTGCGCGTAGGTGCCGCCGTCGTCCTGGGCGTCGACGAACCGGGCGAGGTCGGGGTGTTCGGTCACCCGGCCAGCGTGCCCCGCGGCGGGCGGCTGCGCACCGCGGCAGCACGTCGTCCGGAGGCGTACTCCGCCGGGAGTACCACGGCCGCGGGCGGCGGCAGAGCCACACCCGCAGCACGACGCGACGGGCCCCCGCCGGCCGCGAAGGTCGTGCCATGCACACGACCACCGCCCCGCTCCCGCCCGCCGACCGGCCCCGCCCGGCCGGTTCCCGGCTCACCCGCGCGCTGTACAGCCGGCCCCGCCGCGCCCTGCTGGCCGTCCTGCTCTTCGTGCTCGTCGCCGGTGTCCTCGGCGGCCCGGTCGCCGGGGCGCTCGACGCCGACGGCGGCTTCGCCCCCGCCGACTCCGACTCCGCACTCGCCGTGCAGCGCCTCGAGGACGCCTCCGGCCGGACGCCGTCCGCGGGCGTCGTCGCGGTCGTCGACACCCCCGACGGCGAGGCGGGCGCGGCCGACGTCGTCAGCACGCTCGCCGGGTTGGACGGCGTCGCGGAGGCGCTGCCGGCCGGCACCGCCCGGGACGGCAGCTCCGCGCTGGTCGTCGCCGTCCTCGACGCCGACGCCGACGCCGACGCCGTCGCCGCGGCCGCCGTCGCGGCGTTCGAGGACGACGAGCGGGTGGCCCTCGGCGGGCCGGCCGTCACCGGCCTGCAGATCGGCGAGCGGGTGGGGGAGGACCTCGGCCGCGCCGAGCTGCTGGCCTTCCCGGTGCTCGTGCTGCTGTCGCTGCTGTTCTTCGGTGGCCGGGCCGCCGTGCTCCCGCTGGTGGTCGGGGTGACCACGGTGCTCGGCACGTTCCTCGCGATGGCCGGGATCAACGAGGTCTACGGCCTGAGCGTCTTCGCCCTCAACCTGGTCATCGGCCTCGGTCTCGGGCTGGCCATCGACTACACGCTGTTCCTGCTGAGCCGCTACCGCGAGGAGCTCGACCAGCAGGGACCGACCCTCGGCGCGGTCCTCACCACCATGCGCACCGCCGGCCGGACCGTCGCCTTCTCCGCCGCCACCGTCGCGGTCGCCCTCGCCACCCTCACCGTCTTCCCCATGGGCTTCCTGAAGTCGATGGGCATCGCGGGTGCCGTCGTCGCCGTCGTCGCGGCCCTCGCCGCGCTGGTCGTCTCGCCCGCGGTCTTCGCCCTCTGGGGCCCGCGGCTGGCGCGCCGCCGGCGGCGGGGCACCGCCTCGGCCGGCCGCTGGTACCGCCTCTCGCACGCCGTGATGGCCCGGCCCGGCGCGGTCGCCGCGGTCACCGCGGTCGTCATGCTCGTCCTCGCCGCACCGGCCCTGCGGGCCGAGTGGACGCCGGTGGACAGCAGCGTCGTGCCGACCGACCTGAGCTCCCGCACGGTCGCCGACACCCTCGCGGCCGACTACGCCGGCGCCGGCACCACGCCGGTCCTGGCCGCCGTCCGGGCCGACGACGCCGCCGCGGCCGGCTCCTTCGCCGACGCGGCCTCGCGGCTGCCCGGCGTCCGCACCCCGGCCGACGCGGTCGAGGTCGGACCGGGGACCTGGCAGGTCGACCTGACCGTCGACGGCGGTCCCGAGGGCGACGTCGCCCAGCAGGTCGTCGCCGAGGTCCGCGCCCTGGCCGCCGACCGGGACGCCGACGTCCTGGTGGGCGGTGCGGCCGCCGAGTTCGTCGACCAGCAGGCCGCCATCGGCGACGCCCTGCCGCTGGCCGCGGGGCTGCTCGTGCTGCTCACCGTGCTGGTGCTGTGGCTGATGACCGGTTCGGTCGTGCTCCCGGTCAAGGCGGTCGTGATGAACACCCTCACCGCGGGGGTGGCCCTGGGCGCGCTCACCTTCGTCTACCAGGACGGCCGGCTCACCGGCCTGCTCGGCTACACGCCCAACGGCGGGGTCGAGCCGACCAACTTCCTGGTCGCCGCGGCGGTGGTCTTCGCGCTGTCCACCGACTACGGCGTCTTCCTGCTCGGCCGGATCAAGGAGGCGAGGGAGGCGGGGCTCACCGAGCGCGAGGCGGTCGCGACCGGCCTGGGCCGCACCGGCAGCGTCGTCACCGCCGCTGCGATCCTGCTGGCCGTGGCGATCGGCGCCTTCAGCACCAGCTCGATCTCGTTCATCCAGCAGATCGGCATCGCGACCGCGGTCGGCGTGCTGGTCGACGCGTTCGTCGTCCGGTCGTTCCTGGTGCCCGCGCTGATGGGCCTGCTCGGCAAGTGGAACTGGTGGGCGCCGATGCCGCTGCGCAGGCTGCACGACCGCATCGGGCTCTCCGAGGGCGAGCCGGCCGGCACCGCTTCGGAGTCGCCGCGGGTGCTGGCGAGTACTCCCTGAGGACGACGACCGCCGGTCCCGCCGCCGCTACCGTCGTGGCGTGACCCGCCTCCCGTCGCTGCCGCCACGCGTCCTGGACGTCGTGGCGGCAGCCGCGTGCGTGGCGTCGATGTGCGTGGAGCTCGCCCGCAGCACCAAGTCGGACCCGAGCGTGGCCGCCGTCGTCGCCATCGTCGTCGCCAGCCTGCCGGTGCTGCTGCGCCGCGACCGGCCGGTGCTGGCCATGACCGCCGCGATGACCACCCTGCTCGCGGTCATCAGCACCGCCGACATCTACCAGACCATCCCGATCCCGGCGGTTCTCTGCGCCTACACGCTCGCCGACCGGCTCGGCCGGCGCGCGGCGCTGTGGACCGGGGCGGCGACGGCACCGGTGGTGGTGGCCTTCCTGCAGACCTACAGCCCGCACTCGCTCCTGGACTGGAACACCGCCCGCAACCTCGGCGTGGTGGCGCTGCCCCTGGCGCTGGGCGTCGCGGCCCACGAGCGGCGCGGCTACACCGCGGCCCTCGTCGACCGCGCGGAGACCGCCGAGCGCAACCGCGAGGAGGAGGCGCTGCGCCGGGTGGGCGAGGAGCGCCTGCGGATCGCCCGCGACGTCCACGACGTCGTCGCGCACGCCATGGTGGCGATCAACGTGCAGGCCGGGGTGGGCGCGCACCTCCTCGACCGGGACCCCGACCAGGCCCGCGCGACGCTGCGCGACATCAAGCGGGTCAGCGGCGAGGCGCTGGGCGACCTGCGCTCGATGCTCGGCCTGCTCCGGGACGACGAGCACGACAGCCCGGTCCGGCCGGTCCAGGGCCTGGCCGAGATCGACGACCTGCGGGAGGCGCTGGGGTCGGCCGGGATCGCGCTCGACGTGCGGGTCGACCCCGAGGCGACGCACGTCCCGGCGTCGGTGGGGGCCACCGGCTACCGGATCGTCCAGGAGGCGCTGACCAACGTGATGCGGCACGCCGGACCCACGACGGCGCGGGTGCACGTCAGCCGGACGGCCGACGTCGTCCGCATCGAGGTCGAGGACGACGGCGGCGCGGCCCCGGCGGCGCTGGACGGCACCGGGTCGGGCAACGGGCTGCGCGGCATGCGGGAGCGGGCGACCGCGGCCGGCGGCTCGCTGGAGGCGGGCCCGCGCCCCGGGGGCGGCTGGCGGGTCGCGGCGGCCCTGCCCGTCTCCCTGCCCGTGCGCGCCCCGGAGCCCCTGCCGGTGGCAGCGTCGTGAGCGCCGCCATCCGGGTGCTGCTCGTCGACGACCAGACGCTGGTGCGCGCCGGCTTCCGGGCGCTGCTGGACTCCGAGCCGGACATCGAGGTCGTCGGCGAGGCGGTCGACGGCGGGCAGGCGGTGACGCTGGCCGTGGCGACGCGGCCGGACGTCGTCCTGATGGACGTCCGGATGCCGCGGGTCGACGGCCTGGAGGCCACCGCCCGGATCACCGGCGACGCCCGGCTCCGGGGCACCCGGGTCGTGGTGCTGACGACCTTCGAGCTGGACGAGTACGTCTTCGGCGCCCTGCGGGCCGGGGCGTCGGGGTTCCTGCTCAAGGACATCGAGCCGGTGGCGCTGATCGAGGCGGTGCGGCTGGTCCACGACGGCCAGGCGCTGCTGGCGCCGCAGGTGACCCGGCGGCTGATCGAGGCCTACGTCGCCGCCGGGGTGCCGCAGCCGGTGGCCGCGCCGGCGCCCGACCCGGGCCGGCTCGCCGACCTGACCCCGCGCGAGCGGGAGGTGCTCGGCCTGGTGGGGCGGGGGCTGTCCAACCACGAGATCGCCGAGCACCTGGTGCTCTCGCCGCTCACGGCCAAGACGCACGTGTCCCGGCTGTTCCTCAAGCTCGGCGCGCGCGACCGCGCGCAGCTCGTGGTCACCGCCTACGAGACAGGGGTGGCCGGCGGCGCGACGCCGGACGAGCCCGCGCCGGGCCGCCGGTCTTGAGCGCCGTCGTCCGGCCGTACCGCCCGGCCGACCGGGCGGCGGTCTACGAGATCTGCGTGCGCACCGGGGACGCCGGTGGCGACGCGACCGGGCACTTCTCGACCGACGACCTGCTGCCCGACCTGTTCGCCGGCCCCTACGTCGACCTCCAGCCGGAGCTCGCGTTCGTGCTGGACGACGGCGGGCAGGTGGTCGGCTACGTGATCGGCACCGCCGACACCGCCGCCTTCGCCGGGCTGCTGCGCGCGGAGTGGCTGCCCCGGCTGGCCGGCCGGTACCCGCGGCCGCCGGACCCGCCGCGCGGGCGGGAGGACGAGCTGGTCGGGCTGCTGTACCGGCCGGAGCGGCTGCTGGTGCCCGAGCTCGCGGCCCACCCCGCGCACCTGCACGTCGACCTGCTGCCCAGCCACCAGGGCGCCGGGCACGGCCGGGCGTTGATCGACACCTTCCGCGCCGCGGCGGCCGCGGCCGGGGCGCCGGCGCTGCACGTCGGCGTCTCGCCGGACAACCGCCGGGCGCTCGGCTTCTACGCCCGGCTGGGCTTCACCCCGATCCCGGTCGCGGGCCGGGCCGTCCACCTCGGCCTGCCGACGTCCTGATTGCTGGGCGTTGATGATCCACTTATCCGGTTGCGGGAAAGTCATCATCTTCAGATGGGCCGTCGACGAGCAGATCAACGACTTCGCCTGGAATCTTGAAGCCAGCGGCTTTCACGTCGACGTACACAGGCTGCAGCATCGGTGTGACACCTGCCTGGACGATACCGGCCTCCTGCAGGTCTTTGGTGATCCGATTTACCGGCCGGGTGTACCCGCGCAGCATCCTCTCGTCGTTGTACCGGGCAATCTCATAAATGGCCGCACGCTCAACAAAGCCGAAATTCTCAGCGGCGTGGCGGATGACGTCACCATGCTTCCATCCTTCCGAGTCAAGGCGGCGTAGCAGCTCCTCCACGCCTTCCATGCTCCACTGGGCCGCCCCTGTCGACCGGCTACTAACTCGCTCTGCGTCGTCGAGGCTCTCGTCTCGAACTCGTACGTTCAGTGCGTCCGCATGCAGTAGTAGATCGCTGGGACGAAAAGCAAATAGTCTATGTCCGGCCGACAGTGCTCTGAACTCGTCGAAAAGCTCGACTCTTGGCCCGAGAAATTCGCCTCGGTGACGTCGCCACCAGTCTTCCTTCTCGTCTCCCGTTACGATTACGAGGTCTAGTCCCCGACGGCATGCCTCAGTCGTAGCCTGCTTCCACACCAGATAATCGCCAGCGGCGCCTTCGGGGTTGTCGCTGGTGTCAACCTTCTGCGCGTCCATGTAGCCAGGCGGTTCGGATGCCTCGATGCGTCGGTGCGCTTCCGCCACGGCTGCATCAAAGTCTGCCTGCGCCATAGGTTGTCCGCACTTGCCATCAAGGATGATTTCCAAGCGAGCCAGAACTCGGTCGCTACCGGTGCTCGTATTACCCCCTGCACCTGGTTCGCGGTCCTTCACGCGGCCTGCAAGCTTGTCGTGGAGGCCGTTCACCTCACTTCTTAGGCCGTCCAGTTCTCCCGGATCCAGAGCTATCTGCTTTGCCCATCCTTCTAGGGTGCTGACTGTCGCCCGGCGCTGCTTCTCCAGAGCATCAATGGCCTGCTGCACTGTCGTGCTAGGACTGCCTAGCGCATTGAGTCGTCTCCTCCAGAACTCGTGTAGAGCCTGATGCGGGACATGTAGTCTGTCGCCGAGCTTCTCGAGCACCTGAAAGAGGTCGTCTCGCGTTGTGGCGTTGTAGCGGTAGACATTAAGTAGGACGTTGGCGTCTAAGGCCACCAGGCTCGTCCGCAACGACTCGCCGAGTTCCGCGGCGGAGGAGCTCCGATAGCTTTCAAAGTCTCGGTAGATGCTCACTGTCTCCCCGAAGTAGACGATCCACCAAAGGCCGAAAGCGACGCGGCCATGAGCGAATGCATGCTGTCTGTGCTTGAACCGTGACTCAGACGGTCTGAGGGATGCGGAGGTGGGCGACCGCCAGGTCGAGCTCGGCGACCTCGGTGATCCGCCCGCCCAGCTGACGGGCGTAGTCGGCCTGCAGCGCGTCGGCCTGCTGGCCGGCGGCCAGCATCGCCTCGCGGTCGACGTAGGTGACCGCGGCGACGGCCCGGCCGGCGAGCCGGTCGACCATCAGGCTGACGCTGGAGAAGCCGACCAGCTCCTCGATCCGCGGCAGCAGCGTCATCCGGAAGGTCGCGATGTCCTCGTCCATCGTCGCCGGGTCGCGCAGGGCGCTCCAGGTCACCCGGGCCGAGGACCGCTCGCCGGACGGCCGCGCCCGGTGCATGACTGCGACCTCCCACTGACCCACCACCGGCACCGCGCCCAGCAGCTTGCCCAGCCGGGCGCGGTGGGCCCGCATGCCGTCGGCGCTGGCGAGCATGGTCTGCTCGGTCTCCCAGCCGGTGGTGACGATGCAGCGGCCCGAGCCGCGGCCCACCAGCATCGACAGGCCGGTGCAGCCCTCCAGGTCCGACGTCGATGGCAGCCACTCGTCGCGGACGAAGGCGACTGCCTGGTCCACGGCTGCCGGCCGGCCGCGCAGGGTGGCGGTTCTCGCGTACATCCGCGTTCCTCTCGAGGGGCGACGCCCCGGCAGCATCGCCGTAGGGCGACTCTGCGCCCACGGGTCCGTCCGTGGTCGGCTGCCGGTGGACAGCGGGTCCTGCCGGTCGGCGCGTCTGCGCACTGCGGGGTCGGACGGTGACGCAGCGGCAGGACCGCCGCGGGGGCGGTCCTGCCTGCCGCGTTCAGCCGAGCAGCACGTCGCGCACGACCTCGTGCAGCCGGGTGTTCGGGTAGTACCCGGTGAGCTCCTCGCTGCCCGGGCCCTCAGCGGTCACCGGCGTCGGCGCGCCGGTGTGCCCGGTCGTCGTCCAGTCCAGCGCGAAGTCGTAGCTGCCGCCGGTGCCGGCCACCAGGAACGGCCCGTCCTCGCCGGACTCCGTCGTCCCGGCGATCGCGGCGTCCTGCGGCAGCGTCCCGCCGGGGCCGCTCTCGTCCTCGGGGTCGACGTCCTCGATGGTCAGGCCGCCGCACTCGTGGTCACCGGTGACGACCAGCAGGGTGTCCGGGTGCTCGGCGACGAAGGCACGGGCGACCTCGACGGCGGCGTCCAGCGACCGCATCGACTCCAGCATCCGGCCGCCGTTGTTGTTGTGGCTCATCTCGTCGACCGCCTCCTCCTCGACGAGCAGGAAGAAGCCGTCCTCGTCCTGGGACAGGATCTCCAGCGCCCGGGTGGTCATGTCGGCCAGCGGGACGACGGGGTCGAACGAGTCGCCCTGGCCCTCGGGCCGCTGCTGGAACATCTCCTCGTTGGCGAAGAGGCCGAGCAGCTGGTCGCCCTCGGCGGCGGCGAACTCCTCGGGGGTGCTCACGTACTCGTAGCCCAGCTGCTGGGCGCGGGCGACCAGGTCGCCCTGGGTGCTCCGGGAGACCTCCGGGTCCTCGGGGTCGCCGGTGCGCGGCGGGTAGGTGCCCTCGTCGCCGGCGGGCAGCCACCAGTCCTCCCCGCCGCCGAGGACCACCTGGGGCTTCGTGACCTCGAGGTACTGGCGCGCGATGTCGTCCTGGGCGCTGCGGTCCACCGAGTTGCTGAAGAACGCGGCCGGGCTGGCGTCGGTGACCTGCGCCGTCGTCACCAGGCCGGTGGCCAGCCCGGCCGCCTGCGCCTCCCCGCCGATCACCGGCAGCGGGTTGCCGTCGACGTCGACGCTGATCGCGCCGTTGTAGGTCTTGACCCCGGTCGCCCACGCGCTGGCGCTGGCCGCCGAGTCGGTGACGGTGTCCTCGGGGTCGCGGGCGTCCGTGGTCTGCAGACCGGCGACGGGCAGCGAGTCCATCGCCAGCTGCCCGTCGAAGCCCTCCTGGTCGAGGCGGGCGGCCTCGCGGTGCGCGGCGGCCATGCCGTCGCCGTTGACGAAGATGACGCTGCGCGGGTGGTCGCCGTGGTCCTCCGGCTCGCCGCCGGCGGAGGCGGCGGAGGGGCCCAGGACGACGACCCCGCCGACGAGCGTGGCGGTCAGGGCGATCGGCAGGGTGCGGCGGCGGGTGCTGGACGGGTGCATCGGACTCTCCCTCGGTGCGGGCACCGTTGCCCGCGGTCGGCGGATCGAGCTGGGAGCAGCCTGCGAGCCCGCTGTGCCGACACGCCAGACCCGTCGATGACTTCCCGACGGTCCGCCGGTCCCTGCTGCATGACGATGACGACGCCGCTCGACCTCGGTCCTGCCGTCGCGACGACGAACCGCGTGGTCGCCGGCGTGCGGGACGACCAGCTGACCGGCCCGACGCCGTGCGCGGACACCACCGTGGCCGCGCTGCTGGACCACGTGCACGGTCTGGCGCTCGGCTTGCGGCAGGCCGCGCTCAAGCAGCCCACCGGGGAGCCCGTGGCCGCGGCCGAGACGCTGCCGACCGACTGGCGCACCCGGATCCCGCCGGAACTGGACGACCTGGCGGCCGCGTGGCGCGACCCGGCGGCGTGGGCGGGGGAGTCCGAGGCGGGTGGGGTGCCGCTGCCGGCGTCCTGGGCCGGCCGGGTCGCGCTGAACGAGGTGCTGGTGCACGGCTGGGACCTGGCCGTCGCGACCGGGCAGCTGTACGAGCCCGACCCGGCCGCGGTCCAGGCGTGCCTGGACTACGCGTACGAGTTCGCCGCCGCGGCGCCCGAGGGCCGGGACACCATCTACGGCCCGGTGGTGCCGGTGCCCGACGACGCCCCGGTCTTCGACCGGCTGCTCGGCCTGACCGGCCGCGACCCCTCCTGGACGCCCCCCAACTGACCCGGCGCGCGCTTTCGCGCGCCTTTCCACGCGCGCTTTCGCGCGCCTTTCCACGCGCGCTTTCGCGCGCCTTCCCACGCGTGGTTTCGCGCGTCTTCCCACGCGCGTGGTTTCGCGCGTCTTTGCGCGCGCGGAAAGACGCGCGAAAGCGTGAGGGGGAGGGGGTCAGGCGGGGAGGGCGGTGGCGGGGGAGTGCTGCCACTCGTCGGTGGCGCGGCCGAGGGCGACGGCGGCGGGCAGCCGGAGGGTGGTGACCAGCCAGAGCAGCAGGTCGTGCAGCCGCAATCGGGTCAGCGGGTGCCCGAGCAGCCGGCCCACCTCGTCCTCGAGGGCGCCGAACGCGGCGGCGTTCGCGCGCAGCTCCCGGTGCACGACGGCGGCGACCCCGCTGTCGCCCTCCCGCAGGTGCGGCAGGGCAGGCAACCAGGTGGTGCGGGTGACCAGCGGCACCAGCTCGGGACGGCGGTGGTGCAGCGCGGCCACGACGTAGCGGTCCTGCGGCCCGGGCGGCTCGCCGAGCCCCCGCAGCGCCGCGCCCAGCGTGCCGGGCTCGCCGAGCACCGACAGCTCGTCGTCCGGCAGCTCCCAGAACGGCCGGCCGGCGGCGTGCGCGACGGCGGCGTCCGCGGCCGGCTGCACGTCGTCCAAGGCCCGCCGGACCGCCGCCCAGCCGTCCGGGTCGAGCCGGCCGTGCAGCCCCTCCGCGACCAGCACGTCGTCGTCGCCCAGCGGGCCGGCCGGCACCGGACGGCGGTCGAAGCGCTCGAAGCCGAAGGCCGGCACCTGCACCCAGCGCCCCTCGCGCTCGATCGGCGAGCGGTAGCGCAACGGCCGTCGCCCCCGGGCGTACCCGAGGACGGCGGCCAGGGCGGTGTCCCACGGCAGCGGGTCGGGGCCCGCGGTGGGGAGCTCGAACGCCGGCCGGCCGGGCATCGGGACGGTCAGCCGGCGGGGCTGACGTCGTCCAGGTCGAAGCTGGCCATGCTGGCGCCCCCGGTGGCGAAGGTGGCGACGTCGACACCCGCGGCGCGGCCGGCCTCCGACCCCATCCCGGCCGCCATCGCCTCGGCGGACTCGAAGTCGAGCTCGGCGATCAGGTACGGGCCGGGCGCGGTCGGGTCCATCGAGCGGGGGTGGCCGATGGTGAACCGGACCAGCCCGGGGATCGCCTGGGCGAGCCCGACGTGCACGTCCCGGTAGTGCCGGTCGAACTCGGCCGGGTCGGTCGGCTGGCCGTACTGGACGACGAGTCTGTGCACCACTGCGTTCTCCTCCTCGGTGGCCGGGCTGCGCTGCCCGGACGCGTTGGTCAGCAAAGCAGACCGCCGCGGGTCAGCGGTGACCGATGCCGCCGGGCCCGTGGGCGGCCGGGACCTCCTCGCCGGCGGCGACCGGGCCGGGCGGGGTGCCGTCGCCGAACGGGCTGCCGCCGAGCTCCTCGCGGTGGTGCGGGGTCAGCCAGTTCGAGGTGTCCGGCCCGAGCGGGACGATCTGCGTCGGGTTGATGTCGGCGTGCACCACGTAGTAGTGCTCCTTGATCTGCGGGAAGTCGGTGGTGTCGCCGAACCCCGGGGTCTGGAACAGGTCGCGGGCGTAGGCCCACAGCACCGGCAGCTCGCTGAGCTTCTGCCGGTTGGCCTTGAAGTGGCCGTGGTAGACCGCGTCGAACCGGGCCAGCGTGGTGAACAGCCGCACGTCGGCCTCGGTGATCGTGTCGCCCATCAGGAACCGGCGGGTGGCCAGCCGCTCCTCCAGCCAGTCGATCGCCGTCCAGAGCCGGTCGTAGGCCTTGTCGTAGGCGCGCTGGGAGCCGGCGAAGCCGCACCGGTAGACGCCGTTGTTGACCTCGGTGAAGACCCGCTCGATGACCTCGTCCATCTCCGCCCGCAGCTGCTCGGGGTAGAGGTCGGGGGCGCCGTCGCGGTGGAACTCCCGCCACTCGCTGGAGAAGTCCAGCGTCATCTGCTTGAAGTCGTTGGTGACGACCGCCTTGGTGGGGACGTCGACCATCGCGGGCACCGTGATGCCGCGCGGGTACTGCGGGTCGCGGGCGAAGAACGCCTCCTGCAGCCGCTCGTAGCCCAGCACCGGGTCGCGGCCGCCGGGGTCGAGGTCGAACGTCCAGCTGCGCTCGTCGTGGGTGGGGCCGCAGATGCCCATCGAGATGACCTGCTCGAGCCCGAGCAGCCGCCGGACGATGGTCGCGCGGTTCGCCCACGGGCACGCGCGGGCGACGACGAGGCGGTACCGGCCGGGCTCGACCGGCCAGCCGCTGGAGCCGTCGGCGGTGATCCGGTCGGTGATGTAGTTCTGGTCGCGCTGGTACTCCTGGCCGGGCGCGACGTAGCCGCTGCCGCTCTGTTCGCTGCTCACCGCCCCAGAGTCCTCGGTCGGGGGCCGCAGCGCGACGTGACGCCCGCCCGGCCGGCCGCTCCGGCGCCCTCGTCCACCCGTCGGACGCCGGGACACGTGCTGCCGGGCGCAACCGCGGGGAGGGGCTGCGGTCGCCTAGCCTGGGGGCATGGCCGCTGCTCCGTTCCGCCCGCCCTGGTTCGGCAACGTCGGGGTGCAGGTGCTCGCCGGGGTCGCGGTCGTCTACAACCTGTACCAGCTGGTGACCAAGGTCATCGACGCGCAGTGGGGCGAGGCGTTCCTCAGCTTCGCCTGGACGGTGCTGTTCGGCTACGTGCTGCTGGAGTCGCTGCGCGCGCGCCGGGCCCAGCAGGCCGCCGCCGTCGACGAGGGACAGGCCGGCCCGCCGGACTGAGCGAGCCCGCGCCGACGACACCGGCCCCGTCCCCGCACAGCTGCGGGGACGGGGCCGGCGTGCGTGTCCGGTCAGACGGCGGTGATACGGCCCAGGCCGGCGACCGGGTACTGCTCGGCGGTGACGACGCCGCCGAGGTCCGTGGTCAGGTAGGTCTGGAACGCCTGCTGGTAGGTGACCGGCAGGACGGTGAAGTCCACCCCGGCGAAGGGGTAGCCGTCGCTGCCGCGGAGCAGGAAGTCGATCGTGGCGACCGAGATCGTGCTCAGCGCACCGGTGGGCTGGCCGGCCTGCACCAGCACCGTGCCGTCGTCCAGCACCAGGTCGACGACGCGCGACCCGGCGGGCAGGTCCGGGTCGTAGCTGACCCGGTAGCCGGCCGCCTGGGCGAACGAGCCGGCCGGCTGCAGGACGCCGTCGGTGACGGTGCCCGCGAGGCCGTGCTCGACGCCGGCGATGAACGTCTCGACCGGCATGGCCGGGGCGACGGCGACGAAGTTCGCGAACGGCAGCACCGTGTAGGTGTCCAGCGCGGTGATCGGCCCGGCCGGGATCACGCTGGCGTTCCGGATGCCGCCACCGTTCTGCAGGGCCACGACCGGCGCGGTCACGCCGGCGGCCGCGGCCTCGCGCTGCCCGGCGGCGAGCAGGGCGTCGGTGGCCAAGTCGCCGAGGTTGGTCTCGATGCTCCGGACGTCGTTGCGGATGCCGTTGAGCGCGACCTCGGAGGTGGCGATGACCTGCTGGGCCAGCGAGGAGACGTACTCCTGCACCGGCGCGACGACGTCCCGGGCGACCGCCTCGTCGACGGGCAGCGCGCCCGGTCCGGAGGCGATGACCGGCAGCGGCCGGGAGGCCGCGTCGTCGACCGCCAGGACCTCGCCGGCGGCGTCGAAGGTGACCACGAGGCGCCCGACGTAGCTGTACAGGGCGTTGGTGGTGACGACCGGGACGATCTCGCCGTCGGCGTCGGTCGGGGTCAGCGGGTAGGGGCCGTAGGGCGTCACGCCGTTGGGCACCAGCGGGTCGCCCGGGCTGGCCAGCAGCTCGTGGCCGCCGCCGCCGACGATGACGTCGACGCCGCGCAGCTGGGCGGCGAGCGCGAGCTCGTTGTCGATGTCCTGCAGGTGGGAGACGAGCACGACCTTGTCCACGCCGGCCGCGGCGTAGGCGGCGGCCTGGGCGTTGGCGATCTCCGCCAGCGCCGGGTCGACGGTGACGCCGCGTGAGCTGGTCAGCAGCGGCAGGTCCGGGGTGGTCAGCCCGATGATGCCGATCCGCTCGCCCTTCACCTTCTCCACGTGCGTGCGGACGATCGTGCCGTCCTCGACCTGGGCCAGCAGGGCGGGCTCGGCGTCGAAGCCGAGGTTGCCCGCCACGAAGGTGGTGCCGTCGCCGACGTCGTCGAGCCAGCGGTCCAGGAAGTCCGGCGTCTGGTCGAAGTCGTGGTTGCCGAGGATCGACACGTCGAAGCCGGCCGCGGCGAAGGCGGTGGCGTCGTAGACCGGCTGGTCCGGGTCCTCGCCGCTGGCGGCGAGCTGCGCGCCCGGGAGGAAGTTGTCGCCGGCGGAGATGGTGAGCACGCCGCGCTTGCCGGCCTGCCCGGCAGCGGGCTTGCCGGTGCCGGCGGCCTGCTGCTCCTGCTGGATCAGCTCGACGAACCGGTCGACCCCGCCGTACAGGGTGGCGGGCGTGGTGACGGTGCCGTCGGGGGCGGTGACGCCGTCGTTCCCGGCGACCGGCAGCAGCGCGGACTCCAGGTCGTTCGCGTGCAGGATCGTCAGGGTGAAGTCGGCTTTCGTGGCCGGCGGCGCGGCGAGGGCGGGGCCGGTCAGCGCGCCGCCGGCGAGGGTGGCCGTCGCAGCGGTGAGGACGACGGCGCTGCGGCGCAGGGACGAGAAGGGCATGACGCTCCGAGGTCGGACGGGCACGGAGCTGGCGACTATGCCATCCGCTCCGGACCGGCATGTGAACGGAGAATGAGTTCCTTGCGCAGGCTCAGTTCAACGCGCGGAGTCACGCAAGGATCACTTACCGTCAGTTTGGTGTTCACGACCCGCTCGTAGCGTCGGACCGTCCTCGACCGAGCAAGCCCTGTGGAAGGACCCTTCGTGCTCCTGCCTCCCGGCAGTCCCCGCACCACCGCGCGACGCGCCGCCGTCGGCGTCGTCGGCGCCTCCCTGGCCGTCGTCGGCCTCCCGGCGGTCGCCGCTGCCGCGCCGCCGGCCACGCCGTACCTGTCCGAGTTCCACTACGACAACGCCGGTACGGACGCCGGTGAGTTCGTCGAGGTGCACCTGCCGCCGGGCACGACGTCGGCCGGCCTGTCCGTCGTCCTCTACAACGGGGGCAACGGCGCCGTCTACGACACCGACGCGCTGCCGGTGGTGACCGCGCCGGCCGACGCGCCCGCGGTGGCCGTCGTCGAGTACCCGGCCAACGGCATCCAGAACGGTGGACCCGACGCCATCGCCCTGGTCGACGCGGCCGGCGCCGTGCTGGAGTTCCTCTCCTACGAGGGCACGATGACCGCCACGGGCGGTCCGGCCGCCGGCACCACCAGCACCGACGTCGGCGTGAGCGAGGCCGGCACCGAGCCGGCGGGGCAGTCGCTGTCCCGCCGGTACGACGCCGCCACCGACGCGCTCGTCTGGTCCGGCCCGGCCGCGGCCACCCCCGGAGCGGTGAACCCGGCAGCCGCCGGCCCGGTGGAGCCGCCGCCGGCCTCCGGCGAGGTCTGCGACGCCGTGGAGACGCACCAGGTCGGCGGGGTCCAGGGCACCGGCGCGACCACCCCGCTGGAGGGCACGACGGTCACCGTGCGGGGCGTCGTCGTCGGCGACGTCCCGGGCCTGTCCGGCTTCTACCTGCAGGACGCCGACGGTGACGGCGACGCCACCACCTCCGACGGGGTCTTCGTCTTCTCCGCCGTCGAGGTGGGCCTGGGCGACACCGTGGCGGTGACCGGCACGGCCCAGGAGTACTTCGGGCAGACCCAGGTCCGCGGCCAGGCGAACGTCGGCATCTGCGCCGACGGCACCGTCGCGGACCTGCCGGCGGCGACCGCGCTGGACCTGCCGGCCGACGACGCCGCGCGGGAGCGCGTCGAGGGGATGCTGGTCGCGCCGGCCGACACCCTGACCGTGAGCGAGGTCTTCGACCTCACCACCTACGGCGAGCTGACCCTGTCCGAGGGCGGGCTGCTGGTGCAGCCGACCGAGCTGGCTCGTCCCGGCGCCGAGGCCGACGCGATCGCGGCGGCGAACGCGCTGCGCAGCATCGTGCTCGACGACGCGGTCAGCACCCAGGTCACCGTCGCCACCGCCCCCTACCTGTCGCCGACCACCCCGGTGCGGGTCGGCGACGAGCTGACCTTCACCGAGCCGCTGGTGCTCGGGTACGGGTTCGACGCCTGGCGCCTGCAGCCGGCCGACGGCACCGCCGACGGCGTCTTCGCTGCGCAGGACACCCGGCCGGCCACGCCCGGCGAGGTCGGCGGTGACGTGCAGCTGGGTGCGTTCAACGTGCTCAACTACTTCCTCACCCTCGGCGGGGCGGGCCGCGGCGCCACCACCCAGGCCGAGCTCGAGGAGCAGGCCGGCAAGATCGTGCCGGCGATCAACGCGCTCGACGCCGACGTGGTGACGCTGATGGAGATCGAGGACTCCGACTCCACCGGCCTGACGCCCGGTGACGCCGACACGGCCCTGGCCGACCTGGTGGACCGGTTGAACGCCGACGCGGGCACCGAGAAGTGGGCCTTCGTGGCGTTCCCCGCGGAGCTCTACGGGGTCCAGCGGGACGTGATCCGCAACGCGATCATCTACCAGCCCGCCGCCGTCACCCCCGTCGGTGCGTCGGTCGGGCTGGTCGACGAGACCGTGTGGTCCAACGCCCGCGAGCCGATCGCCCAGACGTTCACCGCCCAGGGCGACGCGTTCACCGTGGTGGCCAACCACTTCAAGTCCAAGGGCGGCAGCGGCACCGGTGACAACGCCGACACCGGGCAGGGCTCCTTCAACGGCGACCGGGTGCGGCAGGCGGCCTCGCTGGCGACCTTCACCCAGCAGCTGCGGACCAGCACGGGCGACCCGGACGTGGTGCTGATGGGCGACTTCAACGCCTACAGCCAGGAGGACCCGATCGAGGCGCTGCGCACCGCCGGCTTCACCGACCTGGGGGAGCAGTTCGACCCCGGCCGGTACAGCTACGTGTTCGACGCGCTCTCCGGCTCGCTGGACCACGCGCTGGCGACCGCCGAGCTCACCGCCAAGGTCACCGAGGTCGTGCACTGGAACATCAACTCGGTGGAGTCCTTCGCCTACCAGTACAGCGGCGACCCGACGTTGTACGCGGCGGACCCGTACCGCTCCAGCGACCACGACCCGCTGCTGCTCGGCATCGACCTGCGGGGCCCGGTGGTCGAGCCGGAGCCGCAGCTCTGCCAGGGCCTGGTGCCCACGATCGTCGGCACCCCGGGTGACGACGTGATCCACGGCGGCAACGGCGTCGACGTGGTCATGGGGCTGGGTGGCGACGACACCCTCACCGGCGGCAACGGGGACGACGTCCTCTGCGGCGGTGACGGGAACGACGTGATCCGCGGCGGCAACGGCGACGACGTGCTGCTGGGCGGCGCGGGGGACGACACGCTGTACGGCGACAACGGCAGCGACACGCTGACCGGCGGCTCCGGCACCGACGTCCTGGACCAGGGCCGGGGCACCGGCCGCGAGGAGCAGGACGGCGCCGACTACTGAGCTGACCCCCGGCACGACGACGGCGGCGCCCCGCACCCCGGGGCGTCGCCGTCCGTCGTCCGGGCTCAGGCCCGTTCGGCGTCCGGTGCCGGGGTGCTCGGGGCCTCGTCGGGCTGGTCCTTGAGGAACAGGTACCAGTAGGACGTCGACACGAAGACCACCGCGCCGACCAGGTTGCCCACGCCGGCGAACAGCCAGTTGAGCAGCACGTCGCCCCAGCCGAGGTCCGGGACCCCGGCGAAGACCGCCGCCGGCAGGAAGAACATGTTGGCCACCACGTGGTCGAAGCCCATCGCCACGAACGCCATGATCGGGAAGAAGATCGCCAGGATCTTGCCGGAGACGGTCTTGGACGCCAGGGACATCCACACCGCCAGGCAGACCAGCCAGTTGCAGCCCACGCCGCGCAGGAACGTCTGCCACGGCGACTCACCCAGTGCCTTGCCCTCGGCGATGGCGGCCAGCCGCTCGTAGGTGAGCCCGGGGCTGCCGTCGGCTCCGGCGTCGCCGATCACCCCCGTCTGGACGGCGAGGAAGTACGCCACCACCACTGCCCCGACCAGGTTGCCGAGCAGCACCAGGGTCAGGTTCCGGGCGACGTCGCCGACGCTGATCCGCCCGCGCATCGCGCTGAGCGGGACCAGCATCATGTTGCCGGTCGCCAGGTCCGACCCGGCGATCAGCACGAGCACCAGGCCGAGGGTGAACGCCGCGCCCATGAACAGGGTCGGCAGCGTGCCCCAGGTCGCCGGGTCGAGGCCGGAGGAGACGGTGATCGCCACCAGCGCCCCGAACGCGATGTAGGCGCCGGCGAGGAAGGCGCTCACCAGCACCCGGTCCCAGCTGCGGTGGGTCTTCTTGGTGCCGGTCGCGACGGCGGCCTGCGCCATCTCCTGCGGTTCGCGGTCGGACATCGACGCCTCCGGGTGAGTGCCCGCGGCGGCCGGTGCTGAGCCGCCGGGGACAGCGTTCTGGATGCCGGACGATCCTGCCCGTCGAGCTGCCCTCGGCGCGTCCGGCTGGCGCGGCGGCGACGGCCTCGACACGATCGCGGCGTGAAGATCGTGGTGCTCGTCGTGGTCGTCGTCGTGGTGCTGCTGCTCGTCCGCACGTCCCGGAGCCGCGGCCCGGCCCGCGGTGCTGACCGGCGCGCGGACGGCGGTGCGGTGGCGACCGGGGACGGTGGCGGCGCCGCGCCGCACGGCTACGGAGGCGACGGCCGGCCCGACCACGACGGCGGCGGCCACCACGGTGGCGGCGACCACGGGAGCGGCTCCGACGGCGGTGGGGGCTCCGACGGCGGCGGTGGAGGCGGGGGCGGCAGCGACTGAGCCGTCCGGCCGGCGCCGGCGGGGGTGCGGCCGGTCAGTCGTCCGGCTCGCCGGACCGCGGGCGGGCGCGGACGTGCATCCGCTCGCCCTGCGGCCCGAACAGCCCCAGCAGCTCGACCGGTGCCGGGCCGGGGTTGGTCAGCGCGTGCGGCAGGTGGGTGTCGAACTCGACCACCTCGCCCGGGGTGAGGACCAGCTGCTGGTCGCCGAGGTGCAGGACGAACCGGCCGTTGAGCACGTACAGCCACTCGTAGCCCTCGTGCGACCTGAGCTCGAACTCCCCGGCCGGCCAGCCGGGCGGGATGACCAGCTTGTAGGCCTGCAGCCCGCCCGGGCGCCGGGTGAGCGGCAGCAGCGTCATGCCGTTGCGCTCGACCGGCCGGGGGTGCACCCGCGGGTCGGTCGACGGCGGCTCGTCGAGCAGCTGGTCCAGCGGCACCTGCAGCGCCCGGGTGAGCGGCAGCAGCAGCTCCAGCGTCGCCTTGCGCTGCCCGGACTCCAGCCGGGACAGCGTGCTGATCGAGATGCCGGTCGTCTCCGACAGCTGGGTCAGCGTCGTGTCCTTGCGCTGCCGCAGCGCCCGCAGCCGGGGGCCGACCGCCTGGAGCACGCCGTCGATGTCGTCCATCTGAATAGTTTGCCGTCATGGCAACCGCTCTTGTCAACGACGCCATGCCCAGGAGGGTGGTGCCACGACCGGCAGCACCGACCCGCCGGCGGCCAGGTGCAGGCTCCAGGTGCCGTCGATGCCGTCGTCCAGGTCCTCGCGGAGCGCCTCGGCCCACTCGTCGTCGTCCGCGGTGAGCACGCCGGTGCCCGGCCGGCACAGCGCGATCGCCAGGTGGCCGTCGGCGCAGTCGGTCTGCTCGGTGACCGCGTCGTGCAGCGACAGCAGGCCGCGCAGCGTCTCGTGGTCGGGCAGCCGGGGCAGTTCGTCGACCGGGACGACCACCGGGAGCATCCGCCCGTCGCGGTCGAACCAGGCCAGCCACAGGCTGCGGCCGCCGAACACCGGTGGTGCGAGCACGGTGTGCCAGCGCCGGGTCAGGTCGGCGGCGGAGCGGACGGGGACGTCGGAGAGCGGTGTCGTCATGTCGACACCGTGGCAGCGCGCGGCCCCCGCGGGGCGGCCGTCCACAGCCCCCGCCGCCGTCCACAGCGGACCGGCGACCCGGCAGCCGGAACGCGCTGGAGCTGCTAGGAGGCGGCGGCCTCGGACACCGTGATCGCCGCGTTGACCAGCGCCAGGTGCGACAGCGCCTGCGGCAGGTTGCCCAGGAAGTCGCCGGTGGCCGGGTCGAGCATCTCGGCGAGCACGCCCACGTCGTTGGCCGTCGGCATCAGCTCGTCCATCAGCGCCCGCGCCTCGTCCACCCGCCCGCACAGCGTCAGCGCCGACACCAGCCAGTAGGAGCAGGCCAGGAAGACGCCCTCCTCCTCGGCGGCGCCGCTGAACCGGTACAGGTGGGGGCCGTCCCCGAGCTCGGACCGCAGCGCGTCGAGGGTCGAGCTCATCCGCTCGCCGCGGTCGAACCCGCTGATCGCGTGCAGCACGATCGAGGCGTCCAGCTGGTCGCTGCCCGGGTACCAGACGTAGGCGCCGCGGTCGGCGGACCAGCAGTTGTCCGACACCCAGGCGCTGATCCGGGCGGCCTCGCTGCGCCACCGGGCGTCGTCCCCCGGGATCTGCCCGGCCTCGGCGAGCTCGACGGCCTTGGTCAGCGCCATCCAGGCGCCCAGCTTGGAGGTCGTGTAGTGCCGCAGCTCGGGCAGCTCCCACATGCCGGAGTCCTTCGCCTGCCACCGGTCGCAGGCGAGGTCGGCGACCTCGGCGAGCAGCCGGCCGGTCTCGGCGTCGAGCACGTTGCCGTTCTCCACGTACAGCGAGACGATCGCGAACAGGTCGCCGAACACACCGAGCTGCAGCTGCCCGGCGGCGTCGTTGCCGATGGCCACCGGGGACGACCCGCGCCAGCCGGGGACGTCGCGGAACTCCGCCGCCGGCACCGGCCCGCCGTCCAGGGCGTAGACGACCTGCGGCTCCGGGCCGAGCCGGCGCACGGTGGACAGCAGCCAGCTGATCGCGCCGTGCGTCTCCTCGCGCAGCCCGAAGCGGAACAGCGCGGTGAGCGCGTAGGCCGAGTCGCGCACCCAGGCGTAGCGGTAGTCCCAGTTCTTGGCCACCGTCCGGCTCTCCGGGAGCGAGGTGGTCGCCGCCGCGACCATCGACCCGCTCGAGGCGTGGATCAGCTGCTTGAGCAGCAGCGTGCTCCGCCGGACGGCGGTGTCCCACGGGCCGTCCCAGGAGAACTCGGCCATCCAGGCGGTCCAGTTGTCGACGGTGCGGTCGATGCCGCGGTCGACGTCCTCGGCGCGGGGCAGGAACAGCGGCTCGCGCTCGGTGCCGACCAGGCCGAGCAGCTGCCGCGAGCCGGGGGCGGTGGTGAAGGTGACGTCGATCCGCCGGTCGCCGGCGCGCACGTCGTCCGCGCCGAGCGTGCGGACGGCGAGGGTGAGCCCGTCGACGCGGAGCACCGGACCGTGCGCGGTCTGGTGCACCCACGGCGAGGCGGTGCCCAGGCAGGTGCCCGGCCGGACGGCGGCCCGCATCCGCACCGACCCGGTCAGCCCCTCGATGCGCCGGGCGAGCTCCGACCACGGCAGCCGGCCGGCGATGCCGGAGTTGAGCGCGTCGGTGACCCGCACCGTGCCCGAGGTGGTGGTGAACGTCGTGGCCAGCACGTTGGTGTGCTCGACGTAGGACCGGGCGACGGTGAAGTCCTCGTCCGGGCACAGCTCGATGCAGCCGCCGTCCTCGGCGTCCAGCAGCGCGCCGAACACCGGGGTGGCGTCCATCTCCGGCAGCGGCAGCCAGTCGATGCGGCCGTCGCGGGCGATCAGCGCGATGGTGCGGCCGTCGCCGATGGCGGCGTAGGAGCGCAGGTCGGCGTAGCCGGCGGCGTCCCGCTCGTGCACCGGCGCCGGGGCGCCGCCCGCTCCCCAGTGCAGGTGCGGGCGGCGCTCGGCGGAGGTCACGGGGTCGGCATCCCACCGTTGACGTTGAGGGTCTCGCCGGTGACGTAGCTGGACTCCGCCGAGGCCAGGTAGACGTAGGCCGGACCGAGCTCCGCGGGCTGCCCGGCGCGGCCCATCGGGGTCTCCTGGCCGAACTCCGGCAGCGCCTCGGTGGGCTGCCCGCCGGTGGCCTGCAGCGGCGTCCAGAACGGGCCGGGGGCGACCACGTTGACCCGGATGCCCTTGGGGGCGAGCTGCTGGGCGAGCGCCTTGCTCATCGTGTTGATCGCGGCCTTGGTGGTCGCGTAGTCGACCAGGCCGGGGGAGGGCGAGTAGGCCTGGATCGAGCTGGTGTTGATGATCGTCGAGCCCGGGGGCAGGTGCGGCAGCGCCTCCTGCACGATCCAGAACAGCGCGTAGACGTTGGTCTTGAACGTGGCGTCGAACTGCTCGCTGGTGACGTCGGCCAGGTCGTCGACCCAGGTCTGCTTGCCGGCGACGTTGGCCACGATGTCCAGCCCGCCGAGCGCCTCGACGGCGGTGTGCACGAGCGCGCGGGCGGCGGCCTCGTCGGAGATGTCGGCCGGGGCGAGCACCGCCTTCCGGCCGGCCTCCTCCACCAGGCGCGCGACCTCCTCGGCGTCGGACTGCTCGCTGGGCAGGTAGTTCAGGACGACGTCGGCGCCCTCGCGGGCGAAGGCGATGGCCGCAGCGCGGCCGATGCCCGAGTCGGCGCCGGTGACCAGGGCCTTGCGGCCGGGCAGCCGGCCGGTGCCGCGGTAGCTCTGCTCACCGTGGTCGGCGCCGGGCGCCAGGTCCTCGACGAGGCCGGGGGCGTCCTGGTGCTGCTCGGGGAAGCCGTCGGTGCGGTACATCGTGGTCGGGTCGGTGAAGGTGAACTGGTCGGCCATGACCCGGCGGTGCCCGGCCCGGCGGTGTGCCACACACCCGTCGGCTGTGACCCGGGTCAGCCCTCGCCCCGGCCCCCGCCGCGGCCGTCGCCCCGCCCGCCGCGGTCGTCGTCGCCGTCCCCGCCGTCGTCCTCGCCGTCCTCCTCGTCGTTCCCGGGGTCCTCGTCCCCGCCACCGTCGTCCCCGCCGTCGTCGCCGCCGTCGTCCCCGCCGGTGTCCCCGCCGGTGTCCCCGCCGTCCGTCGACGGCGCCGCGGGGGTGGGTGCCGGGGCCGGCTCCGGCGCGGGGGCGGGCGGCGGCGGGGGCGCGACGGCGTGGACGACGGTGACGACGGCGCCCGGCGTGAGCTCGCCGACCGGGTTCACCGTGAGCACCGTGTCGGCGGGCGCGTCCGCGGTCTCCTGCGGCTGCAGCACCACCCGCAGCTGCTGGGCGACCAGCTCGGCCTGCACCTCCGTCACCGGCCGGCCGACCAGCTCGGCCAGCGTGAGGGTGACCAGCTGGACGGTCGGCGGTGCGGACGACGACGTCGCCGGGGCCGCCGCGGGCTGCTCGGGGCGGTCGGCGGCGAGCTGCAGGAAGCCGGCGGTGCCGCCGCCGACGACCAGCAGGGTCGCCAGCGCGGCCGCCAGCCAGGGCCAGCGGCGGCGGGGCTCGGGCTCGTCGTCCTCGAGGGCCCGCAGCTCGCCGAGGTCGTGCACCTCGTCGTCGTGCGCGTCGTCGTCCGGCGGGAGGACGAAGGCCCGGGTGGCGGGCAGCGGTGCGGCAGCGGCCGACGGGGCCACCCGGACGGCGGGCATCAGCGACGTCCGCGCGGTGGCCGGGTCGGCGCCGATCGAGCGTCCGGCCAGCACGTCGTCGATCGCGGCGCGGAAGGCGGCGCCGTCGGGGAAGCGCTGCCGCGGGTCCTTGGCGGTCGCCTGCTCGACCAGCCGGCGGACCGGCTCGGGGACGTCGGCCGGCAGCGGCGGCGGCACCTCGCGGATCTGCCGCATCGCGATCTGGGTAGGGGTGCCGCCGTCGAAGCCGCGGTGCCCGGCGAGGCACTCGTAGCCGACCAGCCCGAGCGCGTAGACGTCGCTGGCGGGGGTGGCGCGGCCGCCCTCAGCCTGCTCGGGGGAGAGGTAGTTGGCGGTGCCGATGACCTCGCCGGCCTGGGTCAGCGGGACGCTGGCGGCGGAGACGGCCACCCCGAAGTCGGTGAGCTTGACCGAGCCGTCCGGGCCCAGCAGCACGTTGCCGGGCTTGACGTCGCGGTGCACGACGCCGGCCGCGTGGGCCGCACCCAGGCCGGCCGCGCTCTGCCGGAGGACGTCGAGGGTGCGGTCGGCGGGCAGCCGGCGCTCGCGGCGGAGCAGCGCGGACAGCGACTCGCCGCGCACCAGCTCCATGACCAGGTAGGCGAGCCGGTCGCCGGACGGGCCGGTGACCTCGCCGTAGTCGAACAGGGTGGCGATGTGCGGGTGCACGAGCCCGGCGGAGTGCTGGGCCTCGGCGCGGAACCGGGCCAGGAAGGTCGGGTCGGCGGTGAGCTCGCTGCGCAGCACCTTCACCGCGACGTCCCGGTTCAGCGTCGTGTCGTGGGCCCGCCACACCTGGCCCATCCCGCCGCTGGCGATGAGCTCGTCGAGCGCGTAGCGCCCACCGATCAGCTGGCCGTCCGGGTGCACCCGCTCATCCTGCCCCGCGCGTCCAGCCGGGCGGGACGTCGTGGTCGCGGGCGGCCGGGGTCAGCCGTTGCCCCGGCCGTTCCCCTTGCCGTTGCCGCCGGCGTTGCCGTTGCCGTTGCCGTTGCCGTTCCCCTGGTTGCCGGTGTCGGGGTCGGCCGGGGTCGCCGGCTGGTCGGCCTGCCCGGTGCCGGGGTCGGTGACCGTGGTCGTCGCGGTGTCCGGGACCGGTGCGGGCGCGGGTGCCGGCGGGGCGACGGCGTGGGTGACGGTGACCGGGCTTCCCGGGGCGAGGTCGCCCGCCGGGTCGAGGGCGATGACCTCGCCGTCGGGGACGTCGGCGGTCTGCAGCGGCCGGAGGGTGACCAGCAGCCCGCGGGCGGTCAGCTCGGCCTGCACCTCGGCGACCGGCCGGCCCACGTGGTCGGCGGTGGCCAGCCGGACCAGCTGTGGCGACGGGGCGGCGGTGCTGGGCGGCGGCGTGCTGCTCGGCGCCGTGGTGCCGGCCGCCGCCTCGCCGTCCCCACCGCCACCGGCCAGCAGCAGCCCGCCGGCCACCGCCGCCGCGGCGGCCACGGTGAGCGCGGACGCCAGCAGCCGGCGCCGCCGCGGGGGCCGATCCGGATCGACCGCCGGCTCGGGCGGCAGCGGGATGGCCGCGGTCGGCGCCGGGAGGTGCAGCGGGCGACCGGCGAGCACGTCGTCGATGGCGTCGCGGAAGGCGGCGCCGTCGGGGAAGCGGGAGGCCGGGTCCTTGACCAGCGCGGTCTCCACCAGCCGGCGGACCGGGGCGGGGACGTCGTCCGGCAGGGGGTCGGGGGTGCCGTGCAGCTGCAGCAGCGCCACCTGCAGCGGGCTCTCCGCCTCGAACACCCGCCGTCCGGTGAGGCAGAGGTAGCCGATGACGCCGAGGGCGTAGACGTCGCTGGCCGGGGTGGCGCGGGCGCCGCCCGCCTGTTCGGGGGAGAGGTAGTGCGGGGTGCCCATGACCTGGCCGGTGCCGGTGAGCGGCACCGACGACCCGGAGACGGCGACCCCGAAGTCGGTGATCTTCACCGTGCCGTCGGTGCCGATCAGCACGTTGCCGGGCTTGACGTCGCGGTGCACGACGCCGGCGGCGTGCGCGGCGGCCAGCCCGTCGGCGCACTGCCGGAGGACGTCGAGGGTGCGCTCGGGGGAGAGGGTGACCGTGCGGTGGAGCAGGCCGGACAGCGACTCGCCGCGGACCAGCTCCATCACCAGGTAGGCGAGGTGCTCGTCGGTCGGGCGGGCGGGCGGCACCTCGCCGTAGTCGAACAGCGTGGCGATGTGCGGGTGCACCAGGCCGGCGGCGAGCTGGGCCTCACCGCGGAACCGGGTGAGGAACGTCGGGTCGCCGGTGTACTCGCTGCGCAGCACCTTCACGGCGACGTCCCGGCCGAGCAGGGGGTCGCGGGCCTGCCAGACCTGGCCCATGCCGCCGGTGGCGATCAGCGCGGTCAGCTCGTACCGACCGCCGACGAGCCGGACGTCGGGGTGCATGCGGCTCCTCGGTCGGGTGCCCTGCTCGCGGTGCGGGGCGGGCTCGGCGTGACCATCACACCAAGCGCGGGCCGCTCCGGCGAGCCGGCACACCCGATCGAGGTGGAACCGCGTCGGTCAGACCAGCTCGGGCACCCGCAGGTGCGCCAGCACCAGGTCGAACTCGCCGACCTCGCTGATCCGCACGCCCATCGCCTCCGCGAACTCCTCGCGCATGTCCGAGCCCGACTCCCGCGACGCCTCGAGGGTCGACCGGCTCTCGTAGGTGACCGCCGCGGTGGACCTGCCGGTGTTCCGGTCGGTCATCAGGCTGACGCTGCAGAAGCCCGGCAGCTGTTCCATCCGTGGCAGCAGGCTCATCCGGAACGCGGTGACGACGTCGTCCATCCCGGCGGCGTCCCCCTCGGCCCAGATGACGCGGCTGCACGCGCCGTCGCCGGCGGGGTGCACGCGGTGCAGGGCGGAGATCTCCCACTCGGTGACCTCGACCAGCTCGGCCCGCAGCGCCTCGGCGGCCCCGCGGCGCAGCTCCCGCACGCTCTCCGTGCTCGCCCGCATCGCCTCGTCGGTGGCCCAGGCGGCGGTGACGATGCACCGGCCCTCACCCCGGTCGGCGAGCATGGACATCCCGACGCAACCGCTCATGTGCTGCAGCGCGGGCCAGACGGTGTCCCGGACGTGGGCGATGCCGTCGTCGACGGCCCGCGGGTCACCCCGGACGGTGGTGGTCCTGGCGTACATGCCAGTGCTCCTCCCTGGCGGTGCCCCGGCGGCATCGCCGCACCGACGACTGTCCTCGCGCGGGCCGCCGATCGGAAGGTGTCCGGATCCGCGCTCTCCCGACGAGCGCCGAACATGGCCATCTTCGGGGTCTCTAGCGGCCCGAAGATGTCCATCTTCGGGACCGCGGGTCAGATGGCGGCGACCAGGGTGGCGAAGACGATGACGTTGTCCCGGTAGTCGCCGGCGTCCTCGTCGAAGCTGCCGCCGCAGGTGATGAGCCGCAGGCCGGCGTGGGGCAGGTCGCCGTAGACCGCGTCCGAGGGGAAGTCATCCTTGGCGTGCTCCTCGACGCGGTCGACCCGGAAGACGGCGGAGGTGCCGTCGGCGCGCTCGACGGCCACCTCGTCGCCGGGCAGCAGGTCGCGCAGGCCGGCGAAGACACCCGGCTCACCGCCCCAGTCGACGTGCCCGGCCAGGACGGCGGGACCGAGCTGGCCGGGGGTGGGGCTGCCGTCGTACCAGCCGGCCGGGAAGCCGCCGGGCGGGACCTCCATGGAGCCGTCGCGCTCGAGGCCGAGGTCCATCACCGCCGAGTCGACCTCCAGCGCCGGGATCCGCACCCGCACCGGTTCGCTCGCCGCCAGCTGCAGGACCGGTGCCGGAGCGGCAGCGGCCGGGACGGGGCCGGCCGGGACGACGGTCGGGACGGCGGACGGGACGGCGGACGCGACGGCGGACGGGACGGTGGCCGGAGCGGCGGCCGCGAGGACCGGCACGTCCCGGCGGGCCGACGCGGGCTCGCCCGGCGGTGCGAGCACGACGGCGGCGACCCCGGCGGCGGCGAGGACGACCGAGGTGCCGGCCCAGACCCGCGCCGGCCGTGGCCGGGCCGCCCGGTGCCGGGTCCGGTCGTACCGGGTGACGCGGGAGCACTGCAGGGCGACGTCGTCGGGGCGGTGCGGCGGCGTCAGCGGCGGGGGATAGGCGCCGGTGATGCGCACCGGGCCGGAGGTCCGGGTCTCGTCGAGACCCGGACCTCCGGCCAGGGGTGCGCGGTGCCGCACGGCTGAGGCGGGTCAGGCCGCGGTGCGGGAGCTGCGACGAGCGGCCACGGCGGCGCCACCGGCACCGGCGAAGGCGAGGCCACCGAGGACGTAGGGCAGCACGCTGCCGCCCTCGGCCGCGCTGCCGTCACCGGCCGCGACGGACCCGGCCGGCCGGTTCGAGACCTGGGAGGCGCCGAGGACCGTGCTGTCCTCGCTGACCGACTGGGTCCCGGCCGCTCCGGGCAGGGTCTCGCACGCGATGCCGTCGCCGTCCTGGTCGAGGCGGTTGGGGTCGCCCGGCGTCGCGTCGTAGGCGGCCTGCGCCTGCGCCTGGCTGGCGAAGTCGCTGCAGTCGAGGTCGGCGGCGTTGGCGGTGCCGGTGAAACCGAAGGACAGGGCGGCGCCGATGAGGACGCTCGCGGCGGCGGTGCTACGGACACGCATGTTGACTCCTGGACGAGAGGGCGGGTGGTGACCCAAGACTCATCCAGTACCGAACGCGCAGGTCGCAGGCAGACGGGCGTGTTCCGATACGGTGCCGCCACATTTCCGTCAGGTGTGGCCCTTGTGGCAGGCCGGGCGGAGCGCGTCAGATCGTCGTCCGAGGCCCCACCGCCGCCGGAGATGGCCATCTTCGCCGGTGGATCCGGGGCGGAGATGGCCATGTTCGCCATCGGGGGTGCGGTCAGGCGGCCTGGAAGGAGCGCTTGGACAGGCCCATCGCGTAGCCGTTGACGGCGGTGACCACCGGCGCCTCCGGGTCGCTGGCCGCACCGAGCGTCACGAACAGCGGCGTGAAGTGCTCCACGGTCGGGTGCGCGTAGGGCATCCCGGGCGCGGCCGTGCGGAACCGGGCCAGCTCGTCGACGTCGCCGCGGGCCAGGGCGTCGGCGGCCCAGTCGTCGAAGTCGCGGGACCACTCGGGGACGACGTTGCCCAGGAACATCTCCCGGGTCAGGAACGGCAGCCCGTGGGTCATGAAGCCGCTGCCGACGACCAGCACGCCGTGCTCGCGCAGCGTCCGCAGCCGGGTGCCCAGGCCGATCAGCGTCGCGGCGTCGTGGGTGGGCATCGACAGCTGCAGCACCGGGACGTCGGCGTCGGGGTACATCACCTTCAGCGGCACCCAGGCGCCGTGGTCGAGGCCGCGGCTGCGGTGCTCGTGCAGCTCCTCGCCGTCCGGCAGCACCGACTTCACCAGCTGGGCGAGCGCGGCGGCGGACGGGGTGTCGTAGCGCATCCGGTAGTACATCGGGTCGAAGCCGCCGAAGTCGTACACCAGCTCGGTGCCGGCCCGGGTGCTGCTGATCGACAGCGGTGCGGACTCCCAGTGCGCGCTCACGATCAGGACCGCGCGGGGCTTGGGGAGCGTTCGGGCCCAGGTGTGCAGCTCGGTCATCCAGGCGGCGTCCTCGAACGTGGGCGGGGCCCCGTGGCTCAGGTAGAGGCTGGGCAGCGCGCCGTCCTCCGGCGTCCAGACCCGTTGCGGCTGCGCCGTCTCGAGGGCCGCGTGGTGCTCGAGGTGGGTCAGGAACGGGTGCGGGGCCATGTCCTCGACCGTACCGCCTTTCCTTGAAAGCTCAAGTACCTGCGCGGCACGGTGACGACGACCACGACGGCTCCCGGCCGCGGCGGCCCGGGGCATCGGCTAGACAGTGGGCATGACCGACGTGAACGTCTCTGATGCCGGCTGGCTCTCCCGCGAGGAGATGGACGCCGCCCGCGAGCGGCTGCCGATCCTCTACGTGGACGCGGTGCCGGTGCGGGTGGACGAGACGGGGACGGTGACGGCCGTCGGGCTGCTGCTGCGGATCGGCTCGGACGGCCAGGTCAAGCGGGCGCTGGTGTCCGGCCGGGTGCTCTACCACGAGCGGGTGCGCTCGGCGCTGCTGCGCAACCTGGAGAAGGACCTCGGCCCGCTCGCGCTGCCCCGGGTGCCGCCGTCGCCGCAGCCGTTCACGATCGCCGAGTACTTCCCGACCCCGGGCGTCACGCCGTTCCACGACCCACGGCAGCACGCGGTGTCGCTGGCCTACGTCGTGCCGGTCGAGGGCGACTGCGCGCCGCAGCAGGACGCGCTGGAGCTGACCTGGTTCACCCCGGACGAGGCCCGCGAGCCGGCGGTGCTGGCCGAGCTGGCCAACGGGCAGAGCACGCTGCTGCTGCAGGCGCTCGCCTCGCTCGGCGTCTGAGTTCACAGCCGCCCGGGGGTACCGACCGGGCGGTGGACGACCGATACCGGATCTGAACAGATCCGGGAGAGGACGTCATCTGCATGAGGGCCCGCAAACGATCCATCGGTGACCGCCTGGCCGAGCTGGCCGGTGCCCGGCTCGACGTGCTCCAGGTCGCGCCGGGGTCACGTGCCAAGCACGTGGCGCTCGGCGGTGTGCTGCTGAGCACCGGTGCGCTGGCCGCGGTGTCGGCCGCGTTCGCCGTCCACATGGCGCTCGGCGCCCCGTGGGCCGTCGCGCTCGTCATCGGCATCGGCTGGGGCCTGGTGATCGTCAACCTGGACCGGATGCTGCTGGTCGGCATGGCGCACGACTCCTCGGTGGTGCGCAACGTCGCCATGGCGGTGCCGCGGATCGCCCTGGCCGTCCTGCTCGGCACGGTCATCTCCACCCCGCTGACGCTGCAGGTGTTCGACAAGGAGATCGACGCGACGATCGTGACGCTGCAGGCCGAGGCGGCGGACGAGTTCACCACCGAGCTGGACGCCGATGCCCGGTACGCGCAGATGCCGGCGCTGCAGGAGCGGATCGCGACCGCGCAGGCCGTGCTCGCCGGCGGCGGGGCGACCGACCCCAACGCCGACCCGCGGGTGACCGCCGCGACCGCCGACCGCGACGCGAAGCAGACCGCCTACGACGCCGCCCAGGCCACCTACCGTGAGATGCAGGCCAAGGCGCAGTGCGAGCTGGACGGCTCGTGCGGCTCCGGCGAGGCCGGCCCGGGCGACGCCTACCAGACCGCCGCGGCCGCAGCCGCGCAGCAGGCGTCCGTCGTCGCCGACGCCAAGGCGCAGCTGGACGACGCCGAGGGCACCCTGCTCGACGCCCGGACGGCGGCCGGCTCCGACGCCGCCAGCAACGGCGCCCGCAGCGTGTCGATGGCCGAGGCCGACCTGGCCACCGACCAGGCCGCGCTGGCCGCGCTGACGTCGTCCCGGGCCGCCGAGGTGGCCGCGTTCGAGGCGCAGAACTCCGAGTCCGACGGGCTGCTCGCCCGGCTGGAGGCGATGGACCGGCTCGCCGAGGACCGGCCCGCCGCCGGCACCGCGCACCTGATGCTGTTCCTGCTCTTCCTGTCCGTCGAGCTGCTGCCGATCCTGATGAAGACGCTGGTCAACTTCTCCGAGCCGACGTCGTACGACAAGCTCGAGAAGATGCGCGACGACGAGGACGTGGCGGCGGAGACCATCCGCCGCGACGGCCGCCAGCGCGCCGTGCAGGCCCGGGCCGACCTGGTGGTCGCCGCGGAGACCGACCGGATGGCGCGGGAGATCATCGAGCGCGAGGCCGCGGCCCGCGAGGAGGCGGCCCGCCGGGAGGCCCGCCGTCAGGCCCGTCGCGGCCGGTTCGCCCGGGCGCTGCGCTCCGTCGTCCCGGGCCGGCCGGCCGAGTCCGAGGTCATCGAGCCGACGCTGGACACCGGCGAGCTCGAGGCCATGATGATCGCCCCGTCCGCGGTGGGCGTCTTCGGGACGTCGGCCGTGCCCGTTCCGCGCCCGGCCGCCGAGCTGCTGCTGCCGCTGCCCGAGAACCGCTGACCGGCCGCACCGACATCTCCGGGACGACGTCCCGGAGCACCCACGCACCACCGATCCACGGGGACCCACATCCATGAAGCCCGCACGCACCAGCCTCCTGGCCAGCACGCTGACCGTGGGCGCCATCGCCCTCGGCGGCCTGGCCTCCCCGGCCCTGGCCGACACGGCCCGGACGACGACCGTCTGCGCCCCGGCCGCCGGCACCTGTGACCACACCACGATCCAGGCTGCCCTCGACGCCGCCGTCGACGGGGACACCGTGCGGGTGGTGGGGGACGTCAGCGTCGCCGGGACCACGACGATCGCGAAGGACGTCACCGTGACCGGGGCGCCCGGCGCGACCGTCACCCAGACCGCGTCGGCGGTCACGTTCTCGATCACCGGGGCCGGCGCCACGCTGTCCGGGCTGACGATCACCAGCGACACGGCCAAGGCCGCGGAGTTCGTCTACCTCGCGGCCGACGGGGTCACGCTGTCGGGCACCACGATCTCCGGGCCCGAGCAGGCCGGGGCGATGTCGACCTGGGTCACCAACCGCGGGTTCGTCACCGCGGGCGGCATCAGCGGCCTCACGGTCAGCGGCAACACGGTCCACTCGGTGCGGTCCGGCGCGTACCTCAACCCGAACGGCCGCGGCGTGATCACCGGCAACACCCTGTACGACACCAAGGGCGACTTCCTGGTCGACAACGCCGCCTTCGCGTTCACCGGCAACCGGGCGGGCGACCCGGACCAGCGCAGCGAGTGGGGCTTCGTCGTCTTCGCGGGCACCGACGCCGGCCGCTACCCGAGCATGGCGGCGCTGAGCGCGGCCAACAACGGCATGACGGCCTGGGACCAGCGCTCGGGTGACCGGTTCGTGCCCCCGCTGGTCGCCGACGACTGCAAGGACGGCGGCTGGAAGACCCTCGACCCCGGTTTCCGCAACCAGGGCCAGTGCGTGAAGTCCGTCGCCGGCAAGTAGCGGCGTACGCCCCGGGGGACCGCAGCACTGCTGCGGTCCCCCGTCGCGTTCCACCGGCCGCCGCCGGTGCCCGAGCCAGGTGTCACCAGTCGTCGGGCGGGGTGAACTGGCTGACGGTGAACTCCGCGCCCTGCGGGTCGCGCAGCAGGGCGTTCCGGGTCCACCGGTCGTCGGTCGACCGGAGCACCGTGGCGCCCAGGCGTTCGGCGGTGGCCGCGCTGTCGTCGCGGTCGGCCACCGAGAAGGTGACGTGCCAGTGCGCCGGTTCGTCGGGGGGCAGGACGAGCAGCCCGCCGATCACGTCGGCGAACCCGGGCGGTGCCATGGCCTGCCGCTCGTGGATGCCGGGATCGGACGTCGCGGCGAGGTGGTCGCCGTACCCGGGGACACGGAGCAACGTCCCGGAACCCTGCCCCAGCTCTGCGGCGACCCAGCCGAAGAGGCGGGTGTAGAACGCCATCGCGTCGTCGCGGTCGGGGGTGTGCAGGTCGCTGAAGTTCCAGGCGCCGGGGGCGTTGACGAGCTGGGCCCCGAGCCGACGGCGGGCCTGCCACAGCCGGAAGGGCGCTCCGACGGGGTCGGTGCAGCCGGCCGCCCGGCCGCCCGGGCCGGCCTCCCAGGGTGCGGCGACGACCGCTCCGCCCGCGTCGGCGACCACGGCCGCGGTGGCGTCGACGTCGTCCACGGCGACGTAGGTGTTCCACGTCGCCGTGCTGCCGGTCGCCGGCCCGAGCGCTGCGACGTCCTGCCCGTCGAGGGTGGCGATCAGGTAGGGCGCGGGCGCGTCCGGTGGCACGGCGTCGGTCAGCGTCCAGCCGAAGAGCCCGGCGTAGAAGCGGGCGGCTGCGTCGAGGTCGGGCTGCTCGCTGTCGATCCAGCAGGTCACGCCGTGGGGGTAGGTCCGCTGTCTGGTCATGGCGCCTCCGTCTCGGGATCGGTCGGCCGCGGGCCGCGGCGACCTCGAGGACGTCCTACGCCTGGGGGCTGACAGGACGCGCCTCGCCCGACCGGGGGCGCGGGGTCAGGCGCTGCGGCGCCCGCGCAGCTGGCCGCCGAGGCCGAAGTAGTGCTTGCCGGTCGCGGCGCCGTCACAGGCGGGACAGCACGCCTCCGCCGGCTCCGCCGAGTCGGCGGCGAGCCGATGTCGCAGCTGGCGGGCGGTGCCCGCGCCCTCGGTCAGGTCGTGCAGCCAGTCGGACAGCCCGCCGTCGTCGGCCGGCATCTCGTCGTTCGAACCTTTGCGAGACCTCATGGTCTCGTTCTCGGCGGGCCGCCAGGCGAGGGTGACCGGAGCGCTGGTTCGGCACCTCACGCACCCCACCGGTCACGCCGAGGGATGATCGCGGCATGCCGCTGCCTGGGGTGCCGCTGGAAGAGCTCGGGTTCCTGACCATCGGGTTGTTCGACGGGGACGACCCGGGGCCGGGCATCGAGTCGACGCTGCAGGTGATCGAGCTGGGCGAGCGGCTCGGCTTCGACAGCGCCTGGCTGCGGCACCGGCACCTGCAGTACGGCATCAGCTCGCCGGTCGCCGTCCTGGCCGCGGCCACCCAGCGGACGTCGCGGATCGCGCTGGGCACCGCGGTGACCCCGCTGGCGTGGGAGAACCCGCTGCGGCTGGCCGAGGACCTGGCCACCGTCGACGTGCTGAGCGGCGGCCGGCTGAACCCGGGCGTCAGCGTCGGCCAGCCGATGCACTGGGACGACGTCAAGGCCGCGCTCTACCCGGACACCGCCGACGTCGAGGACTTCTCCTACGAGCGGGTCGCCCGGCTGCGGCGGCTGGTCGCCGGGGAGCCGGCGTCGTCGTTCCGCGGCAAGGAGGGCGTGGTCGAGGAGTGGTCCGACCGGGTGCAGCCGCACTCGCCGGGGCTGGCCGACCGGCTCTGGTACGGCGGGGCGTCGCTGCGGTCGGCGCAGTGGGCGGGGGAGAACGGGATGCACTTCCTGACCTCCAGCGTGCTGAAGGCCGACACCGACGAGGACTTCGCCACCCAGCAGGCCGCGCAGGTGCAGGCGTTCCGCGCGGCCAACCCCACCGGCCGGGTGTCGCAGGGGCTGGTCGTCATCCCGACCGACTCGGCGTCGCCGGAGCAGGTCGCCCGGTACCAGGCCTACGTCGACGCCCGCACGCCGCGGACCGCCGCACCGCAGGGCCCGGCCCGGATGCTGTTCGCGCGGGACCTGATCGGGTCGTCGGAGCAGATCGCCGAACAGCTGTACGCCCACGCCGGCTTCCGTGAGGTCACCGAGGTGGTGTTCGCGCTGCCGTTCAGCTTCGAGCACGACGACTACGTGCAGATCCTCACCGACACCGCCCAGCACCTCGGCCCGGCGCTGGGCTGGTCGCCCACCGCCTGAGGCCGCTCAGACCGGCACGGTGTGCACGAGCTCGGCGATCTCCCGCTTCACCGCGTTGAAGGCCGGCGAGGTGACGTCGCGGTCGGCTAGCTCCACCGGCACGATCCGGCTGATGTGCCCGGGCACCCCGTGCGAGGCGCCGCCGGTCATCACGACCACCCGGTCGGCGAGGAACACCGCCTCCTCGATCGAGTGCGTCACGAACACGACCGTCGTCCGGGTCTCCACGTGGATCCGCCGGAGCTCGGCCTGCAGGTCGGCGCGGGTGAGCGCGTCCAGTGCCCCGAACGGCTCGTCCATCAGCAGCAGCGACGGGTCGTTGGCCAGCACCCGGGCGATCGCTACCCGCTGCTGCATCCCGCCGGACAGCTGGGCCGGGTACCTGCCGGCGAACCGGGTGAGCCCGACCGCGGCGATGAACCGGTCGGTGACCGCCGCGACCTCGGCCTTGGGCAGCTTCTTCCGCGAGGGCCCGTAGGCGACGTTCTCCCGCACCGACAGCCACGGGAACAGGCCGTAGTCCTGGAAGACGACGCCGCGGTCTGGGCCCGGCCCGGTCACCGCCGTCCCGCCGACCTCGACGACGCCGCCCGAGGGCTGCTCGAAGCCGGCCAGGATGCGCAGCAGCGTGCTCTTGCCGCAGCCGCTGGCGCCGACCACGGCGACGAACTCGCCGGAGGCGATGGTCAGGTCGACGTCGGCCATCGCGGTGACCCCGCCGTCGTAGGTCTTGCTGAGCCCGGCGACCCGGACGTCGGCGGTGCGGCCGGCCGCCAGGTGCTCCGTGGTCGTGACTGACATGGTGGGCTCCTACTTGATCAGCGGTCGGTCGCGGAACAGGACGCGGAAGACCAGCATCAGCAGCCGGTCGGAGAGGAAGCCGGCGACGGCGATGCAGATCATCCCGACGACGATCTGGTCGGTCTGGACGACGTCGCGGGCCAGGAAGATGGTCGAGCCGAGCCCGGTCGGCACCCCGGTGGTCTCGCTGAGCACGAGGATCACCCAGGACAGGCCCAGGCCCACCCGCATGCCGTTGACGATGGCCGGGGCCGCCGCCGGCAGGACGACGCGCAGCAGCGTGCCGACGCCGGAGGTGCCCAGCATCCGGGCCGCCTCCAGCAGCCGCTCGGGCACCTGCCGGGCGCCGCTGATGGTGCCGAGCACGATCGGGAAGAACGCCGACAGGGTGATGAGGAAGATCGACGCCTGGTCGCCGTAGCCGATGAGCAGCGCGACCAGCGGCACCCAGGCGGTCGCCGGGATCGGCCGGAACAGGTTGATCATGGGGTCGAACAGCGCGTTGACGGTGCGGGAGCGGCCCATCAGCACCCCCAGCGGGACGGCGACCGCGGTGGCCAGCGCGAACCCGGACAGCACCCGCAGCGCGCTGGCCGGCAGGTCCTCCCAGAGCAGGTTGCTGAAGGCGTCGTCCCGCGTGCCCACGGCGTAGTTCGCCAGCCCGCGGGCGACGTCGGCGGGGTAGGGGAGGAAGCCCATCCGGATGCCGAAGGGCAGCTCCCAGGCGTTCTCCCGGCCCAGGTGCCACAGCAGCAGGAACAGCAGCGGGACCGGCAGGCCGAGCAGCACGGTGCGCAGCCGGCCGCGGCCCCGTCGTCCCGGGGTGGCGGGCGCCGTGGGGACGGCGGCCGCGACGGGCACGGTGGCGGTGGTCATGGGGCGTTCCTCCCGGGAGGAGGGCGCCGGCGCGGTCCGCGCCGGCGCCCCGGCGGCGATCAGGACTCGGGGGCGAAGGACGCGTCGACGAGCTCGTCGGCGGTCGGCGCGGTGTCGATGAGGCCGAGGTCGACCATCGCGGTGGCGAGCGCCTCGACCTGGCCCTGGTACTCACCGCTCAGGTCCGAGCGCAGCCAGAAGTTCTCCAGCGCCGACTCGAGCACGGCCTGGTCTCCGCCGAACTCCTGCACCATCTCCGGCAGCCACTCGTCGACGTTGTCGGTCATGTACGCGGTGGTCGCCGCGTGCGTGTCGACCACCTTCTGCACCAGTTCCGGGTCGTCGGCGGCCAGCGAGCCGGTGGTGACCAGGCCGATGTTCACCTTGCCGATCGGGGTGTCGTACGGGTCGGTGATCGAGTGGCCGCCGGCCGCGGTGGCCAGCGAGACGGCGATCTCGGTGCCGAAGAAGGCGTCGATCGAGCCGCTGTTGAACGCCGAGGCCATCTCCGGCGGCGGGACGGCGACCAGCTCGAGGCTGCTCGGGTCGACGTCGTTCTCGGCCAGGATCAGCCGCATCGCCACCTCCGGCGCGCTGCCCTGGATGTAGCCGACCTTCTTGCCGGCCAGGTCGGCGACGGTGTCGACGTCGTCCCCGCCGATGAAGCCGGAGCCGCCGTCCGCGGCCGAGGCGACGATGGTCAGGTCGCGGTCCTGGCTGATGCCGGAGATCGTCGCGGTGACGCCGGTGATGGCGAAGTCGACGGTGCCGGAGGAGACCGCGTCGGTCAGCGCCGGGGTGCTGTCCAGGGTGACGACCTCGAACTCCACGCCGTCGACCGCGTTCTCCTCGTAGAGGAACGGTGCGTAGAAGTGCGGCTGGCCGCGCAGCGTGCCGACGGTGACCGTCTGCGTCTCCTCGCTCCCGCCCGACGCCCCCGCCTCGGAGGAGTCGGAGCCGCAGGCGGCGAGGGAGAGGACGGTCGCGGCGACGGCGGTGCCGGCGATCGCACGGCGGACGGCGGTGGGGCTCAACGGGTCTCCTCGGGGCGGCGGTGCGGCGCGCTGGGTGTCGCCGGAGGGGACTCAACAGACCGCCTGGGTGCCGCCCGTGTCCGCGCTGTAACGAGCCCGTGAAGTGACCTCGCCGTGACCTGCCGGGCTCAGCGCTGCGGGCTCCCGCTGCCGGACCCGCCGTTGAGCCGCAACCGCCAGCACAGCAGCGCCAGGTCGAGCGCGGTCCGCACCTCGCGCTGCTCCAGGTCCACCCCGCCCAGCAGCTGCGACATCCGCTCGACCCGCCCGTAGAGCGTCTGCCGCCGGATGCCGAGCATGTCCGCCGCCCGGCTCTTGCTCATGCCGGCCACGAACAGGGTGTCCAGCGTCATCACCAGGCCCGCGCCGGTCCGGGCGTCGTGCTGGAGCAGCGGGCCCAGCTGCGCCAGGGTGAACCGCTCCAGGGCCGCGTCGTCCACCATGGTCAGCAGCAGCTGGTACAGCGCGACGTCCTCCGAGAGCACCAGGTCCGACGCCGTCGCGATGCGCACCGCGAGATCGGAGGTGTCCAGCGCCGACTGGAGCGACCCGGCGAGCGCCGGGACGTCGTCGACCAGCGGCCCGGCGCACACCAGCACGCCGCCCATGGCGCCCAGCCGGGCGTTGAGGTCGGCGGTGAGGGCCGCCAGCTGGCGGCGGGCTCCCGCCCTCGGCACGGCGGCGGCGAGCAGCACGTGCCCGTCCCGCTCAGCCACCATCGTGGCGGGGAGGTGCCGGGCGGAGCGCTCCTGCACCGTCTGCAGCCACCCCGGCAGCGCCGACCGGTGCGACCGCGGCCGCACCACGCACCCGACGACGGCGTGCCCCGGCCGGACGACGAAGCCGACGCCCAGCGCCCGCGACGCCAGGTCGCCGGTCGTGGGGTACCGGCCGGTCATCAGGTCGGTGAGGAGCTGGGCCGCGGACAGCCGGCGACTGCTGGTGCCCGACGGCGACCGCTGCACCTCCAGCGCGACCAGCGGGCCGGCCGCCTCGACCAGGGCCGCGGTGCGCGGGCCGGCCGGGCCGTGCAGGGTGAGCCGGCCCCAGATCCGCCCGCCGACGAGGACGTCCACGCCGTCGCCGGCGCAGCCCTCGGGCACCGCGGACCCGGCGACCAGCTCGCCGTCCGCGGTGACCAGGCTGGCCGGCTGGCCGCTCAGCTGCGCGCAGGCGCCGACCAGCCCGACGACGCCGGGGCTCTCGGCCATGGCCTGCAGCAGCCGGTTGCGCTGCTCGGCGACCTCCCGCAGCGCGGTGACCTCCTGCTCGAGGATCGCGGCGTGGGCGGCCTCGGTCACCTCGATGAAGGGCACCACGCCGTGCAGCAGCACCACCGGGAGCCCGACCCGGGCGGCCTCGTCGAGCAGGGCCGGCGGTGCGGTGGGGAAGCTGCGGCCCAGCTCCAGCAGCAGCGCCGTCACCCCCACCCGGGCGAGCGCGGCGGCGTAGGCGCGGTGCGCCTCGGGGGGCAGCGCGACCAGCCCCAGGCCCGTGGTGAGCAGCGCCTCCCCGCCCTTGAGCAGCGGGGCGATGTCCTGGATCTCGCTGGTGTGGACCCAGCGGACGACGCGCTCGTCGAGCCCGTCCCGGTGCCCGGCCAGCTCCGGGCGGGCGCCCTGCACCGCCGGCAGGGCCAGCAGGTCGCGCAGGGTGAACGGCACGCGCGCACCGTACAGAGCGTCCAGCCTTAACACGGTGGTGACGACGCTCCGTCTCTTGGGCCGACCGCACCGCAGGCCTAGCGTCCTCGCCAGCCGACCGCCCGGGTCGCCACAGGGAGGGAGGGCCCATGCCCTCGATGTCCAGCACGCAGCAGTCCGCCGGCCGACGTACGGGCCGGGCGCGGCCGGGGCTGGTCGCCGGCCTCGCGGTGTCCGCCCTGGTGCTCGCCGCCTGCGGTGGCACCACCGGCGAGGAGGACGGCGGCTCGGCGTCCTCGACGGACGAGGACACCATCTCGGTCTTCGGCGCGTTCGCGACCCCGCTGGAGGAGCCCTGGGACGGCGCCATCCACGCGGCGCTGACCGACGTCGCGGAGGACGGCGAGATCACCTACCAGCACGTCGACGACCTGGGCACCGCGGACGAGATGGAGCGGGCCCTGCGCGACATCATCGCCACCGAGGACCCGGACATCATCGTCGGCGACGCGTTCGCGGCGGAGGAGGCGGTGCGCGAGGTCGCCGCGGAGTTCCCCGACACGGCGTTCGCCTTCGGCTCGGGCGGTGCGGAGCAGGCGCCCAACTTCAGCGTCTTCGACAACTGGCTGCAGGACCCTGCCTACCTGTCCGGGATGCTCGCCGGCGGGCTGACGAAGACCGGCACCATCGGCGTCGTGGGCGCGATGCCCATCCCCGAGGTCAACCGGATCGTCAACGCCTTCACCGCCGGCGCGCAGGAGGTCAACCCGGCCGCCACGGTCACCGTCTCCTTCATCAACTCCTTCTTCGACCCGGCGACGGCCAAGCAGGCCGCCGAGGCGGCCATCGCCGGCGGGGCCGACGTGCTGTTCGCCGAGCGCGACGGGGTGATCGCCGCCGCCGAGGAGAACGGGCTGCCGGTGTTCGGGATGATGGTCGACCAGCAGGAGCAGGCCCCCGAGCACGTGGTGTCCTCGCTGGTGTGGGACATGCGCCCGACCATCGAGGCGGTGGTGGCCGCGGTCGAGGACGGCAGCTACGAGGCCTCGAACCTGGCCGAGTACTCCTTCATGGTCAACGGCGGCAGCTCGCTGGCGCCGATCAACACGGGCACGGCGTTCCCGATCCCGGCCGAGCTGATCGCCCAGGTCGAGGAGCGGCAGGCGGCCATCATGGACGGCAACTTCACCACCCCGGTGGACGAGGACGAGCCGGCCGGCTCGACCACGGTCGGGGAGTGACCCCGGCGGCCGTCGCCCCGGGCGGGGAGGTGTCCCCGCCCCGGGCGGCTCCGCTGGTCGAGCTGCGGGGCATCACCAAGCGGTTCGGGTCGCTGCTGGCCAACGACGCGATCGACCTGTCCGTGGACGCCGGCCAGGTGCTGGCGCTGCTCGGGGAGAACGGCGCGGGCAAGAGCACGCTCACCCGCATCCTCTACGGGCTCAGCCGGGCCGACGCCGGGGAGATCCGGATCGCCGGGGAGCCGGTGACGATGACCTCGCCGGCCGACGCGCTGGCCGCCGGGATCGGCATGGTGACGCAGGAGTTCACCCTGGTCGGGCCGATGACGGTCACCGAGAACCTGATGCTGGCCGGCTCGCCGCTGGGCCGGGTGGACCGGAAGGCGGCCCGCGAACGGGTGCTGGCGGCGTCCGAGCGGCTGGGCGTGCCGGTCGACCCGGACGCCGTCGTCGAGCGGCTGTCGGTGGGGGAGCGCCAGCGGGTGGAGATCCTCAAGGCGCTGCTGGGCGACTGCCGGCTGCTGGTGCTCGACGAGCCCACCGCGGTGCTGGTCCCGGTCGACGTCGATCTGCTGTTCGCCTCCATCCGGCGGCTGACCGCGCAGGGCCTGGCGGTCGTGTTCATCTCGCACAAGCTGCACGAGGTGGTCGACCTCGCCGACCGGATCGGCGTCCTGCGGCGCGGCCGGCTGGTGGCCGACCTGCCGGCCGAGGGGCTGGACCCGGTCGCGATCGCCGCCCTGATGGTCGGTGCTCCGGAGTCAGCCGACGACGCGGCGCTGCCGGACCGCGTCGACGACGAGGCCCTGGCCACCGCCGTCGGCTTGGACGGCGCAGCATCGGCACCGACCGCCGAGGCAGTCGCGCGACCCGACCGGCCCGCCGCCCTCGAGGTCAGCGGGCTCACTCTGGCCGGCGACCCCCGGCCGCGGGTGGACGACGTCTCGCTGACCGTGCGCGCGGGCGAGATCGTGGGCGTGGCCGGGGTGTCCGGCAACGGCCAGACCGAGCTGGTCGCGTTGCTGTGCGGCACCACGCCGCCCACCGCCGGCACGGTGCACGTCGGCGGCGCCGAGGTCACCGGCCTGGACGTCGCCGCGCGGCTGCGGGCCGGGCTGGGCCGGCTGACCGAGGACCGCCGGGGCAGCGTCGTGCTCGGCATGAGCGTGGAGCAGAACCTGGTGGTGGAGGACCTGGACCGGTTCCGCACCGGGCCGTTCCTCAGCCGCCGCCGGGTCCGGGCGCACGCGCAGGCGCTGATCGAGCGCTTCGACATCCGGGCCGCCCCCGGCGACCCGATCCGGTCGCTGTCCGGCGGCAACATGCAGAAGGTGCTGCTGGCCCGGGCCATCGAGCGCGACCCCACGGTGCTGGTCGCCTCGCAGCCCACCCGCGGCCTGGACGTCGGCGCCTGCCAGTACGTCTACGCCCAGCTGCGCGCGCTGCGCGACGCCGGCAGCGGGGTGCTGCTGGTGTCCGAGGACCTCGACGAGCTGATCGGCATCGCCGACAGGGTCGTGGTGCTCTCCGGTGGCCGGCTGGTCGGCGAGGTCGCCGCCGCTGACGCCACCCGCGAGGCGCTGGGCGTGCTGATGACCGGCTCGGGGGAGCGGGCGGCATGAGGTTCGTGCTGCGCTCCCGCGAGCCGCGCTGGCTGGCCCCGGCCGCCGTGGGCCTCGCCGTGCTGGCCACGCTCGCGCTGACCGCCGGGCCGATCCGGCTGGCCGGCGCGGCGCCGGTCTCGGCGTTCGAGCGGTACGTGGTCACCCCGCTGACCACCGGCAACGGCATCGCCGAGGTGCTGCTGGCCGCCACCCCGCTGCTGTTCACCGGCCTGGCCGTGGCCGTCGCCTTCCGGGTCGGCTACTACAACATCGGCGCCGAGGGGCAGTTCCTCGCCGGGGCGATGGCGACCACCGCGGTGGCGCTGGCGCTGCCGGACCTGCCCGCCGGCGCCGCGCTGCCGCTGGCGCTGGTCGGCGGTGCGCTGGGCGGAGCGGCGTGGGCGTTCCTGCCGGCCTTCCTGCGCCGCCGGGCCGGCATCGACGAGGTGGTCACCACCCTGCTGCTCAACCCGGTCGCGGTGCTGCTGCTGCAGGGCCTGCTCAACGGGCCGTGGCGCAACCCGGACACCGGCTTCCCCGACTCGGCGACCTTCGGCGAGGGCTTCCGGCTGCCGGCGCTGTTCGGCAGCCGGGTGCACGCCGGGCTGCTGGTCGGGCTGGTGCTGGTCGCCGTCACGGCTGTCGTCCTGCGGGCCACCCCACTGGGCGTGCGGCTGCGGGCGGCCGGGCAGTCCCCGGCGGCGGCGGAGTTCTCCGGCGTCCCGGTCGGGCTGCTGCAGTGGCGCAGCGCGCTGGTCTCCGGTGGGCTGGCCGGCCTCGGCGGTGCGTCCCAGGTGCTCGGCGTGCAGCACCAGCTGACCGGCAGCCTGGCCGCCGGGTACGGCTACACCGGCGTCGTCGTGGCCACCCTGGGCGGGCTGTCCGCGGTCGGGGTGCTGGCCGTCGCGCTGCTGCTGGGCGACGTCCAGGTCGGGGCGCAGGGCGCCTCGATCGCCCTGCAGCTGCCCAGCCAGATGGGCGGGGTGCTCACCTCGGTGCTGCTGCTGACGGTGGTGGCCGCGCTGTCGGTCCGGCACTTCCGGCTGGTCCGGGGCACACCCCGGACGCCGCGACCGGTGGAGGGCTGAGCCGTGGACTTCCCCGTGATCGCGGTGCTCGCCGCCACCCTGACCATCGCCACCCCGCTGGTGGTCGGCGCGCTCGGCGCGCTGCTCGGCGAGCGGACCGGCGTCCTCAACCTCGGCATCGAGGGCACCCTGTACGCCGGCGCGTTCGTCGGCTTCCTCGTCGCGGCGCGCACCGGCTCGCTGGCCGTGGCGACGCTGGCGGCGGTGGTCGCCGGCGCGCTCGCCGGTGCGCTGATGGCGCTGCTGACCGTGACGCTCGGGGTCAACCAGCACGTCGCCGGCATCGGCACCACCCTGCTGCTGGTCGCCGCCTGCGACTTCACCAACCGGCAGCTGTTCGGCGGCGGCCAGCAGACGGTGACCGCGAAGTTCGACCGGCTGTTCTCCGGCGGCGGCGTCCTCGCGCAGTACCCGATGACCTACGTCGGCTTCCTGCTGCTGGCCCCTGCCGTGTGGTGGGTGCTGCGGTCGACCGGGGCCGGGCTGCGGCTGACCGCGGTCGGGGAGAACCCGGAGGCCGCCGACACCGCCGGCATCTCGGTGGCCCGCACCCGGTGGACGGCGCTGGTCGTCGGGGGGGCGCTGATGGCGCTGGGCGGGTCGTTCCTCACCCTGTCGCTGCTGGGCACCTTCACCCTGGACATCGTCAGCGGCCGCGGGTGGATCTGCATCGCCCTGGTCATCTTCGGCCGCTGGAAGGTGGTGCCGGTGGTGCTGGGCGCGCTGCTGTTCGGCCTGTTCGACGCCCTGCAGCTGCAGCTGGCCATCACCCCCGCGTTCGGCTCGGTCCCCAACGAGCTGCTGATCGCCCTGCCCTACCTCGTCGTCATCGCCGCGCTGGCCGTCCGTGGCCGCGGGGTGCGCTACCCGGGGTCGTACCTGACCGCGTACCGCCGGGCCTGAACCCCACGTCCCCCTGGAGGTCTGCCATGTCGTCCACCCCCGTCGACCTGCTCGCCCACGCCGTCGCCGAGGCCCGGAAGGGCCGCGACGAGGGCGGGGTGCCGATCGGTGCCGCGCTCGTCGTCGACGGGGAGGTGGTCGCCGTCGGGCACAACCGGCGGGTGCAGCAGGGCAGCGCCATCCGGCACGGCGAGACCGACTGCCTGGAGAACGCCGGCCGGCTGCCCGCGGCGGTCTACGCCCGGGCCACGATGGTCACCACGCTGTCGCCGTGCGACATGTGCACCGGGGCGATCCTGCTGTACAAGATCCCGCGGGTGGTGATCGGCGAGAACCGCACGTTCTACGGCGGGGAGGACCTGCTGCGCGCGCGGGGGGTCGACGTCGTGGTGCTCGACGACGCCGAGTGCATCGGGTTGATGGAGGAGTTCATCGCCCGCGCGCCCGAGCTCTGGAACGAGGACATCGGCGAGCCCTGACCCGGGTCAGTCGTCCTCGCGCTCCGCGGCCTGCTTGCGCTCGTCCTGCGCCCGGCGCCGCCGCACCTCGCCGCGGGCCAGGGCGAAGGCGATCAGCACCGGGACGACGTACTTGGCCTTGTCGAGCACCTCGCGGACCCACGCGGGCAGCTCGGGCAGGTCCCAGTCCGGCCAGGGGATCGACAGGTCGGGCCACGGGACGGCCGGCAGGTCCCAGTCCGGCCAGGGGATGGCCGGCAGGTCGAGGTCCGGCCACGGGACGTCGACCCGGGTCAGCAGCCACAGCGCCACGATCGGCAGCAGCACGCCGAGGACGGCGGCCCCGGTGCGCCGGGCCGCGTGCAGGTCGGGATGCGCGCGGATCCACGCCTCCCGCGCGGCGGCCTTCGAGCCCGGTTCCGGGTCGAGGTCGGTGCCGCCCAGTCCGGTGTGCGCCGCGGCGACCGCGCCCAGCTCGGCGTCGGGGGACCACCAGGTGACCCGTCGCGCGGGCCCGGTGAAGGCGGGCAGCCGGACGCCGACCGCGCCGTGCGCACCGCCGTCGAGCACGACCCGCTCGTCGCTGGTGGTCGTGGTCGCGACCGCGGTGCCGTCGACGGTCCAGCCGATCCGGCGGCGGAGCCCGGCCTCGGCGATCTCGACGGAGTGCTCGTGCCCGGCGGAGGTCAGCAGCCACCGCTCGGGGGACTTCTGCGCGCCGGCCCGCGTCATGACGTGAATACTAGAGTGACTGCTCTAGGAAAGGGAGCCCGTGGCGCGCACGATCGACCCGGTCCGGCACGAGGCGCGGCGGACGGCCATCATCGACGCCGCGCTCACCTGCTTCGCCGCCGACGGCTTCGACCGGGCGACCACCGCCGCCATCTGCCGGACCGCGGGGATCGGGTCGGGCACCTTCTTCCACTACTTCCCGACCAAGCTCGACGTGCTGCTGGCGGTCCTGGAACTGGGCACCGCTGAGACCGTCGCCTGGTTCGCCGCCCAGCAGGGCCGCACCGACGTCGGCGGGGTCCTCGTCGACCACGTCGTGCACAGCGCGGCGGAGTTCGCCGATCCCCGGGTCGCCGGCTTCGTCAGGGCGGTCGGCGCGGTGATGAACGACGAGCGGGTCGCCGCCGCCCTGGCGCGGGACGAGGCCGCCGTGCTCGACGGGCTGCTGCCCTGGGTCGAGGCCGCGCAGGCGGCGGGGGAGGTGCGGGACGACGTCCCGGCCGCCCGGCTGTGCGCCTGGGTGCTGGTCGTGCTCGACGGCTTCCTCGGCCGGCTGGCGGGGGAGTCCGGCTTTGCCGCCGCGGCGGAACGCGACATGCTGGTGGACACCGTCCGGCGGCTGCTCGCCCCGGCCGGCTGACCTCCTCCGGGCGGGTGGACACCCGTCTGCACGGTGCTCCTGGCGATCTAGTCTTCGCGCATGGTGAACTCCGAGGACGCGACGTCGACGGCGGACATCCGGGCGGTGGCCCGGGTGGGCCAGGTCTGCGCGTTGTTCGGGCCGGGTGTGGTGGAGCTGTCGGCGGCTGACATCGCCGAGGCGACGGGGTTGAACCGGACGACGGCCTACCGCTACTGCGCCTCGATGGCGGCGGCGGGGATCCTGGAGCGCGGGGAGCGGCGCGGCACGTTCGCGCTCGGGCCGTTGATGCTGGAGCTGGGCATCCAGGCGCTGGGCCGGCGGCGGATCGTGGAGATCGCCGGGCCGCACCTGCAGCGGCTGCGGTCGGCGGTGCGGATGACCGCGGTGCTCAGCGTCAAGGGCGCGTCGGGGCCGGTGGTGGCGCTGGCCGAGGAGGACACCAGCCGGGTCGTGGTGATCACCGTGCACCCGGGCACGAAGCTGGACCCGACGGCGGCGCAGTCGCAGCTGATGCTGGCCTACGGCGACGCCGCGGAGATGGCGGCGGTGACCGCCGGGATGCCGGCGGCGCAGCGGGCGAGGCTGGAGACCGACGTGTACTCCGCCCGGCGGCAGGGCTACAGCGTGGTGTGGAACGACAGCACCGTGGCGGTCGCGGCGCCGGTGTTCGACGACAAGGGCCTGGCCGCCACCATCGCCCTGCTGGGCGCCGGCGAGCTGGACCTCGCGCCCACGCTGGAGGCGCTGCAGGCCACCGCCGCCGACCTCAGCGCGGAGCTGGGGCACGTGGCGGCGCCTCGCGACGTCGGTTGAACAGTTGTTCGCAGAACGACATGTCGTTCTTGTCTGGTGAACAGATGACTGCTTGACTCCCTCAACGACGTAGTGACGGACACGGTGCTGTCCGGCGCGGTCGAGCGCAGGCACCGGGTGGCCGAGCCGCCCGTCCGGCGGACACCGAGGGGGAGCACGGACATGACGACTGCTGCACGCGGGACGGCGTCCGGGACGGTCGACGCGCTCGCCCGGGACGTCGAGCGGGTCGAGTCGCTGCGCGCGGTCAAGGACCTGCAGCGCACGTACGCGCAGCTGAGCCAGCTCGGCGAATGGCAGGCGATGGCGGCGCTGTTCGCTGCGGACGGCACGGTGCACTGGGGCGACGAGGTGGTGACCGGCCGCGAGGCGATCGCCGGGTGGCTGGCCGACCGCGCCGGTGCCATGGACGGCCGGACGCCGGGCACGCTGCACACCGAGGTGGTCGACCAGCCGCTGGCGAACCTGTCGGCGGACGGCCGGACCGCGCAGGTGCGCTGGCAGCAGCTGGTCTTCCTCGGCGACGGCGCCGGCCGGGCGCGGATCGAGGCCGGCGTCCAGGAGGACGAGTACGTCTGCGAGGACGGCCGCTGGCTGATCGCCGCGCTGCGCCACCACCCGCAGTACGAGGGCGACTACGCCACCGGCTGGACCAACGTCGGCGGCGCCGGGCTGCCCATCGTCCCGCCGCACTTCACCGTCGACGAGACCGGCGTGCCGGTGCCCGCGCCGTCCGGGCCCGCGCCGCGCACCGGCGCGAGCCTGGCCGAGCTCGCGGAGCGGATCGACCGGCTGAACGACGAGGACGCCGTCCGCAACCTGCAGCACGCCTACGGCTACTACGTCGACCGGAAGATGTGGACCGACGTCGTCGACCTGTTCACCGCCGACGGCGTCGTCCGGGTCGACGGGCAGCACAGCACCGCCGGCCCCGACGGCGTCCGCGAGGCGCTGGAGCGGATGGGGCCGGAGGGCCTCCGCGACGGGGAGCTGAACGACCGCCTGGTCTTCGACCTGCTCGTCGACGTGCACCCGGGGGGCCGGGAGGCGACCACCCGCGGGATCGAGGTCGCCATGCTCGGCGACGCCGCGCGGCAGCAGGCCGGCTGGGAGTTCTCCGTCCTCGCCGGTCGGGCGGTCCAGGACGACGGCATGTGGAAGCTGGCCGAGGTCCGCCGCACCCCGCTGCTGGCGGCCGACTACGACGAGGGCTGGGCGGACGGCGGCACCGCGGCCGTCGACCCCCGGTCCGCGCCGCCGCAGCTCGACGTCGTCCGCGGCCGGTCGGCGGTGGCCCGCAGCACCGACGCGGACGTGGCCGAGCTGGCCCGCCGGCTGGCTCGCTCGCTCGCCTACGACGGCGTCGAGAACGTGTCGGCGGCCTACGGCTTCTACATCGACGACCTCCAGTGGGCGGAGATGGCGGGCATCATCGCCGTCGACGGCAACAAGTCCTCCCCGTTCGCCGGCTACTACCTCGGCCGCGACCGCATCTACGGCGCGGCGACCGCCTTCTACGGCGGCTCGCAGCCCGCGGACGCGCTGCGCTCGCGGATCTCGTTCCACTGGCGCACCCAGCCGGTGGTCCTGGTGTCCGAGGACGGCCGGTCGGCGACGCTGCGCACGCGGCTGTTCCAGCCCCGCACCGCCGCCACGGTGACGCCGGGCTGGGCCGGGTTCTTCTCCGGCATGTACCCCAACGACCAGGCCGTGCTCGAGGACGGCATCTGGCGGCTGTGGAGCGTGACCATCGACGAGTCCTACATGTCCTCGCCCACCTGGGCGGGCGGCTGGGCGGGCGCGGAGCCCCGACCGGCAGGAGCGCCCAACCCGCCGGGGAGCCGGCTGCTCGACAGCTACCCGCCGGACGTGCCGCTCACCGACCTCGGCCGGCGCGAGGAGGGCTTCCGCGGCGGCACCGGGACGACGATCGAGTGGCCGGGCATCCTGCCGATGTGGTTCCACTACCGGAACCCGGTGAGCGGGCGGGTGCCCGAGCTGTACTGGCCCGACTGCGTGACGGCCGAGCTGCGGCCGGAGACCAGCATGACGGCGCACGGCTACCAGCTGCCGCCGTCCGGGCCGGCGCGCGACGCCCCGGCGACCCGGGGCTGACCCGGCCCCCACCTGCTCCGCTGCGCACGTCGACGACGCGGCGCGGCGGGATCTCGGCACGGCACGGCACCTCGGCAACGAAGCGGAGAACAAGTTGACCAAGAGATCCACGCACGCGCTCGCCCTCCTCGCGGTGGCGGCCCTGGTGGCCGGCTGCGGGTCCGACAGCACGCCGGACACGGCGCCGGCCGCCTCGTCGCCGCAGCAAGGCGGCTCCCTGACGGTGCTGGAGCGCGGCGACTTCGCCGGGTCCTGGCCCACCGGGCTCGACCCCGCCACCAACACCACCGGCGGGGCGAACATGACCCAGATGAACGCCATCTTCGGCGGGCTGTTCGTGCTGACCGCCGACGACGACGGCGGCAACGCCAAGGTCGAGCCGGACCTCGCCAGCGGCTACGAGATCTCGCCGGACGGGATGACGGTGACCATCGAGCTGCGCCCGGACGTCGAGTTCAGCGACGGGACGCCGTTCGACGCCGAGGCCGTGGCGTTCAACTTCGAACGGGCGGTGACGTCGGCGTGCTCGTGCTCGCCGAAGTGGCCGCTGGCGGAGACCGACCCGATCACCACCGAGGGCGACACCACCGTCGTCCTGAGGTTCTCCCGCCCCTACCCGGCGGTGATCAACGCCTTCCCGGTGTCGAACGCGAACTGGATCGCCTCACCGACGGCGCTGGAGCAGATGGGGGAGGAGGCGTTCAGGCTGGAGCCGGTCGGCGCGGGCCCGTTCACCGTGGAGTCCAACTCGCTGAACACCGAGCTCGTGCTGGCGCGCAACCCCACGTACTTCAAGTCCGGCCAGCCCTACCTGGACGAGCTGATCATCAAGACCATCGGCGGTGACCAGCCCGCCTACCAGGCGATCCAGGCCGGCCAGGCGCAGGTCTACGAGAGCATGCAGACCACGCCGCTGGTCGACCAGGCGCGGTCCAACGACAACGTGCAGCTGACCCAGGCGCCGGCGACCTCGCCGTACCTCGTGCAGTTCAACACCGCGATCGCCCCGTTCGACGACCAGCGGGCGCGCGAGGCGATCTACTACGCGACCGACCCGGAGGCCATCAACGAGGGTCTGTTCCAGGGGAAGACCGAGGTCGCGCAGACGTTCACCGGCTCCGGCGGGCTGTTCCACGAGGCCGAGGTGCCGGGCTACCGCACCTACGACCTGGCCAAGGCCAAGGAGCTGGTGGAGGAGCTCGGTGGGCTCAAGGTCGACCTCGGGGTGCTGCAGAGCTACGTCGCCCAGCAGGTCGGCACGGCGCTGGAGACGCAGTGGGAGGAGGCGGGCATCGAGGTGACGATGCACGCCGACCAGCTCAACGTGCTGATCGGCAACTTCAAGGGCAAGCAGTGGCAGGCGATGCTGCAGACCGTCGGGGCCTGGGACCCGGCCGCCGGCACCGGGGTGGACTTCCGGTTCGCCTCGGGCGTCCCGTACAGCGGGGTGGCCGACCCGGAGCTGGACGAGCTGCTCGCGTCGGCGGCGTCCTCGGTCGACGAGGCGGAGCGCCAGTCGCTCTACGACCAGGCCGGCAAGCTGATCAGCGACAAGGCGTACGCGCCGTACATCCTGTCGATCACGCCGTCGAACATCGCGGTCGCGGGCGTGCACGGGCCGGGGCTGACCACGCCGATCCCGCCGCTGGTGGGCGTCAACCCGACCATCCTGTGGGACTCGGTCTGGATGGACCAGTAGCGGGTGCGCTGACACGACAGAGGGGGCCACGACTTCACGTCGTGGCCCCCTCTGTCGTGCCGGTGATCAGCTGCGGATGACCGCGGTGCCGATCGTCTTGGTCGGGAAGCCCAGCGTCTGCACGACCGTGGAGATCCCGGCGTTGGCGGCGCCGGCGACCACGACGATGACGTCGTCCGGGGTGCGGACCGAGGTCACCAGGTCGTCGTCCGCGACCTGGTCGATCCCGGACACCGACTCCTCGTCGAACGCCGAGACGCCCGGCGTGTTCTGGAAGACCGCCGCCATCTCACCGCGACCGGCGGCGCGCAGCGCGCCCGCCGTCCGGCCGCTGTGCTCGGCCAGGTGCTCGCGCACGTCCTGCTTGGACATGCCGTGCTTGGCCAGCAGCTGCGCGTGCTCCGGTCCGATGACCACGCCGACCCGGCGGAACCGGCGGGTCATCGCCCCGATCCGGCCGCAGGTGTCGGCGATGTCGTTGAGGATCGACGCCGGGTCACCGGTGTTGCGGTTGTCGATGTGCTCGGTGCTGCGGGTGTGCAGCGCCGACACGGTGCTCACGCCGGCGTCGTGCCCGAGGGTGACCGACAGCGGCTCCCAGGGGCTCTCCTCCTCGTTCTCCGCGATGCACAGGGAGAACTTGCCGGGGAAGCCCTGGGTGGCCTGGTCGAGCGCGTGCGGCTTGACGCCGTAAGCGTTCATGATGATCAGCCGCATCGCCCGGCCGACCGTCGCGTTGGCCCGGAAGCCGGGGCCGAACACGTTGCCCTTGGCGTTGAAGCCGAGCGGCTCGCGCACCGGGCCGTTGACGATGAGCAGCGGACCGCCACCGGTGGTGCTCTGCCACCCGCCGAGGCCCGGCCAGCCCTCGTCGACGGTCGCCTCGAGGGCGGCCAGCACGACCGGGAAGTGCTCGGGCTTGCAGCCGGCCATCGCCGCGTTGATCGCCGCCGCCTGCACGGTGCAGCCGCGCTTGACCTGCTTCATCGTCCAGATGACGTCGGTCGGCGAGTGGTCGGTGTGCTCCAGGAACCGGTTCACCAGGCTCGGGATCGGCGGGACGACGGGCAGGCCGTCGGTCCAGCCGTTCTCGAAGCACTGCTCGATGGCGGCGACGAGGTCCTCGGCGGTGAGGGCGGTCTGCTGTTCGGTCACGGGGCCTCTCCGCGGAGGATGTTCATCACCTGCGGTGCCGCGAGCTGGGCGACCGCGGCGATGCCGTCGGCGTCCAGGCTGCTCACCGGGTGGGGGACGACGGCGTACCGGTAGTCGGGTGCGCCCTGGATGACCGCCATCGCGTCGGCGCTCATCTTCAGTGCGTCAGTGCAAATAGCCGCGGAAGGAATTCCGCGCTTCTCCATCAGGATGACGTCGGCCACACTGGCCGCGCTGCAGCTGCCCTAATCACCGACCGCTTCGATGACGAGGTCGCACTCCTGGGCGATCTCGTCGAGCATCTCGTCGGCGGCCGGCCAGGTGGCGGGCACCTTCTTCCAGGTCACCGAGGACGGCGAGAGCTCCGGCTCGACGATCGCGAAGACCGCCTCCAGCAGCTCACGGGCGTTGTGCTTGCCGTTGTCCATCAGGACGATGCGCTTGTTCCGCAGGTCGGCCGGCCGCTCGGCGAGCAGCACGGCTGCCCCCTCGGCCTGCACGGTCGGGTCCAGCATCTCGAATGCCACAGGCATGTCCGCTCCCTTGCATAGTGGTCCCGATCACGCTACGCAGAGGTCGCCGGTCGCACAGGGCGTCGTCCCGGAGGGTGGAAGAACTGACCGGTGCTCACCGGCGCGGTGTCCCGTTGACTGGGGGCATGGACGACGTCACTGCTGCGCTTCGCGCGGCGCCGGTTCCGCTGGAACAGGCTCGGGCCGAGGTGCCGGCGGCGCCGGGGCTGTACGCGTGGTGGGGGTCGTTCGGTGCGCTGCCGGGCATCTCCGGGCCGCGGCACCCGACGGCTCCGCTGCAGCTGCTGTACGTGGGGATCGCGCCGAACGGGGTCGTGTCGACGGCGACGCTGCGCAGCCGGGTCGTCGGCGACCACATCCGCGGGACGACCGGATCGTCGACGCTGCGCCGATCGCTGGCCGCGTTGCTCAGCGAGCACCAGGGCTGGCAGAGCCGGTGGACGACTCGGCCGGTGCTGGTCAACCGGGACGAACTGCGGCTGTCGGAGTGGATGGTCGAAAAGCTCTGGCTGACCTGGGCCGAGCACCCAGAACCGTGGACGGTCGAGGCAGCGGTGATCGCCGACCTCGAGCCGCCGCTCAACCAGGCCGAGAACCAGGCCCACCCGCTGCACCCGCGCGTGCGGGACGCGCGGCGGCGCTGGCGGGACGCGGCGAAGGTCGGGGGGAAGTCATGAACGAGGCGGCGGGGGCGGTCTGAGGGCCGGCCCTACTGTTGCGTCGTGCGCAACGACGACAAGGAGCCCCTCGTCCAGCCGGTGCAGTCGGTGGACCGGGCGGCCCAGATTCTGGAGATCCTGGCCCGGCGGGGAGAGGTCGGGGTCACCGAGATCGGCGCCGACCTGGGCGTGCACAAGTCCACCGCCTCCCGGCTGCTGGCCACGCTGGAGGGCCGGGGACTGGTCGAGCAGGCCCGAGCGCGGGGCACGTACCGGCTGGGCGTCGGGTTGATCCGGCTGGCCGGCACCGGAGCAGCGCAGCTGGACGTCGTCCAGGCGGCCCGGCAGGTCTGCGCAGAGCTGGCCGCCGACCTGGGGGAGACGGTCAACGTGGCCGTTCTGGACGAAGGTGCGGCGATGAACGTCAGCCAGGCTCGCGGCAGCGCAGCGGTCGCGGTCCAGAACTGGGTCGGCCGGCGGACGCCGCTGCACGCGACGTCCAGCGGCAAGGTGCTGCTGGCCTACGCGCCGGACGACGTCCGCCGGGACCTCGCCGGGCAGCCGCTGGCGCGCTGCACCCCCGCCACGATCACCGACCACCGGGCACTCGCGGCCGAGCTGGCCGCCGTCCGGGCGCGGGGTTGGGGCGCGACGGAAGGCGAACTGGAGGTCGGCCTGAACGGTGTGGCGGCTCCGGTGCGCACCGCCGCCGGCGAGGTGGTGGCGGCCCTCAGCGTCTCCGGCCCGGCGTACCGGCTCGGCGCGGACCGCTTCCCTGCGGTGGCCGAGCAGCTGGTCGCCGCGGCGACGGAGGCCGGCGCCCTGCTCGGCTGACCCCGCCGGTGCGTGTCGCGGGGGTCAACTCGCCGTAACGGTCGCCGACCGCCGGCTCCGAGGTCTTGACCCGGACCTCACGCGCCTCCACGCTGTTGCGCACAACGCCCACTGTTGCGGTTCACGCAACGTGCTGTTGGGGGGGACGTCATCGCCGGGAAGCCTCGCGTGGTCGTGATCGGCGCCGGGATCGTCGGCTGCTCGCTCGCCGACGAGCTCACCGCGCGAGGCTGGACCGACGTCACCGTGCTCGACCAGGGCCCGCTGTACGCCGCCGGCGGATCGAGCTCGCACGCGCCGGGGCTGGTCTTCCAGACCAGCCCGTCGAAGACGCTGGCCGAGTTCGCGGCCTACACGGTCGGCAAGTTCTCCGGCCTCACGCTGGACGGGGAACCGTGCTTCTGGCAGGTCGGTGGCCTGGAGCTGGCGACGACCCCCGAGCGGATGGCCGAGCTCGCCCGCCGGCACGGCTTCGACCTGTCCTGGGGCATCGACGCCCGGCTCGTCGACCCCGCCGAGTGCGCCCGGCTGCACCCGCTGGTCGATGCCGACGCCGTCCTCGGCGGTCTCCACGTGCCGACCGACGGACTGGCGCACCCCGTCCGGGCCGGCGAGGCGCAGGCCCGACGGGCCATCGAGCGCGGAGCGCGGTTCCTCGCCCGGCGCACGGTCACCGGGGTCGTGCAGGCAGGTGGGCGGGTCAGCGGCGTGCACACCGACGCCGGCCTGGTGCCGGCCGACGTGGTCATCTGCGCGGCGGGCTTCTGGGGCCCGTCGGTCGGTGCGCTCGCCGGGCTGACCGTGCCGCTGCAGCCGCTGGCCCACCAGTACGCCACCACCGCCCCGGTGCCGGCGCTCGCCGGCGCGGCCGCGAACCCGACCGCCCCGATCCTGCGGCACCAGGACCAGGACCTGTACTTCCGCGAGCACGGCGACCGGCTGGGCATCGGTTCCTACGGGCACCAGCCGATGCCGGTGACCCCGGCCGACACCGCGGCGCACGACAACAGCTGCCTGCCCTTCACCCCCGACGACTTCGCCGAGGCGTGGAAGCAGAGCGTGGCGTTGCTGCCCGGGCTGGCCGCCACCACCGTGGAGTCCGGCATCAACGGCGTCTTCTCCTTCACCCCCGACGGCATGCCGCTGCTCGGCGAGCACCGGGAGCTGCCGGGCTTCTGGGTGGCCGAGGCGGTCTGGGTGACGCACTCCGCCGGGGTGGCCAAGGCGATGGCCGAGTGGCTGGTGGAGGGGCAGCCGCGCACCGACGTGCACGAGTGCGACCTGCACCGGTTCGAGGAGTTCCAGCTCGCGCCGGACTACGTGGCGGCCCGCGGCGCCCAGCAGTTCATCGAGGTCTACGACGTCGTCCACCCGCTGCAGCCGATGGAGCAGCCCCGACCGCTGCGCACCAGCCCGTTCCACCCCCGGCAGCAGGAGCTCGGCGCGGTGTTCCTGGAGGCCGGCGGCTGGGAGCGGCCGCACTGGTTCGAGGCGAACGCCGCGCTGGCCGCCGACGAGCAGCTGCCGGAGCGGGACGCCTGGTCGGCGCGGTACTGGTCACCGATCGCCGCCGCCGAGGCGCGGGCCACCCGCGAGCGGGTCGCGATGTACGACCTGACACCCCTGCCACGGATCGAGGTCACCGGACCGGGTGCCGCCGACTTCCTGCAGCGGCTGACCACCAACGACGTCGACCGGCCGGTCGGCAGGGTGACGTACACGCTGCTGCTCGGAGCCGACGGCGGGATCCGCAGCGACCTCACCGTGGCCCGGCTGGCCGCCCAGCGCTTCCAGGTCGGCACCAACGGACCGCTGGACCTGGACTGGTTCCGGCAGCACGCGCCGGCCGACGGCTCCGTGCAGCTGCGCGACACGACCGCGGGCACCTGCGGCATCGGGTTGTGGGGTCCGCGGGCCCGCGACGTCCTGAGCCCGCTGACCCGCACCGACGTCTCGCACGGGGCCTTCGGCTACTTCACCGCCCAGCGGTTGTTCGTCGGCGAGGTGCCGGTGACCGCGCTCCGGGTCTCCTACGTCGGCGAGCTTGGCTGGGAGCTCTACACCGACGCCGCGACCGGGCTGCGGCTCTGGGACACCCTGTGGGCGGCCGGCCAGGAGCACGGGGTGGTCGCTGCCGGGCGCAGCGCCTTCTCGAGCCTGCGGCTGGAGAAGGGGTACCGGGCCTGGGGCGCCGACATGACCACCGAGCACGACCCGGTCGAGGCCGGCCTGGGCTTCGCCGTCCGCACCGGCAAGGGCAACTTCGTCGGCCGGGACGCCCTGGCCCGCCGTCCGCACGACCGCACGCTGACCTGCCTGACCCTCGACGACCCGGCCAGCATGGTGCTCGGCCGGGAGCCGGTGCGGGTCGGCGGGACGCCGGTCGGCTACGTGACCAGCGCCGCCTTCGGCTACACGATCGGCCGGCCGATCGCCTACGCCTGGCTGCCGGCCGACCTGGTCGAGGTCGGCACGGCCGTGACCATCGACTACTTCGGGCGACCGGTCGCCGCGACCGTCGCCGCCGAGCCGCTGGTCGACCCGGGCGGCACCCGGGTCCGGAGCTGAGGAGTCGGGCATGGCGGGTTACGACGTGATCGTGGTGGGGCTCGGCGGTATGGGCAGCGCGGCCGCCGCGCACCTGGCCGCCCGCGGCCAGCGGGTGCTGGGGCTGGAGCGGTTCGGCCCGGCGCACGACCGGGGGTCCAGCCACGGCGGTTCCCGGATCACCCGGCAGTCCTACTTCGAGGACCCGGCCTACGTGCCGCTGCTGTTGCGCTCCTACGAGCTGTGGCACGAGTTGGCCGCCGACTCCGGTGCCGACGTGATCACGCTGACCGGCGGGGTGTTCCTCGGCCGCCCGGACAGCCTGACGGTGGCCGGCAGCCTGCTCGCCGCGCGGGAGTGGGGGCTGCCGCACGAGCTGCTGGACGCCGGGGAGGTCCGCCGCCGGTTCCCGACGCTCTCACCGGCCGAGGACGAGGTGGGGGTGTACGAGACCGCCGCCGGCTTCGTCCGCCCGGAGGTGACGGTCGCCGCGCACCTGGCCCTGGCCGAGAAGCGGGGCGCCGAGCTGCACTACGACGAGCCGGTCACGGAGTGGTCGGAGACCGCGGACGGCGGGGTGCGGGTGCGGACCGCGGCGGGGGAGTACACCGCCGGGCAGCTGGTCATCTGCCCCGGGGCGTGGGCGCCGGAGCTGCTCGCCGACCTGGGCGTGCCCTTCACCGTCGAGCGGCAGGTCATGTACTGGTTCCAGCCCAGCGACGGGGTGGGTCCCTACGCCGCCGATCGGCACCCGATCTACATCCACGAGGCGGCCGACGGCACGCAGATCTACGGCTTCCCGGCGATCGACGGTCCGGACGGCGGCGCGAAGGTGGCGTTCTTCCGCCGGGGCATCCCGTGCAGCCCGGACACCATCGACCGGGAGGTGCACCCGGAGGAGATCGCGGCCATGACCGACCACGTGCGCACGGTGCTGCCCACCCTGCCCGGGCGGTACCTCACCGCGGCCACCTGCATGTACACCACGACGCCCGACCAGCACTTCGTGATCGCCCGGCACCCGGAGCACGCCGCCGTCACGGTGGCCTGCGGCTTCTCCGGGCACGGCTTCAAGTTCGTGCCGGTGGTGGGTGAGGTCCTCGCCGACCTGGCCACCACGGGGACGACGGAGCACCCGATCGCCCTGTTCGACCCGCGCCGGCCGGCCCTGGAGGCCACCCCATGACCACGACGGACCAGGTCCCCACCGCCCCTGCCGCACCGCAGCCGGAACCTCCGGCCGGGAGCCTCATCCCGACCCTGCCCGGCCGGTACTACACCGACCCGGACGTCTTCGCCCGGGAGCAGGACCGGGTGTTCGAGGCGATGTGGTCGTGCGTCGTCCGAGCGGACGAGCTCGCCGAACCCGGCAGCTTCCGGCGGGTGCAGGTGGGCCGGGAGAGCGTGCTGGTCGTGCGGGACCGGACCGGTGGGCTGCGGGCCTTCCTCAACGTCTGCCGGCACCGCGGGGCGCTGCTGTGCACCGAGGAGTCCGGGCAGGTCAAGCGGACGCTGAAGTGCCCGTACCACGCGTGGGCCTACGGGCTGGACGGTGCGCTGGTGGCGGCGCCGAACCTGCGGCACATGCCGGACGTCGACCGGGTCGCGAACGGGCTGGTGCCGGTGCACCTGCGGGAGTGGCTGGGCTACGCCTGGGTGTGCCTGGCCGACGAGCCGCCGTCCTTCGCCGACGATGTGCAGGGCGCAGTGACCGAACGGCTCGGCGACCCGGCGGCGATCGAGGGCTACGGCGTCGAGCGGCTGTTGCTGGGACGGCGGGTCTCCTACGACGTCCGGGCGAACTGGAAGCTCGTCGTGGAGAACTTCATGGAGTGCTACCACTGCGCGACGATCCACCCCGAGCTCACCGACGTGCTGCCGGAGTTCGCCCGCGGGTACGCCGCGCAGTCGTTCGTCGGGCACGGGGCGGAGTTCGCCCCCGCCGTCCAGGGGTTCACCGTCGACGGCAGCGCGGGCTTCCCGGCGCTGCCGGGGATCGGCGCCGACCAGGACCGGCGGTACTACGCGGCGACGCTCAAGCCGACGGTGTTCCTCAACCTGGTGCCCGACCACGTGATCGTGCTGCGCATGACGCCGCTGGCAGTGGACCGCACGCAGGTGGACTGCGACTGGCTGTACGCCCCGGAGGTGGTCGACGCAGGGGAGGACGTCGGGCGGTCGGTCGAGCTGTTCCACCGGGTCAACCTGCAGGACTTCGCCGCCTGCGAGCGCACCCAGCCGGGGATGAGCTCGCGCGCGTACGCGGCCGGCGGGGTGCTGGTGCCGGCCGAACACCACCTGGGCGCCTTCCACTCCTGGGTCCGCGCCCGGATCGACTGAGCCGTGACCGTCTGCTCACGGACTGTTGATGTCCGCGCTCTCACAGGAACCGGTCGGTCTCGGAACTGGGTCCGCTCTTCCGCAGGCGCGCAGCCGGCACCCAGGATGCGGCCATGACGTCAGCAGAGGTGGTCGGCAGCCGGCCGTCCCGTCGCGCGCGGGCCCGGCTGCTGGTGCCGCTGGACGGCTCGGCGGGCAGCACCGCCGAGCTGGTGCGGGCGCTGCGGGACGCCGCGCGGCAGGAGGGCTCGGTGCTGGCCTGCGCCGTGGTCGGCGCGCGGGCCGACGACGTGGAGCGCGCGCTGGCTCGTGCCGCGCTGGAGGAGCAGGTGGCTCGCGCGGTGGAGGCGAGCGGGGTCCGGGGCCGCACGGAGGTCGCGCTGCTCGACGAGGCGGTGTTCGAGGCGCTCTGCGCGACGGCGCGGGGCGGCACGCTGGTGCTCGTCCAGGCGGACCGCCGGGCGGTGCTGCGGTCGGCTCCGCTGCGCGCGCCGGTCCGCCCGATCGCCCGCCACGGCTGAGCGAGGCTCGTCGACCGGCTTCAGGCCGGGATGAGCTCCGGCTGTCGGTCGCGTTCCGGCTGGGGCGTCGCGACGGCGTGCGCGATGCCGGCGGCGACGACGAAGGCGGCGGTGACGGCCGGGAGCGCCAGCGCGGTGGTCGCGCCGAAGGAGTCGACGACGGCGCCGGTGACCGCGGAGGAGACGGCCTGGCCGACGACGACTGCGGAGCCGAGCATCGTCATGGTGGTCGCCGACCGGCCGAACGGGCTGAGCTGGGCGGCGAGGCTGTACTGGCTGACCAGGGTCGGGCCGATGCCGCAGCCCAGGATCGCGAGCGCGATGACGATCGTGAGCTCGTCTCGGGCGCTCGCGTAGAGGACAGCGGCGGCGAGCAAGAGCGAGCCGAAGGTGAGCCAGCGGGCGGTGAGACTGAAGCGCGTGGGGAAGGCGGCGGACCCCAGCGCCAGGGCGGCCGCGCCGATGCCCATGACGCCGTAGAAGAGGCCGGCCCGGTCGCCGTCACCGTCCGCAGCGAGGTAGCCGGTGAGCGAGGTGAGGGTGGCGCCGAAGAAGAGCCCGATGCCGAGCGCGCCGGCGACGACGGTGAGCAGCTTCGCGTGCGCGAGCTCCCGGGCCGGCGCCTGATCTTGGCTGCCCGTGCTGCCGGCCTGGAGTCGGCCGGTGGGGTGCAGCCCGAACCGGGTGACGAAGACGAGCGTCAGGGCGGCGGCGCCGGCGATGGCGAGCCAGGGGGCGATGGCGGTGGCGAGGATGCCGACGAGGAAGGGGCCGACGATGAAGACGGTCTCGTCGGCCGCGGACTCGTAGGCCATCGTCGAGCTGAGCACCTTTTGGCGGTCGGCCGGGCGGATCTTCCGCGTGATGATCGCGACCAGCCGGGTGCGAGACATCGGCGCGACCTGCGGCGCGGTGGCGCCGATGAGCACGGACATCGTGAGGAGCGCGAGGTCCGGCGTGGCACTCCGGACGACGAGGATGAACGCGCCGAGCAAGGTCGCGTTGACCAGCCCGACGGGGACGAGCACCCGCCGCTGGCCCAGCCGGTCGGCGGCCGCGCCGAGGAGCGGACCGGCCAGCGCGGTACCGATGCCGGCGGCGGCGGAGTTGAGCCCGCCGAGGGTGACGGATCCGCGCTCGGCGACGACGAGCGTCAGGACGCCGACGGTCATCATCGCGAAGGGCAGGCGAGCGATGAACGCGAGCGGGAAGTAGGACCACCCGGCGTGCTCGATCAAGGTGTTGCGGCGCGTGTGGAACATGACCTCTGCTGCGGATCAGGCGTGCCGCCTTGCTCCACCGGGATCGCCGGCCGCAGGTTGTTACACACGAGTTACAGGAACCGCACAACGATAACCTACGGTGTTCGGCGACCCTGCCCTCGAAGGCGTCGAAGACCCGTGTTGTAGCTCTCCTCATGAGCAGCGGCCGCCGGCACCGGCCACATCCCTAGGCGCACGGGAGCTGGTGACCGGTCTCAATCAGCCAGAGGCAACCGACCCGCGTGCGAGGTACATCCAGCACCCGTTCGCGCAGCTGATGCGTCTGGGCCTCCGGCGCTACGCGCCCGACGGCGGCAACGACCACACGGGCGACGGAGTCAGGCGGTTGGTGTTCCCAGAACCGGAGAACCGTCCAGCCGAGCGCCTCGAGCTGGGTGGTGGATGCAGCGTCGCGGGCCTTGTTCATGGCGAACTTGGCGAGCCACCACTCGGCATTCGCCTTGGGCAGATGCCAGTGCTGCGGACAGCTGTGCCAGAAGCAGCCGTCGATGTAGACGGCGATCCGACGGCCGACGAGGGCGATGTCCACCGTCCGCCGCCGCTGCCCAGGAATGCGGTACGCCACCCGGTAGCGGAGCCCTGCCGCATACAGCAATCGGCGGACGGCCATCTCCGGCACGTTGTCCCGACGGCGCAGTTGGGACATCTGAACGCGGCGTGCGGTCGTCGATGCGCCGGGATGTGGACCAGGATCGATGATCGCGGGAGACGTCGTGCTGGCGTCGTCGAACGGTGGGTCAGTGCGCATGTCGCTCCCCGGCATCGGAGGCCCGATCATGCCGACGGGCTCCGACGAGAACGGTGGGCCAGGTCCGTCGTCGACCGGATCGGGCACGCTGGGGCGGTGGATGCGCCTAACAGCCGGGCCGCCGCCCGTGGCTTGGGAGCTGGCGCCCTCAGGTGCTGGTCAGGCGACTCGTGCCGCGTGGAAGACGTCGCCGGGCAAGGCGTGGTCGAGCCGCCAGAGGATTCGCATAGGCCGGTTGCCGGTGTGCGACTGGTAGGTCATCGGCCCGGCGTACAGGTACGGCGGTGCTCCGAGCGCACCGTCCGCCGTCTTCGTCTCTCGTACGAAGAGGTGCACCGAGCTCCCCTGCTCCCGGTGGTGCACGTACCGCCGGCCGACGGGGGACGTCTTGGTCGTGGTGTTCTGCGACTCCCACTGGAACAGGGTCGGCGTGATCGCCGAGTCGGCGTACATCGTCGTGGGGGAGAAGTGCCCCTCGGTCTTGGTCAGGGTCACGAAGAACACGTCCGTCTGCTCGTCCTGCACCCACTTCACGCCTGATCCGAACGTGCCGGCCAGGTTGGTCATCCCGAACGCCGCCAGGGCTTCCTCGCGGCTGTACCGCGCGTGTACGTGCAGCGGTCGCGGCCCGGCGTCGAGGGCTGGAGCCACGCGGTGGATTCGCTCTCTCAGCACACCGATGAGCTGGGCCAGTTCGTCCGATCGCGCGCGATCGGCGAGCAGTCGCGCCAGTGACTCCTCGGCCGAGGAGAACGGAGTCCGCGAACCCCACAGCGTGAAATGCAGCATCGCGGCCAGTCGCCGGTCCCGGTCGCTCGATCCGACGGGCCCGCCGGTGAGCACGTGAGCCAGCCGATCGAGTCGCTCGACGTCGTCCAGGTGCAGCATTCGAGCGAAGGCCCCGCGCAGTTGTGCGTCGTCCGGCCCCGGTTCGACGAGGACCGAGCCTGCTGCGCGCTGCAGGTCCAGCCAGCTGCGGCTGGTGCCGCGGTAGAGGTCCTCGACGTCCAGCCCCGTTTCGTCCAAGAACGTGGACAGCTCTGCCCCCGGGGAGGCAGCGAGCTCGTCGGCCAACTGCGGCCACGGCAGCCGCAGCGATTGCCTCACGTTGGCCAGCACCACCTGCTGCGCCACCCGGTCGAGCTGGATGGAGCAGCCGGCCGGCAGCGTCGGGAACCCGAGGTCGATCTCCCGTTCGAGCCCGCGCCTCGAAGTACCGGTCAATGCCCGGAAGCGGAGGTCGAAGCGGAAGCTCCGGTGCTGGGAACCGATGAAGTCCAACACCGTCAGGCACGGCTTGCCCTCAGCCAGCCGTAGGCCGCGGCCGAGCTGCTGCAGGAACACTGTGGCGCTCTCGGTCGGGCGGAGGAAGAGAACGGTGTCGATCTCCGGCAGGTCGAAGCCCTCGTTGAACAGGTCGACGGTGAACAGCACGTTCACCTCGCCATCCCGGAGGGCCGTCAGCGCTGCGGCCCGGGCGTCCGCGCCGTCCCGCGACGTCACTGCGCGACTCGGGATCCCGGCGGCGGCGAACCGGGCAGCCATGAAGACGGCGTGGTCGATGCTCGCGCAGAAGCCCAGGGCCCGCATGCGCGTCGGCTCGGCCACGGTGTCGACCACGGCTTGCAGGACCAGCCGCACCCGGGCGTCGCTGCCGGTGTAGAGGTTGGTCAACTCAGCGACGTCGTAGCCCGAGCCCCGCCGCCAGCGCACCGTGTCCAGCGGGACGGCGTCGTGCTTGCCAAAGTACTGGAACGGCGCGAGCAGCCCCTGCTCCAACGCCTCCCACAGCCGTAGCTCCACCGCTGCACGGCCGCCGAAACGGGCGATCACGTCCCGGCCGTCCGCCCGCTCCGGCGTCGCGGTCAGTCCGACGAGGACCTTCGGGCGTAGGTGGTCGAGCAGCCGCCGATAGGTCGTCGCTTCAGCGTGGTGGAACTCGTCGACCACGACCAGGTCGAAGAGGTCAGGTCTCAGTTCTTCGAGGTCGAGCTGCGCCAGCGACTGCACCGAGGCGAACACGTGTTGCCACTTCTCGGGCTTGGCGCCGTCGACCAGCAGCTCCCCGAAGTCACCGCGGCGGAGCACCTGGCGGAACGTCGATCGGCTCTGGGTGAGGATCTCCTTGCGGTGCGCGACGAACAAGACGGTCTCGACGTTCCCCTGGGCCCGCAGTCGTCGGTAGTCCAGCGCGGACACCACCGTCTTGCCGGTGCCGGTCGCCATCACCACGAGGTTCTGCCACCGGTCGTGCACCAGCCGCTCGGCATCCAGCGCCTCGAGGATCTCCTGCTGGTAGCCGAAGGGGCGGACATCCAGTGAGGTGATCTCGGTGGGAGCGTCGGTCCGCCCACCCCGCTCGATAGCAACGGCGGCCGTGAAGCGCTCGGCGTCGTACGGCTCGAACGCTGCGTCGTGCCAGTAGGAGTCGAACGTCTCGGCGAAGGTCTGCAGCAGGTGGGCTTGTTCCACTGACGACAGGCGGACGTTCCACTCGAGCCCGTCGATGAGCGCCGCCCGGGACAGGTTCGAGGAGCCGACGTAGCCGGTGGAGAAGCCTGAGCGGCGGTGGAACAGCCACGCTTTGGCATGCAGCCGCGTCGTCCTGGTCTCATAGGAGATCCGGACGTCGGCGCCGGCTGCGATCAGCCGCTCGACGGCCCGCGGCTCCGTTGCGCCCAAGTATGTGGTGGTGATGACCCGGAGCCGCACGCCGCGGAGCTGAAGACCATGCAAGGCCTCCTCCAGGACCCGGACGCCGTGCCAGGTGATGAAAGCGCAGATGAGGTCGACGCGGTCTGCGGACGCCAGCTCGCGTTCGACCTCGTAGCCGATCCTGGGCTGACCACGACCGTTGACCAGGAGCGCGCTGGTGCTCAACGGCACTTCCGGACGTGCCGGAAAGGCCACGGGTGCCGGGGTGCCCGAGTGGGTCGCCACGGCGAGCAGCTGCTGAGCGGCTCCGACGACTCGATCGCCGGCCATGACAGCGTCGGGTGCGCTGAGCTCCCCGATGGCGGTCGCGATCCGGTTCGCCAGCTCGATCTGTGCAACCACCTTGTCGCGGTCGCTCCCAGGGACGGATTGCAGTGATCGCGTGATCAGGCTGGCCAGGTGTCGGGTGAGCACGACGTGCGAGTCAGCGGGGTCGATCGGCTCGTACTGCACCAGCTCCTCGGGCGTACTGGTCAGTGCGCCAGCCAGCTCCTCGGTCATCAGCGCCTCGTAGATCCCCGGCGCGACCTCGCTCATGCAGTCTTCCGTCGACCCGGCATCCACGCAGACTTGCACGAGCCTCCAGGCTCCCGAGGGAACGCGCCGGTACAGGCATGTCGAGCAGCAGCCACACTGATCACTGCAGACACCACCGGCTTTGCCGGTCCGCGGCTGCAGACAGGTGACGCCGTCAGTCGCCGCTCGCGTGTGCGGTCGGCCCTTGCCGCTGGCTGGTGCGGGACGTCGACCAGAACCCCCGTCTTTGAGTGCAGCCATGGGTGGCTGTCTCAATCCTCCGCTCCGTTGGTCGAGTGGCTCACGCGCTCGAGCGCGACGGTGAAGCTGTCGTTCCACAGACCCAGGTACGGCCAGCGCGCCTGGACGGCGGCCGTCGCCTGCTCGGCGGTCAGGCCATCGGTCCGGCGCAGCCACGCCCGGAGCACCAGCCCGGTGCGCGACGCCCCGCCGTGGCAGTGCACCAGCACCGGCCGGCCCTCGGCCCGCAGCGCCGCGATGTCGTCGAGGACGTCGGCCAGCACGGCGTCCACCTCGCTGTTCGCGTCGTCGTCCGTCAAGTAGGCGAATCGCTGCACCTCGTGCCCGAACGGCTCCCTGGTCCGGCACAGGGAGACGACGGCGAAGTCCCGCGAGCTGTCCCGCGCACCGTCCAGGTCGGCGGCCCACACACCCGGCAGCACCTCGCGCGGCTCCAGCCGCGGGCTGCGGGCCGCCACGTGCCGGTCGGTCGGGTGGCCGTCCAGCGTCGCGGCCAGGGCGTGCAGGTCGGCGAGGTCCCAGCGCTTGTCGGCGTAGCCCGGCACCCGGCCGTGAACGACCGACGTCCACCGCATCGGGATGCCGGCGATGCCGAACACCGCACCGGCCAACCCACCCGCGACGGCGGCCACCGTGTCGGTGTCTCCACCGAGGTCGATGACCAGACGCATCACCCCGGCGAAGTCGCGGCCGTGGCGCAGCGCCCACACGGACGAGCCGAGCGTCGGCCACACCGCGCCGTTGCTCTCGGTCGCCTGGTCCGGCGTCCAGTCCGGTGCCAGCACGGTCGCCCAGCGGTCGCGGTGCTCCGGCGCCACGAGCTCCAGCGTCGGGGGGATCGTCGCCAGCGGGTCGCCGCCGTCCAGCGCCACTCGGACCAGTTCGTGGAAGATCGCGCAGCCCTCGCCAGTTGACGGGTCGCCGTGGGTGAGGGCGGAGATCCGCCGGGCGGCGTCCATGGTCGCCGCGGTGCTGGACCGGGCGAACCAGATCGCCGCCGGCGTCGTCCGCATCAGCGAGCCGTTGCCGGCCGCGTGCCCGGAGCGGGCGAAGTGCTCCGCCGCGGCGACGTCCCACGGCCGGCCGGAACTCAGGACGGCGCGGGTCTGGTTGCCGATGTCCGGCGGGCTCTCTCCCGCCCAGGTGCGGAACCGGTCGAAGAGGTCGGCCTCGTCCAGGCCACCCCGCTCGACCAGGGACGCCGCCACGAGCAGCCCCATCTGGGTGTCGTCGGTGAACTCACCCGGCTCCCAGTGCAGCGACCCACCGCCGCACATCTCGGTGGCGACTCCGCGGGCCTCGGTGGCGAAGCGGGCGGAGAACTGGCCGGCTGGGCCGAACTCGAACGGGGCGCCGAGGGCATCGCCGACGGCGGAGCCGATCAGCGCACCGGCGACGCGGTGGCTACGGGGCATGGGCTGGGACATCGGGCCTCCTGCAGGGAGTGAGTGCTCGGCCATGGTGCGCCGAAGTGGAGATCGAGGCAGACATGCCGGATGGTCAACCGCCGTGAGTGACGAAGCAGGACAGCCCCATCGGGATCCCGCCCGCCCAGCCGTGGCGGTCGACACGGCTGTCCTGGTGGTGGACGTGGGCAACGGCGCCCTCGGCGTTGTCCAGCATCAGCGACCCGGTGACGGCGAGTGGTCGCTCCCCACGACTTACATGTACGAGGGCGAGACGCTGGCCGATGCCGTGCTCCGCTCGCTGTCGCAGAAGGTAGGCCTCCGTGGCACGCGCCCTCAGCAGCTGCACATCTTCGACGACCCTGACCGCGACGACCGGGGCTGGGTGCTGTCCGTCGCGCACGTCGTCCTGCTGCTCGCCGACGACGTCGACCCGGTGGTCGCGAGCCGCGACGACGTCCGGGTCGTGCCCGCGGACGACGCCGTTGGGCAGCCGTTCGACCGCGCCGTGATTGTGCGCCTGGCCGTGGACCGGGTACGGCAGGACTACGCGCTCCAGCCGGACCCCGCCGGCCTGCTCGGCGAGTCGTTCCCGCTGAAGGCGCTGCAGGCACTGCACGACGCGGTGGCGCCCCGGCCAGGGCCGGGGGAGAGCCGGCCGTCGATCGACACGTTCCGGCGCTACATGGTCGGCAAGGGGCTCATCCAGCCCACCGGGGAGTTCGCGCGCAAGGAGCGGGCGGGCGTCATGGGCAAGCCGGCCGAGCTCTACCGCCGAGCCGGGGAGAGCCGCGACCTGACCGACGTCCTGGGCATCCGCCCGGTGCGCAAGGAGCGGAACCGGGCGGAGCAACCCGTGGACGACGCGGGTCCGGTGCGTACGTTCGGCGAGCTGGGCGAGCACAACGTGGCGCCGGCGATCCAGCGACTGGTGGACGACGCCGGTACGCAGGTGCCGCTGACGCTCACGGTGATGCCGCACTACGTGGCCGTCCGGCCGCCGGGCTCCGAGCGGGTGGCCGCCTACGCCAAGCCGCTGACGCTCTCTGTCGGTCTCGACCCGGACGACGCGGTGGCGCTAGCGGGGGGCAACCCGGACTTTCGGCTCGAGCGCACGTCTGCCGCAACGCACCACGTGCACGTGCCCGCGGCCGCGCTGGATGACCCCGCGCGCCGGCAGGTGGCGCGCGTTGCGCTGGAGCAAGCGCTCGGCCGCATCGCCGGCGCGCGCTGAGGCTCGGGAACTCACCGGGCGTGGATCTCGTCGTCCTGGGGCACAGGTTCGGAGAACGCGGCCGACACCGGCCGCTCAACCGGAGGAGACCACCATGGCAGGCATGATCCGGAAGCTCCTCGTCTCGACCGTCGCGACGAAGCTCATCCAGGAAGCCCGCAAGCCGCAGAACCAGGCGAAGATCAAGAAGGCTGTGTCGGACTTCCAGGCCAAGCGCAGCGGCAAGCGCCCGGGCGGCACCAGCCGCTACTGAGCCCACCCTCGGCTCGGCCGTTCCGTCGGACGTCGCTGTCATCCTCGCCTCGACCGCCGGCCGGCGGTCGGAGCGGGGGACGGCGACGTGGACGACGAACGGTCGGGGCCGGAGGTCCTGTCCGGGATCGCCGAGGCGCTCGACGTGTCCGAGGACGACGTCCTGCGCGCGCTCGGCGGCGGGTGGCGGCCTGTGGAGCTGGCTGCGGATACGCCCGGCCGGCGCCGGCCGCTGATCGGCTGGTTCGTCTCCGGCGAGCCGATGCAGGTGCTGCTCCGGGTCGCCGGGTCGACGTTCACCGTGTCGAGGCTCGACCTGCGCTGGGACGGGCCCGGGACGACCTCGATCCATCCCACCCACGAGCGCGAGTTCGCCCGCGAAGACGTCGAGTTCCAGCCCTCTCTCGTCGCGGAGACGGTCGAGGACCTGGCTGTCCGCAGCCGGCGGACGTTCCGCTGGTGCCGTACCTGCCGCATCGTGAAGCGGCTCGAGCACATGGCGGCACGGCTCGAGTGCATGGCCTGCGCCGCCGACTACCGCGGCGCCCGGTACTGAATCCCTCGTGGCCGTTACCCAGTCCGCGGCGGCGGGTCGACGCCAGCTCGGCTCCCTCCTGACGGTGCGCTGACCCGACCGGAGACCGCGACCCCGCAGGTGTTCGTGGGACGCGGGGGACGGGTGGGCTGCGCGACTTGAGCCCGTCCGCCCCAGGGCCTGTCGGAGCGTCGGTCGGGCGGGAAGCGGAACGACGATGAGTCGGTTCGCTGCTCGACCAACGGGGGTCCGCTCATGTCGTCGTCACATCCATCTGCCGTCGAGGCGCTGCTGGCGCAGTGGCTGCAGCGGAACCCGTCCAGCCCCGTCCGCGACGTCGTCGACCGTGCCGCCGACCTGGGGTTCGCCGTCGTCGCCCCCGCCGGGGCCGCCAAGTACCTGCGGCTCGTCCTCGACGCCCCGACCGGTCGCGGCAGCACCCTCTACGTCGACGCCCTTGGGGTGACGGCGGCCGGCGCAGCGGTCCGGGCCATGACGGCGGACCTGCCGGGTGCCGTCGTCCGCTCGAAGGACGTCCGGCTCACCTACGCCGACGCCGACCCGTTCACCGTCCTGGAGACCGTCTTCAGTGCGACCACCGGCCAGCCGCTCGCCGCCCCGGCGGTCGCGGCGTCCACCTTCGCCGACCAGTCGACGGCACAGTTCGTCCCTGCCCTCAGCCCCGTGCTCCCGGGCTGGGCGCCCCCCGCCCAGCTGCAGCCGGCGAGAGACCGCAAGCCGGTCGCCCTCGCCGTGGCCGCCGCGATCGTGCTCCTGCTGGTCGTCACCGGCGCCGCCACGGGCGGTTTCCCCGGCGTCCTGATGATGCTCGGGCTGTCCGCGCTCGTGCTGGGCGTCGCCGCGGCCGCCATCGGCCGGGCGCAGTGGGCGTTCATCGCCTCGCGCGGCGTCGGCGGCATGGTCGCGGCGGCCGGCGTCGTCGCGCTCACCGTCGGCGGGGCCACCCTGCCGGCCACGGATCCGGCTGCCGCACAGGCCGCGGTCCCGGCGACGCCGGCAGCAGGGACCCCGACGGTCGACCCCGAAGCCGCCATCGTCGCCGCGGAGGCGGCACTGCTCCAGGCCGAAACGGCCGAGGGCGCCACCGCCGCCGGCGCCGTCACCCCCAGCACCGGGCTGCTCAGCGACGCGGCCACCGAGCAGGCCGTCGGCGCCGCCGGCTCGACCACCGCGCTCGCGGCGCTCTCCGCCGTCCCGGTCCAGGGCCGCGCGCCCAAGACCGGCTACGACCGCGCCCTCTTCGGTCAGGCCTGGACCGACATCGACCGCAACGGCTGCGACACCCGCAACGACGTCCTCGCCCGCGACCTCTCCGCGGACGTCTTCAAGCCCGGTACCCGCGACTGCGTCGTGCTCGCGGGCTCGCTCGCCGACCCGTACTCCGGCCGGACGATCGGCTTCCAGCGCGGGCAGGACACCAGCGCCGACGTGCAGATCGACCACGTCGTGGCGCTCTCCAACAGCTGGCAGACCGGGTCGCAGGGCTGGGCCCCCGCCCTCCGCACCACCTTCGCCAACGACCCGCTGAACCTGCTGGCCGTCGACGGACCGCTCAACATGCAGAAGGGCGACGGCGACGCCGCGACCTGGCTGCCGCCGAACAAGGCCTACCGCTGCGCCTACGTCGCCCGCCAGGTCGCGGTCAAGGTCACCTACAGCCTCTGGATGACCCAGGCCGAGCGGAACGCCATCGCCACCGTGCTGAGCACCTGCCCGGACGAGCCGCTGCCTGGCGGCGTCATCGCCAACGTGCCCCCGCGCGCGACGGCAGCCCCCACCACCGCAGCTCCCGCACCGGCGCCGGCGCCCGCGCCCGCGCCCGCGCCCGCGCCGAAGCCCGCACCGGTCGTGGTCGTCCCCGCGCCCGCGCCGGCTCCGGCACCTGCGCCCGCCCCGGCACCCGCGCCCGTGGCCACCTATTACGCCAACTGCGACGCGGTCCGGGCCGCCGGTGCAGCTCCCATCCACGCCGGCGACCCCGGCTGGCAACCGAAGTTCGATCGCGACAACGACGGCGTCGGCTGCGAGAACTGAGCCGGCCATCCCGCCCGGGCGACCGGGACTCCGGCAGCCGCGCCGCCCGCCGGCTTCTACAACGATCCGCAAGACCCGACGATCCTGCGGTGGTTCGACGGTTATCAGTGGACGTCGATGACGAAGCCGGTGAGCTGAGCGCCGACAGCAGGTCGACGGGCGACCGCGAGCCGGCCGACGTCGGTTGAAGGCGCCGTCACCCTGCGCTCGCTGCATCGGCGAGGTCGTGGACGGGTGGTGCAGCGGGGCCGCCCATCACGGCGGTCTCGCCAGGACTCGGCCGTGCGGTCGACGTCGGGCAGATGGGTTGAGCGGGAACGGTGGGCGCCGCACGCACTCAGGAGCACAGCAGGTCGAGTGCCACCTGTCCGTTGCGCCGGGCGTCCGCCGGGAGGAGCAGCCACGCGGACGCCGTGGGGTCCGCCAGGTGCCGCTTCAGGTACAGCAGCCGTGACCGGTCGCTGCCGGACGCCGTGCGTTCCTCAAATGGGTCGACGCAGGCCAGCAGCACCGCGGCGTCGGCCAGGTGGCGTTCGCGGTCGCGGGTGTCCACCCGGTGCGCGGCGGCCTTGAGGATCAGCGCGCCGAAGGCGTCGGGCACGCTGATGGTGGTCGTGTCCGAAGCGGTGATCTGCAGCTCGGCCAGGACCGTCCGCCGGAGTGCCTGGGTGCCCCCCGCCACCTGCACCAGGTCGTACCCCCGGAACCGCTCGAGCGTCCTCGGCGGGGCGTGGTCAGCGGCGACCACGTCGACGACGGAGGGACCCGCCTCGGACGTCACGAGGTCGACGACGGCTCCCTCGCGGACGAACCGGTGTGCCGTGCCCGTGCGTGCGTCGATGCTGGGTCTCAGCTCGTAGCGCAGTTCCTCCAGAGCGCGGGCGACCTGCGCGGCGCGTCCCTGCCCGGTCTCGACGTGCAGCAGGACGTCGACGTCGTTGGTCGGCCGCACGACCGGCAGGCCGGCGAGTGCGCCGTGCAGCTGGACCATCAGCCCGCCGATCAGGGTCCACGCGGTCGCCGGGACGGCGGCAGTCAGTTCGGCGACGTCCGGCCACGGTCGGGCCCAACCGCCGGGTGGGGTCGCCGGGCGGAGGAGGTCAGCCACGCAGGCGCTCCACTGCTCGCTCGAGCAGCCGGTGGCCGGCCGAGCGCTCGCGCGCGTCGGCCGAACCGGCGAGGTCCCACCCGGCCAGCACACGGCGGCGACCGCCCGCCAACTCGGCGACCACGTCGATCGGCATGCCCGTCGCCCGCAGTGTGGCGTTGCCCCCCGGGTCGGGATCCAGCCGGTACTGGGTGACGAGCCGCTGCAGGACGGCGTCGTCGACGTAACCGTCGAGCCGGTCGGTGGCAGTGAGGCCGGCGATGTCCTTGGCCGCGCCTGACGTGATCACCGCCCGGGCCAGCCGGTCGAGGGCGCGCGGGTGTGCGGCGAACCGGTGCACCGCTGCCCGGTTGCGCGCTCGGACGACCAGTTCGGCGGCGGTGGCCCCGGCGAGCGTCGAGCGGAGACGGGACCGCTGCGGCTGCCCCAGCCAGGGCGCCGGCTGGCCCTCGAGGAGGGCGACGGCGGCCCAGGCGGTCGGTTCCTCCCAGGCGCGCACGCGGCTGCCCTGGCGTTGCGCCACCCACTGGGCGACCGACGCGGCGTCGACCCGGTCGGGCCCGATCGCGGTCAGGTCGCCCCCGGCGACCAGCCGCTGTACGTGCCGGACCGAGACGCCGATCCGGTCGGCAGCCTGCTGCGTCGTCATCAGCGCCATGCAGACAGTGTCGCTGAAACGACACTGTCCATCAAGAGGCTCGCCGGAGTCGTGCCATGGGGCTCGAGCAGCTGGAGCGCTAGACCTCCACCGGTGCAGAGCGTGTCGAGGCAGCGGCCACTACGCCGTCCGCGGGTGAGCCGTCAGCTGGGAGATGCGGCCAACGGGGACTGCCGGATCCCACCGGTGGTCGGCGTCGGGAGGGCGCGAGCGGGTTGCGGGCGGGAGAACAGGTAGCCCTGCCCGGAGTCGCAGGCCAGCCGGCGGAGCAGCTCCAGCTGGTCCGGGTCCTCGATGCCCTCGGCGACCACCCGCAGCCCGAAGGCGTGCGCGGCGTCGATCATCAACCGAACCAGTTCGACGGTGCCCGGGCCGGCCGAGTTCACGAAGCTCTTGTCGATCTTCAGCGTGTCCACGTGCAGGTGCTGCAGCTGGCCGATCGAGGTGTAGCCCGTGCCGAAGTCGTCGATGCTGATGCCGACGCCCAGCGCCCGCAGCTCCCGAAGGCGCTCCGCGGTGCTCAGCCGGTCCACCAGGACGGTCTCGGTGATCTCCACTACCAGCGCCGAACCGGGCAGCCCGACCGCGTACAGCGCGGAGGTGACGTCGTCGACGACCCCCGGGCTGGCCAGGTGCCGCCCGGAGATGTTGACCGCCATGGTGAGCCCCGCGGCCGCAGGGTCGTCCCACCGCCACTGCGCGAGCTGCGCGGCGGCGTGGTCGAGCACCCACCGGCCGATGTCGCAGATCAGCGTCGACTGCTCGGCGACGGGGATGAAGTCGTCAGGGGACACGAGCCCGTGTCCGGGCCGCTCCCACCGGATGAGCGCCTCGTAGCCCTCCACCCGCCCGGTGCCGAGGTCCAGCACCGGCTGGTAGTGCAGCAGGAACTCGCCGTTGGCCAGCCCGGTCCGGATCGCCGTCTCGGTGTCGGCCTGGACGTCGAGCTGACGGCGCAGCGCCTCGTCGAACAGCTCGACCCGGCCCCGGCCGGCGGTCTTGGCCCGGTAGGTGGCGGCGTCGGCGTGGTGCAGCAGCGCGTCGGCGTCCGTGCTGCCGTCGGAGCTCACCGCCGCCCCGATGCTGGCGCCGACCGTCACGTCGCGGCCACCGATCGGGATCGGCGCCGAGACCGCGGCGATGAGCCGGCTGCCCAGCTCCAGCAGCTCGGAGGTCTCCTCCAGCGGCTCGATCAGGATGACGAACTCGTCGCCGGAGAGGCGGCCCACCGTGTCACCGGCGCGCACCACCTGGCGCATCCGCTCGGCGACGACGCGGAGCACCTCGTCGCCGGCCGCGTGGCCGAAGGTGTCGTTCACGGCCTTGAAGCGGTCGAGGTCGATGCACAGCAGCGCCAGCTGGCTGCTGCTGCGGCGGGCGCGGTGCATCGCGGCCTCGACGAGCGCGAGCAGGTGCCCGCGGTTGGCCAGGCCGGTGAGGGAGTCGTAGGCGGCCTGGTGGGCGATCTCCTGCTGGAGCTCCGCCCGCTTCCGGCCGGCCGCGACGATCTCCCGGATGGCCAGGTACATCCGGGCGACCACGAGGGAGAACAGCGCGACGGAGGCGATGACCACCGGCCAGCCCTGCACGGTGAGGTCGAAGGCGAGCTGGGTGGCGAGCGCACCGGGGGCGATGAGCACGGCGAGGGTCAGCGCGGCGAGCCGCCCGACGGAGAACGACGGGGCGTCCGCGGTGCCGGGCTCGGTGAGGCCGCGCATCGAGGGGTGCAGAGCGGCCGCCCCCCACAGCACGTAGGAGGCGAGCCAGACGAGGTCGAGGGCGCCGGTGTCGAGGTCCGACTGGGCCGACATGACGGCGAAGGCGCTGTCGGCGAGCAGCAGCGCGCCGACGGCGCCGCCGAGCAGCCGGAAGGACGCGGTGCGGGCCCCGGGGACGGTGACCAGCCGGACGAGCAGGGCCAGCAGCAGGACGTCGCCGACCGGGTAGGCCACCCCGACGATCCGGGTCAGCGCCGGCTCGCCCGAGCCGACGATCGGACCGGCGACCACCAGCCAGGACACCAGGCCCAGGCCGATGGTGACGATGCCGCTGTCGATGAGCCCGGGCAGGTCGAGCTGCTGCCGCCGGACCCGGATGAGAGCCAGGATCCCGCAGCCGAGGATCGGGTAGGCGGCCAGGTAGAACGCGTCGGCGGGGGAGGGGAACGGGCTCACGCCCAGGACGTCGTTGTACCAGGCGTACAGGGCGTCACCGACCACCCAGCTGAGCTGGCCGGCCGCCATGACGTACCAGGCGGCCGGTCGCGCCGGGCGGTGCAGCCGCACCCCGGCCACGATGGCGACGACGCTGGACAGGCCCACCGCGGTGTACACGGCGTCCTGCGGGATCCCGACCGGGAACGCGAGGTACGCCGCGAGGACGACGGCGCCCACCGACAGGTACACGCCCCATGGCCTGGCTCTCATGCCGCCCCATCGGTCCACCGGCGCGTCGCCTTGAGGACGCCGACCGGCAGCGGCGCCGCGCCTGCTGGGGGCCGGGGCGCCCGCAGTGGAGTCGTGCGCCCTCACGGGTGGACCGGCCCGGGTGTCCGACCGACCCACCCCGCGGGGTCGCGGCCACGGCCGTGAGCAGCGCATTCGCGCCTCGGCCCCCGTGTTCGGCGGGCGCCACGGGCAGGCGGGGCGCCGGTACCCGGGACGCGGTGCCGCGCCGGGGCCGCCCGACCGCCCCTCCCCGCCCCCGCGCAGGACTTCCCCCGGACGAGGGAGGTCGTCGCCGTCAGGTTTCGACCATCGACCGCCACGGGCGGGCGGCGAACCGGTCGGTGCCCGCCCGTGCCGCCAGCCCGCGGGCTGCCGCCACCGAGCGGGCCCGCACCTCCGCCTCGGGCACGGTCACCAGCTCACCGCCGGAGACGACGAGCTGCCCGTCGACGTACACCCGGGCCACCTCGTCCCCGCGCTGGCTGTAGACCAGCGACGACACGGCCGCGTGCACCGGCGTCACGCACAGGTTCGACATGTCCAGCACCACCACGTCGGCCCGCTTGCCGGGCTCCAGCGACCCGATGGACGACGCCATCCCGAGCGCCCGGGCGCCGTCGATGGTCGCCATCTCCAGCGCCTTCTCCGCGGTCATGATCTCGGGATCGCGGTGCACGCCCTTGTGCAGCAGCGCGGCGAACTTCATCGCCTGGAGCATCGAGTGGTTCGACGACGACGCCGGCCCGTCCGACGCCAGCCCGACGGTGATCCCGCGCCGCTGCATCTCCGGCACCGGCGCGAACCCCGACCCGAGGTACAGGTTCGAGCACGGGTTGTGCGACACCTTCGTGTCGGTCGCTGCGAGCAGGTCCAGGTCGGTGGCGTCCACCTGCACGCAGTGCGAGGCCAGCAGGTCCGGCCCGAGCAGTCCGGTGTCCGCGGCGAACGGCACGTCCCGCATCCCGAAGCGCCGCACAGACTCCTCGACGTCGAACGGCGACTCCGACAGGTGCATGGTCACCAGCGCCCCGGTCGCGTCGGCCAGTGCCCGGGTCTCGGTCAGCGTCGCCGCGTCCACCGACCAGCTCATGCACGGCGCGAGCCCCACGGTCACCCGCGAGTCGGGCCGGTTCCAGCGACCCACCAGCCGCTCGGCGTCGTGCAGCGCGACGTCCAGCGGCTGCACCAGCTCCGGGGGCACGCCGACGTCCACGCCCGCCGTCATGTAGCCGCGGGCCACCACCCCCCGGATGCCGACGTCGGACATCGCCTGCGCCACCGCGTCGCCCAGGCCCGGCCGCGGGTGCACGTACATGAAGTCCAGCAGCGTCGTCGTCCCGGTGGTCAGCGCCTCCGCGCAGCCGTGCAGCGCGCCGGCGTACACGTCCTCCGGCGTCAGGTGCACCGCCGACGGGCCGGTCATCGAGGTGAACCAGTCCGACAGGACGCGGTCGTCGCCCAGCCCCTTGAGCAGCGTCTGGAACAGGTGGGTGTGGGTGTTCACGAACCCCGGCACGACCACCTGCCCGGCGCAGTCGACGACGTCGGCGTCCGGCAGGTCGGCCCGCACGACGGCCGTCGGACCGACGGCGACGATCTGCCCGGCGTCGCTGAAGGCGACCGCGCCGTCGGTCAGCACCCGGCGCGCCGGGTCCATCGCCACCACCGTCGCCCCGGCCAGCACGGTGGTGCTCATCAGCCGTCCTCCGCGAGCGGCACCAGCGCGAGCACCTTGTCCGGCGTCCACGGACCGTCCGACGTCAGGTTGACCCCGAAGACCGCCAGGGCGTCCTGCAGCGCGCCGACCAGCGCACCCGGCGCCCCGGTCGCCCCGCCCTCGCCGGCGCCCTTCATGCCGTAGGGGTTCAGCGGCGTGGGGCTCTCCATGTGGTCGGTGCGGATCCAGGGCATGTCACCGACGGTGGGGAGGATGTAGTCCTGCAACGTCAGCGGCAGGGGTTGACCGTCGGCGGAGTAGGCCAGCTCCTCCATGAACGTGCCGCCCAGCCCCTGCGCGACGCCGCCGTGCACCTGGCCCTCGACGATGGTCGGGTTGATCACCGTGCCGCAGTCGTGCACGACGACGTAGTCGAGCACCTCCACCTCGCCGGTCTCGACGTCGACGGCGAGCTTGGCCGCGTGCGTCGCGTCGGAGAAGGCGATGCCACCGGCCTGGTGCTGGTAGGTGGCCTCCAGGTTGAACTCCATGCCTCCCGGCAGCGGCGCGTTCCACGCCGTCGCCGCCGACGCCAGCTCACCGAGCGACATCGTCGTCGCCGGCACACCCCGCACGTACGCCGCGCCGTTGCGCCACTCCAGGTCGGCCACGTCGATCTCCAGCACGTGCGCGGCGACCGCCAGCGCCTTGTCCTTCACCGCGCCGGCCGCCTTGCGTGCGGCCGCGCCCCCGATCGCCGCCGACCTCGAGGCGAACGTGCCGACACCGTCGGCGACGACGTCGGTGTCGCCGTACAGGATCGTGATGTCGTCGATGTCCACCTCCAGCTCGTCGGCGACCAGCTGGCTGAACGTGGTCACGTGCCCTTGGCCGTGCGGCGACGAGCCGGTCAGCACGGTCACCTTGCCCGCGCCGTCCACCCGGACGACGGCCGACTCGTAGGGGCCGATGGAGGTCTCCTCGACCAGCGAGGCGATGCCGATGCCCAGGTACCTGCCCTCGGCGCGCGCGGCGGCCTGCTCGGCCGGCCAGTCCGGGGTGAGGCCGATCATCTCCGCAGCCCGGGTGAGGCAGGCCCCGTAGTCGCCGGTGTCGTAGACGACCGGGCCGGCCAGCACGATCGCCGTGCCGCGGTCGCTGGGCAGCTCGGCCGGCGTGAGCATGTTCTGCAGCCGCAGCTCGACCCGGTCGCGGCCCAGGTCGGTGGCGATGGTGTCCATCATCCGTTCCATCACCAGCACCGCCTGCGGGTGGCCGGCACCGCGGTAGACCGCCAGCGGCGTCTTGTTGGTGACGACGCAGTGCGCCCGGGCCCGGTAGTGCGGGATGCGGTAGGGCCCGCGCAGCATCGCGCTGGAGATGGACGCCGGGGTGGTGGCCAGCGTGCAGTACGCAGCGCCGTTCGACGTCCAGGACTGCGCGTCGACCGCCGTCACCGTGCCGTCGTGCTGCACCGCCACCCGCACGATGTGCTTCTGCTCGCGGGCGTGCGAGGAGGCCACCATCGACACCCGCCGGTCCTCGATCCACTTCACCGGCCGGCGCAGCCGCAGCGCGAACAGCGGCGCGAGCACCTCCTCGCAGCAGAACTCGCACTTTGCGCCGAACCCGCCGCCGACGTCGGGGGCCACCACCCGGATCCGGCTCTCCGGCATGCCGAGCACCCCGGACAGGAAGCCGCGGACCAGGTGCGGGAACTGGGTGGAGGTGGTCAGCGTGAGCCGCTCGGTGATCGGGTCGACCTCGGCGACGACGCCGCGGGTCTCCATCGGCATCGGCACGTACCGGTGGATGGTGAAGGTCTCCTCGTACACCCGGTCGGCGGCGGCGAACGCGGCCTCGACGTCGCCGGCGTCCTGGGAGATCGTCGTCATCACGTTGGTGCCGTGCTCGGGGTAGAGCAGCGCCGTCCCGGCGACGGCGTCGTCCAGGTCGACCACCACCGGCAGCGGCTCGTAGGTGACGTCGACCAGCGAGAGCGCGTCCTCCGCGCCGTACTCGGTGCTCGCCACCAGGGCGACCACCGGCTCCCCGACGTAGCGCACGACGCCGTCGGCCAGCGCGGTCTGCAGCACCGGCAGCGAGTCGGTGTACCGGTCGATGCACGGCAGCGGGCCGGCGTCGTCCTTGATGTCGTCCCAGGTCAGGACAGCGAGCACCCGGGGGTCGGCGAGCGCGCGCGAGGTGTCGACGGAGACGATCCGGGCGTGCGCGTGCGGCGACCGGAGGACACCCATGTGGACGGTGCCGGAGAGGTTGATGTCGGCGACGAAGCGGCCGCGGCCGAGCAGCAGCCGGGGGTCCTCACGGCGCTTGACGGCGCCGCCGACGTACTTCGGGCGGGCGGCGACGGGCCCGGCGGTGGGCTCGGTGACGGTCACTGGTCTCCCTCCACGGGTCGGCCGGCGGCCTGGCGGGCCGCCTTGAGGATGTTCTGGTAGCCGGTGCACCGGCACAGGTGGCCGTTGAGCGTGTCGACGAGCGTCTCCTCGCTGGGGGCGGGGTCCTTGGCCAGCAGCCCGGTGAGGGAGCAGACGAAGCCGGGGGTGCAGAAGCCGCACTGCATGCCGTGGTTGTCCTGGAAGGCCTGCTGCACCGGGGTGAGCCGGCCGTCGGGCGAGATCCCCTCGACGGTGGTCAGCGCGCAGCCGTCGACCTGGACGGCGAACTGCAGGCAGGAGCGCACCGCCTCGCCGTCGACCAGGATCGTGCACGAGCCGCAGGTGCCGTGGCCGCAGCCGACGTGGGTGCCGGTCAGCCCCAGCTCGTCGCGGAGGAAGTCGGCCAGCAGCATCCGGCCGGGGACGGCGGCGTCGACGGGCAGCCCGTTGACGGTCAGGCTGATCGGGATCAGCGTCGGGCGGGTGGGGGTCGAGCTGGTCACGGGGCGACCTCCGAGGCAGCGGCGCGGCAGGCGCGGGCGACGACGACCGGCAGCACGCGGCTGCGGTAGTCGGCAGGGGAACGGGTGTTGACCTCGGCGAGCACGTCGGCCCGGGCCAGCCGGGCGGCGTCCCGGACGGCGTCGGGCGTGGCCGGCCCGCCGGTCAGCGCGGCCTCGACGGCCGCCATCCGCACCGGCTGGTGGGTCAGCCCGCTGACCGCGACCCGGGCGGTGGTGACCGCGCCGCCGGTGACGGTGAGCTGGACGGCCGCGGCGATCAGCGCGAAGTCCTTGGCCTTCCGGGTGATCTCGTAGAAGCCGGCGCCGGTGCCGGCCGCGGCCACCGGGAAGGAGACGCCGGTGACCAGACCGCCGGGCGGGACGGCGACGGCGAAGGACTCGAGGAAGAAGTCGGCGGCCGGGACGATCGAGAGGCTGCCGTCGGGGGCGGCCACGGTGAACTCGGCGTCCAGCGCGACGGCGACCGCGGGCATCTCCGAGGCCGGGTCGTGGTGGCACAGGTTGCCGACCACCGTGCCGCGCGCCCGGACCTGGGGATGGGCCACCCGCGTGAGGGCCAGCACCACCAGCGGCAGGGCCGTGCGCACCAGGTCCGAGGTCAGCGCGGCGGCCTGCCGGACGGTGGCGCCGAGGTGCACCCGGCCGTCGCGCTCGACGATCTCGTCCAGCCCCTCGACCCGGTTGATGTCGACGACCACCGGAGGGGTGGCCAGCCGGAGGTTGAGCAGGGGGACCAGGCTCTGCCCACCCGCGAGCACGCGGGCGCCGTCGGCACGGGCCAGGTCGGCCAGGGCGTCGGCGACCGTGGCCGGTCGCCGGTACTCGAACACTGCGGGCTTCATCGCGCTCCTGTCGTGAGCGGGAACCGTGCTGGCCCTCGGGGAGGGCGTGCCGTCATCCTGATCCGCAGGTCCGGTGCCCACCACGGACGTCGTGGTGCGTTCTGGCGCTCGCGACTGGACGTTCTGTCCGCGCCCTGGTCTGCTCCCGGCATGGTCGTGACGCTCGCTTCGGTGCTCCGGATCGACGCGCTGGCCCGGGCGCGCCCGGAGGTTGTCGTGGGGGCCGACCTGCTGGACCGGCCGGTGCGCTGGGTGCACACCAGCGAGCTGGCCGAGGCCGCGTTCCTGCTCAAGGGCGGCGAGCTGCTGCTGACCACCGGGCTGGGGCTGGCCGGCCGGGGTGCGGTGGGGGAGGCGGCCTACGTCGCGGCGATGGCCGAACGCGGCGCGGCCGCGCTCGTCCTCGAGCTGGGCTGGACCTTCCCGGAGGCGCCGCCCGCGATGGTCGAGGCCTGCCGGCGGCACGGCCTGCCGCTGGTCGTGCTCCGCGAGGTGGTGCCCTTCGTCGAGATCACCGAGCAGGCCCAGTCGGCGATCCTGGAGAGCGCGCAGACCGGGCGGCGGCGTGAGCGGGACGTGCGCCAGGTGCTCACCGACGCCCTGCTGGACGGCGCCGGACCCGCGGAGCTCACCACCGTGCTGGCCGAGCTCGCGCACGCACCGGTCACCGTGACGACGGCCGACGGGGCGCTGGTCGCCTCGGCCGGCCTGCCGACGGACAGCTCGGGGCGGCGTGGGCGTCCGGTGGTCCGCCGGGACGTCGTCCTGCTCGAGCGGCACTGGGGGCAGGTCGCCGTGCTGCCCCCGGCCCGCGCCGACGACCCGGCCGTGGCCGACGTCTGCCGGTTCGGCGCCGAGGCCCTGGGCCTGGCACTGCTCCGGTCGGCGTCCGGCGGCGACCTCGACCACCGGCGCGCCCAGCTGCTCACCGACCTGACCGAGCGCCGCTGGCGGGTCCCCGGCGAGCTGGTGGCCCGGGCGCGGGTGCTCGGGCTGCCGTTCACCGCGGAGGGGAGGTACGTCGCGCTGCTGGTCACCGGGCTGCGGCAGGCCGACCTGGACGTCGTCCGGGCGGTCACCGGTGCCCTGCCGACGGGGACCGCCCTGGTCGCCGAGGTCGGCGACGAGGTGGTCGCCGTCGTCCGGACCTCGGGGGCGCTGACCGCGGCGCGGGCGGTGCTGGCCGCCGTGGACCGGCTCGCCACCGACGGGCCGCCGTCGGCCCGGGTGGTGGCCGGGCCGGTGGTCGGGCGGCTGGAGGAGACCGACCGCTCGCTGGCGGCGGCCCGGCGAGCACTGGGGCTGACCCCGGACCGGCTGGTGTCCGCCGGCCAGCTGACCGCGCAGCTGCTGCTCGGCAACGTGGGGCAGGACCCGATGGCCCGGCAGCTGGTGCGGGAGGAGATCGGCCGGCTGGTCGAGCACGACGCCGCCCACGGCACCGAGCTGGTCGCCACCCTGCGGGTCTACCTGGCCAGTTCCTCGTCCAAGGTGCGCACCTCGGAGGCGCTGCGGCTGCGCCGGCAGACCGTGCACGGCAGGCTGCAGAAGATCGAGGAGCTGATCGGCGACGTGCACTCCTCCTCCCGGCACACGGCGCTGGTGGTCGCCCTGGCGCTCGAGCAGGTGCTCCGCTGACGCCGAGCGGGACCGGTCGCCCAGCGAGCTGTGGCACGCTCGGAGGCAGCTGGAGAGCGCGAGGCGCCCGGCGACCCCCAGACCCGAGACGAAGAACGAGGCATGCCCCGATGAGCACCCCCAGCACCGAGCCCACCCCGGCCGTCGAGCCCGAGCCGACGACCGGCGCGACGACCGGCGCCACCACCACCGACGTGACCCACTCCGCCAGCGAGGGCACGCTCGCCAACGTCGAGGCGACCGACACCGAGCCCGGCTGGGTCGCCCGGCACACCGCCACGCTGATCGCGCTGATGGTGGCCGTCATCGTCGCGGCCGTCGCGATCGCCGGCGTGATGGTCTACAAGAACAACGAGGACAGCGCGAACTCCGACACCGAGGCCGCGTTCGCCGCCACCGTGCAGGAGCAGGGCGCCAGCCTGGAGACCGTCGAGTGCAACGGCGGCACCTGCGCCGCGGTCATCAACGGGCAGGCCTACACCGTGCTCGTGCAGGAGGACGACAACGGCGACCAGCACTTCGGCGTGTCCCCGTACACCGGAGACTGACGAGAAGTGTGACGAGCTCTGTCGGCTGACGTAACGAGTCGGAAGCACGAGCCGTGGCACTGTGGAGGTCGTGTCTTCCGCAGTGCCCGGCGCCTCCGCTCCCGGCGTCACCCCACCGCCCGGTCCTCAGGACACCACCGCCCCCCGCAGCGCCGAGCACGCGCGCCTCGCCGAGTCCGGCGACATGGGCGCCCCCTGGCGCACCTGGGGTCCGTACCTCGCCGGCCGGCAGTGGGGGACCGTCCGCGAGGACTACTCCGAGGGCGGCGACGCCTGGGCGTCCTTCCCGTTCGACCACGCCGTCGCCCGCACGTACCGCTGGGGCGAAGACGGACTCGGCGGCATCTGCGACCGCTACGGCTTCCTCAACTTCTCCGTCACGATGTGGAACGGCCAGGACCCGGTCCTCAAGGAGCGGCTGTTCGGCCTGACCAACGGCGAGGGCAACCACGGCGAGGACGCCAAGGAGCACTGGTGGGCCGTCGACGGCACGCCGACGCACTCCTGGATGCAGTGGCTCTACCGCTACCCGCAGGCCGAGTACCCCTACGCCCAGCTGCGGTCGGAGAACGCGAAGCGCTCGCGCCTGGAGCGGGAGTACGAGCTCAGCGACACCGGCGTGCTGGCCGAGGACCGCTTCTTCGACGTCCAGATGACGTACGCGAAGGCCTCACCGGACGACGTCTGCATCACCGTGACGGCCACCAACCACGGCCCGGACGCCGCCCCGCTGCACCTGCTGCCGCAGGTCTGGTTCCGCAACACCTGGTCCTGGGGCCTCGACGACCGCAAGCCCTCGCTGACCCACCTGCCCGACGAGGACGTCGCGACGGTCGTCGCCGAGCACGGCTACCTCGGCCGCTGGGTGCTCGCCGCCGACGGTGCGCCGGAGGTGCTGGCGTGCGACAACGAGACCAACGCCGTCGGCCTGTTCGGCGCCGAGCGCAACAGCACCGAGTACCCGAAGGACGGCATCAACCGCCGCGTCGTCGGTGAGGACAAGTCCGCGGTCAACCCCGACGTCACCGGCACCAAGGCCGCGTTCTGGTACCAGTGGGACGCCGTCGAGCCGGGCGAGACGGTCACGGTGAAGCTGCGGCTGCGCCAGGCCGAGCCCGACCAGCAGATGTTCGGCGCGCAGTTCGACGAGGTGCTCGCCCTGCGCAGGACCGAGGCCGGCGACTTCTACGCCAGCGTCATCCACCCCGGGCTCTCCGACGACGACCGGCACGTGGCCCGCCGCGCCTACGCCGGCCTGCTGTGGACCAAGCAGCTGTACCGCTTCGACGTCGCCCGCTGGCTGGACGGCGACCCCGCCGTCCCGGCGCCGGAGGCCCGCAAGACCCGCGGACGGCGGAACACCGGCTGGCGGCACCTGGCGCTGGCCGACGTCATCTCCATGCCCGACGAGTGGGAGTACCCGTGGTTCGCCGCGTGGGACACCGCCTTCCACACCATCCCGCTGGCGCACGTCGACCCCGACTTCGCCAAGGAACAGCTCGTGCTGATGTGCCGCGAGTGGGCCATGCACCCCAACGGCCAGCTGCCGGCGTACGAGTGGGCGTTCGGTGACGTCAACCCGCCGGTGCACGCCTGGGCCGCCTGGCACGTCTACCGCATCGACGGCTACCGCGACCAGCAGTTCCTCATCCGGGTGTTCACCAAGCTGCTGATGAACTTCTCCTGGTGGGTCAACCGCAAGGACGCCGACGGGTCCAACGTCTTCGAGGGCGGCTTCCTCGGGATGGACAACATCGCGCTGTTCGACCGGTCCGCGCCGCTGCCGCCGGGCTACCGGCTGGAGCAGTCCGACGCGACCAGCTGGATGGCGTTCTACTGCCAGCAGATGCTGAAGATCGCTCTTGAGCTGTCCCAGTTCGACAAGGCGTGGGACGGCACGGTCACCAAGTTCTTCGAGCACTTCCTCGCCATCGCCGAGGCGATGAACGCCTTCGGCTCGCACGGGGTGTCGCTGTGGGACGAGGACGACGGGTTCTTCTACGACGTCCTGGTCGCACCCGACGGGACGCCGGAGCCGCTGCGCGTGCGGTCGATGGTCGGGCTGCTGCCGATCCTGGGCGCAACCGAGATCCCGGCGTGGGTGAGCGACCGGCTGCCGGACGTCGCCGACCGGGTGCGCTGGCTGCAGAAGCGCCGGCCCGCGCTGATGGCCCCGCTGACCGGCCGCCGCGCGCCGGAGGGCCGCAAGCTGCTGCTGTCGCTGGTGGACAAGGCGCGGCTGGAGCGGATCGTGCAGCGGATGTTCGACGAGACCGAGTTCCTGTCGCCGTTCGGCATCCGGTCGCTGTCGAAGTCGACCGGGCAGGTGTTCGCGCACGTCGGTGGGCGGGACGTGTCGATCGAGTACGAGCCGGGGGAGTCGCGCACCGGTCTGTTCGGCGGCAACTCCAACTGGCGCGGGCCGGTGTGGTTCCCGGTCAACGTGCTGCTGGCCGACAAGCTGCGCACGCTGGGCCGGCACTACGGCGACTCGTTCACCATCGAGCTGCCGACCGGGTCGGGGAACCGCTGCACGCTGGTGGACGCCGCGGACCTGATCGACAACTCGCTGACCGCGCTGTTCCGGCCGGTCGACGGCAAGCGGCCCGCGGACGGCGACCGCATCGAGTCCAGCGACTCACCGCTGTGGCGGGAGCACCCGACGTTCAGCGAGTTCTTCGACGGCGACACCGGCGAGGGCCTCGGCGCCACCCACCAGACCGGCTGGACCGCGCTGGTCGCCCACCTCCTCAACCCCCGCCTCCCACCCGACCCCCGCTGGATCTGACCCCTCTCTTCGCAAAGATGGCCATGTTCGCCCTTCCGTCGGGGAGCGAACATGGCCATCTTCGGCGTCAGGGCGGCGTGGTCAGAGGCGGAGGGCGGTGCGGACGAGGTCGGCGACGGGCCGGGACCGGCTGTGCGGCGGCCAGGCGATGACCGTGGTGACCCGCGGTGCGTCCACCACCGGGACGGCGACGAGGTCGTCGTGCAGCTGCGAGCGGCACGACTCCGGCGCGACCATCAACGTCCGGCCGAGGGAGATGAGCTGCAGCAGCTGGCTGTGGCTCTCCACCTCGGGCCCGGGACCGTCCGGGTAGGTGCCGTCGGCAGCGCTGGGCCAGCGGGCGAGCGGCAGCTCCGGCACGTCGGTCAGGTCGTCGAGGTGCAACTGGTCCTTCGCGCTGAGCGGGTGACCGGCCGGCAGGACGGCGACCTGGCCCTCGGTGTGCAGCTCCTCGACGTCCAGCCCGGCGGTGTCGTCGAACGGGTGGTGCAGGACCGCCACGTCGGCGCGGCCGGTGCGCAGCAGCCGTTCCTGCTGACCGGGGCCGCACAGCAGCACCTCGACGTGCACCGACCCCGGCTCGGCGCCGTAGGCGTGCAGCAGCTTGGCCAGCAGCTCGCTCGAGGCGCCGGCCTTGGTGGCGAGGACGATCCCAGCCTGACCGGCAGCCGCCCGGGCCACGCGCCGGGTCCGCTCTTCCGCGGCCTCCATCGCGTCCAGCGCGGCCCGGCCCTCGTGCAGCAGCACCGCGCCGGCCTCGGTGAGCGTCACCGACCGGTTGCTGCGCTCCAGCAGGGGCACGCCCAGACGGCGCTCCAGCTGGCTGATCGCCCGCGACAGCGGGGGCTGCGCGATGCCGAGCCGCTGGGCCGCGCGGCTGAAGTGCAGCTCCTCGGCGACGGCGACGAAGTAACGCAGTTCCCGCGTCTCCACGCCTGCGAGCTTAGGCCCGAGTCATACCTGTGCGGTATCACCGATGACCGAGCCGGTCTTGGACGTCCGTCGTCCCGGCACGAAAGCTCGGTGCATGAGCGAAACGAAGACCGCACTGGTCACCGGGGCGAACAAGGGCATCGGCTACGAGATCGCGGCGGGCCTCGGCGCGCTGGGCTGGCGCGTCGGCATCGGCGCCCGGGACGACGGCCGGCGGGAGGCGGCGGTCGTTCGGCTGCGCGAGGCCGGCGTCGACGCCTTCGGCGTGCCGCTGGACGTGACCGACGACGACAGCGTCGCCGCGGCGGCCGAACTGGTCGCCGAGCACGCCGGCGGGCTGGACGCGCTGGTCAACAACGCCGGCATCACCGGCGGCGGGCCGCAGCAGCCGAGCACCGTCGACCTGGCGCTGGTCCGCCGGGTGGTGGAGACCAACGTGCTCGGCGTCATCCGGGTCACCAACGCGATGCTGCCGCTGCTCCGTCGCTCGGCTGCCCCGCGGATCGTGAACATGTCCAGCAGCGTCGGCTCGCTGACCCGGCAGTCCGGCCCCGGCGGTGAACTCATCACGGGGCCGGTCGCCGTCGCCTACTCGACGTCGAAGACGTTCCTCAACGCGGTCACCGTCCAGTACGTCCGCGAGCTGGCCGGCACCGGCATCCTGGTCAACTGCGCCTGCCCGGGCTTCGTCGCCACCGACCTCAACGGCTTCCGCGGGGTGCGGACCCCGCAGCAGGGCGCCGCGACCGCCATCCGGCTGGCCACCCTGCCCGACGACGGCCCCACCGGCGGCTTCTTTGAGGACGCCGGCGTCGTCCCCTGGTGACGGCACCACGGAAGCATGTTCGCGGGGCGGTGCTCCCAGCGGGGACTGCACGCACTGTGCCAGGGCTACGGCGACTTGGTCCGCCATGGATTGCTGACGGGCGAACTGCTCACCCCCCTATGAGGGCCTTCTTTGGCCTCGTGCCCGCTGTCAGGGCATCGCCTTTGCGCTGCACAGCGCAATCACGTCGCCGAGCCGTGACAACTGGGGCGGTAGGGACGAGCGGTACCGTCGGCGCGAGAAACCTTCCGCTTGGCCCGCGTCACCACTTCCGGCTCGATTAGTGTCCGAAAGACACTGCGAACCGAGAGGTACTACAAGCGTGGCTGAAGAGAGCTGGCACGAGGCGCGACTCATACCGACTTCTGGCATCAACGGGGCAGAAGAGCAGGAACGTCGGGCCACGTCGGCACTGCTCGCCGTCGTCACCGCGGTTCGTGAGTTCGGTCGGGGACTTACTCAGCCGCTGGGAGCTCCCGCAGGCAACATAGAGGCCTACATCGAGGTCCCGTTCATGCTGGGTGACAAGCGCTGCTATCCCGACGGCCTCATCCGGGTATCGCGGGGTCAGCGCACCTGGACTGCGTTGGTCGAGGTGAAGACCGGGACAAGCGAACTGGCCGTCGAGCAGTTGGAGAACTACCTCGACATCGCGCGCGAGAACGGCTTCGACGCTCTCATCACCATCAGTAACGAAATCCCGTCGTCAGCAGGACTGCACCCGACCAAGGTGGACAAGCGCAAGCTCCGCAAGGTCGCGATGCACCACCTGTCGTGGAGTCAGATCCTGGCGGAAGCCGTTGTGCAGAAGGAGCACCGCGGCGTTGCTGACCCCGACCAGGCATGGATCCTCGGCGAGCTGATTCGCTACCTGGAGCACCCGCGGTCGGGTGCACTTGAGTTCGAGGACATGGGCCCTTCATGGGTGGCGGTTCGAGACGCGGTCAATGCCGGGACCTTGCGCACCACAGACAAGGGAGTCGCTGATGTCGCCGCTCGCTTTGACGCCTTGCTGCGATACGTCTCCCTGCGACTGGGCCGGACGCTCGGAACGGAGGTCGTGCCGGCGATGTCTCGCCGGGAGCTGGCCGACCCTGCGCTGCGTACCACCGCGCTGGTCGAGAGTCTGGTCAGGGACGGAAAGCTCACCGGTGCAGTGCGCATCCCCAACGCCGTTGCTCCGCTGAACATCGAGCTGGACCTCCGCGCCAACCGAGTGACTTGCCACGTCGACATTGACGCGCCTAGGGAGGGGCGGCCCACCACGCGGGTGAACTGGCTGGTGCGGCAGTTGAAGGCCGCGCCCGAGACCGTCCGCGTCGAGGCATTCGCGATGCACGCGCGCGGGGCCGGCGCCACGGAACTGTTGAAGGTCGTGCGCGAGGACCCAGCGGCGCTCGTTCAAGACCCGAAGCGGGAGGTCCGCAGCTTCCGGGTTGCTCTCTCCAGTCCCCTAGGGACCAAGCGCGGACGCGGGCGCGGTGCAGCGATCGACTCGGTACTAGATGCGGTTGAGGCCTATTACGGCGAAGTCCTTCAGAACCTGAGGGCGTGGACCGCCGCTGCTCCTAAGATGCGCGAGGTCGCCGAGCTACCGCTCGACAAGGCGCCATCGCTCGCGAGCACGGCGCTGTCCTCTCAAGACGGCATCGAGCTCCCCGACTCCTCTGACGCCCACCCCGACAGCCAAGGCGACGGTGTTAACCCCGTGGAGGCGGTGGAACTCGCCTCGTCGTGAGGTGCCGAGTGGCAGGACGTCGCTTCTACGGGCGTGCTCCGAACCCAACGGGCCACAGCAGCCAACTCGGGGCGGCTGCTGAGTTGAGGTGCTGAAGGCCTGAGTGTTCGTGCTCCTCTCGCGAAGCCCGTTCCTCGATGCCAGGCACGCACCCAGGCGAGGCTGGCCATCTTTGCCCAGGGTGCACTGGCGGTCAGGGGGTGGTGGTGGCGGTGAAAGCCTGTCGGTCCCAGGTGCGGAGGGCGTCGCCGAGGCCGGCGGAGCGGAGGGCCATCGCGGCGGCGCCGATCCAGCCGGCCTCCGACCCCAGCTCGGCCACCCGCACCGGCGGCGCTGGGCGCCAGGCGAGCCCGGCGGCGAGCTGCGTGCGCACCGGCCCGAGCAGCGCCTCGCCGGCGGCGGTGAAGCCGCCGCCGAGCACGATGGTCGTGGGGTCGAGCAGCAGCGTCGCGGTCACCAGCCCCTGCGCCAGCACCGCCATCGCCTCGGCCCACACCACGTCGGCGTCCGGGTCGGCGCCGAGCCGGGCGACCACGTCCTCGGCCGGCAGCGACCGGCCGGACCGGGCCGCGTAGCGCCGGGCCAGGCCGGCGCCGGACACGTAGACCTCCAGGCAGCCGAACTGCCCGCAGGTGCACGCCTCGCCGCCGGGCACCATCGGGATGTGGCCGATCTCCCCGGCCGCGCCGCCGGCCCCGGTCACCGGCCGGCCGTCGGTCACCAGCGCGGCCGCGACCCCGGTGCCGATGGTCACCAGCGCGAAGTCGTCGACCCCGCGCGCCGCGCCCAGCAGCTGCTCGGCCAGCCCCGCCGTCCGGACGTCGTGCCCGGTCGCGACCGGCAGCCCGGTCGCCTCGGTGAGGAGCGCCCGCAGCGGCAGGTCGCGCCAGTCCAGGTTGGACGCGTAGACCACCGTGCCGGTCGCCTCGTCGATCATCCCGGGGGTCACCACGCCGGCGGCCACGACCTCGACGTCCAGGTCCCGCGCGACGAGCGACAGAGCGCGCAGGTGGCCGACGATCGCGCGCACGGTGTCCTCGGCCGGCAGCGTCGGCCAGCGGTCGACGTGCACCGGCCGCCCGTCGCGGGTCACGACCGCGCCCTTCATCGACGTCCCGCCCACGTCCAGCGCGAGCACGGCGGGGGAGCGGGTCATCCGCGCAGCGCCTCGAGCACGGCGCGGATCGGCGCGGCCGAGGTCGCCAGCCGGCGCACGTCGTAGCTGACCGGGGACGACGGCGGGGCCGCCGGGGCGACCGCCTCGGCCGCCCGCAGGTGCACCTCGGGCACCCCGGTGGCGGCCACCAGCGCCGCCACGTTCGCGCCGCGCACCGAGCCAGCGGCCAGGACGACGATCCGTCCGTCGGCCAGCGACACCAGCGAGCGCAGCACCTCGGCGCCCTCGGCGGCCGTCGGCGCGCCACCGGAGGTGAGCACCCGGGCCACGCCCGCGGACACCAGCGCCGGCAGCGCGGCCGGCAGGTCGGGCAGCGTGTCGAACGCCCGGTGGAACGTGACCGGGCACGGCCCCGCGGCCTCGACGAGCCGGGCCAGCACGGCGGTGTCGATCGAGCCGGCCGCGGTCAGCGCACCGACGACGAACCCGACCGGGACGGCGGCCGGCAGCGCCCGGACGGCGGCGATGTCGGCGAGCATCACGTCGACCTCGGCGGGGGAGTAGACGAAGTCCCCGGCGCGCGGCCGCACCAGCACCTGCACGCCGATCCGGGAGACCCGGGCCAGCACGGCCGACACCAGCCCGATCGACGGCGTCGTCCCGCCCTCGGACAGCGCCGCGCACACCTCGACCCGGTCGGCGCCGCACTGCTCGGCGACCGTGGCGCCCTCGACGTCGTCGATGCAGATCTCGACCGCCGTCACGCGGCGGCCAGCCACGCCGCGACGTCCGCACCCGGCTCGATCGCGCCGACGGGCACCCCGCCGCCGAGCACCGGCACCGACGTCCACGCCGCGGCGGCCGACACGTCGACGCCCAGCCCGCCGAGCAGGGTCAGCGCGAGCAGCGTCGTCGCCCGCGGGTTGCCGTCGACGACCTTCATCGCGACCGCCCGGCCGTCCGGACCGGCCACGCCGATCACGCCCTCCGCGCCGCCCTTGGCGACCGTGCCGGGCACCAGCTCCATCACCGCGGTGTTCTGGTGACCGGTGCCGCCGACGTAGAACGGGTGCGTCCGCATGGCGGCCGCGACCTGGGCGCCCGGCCCGTCGGCAGCGAGGGCGAGCGAGCGGAAGGCCGTGGCCAGCCCGCGCACCGACGTCCCGAACAGCGGCGCGCCGCAGCCGTCGATCGCGTCGTGCCGCACCGGCTCCCCGGTCCACTCCGCGGTCACCGCACGCACGTGCTGCTGCAGCGGGTGGCCGGGGTCGAGGTAGGAGTCCAGCGGCCAGCCGTTGACCGCGCTGGCCAGCAGCATCGCCGCGTGCTTGCCCGAGCAGTTCATCCGCACCGTGCTGCGGTCCCCACCGGCGCGGATCAGTCGGAGCCGGGTCTCCTCGTCCTCCGGCCAGTCGACCGGGCAGCGCAGCGCGCCCTCGTCGGCCCCGGCCCGCTCGAGCAGCGACCGGACGACGGCGACGTGCGCGTCCTCGCCGGTGTGGCTGCCGGCGGCGATGGCCAGGGACGGCCCCTCCAGCGGGGCACCCGCGGTCAGGCAGGCGAGCGCCTGCAGCGGCTTGGTGGTCGACCGCGGCAGCACGGTCGCGTCGACGTCGCCGAGCGCCAGCGCGACGGAGCCGTCGGCGTCGAGCGCGATCAGCGAGCCGAGGTGCCGGCTCTCGACCAGTCCGGACCGGCGGACGACGGCCAGTTCGGCGAGGGCATCAGCCACGGGGGAGCTCCAGTTCACGGTCGGCGGCCTGCTCGGCGTCCGCGTCCGGCGGCGCGACCGTGCGCTTCAGCCGGGTCCGCAGCCGCGCGGCGACGTAGGACAGGGCGCCGTTGAAGACCAGGTAGACGAGCGAGACGACCAGGAAGGTCTGGATGAGCAGCCGGTTGTAGGCGCTGAGCACCTGCGCCCGGTAGAGCAGCTCGGTGAACGCCACGACGTAGCCGAGCGAGGTGTCCTTGATCAGGCTGACCAGCTGGGTGACCAGCGACGGCGTCACGTGCCGCAGCGCCTGCGGCAGGACGACGAACCGCATCGTCTGCGCCCGGCCGATGCCCAGGCTCAGCGCCGCCTCGGTCTGCCCGCGCGGCAGGCTGAGCACGCCGGCGCGGACGATCTCGGCGACCACCGCGGAGTTGGCGATGGTCAGCGGGACGACGAGCTTCCAGAGCACCGGCAGGTTGATGCCGTAGGCCGGCAGCCCGAACAGCATGAGGTAGATCAGCAGCAGCACCGGCAGGGTGCGGGCCACCTCGATGTAGCCGGTGGCCAGCCAGCGCACCGGCCGGGTGGGGGACAGCCGGCCGATCGCCAGCAGCACGCCGAACGCACCGGACAGGACGGCGACGATCGCCGCGGCCTGCGCCGTACCGCGCAGCCCGACGAGCAGGTACTCCCAGATCGGCCACTCGAGGAACGGCCTCCACCGGACGGCGTCCAGCTGGCCGCGGGAGCCGAACTGGACCAGGGCCAGGGCCAGCAGACCGAGCAGCACCAGGGCGCTGACGACCGAGCCGAGCATGATCCGCCGCTTGGCCCGCGGGCCGGGGGCGTCGTAGAGGAACGCGCCGCTGTGCGTCATCGGTGGATCGCCACCCTCTTCTCGATCCGGCCGGCGGCCAGCCCGATGGCCAGCGCGAGCGCCATGTAGACCAGCCCGGCGGCGGTGAAGATCGGGATCGGCTGCGCCTCGACGAGGTTCACCTTGTTCACCGCCGAGGTCAGCTCGACCACGCCGACGGTCGCGGCCAGCGCGGTGTTCATCAGCAGCGCGATCATCACGTTGCCCAGCGGCTGCACCACCGCCCGCACGGCCTGCGGGACGACGACGTGCCGCAGCGTCTGCGACAGCCGCAGCCCCAGTGCCCGGGCGGCCTCGACCTGGCCGGACGCGACGGTGTTGATGCCGCTGCGCACCGCCTCGGCCACGTACGCCGCCTCGTAGACGACGAGCACCACGATGACCGTGGTGGTCAGCGGCATGATCAGCCCGGCGTCGGGCAGGGCGAAGACGGCGAGCAGCAGCAGCGCCAGCAGGGGGATGTTGACGAACACCTGCACGTAGGCGAACGCCGCCCCGCGGAGCACCGGGATCGGGCTGACCCGGGCCACGGTGACCAGCACCCCGAGCACCAGGGAGCCGACCGCCGACACCACGAGGATGAGCAGGGTCGTCCCCAGGGCGCGGAGCAGCGGGTCGAGGTTCTCCACTACCGCAGACACGTCGTTCTCCTCCGCTGGCGCTGCTGCATGTCAGTCCGTCCGGGTCAGGAGCCCGGGACCGAGCCGATCTCCGGCGGGGTCGGGGCGTCGCCCTCGACGACGGTGCCCAGGGTCGCCTCGAAGATCTCGGCCCACGAGCCGTCGTCCTCGATCTGCTGCAGCCAGTCGTTCACGAAGTCCTTGAAGTCCTGGTCGTCCGGGGGCAGCCCGATGCCGTAGGGCTCCTCGGTGAACGGCTCGCCGACGACCTTGATGTTGTCGTCGTTCGCAGCCGCCGCGACCAGCAGCGTGTAGTCCTGCACGTAGGCGTCACCGCGGCCCTGCACCAACGCCTGCACCGCCTGCGGGTCGGTGGCGAAGCTGGTCACCTCGGCGCCCGGGGCCACCTCCGGGACGGCGGTCACGGCGGGGGTGTTGGCGCCGACGATCACCGTCTTCCCGTCGAGGTCGTCGACGCCGCTGATGTCGTCGTTGTCCGCGGTCACCGCGATGGCCAGGCCGGAGGTGAAGTAAGGGCCGGCGAAGTTGATCTGCTGCGCCCGCTCCTCGGTGATCGTGTAGGTGTTGAAGACGACGTCGACGGTGCCGTTCTGCAGCAGCGCCTCCCGGGTCTCCGACGCCGGCGGCACAATCTCGATGTTCGGCTCACCGATGATGTAGATCGCCAGCATCTTGGCCAGGTCGATGTCGAAGCCCTCGACGTCGTCGGGGTTGGACGGGTCCTGCTGCGACAGCAGCGGGGCGTCCAGGGCGGCGGCGACGCGCAGCACGCCGCGCTCCTTGATCTCGGCCATCGTCGAGTCGGACAGGATCGCGTCGTCCCCGGCCACCGGGGCGTCGGCGTAGACGGCGTCCAGGCCGGAGTCGCCGCCGCTGGTGGGGACGGCGGACGACGAGTCGTCCGACGAGCCGCCGCACCCCGCGACCGCCACGGAGGCGGTGGCCAGCACAGCGGTGATCAGGGTGAGGCGTCGCCTGGAGAGGCGGGTGTTCCGCATGGCCTTGCCTTTCTCGGGGCCCTGCCGTCGCGCGGCGCCGGGCGTGGGGGTGGGTGGGCGGTCGCCCGCCCGGGTGCGCACGGCCTCAGTGGGCCAGCACGGTCGCGAGGAACGAGCGGGCGCGCTCGCTCCGGGGAGCGTCGAAGAACTGCGCCGGGGGCGCGTCCTCGACGATCGAGCCGGCGTCCATGAACACGACGCGGTCGGCGGCACGGCGGGCGAAGCCCATCTCGTGCGTCACCACGACCATCGTCATGCCGTCGGCGGCCAGCGAGGTCATCACCTCGAGCACCTCGTTGACCATCTCCGGGTCCAGGGCCGAGGTCGGCTCGTCGAAGAGCATCAGCTTGGGCTGCATGGCCAGCGAGCGGGCGATCGCCGCGCGCTGCTGCTGCCCGCCGGAGAGCTGGGCGGGCACCCGGTCGGCCTTGTCGGCGATGCCGACCCGCTCGAGCAGCGCCATGGCCTCGTCCCGGGCCGCCGCCTTCGCCAGCCGGCGCACCTTGAGCGGGGCCAGCATCACGTTGTCGAGCACGCTGAGGTGGCCGAACAGGTTGAACGACTGGAAGACCATGCCGACGTCGGCGCGGAGCCGGGCGAGCTCGGGGCCCTCCACGGGCAGCAGCCGGCCGTCGACCCGGACCTCGCCGCCGTCGATCGGCTCCAGCCGGTTGATCGTGCGGCACAGCGTCGACTTGCCCGACCCGGACGGGCCGATGACGACGACCACCTCGCCGGCCGCGACGTCGAGGTCGATCGAGCGCAGCACGTGCAGGGCGCCGAAGTGCTTGTCGACGCCGCGCATGCTGACCATCGGGGTGCCGGCCGTCGCCGCGTTCGTCGTCACGCCGTACTCCCGTCGTCCAGCCCGCCGGCGTCGCTGCCGTGTCGGTTGGACGAAGGCTAAGTGGCGATCGTTACGCCGAGAAGTCCATCAAGTATTTCCACTTCTGGACGAAGAGCATCGCAGTTGGGCGGGGCTGCGTGTTTCACTGACCGGCATGTCCGCCCCCGTCGCCGACCGGTCGGCCACGTCCCCGAGCGCCGTCCTCGCCCTGGTGCGGCGTGGCCGGGCCACCTCCCGCGCCGACGTGGCCCGGGAGACCGGGCTGTCGGCGACCACCGCCGCCGCACGGGTGGAGATGCTGATCCGCCGCGGCTACCTCGTGGAGACCGGCACCGGCCCGTCGGCCGGGGGGCGGCCGCCACGCCGGCTGGAGCTGCGCGGCGGCGCCGGCCTGGTGGTGGCGGTGAGCCTGGGTGAGCGGCACGCGGCCATCGCCGTGCTGGACGCCGCCGGGCGGCAGGTGGCCGAGCGGCACCTGCCCACCGTCGTCTCCGACGGACCCGAGGCGGTGCTGCGCACCGTGGTCACCGCCGTCGAGGAGGCCGTCGCCGCGGTGGACGACGCCCCGCCCCTGCTGGCGATGTGCGTCGGCGTGCCCGGCCCGGTCAGCGCGCGCACCGGCCTGGTCGTCTCACCGGCCCGGATGCCCGGCTGGAACGGCGCCGACGTCGCCGCGATCGTGCGGCAGTGGCTGCCCGTGCCGGTGATCGTGCAGAACGACGCCAACCTGATGGCGCTCGGCGAGCACGGTGCGGGCGGCTCGCCGACCGAGGACATGGTGTTCGTCAAGGTCGGCTCCGGCATCGGCTGCGGCGTGGTCGCCGGTGGCGTGCTGCACGTCGGCGGCGGCGGGTTCGCCGGCGACATCAGCCACACCACCGTGCCCGGCGCCCCGCCGGTGCCCTGCTCCTGCGGCCGGGTGGGCTGCCTGGACGCCGTGGCCAGCGGCGCCGCGCTGGTCGAGCAGCTGGCCGAGCGCGGGGTCCCCTCCGGCGGCACCGAGGGCATGCTGGACCTGGCCCGGGACGCGCACCCGCTCACCACCCAGCTGCTGCGCGAGGCGGGTGGGAGCACCGGCACGGTGCTGTCGACGATCCTCAACTTCTACAACCCGGCCCGGCTGGTGATCGGCGGGCACCTGAGCAGCGCGGAGGCCTTCGTCGCCGGCGTGCGCTCGGCGATCTACGCGCAGTGCCCGCCGATGATCACCGACACCCTGGAGATCGCGGTCAGCCGGGTCGGCCCGCAGGCCGCCGTGCTCGGCGCCGCCCGCGAGGCGCTCGACCTGGCCTTCTCACCGGCGTCGCTCGCCGCCCGGGCCGCCGCCCGCTGACCGGAGGGGCGCGTGGGGCGGGTGGTGTGACGACCCCGCGACGCGGCCGCGGCGGGACCGTGTCCGGCCCGTGTCGGCGGTCACCGTGCCCCAAGATCCGCGCAGGGACCACCGAGAGGACAGGACGTGGCGGGGATGCGCGGGATCGTCGTGATCGACCAGCCGGTCGAGGACCGGGTCGTCGGTTGGCACGTGCACATCAGCAGGGGCCGGGCCTCCGGCATGGCCGGCGCGTGGGTGCTGGTGGCCGACGACCCGCGGATCCCACGGCTGCTGGACCGCCAGGTGCTGGTGACCACCGACCGGGCCGCCCAGCGGTTCGGCCGCGGGGCCGACGTCCACCACCTCGCCATGGCGATCATCGCCGAGACCAGCGCGATGAGCGCCGCGGTCGCCATGGCCGCCCCGCGGATCCCGACCCGGCCGGTCGCCGCGGTCGCCGCCGACCCGCTGGCCAGCACCGCCCTCACCCTCGCCACCTGGGTCGCCGACCTGCTCGCCGCCTGGGACGCCATCGAGCAGCAGCGCCTCGCCGACCCGCGGCTCGTCGCGCGCGGCGGCCCGACCGCCCGCCCGCTCCCGCCCGGCTGGGCGCCGACGCCGGTGGCCCCGCCGACTGCGACGCCCACCGCACCGGCTGCCGGGGCGGCTCCGCTGGCAGCATGAGCTCCCCGCCGCTCGTGCTCTGCTCACCCTGGTGAGCAGAGCACAAGCGCGGCAGACCCGATCAGCCGAGCGGGTGCTGGGCGAGGAACCCCGCCACCAGCGGCACGAACTCCTCGGCCCGCTCCATCCCCAGCGCGTGGCTCGACCCCGGGCCGGTGAACATCTCCAGCCGCGCCCCGGGGATCGCCGCCGCCACCTGCTCGCCGTGCCACGGCGGGGTCAGCAGGTCCTGCTCGCCGGCGACCACCAGCGTCGGCACCGTGATCGACCCCAGCCGGTCCAACGTGTCGTGCGCCAGGTCGGCGTCCCACTGCTCGGCGCAGGTGGCCATCTGCGCGGGCGTCCGCGGGAACAGCGGCAGCACCTGCTCGATCAGGGCGCCGAACTCCGGGCTGGCCAGCAGCTGCGGTGAGAACGCGACCCCCAGCGCGCCGAGCGCCGCCTCCATGTCGCCGGTCCGCCAGGGGTGCGCCAGACCGGTCAGCATCGCCCGCTGGAACCCGTCGGTGCGCGCCCACGTGCAGTACAGCACCAGCGACGCGACCCGGTCCGGCGCGGCGAGCACCAGCTCCTGGGCGATCGCGCTGCCCAGCGAGTAGCCCAGCACGTGCGCGCGCTCGACCTCCAGGGCGTCCAGCACACCGAGCGCGTCGGCCGCCAGCGAGCCCACGGTGAACGCACCGGCCCCGCGCTCGCTGCCGCCCATGCCCCGCAGGTCGTAGGTGACCACCCGGTACCGGCTCGCCCACGCCTCGGCCATCTCGGTCCAGAACCCCAGCGACTGGCTCGTCCCGTTGATCACCAGCAGCGGCTCGCCGTCGCCGTACTCCTGCACGGCGACGGCGATGTCGCCGACCTGGACGGTGCGGGGCGGGTGCGTCGTCGGTGTGCTCATCAGGTCTCCCGAGCTCGTCCAGGAACGGACCCAGAGCACAGCACAGGACGCGCCGTCGGCGACAGCCCCAATGTGACTCAGGCCACAAGACGCCGTCCGGCGGTGGTAGGAACGACCCGGGACGGCGCACGACGACGTGCGCCCCCACGGGAACTGGGGGATCGGTCATGACGATGACGGACGCGGCTCCGGCGGCGCTGGACGAGCGGGTGGAGCACGTCGACGTGCTGGTCGTCGGCGCCGGCATCTCCGGCATCGGCGCCGCCTACCACCTGCGCGACCACTTCCCGGACCGGGGCGTCGTCGTGCTGGACGCGCTGGAGGGCCATGGCGGCACGTGGTGGACCCACCGCTACCCGGGCGTCCGCTCCGACAGCGACCTGTTCACCTTCGGGTACCGGTTCAAGCCGTGGCGCGGGCCCTCCATCGCGACGTCGGAGGAGATCCTCCGCTACCTCGACGAGGTCGTCGCCGAGAACGGGCTGGACGCCCACATCCGCCACCGGCACCGCGTCACCTCGGCCAGCTGGTCGACCGACGACCGGCGGTGGACCGTCCAGGTCACCCGCACCGACACGGGGGAGGAGCTGACCTTCACCACCGGCTTCCTCTGGATGTGCCAGGGCTACTACCGGCACGACCAGGGCTACACGCCGCAGTGGCCGGGCACCGACCGGTTCCGCGGCGAGGTCGTCCACCCGCAGCACTGGCCGGCCGACCTCGACCTCACCGGCAAGCGGGTCGTCGTCATCGGCTCCGGCGCGACCGCGGCCACGCTCATCCCCGCCATCGCCGACACCGCGGCGCACGTGACGATGCTGCAGCGCTCCCCGACGTTCTTCTACGCCCGGCCCCGGACGCACGAGCTGGCCACCCAGCTCCGCGCGCTGGACGTCCCGGAGGAGTGGACGCACGAGATCCTCCGCCGCGCCTACATCGCCGAGCTCGACGAGCTCACCCGGATCTCCGCCGAGTCGCCGGACCTGGCCCGGGAGTTCCTCATCGAGTCGATGCGCCCGCAGCTCCCGCCGGACGTCGACATCGACAAGCACTTCAACCCGTCCTACCGGCCCTGGCAGCAGCGGATCGCCGTGCTGCCGGACGGCGACCTGTTCACGGCGATGCGGGAGGGCAAGGCGTCGGTCGTCACCGACACCATCGAGACCTTCACCGAGACCGGCATCCGGGTGTCCTCCGGCGAGGAGCTGGCGGCCGACGTCGTCGTCACCGCCACCGGCTTCGACCTCAGCGTCTTCGGCGGCATCGCCTTCACCGTGGACGGCGAGCCGGTCGACGCCGCGCAGACCGTCACCTACCGCGGGCTGATGTTCACCGGGCTGCCCAACCTGGCCTACGTGTTCGGCTACTTCCGGCACAGCTGGACGCTGCGCGCCGACCTGATCAGCGACTTCGTCTGCCGGCTGCTGGCCCACATGCGGGAGCAGGGCGCGACGATGGTCGTCCCGCAGCTCCGGCCCGAGGACGCCGGCATGCCGCTCGGGCCGTGGGTCGACCCGGAGAACTTCAACCCCGGCTACCTGGCCCGCTCGATGCACCTGATGCCCAAGCAGGGCGACCGCGAGCCGTGGACCCACCTGCACGAGTACGCCGAGGAGCGGCACCTGCTGCCCGCCGCCGACCTGGACGACGGGACGCTCGTCTACCGCTGAGGGAGCGCCTGCCCGGCGATCCGGTCCAGCCAGTCACCGAGCATCGTCCGGTGCTCAGCGCGGCGGCCGGCTGAGCCGCCACTCCCGCGGGGTCGTCCCGTACGCCTCCCGGAAGCGGCGGGCGAAGTGGCTGGCGTCGGTGAACCCGCAGGCGGCGGCGGTCGCGGCGATCGACCGCCGCCGTCCGGCCGGCGTGCTCAGCTGGGTGCGGGCCAGCTCGAGCCGGCGCGCGATGACCTCCTGTTCCAGGCTCAGCCCGGCCTCGCTGCACGCCCGGTAGAGCAGCCGCACCGAGACCGCGTGGGCCGCGGCGATCGTCGCCGGCGTCAGCGCCGGGTCGGTCAGGTGCTGCGCGAGGTAGGCCCGCACCCGGGTGACCAGCGTCTGCTCGCGCACCGTCGCCCGCAGCCGGTCGTCCCCGGCCGCCGAGACGATCAACGCCCGCACCAGCTCGACGGTCGCCGTGCCGAGGGCCGCGCTGCCGGCGTCGGACGACCACGCCGCAGCCCGGTTGCACACCTCGTCCAGGTGCCCCCGCACCAGGTCGTGCAGCGGGCTGGCCCGCAGCCGCGGGACCGCCCGCCGGACGACGTCGACCGGGAGGGCGAGGTGGTCGTGCAGCACCTGGAACGAGCGGGAACCCCCGCCGGTCGCGCAGCCGAAGTCGTAGGGCGCGGTCAGGTCGACCAGCATCAGGTCGGCGCCCTGCACCAGCTGCTCGTGGCCGAGCTGCGCGTACTCGCCGCGCCCGGCCTGCTGGAACGCCACCGCGACCACCGGGGGGCTCTCCATCCGCACGTGCCGCGGGGTGCGGACGAGCCGGAAGCCCGACGCGTCGGTGTTGAAGACCGAGGCCCGGCCGAAGGGCACCAGCGTCATCCGGGCCTGCAGCTCGCCGGTCGGCTGCCGGTGCTCGATGCGGCACGGCACCGAGGCCTCGCCCATCGCGACCCGGAAGGCCTCGGCCCGGTCGGCGCGCGGCACGTCGCGGGTGTCGAGCAGCAGCATCGGCGGTCCCTGGGTCGGTGACGTCCCCGTGAGGGTCCTGAGCCTGGCAGCCGACCGCACGCCGGGGAACCACTCCCGGCACCGAGGGACCAGACCCGTGCACGCACAGCCGATCCCCGCCCCGCAGCCGCTGCCAGGGTCCTCGCCACCACAGCCCGTTCCGGCAGCGAGGAGACCACCGTGACCGCGCCCGACACCATCGTCCTGATCCACGGCTTCTGGGTGACCCCGCGGAGCTGGGAGCACTGGAAGGCCCACTACGAGGCCAAGGGCTTCCGGGTGCTCACCCCGACCTACCCCGGCTACGAGGTCGAGGTCGAGGCGCTGAACGCCGACCCGACGCCGATCGCCGAGGCGACCCTGCCGGCGATCGTCGCGCACATGTCCGAGGTCGTCGGCGCGCTGGAGACGCCGCCGATCCTGATCGGGCACTCCGCCGGGGGCACGATCACCCAGATCCTGCTCGACCGCGGGTTCGGCGCCGTCGGCGTCGTCCTGAACTCCGCGCCGACCGAGGGCGTGAACGTCGTCCCGCTGTCGCAGGTCCGGTCCACCTGGGCGGTGCTCAAGAACCCGGCCAACCGGCACCGGGCGGTCGGGCTCACCGAGGAGCAGTGGCACTACGCGTTCACGAACACCTTCAGCGCGGAGGAGTCCCGCGCGCTCTACCTGCGGTACCACGTCCCGGCGGCCGGCCGGATCCTGTGGAACTCGGTGCTGGCCAACCTGATGCCCGGCCCGCAGGACGCGCACGTCGACTACAGCAACGACGCCCGCCCGCCGCTGCTGTTCGTCTCCGGCGGCGAGGACCACATCATGCCGCCGTCGGTGCAGCGCTCGAACGCGAAGCACTACCGCGGCGACACGGTGACCGAGGTCGTGGAGCACCCCGGCTACCCGCACCTGCTGCCCGCGTCGCCGGGCTGGGAACGCATCGCCGACGAGGTGCTGGAGTGGGCGCTCGCGCACGCGACCGGGGCGCAGCGGAAGGTCACCGGCGCCCAGTGAGGCTGACCCACGTCGGCGGGCCCACGCTGCTGGTCGAGGTGGCGGGCTGGCGGCTGCTCACCGACCCGACGTTCGACCCCCCGGGACGGCGGTACGCGTTCGGCTGGGGGACCAGTTCCCGCAAGGTGGCCGGGCCGGCGCTGCAGCCCGCCGAGCTGCCCGACGTCGACGCCGTGCTGCTCAGCCACGACCACCACGCCGACAACCTGGACGACGCCGGCCGCGCCTTCCTGCCCTCGGTGCCGGTGGTCGTGACGACGGCGTCCGGTGCCGTCCGGCTCGGCGGCACGGCGCGCGGGCTGGCGCCCTGGACGACGACGGTGCTGGAGGCGCCCGGCCGGCCGGCGCTGCAGGTGACCGCGACCCCGGCCCGGCACGGCCCGCCGCTGAGCCGCCCGGTCGCCGGCGACGTCGTCGGGTTCGCGCTGCGGGTGGCCGGCAGCGACGACGGCGTGCTGTGGATCTCGGGCGACTCCGTGCTGTTCGGCGGGCTGCGCGAGGTCGCCGAGCGGTTCACGGTCGACACCGCCGTGCTGCACCTGGGCGGTGTCCGGTTCCCGGTCACCGGCCCGCTGCGGTACTCGATGACCGGACGGCAGGCGGTCGAGCTGTGCCGGCTGCTCGACCCGCGCACCGTCGTCCCGGTGCACTACGAGGGCTGGAGCCACTTCGCGCAGGGGCGGGCCGGGGTGGAACGGGACCTCGCCCGGGCGCCGGACGACGTCCGGCGGCGGTTCCGCTGGCTGCCGAGGGGGACGCCGGTCGAACTGGCGCGCGCGGACCGGTGATGTCACGGGGCGGCCGGTGAGATCGTCTCCTGGTCATGGGCATGCGGATGGTGGTGGCCGGCGGGACCGGCGAGGTCGGGAAACACGTCGTCGCGCAGGCGCGAGCGGCCGGGCACGACGTGGTGCCGCTGTCGCGGAGCAGCGGCCAGGACGTCGTCGCCGGCCGGGGGCTGGCCGAGGCGGTGGCCGGGGCGGACGTCGTCGTCGACGTGCTGAGCGTGGCGACGACGTCGGCGGCGAAGGCGACCGCCTTCTTCCGCGCGACGACGCAGCACCTGCTCGACGCCGAGCGGACCGCCGGGGTGGGGCACCACGTCGCGCTGTCGATCGTCGGCATCGACGGGGAGACCCGCGGCTACTACGCGGGCAAGGTCGCCCAGGAGCGGCTGGTGGAGGCGGGCCCGGTGCCCTGGACGGTGCTGCGGGCCACCCAGTTCCACGAGTTCGCGCCGCAGATGGTGCGGCGCACGTCGGTCGGGCCCTTCGTGGTCGTCCCGGCGATGCGCACGTCGACGGTCGCCGCCGCCGAGGTGGCGGCGGCGCTGCTCGCGCTGGCCGAGGGCGCCCCGCGCGGGCGGGCGACGGACCTGCGCGGGCCGGAGGAGTCCGAGCTGGCCGACCTGGTGCGCCGCTGGCTCGCCGCCACCGGACAGCGCCGGCGGGTGCTCCGGGTGCCGCTGCCCGGCGCCTCCGGCCGGCGGGTGCGCGACGGGGCGCTGGTCCCCGGCCCGGGCGCCGACCGCGGCCGGCAGACCTTCGAGCAGTGGCTCACCGAGGCCGTGGCTCAGAGGTAGCCGCCCACCTCGTGCACCGAGCGGCCGCCGGGCAGCGCGCGCTCCTCACGCAGCGCGTAGAGCTCGGCGAGGGTGGACTGCCCGGCCGGCGCCGGGCTGTCCGGCCCCAGCCACGCCTGCGCCTCGGCCTGCGACAGCGGCGCGAACTCCACCGCGCTCAGGCAGCGCCCGGGCCGGGTGATCGCCGGGTGCAGGCTGCCGGCGTCCTCGTTGGTGGTCAGCAGCACGAGCACCTGCAGGCCGTGGCCGAGGATGCCGTCGCACAGGTTGAGCAGCCGCCCCAGCGAGGCCCCGGCGCGGGCCCGGGCATCGGTGCGCAGGTACTCGTCGCAGTCCTCGGCGACGACCAGCCGCCACGGCCGGCCGCCGCGCGGCGTCTCGTCCTCGTCGCCGCCGGCCACCTCGAGCAGGTACTGCGGGTTCACGAAGAGCTGCTCGGGGTCGGTGACGTAGTGCGTCTCGCACCAGTCCGACCACTGCCGGCTCAGCGCGCGGACCGCGGTGGTCTTGCCGGTGCCCGGCGCGCCGTGCCACAGCACCAGCCGGCCGCTGCGGGAACCGAGGTCGTCGAGCCGCATCAGCTGGTCGAGCGCAGCGGCCGTGCCGCCCGGGTAGTTGGCCGCCACCGTCGCCCAGTCCGGGGCGGCCACGGTGCGGCTGGACTCGGCGGGGTGGTCGCCCCCGCCGGACCAGAAGCGCATCCGCACCGAGCCGGCGGGCACCGCGACCGCCTGCCGCGCGGCCTGGACCAGCCGGGCCAGCGTCGCCTCGGCGTCGTCGGCGTCCGGTCCGACCACGGTCAGCGTGGTGATGCCCCAGCGCACGGAGAGGTGCACGAGGCCGCTGCCGACGTCGGCGAGCACGGCCCGCCACTTCTCCGCCCGCTGGTCCAGCCGGACGCGTGCGCCGGCCGGCAGCAGGATGGTCAGGTCCTCCAGCGAGCCGGGCACCTCGGCCGCCCGGTGGTGCGGCATGGCGCCGCTCCACTGCGCCTCGAGCAGCACGGCGTCGCTGATGTCCTCGACGTCCGCCAGCGACACGCTCGGGACGACGGCAGCCGGCCGGGCGGCGGGCAGAGCGGGTGTCACGGGGGGTCTCCTTGTCCGGACGGCGACGAGCCTGCCGGACGGTACGGGGTCGGTCGGACGATCCCGAGTCGTTTCCGAGCCGTTCCCGGCCCGTACCGGCCCCGGTGGTGCCGCATCGGCGCGGCACCACCGGAGCCGGGCGGCGGTCAGGCCAGGCGGCGGGCGGAGTGGAAACCGCCCATCCGGTCGACGTCGACCACGGACACGGTCGAGCCGGCGGTCGGCGCGTGCACCATCTGCCCGTTGCCGAGGTAGATCCCGACGTGGCTGACCGGGCTGTAGAAGAACACCAGGTCACCCGGCTGCAGGTCGCCGCGCGCGACCGGCGTGCCCATCCCGGACTGCACCCGGGACGAGTGGGGGAGCGAGATGCCCGCGGCCGCGAAGGCGTACTGGGTGAGCCCCGAGCAGTCGAAGGAGTTCGGGCCGGCGCCGGCCCAGACGTAGGGCTTGCCCTGCTGGGCGAGCGCAGTGTCCAGGACGGCCTGGGCGGTCGAGCTGGCGGCCGCGACGGAGGTCACCGGTGCGGCGGCCGGGGCGCTGGTGCCGCCTGCGGCCTGGGCGGTCATCGGGGTGAGCACCAGCCCGGCGCCGGTCAGCAGGGCGAGGACCGCCCCGCGGCCGGACCGGACAGGACGGAGGTGTGCGGACGTGCGCATGTGCGGTGTTTCTCCTGGTTCTCCGGAACCGCCTACCGAGTTAGCTGACGGGTTCGGGCGGGGAACTCGCCCGGCTCGGCCCGCACCTGCGTGCGGGCCGCGCTTCACCCCAGAACTGCGATGGGTCCCCGGCCCGGGCGTGCGCTGCTGGTCCAGCAGCGCCCGGTTCGGCGGCGCCTGACGGGTGTCACCACGGGGGCGGTGACGTCGCCCCGGCAGGCTCGACGAACGTAAGCGGGACGGCGCGGACCGGCTGGCGCACGCTCGGTGACCGCGACCGGGCCGCCGACCCGGGGACGCGCGGACCGGACGGCGACTCGCCGAGGTCGACCTGCGGGCCGCTCGATCGCCGGATCAGTCACGCACGGTGATGTGGCGCCCAACGGACCGTGCGACGACTTGATCGGTGGTGCGCGTGCCCTGACGCCGCGTCACCGGAGGCGGACAGCACGGCAAGGCGTCGTCGTCCTCGGGAGGGCCGGGCGGTGGTCGCTCGTTGTCACGGCCGTCCGACGTCCTGAGGTCGGCCCGGACGGTCGTCGAGGGGTTTGCGCATCAGCGCGCGGGTCAGCACCTGGTCGGCCAGGTGCACGGTCTCGACCTCGACCTCGCTGAACCCGCAGCGTTCGAACACCGGCACGGCGCGCCACGACGCGTGGGTGACCAGCGTGCGCACGCCGGCGGCGAGGGCGGCTGCCTCGATCGTCCTGAGCAGCAGGCGGGCGACCCCGCGGCCACCGTGGCGCGGACCGACGAACAGCTGGTCCACCTCGCCGCGCTGCAGGGCGCCGCTGGGCGTCAGGGCGACCGACCCGAAGCCGGCGACGTCACCGGCCGCATCCACGGCGACGAACACGTCGGTCCGCTCGATGAGGTCACGGTGGCCGGCGACCGAGCGGGTCGCCGCCCAGGCAGCCAGCTGCGGCTCGCTGTAGTGCGCGGCGGCAGCCTGCCGGATCGCGGCGGTGCTCAGCTCGCACAGCGCGGCCGCGTCCGCCGGCATCGCCGGCCGCACGGTCAGGTCGGCGCCCACCGTGGTCACCGCGCGGTGCCGGGAGCACCGCCCGGCCGCTGCACCGCGAGCGCCTCGCGGACGCCGGCGACGAACTGCGCGGGCTGCTCCCAGGCGGCGAAGTGCCCGCCGGAGGTCGGCTCCTGCCAGCCGCGGAGGTCGAACAACCGCTCGACGACCGACCGGGGCGCGTGCAGGATCTCGCCGGGGAACTGGCTCACCACGGTCGGCACGTCGATCCGCCCGATCCCCGGGCTCCGCTTCACGTACGGCGCGAACGAGGTGCCGATCGACCCGGTGACCCAGTAGGCGGTCACCCAGGTGAGCACCTCGTCCCGGGAGAAGACCGACTCGACGTCCCCGCCGCAGTCGCTCCAGCTGCGCAGCTTCTCCACGATCCAGGCGGCCAGCCCGGCGGGGGAGTCGCCCAGGGCGACGGCGAGGGTGTGCGGCTTGGTCGCCTGCTCGATCAGGTAGCCGCCCTCGGTGGCCCGCCACTGCAGCATCCGGTCGAGCATCGCGCGCTCCTCGGCGTCGAGGTCCGCGCGGTCGGCGGACAGCATCGACGAGTTGGCGACGTCGGTGAGGTGCAGCGCCGACACCTCACCCGGCCGGCCCGCCGCCAGCGCCGTCGCGACGCCCCGGCCGATGTCACCACCGGAGACGACGTACTGCGCGTACCCCAGCTCGGCCATCGCCGCGGCGACGAGCCCGGCCATGTCGGCCGCCGACAGGTCCCGCGCCGCCAGCGGCGCCGCGAACGGGTAGCCGGGCAGCGCCGGGACGACGACGTGCACGTCGGTGAGCAGCGGGAGGGCCCGCTCGTAGCGCAGCACCGAGTCCGGCCAGCCGTGCAGCAGGACGACGGCCGGTCCGGCCGGGTCCGCCGCCCGCTGGTGCACGACGCGCAGGCCGCCGGCCAGCTGCCACGGCAGCGCGCGGATGCGCTCCTCGTGCGGGCGCCAGTCGTAGTCGGCGGCCCAGGTGGCGAGCAGTTCGTCGAGGTAGCCGTGCTCGGTGCCGCGGTCCCAGCCCGGCGTGCCGGTGCCCTCGACCCGGCGGTACGCCCGGAGCCGGGCGCGCAGGTCGTCGAGCACGGCCTGGTCGGTGCGGGGCGGGGCGGCGTCGCTCACGGGGTCCTCCTCAGCCGGGGGCCAGCCGGAACACCGGCCAGCCGATCTCGGTGCGCCACTCTGCCGCATCGGGGGTGTCCCGCGGGCCGACGAGGTAGGTCTCGCGCACCGGGCCGGCGACCGCGAGCGCGTGCTCGACCACCCAGCTGCCGAGCTCGCCGTAGGTGACCTCGATCGAGCCGTGGTCGCCGGCGTGCGTGGCGACGGCGAGCTCCACGGCGGGCAGCGTCACCGGGTGCACCCGCCCGGTGCGCGGTGGCGTGGCCGTCGGCCGGTACACCAGCACGTGCCCGCGGCCGTCGGTGAACAGCTCGTTGTCGTACAGCCCGCCGGGCACGTGCCGCTCCGGGACGGCGGCGTCCAGCTCCGCCATGGCGCCGGCGTACCACTCCAGGACGTCGGCCAGGTCGACCTCCGCCTCGACCGCGGCGACCGTCGTCGCGGGCACCCGGCGCAGCTCGACGTCCCGGGGCTGGGGGCGGAGCAGCCGCTGGAGGGACACGACCGCCGACCGGGTGCGCTCCAGCTGGTCCTCCAGCCGGCGCAGGTGGTCGGCGACCAGCCCGGCCCGGACCTCCGGGTCGGGGGTGCGCAGGATCCGCTGCACGTCGGCCAGCGGGACGTCGAGCTCGCGCAGCCGGTGGATGACCTGGGCGACCGGGATCTGCTCGGCCCCGTAGTACCGGTAGCCGCTGGCCCGGTCGACCGTGGCCGGCTCGAGCAGCCCGGCGTCGTGGTACCGGCGCAGGGTGCGGACGCTGAGGTGGGTCAGCTGGGAGAACTCGCCGATCGTGAGCACCCCGGCACTCTGCACCCTCCTGCCGGGGGAGGGTCCAGCGCTTGACCTTCTCCCTGCGGGAGGCCGCAGGGTCGGGCCATGGACATCACCTTGCCGGACACGATCCGCAGCTTCCTGACCGCGCACACCCAGCGGGACGCCGACACCGCGCTCCGCTCCTTCACCCCGGACGCCGTCGTCGAGGACGAGGGCCGCACCTTCCGCGGGACCGAGCAGGTGCTCGGCTTCCTGCAGGGCGGCGGCTCGGAGTACACGTACACGACCGAGCTGACCGGGGCGCAGCGCATCGACCACGAGCACTGGGTCGCGGTGAACCACCTGGAGGGCGACTTCCCGGGCGGCGTGGTCGACCTGCGCTACCGGTTCACCCTGCGCGACGGGCTGATCGCGGAGCTGTCGATCGCGCCGTGAGCCACCTGCCCGACGCGCGGTGACGCTCCTGTCAAGGGGCTCCGGACATCTGTGGACAGGCCGCTGACCTGGGGATTCGATTTCTCGTCTGCCTCCTACCGCGGTAGACTTCGCACAAGTGTTCGAAGCGGTGG
>NZ_JABGDB010000008.1:0-163390 GCF_041028285.1 Modestobacter versicolor | reverse complement strand
GGGAAGGCGCGCGAAACCGTGCGTGGGAAGGCGCGCGAAACCGTGCGTGGGAAGGCGCGCGAAACCGTGCGGGGTGGGGTCAGCGTTCGCGGCCGCGGGGCTTGAGGGGGAAGGGCGGCAGGGCCGGGGCGCCGAGGCGGTAGCCGTCGAAGCCGGGGACGTCGTCGAACCGGTCGCCGCCGGCCCACTGCTCGGCGTACTCCACGATCTCCTCGCCGGAGCGGCCGACGAAGTTCCACCACATGACGATCCGCTCCTCGAACGGCTCCCCGCCGAGCAGCAGCAGCCGGGCCGGGGCGTCGGCGCGCAGCCGGACGGTGCGCCGGCCCGAGCCCAGGTAGAGCATCGCGCCAGGGGTTAGCGGCACGCCCTCGACGTCGGCGGAGCCCGCAGCGACCAGCACGCCGTGCTCGAAGTCCGGCTCCAGCGGCAGCTCGACGTCGGTGCCGGCGGCCAGCGCCAGGTCGACCCCGACCAGCGGGGTGTGCGCGGTCCCGGGCGACGTCGCCCCGCCGAGCGACCCCATCAGCACCGTCGCCTCGACGCCGTCCGAGCTGAACCCCGGCAGCGCCACGTGGTGCTCGAACGCCGGCGCGGTGTCCCGGACGGCGTCGGGCAGCGCCACCCACAGCTGCGCGCCGTGCAGCCAGCGCGGGTGCTGGGCCGGTGACTGCTCGGCGTGCGCGATGGCGTGCCCGGCGGTCATCAGCGCCAGCTCGCGCGGCCGGACCACCACGTCGCTGCCGAGCGAGTCGCGGTGGTGCACCTCGCCGTCCAGCAGCCAGGACACCGTCTGCAGCCCGGTGTGCGGGTGCGGCAGCACCTCCATCCCCGCCGAGGTCCAGACGTCGTCCGGGCCGTAGTGGTCGACGAACGCCCAGGCCCCGACCAGCCGCCGGCCCAGGGTGGGCAGCAGCCGGCGGACCCGGGTGCCCTCGCCGAGCAGCACCTCCTTGCCCGGCAGCAGGTCCAGCGCCGGACGGGCGGAGGCCGCGGCCAGCCCGCCGAGCTCGTGCGCGTCGGGCCGCGGCTCGAGGTTGCTCATGGCGTGTTCCTACTCGCTCTCGCCGCGCAGGTCACCGTGCGCGGTGTAGGTGGCGGGGATGCGGCCGAGCCGGCCGGCGGAGGCGTCGGTCATCGCGTCCAGCACCTCCTGCCGGGTGTTCATCACGAACGGCCCGTACATCGCGATCGGCTCCCGGATCGGCAGCCCGCCCAGGACGACGACGTCCAGGTCGGGGGTGCGCGCCTGGGCGTGCCGGTCGCCGGGCCGGGTGCCCTGCACCGTCACGGTGTCGCCGGGGCCGAGGACGGCGAGCTGCCCGGTGCGCACCGGGGCGCCGTCGATGCCGACCGAGCCGCTGCCGGAGAGCACGTAGACCAGCGCGTTGAAGTCCGGCCGCCACGGCAGGTCCAGCGTCGCGCCGGGGGAGACGGTCGCGTGCACCATGGCCATCGGCGTGTACGTCGACCCCGGCCCGCGGTGCGCGCCGACGTCGCCGGCGATGACCCGCAGCAGCGCCCCGCCGTCCGGGGTGGCCAGCAGCACCGACTCCCGGGCCCGCAGGTCCTGGTAGCGCGGCTCGACCCACTTCTGCGCGCGGGGCAGGTTCACCCACAGCTGCAGTCCGTGGAAGAGCCCGCCGGAGAGCACCAGCGCCTCCGGCGGCCGCTCGATGTGCAGGACGCCACCGCCGGCGGTCATCCACTGGGTGTCGCCGTTGCTGATCGTGCCGCCCCCGCCGTGGCTGTCGGCGTGCTCGAAGGTGCCGTCGAGGATGTAGGTGACGGTCTCGAAGCCGCGGTGCGGGTGCCACGAGGTGCCCTTGGGCTCGCCCGGCGCGTACTCGACCTCGCCCATCTGGTCCATGTGCAGGAACGGGTCGAGGTCGCGCAGGTCGACGCCCGCGAAGGCCCGCCGGACGGGGAAGCCCTCGCCCTCGAAGCCGGACGGCGCCGTGGTCACCGACCGGGTGCGCCGGCGGACGGTGCGGGGCGCCGGCACGGGCACCCGCGCCAGGGTGGTGGTGTCCTCGACGGTCACGGCGGGCATGGCTGCCTCATCTCGGTTGAGAGCTCAACTACGTGGGCACTGTAAGCCCCCGCACCCCCGATGTCTTCCCCGGACGCACCACGGCCGCCGCCCCGGGGGTCCGGGTACGGCGGCCGTGGCAGCAGGTCAGGTGCGCAGCAGGTCGGGTGCGCCTCAGGTCAGGAGGTCGCCCCGGGCTGGTCGTCCCGGTGCCGGCGGAGCACCTCGGCGTAGACCTTGGCGCTGTCCTTCGGCGTCCGGACCTGGGTCTCGTAGTCGACGTGCACCAGGCCGAAGCGCTGGTCGTAGCCGCGGGCCCACTCGTAGTTGTCCAGCAGCGACCAGGCGAAGTAGCCGCGGACGTCGGTGCCGGCCTCGATCGCGTCGGTCATCGCCGCCAGGTGCCGCACCAGGTAGTCGACCCGCTCGGGGTCGTGCACCTCGCCGTCGGCCGAGACGACGTCGGGCCAGGCCGAGCCGTTCTCGGTGATGAACATCGGCAGCCCGGGGGCGACCCCGCCGATCCAGTTCAGCAGCGTGGTGAACGCCGCCGGGTCGATGCCCCAGCCCATGGTGGTCCGCGGGCCCTCCGGCTCCAGGTCCTCCACCAGCTCGGCGCCGATGAACGTCGGGGGCTTGCCGTTGGGCTCGCTGAGCGCCCGGACGGTGCTGGTGAAGTAGTAGTTCACGCCCAGCCAGTCCAGCGGGGTGCTGATGATCTCCAGGTCGCCGTCCTCGACCGGCAGCGGGGCGCCGGCCGCGGCCAGGTCCTCGACCACGTCGGCGGGGTACTCGCCGGTGGCGACGGGCAGCAGGAACATCCGGTTCTGCTGGCCGTCGAGCCGGCGGGCCGCGTCGACGTCGGCGGGGGAGTCGGTGGCCGGCGACATCGGGGTGAAGTTCAGCGTGATGCCCAGGTGGTCGGCGCCCTTGTCGCGCAGCACCTGGGTGGCCAGGCCGTGGCCGAGCAGCAGGTGGTGCACCGCACGGGAGGCCTCCACCGGGTCGCGGTGGCCGGGGGCGTGCTGGCCGGCCATGTATCCCAGCAGCGAGCTGCACATCGGCTCGTTCAGCGTCGACCAGTGCGGCACCCGGTCGCCCAGGGCGTCGTGGACGACCCCGGCGTACTCGGCGAAGCGGTAGGCGGTGTCCCGTTCGGTCCAGCCGCCGCGGTCCTGCAGCGCCTGCGGCAGGTCCCAGTGGTACAGCGTCAGCCACGGGGCGATGCCGGCCTCGAGCAGCTCGTCGACCAGCCGGCGGTAGAAGTCCAGGCCGCGCTGCTCGACCGCGCCGGCGCCCGTGGGGAGCACCCGCGGCCAGGAGACGGAGAACCGGTAGGCGTCCAGGCCCAGGTCCTTCATCAGGGCGACGTCCTGGGGGTACCGGGTGTAGTGCTCGACGGCGACGTCACCGGTGTGGCCCAGGTGGGTCCTTCCGGGGGTGTGGCTGAACGTGTCCCAGATCGAGGGGCCGCGGCCGTCGACGTCCACCGCGCCCTCGATCTGGTAGGCCGCGGTGGCGGCGCCGAAGGTGAAGGCGGGTGGGAAGGAGAGCGCGGCGGCGGTGCCCGGGCGCACGTCGGTGGAGGTCATGGGTGGGAGGTGCTCCTAGCTGTCAGTGACGGATGGCGGTGCGGCCCTGCCGGGCCCCACCGCAGACGTGCGGATGGTGGGGACTTGGCCCCCTGCAGTGCCCCGCCGCGAGCTCGCGAGTGGTGGGGGCAGGGGGTCCTACGTCAGCTGACGCGCTGCTGCGTCGCCGCGTCGAAGACGTGCAGGTCGCCCTCGCGGACGTCGAGCCAGAGTTGCTGGCCGGCGGCGGGGGCGGAGCGGGGCTCGGTCCGGACGACGACGTCGGAGGTGTGCATGACGTCGTCGTCCCCGCCGGCCAGGGTCGTGTAGAGGTAGGCGTCGGCGCCGAGCTGCTCGACGACGTTGACCTCCACCGGCACGCCCTCGCCGCGGCCGACCAGGTGCAGCGCCTCGGGCCGGAAGCCCACGGTCACCTTGCCGTTGGAGGCGGCGGCGCGGGTCAGCTGCGCGCGGGGCACCGGCAGGACGGCGCCGGCGATGCGCACCCCGCCGTCCACGGCGTCCCCGGTGACCAGGTTCATCGCCGGCGAGCCGATGAAGCCGGCGACGAAGACGTTGGCCGGCCGGTCGTAGAGCGCCCCGGGGGTGTCGACCTGCTGCAGGACGCCGTCCTTGAGCACGGCCACCCGGTCGCCCATCGTCATCGCCTCGACCTGGTCGTGGGTGACGTAGACGGTGGTGGTGCCCAGCCGGCGCTGGAGCGCGGAGATCTGGGTGCGGGTCTGCACCCGGAGCTTGGCGTCGAGGTTGGACAGCGGCTCGTCCATCAGGAACACCTGCGGTGAGCGGACGATCGCCCGGCCCATGGCCACCCGCTGCCGCTGGCCACCGGACAGCGCCTTGGGGCGGCGGTCCAGGTAGTCGGACAGGTCGAGGATCTTGGCCGCCTCGGCGACCCGGCCGGCGATCTCGGTCTTCTTGACCCCGGCCAGCTTCAGCGCGAAGCCCATGTTCTCCCCGACGGTCATGTGCGGGTAGAGCGCGTAGTTCTGGAACACCATGGCGATGTCGCGCTGCTTGGGCGGGGAGTCGGTGACGTCGCGGTCACCGATCAGCACCGAGCCGGAGTCGACCTCCTCCAGGCCGGCGAGCATCCGCAGCGAGGTGGACTTGCCGCAGCCGGACGGGCCGACCAGGACCAGGAACTCGCCGTCGGCGATGTCGAGGTCCAGGGCGTCGACCGCGGGCCGGTCGGCCTTCGGGTAGATCCGGCTGGCCTGCTGGAAGGACACGGTGGCCATGGTCAGGCACCTCTCGGGACGTGGGGGAGGGGAGGACGGGGTGCGCAGCGGGTCATCCCTTCACCGCGCCCTGCATGATGCCGCCGACGATCTGCTTGCCCAGGATCGTGAAGACGATGAGGACCGGCAGGGTGCCCAGCAGCGTGCCGGCCATGATCACCGACTGCTGGGGGACGTAACCGGACCCCAGTCCGGCCAGCGCCACCTGCACCGTCGGGTTGGCGGTGGTCAGCGCGATGATCGGCCAGAAGAACTCGTTCCAGGCGGTGAGGAACGTGAGCATCGCCAGCACCGCCATCGCCGGCCGGGCGACCGGGACGACGATCGACCAGAAGATGCGGAAGGTCGAGGCGCCGTCGACGCGGCCGGCCTCCAGCAGCTCGTTGGGCAGCGCCGAGATCAGGAACTGCCGCATGAAGAAGACGCCGAAGGCGCTGACCAGCGTGGGCAGGATGACCGCCTGCAGCTGGTTCACCCACTGCAGGTCGGCGATCATCATGAACAGCGGGATGACCGACAGCTGGGTCGGCACCATCATCGTGCCGATCACCAGGGCCAGCAGCAGGCCCTTGCCGCGGAACTGCAGCTTGGCGAAGGCGAACCCGGCCAGCGTGCAGAACAGCACCGTGCCGACGGTGATCGACCCGGCGACGATGATCGAGTTGAGGATCGCCTTGCCGATCGGCGCCTGCTCGAGGGCCAGCTTGAAGTTGTCGAACAGGCTGGCGCTGGGCAGGAACGGCGGCGGGCTGCCGGCCAGCTCGGCGTTGGTGTGCGAGCCCGCGACGACGGTCCAGTACAGCGGGAAGATCGACACCAGGGCGGTCAGCGTGAGCAGCGTGTAGGTCACCGGCCCGGCCTTGCCGGACCTGCTGCCCTTCCCGCCGCGGCGCTCGGGCCGGTCGACCGGCGTGACTGCGGTGGTCTCGGTGCCGGGGAGTGCGAGGGTCGCCATGCCGGGTCTCCTACCGGTCTGCCCGGCTGCGGAGGCGGCCGATGACGGCGTTCAGCCCCACGACCACCAGGATGATCATGAACATGGCCCAGGCGGTGGTGGCTGCCTGCCCGATGTGGAAGTTGCTCCAGCCCTGCTGGTACATCAGCAGGCCGAGCGTCTGGTACTGGCCCGAGGAGCCGCCCGAGGTCGTGCCGTTGCCGGCGAACAGCAGCGGCTCGCCGAACAGCTGGACGGCGCCGATGGTCGAGACGACGACGGTGAACAGGATCGTCGGGCGCAGCGACGGGATCGTCACGTGCAGGAACTGCTTCCAGCGGCTGGCGCCGTCGATCTCGGCGGCCTCGTAGAGCTCACCGGGGATGGACTGCATCGCCGCCAGGTAGATCAGTGCGTTGTAGCCGGTCCAGCGCCAGGTCACGATCAGCGCGATGGCGGCCTGGCTGCTCCAGGTGCCGGCCTCCCAGTCGATCCGCTCGAGGCCGACGGCCTCCAGCAGGGTGTTGATCAGCCCGTAGTCGCGGCCGAAGAGCTGGGCGAAGACGAGGGTCGCGGCGGCGATGCTGGTCGCGTAGGGCATCAGCATCACGGTGCGGAAGAACGTCCGGCCGCGGAGCTTGTAGTTGAGCAGGTGGGCCAGCCCCAGGGCCATGCACAGCTGCGGGACCGTGGCCAGGACGCCGATGGTGAGGGTGTTGCGGGCGGCGTTCCAGAAGAACTCGCTCTGCAGCAGGTTGCGGTAGTTCTCCAGGCCGACCCAGGTGCCGCCGTCGATGTCCGACAGGCTGGTGCGGTGCAGCGACACCCAGGCGGTGTAGAGGAACGGGTAGAGGCTGAAGGCGCCGAAGACCAGGAAGAACGGGGCGACGTAGGCGTAGCCCCAGCGGTTCCGGGTGAGGGTCGTGCGGCGCTTGGGGGGCGGGGTGCGGTCGGGGGCCGGGGTGGTGTCGGCCGCGGGCGCGGTGAGCAGCGCCTCGCGGGGACTCTGGCTCGCGATGGTCATGCAGGGCCTCGGGGTGGTCGGGGACGGGCGGACCGGGTGTCCCCGGGGGCCGGAGCGGGCCGGGGCGGCGGTGGGGCGGGCCGGTGCAGGTGCCCGGGAGCGGGAGACGCTCCCGGGCACCGCGTCCGGGGGTGCGCTGAGCCGGGGCTCAGCCGCCGATGGCCTGCTCCGAGGCCTTGAGTGCGTCCTGGAAGGCGTCGTCCGGGCTGGTGCCGCTCGAGGCGATGTCCGTCAGCGCGGTGGTGAAGGCCTCCTGGATCTGGGTGTCGTACGGACCGATCGGGGTGCGGCGGATGCCGTCCGCGGCCTGACCGAAGATCTGGCCGGTGGGGGCGCCGCTGAAGTACTCGTCCACGGCGTCCTTGACCTGCGGGTCCTCGGCAGCCGGCGGGCTGGAGGGGAAGTGCGCCGTCTCGGTGAACAGCTTGATCTGCTGTTCGGGGGCGGTCAGCCACTCGGCGAGGTCCTTGGCGGCCTCGACGTTCTCGCCCTCCTTGGGGACGCCGAGGAACGAGCCGCCCCAGTTGGACGCGGACTCGCTGGACCCGGGCAGCGGGGCGATGTCCCACAGGCCGGCGCCCTCCTCGCCCATCTGGGAGCTGATGTAGCCGAGCATCCAGGCGGGGCAGGCGATGGTGGCGAACGCGCCGTTGGAGAAGGCCGCGTTCCACTCGTCACCGAACTGCGACAGGTTGGCGGTCAGGCCCTCCTCGGCGGCCTGGCTGGCGTAGCCCCACGCCGTCTCCACGCCGTCGCTCTCCTCGAGCGCCGGGTTGCCGTCCTCGTCGTTGTAGGCCATGTCGCCCTGGTAGACCGACGAGGAGAAGATGCTGGCGGGGCTGTCGAGGAAGGCCGCGCCGGCCGTGGTCTTGTACTGGCGGGCGGTCTCCAGGTACGCGTCCCAGGTCGGCCACAGCCCGGCCACCCCGGCGCGGTCGGTGGGCAGCCCGGCCTGCTGGAACAGGTCCTTGCGGAAGCACATGGCCTGCGGGCCGGCGTCGGTGCCCAGGGCGATGGTGGCGCCGTCCTGGGTGGAGGCCTGGCCCCACTTCCAGTCGTAGAAGTTGCCCTCGAGCTCGTCGGCGTTGTCCTCCGCGGCCCAGTCGACGAAGGCGTCGGAGTGGTTGGTGACGACGTCGGAGATGAAGCCGATCTCCAGCGCCTGGATGTCGTCGAGGCCCGAACCGGCGGCCAGCCGGGTCTGCAGCGACTTGTAGTAGGCCGCCGACTGGGCGATGTTGTTCTGCTCGATCGTCACGTTCGGGTGGAGCTTCATGTACTCGTCGTAGAGACCGGCGTTGTCGAAGTCCATGGTGCCGAAGGTGCCGACCGTCAGGGTGACGGGGGCGTCCGGGTCGTAGTCGGCCGCAGCCTCTGCGCTGTCGTCCGAACCACCGCACGCGGCGGTCGTGAGGAGCACGGCGAGCGCCGCTCCTGCTGCCGCACTGCGCCTCGAGGAAGAGAACAAGCTGACCTCCTGGGTCTCCCGGGACGGGTGCACCACTGCACCGTCCACCGGGGGCGTGAGAACGCTCTCACGGCCGTGGCGCACAGAGTGGTCTGGACCACAGTTGGCTGTCAAGTAACGGCTCGGTAACGGTCAGGGGCTGTGCGGGAGCGCTCTCACGGTGCACCATGGGGACCTGCCCCCGAGCACTGGAGACGCATGACCGACACGAGCACCCGGCCGTTGCTGCCGACGCTGGACGCGGTGGCCGTGCTCGCCGGGGTCTCCCGGGCGACGGTCTCCCGGGTCATCAACGACTCCCCGCGGGTCAGCCCGGAGGCGCGCGAGGCGGTCCTCTCGGCCGTCGCGGAGCTGCGCTACGTGCCCAACCGGATGGCCCGCAGCCTGGTCACCCGGCGCACCGACACCATCGCGCTGGTGCTCAACGAGCCCAACACCCAGGTCTTCTCCGACCCGTTCTTCGCCAGCATCGTGCGGGGGGTGTCGGCCACGCTCGCCGACACCGACCTCAACCTGGTGCTGCTGACCGCCCGTGACGAGCGGGAGCAGCAGAAGGTCGGCCGCTACGCCCGGCAGGGTCACGTGGACGGCGTGATCCTGATGTCGGTGCACAGCGAGGACCCGCTGCCGGACCTGCTGGCCGAGGCCGGGGTGCCGCTCGTGCTGTGCGGCCGCCCGTTCGGCGACCGCCCGGTGGCCTTCGTCGACGCCGACAACCGGGGCGGGGCGGCGGAGGCCACCGCGCACCTGGCCGGCCTCGGCCGCCGCCGGATCGCCACGGTCACCGGCCCGCTGGACATGATCGCCGGTGTCGACCGGCACGCCGGCCACCTCGAGGCGCTGACCGCGGCCGGGTTGCCGCACCGGCCCGAGCTGGTCGCCGAGGGCGACTTCACGGTGGCCGGCGGCGAGCGGGCGATGGAGCAGCTGCTGGCCCGCGAGCCCGACCTCGACGCGGTGTTCGTCGCCTCCGACCCGATGGCCTTCGGGGTCCTGCGGGCGCTGCGCGCCGCCGGTCGCCGGGTGCCCGAGGACGTCGCGGTGGTCGGCTTCGACGACGCCGCCGTCGCCCAGGTCTGCGACCCGCCGCTGACGACGATCGCCCAGCCGCTGGCGGACATGACGCCACTGCTCACCGAGCTGCTGCTGCGCCAGATCGAGGGCGTCGCCGGGCCCGCGGAGTCCCGGGTCTGCCGCACCCACCTGGTCCGCCGCGCCTCGGCCTGAACAAGGACCCCGTCGCCCCCCACCACTCGCAGGCTCGTGGTGGGCCCCTGCGACGGGGCCGTTCCACCGGGTCGCCAGGACGTCGAAACGCGCGGGACACACGTCGTGTCTAGGTTCGACGCATGGCGGACCTCTTCGACGGCTACCCGCTCGGGCAGCAGTGGGACGAGATGTTCGCGGCGCCGTCCCAGCCGCGTCCCCCGTACACCGGTCTGTTCAGCTCGCTGCAGCCGATGTCGGGGGAGGAGCTGGCCGCGCGGGCCGACGTCCTCTCGCAGACCTACCGCGACGCGGGGGTGACCTTCGCCCACGCGGGTGAGGAGCAGCCCTTCCCGCTCGACATCGTCCCCCGGGTGATCGGCCACGAGGAGTGGGCGCTCATCGAGCGCGGGCTGGCCCAGCGGGTGCACGCCCTCGAGGCGTTCCTGGCCGACGTCTACGGCGCCGGGCAGGTGTTCGCCGACGGCGTCGTGCCGCGCAGCGTGGTCACCACCAGCGCGCACTTCCACCGCGCCGCGCACGGGCTGGTGCCGCCCAACGGCGTCCGGGTGCACGTCTCGGGCATCGACCTGGTGCGCGACGAGGCCGGCGACTTCCGGGTGCTCGAGGACAACCTGCGTTCGCCGTCGGGCGTCAGCTACGTGATCACCAACCGGGCCGCGATGAGCCAGGTGCTGCCCGAGCTGTTCGGCGACCACCGGGTGCAGCCGGTGAGCGACTACCCGAGCAAGCTGCTGGCCGCGCTCAAGGCCTCCGCGCCGACCGGCATCGCCGACCCGACCGTCGTCCTGCTCACCCCGGGCGTCTACAACTCCGCGTACTTCGAGCACGCGCTGCTGGCCCGGCAGATGGGCGTCGAGCTGGTCGAGGGGCGCGACCTGGTCTGCTCCGGCGGCCAGGTCAGCATGCGGACGACGGACGGGCAGCAGCGCGTCGACGTCATCTACCGCCGCATCGACGACGAGTTCCTCGACCCGGTGCACTTCCGGTCCGACTCGGTGATCGGCTGCGCCGGGGTGCTCAACGCCGCCCGGGCCGGCCGGGTCACCATCGCCAACGCGGTGGGCAACGGCGTGGCCGACGACAAGCTGCTCTACACCTGGGTGCCCGACCTCATCCGCTACCACCTGGGCGAGGAGCCCATCCTGCAGAACGCCGACACCTACCGGCTGGACGACCGGGACACCGTCGAGTGGGTGCTGGCCTCGCTGGACCAGCTGGTGCTCAAGCCGGTCGACGGCTCCGGCGGCAAGGGGATCGTCATCGGCCCGCGGGCCGACGAGCGCACGCTGGAGGAGCTCGCGGTCAAGGTGCGCGCGGCGCCGCGGGACTGGATCGCGCAGAAGCCGATCGGGCTGTCGACGTCCCCGACGCTGATCAACGGCCGGATCGCCCCGCGGCACGTCGACCTGCGGCCGTTCGCGGTGAACGACGGCTCCGACGTCTGGGTGCTGCCCGGCGGGCTGACCCGGGTGGCGCTCCCCGAGGGCGAGCTGGTCGTGAACTCCAGCCAGGGCGGGGGGTCGAAGGACACCTGGGTGATCAGCCCGCCCCGGCCGGCCGTCGAGCCGGAGCCCGAGCAGGACGTCACCCGGATCGAGTTCACCACCGCCGACCTGCCCGCCGAGCCGCCCGCCCAGGACCCCGGCCCGCCCAACGACAACGCCCTGGCCCAGTCCCAGCAGCAGCAGCAATCGGTCGGCGGTGGTCTCCCGTGCTGAGCCGGATCGCGGAGTCGCTGTTCTGGATCGGCCGGTACGTGGAGCGGGCCGACGACACCGCCCGCATCCTCGACGTGCACACCCAGCGGCTGGTCGAGGACCCGTGGATCGACGAGCGCCGGGCCTGCGCGAACCTGCTGGCGCTGATGGGCGCGCCGTGCCCGGAGGACGAGGCCGACACCGAGCGGGTGCTGGCCACGCTGGCCTTCGACCGGTCCAGCCCGAGCTCCATCACCGGCGCGCTGTCGGCGGCCCGGGAGAACGCCCGCGGTGCCCGCGAGGTGCTGTCGGCGGAGATCTGGGAGTCGCTCAACGTCACCCACAACGCGCTGCCGCAGCAGCGCACGATGGCCCGCCGGTACGGCCCGCACTCGCTGTTCCGGTTCGTCCGGGAGCGGTCGGCGATGGTGTTCGGCCTGGCCGACGCCACGATGAGCCGTGACGAGAGCTGGCTGTTCCTCATCCTCGGCCGCTCGCTGGAGCGGGTGGACATGACCGCCCGGATGCTGTCGACCCGCGTGCTGGCCGGCGACGCCGCGCCGTCCTGGACGCTGGTGCTGCGCTCCACCGGGGCCTACGAGCCCTACCTGCGCACCTACCGCGGGGCGGTGAACTCCAGCCGGGCCGCCGAGTTCCTGCTGCTGGACCGGCTCTTCCCGCGGTCGGTGTTCGCCGCGCTGGAGCAGGCCGAGGGGTGCCTGGCCGAGCTGGAGCGGGCGAACGTCCGGGAGGGGCACCGGATCGGCGTGGCCGGGGAGGCGCACCGGATCGTCGGCCGGGCCCGCACCATGCTCGAGTTCATGCAGACCGACGAGATCCTGGCGAAGCTGCCGACCCGCCTGGACGAGCTGCAGCGCACCTGCTCGCTGGCCAGCGAGGCGGTCACCAACCGGTTCTTCACCGAGCAGGCACCGCAGATCTGGGTGCCGGAGAGCGTGGGCTGACCGCGTGTCCCAGTCGCAGAGCCAGTCCTCGTCCCCGGCGCGCACCCAGTCGCAGACCCAGGCGCCGGCCGCCGGCCCGGCCCGGGTGCCCAGCGACCGGTGGCGGCTGCAGGTCGTGCACCGCACCGAGTTCCGCTACGGCGGGCCGGTCCGCTCGTCGTACAACGAGGCCCGGATGACCCCGGAGAACAGCGGCCGGCAGACCACGCTGCGCTCCCGGGTGGAGATCGAGCCGTCGGCGTCGGTGCACGCCTACCGCGACTACTGGGGCTCGACGGTCACCGCCTTCGACACCCACGGCCCGCACACCGAGCTGGTGGTCAAGGCGACCTCGGTGGTCGAGGCCGGGCCCGAGTCGCACGTCCCCGAGGCCGTGGCGTGGGCCGACCTCGCCGCGCCGGACGTGCAGGACCGGTTCGGGGAGTTCCTCCGCCCCTCCCGGCTCACGGCGATGGACGACGCCGTGGTGCAGCAGGTGCGCGCCGTCGTCGGCGACGCCGGCCCGCGGGAGGCCGGCCAGCTGGTCTGCCGGTTCGTGTACGAGCAGATCGAGTACCTGACCGGCTCGACGAACGTGAAGACCAACGCCATGCAGGCCTGGGAGAAGGGCAAGGGCGTCTGCCAGGACATCTCGCACGTCTCCGTCGGGCTGCTGCGGGCCCTGGGCCTGCCGGCCCGCTACGTCTCGGGCTACCTGCACCCGAAGCCGTCGGCCGGCATCGGCCAGGCGGTCACCGGGGAGAGCCACGCCTGGGTCGAGTGGTGGGACGGCGGCTGGTCCGGCTTCGACCCGACCAACGTCGTGGAGATCGGCCCCCGGCACGTGACGCTGGCCCGGGGACGGGACTACTCCGACGTCCCGCCGCTCAAGGGCATCTTCTCCGGCCCGAAGAGCGAGGGGTCCTCGGTGACCGTCGAGGTCACCCGCCTGGCCTAGCCGCTGCGCCCACCTGGGATGCTGGGACACCTATGAGCGCCCCGCTGAACCTGGTCAACATCGAGCGGGTGTCCAAGGCCCACGGCACCACCGTCATCCTCGACGACGTCTCCCTCGGCGTGGCCGCCGGTGAGCGGATCGGCGTCGTCGGCCGGAACGGTGGTGGCAAGTCGACGCTGCTCGGGGTGCTCACCGGCACCCAGGAGCCCGACGCCGGCCGGGTCACCCGCCGCAGCGACCTCGCCATGGGCGTCCTGGACCAGACCGGCACGCTGCCGCCCGGGGCGACCGTGCGCGACGTCGTCCTGCCGGCGTCCCGGTTCGCCGCCGAGCACGAGTGGGCCGGTGACGCCGCCGTCCGCTCGGTGCTGACCGGCCTGGAGCTCGACCGGCTCGGCCTGGACTCCCCGGTCGCCCCGATGTCGGGTGGGGAGCGCCGCCGGGTCGCCCTGGCCGCCCAGCTGATCCGGCCGCTGGACCTGCTGGTGCTCGACGAGCCGACCAACCACCTCGACGTCGAGGGCGTGGCCTGGCTCGCGGAGTACGTGCGCCAGCGCGCCGGCGGCATGGTCGTCGTCACCCACGACCGGTGGTTCCTCGACGAGGTCTGCACGACGACGTGGGAGGTCGCCGACGGCAGCGTGCACGCCTACGACGGCGGCTACTCGGCCTACACGCTGGCCCGCGCCGAGCGCGCCCGGATCGCGTCGGTGACCGAGGACCGGCGGCTGAACCTGGTGCGCAAGGAGCTGGCCTGGCTGCGCCGCGGCCCGCCGGCGCGCACCAGCAAGCCGAAGTTCCGGATCGAGGCGGCGCAGGCGCTGATCGCCGACGAGCCGCCGGCCCGGGACACGATGGCGCTGGCCGGGTTCGCCGCGCGGCGGCTCGGCAAGAGCGTCTACGACGTCGAGGACGTCAGCTACACCGTGCACGGGCGGGGTGCGGTGGACGACGCCGACGACCCGGCCGGTCCCGCCGACCCGGACGGTCCCCGCGACCGCACGCTGTTCCGCGACCTCACCTGGCACGTCGGACCGGGCGACCGGATCGGCATCGTCGGGGTCAACGGCGCGGGCAAGACCTCGCTGCTCAAGCTGCTGGTCGGGGAGGTGCAGCCGGACGCCGGCCGGGTGGTCGTCGGCCAGACGGTCGCGCCGGCCTACCTGTCCCAGCACGTCACCGAGCTGCCGCCGCGGTCCCGGGTGCTCGAGGCGGTGCAGGACGTCGCCCGGATCGCCCGGATCGGCAACCAGGAGATCTCGGCGTCCACGCTGGCCGAGCGGTTCGGCTTCGCCGCTAACCGGCAGTGGACGCCGGTGGGCGACCTGTCCGGCGGTGAGCGCCGGCGGCTGCAGCTGCTCCGGCTGCTGATGGCCGAGCCCAACGTGCTGCTGCTGGACGAGCCGACCAACGACCTGGACATCGACACGCTCACCGCGCTGGAGGACCTGCTCGACAGCTTCCCCGGCACGGTCCTGGTGGTCAGCCACGACCGCTACTTCGTCGACCGGGTCTGCGACTCGGTGGTCGCCCTGATGGGCGACGGGTCGCTGGCCGCGCTGCCCGGCGGGGTGGAGGAGTACCTGCGCCGCCGGGCGGCCGGTGAGGCGACGCTGCCCTCGGGCGGGCCGGTGCCAGCGCTGGGCAGCTCCGCCCAGCCCACCCGCAGCGCTGCGGACGTCCGGGCGGCGCGCAAGGAGGCCACCCGGCTGGAGCGGCGGATGCTCCGGCTGGACGCCGACGAGAAGGCGCTGCACGAGCAGCTCGCCGCGGCGGCCGCCGACTACGGCCGGGCGGCAGAGCTCGACGCGCAGCTGCGGGCGCTGCAGGCGGAGAAGGAGCAGGTCGAGGCTGAGTGGCTGGAGGCGGCGGAGGTCGCCGACAGCTGATCTGGTGGCGCACGGCCGGATCGAGGACGATCATGGCCCCCGTGGCGGTCGCCGGTCCTGCGTACCGGCACCCCCGCCTGCGCGCGCTGGGCTCCGGCGCCGCCCGCCGGCTGGTCGGCGCGGTCCTCACCGGTGCCCTGGTCGCCGGGCTCCTGGTCGGGCCGGTGCTGTGCTGGAGCAGTTCGGCGCAGGCCATCGCCCGGTCCGACGTCGTCGACGTGGTCCCCCGCGTGCTGCGCGAGGACGTGGCCGCCGCGCTGCCGGTGCGGGTGGTCGACGTGCCGGCGGTGCAGGGCGGGGTGGCGGCGGTCGCGGCCGCCGCGACGGCCTCCGTGGGCGCCGTCGTCCTCGACCCGCAGGGCCGCTCCCTGCTGGAGACGTCCGACGCCGACCGGCCGGTGTCGTCGGCCTCGCTGGTGAAGCTGCTGGTCGTGCAGCAGCTGCTCGCCCGCGCCGGGCCGGCCGGCTGGGACGCCGCCACCGCGCGCCGGCTGGAGCGCGCCATCACCGTCTCCGACGACGGGGCGATGAACGTGCTGTGGACCACCTACGACGGGCCGGCCCTGGTCCGTGCCGCGGTCGCCCAGTTCGGGTTGACCGCGACGGCGCCACCCGCCGAGGCCGGGCAGTGGGGGCAGGCGACGACGTCGGCGTCCGACGTCGCCCGGTTCCTGTCCGCGCTCGCCGCCACCCCCGGCGCCACGGACGCCGCGACCCTGCTGACCTGGATGCGGCAGGCCGCCCCCACCGGCGCCGACGGCTTCGACCAGACGTTCGGGCTGCTGTCCGGCGCCGGCGGCGCCGGGGTGGCGGCCAAGCAGGGCTGGATGTGCTGCGTGGACGGCCGCCGTCAGCTGCACTCGGCCGGCGTGCTGGACGACGGCCGGGTGGTCGTCGTGCTGGCGGAGGCGTCCGCCGCCCGGCCGTGGGACGTCGTCGGCGACGTGGTCGACCGGGCCACCACGGTGCTGGTGGAGGGCACCCGCTGAACCGGGCGGGTGCCCTCCGCCGTCAGCGCTCCGCGCGGTTGACCGCGGAGATGATCGCCCGCAGCGAGGCGGTCACGATGTTCTCGTCGATCCCGACGCCCCACAGCACGCGCTCGCCTACCGCGCACTCCACGTAGGAGGCCGCCCGGGCGTCACCACCGGCGGAGAGCGCGTGCTCGGCGTAGTCGAGCACCCGGACGTCGACGTCCAGGCTGCGCAGCGCGTCGACGAAGGCGGCGATCGGGCCGTTGCCGCGGCCGTGCACGGTCGTCGGCACGCCCCGGTCGACCAGCTCGACGCGGATCTCGTCAGGGGCGCCGCCCGGCGCGGTGTGCTCGTGCCCGGAGAGCTCGAACCGGCCCCAGGACGCGATCGGGTCGGGCAGGTACTCGCTGCTGAAGGCCGACCACATCTGCTGGGCGGTCACCTCGCCGCCCTCGTCGTCGGTGTGCCGCTGGATGACCGCGCTGAACTCGATCTGCAGCCGGCGGGGCAGGTCCAGCTGGTTCTCGGTCTTCATGATGTAGGCGACGCCGCCCTTGCCGGACTGGCTGTTCACCCGGATCACGGCCTCGTAGCTGCGGCCGACGTCCTTGGGGTCGATCGGCAGGTACGGCACCGCCCACGGGATCTCGTCGACGGTCTTCCCGGCGGCCTCGGCGTCGGCGGCCATCGCCGCGAAGCCCTTGTTGATCGCGTCCTGGTGGGAGCCGGAGAAGGCGGTGTAGACCAGGTCGCCGCCGTAGGGGTGCCGCTCGTGCACGCCCAGCTGGTTGCAGTACTCGACGGTGCGGCGGATGTCGTCGATGTCGGAGAAGTCGATCTGCGGGTCGATGCCCTGGCTGAACAGGTTCAGGCCGAGGGTGACCAGGTCGACGTTGCCGGTGCGCTCGCCGTTGCCGAACAGGCAGCCCTCGATGCGGTCGGCGCCGGCGCGGTGGCCCAGCTCGGCGGCGGCGACCGCGGTGCCCCGGTCGTTGTGCGGGTGCAGGGACAGCACGACGGCGTCCCGGCGGCCCAGGTTGCGGTGCATCCACTCGATCTGGTCGGCGTAGACGGTCGGCTCGGCCATCTCCACGGTCGCCGGCAGGTTGAGGATCGTCGGCCGGTCGACGGTCGGCTCCCACACGTCGGTGACGGCGTTGCAGACCTCGACGGCGAACTCCAGCTCGGTGCCGGTGAACGACTCGGGGGAGTACTCGAACCGGACCTCGGTGTCGCCCATCTGCTCGGCCAGCTTGCGCACCAGCTGCGCGCCGTGGACGGCGATGTCGGTGATGCCCGCGCGGTCCTGGCCGAAGACGACCCGCCGCTGCAGCGTCGAGGTGGAGTTGTAGAGGTGCACGATCGCCTGCTTGGCGCCGCGCAGCGACTCGTAGGTGCGCTCGATCAGCTCGTCGCGGGCCTGGGTCAGCACCTGGACGGTGACGTCGTCGGGGATCAGGTCGTCCTCGACCAGCAGCCGGACGAAGTCGTAGTCGGTCTGGCTGGCGGCCGGGAAGCCGACCTCGATCTCCTTGTAGCCCATCCGGACGAGCAGCTCGAACATGCGCCGCTTGCGCTCGGGGGTCATCGGGTCGATCAGCGCCTGGTTGCCGTCGCGCAGGTCGACCGCGCACCAGCGGGGCGCGGAGGTGGTGGTCGTCTCCGGCCAGGTGCGGTCGGGCAGCGGCACCGGCGTGAACGGCGAGTACTTGCCGATCGGCATCGGCGAGGGCTGCTGGGGGTTGCGGGCGTGCGGGTGGTTCTCGGACATGGGAGGGCTCCTCTTGCGGGCTGCGTACAGCTCCGGGATGCGGTCAGCTGGCGCCCGGGGACGCGCGATCACCGCGGCGAGGGAGCCGACCTAGGAGAGGGCCTCGCCGCGGCTGATAAGCAGGAGGCTGCCGCGCACACGGTCACGGTAGCAGCGGGTCAGGCCAAGTCGCACCGGCACGTGCAGGTGTTCGCGTGCGGCAGGTCCCGGCCGAGGTCCTCCACCTCGTCGCACGCTGCCGGGCACCAGCAGTGGAACGGGTCCGGCGACGGATCGGGCCCCTGCTCGGCCGACCGGGTCCGCCAGGCATCCGCCGCGCGACGCCGGGCCTCGTCCCGTCTCGCTGCGGCCCGCTCGGCCAGGGAGTCCCCGGCCGTCGGCGCGTGGTGCTCCTCGGGCACGGCGTCGCCGCGGCGCCGGTCCCGCAGGCGGCGGTCGAGGTCGAAGGTGTAGCGCGGCTGCCGGGTGCGCGGTCGGTGCTCGCCGCCCCACCAGCGCTCGTCGCCGTGCCGGGTGTCCAGGTGGGCCGGGAACAGCCGGTCGGCCGCGTCCCGGACGGCGTCGAGGTCCATCGGTGCCAGCTCCGCTCCGTCGGCGCCGAGGACCGCGACCCGGGCGCCCGCGGCGCCGGCCAGCCGGGCGAACACGGTGACCGGGAGGTCGCGGCTGCCCGCCTCGGCCGCGGCGAGGGTCGCCTTCGGCACGCCCGCACGGCCGGCGAGCTCCCGCTGGGAGCAGTCGCCGTCGCGGCGGAGGCGGCGCAGCAGCCCGGGCAGGGGGAAGGCGTCCACGGGGACAGCGTCGGCCACCCGGCGGTCCGCCGGGGCGCGCCCCCGCCGGCTGTGGACGCGACCCCGCTGTCCACAGCCGCCCGCCGGCAGGTGGGGGTCAGGCGAGTAGAGCCCTGCCCACAGGTGTGGGCAGGGCTCTACTCGTGGGAGGTGCGGGTGGTGGCCCGGCGGTCCTGGTGGCCCGGCGGTCCTGGTGGCCCGGCGGTCCTGGTGGCCCGGCGGTCCTGGTGGCCCGGCGGTCCTGGTGGCCCGGCGGTCCTGGTGGCCCGGCGGTCCTGGTGGCCCGGCGGTCCTGGTGGCCTGGCGGTCCTGGTGGCCTGGCGGTCCTGGTGGCCTGGCGGTCCTGGTGGCCTGGCGGTCCTGGTGGCCCGGCGGTCCTGGTGGCCCGGCGGTCCTGGTGCCCTGGCGGTCCTGGTGCCCTGGCGGTCCTGGTGCCCTGGCGGTCCTGGTGCCCTGGCGGTCCTGGTGCCCTGGCGGTCCTGGTGCCCTGGCGGTCCTGGTGCCCTGGCGGTCCTGGTGCCCTGGCGGTCCTGGTCCCCGGTCGTCCTGGTGCGCCGGTCGCGCTGGGCGGTCCGGTGGCGCTGGGCGGTCCGGTGGCGCTGGGCGGCCCGGTCGTCTGGTCGCGCTGGGCGGCCGGTCGCCCCGTCGCCCGGCGTGCGGGATCAGAACTCGTGGGCGCGGCGGAGGCGGATCGGGCGGCCGTCCGGGTCGTCGATCAGCCGGTAGACCGGCACCGCCCACAGCCGGGTGGCCCGGGACAGCTCCTCGGTCCGGTGCGGCCGCAGCCGGCCCGGCGGGCGCGGGCCGGCCTGCCCGCCGTCGTACCAGGCCTGCAGCTCGGCGGCCGCCCGCTCGACCGCGGCGACGAAGAGCGCCGGGTCCACGAGGTCGTCGTCCTCCGAGCCGTCGGTGGCCCGGTCGAGGTGCTCGCGCGCCAGCTCCAGCCGCAGGTCGCGGGCGAAGGTGCGGGCGCCGTCGCCGTGCCCGGCCGGGTCGCGCGGCTCGCGGGGGTCCAGGGTGGTGTCCAGGACGGCGCTGGACAGCTCGCTGTCGTGGGTCCACGACCGCCGGTTGAAGTTGTCGCTGCCGACGCTGGCCCACACGTCGTCGACCACGCACACCTTCGCGTGCACGTAGACCGGCGTCCCCTCGTGGTTCTCCAGGTCGAACACGTGCACCCGGTCGGGGCCGGCCCGGCGGGCGGTCTGCAGCGCCTGGTGCCGGCCGACGTACTGCGGCCGCTCGGCGACTGCCCCCTCCTGGTCGGGCACCCGCGGCACCACCACGACCAGGTGCAGGTCCGGGTTGTCCCGCAGGGCGGTGGCGAACAGCTCAGCGACCTCCCGGGACCACAGGTACTGGTCCTCCAGGTAGATCAGCCGGCGGGCCCGGCGGACCGCCTTGGAGTACCCGCGCGCCACCGAGCGCTCGCCCTGCTTGGCGAAGTCGAACGCCGGCCACACCTTCGGGTAGGTGCGCAGGGTCTGCACCTGGTGCGGCCCGCACTCCGGCGGGGGCGGCGGCTGGTCGGGCAGCGGCGTCGGGTCCATGTGCGACTTTCCCCGCAGCGCGAGCACCTTGTCGTGCACCCAGGCGACCGGGTTCTCCGAGTCCGGGCTCGTCGAGTCGTCCCAGCGCTCCCGGAACACCGTGTCCAGCACCCCGACGACCGGCCCGCGCAGCTGCAGCTGGACGTCGTGCCACGGCGGTCGCTCGCCGTAGGCCGACGACATCGACTGCGGCTGCGGGTCGCCGCGGTGCTCCGCGTCGTCCCGGCGGGAGTGGCACAGGTCGATGCCGCCGGCGAAGGCGACGTCCTCCTCGGGCCGGCCCACGTGCCGCAGCACCACGAACTTCTGGTGGTGGCTGCCCAGCCGGCGCACCCGCTGGTCGAGCACCACCACGCCGCCGGCCTCCTCGACGGCCGCGTCCAGCGAGGCGTTCTCCTCCTTGCTGAAGTTCAGGCCGTCCCAGTGCGAGCGCCAGATCAGGCCGCGGACGCACACGCCCCGCCGGGCGGCGTCGGCGAAGAGCTCGCCCACGGTCGGCCCCTCGTCGCGCAGCCGCTCGTCCGGGTCGCCCCGCCAGTCGGTGAAGAACAGGTGGTCGCCCGCGGCGAGCCCCTGCACCGCGGTGACCAGCCGGTCGAAGTAGGCCGCGCCGTGCACCAGCGGCTCGGCCAGGTTGCCCGCCGTCCAGGCCGGGATCGCGGTGTCCGGGTTGTCGCGTTCGGCGCAGCTGAGCAGCCAGTCCTCGGCAGGGGTCACCCGGTGATCAAAGCGCCTCCGCAGCGACCTGTGCACCCGTTGCCCGCCGCCTGGCGCAACGGGGCTGGTCGCCGCCGGTAGCCTGGACCCGTGGCCCTGGTGGTACAGAAGTACGGCGGTTCCTCCGTCGCGAACGCCGAGCGCGTCAAGCGCGTGGCCGAGCGCATCGTCGAGGCGAAGAAGAACGGCGACGACGTGGTCGTCGTCGTGTCCGCCATGGGCGACACGACCGACGAGCTGCTCGACCAGGCCAGCCAGATCACCGCCGACCCGCCGGGTCGCGAGCTGGACATGCTGCTGACCGCCGGCGAGCGCATCTCGATGGCGCTGCTGGCGATCGCCATCTCCACCCACGGCTACGAGGCGCGGTCCTTCACCGGCTCCCAGGCCGGGGTGATCACCACCTCGAGCCACGGCAAGGCGCGGATCATCGACGTCACCCCAGGCCGGCTGCGGGACGCCCTCGACGAGGGCTCCATCGTGATCGTCGCCGGGTTCCAGGGCGTCAGCCAGGACACCAAGGACGTGACGACGCTGGGCCGCGGCGGCTCGGACACCACCGCCGTGGCCGTGGCCGCCGCGCTGGGCGCCGACGTCTGCGAGATCTACACCGACGTGGACGGCGTCTTCACCGCCGACCCGCGGATCGTGCCGAACGCCAAGCGGCTGGAGACCGTCACCTACGAGGAGATGCTGGAGCTGGCCGCCTCCGGGGCGAAGGTCCTCATGCTCCGCTGCGTCGAGTACGCCCGCCGGTACGGCATCCCGGTGCACGTCCGCAGCTCCTACTCACAGCTCCCCGGCACGATCGTGGCCGGCTCGATGGAGGACCTCACCGTGGAACAGGCGATCATCACCGGCGTCGCGCACGACCGGAGCGAGGGCAAGATCACCGTCGCCGGTGTGCCCGACCGGCCGGGTGAGGCGGCGCAGATCTTCCGCGTGCTCGCCGACGCCGAGGTCAACATCGACATGATCGTGCAGAACGTCTCCACCGAGGCGAAGCTGACCGACATCTCCTTCACCCTGCCCAAGAGCGACGGCCCGGCCGCCATCGCCGCCCTGGAGCGGGTCAAGCACACCGTCGGCTACACCGGCGTCAGCTTCGACCAGCACATCGGCAAGGTCTCGCTGGTGGGCGCCGGCATGCGCTCGCACCCGGGCGTCTCGGCGAAGTTCTTCGGCGCGCTCGCCGACGCCGGCGTCAACCTCGAGCTGATCAGCACCTCGGAGATCCGCATCTCCGTCGTCTGCCGCGACACCGACGTCGACCTCGCCGTCCGGGCGGTGCACGACGCGTTCGACCTCGGCTCGGAGCAGGCCGAGGCAGTCGTCTACGGAGGGACCGGACGATGAGCCGCCCGCTGCACCTGGGGATCGTCGGCGCGACCGGGCAGGTCGGCGTGGCGATGCGCTCGATCCTGGCCGAGCGCGGCTTCCCGCTGGCCTCGATCCGGTTCTTCGCCTCCGCCCGGTCGGCCGGCAGCACGCTGCCCTGGGGCGACGGGGAGGTCGTCGTCGAGGACGCCGCGACCGCGGACCCCAGCGGGCTGGACGTGGCCCTGTTCTCCGCCGGCGCCACGACCTCGCGGGCCCAGGCGCCCCGGTTCGCCGCGGCCGGCGTCACGGTGATCGACAACAGCTCCGCGTTCCGCCGCGACCCGGCGATCCCGCTCGTCTGCAGCGAGGTCAACCCCGGCGACATCGCGCTGGCCGCCGAGGGCCGGATCATCGCCAACCCGAACTGCACCACCATGGCCGCGATGCCGGTGCTCAAGCCGCTGCACGACGAGGCCCGGCTGACCCGGATCGTGGCCAGCACCTACCAGGCGGTCTCCGGCTCCGGTGTCGCCGGCGTCCGGGAGCTGCACGGGCAGGCCCTCGCCGTCGTGGAGAAGGCCGACGAGCTGGCCTACGACGGGTCGGCCGTGGCCTTCCCCGCGCCGGGGGTCTACGTCGCGCCGATCGCCTTCAACGTGCTGCCGATGGCCGGCTCGGTCGTCGACGACGGGTCCTTCGAGACCGACGAGGAGCAGAAGCTCCGCAACGAGAGCCGCAAGATCCTCGGCATCCCCGACCTGCGGGTCTCCGGCACCTGCGTCCGGGTCCCGGTGTTCACCGGCCACTCGCTGTCGCTGAACGTCGAGTTCGCCGCACCGCTGTCAGTGGCCCGCGCCCGGGAGCTGCTGGCCTCGGCGCCGGGGGTGCAGCTGGTCGACGTCCCCACCCCGCTGCAGGCGGCCGGCCGTGACCCGTCCTACGTGGGCCGGATCCGGCAGGACGGCGACCACGGCCTGGCGCTGTTCGTCTCGAACGACAACCTGCGCAAGGGCGCGGCGCTCAACACCGTCCAGATCGCGGAGCTCATCGCCGCCGCCGGCTGACCGCGCGCCGGCGGGCTCAGCCCGCCGGCGCCGCCACGTGGTGCCGGCCGATCGGCAGCATCAGCGGCCGGCCGGAGATCGGGTCGACCACCACGCGGCTGTCCAGGCCGAACACCGCGCGTACGCACTCCTCGGTGAGCACCTGCTCCGGCGCACCGGTGGCCTGCACCCGGCCGTCGGCCATCGCCACCAGGTGGTCGGCGTAGCGGGCCGCCATGTTCAGGTCGTGCAGCACCATGACGACGGTGGTGCCGCGGGCGCGGTTGAGGTCGGTGAGCAGGTCGAGCACCTCGACCTGGTGGGCCACGTCCAGGAACGTCGTCGGCTCGTCGAGCAGCAGCAGGTCGGTCTGCTGGGCCAGCGCCATCGCGATCCACACCCGCTGGCGCTGCCCGCCGGACAGCTCGTCCACCGCGCGGTCGGCGAGCTCGGTCGTCTGGGTCGCCACCAGCGCCTCGGCGACCGCCACGTCGTCCTCGGTGCGCCACCGGGTGAAGACGCCCTGGTGGGGGTGCCGTCCGCGGCCGACGAGGTCGGCGACGGTGATGCCCTCCGGGGCGATGGGCGACTGCGGCAGCAGGCCCAGCGTGCGGGCCAGCTCCTTGGCCGGCATCCGGTGCACGGCCTTGCCGTCGAGCAGCACCTGGCCCTGCCGCGGGGCGAGCAGCCGGGTCATCGACCGCAGCAGCGTCGACTTGCCGCAGGCGTTCGCGCCGACCACGGCGGTGATCCGTCCGGCGGGCACGACGAGGTCGAGGCCGTCGATGACGGTGCGCTCGCCGTAGCCGAGGGTCAGGCCCTCGGCCGCCAGCGTGTGGTCCGTGGTCACAGTGCTCTCCGTTCGATCCCGCTCACAGCGAGCCGCCGACGCGGTTGGTGCGGACGATCAGGTAGATCAGGTACGGCGCACCCAGCACGCCGGTGATGACGCCGACCGGGAAGCGGGTGCCGAAGGCGAACTGGCCGGCGAGGTCGGCGACGAGCACGAGCAGCGCGCCGACCAGCGCGGCCGGCACCAGCAGCGAGCCGTTCGGCCCGACCACGCGCGCGGCGATCGGGCCGGCGAGGAACGCGACGAAGGCGATCGGCCCGCAGGCCGCGGTGGCGAAGGCGATGACGCCCACCGCCCCGATGATCGCCGCGACCCGGGTGCGCTCCACCCGGACCCCGAGCGCGGACGCCGTGTCGTCGCCGAGCTGGACCGCCGACAACCCCCGGGTCAGGGCCAGCAGCACCGGGCCGAGGACCACCAGGACGACCAGGGCCGGCAGCACCCGCGGCCAGGTGACGCCGTTGAGGCTGCCGTTGAGCCAGCGGCTGGCCTCCTGCAGGTCCCACTGGCCGGCCTTGGACAGCACGTAGGCGATGACGCTGTTGAGCATCGCGGCCATGCCGATGCCGATCAGGATGAACCGGGTGCCCGCCCCGCCGTCCTTGTAGGCGAGCAGGTAGATCAGCAGCGCGACGACGAGGCCGGCGACGATCGCGAACGCCGACACCGCCGTCCCGCCCAGCCCCAGGACGACGATGGCGACGGCTGCCGCCGCGCTCGCGCCGGTGCTGATGCCGATGACGTCGGGGCTGGCGAGCGGGTTGCGGAGCATCGTCTGGAAGGTCACGCCGGACAGCCCGAAGCTGAGGCCGGCGACGACGGCGAGCGTCGCCCGCGGCAGCCGCAGCCGGCCGACCGTGAACGACGCCCCGGGCACGTCCTGGCCCAGCGCGACCCGCAGCACGTCGCCGGGCGGGTAGAAGGTGCGCCCGACCATCAGCGTGACGGCGTACAGGACGACGACCAGCAGCGCGAGCACCAGGACCACCGTGCGCCGCCGGGTCGCGCGGCGACGGCGCCCGCGGGCGACGGCCTCGACGGCGGCGGGGGTGGCGAGCAGCCCGGCGTTCACAGCTCGCGGACCTTCTGCCGGCGGACGATCCACATGAAGAACGGCGCACCGAGCAGCGCGGTGATGATGCCGACGTCGATCTCGCTGGGCCGCGCCACGATCCGCCCCAGCACGTCGGCGGCGGTGAGCAGGCAGGCGCCGGTCAGGGCGGAGAAGGGCAGCAGCCAGCGGTGGTCGACGCCGACCAGCAGCCGGCACAGGTGCGGGACGACGAGCCCGACGAAGCCGATCGGCCCGGCCACCGCGGTCGCGGCGCCGCAGAGCAGGACCGAGCCGCCGGCGGCGACGCCGCGCACCAGGGCCACGCGCTCGCCGAGACCGGCCGCGAGCTCGTCGCCCAGCGCCAGCGAGTTGAGGCTGCGCGCCGACAGCAGGCTGACCACGAGGCCGACGAGGAGGAAGGGCAGCACCTGGCGGAGGCTCTGGTAGCCGGCGCCGCCGACGCCGCCGACCAGCCAGGACTGCACGTTGCCGGCGATGTCGCCGCGGGGCAGCGCGACGGCGGTGATGAACGAGGTGAGCGCGGCGGAGGTGGCCGCACCGGCCAGCGCGAGCTTGAGCGGTGTCGCACCGCCCCGGCCGAGCGACCCGACGGCGTAGACGAACACCGCGGCGAACGCGGCGCCGCCGACGGCGGTCCAGATGATGCTGGTCGCGGTGAACAGCCCGAACCAGGCGAGCCCGACGACCACGGCCAGCGAGGCGCCCATGTTGATGCCGAGCACGCCGGGGTCGGCCAGCGGGTTGCGGGTGACGCCCTGCATGACCGCGCCGGCCAGCCCGAGCGCGGCACCGACGGCCACGGCGAGCAGCGTGCGGGGGATGCGCTTGGCCACGGCGGCCTGCTCGAGGCCCTCGGTCGACCCGCCGAGCGCGGCCACGATGTCGGACCAGCCCACCTCGCGCGAGCCGATCGCCACCGAGGCGGCCAGCAGCAGCACCAGCACGGCGACGACGACCAGCAACCAGGACAACCGGACCGACCCCGGACGCCGCGCGAGGGCGGCGTCCGGGGCCGGGACGGGGGGAGCGGAGGTCACTGCGCCTTGTCAGCTGCCTCTGCGAGCAGGGCGACGTAGTCCTCGAGCACCCAGGAGATCGCCAGCGGGGTCGGGTTGGCGGCGGTGCCCAGCGGGGTGTCCGGCAGCAGCACGATCGCGCCGTTGCGGACCGCGGGGATCTGCGACAGCAGCGGGTCGGCGTTCAGCGAGTCGACCAGCGCCTGGTCGCCGTAGGTGACGATGACGTCGACGTCGTTGAACACGTCGACCTGCTCGGCGCTGACCGTGCCGGAGAACGCCTCGGGGTCGCTGGAGGCCGCCGTGACGCTGGCCGGGGTGGCCAGGCCGAGGTCCTCGAAGAACGCCGAGCGGGTGTCGAAGGGCGTGTAGAAGCTGACCTCGCTGAGGTCGGTGGTGTCGACGTGCGTCATGAACATCGCCGAGGTGCCCTCGAGCTGCGGGTTCGCGGCGACGGTGTCGGCGATCTGCTGCTCGATGTCGGCGACGAGCTCGGCGCCCTCCTCGGCCCGGTTCATGCCGGCGGCGTTGACCTCGATGACGTCGCGCCACGCGGTCGCCCAGGGCGCCTCGGGGTAGGCGACGACCGGCGCGATCTCGCTGAGGGTGTCGTAGTCCTCCTGGGTCAGGCCCGAGTAGGCGGCCAGGATGACGTCGGGCTCGGTGTCGGCGACCGCCTCGAAGTCGATGCCGTCGGTCTCGTCGAAGAGCACCGGCGTCTCGGCGTCCAGCTCCTCGAGCTTCTCCTCGACCCAGGGCAGCAGGCCGTTGCCGTCGTCGTCACCGAAGTTGGCCGCGGCCATGCCGACCGGGACGACGCCCAGCGCCAGCGGTACCTCGTGGTTGGCCCAGTTGACCGTGGCCACGCGCTCGGGCGTCCCCTCGACGGTCGTCGTGCCGAAGGCGTGCTCGATCGTGACCGAGCCGGGGTCGCCGGAGCCCTCGGTGTCGGCCGCGGCGGACGAGGAGTCCGAGCCGCAGGCGGAGAGCGCGCCGGCCAGCAGGGCGGCAGAGGTGAGCGCGACGAGGCGCGGGGCGCGGCGCATGGTGTCCTTCCAGATCAGGTGAGGCTTGCCTTACCGAACCTAGAGTGGATGGCACCCGGTGTCGATCACGAACAGGTCACGGCCGGGTGTGCGCTGGGGCACACCCGGCCGGGGCGCTACGGGCGGACGTGCCGCAGCGCGAAGGACAGCGCCACCTCGACCTGCCGGATCGTCTCCTCGACGACCAGCGACCCGTGGCCGGCGTCGAAGCGGTAGACCTCGTGCGGCTTCTCCCGCTCGGTGAGGGCGGCCAGGTAGTTGTCGATCTGCCGGATCGGGCAGCGCGGGTCGTTGGCCCCGGCGACCACCAGCACGGGTGCGGCGACCGCGTCGACGTAGGTCAGCGGGGAGGAACGCACGTACACGTCGTGCACCTCGTCCGGAGAGCCGCCGAACAGCGCCCGGTCGTAGGCCCGCAGGCCCTCCATCTCGTCCTCGTAGGCGGCCAGGTAGTCCGCCACCGGCACCTCCGCGATCCCGGCCGCCCAGCGCTCGGGCTGGGTGCCGAGGCCGAGCAGGGTGAGGAAGCCGCCCCAGGAGCCGCCGGACAGCAGCGCCCGGGCCGGGTCGACGACGCCCTCGGCGACGAGCGCGTCGTAGACCGCGGCGACGTCCTCGAGCTCGGTGAGGCCCGGTCGGCCGGTGAGCGCGTCGCGCCACTCGCTGCCGTAGCCGGTCGACCCGCGGTAGTTCACGTGCACCACCGCGTACCCGGCGTCGACGTAGGCCGCCCGGCGCGCGCGGTAGGAGTCGTCGTCCTGCGCCTCCGGCCCGCCGTGCACCAGGAACGCCGTCGCGTGCGGGCCCTCGCCGGCCGGCCGGACCAGCAGCGCGTGCACGTCGCCGCCCGGGCCGGGCACCCACCGGTCCTCGACCGGGTAGGCGGCCGGCGGCTCGTCGCCCGGCGCGGCCAGCACGACCGGGCCGTCGGCGCGGCGGATCACCGGCGGGCGCTCGGAGGAGGACCAGGCCAGCTCCACGGTGCCGTCGGGCCGCGCGGTCGCCCCGCGGACGACGCCCCTCGGGGTGTCCAGCCGCTCCAGCGTGCCGGTGACCAGGTCGTAGCGGTACAGCTCGCTGCGGGCGGCGGTGTCGTGGCCGACCAGCAGCGCGGTGCCGTCGGGGTACCAGCCGGCCGTCACGTCGCCGGGCAGGTCGAGCACCAGCTCGGTCTCGGTGTCGGTGGCGACGTCCCAGATCAGCAGCTCCTCGCGGCCGCGGCGCTCGTGGCCGACCAGCAGCCGCTGGTCACCGGCCACCGGGGCGAAGCTCAGGGCGTGCAGGCCGCGGCCCTCGCCGTCCCACTTGTCGGCCACCCGCTGGAGCCCGTCGGTGCGCAGCACCCGCAGCGCCGGGTAGCGGGGGTCGCCGTGCTCGGAGTGGGAGAACACCAGCAGGGCGTCGTCCCGCGACAGCGCGTCCACCGAGGCGGTGTCCGCGGTCGTGTAGAAGACCGACGGCGTGCCACCGGTGGGCACGGTCCACAGCTCGCTGCCGTCGTCGGTCGACCGGCCGGCGAGGACCACGCGGTGCCCGATCTCCAGGCCGGCCGGGTACGCCGGACCGACGTCGGGCAGCGCCACGGTGTCCGGGCCGCCGGTGAACGGCTGGGTCATCCAGACGCCGAACTCGTCCCCGTCGGTGTCGGCGAACCACCAGATCGTCTCGCCGTCCGGCGACAGGGTGGCCGCCGAGGTGCCGTTGGGGCGGTCGGTGACCTGCCGGTGGGTGTCGGCCTGCCGGTCCCAGGCGTACTGCTCGACGACCCCGCTGACGTCGGAGGCGTAGAGGCTGCGGTGCGGGGCGTCCTCGGCCCAGTCGGGCAGGCTCACCCGCGGGGCGCGGAAGCGCGCCTGCCAGCGCGCGGTGACGTCCTCGGGCAGGGCGGGGGAGAGCTCAGCGGTCACCGGCTCATCTTCCCCCGGCGCCCGCCCCGGCCTGCTCGGCGGTCGGCTGCTCCGCGACGTCGGCCCCGCGCACGTCGCCGATCAGCTGCTCCAGCACGTCCTCCAGGGCCACCAGCCCGAGCACCCGGTCGCCGTCGCTCACCCGGCCCAGGTGCGAGCCCGAGCGCCGCATCGCCCGCAGCACCTCCGGCAGCGGCTCGTCGGCGTCCACCTCGACGAAGGCCTTGATCGCCTGGTCGGGCACCGGCTGGTCGCGCGAGGTGGGGCCGGTGCCGAGCACGTCCTTGACGTGCACGTACCCGGCGAGCGAGCCGTCGTCGCGGCGCACCGGGTAGCGGCTGTAGCCGTGCTCGGCGACGACCTCCTCCAGCTGCCGCGGCGTCGAGTCGCGGGGCACGGTGACCAGCGAGTCCGGGGCCAGCAGCACCGAGGCGACGTCGTGCTGCTCGAAGGTCAGCGCGCCGGTGGCCAGGTCGCTGACCTCGCTGCCGAGCAGCCCCTCCTTGCGGGACTGGGAGATCATCGACCGGATCTCGCCCTCGTCGAAGCTGGCCGAGACCTCGTCGGTCGGGGTGACCCCGAACAGCCGGACGAAGGCGTTGGCCACGGTGTTGAAGAACCAGATGAACGGCTTGAGCAGCCGCACCAGCACCGCGAGCGGTGGGCCGAGCACGATCGCCGCGCGGTCGGGGCCGGCGATGGTGATGTTCTTGGGCACCATCTCGCCCAGCACCATGTGCAGCACGGTGACCAGCGACAGGGCGATCACCAGCGAGATCGGGTGCAGCAGCTGGTCGGGCACCCCGGCGGCGTGCAGCGGCGCCTCGATCAGGTGCGCCACGGCCGGCTCGCCGACGGCACCCAGCCCGAGCGAGCACAGCGTGATGCCCAGCTGGGCACCGGCCATCATCTGCGACACGTTGCGCATCGCGGCGAGCGTCTTCTGCGCGCGGACCGAGCCGGCCGCGGCGCGCGGCTCGATCTGGTCGGCCCGGGCGGAGACCAGGGCGAACTCCGAGGCGACGAAGAAGGCGTTGCCCAGCAGCAGGGCGACCAGCACCAGCAGGCTCAGCACGTCGCTCATGCCTGCGCCACCTCGCGCCGCGGCCGGACGGCGGTGGCGCCGCCGGTCCCCGTGCGGGCGGCCGGCTCGCCCGACCCCTCGCCGTCCTGCTCGCCGTCCTGCTCGCCGTCCTCCTCGTCCTCGGGGGGCGGGGTGGCACGCAGCCGGTCGACCCGCCGACCGTCGACGGCGGCCACGGTGATCCGCCAGCCGTCGACCTCTATCGAGTCGCCTTCTTCGGGCAGCCGGGCCAACCGCTCGGTGACCAGACCGGCGACGGTCTCGTAGCGGCCCTCGGGCACCGGGATGTCGGTGCGCTCGCGCACCTCGTCGGGGCGCAGCAAGCCCGACAGCAGCCAGTCCTCGCCGTCCCGGCGCAGCTGGCGCAGCGGCCGGTCGGTCTCGTCGGTGATCTCCCCGACCAGCTCCTCGACAATGTCCTCCAGGGAGACGATGCCGTGCGTGGCGCCCCACTCGTCGACCACCAGGGCCAGCTGGAGGCCCTGGTCCCGCAGCAGGTCCAGCAGCGGGTCCAGGTGCAACGACGACGGGACGGCGAGCACCGGCTCGGCCAGCTCCCCGGCGGTGCGCCGCAGCCGCTCCTCGTCCGGGACGGCGACGGCGTTCTTCACGTGCACCACGCCGGTGACCTCGTCCAAGTCGGCGCCGTAGACCGGGAAGCGCGAGAACCCGGACCGGATGGCCGCGTCGATCACGTCCGCCGCCGTCGCCGCCGAGCTCAGCGTCCACAGCCGGGTCCGCGGCGTCATCACGTCGGTGGCGAACTTCTCGCGCAGCCCCAGCGAGCGGCTCAGCAGCCGGGCGGCGACGGGGGACAGGTCGCCCTCCTCGGCGGAACGGCGGGCCACCGCGGCGAGCTCCTCGGCGCCCCGGACGTCGTCCAGCTCCTCGCGGGGCTCGATGCCCAGCCGGCGGACGATCCCGTTGGCCACCGCCTGCAGCGCACGGACCAGCGGTCCGGTCACCGCGGTGAAGGCGCGCATGCCGGGGGCCACCAGCGCGGCGGTGCGCAGCGGCCGGGCGATCGCCAGGTTCTTCGGCCCCAGCTCGCCCAGGATCATCTGCAGGAACGTGGCCAGCGCGATGCCCAGGGTGACCGCGATCGGCGCCGTCGCGCCCTCGGGCAGCCCGATCGACGTCAGCACCGGCTCGATCAGCCCGCCGAGCGCTGGCTCGGCGAGGAAGCCCACCACCAGCGTGGTCAGCGTGATCCCCAGCTGGGCGGCGGACAGCTGGGTGGACAGCCCGCGCAGGGCGGCGAGCACGCCCTCGGCGCCGGAGTCACCGGCGCGGGCGGCCTCGGCTGCCTTGCCCCGGTCGACGGTGGTGAGGGAGAACTCGGCCGCGACGAAGAACCCGGTGAGAGCGGTCAACACCACGGCCGCGAGGAGGAGCAGCCATTCGGTCATCCGGGACGGGATGCCCGGTACGGCGTGCCCGGAAACGACTCAGGGACCGCCGGATCGGCGGTCCCTGAGTGGAGGGTCGGGGTGACAGGATTTGAACCTGCGGCCTCGTCGTCCCGAACGACGCGCGCTACCAAGCTGCGCCACACCCCGAGGTGCGTCGACAACTGTAACCGACGCCCACCCCGCGTCTGCGACCCCCTTCAGCGGGCGGTGAGGGTGAGCAGCGTGGCCTCGGGCGGGCAGGCGAACCGCACCGGGGCGTAGGGGCTGGTGCCCAGCCCGGCGGAGACGTGCAGCCACGTGCGGGTCGGGTGTGCGGCGGTGGGCTCGGCCCAGCGGTGCAGCCAGCGCACGTGCTGCCGGTCGATGCCGCAGTTGGTGACCAGCGCGCCGTAGAAGGGCACCCGGAGCTGGCCGCCGTGGGTGTGCCCGGCCAGCAGCAGGTCGTAGCCGTCGGCGGCGAACCGGTCGAGCACCCGGGGCTCGGGGGAGTGCACCAGCCCGATCCGGACGTCCGCGTCGCCGTCGGCCGCCCCGGCGACGTCGTTGTAGCGGTCCAGCTTCAGGTGCGGGTCGTCGACGCCGGCGAAGGCGATCCGGGTGCCGGCGACGGTGAGCGTGCCCCGGGCGTTGGTGAGGTCCAGCCAGCCGCGGTCGGTCATCCCGTCGCGGAGCTCGCGCCAGGGGAGCTCCTCGCCGTGCACCCGCTTGTGGTCGGTCTTGAAGTACTTCAGCGGGTTCTTCGGGCGGGGTGCGTAGTAGTCGTTGCTGGCCAGCACGAACGCGCCCGGCCGCGCCATCAGCGGCTCGAGGGCGCGCAGCGTCGGCGGCACGGCGTCCATGCCCGCGAGGTTGTCGCCGGTGGTGATGACCAGGTCCGGCTCCAGCGCCGCCAGCCCGGCCACCCAGGCCTGCTTGCCGTGCTGGCCGGCGGTCATGTGCAGGTCCGACAGCTGCAGCACGGTGAGCGGCGCCGAGCCCGGCGGCAGGACCGGGACGTCGAAGCGCCGCAGGGTCCACCGGGTGCGCTCCACCAGGCTCGCGTAGGCCACCGTGGCGGCGCCGGTGGCGAGGACGGCGGTGGGGACGGCGGTGATCGCACGCATCCTGCGAGCCTACGGGCGGCGGATCTCCGTCGTCCGGGGCCGGGGGGAGGTGGCAGGCTCTCCGGCGTGCCTGAACTGAAGGACCGACTCCGTGCCGACCTGACCACCGCGATGAAGGGCCGTGACGAGCTGAGCACCGCCACGTTGCGGATGGTGCTCTCCGCCGTCTCCGCCGAGGAGGTGGCCGGGAAGGAGGCGCGCCAGCTGAGCGACGACGACGTGATGGCGGTGCTCCGCCGGGAGGCCAAGAAGCGCCGCGAGGCCGCCGAGGCCTTCGCCGGCGCCGGCCGCACCGAGCAGGCCGAGCGGGAGCGGGCCGAGGAGGGCGTGATCGCCGCCTACCTGCCCGCCCAGCTGGCCGATGCCGACCTGGCGGCGATCGTCGCCGACGTCGTCACCCGCACCGGCGCCGCCGGGATGAAGGACATGGGCAAGGTGATGGGCGCGGTGACCGGCCAGGTGGCCGGCCGCGCCGAGGGCGGCCGGGTGGCCGCCGAGGTCCGCCGCCAGCTCGGCTGAGCCCTCGGCCCCGCTCCCGGCCCCGCTGCAGGGTCCCGCCACGAGCTCGCGAGTGATGGGGGGCAGCGGGGTCCTTCGTCAGCCGGGCAGGCCGTCGCCGTTCGTGTCCGGCAGCGGGGCCGAGGGCACCACCGGGGCCGGCGCCTCGACCGGCGCCGGCGCCGGTGCCGGCGCCGGGACCGGCGCCGGCTGGTTGTTCCGCGGCCGCTCGTTGCCCTCCTGCTGCTCGGCCTCCGGGCGCGGAGCCGGGGCGCCGGTGCCCTTGGTGCCGGCGGCCACGGCCGGGTCGGCCGGGGGGAACTCGCGCGTCGGACCGGCGTTCAGGATCGGCGCGAGCGCGTCGTGCCAGATCTGCGCCGGCTTGTTGCCGCCGTAGCCGCCGACGTTCTGGTTCTCCTTGGGGTTGAGCACCATCACGCTGGCTGCGTACTCCGGCGTCATGCCGACGAACGCGGCGGAGAACTGGTTCTGCGAGGTACCGGTCTTGCCGGCGATCTGGTGGCCGGGCACGTTCGCCCGGGTGCCGGTGCCGCTGATGACGTCCTCGGTCATCGCCTGGACGAGGGTGTTGGCGACGCCCGGCGGGATCGAGGCCGCCGTGCAGTTGTCGTTCTTCACCAGCGGCTGGCCGTCGTCCCCGGTGACCGGCTGGCCGGCGGCGTCCAGGATCGCGATGACGGGCGTCGGGTCGCACTGGGTGCCGCTGGCCGCCAGCGTCGAGTAGGCGCTGGCCAGGTAGAGCGGGCTGGTCGCGAACGGGCCGAGGGTGAACGAGCCCATCTCGCCGTCGATGATCTCCTGCGCCTGCTCCTCGGGGAGGTTCAGGCCCATCCGCTGCGCCATGGTGACCGGTCCGCGGACGCTGCCGAGGGTGTCCTCCAGCGCCACGAAGTAGGTGTTCGAGGAGCGGGTCAGCGCGTCGTGCATGGACAGCGTGTTGGGCAGCGTGCCCACGTTGCCGATCGGCCCGTAGGGCGCGCCCCGGGTGCCGCCGTTCTTCTTGAACACCCGCGAGAAGTACGGGTCGCTGGTGGTCTGCTGGTAGTTGATGCCGTAGCCGGCCTCGAGCGCCGCGGCGGCGGTGAACACCTTGTAGGTCGACCCCGACCCCTGGCTCGCCGCGACGTTGAGGTTCAGCGACTCGCAGGAGGCGTCGACGGCGACGTCGCAGCCGTAGCGCCGGTTGACGCTCATCGCCAGCACCTTGCCGGTGCCCGGCTCCAGGGCGGTGTAGATGCCGGCCAGCGAGTTGCCCATCTCGATGGTGTTGAGCACGGCCTGGTCGCCGGCGGCCTGCATGTCCGGGCGCATCGTCGTCTGGATCGTCCAGCCGGCGCTCTTCAGCGTGTTGGCGTCGATGCCGAGGGCGCCGGTGAGGTGGTTGTAGAGGTAGTCGCAGAAGAAGCCGCCGATGGTGGCGTCGATGCAGCCGTTGCGCGGGTTCTCGCCCTCGGCGATCGGGATCGGGGCGGCCGATACGTCGGCGAGCTCCTGGTCGGTGATGTGGCCGAGGTCGTTCATCCGGGCGAGCACCTGGTTGCGGCGGGTCTGGCCGGCCTCGGGGTGCTGGATCGGGTCGTCGTTGGTGGGGCTCTGCACCAGCCCGGCCAGCACCGACGCCTGCGGCAGGGTCAGGTCGATCGCGTTGACGCTGAAGTACTTCTGGGCGGCGGCCTGGATGCCGTAGGCGCCCTGCCCGAAGTAGGCGATGTTCAGGTACCGGGTGAGGATCTCGTCCTTGGAGTAGGTCTGCTCCAGGGCCAGCGCCAGGCGGGCCTCGCGCAGCTTGCGGCCGACCGTCTGGTCGTCGGCCGCCTCGCGCTCCTCGGGCGTGGTGGCGGTCTGCAGCAGCGTCTGCTTCACCAGCTGCTGGGTCAGCGTCGAGCCGCCCTCCTGCACCGAGCCGGCCGCCAGGTTCTTCGCCAGCGCGCGCGCCGTGCCCTGGACGTCGAGGCCGTTGTGCTCGTAGAAGCGCGAGTCCTCGATGTCGACGATCGCCTGCTTCATGATCGGCGAGATCTGCTCCGGGGTGACCGGCGTCCGGTTCAGGTCGTAGAACTCGGTGATCAGCGACCCGTCCGCGGCCAGCACCTTGGTGTTGCCGTTGGGCGTCTTGTCGGTGAGCTCGACCGGCAGCGCGTCGAGGAGCGTGGAGGAGTTGCGGGCGACGAGCCCGGCTCCGCCCACGAACGGGAGCAGCATGGCGGCCACCAGCGCCCCGGCCACGACGATCATCGTGACCAGCTTGGCGAAGGCACCCAGGCGGAAGCGCGCAGACTCGGACATCGCAGGCCAAGGTACCTGTCCCGGAGGGCCCGGTGGCGCGCCTCCGACGCCGACGCGCGGGCGCCTCCGGTGGCGGGTCAGCCGGCGGCGGCCGGGCGGACCGGGAGGACCCGGCTGCGCGGTGTGCCCGTACCGGTGTCGTCCTCCGCGGACAGCAGCGCCTCGCCCATCACCCGCAGGCCGTCCAGGTCGTGCACGTCACCGGCGGCGGCCGGCACCGTGCGGACCGGCACCTCCGGGTGGGCGCTGGTGAAGCGGTCGGCGAGGCGCTGCTCGCGGGCGGCCACCGTCATCCGCTCGGCGTGCACCCGCAGCGCCCCGGCGGCCAGTGCAGCGCCCTTCCCGCCCGCCTCCAGCACGGCCTCGGCGGCCGCCTCGGCCCGGGTGGCCGTCAGGGTCGTCGTGGCCGGCGGGTGGGTGCGGTTGATGACCAGGCCGGCCAGCGGCATGCCCTCGGTGGAGAGCCGGTCGACGAAGTAGGAGGCCTCGCGCAGCGCGTCGGGCTCGGGGGCGGCCACCACGACGAACGACGTCCCCGGCTGGCGGAGCAGCTCGTAGGTCGCCGTGGCGCGCTCCCGGAAGCCGCCGAACATGGTGTCCAGCGCCGAGACGAAGGCGGAGATGTCGTTGAGCAGCTGGCCGCCGAGGATCTTGCTGATGATCCGGCTGAACAGCATGAAGCCGGCCCCGACCAACCGGACCCCGGCCCGCCCGCCGGCCCGCGCGGGGGCGGTGAGCAGCCGGATCATCGTGCCGTCGAGGAACCGGCTCATCCGGTTGGGCGCGTCCAGGAAGTCCAGCGCCGAGCGGGACGGCGGGGTGTCGACGATGACCAGGTCCCACTTCTCGCTGGCCCGGAGCTGGCCCAGCTTCTCCATGGCCATGTACTCCTGCGTGCCCGCGAAGGACGACGACAGCGCCTGGTAGAAGGGGTTGGCGAAGATAACTTCGGCCCGCTCCGGCGTCGAGTGGGCGGACACGACGTCGTCGAACGTCCGCTTCATGTCCAGCATCATCGCGGAGAGCTCGCCCGGTGCCCCGGGCGTCTCGACCACCCGCGGCTCGTTGTCCAGCTCCACCAGGCCCAGCGACTGGGCCAGCCGGCGGGCCGGGTCGATGGTGAGGACGACGACCTGACGGCCGGCCTCCGCCGCCGCCAGCGCGAGCGCCGCCGACGTGGTGGTCTTGCCCACCCCGCCCGATCCGCAGCACACGATGATCCGGGTCTCCGGGTCGGCGACCAGCCCGGCGAGGTCCAGCGACGGCGCGAGCGCCGGCCGGCGGGGGGCAGTCACGCCGCGACCTCGGTCTGCAGCTGCCCCTCGAGCCGGTCGGCCAGCTCGTACAGGCACCCCAGGTCGATGGGGGAGGAGGACAGCGGCAGCTCGACCACCGGGCGGCCCAGCGCCTCGACGTCCCCGCGCAGGGCGTCCTGCGCGACCCACCGCTGGGCGTGCTCGACCGCCTCGGCGGCCAGGCCGCCGGCCACGTCCGCGGCGCCGTGCACCCCCGCCGCGGTCAGCGCCGGCAGCAGGTCGGCGCCGGTGAGCCGGCCCTCGGCGGTGCGGGCCAGGCTCACGGCCGGCAGCAGCGGCTCCGTGGCCATGTTGACGACCACCGAGCCCACCGGCAGCCGGGCCGCGGTCAGCTCGCCGATCGCGTCGGCGGTCTCCTGCACCGGCATGTCCTCCAGCAGGGTCACCAGGTGCACCGCCGTCTGCGGGGAGCGGAACACCGCCATGACGCCGTCGCTCTGCGCCTTGATCGGGCCGGAGCGGGCGAGCCCGGCCACCTCGTTGGTCACGTTGAGGAAGCGGGTGATCCGTCCGGTCGGGGGCGCGTCGACGACGACCGCGTCGTAGACGTGCCGCCCCTCGTGCCGGCGGGTCACCGCCTCCTTGATCTTGCCGGTGAGCAGCACGTCGCGGAGCCCCGGGGCGATCGCGGTGGCGAAGTCGATCGCGCCCATCTTGCGCAGCGCCCGGCCGGCCCGCTTGAGGTTGTAGAACATGTCGAGGTACTCGAGGAAGGCCGCCTCCACGTCGATGGCCAGCGCCTTCACCTCGCCCCCGCCGCGGGCCACGGCCACCCGCCGCTCCTCGTAGGGCAGCGGCGGGGTGTCGAACAGCTGGGCGATGCCCTGCCGGCCCTCGGTCTCCACCAGCAGCACGTGCCGCCCGTCGGCGGCGAGCGAGAGCGCCAGCGCGGCGGCGACCGTGGTCTTGCCGGTCCCGCCCTTGCCGGTCACGACATGGCACCGCACGGGGCTGGGCTCTCCGGTCACGCACCCGAGCCTACGAGCGGCGGGCGAGTCCGGCCTCTCCCGGCTGCGCTAGCGTCGGCCCATGAGCGAACCGTCGCGTGTGACGTGGGAGTACGCCACCATCCCGCTGCTGATCCACAACACCAAGGCGATCCTCGACTCCTGGGGGGTCGACGGCTGGGAGCTGGTCACCGTCCTGCAGGGCCCCGGGGGTGGCGACCAGCTGGTCGCCTACCTGAAGCGCCCGTCGACCCGATGACCGCGCCCGACCAGAGCTGGACGGCGCGGCTGGCCGAGCTCGGCGTGCGGCTGCCCCCGGTCGCCGCCCCGGTCGCCGCCTACGTGCCGGCCATCCGCACCGGGCAGCTGGTGTTCACCTCCGGCCAGCTGCCCTTCGTCGACGGCGGGCTCCGGCGCACCGGCAAGGTGGGCGGCACCGTCGACATCGAGGACGCCGCCGCCGACGCCAAGCTGTGCGCGCTGAACGCGCTGGCCGCCATCGACGACCTGGTGGGGCTCGACGCCGTCGCCCGCGTCGTCCGGGTGGTCGGCTACGTCGCCAGCGCCGAGGGCTTCAGCGGCCAGCCGCGGGTGGTCAACGGCGCCAGCGAGTTTCTCGGCCGGGTCTTCGGCGAGGCCGGGCACCACGCCCGCAGCGCCGTCGGCGTCGCCGAGCTCCCGATGAACGCCCCGGTCGAGGTCGAGCTCACCGTCGAACTGCGATGAGCGCACCCGTGCGGCAGGCGGCCACCGTGCTGCTGCTGCGCGACGGGGCGCCGGGCCTCGAGGTGTACCTGCTGCGCCGCACCCGGGGCATGCCCTTCGCCGGGGGGATGAGCGCCTACCCCGGCGGCGGGGTCGACGAGCGGGACGGCGACACCGACCTGGCCTGGGTCGGTCCGCCGCCCGCCGACTGGGCCGGCGCGTTCGGCTGCGACGAGCGGCTCGCCCGCGAACTGGTGTGCGCCGCCGTCCGGGAGACCTTCGAGGAGGCCGGCGTCCTGCTGGCCGGGCCCGCCGACGGCGGTGGCGTCGTCCCGGACGTCTCCGGTGACGACTGGGAGGACCAGCGGCAGGCGCTGATGTCCCACGACCTGTCGCTGGCCGAGCTGCTCGCCGGCCGCGGGCTCGCGCTCCGGGCCGACCTGCTGCGCCCCTTCGCGCACTGGATCACCCCGCCGCCGGAGCGCCGCCGCTACGACACCAAGTTCTTCGCCGCGCTGCTGCCGGCCGGGCAGGAGGCGCGCGACGTCTCCGGCGAGGCCGACGAGGCGGTCTGGACGACGCCCGCCGCCGCGCTGCAGGAGCACGCCGGCGGGACCCGGCCGATGCTGCCGCCGACCATCCACACCCTCGGCCAGCTCGAGCCCTTCCCGGACGCCGCCGCGGCCCTGGCCGGGTCGCCACCGGCGCCGCTGGAGCCGATCAGCCCGATCTTCGAGCAGACGCCGGACGGCACCTACGCCGTGCTCCCCGACGGCACCCGCATCCGGATGGTCGTGCCTCTCCCATCGTGATCCTGGCGGATCACACCGCGGCCAGGAGCCGGGTGCGGCCGGGCTGTTGAACGCGAGAGGCCCGGAACCTGGGGGGTTCCGGGCCTCTCGCGTTCGATGCTGGGTCAGCGGGCGCGGCGGCGGAGGCGCTCTTCGTCGAGGACGACGACGGACTTGCCCTGCAGCTGGATCCAGCCGCGGTGCACGAAGTCGGCCAGCGCCTTGTTCACCGTCTCGCGGGAGGCGCCGACCAGCTGGGCCAGCTCCTCCTGGGTCAGGTCGTGCTTGACGCGCAGGCCGTCGGTCTCCCGGCTGCCGAAGCGGTCGGCCATCTGCAGCAGGGCCTTGGCGACCCGGCCGGGCACGTCGGTGAAGATCAGGTCGGCGACCGAGTCGTTGGTGCGGCGCAGCCGGCGGGCCAGCACGCGCAGCAGCTGCTCACCGATCTCCGGGTGGGCGGTGATCCACGGCCGGAGCATCTGGTTCGGCATCTTCGCCAGGCGCACGTCGGTGACCGCCGTCGCCGTCGCGGTGCGCGGGCCCGGGTCGAACACCGACAGCTCGCCGAACTGGTCGGAGGGGCCCATGACGGCCAGCACGTTCTCCCGGCCGTCCGGCGCGCGCCGGGACAGCTTGATCTTGCCGGAGAGGACGACGTAGAGGCTGTCGCCCGACTCGCCCTCGTTGAAGACGACCCGGCCACGGGGCAGCGTCACCGTCTCCAGGGAGCTGGCGACCGGCTCGGCGGCCTCCTCCGACAGTCCCTGGAAGAGACCTGACTGGGCAAGGACCTCGTCCACGTGCACCTCTCGCAACGTCCTCACGGGTGCGATGGCGACCCGCGTCTCGGTGAGTCTAGGGCCTGTGGCTCGGCTCACCAGTGCACTCAGTCACGGATCTGCCCACTCTGAGTGGCTCCGGGCCCGGCCCCTCTGGTCAGCGCCGTGCGGGGACGGGTGTCATTCGGCGCGCCGTGCGCCCTCACCCGACTCGGTGACCCGCTCGGTGAGCACCGGCCGGGGCGTCGTCCGGCCCCGGCCCTGCCGGCGGGTCCGCCAGCGGGACATCGCCCGCCGGATGCCCGAGTGGGCCAGCGTGCTGACCTCGCCCTGGGTGGCGCTGCCGAGGAAGTCCTCGACCTCGCGCTGCGACGTGGGCCGCCGCAACGGCTCCTCGACCCGCTCCATGACGAGCAGGAAGGCGATGAGCAGCGGCGGGAACAGGATGACGATGAGGGCGACCACGGACACCTCCTCGGCGACGTCTGCGGGCCCCTGCGGCCCCGCGGGTGGGGCGACGTCGGTCGTGCGGTCGGTTGGCGTACCCGGGCGGGGCACCGGCGTCGAGTATGACGGGCGCTGCCTGTCGGGGCCGACGCATACCCTCACCTGCGTGTCCCGGCCCGTTCCTGCTCCCGACGCCACGCCGGCCTACACCCGGCCCGCCCCACCCCGCCGTCCCGGCCGCGCCGCGCGGCTGGGGGTGTCGCCGTTCGACCCCGACGAGAGCCCGCTGGGCCGCACCCGCCGGGCCCGGCGGATGGCGCGCGAGCTGGCGCTCATCCATCCTGACGCCCACGCCGAGCTGGACTTCACCACCCCGCTGGAGCTGCTGGTCGCCACCGTCCTGTCCGCGCAGACCACGGACCGGACGGTGAACAAGGTGACGCCGACCCTCTTCGCCCGCTACCCCGACGCGCACGCCTACGCGGCCGCCGACCGGGCCGAGCTCGAGGAGGTGCTGAAGCCCACCGGCTTCTTCCGGGCCAAGGCCAACTCGGTCATCGGCCTCGGCCAGGCCCTGGTGGAGCGCTTCGACGGCGTGGTCCCCGGCCGGCTCACCGACCTGGTCACGCTGCCCGGCGTCGGCCGCAAGACCGCGAACGTCGTGCTCGGCAACGCCTTCGGCGTCCCGGGGCTCACCGTCGACACCCACTTCGGCCGGCTGGTCCGCCGCTTCGGCTGGACGGCGGAGGAGGACCCGGTCAAGGTCGAGGCGGAGATCGCGGAGATCATCCCGCGCAGGGAGTGGACGATGTTCTCCCACCGGGTGATCTTCCACGGACGACGGGTGTGCCACGCCAAGAAGCCCGCCTGCGGCGCCTGCGGGCTGGCCTCCTGGTGCCCCTCCTACGGCATCGGCCCGCTGGACCCCGAGGTCGCGGCGAAGCTGGTCAAGACGCCGGCCGCCTCGGACACCGAATGAGCCGCGCCCTCCGCGTACTGGTCGCGGCCCTGCTGCTGGCCGGGCTGCTGGCCGGCTGCAGCTCCGACGACCCCGACGACGGCGCGGCCGCCACCCCCGCCGGCAGCGAGCTCGGCGAGCTCGACACCGACCTCGCCCCCTGCCCGGAGCAGCCCGACGAGCCGGCGGCCGACAGCGACCTGCCCGCCACCGTCTTCGACTGCTTCGGCGGCGGCAGCATGGACTTCAGCCGAGCGCCGGGCGTGCCAACGGTGCTCAACCTGTGGGCCAGCTGGTGCGGCCCGTGTCGTGAGGAGCTGCCGCTGGTGCAGCAGCTGGCGGACGAGGCCGGAGACCAGCTGCGCGTGATGGGCGTGGCCACCCTGGACCGGGTCAGCGCCGCGACCTCCTTCGCCGACGACGCCGCGATCACCTTCCCCAGCGCCTTCGACGCCGACGGCGAAGTGCTGTCCGGGCTGGGCGCCAACGGGCTGCCGCACACCGTCTTCCTGGCCGCGGACGGCTCGGTGGCGTTCTTCCAGTTCGGGCCGGTGCACTCGCTGGAGGAGTTCGAGCAGCTGGTCGCCGAGCACCTCGGCGTGCAGCTGTGACGTCGACGGCGGCGGAGCCGGACGGCCTGCCCGAGCACCTGCGGCGGCTGGTGGCCAACGCCGGGCAGCTGCCGCTGTGGCACCGGCACGGCGCCCCCTCGGAGACCGCCCGCCGCTCGGCCGTGCTCATCCTCTTCGGCGAGGGCCCCGGCGGCCCGGACGTGCTGCTGATCGAGAAGTCGGCGCACCTGCGCAGCCACGCGGGCCAGCCGGCGTTCCCCGGGGGCGGCGCCGACCCCGGGGACGACTACCCGGTGGGCACCGCCCTGCGCGAGGCCCACGAGGAGGCCGGCGTCGACCCGGCCGGCGTCCAGGTGCTGGCGACGCTGCCCGCGCTGTTCCTCGGCCCCTCCGACAACCTCGTCGTCCCGGTGGTCGGCTGGTGGGACGACCCGCGCGAGGTGACCACCGGCGACCCGCACGAGGTCGCCCGGGTGGCCCGCGTGCCGCTGGACGAGCTGGTCGACCCGGCCAACCGGTTCCGGGTGCGGCACCCGGCCGGCTACGTCGGTCCGGCCTTCGGCGTCGCCGGGATGGTCGTCTGGGGCTTCACCGCACACCTGCTGGACGCCGTCCTGGAGGCGGCCGGGCTGACCCGGCCCTGGGACGCCACCGTCGTCCGGCCGCTCGCGGTGCTGCCGGTGCCCGGGGCCCTCGAACCGGACGCCGGTCCGGACGCCGAGGAAGACCCGGTCGACTCCGAGGTCGCCGACCGCGCCGCGCCGACGGTGGCCGACGACGCCGGGCCGACAGGTCAGCCGCGTACCGTTCCGGGACCATGACCACGGCAGTGCGCGGCGCCCCGGGCGGACGACGGGGCGCACGACGCGGCGCACGGACGGCGGCGCTGCTCCTGGCGCTGCTGGTGGGCGTCGGTGTGCTGGTCGGGTGCAGCAACTCCGAGCCCACGCTGCCCGAGGCGACCCGCACCACCGGCGGTGACGTCGGCGCGGTCAGCACGGCGGCCGACGGGTCCCAGGAGATCACCCTGACCACCGGGGACGACTACGTCTTCACCCCGGCGACCTTCACCGTCGCCCCGGGCCCGGTCCGGCTGACCGTGCGCAACGACGCCGAGCAGATGACCCACAACTTCCTGTTCACCGCGGGCGCGGGTCCGGTGGCGATCAGCGAGGAGATCCCGGTGCTCGCGCCGGGGCAGAGCAAGACGATCGAGTTCACCGTCAGCACCCCCGGCGACTACCCCTTCGAGTGCAGCTTCCACGTCGCGCTCGGCCAGGTCGGCACGATGACCGTGACCGGCTGACCCGCGCGTGTCCTTCGTCGACCTGGCCCTCATCGCGCTCGCGCTGGTCTTCGCGCTGTCCGGTTTCCGGCAGGGCCTGATCGTCTCGCTGACGTCGTTCGTCGGGTTCTTCGGCGGTGCGGTGCTCGGCGCCCAGCTGTCCGGGCCGCTGGCCGACGACATCGCCGACTCCTCGGTCACCCGGGTGTTCGTGGCCCTGGTCGTGGTGCTGGCCGGTGCGCTGCTCGGCCAGCTGCTGGCCGGGGTGGTCGGCCGCGCGGTGCGCAAGCGGGTCACCTGGCAGCCGGCCGAGATGGTCGACTCGGTGGCCGGCGCCGTGGTGTCGGCGGTCGCGGTGCTGCTGGTCGCCTGGATGGTCGCCACGCCGCTGGCCAGCTCGCCGTTCCCCGAGGTGGCCGGGCAGGTGCGGCAGTCCGCGCTGGTGCAGGCCGTCGACCGCACGGTGCCCTCGCAGGTGCGGTCGCTCTACGAGTCGCTGCGCCAGGCCATCGACCGGCAGGGCCTGCCCGACGTCCTGGACCCGCTGACCCCGCGCGACGCCCGGGAGGTACCCGCGCCCGACCCGGCGCTCGAGGCCAGCCCGGTGGTCGCCGCGGTGCAGGGGTCGGTCGTGCAGATCCGCGGCATCGCGCCGACCTGCTCGCGGCAGATCGACGGCTCCGGCTTCGTCTTCGCGCCGCAGCGGGTGATGACCAACGCGCACGTGCTGGCCGGGGTCACCGAGCCGACGGTCACCGCCGAGGGCGAGACCTACGACGCCACGGCGGTCTACGTCGACGAGGAGACCGACGTCGCGGTGCTCGCCGTGCCCGGGCTGCCGCAGGTGCCGCTGCGTTTCACCCCCGAGCCGCTGGACACCGGCGCCGACGCGATCGTGATGGGCTACCCGGGCGGCGGCGGGCTCTACGTCGGCCCGGCGCGGGTGCGCGACCGCGGCGAGATCAGCGGGCCGGACTTCCGCTCCACCCAGACCGTGCAGCGCGACGTCTACGCCCTGTACGGGCAGGTCCGGGCGGGCAACTCCGGCGGGCCGCTGCTGGCCACCGACGGCACCGTGCTCGGGGTCGTCTTCGCCTCGGCCATCGAGGACCCGGACACCGGCTACGCCCTCACCGCCGCCCAGGTGTCGGCGGCCGCGACAGCCGGCACGGCTGCGCTCGCCACCGTCGACACCGGTCCCTGCGAGTAGAAGGACCCCGCTGCCCCCACGCTTCGCAGGCTCAGCGCGGGGCCCTGCAGCGGGGCCGTTCCATCGGGTCACGCTGCCCAGGCGGCGATGGCGGCGGTGACCTCGTCGGGGGACTCCTCGTGCGGGAAGTGGCCGACCCCGGCGAGCTCCCGCCACTCGTAGGCGCCTGCCACGTAGCGGTCGGAGCCGCGGGCGGTCGAGGGCAGCACGTAGGGGTCCAGCGCGCCCTGCAGCTGCAGGGTGGGGGCGGTGATCGGCGCGGCCATCCGGCGGGCGAACCGCAGACCGTCGGGCCGCAGCTGCGACCGGCCGGCCCACCGGTAGTACTCCATCGCGCCGTAGGCGGCCTGCGGGATGCGCGCCGCCGCCCGGTACCGGCCGACCGCCTCGGCGAAGTCGGCGGTCTGCACCCACGACGGCCCGGCCCAGCGGCGCATCAGCTCGGCGACCGGGTCGTCGTCGGCGCGGGTGAGCCGGCGCTCGGGCAACCGGGGGAGCTGGAAGGCCAGCGCGTGGGCCAGTGCCCGCCGCTGCCGGGCGTCGGTCACCGACGCGCGCAGCCGGCGGGGGTGCGCGGCACCCACCACGACCAGCTTGCGGACGCTGCGCGGGTGCAGGGCGGCCATCGTCCAGCCGACCAGGCCGCCCCAGTCGGAGCCGACGACGACCGCCTCGGTCTCGCCGAGCGCCCGGATCACGGCCGCGGCGTCGGCTGCCGCCGTGGGCAGGTCGTAGCCCCGCGGGGGCTTGTCGCTGGCGCCGTAGCCGCGCAGGTCCGGCGCGACCACCCGCAGGCCGGCGGCGGCCAGGCCGGTCAGCTGGGCACGCCAGGCCCACCAGAACTGCGGGAAGCCGTGCAGCAGCAGGACCAGCGGGCCCTCGCCGGCCTCGGCGGCGTGCAGCCGGACGCCGTTGGCGGAGACGTCGCGGTGCGCCCACGGGCCGGGCAGCAGGACGCTGGTGGCGTCCGGCTGCCCGTCCCCGGGGTCACTCACGCGCGAGCAGGGTCAGCGCAGCCGGGTGTGCGGGTCCTGCCGGACGACCTCGCCGTTGCGGACCACCGGCAGGTCGTGCTGGCGCTGGCCGGGGGCCTCGCGGCGCATGACGTCGGGCAGGTCCGACAGCGTCTCGATCGTCTTCTCGGGCTTCTTGATCTTCTTGATCTGCCGGTAGCCGACGAAGCCGACGACGGCCGCCAGCAACACCAGGAGCGCGAAGACGATCAGGTAGGAGATCCACCGCTCCAGGCCCAGCCAGGTGATGAACTCCGCGAGGGCGATGAAGAAGAAGATCGCCGCGAAGGCGAGCATCACGCCGGCGGCGGCGAAGGCGGCCGCACCGATCCCGCCGCGCTTGGCCGAGACGGTGACCTCGGTCTTGGCCAGCTCGATCTCCGAGCGGATGAGCGTGGAGATGTCGGCCATCGCGCTCTTGGCGAGCGTGCCGACCGAGGGCTCGGTGGGGCCAGCCGGCCGGCCCCCCAGCGGGGTCGTCGAGACACTGTGGGCCACGGGTGGCTCCTCCCTGATCGGCGCCTGGTGCGACGCGTTCCTCCGGTGATCGTGCCGCATGATCGTCCGCGCCGCCGATCCGGACCACCCGGGGGTGGTGCACCTCCCGTCTCAGCGGCCTAGCAGACGTCGCAGCGGCAGGTGCACTCCGCCACGTGGGGGACCGCGTTCTCCCGGGCCGACAGCGGCCCGTCGGGGAAGAGCAGCTCGTCGCACGCCGGCGGGCAGGTGCAGCTGGGGTCCGCGAACAGCGGCAGGCCGAGCCGGAGCCGTTCCTGCTGCCGCGACAGGTGGTCGGCGAGGTCCCGCCGCCACCGGGCGCGCCACGCGGCCCGGGCGGCCTCGGCCCGCGCCCACTCCCGCTCCGCCAGCGAGTCCCCGGGGCCGGCCACGTGGTGGTCCGGCGGTACGCCGACCACCGCGCGCACGTCGTCCCGCTGCCGTCGGTCGCGGTCGAACGTGAACTCCGGGCGGTCCCGGCTGTAGCGCTCGGGACCGTGCCACCAGCCCACGTCACCGTGCCGCGGGTCGAGGTGGGCCGGGAACAACCGCCCGCCGCGGTCCCGGACGGCGTCGCCGTCCATGGCCGGGACCTCCGCACCCGACGCGTCCACCAGCACCCACCGCAGCCCGGCCAGTCCGGCGGCACGCATGAGCACCGTCGCCGGCAGGTCCCGCGCCCCGCTCTCCGCCTGGGCCACGGCTCCGGTGCTCACCCCGAGCGCCCGGGCCATCTCCCGCTGGGACAGGTCAGCGGTCCGGCGGATGCGCCGCAGGAGGGCGCTCAGCCGCCTCCTGGCCTCGGGTCCTCCCCCCACCCGGACGAGGATGCCGTCCGGCCGGACGCCCCGGGCCCGCCGCGCCCGGTGCTGTGGACAGCCGGCGGCGGACCTGCCCGGCGTCCGAGCCCACACCTGCGGACGCTTGTGCTCTGCTCACCGTGGTGAGCAGAGCACAAGCGTCGTAGCGGTGCCTTCCTCGAACGGCCCCTGACACGGGGCCCTTCTTCAGTCCTCGCTGGAGGACGAGGGCAGCTTCGAGCTGATCAGCTCCATCACCGAGGAGTCGGTGAGCGTCGTGACGTCGCCCAGCTCCCGGTTCTCCGCCACGTCGCGGAGCAGGCGGCGCATGATCTTGCCCGACCGGGTCTTGGGCAGCTCGGCGACGACCATGATCTGCCGTGGGCTGGCGATCGGGCCGATCTCCTTGCGGACGTGCTGGCGCAGGGTCTTCACCAGGTCCTCGCCGGAGTCGACGGCGTCCCCGCGCAGGATCACGAACGCGACGATGCCCTGCCCGGTGGTCGGGTCGGTGGCGCCGACGACCGCGGCCTCGGCCACCGTCGGGTGGCTGACCAGTGCGGACTCGACCTCGGTGGTGGAGATCCGGTGCCCGGACACGTTCATCACGTCGTCGACCCGGCCGAGCAGCCAGATGTCGCCGTCCTCGTCGAGCTTGGCCCCGTCGCCGGCGAAGTAGACGCCCTGGCCGTACCGGCTCCAGTAGGTGTCCTTGTACCGCTCGTCGTCGCCCCAGATGGTGCGCAGCATCGCCGGCCACGGCTCGGTCAGCACCAGGTACCCGGTGGCGCCGGGCTCGATCGGCTTCCCCTCCTCGTCCACGACGCTCGCCGCGATCCCGGGGAAGGCGCGCTGGGCGGAGCCGGGCTTGAGCGTGGTGACCCCGGGCAGCGGGGTGATCATGTGGCCGCCGGTCTCGGTCTGCCACCAGGTGTCCACGATCGGGCAGCGGCCGCCGCCGATGTGCTCGTGGTACCAGAGCCAGGCCTCGGGGTTGATCGGCTCGCCGACCGACCCCAGCAGCCGCAGCGAGGACAGGTCGGCGCCGGCCGGCACGTCCTCGCCCCACTTCATGAAGGTGCGGATCGTGGTGGGCGCGGTGTACAGGATGGTGACCCCGTACTCCTGCACGATGTCCCACCAGCGCCCCCGGTGCGGGGTCTCCGGGGTGCCCTCGTACATCACCGAGGTCGCCCGGTTGGAGAGCGGCCCGTAGACGATGTAGCTGTGGCCGGTCACCCAGCCGACGTCGGCCGCCGTCCAGAAGACGTCGGTGTCGGGCTTGATGTCGAAGACGGCGTGGTGGGTGTAGCTGACCTGGGTCAGGTAGCCGCCGGAGGTGTGCAGGATGCCCTTGGGCTTCGCCGTCGTGCCCGAGGTGTACATGATGTAGAGCGGGTGCTCGGCGTCGAAGGCCTGCGCCTCGTGCTCGGTCGGCTGGCTGTCCACCAGCTCGTGCCACCAGACGTCGCGGCCCTCGGTCCACTCGACGTCCTGCCCGGTGCGCCGCACGACCAGGACGCTGCGCACGCCCTCGGTCTTGGTCAGCGCCTCGTCGACGTTGGGCTTCAGCGCGCTCGGGGCCCCGCGCCGGTAGCCGCCGTCGGCGGTGACGACGACCTTGGCGTCCGCGTCGGTGATCCGGCTGGCCAGCGCGTCGGGGGAGAAGCCGCCGAAGACGACCATGTGCACGGCGCCGATCCGCGCGCAGGCCAGCATGGTGATCACCGTCTCCGGGATCATCGGCATGTAGACGGCCACCCGGTCGCCGGCCTCGACGCCGAGCGAGGTGAGCGCGTTGGCCGCCTTGCAGACCTCGTCCTTGAGCTCGGCGTAGGTGATCGTGCGGGTGTCGCCGGGCTCGCCGACCCAGTGGTAGGCCACCTGGGCGCCGTGGCCGGCGTCGACGTGCCGGTCGACGCAGTTCACCGCCACGTTGAGCGTGCCGCCGACGAACCACTTCGCGAACGGCGGGTCGCTCCAGTCCAGCACCTGGTCCCACTCCTGGACCCAGTCCAGCCGGCGGGCCTGCTCCTCCCAGAAGCCGACCCGGTCGGCGGCGGCACGCTCGTAGACGTCCGGCCCGACGTTGGCGTCGGCGGCGAGCGCCTCCGGCGGCGGGAAACCACCCTCGGGGTTGGTCAGGCCGTGGGCCTCCGTCGTCTCGCTCATGCGCACCTCCGTGCTCGGGCGCCGCCCCGGTTCTGCGGCACTGCGTCGATGCACAACCTATGGCCCCGGTCACGTCCCCGTCAGGCCTGGTCTCCCGTCTGCTGCGCCGGCCGGGGCAGACTGGTGCCGTGACCGACGACGGGGCGCAGGCGCAGGTCGCGGCCCGGCTCCCCGGTGCGGCGGCGCTCGGTCTGCTGGCCCCGCCGACCGCGACCGCCCTCCCCGCCGCCCGGCTCGCCGACCCCGGCTGGACGGCGGCCGTGCTCGACGCCCGCGCGCTCCGGCAGCGCACCGACGACCGCCGGGTGCTGGCCACCGTCTGGTGGTACTCGGTGTCCAGCGTGCTGCTCACCCCGGTGCTCGCCGGGCTGGTCACCGGCGTGCCGCTGTCGGCCCGGCTGGCGGACACCCGGGTGCACCTGCTCGCCGGGCAGGCGCCGGTGGCGGCGACCGCCCGCCCGGCTGGTGGCCGGGACGTCGTCGCCGACCTGCGGACGACGATCGCCGAGGTGGTGGCCGCGGTCGCCGGGGCCGGCGGCATGCGGGAGCGCCCGCTGTGGGCGATCGCCACCGACACGCTGGCCAACCGGCTGCTGGCGCTGGGCCGGGCGGTCGGGGACGTCGCGGCGGCGACCGCGCTGGCCGGGCCGCTGGCGGCGGCGGTCGGGAGCCCCCTGCCGGCTCCGCGGTACGTCGACGTGGCCGGCGCCCGGTTCACCCGCCGGGCGTCGTGCTGCCTGCTGTACCGGCTGCCGCACGAGGTGCTGTGCACCTCCTGCCCGCGCCGCGACCCGGTGCAGCGCCAGGTGCTGCTGGAGGACACCGCCGGCCGGTGGTGAGACGGGTGCGGATCAGTCGGCCGCGCGTCGGGCCCGGTAGGCGGCGACGTGCTCGCGGTTGGCGCAGGTGCTGTCGCAGAACCGCCGGCTGGCGTTCTTGGTGAGGTCGACGAGGACGTCGTGGCAGCCGGCGGCGGCGCACCGGCGCAGCCGGTCGAGGGCGCCGGCGCGGACCACGTCGGCCAGGGCCATCGCGGCCTCCACGCCCCACCGGTCGGCGACCGACGCCTCGGGCTCGGTGGCGTGCACGTGGTAGCCCCACCCGTCGTGCCGGACCAGCTGCGGCAGCGCGTTGCCCTCGCGCAGCAGCCGGTTGACCTCGGTGACCACGCCGTCCTCGTCGGCGTCCCAGACCCCGGCCAGCACCGACCGCAGCTCGTGCACGGCGGCCAGCTCGGCGGCGTCGCCGGCCCGGCTGCCGGTGAACTGCCACGCGTCGAGGAACGCCGCCAGCGCCGCCGGGTCGGGCAGCCGCTCCTCGCCGTCCGCGGCGGTGTTCACGAGTGCGGCCGCGCCGGCGAGCCCCACCTCGGTGTCATGGGCAAAGAGCATGTGACTCCTGTACTCCTCTGCTAGCGTCCTGTGTACAGGAGCGTACGTGCGTTCACTCCTGACGAGGAGGTGTCTGCCGTGATCGATCGCCGGACCGGGTTGACCGGACTGCTGCTGGCCGTGGTCTCCGCGGCCGCCTTCGGCACCTCGGGGGTGTTCGCCACCGCGCTGCTGGACGCCGGCTGGAGCGCCGGTTCCGCGGTGACCGTGCGGATGGCCGTGGCGTCGCTGGCGCTGGCCGTCCCGGCGCTGCTCCAGCTGCGCGGCCGGTGGTCGCTGCTGCGGGCCAACGCCGGCGCCGTGCTGGCCTTCGGTGCGCTGGCCGTCGCGCTGCCGCAGCTGGCCTACTTCAACGCCGTCTCCCGGCTCTCGGTCGGGGTGGCGCTGCTGCTGGAGTACTCCGGCGTCCTGCTGGTGGTGCTGTGGACCTGGGCGCGCCTCGGGCAGCGGCCCAGCCGCGTCACCGGCGCCGGGGTCGTGGTGGCGGTCGTCGGCCTGGTGCTGGTGCTCGACGTGCTCAGCGGCGCCCGGATCGACCCGCTGGGCGTCATGTGGGGGCTGGTCGCCGCCGTAGGCCTCGCCTCCTACTTCGTCCTCTCCGCGCACTCCGACGACGCCCTGCCGCCGCTGGTCAGCGCCTGGGCCGGGCTGGCCGTCGGCGCCCTGGTGCTGGCGGCGGCCGCGCTGGTGGGCGTCGTCCCGTGGCGCACCACCGCGGCCGACGTCGAGCTGGCCGGCGCGACCACCAGCTGGCTGGTGCCGGTGCTGGGGGTCGCGCTGGTGGCGGCGGCGTTCGCCTACGCCACGGGCATCGCCGCGGTCCGCCGGCTGGGCTCGCGGCTCAGCTCGTTCGTCGGCCTGAGCGAGGTGCTGTTCGCGGTGGCGGCGGCCTGGCTGGCGCTGGGGCAGCAGCCGAACGCGGTGCAGCTGGTCGGTGGGGTCGTCGTCCTGGTGGGGATCGTGCTGGTCCGGGTGGGCGAGGAGCGCCCGCCGGCCGACGCCGCCGGCGTCGACCCGGTGCCCGCCGACGGCCCCGCGGGCCCGGCTCAGCCGGAGGAGGCCCGCTGACCTCCGGGAGCGTCGCTGATCCGGGGGAAGGGCGTGGTGGAGAAGACCGTCTCGACCGGCAGCCGGAAGAACTCCGCGATCCGCAGCGCCAGGTGCAGGCTCGGGTTGTACTCGCCGCGCTCGAGGTAGCCGATGGTCTGGTAGTGGACCCCGAGGGCGTCGGCGAGGTCCCGCCGGCTGACCCCCTGCTCGGCCCGGAGCAGGGCGATCCGGTTGAAGACGCCCTCGTTCACCCGCTCACCGCACCCACTGCAGAGCCGCCTCCCGTGCCGCCTGGACCGCCGACCCCGACTGGCGCCGGGCCATCCGCCGGAGCACCCGCGGCGCGACCAGCAGGCCGGCCACCGCCCAGGCGGAGAGCACCAGCAGCGTGGGGCCGGTCCGCCAGGAGTCTCCCAGCTCGGCGGCGGCGGCCTCCGCGGGGAGGAACGCCGAGCGCAGGCCGAGCCCGGTCCAGTAGACCGGGAAGACCTGGGCGACGCCCTGCACCCAGCCCCACATCGCCTGGATCGGCGTGAAGATGCCGGAGATCGCCACCAGCACGAGGACCGGGAGCATCCCCCAGGTGCCCACCTTCTGGACGCCGGGCACCACCGACCCGAGCACCATGCCCCAAGGCAGCGTGGCGAGCAGCGCCAGCAGGACGAGACCGACGACGGCCAGCCAGCCGCCCGCGCCGCCCTGCATCACGTCGTCGAAGAGCAGCAGGCTGGGCACCAGCACGACGAGCAGGCTGGGGAACAGGCTCAGCGACTGGAAGGTGAGCTGGCCGGTGACGTAGCCGGGCATCCCGTGCGGCACGGCCTTGTGCCGCAGCAGCGTGCCGTCCTCGCGCTCCATCGCCAGCGCGTAGGCCGGGCCGATCACCACCCCGAAGGTGAGCAGCGCGCCGAGCACGCTGGGCAGCGCGTAGGTGGGGTACATCAGGCCGGTGCTGCCCACCTCGTTGTCCCGGTTGAACCACAGGACGGCGAGGGTGATCAGCCCGGTGAACAGGTAGAAGCCCTGGTCCTGCGGACTGCGGACGCTCTGCAGGAACTCCGTCCAGCCCCGCCGGACGCCCTGGCGCACCGCGTGCCGGGTGGCGTTCACCGGGCCACCTCCGCCAGGTGCCGGGCCGGCGTCCGGGACTCGAACCGCTGCACCATGGCGAGGTAGGTGTCCTCCAGGTCGGGGCGGCGGACCTCCAGGTCGGCGAGCTCGTCGCCGTGCTGGGCCAGCAGCTGCCGGAGGAACGGGATCGGCTCCTCGGTGGCGTGCACGAAGCGCTCGCCACGCTCGGACCAGCGGACCTCGCTGGTGCCGGCCACCTGGCGGGTGAGTGCGTCGGCGCTGCCGTCGGCGACGATCCGGCCCTCGGTGAGGATGAGGATCCGGTCGGCCAGCCGCTCGGCCTCGCCCAGGTCGTGCGTGGTGAGCAGGATGCTGGTGCCCTCCAGGTCGGCGAGCCGGTGCACCAGGTCGTGGAAGTCGCGGCGCGCCTGCGGGTCGAACCCGGCGGTCGGCTCGTCCAGGAACAGCAGCTCGGGCCGGCCGATCAGCCCGACGGCGACGTCGAGCCGGCGGCGGCGCCCACCGGAGAGGGTGGCGATCTTGCGGTCGGCGTCGTCGGTCAGGCCGACGGTGCCCAGCAGCTCCTCGACGTCCCAGGGCCGCGGGTGGTCGGGGGTCGAGTACGGCGGGTAGTAGCCGCCCAGGTACCGGAGCAGCCGGCGGGGGGTCCACCGCGGGTGGTCGCGCCAGGACTGCAGGACCACCCCGATCCGCGCCCGCCACGCGTCGTCGCCGGTGGCCGGGTCGACCCCGAGCACCCGCACCTCACCGGCGGAGGGCGCCCGGAAGCCCTCCAGCACCTCGATGGTCGTGGTCTTCCCCGCCCCGTTGGGGCCGAGCAGGCAGACCACCTCGCCGTGCCGGACGTCGAAGTCGACGCCGGTGAGCACCGGGTGGGTGCCGTAGCTCATCTGCAGGTCCCGGACCCGCACCGCGGGCTCGGTCGGGGGGGCGGTCGCGGCCACGGGCACTCCTCGGGCTGGGCGAGTGGGTGCCGGTGATAGTAGGACTGCTACATGCGGAGCACCAGTGCTATCGGCGCGGGCGCGTGACGACCCGCCGTTGGTGTGCGGGCAGAACGGTCAGGCGCCGAGCGCGACGACGTCGCCGACGACCCACACGGCCGGCGGGCGCACGCCCTCGTCGGCGATGGTCTGCGCCAGGCCGGCCAGTGTGGTGCGGACCGACCGCTGCGCCGGCGTCGCCCCGTCGGTGACGACGGCGACCGGCGTCTGCGGGTCGCGGCCGTGCTCGACCAGCGAGGCGGCGATCGCCGGTGCGGTGTCCACGCCCATCAGCACCACGACGGTGCCCCGCAGCCGGCCGAGCGCCGGCCAGTCGACCAGGGACGCCGGGTGGCCGGGCGGCACGTGGCCGGAGACGACGACGAACTCGTGGGTGAGCCCGCGGTGGGTCACCGGGATGCCGGCCAGCTCGGGGACGGCGATGGCGCTGGTGATGCCCGGCACGACCTCGACCGGCACGCCGGCGGCCACGCAGGCCTCCAGCTCCTCGTAGCCGCGGCCGAAGACGAAGGAGTCGCCGCCCTTGAGCCGCACCACCCGCTTGCCCTGCCGCGCCCGGTCGATGAGCAGGGTGTTGATCTGCTCCTGCGCCATCGAGCGGCCGCGGGGGAGCTTCGAGGCGTCGATGACCTCCACCTGGGGCGGCAGGGTGGCCAGCAGCCCCTGCGGTGCGAGGTGGTCGGCGACGACGACGTCCGCACCGGCGACCGCCTGCCGGCCGCGGACGGTGACCAGCCCGGGGTCGCCGGGTCCGCCGCCGACCAGCACCACGCTGCCGGCGGCGACCGTGGGCGGCCGGGCGGCCCGGTCGGCGATCGAGCCGTCGGTGAGCCCCTCGAGCACCGCGTCCCGCACGCCGACCGCCCGCTGCGGGTCGCCGCCGCCGTGCACGCCGACGACCAGGTCGCCCTGCCGGCCGACCGCCGGGGTCCAGACGCTGGAGGCCGAGCGGTCGTCGGCGCGGGCGCAGAACACCCGGTCGCGCTCGGCCTCGGCGGCCACCGCGGCGTTGACCGCGGGGTCGTCGGTGGCGGCGACGGCGTACCAGGCGCCGGCCAGGTCGCCCTCGGCGTAGCGGCGCTCGTGCCAGGTCACCGAGCCGGGCGCGACCAGCGCCTCCAGCGCGGGGGTCACCTCCGGGCTGACCACGGTGACCAGCGCGCGGGCCTCGAGCAGCCCGGCGACGCGGCGGTGGGCGACCTGGCCGCCGCCCACGACGACGACGCGGCGGCCGCCCAGCCGCAGGCCGACCGGGTAGACGGTGCCGGGACCGGACGTCGAGGTCACTTCTCGGTGACGCCCGCCGAGTCGAAGGTGGCGACGTCGCGCAGCGCCCGGGCGGCGGCGGCCACCAGCGGCAGCGACAGCAGCGCGCCGGTGCCCTCGCCCAGCCGCAGGTCCAGGCCCAGCAGCGGTCGCAGGCCCAGCGCCCGCAGCGCGAGGCCGGAGCCCGGCTCGGCCGAGGCGTGCCCGGCCAGCGCGTGCTCCAGCGCCGTCGGGCAGAGGGCGGCGGCGACCAGGGCGGCCGACCCGGCGATGACGCCGTCGAGCAGCACGGGCACCCGGGCCGCGGCGGCACCGAGCACGAAGCCGGCCAGCGCGGCGTGCTCCAGCCCGCCCACCTCGGCCAGCGCGGCGAGCGACTCCTCCGGGGTGGCCGGGCGGACCGGCACCCGGGCCACCGCGCGGGCGACCACCTCGACCTTGCGGGCCAGCGTCGGGTCGTCCACGCCGGTGCCGCGGCCGGTGGCCTCGGCGGGGGAGGCTCCGGTGAAGGCGCACACCAGCGCGGCGGACGCGGTGGTGTTGGTGATGCCCATGTCGCCGGTGACCAGGCAGCGGTGGTCGGCGGCCAGGGCGGTCGCCACCTCGATGCCGACCTCGACGGCGCGGCGGGCCTCGTCCAGCGTCATCGCCGGGCCGACGGCCAGGTCGGCGGTGCCGCGGCGGACGTTGCGCTCCAGCAGCCCCCGGGCCGGGCCGACCGGGGTGGCGACGCCGACGTCCACCACGACGACGTCGGCGCCGAGCTGGGCGGCGAAGGCGTTGACCACCGCGCCGCCGGCGGCGAGGTTGGCGACCATCTGCGCGGTCACCTCCTGCGGCCACGGCGTGACGCCCTGGGCGTGCACCCCGTGGTCACCGGCGAACACCGCCACCGCGGCGGGGGTGGGCAGCGGCGCGGGGCACTCCCCGGCGGTGCCGGCCAGCTGCGCGGCGACGTCCTCCAGGACGCCGAGCGAGCCCGGCGGCTTGGTCATCCGGTCCAGCCGCTCGCGGGCGGCGCGCTCGGCGGCCGCGTCCCGGGGGCGGACGGCGGCGATGACCTCGCCGAGCAGGGTGCCGGCGAAGGGGGGCGGGACGGCGGTCAGCGGAGCTCCTCGGGTGTCGCGGTCTCGGACAGGATCTCAGCCAGCACGGTGGCGAACGCACCCGAGGTCCCCGGGTCGCGGACGGCGACCCGCAGGTGGTCGGCGGTCAGGCCGGGGAACGTGTCCCCGCGGCGCACCGCCCAGCCCCGCGCGCGGAGCCGTTCCCGGACCCGGGCACCCCCCGGCACGCGCAGCAGGACGAAGGACGAACGCGGCTCGGCCACGACGTCCACCCCGGCCGGCAGCGCGGCCAGCAGCGCGGCCCGGTGCCCGGTCAGCTGCCGGGCGGCGGCGTCCGCCTCGGCCCGGGCGGCGGGCGTCGTGCAGGCGACCAGGGCGGCGAGCGCGGGGGTGGACACCGGCCAGTGCGGCTGCTGCGCGGCCAGCGCGGCGACCAGGTCGGCAGGTCCCAGCGCGTAGCCGACGCGCAGCCCGGCCAGCCCCCAGGTCTTGGTGAGGCTGCGGACCACGAGCAGCCCGGGCAGGTCGCGGCGCCCGGCCAGCGACTCCGGCTCGCCCGGCACGGTGTCGGCGAACGCCTCGTCGACCACCAGCACCCGGCCCGGGCGGGCCAGCGCGGCGACGTCGTCGCGCGGGTGCAGCACGGAGGTGGGGTTGGTCGGGTTGCCCAGCACCACCAGGTCGGCGTCGTCCGGGACGGCACCGAGCCGGTGGCCGGGGGGCGGGAGCAGCAGCCGCTGCACCGGGTGCCCGGCCGCGCGCAGCGCGGCCTCCGGCTCGGTGAAGGACGGGTGGACGACGACGGCGCGGCGCGGCCGGAGCGCCCGGGCGAGCAGGGTGAAGGTCTCCGCGGCGCCGGCGGTGAGCAGCACCTCGGACTCGTCCCGGCCGTGGGCGGCGGCGACCGCGGCGCGCGCGGGACGGGGGTCGGGGTAGGCGGCGCTCGCGTCGAGGGCGTCGTGCAGCACCGCGCGCAGCCAGTCCGGCGGGGTGCCGGCGCGGACGTTGACGGCCAGGTCGACCAGCCCGGGGGTGGCCTCGGCGTCCCCGTGGTGGGCCAGGTCGACGTCCTGCGCGACCGCGACGTCCTGCGCGACCGCGACGGTGACCTGACCGCGCACGGTCCGGCCGACCACCAGCCGGCCGCCGCCCAGCAGCGCGGCGGCCTCGGCGACCGACGGCGTGCCCACCGCGGCGGCCACCCGGGCCGACGGTGCCGGAACCGGGACCCCGGCCAGCTCCGCGGCCGGGTGCCCGGTCAGCGGCCAGCCCCGGCGGGCGGCCGCCTCCCGCAGCACCGGCCCGGCGGCGCGGACGTCCAGGGTCGCCAGCCGCACCTCGCCGTCGACCGGGCCGTCGACCAGGCCGTCGACCGCCGGCAGCACCGCGTCGACCGCGGCGAGCACGTCCTCGACGGTGGCGCCGGACGACGCCCCGACCCCCACGGTGATCACGGTGCGGGCACCCCCGGCCGGTCGGGCAGCGCGGCGACCAGCGCGTCGGCGTCCCGGGGGAGGGCGCCGCCGGGGAGCAGGCCGAGCGCCTGCAGTCGGGCGCCGACGGTCAGCGCCCACGGCCGGTCCAGCCGGGCGCGGGCCAGCAGCACGTCGTCGCCCAGGACGACGTCCGGCGCGCCCTGAACCACGCCCCCGTCGACGACGACGGCGACCTCGTCGGCCCAGCGCAGCGCCAGGTCGACGTCGTGGGTGCTCATCACGATGGTCGAGTCGGCCTGCTGCAGCCGGGTGAGCGCGGCCAGCGCCTCACCGACCGCGGTGGGGTCCAGCCCGGCGGTGGGCTCGTCGAGCAGCAGCACGCACGGGCGCATGGCCACCGCACCGGCGATCGCCACCCGCTTGCGCTCGCCGTAGGAGAGCTGGTGGGTGGGCCGGGTGGCCAGGTGCGCGACGGCCAGCAGGTCCAGCGCCTCGGCGACCCGGACGCGCACCTCGTCGTCGGGCAGGCCGAGGTTGACCGGGCCGAAGGAGACGTCCTGGGCGACCGACGCGCTGAACAGCTGGTCGTCGGGGTCCTGCAGCACCAGCTGCACCTCCTGCCGGTGCGCGCGCAGGCCCGCGCGGGTGTGCCGCAGCTCCGCGCCGTCCAGGGTGACCCGGCCGCGGCGGGGCTCCAGCGCCCCGGACAGGCAGCGCAGCAAGGTGGTCTTGCCCGAGCCGTTGGCGCCGAGCAACGCCAGCCGGCGGCCCGCGGGGACCGTCAGCGTGGCGCCGTCCAGCACCGGCCGGGAGCGCTCGTAGCCGGCGACCAGCCCGGTGCCGGCCAGCGTCAGGTGGCTCATGCGACCACCAGCGTCACGGCCGCCAGCGCGGCCAGGCCAAGGACGGTCGCGGCCTCGAACCGGCGGGAGGAGGGCAGCGTCTCCGGCAGCACCCGCAGTCCCGTCTCCAGCCCGCGGCCGGCCAGCCCGTCCTGCAGCCGCCGGGCCCGGTCCCAGGAGCGGGTCAGCACCGCGGCGGCCAGCGCCCCGGAGGACCGGTAGGAGCTGCGCACGGTGGCGTAGCCCATCCGCGCGGTCTGCGCCTCGCGGATGGTGGCCAGGCTGGTGAGCAGCACGAACAGCATCCGGTAGACCACCGACGCCACCTCGACCACCGCGGCCGGCACCCGCAGCCGCTGCAGCGCCGGCAGCAGGTCCGACATGGGCGTGGTGGTGGCCAGCAGCAGGACGGCGGCGCTGCCGGCGACCGCGTGGCCGACCAGCGCCCCGGCCTGCCCGGCGGCGTCCGGCGCCCAGCCGATGCCGTCGCCGACCTGCACCACCGCGGTCAGCGCGCCGACGGCGATGAAGGCCAGCGGCACCCGCACCGCGCGGCCGAACGTCCGGGCCGGCACCCGGGCCGGGCCGAGGGCGAGCACCACCGCGGTCAGCCCGACCAGCAGGCTGCCCGGCCACACCGGCAGCAGCAGCGCGCTGACCACCAGCCCCAGGCTGACCAGCAGCTTGTCGGCGGGGGAGCGCGGTCGCCAGGCGCTCGCCCAGGCGGCGTCGTCGACGGCCAGCCCGGTCACGGCTGGACGTGCGGCGGTGCGGCCACCCGCTCGCGCTCGGCGACCCGCCGGCCGCGCAGCCGGCCCAGCACGTAGCCGAGCACGCCGCCGCCGAGGGCCGCCTGCAGCGCGAACAGCCCGGACTCGACCTCGGAGGACCCCGGGGAGAACACCGACTCGAACCACGGCTCGTAGCCCGGGTCGGACTCCTCGATCAGCTCGGTGGCCTGGCTGTCGGTGCCCGCGTACTCGCTGTCGCCGCCGAGCAGCAGCGGCAGCGCGAACAGCGCGACGACGGCCAGCACCAGCAGACCGGTGACCAGGTGCCGCCTCACCGGTCCACCCCCGGCCCGTCATCCGGCGTCGTCGTCGGGTCCGCCTGTGGTTTCGCGCGCGAAAGCACGTGTGCTTGATCGCGCGAAAGCACGTGTGCTTGATCGCGCGAAAGCACGTGTGCTTGATCGCGCGGGACCGTGGAGGGGTCCTCCGGCTCGGGGCGCAGGACGCCGAGGCGCTCCAGCTCGGGGCGCGCGTTCACCGTCAGCACCCGGAACAGCAGCACGCCGAGCAGGCCCTCGCCGACGGCCAGCGGCACCTGGGTGACCGCGAAGACGCCGAGGAACTTCGCCGCCGCACCGGCGAAGCCGCTGGTCGCGTCGGGGTGCGCCCAGGCCAGCTGCAGCGCGGTCGTGACGTAGGTGGCCAGGTCGGCGACGGCCATCGCGGCGAAGACCCCCCCGAGCAGGCCGCCACCCAGCCGCCGGGTCAGCCGGTAGGCGGCGTAGCCGGCCCACGGCCCGACGACGGCCATCGAGAACGCGTTGGCGCCCAGCGTGGTGAGCCCGCCGTGCGCCAGCAGGAGCGCCTGGAACAGCAGCACCACCGTGCCGAGCAGCGCCATCACCGGCGGGCGGAACAGGACCGCGCCCAGCCCGGTGCCGGTCGGGTGGCTCGAGCTGCCGGTGACCGAGGGCAGCTTGATCGCGCTGAGCACGAACGTGAACGCACCGGCGGCGCCCAGCAGCAGCGTGGACTCCGGCTTCTCCCGGACCTCCTGGACCACCGCCCGCGCGCCGTGCACGACGAACGGTGCGGCGGCGACGGTCCAGCCGATGGCGTGCGCGGGCGGCAGGAAGCCCTCAGCGATGTGCACCGAGCACCCCCCGGACCCGGGCCGCGGCGGTGACGAACCGGGTGGCCATCGCCGGCGACCCGGCCCAGTTCAGGTGCAGGTAGCTGGCGTGCACGTCCCCTGACACGAAGCCCTCCGGTCCGTCGGCGTTCCACTGCCACGCGGGGGTCGGCCCGGCAGCGGGGGAGGCCGTGGTGCGGTGGAACTCGTGGCCGCGCACCCGCGTCCCCGCGGCGGCCAGCACGCTGTCGGTGAGCGCGACGGCCGACCGGTAGCCCAGCGTCAGCCGGGGGTGCATCGCCGTCGTCGTCGGCAGCACGCCGCACATCGGCTCGCCGTCCAGCTCGCGGGAGAGGTACAGCAGCCCGGCGCACTCGGCGGCGATGGCGCCACCGCGGGCGGCCAGGTCGGCGATCGCCGTCCGCAGTCCGACGTTGGCGCTGAGCGCGGCGGCGTGCACCTCCGGGAAGCCGCCGCCGACGACCAGCGCGGTGGTGCCCTCCGGCAGCGCGTCGTCCCGCAGCGGGTCGACGGTCACCACCTCGGCGCCAGCCGCGGTGAGCAGTTCGGCGGTCTCGGCGTAGCCGAAGGTGAACGCCGGTCCGCCGGCGACCGCGACCACCGGCCGGCCGGCGACCGCGGTGACCTCGGCGGCCGGGTCCCAGGCGTCCCCGGCGAGGTCGGGTGCAGTGCGGGCCAGCCGCAGGACGGCGTCCAGGTCGACGCTGGCCTCGACCACGGCGCCCAGTGCGCGCACGGTGCGCACCGCCTCCGCCGACCGCTCGGCGGCCGGCACCAGGCCGAGGTGCCGGGAGGGCGTCTGCAGCTCGGCGATCCGGCGGACCGCGCCGAGCACCGGCACGCCGGCCGCGCCCAGCGCCTCCCGCAGGATCGCCTCGTGCCGGTCGGAGCCGACCCGGTTGAGGACGACACCGCCGATCCGCACGGTCGGGTCGAAGGTGGCGAACCCGTGCACCAGGGCCGCGACGCTGCGCGCCTGCGACGCCGCGTCGACGACCAGCACGACCGGCGCCTGCAGGTGGGTGGCCAGCTGCGCGGTGGAGCCGTACCCGGGCTCGACGCTGGCGTGCGCGGCGCCGTCGAACAGCCCCATCACGCCCTCGACGACGGCGACGTCGGCGCCGCGGGCACCGTGCAGGAACAGCGGGGTGACCCGGTCGTCGCCGACCAGCCACTTGTCCAGGTTGCGGCCCGGGCGACCGGCGGCGAGGCCGTGGTAGCCGGGGTCGATGTAGTCGGGGCCGACCTTGTGCGGGCTGACGACGAGGCCGCGGTTGGTCAGGGCGGCGATCAGCCCGGTGGTGATCGACGTCTTGCCGGCGTTGGACGACGGCGCGGCGACGACGACCCGCGGGATCCGGGTCACCACTCGATCCCCCGCTGGCCCTTCTGCCCGGCGTCCATCGGGTGCTTGACCTTGGTCATCTCCACGACCAGGTCGGCGGCCTCGACGAGCCGGGGGTGGGCGTCGCGCCCGGTGACGACGACGTGCTGGTTGCCCGGCCGCTCGGTCAGCGTGGTCACGACGTCCTCGACGTCGACCCAGCCCCACTTCAGCGGGTAGGTGAACTCGTCGAGCACGTAGAAGCGGTGCGCCTCGGCGGCCAGGTCGCGCTTGATCTGCGCCCAGCCCTCGGCGGCGTCGGCGGCGTGGTCGGTCTCGGTGCCGGCGCGGCGGGACCAGGACCAGCCCGAGCCCATCTTGTGCCAGACCACCGGTCCGCCCTCGCCGGTCTCGGCGTGCAGCCGGCCCAGGGCGGTCAGCGCGTTCTCCTCGCCGACCTTCCACTTCGCGCTCTTGACGAACTGGTAGACCGCGATCGACCAGCCCTGGTTCCAGGCGCGCATCGCCATCCCGAAGGCGGCGGTGGACTTCCCCTTCATCTCCCCGGTGTGCACGGCCAGCAGCGGCCGGTTGCGGCGCTGCCGGGTGCTCAGGCCGTCCTGCGGGACGACCGCGACCTGTCCCTGCGGCATCGCTACGCCGCCTCTCGGACGGCGCGGACGGTGCCGGCGAGGCTGTCGGCGCCGAGGTCCTCGAGCCGCAGGGTCTGCGCGCCGAGCGCCGTCCCGAGCGAGGCCGCCAGCCCGAGCCGCACCGGCCCGGACTCGCAGTCGACGACGATGCCCGCCACCCCGCCGGCGGCCAGCAGCCCGGCGGCCCGGCGCGCGTCGCCGAGGTGGTCGCCGCCGCGGGCGCCGGTGGCCCGGCCGTCGGTGACCACGACCAGCAGCGGACGGCGCTGCGGGTCGCGCACCCGCTCCAGGCGCAGCGTCTCGTGCGCTCGCAACAGCCCGGCGGCCAGCGGCGTGCGGCCGCCGGTGGGCAGGCTGGTCAGCCGGGCCGCGGCGGCCTCCACCGACCAGGTCGGCGGCAGCGCCAGCTCGGCCTCGCCGCCGCGGAAGGTGATCAGCCCGACCTTGTCCCGGCGCTGGTAGGCGTCCATCAGCAGGGAGAGGACGGCGCCCTTGACCGCGGCCATCCGGGAGCGGGCGCCCATCGAGCCGCTGGCGTCGACGACGAAGAGCACCAGGTTGCCCTCGCGGCCCTCCAGCGTGGCCTGGCGCAGGTCGGCGCGCTCCACCCGGAGCCCGGTGCCGCTGCGCCCGCGGGCCCGCTGGTGCGGCGCGGCGGCGAGCACGGTGTCGACCAGGTGGAGCTTGGTGACCGCGGCCTCGGGACGGCGGGAGCCGACCACCCGGCCGCGCTCGCTGCGGGCTCGCGACCGCCGGCCGGCCGCGCCCGCGCCGATGCCGGGCACCTCCAGCCGCGTCACGCGGAACGGTGCGTCCGGGGCGACGGCGGCCTGCTCCGGTGCCGGGGCGGCGTCGGTGCGCCCGCCGCCCTCACCCTGCGGTGCCGTGGTCGGCCCGTCGTCCGCAGACCCACCCCCGCCGTCCCCCTCCGGGCGAACACGGCCATCTCCGCCCTCCTGGGAGGGGCGATCATGGCCATCTCCGCCCTGGGGGCCGCCCTGGGGGCCGCCCTGCGGGTCGTCGTCGGGGCCGCCGTCGGGAGGGTCGGTGCCCTCGGGCGGGGCTGGGTCGTCCTCCGGGCGGGCGTCGGACAGCGCCTGCTCCAGGGTGTCCTCGTCCAGCCCGGGGGCGTCGAAGGGGTTGCGCCGGCGGCGGTGCGGCAGCGCGAGCCGGGCGGCGACCCGGACGTCGTCCTCGGTCACCTCGTCCCGGCCGCACCAGGCGGCGTGCGCGATCGCGGCGCGGGCGGTGACCAGGTCGGCGCGCAGCCCGTCGACGTCGAAGGCGGCGCAGACGCTGGTGACCTGGCGCAGCGCGGCGTCGGAGAGGACCACCCGCGGCAGCCGGGCGCGGGCGTCGGCGATCTGCCGGGCCAGGTCGGACTCCGAGTCGGCCCACGCGGCGGCGAAGCCGGCCGGGTCGGCGTCGTAGCCGAACCGCCGGCGGACCACCTCGGCCCGCAGGTCCGCGTCCCGCGGGGCGGCGACCTCGACGGTGAGCCCGAACCGGTCCAGCAACTGGGGGCGGAGCTCGCCCTCCTCCGGGTTCATGGTGCCGACCAGCAGGAACCGGGCGGCGTGCCGCACCGAGACGCCCTCGCGCTCGACGTAGGCGCGGCCCAGCGCGGCGGCGTCCAGCAGCAGGTCGACCAGGTGGTCGTGCAGCAGGTTGACCTCGTCGACGTAGAGCACGCCGCGGTTGGCGCCGGCCAGCAGGCCGGGCTCGAAGGACTTCACGCCCTCGGTGAGCGCCCGCTCCAGGTCCAGCGAGCCGACCAGCCGGTCCTCCGAGGCGCCCACCGGCAGCTCGACCAGCCGGGCCGGGCGGGTGAGGGCGGGGGAGCCGGGCATGTGCGGGCCGTCGGGGCACTCGGCGTCGGGGGCGGCGGGGTCGCAGGCGAAGCGGCAGCCGGCGACGACGTCCACCGGGGGCAGCACGGCGGCCAGCGCGCGCACCGTCGTCGACTTCGCGGTGCCCTTCTCGCCACGCACCAGCACCCCGCCCACGGCGGGGGAGACGGCGTTGAGCAGCAGGGCGAGCCGCATGTCGTCCATGCCGACGACGGCGCCGAAGGGGTAGGTCATGAGCAGACCACGGGTCCTCTCCCCGGGTGTCCACGCCCGGAGGTGGCAGGAAGCGACGGCGGGAGTTCCTGACTCACCGGCCGCTCCCCGAGGCGAGCTGCCGGCTCACAGTGGCGGGACCGCGCCGGAGTTCCACCGGGCTTCCTCCACTGCCGTCGCAGTTGGACGGCCATCAGACCACGCCGCACCGGGCAGGCGACAGGGGCGTGTCTCTTGACGAAGTGGAAAGTGATGGGCCACTCTTTCCGACATGGAAAGCAACAGGATCGACCGGGACGACGCCGCCGCGCAGCTCGCTGCCCTGCAGGCCGACCGGACGGCGCTGGCCGACCGGGTCGTCGCGCCGTGGTGGTACGACGTCGCGCTCGGGTTGCTGCTGTTCGGGTTCCTCTCCTCCTACGCCGCCGACTCGCTCTGGGTCACCTTCCCGTCGATGGTCGTGTTCTTCGCCGGCCTGGCCGTCCTGGTCTCGGCCTACAAGCGGATCACCGGCGTCTGGGTGAACATCGACCCGAGGACGATGGCGCAGTGGATCGCCGTGGTGGTCGTCGTCCTGCTGCCGGCGTTCGTGCTCGCGGAGGGCTTCGACCACCACTGGGTGATGGTGCCCGCGGGCGCCGTCCTCGGCCTCGCGGTCACCCTGTTCGGGCGGCGCTGGGGACGTGCGTACGCCGCCGAGCTGCGGGGCGAGCGGTGACCGACGGGGTCTCCGACCGGGAAGCCGCGGCCGCCCAGCTCGACGTCCTGGACGCCGACCGCGCCGCGCTCGCCGACCGCATCGTCCAGCCGTGGTGGTGGGACGTCGCCTCCGGTGTGCTCTTCGCCGGGTTCGTCAGCAGCTACGCGGCGCACCGGACCTGGGTGGTCCTGGCCGCCCTGGTCGGCTACCTCGGCTGCCTGCGCGTGCTGGTCGCGGTCTACCGGCGCCGCACCGGGACCTGGTGGGACGCCCGGCAGGTCGGCCCCGTCCAGGAGCGCGTCCGGCGGGCCGTCCGCTGGTGGGCGGTCGGCTACGGCGTGCTGCTCGCTGCCGGCGCCGCCGCCGAGCACCTGCTCGACCTGCGCGGGGCGATGGTCGTCGTCGGCGTGCTGCTCGGCACCACGGTCGCGCTGCTCGGCCGGTGGGTGACCCGGGTCTTCGCGGCCGGGCTGCGGGCCGGCCGGTGACCGCCGTCGCGCCGCACTTCGACGCGGTCATCCACCCGCCGCCGCGGCTGCAGATCTGCGGGCTGCTCGCCGCCGTCGACACGATGGAGTTCGCCGCGGTCCGGGACGCGGTGGCCGTCAGCGACTCGGTCCTCTCCAAGCACGTCAAGCAGCTGGAGGAGGCGGGCTACGTGCAGGTGCGCAAGGCGACGATCGCCTCCCGGCAGCGCACCAGCCTCGCGCTCACCAAGGCCGGCCGGACGGCGTTCGACGCGCACGTGGCCGAGCTCCGCCGCATCGTCGGGGGCGATCCCGGCCGCTGAGGCACAGTGACCGGCGTGGACGACGGACGGCGGAGGACGCTGCTGGGCTGGGCCGTCGTCCTCGTGGTGGCCGTCGCCGCCGGGGCGCTGCTGGAGCTGCTCGGCGTCCCGTCCGCGGCGCTGTTCGGCGGGCTGGTCGCCGGCCTGGGCCGGGCGCTGCTGGGCCGCACCCGGCTGCGGCTGCCCCGGGCCGCCGGGCTCGGGGCGCAGGCGGTCATCGGCGTCTCGATCGGCGCGCTGGTGCAGACCGACACCCTCCGCACCGTCGCCGAGCACTGGCTGCCGGTGCTGGCGGTGACCGTGGCGACCCTGCTGGTCAGCCTGGCCGCCGGTCAGCTGATGCGGCTGCAGCGCGGGATCAGCCCGGTCACCGGCGCCTTCTCGATGATCGCCGGCGGGGCGTCGGGGATCACCGCGATGGCCCGCGACCTGGGCGCCGACGAGCAGGTGGTCGCCGTGCTGCAGTACCTGCGGGTGCTGCTCATCGTGGTGGCGATGCCGGTGGTGGCGACCACCGTCTACGGCGCCTCGTCCGGCAGCGGCGCGGTCCCCGCCGACGACGGTCCCGGCTGGCCGGCCGGGCTGCTGTTCACCGTGGTCTGCGGGGTGGTGGGCGTCGTCCTCGGCCGGCTCAGCCGGCTGCCGGTCGGCTCGCTCCTCGGCCCGATGGCGGTGGCCGCGGTGCTGGACCTGACCGGGGGGTCGCAGGGCGCCGGCGTGCCGGACCTCGTCGAGGCGGCCGGCTTCCTCGCCATCGGCCTGCAGGTGGGGCTGGGGTTCACCCGGGACAGCCTGCGGGTGGTCGGCCGGGCGCTGCCGCTGGCCCTGACGCTGATCGTCGGGGCGGTCGCCGCCTGCGCCGGGCTCGGGGTGGTGCTGTCCCGGACGGCGGGGGTGAGCCTGCTCGACGGCTACCTGGCCACCACGCCGGGCGGGCTGTACGCGGTGCTGGCCACCGCGACCGGCAGCGGCGCCGACGCGACGTTCGTGCTGGCGGTGCAGGTGCTGCGGCTGTTCGTGATGCTCTTCTCCGCCCCGCTGCTGGCGCGGTTGCTGCGCCCCCGGGGCGGGTGAACGTCATGCCGCGGTCACCTCGCGGGCGCGGGTGCACGCCTACCCTGGTCCGGGTGTGCCAGGCGACCGGGGACGGACCCAGTGCGGAGGACGACGTGACCAGCAGCACCCGCGTGGAGGACGCCGTGCTGCTCTTCGTGGGCGGTCCGCTCGACGGCCGGGTCGAGGTCCGCGAGGCGCGGCACGGCGACCCGCTGCCGGTCGTCACGCACGTGCACCTGCACGGCGGGCCGAAGGTCGTGCACCGCTACGACCTGCAGTCGCTGACCGGTTCGGCCGGGGTCTACCACCTGCGGGTGCGCACCTCGCGGGACGACGACGCGGCCGCGGAGCCCTCGACCGCCCCGGACGGCGCCTGACGCCTCCGCTGCCGGGGCGCCCCCCGTCAGCCGTGCTGCCGGTTGACCGCCGCGGCCACCTCGTCGAAGCGGTCCCGGCCCAGCGCAACGCCCTCGCGGCGGACGTCGGCGGGCGCGATCCGCAACACCCGGTCCACCCGCACCTCGCTCGGCCGGCCCTGCCGGTCCCACGCGCCGGTGCCCACGTCGACCCAGTGCCGGCCGTGCCGGGCCTCGTCGGCGGCGTCGAGGTCGTGGTCCTTGCTGCTCATCATCAGCGCCAGGAGCGCGTCGCCGTCCCGGCCGATCACCAACACCGGCCGGTCCTTGCCCCGGCCGTCGCCCTCCTCGAAGGGGACCCACGCCCAGACCACCTCGCCGGGGTCCGGGTCGTCGTCCGGGTGCGGCCGGTACTCGACGTGCACCGGCCCGGAGTGCTCCCCGGCCGCCTTCCGGGACCGGGGCGGGCCGGCCTGGGGCAGCGGGGCACGGAGCGGCTGACCCGCCGACTGCCCCGTCGGCTGCTCCGACGACGGTCTCGACGACGGTCCCGCCGACGGCCGGGCAGCCGCGCGGCGCTGCCTGCGTGACGTCGTGGGCGCGGTGGCCGACCGCACCGCGACGTCGACCAGCCGACCGAGGACCCTGCGCCACCCACTGCTCGCCACGCACGGCACGGTAGGGGATGCCCTCGCCCGGCCGTCGCGGCGTGCCCCGGCCCGACACGCCGCCCGGGGGTGACGGCGTCGGCGCGGCCGCTGCCAGCAGAACGACACGCGTGTGATCCTCGTGACAGATGGTGCGCAGGGCAGGACTGACCGGTCACATCGCGGTTGGGAGAACCCGGGCCGGGCCACACATGCACCGACGGCCGAGCACCGGCCGCCACGGGGGAGAGGGTCAGCAGATGACCACAGCGGAGCCGGTCCACCCGGTCCAGGTCGGCACGATCCCGGGCGTGCGCGCCAGCGCCCTGGCGGCCTGGCAGCTCGTCGAGGACGCCCGCTACCGCACGGGGCGGCGGCAGCAGGACGAGCGGCGCCGGCTGCTCGCGCAGCGCACCGTCGCCGACCGCCGGGCCGCCCGCGACGTCGAACGGGAGATGAGCACCCCCAGCTGATCCCGGGCCGGTCGGCGCGGCTCGTCAGGTGCCGCCACGGAGGGCGTCCACCGGTTCGATCCGCGCGGCGCGGCGGGCCGGCAGCCCACCGGCCAGCAGCCCCAGCACCGAGCCGAGCAGGGCGCCGCCCAGGGCCACCCACGGGTCGACCACCGGCGTCCAGTCCCGGGCCACCGAGATGCCGACGACGGAGAAGACGCCCAGCGCCGCGCCGATCAGGCCGCCCAGCAGGCCGATGACCACCGACTCGGCGACGAACTGGCCGGCGATCTGCCGCCCCGTCGCGCCGACGGCCCGGCGGAGGCCGATCTCGCCGACGCGTTCCATGACCGACAGCATGGTCACGTTGGCGATCCCGACCCCGCCGGCGAGGAGCACGATCACCCCGAGGACGACGAACACCCCGTTGACGTCGGCCTGCACCTCCCGCCCCAGGTCCGACCGGCCGTCCGGGGCCCGAACCTGCAGGCTCTCCGGGTCGTCGGGGGCCAGCGAGAGCGCCGCCTGGGCGCGGAGCTGCGGCCCGGCCCCGACGGCGATGCGGGCCTGGGCGTCGCCGGGGGCAGGCAGGTCGAAGTCGGCCCGCGCCGTGCCGGTGGGGACGAGCAGGGCGTTGAGCAGCTCCGCCCGCACGTCGACCGACTCGACCACCCCGACGACGGCGTAGGCGATGCCGTCCACGAAGACCGACGGCTGGGTGTCGACCCGCTGGATGCCCAGCCGCTCCGCGGCGCGAGCGCCGAGCACCGCCACCCGGTCGGCCCGGGAGTCGTGTCCGGCGTCGAAGAACCGGCCGGTGGCGAGCTGCCCGCCCACCGTGTCCAGCAGTTCCGCGGAGGCCGCGTAGACCGGTGGTGCCGCGGTCGGCGGCTGGGAGGGGTCGTTGACCGGCACGGCCGTGATGACCGCGTCGGGCAGCGGCACCTCGGCGAGCAGCGCTGCCGACTCGACGCCGGCCAGGCGCTCGAGGCGGGGGACGGCGTCCCAGGGCAGCATCCCGGCGGCCACGGTCCCGCCACCGCCGGTGCTCGCCGTCGTCGGGGTGACCACGAGCTGGGTGGCGGCGTTGGCATCGAACTGGCGGGCGATCTGGCCGGCGGCGGTCTGGGCGAGGCCGATGGTGGCGATCAGTGCGGCGATGCCCAGCACGGTGCCGACCATCGTCGTCACGAGGCGTCCGGGCCGGGCGCCGATGTCCGCCGTCGCCTCACCGAGCAGGTCGGTGAGGCGGAACCGGTCGGCGGGGTCCACCGGCCGGGCGATCGGCGCGGCGTCCGGGCGCCCGGGCCGGCGCAGCCAGGCAGGCCGACCGGCTCCGGCCGTGGGCGGGCCGGTCCGCCGTGCCCGGACCCGGCCGGGCCCGGCCCGGCCGGGCCGGCGCGGGGGACGCGGCGGGACCGGGTGCTCGTCGGTCATCCGGCGTCGCTCACACGGCCGTCGGTGAGCCTGACCTGCCGCGAGGCCCGCCGGGCGACGGCTCCGTCGTGGGTGATGACCACGAGGGTCAGCCCGTCGGCGTGCAGCTCCTCGAACAGGTCCATGATCTCCGCCGACGTCGCCTGGTCGAGGTTGCCGGTCGGTTCGTCGGCCAGCAGGACGCGGGGTCGGCTCGCCACTGCACGGGCGACGGCGACCCGCTGGCGTTCGCCCCCGGAGAGCGTGCCGGGCAGGAAGTCGATGCGGTGCCCGAGCCCGACCCGCTGCAGCGCCTCCCGGGCCCGCGGCTCGCGCTCGGCTCGTGGCGTGCCGTTGTAGAGCATCGGCAGCAGCACGTTCTCCAGCACGCTGCGCCGGGACATCAGGTGGAAGGCCTGGAAGACGAAGCCCAGCTGGCGGGCTCGCACCGCCGCCCGGTCGTCCTCGCCGAGCGAGCTGGTGAGCACGCCTCCCAGCCGGTACTCGCCGACCGTCGGCCGATCGAGCAGCCCCAGGATGTTGAGCATCGTGGACTTGCCCGACCCGCTGGGGCCGGTGATCGAGACGTAGTCGCCCTCGCCGACGGCGATGCTCACGCCCTTGAGCGCCTGCACCTCCGGGGGGCCGGGAAAGGACCGGGTGACGTCCCGGAGCTCGATGGCCGGGACCGCGACCGGCTCGCGCTCGGGTGTGGCGACGGGTGCGGCGGACTGCACCGTCACCGACCGACCACCACGAGGTCGTCCTCGACCAGGTCACCGTCCACCGGGCGCACCTCGACGGCGCCGTCGGCGGCCAGCCCCGTCTCGACGACGACCAGGTGGGTGTCGGCGCGGTCGCCCTCGCGGGGATCGCCGTCGACGACCTCGACCCGCGACTCGCCGCCGGGGCCGGCGCTCAGCGCAGCCAGGGGCACGGACAGGACCTCCCCGTCCGTGGCGCCGACCGGGATCCCGACCCGCACGTTGGCACCCTGCAACTGGGTGACCTGCTCGGGGGTGAGCGGTGCCGGTTCCAGGTGCACCGTCCACCGGGCCTCGTCGCCCTCGCCCGGGGTGACCTCGGTGATCGTGGCAGCCTGGTCGGCGCCGTCGGGGAGCTCGAAGGACGCTGCCATCCCGGGGCTGAGCAGCCGCGCGTCGGCAGCGGCCACCGTCCCGGACAGGCCCAGGGTCGCCCCGGACACCGTCATGGCCGCGCCCGCGAGCACGGCACCCCGCTTCGCCTCCACCGCGTCGACCCGGCGCGGCAGCTGCCCGAGGTAGAGCACCTCCCCGGCGGGGAGCGACGGCAGGACGGCCTGCTGCGCCCGGGTCAGCCCCTCGCGGGCCTGGCCGAGCTGGGTCTGCGCCGCGGACAGCTGGGCGCGCTGCCCGCTGGTGTCGGCCGGTGCGGCCAGCGCCTGGCGCTGCAGCTGGGCCAGGGCCAGGGAGTCCCGCAGGTCACCGATCGTCACCGGGTCGTCCGGGGTGGTGGCCAGCGCGGCGTCCAGCGCCCGCTGGGCACTGGCGACGGCGTTGTCCGCCGCCCGGACGTCGACCGCCGACGGGCCGTTCCGGGCGCTGGCCAGCTCGGCCTGTGCCGCGGCGACGGCCTGCTCGGCGGCCCGCACGGAGTCCTGGGCGGCCAGCACGCCCTCCTCGGCCCCTTCCTCGGGCGCCGGTGCCGGGTAGCCGGCCTGGGTGTACAGCGCGGTGACCGCGTCCGCGGCGGTCCGGTCGAACACGTCGCCGGCCGGGTCGCCGGCGTCCAGGCCGACCGCCCGCGCGGCCTGCTTGAACTGGACGACGTCGGGTCCCGAGACGCCGATGCGCAGCGTCCGGTAGGCCGGGAGCTCCCCGGGCAGCACGATGACCGGTCGGCCGGCGATCTCCAGGGCGATGCCCAGCGGGCCGAGCTCCGAGCCGATCCCGGGCACCTGCCCGGTCACCACCGCGGGCCCGGAGATGGCCGAGGTGTCCAGGGTGACCTCCACCGAGTCGGCGTAGCCGACCTCGCCCCGGATCGTCACGTCGTTGCTCAGCGCCCCGAAGGCGACCGGCACGGTGACCAGGCCCGGCGCCGGCGCGTCGGCCCCGGCCCTGTCGGGCGCGACCACGAACCGGCCGACGAGCAGCCCGGCGACCAACGCCACGGCCGCCACCGTGGCGGTGACCCAGAGCGGGCGGTTGCGGCGGAGCAGGGCCGGCCAGGCCGCCCACCGGGACGGAGCCCCAGGGGTCGTGTCCGGTCCGGCGAGGTGCTCGACGAGCGGGACCGGCTCGGTCGCGGGTCCCTCGGTCGGACCCGTCACTCGCCGGCCTGTTCGGCGGCGGCCTTCATCGCGTCCAGCTCCTGCTGGTGGTCGTCGACGAACTGCTGCTCGGCCTCGCGGGTGATCTCGGCGGTGCGGTCGCGGTGGTCGGTCTCCTCCCGGCAGCCGAGGTCGGCGAGGGCGAGCTGCACCTCCCGCTCGGCGATGGCGTCGCGGGCAGCCTCGTCCGGCTCGGCGGAGATGCCCTCCTCCGACGTGGGCATCTCCTCGTAGAGCGCGTTCAGCTCTTCGTAGACGGAGTTCTGCGCATCGGCCTGGGCGGTGAAGCCGCCGTGGCCGGCGGCGTCCATGCACGCGGCCCACTCGGCGTCCAGCTCGGCCATCCCCGGCCACGACGCCATGTCCCCGTAGAACGCGTCGATGGCGTCGAAGAGGGGCTTGAACTCCTCCGACTGCGACACGTCCTCGCCGGCGACCTCGTGCTGGGCCGCGCCCTGGCAGCCTGCGGTCTGCCAGTCGTACTCGACCGAGGCGTCCTCGGCCATCTCCTCCTCCGTGGGGGTCGGGCCGTAGAGCGCCTCGTAGAACGCCGTCTGCTCGGACTCCGAGAGGGTGGCCACGTAGTCGGCGTTGGGGTCGACGTACTCGTCCTCTGCCGGTGTCGGCTGCTCGGTGAACGGGGAGTTGACCGCGCCGTACCCGTACTGGGCCACCCAGTCCCGGTCATCGGGCTCCCACTCGGTGTCCTCACCGGAGTAGAACGTGCTCGAGGACGTGTCGGGCGTGTACTCGAAGCCCTCCTCCTGCATGCACTGGGCGACGAGCTCCTGCTCCTGTTCCTGCTGCTCGGCGAACTGCCGTTCCTGTTCCTCCGGCGAGAGGTCGCCGCCGTACACGGCGTCGAAGTACTCGGTCAGGGGCGACTCCTGCTCGGCGGCCTCGGCCGCCGGCGCGCCGCCGGACCCGGAACAGCCGGCGAGCAGCAACGCCACGGTGGTGGCGGCGGCGAGTGCTGCAGGAGCACGGAGGATGCGCATGGGTCTCCCTGTCGAGGCGCTGTGGTGAGGGGAAGGTAGGGGACGAGCGGCCCCGGGACGTCGCTCCAGCGGGTGGTGTCGGGCGGCTGACCTGTGGGATGGGCCCATGCCCGCCACCGGGCATCCCGCCGTCGGCACCCGTCGAGGAGCATCCCGTCCGGGACGACCGACGGCGTCGGACCCCGGGTTGATCTCCCGGGTCGGCTGCTCATCCCCGGGGCTGACCCGGGCGCGCCACCTCAGGTGAGGCAGAGCTCGTTGCCCTCGGGGTCGGCGAGGGTCACCCAGGTGTAGGGGCCCTGCCGGCCGTGGTGCAGCACCGTGGCCCCGCGCCCGGTCAGCCGCTCGACCTCGGCCGCCACGTGCTCCGCGCCCACCCGGACGTCGAGGTGCACCCGGTTCTTGACCGTCTTGGGCTCGGGCACCAGCTGGAACAGCACCCGGGGCGCCGCGCCGGTGGGGTGCCGGATGGCGGAGCCGGCGGTCCAGACCAGCTGGCCGTCGTGCCGCATCGTGTCGGACTCGGCGGCGTGGCCCTCGTCGACCATCCGCCGGATGAACGCCTCGTCGGTGGGTTCCCGCTCCCAGCCGAGCGCCTCGGCCCACCAGTCGGCGAGCGGGTGCGGCGCGGTGGAGTCGATCGTCACCTGGAACTCGTGTGCCATGCCGGGACGCTACGGCCGGCCACCGACGAAAAGGGCTCCCGTCGGTACCCGGCCCCCCCAGGGCACCGCCCCGAGCCTGCGAGGGGTGGGGAGGGAGGAGGGGGTCCTCTCAGAGTTCGCGGGCCAGGTCCGCGCGGATGGTGGCGTCGTCGGGCAGGGCGACGTCGAGCCGGCAGTGGTCCTTGAGCACCTGCCCGAAGGGCGTCATGGTCGACCGGTCGACCTGCCGCTCCGGGTCCCACAGCCCCGACCGCATGACGGCCTTGCCGCAGTGGAAGTAGGCGCGCTCGACGGTCAGCACGACCACCGACTTCGGTGCCCGGCCGAACTCGACCAGGTCGACGTCCAGGGTGTCGGCGTCCACGATCGTCGTCGTCCCGAACACCTTGAGCGTCTCCTCGGCGCCGGGCACGAAGAACAGCAGCGCGGCGCGGGGGTTGACGGCCAGGTTGCGCAGGCTGTCGACGCGGTTGTTGCCCTGCCGGTCGGGCAGCGCCAGGCGGTGCTCGTCGAGCACGTGCACGAAGCCCGGGTCGCCGCCGCGCGGGGAGACCTCCGGGAACCCGTCGGCGTCCGCGGTGGCCAGCGTGGCGAACGGGGACAGGCCGATGAAGGCCCGGCAGTGCTCGTCGACGCGGTCGATGACCTTGTCCAGGACGAGCTGGGACGGCGGGCGGTAGCCGGCCAGCACCTGGGCGTCGGTGGGCTCGGTCGCGAGGGCGGGCTGCACGGAGGCCACGCTAGCGGGCCGGGGCGCCGGGCCCTAGCCCACGCCGAGGCCGGCGGACAGCACCGGCAGGCCGGGCGGCGGGCCGGACTCGAGCAGCCGCCAGAGCGCGTCGGTGTCCGCGTGCTCGGCGACCAGGTCGCCCAGCGCGTCCAGCCGGGCCTCCCGGACGGCGGCGAAGTCGGTGTCCGGCGCGACCACGAAGCGGCGGCCGGCGACCCGGGCCACCTCGGTGAGGAACGCACGGCGGAACCCGTCGCCCTCCAGCGCTCCGTGCCACGTCGTCCCGTAGACCGAGCCCGCCCGGGCGCCGTCCAGGAAGGGCTCGGCGCCGTCGTCGACGCGCACCTCGCCGTGGTGGATCTCGTACCCGCGCACCGGCTGGCCGAGCGCGGTCCCGGTGGGCCGGCCCAGCGTCTTGGCCGGCGCGAAGACCACCTCGGTGGGCAGCAGCCCCAGCCCGGGGACGACGCCGGCGCGCGACTCCACGTCGTCGGTGATCGTGCGGGCCAGCATCTGGTGCCCGCCGCAGATGCCGAGCACCGGCCGGCCCTCGGCGGCCCGGCGGGCGACCGCGTCGGCGAGCCCGGTGGCGCGCAGCCAGGCCAGGTCAGCGACGGTGGAGCGGGTGCCGGGCAGCACCACGAGGTCGGCGTCGGCGAGCTCCTCGGGGCGGGTGGCGTAGCGCAGCAGCACGCCGGGCTCGGCGGCCAGCGCGTCGAGGTCGGTGAAGTTCGACAGCCGGGGCAGCCGGGCCACCGACACCCGCAGCACGTCGGCACCGTGCGGGGGGCCCGAGGGCTCGGCGACCCCGACGCCGAGGGAGTCCTCGACGTCCAGGTGCAGCCCGGTCTGCCAGGGCAGCACGCCCAGCGTCGGCCGGCCGGTGAGGGCGGCGAGCTGGTCCAGGCCGGGGGTCAGCAGCCGCACGTCGCCGCGGAACTTGTTGACCAGGAAGCCCGCGACGAGCCGCTGGTCGCCCGGCGGCATCAGCGCGACGGTGCCGTAGAGGGCGGCGAACACCCCGCCGCGGTCGATGTCGCCGACCACCACGACCGGGAGGTCCGCGGCCGTGGCCAGGCCCATGTTGGCGATGTCGTCGGCGCGCAGGTTGATCTCGGTGGGGGAGCCCGCGCCCTCGCAGACCACCACGTCGAACCGCGACCGCAGGTCGGCCAGGCAGGCCAGCGCCTGCTCCAGCAGCGCGGCCTTCATCGGCCGGTAGGACAGCGCGGTGACGTCGGCGACGGCCCGGCCCAGGACGACGACCTGGCTGGCGTCGTCCCCGCCGGGCTTGAGCAGCACCGGGTTCATCGCGGCCTCCGGCTCGACCCCGGCGGCCGCGGCCTGCATCACCTGGGCGCGGCCGATCTCGGCGCCGTCGGCGGTGACCATCGAGTTGTTGCTCATGTTCTGCGCCTTGAACGGCGCCACCCGCACGCCCTGGCGGGCCAGCCAGCGGCAGATGCCGGCGGTCACCACGGACTTGCCGGCGTCGGAGGTGGTGCCGGCGACGAGCAGCGCCCCGCTCATGCCGCCGCGGAGGGCGTGCCCCAGCCGGCCTTCTCCTGGCCCGACAGCGCGGCGATGGCCTCCATGACCTGGTCGGTGACCTCGCGGCGCGCCTTGCCCTTGCCGGCGAGGCCGCGGTGCTCGGGGAAGGTCAGCGGCTCGCCGAAGGTGACCGAGACCTTGGCCAGCCGCGGCCAGCGGGCGCCGATCGGCTGGATCTTGTCGGTGCCGTGCACGGCCACCGGCACCACCGGGCAGTCGGCGGTCAGCGCGAGCCAGGCCACGCCGGTCTTGCCGCGGGCCAGCCGGCCGTCGCGGGAGCGGGTGCCCTCGGGGTAGATCCCGAAGGCGCCGCCGGCCCGCAGCACGCCCATCGCGGTGTCCAGCGCCTGCTGCGCGGCCCGGGACGCCTCCCGCTCGACCGGCAGCGCACCGAGCGCGGTGAACAGCGTCCGGGAGACCCACCCGCCGATGCCCGGGCTCCGCCAGTACTCGGCCTTGGCCAGGTAGGCGACCTTGCGCGGCGCCATCAGCGGGATGCCGATGCTGTCGATGAAGGAGAGGTGGTTGCTGGCCAGGATCACCGGTCCGGTGAGCGGCACGTTCTCCCGGCCGACCACCGTGGGCCGGAAGACCACGAACACCAGCGGCCGCAGCACGAACCGCACGAGCACGTAGAACACGCCGCGGCTCCCTCCCTCGTCCCGGGCCCTCGTCGGCCCGGGCGTCCCAGGATCCTCTCCGACGGGCGTCTGGAGGAGACCGGCGGGTGCGGGAGGGCGGGCCGGTCCGGTCCGGTCCGGTCCGGTCCGTCAGGCCGTCGCGCGGCCGGGCGGGGTCGCGTCGTGCAGGATCTCGCGGACGTCGTCGGGCAGCGGGCTCTGCCCCCGGGCCGAGTCGATGATCGCCGCGGCGACGTCGCGGACCTTGCGGTGCGTGTGGCTGGAGATGTGCGCCAGCAGGTCGAAGGCCACCTGCTCACCGCAGCCCACCAGCAGCATCAGCACGCCCTTGGCCTGCTCGATCGCCGCCCGGCTGGCCATCGCGCTGCGCAGCTGCTCGACCTCGGTCTCCAGCCGGTGCAGCTGCTCGTCCGCCGGCGGGGCCACGCGGTCGCGGCCCACCTCGACCACCAGCCCGGTCAGCGCGGTGACCCGGCCGGCGCCGTCGGTCTCCGGCTCGCAGACCAGCAGGAGGGTGCGGTCCGCACCGCCCGGCCCGGTCACCCGGTACTCGCGGGTGACGGGGGTGCCGACGGTGCCGGCGGCGCTCAGCGCGGCGCGGAGCCCCGGGCAGTCCACCGGGTGCACCGGGGCCAGCAGCGCCCCGAGCGAGGGCTGCCCCTGCCCGGGGACCGCCCCGAGCAGGTCGTACAGCTCGGGCGACCACCACCACTGGTCGGTGGCCAGGTCGCCGCGGAACCGGCCGGCCGGCCGGGAACCCGCCGCGGGGGAGGCGGGGACGGGACGGCTCGGTGCCTGCGGGCGTGGGGGGATCGCTGTCTGGCGGGGCAGCGCGGAGGTGGTGGACATGGCGGCGCCCATTCTCTGCCGTTGCGCACCGGACTCCTCCGGTGGGGGTCACCCAGCCGTGCGTTCGACCCACGGTGACCCGTCGACCGCATGCAGGTCGACCGCTCCAGTGCCAGCAAGCTACCGCGATCCCCGCCGCCCCGCACGGCGTGCGGGGCGGCCCTGCGGCGCCCGGTTCAGACGACGGTGCGGGCCCGGACGACGGTCTGCCCGGCGCCGCCGCGGAGGCCCTGGCTGAGCGCCGCCAGCACGTCGACCGCCTCCCGCAGCTCGTCGGCGGGCCGGGTGTAGGGCAGCCGCTGGTGGTCGTCGAAGGCGTGCCCGGTGCCGAAGGCCCGGCCCTCGGCCAGCAGCAGCCCGCGCGGTGCGGCGGCCGCGGCCAGCGCGGCCGAGCTCAGCCCGGGCGGGAGCGTGCACCACAGCGAGAGCCCGCCGGCCGGGGGGCGCACCTGCCAGTCCGGCAGCTGCTCGGCCAGCGCCGACAGCAGCACGTCGCGCTGGACGCGCAGCTCCGCCCGGCGTCCGGCCAGGACGGCGTCCAGGTCCCGGACCAGCAGGGTGGCGGCGAGCTGGTCCAGCAGCCCGACGGAGAGCTGGCGCCGGGCGTAGGCCGTCCCCAGCCGGTCGGCCAGCGCGGCGTCGGTGCGCAGCCAGCCGATCCGCATCCCGCCCCACACCGCCTTGCTCAGCCCGCCCACCGTGACGACGGCCGCGTCGGGCAGGCCGGCTGCGTAGGGCGGCAGCGCCTCCCCGTCGAGGTGCAGCTCGGCGCTGACCTCGTCGACGACGGTGAGCACCCCCTGCTGCCACAGCGTGGCGGCCAGCCGGCGCCGTCCGGCGGCGGAGAGGCGGGCGCCGGTGGGGTTGGCGAAGTCCGGCTCCAGCAGCGCCAGCCGCGGTGCGCTCTGCCGCGCGGCGGCGTGGGCGGCGGCCACCAGGTCGTCGGGGGAGGCGGGGTCGGTGGCGACCGGGACGAGCCGGCCGTGGCCGGCCTCCACCATCCGCAGCGAGCCGGCGTAGGTCGGGTGCGTGACCAGCACCCGGTCGCCCGGCTCGAGCAGCTGCTCCAGCGCGAGGGCGGTCGCGTCGCCCACCCCCGCGGTGACGACGACCTGCTCCGGGTCGGTCGGCAGCCCCCGCGCGGTGAACCGGGCGGCGACCGCCTCGCGGAGCTCCAGCAGGCCGTGCGGGGCGTACCCGTTGCCGCCGACGGAGGCGGGCAGCTGCTCGAGGGCGCGCGCGTAGGCCGGCAGCAGCTGCGGTGCGGCCGGCGGCGCGGCGTGCGCGAGGTCGATCAGGCCGGGCGCCACGCGGGGCAGCCAGCCCGCGCCGCCGTCGCCGCCGGAGCCGGGCACGTCGACGACCGTGCCGGAGCCGTGCCGGGTCTGAGCCCAGCCCTCCTCGCGGAGCACCCGGTAGGCCGACGCGATCGTCACCCGGCTGGTCGCCAGCGCGGTGGCCAGGTCGCGCTCGGCGGGCAGCCGGCTGCCGGCCGGGAGCTGCCCGGCGGTCACCAGCTCGCGCACCCGGCGGGCCAGGCCGGCGTACCGCGGGGCGGGGAGGGAGTCCACGGGACCGATCAACGCGGCCAGCTCCTGGGCCGGGGTGGACTGGTCGAGCAGCGGTGGCATGAGGCCACCATGCCGGATTGGCCTGCTTTTCGCCAGGGCTGACGATGCCACCGTGGGGTCATGACCTCAGGTGGAGTCCTCGTGTTGTTGTTCCTGCTCGGGCTGGGCGGCCTGTCCGTCGTCACGCTCGTCATCGCCGTCCGCGGTGGCCGGGGCCCGGCCGACCCGCCGGCCAGCCACGCCCGGGTCGACCCGGCGGGGTTCCCGGTGCTGCCGGCGGCGCGCGGCGTGCTGCCGCGCCGCGCTCAGCGCCGGCGGGCCGGCCGGCTCGTCGCGGCGACGACCGCGGCCGCCGTCCACACCGCGCGGGAGAGCCGGACCGCCCGCCGGATGTCCCCGCGCACCGGGGGCTGACCGTCGCCGAGCGTGGGTCGCTCCTCCACCCGCTCGCCGTACACGTTGCGGCCGCCCAGCCGGAGCTCCAGGGCGCCGGCCAGGGCGGCCTCGCACCGGCCGGCGTTCGGGCTGGGGTGCGCGGCGCCGTCCCGCCGCCAGGCCCGCCAGGCACCGGCCGGGGAGCCGCCGGCCAGCGGGGCGGTCAGCACGGTGAGCGCGGCGGTGACCCGGGCGGGCACCCAGTTGAGGACGTCGTCCAGCCGGGCGGCGGCCCAGCCGAACCGGAGGTACCGCGCCGAGCGGTACCCGACCATCGCGTCCAGCGTGTTGGCGGCGCGGTAGGCCAGCAGCCCGGGGACGCCGGCCACCGCACCCCAGAACAGCGGTGCGACAGCGGCGTCGGAGGTGTTCTCCGCGACCGACTCGACGGTGGCCCGCACCAGCTCCGGCTCGCCCAGCCCGCTCGGGTCCCGGCCGGCCAGCGTGGGCAGGTGCGCGCGGGCCGCCGCCAGGTCGCCGGCGTCCAGGTGGGCGGCCATGGTGCCGGCGGCGCGCCCCAGCGAGGTGCCGCCGAGCACCGCCCAGGTGGCGGCGGCGGTCAGCGCGGTCCGGGCCAGCGGCCGGCCTCCGGTGAGCCGTTGCGCGGTCGCGCCCAGCGCGGTCGCCGTCCCCACGCAGACCGCCACGTGGGCCACCCCCGCGGCACGGGAGTCGCGCCAGAGGACGCGCTCGAGCGCGGCCGCCGCCCGGCCGAAGCCGGCGACCGGGTGACCCCGGCGGGGGTCGGCCAGCAGCAGGTCGGCGACCGCGCCGAGGGCGAGCCCCGCGGCGGTGGCGGCACCGGTGTCCCGGACGGGGTGCTGCCGGCCCCGCCGGTGCGGCAGGGCGCGGGCGTCGGCGGTGGGCATCGCGGTGACGGTAGCGAGCCGCGCCGTCCCTAGGATCGACGGTCATGCGCCTGCCCGGCCGTTACGACGGCGTCGCGAAGCCGATCGTCACCTACGGCAGCAACCCCGTGCTGCACCGCCCGTGCACCCCGGTCACCACCTTCGACCGCGACCTGCGGCACCTGCTGCTGGACATGTTCGCGAGCATGCACGCCGCGGACGGGGTCGGGCTGGCGGCCAACCAGATCGGCGTCGACGCCCGGGTGTTCGTCATCGACTGCCCGGACGCCGAGGGCGAGGACGTCGTGGGCTACGTGGTGAACCCGGTGCTCACCGTGCTGGAGCCGGTCGGCGACGAGCCCGCGGTCGAGCTGACCGAGGAGGGCTGCCTGTCGGTGCCCGGCCCCTACGCGGAGCTGGAGCGCGCCTTCCGGGCCCGGGTGGACGGCGTCGACGTGCACGGCGACCCGACCTCGATCGAGGCGACCGGGATGGCCGCGCGCTGCCTGCAGCACGAGGTCGACCACCTCGAGGGCACGGTCTACGTCGACCTGCTGCCCGAGGAGCTGCGCGAGCGGCTGCTGGCGGAGGCGGCCGGCCCGGAGGGGGAGTTGCCGGCGTGACGACGGCCGAGGGAGCATCGCAGGGAGCGCCGGCGACCGAGGAGCGGATCGAGGTCGGAGTCGCGCCCGTGGACACCGCGTGAGTGCACCGGAGGGGTGGACCGTCACCGTCGTCGGCATCGGGGCCGACGGCTGGGAGGGGCTGTCCCCGACCGCGCGACGGGCGATCAGGGGCGCCGCGGTGCTGCGCGGGAGCGCCCGACAGCTCTCGCTGGTGCCGGACGACGTCCCCGGCGAGCGCGTGCCGTGGCCCTCGCCGATGGCGCTGGCCGTGCGCGAGCTGCCCACCGCCCACCCCGGCCGCCGGGTCGTGGTGCTGGCCAGCGGCGACCCGATGTACTCCGGGATCGGCACCACCCTGGTCCGCTGGTTCGGCGCTGCCGCGGTCGACGTCGTCCCGCACCCGTCGTCGGTGACGCTGGCCTGCTCGCGGCTGGGCTGGTCGGTGGAGGAGACCACCGTCGTCTCGGTCGTGTGGAAGCCGCTGGACCTGCTCGCCCCCCAGGTGACCCCCGGCCGCCGGTTGGTGGTGCTCGGCGCCGACGGGTCCACGCCCGGTGCGGTCGCCGGCCGGCTGCGCGACTGGGGCTACGGCGCGAGCCGGCTGACCGCGCTGGCCCAGCTGGGCGGGCCGGGCGAGCGCCGGTTCGAGGGCACGGCGGCCGGTTGGTCGTACCCGGACACCGACCCGCTGGTGGTGACCGCGGTCGAGGTGCTCGCCGACGCGGGCACCGTGCCGCTGCCGACGGTCCCCGGGCTGCCCGACGACGCCTACCGCCACGACGGGCAGCTGACCAAGCGCGACGTCCGGGCGGTGACCGTGTCCCGGCTGGCCCCGCTGCCCGGGCAGCTGCTGTGGGACGTCGGCGCGGGCGCGGGCTCGATCGGCATCGAGTGGATGCGGGTGCACCCCTCCTGCCGGGCCGTCGCGGTCGAGGCCCGGCCCGAGCGCGCGCACCGGGTGCGGCAGAACGCGGCCCGGCTCGGCGTCCCCGGGCTGCAGGTCGTCGAGGGCACGGCACCGGAGGCGCTCGCCGACCTGCCGGCCCCGGACGCCGTCTTCGTCGGCGGCGGCGCCACCACGCCGCTGCTGCTGGACACCGTCTGGGAGGCGCTCGGCCCCGGCGGTCGGCTGGTGGTCAACGCGGTGACCGTGGAGAGCGAGGCCGTGCTGGCCGACTGGTACGGCCGCTGCGGCGGTCAGCTGACCCGGCTCTCGGTCGCCACCGCCCAGCCGGTGGGCGGCTTCACCGGCTGGAAGGCCGCCATGCCCGTGACGATCTGGAGCGTGACCCGATGACCCCGCCCGTTCCCACCCGCGCTTTCGCGCGTCTTCCCACGCGCGCCTTCGCGCGTCTTCCCACGCGCGCTTTCGCGCGTCTTCCCACGCGCTCTTTCGCGCGTCTTCCCACGGGAGGGGCCACCCGGTGACGGTCCACTTCATCGGGGCCGGGCCCGGTGCCGCCGACCTGGTGACCGTGCGGGCGGCCCGGCTGATCGCCACGGCCCCGGTGTGCCTGTACGCCGGCGCGCTGGTGCCCCGCGAGCTGCTGGACAGCGCCCCCGCGGGCGCCCGGCTGGTCGACACCGCCGACCTGGACCTCGACCAGATCACCTCCCTGCTGGTCGCCGCGCACGAGGAGGGGCTGGACGTCGCCCGGCTGCACTCCGGCGACCCGTCGGTCTACAGCGCCATGGCCGAGCAGATGCGCCGGCTGGACGGCGCAGGGGTGCCCTACGACGTCGTCCCGGGGGTGCCGGCGTTCGCCGCGGCCGCCGCCTCGCTCAAGCGCGAGCTCACCGTGCCGGGCGTCGCGCAGACCGTCGTCCTCACCCGGACGTCGGCCCGGTCGACGCCGATGCCGCCGGGGGAGGCGCTCGCCGCCTACGCGGCCACCGGCGCGACGCTGGTGCTGCACCTGGCCGTGCAGCGGATGGACGAGCTCGCCCCGGAGCTGGCGGCGCACTACGGCGCGGACTGCCCGGTCGCGGTGGTGGCGCGGGCCAGCCGGGACGACGAGCTGGTGCTGCGTGGCACGCTGGCCGACATCGCCGGCCAGGTCACCGCCGCCGGTGTCCGCCGGACGGCGATCGTGGTCGTCGGCCGGGTGCTCGCCGCGGAGCAGTTCCTGGACAGCCACCTCTACTCCACGACGCGCCCGCGGTGAGCGGCCCGCTCCCCGGCCCCGCTGCAGGGGCCCGCCGCGGGCTCGCGAGCGGTGGGGGGCAGCGGCTGCCTTGGTCAGGCTCTCCCGACCACAGTGCCGGCGCGGTCGATGACCACCACGTCGACCGCGACCGGGGCGCCGAGCAGCACGCCCTCCGCCGTCCGCCGGGCCCCGGCCGCGACCAGGTCGCCCAGCGGGAGCCCCGCGGCCTGGCACTGCTGCAGGGCGTCGAGCGCGCTGTTCGCCGTCCGCACGCCCTCGACCAGCCCGGCGGAGCCGCCCGCCCCGGCGACCAGCTCGGCCAGCGCGGCGAAGGACACCTGCGAGCGCCCCGAGTGCAGGTCGAGGTGGCCGTCGGCGAGCTTGGCCAGCTTGCCGATGCCCCCGGCCACCGTCAGCCGCGGCACCGGGTGGCGGCGCAGGTACTTGAGCACCGCGCCGGCGAAGTCGCCCATGTCCAGCAGCGCGTCCTCGGGCAGGCCGTACAGCTCCTGCGCCACCCGCTCGCTGGTCGACCCGGTGCAGCCCGCGACGTGGGTGCGGCCCGCCGCCCGGGCGACGTCGATGCCGCGGCGGATCGAGTCGATCCAGGACGAGCACGAGTACGGGACGACGACGCCCGTGGTGCCCAGGATGGACAGCCCGCCGAGGATGCCCAGCCGCGGGTTCCAGGTGCGTCGCGCGAGCTCGGCGCCGCCGGCCACCGACACCTCGACGACCACGTCGCCGGTGCCGCCGAACCGCTGCGCGACCGCGGCGACGTGCTCGGTCATCAGCCGGCGGGGCACCGGGTTGATCGCCGGTTCACCCACCGCCAGCGGCAGGCCGGGCTTGGTCACCGTGCCCACGCCCTCGCCGGCCCGGAACGTCACGCCGCTGCCGGCCTCGGCGAGCACGACCCGGGCGGAGACCACCGCGCCGTGGGTGACGTCCGGGTCGTCGCCCGCGTCCTTGACGATGCCGACGGTCGCCTCGCCCGTGCCGAGGGACTCGCGGGCCAGCGCGAACGCCGGGTGCCGGTCGTTGGGCAGGTCGATCTGCACCGGGTCGGGGAACTCGCCGGTGAGCAACGCGGTGTAGGCGGCGGTGGTGGCCGCGGTCGCGCAGGCGCCCGTCGTCCAGCCGTGCCGCAGCCCCGCGCTGCCGTCCCTGCTCACGGCACCATGGTGCACGGCCCGCGTCACCGGCCCGGACGTCGAGGTGCGGCCGGCTGCGGTGTCGACCGGCGCGGACACCGCGACGGGACGCGTCTGGCGACAGGAGGTGGCCGGTGACCGGTCAGGTGCTGGTGCTCGGGGGGACCGGGGAGGCCCGCCGGCTGGCGGCCGCGCTGCTCGCCGACGGCGTCGACGTGCTGTCCAGCCTGGCCGGCCGGACGGCGGAGCCGGTGCTGCCCGAGGGGCCGGTGCGGATCGGCGGGTTCGGCGGGCCCGAGGGCCTGGCGGCCTGGCTGGCCGAGCACCGTCCGGGCGCCGTCGTGGACGCCACGCACCCCTTCGCCGCGCAGATCACCGCGTCGGCCGCCGCCGCGGCGGCCGCGCACGGCACCCCGCTGCTCCGGCTGCAACGGCCGGGGTGGACGCCGCAGCCCGGGGACGACTGGCGGTTCGTCGACTCGCTGGCCGAGGCCGCCGCGGCGGTGGCCGGCGCCGGCAGCGTCTTCCTGACCACCGGCCGGCAGGAGGTCGCCGTCTTCGCCGACCTGCCGGGCCGGGTGCTGGTGCGCTCGGTCGACCCGCCCGACGAGCCGCTGCCGGCCGGCGCCACCCTGCTGCTGGACCGCGGCCCGTTCAGCGTCGCCGACGAGCTGGCGCTGATGCGGGAGCACGCCGTCGACGTCGTCGTCACCAAGGACTCCGGCGGCCACCTGACCGAGGCGAAGCTGACCGCCGCCCGGGAGCTCGGGCTGCCGGTCGTGCTGGTGCGCCGGCCGCCGCTGCCCGCCGGGGTGCCGACGGTGGCGACCGTCGAGGAGGCGCGGGCCTGGGTGACCGGCCGGCTCAGGCCGCCGGGTGCCGACGGAACGCCCAGGCCGTGACCCAGACCGTGCCGACGGTGAGCACCAGGGAGCCGGGCACGTGCGCGGTCATGTTCCCGGCGTCCCCGATCGCGGCCTGCACGAAGCCGGCGACGAAGACCGCGGCGGACACCACGACCGGCCACCGTGCGCCGCCCGCCCGGGCGTGCAGCAGGGTGGCGACGACGAGCAGCGCGCCGGCGACGTGCAGCGCGATCGCGCCCGTCCCGTGGGCGTCCATGGCGTCGGCCTGCGACAGCAGCCGCCCGGCGGTGACGAACTGCCACAGCAGGACGAGCACGGACAGGGCGGCCGTCGCCTGGACCGCCCGGCCGGTGCTCGAGCCGGGGGCGCGGGTGGTCGCGGGCAGGGACTGGGTGCGGGTCATCGCGACGGACCTCCGGGGAAGGGGTGTTGCTTGAGACTTCATGCAACCAGCTCAGGACCCGCCGGGGAAGAGGGCGGCCGGCTCGTCCTGTTCGACCTCGACGGCACACTGGTCGACTCCACGCCGGGCATCTGGGCCTCGATCCGGGTCGCCGCCGCCGAGCTGGGGCTGCCGGCGCCGACGCCGGGGCAGCTGCGGGCGATGGTCGGCCCGCCGCTGGAGGACGGCTTCGCCGGCGCCTTCGGGCTCGGCGGGGACGACGTGGTGCGGGCGGTGGCCGCGTACCGCGCGCACTACACGGCCGGGGCGATGTTCGACGCGACCGTCTACGCCGGGGTGCCCGAGCTGCTCGGCACGCTCCGCGCCGGCGGCGCGGTGCTGGCCGTGGCCACCAGCAAGCCCGAGCCGTTCGCGGTGCGGGTGCTGGCGCACGTCGGGCTGCTGGCCGCCTTCGACAGCGTGCACGGGGCCACCCTGGACGGCGCGGTGCGGCACAAGGACCAGGTCGTCGCCGCCGCGCTGGCCGCGCACCCGGACGGCGCCCGCCCGGTGCTGGTCGGCGACCGGGCGCAGGACGTGCTGGGTGCCCGCGCGCACGGGCTGCCGTGCGTCGGCGCGGGCTGGGGTCCGGCCCCGCCCGGCGAGCTGCTGGCCGCGGGTGCGGCGGTCGTGGTCGACTCCCCGGGCGAGGTGCCCGCCGCGCTGGCCGGCCTCTGAGCCGCGCCGTCGCCCGACCTGTCGTACCCGGGGGGCACAGTGGACACCGACGGAGGAGGTGTGCCGGTGCTCGGTGAACCACAGGCGATCGACCTGGACCTGCTCGACCTGGAGAGCGCCCTGCTGCGGGCGGCCGTGGGCGACTACGCGCTGGAGGCGGCGGTGCTGCTGCTCGCCGACTCCGGCCACTGGCTGCCCCGGCTGCAGTCGGCCGGGCTGGTGGCGATCGCCCTGGACGGCGACGCGGACGAGGGGCCGTGGGCGGCCGTGCAGTGGGGCGAGCTCGACGCCGCCCTGAGCGCCGGCGTCATCACCGGCAGCAGCGGCCAGCTGCGGCTGCTGCGGGCCGCGGCCGGCCTGGCCGACGGGCAGCCGGTCGACCTGGCCGACCTGACCGCGGGCGTGGACCGGGCCGAGCTGACGCTGCTGCTGGCGGCCCTCGCCCACGCCGCCGGCAGCCACGAGCACCGCCACGTCGTCCGGGACGCCGGCGGCGTGCGGGGGCCCGGGCGGCTGCTGGGCCCCGTGGTGGCCTGGCCGGTGCGCGACTGACGCTCGAGGGGTGAGCGGGGGGCCGCCCGGGCAAGATCCGGGGATGACCACCTCGACCGGGCTGCCGGACGCCCTGCAGCAGCTGCGCGACACCGTCGCCGGCGCGCCGCTGGGCCTGGCCACCACCGGCCGTGACGCCGCCGCCCGCACCGCCCGTTCCGTCGTCGACCAGGTCGACGACTACCTGCTGCCCCGGCTCCGGGACCTCGACGCCCCGCTGCTCACCGTCGTCGGCGGCTCGACCGGCGCCGGCAAGTCCACGCTGGTCAACAGCCTGCTCGGCACCCGGGTCACCACGCCCGGGGTGCTCCGGCCGACCACCCGCTCGCCGGTGCTGGTCTGCTCCCCGGCCGACCAGGCCGCCTTCGCCGGCGACCGGGTGCTGCCGGGCCTGGCCCGCACCACCGGCGAGGGCGACACGACCAGCGGCATCAAGCTGGTGGCCACCGACGCGCTGCCGCCGGGGCTCGCGCTGGTCGACGCCCCGGACGTCGACTCGGTGGTGGAGGCCAACCGCGAGCTGGCCGGGCAGCTGCTGGCCGCCGCCGACCTGTGGGTGTTCGTCACCACCGCGGCCCGCTACGCCGACGCCGTCCCCTGGGACCTGCTGCGGACGGCGCAGGAGCGGGGCACCGCGCTGGCCGTGGTGCTCGACCGGGTGCCGCCGGAGGCGGTCGGCGAGGTGGCCGACGACCTGGCCGCGATGCTGCACCGGGCCGGGCTGTCGAGCGCCCGGCTGTTCGTGGTGGAGGAGCGGCCGCTGGTCGACGGCTACCTGCCCGAGGACCAGGTCGGCCCGTTGCGGCAGTGGCTGCACGCGCTCGCCGCCGACCAGGAGCAGCGCGCCGCCGTCGTCCGGCAGACGCTGGCCGGCGCGCTGGAGAGCCTGGGCGACCGGGTGTCGGTGGTCGTCGACGGCGTGCAGGAGCAGGCCACCGCCGCCGAGGCGCTGCACGCCGCGGCGGAGGCCGCCTACGCGCGGGCCCGGGCGGCGATCGACGAGGGCGTGGGCAACGGCAGCCTGCTGCGCGGGGAGGTGCTCGCCCGCTGGCAGGAGTTCGTCGGCACCGGCGAGTGGATGCGCAGCCTGCAGGGCCAGGTCGGCCGGCTGCGGGACCGGGTCGCCGCGGCGTTCACCGGCCGGCCCAACCCCGCCGCGGACCTGACCGGCGCGCTGGAGTCCGGCGTCGAGCTGCTGCTGCGCGCCGAGGCGGACCGGGCCGCGGAGAAGACCGTCACCGACTGGCGCTCGCTGCCCGGCGGCATCACGCTGCTCGCCGGCCGGGAGACCGAGCTGGACGGCGTCTCCCCGTCCTTCACCGGCGCCGCCGCCGACGAGGTGCGCGGCTGGCAGGGCTTCGTCCTCGAACTGGTGCGCAAGGAGGGCGCGGGCAAGCGGAACCAGGCCCGGCTGATGTCCTGGGGCGTGAACGGCGCCGGGGCCGCGCTGATGATCGCCGTGTTCGCCTCCACCGCCGGGCTGTCGGGTGCCGAGTTCGGCATCGCCGCCGGTACCACCGCGGTCGGGCAGCGGCTGCTCGAGGCCGTGTTCGGCGACGCCGCCGTCCGCGAGCTGGCCGCCCGGGCCCGCGGCGACCTGGACGCCCGCGCCGAGCGGCTCCTGCAGGTCGAGCAGGCCCGCTTCGACGAGCTGCTGGGTGACGTCGCCCCGCAGCCGGGGGCCGCCGCGGAGCTGCGCGCCGCCGTCGCCGGGCTGGCCGCCGCCCGCGGGGCCTCGGCGTGAGGCGCCGTGAGCTGTCGCTGACCGACCGGCTGGCCGCGCTGCGCGAGGCCGTCGAGGTCGCCGAGGGGCGGCTCGAGGTGCCCGAGGTCGCCCAGGCCCGCTCGCTGCTGGCCAAGGCCGGCGCCCGGGAGGCGCTGGGCGACGCCACCGTCGTCGCGCTGGCCGGGGCCACCGGCAGCGGCAAGTCCACGCTGTTCAACGCGCTGAGCGGCAGCGAGGTGAGCACGCCCGGGGTACGCCGGCCGACGACCGGCGTCGCGCACGCCAGCGTGTGGGGCGAGCACGGGGCCGACCGGCTGCTCGACTGGCTGCAGGTGCCCCGCCGGCACCGGGTGCAGCCCGCCGATCCCGCGCTCGACGGCCTGGTGCTGCTCGACCTGCCCGACCACGACTCGATCCGGCTGGAGAACCGGCTGGAGGTGGACCGGCTCGTCGAGCTGGTCGACGTGCTGGTCTGGGTGCTCGACCCGCAGAAGTACGCCGACGCCGCCGTCCACTCCCGCTACCTGGCGCCGCTGGCCGGGCACGCCGGGGTGCTCGTCGTCGTGCTCAACCAGGTCGACCGGCTGGACGACGCCGCCGCCCGGGCCTGCCTGGCCGACCTGCGCGGTCTGCTGGACCGGGAGGGGCTGGCGGCGACGCCGATCGTGCCCACCGCCGCGCGCACCGGGGCCGGCCTGCCGGAGCTGCGCACCGAGCTGGCCCGCCGGGTCGCTGCCCGCCGCGCGGCCACCGACCGGCTCGCCGCCGACGCCCGGGCGGCCGCGGCCGCGCTGGCCGAGCACTGCGCCCCGGACGTGGGTTCCGACCGGAGCAGGGACCGCGGCGAGCGGGAGGGGCTGGCCGACGCGCTCGCCGACGCCGCCGGGGTGCCCGCGGTGGTCAGCGCCGTCGAGCGCTCGGCCCGGCGGCGCGGCGCCCAGCACACCGGCTGGCCGCTGCTGCGCTGGACGTCGAAGCTGCGGGCGGACCCGCTGAGCCGGCTGCACCTGGGCGACGAGGCGGCCCGGACGTCGCTGCCGCAGGCCGGCGCGGTGCAGACCGCGGGGATGGACGCCGCGCTCCGCCGGGCCCGCGACGCCGCCGGGCTGGGGCTGCCGCAGGCCTGGCGGGACGAGCTGCGGCGCACCGCCGAGCTGTCGGAGGAGCGGCTGGCCGACCAGCTGGACCGGGCCGTCGCCGGCACCGACCTCGGGCCGGACCGCACGCCGCTGTGGCAGCGCGCCGTCGGGGGCCTGCAGTGGGTCCTCGCGCTGGTGGCGCTGGCCGGGGCGCTGTGGCTGCTCGGCCTGGTCGGCCTGGGCCTGCTGCAGCTGGACGACGTCGTGCCGCTGCCCCGGGTGGAGGGCATCCCGCTGCCGACGCTGCTGCTGGTCGGCGGGCTGCTGGCCGGGCTGCTGCTGGCGCTGGTGAGCAGACCGCTGGTGCACGCCGGGGCCCGGCGCCGGGCCAGGACGGCCCGGCGGCGGCTGACCGAGCGGGTGGCCGAGGTCGCCGACGCCGAGGTCGCCGAGCCGCTGGCCGAGGCCCGGGCCGACCACGACCGGTTCTGCGCGGCGGTCGGCCGGGCCGGCAGCTGAGCGTCTCCCGAGGAGGCCGCCGGGGCGTGCCGGCCCGGGCGACGGTGGGGTCCGCAGCGCTTGTGCTCTGCTCACCACGGTGAGCAGAGCACAAGCTCCCGCAGACCCGCTCGTCCGCGTGCGGGCAGCGGGCTGGTGCCCCTACTCGACGGCGGCCGCAGCGTTCGGGCAGCTCGGCCGGGGGGCCGCAGCTGGGCCCACGGCCGGGGCGGGGGCCACGGCCGGGCGGCGGGAGCGCACTGCGAGCCCGGCCACCGCGGACAGCGCCAGCACGATGACGAACGCGCCGTAGAGCTGCGCCGTCCGCTCGAGCCCGATGTGCCCCGCAGCGATGCCCGCGGCGATCGACGGCAGGCTGAACCCGAGGTAGCTGGCGGTGAAGACCGCCGCGAGCAGCGCCCCCCGCTCGCCGGGGTCGACGCCGGCGGTCACCGTGGCCATCGCGCCGAGGAAGGCGCCGCCGAAGCCGAACCCGGAGACGACGGCCGCGACGAACAGCAGCGCCAGCGACCCGACGGCCAGGGCGGTGATCGTGGTCAGCACGCCGACGACGAAGGACAGCGCGCCGACCACCATCCCGCGGGTCGGCGAGACCCGGCCGAGGGACAGCGAGCCGACCACGGCGGTGCCGTTGAGCGCGAGGATCAGCAGGCTGCCGGAGACGTGGTCCTGCCGGTCGAAGACGTCGGCGACCAGCGAGGGGCCGAGGGAGAGGTAGAGCCCGCCCAGCGCCCAGGTCGCGACGAGGCAGGGCAGCACGACGACGAAGGCGCGGCGTTGGCTCGCGGGCACGTGCACGCTGGGCACCAGGGAGGCCGCGGTGCCGGCGCGGCGCGGTGACGACTCGGGCAGCGACACCCACACCCCGACCGCGGCGACCAGGCACAGCACCGTGAGCAGCCCGAACACCCAGTCGGTGGGGGAGGGCAGGAACTCGACGGCCAGACCCGCCCCGACGGCGCCGAGGGAGAGCCCGAGGCCGGGGGCGGCGGCGTTCACCAGCGGGCCGAGCGGGCGCTCGACGCGCTGCAGGTCCAGCAGTGCGGCACCGACCGCCCCGGTGAAGGCGCCGGTGGCCAGCCCCTGCGCGACCCGGGCGGCCAGCAGCCAGCCCACGCCGTCCGCGACGAGGAACATCACCATCGAGACGGCCTCGAGCACCAGGGCGGCGGCCAGCACCGGCCGGCGGCCGACGTGGTCGCTGAGCGCGCCCACCACCAGCAGCGACGCCAGCAGGGCGAAGGCGTAGACGGCGAAGACGACGGTCAGCGTCCCCGAGCCGAAGCCGAACTCCTCGGCGTAGACCCGGTACAGCGGCGAGGGCACCCCGGAGGCGCCCAGCATCAGCACCAGGAGGACGGCGACCGTCCAGAAGGCGGCCGGGCGGGGGAGCTGAGGACGGGGCACGAACCGGTGCAAGCAGCAACCAGCTCCGGGTGTTCCCGCCGCCGGCTCAGGCGCCCGGGTAGCGGCGGCTGGTGAACACCTTCCCGGTCGGGGTCACCCGGGTCTGGCTCGAGCCGACGAGCACCAGGCAGCGCATGTCCACGGTGTCCGGGTCGAAGTCGCCGAGGGTGGTGACGGTGACCTGCTCCTCCGGCCCGCCGACGTCCCGGCCCACCACCACGACCGTCTCGGCGGGCTTCACGTCCAGCAGCGTCTTGTGCGCCTCGCCGAGCTGGTGCGGCCGGGCCCGGGACCGCGGGTTGTACAGCGCGATCACCAGGTCGGCGGCGGCCGCGTGCCGGAGCCGGTCCAGGACGACGTCCCAGGGCTTGAGCACGTCGGACAGCGAGATCACCGCGAAGTCGTGCCCGAGCGGTGCACCGACCCGGGAGGCGACCGCCTGGGCCGCGGTGAGCCCGGGCAGCACCCGCACCTCGACGTCGGCGAACTCCGGCTCGGCGGCCACCTCGAGCACCGCGGCGGCCATCGCGAAGACGCCGGGGTCGCCGCTGGACACCACCGCCACCCGCCGCCCGGACTGCGCCAGCCGGAGCGCCGCCGCGGCGCGCTCTGCCTCCACCCGGTTGTCGCTGGGGTGCCGGGTCTGCCGCGGGTTGGCCGGCACCCGGTCCAGGTAGGGGCCGTAGCCGACCAGGTCGTCGGCGCGGGACAGCGCCTCGGCGGCCTCTGGCGTCGTCCAGCTCCGCTGCCCCGGGCCCAGCCCGACGACGACGACCTCGCCGGTGCGCGGCTCGGCCTCGCTCGGCTGCTCCGGCCCGGGGATCCCGCCGGTCAGCTCGCTGGGCAGCAGGGCGAGGGAGAAGTAGGGGACGGTGTCCGGGTCGACGTCGGCCAGCGGCATGGTGCGCTGTTGGGCGGTGGTGGCGCGCTCCACGTAGAAGGCCCGGTCGAGCACGCCGGCGTCGGCGAACGCGTCCCGCACGTTGCGGAAGGTCCGGCCCAGCTTCATCACCGCGGCCGAGTCGGTGGTGGCCAGCCACTCGGCCAGCTCCTCGGCGGGCAGCGTGCCGGGCAGCACGGTGAGCACTTCGTCCCGCTCCACCAGCGGCCGGCCGAGCACCGCGGCCGCGCCGCTGACGCTGGTCACACCGGGCACCACCTCGGTCGGGTACCGGTGCGCCAGCCGCTTGTGCATGTGCATGTACGAGCCGTAGAAGAACGGGTCGCCCTCGGCGAGGACGACGACGTCGCGGCCGGCGTCCAGGTGGGCGGCGAGCCGGGCGGCGGCGGCCTCGTAGAACTCGTCGATCGCGCCCTGGTAGCCGCCGGGGTGGGCGGTGGTCTCGGTGGTGACCGGGTAGACCAGCAGCTCCTCGACCTGGCCCTCGCGCAGGTAGGGCGCGGCCAGCCCGCGGGCCACCGACCGGCCGTGCTGGGCGGCGTGGAAGGCGACGACGTCGGCGGCGCCGATCAGCCGGGCGGCCTTGACCGTCACCAGCTCCGGGTCGCCGGGCCCCAGCCCGACCCCGTACAGGCGACCGCTCATTCGACTGTGCTCGCGATCGCGTTGACCGCGGCCGCGGTGATCGCGCTGCCGCCGCGGCGGCCGCGGACGACGAGGAAGTCCAGGTCCGAGGCGGCCAGCGCCTCCTTGGACTCGACCGCGCCGATGAAGCCCACCGGGATGCCGACCACCGCGGCCGGCCGGGGCGCGCCGTCGCGGACCATCTCCAGCAGGTGGAACAGCGCGGTCGGCGCGTTGCCGATCGCCACCACCGCGCCGTCGAGCCGGTCGCCCCACAGGTGCATCGCCGCGGCGGTGCGGGTGGTGCCCAGCTCCCTGGCCAGCTCCGGGGTGCGCGGGTCGTTGAGGGTGCAGACGACGTCGTTGTCCTTGGGCAGCCGACGGCGGGTGACGCCGCTGGCCACCATCTGGGCGTCGCACAGCACCGGGGCGCCGCCGTCCAGGGCCTCCCGGGCGCGCTCGACCACGGCCGGGGCGAAGGCGACGTCGGGGACCAGGTCGACCTGACCGCAGGCGTGGATCATCCGCACGACCACCTGGGCGACGTCGGCCGGCAACCCGGACAGGTCGGCCTCGGCGCGGATCGTGGCGAAGGACTGCCGGTAGATCTCGGCGCCGTCGTGCTCGTACTCGTACATCAGTCCTCTTCGATCCGGTAACCGGTGGGCGTGGCGACGACGTCGACGACCCGGCCCTGGGGCCGGCCGCAGCGCCGCTCGCAGCCGACCCAGTGCTGGCGGGCGCCGTCGGCCGGCAGGGCCCGGGTGGTGACGGCGGCGGTGGCGTCGGCCCGGACGTCGGCCAGCGACCGGGCGCAGCCCGGCCGCCCGGCGCAGGTGGTCACCTGCAGCCAGGGGCTGGCCTCGTCGAACACGATGCCGGTGCGGTGCAGCTCGACGGCGGCGTCGTCGACGTCGTCCTCGGCCAGGTCCGGGACGACGACGCTGCGCCACGGGGTCAGCTGCACCTCGGCCGCCAGCCGGGCGAGCAGGTCGGCCTGGTCGGCGCTGAGCCGCCCGAGCGGGACGACGCCGAGGAGCGCCGTCCGGCCGTCGAGCTGGCCCGCGGCGCCGACCGGGCCGGTGACCGGGGCGGCGGGGAGCGGCGCACCGGCGGCGACCGGGCCGCCCAGCCGGGCGGCGACCCGGGCCGGACCGTCGGCGAGCTCGGCCAGCCGCCAGGCCGCCGAGCCCTGCGCGGCCCGCTCGGCGAGGAACGCCCGGGCGGCGGCCAGCGCCAGCGCCACGGCATCCGCGGGACGGGCGCGGAGGCCGGCGTCGACGCCGCCCAGGGTGAGCGCGACCGTGTCCGGCGCCAGCGCCAGCAGGCCTACGTCCCCGTGCAGGCCGGCGACGTCGCCCCGGCCGTCGTCCAGCGTGGCCAGGAAGCGGCCGGGCAGCCCGGCCAGCAGCGGGTCGCCGGACAGGCCGGCGTCGAACCCGCGCACCCACGGCCGGACGTCGAGGTGGCCGCCGGGCGTGCGCCCGGAGAGCGTGGAGGCGAGCACGTTGCGCACCCGCTCGTGGGTGGCGCTGGGCAGCAGCCCGGCCGCGGCGAGCCGGTCGCCGAGCCCGGCCTCGGCCCCCTCGGGCAGCCCGCGCAGCTGCAGGTTGCCGCGGCTGGTCAGCTCCAGGTGCCCGTTCCCGAGGTCCCGGGCGGCGGCGGCCAGCGTCCGCAGCTGGTCGGCGGTCAGCGTGCCACCGGGGACCCGGACCCGGGCGAGGCCGCCGTCGGCCGCCGCGTGGGTCTGCAGCGCCCCGGGGCAGGCGTCGGCCCGCTCGCGGGCCGGCGCGGACGGCAGGGGGAGGAGAGAGGACATGGCGCCCGCGAGGCTACTTCCCGCAGGCGCCTGTGCCGTCGGCCCGTTCGGTCAGCGCAGCGGCGCGCGGTCGAAGGACATCCACACGTCGCGACGGTCGCCCCGGGTGCGCACCTGGGCCATCGCCGCGACCCGGCGCTCCTGGTCGGGGGTGGCCCGGTGCTCGATGACGGCCAGCTCGGCGTCGCGCATGGCCCGCTCGGCGGCCCGCTCGGCCGGCGTCTCGGGCAGCTGCTGGCTGGTGTCGGTGTCCTCGGCGGCGTCGGCGCCCTCGCTGCGGTACGGGCTGTCCGCCGGCAGGTTGCCGCTGACCCGGCCGTAGGCGCCCAGCGTGAGCAGCACCAGCCCGGCGATGATCGAGAAGATGACGTTGGCCACCGAGAAGGCCAGGAAGTTGACCTCGGTCTCCAGCACGGCGAGGTTCGCCAGGGCGGAGACCAGGAACAGCACGCCGATGACCAGCATCGTCGTCGAGGCGACCCGCGAGCTGCGCAGCGCGGCGACGACGAGCACCGCGGCGGTCAGCAGCGAGATGGTCGACAGCAGGCCGTTGGAGGACAGGCCGGCGATCCGCTCGCCGTCGGTGGAGAAGTAGTCCAGGCCGTCGAGCAGGCCCAGGACGCCGAAGGCCGCGATGACGGCGGCGACGACGACCGCGCCGATCCGGTGGACGGCGGGGACCCGGCCGGGCTCCTCCTGGGAGGTGTGGGACCAGCTGGGCAGGTGCGGGGCAGAGGACATGGCAGGAACTCCGGACGTGGAGTCGGGTACCGGGCCGGGCGGCCTCCGGCTCCGGCCACGTACCCGTTGCGCGCAACTCGATGCGGTGCCACTCGCTCTTTCTGGTTCCGCCGGGTGAGGAGGCGAGTGCGGGCGGTGGCCGGGAATGCCGGCGCGGCCGGACTGTTCTCGGGCAGGAGGAGGTGCGACATGACCACACCGCACGAGACCGACCTGCACTCCGAGTACCTCCGGGCCGACCTGTTCCTGGCCATGGGCCAGCCGATCGAGGCCGCCAAGGTGCTCACCGGCGTGCTCGCCGCCGAGCCGGAGAACGAGGCCGCGCTCGAGCTGCTGGCCCGCAGCTACTTCGGGTCCGCGCAGCTGACCCGCGCCGAGGAGGCGCTGACCCGGCTGGTGGCGCTGGCCCCGGCCAACGCCTGGGCCCGGCGCGCGCTCGCCCGCACGCTGGAGCGGCAGAGCCGGGCCGCGGACGCCACCGTGCACCACCGGGTGGCCGACGCCCTCGGCGCCGCCTGACCGACGGCCCCCTCGCCGCGACCGGCGAGGGGGCCCTCCATCAGACGACGACCCGGTGGTCAACGGCGGCAACCGGTGACTGTGGTCTGCTGGGACGGTGACCCGCCGTGCTCCCGTCCGCCTCCTGCTCGCAGCCGCCGTCGCGGTCTCCCTGACCGGGTGCGGGGGTGACGAGGAGGAGCCCGCGGCCTCCGGCACCCCCGCCTGCGAGTCGCGGGACGCCACCACCGAGGCGCCCGACGAGCTGTCCACCGACCTCGCCGAGGCGCCGGAGGTGCCGACCACCGAGGCGGCGCCGCCCTGCGACCTGGAGATCGCCGACGTCGTCGTCGGCACCGGCGCGGAGGCCGTCCCGGGCTCGGACGTGGCGGTGAAGTACCTCGGCGCCTTCTACAGCACCGGGGAGGAGTTCGACTCCTCGTGGAGCCGCGGGGCCGACGAGACGCTGCCGGTCACCGTCGGCGCCGGCCGGGTCATCGAGGGCTTCGACCAGGGCATCGAGGGGATGCAGGTCGGCGGCCGGCGGATGGTCACCATCCCCAGCGACCTCGGCTACGGGCCGAACGGGCAGGGCCCGATCCCCGGCGACGCCACCCTGGTCTTCGTCATCGACCTGGTGCAGGTGGGCTGAGCCGGCTCAGCCTGGCGCAGGTGGGCTGGGCCCGCTCAGAGCAGCCGGGCCCGGCCGGCGAGCACCCCGGCCACGGCCTGGACGGCGAGCACCACGAGCAGCACGGCCAGCGGCGCCGTCCAGCTGCCGGTCCCGTCGTGCAGGGCCCCGAGCAGCAGCGGGCCGCCGGCGGCGAGGGCGTACCCGACCGACTGGGCCATGCCGGACAGCGCCGCCGCCTGGTGGTGGTCGTGGGTGCGCAGTCCGAACAGCGACAGGGCCAGCACGATGCAGCTCCCACCGCCGGCGCCGGCGAGCACGATCCACAGCAGCGAGGCACCCGGCGCGGCGAGCTGGCCGGCCACCGCGATGGCGAACAGCCCGGTCGCGCCCAGCAGCAGCAGCCGCTGGTCCGGGTACCGGGGGATGAGCCGCGCCACGGCCAGGTTCGCCAGCAGCCCGGCCACCTGCATGGCGAACAGCTGCCAGCCTGCGGCCGGTGCGGAGACGCCCTGGGCCTGCTGGACCGACGGCCACCAGGTGATCAGCGTGTAGTAGATCGTCGACTGGCAGCCCATGAAGACGGTGACCTGCCAGCCCAGCGCGCTGCCCCAGGGCGACCGGCGCGGGACCGGGGCCCCGGGCGACCCGGGCGTCGGCGGGACGCTGCGCCGGCGCAGCTGGGGCAGGAAGACCGCCAGCGCGATCAGCCCCAGCCCGGCCCAGATGCCCAGCGCCAGCCGCCAGCCGTGCTGCGCCGTCCCGGCCAGCGGGACGGCGAGCCCCGACGCCAGCGCCGCCGCGGCGCCCTGGACCGAGGAGTAGAGGCCGGTGACCTGGCCGACCCGGCCCGGGTAGTCGCGCTTCACCAGCGAGGGCAGCACCACGTTGATGACCGCGATGGCGATGCCGAGGAAGGCGGTGCCGGTCCACAGCGCGACCGTGGACGGCAGCGAGCGGACCACCGTCGCCGTCGCGAGCACCACCAGCGCCGCGCCGAGCGCGCGCTCGATGCCGATCCGGCGGGCCAGCCCGGGCGCCAGCGGCGAGACGACGGCGAAGGCCACCAGTGGCAGGCTGATCAGCACCGACGCCGTGGCGCCGCCGATGGACAGGTCGGCGCGGATGTCCTCGACCACCGGGCCGACCGAGGTGATCGCGGCCCGCAGGTTGGCCGCGATGAGCAGGATCCCGGCCAGCAGCAGGCCGGACTGCGACGTCCTGACCGTGCCGGGCCGGGTCGCCGTGCCGCCGGTCATCCGCTCTCCTGCTCGTCGGGGTGCGCGACCGGGGTCCCGGGTCGGGTGGTTGTCCGCTGCACCTTGCCGTTCGCCACGCTAACTGCCGGCCGTCCGGTGGCCGTCGTGCGGCTCGGGGACGGCCGGTCGGCCGGGTAGCGTCTGGGTCAACCACGGCAGTGCAGCAGGGAAGCCGGTGCGAACCCGGCGCGGTCCCGCCACTGTGACCCCGACCCCGGGGGAGCCAGACACCTCGGCTGCCGTGCCCGACGACCCGGGGCGCGGACCCCGAGGGAGGCACTGCCTTGAGCACACGCACCTTCACCCTGCTGTCGACGTCGGACACCGACCTGCTGTCGGCGAGGTCCAGCGCGGCCGACTGGCGGCTGGGCAACCCGGCCCGCCTGGGCGCGGAGGGCATGGTGCAGCTCGCCGCCGGCAGCGACCTCGTCGTCGTCCGGATCCTCGGCGTCCGCCGGCAGTACGAGGAGATGCTCAGCCCGCTGCTGGCCGGGTCCGCGCCGGTCGTCGTCCTCGGCGGGGAGAACGTGCCGGACGCCGAGCTGATGGAGCTGTCCACCGTCCCGATGGGCGTGGCCACCGAGGCGCACGGCTACCTGGCGCAGGGTGGGCCGGACAACCTGGCGCAGCTGCACCGCTTCCTGGGCGACACCGTGCTGCTCGAGGGGGAGGGCTTCGAGGCGCCGTCGGTCGCACCGGAGTGGGGCGTGCTCGAGCGGTCCCCGCGCACCACCGAGGGCCCCGTTGTCGCCGTCCTCTACTACCGGGCGCACCACCTGTCCGGGAACACCGCCTTCGTCGAGGCGTTGTGCACCGCGATCGAGGACGCCGGCGGCCGCGCGCTGCCGGTCTTCACCGCCTCGCTGCGCACCGTCGAGCCGGGCCTGGTCGACGTGCTGCGCACCGCCGACGCGCTCGTCGTCACCGTGCTGGCGGCCGGCGGCTCGAAGCCGGCCACCGCGCAGGCCGGCGGGGACGACGGCGCCTGGGACGTCGGTGAGCTGGCGAAGCTGGACGTCCCGGTGGTCCAGGGCCTCTGCCTCACCAGCAGCCGCGCGCAGTGGGCCGCCAGCGACGACGGGCTGTCCCCGCTGGACGTCGGCAACCAGGTGGCCATCCCCGAGTTCGACGGCCGGCTGATCAGCGTGCCGTTCTCCTTCAAGGAGGTCGACGCCGACGGCCTCACCTCCTACGTCGCCGACCCCGAGCGGGCCGCCCGGGTCGCCGGCACCGCGGTCGCGCACGCCCGGCTGCGGCACACCCCGCCCGCCGAGCGCCGGATCGTGGTCATGCTGTCGGCCTACCCGACCAAGCACGCCCGGATCGGCAACGCCGTCGGCCTGGACACCCCGGCGTCGGTCGTCCGGCTGCTCGCCGCGATGCACGGCCAGGGCTACGACATCGGCCCCTTCGACGGCCCGGACGCGCTCCCCGGCGTCGCCGACCTGGACGGCGACGCACTGGTGCACGCGCTCATCGCGGCCGGCGGCCAGGACGAGAACTGGCTGACCGAGGAGCAGCTGTCGGGCAACCCGGTGCGGATCTCCGCGGCGGAGTACCGGCGCCACTTCGACACCCTCCCCGCCGACCTGCGCGAGGCGATGACCGAGCACTGGGGCGAGGCGCCCGGGTCGCTGTTCGTCGACGACGGGCACATCGTCTTCGCCGCGCTGCGGGCCGGGAACGTCGTGGTGATGGTGCAGCCGCCGCGCGGCTTCGGCGAGAACCCGATCGCGATCTACCACGACCCGGACCTGCCGCCCTCGCACCACTACCTGGCCGCCTACTGGTGGCTGCGCAACGTCTTCGGGGCGCACGCGATGGTGCACGTCGGCAAGCACGGCAACCTGGAGTGGCTGCCCGGCAAGACCGTCGGCATGTCGGCCGGCTGCGGCACCGACGCCGCGATCGGCGACCTGCCGCTGGTCTACCCGTTCCTGGTCAACGACCCGGGCGAGGGCACCCAGGCCAAGCGCCGGGCGCACGCCACCCTGGTCGACCACATGGTGCCGCCGATGGCCCGGGCCGACTCCTACGGCGACATCGCCCGGCTGGAGCAGCTGCTCGACGAGCACGCCAACATCGCCGCGATGGACCCGGCGAAGCTGCCCGCCGTCCGGCAGCAGATCTGGACGCTGCTGCAGGCGGCCAAGCTGGACCACGACCTGGGCCTGTCCGAGCGGCCGGAGGACGACCACTTCGACGAGATGATCCTGCACGTCGACGGCTGGCTCTGCGAGATCAAGGACTCCCAGATCCGCGACGGCCTGCACGTGCTCGGCGCCCCGCCGACCGGGCAGAACCGGGTCGACCTGGTGCTGGCCATGCTCCGGGCGCGGCAGATCTGGGGCGGCGCGGTCGCGCTGCCCGGCCTGCGCCAGGCGCTCGGCCTGACCGAGGACGGCACCGCCGGCCTGCACGAGACCGACCGGGTCGAGGCGCTCGCCGAGGCGCTCGTCGCCGGCATGGAGGAGCGCGGCTGGGTGGCCTCGGCGATCGCCGACGTCGTCGGCAGCGTGCTCGGGACGGCGGACGACGAGGTCAGCGCGGTGCTGCGGTTCGCCGTCGACGAGGTCGTGCCCCGGCTCGAGCGGACCACCGACGAGCTGGACATGACGCTGCACGCGCTCGAGGGCGGCTACGTGCCGGCCGGGCCGTCGGGCTCGCCGCTGCGCGGGCTGGTCAACGTGCTGCCGACCGGGCGGAACTTCTACTCCGTCGACCCGCGGGCGATCCCGTCCCGGCTCGCCTGGGAGACCGGCTCGGCGATGGCCGAGTCGCTGGTCGACCGCTACCGCGCCGACCACGACGGTCAGTTCCCGCCCTCGGTCGGGCTGTCGGTGTGGGGCACCTCGGCGATGCGCACGTCGGGCGACGACGTCGCCGAGGTGCTGGCGCTGCTCGGCGTCCGGCCGGTCTGGGACGACGCCTCGCGCCGGGTGACCGGTCTGGAGCCGGTCCCGCTGGACGAGCTGGGCCGCCCGCGGATCGACGTCACGGTGCGGATCAGCGGCTTCTTCCGGGACGCCTTCCCGCACGTGGTGACCATGCTGGACGACGCGGTGACCCTGGTGGCCGCGCTCGAGGAGCCCGCCGCGGACAACCACGTGAAGGCGCACGTCGACGCAGACCTGGCCGAGCACGGCGACCGGCGGCGGGCCACCACCCGGGTGTTCGGCTCCAAGCCGGGCGCCTACGGGGCCGGGCTGCTGTCGCTGATCGACTCCCGCAACTGGCGCGGCGACGCCGACCTGGCGGAGGTCTACGCCGTCTGGGGCGGCTACGCCTACGGCCGCGACCTGGACGGCGTCAACGCCCGCCCGGACATGGAGGCGGCCTACAAGCGGATCGCGGTCGCGGCGAAGAACATCGACACCCGCGAGCACGACATCGCCGACTCCGACGACTACTTCCAGTACCACGGCGGGATGGTCGCGACCGTCCGCGCGCTGACCGGCTCCTCGCCGGAGGCCTACATCGGCGACTCCACCCGGCCCGAGCAGGTCAAGACGCGGTCGCTGGTCGAGGAGACCTCCCGGGTGTTCCGCGCCCGGGTGGTCAACCCCAAGTGGCTGGCCGCGATGCGCCGGCACGGCTACAAGGGCGCCTTCGAGCTGGCCGCCACCGTCGACTACCTCTTCGGCTACGACGCCACCACCGGGGTGGTCGCCGACTGGATGTACGAGAAGCTCGCCCAGACCTACGTGCTCGACCCGGAGAACCGCGAGTTCATGGAGAAGTCGAACCCGTGGGCGCTGCACGGCATCGCGGAGCGGCTGCTCGAGGCGGTCGAGCGGGAGATGTGGGCCGAGCCCGACCCGGCACTCCTCGCCGAGCTGCGGCAGGCCTACCTGGACACCGAGGGCGACCTCGAGGGCGGGGAGACGCCGGCCCAGACGTCGGTCTGAGCGCACCCGGGACCGGTGGTCCCGGGTGCGCTGGGTGACGGCGCGCGGGGACGGCCCGGGAGCGGCCCGGCGACCGCCGCCGGCAGGACCGTCCGGGTGGCCCGGGTGGGCGGACCCTCCCGGCATGGGCATCTTCGGCAGGCGCAAGAGCGGCAGCGGCGAGGGCGCGGGCGCGCGCTCGGCGCGGACCGGCCGCGGTGCGGGCGACGTCCCGGGCGCGGGGACCTCGGGGACCGGGCTCAGCCGCCGCGCCGGCCGGGCCGGGCGGAACGCCGCCGGCCGGGGCGCGGCCGGGCGGGGTCAGCGCTCCGCCGGTGGGCTCCGCGGGCTGATCGGCTCGCTCACCGGCCGCCGCCGATGAGTTCGCCGGTGCACGGCGGTCTGGTGGTGCATGGTGACGACTCTGCTGGCGATCGGCACGCGCAAGGGGCTGTGGCTCGCGACGAGTGAGGACCGTCGCGACTGGTCGCTGTCCTCCCCGCACTTCCTGATGACCGAGGTGCCGAGCATCGGCATCGACGTCCGCGGCGACCGCACCCGGCTGATGGTCGGGGTGCGCTCGGAGCACTTCGGCCCCACCGTCGTGCACTCCGACGACCTCGGCGTCACCTGGGACGAGCCGGCGGACGGCGCGATCCGGTTCCCGGCCGACACCGGTGCCGCGGTGGAGCGGATCTGGCAGCTCCAGCCGGACTCCGCCGATCGGCCGGGGGTGGTGTGGGCGGGCTGCGAACCGATCTCGGTGTGGCGGTCCGAGGACGGTGGTGACTCCTTCGCGCTCGACCGCGGACTGTGGGACCACCCGCACCGGCCGGAGTGGGGCGCCGGCTACGGCGGGGCGGCGGCGCACAGCGTCCTCCCCGGGCCGGACGCGACGGTGCACGTCGCGATGAGCACCGGCGGGGTCTACCGGACGACGGACGGCGGCAGCTCCTGGCAGCCGCGGAACGCCGGCATCTCGGCCTACTTCATGCCCGGTCCGGCGCCGGAGTTCGGCCAGTGCGTGCACAAGATCGCCCGAGACGGCGCGGAGCCGCGGCGGCTGTACGCGCAGAACCACCACGGGGTCTACCGGTCCGACGACGACGGCGACTCCTGGACCTCGATCGCCGACGGGCTGCCGTCGGACTTCGGGTTCGTGATGCTGGCCCACCCCCGGCGCGCCGGCACCGTCTGGGTCGTCCCGCTGGTCGCCGACGGGGAGCGCATCCCGCCGGGCGGCGAGCTGGCCGTGCACCGCAGCGAGGACGCGGGGGAGACCTGGCGCCGGCTCGCCGACGGGCTGCCCGACCACGAGTACAACGCCGTGCTGCGCGACGCAGCGTGCGTCGACGCCGGCGACCCGGTCGGCGTGTACGTCGGCACCCGCGGCGGCGAGGTGTACGCCAGCGCCGACGAGGGGGAGTCGTTCGGCACGGTGGCCTCGCACCTGCCCGACGTCCTCTGCGTGCGGGCGGCGGTGCTGCCGTGACGGTGCAGGTGCTGCTGCCGCGGTTGCTCGCCGACTGCACGGGCGGCCGGACGGCGATGGCGCTGGACCTGCCGGCGGCGGCGACCGTGGCGGGCCTGCTGGACGCGCTCGCCGCGGACCACCCGGTGTTCGACCGGCGGGTGCGCGACGAGACCGGCGCGCTCCGCCGGCACGTCAACGTCTACGTCGACGGCGAGGAGGTCCGCCGGCTCGCGGGCCTGTCGACGCCTGTGCCGCGGGACGCGGAGGTCATGGTCGTCCAGTCCGTGGCCGGTGGCTGAGAGTGACGGCGCGCGCCAAACCAGAACCTCGCTGTTCTTGATCGGGCCCTCCCGGGCAACCACCGGAGATGAGCATCCTGAGCAAGCTGATGGGGACCGCACAGCAGACCGCGGGCCGGAGCCGTACCGGGCGCAGCACCGGGCGGCCGGTCAGCGGACGCCGCACCACGGGCATGGGCCGCACCGGTGGCGGCACGGCCCGGATGGCCCGCGGCACCAGCTCCCGTGGACGCGCTGCGGCTCCGGCGGCCGGCGGTCTCGGCAAGCTGCTGAGCTCGTTCGCCAAGCGCCGCTGACCGGCGGGCTGCTCAGCCCAGCAGAACGGCGGCGGCCAGCAGGGCGACCGTCGCCGTCACCTCGCCCGTCGCGCCCATGACGTCGCCGTTGACCCCACCGAGGCGCGCCCGCACGCGTCGGTGGAGGCCCTCGGCGGCGAGCCAGCCCACGACCAGTGCGGCGGTGAGCCGGACGGCCTGATCGAGGTCGTCCCCGGTGCCGAGCGCGGCCGCGGCCGTCGTGGCGAGCACGACCAGTGCGCTGCCGACCAGCCACCGGCGCGACACCGTGCCCGCGACGGCCGCCCCCAGCGAGGACCCGTCGGCGATCGGCGTGCCGGGCAGCCCGGCCCGCGCCATGGCCACCCGTGCCGCCACCACCGCGGCCGGCAGGGCGAGCCAGCCGCCGTCGACGAGGAGCAGCTGGGCCAGGCAGGCCACCTGCAGCAGCAGGACCAGCACGAGGGTCACCACGCCGAACGGGCCGACGTCCCCGGCCCGCATGACCGCCAGCGCGCGCTCCCGGCCGCGGAGCGGCCCGAGCCCGTCAGCGGTGTCGGCCAGCCCGTCCAGGTGCAGCCCCCGGGTGAGCGCGGCCAGCGCCGCCACGGCCAGCACCGCCCCGACCAGCGGGGTCGCGTACCGGCCGCCGAGCCAGCCGACGGCGGCGGCGACCGCGCCGAGCACCAGGCCGACCAGCGGAGCCCAGGGGAGGACGCCGCGGGCGGTCGCCGCCGCGGGCACCCGGGCGATGCTGAGCACGGCGAAGGCCTCCGCCGGCCCCGTCCAGGGCCGGCGCGGATCCCGGTCGCCGTGCGGGTGCGGCGGCCCGGTCAACGGAGCCGCTGCGGGAGCCCGGCCACGACGAACCACACCTCGTCCGCGGTCGCGGCCAGCCGCTGGTTCACCGTGCCGAGGGTGTCCCGGAACAGCCGGCCGGCCCGCGTCTCGGGCACCACGCCCAGCCCGACCTCGTCGCTCACCGCGACCACGTGGGCCGGCGTCATCACCCAGTTGTTGACCAGGGCGTCGCAGCGCAGCGCGAGCCGCTCCCGCGCCGCCTCGGCCCGCCGCCGGTCGACCGCGTGCGCGCCGCCCCCGCCTCCCTCGCCGGGGTCCGCGGTGTCCCAGACGCCGGTCTCGTCCATCAGTGCGGCGACCCAGGTGGTGACGCTGTCGACCAGCACCGCCCCGCCCCGGACCAGCTCCGAGGGCATCGTCGTCTCCAGCGTCGTCCAGCCGACCGGTCGGCGGGCCCGGTGCAGCGCGACCCGGCTGGCCCACTCGTCGTCGCCGTCCGCCACCGTGCTGGTGGCCAGGTACGTGACGTCGGCCCAGCCCTCCAACAGCTGCTCGGCGTAGGCCGACTTCCCGGACCGCGACCCGCCGAGCACCAGCACCCTGCTCATGACTCGGCTCCGGCTTCGTTCCGCTCCTCGGTCGCTGGCGCTCCCTGCGATGCTCGCTCAGCCGTCGTCCTCGCGGCGCTCATGACTCGGCTCCGGCTTCGTTCCGCTCCTCGGTCGCTGGCGTTCCCTGCGATGCACGCTCAGCCGTCGTCCTCATGGCGCTCACGACGCCAGCTCTACTCGCGTCACCGTGCCGTTGTGCGGGGTGACCGCGGGCATCGCCTCCGGGCCCAGCCCGGCGGCGACCGCCTGGACGGCCCGGATGGTGTCCCCGTGGGTCACCACCGCGACCACCGCGGCCGGCGGCGCCGCCCGCAGCTCCTCGACGAGCGCGGCGACCCGGTCGTGCAGCTGGGCCAGGCTCTCCCCGCCCTCCGCCGACCAGTGCGGGTCGGTCCAGTCGACGACGTCCCACAGCTCGCGGGAGGGGCGGCCCTCGAGCACGCCGTACCCCTGCTCGCGCAACGCCGGGGTGGTCCGCAGGGGCAGCCCGGTCGCCGCCGCGCAGTGCTCGGCGGTCTGCACGGCGCGGCGCAGGTCGCTGGACAGCAGGGCACCGGGGCCGGCGCCGTCCCGGGTGAGCGAGGCCAGCTCGGCCGCTGCCTGCGCGGCCTGCTGGTGGCCCAGCTGGGTGAGCGGCACGTGCGGGGTCTGGCCCTGCATGAGGCCGGCGGCGTTCCACTCGCTCTGGCCGTGCCGGACGAGGAGCAGGGTGAGCGGGCCGGCCATGATGGGCGAGCCTAGGGGCAGCTCCCGGACGCCGGGCACGCCGGACCGGGCGGGTGCCGGGGCTGGCCGGGCGGCTCGTACCGTCGCAGCCGTGACGATCCCGCTCCGCCCCGGCGCCGGCCGCGCCCCCGGGCCCGCCGCCCGGCCGACCGGCCCCGACCCGCTCGCACCCCTGCTCGAGCTGCCCGGGGTCGCCGCGGCGGCCGAGGACGCCCGCGCGGCCGTCGACCGGCTGCTGGGCCACAAGGTGCTGCGCCGCGAGTCCGCCGGGGTGAGCGCGGAGTCGGCGCTCCGCGGCGCCCGTGCGTCGGCGACCCTCGAGGGCGTGGACGTGCCGCTGGCGGAGCTGCGCGCGGGTGGGGTGACCGACCCGGTGGTCCAGGGCTCGCTGCGGGTCTCCGTCGGGCTGGGCGCGATGGTCGAGACCTGGGAGCGGGCGCCGGGGCAGGTGCTGGCCCGGCTGCACGTGCTGGCCGCCACCGACCTCGCCGACCCCGCCGACCTCGGCCGGCCCACCGGGCAGGCCGGACCCCGGCTGAGCGGGCTGTTCTCCGTCATCACCGGCGCCAGCAGCGCGAGGAGGAGCGCCAGGAGCAGGCGCGGCCGCAACCGGCGGAGGTGCTCGAGGACGTCCACCGCGACGGGGTGCCCCTCGACGGTGGACCGCGCGGCGACACTGTCTCGTACGGGTGCCGTCACGGACCCACCCCTCCTCCTGGCGGCAGCGACCGCGCGGACGGCAGTCTAGGCACCGGCGTGCCCGTGGGGCGGCAAGGTGCCGTCTCCCGCGCGGCCGTCACCGTCCGCAGCGGAGGAGGTGACACACCCCCCAAGGTGTACCCACGGCTAGGCGGAGCGGCTCCCATGGCCGATGCTGGTGCTTCCGCGACCGGTCTGTCGACGACCGGCGTGGGAGGTCGACCATCACGGGGGAGGCGCGGTGCGGTTCGCTGGTGCGGGTCCGTCGTCCTCCGGGTGGTCACGCCTCGGGGCCGTCGCCGCCGCCGTGACCGTGGTGCCGGCCGTGGTCCGCCGCCCGCAGAACGGACTCCTCGCCCTGGCGGCGCTCACGCCCTTCGACGGCCTGCTCCAGCTGGTACCGCGCGGTGGTCTGCTGGCCGGGTGGAAGGAGGCGCTCCTCCTGCTCACCCTCGCCGTCGCGGTCGTGCGCGGGCGTCGGGACGCCTCCTCGCTCCAGGGGCGCCACCTGCCCTGGTGGCCGGCCCTGGTGGCGCTGGTGGTGGCGGGCAGCGTCTCGGCCCTGGTGACCGCCGGCCTCCTGGGCGTCCTGGCCATCAAGATCACCTTCTTCTGGACGCTGGCCCTGGCCGTGCTCTGGTGCGCTCCCCTCACGGCCAGCGACCGCGACCGGCTGGTGTCGGTGCTCATGGGCGTCGGGGTGGTCACCGCCCTCGTCGGGCTGGCGCAGCAGGCGGTGGGGGCCCAGTTCCTCGTCGACCTCGGCTACCGCTACAACGAGGAGGTGCGCTTCGCGGGTGGCTACCTGCGCTCCTTCTCCACCTTCGTCCAGCCGTTCCCCTTCGCGCTGTACCTCGTGCTGTGCCTGCTGGTCGGGGGAGCGGTGGCGCTCGCCGAACCGCGCCGCACCCGCAACGCGCTGTTCCTGCTGGCGACGCCGCTGCTGGTCGTCGGCATGGCCACGTCGATCGTCCGTGCCGGGGCGCTCGCCCTCGTGGTGGGCGTGGTCTGGCTGGTCGTCCTGCGGGACTGGCGGTGGCTCTGGGCCGTGGCGGCCGCCGGGGTCTCCGGCGTGGTCGCGCTCGTGTTCCTGTCCTCCGAGGGTGCCGTCGGCGCGGCGCTGTCCCCGACCAGCCTGCTGCAGCGGACGAGCAGCTGGTCCCAGGCGCTGACCGACATCGCGGGTGCGCCGTTCGGCCACGGGCTGGGCACCTCGGGATCGGCGGCCCAGCGCATCGCCACGGCCGCCGGGGACATCGCGCCGACGGACCAGCCGGACAACTACTACGTGAAGGTGCTCCTGGAGCTGGGCCCGCTCGGGCTGTGGCTGTTCGTGCTCCTCCTGGTCAGCGCGCTCTGGTGGACCGCGCGCCTGTCCCGGTCCCTCACCGGCCGGGACGCCGCACTAGCCCTTGGGGTGAGTGCGTCGGTCGCATCCGTGGTGGCGTCGTCGGTCGTCGCCACATACTTCGAGATCTTCCCGTTGGACTACTACTTCTGGGTGCTGTTGGGAGGCGTGGCATGTGCGGCAGCTCAGGCAGACCGCGGCGGGACGAGCGGCGAGCCGTCCCCGGCCGCGTCCCTGGTCACGGCACCCTCGTCCCCGGCGTGACGGGGGACGACGACACATGACGGCAGCGGACTCGTGACGACCCGTGACCGCTCGCGCGGGCAGTTCGTCAACGGCAAGTGGCTGGCCCAGGCCGCGTCCGGCACCCAGCGCTACGCCACCCAGGTGATGCTCGCGGTGCGCCGTTCGGCGACCGCCGGCCGGCCGACCCTGGTCGTGCCCGCGGACGCCGTCCTGCCGGACTGGACCGACGACTTCCCGGTGCTGCGCTCGCGCCTGCGCGGGATGCTCTTCGAGCAGCTGGCGCTGCCGTGGCTCACCCGCGCCGGCCACCTGTACTCGCTGGCCGGCCCGGCTCCGCTGGTCAAGCGGGACCAGACGGTGGTGATGCACGACGCGACCCCGTTCCGCCACCCCGAGACGTTCCGCCGGGCGTTCGTGCTCTGGTACCAGCTCCTGTACCGGGTGCTGGCTCGGCGGGCGTCGCGGGTCCTCACCGTCTCGGAGTTCAGCCGGTCCGAGCTGTCCGCCGTCCTCGGCGTCCCCACGACCCGGTTCGGGCTCGCTCCCTGCGGCGCCGACCACGTCGCCGAGGACAGCGGGCCCCCGCCGGACTGGCTGCCGTTCGAGCCGGGCAGCTTCGCGCTCCTGGTCGGCAACCAGGCGCCGCACAAGAACGTCGCGCCGGCGCTGGCGGCGCTCACCGAGGCCGGCGTCCGCGTCGCGGTCGTGGGCGGGCAGCAGCGCCAGGTCTTCCGCAGCGCTGCGGTCGAGGCGGGGGAGGGCGTCGCGCTGCTGGGCCGGGTCGACGACGACGCCCTCGAACAGCTCTACGCCGCGGCGGGCGTCCTCGTCGCCCCGTCACGCTACGAGGGCTTCGGCATCCCCGTGGTCGAGGCCGGGCGACTCGGCTGCCCCAGCGTCGTCGCCACGGGCTCGGCGCTGACCGAGGTGGCCGGGGCGGGTGCGCGGTCCTTCGACCCCGACGACATGACCGGGTGCGCCGACCTGGTCTCGAAGCTGCTGCACGACCCGGTGGCCCGCGACGAGCTCGCCGGGTTCGCCCGGGAGAACGCGCGGCGCTTCACCTGGGCGGCCACGGCCGAGGCGCTGTTCGCCGAGCCAGGGCGGGGCGCGGTGCCGCTGCCGGAGGACGAGCGACGGATCCGCGTCCTGCACGTCACCGAGGCCTTCGCCGCGGGCACGGGGATGGCGATGGTCGGCTTCGCGCGGAGCACCCGGGAGTCGGTGGAGTCCCACCTCCTCGTGCAGGACCGGGGGTCCGGCCTCCTGGACGAGCTGGGGGCCGACTCGCCGTTCGTGACCGCGCAGCTGCTGCCGGCCGGGGCGAGGTCCCTGGTCCGGGGGCTCCGCCGGGCGCTGGCGGAGATCCGTCCCGACGTCGTCCACGTGCACTCGTCCATCGCCGGGGGTGTGGTGCGGCTCTGGCTCGCCCGGGCGTCCGTGCCGGTGGTCTACAGCCCGCACTGCTTCGCCTTCGAGCGGCGGGACATCCCGGTGGCCAAGCGATGGGCCTTCCACACCGCGGAGAAGCGCCTCGCCCGGCTCACCGACGGGTTCGCCTGCGTGAGCCCGTACGAGGCCGACCTCGCCCGGTCGCTGGGCGGCAGCGCCCGGGTGGAGCACCTGGTGAACGCCTTCGAGCCGGTCGCGAAGGTCCCGGGACCACCCGCGCCGTCCGCCGACGGACCGCTGCGGATCGTCTCGGTCGGCCGGGTCGTCCCGCAGAAGGCACCGGACGTCTTCGCCCGGGTCATCGAGGAACTGCGCGCCCGGGGGGTCGCGGTGGACGCGACCTGGGTGGGCGGCGGGGAGGACGAGGCGGGGTGGGCCGCGTTGCGCCGGGCCGGGGTCGAGGTCACGGGGTGGTTGCCGTCCCGGTCGGTCCTCCCGGTGCTGGCCTCCCAGTCGGTCTACCTGCACACCGCGTCCTGGGAGGCCGGGCCGATCGCCGTGTTCGAGGCGATGCGGGCCCAGCTGGTCGTCGTGGTCCGGCGCACGCCGGCCTACCGCGACATGCTCCCGGAGGAGTTCATGGTCGACGACGTCGACGGTGCCGTGGAGATGATCCTGCAACTCGGCCACCCGGAGGCGCGGGCAGCGCGGCTCCGCGACCAGCACGAGGCGCTCCGTGCGCTGGCCGACCGCGGTCCGCAGGCCGTGCTGCCACGCTTCTACCGCGACGTGCGGCAGCAGGAGCGGTGACGTCCCCGGACGGGTCGGGCACGGGCACCGTCCTGCAGATCTCCTCCATGGTGCCGCCGTCGGCCAACGGTGGTGCCGAACGCGTGGTCGCCTGGCTGCGGACCGCCCTCGAGGACGACGGCTGGCGGGTGCACGACGCGGGTCTCCGTCCCCGGGGACCGGCGGAGGTGCCGTCGGCCGTGCCGATCCGGAACCTCTACTGGCCCTGGGACGGCACCCGTCGCGACCCCGTCCGCCGACTGGCCTGGCACGCCGTCGACAGCCTGGTGCTGGCGGCCCGGCGCCAGGTCGAGGAGCTCGTCGACGCCACCTCCCCGGACGTGGTCGTCACCCACAACCTCCGCGGGTGGGGCTACGCCCCGTGGGTGGTGGCCGGCGAGCGCGGCATCCCCCTGGTCCACGTGGTCCACGACTACGGGCTGATCTGCAACTCCTCGGCCCTCTGGCGGGGTGGCAACTGCACCGGGCTGCACCGGGACTGCGCCGTGCGGCGGGACACGGTCGACCGGCGCTGGCCCGGCGGCACCGTGGTCGGCGTCTCGCACGCGGTCCTCGCCGAGCACGACGCGGCGGGGCTGGCCTTCTCCCGCGCCGCGGTGGTCGCCCCGCCCCTGGCCGACTGGGCCGGGCCGGCCGTCGCACGCGCACCGAGAGACCCGGGCGTGCCGGTGACGGTCGGGTACCTGGGCCGGTTGAGCGACATCAAGGGGGTCGAGCTGCTCCTCGCCGCCGCGCGGCCGCCCGGCTCCCGGCTGCTGCTGGCCGGCGAGGGCGAGGCGGCCTACGTCGACGGGCTGCGGGCCGCCGGGGGGCCGGACGTCGAGTGGCTGGGCTGGGTGGACACCGAGTCGTTCCTGGACCGGATCGACGTCCTCGCGGTCCCGTCGCTGTGGCGAGAACCCCTGGGTCTGGTCGTCGTCGAGGCGGCGCGGGCCGGCGTGCCGGTGCTGCTCGCCGACCGTCCCGGGCTGGTCGAGGCGGCCCGGTCGGCGGGCGCGCTGCACACGACCTTCCGCACCGGGGACGTCGGGTCGCTGAGCGCGGCCCTGCACCGCCCGATCGCGGAGTACGTCCGGGAGACCGGTGACGAGGCAGGGCCGGACCTGGTCGAGCTGATCCGGCAGGCCGCCGGACGACGGTCCTGACGGCTGCGGCCGGCCTACCGCTACGGTTCCGCGCGTGCGGCTCCTCTTCGTCCTCGCCCGGGTGAACCTGCCGGCCACCAGCGGGGACACGGTCCGGCACGTGGCGCTGCTGCGCGCCGCCCGCCGGGTGGCCGACCGGCTGGACGTCGTCACGCTGCCGCACGGCGACCTCGACCCCGCCGCGCCGGCCGGTGCCGCCGGCGACCTGGTCGACGACCTGGTGGTCGTCGGCGAGCCGATGGAGCGCTACCTGCGGGCACCCGCGGAGCGGGCGCGCAGCGTGCTGGGGCGGCCGTACCACGACGCGGTCGGCCGGTCCGGCCCGCTGCGCCGGGCGGTCGCCGCCCGGCTGGCCGCGCACGAGTACGACGCCGTGGTCGCCGGGCAGCTCTACGTCGTCAGCGCGGTGCCGGCGCAGTGGCGGTCGCGCACCGTCTTCGACACCCACAACGTCGAGACCGAGCGGACGGCGTCCTTCCTCGCCCTCCGCGGCGGGCCCTTCCGGCTGGCCGCGCCGTCGGTGGTCGCCGGGGTGCGGCGGCTCGAGCGGGGTGCGGTGCGCAGCAGCGCGGTCACGATCGCCTGCTCCGACCACGACGCCGCCCAGCTCCGCGCGATGGCGCCGGGCGCCGACGTCCGGGTGGTGCCCAACGGCGCCGACCTCCCCGCCACGCCGAAGGAGCAGCGCCCCGACGGCCGGACGGCGCTGCTGCTGGCGAGCCTGTCCTCCAGCGCCAACGTCGACAGCCTGGTGCACCTGGTCGACGACGTGCTGCCGAACCTGCCGCCGGACGTCGTCGTGCAGGTCGCCGGCAGCGGCGCCGGGCGGGACGCGGAGGCGGTGCTGGCCCGCGCCGGCGGGCGGGTGACCTTCCTCGGTGAGGTGCCCGACGCCCGGGAGGCGATGCGGCAGGCCGACGTCCTGCTGGTGCCGCTGCGGGTGGGCAGCGGCACCCGGGTCAAGGTGCTGGAGGCCTTCGCGCTCGGGCTGCCGGTGGTCGCCACGCCCAAGGCGGTGGAGGGCCTGCCGGTGCGGGCCGGCACGCACGCGGCGGTCGCCGCCGACCCGCGGGCCTTCGCCGGCCACGTGGTGCGGTTGCTCGACTCGGTGCAGGCCCGGCGGGAGATGGCCGACGCGGCCCGCGAGCTGGTCGGCCGGACCGCCAGCTGGGACGCCGTCACCCCGGCGTTCGTCGCGTCGCTCCAGGACGCCGCGGGCCGCTGACGCCGCCGGCCGCTGACGCCGCCGGCCGCTGACGCCGCCGATCGCTGACGCCGCCGATCGCTAGCGGCGTGCGGCGTCGGTGACCAGCTCGTCCAGGCACTGCAGCACGTGGTCCCGGCCGAAGTTGGCCGCCACGTGCCGCCGGGCGTTCTCCCCGTACCGCTGCCGGGCGGCCGGGTCGTCCTGCAACTCGCGGATCGCAGCAGCCAGCGCCTCCGGTGACTCCGGCTCGACCACCGGCCCCGCCTGCGCCTCGGTGACGAAGCGGGCGCCCTGGCTGCTCGGGTTCCCGGCCAGCACGATCGGCTTCCCGGCGGCGCCGTAGGTGAGCAGCTTGGACGGCACGACCATGTCGACGACCTGCTTCTTCTGGTGCAGGACGAAGACGTCGGCGGCGTCGGCCATCGGGGCGAGGTCCTCGACCGGCTGCACCGGCAGCAGCCGCAGGTTGGGCAGGTCGAGCTCGGCGGCCAGCGCGGCCACCGTCGCGTGGTCCGAGCCGCCGCCGACCAGCACCACGTGCGCGTCGGGCCGGTCCACCAGGAGGGCGGCCGCGCGCACGGCGGTGGACATGTCCTGCTTGAAGCCGAAGTTCCCGATGTACATGACCAGGAAGGCGTCGGCCGGGATGCCGTGCCGCGCCCGCCACTCCCGGCCGCCGTCGCCGCCGGGCGGGAAGCGGTCCAGGTCGGTCCAGTTGGGCAGGTAGGCGAGCTTGTCCTCCGTCACCCCGCGCCGCCGCAGCGCGTCGAGGATGCCGTGCCCGATCGCCGAGACGACGGTCGCCCGGCGGTAGACGGCGTCGGCGAGGCGCTGGGTCAGCGCCACGATCCGGCGGTCGGTCATCATCCCGATCTCGGTGGCGCTCTCCGGCAGCAGGTCCTGCAGGTGGAACAGGAAGGGACGGCGCCAGAGCGCGCCGAGCACCGCCGCGCTGGCGCCCAGCTGCAGCGGGGAGCAGGTGGCGACGATGACGTCGGGCCGCGGGGTGCGCAGCGCGGCGAGCACCGAGGTGACCGCGAAGGTGGAGTCGAACAGGACCCGGCGCAGCATCGTCGGCCGGGCGGGGACGTACTGCCACACCCGCAGCACCCGGACGCCGTCGTGGTCCTCCTCGGCGTAGAGCCGTCCGCGGTAGGGCTCCTGCACCGACCACTGCGGGTAGCTGGGGAACCCGACGACCGCGGTCACCTCGTGCCCCTGCGCCTGCAGGTACTGGCACATCTGGGTGTTGAACGGCGCGAGCGCCATGATCTCGGGCTCGTACTGCACGCCCAGGAAGAGGACCCTCATGCGCCGCCCCGTCGTCCGGCCGCGTGCCGGGGGCCCCGCGGCACGACCGGGGCTCCGGCGTCCGCGGCGACCAGCTGCCGGCCGGAGTGCGCGACGAGGGCCGGCCACCAGAGGAACAGCACCGAGGTGGCCGCCGCGGTGAGCCCCCACGCCGCACCCGGCGCGCCGCCCAGGTGGCTGCCGACGAGGGCGCCGGCCAGCAGCAGCGGCGCGAGCACGACCGAGATGCGCGCGGCGACGTCGGCCCGCCCCACGGCCTGGAGCACGCAGAGCGGACCGATGTAGAGCGCGGTGGCCGCCGCCCACGCCGACATGGGGAACACCATCTCCGACGTCCCGGCCCACGCGTCGCCGAGCAGCAGCTCGCCGGCGCCGGTGGGCAGGGCGGTCAGCGCGAGGCCGTAGGCGAGGTTCGCGACGGCGAGGGGGAGGGCCACGGCCAGGGCGGTGCCGATCCGCTGCCGGCGGGTCAGCCAGGGCCGGCGGACCACCTCCGGGATGACGAAGGCGCAGGCGGCCATCTGCAGCACGGCGAGCGGGCCGAGCAGGGTCTGCGCGCCCCGCAGCCCGCCGGTGGCGCCGACGCCGACGACCGCGCCGACCAGCAGCACCGAGCCCTGCGCGGCCCCCTGGGCGGCGGCCTGCTCGACCAGCACGTCGCGGGCGACCCGTCGGCTGTGCCACGACCACGACATCCCGTGCCGGGTGTCGGGCAGCCAGCCCTCCCGCAGCACGGCGACCACCGCTCCGGCGGCGGCGCCGCCCACCCACACCAGCAGGTAGGCGGTGGGGGACTCGATCCCCGCCGAGCGCATCACCGGCAGCGCGGTGGCGATGACCAGCAGCCAGGTGGCGTCGTTCAGCACCGCGCGCCACGGCCGGCCGTCGCGGAAGCAGACGTAGCGCAGGGTGTCCTGCAGGACCAGCACCGGCAGGCCGAACCCGGCGACCAGCAGGACCGCCCGGCCGGTGCCCGACACCGGCAGCAGCAGCCCCGCGAGGACGACGGCCGCCCCGACGGCGGCGCCCCAGCCCAGCGCTGCCCCGGCGGCGCGGCGGCCGGCCACGCGGCCGTCGGTGCCGGCCAGGTCCGCGCCGACCAGCAGCAGCAGGACCCCGGTCAGCGGGCGGGTCAGGTTGGAGGTGAGCAGCGCGACGGTCATGCCCACCGCGAACCAGCCGAAGTCGCCCGCGCTCAGCGCACCGGCGACGAGGAAGACCGCCGCCGCGTTCGAGAGGCTGGACAGCCCCTGGTCGAACGCGGTGCCCACGGCACGGCCGGCGATCTGCCGGCGGCCGGAGGTCGCAGCGCTCACGGGGTCGCCGCGGGGTCGGTGGCCGAGGAGCGCGCGGCGTCGGCCCCGGCCAGGTGGGTGGCCAGCCGCAGCGCCAGCGCCACGACGGTCAGCGTGGGGTTGGCGTAGCCCGACGACGGGAAGACCGACCCGCCGACGACGTGCAGGCCGGCCACGCCGTGGACGGCGAGGTCGGGGTCGACGACACCGTCCTCGGGACGCCGGGACATCCGGGTGGTGCCCGCGTGGTGGTAGTAGTCGGCCGCCGCTCCGGCGAAGGCGCGGCGGTCGTCCAGCCACGGCACCAGCCGCACCTGGGCCAGGCCGGCCCCGGTGAGCGCGCCGGTCAGCGCGTGCGCCGCGGTCACCGCGGCCCGGTGCTCCTCGGCGCCCACCTGCCAGTCGACCTCGAGCATCGGCAGGCCCAGCGCGTCCCGTCGCCCGGACAGACGCAGCCGGCTCGGCCCGGTCGGGGGCTGCTCGGTCTGCACCCGCAGCACCAGCCGGCTGTCGGCGTCCGGCGGGGCGGCCAGGCCGCGCCGGCGGTGCTGCGCCTCCCGGACGATCGCCCCCGCGCCGGTCGCCAGGCGGAGCAGCTCCGGGCCGAACGACTCGGGCACCCGGCCCTGGCGCAGGGCCTCGGCGATCCGCTTCGCCGCCCCGACGGGGGACCGTGGGCCGTGCACCACCTGCAGGTCGGCCACCGCGTCGAGCAGGCCGCCGCGCTGCTGGGCGTCGGCGGACAGCGTCAGCTTCGGCCGGACCAGGTGGTCGCCGTGCGTGCTGGCCTGGAAGAAGGAGGTGAGCCGCGGGTCGGGGCCGGTGACCTCGCCCAGCTCCCAGACCGGGTGGTCCTGCAGGCCGGCGCCGAGGTGCCCGGAGCCACCGCCCAGGCCCGCCGGACCGTCCGGGCCCGAGCCGCTGGCCAGCAGCAGCCGGGCGTTCTCCAGCGTCCCGCCGGCGAGCACGGTCGCGCCGGCCGGCACCGACCACTCGGCACCGGCGCCGTCCCGGGCCCGCACACCCGCGGCCCGGCCGGCGCGGACGAGCACCTCCACCGCGGTCGCCCCGACCACCACGTGCAGACCGGGGTCGGCGGCGACGTCCTTGCGCGCGACGTGGCCCAGCCGGGGGTGCGGGCTGTGGTGCAGCACGCGGACGTCGAGGTCGCCCCTGCCCAGGGCCTCACCGACGGTGACCGCGTCGTGCCCGGCCGCCCGGTCGAGGTCGGCGAGGCCGAAGGTGGCGTCGGCGACGCCCAGCACGTCGGCGGCCCGGGCCTGCCAGGTGCGCAGGTCGGCGAGCTCCAGCGGCCAGTCGCCGTCGGGCACCCAGCTGCGGCCGGTGACGTCGGCGTCCTCGAGGGGCAGGCACTGCCCGGACCAGCGCTCGCCGGTGCCACCGAAGCCGCGGGCCCGGCCGGTCATCGCGCCCAGGAAGGGCAGCCCGGTGGCGACGACCTCGTTCAGCGGTGACCGCGCGGCGCGGCGCCCGCCGCTCTCCAGCAGCACGACGGTGGCGCCCAGTCGGCGCAGCTCCAGGGCGCAGCTCAGGCCGGCCGGACCGCTGCCGACGACCAGCACGTCGGCTGGCGGGAGGGTGCGGAGGTGCTCGACGTCGGTGAACACCGTCCTCCTCCAGGGCCTGGTCGGCAGCGCACGGGACGCACCCGCGGGAGGGGATGCTACCGAGCGGGCCGCCTCCTGAGGCACCCTCCGACGGCGTGGTGGTCACGCGCAGGGGGTGCAGCGGGGGGAGGCTGCCACGCGTTCGTGAGCCGCGTCGACCCCCGGACGGGGGTGGTCCGCGGACATCACCCGATCGGGTTGTGCACCGGGTGAAATGAGTCGCTCCGGTGCAGCAACCCCTCGTCCAAGTCGGTTACTCACCGCTACGGTCGTCTGCATGCGCCTCCACGTCCTGTACCGCTCGTCCGGCGGTGAGAACGCGAAGCCCCGACCTCCGTTCCACGACAAGCGGGTCAGCCTGGCCTCGTTCCTCCGAGCCGTCAGCACCGTGCCCGACGTCGACCTCACGTTCGTCAACAACGGCCCGCAGCCCGCCGACCGGCTGGAGCTGATGCAGGCGACCGGTGCGCCGGTCCTGCAGATCGTGGCACCGGGTGGCCGGGCGAGCCTGCGCTGGGCCCTGCAGCACGCCATGGCCGCCGACTGGGCCGACGACGACATGGTCTACCTCGTCGAGGACGACTACCTGCACACCCCTGACGCGCTGGCACGGCTGGACGCGGCCATGCGGGCGCTGCCCGAGGTCGCCTACCTGATGACCTACGGGTCGACGCCCGGCCTCCCGGTCGGCACCGCCGAGCACTACGCCGAGATCACCCCCGACGACTGGCGCCCCGGCGTGCCGGCCACGGTCGACGGGCGGACCTGGCGCCCGGCGCTGGCCCCCACCAGCACCTTCGCCGTCCGGGTGGGCGCGCTGCGCGAGGACTACCGGCTGTTCCTGCAGGCCCACCTGCCCTACCGCAGCCACTACCTGGACCTCCAGCTCGGCCTGGTCTGGCAGGGCTACGAGCCCTACCGCTGGTCCGACGTGGCCCGGGAGGCGGTCGGCCTCCGCGGCGGCGGCCTGAAGGGGCGGCTGGTCGGGATCTCCGAGGCCCCCTTCAAGGCGGCCTTCAACCTGCGGTCGCACCGCCGGCCCAGCCGCCGGCGGCTGGTCTACGTGGCCGAGCCGAACCTGGCCACCCACGTGGAGGTGGACCTGCTGGCGCAGGGCGAGGACTGGGAGTTCATCGCCCGGGACGCGCAGAAGTGGCTCGACGAGGGGGCGCCCGGTCTCGACCGGGCCGCCGTCCGCGTGGCGCCGTGACATCGAACCCCGGGGACGCTCCCGCGCCCCGCACCCCGGACCTGCCCCCCAGGTCCGACTCCCGTGAAGACGAACCCGGCCAGGCCGGACCCGAGAAGGAGCTCCCTGACGTGGCAGAGCACAACGACGCCGTCGACGTGGCGGACATCCCCGTCGTCATCCTGTGCGGTGGCATGGGCACCCGCCTCCGCGAGGCCAGCGAACACCTCCCCAAGCCGCTGGTCGACATCGGCGGCCGGCCGGTGCTCTGGCACATCATGAAGACCTACAGCCACTACGGGTTCCGCCGCTTCGTGCTGTGCCTCGGCTACAAGGGCGACATGATCAAGGACTACTTCATCGACCACCGCGCCCGGATGAACGACTTCACCCTGCGGCTGCGCGGCGACCACGACCTCGACTTCCACACCGCCGTGGGGGAGGAGGACTGGGAGATCACCTTCGCCGAGACCGGGCTCACCACCGCCACCGGCGCCCGCATCGCCCGGGTCGCCCAGTACCTGGACGCCCCGCGCTTCGCGCTGACCTACGGCGACGGCATCGGCGCCGTCGACATCCCGGGGGTGCTCAAGTCGCACGTGGCCTCGGGCAAGCTCGGCACGCTCACCGGCGTGCACCCCAGCGGCCGCTACGGCGAGATGGTCATCGAGGGTGACGACGTCACCGCGTTCAACGAGAAGCAGCCCCAGACCGGGTACGTCAACGGCGGCTTCTTCTTCTTCGAGCGGCAGTTCGTCGACACCTACCTCGACGCCCAGGCCACCGAGGAGATGCTCGAGCACGCACCGCTGCAGCGGCTGGCCCGCGACGGCGAGCTCGGTGTCTTCCGGCACGAGGGCTTCTGGATGGGCATGGACACCTTCCGGGACTGGAAGGAGCTCAACGGGCTCTGGGACGACGGCCGCGCGGAGTGGAAGGTCTGGGAGGACTGACCGCCCGGACGGGGGCGACCGCCCCCGTCCCGCACGACACCGCCGGACCCCCGCGGGCCGGCGACCACCACTGAGACGACACGGGAACGAGGACAGGCGACGTGCGAGTACTGGTCACGGGCACCGAGGGGTACCTCGGGTGCCTCACCGCGCAGGAGCTGCTGCGCGCCGGACACGACGTGATCGGCGTCGACACCGGTTACTACAAGCACGGGTGGCTCTACCCGGGCCTGGAACTGGTGCCGCAGACGCTGGCGCTGGACATCCGCAACCTGGGCGCCGAGCACCTCGACGGCGTCGAGGCCATCGTGCACATGGCGGAGCTGTCGAACGACCCGATCGGGGACCTGATCGGCGACGTCACCTACGACATCAACCACAAGGGCTCGGTGCGCCTGGCCCAGGTGGCCCGGGACGCCGGGGTCTCCCGGTTCGTCTACATGTCCTCGTGCAGCGTCTACGGCGTGGCCGACGGCACCGTCGACGAGACCAGCCCGGTCGACCCGCAGACCTCCTACGCCCGGTGCAAGGCGCTGGTCGAGGGTGACGTGGGCGCGATGGCCACCGACGACTTCTCGCCGACCTTCCTGCGCAACGCGACCGCCTTCGGCGCCAGCCCGCGGATGCGGTTCGACATCGTGCTGAACAACCTGTCCGGCCTGGCCTGGACCACCAACAAGATCGCGATGACCAGCGACGGGTCCCCGTGGCGCCCGCTGGTGCACGCCCTCGACATCGCCAAGGCGATCCGGATGACGCTGGAGAGCCCCCGCGAGCGGGTGCACGGCGCGATCTTCAACGTGGGCAGCGAGAACAACAACTACCGGGTGCGGGACATCGCCGAGATCGTCGCGGCCGAGTTCCCGGGCTGCGAGCTCACCTTCGGCGACCCCAGCGCCGACAACCGCAGCTACCGGGTGGCCTTCGACAAGATCCGCGAGGTGCTGCCCGGGTACGACACCGACTGGGACGCCAAGGCCGGTGCCGCGCAGCTGCACCGCATCTTCCGGTCGATCGACCTCGACGACGCCACCTTCACCGGCCGCGGGCACACCCGGCTCAAGCAGATCGAGTACCTCATGCGCACCGAGCAGGTCGACCCGCAGCTGTTCTGGACGGCGTCGTGAAGTACACCGAGCTCGGGGTGAACGGCGTCCACCTCGTGGAGATGGAGCCGATGTCGGACGACCGGGGCTTCTTCGCCCGGTCCTTCGACACCACGGAGTTCGAGCAGCACGGCATGCGGCCCGAGGTCGCGCAGTGCAACGTCTCGTTCAACCACAAGGCCGGCACGGTGCGCGGGCTGCACCTGTCGCTGCCCGGTCACCCGGAGGCGAAGTACGTCCGGTGCACCCGCGGCGCCATCGTCGACGTCGCCGTCGACGTCCGGCCCGACTCGCCGACCTACCTGCAGCACGTGGTCGTCGAGCTCACCGCGGACAACCGCAACGCGCTCTACCTGCCGCCGCACCTGGCCCACGCCTACCAGACGCTGACCGACGACACCGAGGTGCTGTACATGGTCAGCGTGCCGTACGCGCCCGGCGCGGAGATCGGCTTCCGGCACGACGACCCCGCCTTCGGGGTCCAGTGGCCGCTGCCGGTCTCCACCATCTCGGACAAGGACGCCGGCTGGCCGGCGTTCGACGAGGCGACCAACGCCGAGCGGTTCGGCGCGGGGGTCCAGGCGTGATCGTGGTCGACACGCTCCTCGCGGATCGTCAGAAGGAGGGCCGGCCGGTCGGCGTCGGCCTGGTGGGCGCGGGCTTCATGGGCCGCGGCCTGATCAACCAGGTCGTCAACAGCACGCCCGGCATGCAGCTGGTCGCCGTCTACAACCGGACGGCGGAGAAGGCGCACACCGCCGTCTCCGAGGTCGGGGCCACCCCCAAGGCGGCCGAGAGCGCCGCGGACGTCGACCGGCTGGCCGCCGGCGGCGCCGTCGCCATCACCGACGACATCGACGTGCTGACCGGCAGCGACCGGGTGGACGTCGTCGTCGACGCCACCGGCTCGGTGACCTTCGGCGCCGAGCTGGCGCTGGCCTGCTTCGCCGCCGGCAAGCACCTGGTGCTGCTCAACGCCGAGGTCGACGCCACCCTCGGCCCGCTGCTGGTGACCAAGGCGGACGCCGCGGGCGTCGTCTACACCGGCGCCGACGGCGACCAGCCCGGCGTGCAGATGAACCTCATCCGGTTCGTCCGGCAGCTCGGGCTCACGGTGCGGGTGGCCGGCAACATCAAGGGCCTGCAGGACCCCTACCGCAACCCCACCACCCAGGAGGGGTTCGCCAAGCGCTGGGGCCAGGACCCGTGGATGGTCACCAGCTTCGCCGACGGCAGCAAGGTCAGCGTCGAGCAGGCCCTGGTGGCCAACGCCGCCGGGCTCACCGTGCCCAAGCGCGGGCTGTACCAGCTCGAGCACGCCGGGCACGTCGACGAGCTCACCGGCGTCTACGACGTCGAGGAGCTCCGCGCGCTCGGCGGTGTCGTCGACTACGTCGTCGGGTCCAAGCCCGGCCCGGGCGTCTACGTGATGGCCGAGCACGACGACCCCAAGCAGCGGCACTACCTCGAGCTGTACAAGCTCGGCACCGGCCCGCTGTACAGCTTCTACACGCCGTACCACCTGTGCCACTTCGAGGTGCCCAACACGGTGGCCCGCGCCGCGCTGCTGGGCGACGCCACGATCCGGCCCCAGGGCGCACCGCAGGTCGACGTGGTCACCCTGGCCAAGACCGACCTGGCGGCGGGTACCGAGCTGGACCGCCCGGGCGGGTACCACTACTACGGCGAGGCCGAGCGGGCCGACACCACGCACCGCGACCGGCTGCTGCCGCTGGGCCTGGCCGAGGGCGCCCGGCTGCTGCGGGACGTCCGCAAGGACGAGGTGATCGGCTACGCCGACGTCGAGCTGCCGGCCGGCCGGCTGGTCGACCGGCTGCGCGCCGAGCAGGACGAGATGTTCTTCGGGAGCCCCGCCGCCGGCTGAGCCGGAGGCAGTCCCGGGTCGAGCCGGCGTCCGACCGCGAGGTCAGGCGACCGGCTCGACCGCGTGGTGCGCTGCGAAGGGCTGGGGCGCGCCGGTCTCCTCGGTGCGCAGGATCTCGAGGAACTCGTCGGCGCGGTCGAGCTGGCGCTGCAGCCGCTCACGCCGCTCGGTCGCCTCGGCCGTGAAGGCGCGCAGCTCGACCAGCAGCCGGTCCCGCTCGGCCGCCGTCGTCGACGCGCGCAGGCCCTCGACGACGACCAGCAGCTGCCGCATCTCCTCGACCGAGAACCCGAGCGGCTTCATCCGCCGGATGACCATGAGCTTCTCGAAGTCGGCCTCGCTGTAGAGGCGGAACTTGCCGGCCGTGCGCGCGGAGGGGCTCAGCAGCCCCGTCTCGTCGTAGTGCCGCAGCGTCGGCAGCGAGAGCCCGGTGCGCTCTGCCAGCTCGCCGATGCGCATCAGCGGCTCGCTCATCGGGGACTCCGCTCCTCGCCGGTCGGCGCGGCTACCCGCTGCTGCGGGCCGCGCACTCATCCGTACGACTCTACCCAGCCGATCGAGCTGCTCCGTCCCCAGCGCCTGACCGGCGGGTCTCCGCGGTGGCGCGTGAGGGTCGCCGGAGGCCGTGCGCCGGCTGGGTGCGAGCTGTGGTGCGGCTGTCCGCGGAGCCGGGCGGGTGCTGTGTCCGAAATCACATGACGACCGTTGCGAACCACGTTTGAGGGCGTTTCCGCAGGTGGCGGAGCTGTGGTGGGTTGAGACGGACTGGTTCGTAGGGGTGCAGTCACCCTCCGTGGCGTTTGTAACGGTCTGTGACTTCACGTGCGCGGAGCGCCCGTGCACACTCCCCAAACGTCATCGATGTAATTCGTCGAGACATGCCACGTACCGGACTCCCGAAGGGCCAGCCTTGTTCCTCGCAGCCACCTCGCCATGCTGCCGACACAGATCGGGAGCCGCTGCGGCGGACCGACCGGCGAACGTCCAGGAGGTGTCCTCCTGATGGGGCGGCACACCGATCCGGGGAACCTCCCCGCGCAGCTCCCGGACGCCCGGACCACCCGGTGGCCGGCGGCCCCCGCGCGTGACGAGTCCACCGTCCGGCCCCGCATCACCGCGGAGCGCGCCGCCGTCGTCCCGACGCTCGGCGAGCTCGCCGCGGCGACGCCCCGGCAGGTCCGCGACGACGCCGTCGCCGTCTCCGCCCTCCCGCCGGTGCCGCTGACCGGCGGCCGCCCGGCCGGCACGACCCCGCGTCTCGTGGAGCAGCCCGTCGCCGAGCCGTACGTGGCCGCGCACCACGGCGCGTCCGGTCCGGCGCTGCAGCGCCCGGTAGCGGAGCGGCCGGCCATGGCGCGCCCGGCGGCCGAGCGCCCCGCCATGGAGCAGTACGTCGTGGAGCGGCGGCCGGTCGAGCGGGCCAGCCACGCCGCACCGCGCCGGGCCGGTGCCCGCGGCGCCCAGCCCCGCAAGGGCGGCCGGCTGCACGGTGTCCTGGTCTACGCGACCGGCGTCGTGATGGTGCTGTCCTCCGCCTACGGCGTGGCCGGCACCGTCGGCGGCGGCGACAACGTGCTCACCGACTCCGCGTCGTCCGTGCGCTCGTTCCTCGGCGGCAACGGGGAGAAGCAGTGCCGCTGGCACCACAAGGGCGAGGACGTCGCCCCGGCGCCGGCGCCGGCCCCCGCCCCCGAGGCGGCCGCACCGGTGACGGAGGAGCCCGTCGCGGCCCCGGCCGCGCCCCCGGCGGCGGCACCCACCAGCGCGGCCCCCACCACCACGGCTGCCCCTGCCCCGGCGCCGACCTCGACCAGCACCGCCGCTCCCGCGGCGACCTCGGCCTCCGCCGTCCCGGCCGGCACCTGGCTCTCCGGCGCCTCGGGTGACGGCGTGTCCAGCGGCGCGTTCGGTACGTGGCGCGGCACCCCGGTGGCCATCGGCGGCACCTGGGCGGACAACAACGAGGCCATGACCGAGCTGTGGCAGCTCGACCGCGGCGGCGAGTTCGGGTCGTGGAACCAGGCGCTGGACATCGCCATCGGTGCGATCGGCGAGGGCGAGTCCTGGGAGCAGGCGGCCCGCGGCGCCTACGACCAGCGCTGGCGCGAGTCGCTCACCAACCTCAAGGAGAAGTGGGGCGACCGCACGGCGCCGCTGTTCATCCGGTTCGCCCACGAGATGAACGGCGACTGGTACGACTGGTCGGTCAACAGCGGCAACAAGGACGCCTTCGTCACCTCCTGGAAGCACTTCCGCGCCCTGCAGCAGGAGATCTTCCCGGCGTCCCAGCTGGTGTTCTCGCTCAACCGCGAGTCGGTCAACAGCGGCTTCGACTGGCGGCAGTCGTTCCCCGGTGCGCAGTACGTCGACGTGATCGGCGTCGACTACTACAACCAGTACCCGACCGTGACCAGCGCGGCCCAGTGGGCCGACTCGCTGGACGACGTGGACAAGTACGGCGCACCCAAGGGGCTCCAGAAGCACCTGGACTTCGCCCGCAGCGTCGGTCTGCCGCTGTCGGTGCCGGAGTGGTCGGGGCACGCCGGCAACGGTGACTCCGCGCCGTGGATCCAGGGCATGCACGACTTCTTCGCGGCGAACGCCGGCGGGGGAGCCGGGCAGGTGGTCTACGACGTGCAGTTCAACATCGACATGCACGGCGACGCCTACCGTGTGTACCCGACGACGAACATGCCGGCCTCGGCCGAGGCCTACCGCCGGCTCTTCTGAGCCACCCGCACGACACCGGCCCAGGGCCGGCGTGACCTCCGGGTCGCGCCGGCCCTGCGTCGTCCTCCAGGGGCGGGCGGACCGGTGGCTGTCGGCGGGCGCCCGGCAGGGGGGCCCGGCAGGACCTCGACCACCCACCCGCCGTCGCTGGGCGCCGACCCTGGGGAGGCACGCCGGAACTGAGCCCAGCGGCCCCGACCTGGGACGACGCCGCCGCGGCCGGGCTGCGGTAGAGGGCCCGGCTAGGGGACCGGGTCGCCCGCGGTGATCGGCCGGGCGTCCTCGCGCGACCCCAGCGTGGTGAAGATCCAGGCCAGGAAGGCGGTCTGCGGTTGGAGCAGGGCACCGGACAGGAAGAAGACCATGAACAGCACCGAGCCGGGCACGACCTTCCACGGGCTGCCGCGCAGGGTGGCCGTCACCAGGAAGATCACGAACGCGCCGCCGGCGAGGACGCCGTACTCGTAGACCAGCTTGGGCAGGATCACGTAGAGCACCACCTGGCTGAAGCCGGTGGCGTTGGTGACCAGGAGGTCCTCGGAGGTGCCGGCCCCCGCGCCGTGCACGTACCGGCTGGGGTCGTCCTCGAGCCCCTGCAGCACCTGCTTGTACGGCGCGACGAACCGGCTGTAGCCGCTGCTCTCGGTCTCGGTGAACTCACCGCTGCGGTTGAGCAGCAGGTCGGCCACCGGGCTGGCGAGCACCAGGCCGAGCGCGATGACCGCGGCCAGGACGTACCCGACGCGCAGCAGCTTCGGGGCCCGGAACAGCACCAGCACCGCGCCGATGGCCAGCAGGAAGATGCCCGTGCCGGAGACCGAGGAGGCCATGCCGGCGACCAGCACGACGAGCATCCAGGCACGGACGCGGAGCACCAGCCCGATGATCACGGCGAGGGCGCAGAACTGGGAGAGGAAGGACGGCTCGAGCAGGACGAACGCAGTCGACTTGAACGTCGACGACCCGTACTCGAGTGAGTTGTTGAAGTTGTAGAAGGGGACGATGTAGTCGGCACCGACCAGGTCGATCAGCCGGTCCTCGTAGGTCCATGCCCCGGCCAGCTGAGCGCCGAACTGGGCGACGCCGACGACGGCGAGCACCATCATGGTGCGGACGAACGTGATCCCCGCCGAGGCGACGACGCGGAAGCCGTGCGGCGTGCGGGCCCGGAACAGCCAGGGCAGGTAGATCACCACGAGCAGCAGCAGCGACGGCACCGAGAAGTCGGTGTCGGCGAGGCTGACCGCCACCGTGGCGGCGAAGCAGGCGGCCAGCGCGACCAGCAGCAGCTCCACCCGGATCCGGCTCAGCCCCAGGCTGCCCCGCAGCAGCAGGACGGCGAGCACCAGGTAGCCGAGCGGGATGGCCATCGAGATCGACGTCCCGGCCATCGGGATGCCCAGGCGCTGGGTGAGCACCAGCAGCACCACGAACACGTTGACGATGACCTGGTCGCCGTGCCGCCAGCGGGACGGCTCACCGGTGGTCGCACCCGCTGGGGGACCCGGCTGCACCTCGTCGGGCCCGGCCGGCTGCCCGGCCCGCCCGAGGGGGACGACGACGCTCACGACCGCGACCTCCTTGCCCGGAGGACGTCGACGACGCCCTGCCAGAAGCCGATGCCCCAGCCGACCTGCATCGCGACGAGGGCGGCCGGCACCGCCTTCCGGTCAGCGGTGGCCGGGGCGGAACGGACGATGGCGGTGCTGGCGGCGCCCACGACGGCCGCGTACGGCGCGACCGCGAGCAGGCCGACGACCGGGCGGCGGGCGCTCACGCCGACCGCGGCGGCCAGCCACAGCACCAGCGCCGGGGGGCCGAGGTGGCGGAGCTTGGTGCTGCGGGGGTGCCGGGCGACGACCCCGGGCTTGCCCCGGCCGTAGCGGCGGTACTGGCGGAACAGCTGGCCCACCGTCTCGCGGGAGTTCCAGAGGATCTCCAGCTCGGGGTCGAACAGCAGCGGCGCGGTGGCCCGCAGCCGCTGGTCGAACTCGAAGTCCTCGTTGTTGAGCACGTCCTCGTCCCAGCCGCCGAGGCGGCGGACCGTCTCGGTGCGGTAGGCGCCGAACGGGATGTGGTCGACGACGCCCTCGACGGTGCCGTAGTGGTACATCGAGCCGCCGACGGCGAGCCGGGAGTTCAGCACGCTGGCGACCGCCTGCCCGGCGGCGGTCTGCGCGACGGCGGTCTTGCGCCCGCCGACGCCGGACCAGCGGCCCTCGGCGAGCCGGCTGACGGCGCGCTCGACGTAACCGGGCGGGATGACCGAGTGCGCGTCCACCCGGACCAGCCAGGTGCCCCGGGCCGCCGCGACGGCCATGTTGAGGCTGGCCGGGATCGACGGGCGGGGGTTGCTCAGCACCACCAGGCGGGGGTCGGCGGCCGCGCGGGCGTGCAACCGGTCGGTGGTGCCGTCGGTCGAGCCGTTGTCGACCACGACCACCTCGAGCCGAGGGCCGGTCTGGGACAGGATCGAGTCCAGGCAACGGTCGATCGAGGCGATCTCGTTGCGCGCCGGCACGATCACCGAGACGTCGGGCACCTGACCGTCCGCCAGGGGGGACTGCTCGTGCTGCCCCGGGGACTGGTCCGGCACTCGAACACCTCTCTCCTGCACACCCGTGGGCCGGCCCGCGGGGGGCGGCACGCCGCATCGTCACCGGTGCGGCGCCCGCCCACGATAGCGAGGCGACCGCCCCTGTCTGCCCTCGTCCGACGCCCTTACCCCTTCCGGGGGACAGGCGAGACGGAGAGGTCTGCAACCGCAGCCTGCATGGGAGACTCCGCGGGAGCCAGAGACGGGGCGACGACCGTCCCAGCCGCGCCCGGGCCCGGGTGCAGCGACCAGCAGGAAGCGTGAGGAGAGTGGTGTGGCCGGTTCCACCGTGAGCACGGAGGGCGACGCCCCCCGGTCCATGGCAGCGATGTCCCTGTGGCGGGCGAAGTGGGTCATCCTGGCGGTGATCGTGCTGGCCTTCCTCGGCGGCTACCAGTACAGCAAGGACCAGGCGGCGACGTACACGTCGACGAGCCGGGTCGTGCTGTCCGCGGCCCAGCCGTTCGACCCGCTGGGCACCTACACCGGCAACGACCCGAACCGCTACGTCGCCGACCAGGTCGCCCTGATCAAGACGCAGGCCGTCCTCGCCGACGCCGCGAACCTGCTGGCGGCCGGCCAGCCGGCGTACCCGATCGACCCGATCGACCTGGGCGGGCAGATCACCCCGGCGCCCTCCTCGACGACGTCGAACGAGATCGTCATCAACGCCCAGGCCGACGACCCCGACGAGGCCGTGGCGCGTGCCAACGCGGTGGCGAACGCCTATGCGGCCTACCAGGACCGGCAGGTGCAGGCGGTGGTCGACGCGGCCCTGGCGGCCGTGGTCACCGACGAGAACCTGAGCGCCGAGATCCGGGCCAAGGCGGCCACCTTCGACGACGGCATCGCCTACGTCGAGACGGCTGCGCCGGGTGAGGCGTCGTCGTCGGTCGCGCCGACCCGCAGCGCCGCGCTGATCACCGCGGTCGCCGCGCTGGTCGCCATCGGACTCGCCCTGCTGTGGCGCACCCCGCCACCGGACGGCAGCGCCGTGGTCGGCGCCGCCCACACCCGGGTCCTGGGCAGGGTGCCCGGGCGCCGGCTCCGCCGTGGCGCCGGCGCGCGGCCGCAGGAGCACGCGCTCCCGCTGGTCGCCCTCGACTACGCCCGCCGGGAGACGCCGGGCCCGGTGCTCGTCACCGGCAGCAGCAGGCGCAACAGCGCGCCGTCCGTGGCGCACGGCCTGGCCGTGAGCGCCGCGGCGCAGGGCCGCCGCGTCCTGCTCGTCGACGGCGACCCCACCCGTCGCGAGGTCGCCAAGGTGGCGCAGTCCGCGCCGGCCCAGCCCCTCGAGCGCCTCGGCCGGCCGGGGGTCGGGCTCGGCGACGTGGTCGCCCCGACCGGCACCCGCGGCCTGTCCGTGGCCGTGGTCGGGTCCGAGGGATCCGACCTGCTCGACGGTGCCGCCGTCGGTCGGGCGCTCGCCGAGGCCGGCGCCGACTTCGACCTCGTGCTGGTGCAGTCCGGCCCGGTGTCGACCAACCCGGTCGCGTTCGCGCTGGTCGGGCAGGTCGCCGCGGTGGTCCTGGTGGCCCGGCTGCGTGACTCGGCGAAGCCCGTCGTCGCGCTGCGGGAGCAGCTCGAGACGGCCGGTCGCCCGCTGGTGGGCGTCGTGCTCACCGGGCGCACCGGGTTCCCGTGGTCGAAGGGCGCCGGGTCCACGGGCGGCGGGTCCTCGGACGACCAGCAGTTCCCCGAGCGGGCGGCCCCGGTCGCTCTGGCCGCGGTCGCTCCGGCCCCGGTCGCTCCGGCAGCCGCCCCGGCCGCCGCGCCGCCGGTCCACGGCTCGACGGCGGCTCCCACGGGGAACGGCACGCCGCTCGCCGGCGCCCAGCCCGACCCGGCCGCCCCGGTCACCGCGCCGATCGTCGTCCCGGAGGCGAACGGCACGCCCGTCGTCGCGCTGGGCTCGAACGGCACCCCCGCGCCCAACGGGACGCCGACCTCGAACGGGACGCCGAGCGCGAACGGGACACCGACCTCCAACGGCACGCCGACCTCGAACGGCGTGCCGCGGCAGAACGGCGTCGTGCCGGGGCAGAACGGCAAGCCCGTCGTCGCCTCGGAGCAGGACGGCGAGCCGGCCGGTCACTGAGCCCGGGACGGGGTGGGCCTCCCGCCCACCCCGTCCACCCATCCGTTCCGGAGCCGGAACGCGAACACCGTGGCGGCCGTCCGGCCGCCGCGCCCAGACCCCTTCCCCGCACCGCCGTGGCCTGCGAAGGTCCAGCTCCGCACGGAGCGACGTCCACGGGGCTCGGGGTGAGAGAGCGGGCACGCCGTCGTCGGCGTGGCCCGACGTGTCCCACGACGAGGGGCGATGCGCTGTGACGACACCTGGTCACCGCGCTGGTGCCACCAGAGGAGAACGCAGTGTCCGCTGATCCCACTTCCCGCCTGCGGATCTTGTACCGCCACTACGGGGGTGACAACGACAAGCCGCGCCCGGAGTACTACAGCAAGATGCTGGCGCTCGCGTCGATGCTGCGTGCCGTCGAGGCGCTCGACGTCGAGCCGGAGATCGTCTACATCAACGACGCGGTCAGCCCCGGGCCGATCCTGTCGCTGATGGAGCAGACCGGTGAGGTCGTCCCGGTCCGCGGGGGCAGCGACGCCAAGTCGTACCGCGCGATGATCGACCGCGAGGTGGCCCGCCCGGCGTCGCCGGACCAGTTCCTCTGGTTCTCCGAGGACGACTACCTCTACCGCCGCGACGCCCTGCAGCTGCTGACGTCCGGCCTGGCGGCGCTGCCGGGCGCCGACTACGTGACGATGTACGGGTCCCGCTCCCTCGACGTCGCGTCCAGCGGGCCCCGCGCGGTCAGCTTCGCCCCCGGCGGCGCGGAGGGCGACCCCGGCGCGGCCATCACCGTCGACGGCGTCCAGTGGTACCGCGCCTTCGCCAGCACCAGCACCTACGGCACCCGGCTGGGCACCCTGCGGGAGGACCGCCGGCTGCTCGTCCTCTGCGCCAACAGCGGTGGCCCGTGGGACCGCACGACGTCCCAGGTGCTGGCCGGCTACCGCCCGTTCGGCCTGGCCGAGCTGCGCGAGGACGTGCTGCCGCGCGGGTCGGTGAGCGCGGCCGACCGCGGCAAGGGCCTGGCCCGTGCCGCGATGCGGGTGGCGGTCACCGCCCGGTCGCTGCGCCGGCAGTCGCGTCGCCGGACGCTGTTCGCCGCCGACCCGGAGCTCATCTCGCACATGGAGGTGCACGACTCCACGACCCGGACGGTGCCCAGCGCCCAGAGCGCGGCCACCGACTGGGCGGCCATCGCCGCCGAGACCGTCAACTGGGCCGAGGGCCGCGGCATCGCCGTCACCTCGCGGGTGTCGTGATGACCCCCGTCCCGGTCCCCTTCCTGCGGCCGCAGCTGCCGTCGCTGGAGCAGGTCGGCGCCTACTACCGGCTGGCGGAGGAGGCGCGGTTCTTCTCCAACGGCGGCCCGTGCGAGACCCTGCTGCGCACCCGGCTGTCGGACTACCTCGGCGGCGTGGGCTGCGTGCCGGTCACCAACGCGACCAGCGGGATCATGGTCGCCGTCCGCGCGGCCATCGACGCCGCCGGCACCGGTGACCGCCGGTACGTCGTCATGCCGTCGTACACCTTCGTCGCCACGGCGGGCTCGGTGCGGATGCTCGGCTTCGAGCCGCTGTTCGTCGACGTCGAGCCGGGTGCCTGGCAGCTGGACGCCGACGCGCTGGACGACGTCCTCGCCGCCCGGGCCGGCGAGATCGCCGCGGTGCTCGGCACGCACACCTTCGGGCTGCCCCCGGCGGCGGCGGTGCAGCGCCGGTGGACGGCGGCCTGCCGTGAGCACGGGGTGCCGCTGGTGGTCGACGCGGCCGCCGGCTTCGGCGCGCTCGACGACGAGGGCACGCGCACCGGCCGGGACGTGGTCGCCCACGTCTACTCCTTCCACGCCACGAAGGCGTTCGCGATCGGCGAGGGCGGCGTCGTCACCACCAACGACGAGGACCTGCTGGAGCGGATCGAGGCGCTGCACCACTTCGGCTTCTCCTCCGGCCGGGTCGCGGAGTACGCCGGCGTCAACGCCAAGCTGGACGAGCTGCACTCGGCGAGCGCCCTGGCGGTGCTGGACGGCTACGACGAGGTGCTGCGCCGCCGCCGCGCCATCGCGGCGTTCTACCGCGAGCACCTGGAGCCGCACGGCTTCACCTTCCAGGCCGGCAGCGACGGCGGCACGTGGCAGGCCGGGTACCTCTCCGCGCCGGACGCGGCCACCCGGTCGGCCGTGCTCGCCGGGGCGAAGGAGGGGAGGGTCGGCGTCACCGCCTACTACGACCGGCCCGTCCACCAGCACCCCGCGTACGCGGACGCTCCCGTGCACGGCGACCTGCCCGTGACGCTGGCCCTGGCCACCCGGGCGCTGGCCCTGCCGATGGCCAACGACCTGTCCGAGGCCGAGCAGCAGCGGGTGGTCGAGGTCGTCCTGCACTCGGCCCGGCTGGCGACCGTCTCCTGACCTGGCGCGCACCGGGGCACTCAGGCCCCGGTGCGCCCGGGTCAGCGGTCGGTGACCACCCGTCCGCCGACCGTCGCGCGTCCGGTGAAGGCGCCCATGGCGTACGCCCAGTGCTCGCGGGCCCGCTGGCGGTTGCGCAGCACCACGTGCTCGGCCGCCCGGACGGCGTAGCCGAGGCCGACCAGGCCGACGATCGCCGCCGTGACCGGCGTCGACCGGTGCTTGCCGACGTAGCGCCGCATCGACGCGCCCCGCAGCCGCATCATCTCCAGCGACGGCGCCCCGGAACCGCCGCTGGACCCGGCGACGGCGACGTCGGTGCGCAGCCGCTCGTACAGGCCGTGCTCGCGGACCGTCCGGCCGAAGGCCATGTCCTCGTTGTAGACGTAGAAGTCCTCGTCGAAGCAGCCCAGCTCCAGGAACGTCTGCCGCCGGACCGCCATGCAGGGACCGCTGATCCAGTCGAGCTCCACGGTCTCGCCCACCGCCGGCCGGGCGAAGATGCCGCGGGTCGGCAGGAGCTTGTGCAGGCCGGCGGCGTGCACCGCGGCGCGCAGCACGCTGGGCTCCCACCCGCCCACGCCCAGCTGGGTCCGGCCGTCGTCCTCGACCAGGACGCCGCCGCTGGCCGCGCAGCGCGGGTCGGTGGCGACGTCCTCGACGAGGGTCGCGATGTCCGCGGCCGTGGGGCGGGTGTCGGGGTTGAGGAAGACCAGGTACTCGGCCGAGCTGGACCGGGCGCCCGCGTTCGCCGCCCGGGCGAAACCGACGCCGCCGCCCTCGAGGTACCGGCCGGTCGGGCGGGCCCGCACCACGTCGGCCAGGCCGTCGCTGCCGTCGGAGTTGTCGACCACGACGAGCGGCAGGTCCGCCGGCAGTCCGGCGAGCAGCTCCTCGACCTGGGTCCGGCTGCGGTACGCCACCACGACCAGCTCGATCTCACCCTGTGGTGTCGTCATCCCCGTCTCTTGCCTTCCTGTCAACCCCCTACCTGTTTTCCACAGGTACAGTGCCCGGCACCGGGGAGCTCGCCGAAGCCTCAGACTAGCGCCTGAGCTGCGGTCTTCCCGATGACCCGATGGTGTGAACACGGCAACGGAGGAGGCACGGTGGCAGGACCGTCCGACGTCGACGGGGCAGGGACCCTGGTCGACGACGTCCCAGCGGCGCCTTCCGCCGGCCGTCCCCGCTCCGCCCGTCGCCGGCGCGCCCTGCTGATCGGGGTGCCGCTGCTGGTCCTCGCGATCGTCGCGGCGGCCGTCTTCGCCCTCACCCGGTCCGACCCGGCGCCGGTGGCCGACCCGCCGCCCGGCCCGGTGCTGCCGTGGACGTCCGGTGCCGCCGTGGACGGCGTCGTCGACGAGTTCGCCGCGTGGCGCGGGTCGCAGGTGGAGATCTCGGCGACCTGGGTGGACGCCGACCCGTCGCTGCAGACGTCGCTGCCCCAGCTCAAGGACGGCGAGGAGTTCGGCGACTGGGACCGTGACCTGGACATCGGGATCGGCGCGATCGGCGAGGGCGAGAGCTGGGCGGAGGCCGCCGAGGGCGCCTACGACAACCGCTGGCGCCGGTCGCTGACCAACCTGGAGCGCGACTGGGAGGGCCGCTCGGGCACCCTCTACATCCGCTTCGCGCACGAGATGAACGGCAACTGGTACCCGTGGAAGGTCACCGCGGAGGACCGGGACGACTTCGTCACCGCCTGGCAGCGCTTCCGCGCCCTGCAGCAGGAGGTCTTCCCCGAGTCGCAGCTGGTGTTCTGCCTCAGCCGTGAGTCGGTCGACAGCGGCATCGACTGGCGGGAGACCTTCCCGGGTGCGGAGTACGTCGACGTCCTGGGCGTCGACTACTACAACCAGTACCCCTACGTGGACACCGCCGAGGAGTTCGACGAGGCGGCCACCGAGACCGACGAGTGGGGCGGCCCGAAGGGCATCCTGGGCTACCAGGACTTCGCCCGCGAGCAGGGCCTGCCGCTGGCGGTCCCGGAGTGGAACGGCAACGCCGGCGAGGGGGACGCCCCGGCGTTCATCTGGTCGATGTACGCGTTCTTCGCCCGCGAGGGCGGCACCGGCCCCGGCGACCTGCTGTACGAGATCGTCTTCGCCATCCCCGGCTACGACGGCGACTTCGACCTCTACCCGGACACCCAGATGCCGGAGTCGGCGGAGCAGTACCAGCAGCTCTGGTAGTCCCGCCCCCGCCGGGGCGCCCGGGTGTGCCGGGCGCCCCCGGGGGTCAGGCCGGCGGCAGCCCGAGGGCGGCGAAGAGCGGCCGGACGGCGGCGGACCAGCTGTGGTCGGCGGCGACGGCGGCCACCCCGGCCCGACCCAGCTCGGCGGCCCGCTCCGGGTCGGCCAGCAGCTCGGCGAGCGCCTGCGCCATCTCGTCCGGGTCGTCGGCGACGACGACGCCGCGGCCGACCAGGTCCTCGAGCCCCTCGGCGCCGATCGTGGTGGCCACGACGGGCCGGCCGGCGGCCAGCGCCTCGAGGATCTTCAGCCGCGACCCGCCGCCGGCCAGCAGCGGTGCGACGCAGACCCGGGTGCGGGCGTACCAGGGCTCGAGGTCGGGCACCGTGCCGGTCACCTCGACGCTGGGCCCGGCGAGCTCCTGCACCGACCGGCTCGGGTTGCGGCCGACGAGCTGCAGCCGGGCGCCGGGCAGCCGCTCGACCACCCGCGGCCACACCGCGGTGCAGAACCAGACCGCGGCATCGACGTTCGGGCCCCAGGAGAGCAGCGCGACGAAGCTGGCGACCGGGTCCTCGGCCGGCGGGAGCGGCGCCGGCTCCTCCCAGGCGTTGGGCACGACGACGACCTGCGGGTGCGGGGCCACCTGCTGCAGCGCGAGCCGGTCGACGTCGCTGACGACCGCGACCACGTCGGCCGCCGCGGTGCGGCGCTCCAGGCCGCGCAGGGCGCGGGCCTCCAGGGCGTACACGGCCTTACGCGGGCCGGTGGCGGACTCCGCGATCCGCTGGGTCAGCAGCGACTCGACGTTGTGCATGTCCAGCACCAGCCGGTCGGCCCGGACGCCGGCGGCGTAGGGCATCAGCTGGACGTGCTCGACCACCAGGACGTCGAGGTCGTCGCCGGCGGCCTCGCGCACGACCTCGGCCAGCCGGGCGTCCCAGAACCGGGCGGCGGTGAGCGAGCGTCCGCGGCGGAGGCCGCCGAGCAGGTCGACCGGGCGGCGGCGCAGCGGCACGCTGCGCACCTCGATGCCCTCGGCCTCCAGCGGGGCGGCGTCCTCGTCCTCGCCGGCGAAGGCGCAGAGGGTCACCGGGCCGTGGGCCCGCAGGGCGCGGACCACGCCGAGGGTCCGCCGCTTGTCGCCGCTGTTGGGCGGCCAGGGGACGAACTTGGCGATGACGACACTGCGCACTGGAGAGCCTCCGCTCCGTGGGGGGACGGGAGGCAAGGTACGGCGTCACCCCCCGTGAGCGGCAGCGCGCTGTCCCCCGTACGGGTGGCCGCGCCGGAATCGTCCCTGTCGACGGAGAGTCACGGCTATCGTCGGTGACCACGCTCGTGTGCCGTCGCAGTGCCCTCCGCAGACGCACCGGCAGACATCGGTACACCTGGGAAGGACGGACGGCGCATGGCCTCACGACCTGTCGACTTCATCGTGGTCGGCGGCGGTTCGGCGGGCTCCGTGCTCGCCAACCGGCTCACCGCGGACCCCGAGGTGTCGGTGCTGGTGCTGGAGGCCGGCGGTCCGGACAGCTGGCGCGACCTGCTCGTCCGGATGCCCATGGCGATGCCCCGGCTCGCCGGCAACCCCGCCTACGACTGGTGCTTCGAGTCCGAGCCCGAGCCGAACCTGCACGGTCGCCGGCTGCCGCACCCGCGGGGCAAGCTGCTCGGTGGGTCCAGCGCCATCAACGGCATGCTCTACCAGCGCGGCCACCCCTCGGACTTCGACCGCTGGGCCGCCGACCCGGGCATGGCCGACTGGGACTACGCGCACTGCCTGCCGTACTTCACCCGGCTCGAGCGGGTGGAGTCCGGCGAGGCCGGGCCGACCCGCGGGCACGACGGTCCGCACACGCTCAACCGGGCGCACGCCGAGGGTCCGCTCTTCGACGCGCTGTTCGAGGCCGCCCGGCAGGCCGGCTACGGCACGACGTCGGACCCGAACGAGTGGCAGGAGGGCTTCTCCGCCTACGAGAAGGTCATCCGCCGCGGCCGGCGCGAGACGGCGGCCAACGCCTACCTCGACCCGATCCGGGACCGCGCCAACCTCAGCGTGCAGACGCATGCGCTGGTCACGAGCATCGTCCTCGAGGGCACCCGCGCCGTCGGCGTGCGCTACCGCGTCGCCGGTGGCCCCGAGCAGGAGGTCCGCGGCGGCGAGGTCGTCCTCGCGGGCGGCACCTTCAACACCCCGCAGCTGCTGATGCTCTCCGGCGTCGGGCCGCGGGCCGAGCTGGACGCGCACGGCATCCCCGTCGTCCACGAGCTGCCCGGCGTGGGCCAGGACCTGCAGGACCACCTCGGTGTCTTCCTGCAGCACCTGTCGTCCCAGCCGGTCTCGGAGGCCTGGATCAAGGACAAGAAGCGGTGGCCGGCCATCGCCGCGGAGTGGCTGCTCAAGGGCACCGGCCCGGGGGCCAGCACGCAGATCGAGGCCGGCGGCTTCGTCCGCACCCACGACTCCCAGCCGTCCCCGGACGCGCACTTCTTCTTCGCACCGATCGTCTGGCCGACGCCCGACGTCCCGGTGATGCAGGGGCACGGCTACCAGCTCTACATGTTCTCCGGCCGGGTGGAGTCCCGCGGCCGGGTGGGGCTGCGCTCGGCCGACCCGACCGACCACCCCTCGCTGCTGTTCAACTACCTGTCGACCGAGAACGAGCGCACCTCCTGGGTGCGCACCGTCCGGGCCGCGCGCACGCTCCTCGCCCAGCCGGCGTTCGCCCCCTACGACGCCGGGGAGATCACCCCGGGGCCGCGGGTGCGCACCGACGAGGACGTGCTCGAGTTCGTCCGCCGCACCGGCAAGACCGGCCTGCACCCCACGTCGTCGTGCCGGATGGGCGTCGACGACCTGGCGGTCGTGGACCCGGCGACGATGGGCGTGCACGGTCTCCAGGGACTCCGGGTCGTCGACGCCTCGGTCATCCCGTACCTCGGCAACGCCAACCCCTACGCCCAGGTCATGATGGTCGCGGAGAAGGCGGCGGACCTGGTCCTGGGTGCGACGCCGCTGCCGCCCGTGGCTCCCCCCACCGGGTCCCCTGCGTCGGTCTGAGGTCTCCTGCGTGACGACAGAACAACCCGTGTCCACGGCTGCCCCGACGCCCCCCGCGGGACGCCGGGGGAAGGTGGCCAAGCTCGCCAAGCGGGCCAGCTGGAACGTGGTCGACCAGGCGCTGTCCAGCCTGAGCAACCTGGCGCTGTCGGTGCTGGTCGCCCGCTCGGTGGACAGCGAGGCCTTCGGCGCGTTCACCGTCTCCTTCACCGTGTACTCGGTGGCGGTGCTGTGCTCCCGCGCGCTGGTCAGCCAGCCGCTGATGATCCGCTTCAGCGCCGCCGACGCCGGCTCCTTCCGGACGGCGGCCGGCGGTTCCACCGGGGCCGCGACGGCCGTGGGCGTGCTGCTCGGGCTGGTCGTGCTGGCCGCCGGAGCCGCGATCGGCGGCGGCGTCGGGACGGCGCTCCTGGTGATGGCGCTGCTGCTGCCCGGCCTGCTGCTGCAGGACGCCTGGCGGATGGCCTTCTTCGCCCAGCGCCGTCCGGAGCTGGCCACCCTGCTGGACGCCGTCTGGTTCGTGCTGCAGTTCGCCGGCGTCGCGGTGTTCCTGGCCATCGGCACCGACAGCATCGTGCCCTTCGTCCTCTCCTGGGGCCTGGCCGCCGCGGTCGCCGCGGCGATCGGCGCGCAGCGCGGGCGCACCGCCCCCCGGCTGCGGTCGGCGCTGTCGTTCGTCCGCGCCCACTGGGACCTCACCGCCTGGCTGCTGTTCGAGTCGATCCTGCTGCAGGGCGCCTACCAGGGGGCCCTGCTGCTGGCCGGCGCCTTCGGCACGCTGAGCGACGTCGGCTCGCTGCGCGGCGCGCAGGTGGTCCTCGGGCCGATGACGCTGCTGTCGACCAGCGCGGTGGCCTTCGGGGTGCCCGAGCTGTCCCGCCGCGGCTACCTGTCCGCCCGGCACCGCAACGTCGCGGCCATCGGCCTCGGCGGCGTGCTCGCGGTCATCGGGGTCGTCTGGGGCACGCTCATGCTGCTGCTGCCCGACGCCTGGGGCGAGGCGCTGCTGGGCGACTCGTGGGACGGCGTCCGTGCGGTGCTGTTCGCCTCGCTCATCGGCCAGGTGGCGAACCTGATCTCCGTGGGCCCGTCCTGCGTCGTGCACGCGATGGGGAAGTCGGTGTCGACCTTCCGGATCCACCTCGCCCTGTCGATCATGCTGGTCGGCTTCGGCCTGGGTGGCCTCTTCCTCGGCGGCGCCGTCGGGGCGGCCTGGGGCTTCACGATCGCGTACTGGGCCGTCGTGCCGTTCTGGTTCCTCACCCTGCACCGCCTCGGCCGAGAGGCCGAGCGTCTCGGGACCCAGCCGACCCTCAGCTGATCAGGTGCCGGCCGGCTCCCCGAGGGGGGCCGGTCGGCACCGTCCGGAGGCCCCGTGGTGACCTGTCCCACAGCCGCGCTGCCGTCGGACGTGGCCCGCGTCACTGCTTCCGGACGGTGAGCGTCGCCGGTCCGACACCGGCCGGACTCCGCTGTACCGGAGGCTCGGGCCGATGGCACTACGGACCACAGGGCCTCCGACACTCTGCGTGACGACGTACCGAAGTCGAGGACCACGAACGGGTGATCCACTGGCACGCGCTCCGGTCATCCACCCCCGAGGAGTCACCAACTCCCCTACAGTCAGCTACGCACAGGGCCCCACCAGGGCCGCAGACGATCGTCGGGGCGCACAGTCACGGGTCACGGACAGTGAGGAACGTCGTGGATTCACACTCGCGGGTGGCGACCCGGCACGAGCCTGCTGTGCGCGCCGAGGCGGCGCCGCAGGAGCGATCGGCGGAGCTCCCGGTGAGCGTGTCCGCCCCCGGGCAGACGCTGCCCCCCCAGCAGGACGACGCGGTCTCCGGCTGGGTCCGGGCCGCGCGCTTCGGCGTCCGCCCGCTGCTGTTCTCCCTGGACCTGCTCGCCATCGTCATCGGCGTGGTCGGTCTGGAGATCATCGGCGACGCGGCGGGGATCGACTCGCCCTCGCGCAAGAGCGTGGCCTTCGGGCTGGTGTTCCTGGTGCTGCTGGCGCTGGCCGGCATGTACCGCTCCCGGCTGTCCCTCTCGGTCCTCGACGACCTCCCCACCCTGGTCGGCCGCTGGCTGGCCGCCGCCGGGATCGCCCTCTTCGGCCAGGTCGTCTGGTCGAAGGCGCTGTGGGCCGACTACGTCATCAACTGGCAGTTCCTCTGGGGCGCCGTCGCGATCGGCGTGGCCCTGGTCGTCCTGCGGGCGGTCGGCTACGCCATCGTCCGCAGCCTCCGCTCGCACGGCCTGGTCGCGCACCGGACGCTGATCATCGGCGCCGGCAGCGTCGGCAACCAGGTCGCCGACATCCTCGAGGCGCACCCCGAGTACGGGCTGCACCCGGTCGGCTTCCTGGACGCCGACCCCTGGCCGCTCGAGAGCCGCAGCGGGCTGCCCGTGGTCGGCAGCCCGCAGGACGTGCTCCGCTTCATCGAGTCCGGCGACGTGCGCAACGTGGTCGTGGCCTTCAGCTCGATGCGCGAGAAGGACATGGTCCAGCTGATCCGGGCCTGCGACCGGTACAGCGTCGAGCTGTTCGTCGTCCCGCGCCTGTTCGAGCTGCACCAGGTGGACGACCAGATGGACAACGCCTGGGGCCTGCCCCTGGTGCGGCTCCGCCGGTCGACCTACCGCAGCCAGGCGTGGCGGGTGAAGCGCCTGGTCGACGTGGCCGTCTCCGGCCTCGCACTGCTGGCCCTCGCCCCGGCGCTGGCCCTGATCGCCCTGGCGGTCCGGTTCGACGGCGGCCCCGGCATCCTGTTCCGGCAGGAGCGCGTCGGCGTCGACGGCCGGCACTTCCAGGTGCTGAAGTTCCGCTCGCTGCGCCCGGCCACCGAGGACGAGTCGGCGACCACCTGGAACATCGCCCACGACGCCCGGCTGGGCAAGGTCGGCAAGTTCCTGCGGAAGACCTCGCTGGACGAACTGCCCCAGCTGTTCAACATCCTGCGCGGCGACATGAGCCTGGTCGGACCGCGGCCGGAGCGCCCGCACTTCGTCAGCCAGTTCCGCAGCGCCTACCCCAGCTACGAGGCGCGGCACCGGGTGCCCTCCGGGCTCACCGGCTGGGCCCAGGTGCACGGCCTGCGCGGGGACACCTCCATCGCCGACCGCGCCCGGTTCGACAACTACTACATCGAGAACTGGTCGCTCTGGCTCGACGTGAAGATCGTCCTGCGGACGATCGGGTCGGTCGTCCGGGGCGCCGGCGGCTGAGCCGGGGTCACTCGCCCGTCAGGTGTGCGAACACCTGGCGGGCGCTCTCGTCGATGCTCGTGCCCCGGGTGTCGATGGTCAGCTCGGCGTCCGTGGGCTCCTCGTAGGGGTCGCTGATCCCGGTGAACTCGGGGATCTCGCCCCGGCGGGCCCGGGCGTACAGGCCCTTGCGGTCGCGCGCCTCGCACTCCTCCAGCGGGGTGGCGACGTGCACCAGGACGAACGACCCCGGGCCGGCCTGCTCCTCCACCAGCCGGCGCGCGTCGGCGCGGGTGGCGGCGTAGGGGGCGATCGGGGCGCAGACGGCCAGCCCGCCGTGCTTGGCGATCTGGGCCGCCACCCAGCCGATCCGGCGCACGTTGGTGTCCCGGTCGGCCTTGGAGAAGCCCAGGCCGGCCGACAGGTGGGTGCGCACCTCGTCGCCGTCGAGCAGCGTGACGGTGTGCCCGGCGGCGAGCAGCAGCTCGACCAGCCGCCCGGCGATCGTCGACTTCCCGGCGCCGGACAGGCCGGTGAACATCACCGCGCGGCCACCGGTCGACGGCGGTGCCGGGTCGACGTGGCTGGCCACCGGTCCCGCGCCGTAGGCAGCGGCCAGGTCCAGCCACGGGACCTCCGGCTCCGCGGCGGTGACCGGCACGGGGACGACGACGAGCTCCCGGCCGGCGGCGCGGTCGGCCCACACCGCGGCGCCGAGGGAGATGACCGCGGAGTCCGGGGCGGTGCCGGCCACCGGCAGCAGCACCAGCAGCCGGTCCGGGAGGCCCGAGACGTCGTCCGGGGGCCGGCCGACCCAGCCGGCCGGGCGGTCCCACCCGCGGACGGCGAGCTCGGCGTGCACGCTGGCCGGGGAGCGCCAGCGCGGCACCTCCCGCACGGTCAGCGCGCCCCCGTCGGCGGTGGCCACCAGGACGCCCTCGGCGTCCTCGTAGCCGTCGGCCTCCGGAAGCTCGGGCGGCTCGGTGGTGAGGCCGAAGTCGTACCGGGCGAGGGCGGCGAGCTGGGCGTCGCTCAACCGGGCGCGGGTGTCCGCCATGGGAGGAGTCTCGCAAGCCGGTGCGGCGGACCGGGAACCGGACCGCGCCGAGGGGACGTCAGGGGCCCGGACGGACGACCCCGCACCGGCAGGCGTAGAGCACGGCGGAGCTGAACGGGTCGTCGCCCGACCGCCGGAAGCGGTGCAGGTGGAGCCGGCCGGGTCGCCGGAGCGGCACGGCGGCACGGGGGGAGCCCACCCGGGCGCGGGGCAGCGACGGCACGCGGCGAGTCTCGCAGCGCGGCCGCCGGCCCGTCCAGGCAGGACCGGTCGGGTGGAGCCGGGTCAGCGGGCGGCGGTCTCCGGCGTCCGGCGGGCCCGCTGGCAGCCGGAGCGCTGCGCGGCGAAGCCGGACTGGAGGGCGTCGGCGAGGGCGATGGCGGGGTCAGCGGAGTCCGGGGAGGGAGCACTGCGCGTCGTCATGGCGGAAAGCTAGTGCCTCCGTGGCATGCACGCACAGTCGCCACACGGTCACGCAGCATCGCGAGGTCGGCGCGGCGCCACTCCCGTCACAGGATCCGGACGGCCGGGCACCGTGGCGTCCAGCCAGGCGTCCGTCCGGCGCGCCCAGCTCCGCTCGGCCGCCCACGCCACCCGCTCCTTGCCCGCGGCGACCGGCTCGTCGGCGGCCGCGACCATCGCCGCGGCCATCTCGGTCGCACCGCTGACCACGTAGCTGTGCGGCGGGGCGTCGCTGGAGTGCTCCAGGTGCCCCGCCGTGACGACCAGCGGCACGCCGCGCGCGCAGTAGTCGTAGCTCTTCATCGACGACTGCCCCAGCGCGATGCTGGCGACGTCGGGCACCAGGCCGACCGCGGCGCCGTCGAGCACGTCGGCGATCCGGTCGCGGGGGAGCAGGCCCTCGTAGCGGAACCGGCCCCCGAACTCGGTCCGGAGCGCGAGGAAGCGGTCGCGGGCCGCCTGCGCCCGCAGCGGGAAGACCAGCTGGCCGTGGACGGTGAGCGTCCAGTCGGGGAGCGCGGTGAGCACGTCCCGCACCAGGTCGGTGTCGAAGCGCTCGGAGATGCTGCCGACGTACACCGCGTGCCGGGCCTGCCGCGGCACGGTCCGGGTCGCGCCGAGGAGCACCTCGTCGGTGCCGTTGGGGACGACGACGGGCGTCCGGCCGGGGAACAGCCCGGCGAGCACGTGGTTGACCACGACCACCTCGTCGGCCTCGTCGGCGATCCGGCGCAGCTGGTCGGGCAGGCCGTGCGCCTGGGGCAGCAGCCGCGTCCAGTCGTCGGTGCAGTCGAAGACGACCCGGCCGCCGAGCCCGCGGGTCGCCCGCCACTCCCAGGGCAGCATGGCGACGGTCAGGTCGGCGTCCCAGCCCGAGCGGCGGAGGAACGACCCGAGCAGCCCGGCGTCGACCCGCTCGGCGAGGCCGTGCCGCAGGCCGGGCTGCAGCGTCGACCGCTCGGTGACCCGCACGCCCGGTTCGACCGTCCGGAACCGGGCCCGGTCGAGGTGTCGCCACCAGTTGGCCGGGTCGGTCCGGACCCGGCGGACGTCCGCAGGGGCCTGCACGAAGTCGACGGCCGAGCCGCGTCGGACCAGCTCGCGGGCGATCATGTGCTCGCGGCGGATGGCGGGGGCCCACGGGTCCTTGGCGAGGAAGCCGACCCGGGCGGGATGGCGGTGCGTGTCCGTGTCCAGGGCCTGCTCTCCTCGTCGTGCGGGGCCGACCCCTCCGTCGTCCCTGACGAGGCTCCTCGGACCAGACTGTGCACGACCATGATGCGTGCTGCCGGTGTGCGCGGGCGGAGGAGGTGCGGATGTCGGGGTGGCGGGTCCCGCGGCGGGTGCTGTCCCGGCTGCCGCTGCGGCTGAAGCGGGCCGTGCTGTTCCGGGAGGCGCACGGCCGCTGGCCCGGGCGCACCACCTTCACCGACAAGATCGACTGGCGGGTCGTCCACGACCGGCGGCCGCTGATCGGCCGGTTGGGGGACAAGCTGGCCATGAAGGACTACGCCACTGCGGTCTGCCCCGGCCTGCCGGTGCCCGCCGTCCTCTGGACCGGTGACGACGTGGCCGACCTGGCCGAGGTGGACCTGCCCGACCGCTGGGTGCTCAAGCCCAACCACGGCACGATGCGGGTGCACGTCGGCACCGGGCGCCCCGACGTGGCCGAGCTGCGCCGGGTGACGGTGGGCTGGCTGGACGAGCCGCTGTACCGCACCCGCGGCGAGTGGGTCTACAGCCAGGCTCGGCGCACGTTGCTGGTCGAGGAGTTCCTCGGTGCGGCCGAGCCGCCGGCGGACTTCAAGTTCCTGGTGTTCGGCGGCCGGGTCGAGCTGGTGCAGGTCGACACCGGCCGGTTCGGCGACCACCGTCGCCGGCTGTACACCCCGGACTGGACGCCGGTCGACGTCGCCGAGGCGGTCGCGCCCGGACCGGTCACCGCGCCGCCGGCCGGCCTGCCGCGGATGCTCGAGGTCGCCGCCACGCTCGGGGCCGCCTTCGACTTCATCCGGGTCGACCTGTACGACGTCGACGGCGAGGTCTGGTTCGGCGAGCTCACCCCGTACCCCGGCGGGGGCCTGGACGCCTTCGACCCGGCGCTGGACGCCCGGCTGGGGGCGCTGTGGCAGCTGCCGCCGCGGTCAGCCGTGCGTGCGGGCGAGCAGGGCGTCGGCTGACAGCGTGTTGACCACCCGGTCGGCCGGGACGCCGCACTCCACCGCCCGCACGCACCCGGCGTCCTGCCAGTCCAGCTGACCGGGGGCGTGGGCGTCGGTGTCGATGGAGAAGTCGCAGCCCAGCTCGACCGCTCGGGTCAGCAGCCGGCGGGGCGGGTCGAGCCGTTCCGGTCGCGAGTTGATCTCCACCGCCGTCCCGTGCTCGACGCAGGACCGGAACACCGCCTCGGCGTCGAACTGGCTCTCCGGCCGGGGCTTCTGCGTGCCGTTGCGCTGCTGCCGGCCGATCACCAGCCGGCCGGTGCAGTGCCCCAGGACGTCGGTGTGCGGGTTCTCGACGGCGGCGAGCATCCGTTCGGTCATCTGCGCCCGGGGCGCCCGCAGCTCGGAGTGCACGCTGGCCACGACGACGTCCAGCCGGCCGAGCAGCTCGTCGGTCTGGTCCAGCGAGCCGTCGACGTTGATGTCGCACTCGATGCCGGTGAGGATGCGGAAGGGCGCGAGCTCCTCGTTCAGCGCGGCGACGACGTCCAGCTGCTGCTCGAGCCGCTGCGGGCTCAGCCCGTTGGCGACCGTCAGCCGGGGGGAGTGGTCGGTGAGCGCCAGGTACTCATGGCCGATGGAGATCGCCGCCTCGGCCATCTCGCGGATCGGGCTGCCGCCGTCGGACCAGTCGGAGTGGGCGTGCAGGTCGCCCTTCAGCGCGGCCCGCAGGGCGGCGGCGTCGTCGGCCAGCGGCGCCAGCTCGGCGTACTGCTCCTCGAGCGCCTGCAGGTAGGCGGGCACCTCACCGCGGTGCGCCTGGACGACGACGGTGGCGGTCTTGTCGCCGACGCCCTTGAGGTCCTTGAGCGTGCTGGTGCGCACCCGGCGGTCGAGCTCGGCGTCGTCCAGGCCACCGACGACGGTGGCCGCGGTGCGGAACGCCTTGACCCGGTACGACGGCTCGCGGGCGCGCTCCAGGAGGAAGGCGATCCTCCGGAGCGCGCCCGCGGGGGTCTGCCGTGCCGGGCTCATGCTGCCCAGGTCAGGACCTGATCTTCTTGGCCTGCTTGGCGGCCCTCTTCTGGGCCTTCGCCGCGCGCTTGGAGGCCTTCTCGTAGCTCGCCTCGGCTGCGGCGGCCGCGGCACCGGCGGTCTTCTTCGCCCGCCAGCCGACCGACGGCTTGCCCTCGGTGTCGACGGCGGCCAGCAGCAGCCCGCCGAGCATCGAGGTGTTCTTCAGGAAGTTGCTCGTCTGCCCGAACTTCTCCTTCGGGTCGTCGTGCTCCCAGAAGCGGTGCCCGGCGAAGGTGGTCGGCACCAGCGAGGTGGCGAGCGCGAGCGCGGAGAAGCGGGGGAACTTGCCCAGCGCCAGCAGAGCGCCGGCGCCGACGTGCACGCCGGCGTTGATCTTCACCCACTGCTCGACGTCCCGGGGGACCTCGATCGGCAGCTGCTTGTCGGCGAGCTCGGTGAGCTGCTCGACGATCGGCGCGGCGCCGGGGACGCGGCTCTGCGGGTTGCGGAGGGTCTGGATGCCCCCGTAGACGAAGGTGCCGGCGAGCATGGGCCGGGCGATCCGGCGGACCAACATGGAGGACCTCTTCCCATTCGGTGGCGTCAGCAGGGGCGTGCCCGGGTCAGTGCCCGACCAACCCTGCTCTGCGACCGTAGTGAGAAGTGACGACCACCGCCGGACGAGCCGGCGTGGGATCTGGTGGTCGCGGAGGTCAGCCCTGCGGGGCGGTGGTCTGCGCGCGCAGGATGTCGGCCACGTAGAGCGGCCGGTCCGAGTCGAGCGCCGCGCCGCTGTCGTGGCGGTCCGTGGTCGAGACGCAGCGGCCCAGCAGGCTGCCGAGCACAAGAGCCGACAAGAGCCAGGCCAGGCCCACCACGACGAAGATCATGCAGTCGTTTGTAGTGCCTCACTCTGGCCATGGATCGTGTCGAATGCAGGCAGATTGTGACGAGGTCGCCTGCCCGTCGTCGTCGGCGGATCGCACGATGTGGTGGATGTGACAGCCGAGGGCGGGTGGGGCGCGAGATGCGCGGGCATGATGGTCGGATGAGTTCCGGGACCCTGCTGCCTGCTGACCAGGGCAGTCGCCCGGCAGCCACCGACCGCGGCGGTCCCGTCGTCCTCACGACCGCGGTGCTCGCGGGGCTGGCCTTCCTGCTCTTCGCGCTGTCGTCGGTGGTCCAGTACCGCTGCGGCAAGTGGGGGTGCGACTCCGGCCTCAAGGGCCGGCTGGACGTCGAGGCGGTCGGCGGGCTGCCGCGGCTGTTCACCACGGCCGTGTTCCTGCTGGTCGCCGTCGTGGCTGTGGTCGCGGCCCGCCGCGCGGTGGCCGGCCGGCAGGCCTGGTGGGCCGCGGTCGGGCTGGCCGGGGTGCTGCTCGCGGTGGCGAAGATCGTCAGCGCGCACTCGGCGTTCGAGTCCTCGGACGGGCGGTGGGTGACGCTGGCGGTGAGCCTGCTGCTGAGTGCGGTGGGGATCGGGCTGCTCGCTGCGGGTGCCCGGCGCTGGGACGTGCCGGGAGCGCGGCCGGTGGTGCTCGCGCTGGTGGCGTACACGGTGGTGGCGCTCGGGCTGGACGCGCTGACGGCGATCGCCGTCGCGGCGCAGTCGTACTCCGGGCTGCGGAGCTGGACCGTGCTGGCGTTCCTCGAGGAGTTCGGTGAGGCGCTGACCGCGATCGGGCTGCTGGCGGCCGTGCGGTGGACGCGGCTGCAGGGGACGGCTGCGGCTCAGTCGTAGGGGTTGGTCAGGACGGTGCGCGCCTGCAGCACAGTGAAGGAGACCGGTGCGCCCTGAGTGGTCGTGGTGCCCGGGACGTCGGCGGTGAGGCCGCCGTCGACGGAGTAGGTCGCACCCCACGTGGTGGTGAGCGAGGCCGTGTAGGTGCCGGACGAGTAGTCGTGGGTGACGGTCTCGTCGGGGTACGGCGCACCCGGGTGGCTGGTGGTGAGGACCGTGCCGTCGCCGGTGTCCCAGGCGTAGCTCGTCGCGCGTGCGGTGATGACGACGGTGAAGCCGCGGATGTCGACGGTGAAGGTCTGGGCGGTCGGGCTGTCGGTGAAGAAGATGACCGGCAGGCCGACGAGGGCTGCGCCCGGTGGTTGTTGGCGGGTGGTCAGCTGGGGGAGCGGCAGGGTCTGGAAGTAGCGGAACACCTCGTCCGGGGACGGCGGAGGATTGAGGTCCGTGACGTCAACGCAACTCCGCGAGTCGGCGACCCAGTTCCCGTAAGGGGTCCCCGGAGCCAGCGGGGTGGCAGGTGCCACTCCGTCGACTGCGGTGACGGTGCCAGTCGCGTCGGGGGCTTGAGCAAGGCGCTGTCGCTCGACCACGTAGAAGCTGATCAGCCGCCCAGGAAGCTGGGGGCATATGGGATTGCCGGTCGCACAGCCCCCTGTAGCTGGATCACTAACCTGGCAAGGCGTCCTTAGTCGCCACCGGTACAAGGGGATGGGAGGGGTGCTATTGCTTGCCCGCCGCAAGCCGGGAAAATTAGACGGGCTTACGTCCGAAGCTTCCAGTTGTACGGCCTCATCCTGAACGGATGTGTCGAGACAAGACAGCTGCGGGCAAGGACCGCCAGTCGGGGCGGCCGTCGCCCATTGGCCGGCAAGTATCCCTGCCGATAGGACGATGCACGCCGCCGTGAAGCCAATTCTGCGCATGGTGCTCACGCGATCGTCAGCGTCGTCATAAGCCACGTTTCCCTGGCCGAGTCCCACGTGACAATCGCGCCGGAAGCAGGGTAGTTGGCTGCCTCTGAGACTAGATCCGCGATCGGCGAACCGTCCGGACCGATGACGCTGAGGCGATCCTGCACAAGTGCGAGCGCGAACTCCGCGTTCCCACCGGTGATGGATGGAGCGGAGACGCTGCCCAAGACGATCTCGCCACCGTCGTAGCGGTATTGCAACTTAGCGTAGTTGTCGACTCCATCTGCGAAAGTGTCACAGGTGGCGCATTGGAGGCTGAGAGAGCGGACATATTCGGAGGTAGCTTGCTCCTGAGCTGCATTCATCAATTGGATGAAGTACTGCAAGAACGCCTCTGCGCCGGCGGGGGTCTGTTGTCGGGCCTCGTCGGGCATGGGGAGGTCCGGCGGCCCGAGCGGGGGCAGGCTCTCGGTCGTCTCCGCTGCGGTGCTGCTGGTGGACGGGAGGGTCTCGTTCGCCGTCCCGCCATCGGAGCAGCCGGCAAGCAGCACCACCGCCGTGGCCGTCGCAGCAGCCACCCGCACCAGCCGCATCCGTCGTCCTCCCGAGGCCCCCGCGCAGAAAGTCGTCAGGAGACTACGCAGGTCAGCGGCTCGGGGCGTCCCTCAGGAGAGGGGTTGTGGACAGTCGAGCCCTGCCCACGGGTGTGGGCAGGGCTCTAGCTCAGCGGGAGCAGTACACGGTCAGCCGCTCCCGCTTGCCGAACACGAAGTCCGTCGCCGTCTCACCGGTCTCGCCGTCGTACGCCACCTGCTGCGGCCCCGACAGCGACCGCACCCGCAACGCCGGCGCCTGGAAGCCGACGTAGGACCGGCTGTGCTCGCTGACCCCCATCAGCGTCGCGAGCACCGCCCGCGTCCGCCCGAACCGCAGGTCGGCGCGGAGGTACTGCACGTCCAGCAGCCCGTCCTCCAGGCGCGGCCGCCACGCAGGCGACAGCCCCCGCGGAACGTACCGGCCGTTCCCGATGAACAGGATCCAGGCCGAGATACGCCGTCCGTTGACCTCCAGCTCCACCGGCGACCCGTGGCGCAGCACCTGCGCCGCCGCCACCGTCAGCGCTGCCCACTTGCCCATGCGCCCGCTCAGCCGGTCGCGGCGCTCCACCATCTCCGGGTAGGAGCCGATCGACGCGGTGTTGAGGAACGGCACCCCGTTCACCTCGGCCACGTCGACCTGCACGGCCTCCCCGCGGACGACGGCGCCGGCGGCCTCCGGTGGTGTGGCCACCCCCAGGTCCCGCGCGAAGTGGTTCAGGGTCCCGGCCGGCACGACCGCCAGCGGCAGGCCGAACTCGAGCGCCACCGCCGCGGCCGCGGCCACGCTCCCGTCGCCCCCGGCCACCCCCAGCGCGCGGGCCCGCCCCGACCGCGCCGCCTCCGTCAGCAGCTCGCTCACCCCGGCGTCCGCGGTCAGCTCGAGCACCTCCGCCTTCGGCAGCAGCTCGGCGATGTCGGCGGCCGGGTCGTAGTCCTCCCGGCCGGAGCGCGGGTTCACCGCGACCACCAGCCCCTCGCCGTCCGGCAGTGCCGGTGCGTCCCAGGCGCTCCACACCCGGGCGGGCTCGGTCGGCCGTACCCGCCACCAGTGCTGGGTGGCCAGGGCCACCGCCCCGCCCACCGCCATCCCGGCGACGACGTCCCCCGGGTAGTGCACGCCGACGTGCACCCGGGAGTAGCCGACGCCCAGCGCGACCGGCGCCAGCAGTGCGCCGGCCGCCGGGCTCTCCAGCGCCACCCCGGTGGCGAACGCGGCCGCCGACGCCGAGTGGCCGCTGGGGAAGGACAACGTGTGCGGTGACCGCCGCAGCGCTCGCGAGCTGTGGACCCCGGCGAGGTCCGGACGGACCCGGCGGAACACCCGCTTGAGGACGACGTTGACCAGCGCGCTGGACACCGCCATCGACCCGATCCCGCGGACGGCGGCCCGGCGCAGCGCACCGCGCTGGAGCCCGAGGGCCAGGGCGACCAGCACCCACAGCTTGCCGTGGTCGGCGGTGGTGGACAGCCGGCGCAACCACCGGTCCACCCGCGTCGTGGGCAGCCGGCCGACCCGGGCGAGCAGCATGGCGTCCCAGCGGCGGGGAGAGGGCACGTCCGCGGACGCTAGTGCCGGGGACCGGGTGCCGGCTCAGGCGCGCTGGCGGGCCCGGTAGGCGGCGACCGTGGAACGGCTGGCGCAGGTGTTCGAGCAGTACCGGCGGCTCGCGTTGCGTGAGGTGTCGACGTAGACGTTCCCGCACCCCTCGGCCGAGCACACGCCCAGCCGCTGCCAGCCGTGCTGGACGACGACCTGGGACAGCCCCATGGCCACCGTGGTCGTCAGCTGCTCGACCGCGTCGGCGTCCGGGCGGGCGTAGTGCAGGTGCAGCTCGCCGTCGTGGTCGGTGGCGTAGGGCCGGGGTGAGGCGAGCGCGAGCAGGGCGTTGAGCCGGCTCATGACGTCGGGCTCGGTCCCGGCCAGCGCGACGTCCCGCACCAGCGTGGACGTCTCGGCCACCCGGTCGGCGTCCGGAGGGGTCAGCGACAGGTCGGTGCCGTCGGTGAACCACTCGAGGTGCGAGTCGAGGAAGGACCGCACCCACGCCGGGTCGTCGCGGTCGGCGTTGGCCAGGTCGATCGCCAACTCGACAGCGGTCGACCCGTAGGTGTCGTAGTTCATTTGACTCCCTACCCGTCGGTCCGTAACCTCCGGAATCTGTAGGGACTCAACCCGCGTTGACCGCCTACAGATTCCCCTCGCACAACCGAAGTGAGCTCAGTCATGCGTTCGTACCTCACCGTGTGGCGGTTGCCGTCCGCCCCGGTGCTCCTGTTCTCCGGCTTCGCCGGCCGTCTGCCGTCGTCCATGGTGCCGCTCGCGCTGCTCCTCATGGTGCAGGACCAGACCGGTTCGTACGCGGTGGCCGGTGGCGTCTCGGCCACCTACGGCATCGCGACGGCGATCCTGGCGCCGGTCCTCGGCCGGCTCGCCGACCGGCGCAGCCCCCGGGTCGTCCTGCTGTCCCAGTCCGCGGTCTACCCGCTGCTGCTGGCCCTCGCGACGTTCGTCGTCCTCGCCGACGCCCCCGTCCCGGTCATGCTCGCCGCCGCCGGGGCCGTGGGCGCCAGCACCCCGCTGGTCGCCGGCACCGTCCGCGCGCTGTGGTCGCGGGTCGACGCCCGGGTGCGCCCCACCGCCTACGCGCTGGACGCGACCGCCACCGAGCTCGTGTTCGTCGCCGGCCCGATGCTGGTCGCCCTGCTCGCCTTCGTCGCCAGCCCGTCGATCGCGCTGGGCATCGCCGGCGTGCTCGGCGTCGCCGGGGCGCTCGGGGTCGCCACCAGTGCGCCGATGCGCGCGTGGGTCCCCGCCTCGGCGGAGCGACGCCCGGTCTTCGCCACGGTGACCACGCCCGGGATGCCGCGCATCCTGCTCAGCGGCACGGCCCTGATGCTCGGCATCGGCGCGCTGGAGGTCGCCGTGCCGGCCTTCGCCGACGCGGCCGGCTCCCCGGGCATGTCCGGGCTGCTGCTGGCCGTCTGGGCGCTGGGCTCGGCCGGTGGTGGGCTCTGGTTCGGCGCCCGCATGATCAGCACCACGTTGCCGCGCCAGTACCGCTGGGGCCTGCTCGGCGTCACCCTCGGCCTGGCCCCGCTGGCCGCGGTGTCCAGCCCGTGGCTGCTCGGCGTGCTGCTGTTCCTGGGCGGGACGGCGATCGCCCCGACGCTGACCGTGCAGAGCTCGCTGGTCGGTTCCATCGCCCCGGCGTCGGCGACGACCGAGGCGTTCACCTGGCTGTCGACGGTCTCCTTCGGTGCCTCGGCGATCGGCGCCGCGGTCGGCGGTGCGCTCATCGAGACGACGTTCGGTGTGGCAGGCGCACTGGTCCTCGCCACGGTCGCGGGGGCGCTGGCCGTGGTGGTCACGCTGCTGCCCGGTCGTCGTCCCACCCAGGCGGCAGCGGCCCGGCGCGACGTCGTCCACGTCTGAGCCGGCGGCTCCCGACCGGGCCCCACCCCCGTTGGGAGCCGCCGCAAGGCGCTGGTAGCCTCATCTCTCGGTGGTTCCGGGGCAACCCGGTCCCCGGGAGGCTTCGCCTAGTCCGGTCTATGGCGCCGCACTGCTAATGCGGTTTGGGTTAATCCCCATCCCGGGTTCAAATCCCGGAGCCTCCGCGCACCACAACTGAACAGTTCCAGGCACCCGTAGCTCAACGGATAGAGCATCTGACTACGGATCAGAAGGTTAGGGGTTCGAATCCCTTCGGGTGCACGTCTGGTTGAGACAGCGCGCGGCCCCGTTCCTCCTCGTGAGGAGCGGGGCCGTCCGTGTTCCCGGGCTCGTCTCGCTGGGTCGAGGACCCGACGGCGCGTCGATCTCCACCTCGAGCACGGGTCAGTGTGCGCGAGGTGGAGACGCGTCGGAGCAGCTGGCGGGCGGGGGGCCGGTCCTGACGGTCTGGCCGCGTTGGTCGGTCTCTCCAGCGGTGGAGAGCCACTCGTACCGGCTTCCCCCGCCCGCGCTCACTGTGACCCGGCTCACAACGTCGCGTCAAGAGCCCACCGGCGTGGCGGCTCAGCGGCGGCGCAGCACGTCGCGGGTCAGCTGGTCGACCGCGGTGTGGCCGGTCAGCCCCAGCGTGAGGTCGAACTCGCCGAGCACGTCCTCGACGACCTGGCGCACGCCGGCCTCACCGGCCAGGCCGAGCCCCCAGACGTGGGGCCGCCCCAGCAGCACCGCCCGGGCGCCGAGCGCAACGGCGACGAGCACGTCGGCGCCGCTGCGCACCCCGCTGTCGAGCAGCACCGGCACCCGGTCAGCGACCGCGTCGACGACGTCGGGCAGCGCGTCGAGGGCGGCGACGGAGCGGTCCACCTGGCGTCCGCCGTGGGTGCTCACCACCAGGCCGTCGACGCCCTCGTCCACCGCGCGCCGTGCGTCGTCGGGGTGCAGGACGCCCTTGAGCACGACCGGCAGCCGGGTCCGCGCCCGCAGCCAGGCCAGGTCGGCCCAGGTGATCGACGGCCGGGAGTAGATCGACAGGAAGGTCTCGACGGCCGCGCGGGGCAGCGGTGAGCGCAGGTTCTCCCGCAGCGGCCCGGGCCACGCCCGCGCCATCCCGACGAGCGCGCGGACGGCGGCGACCGTCGGCCGCGGCTGCCGGTCGACCGGACCGGCCGCGGCGCCGGTCGCCGGGGCCGCGGTCGCCGCGACCCGCTCCTCGACCAGCCGGCGGAACACCGGGTCGGAGGTGTACTGCGCGATCCCCTTGCCGAGGGCGAACGGCAGGTGCCCGAGGTCGAGGTCCCGGGGGCGCCAGCCCAGCATCGTGGTGTCCAGGGTGACCACGACCGCCTCGCACCCGCTGGCCTCCGCCCGGCCCAGCAGGCTCTCGACCAGCTCGTCGGACGTCGACCAGTACAGCTGCATCCACCGCGGGGCGGAGCCCATGGCCGCCGCGGTGGTCTCCATCGGCACCGACGCCTGGTTGGAGAAGACCATCGGGACGCCGACCGCCGCAGCGGCCCGGGCGACGGCCAGGTCCGCCTCGGGGTGCACCAGCTCCAGGGCGCCGACCGGACCCAGCAGCACCGGGGCGGGCAGCCGCCGCCCGAACAGCTCGACGGAGGTGTCCCGCCGGCTGACGTCGCGCAGCACGCGGGGCACCACGGCCCAGCGGTCGAAGGCGGCCCGGTCGGCGCGCTGGGTGTCCTCGTCGCCGGCGCCGCCGGCCACGTAGCCGTACGCCCGTGCGCCCAGCCGGCGCTCGGCCGCGCGGGCCAGCGCCCGGTAGACCGTCGGCACCCGCGGGTGACGGCCGTACACCCCGGCCCGGTAGATCGAGTCCTGCCGCCGCCGCCCGGTTCCCGCCGCTGAGCTCACCCCGGTCACCGTAGTGAGCCGGGTCGCACCCGGCGCGGGCCCGACGTCGGCGCCCGGTGCCCCGGCGCGAGCCCGCCGACACGCCGACCGGGCGCGACACGCCCACGACACGGGAGTGACAGGAGTGACGCAGCAGCATCCTGTCGGTAGGGCCGCACATGATTGGCGCAGTTCCTGGGCACGGCACCTGCACGCCGCAGGACCGCCGTCCGCCCGGCGGTCCGGAACGGGGGGACGACGTGCCGACGACCTCATCGTCAGCTCGTACGTCGCTGCCCCCTGTCCTGTTCGTGCTCGCCGCGGCCTGCGCCCTGCTGGCGGGCGCCGTGGTGCTGGCCGCCCCCGCCGCGGCCATCGAGGACCCCCGCCGGCCCACCGCCGAGGTCACCCACGGCCCCAGCTGCGGCCCCGGCGTCGTCCGGCTCACGGTCACCAACGGCAGCCGGCCGCACCGCGTCGCGCTGGTCTTCGACGGCGTCCGGGAGCAGGCGGTCGCCGACCTCGCCGACGGCGAGGAGGCCCAGCTGACCAGCACGGACGTCGACTGGGGCAGCACCGTCGACGTCTCGCTCAGCGTGACCGCCGCCGACGGGACCGTCGAGGACGCCCTGCAGTTCGGCACCTACACCCGGCCCAGCGCCGAGGACTGCGCCGACGCGACGCCCTCGCCGACGGGTGCCCCGACCGCGGCGGCTGCGTCGTCCGGCGCGCCGGTGACGTCGGCGCCCCCGGTCGCCGGCGCCACCCCGGCGCCGGCCACCCCCGGGTCGGCTCCGCCCGTGACGACCGGGAGCGGGGCGGGGAGCGGTGCCGGGAGCGGTGCCGGGGGCGAGGCGGCCGTGGAGCCGGTGGCGCAGGTCGGCACCGCCTCGGCGGCCTCGGTGTCCCCGGGCGGGGTCGTGACGGTGCGGGCCACCGGGTTCACCCCCGGCGAGCCGGTCACCGTCTCGCTGCTCGGCGTCGAGCTGCCGCTGACGACCGTGACCGCGGCCGAGGACGGCAGCGTGCAGGCGGTCGTCCAGATCCCGCGCCGGGCCACGCTCGGGACGGCGACGGTGCAGCTGGTCGGCGGGCAGTCGACCGCCACGGCGGGCCTGGACCTGCAGGTGGCCGCCCGCACCCGACCGCTGGCCGACCGGACCACGACGCTCCCGGTGCTCGCGGCCGGGAGCGCCCTGATCGGCGCCGCGGCGCTGCTGGGCCGCACGACGGTCCGGCGCTCGCGCGGCGCGGCGCACCGCTGACGCGAGGAGCGGACGACATCGGCGACGAGGACGTGGACATCCCCATGGACCAGCACCTGGACCGCGTGCACGACGGCGCCCCGCCCCGCGGGGTGCCCCGCGACGTGCGCGGGCTGGCCGCCGCCGGCCCCAGCGCGCCCGAGACCTGGCTGCGGATCGTGCAGGTGCACGACCGGATCACCCGGCGGGTCGACTCCGCCCTGCACCGTCAGCACGGCCTGTCGCTGACCGGGTTCGAGGTGCTGCGGCGCATCGCCGAGTCTCCGGGGGAGCGGGCGTCGATGGGCGACCTCGCCGAGGCGGTCGGGCTGAGCCGGCCGGGCATCACCAGCACGGTGGGCCGGCTCGTCGACGAGGGGCTGGTCACCCGCGAGCGGCACAGCGGCGACCGCCGGCTGCTGCACGCCGACCTGACCGACGCCGGCCGCGAGCGGGTCCGGGCGGCGCGCGCCACGCACGACGACCTGGTCGCCCACCTGCTGACCATGCTCGGTGACGACGCGCCGGTCGTGACCGACGCCCTGGCCCGGGTCTCCGCGGCCGCGCGCCGCCCGCACTGACCGCGGATCCTCCGCGGCCCGGTCGTGCACGACCTTCCCGCACGGTGGGATGCGTGCGTGACGCTCACCCGAACGGGTATTCGCTCCGGTCGCTCGCAGAGAACTTCAAGCCCGTAGTGTTTCCGGCCGGAGCGGCACGGGAAACTGTCGGCCATGACGGACGTCCTGCGCGACTGCACGGTCGTCGTCCCGACGATCGGCCGCCCGTCGCTGGACGTCCTCCTCGACGCGCTGGCCACCAGCGCCGGGCCGCGGCCCGCCGAGCTGGTGCTGGTCGACGACCGGCCGACCGGGGCGCCCCTCGCCCCCGAGCGGCCGGGGCTCCCGCCGGTCCGCGTGGTGCGCACCGGCGGCGGCGGGCCGGCGGTCGCCCGGAACCTGGGCTGGCGCACCGCCCGCACCGGCTGGATCGCGTTCCTCGACGACGACGTCGTCCCCGACCCCGACTGGTACGCCAGGCTCGCCGAGGACCTCGCGGCGCTGCCCGCCGACGTGGCCGGCACCCAGGGCCGGGTGCGGGTGCCGCTGCCGGAGGACCGCCGGCCCACCGACTGGGAGCGCGGCACCGCCGGGCTGGCCACCAGCAGCTGGATCACCGCCGACCTCGCCTACCGCCGGTCCGCGCTCGCCGCGGTGGGCGGGTTCGACGAGCGCTTCCCCCGGGCCTTCCGCGAGGACTCCGACCTGGCCCTGCGGGTGATGGACACCGGCTCGACGCTCACCCGCGGCGAGCGGTGGATCACCCACCCGGTCCGCCCCGTCGACCGCTGGGTCTCCGCCCGGGTCCAGGCCGGCAACGCCGACGACGTGCTGATGCGCCGGCTGCACGGCCCGACCTGGCGCGACCGGGCCGACGCCGCCGTCGGCCGCCGCCCGGAGCACCTCGCCGTCACCGCCGCCGCCCTCGGGGCGGTCGGCCTGCTCGCCGCCGGCCGGCCGCGAGCCGCCGCGCTCGCCGCCCTGGGCTGGGCGGCCGGCACCGCCGAGTTCGCCTGGGCCCGGATCGCCCCCGGCCCGCGCGACCGCACCGAGGTCGGCACCATGCTCGCCACCAGCGCGGTCATCCCCCCGCTGGCCACCTGGCACTTCCTGCGCGGCGCCGTCCAGCACCGCCGGGTCACGCCGTGGCGCGGGCTGCCCGACCTGGTGCTCTTCGACCGGGACGGCACGCTCGTGCACGACGTCCCCTATAACGGCGACCCCGACCTGGTCCGCCCGGTGGACGGCGCCCGCGAGGCCCTCGCCGAGCTGCGCACCCGCGGGGTGCGGATCGGGCTGGTGAGCAACCAGTCCGGCGTCGGCCGCGGGCTCCTCACCACCGAGCAGGTCGAGGCGGTCAACGCCCGGCTGGCCGAGCTGCTGGGCCCCTTCGACACCGTCCAGGTCTGCCCGCACACGCCCGAGGACGGCTGCGACTGCCGCAAGCCGGCCCCCGGCATGGTCAAGGCCGCCTGCGCCGAGCTCGACGTCGACCCGGCACGCTGCCTGGTCATCGGCGACATCGGTGCCGACGTGGGCGCGGCCACCGCCGCCGGCGCCGCCTCGATCATCGTGCCGACGCCGGTCACCCGCCCCCAGGAGATCGCGGCCGCCCCGCACCGGGCGCCCACCCTCACCGCGGCGGTGGCCGAGGTCCTGGCGGGCAGCTGGTGACGCGCACGGTCCTGGTGGCCCGGCTGGACAACGCCGGCGACGTGCTGCTGCAGGGGCCGCTGGTCCGGGCGGTCGCGGCCGGTGCCGAGCGCGTCGTGTTCCTGGCCAGCCCGCAGGGCACCGCCGCCGCCGAGCTGCTGCCCGGCGTCGACGCCGTGATCACCTGGCACTGCCCGTGGATCGACGGCTCGCCCCGGCCGGTGGACGCCGCCGACCTCGCGGCGCTGACCGAGCGGGTGCGGGCCGAGGGCGTGGCCGAGGCGGTCATCAGCACCTCGTTCCACCAGTCCCCGCTGCCGCTGGCCCTGGTGCTCCGGCTCGCCGGCGTCCGGCGGCTGAGCGCGACCAGCGTCGACTACCCGGGGTCGCTGCTCGACGTCCGGCACCGGATCGGCGACGACCTGCCCGAGCCGGAGCGCGCCCTCTCGCTGGCCCGCGCCGCCGGGTTCGCGCTGCCCCCGGGCGACGACGGCCGGCTGGCCGTCCGCCGTCCGTTGCCGGCCACCGGCCGGGCGCCCGGGTACGTGGTGCTGCACCCGGGCGCCTCGGTGCCGGCCCGGGCCTGGCCCGCGGAGCGCTGCGCCGAGGCCGTGGTGGCGCTGGCGGACGCCGGCCGGCAGGTGCTGGTGACCGGCGGCCCGGGCGAGCGGGCGCTGACCGAGGCCGTCGCGGGCACCCGCGGGGTCGACCTCGGCGGGGAGACCACGCTGGCCGAGATGGCCGCGCTGCTCGACGGCGCCGCCGCGGTCGTCGTCGGCAACACCGGCCCGGCCCACCTCGCCGCTGCGGTCGGCACCCCGGTCGTCTCGCTGTTCTCCCCGGTCGTGCCGGCGGTGCGGTGGGCGCCCTACGGTGTCCCGACCGTGCTGCTCGGCGACCAGTCCGCCCCCTGCCGGGACACCCGGGCGCGCGAGTGCCCCGTGCCCGGGCACCCGTGCCTGTCCTCCGTCACCGCGGCCGACGTCGTCGCCGCCGTCGAGAAGCTGGTGACCGCATGAAGGTCCTCCTCTGGCACGTGCACGGCTCCTGGACGACGTCGTTCGTCCAGGGACCGCACGAGTACCTGTTGCCGGTGACGCCCGATCGGGGCCCGGACGGCCTCGGCCGCGCGCGCACCTGGGACTGGCCGGCCCCGGTCCGGGAGGTGACGCCCGAGCAGCTGCGCGACGAGGACGTCGACGTCGTGGTGCTGCAGCGCACCCGCGACCTGGAGCTCGTCCGCGAGTGGCTGGGCCGCGAGCCCGGGCGCGACCTGCCGGCGGTCTTCCTCGAGCACAACGCCCCGGACGGCGCGGTACCGGACACCCGGCACCCGCTGGCCGACCAGGCCGAGATCCCCATCGCCCACGTGACGTTCTTCAACGAGCTCTTCTACGACAACGGCAGCGCGCCGACCGTCGTCATCGAGCACGGGATCGTCGACCCCGGGGAGCGCTACACCGGCGAGCTGGCCCGGGCCGCCGTGGTCGTGAACGAGCCGGTGCGGCGCGGCCGGTACACCGGTGGTGACCTGCTGCCGCTGTTCGCCGACGCCGCGCCGCTGGACGTGTTCGGCATGGGCCTGAGCGGACTGCACGAGCGCTACGACCTCGACCCGGCGCGGGTGGCGCTGCACGACGACCCGCCGCAGGCTGCCATGCACGCCGAGCTGGCCCGCCGCCGCGTGTACGTGCACCCGGTGCGCTGGACGTCGCTGGGCCTGTCGCTGCTGGAGGCCATGCACCTGGGCATGCCGGTGGTCGCGCTGGCCACGACCGAGGCGGTGGAGGCCGTGCCCCCCGAGGCGGGCGTGCTCTCCACCCGCCCGGCGCGGCTGGCCGAGGCGGTCCGCGGGTTCGTGCACGACCCGGACGCCGCCCGGCTGGCCGGCAAGGCCGCCCGCGCCGCGGCCCTGGAGCGCTACGGCCTGGCGAGGTTCCTCGCCGACTGGGACCGGTTGCTGGACGAGGTGACCCGATGACGAACGACGAGCTGGGCGCGTACCGCCTGCGCATCGACCTGGTGAGCGAGCACGCCTCGCCGCTGGCCGCGATCGGCGGGGTCGACGCCGGGGGCCAGAACGTGCACGTCGCCGCGCTGGCCGCCGGGCTCGCCACCCGGGGGCACGAGGTCACCGTGCACACCCGCCGCGACCACCCCGACCTGCCCGACCGGGTCCGGACGGCGGACGGCTACGACGTCGCGCACGTGGCCGCCGGTCCGCCGGACGTGGTGCCCAAGGACTCGCTGCTGCAGCACATGGGCACCTTCGCCGACGTGCTGCGTACGCAGTGGGCCGCCGCACCCCCCGACGTGGTGCACGCGCACTTCTGGATGAGCGGGCTGGCCTCGGTGCAGGCCGCCGCCGGCCTCGGCATCCCGGTGCTGCAGACCTTCCACGCCCTCGGCTCGGTCAAGCGCCGCCACCAGGGCGAGGCCGACACCTCGCCCGAGCAGCGCATCGACCTCGAGCGCGGGCTGTGCGGGTCCGTCGACCACGTGGTCGCCACCTGCAGCGACGAGGTGTTCGAGCTGCGCCGGCTGGGGCTGTCCAGCGACCGGGTGTCGATCGTCCCGTGCGGCGTGGACACCGCCGTGTTCACCCCGCGCGGACCGGTCGCGGCCCGCTCCGGCCGCCCCCGGCTGCTCGTGCTCGGCCGGCTGGTCGAGCGCAAGGGCCAGGAGGACGCCGTCCGCGCCCTGGCCGCGGTCCCCGACGCGGAGCTGGTCGTGGTGGGCGGCCCGCCCACCGACGCCCTGGACGACGACCCGGAGGTGCAGCGGCTGCGCGCCATCGCCGCCGAGCTCGGGGTGGCCGACCGGCTCGTCTTCGCCGGTGCGGTCGCCCGCGCCGACGTGCCGGGCTGGATCCGCTCGGCCGACGTCGTGCTGGCCGTGCCCTGGTACGAGCCGTTCGGGATCACCCCGCTGGAGGCGATGGCGTGCGGTCGCCCCGTGGTGGCGACCGCCGTGGGCGGGCTGGTCGACTCCGTCGCCGACGGCGTCACCGGCGTGCTGGTGCCGCCGCGGGACCCCGCCGCGCTGGGTGCCGCGCTCGCCGCGCTGCTCGCCGACGACGACCGGCGGGCCGCGTACGGCGCCGCCGGGGTCAAGCGCGCCCGGTCCCGCTACCGCTGGTCGCGTGTCGTCGCCGACACCGACGCCGTCTACCGCCAGGTGCTCGCCGCCCGAGCCCGCGAGAACGCCGCCCTGCTGGAGGAGTCCCGATGACCACCGCCCCGCTCCGCTCCGCCCCGACGTCCGGGCGCGAGGTCGTCTCCCCGGACACCTGCACGCACCTGACCGGCCTGGACCACGTCGCCTCGCTGACCGCGGCGCTGCAGGACCTCACCGGCCAGGTCGACACCCTCGACCGCTGGGGCCGGCTGCTGGCCGGCGTGCTGACCGGCGAGTCCCGCGGCCGGCTGCTGGCGGCCGGCAACGGCGGCAGCGCCGCGCAGGCGCAGCACCTCACCGCCGAGCTGGTCGGCCGCTACCGCGCCGACCGGCCGCCGTTCTCCGCGATCTGCCTGACCGCCGAGACCTCGTCGCTGACCGCGATCGCCAACGACTACCCGGCGGACGAGCTGTTCGCCCGGCAGGTCGAGGCGCACGGCCGCCCCGGCGACGTGCTGGTGCTGCTGTCGACCAGCGGCCGCAGCCCCAACGCGGTGGCCGCCGCCCGGCGGGCCCGCGACTGCGGCATCACCGTGCTCGCGATGACCGGACCGGCGCCCAACCCGCTGGCCGCGGTCGCCGACGACACGGTGGCCATCGACTCGCCGTGGACGGCGACCGTGCAGGAGTGCCACCTGGTGGCGCTGCACCTGCTCTGTGCCGCCTTCGACGCCGCAGTCCTCGCCGAGCCGGCCCGGGTGCAGACGACCAACCACGTGCAGGTCGTACCGACCTCGGACCACGTGCAGGTCGTGCAGTGAGCGCGCCGGTCGTCGTCGTCGGCGACGCGCTCCTGGACGTCGACCTGGTCGGCTCGGCGTCCCGGCTGACCCCGGACGCGCCCGTGCCGGTGGTCGAGGACGTCGAGCGGCGCGAGCGCCCCGGTGGTGCCGCGCTGGCCGCCGTCCTCGCCGCGCAGTTCGCCGGCGGCCGCGAGGTCGTGCTGGTCACCCCGCTCGGCGACGACGAGGGCGCCGACCGGCTGCGGGCGCTGCTGGCCGGCCGGGTCCGGCTGATCGAGATCCCGGCGACCGGCGGCACGGCGGTCAAGCAGCGCATCCGGGTCGGCGACCACTCGGTGGCCCGGCTCGACAGCGGGGGAGCGGTGTCGACGTTCGGGGCGCTGCCGGCCGAGGCCGCGGCGGTCATCGAGTCCGCGGCCGCGGTGCTGGTCGCCGACTACGGCCGGGGGACGACGTCGGCCGCCGACGTGCGGGCCGCGCTGTCGGCCGCCCGCGGGCCGGTGGTCTGGGACCCGCACCCGCGCGGCGCCGACCCGGTGCCCTGGACCCGGCTGGTCACCCCCAACGCCGCCGAGGCCGCGCGGGTGGCCGGCGACGTACCGGGCAGCGGCCTGGCCGCGGTGGGCGCCCGGGCCGAGGCGCTGATCCGGCACTGGGGCGTCGGCGCGGTGGCGGTGACCCTCGGCGCCCGCGGCGCGCTGCTGTCCTACGGCGAGGGCGCCCCGATGGTCATCCCGGCCACCCCGGTCACCGGCGGCGACCCGTGCGGCGCCGGGGACTCGTTCGCCGCCGCGGTCACCGTCGCCCTGGCCGGCGGCGCCGTCACCGGCGAGGCCGTCACCTCCGCCGTCGCCGCCGCCGGTGCCTTCGTGGCCCGGGGCGGCGCGACCGCCTGGGACGCCGTCCCCGAGGCGTCGGCCGCCCCCGCGGCCGGGGTGGACGCGCTGCTGGCGCGGGTGCGCGCGGCCGGCGGGACCGTGGTGGCCACCGGCGGCTGCTTCGACCTGCTGCACGCCGGCCACGTCGCCACCTTGCGCGCCGCCCGCGGGCTGGGCGACTGCCTGGTCGTCTGCATCAACTCCGACGACTCGGTGCGCCGGCTCAAGGGGCCCTCACGGCCGCTGGTCACCGCGCCGGACCGGGCGCGGGTGCTCGAGGCGCTGGAGTTCGTCGACGCCGTCGTCGTGTTCGAGGAGGACACCCCGTCGGCGGTGCTGGCGCAGCTGCGCCCGGACGTGTGGGCCAAGGGCGGTGACTACGCCGGCGCGCACCTCCCCGAGACCGCCGTGCTGCAGACGTGGGGTGGCCAGGCCGTCGTGCTGCCCTACCTCGACGGCCACTCGACGTCCGCCCTGGTCGAACGCTCCCGCACCTAGTGGGCTCCTCGCGCGCCCGGGCCCGCGACGACCGGCCGACGGCGGTCGTGCTGCGGCCGCTGGGGCTCGGCGACCTGCTCACCGGGGTGCCCGCGATCCGCGGGGTCCGGGCCGCCGTCCCGGACCACCGGCTGGTGCTGGCCACCACCCGGGCGCTGGAGCCGCTGGCGGCGCTGGTCGACGCCGTCGACGAGGTGCTGCCCGCGGTCGAGCTCGCACCGCTGGACTGGGCAGGCCCGCCGCCCGAGCTGGCCGTCGACCTGCACGGCAAGGGACCGCTGTCGCACGTCGTCGTCGCCGACCTGCACCCGGACCGGCTGCTCACCTTCGCCAGCCCGGGCTGGCCCGGCCCGACCTGGTACCCGGACGAGCACGAGGTGCGGCGGTGGTGCCGGCTGGTGTCCGAGGGGCTGTCGGTCGGCTGCGACCCGGACGCGCTGGACCTGGCGGTGCCCGACCTGCCCCTGCCGGTGTCCGGGGTCGCCGTCGTCCACCCCGGGGCCGCGTTCCCCGGCCGGCGGTGGCCGCCCGAGCGGTTCGCCGCGGTGGCCCGGCACCTGGCCGGCCGGGGTGAGCGGGTCGTCGTCACCGGCGGTCCGGCCGAGCGGGACCTCGCCCGCGCCGTCGCCGACGGGGCCGGGCTGGGGGAGGACGCGGTGCTGGCCGGCCGGACGACGTCGCTGGAGCTGGCCGCCGTCGTCGCGGCCGCCCGGGTCGTCGTCTGCGGCGACACCGGCGTGGCCCACCTCGCCAGCGCCTACCGCCGGCCCTCGGTGGTCCTGTTCGGCCCGGTGTCCCCGGCGCTCTGGGGACCGCCGCCCCGGCCGCTGCACGTCGTCCTCTGGCACGGCGACGGCACCGGCGACCCGTGGGGGACCACGCTGGACCCGGCGCTGGCGCAGGTGACCGTCGACGAGGTCACCACCGCCCTCGACGATCTCCTCGCCCGCACCTGACACCCCGATCATCCGTGCGAAGACGCGCGAAACCGCGCGTGGGAAGGCGCGCGGGACCGCGCGTGGGAAGGCGCGCGAAACCGCGCGTGGGAAGGCGCGCGAAACCGCGCGTGGGAAGGCGCGCGA
>NZ_JABGDB010000007.1:0-180581 GCF_041028285.1 Modestobacter versicolor | reverse complement strand
GCCGACCAGGCCACGGCGCAGGACCGGGGCGTCGGCGAGGATGAGGACGCGGGTGACGCCGCGGGGGGTGCTGGCCATCGGGCTGGACACGTTCGTTGCTCCGCTCACGTTCGGTGATCGTCTGACGAGCAGTAGATCGACCGGGTGAACGGACTGCTTGAGCGGCTGGCGCGCCCGGTCAGGGCCGCGGGTCCCGCCGGGTCCAGCCGCGGTCGTCCCGGCGGGCGCCCAGGCCGGCCGCGCACCGCCGGCAGACCACCTGCACCCCCTCGGCGTGCCGGCCGGACTCCGGCTGGACGTCGGCCCAGCTGACGTGCGGGAAGCGGGTCAGCCGGGACCGGCTCAGCGACAGCCCGCAGACGGTCTCGTTGCGGCCCGGCTGCCAGCCGTGCACCTCGCCGGCGGGGTAGCGGACGCCGTCGTCGGGGTCGGTCCACCGGTCGGCGGCGGCGACCGCCGCGGTGCGCGTGCCCATGCCCGTCGCGCTACCCCGCCTGCACCTGGGCTACCGCGGCAGCCCAGGACGGCTAGTGCGCGAGCTTAAGGCCAACGACGCAGCCGACGATGCCGGCGAGCAGCAGCAGCCGGACGGCGGACACCGGCTCGGAGCCGGACACCATCGCGTAGCCCGCGGTGAGGGCGGCGCCGATGCCCACCCAGACGGCGTAGGCGGTGCCGACCGGCAGGCCGCGCATCGCGTAGGCGAGGCCGGCCATGCTGGCGGTGAGGGCGACGACGAACACGGCGGTGGGCACCAGCCGGGTGAAGCCCTGCGTGCGGTCGAGGGCGGTGGCCCAGACGGCTTCGAGGACGCCGGAGACGACGAGGACGAGCCAGTACACGGTGTGCTCCCTGGGACGCCGTCTTGTCGCTGTCCGGGTACGGCGTACTCGTCCGGGGATCCGGTTGCAGACCCGCTCCCACCTTCTCACGCGCAGAGCGCCCCGGCACCCTCCCTCGGCACCCCCTGCGGCGCTCAGCCGGGCTGGTCGCGGCGGGGCCGCGGACGGCGCACGGTGCCCGCGCCGGCCCAGGCGGTCGGGCCCCAGGTGACCTGCTCCGGTGCGGGCGCGGGCAGCGGGTCCCCGTGCGAGGTGATGTCCAGCCGGGCCAGCCGGCCGTCCTCGACGAAGAGCAGCACGCCGCCGACCGGGCGGCCGTCCGCGCCGACCACGGTCCCCTCGACCGGGGCGGCCCCGCTCGCGGCGACCGGCGGTGCGTCGGCCGGGACGTGCAGGTCGACGGTGCCGCAGCCGCAGCTGCAGCCGGGGGTCGCCGTCGTCCGGGGCAGCTGCGCGCGCAGCTGCCCCGCGCCGGCGAAGTCGTGGGAGAGCAACGCGTCGAGCAGCCCGTGCTCGTTCGTCGTCAGCGGCCGGGGTCGCGGGTGCCGTGCTGCCATGCGCCCAGTCTCGCCGACGCGGCTCAGCGAGCTGCGCCGGTCCGCGGGGCGGCGCGCACGTGCGCGCGCTCCCCCTGCCTGCCGAAGAAGCTGAGGAACTCCACCGGACCGGCGCTGGTGGCGCCGAACCAGTGCGGGGTGCGGGTGTCGAACTCGGCGGCCTCCCCGGGCCGGAGCAGCAGGTCGTGCTCGCCCAGCACCAGCCGCAGGGTGCCGTTGAGCACGTAGGCCCAGTCGAAGCCCTCGTGCGTGCGGAGCTGGGGCTCTGCGTCGTCGCGCCCTGCCGGCAGGACGAACTTGTACGTCTGGATCCCGCCCGGCCGCCGGGTCAGCGGCAGGACCACCGATCCGTCGCCGCCGGTGATCGGCCGCAGGTGGACCCGCGGGTCCCCGGTGGGCGGGGCGTCGACGAGCTCGTCGAGGGTCACGCCGTGGACACGGGCGAGCGGGAGCAGCTGCTCCAGCGTGGGGCGCCGCAGGCCCGCCTCGAGCCGGGACAGCGTGCTGACCGAGATGCCGGTCTCCGACGAGAGGTCGGCAAGCGTGACGTCGCGGCGCTGCCGCAGGTACCGGAGCCGCGGCCCCACGGCGCCCAGGGTCCGGTCCACCGCGTCGTCCATGCGATGATTTTCCGTTCGGCAACGACGTTTGCGCAACTGCGGCCCGGTGGGTGACCGTGGGGCACCGACGACGAGGAGCGGACATGCACGAGCACGGCGCAGGCACACCGGACGGCCACGAGACGCACGACTTCGACGCGGCGTACTGGGAGCGCCACTGGCAGGACCGGCCGGCCGGGGGTCCCCCGCCGAACCCGTACCTGGCGCGCGAGCTCGGCGACCTGGCGCCCGGCACGGCGCTGGACGCCGGGTGCGGCGCAGGCGCGGAGGCGGTCTGGCTCGCCGAGCACGGCTGGCAGGTGACCGCCGTCGACGTCTCCGCCGAGGCGCTGGCCCGGGCGGCCGAACGGCCCGTCGCAGGCGACGCCGCCGGTCGCGTGCGGTGGCAGCAGGCCGACCTGTGCGACTGGCGGCCGGCCACCGCCTTCGACCTGGTCACCACGCACTACGCGCACCCGGCGATGCCGCAGCTGGACTTCTACGAACGCATCGCCGACTGGGTCGCCCCGGGCGGCACGCTGCTGGTCGTCGGGCACGGCTCCACCCACCACCACGGCGACGGCCCCCAGCACGGCGACGGTCCCCAGCCGCCGGCCGAGGCGACGGTGACCGCGGCGGACGTCGCCGGACGGCTGGACGACGCCGGCTGGGAGGTGCTGACCGCCGGGGAGCAGCAGCGCTCGGTCACCGCCCCCGACGGCCGGGTGGTCGCGCTGCGCGACGTCGTCGTCCGCGCCGTCCGGCGCCGCTGAGGGTCGGGCGGCGCCGGGGTCAGCGGGAGACGCGCCGCTCGACCCAGGCGGCGTCCTTCAGCCGCAGCGCGGGCCGCTCGACCACCACCCAGGAGACGGCCGCCAGCACCGCGGCCAGGGCGATGCTGAGCGCGGCGAAGCCCCACTCGCCCAGCACCGCGAGCCCGCCGAGGGCCATCAGCAGCTGGACCGGGTAGTGGTAGACGTACAGCCCGTAGGACAGGTCCCACCGCGGGTTGCCCTTCAAGGGCGACCGGACCGCGGCGTACACGCAGAGGTAGGCGAAGCCGACCCCGCCGAGCAACCGGTACTGGTCGAACAGCACCAGCGCCGCCGAGGTCAGCACGGCGGCGCCGACGGCCCAGGCCCGGTGCACCGGGACGACGTCGGCGTAGACGTGGGCGGCCGCGCCCAGCAGGAAGACCAGCAGGAAGCGGAACACCTGCTCGTTGGCGAGCACCGGGACGTCGACCGGGACCAGGCCGGCCGTCTCCGCGGCCAGGGCCACCCAGACGAGCGCGACGACAGCGAGCAGCCGGCTCCGCCGGTGCAGGACCCCGGCGACGCCCAGCAGGGCGATGACGCCGTAGCAGAAGGCCTCGTACTGCAGCGTCCACAGCGCCCCGTCGAAGACGGCCGACCCGGCCTCGGTCGGGTGCGGCACCCCGCCGATGCCGTACTGGAGGACCGGCAGGCCTGCGTTGGCGAGCACGTAGCGCCAGGCCGGTTCCTCGCCGGTGAGCACCGAGCCCGCGTCCCGGCCGGCCAGGACGGCGGCGATCGGCGCGAGGAGCACCGCGGTGACCACCAGGCAGACCCAGAACCCGGGCATGATCCGCAGGAAGCGGTGCCAGGCGTAGCGCCGGACCGACTGCAGGCGCAGCCAGCTCGCAGCCACCAGGAACCCGCTGAGCACGAAGAAGCCGTCGACCGCCAGGTCGCCGAGCAGGGTGCGGCCGACCGAGGGCTGGTGACCGAACCCGGTCTGCCAGGCGTGGATGAGCGCCACCACGCCGGCGAACAGCAGCCGCAGGAAGCCGAGGGCGTTGCGGCGGGGGTCGAAGGCGCCGGCCAGCGACTGCCCGCGCAGCCACCCGGCCGGTTCGTCACGGCGTGTCAGGTCTGGGACGCTGCTCACCAGGCCGTTCCCCCTCTCCCCGCCCGGGACCGGGCTACGGAGAGCGACTCTAACCTCAGGTGAGGTTAGATTGCCGCTCGGGGAGTGCTCCGATGTGACCAACGACCCGCCCACCACCGGCCGGCCCGGCTTCGACCTGGGGTTGGATCGTCCCGGTGGCGGACCCCGGGTCCGCGGCGGTGCGGCTCCGAGCCGGCGCCCGTGGCACCCCCGCTCCCGCCCTGCACCCCGCGCCCGCCCTGCACCCCCGCGCCTCCGCCCGGCTCCCGCCGGCGCACGACCCGAAACGGTGGCATGCCCTCCCTGCCCGCTCCGCTCGTCCCCCGACGCCCCAGCTGGCTGTCGCCGGCCGTCGCCCGCACCGAGGTGCTGGCCGGCCTGGTCGTCGCGCTGGCGCTCATCCCCGAGGCGATCAGCTTCTCGATCATCGCCGGGGTCGACCCGCGGGTGGGGCTGTTCGCCTCCTTCACGATGGCCGTGGTCATCTCCTTCACCGGCGGCCGGCCGGCGATGATCAGCGCCGCGACCGGCGCTGTCGCCCTGGTGGTCGCCCCCCTGGTCCGCGACCACGGCCTGCAGTACCTGCTCGCCGCCGTCGTCCTCGGCGGGGTGTTCCAGGTGCTGCTCGGGCTGGCCGGCTTCGCCCGGCTGATGCGGTTCGTCCCGCGCAGCGTGATGGTCGGGTTCGTCAACGCGCTGGCGATCCTGATCTTCACCGCGCAGCTGCCCCAGCTGGTCGACGTGCCGTGGCTGGTCTACCCGATGGTCGCCGCCGGGCTGGCGGTCGTCTTCGGGCTGCCGAGGCTGACCACCGTCGTTCCCGCGCCGCTGGTCGCGATCGTCGTGCTGACCGTGCTCACGGTGGCGGCGGGGATCGCCGTGCCCACCGTCGGCGACGAGGGCGACCTGCCGGACAGCCTGCCGTTCCCGACGCTGCCCGACATCCCCCTCTCGCTGACGACGCTGGGCATCGTGGCGCCCTACGCCCTCGGCATCGCCTTCGTCGGGCTGATGGAGTCGCTGATGACGGCCAAGCTGGTCGACGACCTCACCGACACCCACTCGGACAAGAGCCGGGAGTCCTGGGGCCAGGGCGTCGCCAACATCGTCACCGGCTTCACCGGCGGCATGGGCGGCTGCGCCATGATCGGCCAGACCATGATCAACGTCCGGTCGGGCGCCCGCACCCGGCTGTCGACGTTCCTGGCCGGGACCTTCCTGCTGGTGCTCGTCGTGGCGCTGGGCGACGTCGTCGCCGTCATCCCGATGGCCGCCCTGGTCGCGGTGATGGTGTTCGTGTCGATCGCCACCTTCGACTGGCACAGCCTGCGCACCCTGCACTCCATGCCGCGCAGCGAGACCGCCGTGATGCTCGCGACCGTCGCCGTCGTCGTCTGGACGGGCAACCTCGCCATCGGCGTCGGCGTCGGGGTGCTGGTGGCCTGCGTCCTGTTCGCCCGCCGCATCGCCCACCTGGTGCAGGTGACCGCCCGCACCGACGACCGGGGCCGCCGGGTGTACGAGGTGCACGGGGCGCTGTTCTTCGCCTCCAGCAACGACCTGTACACCCAGTTCGACTACGCCACCGACCCCGACGAGGTCGTCATCGACCTGTCCGGCGCCCAGGTGTGGGACGCCTCCAGCGTGGCCGCGCTGGACGCGATCACCCACAAGTACGAGACCCGCGGCAAGCGGGCCACCGTGGTCGGGCTCACCGACCACTCCGCCGCGCGGTACGAGCGGCACGCCGGGCAACTCGGCGACCTCTGACCCGCGGCGCACCTGGTGCCCCCGGCAGGATTCGAACCTGCGGCACACGGTTTAGGAAACCGATGCTCTATCCCCTGAGCTACGGGGGCTCGTCGGCGGCGCGGGGCGCCACCGACCGGGGTGTGCGGGACAGAGGCTAGCGGTCGTCACCGAGAGGTGCGGGAACATCCCTGCGGGTGAACTCGTCAGTACATTTGCGGGCGACGACGTGTCGCAACCGTTACGTTGTCCGAGCACGTACGAGCCCCGGCAACGGCGCCGGTGGCGCGGGAGGTGGAGAGACTGATGGAGATCACGGTGGTCGACGTCCCCGAGCGGGGACGCTTCGAGATCCGGGACGGCGAGAAGGTCGTCGGCCTGGCGAGCTACCACGTGGACGGCGACGTCATGACCCTCCCGCACACCGAGGTCGACCCGGCCATGGGCGGCCGGGGCCTGGGTTCGCAGCTGGTCGCCGGCGTCCTGGCCGCTGCCCGCGAGCGCCAGCTGCACGTGCTGCCGTACTGCTCGTTCGTCCGCAAGTACCTGGTGGACCACCCCGAGCTGCTGGACCTCGTCGCCGAGGCTGACCGCCCCACGTTCGGGCTGGCCACCGCCAACAGCTGATCTGCGGTGCGCAACCGGGTTGCTTAGGCTCGGTGGGTGCCGACCGCCCTGCTCTGGTTCCGTCGTGACCTCCGGCTGGGCGACCACCCGGCCCTCCTCGCCGCGGTCGAGGCCGCGGGCCCGGACGGCACCGTCGTCCCGGTCTTCGTCTTCGACGACCGGCTCTACGGCGTCTCCGGCGACCCGCGCCGCCGCTTCCTGCTCGACTGCCTGCACGAGCTGGACGCCGCGACGGGCGGCGCCCTGGTGCTGCGCTCCGGCGACCCGGCCACCGTGCTGCCCGGGCTGGCCGACGAGGTCGGGGCGACGAGCGTGCACGTCACCGCCGACGCCGGGCCCTACGGGCGGCGCCGGGACCAGGTCGTGGAGCGGGCGCTGGGCGACGTCCCGCTGGTGCGCACCGGCTCGCCCTACGCCGTGGCGCCGGGCCGGGTCACCAAGCGCGACGGCACCCCGTTCCAGGTCTTCACCCCGTTCTCCCGCGCCTGGCGCGAGCACGGCTGGCACTCCCCCGCCGTCACCCCTGACGTCGTGCCGTGGCAGACCGGCGTCCGCTCCGACGGCCCCCCGCCGGCCCCCGACCTCTCCGGGGTCGAGCTGCCCCCGGCCGGCGAGGCCGCGGCGCTGGCGGCCTGGCACCGGTTCCGCGACGAGCGGCTGCTCGGTTACGACCAGGGCCGCAACCCGCCTGGTGGCAACGGCACCAGCCGGCTGTCGGCCTACCTGAAGTACGGCTGCGTCCACCCGCGCACCCTGCTGGCCGACCTGGCCGCGGACGAGGGGCAGCAGTCGGTCCGCCGGTACACCGACGAGCTGGCCTGGCGGGACTTCTACGCCGACGTGCTCTGGCACCGGCCCGACTCGGCGCGGGAGTACCTGAAGCCCGAGCTGCAGGGCATGGGCTACGACTCCGGCCCGGAGGCCGACGCGCTGGTGCGCGCCTGGGAGACCGGCCGCACCGGCTTCCCGATCGTGGACGCCGGCATGCGGCAGCTGCTCGGCGAGGCCTACGTGCACAACCGGGTGCGGATGATCGTGGCGTCGTTCCTGGTCAAGGACCTGCACCAGGAGTGGACGCTGGGCGCGCGGTACTTCATGCAGCACCTGGTCGACGGCGACCTGGCCAGCAACAACCACGGCTGGCAGTGGGTGGCCGGCACCGGCACCGACGCCTCGCCGTACTACCGGGTCTTCAACCCGATCACCCAGGGCAAGAAGTTCGACCCCGACGGCAGCTACGTCAAGCGCTGGGTGCCCGAGCTGCGCGACCTGGACGCGCAGCACGTGCACGAGCCCTGGACGGCGCCCGGCGGCGTCCCGGCCGGCTACCCGGAGCCGGTCGTCGACCACGCGCACGAGCGTCAGGTGTCGCTGGACCGCTACGCCGCCGTCCGCGGGCGCTGAGGGTGCCGACCCAGATCACGTCCCCGTTCGTGGCGGACGGCGTCGGTGCCGGTGAAGCTGGGGTCATGACGTCGGGAGCCGCCCGTGCCTGAGGGCCACACCCTGTTCCGGCTGGCCCGCGAGCAGCAGGCCGCGTTCGCCGGCCGCGAGGTGCACGTGACCAGCCCGCAGGGCCGCTTCGCCGGGCAGGCCGAGCTGCTCGACGGCCGGGTGCTCGACGACGTCACCTCCTACGGCAAGCACCTGTTCGCCACCTTCGGCCCGGACGTCGTGCACGTGCACCTGGGCCTGTACGGGAAGTTCACCTCCGGCACGGGCCTGCCGCCCGAGCCCCGGGGCGCCCTGCGGATGCGCTGGGAGGGGCCGGGCGAGGACGGCGAGGGCGTGTGGACCGATCTCCGCGGCGCCACCGCCTGCGACCTGATCACCGACGGCGAGGTGCAGTTCATCCTCGACCGGCTGGGCCCGGACCCGCTGCGCCGCCGGTCGGACCCGGACAAGGCGTTCGCCCGCATCTCCCGCAGCCGGGTGGCGATCGGCGCGCTGCTGATGGACCAGGCGGTGCTCGCCGGCGTGGGCAACGTCTACCGCGCCGAGGTCCTGTTCCGGCAGCGGATGAGCCCGTTCCGCCCCGGCCGGGACGTCGGTGCCGAGGCCTGGGCCGCGATGTGGGCAGACCTCGTCGTGCTGATGCGGGCCGGCGTCAAGGCCGGCCGGATCGTGACCACCGAGCGCGCCGACCGGGAGCGCCGGCGGGGCCCGGCGCTCCGGGAGGACGCGCACTACGTCTACCGGCGCGCCGGGCTGCCCTGCCGGCTCTGCGGCACCGAGGTGCGCACCGAGGTGATGGTCGGCCGCAACCTCTTCTGGTGCCCGACCTGCCAGGCCGTCTGAGAAGGCCCCCGCTGCCCCCCAGCCCTCGCGAGCTCGGCGCGGGCCCCTGCAGAAGAGCCGTCAGAGCGCGCCCTTGGCGGCGTCGCCGGCCGGGAGCGGGGTGAGCATCCGGACGCCGATCGGCTCGGTCAGGTCGTCCTTGATGCCCTCGGCCAGCTGGTTGAACGTCTCGCCGGCGCCGTGCGCCTTGACGTCGTCCTGGGACGACCAGCGCTCGATCATCACGAAGCCGTAGCCGTCCTCGTGCAGCGCGTAGAGCTCGCAGCCGGCCTCCTCGTGCACGGCCGGGACGGCGGCGGTGAGGGCCTCCCGCACCGCGTCGGCGCGGCCGGGCTTGGGCGAGATGGTGGCGACGATCAGGATGGACACGCGGTCTCCTCCGGCGATGACCGGGCACGGCTGCCCGGGTTCACCCTGGCGCCTACCCGCCATCGGGACGACGATGCGGACGTGGCCCAACGCACACCGCCCGGACGCCGTGTGCTGCGGGTCGCCGTCGTCGGCGCCGGGCCGGCGGGCATCTACGCCGCCGACGCGCTCGCCGGTCAGGACGACGTCCCGGTGGCCGTCGACCTGGTCGACCGGCTGCCCACCCCGTTCGGCCTGGTGCGGCACGGCATCGCGCCGGACCACCTGAAGATGCGGGCCCTGCGCGAGACGCTGCACCACACCCTGGACCACGAGCGGGTGCGGTTCGTCGGCAACGTCGAGATCGGCACCGACCTGGCCCTGGACGAGCTGCGCCGGCACGTCGACGCCGTGGTCTACACCTACGGCGCCGCCGGTGACCGGCGGCTGGGCATCCCCGGGGAGGAGCTGCCCGGCAGCCTGGCCGCCACCGACGTGGTCGCCTGGTACTGCGGTCACCCGGACGCCGACCGGCCGCGGGTGGAGGACGCCGTCGCCCGGGCCCGCGACGTGGTGGTCGTCGGCGTCGGGAACGTGGCGCTCGACGTCGCCCGGGTGCTGGCCCGCTCCCCCGCCGAGCTGCACCCCACCGAGATGCCCCAGCACGTGCTCGACGCCCTGGCCGCCGCGCCGGTGGAGCGGGTGACGGTGCTCGGCCGCCGCGGCCCGGCGCAGGCCAGCTTCACCACCCAGGAGCTGCGCGAGCTCGGCCACCTGGCGGCCGCGACCGTGCTGGTCGACCCGGCCGACCTGGCCCCCGACCCGGCCACCGAGGCGCTGGCAGCCGCGGACCGGCACGTCGCCCGCAACCTCGCCGCGCTCGCCGACTACGCCGGCCACGAGGTCACGCCCGGCACGGTCAGCCTGCGGCTGCGGTTCCGCGCCCGCCCGGTCCGGCTGCTGGGCACCGACCGGGTCACCGGAGTGGAGGTCGAGCGGACGACGGTGGACGCCGAGGGCCGCGCGGTCGGCACCGGTGAGCTGGACGTCGTCCCGGCCGATCTGGTGGTGCGGTCGGTCGGCTACTCCGGGCACGCGCTGCCCGGGCTGCCCCTGGTCGGGGGCACCGTGCCGCACGAGGCCGGGCGGGTGCTGCGCGACGGCCGGCCGAGCACCGGCGAGTACGTCGCCGGCTGGATCAAGCGCGGCCCGACCGGCGTGGTCGGCACCAACAAGCACGACGCCCGGGAGACCGTCGCCGCGCTGCTGGCCGACGTGGCCGCCGGGGTGCTGCGACCCGGCGGGGACGACGACTGGCTGGACACCCTGCGCGCCCGCGGCGGGCACCCGGTGCTGCTGGAGGACTGGCGGGCCATCGACGCCGCCGAGGTCGCCCTGGGCGCCGTCCACGGCCGGGCCCGCACGACGCTGCACGAGCGCGAGGCGCTGCTGGCCGCCGTCCGCAGCGCCGTCGCGGCACAGGAGGGCTGATCCCCCGGGTGGCGCGGTACGGCACACTCGACGGTGTGAGCAGCGCCCCCGTACAGACCTCACCTGCCACCACGACGATCTCCTTCGCCCGCGGCGCCCCGTCGACCGACATCGTCGACGTCGAGGGCCTCAAGCAGGCGGCGGTCGCGGCGTTCGACGCCGACCCGGCCGGGCTGACCGGCTACGGGACGGCGGTCGGCTACGTGCCGCTGAGGGAGTGGATCGCCGAGAAGCACGGCGTGCCGGTCGACCACGTGCTCGTCACCAACGGCTCGATGCAGGCCGACGCGTTCCTCTTCGACGAGCTGGCCACGCCCGGCGCCGCGGTGGTCACCGAGCGGCCCACCTACGACCGCACCCTGCTCGGTCTGCGCAACCGGGGCGCCGACGTGCACCTGGTGACGCTGGAGGAGGACGGGATCGCCGTCGAGGAGGTGGCCGCGCTGCTCGAGGGCGGGCTGCGCCCGACGCTGGCGCACGTCATCCCCAACTTCCAGAACCCGGCGGGCTACACGCTGTCGCTGGCCAAGCGCGAGCGGCTGCTGGAGCTGGCCCGGCAGTACGGCTTCGTGCTGTTCGAGGACGACCCCTACGTGGACATCCGGTTCAGCGGCGAGCCGCTGCCGCGGATGCTGGAGCTCGACGGCGGCGCGGCCAGCGAGCACGTCGTCTACGCCTCGTCGTTCTCCAAGACCGTCTGCCCCGGCATCCGGGTCGGCTACCTGGTCGGGCCGCCGGCGCTGATCAAGAAGATCCAGGTCCGGGCCACGAACACCTACATCGCGCCGAACATGGTCGCCCAGGGCACCGTCCACGCCTACCTGCAGGGCGACCGGTTCCCGGCGGCGCTGGAGCGGGTGAAGTCGGCGCTGGCCGAGCGGGTCGGGCTGCTGGACGACGCCCTGCGCGCGCACCTGCCGCAGGCGACCTTCCGCCGTCCCGAGGGCGGCTACTTCCTGTGGGTGACCCTGCCCGAGGGCGAGGGCCACGACGTCGCCCGGATCACCACCGAGGCGGCCGCCCGCGGGGTCGCCATCGTGCCGGGCACCGACTTCCTGCTCGAGGGAGGCGAGAACTCCTTCCGGCTGGCCTACTCCGCGGTGCAGCCCGGGGACGTCGACGAGGGCGTCCGCCGGCTGGCCGAGGCCGTCGAGGCCGCCCGCCCCTGACCCACCCCGCCGTCCCCCGGGATCAGGTCAGCTGATCGTGCGTGCTCCTGGCTCACCGTGTGAGGTGAGCCAGGAGCAGCTGCGGTGAGCTGACCTGATCCCCGGTGGACGGCGGCACGCGGACGGCGGCACGCGGACGGCGGCACGCGGACGGCGGCCGGTGGACGGCTGGGCGGGGACGGCTCCGGTCCTGCCACGATGAGCTCGTGGACACCTTCGCGGAGATCGCCGACGAGCGTCGCGGTCTGGCGGCCCTGCTGTCGGGGCTCACGGCCGAGCAGCAGGCGACGCCGAGCCTGTGCGCCGCCTGGCGGGTGCACGACGTGGTCGCACACCTGGTCGTGCCCCTGGAGGTGGGCATCCCGAAGTTCGTGCTGGCCATGCTCGCCTGTCGCGGGGACTTCGACCGCGCGAACGTCCGGCTGACCCGCGAGCAGGCACGTCGGCCGTTCGGCGAGCTCGTCGAGGTGCTGCGCCGGAAGGCCGACTCGCGGTTCACCCCGCCCGGCGCCGGCCCCGAGGCGCCGCTCACCGACCTCCTGGTGCACGGCCTGGACATCCGCTGGCCGCTGGGGCTGCCGCGCGACGTCCCGGAGGCACGCCTGCGCACGTCGCTGACCTTCCTGACCGCCGGGCGCGCCGGTGGCCTCGTCGCCGCGGGCACGCTGAGCGGCTTGCGGTTCGAGGCGGACGACGTCGAGTGGGCGCACGGCAGTGGTCCCACGGTGCACGGGAACGCCGAGGCACTCCTGCTGGCGATCACGGGCCGCACGACCGCACTCGACCACCTCAGCGGCGACGGCGTCCCGACGTTGCGGAGTCGACTGGCCTGACGGTCGACGACCCGAGCCCGAACTGCACGGACCTCACCCGCTGTTGCGCAGGGCGGTGGCGACGCCGTTCACGCTGAGCTGGATGCAGCGGCGCACCAGCTCGTCGTCGTCCCCGCCGCGGCGGCGGCGCAGCATCTCCACCTGCAGGTGGTGCAGCGGCTCCAGGTAGGGGAAGCGGTTGCGGATGGACCGGGCCAGGGCTGGGTTGTCGGCCAGCAGGTGGTCATCGCCGGTGATCGCCAGCAGCATCCGCACCGACCGCTCGTGCTCGGCGGTGATCTGGCCGAACACCAGCTGCCGCAGCTCCGGGTCGGGCACCAGCTCGGCGTAGCGCGCGGCCAGCTCCAGGTCGGTCTTGGCCAGCACCATGCCCATGTTGGACAGCACGGTGCGGAAGAACGGCCAGCGCCGGTGCAGGTCCTGCAGCTGGGCCAGCCGGCCGGGGTCGCCGTCGACCCACGACTCCAGCGCCGACCCGGTGCCGTACCAGCCGGGCAGCATGATCCGCGCCTGCGACCAGCTGAACACCCACGGGATGGCCCGCAGGTCGCTGATCGAGTCACCGGCCTTGCGGGACGGCGGCCGGCTGCCGATGTTCAGCTCGGCCAGCTCGCGCACCGGTGTCGCGGCGCGGAACCACTCCACGAACCCCGGCGTCTCGTGCACCAGGGCGCCGTACGCCGAGCGGGCCCGGGCGGCGAGGTCGTCGAAGAGCGCGTAGGTCTCCTCGGCGTCGTCCCCGAGCCCCTCGATGTCCAGCAGCGTCGACTCCAGGGTCGCCGCGACCAGCGCCTCGAGGTTGCGCCGGGCCAGGTGCGGGGAGGCGTACTTGGCCGCGATCACCTCGCCCTGCTCGGTGATCCGCAGCGCGCCCGCGACCGAGCCAGGCGGCTGCGCCCGGATCGCCTCGTAGCTGGGGCCGCCGCCGCGGCCGACCGTGCCGCCGCGGCCGTGGAACAGCCGCAGCCGCACGCCGTCGGCCCGGGCCACCTCGACCAGCGCCAGCTCGGCCCGGTACAGCGCCCAGTTGGCGGCGAGGTAGCCGCCGTCCTTGTTGCTGTCGGAGTAGCCGAGCATGACCTCCTGCGCGTCGCCGCGGTCGGCCACCAGCGCCCGGTACAGGGGGTGGCCGAGCATCGCGGTGAGGATCGCGCCGGCCGCCTGCAGGTCCTCGATCGTCTCGAACAGCGGTGAGATGCCGACGCTGCACCGCGGGCCGCCCTCGGCGCCGGGGTCGAGCAGGCCCACCTCCTTGAGCAGGACGGCGACCTCCAGCACGTCGCTGACCGACTCGCACATGCTGATCACGTAGTTCGGGATCGACTCCGGGCCGAGCAGCGCGACCTGCTCGGCGGCGGCGACCAGCAGGTCCAGCTCGCCGCGGGCCAGCTCGGACAGCTCGGCGTCCCGGCGCACCAGCGGCCGGCGCAGCCGGAGCTCCCCGGTCAGCAGCTCGACGCGGGCCGCCTCGTCCAGCGACGCGTAGTCCTCGCAGACGCCGGCCCAGGCCAGCAGCTCGGCCATGACCTCCTCGTGCACCGCGGAGTTCTGCCGCATGTCCAGCCCGCACAGGTGGAAGCCGAACACCTCGACCGCCTCGCGCAGCCGGGCCAGCCGGTCGTCGGCCAGCGCTCCGGCGCCGTGCCCGCGCAGCGAGGCGTCGACGGTCTCCAGGTCCGCGATCAGCTCGGCCGGGCGGTCGTAGGGCGGCAGCTCGGCGTCCGGGGACGGACCGGGCACCTCTCCGAGCACCCGCAGCGCGGTGGCGGCCAGCCGCCGGTACACCCCGCGCAGCGCCCGCCGGTAGGGCTCGTCGCCGCGGAACGGCGAGTCGTCGCCGGAGGCCTCGGCCAGCGCGTAGAGCGCGTCGGTGGGGGTGACCAGCCGGTCGGACATCGACAGCTCGTCGGCCAGGCAGACCAGCTCGGCCAGGTGGTGGCGCAGCGCCGTCCGGGCCTGGGAGGTGGTCGCCCGCCGGACGGCGTCGGCGGTGACGAACGGGTTGCCGTCGCGGTCCCCGCCGATCCACGAGCCCGGCCGCAGCATCGGGGTGGCCAGCAGGTCGGCGTCCGGCCAGCGCTCGCGCAGCGCACGGCGCAGGGCGGCGTTGATCTCCGGCACGACCTCGAACAGCGACAGGTCGTAGTAGCGCAGCGCCTCGTCGATCTCGTCGGCCAGCCGCAGCCGGCTGAGCCGGAGCAGCGCGGTCTGCCAGAGGGTGAGCACCTCCCGCCACAGGTGCGCCGACCAGGCCGGGTCGTCGACGTCCCGGCGCTGCAGCAGTTCGCTGACCTGCTGCTGGACCTGCGAGATCGTCCGGCGCCGCACCTCCGTGGGGTGCGCGGTCACGACCGGGACGACGACCGCGCCGGTCAGCTCGCGGGCGACGACGGCGGGGTCGAGGTCGGCGGCGTCCAGCAGGTCGAGGCTCGCCGCCAGGCTGCCCTTCTGCGGCGGCGACCCGGCACGGCGGTGGTGCCGGCGGCGGCGCTCGTGGTGCACGTCCTCGGCGATGTTGGCCAGCAGCGAGAAGTGGCTGAACGCGCGGATGACGTGGGTGGCCTCGCGCGGGTCGAGCCCGGCCAGCCGCTGGGCCAGCTCACCGCGGTCGACCTCGGACCGGCGGATGCGGAAGGCCTCGACCCGGGTGGACTCCACGAGCTCGAGGACGTCGGCGCCGGCCTGCTCGCCGATCACCTCGCCCAGCACCCGGCCCAGCAGCCGGATGTCCTCCCGCAGCGGGTTCTCGGACGCCCGGTCGTCGGGGGCGTGCAGGTCGGCGACGTCGACGGTGGCTTCGGACACGACGCGCAGTATCCGGGGCGGGTGTGTCGGGCCGGTGACGTGCCCCGCGGAGGAGCGGGCCAGCGCCGGTCGAGGTCACCCGAGAAGATGGGCGCCATGAAGCGACTGACCGCGACGCCGGCCACCTCCGCCCCGGCCGAGCACGGGGAGGGCCCGATCTGGGACGCCGCCACCGCCGAGCTGGTGTGGGTCGACATCACCGCGGGCCTGGTGCGGCGCGGCCGGGTGGACGGGGACGACGTCGTCGACGTGGCGCAGCACCGCGGCGGGGGCACCGTGGGCTTCGTCGTCCCGGTCGAGGCCGGCGGCTGGCTGCTGGGTGCCGACGGCGGGATCACCCGGCTGTCCGCCGACGGCGAGGCGGACGTGCTGGTCGAGCTGGCCGGCGAGGGCGGGTCGGCCGAAGCCGGCGGCACCCGGATGAACGACGGCGGCTGCGACCGGGCCGGCCGGTTCTTCGGCGGGACGATGGCCTTCGACGAGCGCCCCGGCGCCGGGAGCCTGCACCGGCTCGACCTCGACGGGACGGTGCGCACGGTCCTCGACGGGCTGACCGTCTCCAACGGGCTCGGCTGGTCGCCCGACGACCGCACGATGTACCTGTCCGACTCCGGCGCGAAGCAGGTGTGGGCCCTCGACTACGACCCGGCCACCGGCACCTCCGGGCAGCGCCGGGTGCTGCTGGACTTCACCGACGACCCGGACGGCGTCGCCGACGGCCTCACCGTGGACGACGAGGGCTGCCTCTGGACCGCGCTCTGGGGCGGCGGCCAGGTGCGGCGGTACTCCCCCGACGGGGACCTGCTGGCGGTGGTCGAGGTGCCGGCGGAGAACACCACGAGCTGCGCGTTCGCCGGGGACCTGCTCGTGATCAGCACCTCGGTGCACGGGATGGACGACGCCGCCCGCGCCGCCCGACCCGACGCCGGGAAGCTCTTCACCGTCCGGCCCGGCGTGAGCGGCCCCCCGGCCAACCCCTACCGCGGCCCGCTCACCGCCCTCCGCGAGACCTGACCCCGACCGCCCCAGGGCGAAGATGGCCATCTCCGCCGCCCGGTCCGCGCCGAAGATGGCCATCTTCGGCGTACGGGGAGGCCCGAAGATGGCCATCTTCGGGGTTCAGGAGCCGAAGGCCTCGCGCCAGGCGGGCATCAGCTCGCGCTCGGCCCACTCCAGGTAGGGGCGCTGCTGGTCGCCGCCGATCTGCACCAGCGCGAGGTGGCTGAACCCCGCCTCGGCGTAGGCCTTCGCCGCCTCGATGACCGCCTCGACGTCGTCCCCGCAGGGGATGGAGCCCTCGACGTCCTCCTCGCGGACGAACTGGCTGGCCGCGTCGAAGCCGGCGGTGCCGGGCAGGTCGGCGTTGACCTTCCAGCCCAGGCCGAACCAGCGGAACAGCTGGTGCGCGCGGGTGACGGCGGCGGCCTTGTCGGTGCCGTAGCTGATCGGCATCTGGCCGACCCGGTCCTTGCCCGCGCCGCCGGCCTTCTCGAACTGCTCGGTGAGCTCCGGCTTGGGCTCGGTGGCGATGAGCACGTCGGCGTACTCGGCGGCCAGCGCGACCGACTTCTGCCCCGACACCGCGATGCCGATCGGCACGCCGCCCTCGGGGAGGTCCCAGACCTTGCCGCCGTCCACGTCGTAGTACTGGCCGTGGAAGGTGGTGTACCCGTCGCCGGCGAGCAGCTCCTTGATGACCTGCACGGCCTCCGCGAACATCTCGTGCCGGACGGCGACCGGCGGCCAGCCCTCGCCGATCACGTGCTCGTTGAGGTTCTCCCCCGCGCCCAGGCCGAGGGTGAACCGCCCGTCGGCCAGCAGCTGCAGGGTGGCCGCCTGCTGCGCGACGACGGCCGGGCGGTACCGCAGGATCGGGCAGGTCACGTAGGTCATCAGCGGGATCCGGCTGGTGGCCTGGGCGGCCGCGCCGAGGGTGACCCAGGCGTTGGGCGCATGGCCCATCTCGTCCAGCCACGGGAAGAAGTGGTCGCTGCTGACGGCGAAGTCGAAGCCGACCGCCTCGGCGCCGACCACGTGGGAGACCAGGTCCTTGGGACCGGCCTGCTCGGTCATCATCGTGTAGCCCAGCTGCATGCTCATGCCGCAGCCGCTACCCCGCCGTCCCGGCGACCGAACGGCGTCCTGGCTCAGCGTGCGTGCTCCTGGCTCACGTCGGGAGCTGAGCCAGGAGCACGCACGACCAGGTCACCTGATCCCGGGGGGGCAGGCAGGCCGCGTCAGCGTTCGGCGGAGAGCGCCTCGCGGAACTTCACCTTGCCGCCGGTCCGCAGCAGCGCGCCGGCGTACACCCGCCCGCCGATCCGCACGATGGCCGCGATCGCCACCAGCATCAGGACGACGGCCACCGCGACCTCCCACCACGCCGCCCCGCCCGCGGCCTGCCGCACCGGCATGACCAGCGGCGACAGCCCCGGGACGAACGAGGTGACGGTGGCCAGCGAGCCGGTCGGGTCCTGGGCCGCCTGCACGGAGACGACGAAGCCGACGACCAGCACGATGGACGCCGGGGTGATCACGCTGCCCAGGTCCTCCTGCCGGCTCACCAGCGACGCCGCGGCGGCGAACACCGACGCGTAGAAGGCGTAGCCGAGCACGAACCAGGCGACGACGGTGACGACCGTGCCGATGAGCCGCCCGGGCAGCTCCACGACGTCGAAGGCCAGCGCACCGGCGACCCCGACGACGGCGATCACCACCATCTGGCCGAGCCCGAGCAGCCCGAGGCCGAGGATCTTGCCGGCCAGCAGCTGCCACGGGCGCATGGTGGCCAGCAGCAGCTCGACGACCCGGCTGGACTTCTCCTCCACCACGCCCTGCGCCACGAACTGCCCGAACAGGATGAGCAGGCTGTAGAGCACCACCACCCCGACCAGGGCGACGACGGCGGCCTCGACGTCGGCGTCCGCGTCGGCGTCCAGCGCGACGACCTCGACCTCCGGCGGACTGGTCAGCTGCACCCCGGCGTCGGCGAGCTGCTGGCTGATCGACAGCCCCTGCACCGCGCCCTGCACGAGGGTCTCGACCTGGCCGCCGTCGTTCTCCACCAGCAGCTCGGGCCGGGCACCCGCCGGGTCGAGCAGGGCGCCGTCGACGTCGCCGTCCTCGACCGCGGTGCGGGCGGCGCCCTCGTCGTCGTACTCGGTGACCTGCACGTCGACGTCCAGCGCCTCCGCCTGGGTCTCCAGCGCGCCGGTGACCGCCTCGCTGCCGCCGACGACCGCGATCCTGGTCGTCTCCGAGCCGCTGTTGATCGCCACCTGGAACACCAGCAGGCCGACGATCAGCACGATGAGCACGGCGGAGCCGATCAGGAACCCCTTGTCCCGGATCCGGGTGGAGACCTCGCGGCCGGCCACCAGCCGGACCAGCTGGGCGGGGCTGTGCGGGGTGACGTCGCTGTGCGCGGGGGCGGTCATGCCGCCACCTCCCGGGTGTCGGTGACGGCGTCGCGGAAGAGCTCGACGAGGGTGGGTTCGCGCCAGGCGAAGTGGGTGACCCGGCCGGTGGCCAGCGCGGCGGCGAGCACCTGCTGGTCGTCGGTGCCGGGCGCCAGCTCGAGCACGGCGTCGCCGCGCTGCTCGGAGACCACCCGCACCCCGGGCACCGCCGCGGCCCAGCCGGGTGCGGCGTCGGGGGCGACCACGCGCAGCTGGCGGCCGGCCGCGGAGGTCCGCAGCTCGGCCACGCTGCCGCTGGCGACGATCCGGCCGCGGGCGAGGATGCCGACCGCGTCGCACAGCCGCTCGACCAGGTCGAGCTGGTGGCTGGAGAAGACCACCGGGACGCCGCGCCGGCACTGCTCCAGCAGCGCGTCGGCCAGCGAGTCGACGCCGACCGGGTCCAGGCCGGAGAAGGGCTCGTCGAGGATCAGCACGTCCGGCTCGCTGACCAGCGCCGCGGCGAGCTGGACCCGCTGCTGGTTGCCCAGCGACAGCTTCTCCACCCGGTCGTCGCGGCGCTCGCCCAGCCCGAGCCGCTCGGCCCAGGCGCCGGCGGCGCGGGCAGCGGGGGCGGCGTCCATGCCGTGCAGCCGGGCGAAGTAGGTGAGCTGCTCGCCGACCTTCATCTTCGGGTAGAGCCCGCGCTCCTCGGGCATGTAGCCGATCCGGCGGCGGACGGCCTCGTCGACCGGCCGGCCGGCCCAGCGGACCTCCCCGGCGTCGGCGCGGGCCAGGCCCATCGCGATGCGCATGGTCGTCGTCTTGCCCGCGCCGTTGGACCCGCAGAAGCCGAACATCTGGCCGGCGGCGACGCCGAACCCGACCCCCTCCAGCACCTGGTTGCTGCCGTAGGCCTTGTACAGGCCGTCGAACTCGAGCACTGCTCCTCCGGGGGTCGTCGCGTCCCTGCCCTCTCGACTTTCCATGCCGGAAAGACTGGCCTACGACTTTCCGTCTCGTCAAGTGAACTGTCCGGTGCGTCGCAGTCGACGTCCCGCGCTGCGGCCCGGCCCGGTTTCCGGTGTCATCAGGACATGAGCAGCGAGAACTCCCCCGCGCAGCCGCCCGGCGGGGTCGGCCTGACCGGTCTGCGCGAGGCCGCGGCCGGCTGCCGGGCCTGCGAGCTGTGGGAGCCGGCCACCCAGACCGTGTTCGGCGAGGGGCCGGAGACCGCCCGCATCGTGTTCGTCGGGGAGCAGCCCGGCGACCAGGAGGACCGGGCGGGCGAGCCGTTCGTCGGCCCGGCCGGCCGGCTGCTGGACCGGGCGCTGGCGGACGCGGCCATCGACCGGCGCGACGCCTACATCACCAACGCGGTCAAGCACTTCCGGTTCACGCCCACGCCCAAGCGCCGGATCCACCAGTCCCCCGGCGCCGAGCACCTGCGGGCCTGCCGGCCGTGGCTGGAGGCGGAGTTCGCCGTCCTGCAGCCGGAGGTCGTCGTCTGCCTGGGTGCGGTCGCGGCCAAGGCGCTCATCTCGCCGTCGTTCCGGATCACCAGGGACCGCGGGCAGCTGCTGCCCTGGACGCCGCCGGGTCGGCAGGCCGTCCTGCTGACCGAGCCCGACGCGGACGGCGACGAGCCCGAGGAGGAGGTGCCGACCCAGACCTGGATGCTGGCGACGGCGCACCCCTCCGCCGTGCTGCGGACGCCGGACGACGCCCGGGCCGCCGCCTACGACGCCCTGGTGGCCGACCTCAGGGTGGTGGCCGGCGCGCTCGCGTGACCGGTCAGACCAGCGCCGGCCAGCGGCCGACCACGGTGCCGTCGTGCTCGGTGCTGGGCTCCTCGGCGTGCCCGGCGCAGCGGAACACCCGGCGGCCGTGCCCGGCCAACGCCACGTCGGCCGGCGCCGGGCAGGGCCGGTACCAGTCCCGGCCGCCGACGTTGCGCGAGCAGCCGGGACGGCGGGCCCGCTCGGCCGCCAGCACCTCCCGCATCGCCGGCAGCGCCGCGTCCTGCAGGGCGCGCAGGACGTCGCCGGCCAGCCGGTGCAGGTCGTCGTCCGGGGTGACCGCCCACCAGTGGTCCCCGGTCGAGCCCGGCAGCACCGCACCGATCCGCTCGAACCAGCCGAGGCCGTGGTCGGCGGTGGCGCACGGCCGCGCCGGGCACCGCCCCGCCGGCACGTCCTCCGCCGCCCACAGCGCCTTGGACAGCACCCGGAGGTCGGCGGTGAACACCACCCGCTGCTCGGTCGAGCCCTCCGAGGCGTGGGAGCCGACGGTCACCCAGTGGGTGTCCGAGGGCAGCGTCCACACCGTGCCGGAGCCGGTCAGGCCCTCGGCCCGCAGCGCCGGGCCGACGTGGTCGCGGAGCAGTTCGCGATAGGCGTCCTGGGCCGTCACCGGGGCAACGGTAGGACGTCGGTCCGGACCGCCGCGCGCCCGGCCTCCGGTCAGCGTCCGGACTCGGGCTCAGGGAGCCGGCCGCCGGCGGGCACCTCGCCGCCGTCGGGCACCGTCGCCGACCGGCCGACCAGCGTGATGTCGCCGTCGCCACCGACGGTCGCCCGCTCCCCGACCACCACGCCGTCGGCCAGCACCGCGCGGGTGACCGTCGCACCGGCCCGCACGTGCACGCCCGGCAGCAGCACCGAGTCGACGACCGTGGCGCCCTCCTCGACCACCACGCCCGGCGAGAGCACCGACCCCCGGACGGTCCCCGCCACCCGGGTGCCGCCGGAGACCAGGCTGCCGTCGACGTTGCCGCCGGCCAGCACCCGGGCGGCGCTGTGCCGGCCGCCGCGGGTGTGCACCGGCCAGCTCCGCTCGTCCAGGTCGATGGGCGGGTCCGGGAGGAGGAAGTCCTGGTGGGCCTGCCAGTAGGACTCGACGGTGCCGACGTCCCGCCAGTAGCCCTGCAGGGGGTACGCGCGGGCCAGGCCGTCCTTCGTCTGCGCGGGCAGCAGGTGGTTCCCGAGGTCCTCGAGCCCGTCCTCCCCGACCGTGGCGGCCAACGCCTCCAGCCGGTCCAGCGTCGCCGTGGGCGAGAAGACGAACACCTCGTTGGTGGCCGTGGTGGTGGCCGGCTCGTCGGGCTTGTAGGCGTAGTCGGTGACCCGGCCCTCGTCGTCCACCTGCACGATGCCGTACCGGGCGGCGTCGTCCCGCTCGACCTCGGTGGTGACCATCGTGACCTCGGCGTCGGAGGCCAGGTGCGCGTCGACCACCTCGCGGTAGTCGAGCTTGTAGACGGCGTCGGAGCTGACGACGACCAGCGCGTCGGGGGCGTGCTGCCGGATCAGCTCGGCCTGCCGCCACAGCCCGTCCGCGGTGCCCTCGGTGAAGCCGCCGCGCTCGCTGCCCTGGAACGGCGGCAGCATCATCAGCCCGCCGGTGGTGCGGTCGAGGTCCCACGGCCGCCCGTTGGCCAGGTGCTCCGACAGCGACTGCGGCTGGTACTGCACCGACACCCACACGTCGGCGATGCCGGAGTGCTCGCAGTTGGACAGCGGGAAGTCGACCAGCCGGTAGACACCGGCGAACGGGACGGCGGGCTTGGCCCGGGTCTCGGTCAGCAGTTCCAGCCGGCTGCCCTTGCCACCGGCGAGCACGAGCACGAGGACCTTCGGGAGCGCCATGGGTCCCCGCTACCCGGGCACCCCAGGTGCAAGCACCAACGACCCGGTGGGCGCGCCGGTCAGGCCGAGGCCGAGCCCGCGATCCAGTCGACGACGAGCTCGGGCACGGCGTCGGTGTCGTCCCCGGTCGACCGCTCCGGGAAGTCGAAGACGGCCAGCATCATCTGCACCGGGTACCAGGGCGGCCGCGCGGCGCTGCGCACCCGGGCGCCGTCCACCAGGAAGTCGACGCGCTCGGGCGTCCAGTCGACCGCGTAGGTGTGGAACTCCGCGACGTCCAGCGGCAGCCGGACGGCGGCGAAGTCGTCGGCGACGGCCGGGTCGCGGAACGGGTGCAGGCCCGCGCCCACGGCGGCCGACTCCCCCGGCACCACGGCGTCGCCGAACACCTCGGCTCCGCAGATCTCCGCCGAGCGCTCCGGCCGGTCCTCGAGGCCGACCATCCACCAGGCGGCCATCGACCGCGGCGACAGCTCCGCCCGCGCGCGCACCTCCAGGTGCCCGCCCCGCGGCGTCCAGCCCCGGTGCGGCGGCTGCTCCTCGCGGACGACGAGGCCGTCGCGGTAGGGCTGCTGGCCGGTGGTGCTGCCCACCGGCCCGGACCCGTTGCCCGACTGGACGCCGGACACCCGCATCGGCGGCCGGTGGTCGTCGCCGCACCACAGGCCTTGCCCGGGCGGGACCGACAGGTGCAGGCAGGAGTCCCGCACCTCGTAGGTGGCGGCGGTCGCGGCGCGGGAGCTCCAGGCCGGCAGGTAGTGCGGCACCCAGACGTCCCGGTCCAGGTCGGCACCGTCGAAGTCGTCGGCGAAGTCCCACCGCGCAGCGTCTCGGAGCACCTGGGCAGGCTAGGGCCCGGCCGGGCGGAGCGGGAGGCCCCTCAGTCCTCGGCCAGCCGGCGGCGGGCGGACTCGGCCAGCTCGTCGGCGCGCGAGGCGCGGAACAGCCAGAACGAGGGCACCGCGACCGCGACCAGCACCATCGCCACCACGATCACCACCCCGCCGGACACCATCGCCAGGCTGACGCCGAACGAGCTGGCCAGCACCCCGGCCCGCAGGTCGCCGAGCCGCGGACCACCGGCGACCACCACGATGAAGACGCCCTGCATGCGGCCGCGCATCTCGTCCGGCGCGGCGGTCTGCAGCATCGACGAGCGCAGCACCGCGCTGACCATGTCCCCGGCACCGGCGACGGCCAGGCAGGCCACCGCCAGCCACAGCGTCGAGGCCAGCCCGAAGCCGATGATCGCCACGCCCCACACCGCGATCGCGACCAGCACGACCGCGCCCTGCCGGTCGACCCGGCTCACCCAGCCCGAGGTGAGCCCCATCAGCAGCGAGCCGATCGAGACGCCGGCGAACAGCCAGCCGAGGCTGTTGGCGTCCATCGCGTAGGTGGTCTCCGACAGCTCCGGGAACACCGCCTGCGGCCAGGCGAACAGCATCGCGATGACGTCGACGACGAAGGTCATCAGCAGCACCGGCTGGGTGCGCAGGAACGCGAACCCCTCGCCGACCCCGCGCACCGCCGAGCTCAGCCGCAGCGGGCCGGACACCCCCTGCGGCGGCAGCGGTGGCAGGCCGCGCAGCAGCAGCACCGCCGCGACGAAGCCGAGGGCGTCGACGGTGTAGAGGATCGACAGGTCACCCAGCGCGATCAGCAGCCCGGCGAGCAGCGGCCCGACGATCACCCCGGCCTGCCGCACCGTCATCGCCAGCGCGTTGGCCGCCGCGACGCCGTCCGCGCCGACGATCGCCGGGATCACCGCGCTGCGGGCCGGCTGGTTGACCGCGGCGAACCCGGACACCGCCGCGGCCAGCACCCACAGCACCCACAGGTGCCCGGCGCCCGGCAGCAGCGCCTGCACCGCCAGCAGCGCGCTGGTCACCGCCGCGCCCACCGAGGTGACCAGCATCAGCCGGCGGCGGTCCATCGCGTCGGCGATCGCCCCGCCGAGCAGGCCGAAGACCACCAGCGGCACGAGCGCGACCACCGAGGTCAGGCCGACCATCAGCGAGGAGCCGGTGAGGCGGTAGACCTGGTACGGGACGGCGACCAGCGTCATCTGCTGGCCGAGCATGGTGACCGCGACGCCGCCGAACACCCGCCGGTACGCCTTGTTGCGCAGCGGCGTCGTGTCGATCGCCCAGCTCCTCCGCCGGGCCGGCGCGGTGCCAGGGGCCGCGGGGTCCGTCATGGGGCCAGGCGCTGCACGACCCAGCCGCCGCCTTCCTCGTCGTCGCGCACGAAGACCAGCCGGTCGTGCAGGCGGTCCGAGCCGCCCTGCCAGAACTCCACCCGCTCGGGCACCACCCGGTACCCGCCCCAGTTGGCCGGCCGGGCGAGCGGGCCGGGCGGGGTGACGGCGTCCAGCTCCTCGACCCGGGTGCGCAGCAGCGCGCGGGACTCCACCACGGTCGACTGGATCGAGGCGGCCGCGGCCAGCTGCGACCCGCGCGGCCGGGGGTCCCAGAGCAGGTCCGACGCGGCGTCGCCGGCCCGCTCCACCGCACCGTGCACCCGCACCTGGCGCTGCAGGGCGTGCCACGGGAAGACCAGCGCCGCCCGCGGGTTCACCGCCAGCTGCGCGCCCTTGGCCGAGGCGTAGTTGGTGCCGAAGACGAAGCCCGTGACGTCGTATCCCTTCATCAGCACGACCCGGGCGTCGGGCGCCCCGTCGGCGTCGGCGGTGGCCACCACCATCGCGTTGGGCTCGGGCAGCTCGGCGGCGACCGCGTCGGCGAACCAGGAGTCGAACTGCTCGACCCAGGTGGGCGCCAGTCCGTCCTCCCCGAAGGCCCCGTCGTCGTAGTCCCTGCGCATGCGGATCAGGTCGGGCACCACCTCATGCTGTCACCGTTGCGTCCTGCACCGTCGGGTGACTCCGGACCCGTCGGGCCGACCGCCTGCACCGGCGCGGGGCGCTGCCCCTAAGTTGTGCCTCGTCGTGCGCTGATCCGGCGTCCGTCCCCACCCGCGCGCAGAGGAGCATGCGAGATGGCTGACGACTTCGTACCCGGCCTGGAAGGCGTCATCGCCTTCGAGACGACCATCGCGGAGCCCGACAAGGACGGCGGGGCCCTGCGGTACCGCGGCGTCGACATCGAGGACCTCGTCGGCACGGTGACCTTCGGCAACGTGTGGGCGCTGCTGGTGGACGGGGAGTTCGGCCCCGGCCTGCCGCCGGCCGAGCCCTTCCCGATCCCGGTGCACACCGGTGACGTGCGGGTCGACGTCCAGGCCGCGCTGGCGATGCTCACCCCGATCTGGGGCTACCGCCCGCTGCTGGACATCTCCGACGAGGAGGCCCGCGACGAGCTGGCCCGGGCCGCGGTCATGGCGCTGTCCTACGTGGCGCAGTCCGCCCGGGGCATCGGCACCCCGGCCGTGCCGCAGAAGCGGGTCGACGAGGCGTCCACCATCGTCGAGCGCTTCATGGTCCGCTGGCGCGGCGACCCCGACCCGCGGCACGTCGCCGCCGTCGACGCCTACTGGACCTCGGCCGCCGAGCACGGCATGAACGCCTCCACGTTCACCGCCCGGGTGATCGCCTCCACCGGTGCCGACGTCGCCGCGTCGCTGTCCGGCGCGATCGGCGCGATGTCCGGCCCGCTGCACGGCGGGGCGCCGTCCCGGGTGCTGCACATGCTCGACGGCGTCGAGGCCTCCGGTGACGCGACGGGCTACGTCAAGGGGCTGCTGGACAAGGGCGACCGGCTGATGGGCTTCGGCCACCGGGTCTACCGCGCCGAGGACCCGCGCGCGCGGGTGCTCCGCCGCGCCGCCGAGGAGCTGGGTGCCCCGCGCTTCGAGGCCGCGCGCGCCCTGGAGCAGGCCGCGCTGGCCGAGCTGCGGGAGCGGCGCCCGGACCGCCCGATCGAGACCAACGTCGAGTTCTGGGCGGCGATCGTGCTGGACTTCGCCGAGGTGCCCAGCAGCCTGTTCACCTCGATGTTCAGCTGCGCCCGCACCGCCGGCTGGTGCGCGCACATCCTGGAGCAGAAGCAGACCGGCCGGCTGGTCCGCCCCTCCGCCCGGTACGTCGGGCCCGCACCGCGCAAGCCCGAGGACGTCGAGGGCTGGGACACCATCACGACGACGCAGATCAGCCCGCCCACCCCCTGAGCGAGGACGACGCCATGACGATCACCATCCCCACCGACCTGCTGCCGGCGGACGGACGCTTCGGGTGCGGGCCGTCGAAGGTCCGCCCGGAGGCGCTGCAGGCGCTGGCCACCGCCGGCTCCGGGCTGATGGGCACCTCGCACCGGCAGGCGCCGGTGAAGGGCCTGGTGAAGCGGGTCCGCGAGGGCCTGACCCAGCTGTTCGACCTGCCCGACGGGTACCAGGTGGTGCTCGGCAACGGCGGGACGACGGCCTTCTGGGACGCCGCGACCATCGGGCTGATCCGGCAGCGCAGCGCGCACGGCACCTACGGCGAGTTCTCCGCGAAGTTCGCCTCCGGGGTCGCCGAGGCGCCGTTCCTGGACGCCCCGGTGATCGCGAAGGCCGCCCCCGGCTCGCTGGCGCTGCCGACCGGCGAGGCCGGCATCGACGCCTACGGCTGGGCGCACAACGAGACCTCGACCGGCGTCATGGCGCCGGTGGTCCGGCCGGCCGGGGCCGACGCCGACGCGCTGGTGCTCATCGACGCCACCTCCGGCGCGGGCGGGCTGCCGGTCGACGTCGCGCAGACCGACGTCTACTACTTCGCCCCGCAGAAGTCCTTCGCCAGTGACGGCGGGCTGTGGATCGCGCTGATGTCGGCGGCGGCGCTGGAGCGGGTCGCCGAGATCAAGGCGGGCGACCGGTGGATCCCCGGGTTCCTGGACCTGTCCATCGCGGTGGACAACAGCGCCAAGGACCAGACCTACAACACCCCTGCGGTCGCCACGCTCTTCCTGCTGGCCGACCAGGTCGACTGGATGCTCGGCCTGGGCGGGCTGTCCGGCGCCGTCGCCCGCAGCCAGGAGTCCTCCCGCCGGCTGTACGAGTGGGCGGAGGCGACGAGCTACACGTCTCCGTTCGTGGCCGAGCCCGAGCAGCGGTCCTACGTCGTCGGCACCGTCGACTTCGACGAGTCGGTCGACGCCGCGGCGATCGCGAAGGCGCTGCGGGCCAACGGGGTCCTCGACACCGAGCCCTACCGCAAGCTGGGCCGCAACCAGCTGCGGGTGGGCATGTTCCCGGCGGTCGACCCGGACGACGTCAGCGCGCTGACCGCCTGCATCGACCACGTCGTCGAGAACCTCTGAGGGCTGCCTCCCTGGTGGGGGGCGTGCGCCGGGGATGATCAGAAGATTGCGCACCATCTTCTGGTCGCGGGATCCGGTCGGGCGTGTGAGGGTCGGTGCAGGCCCAGGGAGGAGACCCGGGCACTGAGCTCGAGGAGCACCCTGTGCCGCAGTCACCACGTCGCGTCGGAACCGCCATCGTCGGGCTGGGCGGTGCCGTCGCGACCACCGCCGTGGCCGGGCTCGAGCTGCTCCGGCTCGGCGCCGTCGGCGCCGACGGCCTGCCGCTCGCCGGGCTGACCGTCGGCGACCTGCCCGTCGAGGAGGCCACCGGTCTCGTCGGGTACGACGAGCTGGTCGTCGGCGGTTGGGACCTCGACGGTGCCGACCTCTACAAGGCGGCCGAGCAGCACGGCGTGCTCGACCACCGCCAGCTGCAGCAGGCCGAGCCGCTGCTGTCGTCCATCACGCCCTGGCCCGCGGCCGGCGACGCCGACTTCTGCCGCAACGTCACCGGCGGGAACGTCGTGCTCGCCGAGGGGCGGCGCGCGCAGGTGGACGCCGTACGCGCCGACCTGCGCCGGTTCCGCAGCGAGCAGCAGCTCGACGGGCTGGTGCTGCTCAACCTCGCCTCCACCGAGCGGTGGCCCGACCCGGCCGCGGCCTGCCTGCAGACGCCGGAGGCCTTCGAGGCCGGGCTGGACGCCGACGACCGGGCGATCACCCCGTCGATGGTCTACGCCTACGCGGCCATCTCCGAGGGCGTCGGCTACGCCAACTTCACCCCCTCGCTGTCGGCCGACGTCCCGGCGCTGGTGCAGCTCGCCGAGCAGCGCGGCGTCCCGATCGCGGGCAAGGACGGCAAGACCGGCCAGACGATGATGAAGACGGTGCTCGCGCCGGCCTTCCGCAGCCGGGCGCTGACCGTCGAGGGCTGGTACTCCACCAACATCCTCGGCAACCGGGACGGGCTCGCGCTCGACGACCCGGCCTCGCTGGAGAGCAAGCTGCAGACCAAGGCCAAGGTGCTCGACTCGATCCTCGGCTACCCCGTCGAGGACCACGTCGTCCGGATCGACTACTACCGCCCCCGCGGTGACCAGAAGGAGGCCTGGGACGCCATCGACCTGGTCGGCTTCCTGGGCCAGCGGATGCAGATCAAGGTCGACTTCCAGTGCCGCGACTCGATCCTGGCGGCGCCGCTCGCCGTCGAGATCGTCCGGCTGGTCGACCTCGCGCAGCAGCGCGGCGAGGGCGGCGTGCAGCGGCACCTGGGCTGGTTCTTCAAGGCCCCGATCACCGCCGACGGCAGCACCCCCGAGCACGCGATGCACCGGCAGGAGTCCGAGCTCATGGACTGGTTGACCAGCGGCGCCGTCCTCACGGGGAGCGACGCCGACCCGGCCTCCCGGTGACCGCGAGGACCTCCGGGCTGACCACCCTCGGCGCGCTGCGGCCGCTGCTGGCCGAGATCGGCGACGCCAAGCGGGTGCGCACCGCGAGCGCGCCGGGGTCGCTCGCCGAGCAGGCGTTCGCCCGCGCCTGGGCCCGCCTGCTCGACGGCGAGGACGCCGAGCAGGTGGCGCTGTCCGAGACCGCGGCCGCCGTGGCGCGGGCCCGGCTGGCCGGCATCGACGCCGCGGTGCTGACCGACGCGGGGCTGTCCGCGGACGAGGCGCAGGCCGTGCTGCGGCGTGCCTTCGACGAGGTGGCCGGCGCGCTGGACGACGGGCTGGCAGCCCGGCTGCGGGACGCGCTGCCCGCGGTGCGGCCGGCCGGTCCTCCCCCGGCCCTCGCCGTCGCGCTCAACGCCCAGCCCCGGGCCGGGGCGACCAGCCCCGGCAGGCCCCGGGTCGTCGTCGAGCCGCCGGAGAGCCACGGCGACCACTGCCTCACCGTGGCCGTCTACGGCTGCCTGCTGGCGCCGGTGGTCGGCGCCGACCCGGTGGTCCCGTTCCTGGTCGGGCTGGCCCACCACCTGCACAACGTGGTGCTGCCCGACGCCGGGTTCGCCGGCGAGGTGCTGCTCGGCGGCCACCTGGACCCGGTGATCGGCACCCTGGAGGAGCGCGAGCTGGCCGCCCTGCCCGCGCCGCTGGCGGGCCGGCTGCGCGAGGTGCTGCTGCTCCGGGCCGACGCCGTCGCCCCCGCGTCCCAGGCGTTCCACGCCGCCGACGTGCTGGACCGCGTGCTGCAGGTGCACCACCACGCCCGGGCGGCGGCCTTCACCGCGGCGCAGGCGCTGGACGAGCTGGAGCTGGTGCACGCCGGGCCGGTGCAGGCCTTCCACCTCGACGTCCTCGCCGCGGCCGGGCTGTGACCGCCCCGGCGGCTGCCCGCTCCGGCGTGACGGCGGCCGGGGTGCCGGTCGTGGACGGCATCCCCTTCGCCCGGGCGGGCCGCGCGGAGCTGCGCGACCGGGTGGCCGGGCTGCTGGCCGACGGCGAGGTCGACCGGGCCCGGGTGGCGCTGCTCGCCGACGCCGACGACTGGTGGTCCGAGCCGCCGCCGCCGGACGAGCAGCTGGCGCGGGTCGACGCGGCGGGGACGCTCCGCGAGGCGATGGACCTGCTCGGCATGGGCCGGGTCGGCGACTACTTCGCCCACCGCTGGTCGGACCCCACGCACCTGGCCGTGCTGGCGCTGCTCGGCCGGCACTGGCCCGGCGACCGCCCGGTGGTGGACGTGGCCTGCGGGATCGGCACCCAGCTGCGGGAGCTGTCCCGGCGGGGGGTGCGCGACCTGCTCGGGCTGGACGTCGTGTGGTCCAAGCTGTGGCTGGCCCAGCGCTTCGTCTGCCCGGAGGCCCGCTACGTGTGCGCCGACCTCACCGCCGCCCCCGACCTGCAGGTGCCCCGGCCGGCCTACGTCACCTGCCACGACGCGTTCTACTTCCTCCGCGACAAGCCGGCGGCGGCCGCCGCGTTGCACGCGCTGGCGGGCCCGGGCGGCACGGTCGTCGTCGGGCACGCCCACGTCGCCGACACCGTCTCCGCCGGCGAGCCGCTGGCACCGGCGGCGTACGCCCGGCTGCTCGGGGCGACGGTGCTCTACGACGACGCCGAGCTCACCGCCGCGCTGCTCGCCGGCCGGCCGCCCCGCCCGGCGGCAGCCGACGAGCTCACCGGAAGCGAGGCGATCGGCCTGGTCGCCGGCGACCTCCGCGCCCCGGCACCGGCCGACCTCGGCGAGCCGCTGGGGCCGCTGCGGCCCAACCCGCTCTACGTCGACGGCGAGCTGCGCTGGCCCAGCGAGCGGTACGCCGCCGAGTACGGCCCCCGCTCGGCGCACCTGCCGGCGCGCTGGCCGGACCCGCTGCCCGCCGACGCCGCCCGCCGCCGGCTGCTCGTCGACCTGCCGGAGCAGTGGTGACCGCGGTCGGCTGGGGCGTGGCCGGCTGCGGCTGGGTCGCCCGGGACCACGCCGTCCCGGCCCTGCAGCAGGTGCCCGGCGCCCGGCTGGTGGCGCTGCACGACCGCGACCCCGGCGCCCTGGCCCGGATGCCCGCCGGCCCGCGGGCCACCACCGACCTGGCCGACTTCCTGGCCACGCCCGGGCTCGACGCCGTCTACGTGGCCGTGCCCAACTCGGCCCACCGGGAGGTCGTCGAGGCCGCGGCCGCGGCCGGGGTCGCCGTGCTCTGCGAGAAGCCGCTGGCCGCCGACGTCGTCGACGCCGAGGCCGAGGTGGCCGCCGCCGACCGGGCCGGCGTCCTGCTGGGCACCGCCTACGACCAGCGCTGGCACCCCGCGCACGTCCGGCTGCGCGAGCTGGTGCCCGAGCTGGGGACGGTCACCGCCGTCCGGGTCGTGTACTGCTGCTGGCTGCCCGCCGACTGGTCGCCCGACGGCCGGCCGCACGACAACTGGCGCGTGGACCCGGCCCGGGCCGGCGGCGGCGCCGCGATCGACCTGGCGCCGCACGGGCTGGACCTGGCCGGCGTGCTGCTCGGCGAGGACGTCGACGAGCTGACCGCGCTGCTGCAGCGCCGGGTGCAGCGCTACCCGGTCGACGACGGCGCGCTGCTGGCCGGCCGCACCGCCGGCGACGTGCTGGTCGACCTGCACGTCGCCTACAACTGCCCCGACGCCCTCCCCCGCCGCCGGCTGGAGGTCGTCGGCACCCGGGGCTCCGCGGTCGCCGTCGACACGATGGGGCAGGCCGCCGGCGGCTCGCTGACCCTGTACCGGCCCGAGCCGGTCGACGTCCCGTTCGCCGGCACCGACCCGTTCACCGCCCAGTTCGCCGGCTTCACCGCGGCGGTCGCGGGCACGGCGCCCTGGCCCTACCCGGCGGCCCGCGACCTCGCGCTGCACCGGCTGCTGGTCACCGCCCTGGACCGGGCCACCCTCCCCACCCCTTCCCGAGAGGAGCTGCCCGCATGAGCGAGCCAGCCACCAACCCCTACCGGGGCCTGCTGCCCGACCTGCCCGCCTTCGCCTGCACCAACTGCGGGCACTGGCAGCGCTGGCCGGCGCCGGGTCCGCAGGTCTGCCCGGTCTGCGCCGACGTCCGCAACGCGCTGCCCGAGCACGGCTTCGAGTTCGTCACGCCGAAGGAGGCCGACGAGCTGGTCACCGGCTTCGTGCGGCCGACCGCGGTCGCCGGGGTCACCGAGTTCGGCACCGAGCCGCGGTTCGGGCTGGACAGCCGCGGCTGGGTCATCGAGACCGACGCCGGTCTGGTCGGCTTCGAGTGCGCCCCCTGGTACACCGCCGGGATGCTCGCCGAGCTGCGCCGGATGGCGGCGGAGAAGGGCGGCTTCGACGTGCTGGCCTCCAGCCACGTGCACGGCTACGGCGCCCTGTGGCAGCTGCAGCTGGAGATGGAGCCGCGGACGGTCTGCGTCGGGGTGCGCGACCTGGAGTGGACCAAGGCGTTCCGGGTGACCTGGCCCGCCGACGACGTCCTGGAGCTGGCGCCGGACCTGACCCTGCACCGCACCGGCGGGCACTTCCCCGGCCACTCGGTGCTGCACGACAGCCGCCGCGGGGTGCTCTTCTGCGGCGACTCGCTGAAGGTCGACCTGGACGGGGACGGCAACCCCGTCGGGCTGAGCGCGCACAAGGCGTTCCACGCGCAGATCCCGCTCTCCCACGGAGAGCTGCGCGAGTACCTGGCGGTGGTGGCCGAGCTCGACTTCGGCGCGGTCGCCACGCCGTTCGAGCTGGTGCCCGGCGTGACCACCGACCACGTCGTCCACCTGGTGCAGCGGCTGCTGTCCGGGCGCCCGGACGCCGCACCGGTCGCGCTGGCGGACCTGTGAGCACCTCCCAGCGCTACCTGGACTCGTTCCCGGCCGGCGTCGAGGAGTTCGCGATCGAGGGGCTGGACGTCCTCGACGTCCCGCTGCACAGCGCCTTCCTGTCCTCCTCGCCCACGCACCCCGGCGGCAGCGGCCTGGGCTACGGCGCCACCCGCGAGGAGGCGCGCACCGGCGCGCTCGGTGAGATGGCGGAGATGGCCCTGTCCATCCGGGCCCACGCCGGCCTGGACCGGGTGCACGGCTCGTACCGCGAGCTGGCCCGCACCGAGGGCCGCGACCGGGTGGCCGACCCCCGCACCCTCTGCCTGGAGGCCGGCAGCGCCTACGACGACGACCGCCCGCTGCAGTGGCTGCCGATGACCCGCACCCGGGACGGCGAGTCCGTGCTGGTGCCGGCCGAGCTGGTGGTGTCCGCCCCCGAGGAGCTGCCCGGCTCCGTGCCTCCCGGCGGCTGGCTGACCACGGTGATCACCAACGGCCAGGGTGCGGCGTTCGACGCCGACCGGGCCGTCCGGCACGCGCTGCTGGAGGTGCTGCAGCGGGACGGCAACGCCACCACGTTCCGCGCGCTGGACCAGGGCGTGGTCGTCGACCTGGCCGGGCTGCGCGACCCCGACGCGCTCGCGCTGCTCGACCGGCTCGACTCCGCAAGCATCGACGTGCTGGTCAAGCTGGCGAGCACCGAGCACGGCATCGTCGACGTCTACGCCGTCGGCTGCTCGCGGGACGGCTCGGAGCCGGCCCCGATGATGGTCACCGCCTGCGGCGAGGCGGCGTCGGCCGACCCGGACGCCGCCGTGCGCAAGGCGTTGCACGAGTTCGCGGCCGCCCGCAGCCGGAAGGCGTTCATGCACGGCCCGCTGGACGCCGTCGCCGCGGCCACCCCACCCGGCTACCTGGACCAGTGGCTGCACGGGCACCCGCCGGAGCGGATGGTCGAGGAGGACCGGGCGCTGCAGGCGATGTTGGGCTGGACCTCGCTGGGCACCGACCGGCTGGTCGACCTGCTGCGCGGGTCGGTGCTCTCGCGCCGCCGCACCGTCGCCTTCGCCGACCTGCCCACCGGCGGGGACGACGACGTGCTCGGCACGCTGACCGCCGAGGGCCTCGACGTGCTGGTCGACCTGCAGCCCTCGCAGGGCGAGGCGGTCGCGGCGAAGGTGCTGGTGCCCGGGCTGGAGGTCGAGACGATGTCCTACGGCCGGATCGGCGAGCGCGGGGTGCGCCGGCTGCTGGACCGCGGCGACGCACCGGGGGCCGGGCTCGCCGTCGTGGGCGCCGACCCGGGCGGCTGGGCACGGGTGCACCTGACCGCCGAGGCCGAGGAGCGTCTGGGTGGCCCGGCTTGGTTCGACCGCGCTGGGGCCGACCGGGTCGTGGGCGAGCTCTACGCGCTGTACCGCGAGCCCGGGCGGCACGCGGCGGCGATGGCGGTGGCCTCATGAGCCTGCGGTACGCCTACAACACCAACGGCCTCACCTCGCACCGGCTGGACGACGCGCTGTCGTTCCTCGCCGACACCGGGTACGCCGGGGTGGCCCTCACCCTCGACGTGCACCACCTCGACCCGTTCGCCGACGACGCCCGCGCGCACGCCGAGCGGGTCCGCCGCCGCTGCGACGAGCTGGGGCTGGGCGTGATGGTCGAGACCGGCGCCCGGTTCCTGCTCGACCCCCGGGTCAAGCACGAGCCCACGCTGGTCAACCCGACCCCCGAGGGCCGGGCCCGCCGGCTGGCCTACCTGCGGCTGGCCTGCGACCTCGCCGAGGTGCTGCAGGCGGAGGCGGTGAGCTTCTGGGCCGGCGTGCCGCAGCCCGGCGTCGACCGGGAGGCCGCCCGCGGCTGGCTGGTCGACGGCGTGCGGGCGCTGGTCGACAGCCACGGCGGGCGCAGCTACGCGCTGGCCGTCGAACCGGAGCCGGGGATGCTCGTCGAGGACGCCGACGACTGGGCCACCCTCGCCGCGGACGTACCCGGCCTCACCCTCGCGCTGGACACCGGGCACTGCGTGGTCAGCGGCCGGTACACCCCCGAGCAGGCCGTGACCGCCTTCGCACCCGCCCTGGGTGCGGTCGCCGTCGAGGGCATGCGGCGCGGCGTGCACGACCACCTGCCGCTCGACGAGGGCGACGTCGACCTGCCGGCGGTGCTGGCCGCGCTGCGCGCGGCGGGCTACGACCGCCTGGTCAGCCTGGAGCTCTCCCGCGACGGCCACCGGGCGCACCAGATGGTGCCCCGCTCCATCGAGCTGCTGAGGAAGGCCGAGGGATGAGGATCTGCTTCGTCAGCCGGCGGTACTGGCCGGCGGTCAGCGGCATGAGCGTGTACGCGGAGAACCTGCTGCGGGAGCTGGTCGCGCTCGGCCACGACGTCACGCTGGTCAGCCAGTACCGGGACGACGAGGCCGGCACCCGGGTCTACGGCGGCGGCCCCCCGCCGGTCGACCGGGTGCCCGCCGGCGTCGAGGTGCACGCGCTGGCCAGCCGCGGCGAGACCGTCGTCCCGGCCGACTGGGAGGGCGACATCGAGGAGATCGTGCGCACCGTCGTCGGGCTGCACGAGCAGCGGCCCTTCGACGTGCTGCACGCCCAGTACGGGTACCCGCCGGGGCTGGCGGTGCTGGAGGCCTCGCGGCGCACCGGCGTGCCTGACCTGGTCAGCATCCAGGGCGGCGACGGGCACTGGGTGGGCACCTGCTGCCGGACCCACGCCGACGCCATGCACACCGTGCTCGACCACGCCGGCGCGGTGCTGATCGGCAGCGCCAGCTTCCGCGACGAGGTGGTGGGCAACCTGGGCACCGACCCGGCCCGCTTCACGATCGTCCCCGGCGCGACCGACACCACCCGGTTCACCCCCGGCGACCGGCCGCTGGGCAGCCTCGCCGACCCGCCGGTGCTGCTGTTCCACGGCCGGGTCGACCGGCGCAAGGGCGTGCTGGACCTGCTCGAGGCGCTGCCCGAGGGCGTCCGGCTGGTCGTGTCCGGGATCGGCCCGGACCTCGACGAGGCGAAGGCGCGGGCCGACGGGCGCACCACGTTCCTCGGCTACGTGCCGCCGGACGAGGCGCCGGCGGTCTTCCGCACGGCCGACGTGTTCGTCAGCCCCACCTACAGCGAGGGCTTCAGCAACACCCTGCTGGAGGCGATGGCGAGCGGGCTGCCGACGGTGAGCACCGACAGCGTCGGCGTCGTGGACTGCCTGCGGCACGAGGAGAACGGGCTGCTGCACCAGCCGGGCGACGTCGCCGGGCTGCGGGCGGCGCTGGACCGGCTGCTGTCCGACGCCGCGCTGCGCACGAGGCTGGCGACCACCGCGCTGGAGGAGGTGCGCCGGCTCTACTCGTGGCCGGTGCTGGCCCGCAGCATCGACGAGGTGTACGCCGAGCTGGCCGGCACCGTCCCGGACCTGGCCTGGGAGCTGCCGGCGACGGCGGACCCGACCTGCCGGTTCCGGGCCGCCGCGCACCTGCTCTGATGCGGGTCCTCGCGGTCAGCCCGCACCTGGACGACGCCGCGTTCTCCGTCGGCGGCACGCTGGCGGCGCTGGCCGACGCGGGGCACGAGGTCACCGTCGTCACGTGCTTCACCCGCAGCGTGCCCGACCCGACCGGCTTCGCGCTGGCCTGCCAGCTGGACAAGGGGCTGCCCGCCGACGTCGACTACATGGCGCTGCGCCGGGCCGAGAACGCCGCGGCGACGGCCGTGCTCGGGGCGACGGCGGTCGACCTCGACCTGCCCGAGGCCCCGCACCGCGGCTACGCCGACGCGCTGGACCTGTTCGCCGGCGTCCACCCCCGGGACGACGTCTGGCGGGCCGTCGCCGAGCAGCTGGCCGGCCTGGACGCCGACCTGGACGCCGACCTGTGGCTGGCACCGCAGGCGCTGGGCGCGCACGTCGACCACGTCCAGGTGCTGCGCGCGGTCGCTGCGCTGGACCGGCCGACGCTGTGGTGGCGGGACAGCCCCTACGTGCTCCGGCAGCCCGCCGCCGTCCCCGGCGCCGCGCTGCCGGGCCGGTCGGAGGCCGTCGAGCTGCCCCAGCTGCCGGACCGGCGGGCCGACGCCTGCGCCTGCTACACGACCCAGCTGGGCTTCCAGTTCGGCGGCGAGGCCGGCATGCGGTCGGCGCTGGCCGGGCTGGCCGAGGTGCTGCTGGCCGGGCCCGCCGCCCGCGACGTCCTGGCTGCGGTCACCGGCGCACCCTGAGCCCGCGGACGGTCGGGGCCTCCTACGTCGGCAGGACCCAGGTGTCCTTGCTGCCGCCGCCCTGGCTGGAGTTGACCAGCATGGAGCCCTCCTCCAGGGCGACCCGGGTGAGCGGGGCGGGCAGCGCTTGGGTGGTCGTGCCGGCGACCGCGAAGACCCGGAGGTCCACCCGGCGGGGGGCGACCAGGCCGCCGACGACGGTGGGGGCCGTGGAGAAGTCGACCGGCTCCTGGGCGACGAACCGGTGCGGCGTCGCGAGCACCTCGGCCTGCAGCTCGGCCAGCTCGGCGGCCGAGCAGTGCGGGCCGAAGACCACGCCCTGCCCGCCGTACCCGTCGACCGGCTTGACCACCAGCTCGTGCAGCCGGTCGCGGACCGCCGCGAGGTCGCCCGGGTCGGCCAGCAGCCAGGTGGGCACCCCGGCGAGCACCGGCTCCTCGCCGAGGTAGAACTCGATCATCTCCGGCACGTACCGGTAGGTGGCCTTGTCGTCGGCCACGCCGTTGCCCGGCACGTTGGCCACGGCCAGCTTCCCCGCGCGCACCGCCTCGCCGAGCAGCACGTCCAGCGGCGCGCCGGTGGGGCTCAGGTGGGAGGCCAGGTCGGCCTCGTCGAACCGCCGGTACAGCACGTCGACCGGGATGCGCTCGCCGTCGACCTGCACCGCGACGCCGCCGGTCGGGGTCGGCCACAGCACGTCCGGCGTGACGACCGGGATGCCCAGCGCCTCGGCGAGCAGCCGGTGCTCGAACCACGCGGAGTTGGCCGGGCCGTCGGTGAGCAGGCCGAGCTGCGGGGTGCCGGTGCAGCCGGCCGGGGCGGCGTCGACCAGCGCGGCCCGCAGCAGCGCGATCGACTCCCCCGGGTCGACCAGCCCGGCGGCCTCGGCACCGGCGTAGAGCCCGGGCAGGGCAGCCCGGGCGCTGTCCCGGTTGGTCAGCGCGTAGCCGATGCCCGAGGGGACCCGCAGGTTGTCCTCGAGGACGACCCAGCCCCGGGGCCCGTGCAGCAGGTCGAGCCCGGAGACGGTGATCCGCTGCTGGCCGGCCGCGGCCAGCCCGACGGCGGCCGGCCGGTGCCCCGGGCTGGCGGTGACGATCCACTCCGGGACGACGCCGGCGCGGACCACCTCGGGGTGCTGGTCGGTGTCGGTGCGGCGCCGGCCGGCGGGGCGGTACACGTCGGCGAGGAAGGCGTTGAGCGCGCGGGTGCGCTGCTCGACACCGCGGGCGAGGTGCTCCCAGTCCGCGGCGGACAGCACCCGCGGCACGGGGCACAGCGGGAACGGCCGCTCCACCAGCCGTCCGTCGACGTAGCCGCCGAAGACGACGCCGCGCATCCGCCGCTCCTGGGCGATCGCGCCGACGAGGGCGGTGACGCCCACCCGGCCGAGGTCGTCGAGGACCCGGGCGACCGGGCCGTAGGGCTCGCGCACCGCGCCGTCCGGGCCCACGGCCTCGTCCCCGGGGGAGCCGGGGTAGCGGGCGAAGACACCGGGGCTGCTGGTCATCGCGGGCTCACAGCCACCGATCGAACCACTCGGCCACCCGCTCCGACAGGTGCAGCAGGTTCTCCCGTCCCACGATCGTGTGGCCTTCACCCGTGAGCAGCAGCAGCTCCGCCGTCGCCCCGCGCGCGGTCAGCTCCTGGTGCGCCTGCACCGACTCGAGCACCGGGACGTTGGTGTCCCGGTCGCCGTGGGTGAGCAGCACCGGCGCGGTCAGCCGGTCCAGCGCCGTCATCGGGGAGATCGCCGCGAGCACGTCCCGGTCTGCCACCGGGTCGCCGTACTCGGTGACCGAGGCGGCCGCCATCCACGGCTCGGTGCCGGCGAAGAAGGTGCGCAGGTCGCTCATCCCGGCCAGCGTCGCGCCGGCGGCGAACAGGTCGGGCCAGCGGGTGAGCGCCACCAGCGTCAGGTAGCCGCCGTAGGACCAGCCGTGCGCGCCGAGCTGCCCGGGCCGGGCGACACCCGACCCGACCAGGTGGTCGACGGTGGCCACGACGTCGGCGAAGGACGCCTCCCGGGCACCGAGGTCGTCGGCGGCCATGAAGGCCGCGCCGTGCCCGCCCGAGCCCCGGACGTTGGGGGCGAACACCGTCAGCCCCGCGGCGACCAGCGACTGCGCCACCGGCGACCAGGACGGGCGCTCCTGGCCCTCCGGGCCCCCGTGGAAGCTGACCACCGTGCGGTTGGGGCCGTGCACGCCCGGCGGGACGTAGAGCCAGCCGTCGAGCTCGGTGCCGTCGGCGGCCGCGTAGCGGCGGTGCTCGGGCACGACCAGCAGGTGCGGGTCGGGCCGGCGCGGCGTCGAGGGCAGCGGCTGCGGCCCGTCGGCGCCGTCCAGGGAGACCAGCCAGAGCGAGCGCGGCGCCAGCGGCCCGGTCAGCTCGGCGAGCAGGGTGCGCCCGTCGCCGGCCAGCGACCAGCCGGGCATCACCGGCTCGGGCAGCGGCACTGCGCGCACCAGCCGGCCGTCAGCGAGGTCGCGGACCTCCACCTCGGTGCTGCCGTCGGCGTTCCAGACGCAGACGACGGTGCCGTCGGCGAGCACCGCGTAGGCGTCCAGGTCGGCGTCCGGACGGGCCACCAGGACCTCGCCCGTGCCCGGCACCCGGTCGGCGTCCAGCGGCACCCGGAGCAGGCCGGTGCGGTCGCTGCGCGGCAACCCCGGCACGCCGGGCAGCCCGGCGCGCAGGTAGACCGCGCTGCCGTCGGGGGCGAACCGGCCGTCCTCGGACGCCGCCCCGCCGGGGCTGCCGAGCGGGACCACCCGCCGCTGCTCGCCGCTGGCGACGTCGACGAGCACCACGTGCCGGTGGCCGCGCGGTCCGCGGCGGGCCAGCAGGGTGCGCTCGTCGGCGGCGACCGCGGTGACCGAGAGGAAGCCGCCGGTGGCCAGCGTGCGGCGGGCGCCGCTGACCACGTCGACCAGGACGACGTCGGCGCCGGGGCCGTCCCCGGGGGCGATCGAGCAGACGTAGTGGCCGGGGGCGGCGGTCCAGCCGCCGGCGAACACCGTCGTCCGGGGGTCCTCACCGGCGACCAGGTGCCGGTCGGTGCCGTCGGGCCGGACGGCCCACAGCTGGGCGCAGATCGAGCCGCCCGGGCTGACCAGGTAGGCCAGCCACTCGCCGTCCGGTGACCAGGCGACCGACACGACCTCCTCGTCCGGCCCGGAGAGCACGGCCGGCGGCGTCTGCTGGCCGAGCGTGGCCACCTCGAGCCGGGGCTTGCCGGAGCGGTCGCTGACGCAGGCGACCCGGTCCCCGGTCGGGGCCAGGGCGGGGCACCAGACCCCGGAGGCGCCGGCGATCTCGGCGATGGCGAGGCGGACCTGGGTGGACAGGCCGCGGGAGAGCAGGGCGTCGGTCATCTCGCCTCCTCGGCGGGGTCGGTGGGGGTGCGGCGTCGGGCGCGGCCGTCGTCCCCGGCATCGGCAGTGTGGCCCTGGCCCCTGACTCGACCGGGCGCGGTGTCGTCAGCGGATCCCGTGCCGCTGCAGCCAGAGCTCGAGCAGGCCCACCTGCCACAGCTGGTTGGACCCCAGCGTGGTCCGGTGGGCGTTGGGCGCGGCCAGCAGCCGGTCGACGTACTCCGGGCGGAACAGGCCGCGCTCGCGCGCCTCGGGTGCGTGCAGCGCCGCGCGCACCGTCTCCAGGTACTCCCCCTGCAGGTCGATGATCGCCGGCACCGGGAAGTAGCCCTTCGGCCGGTCGATCACCTCGGCCGGGACGACCTTGCGGGCGGCGTCCTTGAGCACGCCCTTGCCGCCGTGCATCAGCTTCAGCTCCGGCGGGACGGCGGCGGCCAGCTCCACGAACTCGTGGTCCAGGAACGGCACGCGGGCCTCCAGGCCCCACGCCATCGTCATGTTGTCCACCCGCTTGACCGGGTCGTCGACCAGCATGATCGTCGAGTCCAGCCGCAGCGCCCGGTCCAGCGTGGTGTCCGCACCGGGCCGGGCGAAGTGCTCGGCCACGAAGGCGCGGCTGACGTCGTCGGGGGTCAGCCACCGCTCGGCGAGCACGCCGGCCATCGCGCTGTGCGGGCGGTCGACGAAGACCGCCGCGTAGGCGTCGACGGCCTCGGCGACCGGGACGCCGTCCAGCGGCGGGTACCAGTCGTACCCGGCGAGCACCTCGTCGGCGCCCTGCCCGCTCTGCACCACCTTGACGTGCTGGCTCACCTGCTGGGAGAGCAGGTAGAAGGCGACGGCGTCGTGGCTGGTCTGCGGCTCGCTCATCGCCCCGATCGCGCCGTCGAGGCCGGCGTGCACCTCGGCGGTGGGCACCATCAGCCGGTGGTGGTCGGTGCCGAAGGTCTCCGCGACCACGTCGGAGTAGACGAACTCGTCGCCGGAGCGCTCGCCGACCGCCTCGAAGCCGATGGAGAAGGTGGCCAGGCCGCGCTGGCCCTCCTCGGCGAGCAGGCCGACGACCAGGCTGGAGTCGATCCCGCCGGACAGCAGCACGCCGACCGGGACGTCGGAGACCATCCGCCGCCGGACGGCGACCCGCAGCTGCTCGAGCACGCGCTCCTGCCACTCCACCGGGTGCAGGTCGGCCAGCTCGGCGCGGCGCTCGTGCACCGGGCGCCAGTACTCCCAGTCGGACTCGGTGCCGTCGGGCTCGTAGGTGCGCACGGTGGCCGGCGGCAGCTTGCCGACCCCGGCCAGGATCGTGCGCGGCGCGGGGACCACCGCGTGGAAGGACATGTAGTGGTGCAGCGCGACCCGGTCGATGCTGGTGTCGACCCCACCGGCGCGCACGAGGGCCGGCAGCGACGAGGCGAAGCGCACCCGCCCCGGCCCGCGGGCCAGGTACAGCGGCTTGATGCCCAGCCGGTCGCGGGCCAGCACCACCCGGCCGCTCCCCCGCTCGACGACGGCGAAGGCGAACATGCCGAGGAACCGCTCGACGCAGGCAGCGCCCCAGCGGTGGTAGGCCTTGAGCACCACCTCGGTGTCGGAGGTGGAGAAGAACCGGTAGCCCGCGGTCCGCAGCTCGGCGCGCAGCTCCTGGTAGTTGTAGATGATCCCGTTGAAGACCACGGTCAGCCCGAGCTCGGCGTCGACCATCGGCTGGGCGCCCGCGTCGGTCAGGTCGATGATCTTCAGCCGGCGGTGGCCGAGCGCGACCGGCCCGGACTGCCAGCCGCCCGAGCCGTCGGGGCCGCGCCGCTGCAGCTGGTCGCACATCGCGCCGACCGCGCCGAGGTCGGCGACCCCGCCGTCGAACCGGACCTCACCCGAGATGCCGCACACGTGCGCCCCTCCCTGCCCAGTGGCTGTCCCGCCGTCCCCACCATCCCCCCGCACTGTTTCCGGCAGGTGACCGCGGGGGCGCCCGGGGCACCGTCGGGGGCCATTGTCGTGGCTGCCGCTGCAGGCTGCGACCGGGTGCGCACCCACCGTCGAGGACGCCCCGACGGCCCGTGTCGAGCCGACGCGCCGGACGTGGCGTGTCGGCCGTACGGCCCTCGGCGAGCGCGGATAGCGTGGGAGCGGTCCGCTCCGCCGGACCCGTACCGAACCCTGCTGGAGGTCGTCCCCATGCGCTCCCTGCGCCTCGTGGCGCTCTCCGCCGACGGCAAGCACCTGGTGCTCGCCGCGGACGCGCCCGACCCCACGGAGGACGGCGAGCGCTTCGAGCTGCCCCTCGACGACCGGCTGCGCGCCGTGCTGCAGGACGGCGCCTCCGCCCGGACCGCGCTCGACGCGGGCAACGACCTGCCGCCCCGGGTCATCCAGGCGCGCATCCGGGCCGGGGAGAGCCCGGAGCAGGTGGCGCACGCGTCCGGCACCCGGGTCGAGCGGATCATGCGCTTCGCCCACCCGGTGCTCCAGGAGCGCGCCCGGGTGGCCGAGCAGGCCCGCGACGCCCGCGTCCGGCTGTCCGAGGGCACGCCGAGCATCCCGCTGGAGCAGTTCATGTCCGAGCGGCTGCGGCTGCTCGGCGCCGACCTGGACGCCGTCCGCTGGGACGCCCACCGCAGCGAGGACGGCACCTGGCAGGTGCGCGCCGCCTGGCGGGCCGGCCACAAGTCCGGCACCACGCGGTGGAGCTACGACATCCCGGCCAAGACCGTCACGCCGATCGACGCGACCACGATGGACTTCGCGGAGGGCACCCGGCTGGTCCGGGTCGTCCCCGACGTCCCGGTCGGACTGCCGGCGGCGCCGATCTCGCGCCGGTCGGTCACCGCCGTGCCCAGCGCCGACGGGCTCGCCGACGCCGAGGAGCTGGACACCGCGGACCGGCTGGACGACGACGAGGTGCGCAACGTCGTCCCGGCCGACGGCAACCCCGTCGACGTCCTGCTCTCCGGCGACGCCGGCCCGGACGCCCCGCGCCCCACCTACGCCAGCCCGTACGACGACGAGATCGACCCGGACACCCAGGACACCGTGGTGCTCGGCCGGCTCGGCGAGGGCGAGACCGACGACCCGCGGGCCCGCATCCCGGCGTGGGAGGACATCGTCTTCGGGGTCCGCCGGCACCGTTGAAGGACCCCGTCCTCCCTGCCCCCCACCACTCGCACGCTCGCGGCGGACCCCTGCAGGGAGGCCGTAAAGCGGTCGAGACCGTCCGACCGGCGGCATAGCCTGCGGAGGCCATGACCGAGACCCCTGCCGACGACGACCGGGGGCGGCTGTCGTCGCTGGCCCGGCTGTGGCCGTTCACCCGCCCATACCGCGGCCTGGTCGCGCTCACCTTCGTCGGTGCCCTGCTGGCCACCCTCACCCAGCTCGCCGTCCCGCTGATCACCCGCGAGGTGGTCGACGGCCCGATCGCCCGCGGCGACCGCGCCGGCCTCGTGCCGCTGGTCGGGCTGGCGCTCGCCTTCGGGGTCGCCGAGGCGGCGCTGTTCTTCCTCCGCCGCTGGGCGATGAACATCAGCAGCCTGCAGATCGAGCGCGACCTCCGGGACACCCTCTACCAGCGGCTGCAGCGCCTGCCGGTCGCCTTCCACGAACGATGGTCCTCCGGGCAGCTGCTGTCACGGGCGACCTCCGACGTCTCGACCATCCGGCGGTTCGTCGGCTTCGGCGCAGTGTTCCTGGTGGTCAACCTGGTCACCTGCGCGGTGGTCGGCGTCCTGCTGGTCGTCACGTACTGGCCGCTGGGCGTCGCGGTGCTGGTCACCACCGTGCCGCTGACCGTCTTCGGGCTGCGCTGGGAGAAGCGCTACAACACCGAGTCGCGGCGGGTGCAGGACGAGCAGGGCGAGCTGACCACCGACGTCGAGGAGGCCGTCCAGGGCATCCGGGTGGTCAAGTCGCTGGGCCGCAGCGGGCTGGTCTTCGGCCGCTACGACCGCAAGGCGGTGCGGCTGCGCGAGCTCGAGCTGGCCAAGGTGCGCACCCTCGCGCTCATCTGGTGCCTGTTCGAGCTGCACCCCCAGCTCACCCTCGCGGTGGTGCTGGTCGGCGGCTCCCTGGCGGTGGGCAGCGGCGCGCTGACCGTGGGCGGGCTGGTCGGCTTCGTCGCTCTCTTCACCGTGCTGCTGTGGCCGATCCTCAGCCTCGGCTTCCTGCTCGCCCAGGCCCAGGAGACCGCCAGCGCCTGCGACCGGATCGGCGAGCTGCTGGACGCCCCGCTGACCGTCGCCGACGCCCCCGGCGTCCGGCCGCAGGAGGTAGGCACCCCGGCCCGGCTGCGCTTCGAGCACGTCGGCTTCCGCTTCCCCGGCGCCGGGGAGCCGGTGCTGGACGGCGTCGACCTCGACGTCGCCCCCGGCGAGACCGTCGCCCTGGTCGGTGCCACCGGGTCGGGCAAGACGACGGTGACCGCGCTGGTGTCCCGGCTGTTCGACGTCACCAGCGGGCGGGTCACCCTCGACGGCCACGACGTCCGCGACCTGCCGCTGGTGCAGCTCCGGGCCGTGGTGGCGACCGCCTTCGAGGAGGCGACGCTGTTCTCGATGAGCGTCCGGGAGAACGTGACGCTGGGCCGGCCGGACGCCGGGGACGACGAGGTCGCCGAGGCGCTGCGGGTGGCCCAGGCGGACTTCGTGCACGACCTGCCGTGGGGCCTGGACACCCGGATCGGCGAGCAGGGGCTGTCGCTGTCGGGTGGGCAGCGGCAGCGGCTGGCGCTGGCCCGCGCCGTGCTCGGGCGCCCGTCGGTGCTGGTGCTCGACGACCCGCTGTCCGCGCTCGACGTGCACACCGAGGCGCTGGTCGAGCGGGCGCTGCGCGAGGTGCTGGCCGACACCACGGCGCTGGTCGTCGCCCACCGCGCCTCCACCGTGCTGCTGGCCGACCGGGTGGCGCTGCTCGAGCACGGCCGGGTCACCGCGGTCGGCCGGCACTCCGACCTGCTGGCCGAGGTGCCCGCCTACCGGGCGCTGCTGTCCTCGGCGTCCGAGCTCGCCGGCCGCACCGGGCCGGAGCTGACCGAGGCGGGCAGCCGATGACCGGCCCCGAGGTGCCACCGGGTCCGGACGCGACCCCCGACGTGCACGCCGACTGGCGGGGCGTCGCCGGCGAGGACACCGAGGAGGTCACCGCCTCGGCCAGCTCGTTCCTGCGCGGGCGCTCCCGCCGGTTGCTCGGCGAGCTGCTGCGGCCGCACCGCCGGCAGCTCTGGGTGCTGCTGGCCACGATCGTCGTGCAGAACCTGGCCTGGCTGGCCGGCCCGTTCCTCATCGGCGTGGGCATCGACACCGCCGTCCCGGCGCTGCTGGACGGCGACTCGTGGCCGCTGGTCTGGACCACGGTCGCCATGGTCGCGGCGGCCGCGGTCGACACCGTGCTCCGCTACCGGTTCCTGATGGGCTCGGGCCGGGTCGGGCAGGCGGTGCTGCTGACCCTGCGCCGGCGGGTGTTCGGCCACGTCCAGCAGCTGCCCCTCGCCTTCCACGAGCAGTACACCTCGGGCAAGACGATCAGCCGGCTCACCAGCGACGTCGAGGCCCTCTCCGAGCTCTTCGACGAGGGCCTCGACGGCCTGCTCACCGCGCTGTTCAGCGTGCTGTTCATCGGCGCCGTGCTGGTCGTGCTCGACCCGCCGCTGGGCCTGGTCGCGCTGCTGGGCTTCCCGCTGCTGTTCCTGCTGGCCCGCTGGTTCCAGCGGAACTCGACGGTCGCCTACCGGCGCACCCGGCAGACCATCGCGGCGCTGATCGTCCAGTTCACCGAGACGATGGGCGGCATCCGGGCGGTGCAGGCCTTCCGCCGGGAGCCCCGCAACGACGCCCTGCACGCGCAGCTCAACGAGGAGAACCGGGAGGCCCAGCACCGCGCATTCTGGCTGATCGCGGTGTTCGTGCCGGCGGTGACGCTGATCGGCAACCTGGTCACCGTGGCGGTGCTCGGGTACGGGGCGCTGCGGGTGATGGACGGCGACCTGGCCGTCGGCGTGCTGGTCGCCTTCCTGCTGTACCTGCGCCGGTTCTTCGACCCGCTGCAGGACATCGCGATGTTCTACAACAGCTACCAGTCGGCCGGCGCCGCGCTGGAGAAGCTCTCCGGGGTGCTGGAGGAGCGCTCCGGCGTGCCCGAGCCGGCCGACCCGGTGCCGCTGCCGCACCCGACGCCCGGCGAGCTCGTGTTCGACGGCGTCCGCTTCGGCTACGGCGCGGCGACCGTGCTGCCGCACCTGGACCTCACCGTCCCGGCCGGCCAGACGGTGGCGCTGGTCGGGGCGACCGGCGCCGGCAAGTCCACGCTGGCCCGGCTGACCGCCCGGTTCTACGACCCGGTGGCCGGCGAGGTGCGGCTGGACGGCGTCCCGCTGCCCCGGCTCGCCGACGCCGACCTGCGCCGGGCGGTGGTGATGGTGACCCAGGAGAGCTTCCTGTTCAGCGGCTCGATCGCGGACAACATCGTCTTCGGCAAGCCCGACGCCACCCGCGCCGAGGTCGAGGCGGCGGCCCGCGCGATCGGCGCCGACACCTTCATCCGGGCGCTGCCCGAGGGCTACGACACCGACGTCGCCAAACGCGGTGGCCGGCTGTCGGCGGGGCAGCGCCAGCTGGTCAGCTTCGCCCGCGCGTTCCTCGCCGACCCGGCGGTGCTGGTGCTCGACGAGGCGACCAGCTCCCTCGACGTCCCCTCGGAGGTGCTGGTGCAGCGGGCCCTGCAGACGCTGCTGGCCGACCGGACGGCGCTGGTCATCGCGCACCGGCTGTCGACCGTGGAGTTCGCCGACCGGGTGCTGGTGATGGAGGCCGGCGAGGTGGTCGAGGACGGCTCCCCCGCCGACCTGGTCGGCGGCACCGGCCGGTTCGCCGACCTGCACCGCGCCTGGGCCGACTCCCTCGTCTGAACAAGGACCCCCCTGCCCCCCAGCCCTCGCACGCTCGGGCCGGGCCCCTGCAGGGGGGCCGAGGGGTCCTTGAAGGAACAGGCGCTGCTGGAAGATCGTTCCCTGGTACGAGGCCGGTCGTCGTCCTGGTGACGAGCGTGGCAGCCGGATCGTCCGGCCACCACGGCAGACCGGTCCGGAACGGAGACAGACGTGTCAGCATCGGTGTCCATGCCCCTCGGCGGCGTGCAGGTCGGGTCCTACGACGGCTACGAGCAGGCCCAGCGGGCGGTGGACTTCCTCTCCGACCAGAAGTTCCCCGTCGAGAACGTGACGATCATCGGGAGCGACCTGCGGATGGTGGAGCGGGTCACCGGGCGGCTCAGCTGGGGCCGGGCGATCGGTGCCGGGGCGGCCAGCGGCGCCTGGTTCGGTCTCTTCGTCGGCCTGCTGCTCGGCATCTTCGCCGAGGACGGCAGCAGCTGGGTCGGCTCGGTGGTCTCCGGCCTGCTCATCGGTCTGGTCTTCGGCGCGGTCTTCGGCGCCGTCGGGTACGCGGCCTCGCAGGGCCGGCGCGACTTCACCAGCACCAGCAAGGTCGTGGCCGGGCGCTACGACGTGATGTGCGCACCGGCGGTGGCCGAGCAGGCCCGCGCCGAGCTCGCGAGGCTCTCGCTCCGCGGCTGACGAAGGACCCAGTCGAGACGCGTCCGACTGCGGTGTCCCGCCTCCGGGACACCGCAACGGGGCGCATCTCGACGGGCCTCAGCGCAGCGTGGCGAAGGCGACCGCGGCGGCCGCGGCGACCCCCAGCGAGTCGACCCCGCTGCGCATCGGGATCCGCGCCCGCACCTGCGCGGCCCGCTGCGCCTGCGGGGTGAGGCCCGGGCCCTCGGCGCCGAGCAGCACCGCCGTCCGCGGGTGGGCCCGGGGGTCGACGTCGCCGAGGTCGACCGCGTCGTCGGCCGGGGTCATCGCCACCGTGCGGTAGCCGGCGGCGTGCAGCCGGTCCAGACCGCCGGGCCAGTCGCCCAGCACGGCGATCGGCAGGGTCAGCACGTGGCCCATCGACACCCGCACGCAGCGCCGGTACAGCGGGTCGGCGCAGTGCGGGTCGAGCAGCAGCCCGTCCACGCCGAGCGCCACCGCCGACCGGGCGATCGAGCCGATGTTCTCGTGGTCGTTGAGGCCCTCGAGCACCGCCAGCCGCCGCGGCGCCGACGGGTCCGGCCCGGCGATCAGCGCGTCCAGGTCCGGGGGCGGCAGCCGGTCGGCCGAGGCCAGCACGCCGCGGGTGAGCCGGAAGCCGATGACCTCCGACAGCACCCACTTGTCCGCCTCGTAGGCCGCGACGCCGGGCGGCAGGTCCAGTGACGCGAGCCGGCCGGGGATGCCCAGGACGGTGCGCACCGGGTACGGCGAGGCGAGCAGCCGCTCGACCGCGGGCACGCCCTCCACGATCACCGGACCGGTGCCCCGCTCGGTGCCCGGACGGCGGTCCCCGGCCACCAGGTCGCGGAAGTCGGCGACCCGCTCGTCGCCCGGGTCGGTGATCAGCTCGGGGGCAGGCACCCGCCGATCATCCCTGCCCCCGTTCCCCCGGGATCAGGTGACCTGGTCGTCGGTGCTCCTGGCTCACGGTGTGCGGTGAGCCAGGAGCACCGGCGGTGAGCCCGGACGGGTCGCCGTCCACAGATCTGCCCGGTCCACCCCACAGCTGGGGCCGGCTGCGCCAGGGTCGACGCCGTGCATCCCGTGCTCCGCGCCGCCGCCGACCGCCAGTGGGGCGTGTTCAGCGCCTCCGACGTCCGGCGGGCCGGTCTGCAGCCGACCGACGTCCAGTCCGCGCTGCGCCGGGGCGAGTGGGACCGCATCCGACGCGGTGTCTACGTCGAGCGGGGCGCCCTCGCCGACGCCTCGCGCCGGGGCGGGAACGCGCGGCACCGGCTGGACTGTGCCGCCGTCCTGCTGTGCCTGGGCGGTCATCCGGCGATCAGCCACGCCTCGGCAGCGCGGCTGGCCGGGCTGCCGCTGCCCACAGCCGAGCGCGGCGCCCTCGTCACCCTGACCGACACCGAGCAGTGGCGCCGCGGACGCGGCTACGCCGTGCTGCGCGCCGGGCTCGCCGCCCACCACGTCCGTGACGACGGCCCGTTCTCGCTCACCGGGACGGCGCGCACGCTCATCGACTGCGCGCGGGGGTGGTCGCTCGAGGACGCGGTGATCGCCATGGACGCCGCGCTGCACGCGGGAGCGGTGACGCCCGAGGAGCTGCGGGCGACCGTGCTGGAGCAGACCCACTGGCACGGCATCGGGACGGCGGCCCGCGCGGCCGGGCTGGCCGACGGCAGGGCCGAGTCACCTCTGGAGACCCTCGGACGCCTGCGCATCCTCGGCAGCGGGCTGCCGCTCCCCGAGCTCCAGGTCGACCTGCACGGCCCGCGCGGTTTCGTCGCCCGGGTCGACGCCTGGTACGCCGACGCCGCCGTCGTCGTGGAGTTCGACGGCCGGGTCAAGTACGACGACCCGTTCGGCGGGCGCACGGCGGCCCAGGTGCTGTGGGACGAGAAGCGGCGCGAGGACGAGATCCGCGACCTCGGCGGCCGGGTGCTGCGGGTGGTCCCTGCGGACGTCGGAGCGTCCTGGCCGGTCAAGGCCGACCGGCTGCGCTCGCTGCTGGCCACCCGGCCGCCGGTCCCACCTCAGCTCCGGGCGGTGCCGTCCGCCCGGTCGCGCCGCTGGGCCGGCTGACCGTCCGAGCTCACCTCCGGTGCTCCTGGCTCACCTCCTGCGCTGAGCCAGGAGCACCCGGGATCAGGTCACCTGATCCCGGGCCGACGGGCGGCAGGGCTCGGCGGGCACGATCCCGTCGCGCCCCGCAGGATCGGGCCGTGGACAACGCGGGCAGGACGGTCGTCATCGGTGGCGGCATCTCCGGCGTCGCGTGCGCCCGGGCGCTGGCCGACGCCGGCCGGCCGGTCCGGCTCGTCGACCGGGGACGGCGGCTCGGCGGCCGGATGGGCGGGCGCACGCTGCACGGCCGGGTGGTCGACCTCGGCGCCTCCTACCTGACCGCCGGCGACGACTCCCCGTTCGCCCCCGTCGTCGCCGACTGGGTCGAGCGCGGGCTGGCCCGGCCGTGGACGGACACCTTCGCCGTCGCCGGACCGGGTGGCATCGAGCGGACGACGTCGGGCCCGATGCGCTACGGCACCGCCGGTGGGCTGCGCAGCCTGGTCGTCGACCTCGCCACCGGGCTGGACGTCGAGCTCGGGCGCACCGTCCGCGAGGTCACCCCCGGCCCCCGGGTGGACGGCGAGGCCGCGGCCGCCGTCGTCCTGGCGATGCCCGACCCGCAGGCGGACCGGCTGCTGTCCGCCACCGACGCCCCGGACGCCGGCTGGCAGCCCACGTTGGCGGTCGCGCTCGGCTGGCCGCAGCGGTCCTGGCCGGCCGACCTGCACGGCGTCTTCGTGCACGACTCGCCGGTGCTCGGGTGGGTGGCCGACGACGGTGACCGGCGCGGCGACGGCGCTCCGGTGCTCGTCGCGCACAGCACACCGGCGCTGGCGGCAGCCCACCTGGACGACCCGGACGCCGCCGTCCCCGCGGTGGTCGATGCCGTCCGGACCCTGCTCGGCATCGACGCGCCCCCGGAGTGGACGCACGCGCACCGCTGGAGCTTCGCCAAGCCCGACGAGCCGCGCAGCGAGCCGTTCGGCCTGGTCGACGGGGTCGGCCGCTGCGGTGACGGCTGGTCGGCGCCGTCGAAGGTCGAGAGCGCATGGCGCTCCGGCGACGCCCTCGGCCGCGCCCTCGCCGGCTGAGACCCCCGTGCCCCACGACGGGGGCCTTGCCATGCCCGCACAACTCATCTAGCGTTGAGTTCATCATCCGTTGAGTTGTCGTGGAGGTCGTCATGGACGCCGCCGTCGTCGTCACCGACCTGGTCGTGCACCGGGGTCCGCACCAGGTGCTGCACCAGGTGTCATGCGCCGCGCCCCCCGGCCGGGTCACCGGCCTGCTGGGGCCCAGCGGGAGCGGCAAGAGCACGCTGATGCGCGCCATCGTCGGCGTGCAGCGCGTGCGCTCGGGCCAGGTCACCGTGCTCGGCCGGCCCGCCGGCTCGGCCGAGCTGCGCTCCCGGGTGGGCTACGTGACCCAGGCGCCGAGCGTGTACGCCGACCTCACCGTGCGGGAGAACGCCCGCTACTTCGCCGCCCTGCACGGCCGCGACGCCGCGGCCGCGGACGCGGCGGTCGCCGACGTGGGGCTCGCCGACGCCGCCGGGCAGCTGGTGGAGGACCTCTCCGGCGGGCAGCGCGGCCGGGCGTCGCTGGCCTGCGCCCTGGTCGGCGAGCCCGACCTGCTGGTGCTCGACGAGCCGACCGTCGGCCTCGACCCGGTGCTCCGGGTGGAGCTGTGGAGCCGGTTCCACGAGCTCGCCGCGGCCGGGACGACGCTGGTCGTGTCCAGCCACGTGATGGACGAGGCCGCCCGCTGCGACCGGCTGCTGCTGCTGCGCGAGGGCCGGCTGCTGACCGACTCCACCCCCGCCGAGCTGCGCGCCCGCACCGGCACCGACGACCTCGAGCAGGCGTTCCTGGCCCTGGTCCGCGAGAGCGAGGTGGCCCCGGCATGACCACCGCCCTCTCCCCCCGGCTGACCACCGCCACGGCCGCGCGGGTGCTCCGCCAGCTGCGCCACGACCACCGCACCGTCGCGATGCTGCTGGTGCTGCCCAGCGCGCTGCTCGGGCTGCTGTACCTGGTCTGGGCCGACGTGCCCACCGTGCCGGGCGAGCCGAGCACCTTCGACCGGGTCGGGCTGACGATGCTCGGCGTCTTCCCGTTCGTGGTGATGTTCCTGGTGACCAGCATCGCGATGCTCCGCGAGCGCACGTCCGGCACCCTCGAGCGGCTGCTCACCACCCCGCTGTCCCGGCTGGACCTGCTGCTGGGCTACGGCGCCGCGTTCGGGCTCGCCGCGGCCGCCCAGGCGCTGGTCACGGTGGCCGTCGCGACGACCGCCTACGACCTCGACGTCGCCGGCCCGCCGGCGCTGGTCGTGCTGATCGCGGTCGTCGACGCGGTGCTCGGCGTCGCCCTGGGCCTGCTGGCCAGCGCCTTCGCCCGCAGCGAGTTCCAGGCCGTGCAGTTCATGCCGGTCGTCGTCCTGCCGCAGTTCTTCCTGTGCGGGCTGCTGGTGCCGCGGGACCAGCTGCCCGGCTGGCTGCAGGCGGTCAGCGACGTGCTGCCGCTGAGCTACGCCGTCGAGGCGCTGCGGGAGGTCGGCGCGTCGACCGGGGCGACGGGCACCATGTGGCGGGACGTCGGCGTGGTCGCCGGCGCCGCGCTGCTGGCCCTCGCGCTGGCGGCGGCCACCCTGCGGAGGAGGACCAGCTGAGCCAGCCCGCACGTCGCCCCCGGCCCACCGGACGGCGGCCCGGCAACCCCGACACCCGGGAGGCGGTGCTCGCCGCGGCGCGCGCCGCCTTCGCCGAGCGGGGGTACGACGGCGCCTCGATCCGGGTCATCGCCACCGCAGCCGGCGTCGACCCGGCGCTCGTCCACCACTACTTCGGCAGCAAGGACAAGTTGTTCCTCGCCGCCGTCGAGGCCCCCGCCGACCCGGCCGAGCTGCTGCCCGAGGTGCTCGCCGGCGGCACCGCCGACCTCGGCGCCAACGTCGTCCGGCTGCTGCTGCGGGTGTGGGACGGCCCCACCCGCGCCGCCGGGCTGGCGCTGCTGCGCTCGGCGGTCAGCAACGAGTGGGCGGCGCGGCTGCTGCGGGAGTTCCTGGTCTCCCAGGTGCTGCGGCGGGTGGTCGGCACGCTGGACCTGCCCCCGGAGGAGGCGCAGGCGCGCGGGTCGCTGGTCGCCTCGCAGCTGATCGGGCTGGTGATGGGCCGTTACGTGCTCCAGGTCGAGCCGCTGGCCTCCGCCACCGCCGACCAGCTGGCCGCCTCCGTGGGCCCCACCGTGCAGCGCTACCTGACCGGTCCCGTGGACCTGCGCGGCATGGTGCCGGGCACCCCTTAGGCTCCGCCCCGATGAGCGGGCCGGAGGGGTTCAGGTTCGCCGACGACCCGTTCGCCGACCCGGTCTTCGCGACCGCGGCCGACGGGGCGCCGGCCGCGGTCTGCCGCGGCGTGGGCAAGACCTACCGGACGGCGACCGAGCAGGTGCCGGCGCTGGTCGACGTCACGCTCTCCATCCCCCGCGCCCGGGTCACCGTCGTGGTCGGCCCCTCGGGGTCGGGCAAGTCCTCGCTGCTGCGGTTGCTGGCCTGCATCGACTCCCCGGACACCGGCGAGGTGCTCGTCGCCGGGCAGCGGGTCGACCGGCTGCGCCCGCGGGCCCGTCGCCGGCTGCGGCAGCGCCAGGTCGCCTACCTGTTCCAGCGGCCCGGCGAGAACCTGCTGCCCTACCTCGACGCGGTCGCGCAGGTGCGGCTGGCCGCCTCCCTGCGCGGGGCACCGGTGACGGCGCCGGCGGCGCTGGACCTGCTCGACCGGCTCGGCCTGGGCGACCGCGCCGACCACCTGCCCGGGCAGCTGTCCGGCGGGGAGCAGCAGCGGCTGGCGGTGGCCTGCGGCGTCGTCGGCGACCCGGCGCTGGTCGTCGCGGACGAGCCGACGGCCGAGCTGGACACCGCCGCCGCCGAGCGCGTGCTGACCGCCATGGAGGACCTCGCCGCGGCCGGGGTCGGCTTCGTGCTCTCCTCGCACGACCCGCGGGTGATGGCCATCGCCGACGGGTTCGTCCGGCTCGACCACGGGCGGCTGGTCCGGTGACCGGGCGGCGGCAGCCGGCCGGCGGGCTGACCGGCGTCGGCCTGGTCAAGCGCTTCCGCCGGGGCGCGGAGACGGTGACCGCGCTGGCCGGGGTCGACCTGCAGGTGGTCGCCGGCGAGTTCGTGGCGCTGGTCGGCCCGTCCGGCTCGGGCAAGAGCACGCTGCTGGCCCTGCTGTGCGGCTGGGAGACCCCCGACGAGGGCACGCTGGCCTACCTGGGCCCGCTGGCCCACCGCCGTCCCGACACGCTCGGCTGGCGCGACCTCGCCCTGGTGCCGCAGGCGCTCGGCCTGGTCGCCGACCTGAGCCTGGCCGACAACGTGCTGCTGCCGGCCCGGGTGCGCCGCACGCACGCGGCCGCACGGGACCGGGCGGACGGGCTGCTGGCGGACTTCGGGCTGGCCCACCTCGCCGACCGGTACCCGCACCAGGCCTCCCTCGGCGAGCAGCAGCGGGCCGCCGTGGCCCGGGCGCTGCTGCTGCGACCGGCGGTGCTGCTGGCCGACGAGCCCACCGCCCACCAGGACCGCGGCCACGCCGACGGGCTGCTCGACGCGGTGGTCGACGCCGCCCGCGAGGGGTCGGCGGTGCTCATCGCCACCCACGACGAGCAGGCCTGGGCCCGGGCCGACCGGGTGCTGTCCATGCGGGACGGCGTGCTCACCGACGGGCCGCCGTCGTGAGCCGGCCACCGCTGTGGCGGCTGGCGCCGTGGACCCGGGCGCCGCTGCTCGGGCTGCGCCAGCCGGCCGCCGTGCTGGCCGTGCTGGTCACCAGCGCGATCCTGGCGTGCGCGGTCGCCTCCGCCCCGCTGTTCCTGTCCTCGGCCCGGTCCGCCGCCCTGCAGCAGCAGCTGGCGAGCCAGTGCGCGGAGGCGGGGTGGCCGCAGACGGGCGTGTCGACCCGGCAGTTCGACCAGAACGGCCGGTCGACCGGGGCGACCGCCGACCCCGCCGTCGACACCGCGCTGGCGGACGCCTGGGCCGCGCAGGGGCGGACCAGCGCGCCGGTGCTGGCCACCGCGTCCCTCGTCGGTCGGGATCGCGCCGCGTTCGGGGCGCTGCTGCGCACGGCGTCCGGCGAGGCGGCGAGCCTGCCGGTGAGCCTGTTCCACCGCCCCGACGCGCTGGAGCACATCGAGGTGGTCGAGCAGCAGGAGGGGGCCGGCCTCTGGCTGCCCGCCGGGTACGCCGACGGCGCGGGCGTCGCCGTCGGCGACGACGTCACCGTGGCGGGCACCGCGGTGCCGGTGGTGGGCACCTACCGCGACCTGTTCACCGTCGACCCGGGGCCGTACTGGTGCGACTACCGGCCGCTGTTCGCCAACGACGTGAACGCCAACACCGCTCCCCCGGCGCTGGCGCTGGCCACCGACCCGGACACCTTCCACGCCGTTGCCGCCGGGTTCGACGGCGTGCAGCAGCTGGCCCGGGTCGAGGTGGCCGCAGACGAGCTGTCGGTCGCCGGGGCGCGGCGTCTCCTGGTCGCCCAGGACGCCGCCCAGCGCGGCGCCTTCGAGCTGCTCGGCGTCCCGGCGGTCGACGAGCACGGCCTGACCAACCCCCGGCTGGCGGACGCCGTCGACCGGGCCGAGCTGGTCGAGTCTGGGCTGCGCGGGCCGGTCGTGCCGGTGGCCGTCGCCGGGGCGCTGCTGGCCCTGCTCCTGGTCGCCGCGGCCGGCAGCTTCTGGGCCGACCGGCGGGCCACCGAGGTGCGGCTGCTGGCGGCCCGGGGCGTGGGGCCGGTGCCGCTGGCCGGCAAGGCCGCGCTGGAGCTCGGGCTGCCGGCGCTGGTCGGCGCCGCGGTCGGCTGGGCCGCCGCCCGGCTGCTCACCAGCGGGCTCGGCCCGGCCGACGACCTGGACCCCGGCGCCACCTCGGCCGCCCTCACCGCCGCGGTGGCCGCCTTCGTCGTGGGGCTGGGCGCTGCCGCGACGGTCGCCGGGCTGCGCGCCCGGGGCACCGCGGAACGGCCGGTCGGCGCGGCGCCCCGCTGGCCGTCGCAGGTGCCGTGGGAGGTCGCGCTGCTGCTGGGCGCCGGCTGGTGCTGGCTGCTGCTGCAAGACCGGGACGCCGTGGTCAGCGAGGGCGGGGTCGCCCAGGTCAACGGCCTGCTGGTCGCCTTCCCGCTGCTCGCCGTCGCCGGGGCCGCGGTGCTGCTGGGCCGGGCGCTGACCGCCCTGCTGCCCCGGCTGCGCCGCTGGGCCGGACGCCGCTCCCCCGCGGTCTTCCTCGCGGTCAACCGGCTGACCGCTGCCCGGCTGGCCACCGGGACGCTGCTGGTGGCGGTGACCCTGCCGGTCGCCGTCCTGGGCTACACCGCCACGCTGACCGCGAGCTCGGAGCAGACGCTGGACGCCAAGGTCGGCGTGCAGATCGGGGCGGGCCGGGCGGTGCAGACGCTCTCCCGCTTCGCGCCGACCCCGGCCATCGACGCGGTCGGCACGTTCGTCGTCCGGTACGAGGGGAGCGCGACCGCGGCCGACGGGCAGGGCGACAGCGCCGGCCGGACCGACGTCCAGGTGCTCGCCGTGGACCCCGCCGACTTCGCCGGCACCGCCTTCTGGGACGGCTCGTTCGCCGACGCGTCGCTGCCCGCCCTGATGGACGCGCTCACCGGGCCCGCGGTCGACGGCCGGCTGCCGGTGGTGGCGGCCGGCCTGCCGGCGGGCGACCCCGACCTGCGGCTCGGGCGCGCCGAGGTGCCGGCCGAGGTGGTGGCGACCGCGCGCGTGCTGCCCGGCCGCCGCGCCGACCAGCCGGTCGTGCTGGTCGACGCCGGCCGGCTGCCGGAGATCCCGCGCGAGGCCGGGGCCGCCCGCGCCGCCGAGATCTGGACCGACGGCGAGCTGGGGCCGGCGGTCGAGGCGCTCACCGCGGCCGGCCTGGTGGGGTTCCGGGCGCTCGAGCCGGCCGGCGTGCAGCAGACCGCCAACTTCCTGGGCATCACCTGGACGTTCGGCTACCTGTCCGCGCTGGCTGTCTTCGTCGGGGTCATCGCCGTCGGCGGGCTGCTGCTGTACCTGGAGGCCCGGTCGCGCAGCCGGGTGGCCGGGTACGTGATGGCCCGCCGGCTCGGGCTCAGCCGCGGGGCGCACCTGCGCTCGCTGGTGGTCGAGCTGGCCGGGGTCGCCGTCGCCGGGCTGCTGGTCGGCGCGGTGCTGGCCGCCGGTGCGGTGGCGCTGGTCTACCGCCGGCTGGACGTCGACCGGGTGCGGCCGCCGACACCGCTGCTCGACGTGCCGGAGCCGGCGCTGGCCGTCAGCGCGGTCGTGGTGGTCGCGGTCGCCGGGCTGGCGGCGCTGTACGCCCAGCGCGCCGCCGACCGGGCCGACCCGGCGACGGTCCTCCGCCAGGAGGCGTGACCCGCCGACGCCGCCGTCCCGGCCCGCCGCCGCCGTCCGGGCTCAGCGTGCATGCTCCTGGCTCACCTCCCGCGCTGAGCCAGGAGCCCCCGGGATCAGGTCACCTGATCCCGGGGCGACACCCGCCGGCGCGGGGAGCGGGCGAGCTGGCGGCTCTGCGCCACCAGCCGGCCGGTGGAGTCCCAGATCCGGTAGTCCTCGTCGACCCAGCCCCCGGCGATCTCGCTCGACCGGGCCTCGACCAGGCACCAGCCCGGCGCCGGCAGCGCCCGGACCAGCACCTGCAGCTGCACCGTCGGCGCCCAGCCCAGGTCGCCCAGCGCGAAGCTGGTCGGCGGCAGCGCGTCGGCGAAGGTGAGCAGGGCCAGCGGGTCGGGGTCCCGGCCGTCGGTGAAGCGCATCCAGGCCCGCAGCACCGGCTCCCCCGACGGCCGGCCGACCGCCCAGCCGGCGGTGGCGGGGTCCAGCCGGGTGTCCACCCGCAGCGAGAGCCCGGGCACCTGCACGCCGGGCGGGGCGAGCTCCCGGTGCTCGGCCACCGAGGAGCACTGCTCGGGCGACGGCGCCTCGGGGGCGGGGTGGCGGTACTCGGGCTCGTCGGTGCCCAGGGTCGCCGTCGTCACCTGCACGGTGAGCGCCGGGCCGGTCGCGTCGGCGAGGGTGACCCCCGCGTGGGCCAGCGTCCGGCCGGCCGGACCGGGGACGACGGTCAGCGTGGCCGGGCCGGCGGCCGGGGCGCGGAGGTAGCTGGCCGACACCGCGACCGGGTGCGGGTGCGGGCTGTCCAGCAGCGCGGCCCGGGCCGCCACCGAGAGCAGGTACCCGCCGTTGAGGATGCCGCCGCCGACGTCCCAGCCCGGGTCGAGCGCGGCGACCAGGCCGCCGCCCTCGGTGCGGGTCACGGCGGTCGCGGCGTCGAAGGCGGGGAGGTCGGTCTGCGGCACGGAGGACAGGGTGCCAGGCTCAGCCGACCGGCCAGCCGGTCACCCGCTCGTAGCGCGGCTCGGGCCCCAGGTGGCTGCGCCAGAGCACCACCTCGGTGACCGGCCACACCGGTCCGCGGTGGCCGGTCAGCCGGTCGAGCAGGTCGCCGTCGGCGTCCCGGCCGGCGCGCCAGCGACCCAGCGTGAGGTGCGCCCGGAACGGCCGGTCCGCCACGGGCAGGTCCACCGCGTGGGCGGCGGCGACCAGCCGGACCGCCAGCGCGGTGAGCTCCGCGACGTCGCCGGCCAGCCCGGCCCAGCAGACCGTGGGCCGGCGCCGCGACCCGAACCGCCCCGCGCCGGACAGCTGCAGCGACATCGGCGGGGCGCCGGTCACCGCCGGCGCCACGGCGGCGCTGAACGGCGCGAGCGAGGCGGCCGGCACGTCGCCGAGGAACAGCAGCGTCACGTGCCAGCGGGACGGCGGGGTCCAGCACGGCGCGCCGGGCGCGTCGCGCAGCGGCACGAGGGCGCGGTCCAGGTCGGCCACCGCGTCCGGCGGCGGGTCGACGGCGAGGAACAGCCGGCCGGCCGACGCGGTCAGTCGCCCACCACGAGGCCGGCCGCCTCCAGCATCGCCAGCAGCCGCATCCGCTCCAGCTCCCGGGTGCCGGGCGGCTCGGTGGCCAGCTGGTTCGGCACGTCGAGCAGCTCGGCGGCCTCGATCAGCACGTCGTCGTAGGCGGCCAGCAGCCCGCGGCGCCGGGCCATCGGCATGCCGCCGGGCACCATCGACAGCTCACGGGTCAGCCGTCGCACGTCGGCGGCGACCCGCTCGAGGGGCCGGCGCGGACGCACCGCGATCGGCTGCGACACCGGTGCGCCGGGCACCCGGCGACCGGCCGGGTGGTGCCAGGCGGCCGGACGGCGCTGGGCCGGCGGCCGGGGTGGCTCGACCGGGGCAGGCGGCTCCTCGACCAGCTCCGGGGCGGGCTGCCGGGGCTCGCTGGTGGCCCAGCGGAGCAGCAGGACGACCAGCGTCACCAGGGCGGCCAGCAGCAGGACGACGGCAGCGATGAGCGGCAACGACGTCCCGACGTCCGCGGAGACCGACCCTGCTGAGGGCACGTGTCTGACGTTACGTCTGTCGACGCCTGGTGACAACGTGAACGCTCACAGCGACTAGATCAACGCCCTGCATCGCGCGCGACCTGCTCCCCCGGCACCTCGCCGTCGGCCTCGTCGGCGAGCCCGGCCACCCGGGACGGGGGCCGGCCGGCGGCCACGTGCAGGTGCGCGCTCGGCGGGACGACGTGCAGCTCGAGCCGCACCCGGCGGCCCCGGGCGAGCAGCGCACCGGCGACCACGGCGGCCGCGACGACGACCAGCCCGCCGGCGATGAACCCCCAGCGGGCGCCCAGGTGCTCGGACACCCAGCCGATCAGCGGTGCCCCCACCGGGGTGCCGCCCATGAAGCACATGAAGTACAGCGCGAGGATGCGGCCGCGCATCTGCGGGTCGACGCCGAGCTGGACGAAGCTGTTGCAGGCCACGCTGAACACCAGGGCGGCCGCGCCGGTCGGCACCAGCAGGACGGCGAACGAGGTCTCCTCCGGCATCAGCCCGGCCACCACCAGGAGCACGCCGAAGGCGCCGGAGGAGACGACCAGGAACCGCTGCAGCGGCCGGGTGCTGCGCCGGGTCGACAGCAGCGCACCGGACAGCGAGCCGACGGCGTAGCAGGTGGACAGGAACCCGAAGGCCGCCGCCCCGAGCCCGTACTCCTCCCGGGCCATCAGCGCGATGGTGATCTGGGTGTTGAAGCCGAAGGTGCCGGCGACGAAGGCCAGGCCCATCGCCAGCATCAGGTCGGGGTGGCGCCGGGTGTACCCGAGCGCCTCCCGCAGCTGCCCCCGCGACCGGGACGCCGGTGGGCTGCGGCGCAGCTCGCTGCCGCGCATGGCCAGCAGCGCGGTGATGGTGACCGCGAAGCTGGCGGCGTTGACGAGGAAGGCCGGGGCGGTGTCCCCGCCGGACACGCCGATCACCGAGCCGGCCACCGCCGGGCCGACCAGCCGGGCGCCGTTGAAGACGGTGGAGTTCAGGCTGACGGCGTTGGCCAGCCGGTCGGGCCCGACCATCTCCGAGACGAACGACTGGCGCACCGGCATGTCCAGCGACGACGCGACACCGAGCGCGGCGGCGAGCACGTAGACGTGCCACAGGGCGATGGCGTCGGAGAGCACCAGCAGGCCGAGCCCGAGGGCCAGCGCGCCCATGACCGCCTGGGTGACCACCAGCACCCGGCGCTTGTCGTAGCGGTCGGCGAGGACGCCGCCGTAGAAGCTGAACAGCAGCGTGGGCGCGAACTGCAGCGCGGTGGTGATGCCGAGCGCGACGCCGCTGCCCCCGGACAGCTGGAGCACCAGCCAGTCCTGGCCGATCCGCTGCATCCAGGTGCCGGTGAGGCTGACCAGGTTCGCCGAGGCGTAGAGCCGGAAGTTGCGGACGCGGAGGGCGGCGAACACAGCCCCCTTGCGCGGCGACGTTGCCTCAGCCGTGTGCCTCACCCACTGGCGAGCTTGTCCATGATCACCGCGGCCTCCCGCAGGACGGCGCGCTCCTCGGCGCTGAGCTCGTGCAGCTGACCGGACAGCCACGCCTCGCGGGCGCGCCCTTCCTCGGTCAGCAGGTGCTCCGCGGCCGGGGTGAGGTCGATGACCACCTGCCGGCCGTCGGTCGGGTGCGGCGTGCGGGTGACCAGCCCCTTGCCCTCGAGCGCGACGACCACCCGGGTCATCGACGGCGGCTGGACCCGCTCGTGGGCGGCCAGCTCCCCCGGGCTCATCGCCCCGTGCCGCTTGAGGGTGGACAACGCCGCCAGGTGGGTCAGCGTCACCGACGTGTCGACCCGCTGGTTGCGCAGCCGCCGCGAGAACCGCATGACCGCCAGCCGCAGGTCATGGGCGAGCGCCGCGGTGTCCAGCGTCGTCCGTGCCACCCGCCCACCCTAACCGAGATGGAAAGCCTGCCTAACGACCCGGACGGTCAGACCAGCTGCTGGATCGGGTCCAGGGCGAAGTAGACGACGAAGACCGCGGCCACGACCCACATCAGCGGGTGCACGTCGCGGGCCCGCCCCACCGCGACCCGCAGCAGCACGAAGCTGACGACGCCGGCCCCGATGCCGTTGGTGATCGAGTAGGTGAAGGGCATCAGCGCGATGGTGAGGAAGGCCGGGATGACCAGCGACATGTCGTCCCAGGCGAGGTCGCGGATCTGGCTGATCAGCATGGCGCCGACGATCACCAGCACCGGCGCGGCGGCCTCGGAGGGCACCACCTGCACCAGCGGGGTGAAGAAGGCCGCGACCAGGAAGAACAGGCCGGTGACCACGCTGGCGAGCCCGGTGCGGGCACCGTCGCCCACGCCCGCGGCGCTCTCGATGTAGGTGGTGTTGGACGAGACGCTGGAGGCACCGCCGGCCGCGGCGGCGATCGAGTCGACCAGCAGCACCGGCTGCGAGCGGGGCAGGTTCCGGTCCTCGTCGAGCAGGTCGCCCTCCGCGCCGACGGCGGTGACCGTGCCGACGGTGTCGAAGAAGTCCGCGATCATGATCGAGAAGACGATGAGGACGGCGGCGATGACGCCGATCCGCTCGAACCCGCCGAACAGCGAGAAGTTGCCGATCAGCGAGAGGTCCGGCAGCCCGAACCAGTCGTCGGGCCACGAGGGCACCTGCAGCGCCCAGCCGCGCGGGTTGGCCTCGGTGCCGTCGGCGCCGGTGCGCGGCCCGATCCCGGCGATGGCCTCCACGACGATCGCGAAGACGGTGGTGGCCACGATCCCGATCAGCAGCGCGCCGCGGACCTTGCGCACCACGAGCACGCTGGTCAGCAGCAGGCCGACGACGAAGGTGAGCATCGGCCAGCCGGCCAGCGCGCCGCCGACCCCGAAGCTGATCAACGGCGCCCCGGGCCGGATGACCCCGGCGTCGGCGAGCCCGATGATGGTCAGGAAGAAGCCGATGCCCACGGCGATGGAGATCTTCAGCTGCGCCGGGATCGCCTCGAAGACCGCCCGGCGGAAGCCGGTGAGCACCAGCAGCGTGATGAGCAGGCCCTCCAGCACGACCAGGCCCATGATCTCCGACCAGGACAGCTGGGTCGCGGCGTAGACGGCGACGATCGCGTTGATGCCCAGACCGGTCGCCAGCGCGAACGGGTACCTGCCCACGATGCCCATCGCGATGGTCAGGACGCCGGCGACGAACGCGGTGACCGCGGCGACCGAGGCGAAGGGCAGCGTGTCGCCGTTCACGTCGGCGCCGGACAGGATGATCGGGTTCAGCACCACGATGTAGGCCATCGTGAAGAAGGTGGTCAGCCCGCCGCGCACCTCCCGCCCGAACGTGGAGCGGCGCTCGCTGACCTCGAAGTACCGGTCCACCCCGTTCGTCGGGCGCACCTTCGGCCCGGGGCTGCGCCGGGGCGCCGCGGCGGTGGCCGGCTGCCCCGTCGTCCCCACCGCGGTGCTGCCGGTGCCCTTCGCGGGCGAGCGGGTGGGACGTGACCTGTCGGGCATGGCGGACCCCCGGGGGACGGCGACCGGGGCGGCAAGCCAGGGTCGACGTCCCGGCGGTCCGCCCGGTGCAGGTGGCAACGAGCGGCGACAGCGTGCCACACCGCAGCGGCCTGGCGGGCCGACCGCCGCCCCGACCAGCGGTGCAGCCGCCTATCGTCGGCACGTGCCCGCGCCCACCCGCCCCTCACCGCCGCCCCTGCGAGTCGACACCGCCCGGGTCGTCCTGGTCGGGATCGGGCTGTGGGCGGCCGCCCTCGTGGTGCTGCTGGTGCTCGGCGACAGGGTGGACCGGGTGTGGACCTGGACCTGCGTCGCCGCGATCGTGCTGGCCGTCCTCGGCCTGGCGCTCATGCGCTGGCAGGGCCAGCTCCCGCGCGACTGAGCCACTGCGCGCGGGTGGTCGCGTACTCCACCTCACCCAGCTCGGTGCCGGGCAGCGGGTCGGCCTGGTCGAGGTGGGACGTCCGCACGTGGGTCATCCCGAGCGCGGCCATGGTGGCCCGCGACGCGGCGTTGACCGCCATCGTCTCGGCGAAGACGCGCGCCAGGCCCAGGTCGGCGAAGCCGTGCCGGAGCAACTCGCGGGCGCCCTCGGACGCCAGTCCCTGCCGCCAGTGCCGGCGGAGCAGCCGGTAGCCGAGTTCGGCCTGCCCGGCGACGGGCCCCTGGTCGGGACGCTCGGGCGGCTCGAGGATGAACCACCCGACGAAGGCCCCGTCCACCAGCGCGGCCCAGAAGCCCAGCCCCGGGACGACGTGCGCCACCGCGAGACGGCGCCGGTGCCGCTCGACCACCTCGGCCCGGGTGCTCGCCCGGCCGGTGAGGTACCGCATCACCTCGGGGTCGGAGTCCAGCTCGACCTCGGCCTCGAGGTGCTCGTCGCCGAGCGGCACCAGCTCGATCCGACGGGTGCGGAGCACGGCCTGGGCGCCCACCGGCTCAGATGACGTCGAAGTCCGCGGTGTCGTAGCGCGCCGTCCGGGTGACCTCGGCGGGATCGCCCTCGGTGCGCTCCAGGCTGGCCTGGCTGTGCGCCCCGCAGCCGTAGTCGGCGGTCACCACGTGCCCGTCGGCCGGCGAGTACCCGTTGGCACAGGCGCCCAGCGACAGCCGCAGCGAGCCGGCCAGCGGCAGGTAGAAGCCGCAGGTCGCGCAGGGGCCGGGGGCGTGCCGGGCCATCGCCGACCGGGGGCCGAACTCGCTGTCCCGCCACCGCTCGGCGGTCTCGCGGCGGCCCTCCACCGACAGCACCCGCTCGCGGCCGATGCCGATCTCCTCCGCGACGACCCGACCGGCCGGGTCCTCGGCGGAGTCGTCGTCGGCCAGGTAGCTGGGCACCAGCCGCGGGTCGTCCTCGGTGGAGGGCAGCACGTCGCCGACGGACAGGTCACCGGGGCGCAGCCGCTCGTGCCAGGGCACCCAGGCCGGGGCGAGCAGGGCGGCGTCGCCAGGGAGGAGGACCACCTCGTCCAGGGTGACGGCGTCCTCGCCGGGCACCCGGGCCAGCGTCACCGCCCAGTGCCAGCCCAGGTAGCCCGGGAGCGTCGCGGCGAAGGAGTGGGTGGCGACCGTGCCCAGCGACGGGTCGGCCGCCTCGGCCAGCACCTCGGCGGTCACGCCCAGGTGCTCCCCCACGACGGCGGGGTCACCGGCGGTCTCGACGGCTGCGGCGCGGGCCTGCTCGACCGCCGCGGCCAGCACGTCGTCCGGGGAGGAGCCATGGGCAGCGGAGAACGCGGAGTCGGACACGCGCCCATTGTCGCGGATGGCACCGCGGAACGGGCGGGCGCGCCCCCGGAGTGCTGGTCGGCCGGGTCCTCAGGCGGCTGCGGCACCATGGGCGGCGTGTCCGACTCCCCCGCGCCGCGCGCCCGCCGGCGCCTGCGGTCCGGCCGGGCGGCGGACCCGGGGCCGGAGACCACGCCGATGGGCGTGCGCCGCCTGCAGACCCGGCCGCTGCCGGTGGCCGGTGCCCGCGCCCCGGACGACGCGACGCCGACCGGGCCGCGCTCCGGCCTGCCGCCGACCGCACCCGGGCTCGGCGACCGACCGCCGCGGGTGACGGTCACCCGGGTGGCCGCCTCGCGCACCCGGGAGCTCAGCGGCGCCGCGGTCCGCCGGGTGCGGGCCTACGGCCGCGCCGACGGCGCCGACGCGAGCGGGCTGACCGGGCTGTTCTGGGTCAACGCCCTGCACATGGCCGGCGACGCGATGATCGCCGTGTCGCTGGCCGGCACGCTCTTCTTCGCCGCGGCCGCCGACGCCCAGCGCGGCAACGTGGCCCTGTACCTGCTGGTGACGATGGCGCCGTTCGCGCTGGTCGCCCCGGTGATCGGGCCGGCCCTGGACCGGTTGCAGCGCGGCCGCCGCTGGGCGCTCGCCGGCAGCCTGGGCGGCCGGGCGGCGCTGGCGCTGCTGATGGCCGCCCACCACGACGACGCGCTGCTCTACCCCGCGGCCCTGGGCGTGCTGGTGCTGAGCAAGGCGTTCAACGTGCTGCGGGCCGCCGTCGTCCCGCGGGTGCTGCCCCCGGCGCTGTCGCTCACCTCGGCCAACGCCCGGCTGTCGGTGTTCGGGCTGGCCGCCGGGGGCGTGCTGGGCGCCGTCGGCGCGGGCCTCGCCGCCCTCCTCGGGTTCGGCTGGGAGCTCGGGGCGACCGCCGCGGTGTTCGCCGGGGCCGCCGTCCTCGCCGTCCGGCTGCCCGCGCACGTCGACGTCCCGGGCGACGAGGAGCCGGCCGACGTGCTGCGCACCGCGCCGCTGACCCTGCCCGGCAGCCGGCGCCGGGCGACCACGCCGCACGTGGTGACCGCGCTGCGGGCGACCGCGGCGCTCCGTGGGCTCAGCGGCTTCCTGACGATCTTCTCCGCGTTCCTGGTGCAGGCCACCGTCGAGGGCGGCTGGGCCTCGACGGTCGCCCTCGGCGGCATCGCCGCGGCGGCGGGGGCCGGCAGCTTCCTCGGCACCGGCATCGGCGCCCGGCTGCGCACGACCAGCCCGGACCGGGTGGTGCTGGCCGCCGCGGGCGCCGCCGCGGCGATCACCGCGGTGGCGGCCTTCGCCTTCAGCCTGTGGACCGCCGCGCTGGTCGCCGGGGTCGCGGCCGTGGCCAACGCGCTGGGCAAGGCCGCGCTCGACGCGATCGTCCAGCGCGAGGTGCCCGACAGCCTGCGGGCCTCGGCGTTCGCGCGGTCGGAGACCTGGCTCCAGCTGGCCTGGGTGCTCGGCGGCGCGCTGGCCATCGCGCTGCCCACCGTCGGCTGGCTGGGCTTCACCGTCGCCGCGGCGCTGCTGGTGCTCGCCGTCGGCCTCACGCTCTGGAGCCTGCGCACCCGCCGGGCCGTGCGCACCACCGACCGGGAGGCAGGGACGTGAACGGGGCTGGACGGGCGTCGGCGGGGGTGGCGCTGCTCGCCGCGCTGGGGGTGCTCACCGGGTGCGGCGACGCGGGCGACGACAAGGAGGTCGTGCCGACGCTGGCCGTGCGGGCCGGCGGCGACGAGATCACCGCGGACGCCACCCAGTACTGCCTGGACGGCGACGGGCAGCGCTTCCAGACCTCGGCGCCGATCATCGAGGTCGCCCCGGACACCACCATCGAGCTGACCGTGTCCGAGGCGGTCGCCGCGGCCGGCTGGAGCGTGCAGGTCTTCGACGAAGAGCTGCAGCAGATCCTCGGCGAGGTCGACGTCCCGGCGGGTGAGTCGACGTTCAGCGAGATCACGTCGTCCGACGTCGCCCCGCCGACCTTCTACCTCGTGGTGGTCGAGACCGCCGACCCCGACGCGTGCAGCGGCCTGTCCGGCGCCTGGCCGGTCGGCTTCATCCGCGCCGGCGGCTGAGCGCCCCGCTCAGCCCTCGAGGTCGGCGGCCACCGCGCGCAGCACCGAGCCGACCTTGCGGCCGGTCGCCTTGTCCGGGTGCCGGCCGTGCCGCAGCCCCTCGGACACGCCGTCGAGCAGCGTGATCAGGTCCTCGATGATCGGCACCAGGTCGTCGGGCTTCTTGCGGGTCGCCGCCACCACCGAGGGCAGCGGGTCGAGCACCTGGACCTGCAGCGCCTGGTCGCCGCGGCGGCCGGCCACGATGCCGAACTCGACGCGCTGACCGGGCTTGAGCTCCGCGGTGCCGGCCGGCAGCGCGTCCTTGTGCACGTACACGTCCGGGCCGCCCTCGCGGGCCAGGAAACCGAAGCCCTTCGCCGGGTCGAACCACTTCACCTTGCCGCTGGGCACGTCGATCCCTCGGTCCGTCGTCCACTCACCCGGCCGTCCCGGCCGGGGTGCCGCCCGGGTGCCCGGCGGCGCTCCTCCCAGGTTAGACGGCGCGTCGCACCTGCGGCCGCGCCTCTCCCCCGACGGACGGCGCCCCTACGCTGACCGCCGTGTCGTCGCAGGAGGTGCCGCCGTCCCCGCAGGGGCACCCGGACTACCGGTTCAGCCTGGCCAACGAGCGCACCCTGCTGGCCTGGCTGCGGACGGCGCTGGCGCTGGTCGCCGGTGGGGTGGCGATGACCCAGTTCGTGCCCGAGCTGGGCGTGCCCGCCGGCGGCCCGGTCGTCTCCCTCGGCCTGCTGCTCGGAGGCCTGGGCACCGCACTGGCCGGGCACCGCCGCTACGTCCGCAACGAGCGGGCGATCGCGGCGGACCAGCCGCTGCCGGCGAGCGCCCTCACGGGGTGGGTCACCGGGCTGGTCGCTGCAGTGGTGCTCGCGCTGCTGGTGCTGGTGGTCGTGGAGGTCGTCCGCCGGTGAGCAGCCCCGGCGGCACCCAGCCGGCCCGGACCGCGCTGGCCTGGCAGCGCACCGGCCTGGGCGTGCTGCTGGTGGCCGGGCTGCTGGCCCGGGCCGCTGCCGAGCGCGGCGACCTGCGGCTGGTCGCACCCGCCGCCGTCGTGGCGGTGGCCGGGCTGGTGGTGCTGGGGCTGCTCGCGCCGCGCCGGCAACGGGAGACCGAGCGGGCGGCCCGCACCGGCGCGGACGGTCGCGCCCCGCGGGCGACGGTGCAGGTGACCGGTCTGGTCGTCCTGGTCGCCGCCTGCGCACTGGCCGGGGAGCTGCTGCAGCGGACCTGACCCGCGCGCGGCCCCGTCGCAGGGGCCCGCGGCGAGCCTGCGAGCCGTGGGGGGCGACGGGGCCCTCCCTCAGGCGTTGCGGACGGCGGCGGCCGCCTCCAGGCCCAGCTCGGTCACCGACACCTCGCGCATCTCCACCTTGCGGACCTTGCCGGTCACCGTCATCGGGAACGCGTCGACCACCTTCACGTACCGGGGCACCTTGTAGTGGGCGAGCTTGCCGGCGCAGAAGGCCCGCAGCGCCTCGGCGGTGAGCGGCTCGGCGCCGTCGCGCAGCCGCACCCAGGCCATCAACTCCTCGCCGTAGCGCTCGTCCGGGACGCCGATGACCTGCGCGTCCACGACGTCCGGGTGGGTGTACAGGAACTCCTCGACCTCGCGCGGGTACACGTTCTCCCCGCCGCGGATGACCATGTCCTTGATCCGGCCGACGATGTTGAGGTAGCCGTCGGCGTCCATCACCGCCAGGTCGCCGGTGTGCATCCAGCGGGCCGCGTCCAGCACCTCGGCGGTCTTCTCCGGCTCCTCCCAGTAGCCGAGCATCACCGAGTAGCCGCGGGTGCAGAACTCCCCGGTCTCCCCGCGCGGCACGGTCAGCCCGGTCTCCGGGTTGACCACCTTCACCTCGAGGTGCGGGTGCACCCGGCCGACGGTGGAGGTACGGCGGTCCAGGTCGTCGTCGGCGCCGGTCTGGGTGGACACCGGCGAGGTCTCGGTCATCCCGTAGCAGATGGTCACCTCGGTCATGCCCATCTCGTCGACCACCCGCTTCATCACCTCGACCGGGCACGGCGAGCCGGCCATGATGCCGGTGCGCAGGCTGGACAGGTCGTAGTCGGCGAAGCCGGGCAGCGCGAGTTCGGCGATGAACATGGTCGGGACGCCGTACAGCGAGGTGCACCGCTCGTCCTGCACCGCCTGCAGGGTGAGCGCGGGGTCGAAGCCGGGCGCCGGGATGACCATCGTCGCGCCGTGCGAGGTGCAGCCGAGGTTGCCCATGCCCATGCCGAAGCAGTGGTAGTAGGGCACCGGGATGCAGACCCGGTCGGCCTCGGTGTAGCCGCAGCCCTCGCCCACGAAGAAGCCGTTGTTGAGCAGGTTGTGGTGGGTGAGCGTGGCGCCCTTGGGGAAGCCCGTCGTCCCGGACGTGTACTGGATGTTGATCGGGTCGTCCGGGCTCAGCTGGGCCGCCCGCTCGGCCAGCAGGGCGTGGTCGGCGGCCCGGCCGTCGGCCATCAGCTGCTCCCACCGCGGGTCGCCGAGGAAGACGACGGTGCGCAGCGCGGGGCAGTCCGCCCGCACCTCCTCGACCATCGCCCGGTAGTCGCTGGTCCGGAACTCCGGCGCGGCGACCAGCACCGAGATGCCCGCCTGCTGCAGCACGTAGGCGAGCTCGTGGGTGCGGTAGGCGGGGTTGATGTTGACCAGGACGGCGCCCAGCTTCGCCGTCCCGTACTGCACGAAGACCCACTCGGCGCAGTTCGGCGCCCAGATGCCGACCCGGTCGCCCTTGGCGACCCCGAGCGCGTCGAGGCCGAGCGCGCAGGCGTCCACCTCGGCGACCAGCTCGGGGTAGCTCCAGCGGCGGCCCGAGGCGCACTCCACCAGCGCCTCGTGGTCACCCACCCGCGCTGCCGTCCGATCGAGGTCCGCCCCGATCGTGTCGCCCAGCAGGGGCACCGTGGAGGTGCCGCTGCTGTAGGACGGCAGCGCAGGTGGGGTCACCGGTCCTCGCCCGCCATCAGGCCGGCGCGGTTGGGGCGGTCGGTCGGGTGGGCGTAACGCAGCCGCTCCGGCGGGAGCGGGAAGGCGTGGTCCTCACCGAACGGGGAGAGGCCACCGGCCATCTCGCTGATGAGCTCGGTGACCGGCGGGCCGTCCCCCTCGGACACCCCCCAGGTCGGCTCGACCAGGTGGGCGTGCTTGTCCTTGCGCTTCGACATCGAGCCTCCATCAGCGGTGCGGTCCCGGGCCGGCTCCCCGGGGTGCCTCCCCGCCATCTTCCCGCGTCCGGCCGGTGAGATGCACGTCGCACTCCCCGACGTGTCGTCCGGCCAGGTCAGCGGCGTCCGGCGACCCGGGCCCCGTAGAGCGTCCCGGCCCCGTCGGCGGTGAGCACCCACTCCTGCCGGCCGACCTCGGCGTACCGGACGTCGGCGCCGTTGAGCTGCTGCACCGCGCGGGTGCGCCACACCGCGGTGGACACCAGTCGCAGCCGCAGCGGGTCGTCGGTGAACTCGTCGAAGCCCAGCGGCTCGACCTGCAGCACCGCCGGTCCCGCGATCCGCAGCACGCCGGTGCGCCACTCGGTGCGGGCCAGCCCCGCCGTCCAGCGCCGGACGCGCAGCAGCGAGCCGAGGCCGGCCAGGCCGACGGCGACCCCGCCGGCCACCAGGGCCACGACCATCAGCCCGGCGAACGGCGGCCGGGTGCCACCGCTGTCGACGATCCGGACGACGGCCGCGCCGAGCAGCACGCCCAGGACGACGGCCACCACCCCGCCGCCGAGCCAGCGCAGCGCCCCGGCGCGGAGGGCGTCGACGGCGGTGCGGGTCTGCGGGTCGTCGAGGGCGGGCACGCCGGGATGGTCCCAGACGGCCCGGTCCACCGGCCGCCGGAGCAGCGCGCACCGGAGCCGTCGTAACGTGGACCGGATGTCTCCGGACCAGCCCGCCACGCTCGCCGCCTGGCTGCGCACCCGCACCGACGAGCAGCTGGGCGCCCTCCTGGCGGCCCGGCCCGACGTCGCGCGCCCCGCCCCCTCCGACGTGGTGGGGCTGGCGACCCGGCTGGCCGTGCCGGTCTCGGTCGACCGCGCGCTGGACGAGCTGGACGCCGCCACGCTGCAGGTGCTCGACGCGGTGCTGCTCTCCCCCACCGACGGCGTCGCCCGCGCCGACCTGCCCGGGCTGCTGCCCGGCGTCCCCGTCGAGGTGGTCGACGCGGCGGTCGAGACGCTGGCCACCCGGGCGCTGCTGTGGGGTGACGAGGAGCTGCACGCACCCGAGCCGGTGCGCCGGGCCGTCCGCTACCCGGCCGGCCTCGGCCGGCGCGCCAGCGACCTGCGGGTGCCCCTCCCCCGCGACCTGCCCGCCGTCCTCGCCGAGCTGGCCCCGGACGAGCGCACCGTGCTGGAACGGCTGGCCGGCGACCGGCCGGTCGGCCACCTGCCCGACAGCACGGCCGGCTCGCTGAGCCCGGCCCGGCGGCTGCTGCAGGCCGGCCTGCTGGCCCGGATCGACGCGGTCAACGTGGAGCTGCCCCGGGAGATCGGGCTGGCGCTGCGCGGCGACCAGCCGTTCGGCCCGCCGCGGCTGCGCCCCGAGCCGGAGGTCCGCACCGCCGACCCGGCGCTGGTCGACCGGCGGGCGGCCGGGGCGGCGCTGGAGGTGATCAGCCGGGTCACCGAGGTGCTCACCGCGCTGGCCGCCGAGCCGGCCGGCCTGCTGCGCAGCGGCGGCCTCGGGGTGCGCGACCAGAAGCGGCTGGCCAAGGAGCTCGGCATCGGCGAGGCCGACGTCGCCTTCCTCGTCGAGGTGGCGCACGCCGCCGGACTGCTGGACGTCGGGGGCGCCCAGCGCGACGAGTGGCTGCCCACCCGGGGCTACGACGCCTGGCGCGAGCAGGACCTGCCCGACCGGTGGGCCGTGCTGGCCGGCGGCTGGCTGACCAGCGTGCGGCTGATCTCGCTGGTCGGGCAGCGAGACGTGGCCGGCAAGGCGGTCAACGTGCTGTCGCCCGACGTCGTCCGGCAGACCGCGCCGGTGCTGCGCCGCTCGGCGCTGTCCGTGCTCGCCGAGTACCCGCCGGGCCGCGGCCTGGTCGCCCCGGAGCTGGTCGCGCTGCTGCGCTGGCGCACGCCCCGGCGGGCCGACCGGCTGAGCCCCGTGCCGGACCTGCTGGCCGAGGCCGAGCGGCTGGGCATCGCGATCAACGGGGTGCTCGGCAGCGGCGGCCGGGGGCTGCTGGCCGGCGGTGAGGACGGCGCGTCCGACGGCATGCGCGGCCTGCTCCCCGAGCCGGTCGACCACGTGCTTGCCCAGCCCGACCTGTCGCTGATCGCGCCGGGCCCGCTGGTCGCCGAGCTGGCCGGCACGCTCGCGCTCGTCGCCGACGTGGAGTCCTCCGGCGGCGCGACGGTCTACCGGGTCACCGAGGCCAGCATCCGGCGGTCGCTGGACGCCGGCTGGTCGGCCACCGACCTGCACGGCTTCTTCACCCGGGCCTCCCGCACGCCGGTGCCGCAGGCGCTGGAGTACCTGGTCGACGACGTCGCCCGCCAGCACGGCCGGCTGCGGGTGGGCGCGATCGAGTGCTACGTGCGCTCCGACGACCACGGGCTGGTCTCCCAGGTGCTCAGCGACCGGCGCACCGCCGGCGCCGAGCTGCGCCGGCTGGCGCCGGGCGTGCTGGTCAGCGGCCTGCCGCCGGAGGAGGTGCTGGCGGTGCTGCGCGGCGCCGGCTACGCACCGGCCGGCGAGTCGGCGGGCGGGGCGGTGCTGACCCGCCCCGCGGCACCCGCCCGGGCCGCCGGACGACGTCCCGCCGGCTCCGCCCCCAGCGGACCGCGGCCGCTGGCGCCGGAGGACGTCGCGGCGACCGTCCGGGAGATCCGGGCCGGCGACGCGGCGCTGGCCGCCCGCCGGACCGAACCGGTGCGCCAGATCCCGGGCGTGACCACCGCCAGCACCCTGGAGCTGCTCTCCCGCGCGGTCCGGGAGAGCCTGCCGGTCTGGCTGGGCTACGTCGACGCCCAGGGCAGCGGCAGCCAGCGGATCGTCCAGCCGGTCTCGCTCGTCGGCGGCTTCCTGCAGGGGTTCGACGAGGGCCGCGGGGAGAACCGGACCTTCGCCGTCCACCGGATCACCTCGGTCGCGCTGGTGGACGCCGACCACTCCTGAGGAGCAGCGCTCCGAACTCCCTTCCCGCCCGGTGATCAACGCGGGATGATCTTCGGCCGAGGCGGTGTTGGGCGGACCAGTTGGTGCGCGCAACCAGAACCGGGAAGGGGTCCCGGACGTCCACTGGGGCGGCGCCGCAGGTCAGGAGCGTGGGAGATGGGGAAGCGGACGGTCGCCGACCGGTTGGCCGAGGCACTGGGTGCCGTGCTGGGCACGACGGAGCTGCCGGTGCGGCTGCGCGGCTGGGACGGCTCGATCGCCGGGCCGGCGGGTGCGCCCGTGGTCGCGATCAGGTCGCGGCGGGCGCTGCGCCGGATGCTCTGGTCGCCGGGGCAGCTGGGCCTGGGCCGGGCGTACGTCGCCGGGGAGATCGACATGGAGGACGACGTCTTCGCGACGTTCACCGCGCTGCGCACCGGCGGCCGGCTGAACCAGGAGACCCGGCCGGCCGAGACGACGTGGCGGGAACGGCTGGCCCTGCTGGGCACCGCCCTGCGGCTGGGCGCCATCGGGCCGGAGCCGGCACCGCCGGCCGAGGAGGCGCCGTTGGGCCGCGGCCACCGGCACTCCCGGGCCCGGGACGCCGCGGCGATCTCGCACCACTACGACGTCGGCAACGACTTCTACGAGCTCGTGCTGGGCCCGTCGATGGTCTACTCCTGCGCGGTCTGGGAGACCCCGGAGGTCGGGTTGGAGGCCGCCCAGGAGGCCAAGCTCGACCTGGTCTGCCGCAAGCTCGGGCTGACGCCGGGCGCCCGGCTGCTCGACGTCGGCTGCGGGTGGGGCTCGATGGCCATCCACGCGGCGCAGCGCTACGGCGCCGACGTCGTCGGGATCACGCTGTCGGAGGAACAGGCGCGGATGGCCCGCAAGCGGGTCGCCGAGGCCGGCCTGACCGACAAGGTCGACATCCGGGTGCAGGACTACCGCGCCGTGGACGACGGGCCGTTCGACGCGATCAGCTCGATCGGCATGGCGGAGCACGTGGGCCGCGCCCAGATGCCCGGCTACGTGGCCCAGCTCGACCGGCTGCTGCGCCCCGGCGGGCGGCTGCTCAACCACGCGATCAACTGGAACGCCGGGAAGTCGGTGTGGAACCCGGACACCTTCATCAGCCGCTACGTCTTCCCGGACGGCGAGCTGCTGAACCTGGGCGAGATGGTGGGGCTGCTGGAGTCCCGCGAGCGCGAGGTGCTCGACGTGGAGGCGCTGCGGCAGCACTACGCGCTGACCCTGCGGGCGTGGGTGGCCAACCTGGAGGCCAACTGGGACGCCGCCGTCGCCGCCAGCAGCGAGGGACGCGCCCGGGTGTGGCGGCTGTACATGGCCGCCTGCGCGCTGACCTTCGAGGCCGGCGACATGGGCGTGAACCAGGTGCTGCTGCAGAAGACCGGCGGCGAGCAGCCCCCGCTGCGCCGCACCGCCTGGACCTGACCCCACCACACCCCGGAGATGGCCATCTCCGTCGTCCCAGCCAGGGGCGAAGATGGCCATCTTCGCCCCTCCCGGACGGGGCGGAGATGGCCATCTTCGGGGTCCCGGCCCGGACGGCGGGCTGAGGTCGGGGGCACACCGTCGTCCGGAAGGGGACGTCGTCCGGCGGCGTTAACCTGGACAGTCCGGCGCGGAGTCCGCGCCCGAGCCCCCGAACAGAGGATGCGCGTGAGCGACGGCCCACTGATCGTCCAGTCCGACAAGACGCTGCTGCTCGAGGTCGACCACCCGCTGTCCAAGGAGTGCCGGGCGGCCATCGCCCCGTTCGCCGAGCTGGAGCGCTCGCCGGAGCACGTGCACACCTACCGGGTGACGCCGCTGGCGCTGTGGAACGCGCGCGCCGCCGGGCACGACGCCGAGCAGGTCGTCGACGCGCTGGTGCGCTTCTCGCGCTACCCGGTGCCGCACGCGCTGCTGGTCGACATCGCCGACACCATGGACCGCTACGGCCGGCTCACCCTGGCCAACAACCCGGTGCACGGCCTGGTGCTCACCAGCACCGACCGGGCCGTGCTGGAGGAGGTCGTCCGCAGCAAGCGGGTGGCCCCGATGCTCGGCGCGCGGATCGACGCCGACTCGATCGTCGTGCACGCCTCCGAGCGCGGCCGGCTCAAGCAGGCGCTGCTCAAGATCGGCTGGCCGGCCGAGGACCTCGCCGGCTACGTCGACGGCCAGGCGCACCCGATCGAGCTGGCCCAGGACGACTGGCACCTGCGCGACTACCAGCAGGAGGCCGTCGACGGCTTCTGGGCCGGCGGCTCGGGCGTCGTCGTGCTGCCCTGCGGCGCCGGCAAGACGCTGGTCGGCGCCGCGGCGATGGCCGAGGCCAAGGCCACCACGCTGATCCTGGTCACCAACACCGTCTCCGGCCGGCAGTGGAAGCGCGAGCTGATCGCGCGCACGTCGCTGACGGAGGAGGAGATCGGCGAGTACTCCGGGGAGCGCAAGGAGATCCGGCCGGTCACCATCGCGACCTACCAGGTGATCACCACCCGCCGGAAGGGCGAGTACCGGCACCTGGACCTCTTCGACGCCCAGGACTGGGGCCTGATCGTCTACGACGAGGTCCACCTGCTCCCCGCGCCGATCTTCCGGCTCACCGCCGACCTGCAGTCCCGCCGCCGGCTCGGGCTGACCGCGACGCTGGTCCGCGAGGACGGCCGGGAGGACGACGTCTTCTCGCTGATCGGGCCCAAGCGCTACGACGCGCCGTGGCGCGACATCGAGGCGCAGGGCTACATCGCGCCGGCCGAGTGCGTCGAGGTCCGGGTCAGCCTGGACGACGAGGAGCGGATGACCTACGCGGTCGCCGAGCCCGAGGAGCGCTACCGGATCGCGGCGACCGCCCAGTCGAAGCTGCCGGTGATCCGCCGGGTGCTCGACCGGCACCCGGACGAGCAGAAGCTGGTGATCGGCGCCTACCTCGACCAGCTCGACGAGCTCGGCGTCGCGCTGGACGCCCCGGTGATCCAGGGGTCGACGACGAACAAGGAGCGGGAGCGGCTGTTCCAGGCGTTCCGCACCGGCGAGATCAAGACCCTCGTCGTCTCCAAGGTCGCCAACTTCTCCATCGACCTGCCGGAGGCCGCCGTCGCGGTGCAGGTCTCGGGCACCTTCGGGTCCCGGCAGGAGGAGGCCCAGCGGCTCGGCCGGGTGCTCCGCCCCAAGGCCGACGGCCGGCAGGCGCACTTCTACACGGTCGTCTCCCGCGACACCCTGGACAGCGAGTACGCCGCCCACCGGCAGCGGTTCCTGGCTGAGCAGGGCTACGCGTACACGATCGTCGACGCCGCCGACCTGGCCGGCCCGGGCGAGGTCAACGGCCCGGACTGGGTGGACGAGCCCGCCGACTAGGAGGACCCCCTCGCCCCCCAGCCCTCGCTCCGCTCGGGCCGGGCGCCTGCGAGGGGGCCGGTCACGGCCTCAGGGCGCGGCCCAACCGGGCCATGCCCTCGGTGATCCGGTCCGGGGTGTTGGTGGTGAACGACAGCCGGAGCGTGGCGCGGTCCGGTGGGCCGGCGTGGAACGGGGCGCCGGGCACGAACGCGACGTCGTGCGCCAGCGCCGTCCGCAGCAGGTCGGCGGTGTCCGCTCCCCCGGGCAGCCGCGCCCAGACGAACATCCCGCCGTCCGGGTCGCTCCACGTGCTGCCGGCCGGCAGCGCGGCGGGCAGCGCCGCCACCATCGCGTCCCGGCGCGCGGCGTAGGCGGTGCAGAGCCCGCGCACGTGCGCGTCGAGGTCGGCCGCACCGAGGTAGGCGGCCGCCGCGGCCTGGTCGACGGTCGAGGTGTGCAGGTCGGCGGCCTGCTTGGCCACCGTGAGCGCACGCCGCAGCTCGGCCGGGGCGCGCAGCCAGCCCAGCCGCATCCCCGGCGCCACCACCTTGGAGAAGCTGCCCAGGTGGACCACCCGGTCCGCCGCACCCGGCTGCGCGGCCAGCGCCGGGACGGGCGTGCCGCGGTAGCGGAGCTCGCCGTACGGGTCGTCCTCGACCACCCAGGTGCCGTACCGGGCAGCGAGCCCGGCGACGGCCGCCCGGCGCTCCGCCGTCAGCGTGCGGCCGGTCGGGTTGGCGAAGGTCGGGACCAGGTAGAGCAGCGTCACCCGCTCCCGCGCCAGGACGTCGGCCAGGTCGTCGGGGTCGATGCCGTCGTCGTCGGAGGCCACCGGGACGACGCGGGCACCGGCGAGCTGGAAGCACTGCAGCGCCGCGAGGTAGGTGGGCTCCTCGACCGCGACGACGGCGCCCGGGTCGAGCAGCGCCGTCGCCAGCAGCGTGAGCGCCTGCTGCGAGCCGGTGGTGACGAGCAGGTCGTCGGGGCCGGTCGGGAGACCGCGGTCGGTCATCCGCCGCGCCACGAGGGTGCGCAGGTCGCGGTCGCCCTCGGTCGGCGCGTACTGCAGGTGCCGGCGGCCGGCCCCGGTCGACAGCACCGCGTCGAAGGCGGCGCGGATACCGTCGAGGTCGAACAGCTCGGGGGCCGGCAGCCCGCCGGCGAAGGAGATGACCTCCGGCCGGTCGAGCAGCGCGAGCAGGTCGCGGACCGGTGAGCTGGCGACGCCGCGGAGGCGCTGGGCGAGGGCCGGGGTGGAGGCGAGGGACGAGGGCACGGGAGGGCTCCAGGAGGCAGCTGCTCGACGACGAGGGGCGGCGCTGGAGGGCGGCTGGGTGTGCCGCGGCGTCCGCGCCGGGAGGGCCTCCTGGTCGAGAGGCCGGGTCGATCTTACGGGGCTGCGGCGCCCCCGCGGGACGGCTGGGCGGGACGGGGACCAAGGGACGTGACGAGACGGTCCGGCACGGGCATGACGAGCACCACAGCCACCGCGCCGATCGGGCATCTCCCCAGGTCAGGAGGGGTGCAGCGGCTCCCTATACGTCGTCCGCCGGGACGCGCGCGGGAGGCACCCGGTTGGGCGTGTCGACCCTCCGCCGACCAAGATGGACCCCGACATGGGGAGTGCACAGCGAGCGGAGGCCCTGGGCCCGCAGACGAACAGCCGACCGCTCCGGGCCTGGCAGCGGGCGGCCCTCGCGAAGTACGAGGAGGAGTTCCCCAAGGACTTCCTGGTCACCGCGACCCCGGGTGCGGGCAAGACGACCTTCGCCCTGACGCTGGCCCAGCGGCTGCTCGCCAAGCGCGAGGTCGCCCGGGTGGTCGTCGTCTGCCCGACCGACCACCTGCGCATGCAGTGGGCCGACGCGGCGCACGCGATGGGGATCGTGCTCGACCCCAACCTGACCAACGCCGTCGGCCCCGTGCGCGCCGGCACCCAGGGCTACGTGACCACCTACGCCCAGGTCGCCGGCAAACCGATGCTGCACGCCGCCCGGGCCACCACCGTGAAGACCCTGGTGATCCTGGACGAGGTGCACCACGCCGGGGACGGCCTGTCCTGGGGCGAGGCGGTCGAGGAGGCCTACGGCCGCGCGGCCCGCCGGCTCTGCCTGACCGGCACGCCGTTCCGCACCAAGGCCGACGAGCGCATCCCGTTCGTCAAGTACGTCGAGGACGGCTTCGAGGGCCAGGGCGGCCTGATGTCCACCGCCGACTTCACCTACGGCTACAAGGAGGCGCTGGCCGACGCCGTCGTCCGGCCGGTCGTCTTCGCCGCCTACACCGGCACCTCCCGCTGGCGGAACTCGGCCGGCGAGGTGGTCGCCGCCTCGCTGAGCGAGGCCGGCACCCGCTCGGTGGAGATGCAGGCCTGGCGCACCGCCCTGGACCCCAAGGGCCAGTGGGTGCCGCACGTGATCGCCGCGATGGACGACCGGATCACCCACCTGCGCGAGACCGGGATGCCCGACGCCGCCGGGCTGGTGCTCGCCAGCGACCAGGACGACGCCCGCGAGTACGCCAAGATCGTCCGCCGGGTCACCGGCAAGGCGCCGGAGCTGATCCTGTCCGACGACCCCAAGGCGTCGAAGAAGATCGAGAAGTTCAACCTCGGCGGCGCCCGGATCGCGGTCTGCGTCCGGATGGTCTCCGAGGGCGTGGACGTGCCGCGCGCTGCCGTCCTGGCCTGGATGACCTCCTACCGGACGCCGCTGTTCTTCGCCCAGGCCGTCGGCCGCGTGGTGCGCGCCCGCGGGCCGCACGAGTCGGCGACGGTGTTCCTCCCCGCGGTGCGGCCGCTGCTGTCGCTGGCCGCGTCGATGGAGGAGCAGCGCAACCACGTCATGCCGCCGCCGAAGTCGCAGCCCGACGAGGAGCTGGAGGCGCTCGACCTGCCGCCCCGCGAGCCGCGCGAGGGCGAGCTGCAGAAGTGGGAGGCGCTCGAGGCCGACGCCCGCTTCGCCCACGTGCTGCACAGCGGGACGGCGCACACCGGCGAGGGCAGCGGGGGCGCCGAGCCGCTGGAGGCCGAGGACGAGGACTTCCTGGGCATCCCCGGGCTGCTGACCGCCGCGCAGACCGCCGAGCTGCTGTCCCGGCGGGACGACGAGCTGCGCATCCGGGTCGCCGCCTCGCACCGCCGCGGTGACGACGACGGCGCCATGCTGGTCGAGGACCACCCCGAGGAGGACGTCGCCGGCAACGGCTGGCGCGACGTGGCCGAGCTGCGCCGGGAGATCAACCGGCTGGTCAACCGGATCGCGGCGAAGACCTCGACGCCGCAGGCCGTGGTGCACACCCAGCTGCGCCAGTCGGTGCCCGGGCCGCCGTCGGCGTCCGCGCCGGTGCAGGTCCTCCGCGCGCGCCGGGAGCGCCTGCGCACCATGCTGTGAGACCGGCCCCTGCCCGGCCGGCTGAGCAGTTCCGGTCGCTGGTCGCGGCGTGTCCGGCTGTGTCGACGGCACCAACTGCCCACTCGGCCCGACTGCGACCGCGGGACCCCTGAGCCCACGACCAGGGTCCGGTCCGGGTCTTCCCCGATTCCGCCGGGCCGCCGCCGCGGGCACGCTGACGGCATGACCGAGAACGCGTACACCCCCACCCCGCAGGCCCCGACCACGGCGGGCCGTCCGCCGCTGCAGCGCAGCCGCACCGACCTGCTGCTCGGCGGCGTCAGCGGTGGGCTGGCCGCGCACACCGGCATCGACACCCTGCTGTGGCGGGTGGGCTTCGCCGCACTGACCCTGGCCGGTGGCGCCGGGGTGGCGCTCTACCTCGTGCTCTGGGTGCTGATGCCAGCCGCGCCCGCCGGCCCCGCCGACCGCACGAACCTGCTCGACGAGTGGGTCGAGCGGCTGCGCGCCCGGTTCGTCACCCGCCCCGCGTCGTCGGCGCCGGCACCCCGCTGAGGCCGGCTCGGCCGGCCCGCTCCCGGGTCAGCCGAGCAGGCCCCGGGCGGCGGCGAGGGCGACCGCCTCGGTGCGGCCGGAGGCGCCGAGCTTGGCCAGGATGTTGCTGACGTGCACGCTGGCCGTCTTCTCGCTGATGAACAGCTCGGCGCCGATCTGCCGGTTGGTGCGGCCGGCGGCCATCAGCGCCAGCACCTCCTGCTCGCGCGGGGTGAGGACCGTCCCCGGGTCGACCGCGCGGACGCCGGGCAGCTCCAGCCGCCCGCGCCGGGCCAGCGCCTCGACCGCCGTCCGCAGCGGCGCGGCGCCGAGCCGCACCGCCACCTCGTGCGCCGCCACCAGCTCGGCCCCGGCCCCGGCGCGGTCGTCGGTGGCCAGCAGCGCCTCGGCGAGCCGGAACCGCGAGCGCGCCTGCTCGTAGACGTGGCCGTACCCGAACAGCTCGACGGCGGTCCGCCACACCTCCGGTGCCGGGGTGCCCCGCAGCCGCACCGCCTCGGCCTCCAAGCGGGCCTCCCAGGCGTGCGCCTCCGGCCCCGACGCCCCGATCGCCGGGTCGTGGGCGCGGGCCGCCGTCCGGCCGACCTCGGCGAGCGCCTCGCCCTCGGCCTCCCACCCGGCCAGCGCCGCGCCGTCCCCGGCCGACCGGGCCGCGGCGGCCGCGTCGGCCACCGCGGACAGCGCGACCGCGACCAGCCGCACGGTGGCCAGCCGGTCCTCGCCCCACAGCTGCTGCAGGCGCTCGTCGGCCCAGCGGGCCCGGTCGGCGGCCGTCCGGGCGTCGCCGGCGGCCGCGGCCAGCTCGATCTCCGCCGAGGTGGTGGCCAGCATCAGCAGCACGTGGGAGTCCCAGCGGGTGGCCAGCCCCTGCGCCCAGGCCAGCCGCTCCCGCGCCTGCGGGTCGCCCCGGCCGACCAGCACGAGCAGCCCGTCGGCGCGCACGTGCGCGGCCATGTCGGGCACCCGGGCCAGCTCGTCGGCGGCGCGCAGGCTGCCGTCCCAGTCGCCGCCGACGTAGCGGGCCACCACCTCGATGTGCCGGATCTCCGCGCCGTAGAACGACCACTCGACGCCCAGCGCCCGCGCCCGGACCAGCCCGGCGGTCGCGTGCTCCAGCGTCTCGGCGACCTCCCCGGCCTCGTAGGCGACGATCGCCAGGCTGAACCACACCCGCATCTCGACGTCGGCGTCCCCGGAGCGCTCGGCCCGCTCCCGGGCCTCGTGCAGCCGGGTGCGCAGCGTCGGCAGGTCGCCGGAGTCCTGCAGCCGGGCCAGCGAGACGGCGGTGTCGGCCCAGGCGCTGTCCAGGTCGAGCGCGTCCGCGGCGACCAGGGCCTCGACCGCGGCCACGTCGCCCTCGGCCACCCGGCCGAGGGCGTACAGCGTCCGGGCGTGGGTGGCGGCCGCCCAGGTGCGCACCGGGGACGGCGGGTCGGCGGGCACGAGGGCCATCGCCGCGGTGCTCTCGGCGAGCGCCTCGGCCGTCTCCTCGATCCGGGTCAGCGCCTGGGCGATCGTGTAGTGCACCCGCGCCCGGGCCACCGGGTCCCCGTCCGGGCCGAGCAGCTGCTGGGCCGAGCGCAGCAGCCCGACGCCGCGGTGGAGCTCCCCCACCGCGCGGGCCGCGGCGGCGGTGTCCAGCAGCAGCACCCACTGCTCCCGGCCGGCCCGCTCGGCGGCGTCCGGCACCGCCGACCACAGCGCCAGCGCCGCCTCCAGGTGCTGCAGCTGCTCGGCCGGGGCGCCCACCCGGCGGGCGGCGTCGGCGGCCTCCAGCGAGGCGGTGAAGGCGCCGGGCAGGTCGTTGCTCTCCCGTGCGTGGTGCGCGCGCTCGGCGGCGGTGCCGGCGCCGGGGTTCGCGGCCAGGTGCGCGGCGACCTCGCCGTGCAGCCGGACGCGCTCGCCGGGCAGCAGGTCGGCGAGCACCGCCTCGCGCAGCAGGGCGTGCCGGAACCGGTAGCGCCCGTCCTCGGACACCACCAGCAGGTGGTGGTGCACCGCCGCGGCCAGCGCCTGCTCGGTGTCCTGCGGCGACTGCGAGGAGACGGCCGACACCAGCTCGTGGCGGACCTGCCGGCCGGCGACCGCCGCCACCCGCAGCACCTGCTGCGCCTCCGGGCTCAGCTGCTCCACCCGGGCCAGCAGCACGTCGGTGAGGCCGAGCGGGAGCGCCTCGCCGGCGAGCCCGGCGGCCAGCAGCTCCTCGGCGTAGAAGGCGTTGCCCTCGGCGCGGGCGACGACGTCCTCGACAGTCCGGGCCGCCACCCCGCCGGACGACGCCGCGAGGCTCCGCACCAGCGCCTCGACGTCCGGGTCGGGCAGCGGGTCGAGCTCGAGCCGGTCGACTCCGGGCAGCCGCACGAGCTCGGCGAGCAGCGGCCGCAACGGGTGCCGGCGGTGCAGGTCGTCGGCGCGGTAGGAGGCCACTACCAGGATCGGTTCGTCGACGAGCCGGGCGAGCAGCCGGGCCAGCAGGTAGCGGAGCAGGTCCCGGCTGGACCGGTCGGCCCAGTGCAGGTCCTCGAGCACCAGCAGCAGCGGCTGGTCCGCGGCCAGCTCGGCCAGCAGCGAGGCGACCGCCTCGAACAGCTGCAGCCGGCCGTCGTCCGCCGGGGGCCGCAGCGTGCCCCGGGCCCGCGGGCTGCCGCCGTCGGCGTCGTCGGCCGGGGCCGCCGCGCCGGTGCCCGGCCGGCCGGTGAGCAGCCCGGCGAGGACCGGGTGGTCGGCCAGCGCGGGGGCCAGCCGCGGATCGGCCACGACCGGGCGGAGCAGGTCGACGAAGGGCAGGTACGACAGCCCGACGTCGCCGAGGTCGACGCAGTGGCCGGAGAGCACCCGCACGCCGCGCTCGGCGGCGCGGGCGGAGAGCTCGTCGAGCAGCCGGGTCTTGCCGACGCCGGCGTCACCGGCGACCAGCACCGCCGACGGCCGGCCCTGGACCGCCCGGTCGACGTGCGCCATCAGCCGGGCCAGCTCCTCGGCCCGGCCGACCAGCGGACCCTCGTCCCAGCGCGGCACGCCGCCGATGGTGGCAGAGGGCACGGACAGGACGTGCTCGTTCAGTGCGCGCGCCGACGGCGGGCGGTCCACGAACCGCGACGGCTGCCGGTGGCGAAGGACCTCGCGACCTGCTCGCGGCGGTAGGCCAGCTCGGCCTCGAGTGCGGCGTTCGGGTAGTGCGTCATGACCGTCTCCTGGGGATCTCGTCCGGGTGGGACGAGACAGACGGTCGTCCTGAGGCACCTGCTCCGGCATCGGTCGACCACGCACTCCTGGGCGGTCCCGGCAGCCTGAGTCGTCTGAGGCGGTGCCCCGGTCGTCTGAGGTGCCCCGCAGGTGCGGGCAGGCGCGCACCCCCGCCGTCCCCGACCCGTCGTCCTGGCTCAGCTCCGGTGCTCCTGGCTCACCGCAGGAGGTGAGCCAGGAGCACGCACGACCAGGTCACCTGATCCCGAGCCGGCGCGACCGGGGTCGTCAGCCGACGGTGTACCCGGCGCCGTCGTCCACCACGTCGGAGTCGTCGGCGGAGTCGTCCGCGTCGTCGGAACCGGAGACCGGCTCGGGCACGGGCTGGTCGGCGTCCTGGTCGAACTCGCCGTCGCCGTCGGTGTCGGCGAACAGGGTCGCCTCGAGGTCGGTGTCCTCGGTGAGCGCGGGCTCGAGCGCGACCTCGACGTCGTCGGTCGTCCCGACCTGCACCTGGGTGGAGCCGAGCACGGTGCCGTCGTCGGGCCGGTCGTCCTCGTCGACGGTGACGACGACGAAGCCGCCCTGCGGCGCCGACACGGTGTCGACCACGGCGCTGCTGCCGTCGCCGGACTGGTCCTCGAAGGACAGGTCGGCCTGCTGGTCGCTGCCCGCCTGGCCCCCGGGGGCGACCGTGGTCTCCCCCGCCGTCGCCGGCGAGGACGCCGGGGCGTCGCCCTGCGGCGCATCGTCACCGCAGCCGGCGAGCAGGAGGACGGCCATGGCGGACGGGACGGCGAGCGATGCACGAAGATGGGGTCTCACACCGGGACTGCTGCCCACGGGCTCGTGGTTCCACACGACAGACCTCTCCGGGACGTCCACCTCACTGGCGTGGGGACCAGCCGCCGAGGGAACCCGCACGACCGACCGGCGTCCGCCCTGCGGCGCCGAGGAGAGGAGCACCGTGCCCCACACCGGGACGAACGAACTGACCCCGACCGTCTTCGTGCTCTACGGCGCGACCGGGGACCTGGCACGCCGGATGGTGCTGCCGGCCTTCTTCGAGCTGGCCCAGCACGGCCTGCTGCCCGACGACTGGCGGCTGATCGGCAGCGGCCGCGGCGAGCGCAGCGACGAGGACTTCGTCGAGCACGTGCGCGGCGCCCTCGAGGAGTTCGGCCGCAGCCCCGACGAGGGGCCGTGGGACGACTTCGCCAAGCGGCTGCGCTTCGCCGGCGGCGGCTTCACCGAGGAGGACCCCGGCCAGCTGCTGGACGCGGTCTCCACCGCCCGCGAGGAGCTCGGCGAGGACGCCCAGCTGGTGCACTACCTGTCCCTGCCGCCCAAGGCGTTCACCAGCTACACCCGGGCGCTCGGCGCGCACGGTCTCGGCGAGGGCTCCCGGGTGGTCTACGAGAAGCCCTTCGGCGACTCCCCCGAGGGCTTCCGCGAGCTCGACGACCTGGTGCACACGGTGTTCGACGAGGAGCAGGTCTTCCGGATCGACCACTTCCTGGGCAAGGAAGGCACCCAGGACCTGCACGTGCTCCGGTTCGCCAACGGGCTGTTCGAGCACATCTGGAGCCGCGAGCACGTGGCGCAGGTGCAGATCGACGTCCCCGAGGACCTCGACGTCGCCGACCGCGCCGACTTCTACGACGCCACCGGCGCCACCCTGGACATGCTCGTCACCCACCTGTTCCAGGTGGCGGCCGAGGTGGCCATGGAGCCGCCGGTCAGCTTCTCCGCGAACGACATCCTGGCCGCCCGCGAGTCGGTGCTGGCCAAGTTCCGGCCGCTGGCGCCCGAGGACGTCGTCCTGGGCCAGTTCGAGGGCTACCGCGAGCTCGACGGCGTGCCGGACGACAGCGACACCGACACCTACGTCGCCGCCCGGCTGTTCATCGACTCCGGCCGGTGGCGCGGGGTGCCGTTCCTGCTCCGTACCGGCAAGCGGCTGGCCGCCAAGCAGCAGCGGGTCAGCCTGGTGCTGCACCGGCCCAAGGGCCCGGTGGACGACGTGCCGGCCAACGGCAACGTGATCTCGCTGTCGCTGGCCGGGGCCGGTGCGGTGGACATCGACGTGATGGCCAAGCGGCCGGGCCCGGACCTGGCGATGGCCCCGGCGCGGGTGTCGCTGGACCTGTCGAAGATCCCCGGCGGCGAGCCGCTGGCGCCCTACGTGTCGCTGATCCACGACGTGCTGGTCGGTGACCGCTCGCTGTTCACCACCAGCGAGGGCCTGGCCCAGACCTGGCGGGCGCTGCAGCCGGTGCTCGACCAGCGGCCGTCGGTGCACCCCTACGCGCCCGACTCGTGGGGCCCGGTCCAGGCGAACGAGCTGGCCGGCGAGCACGGCTGGCTGCTGGGCCAGACCGAGTAACAGAAGGACCCCCGTGCCCCCCCACCGCTCGCAGGCTCGCGGCGGGCCCCTGCACGGGGGCCTGAACGCAGCACGGCCCCCCTCCCGCGGGAGGGGGGCCGAGCTGGCGTTCAGGTCCGGACCGGGCGCTGGTCGCCTCGCGGCGGTTTGCACATCCGCAGCTCCAGCCCCCGACCGAGGTCGGGGCGGTGTTCCGCGGCGGCAGTTATCTAGTGGAGCCCGGGGACACAGGTCGCCCGGCCCGGACGTCGTCGACTCTACCCCGGGTGACGTGCCCGGAGCGGCCCCGCCGCAGGGCCCCGCCGTGAGCTCGCGAACGGTGGGGGCGGGGCCCTCCGTCAGTTGAAGCCGCGGTCGTCCTGCTTCAGCGCGGTGTCGACGGTCAGTGCGGAGGCCAGCACCAGGCTGGCCAGCGGCTCCTCCAGCCGCTGGTGCACCTGGACGACGTAGTTGTCCGCGGTGGTGAACATCGTCCGGGCGAGCCCCTCCCACTTCTTGGTGATCCGCGCGACCTCGCGGCCCGCGCCGTCGGTGACAGCGAAGTCCCAGGCCCGCCAGTTCTCCGCCTGGATCGCGCCGACCAGCTGGCCGCCGACGACCATGTCGAAGCGGACCTTGCCGAACGCGTTGGCCTGCAGCACCTCCCCGACCGGGGAGCCGTCCGGCCGGGCCACCTGCACCCGCGACTTGACCAGCTTCGCCGGCCGGGTGAGGACCAGCACCGTGCCGGTGGCGTCGCGCACCTCGAGCCGGTGGGTGAGGAACTGGTCGAACTGCGACAGCAGCCGGACGGCCTTCTTGACCGTGCTCTGGCCGACCTCGACCACCGCGCCGAGCTGCTGGCCGGACCCGTCGAAGACCGCGTACTCGTTGGTCAGCTCGATCAGCTTGGTCTTCTGGTTGACCACCAGGACCGGCTGCTCGAGCAGCACCGACCGCGGCCAGCGGCCCGCGGGCACCGGCGGGGGCGCCTGCACCGGCGGCGGTGGGGGCGGCGGTGGGGGCGGCGGTGGGGGCGGCGGCGCCGGCTGCTGCACGTGCTCGGTCCACCCCTGGCCGTCCCACCAGCGGGTGCCGGGTCCCCCGGCGGGGTCGGGGTACCAGCCCGGCGGGGGCGGCGACTGCGTCATGCCCGGGACGGTAGCGGCCGTCCGTCGTCGTCCAGGTGGTCCCGCCAGCCCCGGCCGGGCACCCAGCCGAACAGCCGCTGCGCCTTGGCGCTGCTGATCGCGCTGGCGTCCGGCCGGACCAGCGGCCGCACCTGGAGGCCGGGGTCGACGGCCAGCGCCTCGGCGCGCAGGTCCCGGCCGCCGGCGTTGTCCGCCGCCGCCGCGTAGACGACCTCGTGCCCGGGGGTGTCGGACTCCACGGCCAGCACGAGCAGCTCGGCCAGGTCCTCGACGTCGACGTAGGACCAGAACATCGGGCTGGGCAGCGACCGGTCGCGCAGGAAGGGCCCGAGGTTGCCGGCGTAGGTCTCCGGCGTCATCACCCAGGTCGCCCGCACCGACACCGCGGTGCACGCCGACCGGCGCACCAGCGCGTCGCAGAGCAGCTCGCCGACCTGCTTGCTCAGCGCGTACGGGTCCTCGGGCCGGTCCGGGTGGGTCTCGTCGATGGGCAGGAAGGCAGGCAGCCCCGGCTGCGCCGCCCAGGTGATCCCGGCGACGCTGTCGGAGGACAGCGCCACGAACCGGCGCACCCCGGTCCGCGCCGCGGCGTCCACCACGGCGAAGGAGGCCGCGGTGTTGACCCCGAAGACGACGTGGTCGGGGTCCATGCCCGGCCGCGGCAGCGCCGCGGTGTGCACCACCGCGTCGACGTCCCGGACGACGGCCGCGGCCTGCCCGGCGTCGGCGAGGTCGGCCCGGACGTAGGGCACCCGCTCCCCCGCCGCGTAGGACGGCGCACCGAGGTCGGTGCCCCGGACGTCGTGCCCGCGGGCGAGCAGCCGGACGACGACCGCCCGGCCGACCTGGCCGCGGCTGCCGGTGACGAGGACCCTCATGCCCGCAGCGCGTTCCGCTCGAGGAAGTCCGCCGCCAGGCCGACCCCCAGCCCCGGGCCCGTGGGCACCGGCAGCCGGCCGTCGACGATCGCCGACAGTCCCAGGTCCAGCCCGGCGTCGTCGGACAGCAACGGGTCCAGGTGCACCGGGAACTCCAGCACGTCCAGCCCGGCCGACGACGCGGCGACGTGCAGGTTCGCGGCCATCGACACCACCCCGCCGTGGTGGTGCCCGACCGCGCGCACGCCCTGCGCCGCAGCCAGCGCCGCGACCGCGCGGGCCGGCTCGATGCCGCCGGTGATCGCCGCGTCGGGCTGCACCACGGTCACCCCGCCGGCCAGCGCCTCGGCGGCGTCCCCGAGGGTGAACAGGTGCTCGCCGTAGGCCAGCGGCACCCGCGTGCGGCGGGCCAGCTCGGCGATCGCGGCCCGCTGCTCGTAGGGCAGCGGCTCCTCCAGCCAGGCGATGTCCAGGTCGGCCAGGCCGTCGGCGATGCCCAGCGCGTCGGCCAGCGTGAAGAACTCGCTGGCGTCCACCGCCACCTCGACGCCGTCGCCGAGCAGGCCGCGCAGCTCGGTGAGCACCCGGAGGGCCCCCCGCCAGTCCGGTCCGATGCGCATCTTGACCATGTCCACGCCCCGGTCCAGGGCGGGGGCCAGCCGGTCCAGGTGCGCGGTGGCCGGGCCGGACTCCAGGAACGGGCTGCTCCCCACGTACACCCGCACGCTGTCCCGCACCCGGCCGGCGGCCTCGCTCACCGACCGGCCGGCGGCCTGGGCGGCGAGGTCGGTGAGCGCGATCGCGACCGCGCTGCGGGCCTGGGCGGCGACGGTGCCGGCGCCCAGGGTCCGCCGGGTGGCGTGCAGGACGGCGTCCACGGCCGGACCGCCGGCGCCGACCTCGGTGCCGACCAGCGCGGGGGCGAAGACGTCGTCGACGATCGCGGCCAGCACCGTCGGGTGCGAGACGCCGAAGCAGTCGCAGGCCTCCCCGTGCCCGGTCAGCCCCTCGTCGGTGGTCACCCGGACGACGAAGAACGTCATCGGCTGGTTGGCGCTGCGCATCAGCAGCGGGGCCGCGGTGATCCCGGTGACCTTCACGCCCGGTCCCCTCCCTTGCCGGCGGTCACGAGCCGCTCTGCGGGGTGTACTGCGCCGGGTCGTAGCTGATCGAGGGGTCGATGAACTCGTTGGTGTAGATGTCCTCGGCGGTCAGCCCGTCGGCCAGCTCGGTGTCCAGGTCGGCGAAGACGCCGGTCAGCAGCTCGGTCATCCGCTCCATCCGCTCCGGGTCGAAGCTGCCCAGCGTGCCGTCGGGGGCGTTGGCGACGATGCCGGCGTCGTGCAGCGAGTCGGTGATGGCCGCGGCCCGCTCGGGGGTGATCTGGAAGAACTGGCCGATCTCCTCCAGGTAGCCGGAGATGGCCTCGTTGACCGGCTGCGGGTCGTACATGTAGTCGACCTGGCCCTGCTGCAGCAGCGGCACCAGCTGGGTCAGGCAGGCGCTGTTGGCCTCGACCGACTCCGGGGTGCCGGCCCAGGCGGAGCCGTAGGTGTCGTACCCGGCGTCGCCGAGGGTGAGGTAGCCCGGCTCCTTGCCGAAGTCGGTGAACTCGTTCTGCAGCCGCCACGGCTCCTGGGTGACGTAGCCCTGGATGACGACGTCCTCGCCGGCCACGATCCGGGTCAGCGACCCGTCGAAGGACCCGTCGAGCTGCTCGGGGCGCACGAAGCCCTGCTGGCGGAGGTAGTCCATGTACGTGGCGCCCTGGAAGTACAGGACGGTGGCGTCGCTCGCCGCGATGTCGGCGAACGACTGGAAGTCGTACTTGTCCGGGTCCCACAGCAGCACCTGCGGGTTGAGCTCCAGGGGGGTGACCACGGCCTTCGTCGGCTGCTCGGCGGAGAGCCGCACCGACTCGTCGGTGTCGACCATGCCGAGCATGACGTCGTCGTCGGTGTAGAGCAGCGCGGTGTTGCTCTGGAAGCCGATGAACGGCCCGCCGGCCCGTATCTCGATGGTCACGTTCTCGTCGGCCAGCGCCGGCCCGGAGTAGATCCCGGCCTCGGCGTCCCTGGTCGCGTCGGCGGGGTCGATCAGCTGGTAGGCGGCGGCGTGCTCGGGCTCGGGGAACCAGTTGGTCTGCAGCACCACCGTCGCCGGGCAGTCCGACAGCGCGCCGTCGCCGCCGACGGCCGCGGCCGCCTCCTCGTCCGAGCCGCCGCAGGCGGACAGGACCAGGGCGGCGGACAGCAGGGCGGCGCCGGGACCGAGCAGCCGGGGTGAGCGGGGGGTGCGCCGGGACGAGGGCATGGCGGGGCTTCCTCAGGGGTCGGGAGGGGGCCGGCCGGCAGGCGCCGGCCGGGTGGTGCGGAGGGGGGTGGTGCGGAGGGTGGGTGCGGTCAGCGCCGGGGCGGGCGGTACCAGGCGCCGGTGGCCAGGTGGGCGATGGCGCCGAAGACCCAGAAGACGACCAGGCCGAAGAGCGAGGCCAGCAGGATCGCGCCGTACAACATCTCGCCGTCGAGGTTGTTGCGGTAGATGTCGATCTGCAGCCCGATGCCCGGGGCGCCCTGCCGGAAGAAGAAGTCGGCGACGATCGAGCCGACCACCGCCATGCCGGCCGAGATGCGCAGGCCGGCGAAGGTGGCCGGCAGCGCCGCGGGCAGCTGCAGCTTGCGGAGCCGCACCCAGCGGCTCGCGCCGTGCAGGCTGAACAGGTCGTGCATCTCCTCGCTGGCCGAGTGCAGCCCGAAGAGGGTGTTGGTGATGATCGGGAACAGGCAGATCAGGACGACGACCACCAGCCGGCTGCCGAACCCGTAGCCCAGCGCGAAGGCGATCAGCGGCACCAGCGCGAGGATCGGGATGCTCTGCAGCGCGACGGCGTAGGGGTAGACGGCCGCCTCGACCCAGCGGGACTGGCTCATCAGCATCGCCAGCAGCACCCCGAGCACGGCGGCCAGCACCAGCCCGGTGAGCGCCACCCGGGCGGTGGTGCCCAACGCCGTGAACAGCTCGGCCAGCGAGTCGCCGTCCAGGAACGCCTCGAGCACCACCTCGTGCGGCGGCGGGAGGATGAACTGCCGGCGCGGTTCCAGGAGGACCAGGCTGACCAGGTACCAGAGGCCGACCACCACCAGCCCCAGGACCGCCGGCACCAGCACCCGGACCAGGTCCCCACCGGCCGGCGCCGGCCGGCCGCGCGGTGCCGGCGGTCCGGACGCGCCCCCGGCCACCGGCGCACCGGGGACCGCGGACGGGACGGCCGGCACCTCCCGCTCGGCCACCTCGGACGACGTCCCGGTCACGACCACCTCCGACCCTCTCGCATTGACCACACCAATATCGAGGGGCGGTGTTTCCGCCGGGTTGCCGGCAGGTTGGTCTTCCGTTCCGTTCCGCCGGCGGGCGGTCAGGACGGCGGGTCGTCCGCCGCGGCCTGCACCACGAGCACCGTCGCGACGGCGCGCCCCAGCCGCCGGAACCGGTGCGGCACGTCGCCGGCGTAGTACAGCGAGTCGGCCGCGGCGAGCTGGTGGCGGCCCAGGTCGCCCAGGTCGACCTCGATCCGCCCGGCGACCACGTAGACGAACTCCGCCGCCGGGTGCTGGAAGAAGTCGTCGAAGTCGCGGTGGGCCACCCGGAACTCCAGCGGCAGCAGCGCCGGCGCCCCCTCGGCCAGGGCACGGGTGCTGCCGCCGTCGTGCTGCACCGTGGTCCCGCCGCCGGCCCGGACGACGCTGAACCGGCCCGCCGGGGACGGCGCCGCACCCGCCATCAGCGCCGGGGTGGTGGTGCCCAGCGAGCGGGCGATGCGGTGCAGCGACCCCATGCTCGGCCGGGCCAGCCCCCGCTCGACCTGGCTCAGGAACGGCTGGGACAGCTCGGCCCGCTCGGCCAGCTGCACCATGGTCAGCCCCTGGGCGCGCCGTCGTTCCCGGATCCGCGCGCCCAGGGCCGCCCCCAGCTCGTCGTCGGCCGGCGCGGGGTCGGGCAGGACGTCGGCCACGGTGCCGATCCTGCCCGCCGCCCCCAGCGCCGGCGAGGCGTCGTCCACCGGCCGCTCAGCCGACGGTGGCGGCGCGTTCCCGTTCCAGCAGGTAGTCCCCCGCGGTGACCGGGGCGTACCAGGCGCCCCCGCCGACCGGCGGCGCGAACGGCTCGACCACCGCCGTCACGTCGGTCTCGAAGAACATGATCAGCGAGATGAGCTCCTCGTCCGGCGCGTCGGCCGACGGCGGCAGCACCCGGTGCCGGGTCGACCGCCACCGGTCCCCGGTCCAGCGGGCGAGCAGGTCGGCGATGTTGACGGTCAGCGCGTCGGGCACGAACGGGGCGTCGGTCCACTCGCCGTCCAGACCCTGCACCTGCAGGCCGCCGTAGCCGGGCTGCCGGTCGAGGACGGTGATCACGCCCCAGTCGGTGTGCGGCCCGACCCGGTACTGGCCCTCCAACGGGGCGCCGGTGTCGGCCAGGGAGGGGTAGCGGTTGATGTTGAAGGTGAACGGCGCGTCGGTGGAGCGGTCGGTGAACCAGCCCTCCTCCAGCCCGAGCGCGACCGCGCACATCTGCATGAGGTCCAGGTACAGCTCCCAGGTGGCCGCGGTGAACTCGGCGCACAGCGCGCGGAGCTCGGGCACCTGCTGCGGCCAGACGTTGGCCGGGAACCACTCCGCGTCCAGGGCGGCGTCCCCGGTGCGGTGGTCGCGACCGGAGGTGAGCGTCTCCTTGAGGTCGGCGCGGGCCGCGTCGGGCTCCTCGCCGTAGAAGGCGTTGGCCTCCATCCCCTTGGCGATCCAGCCGCGCCCGCCCGGGGCGCAGCGGAACGGCTCCTTGTCCGCCGGCGCCAGGGCGAAGAACCGCCGGGCCGCGGCCCGCAGCCGGTCGCGCAGGTCGGCGGGGATGCCGTGCCCGGAGACGAGGAAGAACCCGGAGTCCTGCATCGCGCGGTCCAGCCGCGCGGCGAGCTCGGCCCGGGTCGCCGGGTCGCCGGTGCGCCACCGGCCCACGTCGATGAGCGGGATGTCCGGCGTCGCGGTCATGCGTTGGTCTCCTCTGCAGGGGCGGGCACGGCGACGTCCGTTCTAACCACCCGCTGTGCCAGCGGTGGGTCGGCCGTGTTGCCGGCCCGTGCCAGACTCCCCGGCGTGGCCGGCGTCGACTTCGAGCACTGGGCAGCACTGGCCGGCGACTCCGCCACCTCGCGCACCGAGTGGGCCGCGGTCGTCGGGGCGTGGAGCGAGCCGCACCGCCGCTACCACGACCTCGCCCACCTGGCCGCGGTGCTCGGGCTGGTCGACACCCTGGCCGACGCCGCCACCGATCCGGCCGCCGTCCGGCTGGCCGCCTGGTACCACGACGTCGCCTACGACCCGCAGCGCACCGACAACGAGGAGGTCAGCGCGGCCCGCGCCCGGATCGGCCTGCTCGGCCTGGTCGACGACGCGACGGTCGCCGAGGTCGAGCGGCTGGTGCTGCTCACCGCCGGGCACTCCCCCGGGCCGGACGACGCGAACGGCGCGGTGCTGTGCGACGCCGACCTGGCCGTGCTGGCCAGCCCGCCGGCGGCCTACGCCGCCTACGCCTCCGCCGTCCGGGAGGAGTACGCGCACCTGCCCGACGGGGAGTTCACCGCCGGACGGATCGCCGTCCTGGAGCACCTGCTCGCGCTGCCCCAGCTGTTCCGGACGCCCGCCGCGGCGGGTTGGACCGAGCCCGCCCGGGCCAACCTGACCGCCGAGCTCACCCTGCTGCGCGCCCGCACCTGACCGGGCTCACCCGACGGGATGAGGGACCGTCGCGCGGGGCCCCGCCGTGGTCCAGGGTCGTGCGGCGACCTGTCCCCGTCCCGGGGGCCCCGGACGGTCGCCCGACGAAGGAGTTCCCCGTGCGACTCGGAACCGGCATCTTCCTGCTCGCGCTCGGCGCCATCCTGACGTTCGCGGTCAGCGCCCAGGTCAGCGGCATCGACCTGGACGTCGTCGGCTGGATCCTGATGGCCGTCGGCGCGCTGGGCATCCTGGTCGAGCTGGCCGTCTGGGCGCCGCGGCGCCGCCGGGTGGTGCGCACCGACGGCTACGAGGGCGGTCCGGTGCGCCGCTCGACCACGGAGGAGTCCTACTGAGCGGTCCTGCCGGCCGCTGCCGCTGAGGGCTGCGGGGAGGTCGTCGCCCGCGGCTTCCTGACCCGCAGCCCGGCGGCGAGCAGCCGCTGCAGCAGCTCCCGGCAGCCCACCGGCTCCGCGCCCGCGGCGACCGCCTCGGCGTAGAGCTCCTCCGGGACGTCGTAGTGGTCGCCCTGGAAGGCCCGGCGCGGGATGCCCAGGTGGGCGGCGACGAAGGCGTGCAGCTCGTCGTGGTCGACGTCGCTGACCAGGTGCGACCACCGCCGCCCCCGCCAGGGCCACACGGGGGTGTCGATCAGCAGCGCCACGGTGCCAGTCTGCCTGCATGACCTCTGACGTGCGCGCCTCGCCCGTGCTGCCGGTGGCCGACCTGGACCGGGCCCTGGCCCACTACGCGGCCCTCGGCTTCGCGACGAGCCGGCATGACGACAGCTACGGGTACGCCACCTGGTCCGGGCTCGAGCTGCACCTGGCGGTCGACCCGGACGGCGGGGGCGCGGAGGTGTTCCTGCACGTGCCCGACGCCGACGCGGTGGCGGCCGCGTGGGCCGGCCCCGGGACGACCGAGCCCGCCGACCGCCCCTGGCACGTGCGCGAGGGCAGCCACGTCGACCCGGACGGCAACCTGCTCCGCTTCGGCTCCCCGCTAGCGTCTGGGGCGTGACCGAGGAGATCCGCTGGGGAGTCGTGGGGCCGGGCCGCATCGCCGAGAAGGTGGTGGCCGACTTCGCCGTCGTCGAGGGTGCCCGCGCGGTGGCGGTCGCCTCCCGCTCGCTGGACCGCGCGCAGGACTTCGCCGGCCGGCACGGCATCGAGCGGGCGCACGGCTCCTACGCCGACATCCTGGCCGACCCCGACGTCGACGTGCTCTACGTCGCCACCCCGCACCCGCAGCACCACGCGGTGTCGCTGGCGGCGCTGCGGGCGGGCAAGGCGCTGCTGGTCGAGAAGGCGTTCACCGCCACCGTGGCCGGCGCGACCGAGGTCGCCGACCTGTCCCGGCAGACCGGCGTGTTCGCCATGGAGGCGATGTGGACCAGGTTCCAGCCGGCCGTCGTCCGGCTGCGGGAGCTGGTCGCCGAGGGCGCCGTCGGCGAGGTCCGCTCGGTGCAGGCCGACCTCGGCGTGCAGCGCGACTTCGACCCCACCGACCGGCTCTTCGCCCGGGAGCTCGGCGGCGGCGCACTGCTCGACCTCGGCGTCTACGTCGTCTCCTTCGCCCAGATGCTGCTCGGCGACCCGGACACCGTCACCGCCACCGGCTCGACGTTCGAGACCGGTGTCGACGCCGAGGTCTCGCTGCTGCTGGGCTGGGCCGACGGCCGCTCGGCGACGCTGATGACCTCGCTGCGCAACGCGCTGCCCGGCCAGGCCCGGGTGTTCGGCACGGCCGGCTGGATCGACGTGCTGCCGCGGTTCCACCACCCGCAGACGATCGTGCTGCACCGGGACGGCGCCGAGCCCGAGGAGATCACCCTGCCGCAGCTCGGCGCCGGCTACGCGCACGAGCTCGCCGAGGTCGGCGAGTGCCTGCGCGCCGGACGCCGCGAGAGCGCGGTGATGCCGCTGGCCGACACCCTCGCCGTCCAGCGGGTGCTCGAGGACGCTGCCGGTCAGCTGGGCGTGTCCTTCGCCGAGGACGCCACCGTCCTCTGACGGGGCTGCTTGGGCGGTGGCTTCGGCGGCCAGGCGGTGCCGTCGGCCTGGGCCGTGGTGGGCACCCGGGTGTGGGCGCGGCCGGTGGCCCGGACGGCGCCGGCGAACGTGACCGCGTCGACCGTGGCCGCGCCGCCGGGGTCGTTGTTGAAGTAGACGGCGACGTCGTCGTCGCCATAGGTGTCCGCGATCCGCTCCGCCCACAGCTGCAGCGTCTCCGGTCGGTAGCCCCAGCCCTGCGCCCCGGTGTGCAGCCGGAGGTAGCCCCACTCGGCGGTGCGCCAGAGCGGCGCGATCGGCTGCTCGGCGCGGTCGGCCCAGCACAGCGCGGCCTGGTAGCGCTCGAGCAGCGCCCGGACGTCGTCGGTCCACCAGCTCTCGTGCCGCGGCTCGACGGCGACCCGGGTGCCGGCCGGGAACTGGGCGAGGCACACGCTGAGCAGGTCCGTGTCGGCCTGGAGCGTCGGCGGCAGCTGCAGCAGCACCACGTCCAGCCGGTCGCCGAGGCCGGCCACCCGCTCCATCAGCCGGGCGACCGGCTCCTCCGGATCGCGCAGCCGTTTGAGGTGGGTGAGGAAGCGGCTGGCCTTCACCGCCCACCGGTAGTCCGCCGGGGTCCGCTCCCGCCACTTCTCGAACGTCGTCTGCTCGGGCAGCCGGTAGAAGGCGTTGTTGCTCTCCACGGTGGCGAAGTGGGCGGCGTGGTGCTCCAGCCACAGCCGCTGCGGCAGCGCCGGCGGGTAGAAACGGCCCCGCCAGTCGCGGTACTGCCACCCCGACGTCCCGATGGTCACGGTCACGACGGCCGCCTACCCTCCTCGGCCATGGCCGACTCCCCCGTCCGCTTCCTGGACCTCTGCCTGGACGCCGTCGACCACCAGGCGCTCGCCGACTGGTGGTGCGCGGCGATGGGCTACCAGCGGGCCGAGCGGCCGGGCTGGGAGCCGGGCTGGCCGATCCCGCTGGTCGACCCCACCGGTGCCGGCCCCGGCATCTGGGTGAACCCGGTCGCGGAGCCGAAGACGGTGAAGAACCGCATGCACCTGGACGTCACCGGGGACACCGAGGCGCTGCTGGCGCTGGGCGCCACCCTGCTCCGGCGCCGGGACGACGTCGGCTCCTCCGACCACGACGCCGGACTGGTCAGCTGGGACGTGCTCGCCGACCCCGAGGGCAACGAGTTCTGCGTGCACCCCCCGGACTGACCCACCGCGCGCTTTCCCACGCCTTCCCACGCGCGCTTTCGCGCGCCTTCCCACACGCGGTTTCGCGCGCCTTCCCACGCGCGGTTTCGCGCGCCTTCCCACGCGCGGTTTCGCGCGCCTTCCCACGCGCGGTTTCGCGCGTCTTCCCACGGGTGGACGGGGGCGGGACGCCGACAGGGGCGGCCCGCAATGAGCGGACCGCCCCTGCCGGGCAGTGCTGGTGGTGCAGTGTCAGCCGAGGCTGACGGGCGGACTCAGAAGTCCATGCCGCCCATGCCGCCGTCGCCGCCACCGGCCATGGCCGGGGCGTTCTTCTCCGGCTTGTCGGCGATGACGGCCTCGGTGGTGAGGAAGAGCGCCGCGATGGAGGCGGCGTTCTGCAGCGCCGAGCGGGTGACCTTGGCCGGGTCGATGATGCCGGCCGCGATCAGGTCCACGTACTCGCCGGTGGCGGCGTTGAGGCCCCAGCCGGTCTCGGAGTTGCGGACCTTCTCCGCCACGACGCCGCCCTCGAGGCCGGCGTTGATGGCGATCTGCTTCAGCGGGGCCTCGAGCGCGACGCGCACGATGTTGGCACCGGTCGCCTCGTCACCCTCGAGGTCGAGCTTCTCGAACGCGACCGTGGTGGCCTGCGCCAGGGCGACGCCACCACCGGCGACGATGCCCTCCTCGACGGCGGCCTTGGCGTTGCGCACCGCGTCCTCGATGCGGTGCTTGCGCTCCTTGAGCTCCACCTCGGTGGCAGCCCCGGCCTTGATCACCGCGACGCCGCCGGCCAGCTTGGCCAGCCGCTCCTGCAGCTTCTCGCGGTCGTAGTCGGAGTCCGACTTCTCGATCTCGGCGCGGATCTGGTTGACGCGGCCCTGGATCTGCTCGGCGTCACCAGCGCCCTCGATGATCGTCGTCTCGTCCTTGGTGGTGACGAACTTGCGGGCGCGGCCCAGCAGCGACAGGTCGGCGTTGTCGAGCTTGAGGCCGACCTCCTCGCTGATGACCTGGCCACCGGTGAGGATGGCGATGTCGGCCAGCATGGCCTTGCGGCGGTCACCGAAGCCGGGGGCCTTGACGGCGACCGACTTGAAGGTGCCACGGATCTTGTTGACCACCAGGGTCGCGAGGGCCTCGCCCTCGACGTCCTCGGCGATGATCGCCAGCGGCTTGCCCGACTGCATGACCTTCTCCAGCAGCGGGAGCAGGTCCTTGACCGTGGAGATCTTCGAGTTGACGACCAGGATGTACGGGTCGTCGAGCACGGTCTCCATGCGGTCGGTGTCGGTGACGAAGTAGGCCGACAGGTGGCCCTTGTCGAAGCGCATGCCCTCGGTGAGCTCGAGCTCGAGGCCGAAGGTGTTGCTCTCCTCGACGGTGATGACGCCTTCCTTGCCGACCTTGTCCATCGCCTCGGCGATGAGCTCGCCGATGGCCGGGTCCGCGGCGGAGATCGAGGCGGTGGCCGCGATCTGCTCCTTGGTCTCGACGTCCTTGGCGGTCGACAGGAGGTACTCGGAGACCGAGGCGACGGCCTTCTCGATGCCCTTCTTCAGGGCCATCGGGTTGGCGCCGGCGGCGACGTTGCGCAGCCCCTCGCGGACGAGGGCCTGGGCGAGCACGGTGGCGGTGGTGGTGCCGTCACCCGCGACGTCGTCGGTCTTCTTGGCGACCTCCTTGACGAGCTCGGCCCCGATCTTCTCGTACGGGTCCTCGAGCTCGATCTCCTTGGCGATGCTCACACCGTCGTTGGTGATGGTGGGGGCACCCCACTTCTTCTCCAGCACGACGTTCCGGCCACGGGGGCCGAGGGTCACCTTGACGGCGTCGGCGAGGGTGTTCATCCCTCGCTCGAGTCCGCGGCGCGCCTCTTCGTTGAACGCGATCATCTTGGCCATGTGGTGATGTCCTCCGAGCGTGGATCGCTGCACGGCCGGGTCCGGTGCCCGCGACGGACGGCACCCGCGCCGTGGACGCTCCTGCGGCCCACGTGCCAGTACCTCACCGTTCCGACCTGGTTGGCACTCGACAGGCATGAGTGCCAGAGATGAGTCTGGCACTCGCCCTGTGCGAGTGCAAGAACGGGGGGCCGTGGGGGCTTGTTCCCGCCGGTCGGACGCCGGCTCCGGAGACGCAGCGAGGCCCGGTCCCCCGCAGGGGACCGGGCCTCGAGGGCGGGCAGGTCAGGCGCTGCGGACGGCGTCGGCCTGCGGGCCCTTCTCGCCCTGGACGACCTCGAAGCTGACCCGCTGGCCCTCGTCGAGGCTCTTGTAGCCGTCCATCTGGATGGCCGAGTAGTGGACGAATACGTCCTGGCCGCCGTCGACGGCGATGAAGCCGAAGCCCTTCTCGGCGTTGAACCACTTCACGGTGCCCTGTGCCACGTGCGCTCCCACGTTCGTGCGGCGGACGGCCGCCCCTGGTCGGCGGCCGGGTCTCGCTCTTCCGCCCGTGAGCACGAACGTGGAACTCGAACCGCGCGGAACGGTACCGCAGGAGGTGTCGCAGGTCACCGCCCCGACGCGCCGGCCACCCCGGGGCGGGACGCCGCGCGTGTCGCGGGCGCCCCGGCCCCGCTCAGGCGATGAGGCCGGCCTCGCGGAGCGAGGACAGCGACGGCTGCACGTGGTGCGAGGGACCGACGACCGGCAGCAGCGGGTCGAGGGTCTTCAGGCCCTCGCCGGTGTTGAGGACGACGACCTCCTGGGCGGGGTCGACCAGGCCCCTCTCCACCAGCTGGCGCAGCACCGCGGTGGTCACGCCACCGGCTGTCTCGGCGAAGACCCCGGTGGTCCGGGCCAGGTCGCGGATGCCGGCCACGATCTCGTCGTCGCCGACCCGGCCGACCGAGCCGCCGGTGCGCCGGATGGCGTCCAGCGCGTAGGGGCCGTCGGCGGGGTTGCCGATGTTCAGCGACTTGGCGATGCCGGTGGGCTTGACCGGCTTGACGACGTCCCAGCCGTTGTCGAAGGCGGTCGCGATCGGGTCGCAGCCGGCCGACTGGGCGCCGAAGACCTTCCAGCCGGTGTCCTCGACGATGCCGGCGGCGACCAGCTCGCGCCAGGCCTTGTCGACCTTGGTGAGCAGCGAGCCCGACGCCATCGGGATGACCACCTGGGCCGGGATGCGCCAGCCGAGCTGCTCGGCGATCTCGTAGCCCACCGTCTTGGAGCCCTCGGCGTAGTACGGCCGCACGTTCTGGTTGACGAAGGCGGTGTCCTCGAACTCGTCGGTCTCGGCGAGCTCGCTGGTCAGCCGGTTGACGTCGTCGTAGCTGCCGTCGACGGCGATGAGCGCCTGGCCGTAGACCGCCGACTGGGTGATCTTGCCGGGCTCCAGGTCGCTGGGCACGAACACGTAGGAGGGCAGCCCCATCCGCGCCGCGTGGGCGGCCACGGAGTTGGCCAGGTTGCCGGTCGAGGCGCAGGCGATCTTGGCGTAGCCGAAGCCCTTGGCCGCGGTGGCGGCGAGGCTGACCACCCGGTCCTTGAAGGAGTGGGTGGGGTTGGCCGAGTCGTCCTTGACCCACAGCCCGCCGGTGAGGCCGAGCTCGGCGGCGAGCCGGTCGGCGCGCACCAGCGGCGTCATGCCGGGGTCGAGGGTGACCCGGGACGCCGGGTCCTGCCCGACCGGCAACAGGGCGGCGTAGCGCCAGATGTTCTGCGGGCCGGCCTCGATCTGCTCGCGGGTCACCGCCCGCATCAGCGCGGGGTCGTAGTCGACCTCGAGCGGGCCGAAGCACTCGGCGCAGGCGTGCTCGGCGATCAGGCCGAAGGTGGCGCCGCAGTTGCGGCACACCAGCCCACGGGCGGGGTTCGGCGGGACGGGCCCACCAGCGGTGACGTCTGCCTGGGCGGAGCCGGGAGCGGTCATGGTCATTCGACGACTACCTCCTCATCTTCCCCGCGCCGGGCCGTCGAGCCGCGCGGGACGGAATTGGCACCTCCCGCTGCGCATGCGCGCAGACGGCGGTTGCCGGGGCTTCATCGGGCCGTGTCCCTCTGCCCCTCTGGATGAGTGGAACTCGGTCAGCCTACCTGGACCGGTCCGCCGCGGCGGCCACCGGCAGGATGGGGCGTGTGGCCACGCGCATCGTCTACACCGACCTCGACGGCACGATGGTCGGCCCCCGCGGCTCCTTCTGGCACACCGCCGATCGCGGGCTGACCCCGACCCCGGCCGAGGCGCTGCTGGCCCTGCACCGGTCCGGCGCGGCCCTGGTGCTGGTCAGCGGCCGGACGCACGCCCAGCTGCTGGAGGCGGCCCGGATCTTCGCCGCGGACGGCGCGATCTCCGAGCTCGGCTCCCTGGTCAGCTGGGCCGGCGGCCGGGAGACCCACCTGCTCACCGGTGAGCTGCCCGCGGAGTTCGCCGGACGCACGCCGATGGCGGTGATGGCCGAGCTCGGCGTGGTCGACCAGCTCGTCGCGGCCCACCCGGGACGGCTGGAGTGGCACGAGCCCTGGCACACCGCGCACTCCGCCGACGCGCTGCTGCGCGGCCGGGTGGACGCCGCGGCGGTCGACGGCTGGCTGGCCGAGCGGGGCTGGGGCTGGCTGACCCTCAACGACAACGGCGCGGTGCCGGCGACCCCGCGGATGACGCTGGCCGCCGACGCCCTGCCCCCGCACGTCTACCACCTGATGCCGCGCGGGATCTCCAAGGGCAACGCGATCAGCTGGGACCTCGCCCGCCGCGGGCTCACCGCCGAGGACGCCGTCGCCGTGGGCGACAGCGTCAGCGACCTGGAGATGGCGCCTGCGGTCGGCCGGTTGTGGGTGACCGCCAACGGCGCCGCGGTGAGCGGGATGGGCGACCGGCTGGCCGCCGTCCCCAACGCCGCGGTGACCGACGCCGCGATGGGCGAGGGCTGGGCCCAGGCCGTCCTCGCCAGCCTGTAGCCCGCCGCCGCCTTCGCCGGCTCTGGATCAGGTCCCCTGGTCGAAGGCCGTCCTCCCGCACCAGCGTCGGTGCGGGAGGACACCCTTTGATCAGGTCACCTGATCAACGCCTCGGCTACGACGTCACGTCCTTGCGGGCGAAGGCGCGGAAGGCGAGCGCGGTGAACAGCGCCGACCAGGCCAGCCCCTGGACGACGCCGCGGAACAGGTCACCGGAGTCGAACTGGCTCTGCAGCAGGTCGGTCCAGGCGTAGTTGAACGCGGTCGGGAACCAGTCGCGGATGCCGCCGAGCTGCTCCACCTGCTCCAGCACCGCGAACACCACGGTGGTGAACACCGCGCCGCCGACCGCGGCCAGCGGGGCGTCGGTCACCGTCGACAGCCAGAACGCCAGCGTGCCGACGACGAGCAGGTGGACGGCGAGGTAGCCGACCATGCCGACCAGCCGCACCATCGCCGTCCCCTGCTCCAGCGCCACCCCGAGCGGTGTCTGGACGTCGCCGAAGCCGTAGGCGAGGCCGCCCGCGACGACGGCGACGAGCACCAGCAGGACCATCGCGCCCACCGACAGGACCAGCGCCGCCAGCCACTTCTGCCGCAGCAGCCGGGCCCGCGGCACCGGGGTGGCCAGGGCGTAGCGCAACGACCCCCACGAGGCCTCGCTGGCCACCGTGTCGCCGAAGAACAGCGCGAAGACGACCACCAGGAAGAAGCCGGTGGTGGCGAACAGGACGAACAGCGTCAGGTTCAGCCCGCTCGCCGTCGCGACGTCGACCAGGTTGACCCGGCTGTTCTCCTCCGCCTCCTCGGCACCGCCCAGCTGCAGGGCGCCGATCAGGATCAGCGGCAGCGCGGCCATGAGCGCGAGGACGCCGAGGGTGCGGCGCCGCTTGAACTGCCGGCGGAGCTCGACGCCGAGCCGGAGCGTGCGCTCCGGGCGGTAGCCGGCGGCGGCGCCGGTCGACCCGGCGGACCCGGTGGACGTGCTCATGACTCCCCCACCAACGACAGGAACGCGTCCTCCAGCCGCCGACGCGGCGAGAGCTGGTCCACGGCGATGCCGGCGCCGACCAGCACGGTGAGCGCGCGGGCCCGGCTGGTCTCCCCCAGGTCGACGACCAGCCCCTCCTCGGTGCGCTCCACCGGACCGGTGCCGGGCAGCGCGGCCAGCAGCTCGACGGCGCGGTCGGCGTCGGCGCCGTCGGCGAGCCCGATCAGCACCGCTCCCCCGGTGCCGACGATCTCCTCCACGGTCCCCTGGGCGATCTTCTGCCCGCGGGCCATGACGACGACGTGGCTGCAGGTCTGCTCGATCTCGCTGAGCAGGTGGCTGGAGACGATCACCGTGCGGCCGGTCTCGGCGTAGGAGCGCAGCACGTCGCGCATGGCGTGGATCTGCGGCGGGTCCAGCCCGTTGGTCGGTTCGTCGAGCACCAGCAGGTCGGGCAGGCCGAGCATCGCCTGGGCGATCGCCACCCGCTGGCGCATGCCCTGGCTGTAGCTGCGCACCGGCTTGTCCAGCGCCGTCCCGAGCCCGGCGACCTCGATCGCCTCCTCGAGGTGGGCGTCCGCGGCGGGCCGGCCGGTGGCCGCCCAGTACAGGGTGAGGTTGTCCCGGCCGGACAGGTGCGGCTGCAGGCCGGTGCCCTCGACGAACGAGCCGAGCCGGGACAGCACCGGAGCGCCCGGTCCGGCGGCGTGCCCGAAGACCTCGATCCGGCCCTCGGTCGGCCGGATCAGCCCCATCAGCATCCGCAGGGACGTCGTCTTGCCGGCGCCGTTGGGCCCCAGCAGGCCGAGCACCTGACCGCGGCGCACCTCGAAGGAGAGGTCGCGGACGGCGACGAAGCCGTCCTTGTAGGCCTTGGTCACCCCGGTGAAGCGCAGCGGCACGTCCTCGCCGTCGGCCGAGGCCACCGACATCCGCGCGCTGCGGCGCCGGCCGAGCAGCCGGGCGGCCAGCCAGCCGAGCAGGGCCAGCGCGGCGAGCACTGCCAGCAGCACCCACCACCGGGCGGAGCCCGCCGCGGCCTGCACCGACCCGGGCACCTGCGGCACGGACAGCGACGTGCCCCCGGCCAGGCCGACGCTGTCGACGGCGGCCGTGACCGGCAGCGCGAAGGCCTGGTCGGTGGTGGAGACCTGCAGGCGCAGGGTGTGCCCCACCTCGAAGCGGTGCACGATCGCCGGCAGCGTCACCGGCACCTCGGTCGGCGTGGCCGGGTCGGCGGACAGCCCGGTCAGCGCCAGCGGCGCCACCAGCCCGCTGGGCAGGGTCGTCGTCCCGTCGGGGGCGACGTCGTAGAGCTTGGCGAACAGCGTGGCGCTGCCACTGGGCGCGGCCACCTCCAGGGTCACCGTCGCGGCGCCGACGACGTCCAGGGCCTCGGTGAGCTCGGCGCTGTCGAAGACGGCGGACTGGCCCGGGATCTCCAGCGTCGCCCCGCCCAGGGCCGCGGTGACCGAGCCGAGGCCGGGCAGCGTGGACAGCCCGGCGGGGCTGCCACCGGCCGGGTTCACCACCGGCTGGACGGCGCCCTCGACCGGCACGTCGGTGCGGCGCACCGGGTCGCCGCGCAGGCCGGGGTACCCGCCGACCTCGACCGTCTGGGTGCCGCCCTGCACGCTGCCGATGCCGCCGCCCAGCCCGGTCGGCTCCGGGTAGCTGAAGCCGGTGCCGGGGTCCGGGCCGGTGCCGCGCAGGTGGTGGTCGAACCAGCCGGCGACCTCGTCGCGCAGCTCGCCGGTGACCCGCTCGGCGGCGGAGGTGTCGTGCCCGCCGGCGTACCAGACCACCTTGACCTCGGTGCCGTTCGCGGCGATGCCGCGGGCGTTCGCGTCGGCCTCCCCCAGCCCGAACAGCGAGTCCTGGGTGCCCTGCACCAGCAGCGTGGGCGCGGTGACCCGGTCCAGCACGCCGGCCGGGCTGCTGCGGTCGAGCACGGCCGCCACCTCGGGGGTGAGCGTCCCGCTCGCGGCGGCCGACTGGTAGGCCGCGCAGATGTCGGCGCGGAACCGGCCGCAGGTCAGCGCCTGGGTGACCGCCGCCGGGTCGACGTCGGACAGGTCCGGGGCGGTCGGGGCGGCACCGTCGGCGCCGGTGAGGCCCCCGAGCAGGCCGTCGCCGGTGGGCACCGACCCGACCCCGAAGAAGAGCCCGGACCACAGGCGCTTGAACACCCCGGTGTCCCCGGTGCGCGGGGTCGCCGCCGGGGTGTCGGCGGCACCCTCGATGCCGGCCTGGTCGGGGAAGAGCGCGGTGGTCAGCGAGTTCCAGGTGATCTGCGGCGCGATCGCGTCGACCCGGTCGTCGTAGGCCGCGGCGAGCAGCGCGAGCGCGCCGCCGTAGGAGGCGCCCGCGATGCCGACCCGCGGGTCGCCCGCGGCGTCCAGCTCGACGTCGTCCCGGGTGGCGAGCAGGTCGACCAGGGTGCTGGCGTCGGCCACCTCGTAGCGCGGGTCGTCCAGGCCGATCTGCCCGGTGCTGGCACCGAAGCCGCGGGCCGACCACGCCAGCACGACGTACCCCCGCGCGGCCAGGGCCTCGGCCTCGTCGGCGACGGAGTCCTTGCTGCCGCCGAAGCCGTGGGCGAGCAGCACCGCGGGCGCGGGGTCGTCGGCGGTGGCCGACGAGGGCACGTAGACGGTGGTGTCCAGCTCGACGGCGTCGGCACCCTGGCCGGAGGGCACCCGCTGCTGCTCCGTGGTGACGGCCTCCGCCGCCCGGGCCGGGACGGCGGCGAGCAGCGTGCCGAGGGCGAGGAGCAGGGTCAGCAGCGCGACCGCGGGGGTCCTCGCTCGGGCGGTGCGCACGGAGGCGGCAACGGACGGGGCCGTGCAGTGGTTCCGCACGCGGCGGGTCAGGGCCGCCAGTTGCCGGTGGCGACCACGACCAGGCCCGGCGTGGCCTCGTCGACCTCGAAGTAGCGCGGCACCGGACCGGAGACGTCGGGGAACTGCTCGACCAGCTGCGTGGCCGCCTGCTGCTGCACCGTGTCGCCCTCGGTGAAGTAGACGGTGGTGGTCGCGACGTCCTCGACCGGTGACGCGCCGGTGCTGGTGACCTCCCAGCCACCGCCGGTGAAGGCGTTCCCGACGTCGGCGGCGAGGCCGTTGATGCTGGTGCTGTTCAGCACCGTGATCGGCGCCCGCACCGGGACCACCGGCGCCGGGGCGACCTCGGGTGCGGGCGCGACGGTCTCCTGCACCGGCGGGGCCGCGGCGCTCGGCTCCGGAGCCGCGTTGGTGGCCGGCGTCTGCGTCGAGGTCTCGGTGGTCTCCGGCGCGGTGAACGACCAGAAGCCCAGCACGGCCACCGCGACGACGACGACCGCGACGAGCGCCTGCACGACGCGGCGGGGGGCGTGGTGCTCGCCGGCGGGCGGGCCGTCGGCCTGCTCGGGCCGGCCGGGGCCGCGGGACGCCGGGCCGGCGGGCACCGGCGGCGGGCCGACCTTGCGGCCGGACTTCTTCTGCGCGGCCTCGGCCGCCTGGCGCTCGATCCGGGCGGCGGCCCGGCCGCCCACCGGGACGTCGACCTTCTTCCGCGGCCGCTCCGGCGCCGCGGACGACCCGGGCGCCGGGTCCTCGACCGGGGCCCGGGACGCGCCGTTCCCCAGCGGGGGCAGCGGCGGCGGGGCGGACGCCGGACGGACGGGGGCCCGCTGAGCGCGGGCGGGGGCCTGCGCCGCCCCGGCCGGCACCGCGGACCCGGCGGCCGCCGCGCCCCACGGGGAATCGGCCGGCGCTGCGGTGGAGACGCGCTGGGTCAGGTGGTCCGAGGGCGCCGGCGGCGCGGGCTCCGAGGCCCAGCCGGGCATGCCGGTGGTCTGCGGGGCGAGCTCGGCGCGCAGGCCAGGGAGCGGGGCGGACGGGTGCTCGGGGCGGGCCGGCGGGGGCGTGGCGCGGCCGGTGGTGGCGGCCGGGGCCGCCGTGGTCATCGGCCCCGAGGGCACCGGACCGGAGAGCACCCGACCGGAGGACGCCGGGGCGGCCTGACCGAGGGCCGGGCGGGGCGACGGCGACGGCCGGGACGGCACGGCCACCGGCGCCCCCGGCGAGGACGTGACCGGTGACGACGTGATCGGTGACGACGTGATCGCCGACGCCCCGTTCGGGACCGACGCGGTCGGGGCCTGGGCGGCGGGCAGCCGCCGGCGCTCACCGGTGGCCGGCGGACGTCCCGGCGCGGCCCCGGGGTCGACGTCGGTGCGGCGACGGCCGGCACCGGGCGGCGGACCACCGGCGGGACGGGCCGGGAGGCGGCGGACCAGCGGGTCCTCACCGGAGGGCAGCAGGCCCTCGCGGCGGCGGTCGGCCCGGCTGGGCCGCGGCATCGTCATCGCGCCGTCGGACTCGGGGCCGGCCTGGCGGGCGGGCGCGACGTCGGTCGCGGTGGTGGTGGTCGGACGGCGGGGACCGGAGCCGGCCGGGACGGGCCGGTCGGTCACGGGGGCGGCGTCGCGGCGCCCGTCCATCCGGCGCCGATCGCCCGGCGGGGTCGGCTGGGCCTGACCTCCGTCACCGCCTGATTGCGCATGCCTCCCCACAGTGAGAGAGGCTAGCCGCGCGAGGGGTCGCTGCCCAGGACCCGGCCGGAGCGTTGCCGCTGGCGCGCCGCCCGCATCCGGCGCAGCCGGCGGACCAGCAGCGGGTCGGCGGCGAGGGCCTCGGGGCGGTCGACCAGGGCGTTGAGCACCTGGTAGTAGCGGGTCGGCGAGATCCCGAAGCGCTCCCGGATCGCGGTCTCCTTGGCCCCGGGGAACCGCCACCACTGGCGCTCGAAGGCCAGCATGTCGCGTTCCCGTGCGGGCAGGCCCACCGTCGCGCCGTCCCCGTGCGCCCCAGCCGTCACGGCGGAGGTCGCCGGCGGCGCACCGGCGTCGTCGCCGTCCCGCGCCGGTGGGGCGGTCCGCGCGGTGTCGCTGCTCATCGCCTGTGCCTCCTCCGATCACGTCCGTGTAGTTACACGACGGTAGTCCGAGGTACCGACGATCGGGGGGTCACGTCGCGGCCGGCACCGGCACCGCTGCGGCCCGCCGAGCGCTGTGCGCGTTCCGCAGGCTGTCGACGGTGAAGACCGCCAGCGCGACCCAGACGATCGCGAACCCGGCCAGCCGGGCGGGCGGCATCGGCTCGTCGTAGACGAAGACGCCGATCGACAGCTGCATCAGCGGGGTGACGTACTGCAGCAGGCCGACCGTCGACAGCGGCACCCGGCTGGCGGCGGCCGCGAACAGCAGCAGCGGGACGGCGGTGGCCAGCCCGGTGCTCACCAGGAGGGCGGCGTTGCCGGGGCCCTCGGCACCGAACGCCGCGTCGCCGGAGCCCGTCAGCACCCCGATCACCACGAGCGCGGGCACGAAGACCACCGCGGTCTCCACGAGCAGCCCGGGCACCGCGTCGACCCGGACGACCTTCTTCATCAGGCCGTACAGGCCGAAGCTCACGGCCAGGGTGAGCGCGATCCACGGCGGGCGCCCGTGGTCGACGGTCAGCACGACGACGGCCAGCACCGCGATGCCGACGGCGAGCCACTGCAGCCGGCGCAGCCGCTCGCGGAAGACCACGACCCCGAGCACCACGCTGACCAGCGGGTTGATGAAGTAGCCCAGCGAGGCCTCGACGACCTGCCCGGAGTTGACCGCGAACACGTAGACCAGCCAGTTGACGGCGATGAGCACGGCAGCGAGGGCGAGCACCCCGAGCGTCCGGCGGTCGGTCACCGCGGCCCGCACGTGGGACCAGCCGCGGCCGACGGTCAGCAGCAGGGCGACGAAGACCAGTGACCAGACCACCCGGTGGGCGACGATCTCCAGCCCGCCGGCGGGCTCGAGGAGCGGGAAGTAGAGCGGGAAGACCCCCCAGAGCACGTACGCGCCGAGGCCGGCCCACACCCCGACACGACGTTCGTCCACCGGCGCACCGTACGCCCCCGGTCGTGAGCCGGGCTCAAGACCGGGACGACCGGCCGGCGGACCCCGGCCGCCGGACTGAGGCCCCCACGCGCCGTCGTCCTGCCACCTCGGTGGGCGAGGGGACGACGGACGGGACCGCGACCCACGCGGGACCGGCCGCGGACGCCTACCGTTGAGGGGTGGACGCTGGACGCCCGAACCCGGCCCAGTGGCTCTGGTACGCCTACGGCGGCGGTCTGCCGCGGTCGCTGTCGTCGTGGGTCCTCGACGACGTCACCCGGCGCACCTGGGTGCTCCGGCACCTCGGCCGGGCGCTGGTGCAGCTGGCGCCGGTCGTCGCCCTGTGCCTGCTCGTGCCGCCGCTCGACCTGGGCATCCGGGCCACCGCGGCCGGCGGCGGGCTGCTGATCGGCCTGCTCTTCTCCGTGGCCTACATGACCGAGACGACCGAGCACCGTGCGGTCAAGGCCGGCTGGCCACCCGGGACGACGGCGGAGCGCCGGGAGCAGCGGGTCGAGCGCGAACGGCTGGAGCGGCAGGCCCGGTACCGCTCCGGCGGCTCGGGCAGCTTCGACTGAGGCGCCGCCGCGAGCCCGGTCCGGGCCCGGACGCACCCCGGGCCTCCGTCCCCGGGGGGACGGAGGCCCGCCGACGGGCGTCAGCTCAGTCCTCGACGCGGAAGCCGATCTTCATGGTGACCTGGAAGTAGGCCACGTCGCCGTCGGCGACCATGCCGCGGATCTCCGAGGTCTGGAACCACTCGATGTTGCGCACCGTCTCCGACGCCTTGCGCACGGCGGTGCGGATGGCGTCGTCGACGCTGGTGGGGGAACTGCCGACGATCTCGCTCAGCCGGTAGACGTGGTCGCTCACGGTGGGGCTCCTCGGGGTCGGGCTGCCGGGGTGGCAGCGGTCCCCTCCGACCCTGGCACGGCAGCGAGCGGCCCGCGAGCGCGGCGTGGAGCCCCATGTCCGGATTGAACGGACGACCTTTCGCTTACAAGGCGAGTGCTCTACCACTGAGCTAATGGGGCGACCCGGCGAGGTTACCGGGGTCCCGCCCGGCGGGCGCGCAGCCGCTCGAGCAGGTACCAGGTGCCCCAGGCCTGCAGCAGCCCGATCAGCGTGAAGACCAGCAGCGAGCCGAGTTCCCCGGGCAGGGCGAGCAGACCGACCAGCGAACCGGGGACGGTGAGCGCGATCAGCCAGACCCCGGCGAGGCTCGCGTCCTCGGCCCCCGCGGCGGCCACCTGCACCCACACCGTGGTGAGCAGCACCGCCAGCGCGTAGCCCCCGGCCACCCGCACCGGCCAGCCGTGACGTCGTCCCACGGGGTGATCATCCCCTGCCCGCCCCGGTGGGACGGGCGCCGGGTCAGGCGGCGTCGGAGCCGGCCGCCGGGTCGCCGGAGACCCAGCGCGCGGGGTCGCTGTCGACGGTCGCGCCCTCGGCCAGCCAGCGCGCGAAGCCCACCGGGTCGCGGCGTTCCAGCTCGTCCAGCGCCTCGCGGCGCCGCTCGGCCAGCGCCTGCCGGACCAGCGGCCCGCGCGCCTGCGCGAGCGCCGCCGACGTCCGCAGCCACTCACGGCCGAGGTCCTGCACCGACAGGCTGCCCACCGGTGCGGTGCCGGCGGTCGGCAGCGGGACGACGGTGGCCCCCGCCGGGCGCCGGCCGGCCCGGTCCTGGCGGGCTGCCCGCAGCGCCCACCACAGCAGCGTGCCGCCCAGCCCGACGCCGGCGAGCAGTGCGGCCGCCCCGCCGCCGGCCAGCACGGCGGTACCGCTCAGCACCAGCAGCACGCCGACCGTGCCGACCGCGGTGCGCCACGCGGCGTCGAGGGCGGCCTGGCGCGGTCGGGGCGAGTCGCCGTCCCGGGCGATGCCGGCGCCCAGGCACCCGGCGACGACGGCGGCCAGCACCACGGCCACCACGCCGGAGCCGCCCAGCGAGATGCCCCCGACGGCGGCGAGGGCGGCGGCCAGGAGCAGCAGCAGACCGGCGAGGGAACGGACGAGTGCGCGAGCCGGCACCGACAACCTCCGGAGCGGGGACGAGGCGGCAGGACCTGCCGCCCCTGCTCTGCCCACCCCGGCCCGTGATCACGCACGACGCGCCCCGGGGATTGTCGTGCACGACCGATCCGGCGCGGCGACCCGTCCAGCGAACTCACAGCGGACCACCAGTCCCGGGGCAGACCGCGGGCGCACAGTGGTGGCATCGCGACGGGGAAGGCCCGCCGTGACGTGGGAGGGACCAGCAGTGACTGAGCACAACCGCCCGGCCGACGAGACCGGGCAGGGCACCGACCGACCCGCGGACGCCGGGTGGACGGCGCAGCCGACCGGGCAGTTCCCGCCGGCCGCCGCCCCTGTCCCGTCCGGTCCGCAGTACGGCCCCCCGCCGAGCCCGCAGCAGGGCCCGCAGCAGGGCCCGCAGCAGGGGCCGCAGCCGACCCAGCAGTTCCCGCAGCAGCCGCCGCAGCACCAGCCGTGGCCCCCGGCGGGCTACGGGACGGCGGGCTACCAGCAGCTGCACGGCCAGCAGACGTCCGGTGGCGGGCTGCCCCCGCTGTTCCAGCCCGCGCAGTCCCCCCGCCGTCCGGCGCGCTGGCGGCTGGGGCTGGCCGCCGGGCTGGTGGGCGCGGCGCTGATCGGGGGCGGCGCCGGCGCCGGGGTGATGGCGCTGACCGACGACGACACCGTGACCACCGCCGGCGGCGGCTCCGCGCAGCAGGTGACCATCACCGACCCCGAGCGGGCGACCAGCACCACGGCCGCCGCCGCGGTCGCCGCGCCCAGCGTCGTCACCCTCTACGTGAGCTCCGGCTCCGGCTCGGGGTCCGGCTCGGGCGTCGTGCTGAGCGCCGACGGCTACGTGCTCACCAACAACCACGTGGTCACCCTGGACAGCGCGACCGACGGGGCGACCGTCCAGGTGCGCACCTCCGACGGCACCCTCTACGCCGCTACGGTCGTGGGCACCGACCCCAGCTCCGACCTCGCGGTGGTGAAGCTGCAGGACGCCAGCGGCCTGACCCCGGCCTCCTTCGCCGACTCCGACGACGTGCAGGTGGGCGACCTGGCCGTGGCCATCGGCGCCCCGCTGGGGCTGTCGAACACGGTCACCGACGGCATCATCAGCGCGACCAACCGCGCGGTGGCCACCGGCTCGGACCAGGAGCAGACCGTCATCGACGCGCTGCAGACCGACGCGGCGATCAACCCGGGCAACTCCGGGGGCCCGCTGGTCAACGCCGCCGGCGAGGTCGTGGGCATAAACACCGCGATCGCCTCGGTGGCCACCTCCGACCTGCCCGGTCAGCAGTCCGGCCAGAGCGGCAACATCGGCGTCGGCTTCGCAATCCCGGCGAACACCGCCCAGCGGATCGCGCAGGAGATCATCGAGACCGGCTCGGCCACCCACGCGCTGCTCGGCGTCACGGCCACCACCGCCTCCGACGGCGGGACCGCGGTGGGCAGCGGCGCCCAGCTGGTGACGGTGCAGGACGGCACGCCCGCCGCGGACGCCGGCCTCCGGGCCGGCGACGTGATCACGGCGGTCGGCGACCGGGTGGTCACCACCTCCACCGAGCTCACCGCCGCCGTGCGCAGCGCCCAGCCCGGCGACACCGTGACCCTGACGGTCCGCCGGGACGGCGAGAGCTCCGAGGTCGACGTCACCCTCGACACCTCCGACTGAGCAGCGGCCCCCCGACCGACGACCCCGGCGCCGACCCCCGCGGCCCCGGGGTCGTCGCACGCCTAGGCTCGGTCGGGTGCCGGCTCCTCCGCTGACCGTCCCGCTCACCGGCTCCCTCGACGACCCGGCCCGGGCCCGCGACCTGACGAAGATGAAGCGGCTGGCCACCAGCCTCTTCCTGGTCGCTGCCGCGGTCTTCCTGGCCTGCGTGCTGCTCGGCGAGGAGTCCGGGGCCTGGGTCGGCTACGTCCGCGCGACCGCGGAGGCGTCGATGGTCGGCGCGCTGGCCGACTGGTTCGCGGTGACCGCGCTGTTCCGGCACCCGCTCGGGCTGCCGATCCCGCACACCGCGATCATCCCGCGCAAGAAGGACCAGATCGGCACCAGCCTGGGCACCTTCGTCCAGGAGAACTTCCTGACCCGGGCCGTGGTCGAGGAGCGGCTGGACGGCGTCGACGTCCCGGGCCGGATCGGTGACTTCCTCGCCGCCCCCGGCCGGGCCGAGCGGCTGGCCGGTGACGCCGGGGCCGCGCTGGGCGCACTCGGCGACCTCATCGCCGACGACGAGGTGCAGCAGACGGTGTCGGCCTTCGTCGACCGCAAGCTGCGCGAGACGCCGGCCGCCCCCGGGCTGGCGCGGGTGCTCGAGCTCGCCGTCGACGGTGACCGGCACCAGGAGGTGCTGTCGGCGGGGCTGACCGGGCTGGCCGAGTTCCTGGCCGAGAACCGGCTGGTGTTCCGGGCCCGGCTCGGCGACGCCTCCCCCGCCTGGGTGCCGGACTGGGTCGACGACCGGGTGTTCGACAAGGTCTTCGAGCTGCTGCGCGGCTTCCTGGCCGAGGTCGGGGCGGACCCCGGGCACGCGGTGCGCCAGGTCTACGACCGCCGGCTGCGGGCCTACGTGCACGCGCTGCGCACCGACCCGGCCACCGCCGCCCGGGTCGACCAGTTCAAGGCCGAGGTGCTCGACCACCCGGCGGTGCGCACCTGGTCCGGGTCGCTGTGGACCACCGCCAAGAACGGCGTGCTCACCGCGGCCGCCGACCCGGACTCCGAGCTGCGCGCCCGGGTGGTCGGGCTGATCCGCTCCGGGGCGCGGCTGCTGCAGACCGACCCGACCGTGCGGGAGCTGGTGCAGCGGGAGGCCCGCCGGGGCGCGGGCTGGGCGGTCGAGCGCTTCGCCGCCGACGCCGCCGAGCTCGTGGGCACCACGGTCGCCCGCTGGGACACCGAGGAGACCAGCCGGCGGATCGAGCTGCAGGTCGGCCGGGACCTGCAGTGGATCCGGGTGAACGGCACCGTCGTCGGCGGCCTGGCCGGCCTGGTCATCTACACCGTGGCCCAGCTGCTCGGCTGAGCCGCTCCGGCGACCGTGGCCCCGCGCCGCGCCCCCGCTCGGCAGGCGGTGGGCCGGCTCATCCTGCGTCGAGCTGGAAACCGCTCCACCGGAAGCCGGGCGAGACGACGCAGCTGACCAGCACCTCGGCCTCCGCCGGGGCAGTGCACTGCCAGCGCCCGGCCGGCACCAGCAGCTGGACGGCGTCCGGGCCGAGCACGTGCTCCTCGTCCGGGTCGCGCAGCCGCAGGGTGAGGCTGCCCGGCCCGTGCCAGAGCCACAGCTCGTCGGCGTCCACCCGGTGCCAGGCGGAGCTCTCCCCCGCGGTGAGCAGGAACAGGATCGCCGTCGCCGCCGGCCGGTCACCGGCCGCGGCCGGGGAGGTCCAGGTGCGCCGGTACCAGCCGCCCTCGGGGTGCGGCTCGAGCCCGAGCCGCACCGCCGTGGCGGGCAGGGTCATCCCCGGCGGGCGGTGGCCGCCGCGAACAGCGCGATGCTGGCCGCGACGCTGACGTTGAGCGACTCGGTGTCCTTGGTGATCGGGATGGACAGGACGACGTCGCAGCGCTCCCGCACCAGCCGGGACAGCCCGGCGCCCTCGGCGCCGACGACCAGCGCGATCGGGTCGGTGAACCCGTCGTAGGCGTGGATGCTCATGTCCCCGTCGGCGGCCAGGCCGATGGTCTGCAGCCCGGCGTCCTGGTACGAGCCGAGCGCGCGGGCCAGGTTGGTCGCCCGGGCCACCTGCAGCCGGGCCGCGGCACCGGCGCTGGTGCGCCAGGCCGAGCCGGTCATGCCGACCGACCGGCGCTCGGGCACGACCACGCCGTGGGCGTCGAAGGCCGCCGCCGAGCGGATGATCGCGCCCAGGTTGCGCGGGTCGGTGATCCCGTCGAGGGCCACGACCAGCGGCGGGCGCCCGGAGTCGCGGGCGATGTCGAGCAGGTCGTCCGGGTGGGCGTACTCGTAGGGCGGCACCATCAGGCCGATGCCCTGGTGCAGCGCCCCGTTGGACATCCGGTCGAACTCGGCCTTGCCCACCTCGAGCAGCGGCAGCCCGCGGTCGGCGGCCAGCTGCACGGACTCGGCGATCCGCTCGTCGGTGCCGCCGCGGGTGGTGTCGCCGGTGACGACGTACAGCGCGGTCGCCGGGATGGCGGCCCGCAGCGCCTCGAGCACCGGGTTGCGCCCGAGCAGCAGCTCCGGCGCCTCCTCGTTGCGGCGCTGGACTCGGGCCCGGTTGTCCTGGCGGGCCGCGGCGGCCTTGGCCTTCTTGTAGGCGGGGTGGTGCGGCCGCGCCGTGGCCGGCGGGGTCGCACCCCGGCCGGCCAGCGACCGGCGGTTCTTGCCGCCGGTGCCGGCGGTGGCGGTCTTCTTCCCGGCGCCGGCCGAGCGGCCGCGTCGTTGGCTGTTGCCGGCCATCAGCTGGTCAGCTCCCATCGTGTGCCCTGGGGGGTGTCCTCGACCTGCACGCCCAGGGCGCCGAGCTGGTTCCGGATCGCGTCAGCTGACGCGTAGTCCTTGCGGGCCCGAGCGGCGGTGCGCTGCTCGAGGGCGAGCTGCACCAGGCCGTCGGTGACGCCGGCGAGGCGGTCGCCGCCGGCGGTGGCCCAGTGCGGGTCGAGCGGGTCGAGGCCGAGCACGTCGAGCATGGCGCGCACCGAGCCGAGCGCCGCGGCGACCGCTGCCTCGTCGTCGGCGGCCAGCGCGGTGTTGCCGGCGGTGACCGTCTCGTGCACGACGGCGATCGCGGCCGGGGTCGACAGGTCGTCGTCCAGGGCGGCGGAGAAGGCGTCGGCGAGCACCGGCTTGCCGGCGTCCGGGCCGACCCGCTCGGCGGCCCGCCGGACGAAGGACTCCAGCCGCCCGTAGGCGGTGGCCGCCTCCTGCAGCGCCGCCTCGGTGTACTCGATCATCGACCGGTAGTGCGGCGCGACGAGGTAGTAGCGCAGCTCGACCGGGCGGACCCGCTGGACGACCTCGTCGACCAGCAGGGTGTTGCCCAGCGACTTGCTCATCTTCTCGCCGCCCATGGTCACCCAGGCGTTGTGCAGCCAGTAGCGGGCGAACCCGTGCCCGGCGGCCTGGGACTGGGCACGCTCGTTCTCGTGGTGCGGGAAGCGCAGGTCCAGCCCACCGCCGTGGACGTCGAACTCCGGCCCCAGGTACTTCTCGGCCATGGCCGAGCACTCCAGGTGCCATCCCGGCCGGCCCCGGCCCCACGGCGTCGGCCAGGACGCGGTCTCCGGCTCGCCGGGCTTGTGCGACTTCCACAGCGCGAAGTCGCGGGGGTCGCGCTTGCGCTCGTCGGTCTCGGTGTCGGCGGCCGGCTCGAGCTCGGCCAGCCGCTGCCCGGACAGCTCGCCGTAGCCGGCGAACGAGCGGACGTCGAAGTACACGTCGCCGTCCACGGCGTAGGCGTGCCCGCGACCGATCAGCTGCTCGATGAGCTCGACCATCTCCGGGACGTGCCCGGTGGCGCGCGGCTCGTAGGTCGGCGGCAGCGTGCCGAGCACCTCGTAGGCCCGGGTCGCAGCCCGTTCGTTCTCGTAGGCCCACGCCCACCAGGGCGCGCCGGCCGCGGCCGACTTGGCCAGGATCTTGTCGTCGACGTCGGTGACGTTGCGGACGTAGGTGACCTCGTGGCCGGTGTGGGTCAGCCAGCGGCGCAGCACGTCGAAGGCCAGCGCGAAGCGCACGTGCCCGATGTGCGGCGGCCCCTGCACGGTCAGGCCGCAGACGTACATGGAGACCCGTCCCGCACGCAGGGGCGTGAAGTCGCGCACGGCACGCGCGGCCGTGTCGTACAGGCGGAGGCTCACCGGGCCGATTCTACGGGCGCGGCGGTCGTGCTCCGGACCACGAGCGCGGTGGCCACCGCTGCCCGGCCCTCGCCCCGCCCGGTCAGGCCCAGCCCGTCGGTGGTCGTGGCGGTCACGGCGACCGGGGCGCCGAGCGCCGCGGAGAGCACCGCCTCGGCCTCCGCACGCCGGGGACCGACCTTCGGGGTGTTCCCGATCAGCTGCACCGAGGCGTTGCCGACCTCCCAGCCGGCGGCCGCCAGCACCTCCCGCACGTGCGCGAGGACGGCGGCGCCGCGGGCCCCGGCCCAGCGCGGGTCGTCGGTGCCCAGCAGTCCGCCGATGTCGCCGAGCCCCGCGGCCGACAGCAGTGCGTCGGTGAGGGCGTGGGCGACCACGTCGCCGTCGGAGTGCCCGGCGCAGCCGTCGGCGTCCGGCCACTCCAGGCCGGCCAGCCAGCAGGCCCGGCCGGGCTCGATCGGGTGGACGTCGGTGCCGACGCCGATCCGTGGCAGGGCCGTCACAGCTGCAGCTCCGCGAGGGCGAGGTCGTGCGGGACGGTGATCTTCGCGGCCCGCTCGTCGCCGGCCACCGTGTGCACCGGGATGCCGGCGGCGCGGACCACGCTCGCGTCGTCGGTGAACTCGGCGGCCGACCCGTGGGCGGCCGCGTAGGCGGCGACCAGCGTCGTCCGGTCGAAGCCCTGCGGGGTCTGCACCCGCCGCAGCGGCCCGCGGGCGACGTCGCCGGTGACGAGACCGTCGGGGTCGACCACCACCGTGGTGTCCACCACCGGGAGCACCGGTACGACCGCGGCCGCCCCGGCCGCCAGCGCGGCGAGCACCCGGGCGACCACCTCGGGCGGGGTCAGCGGCCGGGCGGCGTCGTGCACCAGGACGGCGTCGGCGTGCTCCCGGGCCGCGGCCAGCGCGGCCCGGACCGACGCGGTGCGGGTGTCCCCGCCGACGACGACGTGCACGTCGTCCGGGAGGACGGCGGTGAAGGCCGCCTGCTGCGGCGCCGGCACCGCGACGACGACCTCGTCGACCCCGCCGGCGCGCAGCGCCTCGACCGCCCAGCAGACCAGCGGCCGCCCGCCGAGCAGGACCAGCGCCTTGGGCAGTTCTGCCCCCAGACGCAGACCACTCCCGGCCGCTGCGACGATGCCGACAGCGTGCACGGGAGTGGTCTGGGTGTCTCGGGGGTGGAGCAGGACGATCAGGAGGCCAGGACCTCGTCGAGCAGCAGCTCGGCCTTGTCCTCGTTGGTGCCCTCGGCGAGCGCGAGCTCGCTGACCAGGATCTGGCGCGCCTTGGAGAGCATGCGCTTCTCCCCGGCGGACAGACCGCGGTCCTTGTCCCGACGCCACAGGTCGCGGACGACCTCGGCGACCTTGTTCACGTCGCCGGAGGCCAGCTTTTCGAGGTTGGCCTTGTAGCGGCGCGACCAGTTGGTCGGCTCCTCGGTGTGGGGTGCACGCAGGACCTCGAAGACCTTGTTCAGGCCCTCCTGGCCGACCACGTCGCGCACGCCGACGATCTCGGCGTTGTCCGCGGGGACGCGGACGGTCAGGTCGCCCTGGGCGACCTTCAGCACCAGGTAGGACTTCTCGACGCCCTTGATGGTGCGCTGCTCGATCGCCTCGATGAGCGCCGCGCCATGGTGCGGGTAGACAACGGTCTCGCCAACAGTGAAGCCCATGTGTATGTGACCCCTTTCGCTCACCCCAGGTTACCACGGCAGAATGCCGTCCGGCTCGTCGAAGTGCGACAAACGTGCAGGTCAGCGGCCCGATCGAGGGGGGTCTCGGTCTTGACAGGGGGGTGGTCGGTGTGCAGTCGCCCGGTGCTGTGAGCCGTCCCGGCCCCCTCCGCGCCGCCGCCGCGATGGCCCGGGCGACCCACCTGGAGCCCGCGCTCGCGGTCACCGTCGTCGCCGTCCTGCTGGCGGTGGCCGCCGGTGTCGGCCCGGGCCGGACCGTGCTCGTCGGGGCCGCCGTCCTCGCAGGTCAGGCGGCGATCGGCTGGTGCAACGACTGGCTGGACGCCGACCGCGACCGCGCCGTCGGCCGGCCGGACAAGCCGGTGGTGCAGGGCACGGTCACCCCGGCGGCGCTGCGCACCGGGACGCTGGCCGCGACCGCCCTCGCGGTCGTCCTGTCGCTGCTGCTCGGCGTGCTGCCGGGGCTGCTGCTGCTCGGGCTGGTCGTCAGCGGCCTGGCCTACGACGCCGGCCTCAAGCGCACCGCGCTGTCCCCGCTCCCCTACCTCACCGGCTTCGGCGCGCTGCCCGCCGGCGTCGTCGCCGCCGCCCCGGGCGCACCGCTGGCGCCGTGGTGGCTGGTCGCCGCCGGGGCGGCGCTCGGCGGCGCGGCGCACGTCGCAAACGTCGCCCCGGACGTCGACGACGACCTGGCCACCGGGGTGCGCGGCCTGCCGCACCGGGTGGGGGCGGTGCCGTCGGCGGTCGCCGGGGCGCTGCTGCTGGGGGCGGCGTCGCTGCTGCTGGTGCTCGGCCCGGACGGCCCGCCCGGTGCCCTCGGCTGGGCGGCCTGCGTGCTCGCCGCCCCGGCCGTCGTCCTCGCCGCGCTCGCCGGCAGCCCGCGCGCCCGCCGGGCGGCGTTCCCGGCAGTGCTGCTGCTGACCGTGCTGGACGTCGTCCTGCTGCTGGCCGGCGGCAGCGCGCTCGGCTGAGCGGACCGCCAGCACGCGATCCGCCAGGGCTGCGGCGGCCAGGGCTGCGGCGGCCAGGGCGCGGCGGCCAGGGCGCGGCGGCTAGGGCGCGGTGGTGCCCCGGCGCACCTCCTGGTCGACCACCGCGTCGAGGTCGCGCAGCCGGCCGAGCCCGGACAGCGGCTGGCGCATCCGCTGGTTGCCGGCCAGCCGCTCCCGGTTGCGCTCCAGGAAGGCCCAGTAGCCGGCGGTGAACGGGCAGGCGTCGTCCCCGAGCCGCTTCTTCGGGTCGTACCGGCAGCCGCCGCAGTAGTCGCTCATCCGGTCGATGTAGGCGCCGCCCGCGGCGTAGGGCTTGGTGGCCAGCACCCCGCCGTCGGCGTGCTGGCTCATCCCGACCACGTTGGCGACCATCACCCAGTCGTAGCCGTCGACGAACACCCGGTGGAACCAGTCGGTCATCGCCAACGGCTCGATCCCCCGCTGCAGCGCGTAGTTGCCCAGCACCATCAGCCGCGGGATGTGGTGCACCCAGCCGCGCTCCCGGACGTCGGCGAGCACGTGGGCGAGGCAGTTCGCCTCCACCGCGTCGGACTCCAGCTCGGCGAGCCAGCCGGGCACCTCCTCGTGCGCGGCCAGCGCGTTGCCGTGCCGGTAGTCCCGGCCCAGCTGCCAGTACAGGTGCCAGATCCAGTCCCGCCAGCCCATCACCTGGCGGACGAACCCCTCGACGGAGTTCAACGGCAGCGGGTCGCCGGCCGCCACCGAGTCCCGCCACGCCTGCTCCGCCCGGTGCACCACCTCCGCCGGGTCGACCAGCCCGAGGTTGAGCGAGGCCGACAGCATCGAGTGCGCCAGCCAGGGGTCGCCGGCCAGCATCGCGTCCTCGTGGGGACCGAACGCGCGCAGCCGGTGGTCCAGGAAGCCGGCCAGCCGCTCCTGCGTCTCGGCGTGCGTGACCGGGAACAGCCGCGGCCCGTCGTCCCCGACGAACGCCACGTCGCCGTCGGCCACCCAGCGGTCCAGGTCGGCCCGCACCTGCTCGTCGATCTCGTCCTCGACCGGCCACCACGGCGCCGGGGCGTCGACCCGTCCGTCGGCCGGCGGGGGCTCGCGGTTGTCGTGGTCGAGGTTCCAGGTGCCGCCGGCCGGCTCCGCGCCGTCCATCAGGACGTCGTGCACCCGGCGGGCCGCCCGGTAGAAGTCGTCCATCAGCAGCCGCGGGCGGGACCGGGCCTCCGCCCAGCGCCGGAAGTCGGCCTGCCGGGTGACGAACCCCCGGGCCTCCAGCACGGTGACCCCGGGCCGGCGGAGCACGAAGTCGCGGGCCGGCCAGGTGGTCGGCGCGCACACCGACAGCGGCTCGGTGACCTGGTCGAGCGCCTCGGCGTAGGTGTCGGTCTGCAGGAACAGCGCCTGGTCGCCGAGCTCGGCCGCCCGGTGCCGGAGCGCGGACAGCAGCAGGTGCGCCTTCTGCCGGTGGAAGCGCCGGCGGCGGAAGACCGACCGCGCCTCGACCAGCAGCACCGGCTGACCCGGCGCGTCGAGGAAGTGCGGCCCGAGCTGGTCGGCGAAGCACCAGCGCCGGGTGCCGGGTGCGTGACCTGCGAAGTCGGCCAGCGCGGGGTCGCCGTCCCCCGGCAGTGCGGTGTGCGTGCGTGCGGCCATGTCCCTCACCTCCCAGCGGACATCCTGGGCTGACCGTTACGCTCACCGCGACTCGTGTCACCGGAGCCCTCGGTGGCCGGCACGTCTCCTGGAGGTCGACGCTGTGAACCGCGCTCCGCGCGCTGCCGCGATGGGTGTCCTGCTGCTCTCACCGATCGCGCTCACCGCCTGCAGCGCAGGTCAGGTCGCGCAGACGGCGACCCAGGACCGGGACAAGATCGGCGCCCAGGGCAGCGTGGGCGACCTCGCCCTGCGGGCCTTCGAGCTGCCCTACCCGACCGGTGGCGTCTACCCCAGCGGCGGTGACGCCCGGCTCCTGGGCGCGATCGCCAACCCCACCCCCACCGACGACACCCTGGTCTCCATCGAGGGCGAGGACTTCGAGGGCGTGGAGGTCGTCGACCCCAGCGCCGCCGAGACCGTCGCCGACGGTGCCGCCTCGGGCTCGGTGGACCTGACCGTCCCGGCCGCGGACAACCTCTTCCTCGGCAACGGCGACGGCCCCTCGGTGACCTTGGTCGGGCTCGCCGAGGAGATCGGCGTCGGCCAGTACGTCGACGTGACCTTCACCTTCGAGGAGGCCGGGGAGATCACCCTGCCCATCCCCGTCGGGTACGCCACCCGCGACCTCCCCCGCGGCGAGCCGTTCGACTTCCACGGCGACGAGGAGGGCGGCGAGAACAGCGGCCGCGAGGAGAGCGCAGAGGGCGGCGAGGGCAGCGAGGGCGGCAGCGAGGGCGGCAGCGGCGGCGAGGAGCAGTCCGGCGGCTGACCCGCCCCCGGCTCCCTGCACGTCCCCCGGACTGTCGTACCCCGCGGTCATGCTGCCCGCGTGCCAGCATCCGGTGTGAAGTCCCGCCCTGCCCACCGCTGCACCGAGTGCGGCTACACCTCGCCCAAGTGGGTCGGCCGCTGCCCGGAGTGCCAGGCGTGGGGCAGCATCGCCGAGGTCGGTGCGCCTGCCTCCCCGCTCCGCTCGGTCGCGGCCGGGCCGGTCACCGCCAAGGCCCGGCCGATCGGGCAGGTCGAGCTGGCCGGCGCCCGGGCGGTCCCCACCGGCATCCCCGAGTTCGACCGGGTGCTCGGCGGCGGTCTCGTGCCCGGGGCGGTGCTGCTCGTCGCCGGTGAGCCCGGGGTGGGCAAGTCGACCCTGCTGCTCGAGGTGGCGCACAAGGTGGCCGCCGCGAACGGGCCCACGCTGGTCGTCTCCGGCGAGGAGTCCGCCGCCCAGGTGCGCCTGCGGGCCGAGCGGATCGGCGCGCTGCACGACCAGCTCTACCTGGCCGCCGAGACCGACCTGGGCGCCGTCCTCTCGCACGTGGAGGACGTCAACCCCTCACTGCTCGTCCTCGACAGCGTGCAGACCGTCCGTTCCCCCGCCGTCGACGGCACCGACGGCGGCGCCACCCAGGTCCGTGCGGTGGCCAGCGCGCTGACCGGGGTGGCCAAGAGCCGCGGCATGACCACGATCCTGGTCGGGCACGTCACCAAGGACGGCGCCATCGCCGGCCCCCGGGCCCTGGAGCACCTGGTCGACGTGGTCATCTCCTTCGACGGCGAGCGGCACTCCACGCTGCGGATGGTCCGGGCCTCCAAGAACCGGTTCGGCCCGGCCGACGAGATCGGCTGCTTCGAGATCGGTGACAACGGCGTGGTCGGCGTGCCCGACCCGTCGCACCTGTTCGTGTCCCGCCGCTCGGCCCCGGTCCCCGGCAGCTGCGTCACGGTGACCATGGAGGGCAGCCGGCCGCTGCTGGCCGAGGTGCAGGCGCTGGTGGCCACCTCCGGCGGGGGCGGCTCGCCGCGCCGCGCGGTCAGCGGGCTGGACTCCCAGCGGGTGGCGATGGTCAACGCCGTCGTCGAGCGCCGGGGCGGGGTGAAGCTCGCCGAGTCCGACGTCTTCGCCGCCTCCGTCGGGGGCGTGCGGATCGTCGAGCCCGCCGCCGACCTGGCGCTCGCCCTGGCCATCGCGTCGGCTGCCAAGGACCGCCCGCTGCCGCTGGGGGTGGTCGCGCTGGGCGAGGTGGGGCTGTCCGGGGAGATCCGGCGGGTCGGCGGGATGGGCCGGCGGCTGGCCGAGGCCGCCCGGCAGGGCTACACCACGGCCCTCGTCCCGGAGGACTCCGGTCCCGCACCGAAGGGCATGCGGCTGCTCGAGGTGCCCGACCTCGGGGCGGCGTTCACCCGGCTCTGGTGACCCCCGCGGCACCGGACAGGACGCGCGTCACAACCCCCGGGCGACCCGAGGTGGTCGGGGGGTCGTCACCGCACCGTAGAATCAGCCCCCGTACCGCCCGACTGTCAGGAGCGCTCGTGCCCCCCGCTGTGGACCCTGAGGCCTCGCTGCGGGAGCTGCTCGGCCGGATCGCCCCAGGCACCGCCCTCCGGGACGGTCTCGAGCGGATCCTGGCCGGCCGGACCGGCGCGCTGATCGTCCTGGGCTACGACCGGGTGGTCGAGTCGCTGTGCACCGGTGGGTTCGCCCTGGACGTGGCGCTGTCGGCCACCCGGCTGCGCGAGCTGGCGAAGATGGACGGCGCGGTGATCGTCTCCTACGACGGCACGCGCATCGTCCGGGCCGGCGTGCACCTGATGCCCGACCCGACGATCCCGACCGAGGAGTCCGGCACCCGGCACCGCACCGCGGAGCGGGTGGCCCTGCAGACCGACTTCCCGGTGATCTCGGTCAGCCAGTCGATGCACATCATCTCGGTGTACGTCTCCGGGCGCCGCTACACCCTCGAGCACCCCACGACGATCCTGGCCCGGGCCAACCAGGCGCTGGCCGCGCTGGAGCGGTACAAGCTCCGGCTGGACGAGGTGGCCTCCACGCTGTCGGCGCTGGAGATCGAGGACCTGGTCACCGTGCGGGACGCGATGAGCGTCAGCCAGCGGCTGGAGATGGTCCGCCGGATCGCCGACGAGATCGAGGGCTTCGTCGTCGAGCTGGGCACCGACGGCCGGCTGCTGGCCCTGCAGCTGGACGAGATGCTGGCCGGGGTCGAGGAGGACCGCGGGCTGCTGGTCCGCGACTACCTGCCCAGCGGCCGCCGCAACCGCACCGGCGAGGAGGTCCTCTCCGATCTGCGGGCCCTGTCGGCGACCGAGCTGCTCGACCTCTCCGCGGTCGCCCGGTGCTACGGGCTGCCCACCTCCCCCGACGCGCTGGACTCCCCGGTCAGCCCGCGCGGCTACCGGCTGCTGGCCCGGGTGCCCCGGCTGCCGGCTGGCATCATCGACCGGCTGGTCACCCACTTCGGCGGGCTGCAGAAGCTGCTGGCCGCCACCATCGAGGACCTCCTCGCCGTCGAGGGCGTCGGCGAGGCGCGCGCCCGCGGCATCCGCGAGGGCCTGTCCCGGCTCGCCGAGACCTCGATCCTCGACCGCTACAGCTGAGGCAGGGCCGGGCCCGGCGGGGTCCGGGGACCGTCAGGTGAGGGTGAAGGCGGTGTCGCCGCTGATCGCGGCGTCCAGCCGGCCGCGCAGCACGTAGCTGCCCGCGCCGGGCGTGGTCCGTGCCGCGGCGCACCCCGGCGCGCTGCTCAGCCCGCTCCACAGCACCGGGAAGACGACCGACTCCCCCGGCTGCAGGGTCCGCTGGTCGGAGCTCGCCTCCGGGTAGCAGTCGTTGCTCCCCCAGACCCGGTTGCCCGACCCGTCGAGCAGCACGATCTCCTGCAGCCCCTTGTCCAGGGTGCGCACGCAGGGGACCGCGGAGGTGTTGGTGACCACCAGGTCGAAGGTCGGCTTGCTGCCCACCGCCGTGCTCGACGGGTTCGCGCGCACCCCGACGCTGATCATGTCGTCGCCGCAGGCCCCGCCGCTGACCCGACCGGCCGCCGCCGGCTCCGCCGTGCCCGGGTCGACCGGTCCGCGGGTGGGCACCTGCACCGCCGCCAGCGAGGGCACCACCTGCTCGAGGGCCGGTTCCGGGGCCGCGCCCGTGGCCCCGGCGACCACCGGGTCGTCCGGCGAGGTCCCGCCGGTCGCGACCGTCGCCCCCAGCCAGCCACCACCGCCCAGCACGCCCACGACACCGACGAGCACCAGCAGCCGCCGCCGCCAGTAGACGGCGGTGGGCAGGGGGCCGACCGGGTGGAGCACACGGCGACGCTAACCGTCGGTCGACCCCGGGGTGCGCGCGCCACGCCACGGCAGCGGTGGGCTCGTCCTCGCAGGTCACGCCGGTGTCACCCGATCCCACCTGCCCGGTGACCCACCGTGGCGGACCGGTCCGCTCCCGGGTCCGCCTGCCACCGGGGCAGACTGGTGCCTCGTGAGCAGCGCAGGTCCCGCCGAGCCTCCCGCCGGTGCCGAGCAGCCGGTCGGTGACGTCGTCGTCGACTGGTACGCCGGTGCCGCACGCGACCTGCCCTGGCGCGAGCCGGGCACGGACCCGTGGGCGGTGCTGGTCAGCGAGGTCATGCTGCAGCAGACGCCGGTCGCCCGGGTGGAGCCGGTGTGGCGGACCTGGCTGGCCCGCTGGCCCGACCCGGCGTCGATGGCCGCCGCGAGCCCGGCCGAGGTGATCCGGGCGTGGGGGAAGCTCGGCTACCCCCGCCGGGCGCTGCGGCTGCGGGAGGCCGCGGTCGCCATCACCGAGCGGCACGGCGGTGTGGTGCCCGCCGACGTCGACGAGCTCGAGGCGCTGCCCGGCGTCGGCACCTACACCGCCCGGGCCGTCTCCTGCTTCGGCCACGGCCGCCGCCAGCCGGTGGTGGACACCAACGTCCGCCGGGTGGTCGCCCGGCTCGTGCACGGCCGGGCGGAGGCGGCACCGGCCCGGGCCGCCGACCTGACCGACATCGCCGCGCTCGCCCCGGCGGACGACGCCCGCGCCGTCCGCTTCTCGGTGGCGGTCATGGAGCTCGGCGCCCTGGTCTGCCTCGCCGGCACGCCACGGTGCCCCGCCTGCCCGGTGCGGGACCGCTGCGCCTGGCGGCTGGCCGGCTCACCGGCGTACGACGGGCCACCGCGGCGGGTGCAGGGGTTCGCCGGCACCGACCGGCAGGTGCGCGGGCGGCTGCTCGACGTCCTGCGGGCCGCGACCGCGCCGGTCCCGGCCGACGCCCTGGTGCCGGTGTGGGACGACGCCGTCCAGCGGTCCCGCTGCCTGGACTCGCTGCTGGTCGACGGGCTCGTCGTCCAGACCGAGGACGGCCGCTTCTCCCTCCCCGACTGAGCCCCGGGATCAGCTCAGCTGGTCGTACGTGCTCCTGGCTCACGTCAGCAGGTGAGCCAGGAGCAGGTACGACCAGGTCACCTGATCCCGGGGAAGCGGGGCAGGCGGGCGGCAGGGGGTGCTGGAGACGGCACAGGGCCGCCACCCGCGGTGCGGGTGACGGCCCTGTGCAGGGTCGTGCCGGTTACTCGGCCTGGGCGGCCGCGGGGCCGTCCTCGTCGCCGTCGGCGACCGCGAGGGCCACCGGCGGGGTGTCGGGCAGGTCGACCGGCTTGGCCTCCGAGCGGAAGGTGAACGTCGACTTGGTGGTGTCGGCGTTCTCCTCGACGTCCACCACGATGATCTCGCCGGAGGCGATCTCGCCGTAGAGGATCTTCTCGCTCAGCGCGTCCTCGATCTCGCGCTGGATCGTCCGACGCAGCGGACGGGCGCCCAGCACGGGGTCGAACCCACGGGCCGCCAGCAGCTTCTTCGCCGCCGGGGTGACCTCGAGCGACATGTCCTTGTTCGCCAGCTGCGTCTCGACCCGGGCGAGCATCAGGTCGACGATGTGGACGATCTCGTCCTCGGTCAGCTGGTGGAACACGACGATGTCGTCGATGCGGTTGAGGAACTCCGGCCGGAAGTGCTGCTTGAGCTCCTCGTTGACCTTGAGCTTCATCCGCTCGTAGTTGCTGGTCGTGTCGTTCCCGGCCTGGAAGCCGAGGCCGACGGCCTTGGAGATGTCCCGCGTCCCGAGGTTCGTGGTCAGGATCAGGATCGTGTTCTTGAAGTCCACGATCCGGCCCTGGCCGTCGGTCAGCCGGCCGTCCTCGAGCACCTGGAGCAGCGTGTTGAAGACGTCGGCGTGGGCCTTCTCGATCTCGTCGAAGAGGACCACCGAGAACGGCTTGCGCCGCACCTTCTCGGTCAGCTGGCCGCCCTCGTCGTAACCGACGTAGCCCGGAGGGGCACCGACGAGCCGCGACACGGTGAACTTGTCGTGGAACTCGCCCATGTCGATCTGGATGAGGGCGTCGTCCTCGCCGAAGAGGAACTGCGCGAGCGCCTTGGCGAGCTCGGTCTTACCGACACCCGAGGGGCCGGCGAAGATGAACGAGCCACCGGGACGACGGGGGTCCTTGAGGCCCGCCCGCGTGCGCCGGATCGCCTGGCTGACGCTCTTGATGGCCTCTTCCTGGCCGATGATCCGCTTGTGGAGCTCGTCCTCCATGCGCAGGAGGCGGGTGGTCTCCTCCTCGGTCAGCTTGAAGACCGGGATGCCGGTCCAGTTGGCCAGGACCTCGGCGATCTGCTCGTCGTCGACCTCGGCGACGACGTCCATGTCGCCGGCCTTCCACTGCTTCTCGCGCTCGGACTTCTCGCCGAGCAGCTGCTTCTCCTTGTCGCGGAGCGAGGCGGCCTTCTCGAAGTCCTGGGCGTCGATCGCCGACTCCTTCTCGCGGCGGATGCCGGCGATCCGGTCGTCGAACTCGCGCAGGTCCGGCGGGGCGGTCATCCGCTTGATGCGCATCCGGGCGCCGGCCTCGTCGATCAGGTCGATCGCCTTGTCCGGCAGGAAGCGGTCGGAGATGTACCGGTCGGCCAGCGTCGCGGCAGCCACGAGCGCGCTGTCGGTGATGCTGATCCGGTGGTGCGCCTCGTAGCGGTCGCGCAGGCCCTTGAGGATCTCGATGGTGTGCTGGAGCGTCGGCTCGCCGACCTGGATGGGCTGGAAGCGGCGCTCGAGCGCGGCGTCCTTCTCCAGGTGCTTGCGGTACTCGTCCAGCGTGGTCGCACCGATGGTCTGCAGCTCACCACGGGCCAGCATGGGCTTGAGGATGCTGGCGGCGTCGATCGCGCCCTCGGCGGCACCGGCCCCGACGAGGGTGTGGATCTCGTCGATGAACAGGATGATGTCGCCGCGGGTGCGGATCTCCTTGAGGACCTTCTTCAGGCGCTCCTCGAAGTCACCGCGGTAGCGGGAACCGGCGACCAGGGCGCCGAGGTCCAGCGTGTAGAGCTGCTTGTCCTTCAGCGTCTCGGGCACCTCGCCCTTGACGATGGCCTGGGCCAGGCCCTCGACGACGGCGGTCTTGCCGACGCCGGGCTCACCGATGAGGACCGGGTTGTTCTTGGTGCGGCGCGAGAGCACCTGCATGACCCGCTCGATCTCCTTGGCCCGCCCGATGACCGGGTCGAGCTTGGAGTCGCGCGCGGCCTGGGTGAGGTTGCGGCCGAACTGGTCGAGGACCAGGGAGGTCGACGGCGTGCCCTCGGCGGGGCCACCGGCAGCGGCGGGCTCCTTGCCCTGGTAACCGCTCAGCAGCTGGATGACCTGCTGGCGGACGCGGTTGAGGTCGGCGCCGAGCTTCACGAGCACCTGGGCGGCGACGCCCTCGCCCTCGCGGATCAGGCCGAGCAGGATGTGCTCGGTGCCGATGTAGTTGTGGCCGAGCTGCAGCGCCTCGCGCAGCGACAGCTCCAGGACCTTCTTGGCACGCGGGGTGAAGGGGATGTGACCGGACGGGGCCTGCTGGCCCTGGCCGATGATCTCCTCGACCTGCTGACGCACGCCCTCCAGCGAGATGCCGAGGGACTCGAGCGCCTTCGCGGCGACACCCTCACCCTCGTGGATCAAGCCCAGGAGGATGTGCTCGGTGCCGATGTAGTTGTGGTTGAGCATCCGGGCCTCTTCCTGGGCCAGGACGACCACCCGACGGGCTCGGTCGGTGAACCGTTCGAACATCTGCTGCTTCTCCTCTGACCGGCTGGACCTGCTGTGCTCGTGCCCCCTCGCAGGGGACGGTGGACACCCGACGTTCGTCGGCGCGCTGGGCACCGGTCGCTCCACTGTAGTTCGCACCACCCACCCGGCGTCGAGACGTAGCCGTCAGACCGTGGAGGTGGCTCGGTGGACACAACTGTCGTCCCACGAACGCTGTTCCGCCGCCATTACGCCGTCAGCGGACGCCAGCCCCAGCCGTACCGTGCGCCCCAGCGCCGGAACGCACGACGGCCCGGCACCCCTGGAGGGGTACCGGGCCATGGTGGGGAACTGGAACGGCCCCGCTACAGGGGCCCGCGCTGAGCTCGCGAAGCGTGGGGGGGTAGCGGGGTCCTCCTTCAGTGGGCGGCTTCGAAGGCCTCGACGACGGCGGCCGGGATGCGGCCCCGGTCGCTGACCTCGTGGCCGTTCTTGCGGGCCCACTCGCGGATCGCGCCGGCCTGCTCGCGGTCCATCCGGCCACCGCCACCGGTCGCGCGGGAACGGCCGGCGCCCGAGGCGCGGGTGCCGCGGCTGCTCACCTTGCGGGCGGCGTTCACGTACTTGCCGAAGACGTCACGCATCTCACCGGCGTTCTTCTCGGACAGGTCGATCTCGTAGGTCGTCCCGTCGAGGGCGAACGTGACCGTCTCGTCAGCGGAGATGCTGTCGTCGAGGTCGTCGCTCAGGATCACCTGGACCTTGCGTGCCATTGTCTTCTCACTCCTGTTGCTCCGGGTGCGCGGACTGTCGTCAAAGCCACCCCGTGTTTCGACCAGCCCATGGAATCACACGGCGTCGCATTCCGGCGAATGCCGGCGCATTCCTCCGGGAAAACGCCCCGAAGTGGTGACGCTATTGGTGGAGTGGGCGCACCAAAGGGAACAGGATCGTCTCCCTGATGCCCAATCCGGTGAGCGTCATCATCAACCGGTCCATGCCGAAGCCCATGCCACCGGTCGGTGGCATGCCGTACTCGAGCGCCTCCAGGAAGTCCTCGTCGAGGGCCATCGCCTCGGGGTCACCGGCGGCCGCCAGCAGCGCCTGGGCGGTGAACCGCTCACGCTGGACGACCGGGTCGACCAGCTCCGAGTACGCGGTGCCCTGCTCGATCCCGCCGATGTAGAGGTCCCACTTCTCCGCCAGTCCTGGCGTGGAGCGGTGCGCCCGGGTCAGCGGTGAGGTGTCCACCGGGTAGTCGATGACGAATGTCGGCGACTGCAGCGTGTGCTGGACCAGCGCCTCGAAGAGCTCCTCGACGACCTTGCCGGGCAGCCACGCCGGGTCGACGCCGACGTCGTGCCGCTCGGCGAGGTCGCGCAGCCGCTCGACCGGCGTCCCCGGCGTGACCTCTTCACCGACCGCGTCGGAGACCGCGGTGTAGAGCGGCAGCTGCGGCCACTCGCCGGACAGGTCCAGCTCGGTCCCGTCGTGGTGGCGCGCGACGTGGTCGCCGAACAGTGCCGTGGCACACTCCTGGACCAGTTCCCGCGTCATCGTCGCCATTGTCTGGTAATCCCAGTACGCGGCGTACGCCTCCAGCATCGCGAACTCCGGTGAGTGCGAGGAGTCGGCGCCCTCGTTGCGGAAGTTGCGATTGATCTCGAAGACCCGGTCGAGGCCGCCGACGATGCACCGCTTGAGGAACAACTCCGGTGCGATGCGCAGGTACAGGTCGAGGTCGAAGGCGTTCATGTGCGTGCGGAAAGGGCGGGCGGCCGCGCCGCCGTGCACCGTCTGCAGCATCGGCGTCTCGACCTCGAGGAAGCGCCGCTCGGTGAGCCCGGCGCGCAGCGTGCGCATCACGGTGGAGCGCTGGTGGACGGTGCGCCGGGCCTCGTCGCGCACGATCAGGTCGACGTAGCGGCGGCGGACCCGCAGCTCCTCGCTCATCGGCTTGTGCGCCACCGGCAGGGGCCGCAGCGCCTTGGCCGCCAGCTGCCAGGAGTCGGCGAAGACCGACAGCTCGCCGCGGCGCGACGTCCCGACCTCGCCGGTGACCAGCACGTGGTCACCGAGGTCGACGTCGGCCTTCCAGGCGGCGAGGGACTCCTCCCCCACCCGGTCCCGGCTGAGCATGACCTGCAGCTCGGTGTCGCCCTCGCGCAGCGTCGCGAAGCAGAGCTTGCCGGTGTTCCGGGAGAAGATCACCCGGCCGGTGACGCCGACCTGCTCGCCGGTCATGGTGTCCGGCTCGAGCTCGGGGTGGCCGGCGCGCACCTCGGCCAGCGTGGTCGTCCGGGCGACGGAGACCGGGTACGGGTCGATGCCCGCCTCGCGGAGCCGGTCCAGCTTGGCCCGCCGGACCCTCAGCTGCTCGGGGAGTTCGTCGTCGGGCAGGCCGGAGGGTTCCTCACTCACGTGGCGAGCCTACGGGCGGGACGACGGCGTCCCACCACCGCTGGCACCGAGGGAGGCCTGGTGGCGCTCGAACGCCAGCCGGAGGCCGTGCACGGTGAGGTCCGGCTCGCGCTCGCCGATCGACCGGCAGCTGTCGACGACGAGCCGGTGCAGCCCGCCGGTGGCGACGACGACAGGCGCGGCCCCGAACTGGGCGACCAGTTCCGCGGCGATCCGGGCCACCAGCCCGTCGACCAGCCCGGCGAAGCCCAGCACGAGCCCGGACTGCAGGGCCGCGACGGTGTTCTTGCCGATCGCCTGGGGCGGCACGGCCAGCTCGACCGACCGCAGCTGGGCCGCGCGGTCGGCGAGCGCCTCGAGGCTGACCTCCACCCCGGGGGCCAGCGCCCCGCCGAGGAACTGCCCGTCCGGGCCGATCGCGTCGACGTTGGTCGAGGTCCCGAAGTCCACGACGACGACGGGGCGGCCGCTGCCGTCCGCGCGGCGGCCGAAGAGCTCGTGCGCGGCGAGCGCGGTGACCACCCGGTCCGAGCCGACCTCGCGCGGGTTGTCCACGTGCAGCGGCACCCCGGTGCGCACGCCGGGGCCGATCAGGGTGACCGGGACGGCGAGCCGGTCCAGCAGCTGGCGGATCGCCGGCAGCAGCGCCGGCACCGTGGAGCAGGCAGCGACCCCGGTGACGACGGTGTCGCGGAGCAGCCCGCGCCAGAGCATGTGCAGCTCGTCGGCGGTGGCCCGGGCGTGCGTCGTCACCCGCCAGCAGTCGACCCGCCGGTCGCCGTCGAAGGTGGCCAGCACGGTCTGGCTGTTGCCGACGTCCACGGTGAGCAGCACGGCTCAGACCTCCCGCAGGTCGAGCGCGAGGTCGAGGATCGGTGAGGAGTGGGTGAGCGCCCCGACCGACAGGAAGTCGACGCCGGTGTCGGCGACCGCCCGCGCGACGTCCAGGGTGAGTCCGCCGGTCGCCTCCAGGTCGACGTCCAGGTCGCCGACCAGCGCGACGGCCGCCTGCAGCTGGTCGGTGGTCATGTTGTCCAGCAGCAGGAAGTCCGCGCCGGCGTCCACGGCCTCGCGGACCTGGTCGAGGGTGTCGCACTCGACCTGCACGGTCACCCGCGGCGCGCGCTCGCGGACCAGCCGGACGGCGGCGGCCACGGAGCCCGCGGCCGCGACGTGGTTGTCCTTGACCATCGCGACGTCGTAGAGGCCCATCCGCTTGTTCGCCCCGCCGCCGCAGCGCACCGCGTACTTCTCCAGCGGGCGCAGCCCCGGGGTGGTCTTGCGGGTGTCCAAGACGACGGCGCCGGTGCCGGCCACCGCGTCCACCCAGGCGCGGGTGGCGGTGGCGATCCCGCTGGCCCGGCTGGCGATGTTCAGCGCGCTGCGCTCGGCGGCCAGCAGCGCGCGCACCGGACCGCGCACGGTGAGCAGCACGTCGCCCCGGCGCACCCGGTCGCCGTCGGTCGCGCCGGCGGTGAGCGTCGCGCCGGGTGCGAGCCGGGTGAACACCCGGGCGGCCAGCGGCAACCCGGCGACCACGCCGTCCGCGCGGGCGACCAGGTCCGCCGCCCCGAACTGGGTGCCGGGCACGGTGGCCGCGCTGGTGACGTCGTAGCTGACCGCGAGGTCGGCGGCCCGGGGCAGCGGCGGCCCGCCGGTGAGGTCCTCGGTGAGGGTGCGCTCCACCAGCTCGTCGACCCAGGCGACGGTCAGCCCGGTGCCGGTCAGGTCGGTCGGCTCGCTCACCAGGACACGCCTCGCTCCGCTCGGTGGTTCGTTCCGCTCCTCGCTCGCTGGCGCTCGCTGCGATGCTCGCTCACCAGTGCACCTCCACGGGCTCCCCGACCGGTCGCCGGGACAGGGTCACCTCGCCGCCCGCGTCCAGCCGGACGTCGAGGTGCACCCGCCAGGCGTCCTCGGCGTCGGGGTGGTCCTCCCGCCAGTGGCAGCCACGGGTCTCCTCGCGGGCCGCGGCGGCGGCGGTGATCGCGGTGGCGACGGTGAGCAGGTCGGTGGTCTCCCAGCCGGGCACCCCGGGGACGGCGGTGGTCCGCTCCCCCAGCGCCAGCAGCCGGTCCGCGGCCTCGGCCAGCCCGGTGCCGCTGCGCAGCGCGCCCACCCGGGCCGACATGGTGGCGGTCAGCTCGGTGCGCGCCGCGGCGTCGACCAGGCCCTCGGGGCGGGGGTCGGCCGGCTCGGCGGGCGAGGGCACCGGCAGCTCGCGGGCCAGCGCCTCCCCGATGCGGCCGGCGAACACCAACCCCTCGAGCAGCGAGTTCGAGGCCAACCGGTTGGCGCCGTGCACGCCGGTGCAGGCGACCTCGCCGCAGGCGTAGAGCCCGGGCACCGTCGTCCGGCCGGACAGGTCGGTGGCCAGCCCGCCGGAGGCGTAGTGCGCGGCCGGGGTGACCGGCACCAGCTCGGTGACCGGGTCGATGCCGGCCTCCCGGCAGCGGGCGACGATGGTCGGGAAGCGCTCGGCGAGCCCGGCCACCTCGCGGGCGTCGAGCCACACGTGGTCGACGCCGTCGCGCAGCTGCACCCGGGTGATGGCCTTGGCGACGACGTCGCGCGGGGCCAGCTCGGCGAGCTCGTGGACGCCGACCATGAACCGCTCGCCGGCGCCGTCGCGCAGCACCGCACCTTCGCCGCGCAGCGCCTCGGAGACCAGGGGCTGCTGGCCGCGGGCGCCGGGGCCGAGGTAGAGCGAGGTGGGGTGGAACTGGACGAACTCCAGGTCGGTGGCGACCGCGCCGGCCCGCAGGCCCAGGGCGACGCCGTCACCGGTGGAGACGCCGGGGTTGGTGGTGGCCGCGTAGACCTGGCCCATCCCGCCGGTGGCCAGCACCACGGCCCGCGCCCGGACGGCGCCGACCCCGTCGGCGCTGCCCTCCCCCAGCACGTGCAGGGTCACGCCGGCGACGCGGCCGGCCTCGTCCCGGACGACGTCCAGCACCATCGCGTGCTCGACCAGCGTCACGCCCGGGTCGGCGGCCACCGCGTCGCGCAGGGCGCGCTGCACCTCGGCGCCGGTGGCGTCCCCGCCCGCGTGCACGATCCGGTCGGTGGAGTGGCCGCCCTCGCGGGTGAGCAGCAGGTGGCCGGCGCCGTCCCTGTCGAAGGCGGCACCCCAGGTGATCAGCTGGTGCAGCCGCTCGGGCCCCTCGGTGACCAGCGCCCGCACCGCCTCGGCGTCGCAGAGCCCCACACCGGCGACCTCGGTGTCCCGGGCGTGCGCTGCGGGGGTGTCGGTGGCGCTGAGCACGGCGGCGATCCCGCCCTGCGCCCACCGGGTCGACCCGTCGTCCACCTCGACCTTGGTGACGACGGCGACCGAGAGCCCGGCGGCGCGGGCGTGCAGCGCCACGCAGAGGCCGGCGACGCCGGAGCCGACGACGCAGACGTCGGCGGTCAGCTCCCAGCCGGGCGCCGGCGCCCGCAGCCGCAACGGCAGCCCGGCGGCCTGGACGACCGCCGTCCCGGTCAACGGACCGGGACGCCGAGCGGGCTGCGCTGCTGGTCCACGGCTCCCGGGACCGGGGCGGACGGGTCCCCGCCGAGCTCGACGACCCGGTTCGCCGCGTCGACGTGCACGACCTTCGGCAGGTAGGACTTCACCTCGGTCTCGTCCATCAGGCCGTAGCTGATCAGGATCACCAGGTCGCCGGGGTGCACCAGGTGCGCGGCGGCACCGTTGATGCCGATCACGCCCGAGCCGCGCTCGCCGGGGATCACGTAGGTCTCCAGCCGGGCGCCGTTGGTGACGTCCACGATCGCCACCTGCTCGCCGGGCAGCAGGTCCGCGGCGTCGAGCAGGTCCTCGTCGATGGTCACCGAGCCCACGTAGTGCAGGTCGGCCTGGGTCACCGTGGCCCGGTGGATCTTGCTCTTGAGCATGGTGCGCATCATCGGGTGGCTCCCGTGGGCTGGTGGGTGGGTGAGCCGAGGCTGACCGCGGTGTTGTCGATGAGCCGGGTGCTGCCGGCGCGGGCGGCGACCAGCAGCCGGGCGGGTCCGGCGGTCGGTGCCGGCCCCAGGTCGGGGCCGGTCAGCTCCAGGTAGTCCGGGAGCAGGTCCGGCTCGGCGGAGAGCACCCGCCGGGCGGCGGCCAGGACGGCGTCGGGCCCCTCCGGACCTGCGGCCGCGCCGGCCCGGAGTGCAGCTGACAACGCCGCGGCGGCACCCCGCTGTTCCGCCGACAGCCAGCGGTTGCGGCTGGACAGCGCCATGCCGTCGTCCTCGCGGACGGTCGGGACGCCGACCACCTCCACGCCCAGCGCCAGCTCGCGGGCCATCGCCCGGATGAGCGTCAGCTGCTGGTAGTCCTTCTCACCGAGGACGGCGACGTCCGGCCGGACCAGCCCGAACAGCTTCGCGACGACGGTGAGCACCCCGGCGAAGTGCCCGGGCCGCACCGCGCCCTCCAGCACGTCGCCCAGCGGACCGGGCTGCACGGTGACGCCCACCTGCCCGGCCGGGTAGACCTCGTCGACCGGCGGGTGGAACACCAGGTCGGCGCCCTCCTCGGCCAGCGCGGCCAGGTCGGCGTCCCAGGTGCGCGGGTACCGGTCGAAGTCCTCGCCCGGACCGAACTGGGTCGGGTTGACGAAGACGGAGACCACGACGCTGCCGCCGAGCTCGCGCGCCGCGCGGACGAGCGCGCGGTGCCCCTCGTGCAGGGCGCCCATGGTGGGCACCAGCACGACCGGGCCGGGCAGCTCGCCGCGGAGCTTGCGCAGCTCGGCGGTGGTCTCGGCGACGACGGGGGCGGCGGTCACCGCGCGGCGTCCTCGGTCGAGCCGCTGAGCAGCTCCAGCAGCGGGGCGCCCTCGTGCCGCTTGAGCCGGCCGGCGGCCAGCGCGCGCTCGGTGGTGCGCCGGGCGAGCGCCACGTAGGCGTCGACCGCGGACGGCGCCCGCTCGCCGAGGGTCTGCAGGTGCGCGGCGACCGTGCCGACGTCGCCCCGGCTGACCGGACCGGTGAGCCCGCGGTCGCCGCGGCGCAGCCCGTTGTCCAGGGCGGCGGTCAGCAGCGGGCCGAGCACCTTGGCCGGGTCGGCCACGCCGGCGGTGCGCAGCAGGTCGGCCGCCTCGGCGACCAGGGTGACCAGGTGGTTGGCGCCGGTGACCAGGGCGGCGTGGTAGAGCCCGCGGTCGGACTCGTCGACCCAGAACGGCTCGCCGGCCATCTCCAGGACGAGGGTCTCGGCGACCGCGCGGTGCTCGGGCCGGCTGGTGACCCCGAACGGCGCGGCGACCACCCGGTCGGCGTCCTCGGGGCCGCCGGAGAAGGTCATCGCCGGGTGCAGCGCGAGCGGCAGCACCCCCGCCCCCTCGGCGGGCGCCAGCACGGCGAGGCCGTGCGCGCCGGAGGTGTGGAAGACGAGCTGGCCGCGGCGCCAGGCACCGGTCTCGGCCAGGCCGGCGACCAGCCCGGCGAGGATGTCGTCGGGCACGGCGAGCACGACCAGGTCGCTGGCGGCGACGACCTCGTCGGCGGGGAGCAGCGGGACGCCGGGCAGCAGCCGGGCGGCGCGCTCCGCGGAGGCGGCGGACAGGCCCGAGGCGGCGACGACGTCGTGCCCGGCGGCGGCGAGCGCGGCACCGAGGACGGCTCCGACGCGGCCGGCGCCGACGACCCCGACACGCAGCCGGGCGGGCGCCTCGGCGGCCGGGGCCAGGCCCGCGGCGGGGAGGACAGGGGGTCGCGGGGCAGGACCGCGCGAGGGACGGACGGACATCCCGGTGCACCTCTCGTTCCAGTCCCTCGCGGGTACCGGACTCAGGTCGCTCGGCGACCCACGTCGTCGTGGGCCGTGGTGCTGGGTCGTGCTGGTCGGCGCTCGGCCCGCTGCAACCACCCGTCGCCGGGTGTGTCACGCGGGTGTCCCGCCGTAGGCGAGTGTGTGTCCGCCCGTCGTCCGCCGCAACGGTGCGGAGGTGTGTGCTGACTCACCCGGGTGGCCGGACCACGCCCCGGGGCCCCGGCTAGGTTGGCTCCGCGCCGGCAGCGGAGCCGGCCGACGAGCAGGAGGAGCACGGTGAGCAGCTTCGAGGGACGCACCGCACTGGTCACCGGGGCGAGCCGCGGCATCGGCCTGGCGATCGCGCAGAGCCTGGTCGACCGGGGCGCCCGGGTGGTGGTCACCGCCCGCAAGGCCGACGCCCTCGCCGCGGCCGTCGAGCAGCTCGGCGGACCGGACCGGGCGGTGGCGGTGGCCGGCAACGCCGGCGACCCCGAGCACCGCGCCGAGGCCGTGCGCACGGCGGTGGAGACCTTCGGCAGCCTGGACCACCTGGTCGGCAACGTCGGGATCAACCCGGTGTTCGGCCCGCTGATGGACGCCCCGCTCGACGCGTTCCGCAAGATCCTGGACACCAACGTCGTGGCGAGCCTCGGCCTGGTGCAGGAGGCGTGGAAGGCGTGGATGGCCGAGCACGGCGGCTCGGTGCTGATCGTCGCCTCGGTCGCCGGGCTGAAGTCCAGCGAGGGCATCGCCGCCTACGGCGTGAGCAAGGCCGCCCTGGTCAACCTCACCACCCAGCTGGCCGTGGAGCTCGGCCCGAAGGTGCGCGTCAACGCGGTCGCCCCGGCGGTGGTGAAGACCCGGTTCGCCGAGGCGCTGTTCACCGGCCGCGAGGACGAGGTCTCCCAGCAGTACCCGGTCGGCCGGCTGGGCACCCCGGAGGACATCGGGGAGGCGGCGGCCTACCTGCTCGGCGACGGCGCCGGCTGGGTCACCGGGCAGACGCTCGTGCTCGACGGCGGCGCGCTGTCCCGCGGCCCGATCTAGCGGCCGAGGAGCCGGGCGAGCACGTCGTCCTCGCCGGTCCCGCCGTCCTCGTCGCGGTAGCGGCGCCGGCGGGACCGGCTGCCGCTGGGCGCCTCGACCCCGCTCTCGGCCAGGATCTGCTCGAGCCGGGCGTGCCCGGACGGCTCGCGCGGCGCGGCCGGGCCGTCGCGGTAGCCGGCCGGGTCGTGGTCCCGCGCCCCGAAGGACGACCCGCCCGGGGCGGCCGGGGACCAGGGCTGACCGCCGGGCCCGGGCTCGTCGGCCGGGACGTCGGTGGACGGCCGGAGGACGGACGTGCCGAAGAGCATCTCGTCGTAGGCCGAGCTGTCGTACCGCGACGGCGCGGGGTCGGCCGGGGCAGCCGACGAAGTCCCGGAGGACAGCGGCGGCAGGGCCGGCGGCTCGTCCGCCGGGACCGGTGGCAGCGACGGCGGCTCGTACGCCGGCACGGGGAGCGGGGACGCGGGCCGGTCCAGCAGCCCGTCGTCCGCGGGCTCCGGCGCGCGGCGCCGGTGGCGGCGGGGCTCCTCGGGGACGGCGACCGGCAGCTCTCCGGTCGGGCGGCCGTGCTCGTCGACCAGCGACCGCTCACCCAGCCACTCCAGCGGCGACGGCGGGACCACCCGCGGTGGCGCCGGTGGCGGCACCGGGGGCGGGCCGCCGACCAGCCGGGGCGCGGGCTCGTCCGCGGCGACGCGGGTCTCCGGCCGCGCCTGCGTCACGTCCGCGGAGCTCACCGTCGGGACGGCGGGTGGGTCGGCGCGGGAGACGTGGACCTCGGGGCCGTCGGCGGCGGCCGGCCAGAGGTCGGGAGCCGCTGCCCGGGGCTCGGCGGGCACGACGTGGGTCTCCGCCCAGCGGTCGACCTCCCAGCCCTCCGGCGCCTCCCAGGCCGGGACGCCCTCCAGCGTGCGGGCGTCGGACGGCTCTCCGGTCGGCTGTGCCGGGCCTCGGACGGACTGGGCGCGCATGACCATCCGCTCGACCAGCAGCTCGCCGGAGAGCTGCTCGGTGAGCTCGGAGCGCATCCGGCCCAGGTCGGTGCGCAGCTCCCCCAGGCCGGCCAGCTCGCCGCGCAGCTCGGTGAGCGCGGCCAGCTCGGTGCGCAGCTGGCCGATCGCGGCGACCTCGTCCCGCAGCGTGCCGAGACCGGCCAGCTCGCCGCGCAGCTGGGTCAGCTCGGTGCGCATGGCGTCCTCGGCCTCGCGCCGCAGCCGGCTCTCCAGCTGCACCTCGTAGGCGTGCCGGGCGGACACCTCGCGCTCGAGCTCGAGGGCGTAGGCGTGCCGCAGCTCCGCCTCGCGGCCGGCGGCGGCCAGCCGGTCGGCGCGGCGGTCGCCGGCCAGGAACGCGGCGACGACGAAGGCCCAGCAGACGGCGAGCAGGGCCACCCGCAGGTACAGCGGGTCGTCGGTGAAGAAGACCGCAGCGGTGGCGGCGGCGGCCAGCACGAGGCCGACCACGAGCCAGCCCCGCCGGCCGCGGGGCGCCGGGGCGGGCAGCTCCGCGGGGGCGGCGGGCGCCGGGGCCAGCGCGATCGCCAGCGCGGACGCCGGACGCGCGGGCACCGGGGGCAGGCCACCCCGTGCCGGGGCGCTGTCGTCCCGGCGACCTCCCATGCCGCCCAGCTTAGAGGCCGGAGCACCCCGCACCGGGGCAGCGACGCGGCGCGAGCACGCCGGGTCGCAGGCCCCGGTGGCAGGGTGGGGCCGGTGACCCTCACCCTGCTCGACTGGCGGCGGCGGGTCGCCGCCCTCTACGCCGACGTCCGCGCCGCCGACGACCCCGAGGAGGGCTGGGCGACCTGGCGGGCCGGCCGCGACGTGCTGGTGCGCGACCACCCGGACTCACCGCTGGCCCCGGAGGCGCGGGCCGCGTCCCCCGGGCTGCCGTTCGCGCCCTACGACCCGGCGCTGCGCTTCGTCGTCCCGGTGGACACCGACGTGGAGCCGGAGCGGCGGGAGGTGCCGACCGCCGCCGACGGCGTCGTGGTGCTGGACCGGATCGGCCGGGTGACGCTCGGCGACGTCGGCCGGCTCGACGTCTGGTGGGTCGGCGGCTACGGCGGCGGGCTGTTCCTGCCGCTGCGCGACGGCAGCGCCGGGACGACGACGTACGGCGGCGGGCGGTACCTGCTCGACACCATCAAGGGCGCCGACCTCGGCGGGGACGACGGGCGGCTGGTGGTCGACCTCAACCTGGCCTACCACCCGTCGTGCACCTACGACCCGCGCTGGACCTGCCCGCTGGCCCCGGCGGGCAACCGGGTGGACACCGTCGTCGCCGCCGGGGAGCAGCTGCCCCCCGGCGGCTGGTACTGACGGCGCAGCCGGCAGTCGGCCTGCCTGCAGGGTCCCGCCCCGAGCTTGCGAGGGGTGGGGGGCAGGGAGGTCCTTCTACTGGGCGAGGGCGCCGTCGGAGCTGAAGACCAGGCCGATGGAGACGTCGCCCTGCTGGATGGCGGCCTTGGTCAGCGGGCCGCCGGCGTCGTACTCGTCGAAGCTGGCGAACTCGAGGCCGTAGGTCTCCTCGAGGCCGAGCTGGCACTGCGGCCGGGTCGGGCACTCGCCCGGGCCGCCGAGGGTCAGCGAGCCGTCGCCGCAGGCCTCGGCCAGCTCGGACAGCGTGGTCACGCCGACGGCGTCGGCGAACTCGGTCGTCACCGCGAAGGCGTTCTGGTCGGTCGCCTCGGCCGGCTGGCCGAAGACCAGGCCGTACTGCTCGGCGACCGGCTCGAGCGCGGCGAGGGTCTCGTCGGCGTCGCTGGTGGCGATCGGGTCGGCGTTCGGGTCGACCGAGGTGTTGATGATGTCGGCGACGGTGGCCAGGTACTCCGGGAACGCCTGGATCTCGCCGCGCTGCAGCGCCGGGAGGTAGAGCTCGCGGTTGCCGACGGTCTGCACGGTGGCCTGGAAGCCGGCGGCGGTGAGCGTGCCGGCGTAGACGTTGGCCAGCACCTGGGACTCGCTGAAGTCCGCAGCACCGACCACGACCGGCCCGCTGCCACCGGTGACGCCCTCGCCGAGCCCGTTCTCCGACACGTAGGCGGCGGCCACGTCGGCGGCGCTCTGCCGGTCGATGTCCACGGCCTTGTTCATGCCGATGAGGTCGTCCTCGGTGAGCTGCGCGGACACCGTGTCCAGCGCCTCGACCAGCGCCGGGTTGGCGGCCGCCGCGGCCGCGTTGACCGCGGGGACGATGTTGTCGGCGTTCTGCAGGCCCTTGTCGTCCTCGAGGACGACCAGCTGGTCGCCGGGGACCGGGGCGCAGGCGTCGCCGGAGGCGGAACCGCCGGCCTCGGCGCCACCGCCGGTGCCGGACGAACCGGACTCCCCGCAGGCGGCGGTCGCGAGCACGACGGCGATGGCCGCGATCGGGAGGATGTTCCGGGAACGACGACGCGTGCGCATCAGGTCCGCCTTCTGTGTCCCGTGGAGCCCGGTCGGAGCCCCACGCGTGTCTGGCGGGAGGTGTCCCGCGTCGGACACTCAACCCCTCGCACGGCCTCCGGGGCAAGTCCGTTGTGCACCACCGTGACCTGCCGGTGACCCGGGCGGGCTCAGGCCGCGGCGGCGACCTCCGCGGCCTCCGGGCGCCGGGTGCGCACCCGGCCCAGCGGCAGCCGCCGCGGCCCGGGGGTGACGGCCCAGGACAGCGCGGAGAGCAGCAGCTCGGTGAGCACCGCCAGCGCGGCCACCAGGATCGCGCCGGCCAGCACCGCGCCGTAGTCCTGCTGCCGGAAGCCCAGGGTGATGATCCGGCCGAGTCCCCCGCCGGCCACCAGGGCGGCGAGGGTGGCGGTGGCGACCACCTGGACGGCGGCCGTGCGGACGCCGGTCATCAGCAGCGGCACCGCCAGCGGCAGCTCGGCGCGGACCAGCACCTGCCGCTCGCCCATGCCCATCGCCCGGGCCGCCTCCACGACGTCCCGGTCGACGCCGCGGAAGCCGACGTAGGTGTTGGTCAGCACGGGGGGCAGGGCGAACAGCGCCAGCGCGATCGTCGTCGCGGTCGGCCCGAAGCCGATCGGGGTGACCGCGAACACGGTCAGCAGGGCCAGCGTCGGGACCGCCCGGGAGATGTTGGACAGCGCGACGGTGAACCCGCCGCCGCGGCCGACGTGGCCCAGCAGCGCGCCCACCGGGATGCCGATGGCCATCGCGGCCAGCACGGCGATCAGCGAGATGCGCAGGTGCTGCGCACCCAGGTCGAGGATCCCGTTGGGCCGCGACCAGTTGAACGGGTCGTTGAGGTAGCTGACGGCCTCCTGCAGCAGGTTCACGACCGCGCCCGCCGGGCCCAGGGGGTCAGCGCCCGCTCCGCGCCGGCCAGCAGCAGGTCGGCGACCAGCGCCAGCAGGACGCAGCCGAGGGCCCCGGTGACGATCTGGGCCCGGTAGAAGTTCGCGTTGAACCCACCGGTGATCAGCTGGCCGAGGCCGCCGTGCCCGACGATGACGCCGACCGTGACCAGCGCGACGGTGGAGACGGTGGCCACCCGGATGCCGGCCATGAACGACGGCAGCGCCAGCGGCAGCTCGACCTGCCAGAACAGCCGGCCCGGCCCGTAGCCCATGCCCCGGGCCGCCTCCTGCACGTCCGGCGGCACCGACTGCAGGCCGGCGAGGAAGTTCCGGACCAGGATCACCAGCGAGTAGAGCACCAGGCCGACCAGCACCGTCGTCGCCGAGAGGCCGGTGACCGGCGCGACGAAGGCGAACATCGCCAGCGAGGGGATCGTGTAGACCAGCGTGGACAGCGCCAGCACGGGCGCGGCGAGCCAGCGGTTGCGGCGGGCGACCAGCGCGAGCGGGAGGGCGATCAGCGCCCCGAGCACCACGGCGGCCACCGTCAGCCTGACGTGCTCGCCCAGGTAGGACAGGATGGTGTCCCAGTTGTCGGACACGTACGAGGGGTCGAACCAGGGGTTCGGCGCCGCATCGGCGGCGAGCACCGTGCCGCCCGCGCTCAGCACCGGGCGCCCGTCAGGAAGGCCACGTCGTGGACGTTAGCGCTCCCCTCCCCCCGGTCGCAGCCTCGCCGGCCCAGGCCATCCGGCTCGAGGGCGTCAGCAAGACCTACGCGGACGGCACGGTCGGCGTCCAGCAGCTGGACCTGACCTTCGCCGCCGGCGAGCTCACCGTGCTGGTCGGCCCCTCGGGCTGCGGCAAGACGACCACGATGAAGATGATCAACCGGGTCATCGAGCCCACGACCGGGCGGATCATGCTCGGCGACGACGACGTGACCCGGGTCGACCCGGTGCAGCTGCGCCGGCGGATCGGCTACGTCATCCAGAACGTCGGGCTCTTCCCGCACCAGTCGGTCCGCAAGAACGTGGCGACCGTGCCGCGGCTGCTCGGCTGGGACAAGCGGCGCACCGCCGAGCGGGTGGAGGAGCTGCTGGAGCTGGTCGGCCTGGACCCGGCCACCTACGGCGACCGCTACCCGCACCAGCTCTCCGGCGGCCAGCGCCAGCGGGCCGGCGTCGCCCGGGCGCTGGCCGCCGACCCCGCCGTCCTGCTGATGGACGAGCCGTTCTCCGCCGTCGACCCGATCGTCCGGGAGCGGCTGCAGTCGGAGTTCCTGCGGCTGCAGGAGGCGGTGCGCAAGACGATCGTGTTCGTCACCCACGACATCGAGGAGGCCGTGCGGCTCGGCGACCGGATCGCGGTGATGAGCCAGGGCGGCAAGGTCGAGCAGTTCGCCCCGCCGGCGGAGCTGCTGGGCTCCCCGGCCACGCCGTTCGTGGCGGACTTCGTCGGCGCGGACCGCGGGCTCAAGCGGCTGGCGGTCACCGGCATCGACCTGGCCGACCTCGAGCAGCCACCGGTCGTGCACGTCGACGACGGGCTGGCCGACGCCCGCGCCGCGCTGGACCGGGCCGGTGCCCGCTGGGCGGTCGTGCTGGACGACCGGCAGTCGCTGCACGGCTGGATCTCCGCCGAGCGCGCCGCCGGCTCCGGCACGGTGCGCCAGGCCTGCAAGCGGATGGAGGCCTGGGTGCCGGTGGCGGCCACGCTGAAGACAGCGTTCGCGACGATGCTGCAGCTGGAGGCCGGCTGGGTCGCGGTGCTCGACGGCGACCGGTTCTGCGGCGTGCTCACGCCCGAGTCGCTGCACGCCGCGCTGCGCCGCTCGGTCGAGGGCCAGGCGCCCGAGGTGGCCGGGGCCACGCACTCCTAGCCGGCAACGCACTCCTAGGCCGGGACGCCCCCGGGCGGGCGGCCGTCGCCCTGGTCGTCGTCCTCGCCGCCCGGTGGGACCTTGCAGACGTGCTCCAGCCAGAGCGCGGCGGCCGACAGGCCGGCGGCGAGGACCACGCCGAGCCCGGCGGTGACGGTGTCGCCGGTGGCGGCCGTCAGCCGGCCGACCGCCGGACCGGTGTGCGCCAGCACACCGGCCCAGGCCCCGGCGAGCACCGCACCGACCCAGGCGCTGGCCTGGGCGAGCACCGCCAGCCGGGCCACCAGCATCGGTTCCACCGGCCGGGCGGCGGTCGCCGGGGCGCGGCCCGGGCTGCGCCGCCCCTCCCGCTGGGCGGACAACCGGGCACGCAGCGCGTGGGCGCCCAGCGCCTCGGCCACGGCCAACACCCCGAGGGGCACCGGCAGCCACCAGCGGAACGGCGGCAGCGAGCCGTAGGCCGACCGGACCACCAGCCAGGTGGCGAAGGCGACCGCGACGGCCAGCACCACCAGCTCGACCCGGCGGACGGGCTTCACGCCAACTGCTCCCAGCGGACGACGCCCGCGACGTCCTCGGCCGGCAGCGCCGCGACCAGGTCGGCGACCCGGCCGTGCCCGGGCAGCGCCGCGGTCGGGTCCAGCGCCAGCCACGGCACGAGCACGAACGCCCGCTCGTGGGCTCGCGGGTGGGGCAGCACGAGGTCGGGGTCGGTGGACAGCACCGGCGTCCCGTCGTCCGCGGTGACCGTGACAACGTCGACGTCCAGGGTCCGGGCCCCCCAGCGCACCTCCCGGGTGCGGCCGGCGGCCTGCTCCAGCTGCTGCGCCAGGGCCAGCCACCCGGCCGCGTCCCGGTCGCCCCGGACGACGGCGATCGCGTTGAGGAAGGGCGGCTGCTCGACCGGGCCCCAGGGCGGGGTCTCGTAGAGCGTCGACCGGGCGACCAGGCCGTGCTCCTTCAGCGCGACCAGCGCCGACCGCAGCGTGCCGGCCCGGTCGCCCAGGTTCCCGCCGAGGGACAGGACGGCCCTGCTCACCGGCGGGAGCGCCGGATGGCGACCGTGACGTCGTCGGCGGGCACCCCGAGGTCGACCTCGGGCTTGTGCACGGTGATCTCCACCGCGTCGACGACGGGGTAGGCGAGGCAGACGTCGGCCAGCCGCTGCGCCAGCGTCTCGAGCAGGTCGACCGGCTCGCCGACCAGGACGGCGTGCAGCTGCTGGGCCAGCTCGCCGTAGTGGACCGTCTTGGTCAGGTCGTCGGTCGCGGCGGCGGGAGCGGTGTCCAGCTCCAGGACGGCGTCGACCCGGAAGGTCTGCCCGTGCTCGCGCTCGGGCGGGTAGACGCCGTGGTGGCCGTGCCCGGTCAGCCCGTGCACGGTGATCCGGTCAGCCACGCGGGCCTCCCCCGGCCGCGGCCGCCTGCACCGCGGCGACGGTCCGGATCGCGTCCAGCGACTGCACCGGGTCGTGCACCCGCACGCCCCACGCACCGGCCTGGGCGGCCAGCACCGAGATCGCCACGGTCGCCGCCTCCCGGCCCTCCACCGGCCGCACCTCGCCGTCCGGTCCGGCCAGCAGCCGGCCCAGGAACGTCTTGCGCGAGGCCCCGACCAGCACCGGCAGGCCGAGCCCGACCAGCCGGTCCAGCCCGGCCAGCAGCGCCCAGTTGTGCTCGGCGTTCTTGGCGAACCCCAGCCCGGGGTCGAGCACCAGCTGGACCGGGTCGACGCCGGCGGCCACCACGTCCTCGACCCGGGCGGTCAGCTCGGCGCCCACCTCGGTGACGACGTCGCCGTAGCGCGCCGCGGCGTACATCTCCCGGCTGTGGCCCCGCCAGTGCATGAGCACCCAGGGCACGCCGGCCTCGGCGACCAGCGCGGCCATGCCCTCGTCGGCCAGCCCGCCGCTGACGTCGTTGACCAGCGAGGCGCCGGCCTCCAGCGCCGCGGCGGCGACCTCGGCGCGGGTGGTGTCGACGCTGACCCGCGCGCCGGCGGCGGCCAGGTCGCGGACGACCGGCACCACCCGGGCGCACTCCTCGGCGGCCTCGACCCGGTCGGCGCCGGGCCGGGTCGACTCCCCGCCGACGTCCACGTAGTCCGCTCCGGCGGCGTGCATCTCCAGCCCGTGCGCGACCGCGGCGTCCCGGTCGGCGTAGCAGCCGCCGTCGGAGAACGAGTCGGGCGTGACGTTGAGGACGCCCATCACCAGGCAGCGGCCGGGACGCGGCAGCAGGGTGGCCGTCACTGCGCCGTCACCGGCCCGGCCTCCCGAGGCCGCTTCCGGCCCCGCTCCGCCCTTCGCTCGCCGGCGCTCGCTGCGGTGCTCACGGCGCCGTCACCGGCCGAGGATGAGGCTCATCGCCTCGCTGCGGGTGGCCTGCTTCTCGCGGAAGATCCCGCGCACCGCCGAGGTCATGGTGGTCGAGCCGGGCTTGCGGACCCCGCGCATCGCCATGCACAGGTGCTCGGCCTCGATGACCACGATGACGCCGCGCGGCTTGAGCACCTCGTAGAGGGCGTCGGCGACCTGCCGGGTCATCCGCTCCTGCACCTGGGGGCGCCGGGCGTAGACCTCGACCAGCCGGGCCAGCTTGGACAGGCCGGTGACCCGTCCGTCGGCGCCGGGGATGTAGCCGACGTGCGCGACCCCGTGGAAGGGCACGAGGTGGTGCTCGCAGGTCGAGTACATCGGGATGTCCTTGACCAGCACCAGCTCGTCGTGGTCCTCGTCGAACGTGGTCGCCAGGACGTCGTAGGGGTCCTGGGCCAGCCCGGCGAACATCTCCGCGTAGGCGCGGCCGACCCGGGCGGGGGTGTCCTGCAGCCCGGGGCGGTCGGGGTCCTCGCCGATCGCCGCCAGCAGCTCCCGGACGGCGGCCTCGACCCGGGCGGTGTCGACCGCGCCCGCGGGCAGGGCGGCCACGGGGTCGGCGGTGCGCGGGTCCTGCCCCACGCCGTCGACCTCGCCCGCGCCTCCCCCTGGTGCGGCGGTCACCGGCCCTGGACCGGGGCGCCGACGTCCCCGACCGGGGCGGGCGGACCGGCGACGTCCGGGGAGTGCGCACCGTTGCCGTTCACCCGGGACGCCTCGGCCGGGGTGAGCACCGGCGGGCGCTGGGACGGGGTGCGCTTCCCGAATCCGTTGTACGGGGCCATCGACGGGCGCTTGACCACGCCCTCGCAGATCCGGTCCATGTCCTCGCGGGACAGCGTCTCCTTGTCCAGCAGCTCCAGCACGAGCCGGTCCAGGGTGTCCCGGTACTCGACCAGGATCTCCCACGCCTCGTCGTGCGCGGCCTCGATCAGCGCGCGCACCTCGCTGTCGATGTCGGCGGCGACGGCGTCGGAGTAGTCCGGGCGCGAGCCCATGTCCCGGCCCAGGAACGGCTCGGAGTCGGTGCTGCCGTACTTCACCGCGCCGAGCTTGGCGCTCATGCCGTACTGGGTGACCATCGACCGGGCCAGCGACGTGGCCTTCTCGATGTCGTTGCCGGCGCCCGTGGTGGGCTCGTGGAACACCAGCTCCTCCGCGGCCCGGCCACCCAGCGCGTAGGCCAGGGTGTCGATCATCTCCGAGCGGGTCTGGTTGTACCGGTCCTCGGTCGGCAGCACGAGGGTGTGCCCCAGCGAGCGGCCGCGCGGCAGGATCGTCACCTTGTGCACCGGGTCCAGGTTGGGCAGCGCGTGCGCCACCAGGGCGTGCCCGCCCTCGTGGTACGCGGTGACCTTCTTCTCCTTCTCGCTCATCGCCCGGGTCTTGCGCTCCGGACCGGCGATCACGCGGTCGATCGCCTCCTCGAGCGTGGCGTCGGTGACCTGGGTGCCACCGTGCCGGGCGGTGAGCAGCGCGGCCTCGTTGAGGACGTTGGCCAGGTCGGCACCGGTGAACCCGGGGGTGCGGCGGGCCACGGTCTCCAGGTCGACGTCGTCGGCCAGCGGCTTGCCGGTGGCGTGCACCTTGAGCACCGCCACCCGGCCGAGCAGGTCGGGGCGGTCGACGGCGATCTGCCGGTCGAAGCGACCGGGGCGCAGCAGCGCCGGGTCGAGGATGTCCGGCCGGTTCGTCGCGGCGATCATGATGACGCCGCCCTTGACGTCGAAGCCGTCCATCTCGACGAGCATCTGGTTCAGCGTCTGCTCGCGCTCGTCGTGCCCGCCGCCCATGCCGGCGCCGCGGTGCCGGCCCACGGCGTCGATCTCGTCGATGAAGATGATGGCCGGGGCGTTCTCCTTGGCCTGGGTGAAGAGGTCGCGGACCCGGCTGGCGCCGACACCGACGAACATCTCGACGAAGTCGGACCCGGAGATCGAGTAGAACGGGACGTTGGCCTCCCCGGCGACCGCACGGGCCAGCAGCGTCTTGCCGGTCCCGGGCGGGCCGAACAGCAGCACGCCCTTGGGGATCTTCGCGCCGATCGCCTGGTACTTGACCGGGTTCTGCAGGAAGTCCTTGATCTCGTGCAGTTCCTCGATCGCCTCGTCGGCCCCGGCGACGTCGGCGAACGTCGTCTTCGGGGTGTCCTTGCTGACGACCTTGGCCTTGGACTTGCCGAAGGCCATGACGCCGCGGCCGCCGCCCTGCATGGAGTTGAACAGCCAGAACAGCAGCAGCAGGAGCAGCACGAACGGCAGGAAGCTGACCAGGATGCTGACCAGCAGGTTGTCCTGGGTGACGTTGGTGTCGAAGGAGTCGGTGCCGGCACCGGAGCCCTCGCCCGCGCCACGGACCGCGGAGAACACGTCGTCCGCTGCGCCGGCCGGGTAGGACGCGCTGACCTTCTCGCTGCCCTCGACCGGGGACTCGAGGTCCAGGTCGAGGGTCTGCTCCTTGTCGTTGATCGTGGCCGAGCTGACGTTGCCGTCGGCGAGCTGGGCCAGGGCGGTCGACGTGGACACCTGCTGGTACTCGCCGTCACCGCGGAAGAAGCTGGAGCCGACGAAGCCCAGCACGACGACGATGACGACCCAGAACCAGACGGACCGGAAGATCTTCTTACGTTCCATACACCGTTACCGGGCCGCCGGGGAGCCCGGACCGCCCGTCGACCCTCCTGATCGTCGCAGGACGCCGCGCACGAACCTGGGGGGCACCCCGCCGCGGGGCGACGTCGTTGGCACGAAGGTACACCGGGGGGCTGTGCCCTCCGGCTCGTCGCGCTAGGAGGAGTAGACCTCGGGCTTGAGCGTGGCGATGTAGGGCAGGTCGCGGTACCGCTCGGCGAAGTCGAGGCCGTAGCCCACGACGAACTCGTTGGGGATGTCGAAGCCGACGTAGCGGACCGGGACGTCGACCTTCACCGCGTCGGGCTTGCGCAGCAGGGTGCAGACCTCGAGGGACGCCGGCCGGCGGCTGCCGAGGTTCTTCAGCAGCCAGGACAGCGTCAGGCCCGAGTCGATGATGTCCTCGAGGACGAGCACGTGCTTGTCGGCGATGTCCCGGTCGAGGTCCTTGAGGATCCGGACGACGCCGGAGGAGCTGGTGGCGCTGCCGTAGGAGGAGACCGCCATGAACTCCATCTGGGTGGGCAGCTGCAGGGCCCGGGCGAAGTCGGACATGAACAGCACCGCGCCCTTGAGGACGCCGACGAGCAGCACCTCGCGGCCGGCGTAGTCGACCGCGATCCGGGCGGCGAGCTCGGCGATCTTGCCCTGGATCTGCTCCTCGGACAGCAGCACGTGGTCGATGTCGGGGCCGTAGCCGTGGTCGGGGCCCAACGGCCCGGGTGCCTGCGCTCCAGGGGTGGCGGGCTCGCTCACGGCGCTCAGGGCTCCTCGGGGGGATCGACGGCTGCGGGGGCCGCGGCACGGGGGCCGCGCTGCACCGTCAGCCTGCCAGACGCCCGGACCACCCCCGTACCACCGGGTAGGTCGGCCCGGCCCTGCCCGCGCCAGCGGGTGAGCAGCGCGTCGACCGCCGCCAGGTGCACGCCCTGCAGGTCGGGCACCCCGGCGCGCAGCAGCCAGCTGCGCAGCACCCGCCGGCGCAGCGCGGCCGGCAGCTCGGCGAGCGGGCCGGCGGGCAGGCCGCCGTCCGGGCCGGTCAGCGCGCCCAGCTCGTGGGCGGCGAGGGCGTCCAGGGCGTCCAGGTCCTCGCGCAGCAGCGCCGCGGTGCGGGCCAGCGCCGGGCCGACGCCGCCGCCGAGCACGTCCTCCAGCAGCGGCAGCACCTCGGTGCGCAGCCGGACCCGGGTGTAGGCCGGGTCGGTGTTCCACGGGTCGTCCCAGACCGGCAGCTCCTGGGCGAGGCAGGCCGCGCGGGTGGTCTCCCGGCGCAGCCCCAGCAGCGGGCGCCAGAACGGGGGCCGCTGCTCGACCATGCCGGCCACCGACCGCGGGCCCGACCCGCGGGCCAACCCGAGCAGCACGGTCTCGGCCTGGTCGTCGAGGGTGTGCCCCAGCGCCACGGTGCCGCCGTGGGTGGCGGCGACCCCGCGCAGCGCCGCCGCCCGGGCGTCCCGGGCGGCCCCCTCCGGGCCACCGGCCGAGCCGACCGTCACCGGGACGACGAGCACCGGGTCCAGCCGCAGCGAGCGGAGCAGCGCCGCGGTGCGCTGGGCCTGCTCGGCGGAGCCGGGCTGCAGGCGGTGGTCGACGGTGACCGCGCCGACCCGGCGGCCGGCCCGGGGTGCCTCGAACGCCAGCGCCGCGGCCAGCGCGACCGAGTCGGCCCCGCCGCTGCAGGCGACCAGCAGCGGCCCCGTCGTCGAGGTCAGCCCCGGGCGCACCGCGGCCCGCACCGCGGCGACGGCGGGATGCGGCCCTGCCATGGCCTCGCTGCCGCCCCGGTCAGGCCGGGATCGCCGGGCGGGTGCCCAGCACGCGCTCCACCCAGCGGGCGGGCTCGGTGAGCTCGTCCTTGAGCGGCAGGTTGGCCGGGCCCGCCCAGACCTGGTTGAAGCCGGCCATGCCGACCAGGTCGACCACGCCGGCGACGAAGACCCGGCCGTCGGCGTACTGCTGCATCTTCTGCTCCAGCCCCAGCAGCCGGCGCAGCACCCGGTCGACCGGGCCGCGGCCCTTGCGGCGCTGGGCGAAGCGCTTGCGCAGGGTGCGCACGGAGGGGACGACGTCCGGGCCGACGCCGTCCATGACGTACTCGGCGTGCCCCTCGACCAGGCTCATCACCGCCGTCACCCGGTCCAGCGCGGCCCGCTGCGCCGGGTCCTTGACCAGCGCCATCAGGCCCTGCGGGGTGTCGTCGTCCCCGTTGCCCCGGACGACGTCGGACAGGCTGCGCAGCACGTCGGTGAGCCGCTCGCGCAGCACGTCGGGGGTCAGGTCGGTGGCCTCGGCGAAGGAGCTGACCTGCTCCTCCAGGTAGCCGCGCAGCCAGGGCACGGCGGTGAACTGCAGCTGGTGGGTGACCTCGTGCAGGCAGACCCAGAGCCGGAAGTCGGTGGGGTCGACGCCCAGCCGGCGCTCGGTCTCGACGATGTTGGGAGCGACCAGCAGCAGCCGGCCGCCGCTGCCGAACACCTCGTACTGGCCGAGCACCCGGCTGCACAGGAAGGCCAGCACACCACCGGCCTGGACGCCGGTCGCGCGCGAGCCGATCGCGGTCGCCACCGGCCCGGGCGCCTTGCCCTGGGCCGCCTGCAGCGCCTCGGCCAGCGGGTCGAGGAGGGCGGCCATGCCGGCGGTGTTGGCGTCGACCCAGCCGGGCCGGTCGACGACGGCGACCGTGGGCTCGGGGCCCCCGGGCACCGGGTGCAGGCCGGTGAGCTCCTCCACGTGGGCGACGGCGGTCGCGGCGGCGCGGTGCAGCTCCGCGACGACGGCGGCGGCCTCCTCGCGGGTGGTGTCCGGCCCGGGCTTCGCCAGGCGGCGGGCGGTGCGGCCGGCGAGGTCCCAGTCGACGAGGGACGAGGGGCGGCTCATCGCCTCACCGTACGTGAAGGACCACCTCTCCCCCCACAGCTCGCACGCTCGCTGCGGGCCCCTGAGAGGTGGCCGTTACAGGGGGTCACCTGCACCCGCAACCGGCCAGGGCGTCGGCGACGAGGTCCAGCGAGCCCTCCCCCGCGGTGAGGCTGCCGACCGTGCCGTCGGCGAGCACGGCGAAGGCCAGCAACCGGCCCTCGGCGGTGACCACCGTGCCGGCCAGGTCGTTCACGCCGAGCAGCGTGCCGGTCTTGGCCCGCACCGAGCCCGGGGCGGCCTGGCCGGCCGCGACGGCGCGCTCGGTCAGGGTGCCGGTGTACCCGGCGACCGGCAGCCCGGAGAGCAGCCCGTCGGCGCCGTCCAGGCTGCCGTCGGCCACGCCCCGGAGGACGTCGACCAGCAGCCGGGCGGGCACGCGGTCTTCCACCGAGAGCCCGCTGCCGTCGGAGAGGGCCAGCCCGGTGGTGTCCAGGCCCGCCTCGGCGACGGCCGCGGTGATCGCGTCGGCTGCGCCGTCGAAGGTCGCCGGCAGCCCGCGGGCGAGCGCGACCTGGCGGCCGAGGGCCTCGGAGAGCAGGTTGTCCGACGCGGTCAGCGCCTGGTCGACCAGCCGGGCGACCGGCGCGGACTCGACGCTGCCCAGCGTGCGGGCGCCCGCCGGTGCGGTGCCCAGGGAGAGCGCCGCACCCGGTGCGCCCAGCGCCGCGGCGAGCGCGCGGCCGGCGTCGGTGCCGGGGGCGCCGCTGCGCTGGTCCTGGCCGGGCCGGACCCGGGCGCCGTCGACGGCGGTGGCGGTGACCGGGGCGGCGTAGGTGGACGGCGCGTCCTCCGCCCCCCAGCCGGAGGCGGTGAGCGGACCGGTGAACAGCGAGTTGTCCACGACGACGCTGGTCACCGGCGTCCCGCCGAGGGCCTGCTGCACCTGCGCCGCGAGGTCGGCGACCGTCGCCGCACCGGGGTAGTCGGTGGACGGCGAGGTGGTCGACAGCGTGGGGTCTCCTCCGCCGACCAGCACCACCTGACCGGGGGCGGCGCCCTCGACCACGGTGGTGGCGAGGGTGGCGGTCGGGCCCAGCGTGGTCAGCGCGGCCAGCCCGGTGAGCAGCTTCGCGGTCGACGCCGGGGTGCTGGGGTCGGCGGCGTCCCGGTCGAAGAGCACCTGCCCGGTCGCGACGTCGACGACCTGCGCGGACAGCCCGGCGCCGAGCGCGGGCGCCGCCAGCAGCGGTGCCAGGACGGCGGACAGCGCGGCCGGCGTCGGGGCCGGGGCGTCGGCGGACAGCTCGGCGAGCACCGGGGCGGGGTCGGTGAGCTCGGGCAGCACCGCGTCGGGCACCTGCTCGGCGTCCTCGGCGACGGTGCTCTCCCCGCCGGTCAGCCGCAGCGCCAGGACGACGCCACCGGCGACCAGGGCCAGCGCGAGGACGGCGGCCAGCAGCACCACCAGGCCCCGACGTCGGCGGACCGGCTCGGCGGCCGCGGCGGTGGCGCCGCGGTGGGCGGGCGCGGGGCCGCGGGTCCCGGCGCGGGGGCCCGGGGTGGGGCGCCGGGCAGCCTTGTCCGCGGCGGCCTGGCGCTGCTCGGCCCACACCGCCTGGGCGCGCTCGACGTCGGCGCGCTCGCCGGCTGCACGGTCCCGGGCCGCCTGCTCGTCGGCCGCGGCCTGCCGCGCCGCGGCGGCCCGGTCGGTGGCCTCCTGCTGGGCGGCCGCCCGCTCGGCGGCCATCGCGGCAGCGGTGGCGGCGCGCTCGGCCTCGGTGCGGTCGGCGGCCCGGCGCTCGGCGTCGAGCCGGTCGGCCTCGGCCTCCGCCTCGGCCTGCTCCGCCGCCCGGTCCGCCTCCGCCTGCTCGGCCGCTGCCTGGTCCGCCGCTGCCTGGTCCGCCGCTGCCTGGACCGCCGCTGCCTGCTCCGCCTGCGCGGCCTCCTCGGCGGCGGCCCGTTCTGCCTGGGCGGCCTGGTGGGCGGCCCGCTCGTCGTCCGCGGCCCGCTGCGCCGCGGCCTGCTCCGCCTGGTCGGCGGCGGCCCGCTGGGCGGCCCACTCCCGGACGGCGGCGAGGTCGGCAGCGGCCTGCTCGGCGCGGGCGCGCTCGAGCTCGGCCTCGTCGGCGGCCGCCTGGGCGGCGGCGGCCAGCTCGGTGGCCTCGGCAGCGGCACGGTCGGCCGCAGCCCGCTCGGCGGCCCACCGCTTCACCTCGGCGAGGTCGGCGGCGGCCTGCTCGACGGCGCGGCGCCGGGCCTGCTCGGCGGCGGGGTCGGCACCTGCGGTCGGCAGGTCCGCCGGCGGCACCTCGGCAGCCGGCCCGACGGGCGCCGGGTCGTCGGGCGACGGTCCCGCGGCAACGTCCCCGGCGGTCGCCGTCGCGTCCGCGGTCACCGGTCCCGGCAGGGCGTCGTCCGGCGGGGCGTCGTCGGTCGAGGCGTCGTCGGTCGAGGCGTCGTCCGGCGGGGCGTCGTCCCCCTCGACGGGCGGGCCGGGCTCTGCTGCGGGGGGCCCGGGAGGCGTCGTCGCGCTGTCCTCGGTCTGCTCCGGGAGGGCGCCGGCGGACCCGTCCACCGGCTGCTCGGACGCCTGCTCGCGCGGACTGTCCGCGATCTCCCCCACCCCCTGGAGTGACCTGCACCGACACGACGGCCGGTCGTACGACACACTATCGGCGTGCAGTTCGACGTGACGGTAGAGATCCCCAAGGGCCAGCGGAACAAGTACGAGCTGGACCACGCCACCGGACGCATCCGCCTGGACCGGATGCTGTTCACCTCGACCCGGTACCCCGCCGACTACGGGTACATCGAGGAGACGCTCGGGATGGACGGTGACCCACTCGACGCGCTCGTGCTCCTGGAGGAGCCGACCTTCCCGGGGTGCCTCATCACCTGCCGTGCCATCGGCATGTTCCGGATGACCGACGAGAAGGGCGGGGACGACAAGGTCCTCACCGTCCCGGCGACGGACCCCCGGGTAGCGCACCTGCAGGACATCAACGACGTCTCCGAGTTCGACCGGCTGGAGATCCAGCACTTCTTCGAGACCTACAAGGACCTCGAGCCGGGCAAGTCGGTCGAAGGTGCCGAGTGGGTCGGCCGGGCCGAGGCCGAGGCCGAGATCATCGCCTCCCGCGAGCGCGCCATCGACACCCCTTACGGGAAGCACTGACCCCAGCACGCACCGACGCCGACGGCGGCGCACCCACCCGGGTGCGCCGCCGTCGGCGTCTGGCGGGACGGCCCGGTCCCCGGCAGGCTTGCCTGCGCCCAGCCCCCGGACGGACAGGACGACGTGAGCACACCTGAGGAACAGACCGCCGCTCCCGATGCCGTGGCGCTGGAGATCGCGGCGGGCTACGCCACCCCCGGTCCGGCGCTGGAGCTCGGCGCTGTCGTGCACGGCGGACGATCGCACCCCGGGGCCCAGGTGCGCGTGCCGCTGTCGATGATGAACCGGCACGGCCTCATCGCCGGCGCCACCGGCACCGGCAAGACCAAGACGCTGCAGCTGCTGGCCGAGCAGCTCTCCGCGCAGGGCGTGCCCGTGGTGCTGGCCGACGTCAAGGGCGACCTGACCGGCCTGGCGCGTCCCGGCGAGGACGGCGACCGGGTGCGCGCCCGCGCCGCGGACACCGCCGACGACTGGACGCCGACCGGCCACCCCGTCGAGTACCTGGCGCTCGGCGGCCTCGGCGCCGGGGTGCCGCTGCGGGCGACGATCACCTCCTTCGGCCCGCTGCTGCTGAGCAAGGTGCTGGACCTCAACGCCACCCAGACCAGCTCGCTGTCGCTGGTGTTCCACTACGCCGACTCCGCGGGTCTGCCGCTGCTGGACCTCAAGGACCTCCGGGCGGTGATCAGCTTCCTCACCAGCGACGAGGGCAAGCCGGCGCTCGCCGAGCTCGGCGGGCTGTCCCGGTCCACCGCCGGGGTGCTGCTGCGCGAGCTGATCGAGCTGCAGGACGGCGGCGGCGACGTGTTCTTCGGCGAGCCGGAGTGGGAGACGACCGACCTGCTCCGGACCGCCGCCGACGGCCGCGGCGTGATCAGCTCGGTGGAGCTCAGCGAGCTGCAGGGCCGCCCCCAGCTGTTCTCCACCTTCCTGATGTGGCTGCTCGCCGACCTGTTCGAGGAGCTGCCCGAGGTGGGCGACCTGGACCGGCCCAAGCTGGTCTTCTTCTTCGACGAGGCCCACCTGCTGTTCTCCGGGGCCAGCAAGGCGTTCCTGGAGACGGTGACCCAGACGGTGCGGCTGATCCGGTCCAAGGGGGTCGGGGTCTTCTTCGTCACCCAGAACCCGACCGACGTGCCGTCGGCGGTGCTGGGCCAGCTGGGCAACCGGGTGCAGCACGCGCTCCGGTCGTTCACCCCCGAGGACGCCGACGCGCTGAAGAAGACGGTGCGGACGTACCCGAAGAGCGAGGCCTACGACATCGCCGAGACCCTCGGGGCGCTCGGCACCGGCGAGGCGCTGGTGACCGTGCTCAGCGAGCGGGGCGCCCCGACCCCCGTCGCCTGGACCATGCTCCGCGCGCCCCGCTCCACCATGGGCCCGCTCGACCCGGCCGAACTGCAGCGGGTGGTCGACGCCTCGCCGCTGCAGGACCGCTACGGGCAGCCGCTGGACCGCGACTCCGCCTACGAGCGGCTGGCCGCCCGGATGACCCCGCCCGAGCCGGCCCCGCGCGGTCCGGAACGCCGCGCGCCCTCCTCCCGCGACGACGAGGCACCGGCCCGCCGGCGCGCACCGCGGCAGGAGCCGGCGGACGACGGGGTGCTGGGCGGCGTGCTGAGCTCGCCGGTGTTCCGGTCCTTCGCCCGCTCAGCGGCGTCGGCGCTGGGCCGGGAGATCACCCGCGGCCTCTTCGGCACCCGACGCCGCCGCTGAGGACGGTCTGCTCCCCGGCCGCCGGTGCTTGACTGTCGCGGTGACCAGTGACCAGCAGGAACAGCGTCGCGTCGAGGCGAGCCGGGAGATCGCGGCCGGTGCGGAGGAGGTCTTCGAGCTCATCGCCGACCCGGCCCGCCAGCCCGAGTGGGACGGCAACGAGAACCTGTCCCGGGCCGCCGACGGGCAGCGGGCCCGGGCGGTCGGCCAGGTGTTCGTCATGGCGATCACGAACGGCACCGTCCGGGAGAACCACGTCGTGGAGTTCGAGGAGGGCCGGCGGATCGCCTGGCGACCAGCCGAGCCGGGTCAGCAGCCCCCCGGGCACCTGTGGTCGTGGGAGCTCGAGCCGCTCGATGCGGGGCGGACGCGGGTCACCCACACCTACGACTGGACCGAGCTGACCGACGAGAAGCGCTTCGTCCGGGCCCGGGACACCGGCGTCGGCCGGCTCGAGGCCTCGCTCGCCCGGCTCGCCGCCATCGCCGAGCGCGACTGACGGCCTGGGACAGCGCGGCGCGATTCCCGGCCGACGTCCCGCGTGGCGATGGCGGCGCGGCCGCGCCGTCACTCGGACGAGGTCGCGGCCGTCCCCGTGCCGTCGCCGCCCGAGCAGGCGAACAGGAAGGCGGGCGGGACGTTCCGCGGCGACATCCGCTGGCGCACGACGGGGAAGAGCCGCCGCAGCTCCGGGAGGATCAGGGGTGAGTACTGGATGACGACGGCCACCCCGCGCCGTCCGAGGACCTGGGGCAGCAGGTCGAGGATGCGGCGTCTCGTTGCCGGCTCGAGGGACGTGAAGGGCAGGGCGCAGACCAGCACGTCAGCCGCCGCGCCGTCCAGGTGACGCCGCACGTTCTCGGCGGAGTCGCAGACCACCTCCAGGCGCGGATCGGCGTATCGCTGAGCCAGCAGCCCGGCCAGTCGTGGGTCGATCTCCAGCGCCACCAGGCGGGCGGACCCGTGCATCCGGTCGAGGATCTGCCCCGTGGACACCCCCGTCCCGGCCCCCAGCTCCACCACCAGATCGGCACCCGCCACGTCGGCGAGGTCGAGCATGTCCCGCACCGCCCACCGGGACGTGGGCAGGATCGCGCCCACCTGGCGGGGGTTGGACGCAAAAGCACGCAGGAAGCGCAATCGGTCACTGACGTTCTGGCTCATGAGCTCCCCGGACACGCTGGAGCGGGTCCGGCTTCCCGCCCTCGGTTGCACGATGACACGGCGGTCCGTGGGCCGCGAACGGTGGGGCGTTCCTCAGACCGGTAGCCGTAGCAGGACGCTCTGGCCACCTCGTCGACCGACAGCGTCCGCTGCGAGCTGGCTGGTCAGATGTGAGCCGCCTGTCGGAATCGAACCGACGACCTTCTCATTACGAGTGAGATGCTCTACCGACTGAGCTAAGGCGGCGGACTGCGCGGGTGAGCTTACGGCACCGCGCTTGCCCGGCTGCGGACCCCCTGCCGGGGTCAGGCGGGCAGCCGCAGCGCCACGGTGAGCGCCTCGACGGCGATCTGCGGCTTCACGTTCTGCTCCAGCGCGGTGCGCGCGGCGAGGATCGCGTCGATCCGGCGGACCGCACCCTCGGGGCCGATCCGGCGGGCCAGCTCCATCGCGTCGGCCCGGCGGTCCGGGTGGGCCAGCGGCAGGCCTCGCTCGGCCGGGTCACCGCCGACCGCCGCGACCACGAGCGCGTCCCGGTAGAGGGCGGCCAGGTCGACCAGCGCGCGGTCCAGCGAGTCCCGGCCGATCCGGGTGGCCCGCCGCTTCTGCCGGGTCTCCAGCTCCTTGAGGGCACCGGCGTTCCGGCTGGCCGCGGCCACGCCCGGGCCGCGGGCGCCGACCCCGAGGCTGGCCTTGACCGCCTCGGTCTCCGGGCCGTCCACCTCGGCCACCGTCTTGTCCGACTCCTCCTTGGCCGAGCCGACCAGGTCGTCGGCGGCGTTGAGGCAGGCGGCCAGCGACACCAGCGACAGCGGGATGTCCAACACGGCCTTGCGGGCCAGCCGGGCCGACTCGTCGCGGGCCAGGTGCCTGGCCCGGCCGATGTGCCCGGCGGCGGCCGCCGCCGACCAGGCCGCCAGCGCCGGGTCGACGCCGTCCCGGCGGACCAGCACCTCGGCGACCGACTCGACGGTCGGCGTCCGCAGCGGCACCACCCGGCAGCGGGAGCGGATGGTGACCGGGACGTCGTCGGGGTGCAGGGACGGCGCGCAGAGCAGGATGACGGTGCGCGGCGGCGGCTCCTCCAGCATCTTCAGCACGGCGTTGGACGCCGCCTCGCTCATCCGGTCGGCGTCCTCGACCAGCACGATCTGCCAGCGGCCCTGCGACGGCGCCCGTGCCGCGGTGCGGACGATGCCGCGCACCTCGGCGACACCGATGGACAGCCCCTCGGGCACGACCCGGTGCACGTCGGCGTGGCTGCCGTGCAGCACGGTGCGGCACTCGTGGCAGGTGCCGTCGCCGCCGGCCGGGCACTGCAGCGCGGCGGCGAAGGCCCGCGCCGCCACCGAGCGGCCCGAGCCGGGCGGTCCGGTGAACAGCCAGGCGTGGGTCATCGACCCCGGCTGGGCCACCGCGGCCCGCAGCTCCGCGACCACGTCGGGCTGGCCCACGACGTCGGCCCACACCCCACCAGCGGTCACCTGTCCATCCTCCCCCACGCGCTCACCGGCCCCTCGGGGTCCGTCAGGGGTGCAGCTGCGGCGTGGTGCCGGTCTGGACGGTGGTGTCGCCGTGCCGCCGCGGGTGCGGGGCGTCCGGCGGGAGCTGCTGCAGCGGCAGCCCCTGCATCAGCTCGCTGACCCGGGCGCGGATCGCCGCGGCCAGCTCGTCCGGGGTGCGGCGGGCGTCGAGCACCAGGTACCGGTCGGGCTGCGCCTCGGCCAGGGCGTTGAAGGTGCGCCGGACCCGCTGGTGGAAGTCCAGCGACTCCGACTCCAGCCGGTCGGCGCTGGCCCGGCCGCGGGCCCGGGCCAGCCCCACCTCGGGGGGCAGGTCCAGCAGGATCGTCAGGTCGGGCTGCAGCCCCTCGGTGGCCCAGCGGGAGATCGAGCGGACGTCGTCCATCGGGATGGTGCGACCGGCGCCCTGGTAGGCCAGCGAGCTGTCGACGAACCGGTCGGTGATCACCACCTCGCCGGCGTCCAGGGCCGGCCGGAGCACGTCGTGCACGTGCTGCGCGCGGTCGGCGGCGTAGAGCAGCGCCTCGGCGCGCGGCGAGAGCCCGGCGCTGGCGTGGTCGAGCACGATCGCCCGGATCCGCCCGCCCGACGGCGTCGCCCCCGGCTCGCGGGTGGCCCGGGCGACCAGGCCCTCCTCGGTGAGCCACTCCTGCAGCCGGCGGACCTGGGTGGACTTGCCCGCGCCCTCGCCGCCCTCGAACGCGATGAACACCCCGCCGCCGGCCAGCCGGCGCCGGGCCGTGGTGTCCCGGCGGAGCGCGGTGACGACGTCGGCGACCAGCGGCACCGGCCGGCCGTCGTCCATCTGCCGGTAGGACAGCACGCCGACCGCGACGGTGAGCAGCGCGGCCACCAGGAGCATGACGCGCTCGCCGGTGACCGGGAGGGTGAAGGCGCCCAGGTCGACCCGGTGCTGGCCGATCAGCGCCACCCCGAACGGCGCGATGCCCAGCGACACGATCAGCGCCGCCCGCACCAGCGACTGGACCAGCGCGAAGGTGCGGCCGCGGAGGGCGTCCTCCACCTCGGTGCCCAGCAGGGTGAACCCGGCCAGGTAGGCGATGCCGGCGAAGAAGCCCATCGCCACGACCAGCAGCAGCGCGATCCAGAGCGTGAGCGAGCAGGCCAGCAGCAGCAGCGAGGCCCCGGCGCCGACCAGGGCGACGCCGAAGAGCCGCTCGCGGGAGAGGTCGCGGGCGATGCCGGGACCGCAGGCGATGCCCAGGCCGAGGCCGAGGAAGACCGAGCCGAACAGCAGCCCGTAGGCGGCCTGGCCGCCGCCGAGGGCGTTGACGAACGCCTGGCCGGTGGCGATCACGACGCCGGCGGCGACGAATGCCCCGGTGATCCCGACGACCAGCCCGCGGACCAGCGGGGTGTGCCCGGCGAAGGAGAAGCCCTCGCGCAACGAGCCGAAGAAGCTCTCCCCGGTGACCTGGGTGCCCGCGGCCCGGCGGCCGCTGATCGAGGGGAGGTTCCAGATGACCACCGCGGCGACCAGGAAGGTGACCGCGTTCAGGTAGAGGGCCAGGTCGATCTCGTCGACCCCCGGGACGAGGTCGCTCAGCCGCCCGCCCACCGAGCCGAGGACGGCGAACACGACCGCGGCCAGCAGCGGGGTGAGCCCGTAGGTGGTCACCAGCGACAGCTGGTTGGCCGGCTCCAGCTGGTCCTTGCGGAGCATGTTCGGGACCGCCGCCTCCTTGGCGGGGATCCAGAACAGGCTGATCGCCTCGATCAGGAACTGGGCGATGAACAGCCAGACCAGCTCGTCGACCAGCGGGATGGACGCGAAGAGGGCGAAGCGGAAGACGTCGGTGACGACCATCGTCTTGCGCCGGTCGAACCGGTCGGCGAAGGCGCCGGCCAGCGGGCCGAGCACGATCGCCGGGAGCAGCCGGAACAGCAGCACGCCGCCGAGGGCGAAGTTGGCCGCGGCGAAGCCGTCCACCAGCGAGGTCGCGGTCGCGGTGATCGCCAGCAGGCCCAGCCAGTCGCCGAAGCTGGACAGCGACATCGACAGCCACAGCTTGCGGAAGTCGCGGACCCGCAGGACGGCGCGCACCTTCGCGGCCGTGCTCACCCCGCCGCCGAGCCCGTCGTCGTCACCGGCGTGCGGTCCCTCGTCGCGCCCGGTCCCCGTCGCGGGGTCGTGCGCGGGGGTGGGCGCGGGGGTGGGCGCGGGGGTGGGCGCGGGGGTGGGCGCGGGGGCTGGCGCGGGGGTGGCGTCGAGGTGCAGGCCGACCAGCGGCACGCCGGCGCCGTCGGGGGTGGGGGTGCCGGCCGGCGGCAGGCTGTCGGCGGGCACCGCCCGGCGCGGCTCCGGCGGCGCGCCGGTCACCCCGCCGGACCCGGTGCCGGGCACCGCGGCCGGGCCGTCGGCAGCCGGCCGGTCGGCGGACGGGCCGCCGGCGGACGGGCGGTCCGTCGGGTCGGAGCTGATCGGGACTCCCCGGGGTGTGGCGGCACGGGTGGTGTCGCGTCGGCCCGGCCACCGTACCGGGCGCGGACGACGGAACCGGGCCGTCGCCGTCCGCCTCGCGGGGCCGTCCGGCGCTAGCCTCGGCCGGTGCAGAACCCCGGCAGCTGGGACCCCGCCGCATACCTGCGGTTCGCCGGCGAGCGCGCCCGCCCGTTCGCCGAGCTGGTCGCCCGGGTCGGCGCCGAGGACCCGCAGGTCGTGGTGGACCTGGGCTGCGGGGACGGCTCGGTGACCGCGACGCTGGCACAGCGCTGGCCCGACGCCGCCGTCACCGGGGTGGACAGCTCACCGGCGATGCTCGCCGCCGCCGCGCCCCGCGCCGTCCCGGGCCGGCTGGAGTTCGTCGCCGGCGACCTCACCGACTGGCAGCCGGACGGCCCGGTCGACGTGCTGCTGAGCAACGCCGCGCTGCACTGGGTGCCCGGCCACGGGCCGCTGCTGTCCCGGTGGGCGGCCGCGCTCGCCGAGGACGGCTGGCTGGCGGTGCAGGTGCCCGGCAACCAGGCCGCACCCACCCACGCGCTGCTGGCGGCGCTGGTCGACCGGCCCCGGTGGTCGTCGCGGCTGGCGCCCGGGGACGACACGGTCCTCGACCCGGCCGCCGTCCTCACGCCCACCGGCTACCTGGACGTGCTCAGCGCGGCCGGGCTGGACGCCGACGTCTGGGAGACGACGTACCTGCACGTGCTGACCGGCCCGGACCCGGTCCTCCGCTGGGTCTCCGGGACGGTGCTGCGCCCGGTGCTCGCCCGGCTGTCCCCGCCGGACGCCGACGAGCTCACCGCCGAGTACGCCGCGGCCCTGCGGGAGGCGTACCCGCAGCGGGCCGACGGGACGACGGTGCTGCCGTTCCGCCGGCTCTTCGCCGTGGGCCACCGCTCCGGCTGAGCGGGGGTGAGCGGCGGGTCAACGGCGGCGCAGGGCCCGGCCGTCGGGGAGCCGGCGCCCGGCCAGCAACGACACCAGCGCACCGCTGTCCGCCCGGACGACGTCGCCCACCCCCTCGCCCCAGCTCCATCCCGCGTCGGGAGCCTCGAGGCGGACGCCGGTCAGGTCGATGCCGAAGACCGCGCCCTCCGCGGCGGTGAGCTCGTCGAGGACGGCGAGGACGGCCGGGGCCGGGGCGACCGAGGGCCGGCCGAGCGCCACGGTCACGTCCAGCGCGTGGACGACCGCGTGGTCGAGGGCCCCGGCCGCGCCACCGCCCGGCGGCTGCCAGGCGTGCAGCACCGGCGAGCGCAGCGCGGCGAGCAGGTCGGCGCCCGGCAGGGCGGCATCGCGGGCGGCGACGGTGTCGGACAGCCGCTGGAAGTCCCCGCCGGCGGCCGCCATCTCGGCGCCGAACTGCTGGGGCGTCAGCCGGGCCGGCATGGTCACGTGCGCCACCACGTGCCGGACCTGCCAGCCCGCGCACAGCGAGGGGGCGTCCCAGGTCGCGGTGGGCTCGGCGGCCAGCAGGTCGGCCAGCCCGTCGCAGGTCTGCCCCACCCACGGCTGGAGGTCGGCGTCGTTGCTGCTCTCGGTCATCTCGGTCCCTTCGCTGGCCCGGGCGGGCGCGGGTCGTCCGGCACCCCGTCGGGGCACCGACGTGCAGACGCCCGCGAGCGCCCGGACTCATCGCCGGCCCTCGTCACCGCGGCGTGAGGCGGTAGGCGCGGGTGGTGTGCGGCAGCTCGAGCCGGTCGCGGCCCGCGGTGTCGGGGTGGGCGGCCAGCAGCTCCCGGACCCGGCCGAGGAAGGCCGTGCGCCGGTCGTCGTCCATGGTCGCGACGTAGCTGCGGGTGCCGATCCCGGCGACGACCTGCTCCGGCGTCACCTGCTGGACGACGCCGGAGTCGAAGACCTCGACGGTCGCCGGCAGCTCCGCGGCGAACCGGTCGACGACGCCCTGGTCGGCCTCGTGGTCCCGCGACTCCTCGGCCAGCAGCTCACCGAGCGCCCGCACCCAGGGCACCCGCACGTCGCGGGTGTTCCAGATCAGCCCGACGACACCGCCCGGACGGAGCACCCGGCGCAGCTCGGCGGCGGCCGGGGCCACGTCGAACCAGTGCGCGGCCTGACCAGCGACCACCGCGTCGACGTCCGCGTCGGGCAGCGGGAGGCTCTCCGCGCCGCCGACGGCCGTGGGCACCTGTGGCAGCCGCGCGGCCAGCTGCTCGAGCATCGGAGCGGACAGGTCGACGGCGAGCACCTCGTGCCCGGCGGCGAGCAGGACGTCGGTCAGCAGGCCGGTGCCGGCGCCCAGGTCGAGCACCCGTCGCGGCCGCTCCCCGAGCAGGAAGGCGACCGCGTCGGCCGGGTAGCCCGGGCGCAGCGCGGCGTAGGCGGCCGCCACCTGACCGAACGACGTCCGCCGCTCCTGCCAGCCCTCCACCCCGCGCCTCCGCTCAGCTGCCCGCGGGCACCGGTGCGGCCACGGCCGGCTCGGCGGCGGCCGCCTTCTTCACGGTCGTCTTCTTGGCGGTGGCCTTCTTGGCCGTCGCCTTCTTCGCCGGCGCCTTCTTGGCCGCGGCCTTCTTGACGGCCTTCTTCTTCACCGGCGCCCGCTCGCGGCGGTCGGCCAGCAGCTCGGCCGCCCGCTCCAGGGTGAGCGTCTCGATCTCGTCGCCCTTGCGCAGGCTGGCGTTGTGCTCGCCGTCGGTGACGTAGGGACCGAACCGGCCCTCGCGCACCGTGACCTGGCCCTGGCTGACCGGGTCGGGGCCCAGCTCCTTGAGCGGCGGCTTGGCAGCCGCCCGGCCGCGCTGCTTGGGCTGGGCGAAGACAGCCTCGGCCTGCTCCAGCGTGACGGTGAACAGCGCGTCCTCGCTCTCCAGCGAGCGCGAGTCGGTGCCCTTCTTGATGTAGGGCCCGTACCGGCCGTTGAGCGCCTGGATCTCCACGCCCTCGGCGTCCACGCCCACCGTGCGCGGCAGGGTGAGCAGCTGCAGCGCCTGCTCGAGGGTGACCGTCTCCGGCGTCATGGTCTTGAACAGGCTCGCGGTGCGCGGGGCCTCCTTGCTGCCCTCCGGCACCAGCGTGGTGACGTAGGGGCCGTAGCGGCCGGCCTTCACGGCCACCGGGAACCCGGACTCCGGGTCGGTCCCCAGCTCGCGGTCCGACGACGGGGCGTCGAGCAGCTCGGTGACCTTCTCGGTGGTCAGCTCGTCGGGGGCGATGTCGTCGGGGATGCTGACCCGCGCGCCCTCCTCGCCGCCGGCCTGCAGGTAGGGCCCGTACCGGCCGACGCGGACCATCACCGGGTCGCCGTTGGGGGCCACGGCCTGCAGCGGGATGGAGTTCACGCCGCGGGCGTCGATCTCCTCCAGCCGCTGCCCGATGACCGACTTCAGGCCGCCGGACGCCGCGATGCCGCCGGCGTGCCCGCCGCCACCGCCGAAGTAGAACTCGGTCAGCCAGTCGACCCGCCGCAGGTCACCGGCGGCGATCTCGTCGAGCTCGGCCTCCAGCGAGGCGGTGAAGTCGTAGTCGACCAGCGCCGCGAAGTGCTGCTCGAGCAGGTTGACCACGGCGAAGGCGATGAAGGTCGGCACCAGGGCCGCGCCCTTCTTCCACACGTACCCGCGGTCCTGGATGGTCTGCATGATCGAGGCGTAGGTGGAGGGCCGGCCGATGCCGAGCTCCTCCAGCGCCTTGACCAGGCTCGGCTCGGTGTACCGGGCGGGCGGCGAGGTGGTGTGGCCCTTGGGGTCCAGCGTCCGGGTGTCCAGCGGCTGGCCGCGCTCCAGGCGGGGCAGCCGGCGCTCGGCGTCGTCGGCCTCGGCGTCGTCGGACCCGGCGTCGTCCTTGCCCTCGACGTAGGCGCGCAGGAAGCCGGGGAAGGTGATCGTCCGCCCGCTGGTGGCGAACTCCACCGACTCCTCGCTGCTGGACCGGCCGGCCAGCCGCACGCTGACGGTCTGGCCGACGGCGTCGGCCATCTGCGAGGCCACGGTGCGCTGCCAGATCAGCTCGTAGAGCCGGAACTCGTCGCGGGCGAGCTGGCCGGCGAGCTGGCCGGGGGTGCGGAAGGAGTCACCGGCGGGGCGGATCGCCTCGTGCGCCTCCTGCGCGCCCTTGGCCTTCTTCGAGTAGCGCCGCGGCTCGGCCGGCACGTACGCGTCGCCGTAGAGCTCCCGGGCCTGGCTGCGGGCCGCCGACAGCGCCGTCTCCGACAGGTTCGTCGAGTCGGTGCGCATGTAGGTGATGAAGCCGTTCTCGTACAGCCGCTGCGCGGTGCGCATCGTCTGCGCGGACGACCAGCCGAGCTTGCGGCCGGCCTCCTGCTGCAGCGTCGAGGTCATGAACGGGGCGTAGGGGCGGCGCCGGTAGGGACGCTCGTCGACCCGGGTGACCGCCATCCGGGTGCCCTCGAGCCGGGCGGCGAGCCCGCGGGCGCCGGCCTCGTCCAGGTGCACGACGTCGCTGGTGACCCGCCCGGTGTCCGGGTCGAAGTCGCGGCCGCTGGCCACCCGCCGGTCGTCGACGGTGACCAGGTTGGCCGACAGCTGCCGGGGCTCCCCCGCGTCGGTGCCGGTGGTCTGGCCGACGACGTCGAAGGTGCCCTCGACGCTCCAGTAGTCGGCGGCGTGGAAGCGCATCCGGGCCCGCTCGCGCTCGACGACGATGCGGGTGGCCACCGACTGCACGCGGCCGGCCGAGAGCTTCGGGAGGACCTTCTTCCACAGCACCGGGCTGACCTCGTAGCCGTAGAGGCGGTCGAGGATGCGCCGGGTCTCCTGGGCGTCGACCAGCGCGGTGTCCAGCTCGCGGGGGCTGGCGACGGCGCGGGCGATCGCCTCGCGGGTGATCTCGTGGAAGACCATCCGGCGCACCGGCACGGTCGGCTTCAGGGTGTCGATCAGGTGCCACGCGATGGCCTCGCCCTCGCGGTCCTCATCGGTGGCCAGGTAGATCTCGCTGGCTTCCTTGACGAGCTGCTTGAGCCGGCTCACCTGCTGCCGCCGGTCGGGGCTGACCACGTAGAGCGGTTCGAAGCCGTTGTCGACGTTCACGCCGAGCCGGGCCCACGACTCCCCCTTGTGCGCCGCGGGGACGTCGGCGGCGTTGCGGGGCAGGTCGCGGATGTGGCCGATGGAGGCCTCCACGACGTAGTCGCTGCCCAGGTAGCCGGCGATGGTCTTCGCCTTCGCCGGGGACTCCACGATGACCAGCGGCTTGCCTCCGGACGCGGCGGTGCGCTTGCGCGGCGCGCGGTCGCTGGTGGACGAACTGGACTTCGCGGTCCTGGTGGGCGGCACGGTGCTCCTGTCGGGGGTGCTGGTGCAGGCGCCGGGACGGGACCCGGACGCACACGGGGCAGAGCGAGCTGCACCCGTTCGGCGAGGCCACGGTAGGCCACGGCTCCGACGGGAGCCCGTGCGGAGAGCAGATCCGGGCGCGCCGTCGCCTGTCCAACGGCCGGCGGCGCGCTCCGTTCCCGCCCCGGCCCGGGCTCTCACCCGCCGTCCCGGACGCCGGCGACGACCTCGCCGATCGCGGCGAGCGTCGGGTGGTCGGCGTCGAGGTAGCCGGTGTGCCCCTGGGTCAGCGCGGTCGGCAGCGGGGAGTCGCCGTAGGACATGTCGGTCGGCGAGCCGCCGAACCAGCCGAGCCAGGACACCGGGTCCGCCGGGGACGCCGCCCCGTGCACCTCGGCCGCCTCCAGCCGCTCCGCTCCCCCGCCGGCCAGCCCCGGGCTGCCCAACAGCACCAGCGCATCGGCGGCCAGCGGGCCCGGCGCCCGGACCGCCTGCCCGGTCACCACCGTGCCGTAGCTGTGCGCGACCACCGTCGTCCGCGGGGCCGGGACCGTCGTCGCGGTCGCGCGCGCCGCGGCCAGCCCGTCGAGCGCGCGGTCCAGCGCCGGGCCGCCGCGCCGGGACGCCCGGGTCAGCGCGGCGGTGGCCAGGCCCGGCGTGCGGTAGCCGAGCCAGGCGACCGTGGCGACGGCGAGCCCCGGTGCCGCGGCCTCCGCCGCCCGCCCGACCGCCGCCGCGTCGTCCAGCACCGCGGGCAGGTCGTCGTCCGGCGTGGTGAGGATGCCGGGGACCAGCACCCCCACGGCGCCCGCCGCGTCCAGGTCCCCGAGCGCCACGGCCACCAGACCGGCGGCCGGGGCGAACTGCAGCAGCTGGACGGGGGTGCCCGCCCGCTCCTGCGCGGCGAGCTGACCGGCCACCACCCCGGCCAGCTGGCGCTGCTCCCCGGCAGGTCCGCCCGGCGCGAGCGCCGCGGCGAGGACGAGCCGGTTGGCCCGGTCGCGGGCCCAGGCCGGCAGCCCGTCGAGGGCGCCGACCAGCGCCGGCCGGGCGGCGATCTCGGCCAGCTGCGCGGCCGCCGTCAGGCCGGACCACCAGTCGGCGGCCCGCTGCGGGTCGCGACGGCGCGGGAGCGGGGGCGGCACCGGCGCCGGGCGCAGCGCGGTCGGGCCGGCGGGCTGTCCGGGTGCCGCGCCGGCGTGGAGCAGCGGCAGCTGGGCCTCCCGGGCGCAGGCCAGCGCCCGCGCCGCGGCCGCCCGCGCCTCCGCGGCCCGGGCGCCGGCCAGCTGCGCGCCCCGCTGGACGGCCAGCACGTCGGCCCGCTGGTCGGCGGCCGTGGCCGGGCCCGGCGCGGCGGGGAGCCCGTGCGCGCCGCCGGCGTCGTCCAGGACCACGCCGACCGAGGCCGCGGTGGCCAGGGCCCCGGCGGCCCACTCCTGCGCCTCTGCGGCCGCGCCGGACAGCCCCCGCAGGCTGGTCAGCGACGTGCCCATCGCCCCCGCCGCGCCGGACGCCTCGGTGGACAGCTCGACGACCGCCGCCGCCGCTGCCCGCCCGGCGGGCCCGGACCAGCACTCCGCGGTGCCCAGGCGGCGGCCCAGCACGTCGAGCCGGTCGCGCCAGGGCCGCAGCCGGTCGGCGGCCTCGCCCAGCCGGGCCACCCCGCTGCGCAGGCCGGCGACGTCCCAGCCGGCGAGCTGGACGAGCGAGGCCGGGGCGGTCACCGGGGCGGTCATCGGGGCACCGCCCGGTCCCCGACCCGGCCGGCGCCGGAGAGCTGCCCGGCCAGCCCGAGGTCGGCGGCGCGGTAGGCGGCCAGAGCGGCGTCCAGGGACGCCGCGACCGCGAGGGTCCGGGCGGCCAGCGTCGTCAGCGCGGCGTTCCACTGGCCGCCCGCCAGCGCGGCCTCCTCCCCCACCGGGCCGGCCAGCGCCCCGGCCAGCGACCGGCTCGCGCCCGCGGTGCCCCGCTCCTCCTCCGTGAGCTCCCCGGCCAGCCCGCGCAGCTCGGCGAGCAACCCGCCCAGCACCTCGAGCTGGACGGAGATCAGGTGGGACACGGGGCCTCCCGGCGCTGCGGTGGCCCCGCGACGAGGGCCTGTACCGCGACGCTAGGGACGCCGGACCGGGGCGCGGGCGCCGTCGTCCACACCCCGTGCGGGTGTCCACAACCGGCGCTCCGCGCCCCCGGCTCAGGGCGCGCTCGTGGTCAGGCTGCTCGTCGTCGTGTCGCTGGCCCCGCCGACCACGATGGACCGGCGCTTGCTGATCACGACGGCGGTGACGATCACCAGCGTGGCCGCGAGGGCGATCAGCACCCGCACGGTGGTGTTCTCGTCGTCGCCCACCGACAGCCCCACGACGGCCGGGGCGATGAGCAGCGCCACCAGGTTCATCACCTTGATGAGCGGGTTGATGGCCGGGCCGGCGGTGTCCTTGAACGGGTCGCCGACGGTGTCGCCGATGACCGTGGCGGCGTGCGCCTGGCTGCCCTTCCCGCCGTACGCGCCGTCCTCCACCATCTTCTTGGCGTTGTCCCAGGCGCCACCGGAGTTGGAGAGGAAGACCGCCATCAGCGTGCCGGTGGCGATCGCCCCGACCAGGTAGGCCGCCAGCGGACCGAAGCCGAGCCCGAAGCCGACGGCGACCGGGGCGAGGACGGCGAGCAGGCCGGGGGTGGCCAGCTCGCGCAGCGAGTCCTTGGTGCAGATGTCGACCACGGCGCCGTAGTCCGGGCGCTCGCTGTAGTCCATGATCCCGGGCCGGGTGCGGAACTGCTCGCGCACCTCGAACACCACCCGGCCGGCGGCGCGGGAGACGGCGCTGATCGCCAGGCCGGAGAAGAAGAACACCACCGCGGCGCCGATGACGGCCCCGACGACGTTGTTCGGCGACACCAGCGTGAACGCGTCGCCGAGGGTGGCGCCGGCGTCCTCCAGGGCGTCGCCGATGCTGGCGTTGTAGGAGCCGAAGAGCGCGGTCGCGGCCAGCACCGCGGTGGCGATCGCGATGCCCTTGGTGATCGCCTTGGTGGTGTTGCCGACGGCGTCGAGGTCGGTGAGCACCTGGGCGCCCGCCTCGTCGATCTCGCCGGACATCTCCGCGATGCCCTGGGCGTTGTCGCTGACCGGCCCGAAGGTGTCCATCGAGACGATGACCCCGGCCGTGGTGAGCAGGCCGCAGCCGGCCAGCGCGACGGCGTAGAGCGCCGCCGCACCGCCGATGAGGAACGCCCCGTAGACGGCGGCACCGATGAGCAGCGCGGCGTAGACCGCCGACTCCAGCCCGAGGGAGATGCCCGACAGGATCACCGTCGCCGGGCCGGTGAGGGAGCTGCGGCCGACGTCCTTGACCGGGCGGCGGGAGGTCTCGGTGAAGTAGCCGGTGAGCTGCTGGATGGTGGCCGCCAGGACGACGCCGATGAGCACCGAGACGAAGCCGAGCACCTGCGGGCTGACGGCGACGTCCAGGCCGTCGGAGATCGAGGGCAGCACGGTGAAGGAGGCCACCGCCACCAGCACCAGCGAGACGGCCGCGGAGGTGAAGAAGCCGCGGTTGATCGGGGCCATCCACGAGCTGTCCCCGGCGCTCGGGTTGCTGGCCAGGATGCCCACGACCGAGGCGATGATCCCGACCGCCGCCACCACCAGCGGGAAGACCATCCCGACGGCGCCGAAGAAGACCTGGCCGAGGATCAGCGCGGCGACCAGGGTGACGGCGTAGGACTCGAAGAGGTCCGCGGCCATGCCCGCGCAGTCACCGACGTTGTCGCCCACGTTGTCCGCGATCGTGGCGGCGTTGCGGGGGTCGTCCTCGGGGATGCCGGCCTCGACCTTGCCGACCAGGTCCGCGCCGACGTCGGCGGCCTTGGTGAAGATGCCGCCGCCGACCCGCATGAACATCGCCAGCAGCGCGCCGCCGAAGGCGAAGCCCTCCAGCACCACCGGCCCGGTCTCCTGGAACAGCAGCAGCGCCAGCGAGGCACCGAACAGGCCCAGGCCGACGGTGATCATCCCGCAGACGCCGCCGGTGCGGAACGCGATCCGGAAGGCCGGCCGGTGGCCGCCGGCGGCCGCTGCAGCAGCCACGCGGACGTTGCCGCGGGTGGCCAGGGTCATCCCGATGAAGCCGACCGAGGCGGAGAACGCGGCGCCGATGAGGAAGAACCCGGCGCGGCCGAGCCGGGTGCCGAGCCCGCCGTCGGAGACCGGGAGCAGCAGCAGCAGGACGAAGACGATGACGGCGAAGACCCCCAGCGTGCGGAACTGCCGCCGGAGGAACGCGCCGGCCCCCTCCTGGATCGCGAGGGCGATCTCCTGCATCTTCGGCGTCCCCGGGTCGGCGGCCATGACCGCGCGGGACAGGTAGAAGGCGAAGCCCAGGGCGGCGAGGGAGATGACGAGCACGACCGCCACCAGGGTGAGGTCGCCTCCGGAGAGTTCGGTGTCGGGCATGTGTTCCTCCGCAGCGAGGTGGGGGCGCGCACCTGCCTGGCGCCCCCGGGCCTTCGCGCGGGGAGGGCCCGGCGTGGGACGCACTGTGCCGCAGGAGCGACGACAGGTCCAGACCTGTTTGTGATCTGTTTCACACGGTGCGTCATCCGGGCAGGACCCCCCGGCACGGGCTTGCGCCGCGGTGTGACAGTGGGGTGGTGACGTCCTTGCGCTCCGTCGGTCTCCCCGCCGACGCGCCGGACCGGACAGCCGACACCGCTGCCCCGGCCGGGCCCGCCGGGGGGACGCTGCCGGGAACCGACCTGCTCGCCTCGCTGCTGTCCGGGACCGACCCCGAGGACGACCCGGTCACCCACGTCCACCGGTTGCCGGTCCGGCCGCCCCGCACCGCGCCCTGGCCGGCCTGGGTCGACCCGGCGCTCCGGCAGCGGCTGGCCGACCGCGGGGTGGTCGCCCCGTTCAGCCACCAGGTCGCCGCCGCGGACCTCGCCCGTTCCGGGTCGAACGTCGTCGTGGCCACCGGCACGGCGTCGGGCAAGTCGCTGGCCTACCAGCTGCCCGCGCTCACCACGCTGACCGAGGACCCGCGGGCCTGCGTGCTCTACCTCGCCCCGACCAAGGCGCTGGCCCGCGACCAGCTGGCGTCGGTGGCCGCCCTGGCCGGGCCCACGGTGCGGCCGGCCGCCTACGACGGGGACACCCCGACCGAGGAGCGGGAGTGGGTCCGGCGGCACTCGCGCTGGATCGTGACCAACCCGGACATGCTGCACCGCGGGATCCTGCCGGCCCACCAGAAGTGGTCGAGCACGCTGCGGCGGGTCGCCTACGTGGTGGTCGACGAGTGCCACGCCTACCGCGGGGTGTTCGGCTCGCACGTCGGGCACGTGCTGCGCCGGCTGCGGCGGATCTGCCGCCGGTACGGCGCGGAGCCGGTGTTCGTGCTCGCCTCGGCGACCGTGGCCGACCCGGCCGCGGCCGCGAGCCGGCTGGTCGGGGCACCGGTGACCGCGGTGACCGACGACGGGTCGCCCCGGCCGGGCGCCACCTTCGCGCTGTGGGAGCCCCCGCTGACCGAGCGCACCGGCGAGCACGGTGCACCGGTGCGGCGCTCCGCCGCCGCCGACGCGGCCGGTCTGCTCGCCGACCTGGTCGAGCAGAACGCCCGGACGCTGGCCTTCGTCCGCTCCCGGCGAGGCGCGGAGTCGGTCGCCGAGCAGGCCCGGGCGGTGCTCCGCTCCCGCGGCCGCAGCGACCTGGCGGCGAAGGTCGACTCCTACCGCGGCGGGTACCTGCCCGAGGAGCGCCGGGAGCTGGAGCGCGCGCTCTCCGCCGGCGACCTGCTGGGCGTGGCCACCACCAACGCCCTGGAGCTCGGCATCGACATCGCCGGCCTGGACGCCGTGGTGCTGGCCGGTTACCCCGGGACGCTGGCCTCGATGTGGCAGCAGGCCGGCCGCGCGGGGCGGGCCCAGACCGAGTCGCTGGTCGTGTTCGTCGCCCGGGACGACCCGCTGGACCACTACCTCGCCCACCACCCGCAGGCGGTGTTCGGCCGGCCGGTGGAGGCGACGGTGACCGACCCCGCCAACCCCTACGTGCTGGGCCCGCAGCTGTGCTGCGCCGCAGCGGAGCTGCCGCTGGTGCCCGCGGACCTGCCGGACTTCGGCGGTGACGTGGCCGCCGCCCAGCTGGAGGAACTGGTTGCCGACGGCCTGGTCCGGGCCCGCCCGGCGGGCTGGTACTGGGCCGGCCGCGGTCGCCCGGACGTCGACATCCGGGGCAGCGGGCAGGCGCCGGTGTCCATCGTCGAGGGCGCCACCGGCCGCCTGCTGGGCACCGTCGACGGCGACGCCTCGCACGCCACGGTGCACACCGGGGCCCTCTACGTGCACCGCGGGGAGACCTACGTCGTCGACGAGTTCGACGTCGAGGACGCCTGCGCGATGGTGCACCCGGAGAGCCCGGAGTGGACCACCGTCGCCCGGGACGTCGTCGACCTGGCCATCGTCTCGGTGGACCGCACCCGTCCGCTGGGCCCGGTCACCGCGCACACCGGCGTCGTCGACGTCACCAACCAGGTGGTCGCCTACCAACGGCGGCGCCTGGGCACCGGCGAGGTGCTCGCCGAGTTCCCGCTCGACCTGCCACCGCGGCAGCTGCGCACCCGCGCGGTGTGGCTGACGCTGGACGACCGGGCGGTGACCCGCGCCGACGTGTCCGACGCCGCGCTGCCCGGTTCGCTGCACGCCGCCGAGCACGCCTCGATCGGGATCCTGCCGCTGCTGGCCACCTGCGACCGCTGGGACCTGGGCGGCGTCTCGACCGCGCTGCACCCCGACACCGGCGCGGCCACGATCGTCGTCTACGACGGCCACCCCGGCGGTGCCGGCTTCGCCGAACGGGGGTACGCGGTGCTGCGCGAGTGGCTGCAGGCCACCCGGGCGACGGTGGCCAGCTGCGAGTGCGAGTCCGGCTGCCCGTCGTGCGTGCAGTCGCCCAAGTGCGGCAACGGCAACGACCCGCTGGACAAGGCCGGCGCGGTCCGGGTGCTCGACGTCGTCCTGGACGAGCTGGCGAACGCGCCGGAGCTGACCCCCGAGCAGGCCGAGGCGACCAGGCGGCCGGCACCGCGGTCGGGCCTGTTCGGCACCAGCACCACGCCACCACCGGAGATCCCGACCACCGACCGGCCCGACCCCGACGACCTCGTCTTCTGACCCTCCGGCCGGAGGCCCGGCTCCGGGCGCTCGGTCAGGCGCTCTGTCGGGCGCGGCGTCGGGCGCGGCGTCGGGCGGCGCGGGACCGGCGCGGGCCCGGGCCGGCGCGTCCACCACACCGACCGGGCCGAGCCGGACCGGCACGTGCACCCGCAGCTCCACCACCGCCGCGTCGCTGACCGCGCAGGAGTCGAGGACCGCACCGTTGGCGGCCGCCACCTCACCGGCCACCCCGCAGGCGTCCGGGTCGCCGAGCACGGCCCGCCCGGCCGCGGCCAGCGCGGCCAGGTCCGCGGCGGTGGTCGCCCGGTGCCGCGCCACCACGGCCGACCCGACGAGCACCACGGCCGCGCCCACGGTGGCCAGCACCGTGGCCAGCGCGATCGTCCACACCGTCGCCGCCCCCCGCTCCGGGTCGTCGCGGGTCACGGGTCCTCCTCGGCCGCCGGCTCGCGGAGCCCCGTGGCGGTGGCCGACACCTCGACCCGCCAGGGCAGCGGGCCCAGCGGGGAGACCGTCGCGGAGACGGTGACCTGCACGGTCCCGCCGGCACCTCCCAGCTCGGTCACCGCGCCGTCGGGCGCCGCGCCGGCCGCCACGTCGGCGACCACCCCGGCCGGCTCGCCGCGGGCCGCGGCCCGCGCGCCCTCCCGTGCGGCGTCCACGCAGCGCAGCTGGGCGCCGACCAGCACCACCGCCGACACGGCGCCGGCCAGCACCAGCAGCAGCACCGGCAGCACGACGGCCGTCTCCGCGGTGACCATGCCCTCCTCGTCGCGGGGCCTCCGCCGGGTGTGCGCCACCGGTCAGGAGAGGGTGGCCAGGGCGTCCTGCACCAGCTCGCCCAGTGCGCCGACGACCGAGCCACCGGTGACCACCTGGTAGAGCACCGCGGCGAACGCACACGCCGCGACCGTGCCGACGGCGTACTCCGCGGTGCTCATCCCCTCCTCGCCGCCGGCGCGGACCTCCGCCCACCGCCGCGCCAGGGCACGCCGGTACCCGGCCGGTCCGGTGACGTCCGACTGCTCGTCCATGTCCCCTCCTCCACCCGGACCGCCCACCGGTCCGTCGTCGTCGAGCCTGCGGTCGGCGGCGGTCGCGCCCCAGCCCTGCGGCGCAGGTGTGGACAGCCGGGTCCGCTGTGGACGGCCGCCCCCGCGCGGCGCCGGCACGTGCCTCAGCCGAAGACGTCGGCGGCGATGCCGAGCACCAGCGGGACGACGCCCAGGCAGAGGAACGCGGGCAGGAAGCACAGCCCCAGCGGTGCCAGCACCCAGACCCCGGCCCGGCGGACGGCCGCCTCCGTCTCGCTGCGGCCGGTGCTGCGGAGGTCGGCGGCGAGCCGCTGCAACGCGGGGACCACGGCGGACCCCGACTCGCCCGCCCGGACCACCGTGCGGCCGAGCGCCTCGAGCGCTCCTGGGGCGCCCGACCACGCGCGGCGGGGCGCGGCACCCAGCCGGTACAGCGCCCCCACCTCGGTCAGCTGCTCGCCCAGCGGCCCGGCGACCGCGCTCCCGACCGCGGTCAGCGCGGCGCCGACCGGCGTCCCCGCGGTGAGGCAGACGGCGAGGAGGTCACAGGCCACCGGCAGGTCGCGGACCATCGCGGCGCCTCGGTCCGGCGGGGCGCCGGACCGGCGGAGCAGCCGGTCGATCGCGATCCCGGCACCGGCCCCGGCGAGCGCCGCCGCCCAGCCGCTCCCCAGGAGCAGGAACACGACGAGCCCGCCGCCGGCCGCCTCGAGCCGGCGACGCACCGGCCCGGGCGGCGCGCCCCGGGCTCGGGAGGACCACCGCGCCGCTCGCGCCGGTGCCCGGACGAGGGCGGTCGCGCGCCGGCGGCGGACCGCCCCCGGCGGCACCCAGAGCAGCAGGGCCGCCGCCAGCGCGAGCGGCGCCCCGCCGGTCACCGCTGCACCGCCCGCCGCACCAGCCGGGCGGACCAGGCGGTGCCGGCCAGCTCGAGGGCGACCCCGGCGACGAGCAGCACGGCGCCCGGGCGGGTCGTGGTGAGCACCCGCCACGGGTCGGCCCCCACGCCGCTGCCCATCAGCAGCCCCAGCACCGGCAGGCCGGCCAGCACGGCGGCGCTGGCCCGTGGTCCGGCCACCGCTGCCCGCAGCTCCTGCTCGGCGACCAGCCGGGCCCGCAGGTCGTCCTCGACGGCGGTGACCACGCCGGCCAGCGAGCAGCCGGTGCTGCTGCTGAGCCGGACCGCCGCCGCCAGCCGCACCAGCGCCCGGGCCGACTCGTCGGCAGGCGCGCCGGGTGGCGGCTCCCCCAGCCGGAGCACCGGGCCGAGCGCAGCGGCGGTGCCGGCGTCCGGGCAGCTGTCGACGGCGGCGCCGGTGGCCTCGTCCAGCGGGCGGCCGGCGCGCAGCTCGGCGGCCAGCGCGCCCAGCGCCTCGACCAGCGCCCGGCACCGGCGGGCGGCGTCGGCGGCCGCCGCCCGCCGGTGCAGCGCCCGTCCGGCCGCCGCGCCGCAGAGTGCCGCGAGCGCGGCGACGAGCGGGGTGGACGACAGCAGTCCGGCGAGACCGGCGAGCACGGCCGGCCACAGCGGGCCGGTGCGGCGACGCAGCACCGAGCCGACGTCCGGCCGCCGGCCGCGTGGACCGGAGAGCCGGGCGGCCGGCGCGACCGCCGGCCAGCCGGCCAGCGCCGCCGCCAGGCAGAGCAACGCCGCGCTCATCCGGGGGCCGGCCCGTCCAGCAGCTGCAGCAGCTCGTCGCGGGCCGGGCAGGGACCACCGTCGGCCCGCCAGCCGGCGGCCACCTCGATCAGCGACCCGTCGCGCCGGACCACGCCCAGCTCGGCCACGTGCCGGCCGGCCGCGGAGCGCCGGAGGTGGACCACCACGGACAGCGCGGCGGCCGCCTGGCTGTGCACTGCCGCCCGGCCCAGCCCCGCCGCCTCGCCGAGCGCCTCCAGCCGCGCGGGCAGGTCGCCGGCCCGGTTGACGTGCAGGGTGCCGCAGCCGCCGTCGTGGCCGGTGTTCAGCGCAGCGAGCAGGTCGACGACCTCGCCGCCGCGCACCTCGCCGACCACCAGCCGGTCCGGGCGCATCCGCAGCGCCTGGCGGACCAGGTCGCGCAGCGCCACCGCGCCGGCGGCCTCCACGTTGGGCGGGCGGGTCAGCAGCCGGACGACGTGCGGGTGCAGCGGGGCGAGCTCCGGGGCGTCCTCGCACAGCACCAGCCGCTCCCCCGGGTCGACCAGGCCGAGCAACGCGGAGAGCACCGTGGTCTTGCCGGTGCCGGTGCCGCCGGTGACCAGGAAGGCGAGCCGGGCGCGCACCAAGGCCGTGAGCAGACCGGCCGCCTCGCCGGGGAAGGCGCCGCGCGCGGCGAGGTCTGCGAAGGACAGCACTGCGCGGCGCAGCACCCGCAGCGACAGGCAGGTGCCCGACCCCGACACCGGCGGCAGCACCGCGTGCAGCCGGGTGCCGTCGGGGAGGCCGGCGTCGACCCACGGCGCGGCGTCGTCCAGCCGCCGGCCGGCGGCCGCGGCCAGCCGGACCGCCAGCCGGCGCACGGCGGCCTCGTCGGCGAACCGGACGTCGGCCGGTTCCAGGCCGGCGCCCCGGTCCACCCAGACCGCGTCCGGGCCGTTGACCAGCACGTCGGTCACCCCCGGGGTGCGCAGCAGCGGCTCCAGCACCCCGGCGCCGGACAGCTCGTCGGTCGCCGCCCGGACGGCCCGGAGCACCCCGCGGTCGCCGAGCAGCCCGCCCGCCTCCTCGCGCACCAGCGCGGCCACCGCGACCGGGCTGGGGGCGCCGCTGCCGGTGGCCAGCCGGGCCCGCACGCGCTCGACCAGGGGGCCGGCCTGGTCGTTCACGCCGGACGCCCGGCGAGCCGCGCCAGCAGCTGCCGGCTGAGCAAGCCGAACGGAGACCGTGCGGCCACCGAGGGCGGCTCGCCGCGCTCGCTCCGGGGCACCGCCGACCGGTCCTGCCCGAGCTCGGCCACGACCGGCCGGCCCACCACGTCGGCCACCGTCCTGCGGTCCAGCCCGCCGGGCACCGGGCGGCTGACCACCACCGCCGCGGACCAGGGAGCCCGGTCGCCGGCCAGCAGGGTGCGGGCCACCGCCGCCGGACGGACCCGGGCCGGCACGAGCAGCACGGCCAGGTCCGCCTCGGCGAGGACCGGCTCGGCCGCTGCGCTGCGGACCGGCAGGTCGACCACGACACCGCAGCCGGTGTCCCGGGCGCCGGTGACCACCGCCAGCAGCGCCTCGGCCGGCACGTCGCCCGGCTGCTCCCGGGAGGCGGCCAGCACCGGCACGCCACCGGCCTCGGGCAGGGCCGCCGCCAGCGCGGCGCCGCCCACCCGGCCGCTGACCCCGGCGAGCTCGGGCCAGCGGAGCCCGGGCGACCGCTCCGCGCCGAGCAGCAGGTCCAGCCCGCCGGCCCACCCGTCCCCGTCGACCAGGAGCACGCCGTCTGCTGCCGAGGCCCGCGCCGCCAGCGCCAGCGCGGTGGCCAGCGTGCTGGCACCCGCTCCACCGCACGCGCCGCCGACGGCGACCACCCAGCCCGGCCGCACCGGCGCCCGGACCGCGGTGGCGACCCGCTCGACCAGCCACGTCTCGTCCCGGGGCAGGACGACGACCCGCTCGGCACCGACCTCGACGGCGGCGGGCCACACCGCGGCCGACGGCTCTCCGGCGACCACCACCACCACACCGGGGCGGCGCGGCAGCCCCCGCACCGCTGCGCTGTCCAGCACCCCGGCGTCCAGCAGCACGAGCGGGGCGTCCCGGTGGGCGCGGCGCAGGGCGCTCCCACCGGAGGTCAGCTCACCGGTGGTGCCGGCGGCGGCGAGCAGGCGGAGGAGGTCGTCGACCAGCCCGGGGTCGGTGCCGACGACGAGCGGGTGGGCGGGGCGGGTGAGGTGCGCAGCGACGGACACGGGTCCAGCGCAGGGCACCGCCGCCCGCCGGGGAAGCCCGGGACGGGATCTGTGGACGACCCTTCCGGGTGAGGACGACGGCGCGCCCCGCCGCCGGGCCGGCCGGTCCCCTTACCGTGTGAGAGGTGACCCGCGCTGCGGCGTTCTTCGACCTGGACAAGACGGTCATCGCGAAGTCCAGCACCCTGGCCTTCGGACGACCGTTCTTCCAGGGCGGGCTGATCAACCGGCGGGCGGTCCTCAAGGGCGCCTACGCGCAGTTCGTGTTCTCCCTGTCCGGCGCCGACGCCGACCAGATGGAGCGGCTGCGCCGGCAGATCACCGCGATGACCACCGGCTGGGACGTCGCCGTGGTGCACGACATCGTCCAGGAGACGCTGCACGAGATCGTCGACCCGCTTGTCTACGCCGAGGCGGCCGACCTGATCGAGGCGCACCAGGCGGCCGGGCGCGAGGTGGTCATCGTCTCCAGCAGCGGCGCGGAGATGGTCGGTCCGATCGGCGAGATGCTGGGGGTCGACCGGGTGGTCGCCACCCGGATGGTCACCGTCGACGGCCGGTACACCGGCGAGATCGACTTCTACGCCTACGGGGAGAACAAGGCCGCCGCCATGCGGGAGGTCGCCGCCGAGAAGGGCTGGGACCTCGCCGAGTGCTGGGCCTACAGCGACTCGGTCACCGACCTGCCGATGCTCGAGGCGGTCGGGCACCCCACCGCGGTCAACCCCGACCGGGGGCTGCGCAGGGTCGCAGCCGTTCGGGGCTGGCCGTTGCTGGAGTTCACCCGCCCGGTCCCGTTGCGGTCCCGCGCCGCCAGCTCCCGGACGCCGGTGGTGACCAGTGCCGCGGTCGGGGCCGCCGTGGCGGGCCTGGCCTGGTACGCCCGGCGGCGCGCGCTGCGGGCGCCGTCCGGCGGCACGCTCCCGGCCACCCAGCTGCCCGCGTCGATCGCCGCGGCCGCCCGCTGGCGGCGCCGGGAGGCCTGAGCCCCGGCTCGTCAGCCGCGGAGCAGGCTCTCGCAGATCGCCAGGCCCTCGGCGGCGCCCAGCTCGGTGGCCCGCGCGCAGTGCACCAGCCAGGCCGCGAGCCCGGCTGGCCGGCCGGAGCGGTAGCCGGCCAGCGCGTCGGCGTGGGCGGCGGCGCCCAGCTCGGCGAACCCGACCTCGGGGACGGTGACCGCCTTGGGGTCCAGCCCGCGGGTGACCACCATCAGCCGCCCGGCGGCCCGGGCGACCACCCCGTCCTGGACGCCGAACGGGGCGAGCGCGGCCAGCTCGCCGTGCACGACGGCGGCGAGCACCACGGCCGGCACCGTGCTGGCGCCGGTGATGACGGAGAACAGCCCGCTCAGCCGGGGTCCGGCCTGCCCGGTGGGCCGGCCGAGG
>NZ_JABGDB010000072.1:0-500 GCF_041028285.1 Modestobacter versicolor | reverse complement strand
CTAGCAACCCTGTCTAGGAATGCTTGAGTCATTTTGTTGCGGCTGCCCTTTGGACGACCTGGCGAACACTTATTACCCGGAAGGAATTTACCGGTTCTGAGATTACGACCATCTTTAATTGGGTCATCTTCCAGTGCCGCTTTAAAATTTCCGGGACGACGATTACCATTCTCGTCGAAGGCTTCAGGACTAAGTAAATAGTCAGTACCTTGTTCAATCATATTATTGAACTCCTTTAATTATCCATTATTTCGTTATGCTTAGCATTACGGTATTAAGTATATATTGTACACTGAAAAAATATTTACACCAACTTTAAAAAAGTTGTAAATGGCTTTTAGCCACTGTAGAAGAAATTAATTGTGTGGGACCTCATAAGCCACTGATAGTGTGCCTGTTCATGTGTGCCACCTCATAAGAAATTGCTTGTGTGGGAGGTCATATGTGCCATATCATAAGGAACCGTTAGATTCGTTATAACCCTATGGTTATAGTTTCAA
>NZ_JABGDB010000071.1:0-500 GCF_041028285.1 Modestobacter versicolor | reverse complement strand
AAGACTCTGGCTCCAAACGCAATAACCAAGAACATCAAGTTTTTGGACACATACCTTCGTCTTATGAGCACATCAGGTGCTACAATCTACCGTAGACGTAACGGTAATGTTTATGACTCTTCTGCCGATACAGAGCTGTTTACGGCTCCTATTCAAGTTAAAATGATTGAAGAGTTAGCCTATGACGAAATGCCAGAATGTTTCCGTAAATGGATTATCGTAAAAGCATCTCGTGCATTCAATATTCGTTTCTTTGGTGCTGCTGAGATTGAACAGGCATTACAGCAAGATGAAGAAGAAGCCCACCGTTTGTGTATGGAATACGAAATGGATTACGGTAACTTCAATATGCTTGATGGAGACTCTTGGACTGGTGGACGTATCGGTCGCTCATAAGGAGAATCTATGCCTATTGTATCTCAAAGTATCAAGAACCTCAAAGGTGGTATCTCCCAACAGCCACACCAACTTAGATTCCCAGACCAAGGAACAACCCAGAT
>NZ_JABGDB010000070.1:0-501 GCF_041028285.1 Modestobacter versicolor | reverse complement strand
AGAGACCATAATCTTTGTGCCCTGTCAAACGTGTCCGCTATCGCCAAAGCTTCTTTCTGCTCACATTTTCCGCACGGGCAGAAATACTTAAGCATCCTTATCACCTTATTGTAGTAAAGCACACCGTGTTTGAAATTGTCACCTTGCGGAAACCTTTCAACTATTTCAATCTTTTCAAATTCTTTCAATTTCATATTATATTTCCGCCTCTTCCTCAATCATGTAATGGAGTTTCATACGTACACTTCACCACGCGTACTCACCGCTGTTTGAAATGTCTTTTAGGCGTTTGCTTCACTTTCCGGAAGTGTCCCTCTTGACTTCACCTTTGGTGTTGTATGTCTTGGGAACATTCTTAAGTCATTCGACAAGTTTTTCATTTCTCTCATCAACCATTATCATTCCATAGTCAATTCCGTTTTGCCAAAGTACGTCTCTCCCTTCTGTCCCGAAACCATATTCCTCAATCTTACCGTTCTTGTTTTCAAGCGGCAGCACCAG
>NZ_JABGDB010000069.1:0-504 GCF_041028285.1 Modestobacter versicolor | reverse complement strand
CTAACGGTGGATAACCTCGTTATTGCCACCTTTGAGGAAAACCGTGCTAACGGTAACTCCCTACCGGAGAGCTGGACGCTGAAACAGGTTGTGACGGTGGGCGATGTTCGGTTGATTGCCAGCAGCCACGAAGCCGCCAAAGCGTGGAAGGCAGATAAAGAACGCTGGTCGAAAATGACCGAAGCAGAAAAGACAGAATGGACGGCAGAGCAGCAGCGAGCCGAGCAGAAGCACCGGCAGTTAGTGCGAGAGATTACGCGAGGATATGCCGAGAGCTTACCGCTGATTGAACAGCTTGACGTTATGACGCTGGAGAGCTTGCTTGATGCCGCAGAGATGAACCTAAGCCGCTTGAATGCGAAGATGCGGAGACAGTTAGAGGTTGCGATCCAGACCGGGACAGGCAGGCGCAACTATGCCACTGTAAAAGAGCAGCGGGTGAGCCTGGACGCTTTTCACGGTGCGCACGCTCGATGCTGGATTGTTCAGCAGACGTTGCGACAG
>NZ_JABGDB010000068.1:0-504 GCF_041028285.1 Modestobacter versicolor | reverse complement strand
CTAAAGAAAGCAAGAAAATTTTTACTTTCTTTATCTCCTGGCGTGTTGCCATTCGATGGAATACATAATAACCGGTGTTTTGTAAAGAAACGTCAAGTTTTGTATAGTTTTGTAAAGATGAAAACCTCTTATTTTATTTATATATGCGTATGTGTGCGCGTATGTGTAAGAATCGTTTAAAATCAATTTTAAGCGGCCTAAATCGCTTTCTAAGCGGTTTTCTTTCATAAGATGATAAAACACCAGGGAAGAGAATTAGAACGGCTTAGAGCGCTTTATATTTAGTTAATAAATCCAATAATCACACTACGTTACTATTAGGATAAAAATAAACCTGCTAACTATTAATTAGCAGGCTAATAATTTTATTTGCAATACTTACATTTTAAACTTTCGCCACTATCTAGCGGATCGCCGCAATCAATACAGCGACGGGAATTATTTATTAGTTGGCTTTTTTGAATTGGTAATTCCAAAAAGCCAACTAATAAATAATTCCTGTCG
>NZ_JABGDB010000067.1:0-504 GCF_041028285.1 Modestobacter versicolor | reverse complement strand
TACCAAATGACTTAACACCGGTTGCTTTAACCTCGTCAGTTCCAAGATTCGATTTAATTGTGTCAAATAAATCTTTTTGTTCTCTTTCCGCTTTTTCTTTTCTTAGCGTTTCGAGTTCGTTTGATTCCTTTTCCAATTTCGCTTTTTCAAGACCGGCCTTATACGAAGCGTCTGCTTTCTCTTGAATCAGTTTTTCAACTTCCTCTTTTGTATATGACCCGTCGGCGTTTGGAGCAAAGAGCATTTTTGGCATTCTTACGGCGTTGCCACTGCCTATTGTGATTATTTTCATAATTCCTCCCGTGTTTACCGGTAGCACGTTCCGTAATTAAATTATACAACAAAAAAACCCCGAAAGGTTAAATTATTGGTTTTGGGTTGGCGTAAACTTGGTTTGACGAAATTGTTTCATATTGGTTTGAATAAACTGCGTCATTGATAATCGCCATGTCGTCTTTATAGTTTTGGTAGTAGAATATACGTCAGTCTTGGTTTCAAGTTCAA
>NZ_JABGDB010000066.1:0-506 GCF_041028285.1 Modestobacter versicolor | reverse complement strand
CTGAAATACCGGCAACTGAGGCATAATCCTCAAATGACAGGTACTCAATCTTCTGGTTCTGCGTCTTCATCTTGTTCTTCATACGGTAGGTTTCAGACTGACCTTTCTCATAGTCAGGAATGGTGAACCCTTTAAGCTTGATTTTACCGGCAGTGTTGGAGAATAAGTCATGCAGCCTTGCTGCGGCATTGGTCTTGTACTTCTTGAAAGCAAGCCCATTGGCCCTGTAGTTTGTCTCCATATAGGAAAGCATACGCACTGAGCCCTTAAGTGATTTGCCTCCGCCCTTGGCACCAATGCAGATAATATCTGAAACAGGCAAGTTGAGCACATCAATCTGCTCCTGGGTCAAGATGTTGATTTCATCATCAAAACCAAAAGGCTTTTTAGGAGAAGCAGGCTTGGCAGCCTTTGCACCTTTAGTTATCTCTTTTTTTGCCACTATATCCAAAATTGGTTTGTCCGCCATAGAGCCTCCGTTCAATCAAATCAATGATTATACAACA
>NZ_JABGDB010000065.1:0-506 GCF_041028285.1 Modestobacter versicolor | reverse complement strand
TTTAATTAGTGGTGTTTTTATTTTAAGAAATGAAAGGGGGTTATCATTGCTAAAATATGAATAGGCGATTTTGAAAGTAACATTGATAATCAAGACCATATTACAGGTATTAGAACTTGGGGATTGAAAGAACTAAATGATTTAACATATTTCAATGGAGTAAATGACAAGTCTTTTTGAAAGACAATTACCAGAGAAAGAATAGGAAAAGTCTTCTTTCATAATTTATCTTGAGATGGTGAATTCATAATTCACTCTCTTATAGAAAATGGGTATGTCCCTAATAATGACCCTCAAATCAAAAAAGCCCCACCACTTGAATTTACAATGGTTAAAGATGATAGGGGAACTATCTATCAAATCAAGGTAACTCATGCTAATGGAAAAACAACTACATTTAGAGATACTGCAAGATTATTATTATCTTCAGTTTCAAAAATGGGAGATGAAATGGGCTTTCCAAAAGGGGAATATGATTACTCAAAAATAAGAGAATACATTGATGT
>NZ_JABGDB010000006.1:0-224686 GCF_041028285.1 Modestobacter versicolor | reverse complement strand
TAAGCCTTTCAGCGCCGATGGTACTGCCCGGGGGACCGGGTGGGAGAGTAGGACGCCGCCGGACATAACTCCCAGGAACGGGGTCACAGCATCTGCTGTGACCCCGTTTCTGCATTCCCGGGACAATCCCGCCGCGGTTTCGCGCGTCTTTCCACGCGTGGTTTCGCGCGTCTTCCCACGCGTGGTCTTGCGCGTCTCCCCGCGTGTGGTTCGCGCCGGGTGGTCGTGGACCGGGGCCGGCCCCGCTGCGAGCGGAACACGGGCCGCGAGCCCGTGGCGTTCCGGTGTGGACGCGCCGGCGGCCGGTTCGACGTGCGGTGACGCTGGGCGCCCTGCTTTTCGTCACACCGTCATGTCGACGTCGTCGGCGAGCTGGAACGCACGACGGCCGGCCACCGAGATGGGGGCCGGCCGTCGGACGAGCGCGCGTCAGGGGACGGCTCGCCGCAGCCCGAGGTAGGTGAGACCGGCCAGGGCGATCGCGAGGACCGCGGGCAGGCCGATGGTCATCGACTCGACCGACCGCTCGGTGAGCCAGGTCCAGGTGTCGCCCCACGCCTCGCGCCATGTCAGCACGATGATCGCCAGGCCGGTGACCGCGAAGGTGCCGATGCCCAGGGCGTACATCCCGGTGGCCCCCCATCGCTTGAACACGACCCCGATGCCGATGCCGATGAAGCAGGCGGCGAGCATCGGGAAGGTGAAGACGAGCACCTGCAGTGCCGGGTTGCCGACGTCCACGGAACCCGGGGCCCAGAAGTCCAGGCCGACGCCCCAGCCGTCGGTGGCGTTCTCCACCACGGTGAGCGCCGTGAGCGCGACGGCGAACAGCAGCGACTGCACCAGCGCGGCGAGCGCCGTCCCGAGGTAGTACGTGCGCCGGCTCAGGCTCAACCCCAGCGCGAAGGGGAACATCTGCGTCACCGTCTGGGCGTACACGACGACCACGGTGATGTAGAGCGAGGCGAGCCCGCCGGTGGTGGCGCTGGCGTCGGGCTGCGAGTCGAGGTCGGCCAGCCCCCAGATCGCCAGGTTGATGGCGAAGGAGATGGACACGACCATCCACGGCACCCCGAGGGAGACCATCGGGTGGGCCCCCTGCAGCCGGGCGGCACTGACGACGCGGTTCATCGGGGGGCTCCCTGCAGGTCGGTCCGGTCGGCGGCGGGTGCGGTGAGGTCGCGGTGGGCGGCCAGGCTCATCCCGACCACGAGCTGCTGCAGCGGCGTGCGGTCCACGGCCAGCCCCAGGACGGAGGCGTCCCGGTGGGCCGTGGCGCTGCGGGTGCGCACCACTGCCCGGGACTGCCCGGCCATCGACTCGGTGGTCAGCAGCTGGTGGGCGGCCGCGAAGGTCGCGACCTCCCGGGCGGGGCCGGTGACGGTCAGCGCGGTGGAGCGCAACGTCTCCGCATCGGCGTCGAGCAGCACCCGGCCGCGGTCGATCAGCAGCACGTGCTCGAGCAGGTCGCTGATCTCCTCGATGAGGTGGGTGGACAGCACGATCGTGCGCGGGTGCTCGGCGTAGTCGGCCAGCAGCCGGTCGTAGAACAGCTGCCGGGCCACGGCGTCCAGCCCCAGGTACGGCTCGTCGAACAGCGTGATCGGCGCGCGGGACGCCAGGCCCAGCACGATCCCGACCGCCGAGTTCATCCCCCGGGACAGCTTCTTGATCTGCCGCCTGCGGGGCAGCTCGAAGTCGCCCACCAGCTGCTCGGCGAGCTCGGCGTCCCAACCGGGGTACAGCCGGGCCGCCGCGTCGAGCGCGTCGCAGACCCGGAAGACGTCGGGGTAGCGCTGGCCCTCGCGGATGAAGCACAGCCGGCTCAGGACGGCGTCGTTCTCGAACGGCGCCTGGCCCAGCACCCGGACGTCGCCCGTCGTCGGCACCCGGTGCCCGGTGAGGAGCTGCATGAGCGTCGTCTTGCCGGCGCCGTTTCGGCCCAGCAGGCCGGTGATCGTGTCGGCCTGGACCTCCGTCGTCACGTCGGTGAGCGCGGTGTGCCCGCGGAACCGCATGGTGACGCCGTCGAGGGTGGCAGCAGCGGTCACGACCGGTCACCCCGCTCGCGGAGCATCGCGGCGATCTCGGGGACGCTGATGCCCACCTTCTCGGCCTCGGCCAGCAACGGCGTCAGGTACTGGTCGGCGAACTCGCTGCGGCGCCGCTTCAGCAGCTGCTCGCGTGCGCCGGTGGCGACGAACATCCCGACTCCTCGTCTCTTGTAGAGGACCCCGTCGCTCACCAGCTGGTTCAGGCCCTTGGCTGCGGTGGCGGGGTTGATGCGGTGGAAGGCGGCCAGCTCGTTGGACGAGGGCGCCTGGCCCTCCTCGGCGAGCGAACCGTCGACGATCGCGTCCTCCAGCTGGACGGCGATCTGCCGGAAGATCGGTCCGGCGTCCTCGTTCATGCCGGCCCGGGGAGCAGGCGAGGGGTCCGCCGGCTCGCTGGTTCATTACCCATGTAACGAACCATAGAACCGGCAGGGCCGAGCTGGCAAGCCCCTGCTGCGGGCGGCGTGCAACAGGGCTGTCACACGCGACGGTTACGTTGCGAGGACCTCACCACCGAGACGTCCCGGAGGCCGACGACCGTGCTGCTGTCCCCGCACGAGCAGGAACGGCTGATGCTCAGCTACGCCGCCGAGCTCGCCCGGCGTCGTCGGGCCCGGGGCCTGCGGCTCAACCTGCCCGAGGCGACGGCGATCGTCACCGACCACGTCCTGGAGGGGGCCCGCGACGGGGAGCGGGTCACCGACCTCATGCAGTCCGGGCGCACGGTGCTCACCCGGGACGACGTCATGGACGGCGTCCCCGAGCTGCTGGAGGAGGTGCAGGTGGAGGCGACCTTCCCGGACGGGACCAAGCTGGTCACGGTCCACCACCCGATCCCGTGAGCGCCAGCGAGCGGGGCCGTCCGACAGATCCCGTGAGCGCCAGCGAGCGGCGCCGTCCCGCAGAGCCCGTGAGCCGCCCGGGCGTCACCGCCGGGATCATCCCCGGCGAGGTCGTCCCGGCCGAGGGCGTCATCGAGACGCTGCCCGGTGTCCCGCGGGTCGAGCTGACCGTGCACAACACCGGCGACCGGCCGGTGCAGGTCGGCTCGCACTTCCACTTCGCCCAGTCCAACGCCGCGCTCGCCTTCGACCGGGCGGCTGCCCACGGGCACCGGCTGGACATCGCCGCGGGCACCGCCGTCCGGTTCGAGCCGGGCATCCAGCGCACCGTCACCCTCGTCCCGCTCGGCGGCGCCCGCGTCGTCCCGGGTCTGACCGCCGAAGGGGGCCTCTCCTAGTGGTCCAGCTGTCCCGCGAGCGCTACGCGCAGCTCTACGGCCCCACCACCGGCGACCGGATCCGGCTGGCCGACACCGACCTGCTCATCGAGGTCACCGAGGACCGCTGCGGCGGCCCTGGGCTGGCCGGCGAGGAGGCGGTCTTCGGCGGCGGCAAGGTGATCCGCGAGTCGATGGGCCAAGGCCGGGCGACCCGCGCGCAGGGCGCCCCCGACCTGGTGATCACCGGCGCGGTCGTGCTCGACCACTGGGGGGTCGTCAAGGCCGACGTCGGGATCCGCGACGGGCGGATCGTGGCGCTGGGCAAGGCCGGCAACCCCGACACGATGGACGGCGTCCACCCCGACCTGGTCATCGGCCCGGGCACCGAGGTGCTGTCCGGCAACGGCAAGGTCCTGACCGCCGGCGGCATCGACTGCCACGTCCACTTCATCTGCCCGCAGATCGTGCCGACCGCGCTCGGCGCCGGGATGACCACGCTGATCGGCGGCGGCACCGGCCCGGCCGAGGGGTCCAAGGCCACCACGATCACCCCGGGCGACTGGTACCTGGCCCGGATGCTCGAGGCGATGGACGGCATGCCGGTCAACGTCGCGCTGCTCGGCAAGGGCAACACCGTCTCGACCGAGTCGCTGGAGGAGCAGCTGCGGGCCGGCGCGAGCGGTTTCAAGCTGCACGAGGACTGGGGTTCCACGCCGGCTGCCATCGACGCGGCGCTGACCGTCGCCGGCCGGCACGGGGTGCCGGTGGCGCTGCACTCGGACACCCTCAACGAGGCCGGGTTCGTCGAGGACACGCTGGCCGCGATCGCCGGCCGGAGCATCCACGCGTACCACACCGAGGGGGCCGGAGGCGGCCACGCACCGGACATCATCACCGTCGCCGGGCACCCGAACGTGCTGCCCAGCAGCACGAACCCGACCCGCCCGCACACGGTGAACACCCTCGACGAGCACCTCGACATGCTCATGGTCTGCCACCACCTGGACTCCTCGGTGCCTGAGGACCTCGCCTTCGCCGAGAGCCGGATCCGGCCGACCACGATCGCCGCCGAGGACCTGCTGCACGACCTGGGCGCGATCTCGATGATCGGGTCCGACGCCCAGGCGATGGGCCGGGTGGGCGAGGTCGTCATGCGCACCTGGCAGACCGCGCACGTGATGAAGCGCCGGCGCGGCACGCTGGCCGGCGACGGCGCGGCGGACAACCTGCGGGCCCGCCGGTACGTCGCCAAGTACACGATCTGCCCCGCCGTCGCGCACGGCATCGACGGCGAGGTGGGGTCGGTCGAGCCGGGCAAGCTCGCCGACCTGGTGCTCTGGGACCCGAAGACCTTCGGCGTCCGCCCGCACGTCGTGCTCAAGGGCGGGATGATCGCCTGGGCGCAGATGGGCGACGCGAACGCCTCCATCCCGACGCCGCAGCCGGTGCTGCCGCGCCCGATGTTCGGTGCCTTCGGCCGCGTCCCGGCGCAGACCTCGGTGCACTTCGTGGCGCCCGCCGCGCTGGAGGCGGGGCTGGCCGACCGGCTGGCCGTCGACCGACGGCTGGTCGCGGTCGCCGACACCACCCGGCTGGCCAAGGCGGACATGCCGGAGAACACCGCGCTGCCGGAGATCCGGGTCGACCCGGACACCTTCACGGTCTCCGTGGACGGCGAGGTCTGGGAGCCCGAGCCCGTCGCGGAGCTGCCGATGGCCCAGCGCTACTTCCTCTTCTGATGACCACGCACCCAGCGGTCCGGTCCCGATGACCGCAGCGCTGCTCACCCTCGCCGACTCCCGGCTGCCCGCCGGGGGTCACACCCACTCCGGCGGCGTGGAACAGGCGATCGCCGCCGGGCTGCTGACCGACCCGGCGTCGCTGGCGGCGTTCCTCCGCCGCCGGCTGACCACCTCCGGCGCGGTGGCGGCCGGGCTGGCGGCGGCCGCGTGCCGGGCGGTGGACACCGCCGACGTGGTCGCCGCGCTGGCGGCCCTGGACGCCGAGGCGGACGCCCGGACACCGTCGCCGGCGCTGCGGGCCGCCTCGCGGCAGCAGGGCCGCGGGCTGGTGCGGGTCGGGGGCCGTGCCTGGCCGCACCCGGCCTGGGCCGCGCTGCCCCGGCACCCGCACCACCCGCTCGCGCTCGGCGTGGCCGCCGCCGCCGGCGGGCTCACCGCCCGCGACGCCGCGGCAGCCGCGGCCTACCTGTCGGTCTCGGGGCCGGCCACCGCGGCCCAGCGGCTGCTGGCGATGGACCCGATCACCGTCGCGGCGGTCACCGCCCGGCTGTCCCCGGAGGTCGACGCGGTGGCCGCAACCGCCGCCGACGAGCTGCCGGCGGCCGCCGACCCGCTGCTGGACCTGCTGGCCGAGGTGCACGCCGTGCGCTCCGACCGGTTCTTCGCCTCGTGACACCCACCTCATGACACCCACTGGGAGTGCAGATGCCGCCTGACCACGTCCTGGACGACTACGTCGACCCGTACGCCCCCGGGCACCGCCACGGCGGCCCGCTGCGCGTCGGCCTCGGCGGCCCGGTGGGCTCCGGCAAGACGGCGCTGGCCGCCGCGCTGTGCCGCACGCTGGGCACCGAGTACGACCTCGCCGTCGTCACCAACGACATCTACACGACCGAGGACGCCGACTTCCTGCGCCGGAACGCCGTGCTGTCCGACGACCGGATCGAGGCGGTGCAGACCGGCTGCTGCCCGCACACCGCCATCCGCGACGACATCACCGCCAACCTCGACGCCGTGGAGCTGCTGGAGTCCCGGCACCCCGGGCTGGAGCTGGTGCTGGTCGAGTCCGGCGGGGACAACCTGACCGCCTCGTTCAGCTACGGCCTCGTCGACGTCCAGGTGTTCGTCGTCGACGTCGCCGGTGGGGACAAGGTGCCGCGCAAGGGCGGCCCCGGCGTCACCGCCTCGGACCTGCTGGTGGTCAACAAGACCGACCTCGCGCCGCTGGTGGGCGCCGACCTCGGGGTGATGCGCCGGGACGCCGACGCGGTGCGCGGCGGCAAGCCGACGCTGCTGGTCTCGCTCCGCGAGGACCCGACGGCCGCGCCGGTGGCCGAGTGGGTGCGCGAGCAGGTCCGGGCGAGGGCGCTGCAGGGAGCGTGAGGACGCTCGTCGAGGTCGTCGCCCGGTGCGACGCGCGCGGCCGCACGGTGCTCGCGGTGGTCCGGGCCAGCGGGCAGCTCGCCGTCCGCCGCACCGGGCCGGCCACGGTGCACCTGGTCGCGACGGCGTTCGGCCCGCTCGGCGGGGACGACGCGGAGGTCCGGCTGGTCGTCGAGGAGGGTGCGCGGCTGACCGTGTGCTCGGTCGCGGCGGCCGTCGTCCTGCCGGCCCGGGGGGAGTCGCCGCCGTCCCGGCAGCGGGTCCGGGCCGAGGTCGCCGGGGTGCTGGAGCTGGCGCCGGAGCCCACCGTGGTCACCGCCCGCGCCGTCCACCTCGCCGACCTCGACGTCGAGCTCGCCGCGCACGGGCAGCTCACCGCCACCGAGCAGGTGCTGCTCGGCCGGCAGGGGGAGGAGCCCGGCCGCTGGACCGGGACGACGAGGGTCGTGCGGGACGGTCACCCGCTGCTGCACACCACCGTCGGCCTCGGGCCGGGGGCGCCGGCCTGGGCACCCCCGGTGGCGCCGCGCGCCTACGCCTCCACGGTGGCGGTCGGCGACCATCGTGCGGACGTCGAGACCGGCGTGGACGCCGTCCGGTTGCCGCTGCCCGGCGGCTGGGTGGCCACCGCGTGGGCGGGCGAGCTGCACGAGGCGGTGCACCGGCTCCGGTCGGTCACCGGGGACCAGGTGCTGGAGGGCGCACGATGAGCGACGGTCTGGTGGTCCGCGCGCGGCGGGTGGTGCTCCCCGACGGGGAGCGGGCGGCCGCGGTGCACGTCACCGACGGCGTGGTGACGGCGGTGACCGGCTTCGACGACGCCGGCGACCGGCCGGTGACCCTCGCCGACGACGAGGTGCTGCTGCCGGGGCTGGTCGACAGCCACGTGCACGTCAACGAACCCGGCCGCACCGAGTGGGAGGGGTTCGCCTCGGCGACCCGGGCCGCGGCGGCCGGCGGGATCACCACGATCGTGGACATGCCGCTGAACTCGGTGCCGCCCACGGTCACCGTCAAGGCGTTGCACGTGAAACGCCGGGCGGCCGAGGGGCAGGTCAGCGTCGACGTCGCCTTCTGGGGCGGGGCGGTGCCCGGCAACGCGAGCCAGCTGCCGCGGCTGCTGGCCGCGGGTGCCGTCGGCGTCAAGTGCTTCCTGCTCGACAGCGGCGTGCCGGAGTTCCCGCCGCTGGACGACGCGGGGCTGCGGGCCGCGCTGACGGCGCTGGCCGAGGTCGACGGGCTGCTCATCGCGCACTGCGAGGACGACGACGTGATCGCCGCGGCGCCGCAGGCCGGTGGGCGGCGCTACGCGGACTTCCTCGCCTCCCGCCCCGAGGCGGCGGAGGAGACCGCGATCGGCCGGCTGGTCGCCGCGGCCCGCGACACCGGTGCCCGGGTGCACGTCGTCCACCTGGCCGACGCCGGGGCGCTGCCGCTGCTGCGGGCGGCGCGGGCCGAGGGCGTGCGGATCACCGTCGAGACCTGCCCGCACTACCTGACCTTCAGCGCGGAGGAGGTGCCCGACGGCGACACGTCGTACAAGTGCTGCCCGCCGATCCGCGGGGCCGCGCACCGCGAGGCGCTGTGGGCGGCGCTGGCGGCCGGCGACATCGACCTCGTGGTCAGCGACCACTCGCCGTGCACCCCGGAGCTCAAGCGCCTGGACGTCGGCGACTTCGCACTGGCCTGGGGCGGCATCGCCGGGCTCCAGGTGACGCTGCCCGTGGTGTGGACCGGCGCCCGGGAGCGGGGGCTGACGCTGGGCGACGTCGTCCGCTGGATGTCCGCAGCGCCGGCCGAGCTGACCGGGCTGACCGGCAAGGGTGGGATCGCGGTGGGCAAGGACGCCGACCTGGTGGCCTTCGCGCCCGACGAGCGCTCCACCGTGGCCGGGCTGCACCACCGGAACCCGGTGACGCCCTACGCCGGGCGCGCGCTGACCGGCGTGGTCCGCCGCACCTGGCTGCGCGGGCAGCAGCTCACCGACGGCGGCACGCCCCTCGGCCGGCTGACCGTCCCCGCGGCGCGTGCCGGGTGACCCGTCCTCCTCGCCCCCGGCGGGCCGGGCACGGCCCCCGGGACGGAGCCGCGAGCAGGACGGGTCCCGTCCTCAGCTCTGCGGCTTCTGCGCGGCTGCCTCGTCGATGGGCTTCGGGTCGGTGTCGACCCCGCCTGCCGGGTCGGCGTTGCCCAGCGCCGTCTCTGCGGGGAGGTGCTCCACGTAGTCCTTCGCGCGGGCCTTCAGGTCGTCGTCGGGGCTGCTCATGGGAGACCTCCTGCTCGTGGGTGGTGCCCTCACCCTCCCCTACCCTCGCGGCGCGGGGAAGCCGCGCGCGGACGAACTGATCGGGAGACCATGACCTTCACCGACCTGCCCGACCTCGTCCGCCGCGACCTGGGCGGTGCCGTCGTCGCCGCCAACGACGAGTTCTTCGCGGCCCGGGAGAACCTGGTGCTGCCGCACCCCGCCGTCGCGCGCACCGAGTTCGGGCACAAGGGCAAGGAGTACGACGGCTGGGAGACCCGCCGACGCCGTGGACCCGGCCACGACTGGGCGATCGTCCGGCTCGGCGCGCCGGGCGTCGTCGCGGGCGTCGTCGTCGACACCGCCTTCTTCACCGGCAACTTCCCGTCGCAGGCCTCGGTCGAGGGTGCCGCGGTCGAGGGCGACCCGGCCGTCGACCAGCTGGCGAAGGCGGACTGGCAGCCGATCCTGCCGCTGTCGGACCTGGCCGGGGACACGGCCAACACGTTCGCGGTCGAGTCCGACCGCCGGTACACCCACGTCCGGCTGACCATCCACCCCGACGGTGGCGTGGCGCGGCTGCGGGTGCACGGCACCGTCGTCCCCGACCCCCGGCTGGTCGACGCCGGCCCGTTCGACCTGGCCGCGCTGGAGAACGGCGGCCGGGTCACCGGCGTCAGCAACGCGCACTACGGCAGCCCGCACCAGCTGATCGGCCGGGGCGACGCCCGCTCCATGGGCGAGGGCTGGGAGAACGCCCGGCGGCGCGGCCCGGGCAACGACTGGGTGGACGTGGCGCTGGCCTGCGAGGGCGTCGTCACCCTCGCCGAGCTGGACACCTCGTACTTCCTCGGCAACGCGCCCGGCTCGGCGTCGCTCACCGGCCGCACGTCCGACGGCGCGGAGGTGACGCTGCTGCCCCGCACCCGGCTGCAGCCGGACACCCGGCACCGCTTCGTCCTGGACGGCGCCCCGGGCGTGCACGCCGTCCGGCTCGACGTCTTCCCGGACGGCGGGATGGCGCGGCTGCGCCTGTGGGGCCGGCCCACCGCGGCCGGTCGGGCCGGGCTGGGCCGCCGCTGGTTCGACGCGCTGCCCGACGTCACCGCGCTCGAGGTGCTCGGCCGGGCGGGCACCGACCCGTCCGACGCCGGCCGGCTGGTCGGTGCCCGCCCGCTGACCGGGGAGCTGCCGGCCGGGGTCGCCGCGCTGCTGGACGGCCCCGCCGGCGGCTCCCGCTAGCGGTCCGCCGTCGCCTCGACGGTGATGTGCTCGGGCCGCACCGGCACCCGGCGCAGCGCCAGCCCCGTCGCGGCCCGGATCGCGGCCGCCACGGCCGGCCCGGAGGAGATGTTGGGCGCCTCGCCCACCCCGCGCAGCCCGTACGGGGCGTGCGGGTCGGCGTACTCGAGCACCTCGATCCGCATCGGCGGCATGTCCAGGATCGTCGGGATCAGGTAGTCGGTGAACGACGGGTTCCGGACCAGGCCGTCGGTGACCAGCACCTCCTCCATCACCGCCAGCCCCAGGCCCTGGGCCGTGCCGCCCTGGATCTGGCCGACGACCGCCTGCGGGTTGATCGCCTTGCCGACGTCCTGGGTGCAGGCCATCTCGACCACCTTGACCAGGCCGAGCTCGGTGTCCACGTCGACCACGGCGCGGTGGGCGGAGAAGGCGTACTGCACGTGCGCGAAACCCTGGCCGGTCTCCGGGTCGATCGCCTCGGTGGGCCGGTGGCGCCACTCGACGGTCTCCTCGACCGGCTCGTCGCCGAGGACGTCGACCAGCGGGACGGCGATGCCCTCCAGGTCGGAGACCACGGCACCGCCGGTCAGCCGCAGGTCGGGCACCGACCGGCCGACGAGCCGCTCGGCCCGGGACAGCACCTGCGCCCGGACCGCCTCGCAGGCCGCCTTCACCGCACCCCCGGTCACGTAGGTCTGCCGGGACGCCGACGTGGAGCCGGCCGAGCCGACCGTCGTGTCCTTGGGGTGCACGGTCACCTGGTCGACGCCGAGCTCGGTGCGGGCGATCTGCTGCTCGACGGTGACCAGCCCCTGGCCCACCTCCGCCGCGGCCGTGTGCACGGTCGCCGTGGGCTCGCCGCCGACCACCTCCAGGCGCACCCGGGCGGTGGAGTAGTCGTCGTAGCCCTCGGAGAAGGCCACGTTCTTGTAGGCGACGGCGTACCCGACCCCGCGCCGGACGCCCTCGCCGTGGGTCGTGTTGGAGACCCCGCCGGGCATGTCCCGCAGGTCGACCTCGTCCCCTGGCGCGCCGGGCATCGGCATGGCCTCCAGCCGGCGCAGCAGCTCCACCACGGGCGCGGGGCTGTCGATCACCTGGCCGGTGGGGGTCGCCGACCCCTCCGCCATGGCGTTGCGGCAGCGCAGCTCGACCGGGTCCATGCCCAGCGCGGCGGCGAGCGCGTCCATCTGCGCCTCGTAGGCGAAGGCGGTCTGCACCGACCCGAAGCCGCGCATGGCCCCGCACGGCGGGTTGTTGGTGTACGCGCCGTAGCAGTCGACGTGCACGTTGGGCACCACGTACGGGCCGATGCCCATCGTCCCGCCGTTGCCGACGACCGCCGGGGTGCTCGAGGCGTAGGCCCCGCCGTCGAAGTAGATCTCGGCCTTGACGTAGACCAGGTCGCCGTCCCGGGTGGCGCCGTGCTCGTAGCGCATGGTGGCCGGGTGGCGGTGCACGTGGCCGAAGAAGGACTCCTCGCGGTTGTAGGACATCTTGACCGGCCGGCCGGTGCGCAGGGCGAGCAGGCAGGCGTGCACGTGCATGGAGAGGTCCTCGCGGCCACCGAAGGCGCCGCCCACCCCGGCCAGGGTGAGCCGCACCTGCTCCGGGGGGAGCGCCAGGGCGGAGCAGATCTGCCGCTGGTCGACGTGCAGCCACTGGGTCGCGACGTACAGCTCGACGCCGCCGTCCTCGGTGGGCACGGCCAGGCCGGACTCCGGACCGAGGAACGCCTGGTCCTGCATGCCGACCTGGTACTCGTTGACCACCACGACGTCGGCGGTCGGGGACGGGTCGCCGGTGCGCACCTTCAGGTGCCGCACCAGGTTGCCCTCGGGGTGCAGGTGCGCGCTCTCCCGGCTCAGCTCGGTGACCTCCGGGGTGGTCTCGTGCACCTTGTTCCACGTCGGGTGGCCGAGCGCGGTCTGCGCGTCGGTGACCGGCTCCCAGACCTCGTAGTCGACGACGATCCTGGACGCGGCCAGCCGGGCGGTCTCCGGGTGGTCGGCGGCGACGAGCGCCACCGGCTCGCCCTGGTACCGGACGACGTCGACGGCGAGCACTGGCTGGTCGGCCAGCTCCAGGCCGTAGACCTTCTCGCCGGGGACGTCGTCGGCGGTGAGCACCGCCCGGACGCCGGGGACGGCCAGGGCCGGGCCGAGGTCGATGCCGCGGATGCGGGCGTAGGGGTGCGGGCTGCGCAGCGTGGCGCCCCACAGCATGTCCTCCATCCAGAGGTCGCTGCCGTAGGCGAACTCCCCGCGGACCTTGAGCACCCCGTCGGGCCGCTGGGCGTCGTCGCCGACCTGCCCGCCGCCCGGGCCGGTCAGGTGCGCCGGTGCCCCGGTCGGCGTGCGCGTGGGGGTGCTCACCGGTCCGCCGCCATCCGGTCGGCGGCCAGCCGCACGGCGTCCATGATCTTCTCGTAGCCGGTGCACCGGCACAGGTTCCCGGCCAGCGCCTCCCGGATCTCCGGGTCGGTGGGACGGCCCTGCCGCTCGATCAGGTCGCGGGTGGCGACCAGCAGCCCGGGGGTGCAGAACCCGCACTGGACGGCGCCGGCGTCCAGGAAGGACTGCTGCACCGGGTCCAGCGCGGTGCCCTCGGACATGCCCTCGACGGTCTCGATCCGGCGTCCCTCGGCCTGGCCGGCGGCGACCAGGCAGGCGCAGACCGGCAGCCCGTCCAGGGCGACCGTGCAGGAGCCGCACTCGCCCTGCTCGCAGGCGTTCTTCGAGCCGGGCAGGCCCATCCGCTCGCGGAGGACGTAGAGCAGGCTCTCGCCCTCCCACACGTCGTCCACGCTCTGCTGCGTGCCGTTCACGGTGCAGGTCAGACGCATGTCAGGCCACCTTCGCGGAGTCGTTGCGGTAGTCGGTCCAGGCCCAGCCCAGGGTGCGGCGGGCCAGGACGGAGAGGGCGTGCAGGCGGTAGCGGGCGCTGCCGCGGACGTCGTCGATCGGTGCGGCGGAGCCGGCGACCAGCTCGCCGAAGCGGGCGGCCGTCGCGGCCGGGAGCTCGGCGCGGGACTCCCACAGCCCCGAGCCGGTGAGCTCCCCGGCGAGGAACTCCTCGGCCTCGGGCGCCCGGCGCGGGGTGGGTGCGGCCGACCCGATCCCGGTGCCGACGGCGCGCCGGGCGGGGTGCAGCGCCAGGCCGAAGGCCGCCACCGCGATGACCATGGCGTTGCGGGTGCCGATCTTGCTGTACTGCTGCGGGCCGCTCGGCGGGACGACGTGGACGGCGGCGATCAGCTCGTCGGGGGCCATCGCGTGCTGCTTGACCCCCGTGTAGAAGTCGGTGATCGCGATCCGGCGGCTGCCCCGGACCGAGGCGACCTCGACGACGGCGTCGGCGGCCAGCAGGGCCGGGTGCGCGTCGCCCGCGGGGGAGGCGGTGGCCAGGTTGCCGCCGACCGTGCCGCGGTTGCGGATCTGCGGCGACCCGATGGTGCGGGCGGCCATCGCCAGGCCGGGGAGCCGCTGCCCGAGCTCGGTGATCACCCGCGCGTAGCTCACGCCGGCGCCCAGCCGCACCGCGCCGTCCTCGGTGCCCCACTCCTGCAGCTCCGGGATGCGGGTGAGGTCGATCAGCGTGGCCGGGCGCAGGCGGCCGAAGTTCACCCCGACCATGACGTCGGTGCCACCGGCCACCGGCACGGAGTCGGGGCGGGCGGCCCTCGCCTCCAGCGCCTCGGCCCAGGTCGTGGGCTGGAGGAAGTCCATCGCGCGCTCCTCGTCAGGGGGCCCGGTGTCCGTCGTCACCACCGGGGACGGCCACGGTAACCGCGACGTGTCACTTCCAGATGACGGGTGGTGCGCGGCCCGACACATTCCCCGGGCAGGATGCGCCCCGTGCCCACCGCTGACCTGCTCGTGCACGACGCCGAGCTGATCGCCACCGTCGACGACGCCCGCCGGGAGATCGCCGGGGGGTGGGTGGCGGTCACCGACGGCGTCGTCACCGGGCTGGGTGGCCCCGCCGACCCGCAGCCGGACGCCGTCCGGCGCATCGACGCCCGTGGCTGCCTGGTGACCCCGGGGCTGGTGAACACCCACCACCACCTCTACCAGAACCTGACCCGCGCCTACGCGCCCGCGCTGAGCGGCGGCCTGTTCGACTGGCTGGTCACCCTCTACCCGTTGTGGGCGCGGCTGGACGAGGAGGCCGCGTACGTCAGCGCCTACGTCGGGCTGGCCGAGCTGGCGATGTCGGGCTGCACCACGTCGACCGACCACCTCTACGTGCACCCGCGCGGCGGCGGCGACCTGATCACCGCCGAGGTCATCGCGGCCCGGGACCTCGGCGTCCGCTTCTCGCCCACCCGCGGCTCGATGTCGCTGTCGGTCAAGGACGGCGGCCTGCCGCCGGACTCGGTGGTGCAGGACGACGACGAGGTGCTCGCCGACTCCCAGCGCCTGGTCGAGCTGCACCACGACCGCTCGGCCACCGCGATGACCCGGATCGCGCTGGCGCCCTGCTCGCCGTTCAGCGTCTCCACGTCGCTGATGCGCCGGACCGCCGAGCTGGCCGAGCGCCTCGACGTCCGGTTGCACACCCACCTCTGCGAGACGCAGGACGAGGACGCGTTCTGCCTGGAGACCTTCGGCCGCCGTCCGGTCGACTACCTCGACGACGTCGGCTGGATGACCGACCGCACCTGGCTGGCGCACGTGGTCTGGCCGGACGCCGGTGAGGTGGCCCGGCTGGGCGCGGCGCGGGTGGGCGCGGCGCACTGCCCGTCGTCGAACATGATCCTGGGCAGCGGGCTGGCCCCGGTCGCCGAGCTGCGTGCCGCCGGCGCCCCGGTCGGCCTGGGCGTGGACGGCTCGGCGTCGGCGGACTCGGCCTCGCTGTGGCTGGAGGCGCGCACCGCGATGCTGCAGGGCAAGCTGCGGCACGGCGCGGCGGCGATGTCGGCCCGGGACGCCCTCGAGATCGCCACCCGCGGCGGTGCGGCCTGCCTGGGCCGAGCCGGGGAGGTGGGTCAGCTGTCGGTCGGCGCGTGCGGCGACCTGGCCGTCTGGTCGCTGGAGGGGGTCCGGTTCGCCGGCGCGCTGTCCGACCCGGTGGAGGCCTGGCTGCGCTGCGGCCCGGTGTCGGCCCGGCAGACCGTCGTCGGCGGCCGGGTCGTCGTGGACGGCGGTGTGCCGGTGCACCCGGCCCTGGACGAGCAGCTCGCCGTCCACCGCCGGGTGTCGGCCCGGGTCCAGGCCGCCGGCTAGAGCTGCAGCTCGCCGCGGGCGACCGAGACGCCGGAGTGGGTCGGGTCGCCGTCCATCGGCTCGACCGAGACGTCGACCAGCGGGTAGTCGCCCAGGTCGAGGCCGGCCGGCAGCGGCAGCACCGTGTCCCCGCTGCGCACGACGCCCACCGGCACCATCCGGACGGCGTCGGGCTCCAGCAGCCAGACCTCGTAGTAGCCGTCGGCGAGGTCGGGGGCGTCCAGGTCGACCTGCAGCGAGCGGACGCCGTCGACCTCGCGCACCTCGGCCCGGCCGGAGGCCTCGTCGGCGTCCAGCGGGTCCAGCGCGGTGGCGGCGACCACCGAGCCGCCGTCGTCCCGGGTGTAGGCGACCACGCCGCCGCCGATGACGCCGCCCACCAGGACGGCGGCGGCCACGGTCAGCCAGCGGGTGCTGGGGCGCCGCGGGCGGAACGGCAGGACGTCGGCGACCGGCTCGTCGCGGTCGGCGGTCGCTCCCGTCCCGGCGGGGGCGCCGGTCGTGGTGTCGTCGGCCGTGGTGGGCGCGCCGGGGGTGGTGCTGACGCCGGTGGCCGCCGCGATCGCGGCCCAGACCGCCGGCGGCGGGGCGACGTCGGGGCCGGCGGCGGACAGCGGGGCGACGGCGAGGAGCTCGACCGGGCGGCGCAGCGACGCGACCTCGGTCCGGCACTCGGCGCAGGAGGCGAGGTGGGCGGCGTCGCCGGCCGGCAGCCGCTCGCCCAGCGCGGCCAGCGCGAGCTGCTCAGGAGCTGAGTGCTGCACCGTCCACCTCCAAGCGATCTCGTAGTCGTTCCAGCGTGCGTCTGATGTGGCTCTTCACCGTGCCCAGCGGGATGCCCGTGCGGGCGGCGATCTGCGAGTGGGTGAGGTCCTCGAAGAACGCGAGCTCGATGATCCTTCGTTGCGGCTGGCCGATCCGGTTCAACTCGCCGACCAGCAGGACCCGGTCGGCCACCGCACCGGCCAGGCCCTCGGTGGCCGACGGTGCGGACCGGGCGTCGGCGGCGGCGGCCTCGGCCGACCGGCGCTGCCGCTCCAGCTTCGCCCAGTTGTCGGCGATCTTGTGCCGGCAGATGCCGACCAGCCAGGCCGGCAGCGGGCCCTGGGCGGCGCTGTAGCGGGCCCGTCCGGTCCAGGCGGCGACGAACGTCTGCTGGGTGACGTCCTCGGCGTCGGGGCCGGCCCCGAAGGCGCGGACCGCCATGCCGTGCACCTGGCCGGCCCACCGCTCGTAGGCCACGGCCAGTGCTCGTTCGTCCCCGGCGGCGAAGCGGCGTCCGACCTCGGCGTCGTCGGGTTCGGGGAGGGCTGCTGCCACCGGCACCACCTCCCGGACCATGCGTCGACCGTAGGGGGCGGCGATCGGGAGGTGAACCCGGGGGATCGCGGTCATCCCAGCGGTTCCGCCACGACGACCACGTTGGACTCGTAGCTGCGCAGCGCCGGGTCGAACTCGCCGCCGCAGGTGACCAGCACCAGCCGGGGCGGGCCGGCCCGCTGGAAGAGCTGGTCCAGCGGCAGCGCCTGCTTCTCGATCAGCTCCCGGCCGACCACCTGCCAGCGGGTCGCGGTCCCGTCGGCGGCGGTGACGCGCACCTCCGCGCCGGGCTGCACGTCGCGCAGTGCGGCGAGCACGCCCAGGCCCTGCTCGGCGTCGTCGACGTGGCCGGCGAGCACCGCCGTCCCCCCGGGCGCGCCGGGTGCCGCGCCGAAGCGGTACCAGCCGACCCGGTCGACGTCCTCGGGGATCGCCATGGCGCCGTCCGGCATGACCCCGACCGGGTCGAGCGGGGCGTCGATGCCCGCCCCCGCGACCTCGAGCCGGACCGGCGGCACCGGGGTGGTGACCGGCGGTGGGGTGGCCGGGGCGGCCGCCACCCGTGGCGCGGCCGCGGCCGCCGGCGGGGCGGTCGCGGGGGTGGTGGCCGGTGTCGTGGCGAGCACGGCGGTCACCGGCGCCCCCGCCGCCGGCTCGGGCCGGGTGACCACCCAGGCGGTCGGCAGGCCGACGGCGAGGACGGTGCCCAGCACGAGCACGGCGGCGGAGGCGCGCACGGTGGTCTCCTCTGCTGCTACCGGGTCAGACCCGGGAGGCGAGCAGCCGGCGACCGGCGAGGGCGGCGGCCACCAGGCCGGCACCGGAGAGCGCGAGCAGCGGGGTCGGCAGGCTGTCGTCGGCCTGGCCGGCCGAGCCGCCGGGGACGCCGGAGGGCGAGGAGTGCAGCCCGCTCAGCGTCTGGACGGCGAGCTGGTAGCCGGCGTCGCCGCTGCCCCACGCGTAGACGATCGTGTTGGTGCCCTCGGCCAGGCTGAGGTCGGCCGGGCCGATCGCCACGGTGCTGGTGCCGGCGAGCACGACGTCGGCGGAGACGGTCCCGGCGGGGACGGTCAGCGCGGCCTCGTTCGGGTTGGTGAGCCCCGGTGCGACGACGGCGCCACCGGCGCGGACGTCGACGGCCGGCGCCGCCGCGGTGTGCCGCACGGTCACCCGCGCCTGGCCGGCCGGGACGGCGGAGGTGTCGTTGACGAACGGCGTCAGGACCGGGGTGCCCTCGGGGGTGAGGTGGGCGACGATCGTGGCGTTGGCGCCGGCCGGGACGGCGACGTCGTCGGCGGACGCAGCCGGCTGCGTGCTGGCCGGGTCGGAGCCCGCCGGGTAGACGGCCAGGTCGTAGCTGCCGGCCGGGAGCTCCAGCGGGTCGGTGAGCGTGCCGGGCTGGAAGTCCGGGATCAGCTCCTCGCCGTTGGCGTAGACGTCGACCGGGACACCCGGGACCGCGTGCAGGACCGAGACCGTCGCGGTGTCGGCGGCGAGCGCGGAGGGGGCGGCGAGGACGGCGAGGCTGCCGACGAGACCGCTGGCGGCCATGGCGGCGAGGGTGGTGGTGCGGATGCGGCTCACGGTGGTTCCTTCCGGGTGGAGGTGGACTCTCACCACCACTTCCGGCCACCCCCCGCCGCTGGATGCAGCGATCCGGCGGGGCCTCCGCTCAGCCCGGCAGCGCGGCCGCCAGCGCGTCGAGGTCGTCCGTCGTCGCGTCCAGGTGCGGGGACACCCGGAGCACCGGGCCGGTGAGCTCGCCGCGGGCCCGCTCCCGGCCGACCGGCGTCACCAGCACGCCGTGCTCGGCCGCCAGCCGCGCCGCGGTGGCCGGCACCTCGACGCCGTCGGGTGGCCGCAGGGTGGTGATCGCCGTCGGCTCGTCCAGCGGCTCGACGACCGTCCAGCCCCCGCGGCCGGCCAGCCGTTCCCGGGTGGCCCGGCCGAGCGCGGCCAGCCGGGCCCGCACCCGGTCCGGTCCGGCGGCCAGGTGCTCCCCGAGCGCCAGGACCAGCCCGACCCGGCCGGCCATGTGCGCGTCGTGCGACTCGTACCAGCGGGCGTGGTCGACGCCGGCCCCGCCGTCGTCGAAGAGGTCCGGGGGCAGCACCGGGGTCAGCTGGGCGGTGATCGCCGGGCGCATCACCAGGAAGCCCACCCCGCGCGGCCCGGCCAGCCACTTGCGGGCCGGGGCGTAGGCGACGTCGGCCCCCAGGTCGCAGTCGACGTGCCCGATCGCCTGCGCGGCGTCGAGCACCAGCGGGACGCCGGCCGCGCGGCACAGCGCGGCGAGCTCGCGGCCGGGCTGGACGACGCCGCGGTGGCTGGCGACCAGGGTGAGGTGCACCAACGCCGGCGGGTCGTCGCGCAGCACCCGCTCGACGCCGGCCAGGTCGGCCCGGCCCAGGTCGTCGGCGGGCAGCGCCACCGGCGTCAGGCCGCGGTCGGTGAGCACGGCGAGGTCGTGCCAGTACTCCCCGGGGAGCACGCCCACCCGGGTGCCGGCCGGCAACCGCCAGCGGTCGAACAGGGTGCGCACCGCGGCCGAGGCGCTCTCGGTGAAGGCGACGTCGGCAGCCGCCATGCCGACCAGGCCGGCGAGCACCGACCGGCCCTGCTGCAGCAGCCCCGCGGCCTGCTCCTCGGCGACCCGGGCGCCCCTCTCCGCCTCGCTGCGGGCGTGCCGGGCCACCGCGTCGAGCACCCGCTCGCTCTGCCGGCCGCAGGCCGCGGTGTCCAGGTGCACGACCGCCGCGCGGGGCCGGGCCGCCCGCCAGGAACGGCCCAGGTCGTCGTGGGGGAGCGTGCTCACCGGCCCGACGCTAGGGCACCGGCCGGGGGCGGCGCCCACCCGGACGGGGGTGGTGCCGAACCGCACGCCTAGGTCCGCTCCGGCCGGGTAGGGACCCCTTGGGCACGGCTGCCAGCACGGCAGCTCTGGATCGACGGGACGGGGACCAGCGCAGATGGACGGGGCAGCCGGGTCCGGGACGCACCGGGCACTGATCGGCGGCTCCGACGAGGACCTGGTCGAGGGCACGGTGGCCTTCGTGTGCGCCGGGCTGGACGCGGGTGAGCCGGTCGTCGTGGCCTGCACCGACCCGACGGGCGAGCTGCTGCAGAAGGCGCTGGCCGACCGCCCGCAGGTCGTCTGGGCCGGCTGGGCCGACGTCTACGGCAACGGCCCGGCCGCGGCGATCACCGCCGTCCGGCGGCTGGGCGAGCGGTACCGCACCCCCGGGAGCCCGGTCGTGCACGTCGTCCTGGAGCCCTTCGCCGGCCCGGACGAGGACACCTGGCGGGAGTGGCAGCGCTACGACGCCGTCCTGGACCACCAGCTGGAGGAGGCCGAGCGGCTCGGCGAGGAGCCGCTGGTCGTGCTCTGCGTCTGCGACACCCGGCGGGTGCCGGCGGTGCTGGTCGACGCCGTGCGCGCCACCCACCCGCTGCTGCAGGTGGACGGTCAGCAGCAGCCCAACCCCGACCACGTCGACGCCGCTGAGTACCTGACCTCGCTGCCGGTCCCCGCCGAGCCGCTGGAGGCCACCGAGCCGCTGGTCCGGGCCGACTCGGTGCGCGACCTGCGCGGGCTGCGCCGGGACCTGGCCGCCCAGGCCGCGGACGCGAGCCTCCCGCCGGGCTCGGAGCCGGCCCTGGAGGACTTCCTGCTCGCCGTCGACGAGATGACCACGAACGCCCTCCGGCACGGCCGGCCGCCGGTCGACCTGCGGCTGTGGGCGGACGCGAGCCGGCTGGTGTGCACCGTGACCGACCGCGGCGCCGGCCTGCAGGACCCGTTCATCGGCTACGGCCCGGCGCACGGCGACGACCTCTCCCTCGGCGGCATGGGCCTGTGGCTGGCCCGCCAGCTGTGCGACCACGTCGACATCACGCTCACCGCCGACGGGGTCCAGGTCCGGCTCACCACCGTCCTGCGCTGAGGTGGCCGCTGGCGCCCGTGACCGGGACGGGACCGGTCGCGCCCGCAACGCCCGTCCCCGCGACGCGCTGGGCCGCCCGCTGCCCTACGGCGAGCCGGGTGAGCCGCGCGCCCCGGAGGGCGTCGTCCGCACCCCGGCGGAGACGCTGCACGAGGCGCAGCAGCTGCTCGACGCCGGGCGGCCGTTCCACGCCCACGAGGTGCTCGAGGACGCCTGGAAGACCGGGCCGGACGACGAGCGGGACCTGTGGCGCGGGCTGGCGCAGCTGGCCGTCGGGCTGACCCACGCGGCCCGGGGCAACACCACCGGGGCGGCCACCCTGCTCACCCGCGGCGCCCGGTCGCTGGGCACCGCCGACGCCGCGGCTGCGCGGCACGGCATCGACGGTCCCGGCCTGGTCCGCTGGGCCGCCCGGCTGGGTGCGGCCGCGGCCGGTGGCACCCCGATGGACCTCACGCCACCCCGGTTGCGTCGCTGATTGTTCCGCATCCCGGGACGACTGCACCACGTGGTGGAAGTCTCGTCGCTGCGGTGCCAGGATGAACGACGTGACCGACCTCACCGCCGACCAGCCTCCCCCCGTCGTCCACCGGGGGCCGGTGACGTCGGCGTCCTACTCCATCACCGTGCGGCTGGACGCCGACGGTGACCCGGCCAGCGTGGGCCGGATCGCCACCGCGGTGGGCAGCGCGGGCGGCGCGGTCACCGCGATCGACGTCGTGGAGTCCCGGGCCGACGGGCTGACCGTCGACGTCACCTGCTCCGCCGCCGACGCCGCGCACTCCGACGAGGTGGTGGCCGCCCTCGACGCGGTGGACAACGTGCACGTGCGCAAGGTCAGCGACCGCACCTTCCTGCTGCACCTGGGCGGCAAGCTGGAGGTCGCCTCCACGGTGCCGCTCAAGACCCGCGACGACCTGTCGATGGCCTACACCCCCGGGGTGGCCCGGGTCTGCATGGCGCTCTACGAGCACCCGGAGGACGTCCGGCGGCTGACCATCAAGGGCAACACGGTCGCCGTGGTCACCGACGGCTCGGCGGTGCTGGGCCTGGGCGACATCGGCCCGGGCGCCTCGATGCCGGTGATGGAGGGCAAGGCGGCGCTGTTCAAGCGGTTCGGTGACATCGACGCCTGGCCGATCGCGCTGGACACCCAGGACGTCGACGAGATCGTGCGCACCGTCGAGCTGATCGCCCCCGGGTTCGGCGGCATCAACCTCGAGGACATCGCCGCACCCCGCTGCTTCGAGATCGAGGCCCGGCTGCGGGAGAAGCTGGACATCCCGGTCTTCCACGACGACCAGCACGGGACGGCGATCTGCGTGCTGGCTGCGCTGCGCAACGCCCTGCGGGTGGTGGACAAGGAGCTGGCGGCGGTGCGGGTCGTCGTGGCCGGCGGCGGCGCGGCCGGGACGGCGATCGTCTCGCTGCTGCTCGAGGCCGGCGCCACCGACGTCCTGGTCTGGGACCGCGAGGGCATCCTCTCCCCGGACGACGACCGGCTGCCCCCGGCGAAGCTGGACCTGGCCCGCCGGACCAACCCGGGCTGCCGCCGCGGCGAGCTGCCCGACGCGCTGGTCGGCGCGGACGTCTTCATCGGGGTCAGCGCGGCGAACGTGGTCCAGCCGGAGGCGCTGGCCGAGATGGCCGAGCGGGCGGTGGTCTTCCCGATGGCCAACCCGACCCCGGACGTCGACCCGGTGCGGGCCCGGCAGTACGCCGCCGTGGTCGCCTCCGGCCGGTCGGACCTGCCGAACCAGATCAACAACGTGCTGGCGTTCCCCGGGGTCTTCCGCGGGCTGCTCGACGCCCGGGCCAAGGAGATCCGCCCCGGCATGCTGCTCGCCGCCGCGGACGCGCTGGCGGCCGTGGTGCGCGACGACCAGCTGAACGCCAACTACATCATCCCGAGCGTCTTCGACCCGGCGGTGACCAAGGCCGTCGCCGCCGCGGTGGAGAGCTCGGCCCGCGCGGAGCCCGGCGCGACCGTCGACCTGGCCGGCGACGCAACCTGACCGCCCCAGGCCCGACGACGGCCCTCAGCGCGCCCGGACTCCCGGAGATGGCCATCTCCGGGCCTCGTTCAGCCCCGAAGATGGCCATGTTCGGGCCGACAGGAGCCCCGGAGATGGCCATGTTCGCCCTTCGGGGTGGGGCGCAGCGGGCCGCGGACGTGGATCATGGACGGATGCCCGAGTTGCCCGAGGTGGAGGCGCTGGCGGCGTTCCTCCGGGAGAACGCCGTCGGCCGCGTCGTCACGCGCGTCGACCTGGCCGCCGTCCAGGCGATCAAGACCTTCGACCCGCCGCTGTCCGCGCTGGCCGGCCTGGAGCTGACCGGCGCCTCGCGGCACGGCAAGTTCCTCGACCTCGACGTCTCCGGGGTGCACCTGGTCGTGCACCTGGCCCGGGCCGGCTGGCTGCACTGGCGCACCAACCTGCCGCCGGCCCCGCCGAAGCCGGGCAAGGGGCCGCTCGCGCTGCGGGTGCACCTCGAGCCCCGGGACGGCGAGCTGCCCGAGGGCTTCGACCTGACCGAGCAGGGCACCCGCAAGGGGCTGGCGGTCTACGTCGTCCGGTCGCCGTCGGAGGTGCCAGGCATCGCCCGGCTCGGGCCGGACGCGCTCAGCCTGGACACCGAGCGGTTCGGCGCGCTGCTGGCGGGGCGGCACACCCAGCTCAAGGGCACGCTCACCGATCAGACGGTGCTCGCCGGGATCGGCAACGCCTACTCCGACGAGATCCTGCACGCCGCGAAGCTGTCCCCGTTCAAGATGGCCGACAAGGTCACCGACGAGGAGCTGCTCCGGCTGCACGCGGCGATGCGCGAGACGCTGAGCGGGGCGCTGGAGCGCCAGCTCGGGCAACGGGCGGCGACGCTCAAGGGCGAGAAGCGGGCCGGCCTGCAGGTGCACGCGCGCACCGGCCTGCCCTGCCCGGTCTGCGGGGACACCGTCCGCGAGGTCTCCTTCGCCGACACCTCGCTGCAGTACTGCCCCACCTGCCAGACCGGCGGCAAGCCGCTGGCCGACCGGCGGATGTCCAAGCTGCTGCGTTGAGCGGGTGGGCGCCGGCCCGGCGCCCACCCGCCGCGCGCCTCAGACGGCGTCGAACCCGACCCGGTCCACCTTGCGGTGGTACCGGGCGCCCAGGATGCCGCCCAGGACCGCGCCGACGAGCGTGGCCACCAGGACGGCGACCAGCGAGATGATGCCGGCGGTGGTCGCGGTGCCCTCGTCGACCGGGATCCGCGGCAGGTCGAGGTCGGCCAGCACGTTGTACTGCGAGCCGAAGACCAGACCGGCCAGCGCGAGCAGGACGACCACGACGAGGCCGATCACCCACACCGCGATGCCCTGCTTGACGCCGTCGAAGCGGGCCATCCGGCCGGCGACGTAGCCGCCGGCCAGGTACGCGAGGAACAGCGCGACCAGCAGCGCGATGCCGGCGCCCAGCCCGATGCCGGACGCCGCAGAGTCGGCGGCCTCGTCGGCGGAGCTGACGGTGTCGGACAGGCCGAAGGCCAGGCCGCCGGCGGACAGCAGCGCGATCAGCAGCACCGCCATCCCGTTGGCCGACAGCCAGCCGAAGAAGGCCGCGCCCCAGGAGACCCCGCCGTAGCGGGCCTTCTGGGCGGCGACGACCTGCTGCCGCTCGCCGCGGCCCATGCCGCGGTGCCGGTCGGTGTCCGGGTCGAGCGCACCGGGGGCAGGCACACCGTGGACAGGCGCCGCCGGCGGCAGGGGCGAGCCGGGCGTGGTGGGGGTGCGGTCCGGCGTGCCACCGGAGAGGGGTGCGTCGGTGGCGGCGTGGGCCCCGGCTCCGGTGCTGCCGGCGGCCGGGACGGGGTCGGACGAGCTGTCGCGCTGCGCTGCCATGTCGTGCCTCCTGGGGACCCACAGTGGATCGTCGGACCAGAGTGCCCCTCCGGGACGCCGGTCAACCGTCCGACGCGCACCATGACGCCATGGCCCTGGTGACCTTCGACCTGTTCAGCGCGCTGATCGACTCCCGGACCGGCGGCTCGGCGGCGCTGGCCGGCCTCGCCGCGGAGCACGGCTGGGACGTCGCCGGCACCGACCTCTACGACGACTGGGACGCCCGCAACAAGGCCTCCCAGCGCGACCTCGCGCAGTGGGTGCCCTTCGCCGAGCACTGCCGCCGGGCGCTGGCCGCCACCTACGCCGCCCGCGGCCTGGACGGCGACGCGGCCGCGGACGCCGAGGTGCTGCTCGGCTCGCTGCCGGACTGGCCGCTCTGGCCCGACGTGGCGGCGGCGCTGCCGGACGTCGCCCGGTCGCACCGGGTCGGCGTGCTCTCCAACGTGGACGACGAGCTGTTCGGCCGGACCCGGGTGGCCGGCCTGGTCGACGGCGACGCGGTGCTGACCAGCGAGCGGCTGCACGCCTACAAGCCGCACCCCGAGCTGTACCTGCGGGCCCGCGACGCCGGTGTCGACGTGCACGTGCCGGCGTCCGCCCGGGACACCCGCGGTGCGCTGGAGGCCGGGATGGCCGTCGTCCGGGTGCGCCGACCCGGGCACCGGGTCGACCCGGCGGGCCCGCAGCCGGCGCACGAGGTCGACGACCTCGGTGCGCTCAGCGCGGCGCTGGCCGCCGTCCTCCCCGCGGGGTGACGGCGGTCAGCGGGGCGGGCCCACCCGGCGGAGCGGACCGGTCCGTCCCTCGTCGGGGACGGCCGGGCCGGTCGCGCCGTCGGCTGAGCCGACCTGGGTCCACCAGTCGGTCAGCGGCGGCGGGGCGAGCACGTCGACCCGCTCGCCGGGCCGTGGGACGACCACCTGCACGTCGCGGGGCCCGGCCGCGGCGAGCAGCCGCTGCACCGGCTCGGTCCAGCGGTGGAACGCCAGGTTGAACGTCGCCCAGTGGATCGGCACCAGCACGCGGCCACCGAGGTCGCCGTGCGCGCGCACCGCCTCCTCGGGGTCCATGTGGATGGCGTGCCAGGCGTCGTTGTAGGCGCCGATGGGCTGCAGCGTCAGGTCGAAGGGGCCCAGCCGGGCGCCGATCCCGGCGAACGCGGGGGTGTACCCGGTGTCGCCGGCGAAGAAGACCCGGTGCCGCGGCCCGGCGACCACCCAGGAGGACCACAGCGTCGTGTCCCGGGCGAAGAACCGGCCGGAGAAGTGCCGCGCCTCGGTGCAGGTGAGGGTGAGACCGGCGACGGACGTGGACCCGTCCCAGTCGAGCTCGACGACCCGGTCCGCCGGCACGCCCCAGCCGCGCAGGTGCGCACCGATGCCCAGCGGCACGACGAACGGCGCCGACTGGGTGCGCACCAGCGCCCGCACCGTCGGCAGGTCCAGGTGGTCGTAGTGGTCGTGGCTGATCAGCACGGCGTCGACCGGCGGCAGCGCCTCGACCGGGACCGGCGGTTCGTGCAGCCGGGTCGGCCCGATCAGCGGGGACGGCGAGACGCGGTGGCCCCACACCGGGTCGACGAGCACCCGGCGGCCGTCGACCTCGAGCAGCGCGCTGGAGTGGCCGAACCAGGTGACCGCCAGGTCGCCGGCCAGTTCCGGGAGCTCGGCGGAGACGAGCGGGATGGGGCCGCCGGGCAGCCCCGTGTGCCGCTCCTCGTGCCACTGCCGGAGCAGCCCGTCCCGCGCGTTGGCCGGGGAGAGCGCCGGGGTCGGCAGGGTGTTGTGGAACTTCCCGTCGGAGAACTGCGGGGAGCCGGCGACGGTGGGGCGGAGCCGGCGCTGGCTGGCGCCCACGGCCGTGGGGAGCCCCCAGGCGGCCCGGGCCACCCAGCTCACGCCCCCGGCGAGGGCGGCGGCGGCGGTGACGGTGACGGCACGACGGAGGAACGGCACGCCCCCAGCATCCCCCGGACTGCTGTGCGCGCGCTCGCCCCCTCCCGGACGCGCGTCGCACCACCGGTCACCGGCACGCGGTCGAGCCCTGCCCACGGGGGTGGGCAGGGCTCTACCGGCGGGGGCACCCCGGAGGGCGCCCGGGGTCACACGGCGGCGATCGCGGCCACCGGCGGGGTCCGCGCCGCCCGGCGCGCGGGCAGCACCGAGGCCAGCAGGCCGGCGGCGGTGGCGACGACGACGATCGCGGCGATCTGCAGCCAGGGGATGCTGATCACGACGTCGCCCACCTCGGCGAGCGCGGAGGCAGCGCCGACCAGGCCGTACGCGCTGCCGACCAGCACGCCGAGCACCGCGGCCACCCCGGCCACCAGCACGGCCTCCCAGGCCAGCAGCCCGCGGAGCTGACCCCGGGTGAGGCCCAGCGCCCGCAGCAGCCCGCTCTCCTGGCGCCGCTCGACCACCGACAGGGCCAGCGTGTTGCCCACCCCGATCAGCGCGATCACCACCGCCACGCCGAGCAGCCCGGTGACCACCAGCAGCAGCACGTCGACCACCTCGTCGATGGCCGCCCGCTCGCTGGCCAGCCCGGTCACGAAAGCGGTCGGGACGGCGGCCCCGGCCACGTCGGTGACCTCGTCGATGGCGGCGCGCTGGTCGGCGTCGTCGGCCAGCCGCAGCCAGAGGGTGTCGCCGGCCGCGTCCGGCACCAGGGCCCCGAGGTCCGTCTCGTTGAGCAGCGGGGCGTCGGAGTCGCCGGCGACCACGGTCAGCGTCCGCGACCGGTCAGCGGCGGTCAGCGTCACGCTGTCGCCGACCGAGGCCCCCCAGCTCTCCCGCAGCCAGGTGGACAGCGCGACCTGGCCGGTCTCGGGCAGCGTGGTGTCCGTGGTGGAGCGCAGCGTCGGCAGCGCCGCCGCGGGGTCGACCCCGAGGGCCCAGGTCTCCCAGCCGTCCGGGCCGGTGACCGTGCCCCCGATGAGGGTGGTCGTGGCGACCACGCCGTCCACCGACCCGAGCTGCGCCACCAGGGACGCCGGGAGCTCGGTGCCGTTGCCGTTGACGACCACGTCGGTGGGGTAGGCCGCGGCCAGCCCCGCCTGCGCGGTGGCCCGGGTGGAGGCCGCACCGACCACCATCGCCGTGGTCAGGGTGACGCCGATGAGCAGCGCGGTGGCGGTGGCCGCCGTCCGGCGGGGGTTGCGGGTGGCGTTGCCGGTGGCCAGCCGCGCCGGGAGACCGCCGAACCGGCTGACCAGCCGGCCGGCCGCCGCGACCACCGGGGGCACGGCGCGCTGGGCGAGCAGCAGCCCGCCCAGGGCGCTGAGCACCCCGCCGGGCAGGGCGACCAGGAGCTGCCCGCCGACCACGCCGGCGGCCATCAGCGCGATGCCGGGGACCACCAGCAGCAGCCCGGCGACCAGGCGGGCCACGCCGCCCCGGGAGCGGAACGGCACCGGGTCGGTGGGCCGCAGGGCCGCGAGCGGGGCGACCCGGGTGGCGGCGCGGGCCGGGGCCAGCGCGGCGAGCAGCGTGGTGAGGGTGCCGACGGCCACGCCGACCCCCACCGCGTAGAGCGGCACGCTCAAGCCGGACAGCGGGATGGGCGACTCGGTCCGCGAGACCAGCGCCGACACCCCCGCCGACAGCCCGACCCCGGCGAGGACGCCGAGGACGGAGGCGGCCAGGCCGGTCAGCACCGCCTCGCCGAGCACGCTGCGGCGCACCTGCCGGGAGGTGGCACCGATGCAGCGCAGCAGCGCGAGGTCACGGGTCCGCTGGGCCAGCAGCACGGCGAAGGTGTTGGCGATGACCAGCCCGGCGACGACCACTGCGATGGTGGCGAACACCAGCAGGACGGTGGTCAGCCAGGTGGCGTCCCCGGTCAGGGCGGCGACCTGCTCGGTCGCCTGCTCCGAGCCGGTGCGGACGACGACGTCCTCCCCGGACAGCGTCGCGCGGACCTCGTCGGCCAGCAGGCCGGGGTCGGTGCGGCGCGGCCCGGCGATCCGCAGCTCGGTGGGCTCCGTCGCCCCCCAGGCCTGCGCCTGCTCGGGGGTGCTGAAGGCGCGGCCGTAGAGCCCGGCGCTGGGGTCGCCGCCGAGGTCGACCACGCCGGTCACCGTCACGTCGGCCGTCGTCGCGGTGCCCTCGTCGGTGTAGACGGTGACCGCCAGCACGTCGCCGACCCCGGCGCCGACGCGCTCGCTCACCGCGACCTCGCCGGCCCGGGTCGGCAGCTCCCCGGCGGCCAGCTGCTGCCAGCGGAGCTGCGGGTCGGCGGCCACGGAGTCGACCTGCAGGTACTGCGCGCCGGTGCGGCCCGGGACGACCGCCTGCACGGAGGTCTGCCAGGTCGGGTCCACGGCCGCCACGGCGGTCAGCTCGGTGAGCGGGGCGACGAGCTCGCCCAGCCCGGAGCCGCTGTCGGAGGTGACCACCACGTCGGTGTCCACGTACTGCGCCCCGGCGGCCTCCAGCACGGTCGCCTTCGTCGTCTCGTTGAGCACCAGGGTGGCCACCACGAAGCCGACCGCGATGACGATCGCCAGGGTGGAGGCGACCAACCGCGGCAGGTGCGCCCGGATGCTCGCCAGCGTCACTGCTCGCACGGCGTCAGGCCCCCAGTCCGCGCAGCGCGTTGATGATCGAGTCGGTGGTCGGCTGGTGCACCTCGCCGGCGAGCCGGCCGTCGGCCAGCAGCACCACGCGGTCGGCGTAGGCGGCCGCGACCGGGTCGTGGGTGACCATGACCACGGTCTGGCCGGTCTCCCGGACGCTGGAGCGCAGCAGGTCCAGCACCTCGGCGCCGGCCTGGGAGTCCAGGTTGCCGGTGGGCTCGTCGGCGAAGACGACGTCGGGGCGGGGGAGCAGCGCGCGGGCCACGGCGACCCGCTGCTGCTGGCCGCCGGACAGCTCGTGCGGGCGGTGGCGCAGCCGGTCGCGCAGGCCCAGCCGGCTGATCACGGCGTCCATCCACGCGCGGTCCGGGCGCTGCCCGGCCAGCTGCATCGGCAGCAGGATGTTGTCCTGCGCGGAGAGCACCGGCAGCAGGTTGAAGGACTGGAAGACGAAGCCGATCCGCTCGCGCCGCAGCTTGGTGAGCTGGTCGTCGCGCAGGCCGGTCAGCTCGGTGCCGCCCAGCCACACCGAGCCGGAGGTGGCGGCGTCCAGGCCGGCCAGGCAGTGCATCAGGGTGGACTTGCCCGAGCCGGACGGCCCCATGATCGCGGTGAAGGCACCCCGGTCGAACGAGACGTCGACGCCGGCGAGCGCGTGCACCGCCGTCTCGCCGGACCCGTAGGTCTTGCGCAGGTCGGTGGCGCGGACGGCGGCGGACAACGACGCCGGGGACTCACCCGGGACGGTCATGACGGGGACGGACACTGCGGCCTCCAGAGGCGGTGGTCGGGACTGCGACCACGTTCTCGTCCGGCGGCCTCCCCCCGCGTCGGAGCCCGGGGGGCTTTCCGCGGCGCCGCCGCTGCCCCCGGGGGCTGACCCGGGTCATCCCCCGGGCGGACCCAGCCCCCGCCCGAGGGCGAACACGGCCATGTCCGCCCTTGCATGCAGGGCGAAGATGGCCATGTTCGCCGTCGTCAGACGGGCGGAGATGGCCATGTCCGCCGTCGGGTGGACGGAGGTGGGTCAGGCGGGCGCGTCGCGGAGGAGGTCGGCGGGGGCGACCAGGCCGGTGCGGTAGGCGAGGACGACGGCCTGCACCCGGTCCCGCGAGCCGGTCTTCGCCAGCACCCGCCCGACGTGGGTCTTCACCGTCGCCTCGCTGACGAACAGCTGGCCGGCGATCTCGGTGTTGCTGGCGCCGTAGGCCATCTGCACCAGCACCTCCTTCTCCCGCGGCGTCAGCTCGGCCAGCGCCCCGGGGTCGGACTGCGTCGTGCCGCCCGCGCCTCCGGAGCCGCGCAGCATCGGCGCGACGTGCTGCAGCAGCCGGCGGGTGGAGCTGGCCGCGATCACCGAGTCGCCGGCGTGCACGGTGCGCACCGCGTCGAGCATCTCCTCGGGCGGGGCGTCCTTGAGCAGGAACCCGCTGGCCCCCGCGCCGATCGCGGCCACCACGTACTCGTCGAGGTCGAAGGTGGTCAGCACGACGACCCGCGGCGGTTCGGGCAGGGCGGTGACCTGCGCGGTCGCGGCGATCCCGTCGGTGCCCGGCATCCGGATGTCCATCAGCACCACGTCGGCCGGCGTGCGGCGCAGCAGGTCCACGGCGGTGGCGCCGTCACCGGCCTCGCCGACCACGGTGAGGTCCGGCTGGGAGTCGATCACCATCCGGAAGCCGGCCCGCACCAGCTGCTGGTCGTCGACGAGGACGACGCGGACCTGGCCGGGGACGTTGGAGGTCATCGGGGAGCACGGTAGGGCAGGTGGGCGTGGACGCCGAAACCGCCGCCCTCGCGCGGCGCGGCGGACAGCCGCCCGCCGTGCAGCTCGGCCCGCTCGCGCATGCCCAGCAGGCCCTGGCCCTGACCGTCGGACTCGGCGATCGCCGCGGAGGCGCCGCGGCCGTCGTCCAGCACCGCCACCTCCAGCCCGTCGGGCCGCCAGTGCAGCCGCACCCAGGCCCGCCCCGCCGGCCCGGCGTGCTTGAGCACGTTGGTCAGCGACTCCTGCACGATCCGGTAGGCGGCCAGCTGGGCACCGGCCGGCATGGGCTGCTGCACGCCCTCCACGATGAGGTCGACGTCCAGCCCGCTGGCGCGCACGTCGTCGACGAGCTGGACGATCGCGCCCACGTCGGGCTGCGGGGCGAACTCCTGCCCGTCGCCCTCCCGGAGCACGCCGAGCAGGCTGCGCATGTCGGTGAGCGCCTGCCGTCCGGTCGCCGAGATCGCCTCGAGCGCGCCGGTGGCCGCGGCCGGGTCGTGCTGCCCGGCGTAGCGGCCGCCGTCGGCCTGGGCGATGACCACCGAGAGCGAGTGGGCGACGACGTCGTGCAGCTCGCGGGCGATCCGGGCGCGCTCGGTGGAGGCCGCCAGCTGCATCTCCTGCTCCCGTTCCAGCTCCAGCAGCCGGGCGCGTTCCTGCAGGCCGGCGACCTGCTGCAGCCGCGCCCGGCGCAGGTCGCCCAGCGCCCAGGACGCGATGACGAGCACGCCGATGGCACCGGCTGAGGTGACGAACGTGATGACGTCGCCGCTGCTGAAGTAGGCGCCGGCGGCGAGCACCGCGCCGAGCAGCCCGACCCCCAGCCCGGCCCGGCCGGCCCAGCGCGGCGCGTAGGCGGCCAGGGCGTAGACCATCACCGGGGCGGCGACGTTGGCCGGCAGGAACTCCCCGCCGACGACCAGCTGGACCAGCGAGACGGCGACGACCACGGCGGCTGCCCGCACCGGACGCCGCCGCCGCCAGGCCAGGGGCACGACCAGCAGCAGGGCCAGCAGGAAGTCCGCGTCCCCGTTGCCCACGTAGCTGGCCGCCGGCGCGACGACCAGGAGGAGCGCGGCCAGCGCGGCAGCGGTCGCGTCGACACCGAAGGGGTGCTGCCGGAGCCAGACCGCCATCCGTTCGAGCAGCGACTGGTCCACCCTGCCGACCCTAGGAGCCCGGCCGCCGTCCGTCGTCGTCCTGCGGGGTGAGCCGCGCGTCCACCCCGGGGATGAGGCGCCGGGCACGGTCCGCCGCCGACGAGGGGTCAGGGGACGACGGTGACCGGCCAGCGGCCGACGCGGACCAGCCGGACCGCGACCGAGCCGACGACCCGGTGCCCGGCCTGCTCCGAGGCCCCGACCAGGACCGCGTCGGCGGGCAGCTGGTCGGCGATCCGGGACAGCTCGGTGACCGGGTCGCCGTGCACCACCCGGTACTCGGCCTCGATGCCCAGCTCCTCGGCCCGGGTGGACAGCTGGCGCAGCTCGGCGTCGACCTCGGCGGCAGCCTCCTGCGCCACGGCCTGCGCGGCGGGCACCCAGCCGGCCATCGGCGGGGCCGGTTCCATGACGTAGACGGCGACCAGCCGGGACCGCTGCCGCCGTGCCAGCCCGGCCGCGTAGGCCGCCGCCCGCAGCGACGTCGCGGACCCGTCGACGCCGACGAGGATGACGCGGGGGCCGTCGGTGCCCCGCTCGAACGCTCCCGGTGCGGTCACCGGTCGATCGTCCTCCGCGGCCGCCGGGGGCCGGGGAGGGGGCTCAGCCGCCGACGGCGAGGTCGGCCAGGGCGCGGCGGAGCGCGACGCCCAGCCGGTCGGCCGGCACGTGCAGCTCGTCGCGGGGGAGCAGCGGCAGGCCGGCGCTGGCCATCGTGGCCTGCTGGGCGAGGTCCTCGGCGAGCGCGGCCTGCGCGGCGGCGACCTCGGCCGCGACGACGTCGCGCGGCACGCTGCGCCCGCGGGGCCCGGTGAGCAGCAGGCGGGTGTACACCCTGGTCGAGTCGGCGTCCTCGGGCTGGAGCAGCGACACCACCGTCCGCACCGCACCGCTGTCGAGGTCCTCCACCCGCAGGAGCAGCTGGAACGGTGCCCGGTAGCGGTGGGTGACCCGGTGCCGGGACCCGGGCCCCGGCGCCTGGACGCTGGAGAACCCGCCGGGCTCGGGGGCGACGTCGTGCCCGGGGACGACGTGCCCGGCCGCGGCCCCGGGGTGCACGAAGGGGACGTGCGCCGCGTCCAGGAGGGCGTCGGCCAGCAGCCCGGCGGGCGCGGTGGTGCGGGCGGGCAACAACCAGCCGGAGGTGGCGCGCGGCTCGTCGGCGTCGGGCACGTCGAGCAGGCCGTGCCGGGGCTCGGCCGGGGCGACCCAGACCAGCCCGTGCCGCTCGGTGACGCCCCAGGCCGGCGGGTCGGCGTCCGGTGCGCCGTCGCGGCGGTGGACGGTCCAGGTGCGGCCGAGCAGCCGCGTCTGCACGTAGCCGCCCTCGAGCAGCTCGCTGGACAGCGCGACCGGGTGCCACGCGGCGTCCAGGGACGGGTCCAGGTTGCCGAACACCGGGCCGGCCGGCGGCGGGGGAGCGGGTACGGGCTCGGGCACCGGCGGCGCCCCGCCCGCCCTCGGTGGCCGGGTGACGGACGTGCGCTCCGGGGCCAGCCACACCCAGCCGTCGCGCTCCTCGACCGCCCAGGGCAGCGACAGGTCGGCCCGCGGCGGGGGTGTGCCGTCCGCGCCGAGCGAGGGGACGTCGACGCAGCGGCCCTCGGCGTTGAACTGCCAGCCGTGGTACCCGCACCGCAGCCGGCCGTCGACGACGGTGGCCGCCGCCAGCGGCACCAGCCGGTGGGGGCAGCGCGCCGGCAGGGCGGTCACCTCCGCGCGCGGCCGCAGCCGGACGACGACGTAGGCCTGCCCGGCGGCGCCCACCGGCACCGGCGTCGTCCCCACGTCCGCCGACCGCGCGACGGGGTACCAGCCGGTGGCCGGGTCCGGCTGCCGGAGCACGGAGCGCGAGCCGGTCCGGGTGCCCGTGGTCCGCGAGGAGGCCATGCACCCATGCCACCACCTCGCCGTTTCCCCGGCGTTGCCCCTGCGTGGACTCGAGGCGTCGTTCGAAAACCGTTGCGTAACTTTCGGAACACGACCTCTCCCCACGGCGCCCAGAGCGCCCTAGGGTGACCGCGATCACCACTCAGGCGACGCACAGTGAGGTGCCCCGTGACCCCACCGACAGAACGCAAGCTCCTGACCCCGCAGGAGTACCGGCAGGCGCAGGACTCCCCGGAGTTCACCGAGCTCCGCCGCCGGTTCCGCCGCTTCGCCCTGCCCATGACCGTGGCGTTCCTGGCCTGGTACCTGCTCTACGTGCTGCTCTCCACCTACGCGCACGACTTCATGTCCACGCAGGTGTTCGGCAACGTGAACATCGGGCTGCTGCTCGGCCTGGGCCAGTTCGTGAGCACCTTCCTGATCACCCAGCTCTACGTCCGGCACGCCGGCCGGTCCACCGACCCGATCGCCGACGAGATGCGCCAGCGCCTCGAGGCGCACGAGTTCGCCGCCCCCCGCGAGGAGACCACCCGTGGCTGACCTGATCGCCGCCGACGCCGGCACCATCGGCGAGCCGGCCGTCAACATCTCCATCTTCGGCGCCTTCGTCCTGGTCACGCTGGTCATCACGTTCAAGGCCAGCCGCAACAACAAGAGCGCCGCCGACTTCTACGCCGCCGGCCGCAACATCAGCGGCACCCAGAACGGCCTGGCGATCGCCGGCGACTACCTGTCCGCCGCCTCGTTCCTGGGCATCGCCGGCGCCATCGCCGTCTACGGCTACGACGGCTTCCTGTACTCGATCGGCTTCCTGGTCGCCTGGCTGGTCGCGCTGCTGCTGGTCGCCGAGCTGCTGCGCAACACCGCCCGCTTCACCATGGCCGACGTCCTGGCCTTCCGGATGCGGCAGGGCCCGGTGCGCACCGCGGCGGCGATCTCCACGCTGGTCGTCAGCCTCTTCTACCTGCTCGCCCAGATGGCCGGCGCTGGTGGCCTCGTCACCCTGCTGCTCGGCGTGAGCGGCGAGGCCGCGCAGGCCCTCGTCGTGGTCGTCGTCGGCGCGCTGATGATCTTCTACGTGCTCGTCGGCGGCATGCGCGGCACCACCTACGTGCAGGTCATCAAGGCCACGCTGCTCATCGCCGGCGCCTTCGTGATGACGGTGTGGGTGCTCGGCAAGTACGGGTTCAACCTGTCCTCGCTGATCGGCGGGGCGATCGACAACGGCGGCCAGGCGGTCGCCGAGCCCGGCGCCCAGTACGGCCTGACCAACGTCACCAAGCTCGACTTCATCAGCCTCGGGCTGGCCCTGGTGCTCGGCACCGCCGGCCTGCCGCACGTGCTGATGCGCTTCTACACCGTGCCGACGGCCAAGGACGCCCGTCGCTCGGTCGTGGTGGCCATCTGGCTGATCGGCATCTTCTACATCTTCAGCCTGGTCATCGGCTACGGCGCCGGTGCGCTGGTCGGCCGCGAGGAGATCCTGGCGGCCCCGGGTGCGGTCAACGCCGCCGCGCCGCTGCTCGCCTTCGAGCTCGGCGGCACGGCGCTGCTGGGGATCATCTCCGGCGTCGCCTTCGCCACGATCCTGGCCGTCGTCGCCGGCCTGACCATCACCGCGTCGGCGTCCTTCGCGCACGACATCTACGCGTCGGTGATCAAGAAGGGCAACGCGGCACCGGGCTCGGAGGTCAAGGTCGCCCGGATCGCCGCGATCGTCATCGGTGCGGTGGCCATCGGGCTGGGCATCCTGGCGCTGCAGGCCGGGCTGAACATCGCCTTCCTGGTGGCGCTGGCCTTCGCGGTGGCGGCCTCGGCGAACCTGCCGACGATCCTCTACACGCTGTTCTGGAAGGACTTCACCACCCAGGGCGCGCTGTGGTCGATCTACGGCGGGCTGATCGCCTGCGTGACGCTGATCATCTTCTCCCCGGTGGTCTCCGGCGCAGCGGTCAACCCGACGACCGGGAAGAGCACCTCGCTCATCCAGGACGTCGACTTCTCCTGGTTCCCGCTGAACAACCCGGGCCTGGTCTCCATCCCGCTGTCGTTCTTCCTCGGCTGGCTGGGCACCAAGCTCTCCAAGGAGCGCCCGGACGTGGACAAGTACGCCGAGCTCGAGGTCCGGTCGCTGACCGGCATCGGCGCGGAGAAGGCCGTCGCCCACTAGCCGGGCCAGCACGTCGCGAGGCGCGTCCCCGTCGGGGGCGCGCCTCGTGGCGTCTCCAGCCCCGTGCCGGTGGCCCCGGGATCAGCTGACCTGATCGTGCGTGCTCCGAGCTCACGCAGCACTGTGAGCCAGGAGCACGCACGGTGAGCCAGGACGGCGGGTCCCGGACGGCGGGCCCTGGTCGGGCGGTCCAGTCGGTCAGCGGCCGACGGCGGGGCGGTCAGGCGGCGGCGGCCGGGGCGGGGGCGGGCCGGTCGGCCAGGACGGCGTCCGGGGCGAGCGCGTCGACCGCGGCGGTGGTCGCGGTCACGGCCGCCACGGTCGACCGGCGGCGGCGGACGACGGAGCGGCTGACCAGGCCACCGAGGACGACGCAGCCGGCCAGGGCGTGCTGGCCGGGGGCGGTGAGGGCGATGACGACGGCGGCGGCGTAGACGACCGCAAGCAGGGCCGTCGCGACCGGGAGCCGGCCGGTGAGGTGCAGCGCCGGGACGTGCAGCGCGGGCAGGTGCGGGGCAGGAAGGGACAGGTGCACGGCAGGGCCTCCAGCAGGTGGTCGGGCGCCCGCCGGGCCGGCGTCCCAGGACCGCTCGGGAGCGGGGCCGGGGCGCCGGCACGGCGACGGCACGTACGGGGTGCCTCACGCGTGCGGACGCGGGAGGCGGCACCTCACTTCAGGGCGTCCTTGGCCTTCTGGAGCAGACCCGTCATCGGCGCCGGGGGCGTGCCGTACAGGCGCGGGTCGCCCGGCGGCAGGATCGGGGCGTCGGCGGTGGCGGCGATCGGAGCGGCCCGGAGCACGTTGTCCGTGCCGTCGAGCGCGGGGCCGTTGGCCCAGCGTCCGCTGGCGGCCTCGGGACCGTCGGAGGCGTCGATGAAGGTGTAGGCGAACTCCGGCAGCTCCTCGTCCAGCGGGAACGCCTCGGGCACCGGGATGCCGTCCAGCCCGTCGGCCTTCAGCTCCTCCATCGCGGCCAGCCACTGCTGCTGGTGCATGTGGTCGCGGGTCAGCAGGAAGCGGAGGAGGTCCTTCACGCCCGGGTCGTCGGTCATGTTCCACAGCCGGGCGACCTGCAGGCGGCCCTGCATCTCGGCGGTGGCGTTGTAGGAGAAGTCCGCGTACAGGTTCCCGCTGGCGGTGACGTAGGCACCGGTCCACGGGTTGCCCATGCTGTCCATGTACGAGGCGCCGCCACCGTTGGCGATCGGGTGCTGCGGGTTGTGCTGGCCGTAGCCGGCGGCGGCCTCCTTGGTGCGGTCCGCGGCGTCCGGCTTGAGCGGCATGTGGTCGAGCAGCCGGTCGATCATCGTCACGATCATCTCGACGTGCGCGAGCTCCTCGGTGCCGATGGCCAGCAGCATGTCCTTGTACTTGCCGGGCAGGCGGCAGTTCCAGCCCTGCAGCAGGTACTGGGTGGCGACGGTCATCTCGCCCCACTGGCCGCCGAGCACCTCCTGCATCTTGCGGGCGAAGTCCGGGTCGGGGCCGTCGGGCTTGGCCTCGAACTGCAGGGCGTGAGTGTGCGTGAACACGGGCGTTCTCCCTCTGCGTCGTCGCTGTCGCCGCCCACGCGGTGACGACTCTCAGATGCCCGGCCCCGCTGTCACCCCCGTGCCGTCCCGTGGCCCCTCGGGGCCGACCTGCGGACACCGCGTCCGGAGGGGGACCTCAACGGTCGGGGAGCCGGATGACCAGGGTGAACGCGCCGTCCCGGGCCTGGGACCAGAGCAGCCGCCCGCCCAGCTCCCGGGTCTGCCGCTGCACCGACCACAGCCCGAGCCCCTCGAGGTCGACCGGCGGCGCCAGCTGGCTGAGGTGGCCGAGCACGGTGGCGGCCGGCACGCCGTCCTGGGTCACCGCGAGGTCCACCCAGCCGGCGCGGCGGTCGACGGCCAGCCGCACCGGCCGGCCCGCCCCGTGCCGGTGGGCGTTCTCCAGCAGGTTGGTGAGGATCCGCTGCACCCGCGCGTCGGAGACCGTGACGTCGACCGCGCCGTCGGCGACCTCCACGGTGAGCCGGTGGGGCGGCAGGCCGGAGGCGGCGACGGCGGCCCGCAGCACGTCGGACAGCTGCCGGGTGCCCCGCCGCTCGGGTGCGCCCCCGGTCGCGTCGGCGGTGCGCAGCATCGAGGACAGGTGCCGGGTCTGCGCCAGCGCCAGCTCGACCAGCTCGGGACGGCGGGGGTCGTCGCCGTCCAGCCGGGCCAGCACCCCCTCCAGGGCGGCCAGCGGGCTGCGCATGTCGTGGCACATCGCCCGCACCAGGGCGTCCTCCGGCGTCACCTGCTCCGCGGTGGCCCGGCGTGATCTGCGGCGCAGCGCCCGCAGCAGGTCGGCGACGCGGGCGGGGAAGGTGGCAGGGCGTGTGTCAGCGGCAAGGGTCACGGGCACCTCCGGTGGAGCGGACGGTCAGCAACGCCGGGCGCAGCTGGGACCGTGGGAGTGACGTGGCGGAGCACGAGGCCGGGGCTGGGCACCGTCCGCCGGTGGACGTGGTGGTCATCGACGACCACCCGCTGTTCAGTCGAGGGCTGTCGTTGCTGCTGCCGCCGGAGAGCGGTGGCCGGGTGCGCGTGGTGGGCACCACCGAGGACGCGTCGGCCGGTGCGGCGCTGGTGCGCCGGCACCACGCCGACGTCGCCGTCGTCGACCTGCACATGCCGCCGCCCGGCGGCACCCGGGCGATCGCGGCGATCCGCCGGGCGGAGCCGCTGGTCCGGATCGTGGCGCTGTCCGGGCTCGCCGAGGCCGACGCCGCGCTGGAGGCGCTGCGCGCGGGGGCCAGTGGCTTCCTGCCGAAGACGACCACCCCCGAGGCGCTGGTCCGCCCGCTGCTCGCCGTCCTCGACGGCTGGTCGGTGATCCCGGAGTCGCTGCTGCGCAAGCTGCTGGACGACGCCGCGCCGACGGCCGACCAGGGCATCGCCGCCCACCTGTCCGCCGACGACCGCCGGCTGTGGCGGCTGGTGGCCGAGGGCACCAGCACCGTGGACATCGCCACGACGCTGCACGTCTCCGAGCGCACGGTGAAGCGGCTGGTGGCCAACCTGCTGCGCCAGCTGAAGGTGTCCACCCGGGTGGAGGCGGCCGCGCTCGCCGGCCGGGTCGGGCTGCGCGCCGACGGCACGTCGCACTGACCGGGCCGGGGACGCGCAGCGGAGGGGCATCGAGCCCGCCCTACCCGGTGCCCCCGGCGGCAAGCCCGGACCGGACAGTTCCGTAGCGGTACACCCTCGTCGCTACTGTCCGCGCATGGCCGCTCGCATCCTCGCCTGCGTCGACATCGGCTCCAGCTGGACCAAGGCGGCGCTGGTCGACCTGGACGGCGGCCGCCTGGTGGCGACCCACCAGGCACCGACCACCCCGGACGACGTCGTCTCCGGCGTGCTGACCGCCACCGCGGGGTGGGACGCCCCGGTCCGCGCGTGCTCCAGCGCCGGCGGTGGGCTGCGGCTGGCGGTGGTCGGCTACGAGGAGCTGATCAGCGCGGAGGCCGGGCACCGCGCCGCGCTCTCCGCCGGCGCCCGGGTGGTGCACGTGGCGGCCGGGCGGCTGACCGCGGCCGCGCTCGCCGGGCTGGCCGCCGCCGAGCCGGACGTCGTCCTGCTGGTCGGCGGCACCGACGGCGGGGAGGGCGGGGTGCTGCTGCACAACGCGGGCGTGCTGGCGGGTGCAGACCGTGCCGTCCCGGTGGTGGTCGCCGGCAACACCGCCGTCCGGGACGACGCCGTGGCCGTGCTCACCGGGGCCGGCGTGCCGGTGACCGCGGCCGGCAACGTGCTGCCCGACATCGGCCGGCTGGCGCCGGAGTCGGCGCGCTCGGCCATCCGGGAGGTCTTCCTCACCCACGTCATCGGCGGCGACCGGCTGTCCACCGACCCGCGGCTGCGGCAGTGGGTGCGGTCGGTGACGCCGGACGCGGTGCTGGACGGCGTGGCGGCGCTGGCCGGGCTGCGCGCCGGTGCCGAGGTGCCCGGCGTGCTGGTGCTCGACGTCGGCGGCGCGACCACCGACGTGCACTGCGTCCCGGTCGCCGACGCCGAGCAGACGCTGCAGCGGTCGGCGGTGGGGGTCCCGGCGCGGCGGCGCACCGTGGAGGGCGACCTCGGGGTGCAGGCCAGCGCCGGCGCGCTGCGCGAGGCCGCCACCGCCGAGGGGCTGGCGCCGCCGGGGGACGACGGGCTGTCGCTGGGCGAGGCCGCCGCGGTGGTGGCGCTGCGCCGGCACCTGCGGGCCGAGGCGGCCTACGGCCCGGGCGGGGCCAGCGCGCGGGGCGTGGGCCTGGTGGTGCTCTCCGGTGGGGTGTTCCGGCACGCCGACCCGGCCGTGGTGGCTGGGGTGGTGGCGCGGGTCGCCGCCGACCGCGGCGGGGCCGGCGGCGTGCTGACCGGCACCCGGGTCGTCGTCGACACCCGGTACGTGCTGGCCGCCGCCGGGCTGCTGGCCGGTGACCACCCGGACGCCGCGGCCGGCCTGCTGACCACCCTGCTCGCGGGCCGACCGGGCCTCAGCCGACCGCGACGCCCAGCTCGGCGGCCATCCCGCCGGCCCACCCGGTGAGCTGAGCGGTGCTGATCGTGCAGCCACGCAGGCCCGGGACGCCGTCGAGCAGACCGATCTCCGCGCCCCGCAGGTCGACGGCCCGGTTGCGGGAGCCGGAGAGCACCAGCGAGCCGACCGAGCAGTCGACCAGCCGGACGTCGCGCAGCTCGGCACCGGTGAGGTCCAGCTCGCCGACCGTACAGCCGGTCAGCGTGACGTCGACCAGCCGCGCGCCGCGCAGGTCGGCGAAGTCGACCTTCACCCCCTCCAGCGCGACCCGGGTGAGCTCGGCGCCGTGCGCGGTCAGCGCGCCGAACCGGCCGCCCGCGAGCACCACGTCCAGCAGCGTGGCGTCGACCAGCGACCAGGCCGGTGACCGCAGCTCGGCGAGCAGGCAGGTGGCCAGCCGGGCCCGGTCGAAGGGCACCCCGGCCAGGTCGCAGCCGGTGAGCACGCACTCCAGGAACCGGGCGCCGGTCGCGTCCCCGGTGAGCTCGGGGCCGGGGAAGCGCAGCCCGTCGGCGCTGCCCCCGCCGGTGAGCTCCGGCCCCGGGGCGTCGTCCAGCTCGGGCAGCAGGTCGGTCAGCGCGGCGGCGTCCATGGGCACGGCGCCCATCCTGGGGTCCCCTGCGCCCCGGCGTCAGGCCGGTGGCTCCAGGGTGGCCGCCCACGGGCCCGAGGCGGCGCGGGCGAACCCCGCCGCCTCCGCCGCGGCCATGTCCACCGCTGCGTAACCGCCCCGGCCGGCACCGACGCAGGCCAGCACCGTGACCAGGCCGCCCCGGCGCTGGACGACGCTCTGCCGCAGCTGCCAGCCGACGACGGCCCGCCGCTGCAGCACCGCGTGCTCCTGCACCAGCCAGCCCGACCGCACCGCGAACGACCGCGGGCCGGCGGTGTGCCCGAGCGCGGCGTACCGGGCCAGCCCCAGCGGCACCCCCAGGACGGCGAGCACCGCACCGGCCGCGGGCAGCCACCACCAGCCGGCCAGCGGACCGAGCACCGCGCCGGCCAGCAGCGCGACCAGCCCCGGCACGCAGGCCCGGACGACGCTGCGCCGGCGCGCGGCCGGGGGGTGCCGGCGCAGCTCACCGGGGTCGTCGACCAGCCGGGCAGCCAGCGTCCAGGCGGTCTGCCGCGGCCCCAGCGGCAGCAGCTGCCCGCGCCGGGCGGCGTCGCCGAGGCCGGTGACCAGGGCGCTGGCCCGCGCCGCGCCCGCCAGCCGCATGCCCAGCCCCGCGCTGACCGCCCACCCGCGGATCCGGTCGATCTCCAGCTCGGTGTGCCGGCGGGTGACCAGCCCGCGGACGGCCACCAGCGACCCGCCGCGGCGGACCAGCCGGAACCGCCAGTTGACCACCGCGCAGCCGATCACCGACCCGGCGACCAGCACCACCGCCGCAGCCAGCAGGAACAGCGCCAGGGCCGTCGTCCCGGAGACGTCGGGCTGGCCGAGGTCGGGCCGCCAGCGCTCGGGCAGCTCGTCGAGCACCCGGAACAGCGCGCCGACGCCCGCCAGCGGGACGGCGAGGTACCCGCCGACCAGCGGGGCGTACCGCAGCCAGCGCAGGTCGAAGCGGGTGAGCTCCTCCTCCGGCTCGGGCGGCGGGACGGCGCCGTCCGGGTCACCGGGGGCGCCGACCGGCCCCCGGCGGGCCAGCAGCCGGGCCCGCAGCCGGTCGCCCTCGGCGCGCGGGACGCCGTCGACGACGAGTTCCTCCTCCTTGCCGAGGGTCTGCCCGGCCGCCGCGTCGATGCGCACCCGGACCAGCCCGACCAGCCGGTGCAGCGCCGGCGCCTCGACCTCCACCCCGCGGATCCGGTCGAGCGGCACCGTGCGCACCGACCGGGAGAGCAGCCCGCGGGTGACGACGACCGACGTCGGGCCGTCGGCGTAGCTGAACCGCCACCAGGACAGCGCCGCCCACAGCAGGGACAGCAGCGTGATGCCCGCGGCCAGCGCCACCACCGTCGCCGGGCCGTCGCCCAGGCCCCGCCCGGCACCGACCACCAGCACGATCGGCACCAGCCCGCGGGCCTGCTTGAAGGTGACCGTGTGCAGCACCAGCACCCACGCCGAGGTCCGCCGTCCGACCGGCTCCCCGGGTGGGCTCACGTGGCCTCGTCCCGGACCAGCTCCGCCCGGCGCGCCAGGTCCTCGGCCACCCGGCGGGCGACGTCGGCCTCCAGGTGCGGGATCCGCACGGTCCCCTGCGAGGACGCGGTCAGCACCGCCACGCTGGCCAGGCCGAACACCTGCTGCACCACCCCGCGGGTGACGTCGACGGTCTGGATGCGCGACACCGGGACCAGCGTCCAGGTGCGGGCCAGCCAGCCGGTGAGGGTGTAGACCGCGTCGGCGGTGACCTCCCAGCGGTGCACGCGGTAGCGCAGCCGGGGCCGGAAGCCGATGGCCACCACGCCGTAGACGACGACCAGCGCCGGGCCGGCCCAGCGGACCAGGGTCACCGGCCAGCCGGCGTCCGCGGGCACGAACACCCAGAAGGCGGTGACCAGCAGGCCGTACACGACCGTGCCGAGCACGCCCTGCGCCGTCCACAGCCCGATCGCCTCGCGGGACAGCGACCAGGCGGGCTCGCGGGCCGGGGCCGGCGGGGGAGGGTTCATCACCGCCCATCCTGGCAGTGCCCGGCCGGCGCCGGCCTGCACCGGCGGTGCCCTCCGGGGCTGCGTGGGACCATGGTGGGCGTGATGATGCCCCAGCAGGTGCCCTCCGTGCCCGCCGCCGACGTCCCCGAGGACGCCGTCGTGCTCGACGTGCGCGAGGACGACGAGTGGGTGGCCGGGCACATCGAGGGCGCGACCCACATCCCGATGGGCGACGTCCCGGCCCGCCTCGGCGACGTGCCCGAGGGCGACCCGGTGTACGTGACCTGCCGCGGTGGCGGGCGCTCGGCGCGGGTGGCCGCCTGGCTGAACCAGAACGGCTACGACGCGGTGAACGTCAGCGGCGGCATGGGCGAGTGGGACGCGGCCGGCCGGCCGATGGTCAGCGAGACCGGCCGCCCCCCGTACGTCGTCTGAGAGGACCCCGTCCTCCTCACCCCTCGCGAGCTCGGGGTGAGCCTCTGGACGGGGCCGACGGGGCCGACGGGGCCGACGGGAGTGCGGGAGGCCGGCGGCCTCAGTCGCGCACCGGGTACTCGGCGAAGCGGGAGCGCAGGTCCTTCTTGGAGAACTTGCCGACGCTGGTCTTGGGCACCTCGTCGATGAACTCGACCGCGTCGGGCAGCCACCACTTGGCCACCAGCGGCCTGATGTGGTCGAGGATCTCCTGCTCGGTGGCGGTCTCGCCGGGCTTGAGCACCACGCAGGCCAGCGGGCGCTCGTCCCACTTGGGGTGCGGGATGGCGACGACCGCGGCCTCGGCCACCTTGGGGTGGCTCATGATCGCGTTCTCCAGGTCGACCGAGGAGATCCACTCGCCGCCGGACTTGATCAGGTCCTTGGTGCGGTCGGCGATCCGGATGTTGCCGTACTCGTCGAGCGCGGCGACGTCGCCGGTCTTCATCCAGCCGTCCGACGTCGACAGCTCCACCCCGGCGTCGGGGTTGTAGTAGTCCTGCGCGCACCACGGCCCGCGCACCTGCAGCTCGCCGGTCGCGACGTCGTCCCAGGGCAGCGTGTCGGTGGTGCCGGCCTCGACGATCCGCGCCTCCACCCCGAACAGCGGCACGCCCTGCCGCGCCCGGCGGGCGGTCTTCGTCTCCTCGTCGGCCTCCTGCCAGCGGCGCGACAGCGTGCCACCGGAGGCGACCGGGTGGGTCTCGGTCATGCCCCACGCCTGGTAGATCGGCAGCCCGACCTGCTCCTGGTAGGCCTGCGACAGCGCGGCCGGCACGGCCGAGCCGCCGCAGCCGATCTTGCGCAGCTTGTGCGGCCGGCCGGCCAGGTGCGGCAGCACGCCCTGCCAGATCGTCGGCACGCCGGCGGTGAAGGTGACGTCCTCGTCGACGATCAGGTCGGCCAGCGCCTGCGGCTGCATCATCGCGCCGGGGAAGACCATCGCCGCCCCCGCCGCGGGCGCGGCCTGGGCGATCCCCCAGGCGTTGGCGTGGAACATCGGGACCACCGGCATCGCGACGTCCTCGACGCCGATGCCGAAGCCGTTGGGCGCGACCACCGCCATGGTGTGCAGCACCGTCGAGCGGTGCGAGTAGACGACGCCCTTGGGGTTGCCGGTGGTGCCGGACGTGTAGCACATCGACGCCGCCGAGTTCTCGTCCCGGACGTGGAACTCGACCGGCTCCGCCTCGGCCAGCAGCGTCTCGTAGTCGAGCACCCGCGGGTCGTCGGGCACCGGGTTGTCGCCGCCGTCGTCCATCACCACCACGTGCTGCACGGTCTTCATCGCGTCGACCAGCGGCCAGAACAGCGGCAGCACCGTCCGGTCGACGAAGACCACCTCGTCCTCGGCGTGGTTGGCGATGTAGGTCAGCTGGTCGGGGAAGAGCCGCACGTTGAGCGTGTGCAGCACCCGCCCGGTGCAGGGCGCGGCGAAGTAGAGCTCCAGGTGCCGGGCCGAGTTCCAGGCGAAGGTGCCGACCCGGCCGTCGGCGCTGATGCCCAGGGTGTCCAGCACGCCGCCCAGCCGCCGGGTGCGCTGCGCCCACTCCGCGTAGGTCGTGCGCACCTTGCCGCCGGGGTTGTTGGTGACGATCGGGACGTCGCCGTGGTGCTGCTCGGCGTGCCGGAAGATCGTGTCGACGGTCAGGGGGACGTCCTGCATCAAGCCGCGCATGGCCGCATGGTGCCAGTGACCTGGCTCACGATCCAGCGGGGACGGCGCCGGCCCGGGCCGAGGGACGGCGGGGCGGCAGCAGGGACGGCGGCGGGCCGGCTCCCCCGGAGGGGTGAGCTGCCGGGGCGAGTGACCGGAGGGGCCGCCCCGGGGGGACGCGGGTGAACGGGTCGTTACGCGACCGTGACGGGGGACTTCGTCCCGAGGGCTTGACGCACCCGGGTTGTTAGCGCTCACACTGTCGTCTGCCCGCATCTCTGCGGGCCTGCGCCAACGGGCGGCAGATGTCTCGAAGGAGAGATGTGGCAGTGAACAAGAAGCTCGGGCTGACCGCCCTGGGCGCCGCGCTGGCCCTGAGCCTCACGGCTTGCGGTGGCGAGGGTGCCGGCAGCAACGCGAACACCGAGGACGCAGACGCCTCTGAGCTCACGATCGGCGTCTCGATGCCGACGGAGACCTCCGAGCGCTGGATCGCCGACGGCAACAACGTCAAGGAGCAGCTCGAGGCGGAGGGTTACGAGGTCGACCTGCAGTACGCGGGCGACGACATCCCGACCCAGGGCCAGCAGGTCGACCAGATGATCACCCAGGGGGCCGACGCCCTGATCGTCGCGGCGATCGACGGCACCGCGCTGAGCAGCCAGCTGCAGGCCGCCGCCGACGCCGACATCCCGGTGATCAGCTACGACCGGCTCATCCGCGACACCGAGAACGTCGACTTCTACGTCAGCTTCGACAACTTCAAGGTCGGCGTCGCGCAGGGCACCGCCCTGCTGACCGGCCTGGGCGTGCTCAACGCCGACGGTTCCGAGGGCACCGCCACCGGGCCGTTCAACATCGAGCTGTTCGCCGGCTCGCTGGACGACAACAACGCCGGGTTCTTCTTCGACGGCGCGATGTCGGTCATCCAGCCGAAGATCGACGACGGCACGCTCGTGGTGAAGTCGGGTCAGACCGACATCGAGCAGGCCGCCACCCTGCGCTGGGCCCAGGAGACCGCCCAGAAGCGCATGGAGGACCTCCTCACCGGCAGCTACAACGACGGCACGAAGGTCAACGGCGTCCTGTCGCCCTACGACGGCATCTCGCGCGGCATCATCACCGCCCTGCAGAACGCCGGCTACGGCCCGGACCTCGCCTCGGCGAACCCGCTGCCGGTCGTCACCGGTCAGGACGCCGAGATCGCCTCGGTCAAGCTGATCAACGACGGCGTGCAGAGCTCCACCATCTTCAAGGACACCCGCCTGCTGGCGGAGCAGGCCGTCGCCGCGGCGACGGCCTTCCTCGAGGGTGAGGAGCCGGAGGCCAACGACACCGAGACCTACGACAACGGTGTCAAGGTCGTCCCGTCCTACCTGCTCCCGGTCGAGACCGTCTTCAAGGACGACATCCAGTCGGTCCTGGTCGACTCCGGCTACTGGACGGCCGACGAGGTCGCCAAGGGCCAGTCGGACTGACGTCCGCCCCACAGTCCCGGCCGGGTCCGGCAGCTCAGCTGTCGGGCCCGGCCGGCACCACCTCCTGACACTGCTCGCTGAACAGGTCGGGACAGCCCGGGTCGCCGGGCAACCGAACCAGGGGCCAGGGTGGCGACACCCCGCCCGACATCTGTGCAGAGAGGGCCACTCCTCATGGAGAGGACGACGGCGTCCATGGACGACAACATCCTGGAGATGCGCTCCATCACCAAGACGTTCCCCGGCGTGAAGGCGCTGTCGGACGTGTCACTCGCGGTGCGTCGTGGCGAGGTCCACGCCATCTGCGGTGAGAACGGCGCGGGCAAGTCCACGCTGATGAAGGTCCTGTCCGGCGTCTACCCGGCCGGCAGCTACGACGGCGACATCGTCTACGACGGCGCCGTCCAGAAGTTCAACGGCATCCGCGACAGCGAGCACGTGGGCATCGTGATCATCCACCAGGAGCTCGCACTGGTGCCGTACCTGTCCATCGCGGAGAACATCTTCCTGGGCAACGAGCGCAAGGGCCGGGCCGGCCTGATCGACTGGAACAAGGCCAACGCCGACGCCGCCGCGCTGCTCGCCGAGGTCGGCCTCGACGAGAACCCGGTGACCCCGGTCGGCCAGCTCGGCGTGGGCAAGCAGCAGCTGGTGGAGATCGCCAAGGCCATCTCCAAGGACGTGCGGCTGCTGATCCTCGACGAGCCCACCGCGGCGCTCAACGACACCGACTCCGCGCACCTGCTCGACCTGCTCCGCCGGCTCCGCGACCGCGGCATGACCTCGATCATCATCTCGCACAAGCTGAACGAGATCGTCGCGATCGCCCAGCACACCACGATCATCCGGGACGGCCGGACGGTGGAGACGCTCGACATGAGCGCCCCCGACGTCGACACCGACCGGATCATCCGCGGCATGGTCGGCCGCGACCTGGAGTCCTACTACCCCGAGCGCGAGTCGCACCCGGGCGAGGAGGTGCTGCGGGTCGAGGACTGGTCCGTCAAGCACCCCACCCAGGACCGGCTCGTGGTCGACCGGGCGAGCTTCAACGTCCGGGCCGGTGAGGTCATCGGGATCGCCGGGCTGATGGGCGCGGGCCGCACCGAGCTGGCGATGAGCATCTTCGGCCGCTCCTACGGCCGGGACATCACCGGGCGCGTCTTCGTGCACGGCCACGAGGTGAAGGCCCGCAGCGTCTCCGAGGCCATCGACAACGGCATCGCCTACGCCACCGAGGACCGCAAGAAGTACGGCCTCAACCTCATCGAGGACATCCGGCGCAACGTCTCGGCCGCGGCGCTGGCCAAGCTGTCCACGCGCGGCTGGGTCAACGGCAACGAGGAGACCAAGGTCGCCGAGGACAGCCGGCGGGACATGAACATCAAGGCGCCGAGCGTGTCCTCGATCGTCGGCAAGCTCTCGGGCGGCAACCAGCAGAAGGTCGTGCTGTCCAAGTGGCTGTTCACCGACCCGGACGTGCTGATCCTCGACGAGCCGACCCGCGGCATCGACGTGGGCGCCAAGTACGAGATCTACACGATCATCAACAAGCTGGTGGCGGCCGGCAAGGCCGTCGTCGTCATCTCGTCCGAGCTGCCCGAGCTGCTCGGCATCTGTGACCGCATCTACACGCTGTCGGCGGGTCGGATCACCGGCGAGCAGCCGGTCCGTGAGGCCACCCAGGAGAGCCTGATGGCCCTCATGACCAAGGAGAGGGAGCTCGCAGCATGACCAGGACCGCAGGGCCGGACCAGGGGTCGACGCAGACCAACGAGACCCCGGCTGAGGTCGCCGACGCACAGTCGAAGGCGCTGAAGACCGGGACGAGCGACATCCGTGAGCTGCTCACCCGGAACCTCCGGCAGAGCGGCATCTACGTGGCGTTCTTCGTCGTCGTGGTGCTCTTCGCCATCCTCACCGGCGGGACGTCGCTGAGCCCGGGCAACATCACCAACATCGTCCTCCAGTACTCCTACGTGCTGGTGCTGGCGATCGGCATGGTCATCGTGATCATCGCCGGCCACATCGACCTGTCCGTCGGGTCGGTGGTCGCGCTCAGCGGCGCGGTCTCCGCGGTGCTGGTCATCCGCGAGGGCGCACCCTGGTGGGTCGGCATGCTGGCCGCCCTCGCCGTCGGCCTGCTGGTCGGTGCCTGGCAGGGGTTCTGGGTCGCCTACGTCGGCATCCCGGCGTTCATCGTCACCCTCGCCGGCATGCTGCTGTTCCGCGGCCTGACGCTGCAGGTGCTGGACAACATCTCGCTGTCGCCCTTCACCCCCGAGTACCAGAAGGTCGCCAGCGGCTTCATCAACGGCCTGATGGGCGGCAACGGCTACGACGCCTTCACGCTGCTCATCGGCGCCCTGGCGGTCGCCGGCTACGCGGTGAGCGGGTTCCGCACCCGGGTGGCCCGCATCCGGTACAAGCAGCCGGTGGAGAGCTTCCCGCTCTTCGTCGCCCGGGTCGTCGTCGTCGCCGCCGTCGTCATGTACTTCGCCTGGCAGCTGGCCCACGCCCGCGGCCTGCCGATCGTGCTGATCATCCTCGGCGTGCTGGTGACCGCGTACGGCCTGATCACCAAGCGCTCGGTGTTCGGGCGGCAGGTCTACGCCATCGGCGGCAACCTGGCCGCGGCGACGCTGTCCGGCGTCAAGGTGAAGGTCGTCAACTTCTGGATCTTCGTCAACATGGGCTTCCTGGCCTCGGTCGCGGGGATCATCTACTCCTCGCGGTCCAACGGCGCGCAGCCCGCGGCGGGCCAGAACTTCGAGCTCGACGCCATCGCGGCGGCCTTCATCGGTGGCGCTGCCGTCACCGGTGGTGTCGGCACCGTGGGCGGTGCGATGGTCGGTGGCCTGCTGGTCGCGGTCCTGAGCAACGGCATGCAGCTGCAGGGCGTCGACCAGTCCATCCAGTCGGTCATCAAGGGCCTCATCCTGCTGCTCGCCGTCGCCTTCGACGTCTACAACAAGCGGCGCGCGGGCACCTCGCGCTGACGGTCCCGCAGGGCCACGGACGGGGGGCGGCGACGAGGCCGCCCCCCAGTGAGGAGTGACCGTGCTGCCCGAGGGGGCGCCCCGCGCACTGGGCATGGCCGACGTCGCCGTACACGCCGGCGTCTCGCACCAGACCGTGTCCCGGGTGGTCAACGGCCACCCGAACGTCGCACCGGCGACCAGGGAACGGGTGCTCCGGGCGATCGCCGAGCTGGGCTACCGGCCCAACACGGCGGCCCGCGCCCTGGTCACCGGCTCGACCCGGACCATCGGCCTGGTCACGTCGCACATCAACCAGTACGGCCCGGCGCAGACCCTGCTCGGGCTGGAGAAGGCCGCCCGGGCGGCCGGCTACTCCCTCGGCGTCGCGATCCTGGACGACGACAGCGAGGGGGCGATGCGGGAGGCCGTCGACCGCTTCGTCGCGCAGTCGGTCGACGCGGTCGTCGCGCTGTCCACCTACGGCCAGGCGGTCGAGGCGCTGGGCCGCTTCCGGGCGCAGGTGCCGCTGATCGCGGTGCAGGTCGGTCACGACCCGGTGCACCCCACGGTCTGGGTCGACCAGGAGGTGGGCGCTGCGCTGGCCACCCGGCACCTGCTCCAGCTGGGCCACCGCACGGTGCACCACGTGACCGGGCCGGGTGACTCGCTCGAGGCGCGCGGCCGCCTGATCGGCTGGCGGCGCGAGCTCGAGGCCTCCGGCGCACCGGTGCCCGAGGTCTTCTACGGCAACTGGTGGCCCTCGTCCGGGCACGCCGCGGGCCGCCGCCTGGCGGCGCTGGCGCGCGAGGGCGAGGACGTCACCGCGGTGTTCGTCGCCAACGACCAGATGGCCCTCGGGATGGTCAACGCGCTGCACGAGGAGGGGCTGTCGGTGCCCGGCGACGTGAGCGTCGTCGGCTTCGACGACGTGCCCGAGGCGGCGTACTACACACCCCCGTTGACCACCGTCCGGCAGGACTTCGCCGAGCTCGGCCGGCGGGGGGTCCAGCTGGTCCTCGCCCGGCTGCGCGGCGAGGCGCACCGCCCCGAGCCGGTCATGCCGCAGCTCGTCGTCCGGAACAGCACCGGGCCGGTTCGGCCGGCTTGACCGGCGCTGTTGTTAACGCTAACAATCGAACTCGTGCCGCATCCCGCGGTGGCGGGAAGGAGCTCCTGACGTGACGACGGACGCCGGCGCAGCGATCACCTCGGGTCGCACGGCCCTGGGCATCGAGCTCGGGTCGACCCGGATCAAGGCCGTGCTGATCGGTCCGGACCACGCGCCGCTGGCCGTCGGCAGCTCCGACTGGGAGAACCAGCTCGTCGACCGGCTGTGGACGTACTCGCTGGCCGACGTCTGGGCCGGAGTGCAGCAGAGCGTCGCGGCCCTGGCCGCCGACGTGCAGCGCCGCCACGGCGTCGAGCTGGCCGGCGTCGGTGCGCTCGGGGTCTCCGCGATGATGCACGGCTACCTGGCGTTCGACGCCGACGGCGAGCTGCTCGCGCCGTTCCGCACCTGGCGGAACACGAACACCGGCCGGGCCGCCGAGCGGCTGAGCGCGGAGTTCGGCTGCAACATCCCGCACCGCTGGAGCGTCGCGCACCTGTACCAGGCCGTGCTCGACGGCGAGGAGCACGTCGGCCGGGTCGACCACCTGACCACCCTGGCCGGCTACGTGCACTGGCAGCTCACCGGCGAGAAGGTCCTCGGCGTCGGCGACGCCAGCGGCATGCTGCCGATCGACGCCGCCACCGGCGGGTACGACGCCGCGATGCTGGCCCGGTTCGACGAGCTGGCCGCCGAGGCCGGGGTGGAGCTCACCCTGGCCGGGCTGCTGCCCGCGATCGCGGTGGCCGGCGAGCCCGCCGGCACGCTCACCGAGGCGGGTGCCCGGCTGCTCGACCCGACCGGCCGGCTGTCCGCCGGCGCCCCGCTCTGCCCGCCCGAGGGCGACGCGGGCACCGGGATGGTCGCCACCGGCTCGGTCGCCCCGCGCACCGGCAACGTCTCCGCCGGGACGTCGATCTTCGCCATGGTCGTCCTCGAGCGCCCGCTCGGCCGGGCGCACCGCGAGCTGGACCTGGTCACCACGCCGGCCGGCGACCCGGTCGCCATGGTGCACTGCAACAACGGCGCCAGTGAGTTGGACGCCTGGGCCGGGCTGTTCGCGCAGTTCGCGCGAGCGCTGGGCAGCGACGCCGACCCGTCGCGGGTCTTCGAGACCCTCTTCACCGCAGCCCTGGACGGCGCCGGCGACGGCGGCGGCATGCTCGCCTACAACTACCTCTCCGGGGAGCCGATCACCGACCTGGAGGAGGGCCGGCCGCTGTTCCTGCGGTCGCCGGACAGCCGGCTCGACCTGGGCACGTTCATGCGGACCCACCTGTACTCGGCGCTGGCCACCCTCCGGGTCGGCATGGACGTGCTGCAGCAGGCCGAGGGCGTCCGGCTCGACCGGATGTTCGCCCACGGCGGCCTCTTCCGGACCGCGGGCGTGGCGCAGCGCTTCCTGGCCGCCGCGATCGACACCCCGGTGTCCGTCGGCGACGTGGCCGCGGAGGGCGGCGCCTGGGGAGCCGCGGTCCTGGCCGCCTTCGCCACCCGGCGCGCACCCGGGCAGGCCCTCGCGGACTACCTGGACACCACCGTCTTCGCCGGCGCCGTCCTGCAGACCGTCGAGCCCCGGCCGGACGACGTCGCCGGCTTCGACGCCTTCATGCAGCGGTACCTCGCCGCCCTCCCCGTCGAGCGCGCCGCCGTCGAGCACCTGCCGCAGGACGCGGGGACCCCCGCCGCACCGACCGAGGAGCACGCATGACCACCGCCGCCGAGCACGGCACCCACCGCGCCCAGCGCGAGCACGTCGCCGCACTGCACGCCGAGCTCACCCGCTACGCGCTGGTGACCTGGACCGCGGGCAACGTGTCCGAGCGGGTGCCCGGCGAGGACCTGTTCGTCATCAAGGGCAGCGGCGTCTCCTACGACGAGCTGACCTGGGAGGGCATCACCGTCTGCACGCTGGACGGCGAGGTCGTCGACGGGGTCAAGGCGCCGTCGTCGGACACCGCCGCGCACGCCTACGTCTACCGGGCGATGCCGCAGGTCAACGGCCAGGTGCACACCCACAGCCCGTACGCCGCGGCCTGGGCCGCGCGCGGGGAGGAGGTGCCCTGCGTGCTCACCGCGATGGCCGACGAGTTCGGCGGGCCGATCCCGGTCGGCCCGTTCGCGCTGATCGGTGACGACTCCATCGGCCAGGGCGTCGTGGCGACCCTGCAGGGCTCCCGCTCGCCGGCGGTCCTCATGCAGAACCACGGCGTCTTCACCGTCGGGCCCTCGGCGAAGGCCGCGGTCAAGGCCGCGGTGATGACCGAGGACGTCGCCCGCACCGTCCACCTCTCCCGCCAGCTGGGAGAGCCCGTCCCCATCGCGCAGGCGGACATCGACTCGTTGTACGCGCGCTACCAGAACGTCTACGGCCAGCGGTGAGAGAGGACCAGTCAGTGTCGTTCGAAGGTCAGGAGATCTGGTTCCTCACCGGCAGCCAGGGGCTGTACGGCGAGGAGACCCTGCAGCAGGTGGCCGAGCAGTCCCAGCGGGTCGCGGCCACGCTGGACGACGCCGCGGACGTGCCGGTGCGGATCGTGTGGAAGCCGGTGCTCACCGACTCCGGCGCCATCCGGCGGGTGATGGGCGAGGCGAACGAGGACCCGGCCTGCCTCGGCGTGGTCACCTGGATGCACACCTTCTCCCCGGCGAAGATGTGGATCTCCGGGCTGGACGCCCTGCGCAAGCCGCTGCTGCACCTGCACACCCAGGCCGACGCCGCCCTGCCCTGGGCGACGATCGACATGGACTTCATGAACCTCAACCAGGCCGCGCACGGCGACCGGGAGTACGGCTTCGTCCTCACCCGGATGCGGCACCCCCGGACGACGGTGGCCGGCCACGCGACGAACCCGCGGGTCCAGGCCCGGGTCGGCTCGTGGGCCCGGGCCGCGGCCGGTGCCGCGGCCGCCCGGGGGCTGAAGCTCGCCCGGTTCGGCGACAACATGCGGAACGTCGCGGTGACCGAGAGCGACAAGGTCGAGGCGGAGATCCGCTTCGGCATCTCGGTGAACACCTGGGGCGTCAACGACCTGGTGGCCGTGGTCGACCAGGTGGCCGACCAGGCGGTCGACGCGGTGGTCGCCGAGTACGGCGACCTCTACGACATGGACGACGACCTGCGCCCGGGCGGCGACCGGCACCACAGCGTGCGCTACCAGGCCCGGGTCGAGGTCGCCCTGCGCCAGTTCCTCACCGAGGGCGGCTTCGGCGCGTTCACCACCAACTTCGAGGACCTCGGCGGCCTGCGCCAGCTGCCCGGCCTCGCCGTCCAGCGGCTGATGGCCGACGGTTACGGCTTCGGTGGCGAGGGCGACTGGAAGACCTCGGCGCTGCTGCACGTGCTCAAGGTCGCCGGTCGCGGGCTGCCCGGTGGCACCTCCTTCATGGAGGACTACACCTACGACCTGGCCGCGGAGACCCCGAAGGTCCTGGGTGCCCACATGCTCGAGGTGTGCCCGACGATCGCCGGCGGGAAGCCGCGGCTGGAGGTGCACCCGTTGGGCATCGGCGGCCGGGAGGACCCCGCCCGGCTGGTGTTCACCGCCGCGCCGGGCGCCGGCGTGGTCGTCGGCTGGTCCGACCTGGGCGACCGGTTCCGCTGGGTCGCCAACGAGATCGACGTCGTCGAGCCCACCGAGGCGCTGCCCAACCTGCCCGTCGCCCGGGCGGTCTGGGAGCCCCGGCCGGACTTCTCGACCTCCACCGAGGGCTGGCTGACCGCCGGCGGACCGCACCACACGGTGCTGTCCACCCAGCTGGGCACCGCGGAGCTCACCGACCTGGCCGAGGTCTTCGGCACCGAGCTGGTGGTCATCGACGCCGACACCACCCGGCGCAGCCTGGCCAAGGAGCTGCGCTGGAGCGCGGCGTACCACCGGCTGGACCAGCGCCTCTGACGAAGGATTCCCTCGCCCCCCACCGCCCGCGAACTCGTGGCGGGGCCTTGCGAGGGGGCCTGACCCCCACCCGGTGCTGCCGGGTGGGGGCGGCGTCGCGTCAGCGGGGGGCCGGCTCCAGCTCCGTGGCCTTCGCGCAGCGGAAGCTGCCGGCGTCGGCCGGGTCGCGGTCGCCGGTCAGCCGGGCCACCTCCGGGTAGGGGCACAGCGGCCGGGTCTGCACGACCGTGCCCTGCTCGTCGACCCGCTGGGCGTCGAGGGTCCGGGGTGCCTCGCCGCGCTCGACCCAGGCGACCAGCGCCTCGAACTGGCCGGTCGGCTGCGGGCCGCCGCCGCCGCCGCAGTGGCCGACGCCCGGGGCCAGGAACAGCCGGAGGAACTCGTCGGTGCGCCCGGGCCCGGACAGCTCCCGGACCCGCTCGTACCAGTCGACGGTGCCCTGGAACGGCACACCGAAGTCGGCCGCGCCGTGCCACACCAGGGCCCGGCCGCCGTGCTCCGCGAACTCCGACAGGTCCGGGTCGTCGGCGCCGAACACGTCCCCGTACATCTCGACGGCCTGGGCGAAGAAGGCCTCGAACCCCGCGTAGGTCAGCGTCTGCCAGTCCCAGGCCGGGTCCTGGGCGAGGAACAGCCCGAACCACCACAGGTCGTACTGGAACGGCTTGCCGACCAGCCGGCCGTCGACCTCCACGACGTCGTTGAGGCCGGCGTAGGGGGTGCCGGGCGCCAGGCCGTACCAGAGGAACTCGCCGTCCTGCCCGCGCGGCCCCTCCCCGATGCGGCGCATCACCTCGACGTCGGCCGCGGTGATCTCCCCGCAGTCCGTCCGGGTGCCGACCAGCTGACCGAGGTCGAAGTCGCAGCCCAGCGGGTCACCGACGACCCCGTCGACCACGCCGTCCCCGACCTCGTCGCAGGCGGCGACGGTCGCCGCCAGCGCCGCGGCGAACTTGCACGGCGCCACCGGGTTCTGCTCCTCCAGCATCACCACCTGGCCCCACATCTGGCCGGTCTGCATCTGCGGGTAGTTGATCACCGGGGCGCCGGCCAGCACGCCGTCGTAGTCGTCGGGGTACCGCTGGGCCTCCATCAGGCCCTGCCGGCCGCCGGTCGAGCAGCCGTTCCAGTACGAGTACTCCGGGCCCCGGCCGTAGAAGGCGGTCACGACGGCCTTGGCGGTGACGGTCATGTCGTGCACGCCGACGTGGCCGAAGTCCCGGATCCGCTGCCAGTCCAGGGTGCGGTCGGGGCGGAGCGCGAAGTCAGCCGTCGCGCCGGGGTGCCCGGCGTCGGTGGCCGCCGTGGCGTAGCCGGCGCGCAGCGGCGCCAGCAGCGACTCCGGGGACCCGCCGCTGAACCCGCCGCCGCCCACCGCCTGGAACCGGCCGTTCCAGGTCGTGCTGGGCAGGTGCACCCAGACCGTCACGGCGTCCCCGGCCGGCGGGTGGGTGACGGTCAGCTGGACCCGGCACGACGCCGGGGTGGTCGCGTCACCGGGGTCCTCGACGGCGGAGTCGACGGTGGTGTCGGCCAGCGCCAGCGCCCCGGTGGTCAGGTCGGCGCAGGCGAGGACCGGTTGCACCGGTGCTGCTGGCGGCGGCGTGGCCGGGGGCGTGCCCTCGGGCGGTCGTGCCTCCGCCGAGGGCACCGCCAGCAGGCCCGCGCCCAGCGCCAGGGCCGCCATGACCGTCAGTGCCCGTGCCGTCCGGCGTCGGTGCATGTCCTGTGCCACCCCTCGCGCGCTCGTCCTGGGACGCTCGTGTGCCTGACCGGTGCACCCCGCGGGGCGCTCCCTGTGCGTCGGCTGGGAGTCTGGCACGCCTGCGTGACGGCGACCACATCCGGTTCCGGATCCCCCGCGGCCGGTGGGGTGCCGCGTGGCGAGCCGGGCTACCGCGGGCCGGTGTGCCCCTCGCCCGGCGTGTGCCCCTCGCCCGGCGTGTGTCCCTCGCCCGGCGTGGTCCAGGCGCCGGCGGACCGGTACAGCTGGGGGTTGGCCGCCCGGTAGGTGCGGCCGATGTCCTCGGCGGCCTCGAGCAGCACCGGGACGATCGTCTGCTCCATGGTCTCCACGGTCTCCCGCGCCGTCGTCGCCGACACCGCGATCGCCCCCACCGCGCCGTCGTCCAGCACGATCGGCACGGCCGCGGAGAGCCGGCCGGGGGTGTACTCCTCCACCGACAGGTCGAAGCCCCGCTCGCGGACCAGCGCCAGCCGCTCGCGCAGCCGGTCCGGGTCGGTGACCGTGCTCGGGGTCACCGCGGCCAGTTCGACGGAGCCGAGGAACTCCTCGACCTCCTCGGCCGGCAGGTGGGCCAGCAGTGCCTTGCCGATCGCGGTGGCGTAGGCGGGCAGCTGCATGCCGATCCGGATGGCGCCGGGCATGGGGCGGTGGTCCTCGACCCGGCCCACGTGGACGACCTGGAAGCCGTCGAGCACCCCGAGGCTGCAGGTCTCCCCGGTCCGCTCGACGACCTCGTTCATCACCGGGTAGGACACCTCCGGCAGCGACGAGGCGGCGAAGTAACCGGCCCCGAGCTCCAGGATGCGCGGGGTGAGGCTCCACAGGCCCTTGTGCAGCCGGGCGTAGCCGAGGTGCTCGAAGGTGATCAGGATGCGGCGGACCACCGGGCGGGGGAGGTCGGCGCGCGCGGCGACGTCGGCCATGGAGAGCTGGCCCTCGCGGCCGGCGAACACCCGGAGCACCGCCACGCCACGCTCGATGCTCTGGACCCGGTCCCGGTCACGGGTGCCGGCGTCGGTCATCCGTCCTCCCCCCGTCCACGGTCGCGGGCAACCCTACGCAGGCCGCCGGCGTGCACCGGGCCGGCGGGGAGCGTCACACCGTCGGTGCGGCGGCGTCCGCGTTGAACCCGCGCTTGGCGCGCTGGATCTGCTCGTAGACGTGGTGCCGAAGCTCCACGAACCGCGGCAGGGAGCGGGTCTCCAGCTGGTCGCGGTCCCGGGGCAGGTCGATGCTGAGGTCCTCCTGCACGATCGTCGGCGACGAGGACAGCACGACGACGCGCTCGCCCAGGTAGACCGACTCGTCGATGTCGTGGGTCACGAACAGCACGGTGAGGCCGAGCTTCCGCCAGACCGACCGCACCAGGTCCTCGAGGTCGGCGCGGGTCTGCGCGTCCACCGCGGCGAACGGCTCGTCCATCAGCAGCACCTCGGGCCGGTACGCCACCGCGCGGGCGATCGCGACGCGCTGCTGCATGCCGCCGGAGAGCTGCCAGGGGTAGGACTGCGGCACGTGGTCCAGGCCGACGGCCTCCAGCGCCTCGGTCACCCGCTCGGCCCGCTCCGCCTTGGGCACCCCGGCCGCGCGCAGCGGCAGCTCGACGTTGGCCTGCACGCGCAGCCACGGGTAGAGCGACCGGCCGTACTCCTGGAAGACCAGGGCCATGTTGCGCGGCGGGCCGTCGACGAGCTGGCCGTCGACGAGCACCCGGCCCGACGTCGGCGCCATCAGCCCGGAGATGCACTTGAGCAGGGTCGTCTTGCCCGAGCCCGAGGGACCCACCAGGCAGACGAACTCACCGGCGTGCAGGTCGAAGGTCAGGTCGCGGACGGCCTCCACCGGCCCGGCCGACGTCGGGTAGATCTTCTGCAACTGCTGGACGGAGAGGAGCGGGCGGTCCCCGCCCCGCGCCGTCGAGATGTCACCGGTCACTGAACTCAGCCTCTCGTTGCCCGTGGTACCAGCCGAGCATCGATCGTTCGAAGACCCGGAAGAGGAATGCCAGCGCGACCCCGAGGAGGCCGAGCACGAGGATGCCGGCCCACATCGGGCCGTTCTGGAAGGTGCGCTGGAACAGGATGATCTGCGACCCCAGGCCGCCGCCGGTGACCGCGTACATCTCCGAGACGACCATCAGGATGATGCTGATCGGCAGCGCCAGGCGGATGCCGGTCGCGATCCGCGGCAGCGCCGCCGGGAGCACGAAGAAGCGCATCCGGTCCCACCCGGTGATCCCGTACGTGCGGGTGGTGTCGGAGAGGACCTCGTCCACCGAGCGCACCCCGTCGACGGTGTTGAGCAGGATCGGCCACAGGCAGCCCAGCGCGATCAGGAAGACCTTGGAGCTGTCGTCGATGCCCAGCAGCAGCAGGAGCACCGGCAGCAGGACCGGCGGCGGGACGGCGCGGATGAACTCCAGCAGCGGGCTGACGAGCTTGCGCACGATCCGGTTCGACCCGATGACGACGCCGAGGGCGATGCCGCCGACGATCGCCGAGACCAGGCCGATCGCCAGCCGGGTGAGCGAGGGCACGACCTGGTCCCACAGCAGCGAGCCGAGCCACACCTCCACGAAGTCGTCGACCAGCCGGCCGGGCTTCGGGACGAACGGGTTGGTGTTGTCCAGCGTGGTCACCCACCACACCGCGATGAGCAGCAGCGGCAGGGCGAGCGCCGCCGCCAGCGACCGGCCGGCCCTCATGCCGGCACGTCCGCGCGGACCGAGGGGTGCCAGCTGAGCACGGCCCGCTCCACCGCCTGCATGACGGTGTTCAGCGCGAGGCCGAGGAACCCGGTGAGCAGGGCCAGGGCGTAGACGGTGTCCACGTTGCCGGCGCTCTGGTTGCGTGCCAGCAGGTTGCCCAGGCCGGGCGTGCCCACGACCAGCTCGATCGTGATGGCCACGACCAGGGCGATGGTGCCCGACATCCGCACGCCGGTCATCAGGTAGGGGAGCGTGGTGGGCCAGGTGACGAACCGGGCCTGCCACCAGCGGCTGAGCCCGTAGCTGCGGGCGGTCGCCCTGCCCACCGGGTCGACGTCGGCGACGCCGCTGGTGACGTGCACCAGGATCACCCAGAAGCAGGCCCAGACCACGATGAAGACCGTCGCCGACGGCGTGATGCTGAAGACGACGATGGCGATCGGGATCAGCGCCACCGACGGGATCGGGCGGAGGAACTCGATCGTCGAGGACGTCCAGGTGCGCAGGAACCGGCTGGAGCCGATCGCGATCCCCAGGACGACCCCGGCGACCAGGGAGATGGCCAGGCCGATCGCCCAGGAGCTCATCGTCGAGCCCAGCGCCGACCAGAACGGGCCGGTGCCGAGCAGCTCGACCACCTCGACGGCCACCCGGCTGAACGGGGGGAGGTAGGTGCTGTCGACGACGCCGAGCCGGGAGACGGCCTCCCACAGCGCGACGAAGCCCAGGACGCCGGCGATGCCGAGGACCACCGTCGACCGCGAGCTGTGCTGGAACGAGGTGATCGGGGCGACGGGCGACGGGAGCTCGGTGGGCAGCTCCATCGCGGTCCGGTGGGTCTGCGTCATCCGGCGGTGCTCCTTCCTGCGGTCGGTGCGGTCCCCCGGACGGGGGCGCGGACGGGGGGCTCGGAGGGGGGCAGACGGGGCGCGGGCGGTGCGGGGCCCCGGACGGGGCCCCGCACCGGTGGGTCACGGCTCCCAGATGAGGGCGTCCAGGTCGACCTCCTCGCGCACCAGGCCGAACTCCAGCGAGGCGTCGGCGAGGGGCTGCATGTTCTCCGCGGTCAGCGGGAGCTTCCCGTAGGAGCCGAGCCGGATCTTCTCGGCGAGCGCCGCGTCGATGCCGGTGAACTCGGCGATCGTGGCCCGCAGGCCGGCGTCGTCGGAGAGGGCGAGGGCGTTGGACTCCTCGATCGCGGTGACGATGGAGGAGTAGTAGTCGGGGTCCTCCTCGACCGCCGCCCGGCTGGCGTACCAGACCCCCGCGACGACGGCGCCGTCGCTGAGCAGCGCGTGCGGGTTGGCGAGGGTGGTGAAGCCCTGCTCCCGGCCCAGGGTGCCGAACGGCTCACCGGCGACGAAGGCGTCGACGGCGCCGCTGGTCAGCGCCGCCGGCTGGTCGGGCACGGGCAGCTCGACCCACTGCACCGCGTCGGGGTCGCCGCCCTCGGCCTCGATGGCGATCTGGGCGAGCAGCTGGACGTACCCGCCGAGGGCGTTGACGGCGACCTTCTTGCCCTCCAGGTCCGCGGCGGAGGTGAACCCGCTGTCGGGGAGCACGAGGATGTCGTTGATGCCGTTGGCCGGGTCGTCCGCGGTGGCGCTGGCCGGCGCGATGAGCACCAGGTCGATGCCGTTCTCGACGGCCTGGAAGACCGAGGTCACCCCGCCGTAGCCGATCTGGTAGTCGCCGGACATCACCGCGGAGATGATGTTCGGGGAGGAGTTCGCCGTCTCGAGCGTCAGGTCCAGCCCGGCGTCCTCCCAGACGCCGTTCTCCAGCCCCATCGCGATGGGGCCGGCGTCGGTGACCGGGATGACGCCCGCGGTGACGGCCCGGGGGCCACCGTCGGTGGCGGCGGCCGCGTCGTCGTCGGAGTCCGATCCGCCGCACGCGACGAGTCCCGCGGCCAGGAACGTCGTGAGGACGACGGCTCCGGACCGGGTCAGTGCTCGAGCCATGGGTTTCCTCCTGAGGGTGGGCGCACCGACCCGGTGACGCCGTTGTCGGGGGTCGTGGTCGTGCCGGTCCGCGAGCGCCGGTGCTCGACCGCGGGGTGGAGCTGACGGGGCGGGCGGGAGGAGGGGCCCTCCCACGACGAGCGGGGTGGACCGGGACGACCGGGGTGACCTGTCCCCACACCTGATACGGGTGTGGGCTGGGACACAGTCGGGAGGCTAGCCAGACAGCCGCCTCGTTGGCAACGCATTGCGACACGTTGTCCGCATTGCGTACATTCCTGACCGTGGGGCCGTCGCGTCGACCGCGACGACGGCCTCCTCCGGCTCCCCGACGGTGAGGACCACCCGTGCCCGAACTCCGCAGCAACTTCCCGGCCTCCTCGGCCCTGGGCCTGGCGAGGCGGGCCCAGTGGCGCCCGCTGGGCATCTCCGCCGACGAGCTGCACAAGCCCAAGGTCGCGATCGTGAACACGTCGTCGGACCTGGCTGCGTGCTACGCCCACCTCGACGACATCGTGGTGGTCCTCAAGGAGGAGCTGCGCGCCCTGGGCGTGCTGCCGTTCGAGATCCGCACGACCGCGCCGTCGGACTTCGTCACCAGCGTCGGCCGCGGCGGCCGGTACATCCTGCCCAGCCGCGACCTGATCGTGAACGACGTCGAGGCCGTCGTGGAGGGCGCGCGGCTGGACGCCATGATCTGCCTGAGCTCCTGCGACAAGACCACCCCCGCGCACCTCATGGCGGCCGGCCGGATGAACGTCCCGACCGTCGTCGTCCCGTGCGGGTACCAGCACAGCGGGCTGGCCGAGGGGCGTCACGCCGACGTGGAGGAGGTCTTCCTCCGCGCCGCCCAGGCGGCCGTGCTCGGTCAGCCGACCGACCACCTCGAGGAGCTCGCCGACGACGCGATCCTCGGTCCGGGGGTCTGCTCGGGCATGGCGACGGCCAACTCGATGCACATCGCCGCCCTCGCGCTCGGCATGGCGGTGCCCGGCTCGGCCCCGGTGCGGGCCAACAGCGAGCCGATGTGGGACAACGTCCGCCGGTCGGCGGCCGCGCTGGTCGACCTGATCGAGCGGGACATCCGGCCGCGGGACGTCATCACCGCCGGCTCCGTCCGCAACGCGGTGCGCGCCATGCTCGCCATCGGCGGGTCGATGAACACCATCAAGCACCTGCAGGCGGTCGCCATCGAGTCCGGGGTGGAGATCGACGTCTGGTCCACCTACCGGGAGCTCGGTGCCGAGACACCGCTGCTGTGCTCCGTGCGCCCCAACGGGCCGTTCCTCATCGAGCAGTTCGAGGACGCCGGTGGCGGCGCCACGGTGCTGCGCGAGCTGCTGCCGCTGCTGGACGGCGAGCAGCGCACGGTGAGCGGCGGCACGCTGGCCGACGACCTGGCCTCCGCCCGGCCGGCCGACGGCGAGGTCATCCGCCCGCTGTCGGACCCGTTCGGCCGCACCCCCGCCATCACGGTGCTGCGCGGCACGCTCGCCGCCGACGGCGCGGTCGCCAAGCGCCCGGTGCCCGACCCCGACCCGCCGCGGTTCACCGGCCCGGCCCGCGTCTTCGCCAACCGCGAGGAGGCCATCGCCGGGATCGCCAGCGGCCGGATCCGGCCCGGTGACGTGGCCGTCATCCGCGGCATCGGCGTGGTGGGCGGCCCGGGGATGGGCATGACGTCGGCGTTCATCTTCGCCCTGCACGCGCGGGGTCTGGCCGACTCCGTCGCGCTGGTCACCGACGGCCAGTTCAGCGGCCTGGTCAACCAGGGCGTGACGGTGGGCGAGGTCTCGCCGGAGGCCGCGGCCGGCGGGCCGCTGGGCCTGGTGCAGGACGACGACGTCATCGACATCGACCTCGCCACCGGCCGGCTGGACCTGCTCGTCCCCGCCGAGGAGCTGGCGGCCCGGCCGCCGTACGAGCCCCCCGCCGACGCCGACACCGGGGGCGGCTACCTCGACCAGTACCGCGACCTCGTCCAGCCCCTCGCCTGCGGTGCCGTGCTGTGCGCCCGCCCGGAGCAGTCCCTGTGCGCGCCGGCGTCCCCGTCCTCCTCCAGCGTCCAGGAGTCCCGATGACCGATGCACTGACCCTGCCCGCCCGCAGCGTGCCGGTCCTGGGCGAGTACGACGTCGTGGTGATCGGCGGCGGACCCGCCGGGATCATGGCGGCCACGGCCGCCTCGCGGGCCGGCCGGTCGACCCTGCTCATCGAGCGCTACGGCTTCCTCGGTGGCGCCGGCACGATGGGCGGGCTGAGCACCTTCTGCGGCCTGCACGCCCGGGTGCACGGCGAGGACCAGCTGGTCGTGCACGGCTACAGCGACGAGCTGCTGGACCGGCTGACCGCCCTCGACGGGCTGAACACCCCGCACCTCACGGTCGAGAACCGGATCATGGCGCTGGCCTTCGACATCTCGGCGTACAAGATCGCCGCCGACGAGCTCGTCCTGGCCGGCGGCGCCGAGCTGCTCTTCCACACCACCGTGACCGGCGTCGTGATGGACGGCGAGGACCGCATCGACGGCGTCGTCGTGGAGTCCAAGTCCGGGCCGGGCGTCGTCCGCGGCCGGTTCTTCGTCGACGGCTCCGGTGACGCCGACGTCGCGGTCGGGGCCGGCGTCCCGTTCGAGCGGTCCGCGCACCTGCTCTACCCCTCGCTGATGTTCCGGATCAACGGCGTCGACCCGGTCGAGGCCGGCGAGGCGTGGCGCACCATCCGCACCCTCATGGAGGACGCCGAGGCCGCGGGCACCCACAGCTTCCCGCGCAAGAAGCCGATCGTCCGGCCGCAGCGCAACCCGCTGGAGTGGCGGTCGAACCTGACCCAGCTCAGCAACGCCGACGGCTCGGCGGTCGACGGCACCGACGTCCGCCAGCTCACCCACGGCGAGATCCAGGGCCGCCGCCAGGTGCGCGACACGTTCGCCTTCATCCGCGAGCGCACCCCGGGCTTCCAGGACTCCTACGTCGTCGACATCGCCCCGCAGATCGGCATCCGGGAGACCCGGCGCATCGTCGGGCCCTACCAGCTGACCGAGGACGACGTCCTGGACTGCGTCGACTTCCCGGACACGATCGGCGTCAACGGCTGGCCGGTCGAGGCGCACGTGCAGGGCGACGTCGAGTTCCGCTTCCCGCGCGCCGAGGACTCCCGCGGCTACAACCAGCTGCCCTACCGGATGCTGGTGCCGCAGACGGTGGGCAACCTGCTGGTCACCGGGCGGTGCGCGTCGATGACCCAGCTGGGGCAGTCCTCCGGGCGGGTCACCGGTCCCTGCTTCGTCATGGGCCAGGCCGCCGGGACGGCCGCGGACCTCGCGCTGCAGCACGGCACGACGGCGGCCGGGGTGCCGGTGGACGAGCTGCAGCGGCGGCTGGTCGCCGCGGGCGCCTACCTCGGGACGGACCTGCCGGCGGACTCCCCGGTGCCGGTCGGCTAGCGGCCCAGCACCACCGGCAGGTCGTGCAGGCCGCGGATCACGAACTCCGGACGGCGCCGCGCCGGTGCGCCGAGCTCCAGCGTCGTCGTCCGGGACAGCAGCGCCCCGAAGGAGGCCTGCAGCTCCACCCGGGCCAGCGGCGCGCCGATGCAGAAGTGCACGCCGGCCCCGAAGGAGATGTGCGGGTTCTCCGTGCGGCCGACGTCCAGGGTGTCGGCGTCGGCGAAGACCGCCGGGTCCCGGTTGGCGCTGCCCAGCAGGGCGGCGACCTTCTGCCCGCGCGCCACGGTGACCCCGCCGAGCGCCACGTCCTCGGTGGCGGTGCGCTCGAAGAGCTGCAGCGGTGAGTCGAACCGCATCAGCTCCTCGATCGCGGTGGGCAGCAGGGTCGGGTCCGCGCGCAGCCGGGCGAGCTGGTCGGGGTGCTCGAGCAGCGCCAGCAGCCCGTTGCCGCTGACGTTGACCGTCGCCTCGTGGCCGGCGTTGAGCAGCAGCACACAGGTGGTGACCAGCTCGTCCTCGGTGAGCCGGTCGCCCTCGGCGTCCCGCACGGTCACCAGGTGGGTCAGCAGGTCCTCGCCCGGCGCCCGGCGGCGCTCGGCCGCCAACGCGCGCAGGTAGGCCACGAACTCGGCGGCGGCCTGCTCGGCGGCGTCCTCGACCTGCGTCGTCCGGCCGTACTCGTACATCTTGACGATCGCGTTCGACCAGGGCCGCAGCAGCGGCCGGTCCGCGGCCGGCACCCCCAGCAGCTCGGCGATCACCGCGACCGGCAGCTCCTCGGCCATCCCGGACAGCACGTCGACCGGCGTCGACCCCGCCGAACGCTCGACCAGCCCGTCGACGAGCGAGTCGGCGAGCTGCTGCACCCAGGGCCGCAGCCGCTCGACGTGGCCGCGGGCGAAGGCGGCGCTGACCAGCCGGCGCAGCCGGGTGTGCTCCGGCGGCTCCATCTCCAGGATCGCGTTGCGGTGGACCAGGTTGAAGCTCTCGAACCGCTCCGCCGGGGCCTTGTCCGACCAGATCCGGCCGAGCCGGCGGTCGCGCAGCACCGCGTTGGACTCCGCGTGGGTGAAGGCCAGCCACAGCCCCAGCCCCTCGTGCCACTGCACCGGCGCCTGGGCGCGGGCGGCGGCGAAGGCCGGGTAGGGGTCGGCGACCACCGCGGGGTCGGTCAGGTCGAGCGGGGCAGCAGCCGTCACCGCCGCAGCCTAGACAACGGCCCACCACCCCTGGCCCCTCGCGGACGGCCGCGGTCGGGGCGCCACATACGCTGGACCGCATGGCCTCCCGCAAGCGCTCCTCCGCCGTCGCCACCGCCGCCGGGGAGGTCAACCCCAAGGCGCCGTGCCCCTGCGGCTCCGGTCGCCGCTACAAGCACTGCCACGGCTCGGGCTACGCCGTGCCGGTGCGCCGCCCGTTCGAGGGCCTGGCCGGCGAGGCCGACTGGGTCGCGCTGCGCGAGCTCGTCCCCGCGGCCACCGTCCCGCTCCGGACGACGGACGGCCGCGACGTCACGCTGGCCAGCGTGCTGCCCGGCGGCACCCCGGCCCTGGTGCGCGCCAACGGCGAGATCCTGCTCGGGCTCCAGCTGGCCACCTCCTCCGACGACGTCAGCCGCGACCTCGGGACGGCGCTGGCCGCCGCGCTCGAGGCGCCGACCGGCGCGCCGGTCGACCCGGGCCCCATCGGCGGCGCCGGCTCGGCGGGCCCGCGGCTGCAGGAGCTGCTGGACACCGACGCGCCCTTCGACGTCACCGTGCACGACGACTTCGACTTCTGGCTGGAGGGCGCCACGGTCGACGCGACCGCGCGGGCCGGGCTGGCGCACGCCAACGAGATGGTGATGCCTACGGTCCGGCTGGCCGGGCTCGAGGCCGCCTACTGGTGCCGGCCCAGCCCGGACCGGGCGCACGTCCGCTGGGTGCGCCCCGAGCCGGAGGAGCCGCTGCTCGACGCGCTGGCCCGGCTCTCGGCCGCCGAGCAGCTCACCCTGGGCGAGGGCACCCGCTACGCCGGCGCCTTCCGCGCGCACGGCCTCGTCGTCCCGGTGTGGGACGTGCCGGCCGGGACGCCGGGCGAGGAGTGGGCCGGCCCGGCGGCCGGGCTGCAGTCCCGGCTGGAGTCGGCGCTGGCCGTCACCGACCCGCTGACCGCCGACGCGCGCCGGGCGCGCGCGGGGCTGCTGTCCCGCCAAGTCACGCTGCGCTGACCGCGAGCGGCAAGCGGCCTACCGTGGACGACGCACGGCAGGCCTGAGGGAGGACGACGGGTGGACCACGAGCACGGCGGCATGGGCACGATGCACCACGTCCCGGACCTGCCGCCGACCCTCGGGCGGGTGCTGGGCCTGGACCTGGGGGCGGCCTCGCCGGTCGCCTGGCTCGCCGTCGCGATGGCCGTCGGCTACGGCCTGGGCCTCTGGCGGCTGCACCGGCGCGGCGTGCGCTGGTCGGTCGGCCGCACCACCGCCTGGCTGACCGGCTGCGCGAGCCTGTTCTACGTCACCGCCAGCGGCCTGCAGAGCTACGGCATGGCGCTGTTCAGCCTGCACATGGTCCAGCACATGGTGCTGTCGATGATCACCCCGCTGCTGCTGCTGATGGGCGCGCCGGTGACGCTGGCCCTGCGCGGGCTGCCCGCGGACCCCGGGGTGGCCGGCATGCCGCGCCGGCTGCTGCTCGGCGCGCTGCACAGCCGGCTGGCCCAGGCGGTGGCCTCGCCGCTGTTCACCGTGCCGCTGTTCATCGCCAGCCTCTACGGCGTCTACTTCACCCCGCTGTTCGACGACCTGATGGCGACGACGGCCGGGCACACGTTCATGCTGCTGCACTTCCTGGTCACCGGGCTGCTGTTCTTCGGCCCGATCCTGGCCGTCGACCCGTGGCCGCGGCGGTCCACGCACGGCGGCCGGATGCTCGAGCTGCTGCTCCCCGCGCCGTTCCACGCGTTCTTCGGCGTGATCGTGATGATGAGCAACACCGTGCTGCTGACCAGCTACGTCGACCCGCCGGCGTCCTGGGGCATCGACCCGCTCTACGACCAGGGCGCGGCCGGCGGCATCGCCTGGTCCTTCGGCGAGCTGCCGACCGTGCTGGTGCTCGCCGTCGTCTTCTTCTCCTGGACCCGCTCGGAGGACCGCGCCAACCGCGCCGCTGACCGCGCGCGCGACCGCGCCGTGGCCCGGGGCGAGAGCGGCGAGGACCCGGAGCTGACCGCCTACAACGAGCGGCTCCGCCGCCTGGCGGCCCAGAACTCCTGACCCGCGAGGCCGAACACGGCCACCTTCGCCCCGTCCCGGGCCCCCGAAGATGGCCATCTTCGCCCCGTCTCGGGCCCCGAAGATGGCCATCTTCGGCCTGCCGCGGGCCCCGGACATGGCCGTCTTCGGCCGGTGACGGACGCCGGAGATGGCCGTCTTCGGGTGGGGCGGGACGGCGGGAGGTCAGCCGGAGGGGCGGCGGGAGCGGGGGTGGTCGGCGGCCACCAGGGCGTCGACCAGGTCGGCCCGGGCGCGGGCGACCCGCGAGCGGATGGTGCCGATCGGGCAGCCCACGACCTCGGCGGCCTCGGCGTAGGGCAGCCCCATCAGCTGGGTGAGCACGAAGGCCTCCCGGCGCTCGGGCTCCAGCCGGTCCAGCACGTCCTGCGCGGCGACGGTGCCGCCCACCTCGTCGGCCGGCAGGTCGCGGACCAGCGCGCCGAGGTCGGTGTCCTCGCCCACCAGCACCAGGCCACGGCGCTTCTTCGCCCGCAGGTGGTCGGCGCACACCCGGCGGGCGATGGAGAGCAGCCAGGTGCGCAGCGAGGAGCGGCCCTCGAAGCCGGCGAGCGCCGGCAGCGCGCGCAGGTAGGTCTCCTGGGTGAGGTCCTCGGCCACCTGGCGGTCGGCGAGGTGGGCGCACAGCCGCCACACGTCGGCCTGCGTCTCCCGGATCAGCGCAGCCTGCGCCGCCGTGTCGCCCCCGGCTGCCCGCGCCGCGAGACGTTCCAGCTGTCCCACGTCCGACCCTCCGGGAACTAGACATCCGTCGGGGGCGACTATGCCAGCGTGGGCTGTGCAACATGTCGTGAGGCCGTGTCGGCGACCCTGGACGGTGAGTCGCCGGGGGTGCCGCAGCGCTGGGTCGACGAGCACCTCGACGGGTGCGCGGCCTGCCGCGGGTGGGCCGAGGCGGCCGCGGAGGTGACCCGGCGGGCCCGGCTGGTGCCCGCGCCGCCGGTGCCCGACGTCACCGCCGCCGTGCTGAGCCGGCTGCCCGCGCCCACCCCGGTGCGCGGCCGGCGGCACTGGGTGGACGCCGTGCTGCGGACGGCGCTGCTCGCCGTCGGCGCGGGCCAGCTGGCGGTGAGCCTGCCGGCGTTCAGCTCCGCCGCCCCGGTGCACCTCGCGCACGAGACCGGCGCCTGGAACCTGGGGCTGGCCGCGTGCTTCCTGGTCGTGGCGGTGCTGCCGCGGCTGGCCGCCGGGGCGCTGCCCTTCCTGCTGTCGTTCACCGCGGTGCTCAGCTGGGTGACGTTGAGCGACCTGGGGGCCGGGCACGTGCACGGCGACCGGGCCGCCGGCCACCTGCTGCTGCTCGGCGGTGCGCTGCTGGTCAGCGTGCTGGCGCTGCGCAACCGCACGCCCCGCACCGGCCCGGCCCGGGGCCGGCTGCAGGCGGCCGGGGACTGGTGGGCCGCGGCGCGGGCCCGCACCAGCGCCGGCCCGGCCGCAGCCGGCCACCAGCTGCGCGCTGCCGCGCCCGCCGTGCTGCAGGGCCCCGTGCCCGGCGGGGCCGTGCTGGACGCCGGGGAGCAGCGGGCGGCGGCCTGAACCGGTCCGTCACACCTCCGGCAGCGGGTCCCGGAGGACGGGGCAGGACATGCACCGCGGGCCGCCGCGGCCGCTGCCCAGCTCCGATCCGGCGATCGCGACGACCTCGATCCCGGCGGCCTCCAGCGCTGCGTTGGTGACGGTGTTCCGCTCGTAGGCGACCGCCAGCCGGGGCGCCAGGGCGAGGGTGTTGTTGCCGTCGTCCCACTGCTCGCGCTCGGCGGTGACCGGGTCCAGGCCGGTGTCGATCACCCGCAGCCGGTCGATGCCCATCGCCGCGGCGGCCGCGATGAGGAACGGCTGGGGGCCGGTCACCGACAGCTCGGTTGTGTCGGCGTCGTCGGGCAGCTCCGGGCCGGCCGTGACGGTCCAGGCCTGCAGGTGGTCGGCGACCGCGGGGTACATCACCATCGCGTCGGCGTCGACCATCGTGGCGATCGTGTCCAGGTGCATGGTCGCCCGCTCCTGCGCGATCGGGACGACGAGCACGGTGCGCGCCAGGCCGCGGGCGAACACCCGGCGGGCCAGCCGCTCGGCACCGCCGGGCGTGGTCCGCTCGCCGACGCCGACGGCCAGCACCCCCGGGGCCAGCAGCAGGACGTCGCCGCCCTCGAGGTGCTCCAGGTGCGCGCCGTAGAGCTGCTGGACGCCGTCGAAGCGCGGGTGGTGGGCGTAGAGCGCCGCGGTCAGCGCGCTCTCCCGGTCGCGGGCCGGCATCGCCAGCGAGGTGACCGCGACCTGGTCGCCGACCCACACCGACGAGTCGCGGGTGAACATCAGGTTGGGCAGCGGCGGGACCACGAAGTCGCCGCGGCTCATCAGCTCGTAGGCCAGCCCGCGGCCGCCGCGCAGCTCGTCGTGGGCGACCCCGGCGATCAGCGCCGCGGCGAGGTCGGCCGGTGCCAGGCCCTCGAGGTGGGCGGTGGTGGCGTGCTGCAGGGTGGCGCCCAGCCGCGGGTCGTCGACGGCCGCGGCGATCACCTCCGCGCGGGCGGCCGGCACCGCCATGACGTCGGCCAGCAGCCGGTCCAGGTGCAGCACCTCGACGCCCCGGTCGGTGAGCGCGGCGGCGAACGCGTCGTGCTCCTCCTGCGCGCGGGCCACCCAGGGCACGCCGTCGAAGAGCAGCTCGTCGTTGTTGCGCGGGGTGAGGCGGCGCAGCTCGGCGCCGGGGCGGTGCAGCAGCACGGTGCGCAGCCGGCCGACCTCGCTGGTCACGCCGCAGGCGGTCGGTGTCGTCATGGCCCCGAGCCTGCTGGACGACCGCGGCGAGGGCCAGCCCGGTCAGCGGCGCAGCACGGTCTCCGGCTCGGCGACGGCGGCTGCGGACGCCGGCGCGGCGAACCGGGCGAGCAGCAGCGCGCTGCCCACGGTCACCACGAAGCCGGCGACCGCGAGCCCGCCCAGCCCGGCCGCCGGGCGGTCGCCGACGGCGACCCCCAGCAGCGAGCCGAGCACCGCCTCGGTCGCGACCATCGTGGTGGTGACCGTGACGACGGTGCCGTGCTGCAGCGCCAGCGCCCCGGCCACCAGCCCGACGGCGCCGGCCAGCGCGACCGCCCAGGCGCTCGGGTCCGACAGCACCCCCGGGACGGTGATCGGGCCGAGCACGCGGGCCGCGAGCGACAGCAGCCCGAAGCCGGCGCCGGCGAGGACGGCGAGCGCGGTGCTGCTGACCCGCGCCGTCCCGGTCCGGACGACGGAGAGGGTGAGCGCGGCGAGCACCCCGGCGGCGACCAGCACCGCCCACCGCACACCGGCCGGGACGGCGGCCGGGCCCTGCGGCGTGGCGGCCAGGGCGACCGCCACCAGCCCGCCGGCCACCCCCGCCAGCGCGCCGACCTCCAGGCGCCGGAGCCGGGTGCCGAGCACGACGGTGGCCAGCACCGCGGTGACGCCGAGGCTGGAGGCCCGGCCGGCCTGCACGACGAACAGCGGCAGCGCGCGGACGGCGACCAGCGAGAACAGGAAGCCGGCAGCGACCAGCGCCAGGCCGCCGACGTAGCGGGGGTCGCGGGCAAGCCCACCGAGCAGGCCCGGCACGCCGGGGCCGGTGCTCCGGGCCACCGCGGCGGCCTGCAGGACCGCGGCCGCGCCGTAGCAGAGGGCGGCCCCCGCCACGGCCAGCACTGCGAGCACCACGTCGTCCCCCTCCGGCAGCCGGTCAGTCGGGGGCGATCGTGCACCAGCTGGGCTCCCGGTGGGGGCGCCGACGAGCCGGTCGGGGTGTCCGGTACCTCTTTCGTCCCACCAGTCCCGGGAGAAGCGGAACGCGGCCGAACCCTGCCGAACGGCCACCTCAGGGCCCTAGGGTGCGCTGCTGTGATCTCCGTGACCGCCGAGCGGCGGGACGACCTGCAGCGGCGCCTGCCCGTGGTCGCCGTCGGTGCGTTCGTCGTGGTGGGGGTGCTCACCACGGTGGTCGCCGTGCTCGCGTTCGCCGCGGCCGGACCCGAGGACGGCTTCACCTTCCTCGACGGCCCGGGCTGGCTGGACGCCTGGTTCCACGGCGACTCGGGCTGGTACTACGGCATCGCCGACCAGGGCTACTTCTACGTCCCGGGGTCGCAGTCGTCGGTCGCGTTCTTCCCGGCCTACCCGCTGGCCGTCTACGGCGTGGGCCTGCTGCTGGGCGGGGACTGGTCGACCGCCGCCGGGCTGGTCACGCTGGTCTCCGCCGCCGGCACGGTCGCGCTGTTCGCCGACTGGGTGCGCACCCGGGTGTCGCCGCGCACGGCCGTGGTCGCCGTCGTCCTGCTGCTGGTCTACCCCTACAGCTTCTTCCTCTACGGCAGCGGCTACAGCGACGCGTTCTTCATGCTGAGCGCGCTGGGCTCGTTCGCGCTGCTGGAGCGCCGGCACTACGTGCTGGCCGCGCTGGTGGGTGTCATCGCCACCGGCGGCCGCCCGGTCGGCATCGCGGTGCTGGTCGGGCTGGTCGTCCGGGCGCTGGAGCTGATCGCCGAGGAGCGCTCGGCGCGCGGTGACCGGCCGCTGCCGTGGCGCGACCTGGTGGCCGCCGTGCCGCTCGTGCGCTGGCGGCAGCTGGTGCTGCTGCTGTCGGGCGCCGGCCTGGCCGGCTGGATGGTGTTCCTCGGCGTCCGGTTCGGCGACCCGCTGGCGTTCCTGGCCGTGCAGGAGGCGCCCGGCTGGAACCAGGGCAGCGGCCCCTACACCTGGTTCAAGGTCGTGTTCATCGGCACGCTGGTGAAGGGCATCTGGGCCAACATCGCGCTGCTGGTGCCGCAGGCGCTCGCCTGCCTGGTGGCCGTGCTGCTGCTGCCCACCGTGTGGCGCCGGTTCGGCTGGGGCTACGCCGCGTTCGCCTTCGTGACGCTGGCGATCCCGATCATCGGGACCAAGGACTTCATGGGCGCCGGACGGTACGTGCTGTCGGCGTACCCGGTGTTCGCGGCCGCGGCCGTGGTGCTGGTCGAGGGACGCCGTCCCCGCTGGCTCCTGCCCGCGGTGCTCGTCGTGTTGTTGGTCGGTCTGTGCGGAGCGACGGTCGCCTTCGCCCACGGAGTGGAGGTCTCGTGAACGTGTCCACGCAGGTCCAGCTGTTGTCCGTCTTCTTCCCGATGTGGAACGAGGAGGACTACGTCGAGCGCGCCGTCCGGGCCGCCGAGGACGAGTGCCAGCGGCTGGTCGGCCTCGGCGAGATCGCCGACTACGAGCTGGTGATCGTCGACGACTGCTCCACCGACCGGACGCCGGAGATCGCCGACGCGATCGCCGCGGCCGACCCGCACGTCCGGGTGGTGCACCACCCGGTGAACCGCGGGCTCGGCGGCAGCATCAAGACCGGGTTCGACTCGGTGCGCGGCGACGTCGTGCTCTACACCGACGCCGACCTGCCCTTCGAGATGCTGGAGCTGGGCCGGGCGCTGCGGGTGCTGCGGCACTACGAGGCCGACATGGTCAGCGCCTACCGGCTGGACCGGACCGGGGAGGGCCCGCGCCGCGCGGTCTACTCCTTCGTCTACAACTCCCTGGTCCAGGCCGTGTTCGGCACTCGGGTGCGGGACATCAACTTCGCCTTCAAGCTGGTCCGGCGGCACGTGCTCGACGCCGCCCGGCCGGTCAGCGAGGGCTCGTTCATCGACGCCGAGCTGGTCATCCGCGCGCAGAAGCTGGGCTTCCACATCGTGCAGATCGGAGTGGACTACTTCCCGCGCACCCGCGGCATCTCCACGCTGTCCTCCCCGGCGGTCATCCGCCGGATGCTCACCGAGATGCGCGAGCTGCGCGCCGACCTCGCCGCCCTCCAGCCGGCCGCCGCGCGCCCCGCGGCGGCGGTCCCGGTGATCCCGCGGCCGGCCGCCGCGCCGGGGGTGGAGCGGCTGCACGCCGTCGAACGGGTCGCCGGGTGAGCCGGCTGCTGGTGGTCAACGCCGACGACATGGGGTTGACCCCCGGCGTGTGCCGGGCGGTGCACCGCGCCCACACCGACGGCGTGGTCACCTCCACCTCGGTGCTGGCGGTCGGGACGGCGTTCGACGAGGCGGCCGCCCGGCTGCGGGACGCCCCCGGTCTGGCCGTGGGCGCCCACCTGGCGATCGTGGGGGAGGACCGGCCGCTGCTGTCGGCCGCCGAGGTGCCGACCCTGGTGGACCGGACCGGCCACTTCCCGCTCGGCTACCGCACCGTGGTGGCCCGTGGTGCCGCCGGGCGGATCGACCCGGACGACGTCCGCCGTGAGTTCGCCGCCCAGCTGGAGCGGGTGGCCGGCATCGGCGTCCCGGTCACGCACCTGGACACCCACCAGCACACCCACCTGTGGCCGGCCGTGGCCGCGGTGGTCGTCGAGCTGGCCACGGCGGCGGGCGTCCCGAGCGTGCGGCTGCCCACCAGCCGCAGCCGCGGCCCGGTCGGGGTCGGCGTCCGGCTGCTGTCCCGCCGGCTGCACGCCCGGCTGGAGCGCGCGGGGCTGCGCAGCACGGCGGACTACGCCGGGCTGGACGAGTCCGGCGCGCTGGACCAGGCGCGCGTCGCCGGCACCCTGCGCCGGCTGGCCGCGGCCGGTGCGGCGTCCGCCGAGCTGAACACCCACCCCGGCGAGGCCGGCGAGGCCGCGCTCGCGCGGTTCGGCTGGGGTTTCCGGTGGGCCGACGAGCTGGCGATGCTGACCTCGCCGGTCACCCGCGAGCTGGTCGAGGACCTCGGTTACCGGCTGGGCTCCTTCGCCGACCTGGCCGGCGCCCGGTGAGCCGCTGGCCGGACCGGACCGCCCGGGACGCGCTGGCCGGCTACCGCGGGGCGCCGCGTGGCGACCGGCTGCACGTGCTGGTCCGCTGGCTGACCTGCCCGTTCCCGCGGTTCGTCGACGCGCTGCCGGCCAGCGGCCGGGTGCTGGAGGTCGGCTGCGGGCACGGGCTGTTCAGCAGCTACCTGGCGAGGGTGCGGCCCGGCCTGACGGTGCACGGCGTGGACATCGACGCGGACAAGGTGGCCGTGGCCGCGCGGTCGGCCGCCGGGTCCGCGCGGCTGGACTTCGCGGTCGCGGAGTCCGGGGTGCTGCCCGCCGGGCCGTGGGACGGCGTCGTGCTGGTCGACGTGCTGTACCTGCTCGACGAGGCGGGGCAGCGGGCGCTGCTCGAGTCGTGCGCGGCGGTGCTGGCCCCCGGCGGGGTGCTGGTGGTCAAGGACATGGCCACCCGGCCGCGGTGGAAGGCCCGGCTGAACCAGCTGCAGGAGACGGTGTCGGTGCGGGTGCTCCGGATCACCGAGGGGTCGACGCAGTTCGCGTTCGTCGACCCGGACGAGCGGGCGCGGTGGATGCAGGGCGCCGGGCTGGTCGGCGTCCGGGCGCGTCGGCTGGACCGCGGCCGGGCGCACCCGCACCACGTCCTCGCCGGCGACGCCCCGGCCTGACCCGGGTCCGGCGGCTCGGGGTGCACGAGATGATCACGGGCGGAGGAGCGCGATGAGGTCGAGGAGGCGGCTGGCCGCCGCGCGCGGACTGGTCGCGGAGGAGACGGGGCGCGATCCCGGCGGCGCCCGCATCGGGATCGGTCTCGTCGGTCGCCGCACGTACGTGGTCGCCGCGCTCGAGGGCTCCCTGGTCCTCGTCCCCGTCCGGCCGGTGCTCCCGGTCCGCCGCCTGCCGGACGCCCCGTCGGTGACGTTCCCCGCGGGGACGGTCGACGTCGTGCGGCGGCGCGGCGCGCTCGGGTACCGCGCCTTCGACCTCGTCGCGCCGGGCGGCCGTCAGCGGCTCCTCGTCGCCCGGCTCTGGACCGACCTGGTCGGGGACCTGGACGAGCGGGCCGGGCGGCGACGGGACTGAGCCCCGGCGGGGGGCCGGGCAGGCGGGTGCGCCGGCCCGGCCGCCCCGGGTCAGCGGGTGGTGATCCGCAGGACGAAGCGGCCACCGTCGTCGGTGGTGGTCGCGCTGAACCCGACCGCACCGAGCGCGGCGAACCGCTCCGCGTCCGCGGCGCTCTCGCCGCCTTCCGCGACCACCTGGTCGATCACGGTGCCCAGGTCGACGAAGCCGATGGCCCCGGCGTCGTCGGGGTCGGCGACCGCGGCCTGGAACGCCTCGGTGCCACCGAGCCCGCCGTCGTCGGCGAGCGCGTCGGCGAGGCCCTGGTCGGTGGCCAGCACGTAGCCGTCCTCCGACGGCACCGTGACCACCGGCAGGCCGAGCTCGGGGCTCCCGAGCACCTGGCCGAGCACCTCGGTCGCGCGCTGCGGGTCGTCGGTCACGGCGCGGACGCCGAACTGCGGGGCGGCCAGGTCGCCGAGCACCGCCAGGGCCAGGTCGCTGCCCAGCACGGCGCCGAGGTCCCCGGGCAGCTCGACGCCGAGTGCGGCGGCCTGCTCGGTGAGCTCGGGCGGGAGGCCCGCCCCGCCGGCCGAGGCCCACGCCGTCTCGATGGCGTCCCCGAGGCCGCTGACCGACAGTGCGGCCACCGTGTCCTCCGGCAGGTCCAGCACCAGGCGGGTGGGCTCGGTGCCCGCGGTCGACCCCGTGGGCGCCGTCCCGCGGGCCAGCCCCTCGACCTCGAGCGCGTCGTCCTCGGCGTGCAGGCCGAGCACCATGCGGCCGGTGAGCGCCTCGCCGCCGAGGTCGGCACCGAGGTCGGCGCCGACCGGGGAGAGGGCCTGGCCGAGCACGCCCTGCAGGCCGGCCAGGTCCGCCCACGCCACGGCCACCTGGTCGCCGTCGAGCGCCTCGAGGTCGCCGGTGTAGTCCTCGTCCTCGGCGAGCGGGGTCTCGGTGGCCGCCACCCGGTCGACGACCGCCTGGGTCTGGCCGATCACGACGAAGTCGTCCCGCACGGTGAACGCGAAGTCCGCGTCCGGCACGGCCTCGAGCCGGTCGGTCATCGCGTCCTCGTCGGTCACCGCCAGGACGACGACGCCGGCCACCCCGGAGGCGGCGTCCGGGTCGGGCACGGCGGCCACGGCCATCCGGTTGCCCAGCCAGGGCTCCACGTCGTCGTCGTAGGTCAGGCCCCACGGGTTGTCCTGCAGCAGCGGCTCGACCAGCGTGCTCCGCAGGTCGTCGTCCCCGCCGTCAACCAGGTCGGGGAAGCGGTCCAGCAGTGACGAGACCGCCATCTTCTGACCGGCGGCCGGGTCGAGGTCGAGCTTGACGAAGGCGAGGGTGTCGGCCGGCAGCACCTCCTCGGGCTGCGCGCCGCCACCGGAGACGTAGGAGGCGACGGCGTAGCCGGTGCCGCCCAGCACGAGCACGCCCGTGGTGACGCCGGCGACGACCAGGCCGCGCCGGAGGCGCCGCTTGCCGGCGTCCGGCTCGGGCGGCGCCCACGGCTGCCCGTCGTGCAGGTGGTCGGTGCCGGACCACGGGCCGTCGGGGGGCATCGGCGGGCCGGGGTGGGGCGGCTGCGTCACGAGCGGGTCTCCAGGGGCTCGGGGCATCGTCGCCCCGCGGTCGGCAGCGGGCCGGTGACCTGGGGATTCGATGGGCGGACCGTTGTTGTAGCACGGATCGGCCCGGAAGTGATCATGTCCGGGCACGGGGGCCGGGCTGCCCCGACGTGGTCCACTACCGCGGTGAGCCGATCCGACCCGACCCCCGACGTCCCGGCCGGGCCGCCGCGCTGGCTGCTGGTGATGCTGGCCGCCGGGGTGTCCCTGCTGCTCGCCGCCGTGCTGGTGCTGCTGCTCGGCGCCGCCGGCGTCGACCGCATCGGCCCGGTGGTGTTCGTCGTCGTCCTGGTCGTGGCCGCGTTCGTCGGCGGCTGGCTGGTGCGCCTGGTGGCGCCGCGGCTGCCGGCGGTCCGCCGGCCACCGCGGGCCTGAGTCAGGCGCTGGTCGGGGTCCCGTCGGGCCGGGGCACCAGCCGGGAGAGCCCGGCGCGCGCCAGGACCGGCCCGAGGTGGGTCGGCAGCGCCACCAGCTCGAGCTCCCCGCCGCGCCGGCGAGGCTTGCGGGCCAGGTGCACCAGCAGCTCGATCCCCGCGGCGTCCAGCGTGGTGACCGCCCCGAGGTCGGCGCGAGCCGGCCAGGACGCCGGGGGCACCAGCCGCCGGAAGCGCCGGACGGCCTCCCGGCCGATGACGCCGCTGAACCGCAGCACCGGCCCGGTCCCGTCCTCTTCCCAGGCGATCTCGCCCGCGGCCGCGGGGTCGGTGCCGGGGGACATGGGTACTCCGGTACCCGAGTTGAGCTGCCGAAACGCGCTCAGTCCGGCAGCAGCACCCCGGGGTTGCAGATGCCCTGCGGGTCCAGCCGCTGCTTGACGGTGCGCAGCACGTCCACGCCCAGCGGGCCGATCTCCTGCGCCAGCCACGGCCGGTGGTCCACCCCGACGGCGTGGTGGTGGGTCAGCGTGCCGCCGGCGGCGAGCAGCGCGTCGGTGGCCGCCCGCTTCGCCGTCAGCCACTGCTGGAGCGGCAGGTCGTCGTCCCGGTCGGCGAGCACCGTGACGTACAGCGAGGCGCCGGTCGGGTAGCCGTGCGAGACGTGGGTCATCACCAGCGGACGGCGTCCCGGGGTGGTGAGCGCGTCCCGCAGCGCCCGCCGGACGGCGTCGTACACCGTGGGCAGCGCCGTCCAGGTGGCCGCGGTCTCCAGCGTCTCCACCAGCAGCCCGGTGTCCAGCAGCCGGTCGCGGAGGTACGGGGCGGCGAACCGGTGGCGGGCCCAGGACTCGCCGACCCGGCGGCCCAGCCGCACCGCGCCGCCGTCCCGGAGCACCGAGGAGGCCGCGGACCGGCGGGCGCGCACGATCGTGGGCAGCCCCTCCCAGCCGACGACCAGCAGGCAGCCGTCGCCGCGCCGGCGGGCCCGCAGCGTGCCGCGCAGCGCCCGGGCGCCGACCCCGGCGGCGTTGCGCAGGTTGGCCCGGGTCTCGTCAGGGTCGGACAGCCGGACGACGTCGGGCAGCAGGTCGTGCCGCGCGAGCCGCTGCAGCGCGGCCAGGCCGGCGGCCCAGCTGCGGAACGACCAGCCCTCGTAGCGGGTGCTGCGCGGCTTCGGGCGCACCCGCAGCCGCAGGTCGGTGATCACGCCGAGCGTGCCCTCCGAGCCCAGCGCCAGGCCGAGCAGGTCCGGCCCGGCCGCCGACGCCGGGGCCGAGCCGAGCTCCAGCACCCCGGACGGCGTGGCGAGGGTGAGCCCGGCGACGAGGTCGCTGAAGCGGCCGACGCCGGTCGAGGACTGCCCGGCCGAGCGGGTGGCCGCGTAGCCGCCCAGGCTGGCGAACTCCCAGCTCTGCGGCAGGTGCCCGAAGGTCAGCCCCTCCGACGACAGTGCCTCCTCCAGGGCCGGACCGCGCATCCCGGCGCCCACGGTCACCAGCGAGGAGGGCACGTCGACCGACCGCACAGAGGCCATCCGGCGCAGGTCCAGCGCGACCACCGGGCGGTCGTCGGCGTCGGTGCCGGCCAGCCCGCCGACCACGCTGGTGCCACCGCCGAACGGGACGACGACCACGCCGTGCTCGCTGCAGGTGCGCAGCACGGCGGCGACGTCCTCGGTGCTCCCGGGGAACAGCACGGCGTCCGGTGCGTCGCTGGCGTCGCCGCTGCGCCGGCGCAGCAGGTCCAGGTAGCTCTTGCCGCCGGCATGGGTGAGCCGGGTCAGCCGGTCGTCGGCGACGGCGTCCTCGCCGAGCAGCGCCACGAACCGCGCGCGCATCAGGCCGGGCAGCCGCGGCGGCGCCAGGGCGATGTCCCGGACCGGCACCGGCGGGGTCGACCGCGGCGTCCAGCCCAGCTCCCGCGACAGGTGGCGGCGGGCGGCCCGGGGGAGCACGTCGCCGCTGTCGGGGACCAGCTCCAGCACGCCGTCGTCCGGACCGGCGCCGTCCTCCCGGTCCGCCACGGTCGCGACCCGGGAGGACGAGGGGCCCCAGCCCTGCACGGTCAGTTCGGGGAGGTCTGCCACGGCTACAGTCTGCCGGTGCCCGGGCCCCGCTCGACGGACCGCCTCCCCGGGGTGCTCGACGCGGCCCGGCGGTCCCGCGACCTGGCCGGACTGGCCGCGGACGGCGTCGACGTGCTGGTCGTCGGCGGGGGTGTCACCGGCGCCGGGGTCGCGCTGGACGCCGCCGCCCGCGGCCTCAGCGTGGCGCTGTGCGAGCGGACCGACCTCGCGGCCGGCACCAGCCGCTGGTCGTCGAAGCTGGTGCACGGCGGCCTCCGGTACCTGGCGCACGGCGAGGTGGGCCTGGCCCGGGAGAGCGCCCGCGAGCGCGCCGTGCTGATGGGCGTCACCGCGCCGCACCTGGTCCACCGGCTGCCGTTCCTGGTCCCCGACGTCGCCGGCCGGGACGTGTCCGCGCTGGCCGGGCTCGGCGGCCGGCTGGGTGACGCTGTCCGGCTGTCGGTGCCGGGTGGGCGCGGCTCGCTGCCGGCCACGGCGCGGGTCTCCGCGCAGACCGTGTCCCGGCTGGTGCCGGCGGTGCGCCCCGGGCGGGGCGGGGTGGTCTTCTGGGACGGGCAGCTGACCGACGACGCCCGGCTGGTGGTGGCCCTGGCCCGCACCGCCGCCGCCTTCGGCGCCCGGGTGCTCACCGGGGCGACGGTCACCGGCGTGGACGGCGACCGGGTGTCGCTCACCGTGGACGGCGAGGCGCTCACCGTGCGGGCGGGCGCGGTGGTGAACGCGGCCGGGGTGTGGGCCCAGCGGCTGGCGCCCGGCATCCGGCTCGTGCCCTCCCGCGGCTCGCACCTGGTGCTGCCCGCCGACCGGCTCGGCTCGCCCGCCGCCGCGCTCACCGTGCCGCTGCCGGGGTCGCGGTCGCGGTACGTCTTCGCGCTGCCGCAGGGCCGCGGGCTGGTCTACCTGGGCATCACCGACGAGCCGGTGACCGGTCCGGTGCCCGACGACGACCCGCAGCCCAGCCCGGCGGAGGTGGACCAGCTGCTCGCCACGGTCAACCGGGTGCTCGACGTCCCGGTGACGCGCGGGGACGTGGTGGGCGCCTACGCCGGGCTGCGGCCGCTGGTGCTGCCGGCGTCGGCCGGGGACGGGGCCAGCGGGCCCGGGGCCACCGCCGCAGCCACCGACGCGGCCACCGCCGACCTGTCGCGTCAGCACCTGCTCAGCTGGGATGGGCCGGTGCTCACCGTGGTCGGCGGCAAGCTGACCACCTACCGGGCGATGGCCGCCGAGGCCGTGGACGCCGTCGTCGTCCGGCTGGGCCGCGGTGCCCGCCGCTCGCCCACCGCCCGGCTGCCGCTGGTGGGTGCGGCGCCGGCCGCGGTGCTGTCCCGGGTCGACGCGCCCGCGCGGCTGGTGCGCCGGTACGGGACGGAGGCGCCGGTGGTCGCGGGGCTCGGGGGAGAGCCGGTGGTGGAGGGCCGCCCGGAGACGGTGGGGGAGCTGAGGTTCGCGGTGCTGGCCGAGGGTGCGCGATCGGTGGCCGACCTGCTGGACCGGCGGACCAGGATCGGGCTGGTGGGCGGCGAGCGGACCGTGGCGGCGGGTGCTGCCGCGGCCGTCCTCGCTGACGGAGCGTGAGCGTTCCGGGTTGACCTCGGGCCGGCGGTGCCGATGACAGGTGGGCAGCGGGACGAACGGTCGCACCGCAGCCGGACGAGGACGGGGGTGGTGGGCATGAGCCTGCCCAGCGGGCACGGGCCGGCCCCGGTGACGGCGTCGTCCGGCACCGGCTGGTGGCTGGTCGACCTCGACTCCCGGGTGGTGTCCGGGCCCTTCGACAGCCGGGTGGACGCCGCCCTGGCCGAGTTCTCCTCCGGGCCCCGGGACGAGTGGGACGCGCTGGTGCCGGCCCACGGCATCCGCCGCGACGACGGCGTGCTGGTGCCCCGGTTCTCGCCCGACGACCGGGCCTGGCTCGCCCACCTGTCCGAGCAGCTGGACCGGCTGGCCGACGACTGGGACGCGCTGATCGACGACGCCGACCCGCTCACCGGGCTGGTCTGCGAGGTCGCCGCCGCGGTGGCCGAGGCAGGGCTGCCGCTGCACGACTGCGGCGGGCGCACGGCCAGCCGTCAGCTGGGCGGGGTCTGCCTGACGCCGGCGCCCGGTGAGCAGGGCGTGCTGGTCACCTGGACCCAGCACGACCGGATGGCGCTGGGCCGGGTGCGCGGCCACGCCGCCGACCTCGCCGCGCAGCAGGTGATGAACACCGCGGTGGCCGGGGTGCTGACCGCCTTCGGCTTCCTGGTCGAGCCGTTCGGGGACACCTCGGGGCACATCGTGCGCGGCGCCGAGGACCCAGCCGATCCCATTGACTGGGACTGACTTCCCACACAGTGGTCTGGTTCGCCATGATCACCGGCGTGGACACCTACACGCACGGGCACGCCGACCCCGTCCTGCAGTCGCACCGGTGGCGCACGGTGGAGAACTCCGCCGGGTACCTGGTCCCGCACCTGCGCGCCGGGCTCGACCTGCTCGACGTGGGCTGCGGTCCGGGCACGATCACCGTCGACCTGGCGGCCCGGGTCGCGCCCGGCCGCGTCGTCGGGCTGGACGTCTCGCCGGCCCCGCTGGCCGAGGCCCGGGAGCTGGCCGGGCGCTCCGGCGTCGAGGTCGACTTCGGCGTCGGTGACGTCTACGCGCTGGAGGCCGCCGACGACTCCTTCGACGTCGTGCACGCCCACCAGGTGCTGCAGCACCTCACCGACCCGGTCGCCGCGCTGCGCGAGATGGCCCGGGTGTGCCGCCCCGGCGGCGTGGTCGCCGTCCGGGACGTCGACTACGCGGCGCTGACCTGGTTCCCGGCCTCTCCCGGGCTGGACCGCTGGCTCGAGCTGTACGGCCGGGTCGCCCGGCACAACTCCGCCGAGCCCGACGCCGGCCGCCGGCTGGTGTCCTGGGCGCACGCCGCGGGGCTGCGCGACCTGACCGCCTCGACCACCGCCTGGTGCTATTCCACGCCGGCCGAGCGCGAGTGGTGGGGCCGGTCGTGGGCCGGGCGGGCGACCGCGTCGGCGTTCGCCGAGCAGGCGATGGCCTACGGGCTGGCCACGGCCGAGGAGCTGGACGCCATCGCGGCGGCCTGGCTGGACTGGGCCGCCGCGGACGACGGCTGGCTCGGCATGCTGCACGGCGAACTGCTCATCCGCGTCTGCTGACCGCGTTGCACGCTCCTGCTGCGCGTCGCTCGCGCTCCAGCACGTGCGATGCGCACGAAGGGCGTGCACTGCGGACGGCGGACGGCGGACGGCGGACGGCGGACGGCGCGCGCGCCGGGCGCGCGGTCAGCGGCGGGCGGGCTGGCGGCGGGCGACGTCGCGGCCGGTGGCGACCCAGCGGCGCAGCGCGTCCTCGTCGTCCACCACGTCGGCGGAGACCCGCAGCCAGCCGTCCATCTCCCGGCCGCGCATGACCATCCGCTCCACCCCGTCGGCGGCGACCAGCTCCTCGGTGTCCTCGCGTTCGCAGCGCACCATCAGCCCGCCCGCGCCGCTCACCGCCACCGCCAGGGCGCCGTCGACCAGGAACGCCAGGCTGCCGAACATCCGCTTCTCGGTCACGCCCCGCTCGGTGGACAGGGCGGCGCGCAGCCGGTCGGCGAGCTCGGTGTCGTAGGCCATGCCGCAGCGTCCCGCCGACCGCCCGCCGTCGGCAAGGGGTCAGGGCGCCGGCTGCTCGTCGGCGTGCGCGACGTGCCGCAGCGGGCGCCAGATCAGCACGACGAACACCGCCGACCCGGCGAAGGCGAACCAGAACGGCGCGGTCACCCCGCCGTGCTGGGCCAGCAGCCCGCCGATCGCCGAGCCGACCACCAGGCCGCCGAACACGCCCACCAGGTTCACGCTGCCCACCCGGCCCTGCAGCGGCTGCGGCACCGCCCGCTGCCGCACGGTGATCGACGTCGTCCCCCACACGAAGGCGTGCGCGCCGAACACGAAGAACACCGGCAGCGCGACCCAGGGGCTGCGGGTGAGGGCCAGCGCCAGGTGGGTGAGGGTCTCGATGACCAGGCCGATCCGCATCAGGTTGCCGAGGCTGACCCGCCGGGTGATCCAGCCGTAGGCCACCGTGCCCGCGATCCCGCCGGCCGCGCTCACCGTGGTCACCAGGCCGAAGCCGATCTCGCCGAGCCCGAGCCGCTCGGTCGCGTAGAGCACCAGCACCGACCACGCCGCCCCGAAGGTGACGTTGAAGATCGCGATGGTCAGCACCAGCGTCCGGACGGCGGCGTGGTGCACCACCCAGCGCAGCCCCTCGGCGATGTCGCGGCGCAGCGCCGGCGGCGGGCCCTCGCGCGGCGCCGCCGGGGGCAGCGCGACCCGGGTCACCAGCACTGCCCCGAGCAGGACCACCACCGCCTGGACGCCGAGGGCCCACGCGGCGCCGACGGTGAACAGCGCGGCGCCCAGCGGCGGGCCGGCGAGCTGGTTCACCGTGACGAACCCGGTCTGCAGCCGGGAGTTGGCGACGGCGAGGTCCTCCCGCGCCACCAGCATGGGCAGCAGCGTCTGCGAGCTGTTGTCGGCGAACACCTCCGCGGTGGCCAGCACGAACAGCGCCGCCAGCACCGCGGTGATCGAGACCCGGTCGGTCGCCACGGCCACGGTCAGCACGGTCAGGACGGCGGCCCGCGCCAGGTCGACGGTGGCGACGATGAGCCGCCGGTCCAGCCGGTCGGTCAGCGCGCCGGCGAGCAGCCCGAACAGCAGCGGCGGCAGCCACTGCACCGTCGCGGCCAGGGCCACCAGGAAGGCGTCACCGGTCATCGACGCGACCAGCAGCGGCCCCGCGGCCAGCGCGATGCCGTCGCCCAGGTTCGACGTCCAGGACGACGCCAGCAGCCAGCGGAAGCCCGTGCCGAGGCGGGCCGGCGCGACGACGTCCCCGATGCGGCCCACGAGGAGAGGACCTTAGCCGGGCTCAGTGCCGGCGGCGGTCAGCCGGCGTGGTCCCACGTGCAACGTCAGGCCTCGGCCGGGAACCGGACGTGCGCCTCCAGGGTGCGCAGCGAGCGGTGCATCCCGACCGTGACCGCGCCCAGGGCGAAGAAGCCCTCGTCGTCGGCGATCTGCGAGGTGCGCAGCAGCGTGGTCAGCCGCTCCAGCGCGGACACCGCGGCGTCGATGGCGGCGTCCCGCTCGTCCGGCTCGGCGTCCGTGGCGTGGTACGGGATGCGCACGACGCCGGCCAGCCCCTCGAGGGCGTCGGCGAGCACCCAGCCGGTCGCCCCGTCGACGCGGTCCAGGCCGTGGCGGTGCGGCTGGAACTCGACCACCAGCGTGGTGAGGTCGTCGACCAGGACGGCGACCCGGTCCAGGGCCCGGGACTGCTCCCGGATGCTGCCCGCGGTGCCCTGCCACCGGTGCGCCCGCGGGTTCGCCCGCCGCGCCCGCTCGACCTGCGCCTCGGCGCTGCGCATCCGGTCCAGCGCCCGGCCCAGCAGCTCGGTGCGGGCCGCCCACTCGCCGGGCTCGGGCACCTGCCCGGTGCGCAGGCCCCCGGCGATCCGGTCCAGGTGCTCGGCCAGCAGCTCGCGCGCCCGGGCGACCCGGCGCACCGCGGTGGTCAGCTGCAGCGGCGGGAACAGCAGCGTGGTGACGAGCACGCCGACGGCCGCCCCGAGCAGGGTGAGCCCGGCGTAGCGCAGCGCGTACTCGGCCGGGTCCGAGGTACCGACGGTGATCATCAGGACGGCGGCGAAGCTCACCCAGCTGGCCTGCTCGCGCAGCAGCCGCCACTGCTCCACGCCGATGGCCAGCGCCACGATCAGCGCGATCGTCAGCGCGTTCGGCACCGCCCGGGTGAGCTCGAAGACCCCGACGGCCAGCGCGAAGCCGAGCACGATCGCGAGCACCGTGCGCCAGGCGGCCGACGCGGAGTCGGCGACGGTGGGGGAGACGGCGATGATCGCGCCCAGCGGCGCGTAGTACGCGTAGTCCGACAGCACCGGCGGCAGCAGCAGCGCCACCTGCCAGGCGAGCCCCGCGGCCAGCGCCGCCCGGATGCCGCGCTGCACCCACGGCAGCTGCAGCACCTGGACCCCCCGTCGCACCCCACCAGCATGCGGGCAGCAGGAGCGCGGTCGGCGTCGGGGTGGAGCCCCCCGGCCGACCGGTGGGCCGCGTCACGGCGCGGCCCACCGGCCGGTGCGGCGGCTCAGCCCTGGCGGGCGGCGTTGGCCTGGACGGCGGTGCTCACGTACTGCGCCAGGCCGGGTGCGACCTCCTCGTAGTGCGCCGCGAACCGGGGGTCCTCGACGTACATCCGGCCGATCCCGGCGTGCATCTGTGCCGGGCAGTCGTAGAACCACCGGGTGATGTGCTGCCGGTGCTCCTCGGCGAGCCCCATCGCGTGCTCGGACCCGGCCGGGACGCCGGAGCGCAGTGCCTCGGCGAAGCGCCGCTCGACGTCGGTGACCTCGTCCTTGATCCGCACCCAGTCGTCCTTCGTGTACGCCGACGTCCGCCGCTGGGACTGCGCCCAGGCCTCGGTGTCGCCCCACCGCTCCTCGGCCTCGGCCTGGTACTCGTCGGAGAACCCGCCGCCGAACAGCTCGAACCTCTCCTCCGGGGTCAGGGAGATCCCCATCTGCCGTGCCTCCATCTCCTTCTCCACGGCCGCGACCATGGCCGCCGTGCGCTCGAGCCGCTCCCGGAGCAGCCGGTGCTGCCGGCGCAGGTGCGCCGCGGGGTCGGCGTCGGGGTCGTCCAGCAGGGTCGCGACCTCCTCGAGGGGGAACCCGAGCTCGCGGTAGACCAGCACCTGCTGCAGCCGGTCCAGGTCGCCGACGCCGTAGCTGCGGTAGCCCGCCGCCGTCCGCCCGCCGGGCTGCACCAGACCGATCCGGTCGTAGTGGTGCAGCGTGCGCACCGTGACGCCGGCCAGCCGGGCCAGCTCGCCCACCGTCCAGCTCATCGCCCCTCCTCCTCTCGACGCGGTCCACGGAACAGCCTGACGCCGCGTCAGGGTCAAGCGCAGTTTCGGACGACGACGCGAGCGGGCACCTCCCGGGCATGGCCGACCGCAGTCCCGTGCCCGCCGCGGACCCCTTCCCCCGTCAGCGCGTCCGGCTCGGCGAGGCGGAGCTGGCCTACGTCGACGTCGGCAGCGGCGACCCGGTCGTCTTCCTGCACGGCAACCCGACGTCGTCCTACCTGTGGCGCAACGTCCTGCCGCACGTGCAGCACCTGGGCCGCTGCCTCGCCCCGGACCTGGTCGGCATGGGGGAGTCCTCGAAGCTGCCCGACCCGGGGCGCGGCACCTACTCCTTCGCCACCCACGCCGAGCTGCTGTCCCGCTTCCTCAGCGCCGTGGGCGCCGACCGGCGGGTCACCTTCGTGCTGCACGACTGGGGCTCGGCGCTGGGCTTCGACTGGGCGGCGCGGCACCCCGACGCGGTCCGCGGCCTCGCCTTCACCGAGGCGATCGTCAGCCCGCTGATCTGGGCGGACTGGCCGCGCGCCGCGAAGCGGGTGTTCCAGGCGATGCGCGGACCGGACGGCGAGCGCCGGGTGCTGGACGAGAACGTCTTCGTCGAGAAGGTGCTGCCGGCGTCGGTGCTGCGCGGGCTGTCGGCCGAGGCGCACGAGCGGTACCGGGCGCCGTTCCGGGAGCGCGAGGACCGCTGGCCGACGCTGGAGTGGCCGCGGCAGATCCCGATCGAGCACGTGCCGCCGGACGTGCACGACGTGGTGGCCCGGTACGGCCAGTGGCTGGCGCGCACGCCGGTGCCCAAGCTGTTCGTCAACGCCGAGCCGGGGTCGATCCTGGTCGGCCGGCAGCGGCAGGTGGTGCGGCGCTGGCCGGCGCTGACCGAGGTCACCGTCCCCGCCGCGCACTTCGTGCCCGAGGACGCGCCCGACGAGCTGGGCCGGGCCCTGGCGGGGTGGCTGCCGACGCTGCGCTGAGCGGGCTCAGCCGTGCCGGCCGCTGCCCTGGCGCTCGTGCCGGATCCGGGTCATCGCCTCGTTGGCCGACGCGATGAGCGACTCGGGGGTGGACGCCCGGCCCGACAGCGCGACCCCGGCGCTGAGCCGCACCCGGTGCTCGACGTCCGGGTGGGGGTGCAGCGGCTCGTCGAAGGCCGCGCTGATCCGCAGCGCGATGCCGTGGGCGTCGTCGTCGGTGTGCATCCCGGGGCAGAGCAGCACGAAGGTCTGGGCGCTGATCCGGGCCACGACGTCGCCCTGGCGCACCGCGGTGACCAGCCGGCCGGCCGCCTCGGCGCGGGCGGCGTCGGCGACGGCGTCGCCGTGCAGGTCCTCCAGCGTGGTGATGCCGTCGAGGTTGCAGCACACGACCGCCAGCCGCCCGCTGTCCGGGCCGGCGGCCGCGAGGGCCAGCTCCAGCCGGTCGATCAGCAGGCTCCGCACCGGCAGCCCGGTGAGCGGGTCGGGCACCGTTCGCTGGCGCAGCCGCTGGGCGAACTGGCGCTGGGCGGCGACGACCGCCGCCGTCTGCACCAGGACGTCCTGGGACTCCTCGAGCCTGATGGTGTCCATGTCTGTCTCCCGGTCTGCGTCATGGCCGCGTGCCGGCCCACCGAGGAGGTCGGCAGCGCGGCGGACGGGCTTGAGGGTGGTCCCCCGGAGGGGTCAGAGGGGCCGGGCCGCGGCCCGCCGGCCCTGCTTGACCCGGTACATCGCTTCGTCGGCGGCGGTCAGCAGGGTCTCCGGGGTGGCACCGGGGGCGGCGAGGGCGTACCCGACGCTGATGCCCACGGCGTGCGTCGTCCCGGTGCCCGAGCGCAGCGGCTCGGCCAGGGCGGCGGTGACCCGCGCGGCCAGCTGCTCGGCGACCGCGGGGCCGTCGACGTCCGGGCACACCAGCACGAACTCGTCCCCGCCGATGCGGGCCACGGTGTCCCCGGGCCGCACCGCGGCGGAGAGCCGCCCGGCGGCGCCGACCAGGACGGCGTCCCCGGCGGTGTGCCCCCAGCGGTCGTTGATGCCCTTGAAGCCGTCCAGGTCGCAGTAGAGGACGGCGAGCCCGCCGCCGCCGCGGGTCGCGGTGGCGAGCGCGAGCTGCAGGCGGTCGACCAGCAGGCTGCGGTTGGGCAGGCCGGTGAGCGGGTCGTGCATCGCGGCGGCGCGCAGCCGGCTCTCCAGCTCCAGCTGGGCAGTGATGTCGGCCATCGTGACCACGGCGCCGAGCAGCCGGCCGGCGGGGTCGCGGACCGCGTCGCCGTTGCAGGAGACCAGCCGGGGCGGGCGGCCCGCGGGGGCGATCGTGATCCGGACGTCCTCGAGCCGGCCCTCCCGGAGCAGCCGCAGCAGCGGGACCTCGTCGGGCTGCAGCGGTTCGCCCTCGGCCGAGCGGAGGTCGTAGCGCTGGGCCAGCCGCTCCGGGGTGAGCGACGGGTCGCCGTCGGTGCCGTGCCAGAGCCGGCTGACCCGGTTGAAGGCGGTCATCCGGCCGTCGGCGTCCACAGCGGCCACCGCGACGGGGAGCGAGTCCAGCAGCGCGGTGTCGAAGGCGCGGGCCGCGGTCAGCTCGGCGTGCGCCGCGGCCAGCTCGGCGCGGGCCGCCTCGCTGGCGCGGGCGAGCTCGGCGGTCTGCCGGCTGTCCCGGTGCCGCTGCAGGAGGGCGGACACGACCGCACCGAGGTCGACCAGCCGGTCCAGCTGGTCCTGGTCGAGGGGGTGGACTTCGCGGGACTGGACGCACAGCGTGCCGACGACCTCGCCGTCGAGCGGGAGCGGCACCATCGCGTAGCCCCGCACCCGGTCCCGGCGGCCGTCGACCCAGGGGCTGCCGGCGAAGCGGGGGTCGGCGCGCAGGTCTGCCGAGGCGAAGACGCTGCCGGTGCGGAGCGCCCGGTCGCAGAGCGACTCGTCGCGGGGGGTCACCAGCTGCGGGAACCCCAGGGTCGCCAGCTGCACCTGCGCGACGTCGTCGAGGAGGTTGACGGTCGCCATCGGCATGCCGGTGACGGCGGACGCCACCCGAACGACCGCCTCGAGCTCGGCGTCGGTGGCCGCAGGGGCGCGCGGGTCCGGGTCGTCGTCGGGCGCGCCGGTGGTGCCGGAGGAGGTGCCGGACGCGGCTCCGCGTGGTGCGTCGGCCGGCGACCGGCCACTCGACACCGTCATCTGCTCGTCCCCGTCCGTGTCCCCCGTGGCGCCGGCCCAGGACCGGGCCGTCACGAGGAGGGACGGCCGCCGCGGGCACGTGCTTGACCGGTGCCGCGCCAGTTCACCCCGCCGGGTCACCCCGACGGGTCAGCCGGTGAGGGCGCGCACGGTCTCCACGATCGCGACGACGGCGAAGACCAGGAACAGCCCCGCGGCGATCCGGTGCAGCAGCGCGATCGGCAGCCGGTCGGCCAGCTTCCGGCCGAGGAAGGCCGCCAGCGCGGAGATCACCAGCAGGGCCGCCCAGGCGCCGACGAACACCGACAGCGGCTCGGCGTAGCGGGCCGCCAGCCCGGCCGTGGCCAGCTGCGACAGGTCGCCCCACTCGGCGGCGAACAGCACGCCGAACGAGATCGCCGCCGCCCGCACGAAGGAGGTGTCCTCCCGCCTCGCGGCGGCGGCCTCCTCGTCGTCCCCGCCCTTGCGGGACTCCCGCCACAGCAGCACGGCACCGGTCAGGAACAGCACCGCGACCACGGCGCTGACCACCGCCTCGGGCAGCAGCGACAGCAGCGAGCCGGCGGTGACCGCGATCGCCACCTGCAGTCCGAACGCCGCGCCGACGCCGACGAACACCGGCAGCGGCGGGAAGCGGGTGGCCAGCACCAGGGTCGCGAACAGGGTCTTGTCCGGCAGCTCGACGGGCAGGATCAGCACGAAGGCGGCCAGGACGACGGAGAGGACCACGGGTTCTCTTTCTCACTCGCGCAGACCGGCCGGGTGCGCAGACGCCTCCGACCGGCAGCGCACCGACGGGTGGACTGCGGGCGGAAGGTCTCGCCCACCCGCGGCGGCGCGGGCCCGCTGACCGGGCGCGCGAGCGCGCCAGCATGTCGACCAGCGGTCGGGGGGCTACTCCCCTTCTACGGGGGCCAGGGTAGCCGACGCCCCCGGGTGCGCCCGGTGCGCCGCGGCGGTGGCGGCCCGGAGCACCTCCTTGACCGGCAGCTGCAGGGCGCCGGCCAGCGCCGCGACGTCGTCGAACTCGACGCTCACGTTCAGCACCCGCCCGCCGGAGCTGGCGACCTTCACCCCGACCCGGCCGCCGAGCACCGCGACCTCGTCCTGGCGGCGGTCGAGGGCCACCTTGTGCACCGGCTGCACCCGCAGGCCGATCGTCGACGTCGTGGTCAGCACGACCGACTCGACGGCGGCCCGCACCGCCGGCGGGCACAGCACGGACAGCGTGTGCGCGGGCCGGCCCTTCTTCATCAGGATCGGGGTCAGCCAGGCGTCGGAGGCCCCGGCGGCCAGCAGCGCGGTCAGCACACCGGGCCACAGCCGCGGGTCCAGGTCGTCCACGTTGGTCTCCAGCAGCAGCCCGGCGGCCGGCTCGGGCGACACCGGGTCGGTCTCCACCGGGTCGCCGAGCACCAGCCGGACGACGTTGGGCAGCTCCACCGGGTCGCGGCCACCCGCCCCGCTGCCCACCCGCCGGACGCGCAGCGGCGGCAGCGTCGTCCACTGCTGCACCCGGGCGGCCAGCAGCGCCGCACCGGTCGGGGTGCAGGTCTCCGCGGGCACCGGCCCGGCGAGGACCGGGACGCCGGCCAGCAGCTCCAGCACCGCCGGGCCCGGCACCGGCACCACGCCGTGCGCCCCCCGCGCCGAGCCGCTGCCCAGCGCCACCGGCGAGGCGGTCAGCCGGTCGAGGCGGAGGTGCTCGAAGCCGGCGACCACGCCCACCACGTCGGCGAGGGCGTCCAGGGCGCCGACCTCGTGGAAGTGCACCTCGTCGGCGGGCACCCGGTGCACCCGGCCCTCGGCGACGGCCAGCCGTTCGAACACCGCCAGCGCCCCGGCCCGGACGGCGTCCGGCAGCGCAGCCGCCGCCAGGATGCCGCGGACGTCGGCCCAGGTGCGGTGGACGTCGCTGGGCGGGGCGTGCACGTGCACCCGGGCGGCGCCGAGCCCGTGCCGAGTGACCGGCTCGACGGTCAGCGTGACCGCCTCCACCGGCAGCGCGGCGACCGCGGCGGCCGGCACCTCCAGCGGCACCCCGGCGTCGACGAGGGCGCCGAGCAGCATGTCGCCGCTCGCCCCCGCCGCGAGGTCCAGCCAGCCGATCACCGTGACATCGTCGTCCTGGCGGACGACAACGCGGCCAGGTGCCGGTCCCGATCTGCGCTGAGCCGTTGGCCGCGCGTGCGTCGGGAGCCTCCGGCCCCGCGACGCCCCCGCGGAGCCTCCGGCCGCGTGGTCACCTCGCGGTTCTCCTCGCGATCCGCGCGGCGAAGACGCCGGCCGACCAGCCGTTGTCGATGTTGCTGACGACCACGCCCGGCGCGGCCGAGTTCAGCATGGTCAGCAGCGCGCTGAACCCGCCGAAGGAGCTCGCGCCCTGCCCGGCCGACGTCGGGACGGCGACCACCGGCACCTCGGTCAGCCCGCTGACCACGCTGGCCAGGGCGGCGTCCAGCCCGGCGACCACGACCAGGCAGTCGACGTCGGTGAGCAGCGAGGTGTCGGAGACCAGCGGGCGGAGCCGGCTGCCGCCGACGTCGTCGACGCGGACCACCCCCGTGCCGGTGACCCGGGCGACGAAGGCCGCCTCGGCGGCGATCGGGGTGTCGCCGCTGCTGGCGCACAGCACGCCGACCTGGCCGACCGGCTCGGGGATCGGGCCGACCGCCGCGGCCATCGCGGCGTGGTCCATGGTGGTGTAGGCGTCGTGCTCGCTGGCCAGCGCGACCAGGGTGTCGGCGCTGGCCCGGACCACCACCGCGGGGTGGTCGGGGTGCTCGCGGCGGGCCTCGCGGACCAGGGCGAGCACCTGCTCGGTGCTGCGGCCGGTGCCCCAGATGACGTCGGGCCCGGACACCGGGACGGGTCCCCGGGACGCCGGGGTGCCGACCGCAGCCGCCGGCGCGACGGGCGGAGCGGCCGGGGGAGCGGGCGGGGCCGGCGGGAGGGCCGGTTCCGGGGGCAGCTCAGGGGCCGGCTCGGGGGCGGGGTCGACCGGGCCGATCCGGCGGCCGCCGGGCCGGCGCACCGGGCCGCCGAACAGCTCGTCGAGCGGGCTGCGCGGCCGCACCGGCTCCTCGTCGACCTCGTCCGCCGGCTCGTCCTCGGCCCGGTCCTCGAGCTCGTCGTCCGCGGGCTCGTCGTCCGCGGCCTCGTCGTCGCCGGGCTCCACGACGACGGAGTCCACGACGAACGGCTGGTCGGCGGGCTCCACGAGCAGCGGGGCGAAGCCGCCGGCCGCGTCCGCCGGGTCCGTCGCCTGCTGGTCGTCGGTCAGGTCGTCCAGCGGGGAGGAGCTCATGGTCCCCATGATGGCCGTCGTCGCGGCCGTCTCCGGGACGCCGGCCGGCGCCGTGTCGGCGTCCCGGGTCTGGGTCACCCCGGACAGCCGGACGACGCGGTCGCGACCGGCCCGCTTGGCGTCGTAGAGCACCCCGTCGGCGGCGGCGAACAGCGTCCGGCGGTCGTCGCCGCGGGCGGCCTGGGCGATGCCGACGCTGATCCGCACCGGCACCTCGACGCCGAGGGCCGACCAGTCGTGGGCGGCGATCGAGCGGCGGATCCGCTCCATCGCCCGCTCGGCCTGCTCGGCGGTGGTGTCGGGCAGCAGGATGACGAACTCGTCGCCGGCCCAGCGGCAGACCTCGTCGGTGTCCCGGCAGCCGTCGACGAGCAGCTGCCCGACCGCGCGCAGCACGGCGTCGCCGCCCGGGTGCCCGGCGGCGTCGTTGATCGCCTTGAACCGGTCGATGTCGACCACGGCCAGCGCCGGCACCGCACCGGCGGACAGCAGCCCGTCCAGCCGTGCCTCGGCGTACCGGCGGTTGGGCAGGTGGGTGAGCGGGTCCTCGTAGGCCTGCCGGCGCAGCTGCCCGGCGGCCCGCTCGGTCTCCAGCAGGCTCTTGCGCCGGCCGAACAGCTCCACCCAGCGGGTCCGCCGCTCGTCGACCCGGTCCAGCTCGTCGGCGAGGTAGGCCTGCAGGTACGGCAGGGCGCGGGCGGCGTCGTCCAGCTCGGCGTGCAGCGTGCACAGCTCGCGCAGCGCGGCCCGGCGCAGCCGCGCCAGCCCGTGCTCGGTGGCCAGCGCCAGCCCGGCGGCCAGGTGGTCGTCGGCGGCCCGGGGGTCACCGGAGCGGCGCAGCGCCCGGCCCAGGGCCAGCTCCGCGGAGGCGGTCAGCGCGCGGTCCTCGGCAGCGGTGGCCGCCGGGACGACGCGGCGCAGCAGGTCGGCGGCCAGCCGGTGCTCACCGGTGCCGACCAGCGCCCACCCGCGCACCGCCTGGGCGTCGAGCACGCCGCGGTCCTCGGCGGGGAACTGCGCCAGCGCCCGCTCGGCCAGCTCCCGCGCCTGGGCGAAGTGCGGGGCGGCGGCCTCCGCGCTGCCGTCGTCCAGCAGCCCCTCGCCCAGCTCGGCGCAGAGCGCGGCCAGCCGGGTGCCGGCCTCGGCGGCGAGCCGGCGGGCGGACTGCCGGTCGACGTCGGTGGCCCGCTCGCCGGGGACCGCGGCCAGCTGCTCGGCGGCGTCGGCGGCCCGGTGCTGGTAGTCCAGCGCCAGCGGCATCAGCTCCAGGTCGGCGAGCACCGTGGCCAGCGCGCCGAGCGTGTGCACCAGCAGCGGGCCGGCCGGCAGCCCCGGGTCGAGCAGGCTGGCGGCCTCGACCGCCTCGTCCATCGCCGCGTCGACCCGGCGGGACAGCAGCTCGATCCGGGCGTGCCGGGCCAGCCCCGCGGCGCGCTGCAGGTCGTCGTCCTGGGCGTCGAAGGCCGCCCGGGCCGAGCGGACCAGCGCGATGGCGTGCGCGGCGTGGGTCGCGGACTCGGTCCGCGAGCCCCGGTCGCCGGGGGCCCCGGGGCCGGTGGCGTCGCCGGTGGCCCTGGGGGCCGGGTTGAGGTCGAGCGGGCCGTCCTGCTCGGGGCCGCCCTCGACCAGCGGGTCGCCGAGCAGCGAGTAGCCGGCCAGCCGCAGCCGGCGGACCAGCAGCTCGGCCCGCAGCGTGTCGGCCCAGGCGCGGGCCAGCGAGGTCAGGGGTGCCGGGCCGCGGTCGGCGGCCGCGTCGTCGTCGACCTGGCGCAGCAGCGCCTCGGCGGCGTCCAGCTGCCAGTTCGTCAGCGCGGTGCTCACCTGCTGGTGCAGGACCCCGGGCGGCACGAGGGCACTCTGCCCGGTGGGGCCGGGCGTGTCACGCACCGGGGGGTGGGCACGGCGCAGCAGCGCCGGCGGCTCGCCCGCCCGGCGGGCCCGCCGGGCGTTCACGAGCTGGTCCTGCGCGGTCGGGACCGCCGGCTCACGAGGCCATCCCGCCCTCGTCGAACGCCCAGCCCGGACGGCGGGGCGCGCCGCCCAGCACCTCGGCGACCAGCTCGTCGACCGAGGCCGCCGGCAGCACCGCCGTCCGGTTCGGCGGCAGGGGCAGCTGGCTGCCGGCGGCGCGGACCCGGTTGCGGCCGCTGCGCTTGGCGCCGAACAGCTGCAGGTCGGCGTCGTCGAACAGCTCGCGCCAGCTGCGCGGCCCCGGCGTCCCCGCGGGGCCGGTGGTGGCCAGCCCGATGCTCACGGTGACCGGCACCGGGACGTCGAGGGCGGCCCAGTCGGCGTCGGCCACGGCGCTGCGCAGCCGCTCCATCACGACGAGGGCCTGCGCCTCGCCGGTGTTGGGGAGCACCACGACGAACTCGTCGCCGGCCCAGCGGAACACCTCGTCGCCGACGCGGCTGTGCTGGCGCAGCAGCTCGGCGACCCGGCGGAGCACCGCGTCCCCGTGCAGGTGGGAGTTGGCGTCGTTGACCGACTTGAAGCCGTCGACGTCGACGATGCCGAGGGACACCGGCTCGCGGTCGGCCCGCAGGTCGGCCATCCGCCGCTCGGCGGACCGCCGGTTGCCCAGGCCGGTCAGGGTGTCCTCCAGGGCGTGCCGGCGGAGCACCGCGGTCTGCCGTTCGGCCTCGCGCAGCCGGCTCCGGCGGACGAACATCTCCGCCCACAGCTCGCGGTGCCGCAGGTGGTCCGACGAGGTCTCCGCGCGGTAGGCCTCCAGCCAGTGCAGCGCCTCGGTGGTCAGGCCGACCGCGGCCGCCGCCTGCCCCAGCTCCAGCAGGCACTGGCGGTACCGCCGGCGGTCACCGGCCGCGGCGAACGCGCCCGAGGCGGTGACCAGCAGCTCGACGGCCTCCCCGCCCAGGCGGCTGCCGCCGTCGCGGGCGCTCAGCCGGCCCAGCAGCCGGGCCAGCACGAGGTCGGCGTACCCGGCCAGCCACAGGGCGGCGCCGTCGGCGGCCCCGGCGGCGAGGTGCCGGCGCACCCGGCGCAGCGGCGGCAGCGCGTCGTCCAGCTCGCCGCGCAGCGTCATCGCCCACGCCTGGACGACGTCGAGCAGGTCGCTGTCGGCGTCGGTGGGCTCCCACGGCAGCTCGCGCGCCGCGGTGGCGCTGCGGACCGCCACCGCGGCGAGCTCGGCGCACCGGTCCTGGTCGCCGCGGCGGTGCACGGTCTGGGCCAGCTCCGCGTGCTGCTGGGCGCACAGCCGGAGCAGCTGCCAGTGGTCGCCGAGGTCGGGCAGCGCCGCCGCCACCTGCACGCCGCGCATCGCCTGGGCGACGGCCAGCTCCTCGAGGTCGAGCCGGGTCAGCGCCAGGGACAGCCAGTGGTGGGCCTGGTGCAGCGACCGGCTCGGCGGCTCGGTGGCCACCTGGTCGGCCAGCAGGCTGGCGTCCACGGCCAGGTGCAGGGCGGCGTCGAACCGGTCGGCGGCGATCTCGACGTTCGCCAGGTACGCCAGGGTCAGCGCGCGCTCGGCCGAGACCCGGCACTGCTCCAGGGCGGCCCGGGCGACCGCGACCTGGGCCGCCGAGCGGTCCACGTCGCCGTCCAGCAGCGCGGCCCGGGCGGCGAAGGCGGCGGCCCAGGCGTCCCAGCAGGCGTCGCCGGTGGCGGCCAGCGCGTCCGCGGCCAGGGCCAGCTCGGCGGCGAACACCCGGGCGTCGGCGTCGCTGGCGGCCAGCAGCCGCCAGCGGACGGCGTCGAGGAGGTCCTCCTCGACCGTTGCGGGCCCCGGGGTCACGCGTCCCTCCTGTCAACTGTCGGGGTCCGCGCGGTGCGCGTTCCCGGCTGGTGACGAGGCAGCTCCCCCCGCACCGGGCACCCGACTGGAGCGGGTCCCCGGGACGGCCGCACTACCCTCACCGGATGCCGAGTGCAGGACACAGCGCAGCGCCGACGAGGTTCGCCTATCTGGGGCCCGAGGGTACCTTCGCCGAGGCTGCGCTCGTCAGCCTCGTCCGGTCGATGGGCCCCGCGGCCGAGGTCTACGCCCGCCCGGAGGCCAGCATCCCCGCCGCGCTGGCCGCCGTCCGGGCCGGGGACTGCGCGGCGGCGCTGGTGCCGCTGGAGAACTCGGTCGAGGGCTCCGTGCCGGCCACCATGGACGGGCTCGTCGACGGCGACCCGCTGGTGATCACCCGGGAGGTCTTCCTGGAGGTGGGCTTCGTGCTCGCCGTCCGGCCCGGCACCACGACGGCCGACGTGCGCAGCGTGGCCAGCCACCCGCACGCGCTGGCCCAGTGCCGCGGCCGGGTCGCCGGGCTGCTGCCCGACGCCGACGTGGTGCCGACCGCCTCCACCGCGGACGCCGCCCGCCGGGTCGCCGACGGCGAGTACGACGCCGCCGTCTGCGCCGCGATCGCCGCGGAGCGCTACGGGCTGACCGCCGTCGCCACCGACCTGGCCGACCACCCCGGCGCGGTCACCCGGTTCGTGCTGGTCCAGCGGCCCGGGCCGCTGCCCGGCCCCACGGGCGCGGACAAGACCACGATCACCGCCGTCGTCCGCGACCGGACCGGTGCGCTGCTGGACCTGCTGGCCGAGTTCGCCGTGCGCGGCATCAGCCTGACCCGGATCGAGTCCCGGCCCACCCGGGAGCGGCTGGGCGTCTACTCCTTCTCCCTCGACTGCGAGGGCCACGTCCTCGACGCGCGGGTCGGCGACGCGCTGGCCGCGCTGCACCGGCTGTGCGCCGACGTCCGGTTCCTGGGCTCCTACCCCCGGGCGGACGCCGGTGCGGGCAAGCCGGTGGAGGAGCGGGTGGGCGACGAGGCCTTCGCCGCGGCGCAGGCGTGGCTGGGACGGGTGCGCGGGGGCGCAGCGGTCTGACACCGTCGCCCCCCTCGATCTGCCCGTCACGGTGACCCAGTGTGCTGCCTCGAGCACTGGGCGCAAAGCCCCGCCGAGGACCGGTCCGTCACACCCGCGTCGGGCGGCCCGTCCGCCGCGGTTGCGCTGGAGTGCACTCCAGCTCCTAGCGTCTGCGGCATGAGACCAGTGGCCGGGTACGCGGCGTACGAGCCGCACGAGGACCTCCGCCCGATCGAGTTCGCCCGCCGCGACCTCCGGGACGACGACGTCGCGGTGCGGGTGACCCACGTCGGCGTCTGCCACAGCGACCTGCACGCCGTCGAGAGCCGGGCCGCCGGTGACCCGCCGCTCGTGCCCGGCCACGAGTTCACCGGCGAGGTGACCGCGGTCGGCCGGGACGTCACCCGCTTCCGGGTCGGCGACGCGGTGGCCGTGGGCAACATCGTCGACTCGTGCGGCGTCTGCGTGAACTGCCTCGCGCACCGGGAGCCCTACTGCACGGAGTTCCCCGCGACCACGTACGGCGGCCGCGACCTGCGCGACGGCACCCCCACGCAGGGGGCGTACGCGACGGAGTACGTCGTCCGCGACGCCTTCGCCTACGCCCTGCCCGCCGGCCTCGACCCGGCCGCCGTCGCGCCGCTGATGTGCGCCGGCGCCACCACCTGGTCGCCGCTGCGCCGAGCCGGCGTCGGGCCCGGGGCGCAGGTCGGCGTCGTCGGACTGGGCGGGCTGGGCCACCTCGCGGTCAGGTTCGCCGTCGCCCTCGGTGCGCGGGTCACCGTCTTCACCACCTCCGCGGCCAAGGCCGACGACGCCCGGGCTCTCGGCGCGCACGACGTCGTCGTGTCCACCGACGCCGCGGCGGTGGCCGCGGTCGCCGGCACGCTGGACTTCGTGCTCGACACCGCCTCCAGCGCGCACGACCTCGCCCCCTACCTCGGCGCCCTGCGGCTGGACGGGACGCTCTGCGTGCTCGGCCTCCCGGCGCAGTACGTGGTGCCACCAATGGCGCTGCTCGGTCGCACCCTGACCGTCTCCGGCTCCGCCGGCACCGCGGAGACCCAGGAGATGCTCGACTTCTGCGGCGAGCACGGGCTCACCGCAGACGTCGAGGTGCTGCCGCTGGCCGAGGTGAACACGGCGCTGCAGCGGCTGGCCCGCAACGACGTCCGCTGGCGCTTCGTGCTGGCAGTGACGGCCTGACGTGGCGGGCACGACCGGAGTGGCGGAGAGCCTGGCGATCGGCCAGGTGGCCGAGCGGACCGGCCTGAGCATCGACACGCTCCGCTGGTACGAGCGCCAGGGGCTGATCCCGCTGGTCGAGCGGACGGCGACCGGGCAGCGCCGCTACCCGCCCTCCGTCGTCCGGTTCATCGCCCTCGTGCAGGCGCTGCGGCGCACCGGCATGCCGGTCGCCGACGTGCGGGCCTTCGTCCAGCTCGGCGGCGGGCAGCTGCGCCACCACACCGAGCGGCTCGCCCTGCTGGAGCGGCAGGAGCGGCTGATCGAGGAGCAGGTCCGCCAGCTGGCGGTCGACCGCGAGGTCGTCCGGGACAAGATCGCGGTGTACCGGGAGCTGGTGGCCGCGGGGCTGGACTGCGAGGACCAGCCGCCGGAGGACGCCGACTGGCGCACGTCGCGGGGGTCGTGACCTACAGGTAGAGCCCGGTCGACTCCTCGATCCGCTCGGCGGCGACGGCGTGCACGTCGCGCTCGCGCAGGATCACCAGGTCCTCGCCGTGCACCTCGACCTCGTGCTGGTCCTCGGGGGAGAACAGCACCCGGTCGCCCACCTTGACCTGCCGCACGTTCGGCCCGACGCCCCGGGCCTCGCCCCACACCAGCCGCTTGGCGACCTGCGCGGTGGCAGGGATCAGGATGCCGCCGCTGGACCGGCGGTCTCCGTCCTCCTTGCGGAGGGAGACCAGCAGGCGGTCGTGCAGCATCTTGATCGGCAGCGAGCCGGCGGTCCGGTCGACGTCCTCGGGCACGTCCGGCAACGCTACCCGGCCCGCACACGCGCGGTCCCGCGCAAGCCCCCCGTGGGAAGGCGCGCGAAACCGCGCGTGGGAAGGCGCGCGAAACCGCGCGTGGGAAGGCGCGCGTGGGAAGGCGCGCGAAACCGCGCGTGGGAAGGCGCGCGAAAGCGCGGCGTGGGGGAGTGCGGTCAGCCCCAGCCGAGGGCGTGCAGCTTCTCGTCGTCGATGCCGAAGTGGTGCGCGATCTCGTGTACGACGGTGACGGTGACCTCCTCGGCCACCTGCTCCTCGTCCTCGCAGATGTCGCAGATCGCCTCGCGGTAGATCATGATCCGGTCCGGCAGCGCGCCGCCGTAGTCGGCGCCCCGCTCGGTGAGCGCGTACCCGTCGTAGAGCCCGAGCAGGTCCGGCTCGTCGGGGTGCCGGTCCTCCACCAGGACGACGACGTTGTCCAGCAGGCCGAGCAGCTCCGCCGGCACCTCGTCGAGCGCGTCGGCCACCAGCTCCTCGAACCGGGCCAGCGGGACGGCGTTCACCAGCTGGTCGGCATGGGGCGGCCCTCCTCGTAGCCGGCCGCGCTCTGCACCCCCAGCACCGCGCGCTCGTGCAGCTCGTCGACGGTGCGGGCGCCGGCGTAGGTGCACGACGACCGGACGCCGGCGACGATCCCGTCGACCAGGTCCTCGACGCCCGGGCGGGCCGGGTCCAGGTACATCCGCGAGGAGCTGATGCCCTCCTCGAACATCCCGGCGCGGGCCCGCTCGAAGCCCGAGGCCCCCGACGTGCGCGCTCTGACCGCGCGGGCCGAGGCCATCCCGAAGCTCTCCTTGTACCGGCGGCCGGCGCCGTCGTCGTACAGGTCGCCGGCGCTCTCGTAGGTGCCGGCGAACCAGGAGCCGACCATCACGTTGGCGGCACCGGCGGCCAGCGCCAGCGCGACGTCGCGGGGGTGCCGCACCCCGCCGTCGGCCCAGACGTGCTTCCCCAGCTCGCGGGCCGCGGCGGCGCACTCCTCGACCGCGGAGAACTGCGGGCGACCGACCCCGGTCATCATCCGGGTGGTGCACATGGCGCCCGGGCCGACGCCGACCTTGACGACGTCCGCCCCGGCCTCGACCAGGTCGCGGGTGCCCTGCGCGGTGACCACGTTGCCGGCCACGACCGGGGTGCTGCCGGCCACCGAGCGCACGGCCGCGACCGCCTCGAGCGCCTTCTCCTGGTGCCCGTGCGCGGTGTCCACGACCAGGACGTCGACCCCGTGCGCCATCAGCGCCGCCGCCTTGCCCGCGACGTCGCCGTTGATGCCGACCGCGGCGGAGGTGAGCAGCCGGCCGCCGGCGTCGAGCGCGGGGGCGTAGATCGCCGAGCGCAGCGCGCCCTTGCGGGTGATCAGCCCGACCAGCTGGTCGCCCTCCACGACCGGCGCGGCGTTGACCCGCTCGTCGGACAGCACGTCGAAGACCTTGGGCAGGTCGGTGCCGGCCGGGATGGTCAGCGGGTCGGGGGTCATGACCTCGGACAGCTGGGTGAACCGGTCGACGCCGGCGCAGGACCCGTCGGTGACGATGCCGACCGGCCGGCCGCCCTGGACGACCACGACGACGCCGTGCGCCCGCTTGCCCATCAGCGACAGCGCCTCGGCGACGGTCGAGGTGGGGCCCAGGGTGATCGGGGTGTCGTAGACGGTGTGCCGGGCCTTGACCCAGGACACGACCTCGCCGACGACGTCGATCGGGATGTCCTGCGGCAGCACGGCCAGCCCACCGCGGCGGGCGATGGTCTCGGCCATCCGCCGTCCGGAGATCGCGGTCATGTTGGCGACCACGACCGGGATCGTCGTCCCGACCCGGTCGGGGGTGGTCAGGTCCACCTCCAGCCGGGAGCCGACCGTGGAGTGCGCCGGCACCATGAAGACGTCGGCGTAGGTCAGGTCGTGGGCCGGACGGGCGTCACCGAGGAACCGCATGCCCCCATTGTCGCGTAGGCCGGGTCCGGGGTCACCGTGTGCCACACCCGGACTCCGGTGGGACCACGGGGCGTCCTCCCGGGGACACCTACGATCAGGGCGTGATCGACCTGCGCCTCGTCCGCGAGAACCCCGACCTCGTCCGCGCCAGCCAGCGTGCCCGGGGCGCCGACGAGTCCCTGGTCGACGCCCTGCTCGCCGCGGACGCCGACCGGCGCGCCGGGGTCAAGGCCGCCGACGACCTGCGGGCGGAGCAGAAGGCGGCCTCCCAGGCGGTCCGCGGCGCGTCGGCCGAGGAACGCCCCGCCCTGCTGGAGAAGGCCAAGGCGCTGGCCGCGCAGGTGAAGGAGGCCGAGGAGGCCGAGCGCACCGCGGACGCCGCGCTGCACGCCGTCCACCTGCGCATCCCCAACGTCGTCCACCCCGACGTGCCCCCGGGCGGCGAGGACGACGCGGTCACCCTGCGCACCGTGGGCGAGGTGCCCGCCTACGACTTCGAGGTCAGGGACCACCTGCAGATCGGCGAGGCGCTCGGCGCCATCGACATGGAGCGCGGCGCCAAGGTCTCCGGTGCCCGCTTCTACTTCCTCACCGGGCCCGGCGCGATGCTGGAGTTCGCCCTCGCCCAGCTGGCGATCACCCGCGCGGTGGCGGCCGGCTTCACCCCGGTGGTCGCGCCGGCGCTGGTCAAGCCCGAGGCGATGGAGGGCACCGGCTTCCTCGGCGAGCACGACGAGGAGGTGTACCGGATCGAGCGGGACGACCTCTACCTCGTGGGGACGTCGGAGGTCGCGCTCGCCGGGATGCACGCCCGCGAGGTGCTCGACCTGTCCGCCGGACCGCGGCGTTACGCCGGCTGGTCCTCCTGCTTCCGCCGCGAGGCCGGCTCCTACGGCAAGGACACCCGCGGCATCATCCGGGTGCACTGGTTCGACAAGGTCGAGATGTTCAGCTTCTGCGCCCCCGAGGAGGCCGCCGCCGAGCACCTCCGCCTGCTGCAGTGGGAGGAGGAGTTCCTGCAGGCCCTGGAGCTCCCCTACCGGGTGGTCGACATCGCCGCCGGCGACCTGGGCACCAGCGCCGCCCGCAAGTTCGACATCGAGGCGTGGTTCCCGAGCCAGGGCACCTACCGCGAGCTGACCAGCACCTCGGACTGCACCACCTTCCAGGCCCGCCGGCTGCAGATCCGCACCCGGGACGCCGACGGCAAGCCGCAGCCGGCCGCCACGCTCAACGGCACGCTGTGCGCGATCGCCCGGACCATCGCCTGCCTGCTCGAGGTGCACCAGCGGGCCGACGGCTCGGTGCACGTGCCGGTGGCCCTGCGCCCGTGGCTGGGGGGCCACGCCGAGCTGACCCCCGGCATGTCGCTGGCCGCGGTGGCCGGGCCCCCGGCATGACGGCGTCCCACCCGGTCCGGCCGGCGTTCGTGCCGGAGTCGGGGGCCGGCACCGTCGTCGAGCTCGGCGACCTGGCCGCGGCCCTGGACGGCTGGCGGCCGCGGCTGGTCGCCAGCGACCTGGACGGCACGCTGCTGAGCTCCGCCGGTGAGGTCAGCCCCCGCACCCGCGCCGCGATCGACGCCTGCCGCGCCGTCGGGATCCCGTTCGTCGGGGTCACCGGCCGGGGCCCGCGGCTGCTGGACAGCGTCCGGGCCGCGATGGGCGGCACCGGCATCGCGGTGCTCGCACAGGGCGGGTACGTCGTCGACTTCGGCGACGGGGGACGGACCGAGGTGCTGCGCACCGTGGGGATGTCCAACGAGGACGCCACCGCGGTGATCGGTGCGATCGAGGCCGCGGCCGGTGAGCTGGTCGTGGCCGTCGAGGACGCCGCCGAGCAGTCCGAGGCCCTGCGCCCGCTGCGCGTGCAGCACGGCTTCGACTGGCCCTACCCGGAGCCGGCGCACCTGCTGCCCCGGCACGAGGTGCTGCCGGTGGGCGCGGTGCTCAAGGTCTTCCTGCGTTCCCCCCGGCTCGGGGAGGACGAGCTGCTCCGGCTCGCCCGCGGGGTGGTCGACCCGGCCGTCGCCGAGCTGACCCACGCCGGCCTCGGCTTCATCGAGGTGCTGCCCCCGGGCGTCACCAAGGCCACCGGGCTGGCGGTGGCCCTCGACCACCACGGGCTCGGCTTCGGCGACGTCCTGGTGTTCGGCGACATGCCCAACGACCTGCCGATGATCCGGGCCGTCACCGCGGCCGGCGGGCGCTCGGTGGCGATGGCCAACGCGCACCCCGAGGTGCTGGCGGCCGCGGCCGACCGGACCAGCGGCTCGGACGCCGACGGGGTCGCCCGGTACGTCGAGGCCGTGCTGGCCCTGGGGAGCGCCGGTGTCTGACTGGCGACCCAAGCTCATCGTCAGCGACCTCGACGGCACGCTGCTGCGCAGCGACGAGACGATCAGCGACGCCACCCTGGCCGAGCTGCGGCGCTGGTCGGACGCCGGCGTCCCGCTGGTCATCGCCACCGGCCGGCCGCCGCGGTGGATGCTCGGCGTCCGCGAGCGGTTGGGCGGCGGCATCGCCATCTGCTGCAACGGCGCCGTGCTGCTGGACCTGGCCCCGTTCACCGTGCTCGACGAGGACCCGCTGACCCCCGACGTGCTGTCCGCGATCACCGGCGAGCTGCGCCGCCGGCAGCCGGGCACCTGGTTCGCCGTCGAGTACGGCGACCAGTTCCGCCACGAGCCGGTGTACCAGCCGCGGTGGGACGTGAACGCCCCCGGCGTGGCGGTCGCGACGCTGGCCGAGATGGTGTCCCAGCCGGTGGCCAAGCTGCTCGCGCGGCACGAGGACCTGCCCCGGGACGAGTTCGTCGACCTGGTCAGCGACGTGGTCGGGGCGACGGCCACCGTCACCAACTCCTCCACCGACGCCCTCGCCGAGATCTCCGCCCGGGGCGTCACCAAGGCCAGCGGCCTGGCCCGGCTCGCCGCTGAGCGCGGGCTGGACGCCGGTGACGTCGTCTACTTCGGCGACATGCCCAACGACCTGGCCGCCTTCGACTGGGTGCGGGAGGGCGGCGGGCGCGCGGTGGCGATGGCGAACGCCCACGCGGACGTGCTGGCCGCGGCCACCGACGTCACCGAGCTCAACGACGCCGACGGGGTCGCGGCCTTCCTGGCCAGCCTGCCGCACTGACCGGCGGAACCGGGCGACCTCGTACCGTTTCCCGCACTCGCCTGGAATCGGTACCGGGCCTGCCGATCACAGCTCTCGAGACGGCGCAGAGCAGCGCCCGGCAGAGAGGCACGCCATGACCGACGTCCGGGCCGACGACGAGGCCACCCCGACCGACCGTCCGCTGGGATCCCGGTTCGGACTGCGCAGCCGCCTGCTGGCCGCCTTCCTGACCGTCGCCCTGGCCACCCTGGTGGTCGGCGCGTTCGGCGTCCAGCGGATGTCGGTGCTCAGCCAGCAGGCCGAGGAGGTCTACCAGGAGGGCACCGTCCCGCTCCGCGAGCTGCTGATGCTGCGCTCGTCCTGGTGGGAGTACCAGGCGAACGACGCGCGCGGGCGCTCGGCCGGCCTGACCCCCGAGGCCGTCAGCACCGTCGTGGAGCAGGCCGCCGCCGCCCGCACCCGGATGGCCGAGTACGCCGAGTCGCTGGAGGGCGAGCAGCTGCAGCCCGAGGTGACCGCGGCGTTCGTCGCCTTCCAGGACGCCGTGCAGCGCTTCGACGACACCTCCGCCCGGCTCGGCGCGGAGATCGCCGCCGGTGACGCCTCGGCCCTGGTGCGGCTGCTGCCGGACCTGCAGCAGGCCGAGATCGACGCCATCGAGGCGCTCAACACCGCCAGCGACGCGCAGTCCGCCGTCGCCAGCGCCACCGCCGACGAGGCCGCGGCCGCGTACACCTCCGCCCGCACGCTCACCGTCCTGGTGGTGCTGCTCGGGCTGGCGGTCTCCGTCGTCCTCGCCGTGGTGGTCGCTCGCAGCGTCACCCGGCCGGTGCAGCGGATCCGCGAGGTGCTGGCCCAGGTGACCGCCGGTGACCTGCGGGCGCGTGCCGGCCGGACCGGCGGCGCCGAGCTGGAGCAGGTGGCCGTCTCCCTCGACGAGACCCTCGACGCGCTCAGCGGCGTGCTGACCCTGGTCAACGACTCGGCCGGCCGGCTGGCCGCCGCCTCCTCGCAGCTCAGCGCGGGTGCGCAGTCGATGTCGGCGAACGCGCGGACGGCGGCCGGCCAGTCCGACGTCGTCGTCGCCTCGGCCGGTGAGGTCGCGTCGAGCGTGGACACCGTGGCGACCGGCTCGCAGCAGATGGAGGCGGCGATCCGGGAGATCTCGCAGAACGCCAGCGAGGCCTCGCGGGTGGCCGGGCAGGCGGTGGCGGTCGCGGAGAACACGACGCGGACCGTCGGCAAGCTCGGCGACTCCTCGCAGGAGATCGCGACGGTGGTGAAGCTGATCAACGGCATCGCCGAGCAGACCAACCTGCTGGCGCTCAACGCCACGATCGAGGCGGCGCGGGCCGGCGAGGCGGGCAAGGGCTTCGCCGTGGTGGCCAGCGAGGTCAAGGAGCTGGCGCAGGAGACGGCGCGGGCGACCGAGGACATCTCGCGGCGGGTGGAGGCGATCCAGGCCGACACCGCCGGTGCGGTGGACGCGATCGGGGAGATCAGCTCGGTGATCGGCCAGATCAACGACTACCAGGCGACGATCGCCGCGGCGGTCGAGGAGCAGACCGCGACCACCAACGAGATGAACCGCAACGTCGCCGAGGCGGCCGGCAGCTCCCGCAGCATCGCCACCGCGATCACCGGGCTGGCGGCCGGCACCGCGGAGACCAACGAGCGGGTCGACGACGCCCAGCGGTCCGCCGCCGAGCTCGCCCGGATGAGCGACGAGCTGCAGCACGCCGTCAGCCGCTTCACCGTCTGAGGCCCGCCGCCGCCCTGGTCTTGGATCAGGTCCCCTGATCAAACGCCGTCCTCCCGCACCAACGCCGGTGCGGGAGGACGGCCGTCGATCAGGGGACCTGATCGAAAGCGCAAAGCGGACAGCGGACGGCGGTGTCAGAGGTACTGGCCGCCGCCGGGGCGGTGGTCCTGCGCCGGGGCGCCGGGGGGCAGGGCCTTGCGCCGCATCTCCTCGAGCTGGGCGCGGGCGGCCATCTGCTGGGCGAACAGCGCGGTCTGGATGCCGTGGAAGACGCCCTCCAGCCAGCCGACCAGCTGGGCCTGCGCGATCCGCAGTTCGGCGTCCGACGGCGTCTCGTCCTCGTTGAACGGCAGCGTGATCCGCTCGAGCTCCTCCCGCAGCTCCGGGGCGAGGCCCTGCTCGAGCTCCCGGATCGACGAGGCGTGGATGTCGCGCAGCCGGTTGCGGCTGGCGTCGTCCAGCGGCGCCGCCCGGACCTCCTCCAGCAGCTGCTTGATCATCGTGCCGATCCGCATCACCTTCGCGGGCTGCTCGACGAGGTCGCCGACACCGCCCATGCCCGCGCCGTCGTCGCCGTCATGGGGCATGGCCATCGCCCCGACCGGCTGGCCGTCGGGGCCGACGACGAGGACCTGCTGGGCGTGCGGCTCACCGGGGCCTGGTGCAGTCATGCCCCCCATCCTGCCCCGCGCGCGCCACCTGCCGCCGGGGTGTGCCGGTGGGGAGCCCGCGCACCGGGGTCGGGCTGGACGACGAACTACGCTCCCCGCATGTCGTCGGGGGCGCGTCTGCTGGACGTCGCCCGCGTCCGCGGCCTGTTCCCCGGGCTGTCCGACGGGCTGCTGCACGCCGACGGGCCCGGTGGGGCGCTGATGCCGGAGAGCGTCGTCCGTGCGGTGTCCCAGGCGATGCGGGTGCCCATCGCGAACCGCGGCGGGGTGTTCGCCTCCTCCGCCCGGGCCGAGCAGCTGGTCTCCGGCGCGCGGTCGGCCATCGCGGACCTGGTGGGCGCCTCGCCGGCCGGGGTGGTGCTCGGGCCGAACCTGACCACGCTGACCTACACCTTCGCCCGCGCCCTGGGGAAGCACTGGCGGGCCGGTGACGAGATCGTGGTCAGCCGGCTGGACCACGACGCGAACGTGCGGCCCTGGCTGCAGATCGCCGCCGAGCTGGGGATGGTCGTCAAGTGGGCCGAGGTGGACATCGAGACCGGTGAGCTGCCGGACTGGCAGTACGACGACCTGCTCACCGACCGGACCCGGCTGGTGGCGGTGACCGCGGCCAGCAGCGCCATCGGCACCTGCCCGGACGTCGCCGCCATCGCCCAGCGGGCGCACCGGGTCGGCGCGCTGGTCTACGTGGACGCGGCCCACGCGGCCGCCCACATGCCGCTGGACGTGATCGACCTGGAGGCCGACTTCCTGGCGCTGAGCGCCTACAAGTGGGGTGGTCCGCACGTCGGCGCGGTGATCGCGCACCCGGGTCTGCTGGAGGAGCTCCGCCCGGACAAGCTGGTGCCGGCCCCCGACCGGGTGCCCGACCGGTTCGAGCAGGGCACCCCGCCGTTCGAGCTCTACGCCGGGGTGGCCGCGTCGGTCGACCACCTGGCCGCGCTGTGCGCCGACGTCCCCGGGACCCGGCGCAACCGGTTGGCCGTGTCGATGGAGGCGGTCGCCCGGTACGAGGCGCGGCTGTTCGACTGGCTGGACGACGCGCTGCGGTCGATGGCGCACGTGCAGGTGCTCGGCTCCCCGCAGTACCGGACGCCGACCATGTCGATCACCGTGTCGCGGATGCGGCCGCGGCAGGTGGCCCGCGAGCTCGCCCGCCGGGGCGTGTGCGCCTGGGACGGCGACTTCTACTCCCGGGAGCTGTTCGACGCGATCGGCGCCAACGAGGCAGGCGGCGCGGTGCGGCTCGGGCTGATGCACTACAACACGCCCGAGGAGGTCGGTCACCTCATCGACCACGTCTCCGCCCTGCGCTGAGGGAGGATCCGACTGCCCCCCACGACTCGCAGGCTCGTCGCGCGCCCCTGCAGCCAGGCCGTCACCCGGGGAGCAGCAGGACCTTGCCGATGTGGTCGCTGGCCTCGATGAGGGTGTGCGCCTCGGCGGCGCGGGACATCGGCAGCCGCCGGTCGACGATCGGGCGGACCGTCCCGCGCTCGACGTCGGGCCACACGTCGTGCCGCACCGCGGCGACGATCGCGGCCTTGCCGCCGGGGCCGGTGGCCGGCCGGGAGCGCAGCGTCGTGGCCGCCACCGAGGCGCGCTTGCGCATCAGCTTCCCGAGGTCCAGCTCGGCCTTCGTACCGCCCTGCATGCCGATGCCGACGAGCCGGCCACCGGTGGCCAGCACCTCGACGTTCCGGTCCAGGTACCTGGCCCCGATGATGTCCAGGACGACGTCGGCGCCGTGCCCGTCGGTCGCGTCCCGGACCACCTCGACGAAGTCCTCGTCCCGGTGGTTGACCAGGATCTCCGCGCCCAGCTCGCGGCAGAACGCCAGCTTCGCGGCGCTGCCGGCGGTGGTGGCCACCCGGGCGCCGGCCCGGGCGGCCAGCTGGATGGCCATGGTGCCGATCCCGCTGCCCCCGCCGTGCACCAGGAAGACCTCGCCGGCGCGCAGGCCGGCGAGCATGAACACGTTGGACCAGACGGTGCAGACCACCTCCGGCAGCGCGGCGGCGGTGGCCAGCTCGACCCCGGCCGGGCGGGGCAGCAGCTGCCCGGCCGGGACGGCGACCCGCTCGGCGTACCCGCCGCCGGACAGCAGGGCGCAGACCTCGTCGCCGACCGACCAGCCGCTGACGTCGGCGCCCACCTCGCTGATGACGCCGGAGCACTCCAGGCCGAGGACCTCGCTGGCCCCCGGCGGCGGTGGGTAGTGCCCCTGGCGCTGCAGCAGGTCGGCCCGGTTCACCGCCGCGGCGGCGACGTCGACCAGCACCTCGCCGGCCCCGCAGACCGGGTCGGGCACCTCGCCCCACCCCAGCACGTCGGGACCGCCGGGCTCGCTGATCGTCACCGCACGCATGCCGGTGACCCTACGAGGCGCGGGCCTTGAGGTCCTTGCGCAGGATCTTGCCGGCCATCGACTTCGGCACCGCGTCGATGAACTCGACGAGCCGGATCTTCTTGTGCGGGGCGAGCCGCTCGCCGGCCCAGGCCTGCACCGCCTCGGCGGTGATCTCCGAGCCGGGCGCCCGGACGACGAAGGCCTTGGGCAGCTCCTCGCCGCTCTCGGTGTCCAGCACCCCGATCACCGCGGCGTCGGCGATCTCCGGGTTGCCCAGCAGCACGGCCTCCAGCTCGGCCGGCGCCACCTGGTAGCCCTTGTACTTGATCAGCTCCTTGACCCGGTCGACCACGGTGTAGCGGCCCTCGTCGTCGACGACCGCCACGTCGCCGGTGTGCAGCCAGCCCTCGTCGTCCAGGGTCTCCGCGGTGGCCTGCGGGTTGTTCAGGTAGCCCTTCATCACCTGCGGCCCGCGCACCCACAGCTCACCGCGCTCGCCCGGGGCGGCGTCCTCGCCGGTGGCCGGGTCGATGAGCCGGCACTCGGTGTTCGGCAGCGCGAAGCCGACCGTGCCCTTGGGGGTCGGGCCGGCGCCGGCCGGCTCGAGGCCGACCTCGGGGGTGGTGTGCGAGACCGGCGACAGCTCGGTCATGCCGTAGCCCTGGCCCACCGACGTGCCCTCGGCCGCGCCCTTGCGCAGCCGGTCCTGCGCCAGCTGGGCCAGCGACTCGTCGAGCGGGGCCGCGCCCGAGGTGACGCTGCGCAGCGAGGAGAGGTCGAAGGAGTCGACCAGCGGGTGCTTGGCCAGCGCCAGCACGATCGGCGGGGCGACGAAGGCCCGGGTGATCTTGTGGTCCTGGATGACCCGGAGGAACTGCTCGAGGTCGAACCGGGGGAGCGTGACGACGGCGCCGCCCCACTGCAGGCCCTGGTTCATCAGCACGGTCAGCCCGTAGATGTGGAAGAACGGCAGGACGGCGATGATCCGCTCGTTGCCCTCGTCGACCCCGGCCAGCGGGCGGGACTGGCTGACGTTGGCCACCAGGTTGCGGTGGGTGAGCATGACGCCCTTGGGCAGCCCGGTCGTGCCGCTGGAGTAGGGCAGCGTGACCAGGTCCTCCGCCGGGTCGATGTCCACCTGGACGGCGGGTGCGTCGGCGGTGAGCAGGTCGCGCAGCGAGGCGTGGCCCTCCGCGCCGTCCATCACGATGACCTCGTCGACCGGCGCCTTCTCCACCGCGGCCAGCGCCCGGTCCAGGAACGGCGAGACGGTGACCAGCACCTTCGCCCCGGAGTCGGTCAGCTGGAAGGCGATCTCCTCGGGCGTGTACAGGGCGTTGACCGGGCTGATGACGCAGCCGGCCGCGGCGATGCCGTGGAAGACCACCGGGTACCAGATGGTGTTCGGGCTGAAGACCGCGACGACGTCGCCCTTGCGCAGGCCCCGGGCGTGCAGGGCCGCGGCGAGGCGCTCGACGTAGAACGCGAGCTCGCCGTGGGTGATGGTCTCCCCGGAGAGGCCGTCGACGAGGGCCGGGCGGTCGGCGCGGTCGGCGACGCCGGCCAGCACGAACTGCGGCACGGACAGCTCCGGGATCTCGACATCGGGATAGCGGCTGGACAGCGCCACGGGGTCCTCCTCGACTCAGGTGCGGTGACGCCAGTCTCACACCAGACGTGGCCTGCGACACACCCGGGTTACCGGCGAGTAGGTTGGATTCCCGGACCGTGACCTGCGGCGATGCCTCCCGCGGCGGTCAGCGCGGCCAGAGCACCGACTGCGTGCAGCGGAACAGCGCGAGGGTCTTCCCGGTCGCCGCGGCGGTCACCACCGCGTCCCACACCTGCGTCGTCCGGCCGGCGTGCACGTTGGTGGCGACCGCGTCGATCCGCCCCTCGCGCGCCGTCCCGAGGTGGTTGCTCTTGAGCTCGATGGTGGTGAAACCGGTCGACCCCTCGGGCAGCAGCGCCCGGGTGGGCAGGCCGCAGCTGGTGTCGGCCAGGGTGACCACGGTGCCGGCGTGCAGGTAGCCGTTGGGGGCGAGCAGCTCGGGCCGGACGTCGAGGTGGCTGGTCAGCCGCCCGGGCTCGTGGCTGTCGATGACGATGCCCAGCAGGCCGGGGAGCGTGCCCGGCAGCAGTGCGTTGAGCTCGTCGGCGGTGAGGAACCCGGTGGCGGCCATGGCGAGGAACCTAGGGGAGCCCCGACCCACCGGGCGAAGATGGCCATCTCCGCCCCTCCCGGCACCGGCGAAGACGGCCGTCTTCGCCCTGGAGGGAGGGCTGGGCGGTGGCCCCGGCCGGTGCGACCGAGCATCCTGTCTCCCTGTGAGCGACGCGGCGAAGGACGACCTGCTCGAGTACCTGCACCGGTCCCGGGAGGCGGTGGTCTGGAAGCTGACGGGCGCCTCGGAGCTCGACGTCCGGCGGCCGCTGACCCCGACCGGCACCAACCTGCTGGGCCTGGTCAAGCACCTGGCCGGGGTGGACGCTGGCTACCTCGGCGGGGTCTTCGGCCGCCCGTTCCCCGAGGCGCTGCCCTGGGGCGCCCAGGACGCCGAGCCGGACGCCGACATGTGGGCCACCGCCGACGAGTCCCGCGGGGAGCTGCTCGCGCTGTACCGCCGGGTGTGGGCGCACGGCGACGCCACGGTCGCCGCCCTGGACCTGGACACGACCGGCACGGTGCCCTGGTGGCCCGAGGAGCGGCGGCACCCCACGCTGCGGCGGGTGCTGGTGCACCTGATCGGGGAGACCCACCGGCACGCCGGGCACGCCGACATCGTCCGCGAGCTGGTCGACGGCGCGGTCGGCGCGAAGGAGGGCCTGCTGCTGATGGGGTCCGACGACCCCGCGCAGTGGTCCGTCCACCGCGCGCGGGTGCAGGCGGCGGCCGAGGAGGCCGCGGGCCGCGGGTAGCAGCCCGTCAGGCGAGGCCGCGGGTGGTGCGCGCGGGCGGCCGGTCGCCGCGGATCGAGGCGACCATGTCCAGCGTCTGCCGGGTCTCGGCGACGTCGTGCACCCGGAACACCCGGGCGCCCAGCCAGGCGCTGACCGAGGTCGCGGCCAGGGTGCCGGTCAGCCGCTCTCCGACCGGCACGTCGAGGGTCTCGCCGACGAAGTCCTTGTTCGACAGCGCCACCAGCACCGGCCAGCCGGTGGCGACGAGCTCGTCGAGCCGCCGCGTGGCCTCCAGCGAGTGCCGGGTGTTCTTGCCGAAGTCGTGGCCGGGGTCGACCAGCACCCGCTCCCGGTCCACGCCGGCCCGAACGGCCGCCTCGGCCAGCGCCGTCGTCCGCCGCACCACGTCGGCGACGACGTCGGCGTAGGTGACCCGGTGCGGCCGAGTCCGCGGCGGCAGCCCGCCGGCGTGGGTGCACACGATGCCGGCGCCGGCCTCGGCGGCGACCACGGCGAGCTGCGGGTCGACCCCGCCCCAGGCGTCGTTGACGACGTCCGCCCCGGCGGCGAGCACCTCCCGGGCGACCTCCGGCCGCCAGGTGTCGATCGAGATCGGCAGCCGGGGGTGGGCGGCGCGGACGGCGGCGACCAGGTCGACGGTCCGGCGGATCTCCTCCGCGGCGTCGACCTCCGCGCCCGGTGCGGCCTTGACCCCGCCGACGTCGACCATGTCCGCGCCCTCGGCCACCACCTGCTCGACCCGGGCCAGCGCGGCGTCGAGCCCGTAGGTGGCGCCGCGGTCGAAGAACGAGTCGGGGGTGCGGTTGACGATCGCCATCACCACCAGCCCGCCGTCCGGCACGTCGAGGGCACCGATGCGCAGCATGGGCCCACTCAACCAGCCGGGGCGGGCGCGCCGTGGCAGCGTCCAGGGGTGTCCACGAGCCCTGACGACCTGCCCGACGACCTCACCGACGCCCTCGACCGGGTGGCCGCCGATGCCCGCCCGCTGGCCGAGGACGACGAGGTCGCCCAGCCGGGTGCCGGCCCGGAGCGCTTCGCGCTGGCGCTGTGCGAGCTCGACGGCACCGAGCACGTCGCCGGCGACGCCGACGTCGGCTTCCCGGTGCAGAGCGTGGTCAAGGTGTTCACGCTGACCGCCGCGCTGCGGATGGTCGGCGAGGAGGTCTTCGAGCGGGTCGGCCGCGAGCCGTCCGGCGACCCCTTCGACTCCCTCGTCCAGCTCGAGCGCGAGCACGGCGTGCCCCGCAACCCGTTCATCAACGCCGGCGCGGTCGTCGTCTGCGACGTGCTGGTGGGGGCCGCCGGGTCGCCCGGGGAGGCGGGCGCCGCGGTCGTCGACCTGCTGTCGGACCTGGTCGGCGAGCGGCTCGAGCCCGACCCGGCGGTGCTGGAGGAGGAGCGCGCCGGGGCCGCGCTGAACACGGCGATGGGCCACCTGATGCGCTCGTTCGACAACTTCCGGCACCCGGTGGCGGAGGTGGTGGACGCCTACGTCCAGCTGTGCGCGCTGACGGTGACGACCCGCCAGCTGGCCCGCGCCGCGCGGTTCCTGGCGAACGACGGGGTGGACCCGCGGACCGGCGACCGCGTGCTGGACGAGCCCCTGGCCCGGCGGGTGAACGCGGTGATGCTGACCTGCGGCACCTACGACGCGGCCGGGCAGTTCGCCTACGACGTGGGCTTCCCGTGCAAGAGCGGGGTGGCCGGCGCGGTGATGGGCGACGTGCCGGGCCGGTTCGGCGTCTGCGCCTGGTCGCCGCCGCTGGACCGCGCCGGCAACTCCCGGGCCGGCCGGGCGGCGCTGCACCTGCTCAGCGAGCGGTTGGGGCTGTCCCTGCTGTAGCCCGGCAGACTGGGCGGGTGACCGAGTTCCCGCCCGCCCCTCCCCGCGTCGACCCGCCCTACCGCGACGGTGAGCGCGCCGCCGTGGAGGCCTGGCTGGAGTTCCACCGGGCGACGCTGCTGACCAAGTGCGCCGGCCTGACGCCCGAGCAGCTGGGGGAGCGGTCGGTGCCGCCGTCCTCGCTGAGCCTGCGCGGGCTGCTGCGGCACATGACGGAGGTCGAGCGCAGCTGGTTCCGCCGGGTGCTCGCCGGGCAGCAGGCCGCGCCGCTGTACTACGGCCCGGACGACGAGGACGGCGACTTCGACGCGATCGGCCGGGACACCGACCACCCCGACACCGCCACCGCCGTGGCGCGGGAGCTCGCCGCGTTCACCGCCGAGTGCGGCACGAGCCGGGCGCTGGCCGCCGAGCACGACTCGCTGGACGACGTCGGCGCGGGGCTGCGGCACGGCCAGCAGGTGTCGCTGCGCTGGATCTACCTGCACATGATCGAGGAGTACGCCCGGCACAACGGCCACGCCGACCTGCTGCGCGAGCGCATCGACGGCGTCACCGGCGACTGACGGAGGGCCCCGTCGCCCCCCCGCCACTCGCAGACTCGGGGCGGCCCCCTGCGACGGGGCCGTACCCGCCCTCCTCGGCGTTGATCAGGTGAGCTCAACGCGCGTGCTCCTGGCTCACCGCAGGAGCTGAGCCAGGAGCACGCGGGATCAGGTCACCTGATCAATGCCGGGGAAGGCGAGGGGGTCAGCGGACGGCGCCCCAGGGGAGGACGGCGTGCACGCCGACCACCTGGTTCACCACCTGGGTCACCCGCAGGTCGACGACCACGCTGGCCAGGGCCAGGGCGTCGGAGCGGCCGATGCCGTGCAGCGCCGCCATGACGTCGAGCATCGCGTCCAGCGCGATCGCCATCGCCTCGTCCAGGTCGTCGGCGACGCCCATCGTCACCCAGCCGGCCGGGGTCCGGGCGACCGGCGTGGTCAGCGGGGCGCCGAACAGGCCGGGCAGCAGGTCGAGGGTGAGGTCGACCCGGTCCATCGGGCACTCGATCGCGGTGCCGCTCACCTCGCCGTCCCCCTGCGCGGCGTGCCCGTCGCCGACCGACAGCAGCGCGCCCGGCACGGTGACCGGCAGGTAGAGCGTCGCGCCGGCCACGAGCTCGCGGCAGTCGAGGTTCCCGCCGTGCCAGTAGGGCGGGATGGTCGAGTGCTCGCCCGGCTCGGCCGGCGGCACCCCCACCACGCCGAGGAACGGCCGCAGCGCCACCGTGTGCCCGGCCTGGTTGCGGCCGGTGCCGGCGGTGGCGTCCAGCGTCCAGCGGTGGACGACGGGTGACGCGGTGACGCCGAGCCGGTCGTTGAGCGCGGTGGACCGCAGGCCGCAGTACGTCGTCCCGAAGGGGCCGGGGACGACGTCGTCGACGCGGACGGCGAGCACCTGCCCCGGCTGCGCCCCGGCGACGGCGACCGGACCGGTCAGCGCGTGCCCGGCGGCCGGGTCGTGCGCCGGGTGCCGGGGGCGGGCGGCGAGGCCCGCCGCGGTGTCCGGGCCGGTGTAGGGCCCGGTCGACCAGCCGGAGTCCAGTGTGCCGATCCGCACCGTCGTCCCGGGCTCGACGGTCAGCACCGGCGGGCGGGCGGGGTTCCAGGACCCGTGCAGCGTGGAGGCGTCGGGCAGCAGCGTCACCATGCGCCCATCCTGCTCCGGGGCTCAGACGAGGGCCTGCTGCACCAGCGGGCGCAGGAAGCTGCGCACCGGCAGGGTGCTGGAGGGCAGCAGCTGCGTGTAGAAGGTCACCGTGAGGTCCTCGACCGGGTCGACGTAGAACTCGGTCGAGGCGGCGCCGCCCCAGCTGTAGGTGCCCGGGCTGGCCACCCCGCCGTAGCGCACCGGGTCGAGCACCATGGAGAAGCCCAGCCCGAACCCCACGCCGCGCAGCGGGGTCTCCGCGTACAGCGGCCGGCCGGAGCTCTCCAGGTCCAGGCCGCCGGGCAGGTGGTTGCGCAGCATGTGCGCCAGCGTCCGGGAGCCGATCACCCGGCCGCCGGACGGCGTGGCCCCGCCGGCCCGCAGCATCTCCACGAACCTCAGGTAGTCACCGGCGGTGGACACCAGCCCGCCGCCGCCGGACAGGAACGCAGGCCGGCGGTGCGCGGCCTCGGCGAAGGCAGCGGGCATCGGGACGACCCCGGGCCCGTACAGCTGCGCCAGGGAGGTCACGTCGTCCTCGGGGCGCAGCCCGAACGACGTCTCGGTCATGCCCAGCGGACCGAAGACGCGCTCGGCGAACACCTCGTCCAGGGGCTTGCCGGCCAGCACCTCGACCAGCCGGCCGAGGATGTCAGTGGAGACGCCGTAGTTCCACTCGCTGCCGGGCTGGAACAGCAGTGGCATCGCCGCCCACTGCCGGGTGACCTCGGCGGAGTCGGCGCCGGGCGGGGTGCCCCACTCGTGGCCGCGCAGCCGGTAGAGGGCGTCGACCGGGTGGGCGTGGTGGAAGCCGTAGGTGAGCCCGGAGGTGTGCGAGAGCAGGTGCCAGACCCGGATCGGCTCCATCAGCGGCACGGTCACCGGCTTCTGCGCCGGCCCGCCCGCGTAGACCCGGGTCTCGGCGAACTCCGGCAGCCACCGGCTGATCGGGTCGGTGAGGGCGAAGGCGCCCTCCTCGTACAGCGACATCGCCGCCACCGAGGTCACCGGCTTGGTCATCGAGTAGACCCGCCACCGGGTGTCGTCGGTGACCGGCAGCCCCGCCTCGACGTCGCGGTGCCCGTACCGGCCCACGTGCACCAGCGCACCGTGCCGGCCCACCGTCACCAGGAAGCCGGGCAGCTGGCCGTCGTCGACCCACCGGGCGAGCCGGCGGTCGATGCGCTGCAACCGCTCGGCGTCGAGCCCGACCTCGGCCGGGTCGGTGGTGATCGACAGGTCGGTCTGCACCGCGGTCATCGGACTCCGCTCGCCGCGGGCCCGCTCCCCGATGAGCAGCGCCCCCGCCGCGCATCCTGGCACGAGGTGCCAGGAGCGCGCCGGGGGCGCAGTGGTGCTCAGCTCATGCGGTCGAGCTGCGGCTCACTTCACCGGGACGGCGGCCGCGGCCTTCTTGAGGTTCGAGCCGGCGGTCACCTTGGCGGTGTGCGCGGCGGCGATCTCGATCGACTCGCCGGTCTGCGGGTTGCGGCCGGTGCGGGCCGAACGCTGCGACCGCTCGACGGTCAGCAGACCGGGGAGGGCGACCTTGTCGCCGCGGGTGATGGCCTCGACCAGCTCCTCCTGGAGACCGGCGAGCACCGAGTCGACGGTCGAGGCGGGGACCTCGGCGCGCTTGGCGATGGCGGAGACGAGTTCTGCCTTGTTCATCGTGGATCCTCTCGCTGTGGGCTCAGCAGCCCGCCCCGTCGGGGCGGACGCAGTCTGTGTCGCGCCCGGTCGGACCGGGCGCGTCCCCCCGGCCGTCCAGGCGGACTCCGGGGCCCTCACCGTGCCCTCCCACCGTGCACCAGGTGCACGGCGGGGGTCCGGCGGGCGCATCTGGCCGACCACGTCGTCGACCAGCAACGGCGGGGACGTTGCCATGCCGGGATCGTCCCTGGCCAGCCGGGAGCCCGGATTTCCGGGGTTTTCCTCCCCGCAGGTCCCAACCGTCACGCAGATCGGGCCGGCACGGCCACCCCACCCGCCGTCGAGCGACCGTCGGCAGGCGCACTTAGCGTGGAGCCCATGCCTCAGCTCCCCGGGACCGACCTGACCGTCAGCGACCTCTGCCTGGGCGGCAACGTGTTCGGCTGGACGGCCGACGAACCGACCTCCTTCGCCCTGCTCGACCGCTTCGCCGACGCCGTGCCCAGCACCCAGCGGCCCTTCGTGGACACCGCAGAGATGTACGGCAACGGCGTCTCCGAGACCATCCTCGGCAACTGGATGGCCGAGCGCGGGGCCCGGGACCGGATGGTCGTGGCCACCAAGGCCAGCCCCGGCGAGAAGGAGCACCCGCTGTCGGCGCCGGAGATCCAGGCCGCCGCGGAGCGGTCGCTGCGCAACCTGCGCACCGACACGATCGACCTGTACTACGCGCACTACGACGACGAGACGACACCGCTGGACGAGACGCTCACCGCCTTCGACGAGCTGGTGCGGTCGGGCAAGGTGCGCCACGTCGCGGCGTCGAACTACTCGGCCAAGCGGCTCACCGAGGCGCTGGAGACCTCCGAGCGGCTCGGCGTGGCCCGCTACGTGGCCCTGCAACCGCACTACAACCTGATGGAGCGGCCGGCCTACGAGGCCGAGCTGCGCGACGTCGTCGCCGAGCACGGCCTGGGCTCGATGCCGTACTTCGGCCTGGCCCGCGGCTTCCTCACCGGCAAGTACCGGGCCGGCGAGACGATCGACTCGCCGCGCGCCAAGGGCGCCGCGCAGTACGTGGGGGAGCGGGGCGACCGGGTGCTCGCGGCGCTGCAGGAGGTCGCCGACGCCCACGGCGTCACCGACGCCGCCGTGTCGCTGCGCTGGCTGGCCGACCAGCCGACGGTCACCGCGCCGATCGCCAGCGGCCGCTCGGTCGAGCAGCTCGCCGACCTGCTGCCGATGCTCGACCTGGTGCTCACCGACGACGAGCGCCAGCACCTCACCGACGCCAGCGCGTGACGACGGCGGTCCCGTCGGCAGCGCGCCGATGGGACCGCCGCGCGGTCGCTAGACCGAGACGATCGAGGCCCGGACCTGCGCCACGAGCTCCGGGGGGACGCTGCCCAGCCCGTGGTCGGCGCTGGCGTGCGCGGCGACCTGGGCGAGGACGGCGTCGTCGTCCGGGCCGGTGAACGTGGTGGTGCAGCCGGGGACGACGTCCCCGCAGGCGAAGGTCTTCATGCGGGCTCCAGGTCGGGGATGCGGGGTGCGGTCGGGGTGGTGCACCGGGGCGCGGGTCAGGGCGCCCCGGGGGATCAGGTCGTGGCCGCTGCGGCGGCCAGGTCCTCGATGCGCAGCAGGCCGAGCACGGCGCCGTTCCGGTCGGTGCACAGCACCGGGTCGAAGCGGTGCACGGGCGGGCGGGTCAGCGCGCGCTGCAGCGTCTCGGTGACCCCGGCGGACGGGTGCACCCGCAGGGTCACCGGCGCCCGGTAGGGCGCGCCGGTCCGCGGGTCGGCCAGCACCAGCTCGGCCGGCACCTCGGTGCGGTCCAGCACGACGTAGGGCGGCGGGCCGTCGTCGCCGTCGAAGGCCTCCCGCTGGCGGATCGGCCGCAGCAGGCTGGCGACGCTCTCCGACAGCTGGGCGCGGGCGACCTGCTTGCGCACCAGGTCGGTGACCTCGGGCGCGAGCGGGGCGAACCCGGGGGCCGGCCGGCCGAGCAGCCAGCCCTGGGCCAGCGGGACGCCGAGCCGGGCGAAGACGGCGAGCTCACCGGCGGTCTCGATGCCCTCGGCCAGCAGCCAGGCGTCGATCCGGCTGGTGAACGTGCCGACCATCTCGGCCAGCGCGGCCTTGACCGGGTCGCTGTCGGCGCCGGCGACCAGGGCGCGGTCGAGCTTGACCAGCTGGGGCCGGATCTCGGCGATCTGCTGCAGCCCGGCGTAGCCGGAGCCGGCGTCGTCGATGGCGATCAGCGCGCCCCGGCCGCGCAGCGCGGCGGTCTGCCGGCGCAGCGTGGTCAGGTCGTCCACCGGGCTGTGCTCGGTCAGCTCGACGACGACCCGGCGCAGCGTGGCGGGCTCGGCGAGGGCGGCGGCGACCGGGGCGGAGCCCAGCAGGTGCGGGCTGACGTTGACGGTCAGGAAGGTGTTGGGCGGCAGGTCCGGCAGCGCGGCCAGCGCCTTGCGCAGGGCGAGGGCCTCCAGCTCGGCGCCGAGCCCGGCCTCGTGGGCGGCGGCGAACCACACGTCGGGCGAGGCGGTCCCGGGGAACCGGGCCAGCGCCTCGTAGCCGGCGACCGCGGCCGACGCCAGGTCGACGATCGGCTGGAAGACGACCGTCAGGTCGTCCTCGCCGGCCAGCAGCGGGCGGCAGTCCCAGCGGTCCGGGAGGGTCGACGTCACCTCATCCAGATCGGACGCGGCCGGCCGGAGCTTGAGCGCCCCCCCGGAGGGGGGACACCACCGGCCGCGGGCTCCCCGGCGGACCGGCGGCGACGTGCCAGCATGGGGCGGTCCACCACGGTGCCACCGGGGCAGGTCGGGGGAGGTCGGTCGTGTCCACGGAGTCCACGGGTGCAGCGGTCGACACCCTGCTCGACCCGCACCGGGTCGCTGCGGCCCGACGGCTGCTCGACGAGGTGCGCGGCCCGGCCGCCTACGACCGGCTCTCCGCGCTGGCGGCCCGGCTGGTCGGCGCCGGGCACGCGAAGGTCACCCTCTTCACCGACCACGACGTCGTCGTCGGCGGGCACGGCCTGCCGGCCGGTGTGGTCGGCGGGCCGGCGCTGCTCACCGGCGCCGTCTCCGCGCTCGTCGTGCGCCTCGGCGCACCGCTCAACGTGCCCGTCGCGGCCTCGGACGAGCGGGTGTCCGGGCTGCCGGCCGTGACCTCGGGCCAGGTGCAGGCCTACCTGGGCGCGCCCCTCGTCGCCGCCTCCGGTCACGTCGTCGGTGTGCTGGCGGTGTACGACGCCGAGCCGCGCACCTGGTCCGACGACGCCGCAGAGCTGCTCGAGCAGCTCTCCGCCTCGGTCGTGGCCGAGCTCGAGCTGTCCGCCGCGCAGTCGGCCGTCGGGACGTCCCTGGCCCGGCTGGACGTGGCGCTGGAGGCCAGCGAGGTCGGCACCTGGGAGCGGGACCTGCGTTCGGGCCGGGTCTGGTGGGACGAGCGCAACGCCGCGATCTTCGGCGTGGACGGCCCGCTCGAGCTCGAGGGCGACGACGACGAGCTGCTGGTCCGGATCCACCCCGACGACCACGCGACCGTCACCGCCGCCATGCGCGCCGCCGTGGCGGGCACGGGGGACTTCGTCACCGAGATGCGGGTGCTGCGGGCCGACGGGGAGGTGCGCTGGGCGGTCTCCCGCGGCCGGGTGGTCCGCGACGCCGCCGGTGAGCCGGTGCGCTTCCTCGGCACGACCGTCGACGTCACCGACGCCCGCGAGTCCGCCGGCCGCCGGCTCGCCTCCCTGCAGCGGACGACGGCGATCGCGGAGGTCGCGGCGGCGCTGGCGGGCGCGACCCGGATCGACCAGCTCGCCCACATCACGCTGCGCGGTTCGGAGGTGCTGGGCGCCGAGACCGGTGCGCTGGCGGTCTTCGAGCCGGGCTCCGGCGTCCTGCGGCTGCACATGGGCCGCCGGCTGCTGGACGTCGTCGAGGTGGCGGCGGCGGAGGCCGGTGTCGACCTGCCGCCCGCGGGGGTGGAGATCCCGCTGGACGACGAGCTGCCGACGCAGTGGGTGGCCCGGCACGGCGAGCGGGTGCTGCTCGGCGACCCGGCGGAGGCGGCGGAGCGGTTCCCGGCGATGGCCGAGCTGAGCCGGGTGCTCAACGCCTCCGCACTGGCCGCACTGCCGCTGCGCGTCGAGGGGCGGCTGCTCGGCACCTTCGTGGCGGTCTGGAGCACCGAGCACCGGTTCACCGACGACGACGTCGAGGTGCTCGAGGCCCTCACCGCCCAGATCGCGCTCAGCGTGTCCCGGTTGCAGGCGGACGAGGCGCGCGACGCCGCGGTGGCCGAGATGGCCGCGGCCAACGCCCGGCTCGAGCTGCTCGCCGAGACCGGCCGGGTGCTGTCCGGCTCGCTGGACGTCACCGAGCAGGTCGGTGCGCTGACCCAGATCGTCGTCCCGGCGCTGGGCGACTGGTGCTGGGTGGTGGTCGCCGACGAGCGCGGCCGGCTGCGGCACCTCGCCTCGGCGCACCGGGACCCTGCCCGCGCCGCGGAGCTGGACGGCTACGTCCGCGCCATGACCGCCGGGATGACCGAGCACGCCGCCGCCCGCGTGGTCACCCGCACCGGACGGCCGGTGGTGGCCCCGCAGCTGGACACGGCTGGCATCGCGCGGGCCCTGCCCGACCCGGCCACCCGCGCCGCGCTCGCCCGGCTGGACCCGCGGTCGGGCGTCGTCGTCCCGCTGGTCGCGCGCGGTCAGACGCTGGGCGCGCTCGGCGTCTACATGACCGGCGAGCGGGGCCGGCACACCGACGCGGAGCTGGAGACCGCCCTCGAGGTGGGCCGGCGGGCCGGGGTGGCGCTGCAGCAGGCCCGGTTGTTCGGTCAGCAGCGCCAGCTCGCCGAGACCCTGCAGCGCAGCATGCTCACCGCCCCGCCGGCGCCGGACCACTGCGAGATAGCGGTCCGCTACGTCCCGGCGGCGGCCGGCGCGGAGGTCGGCGGCGACTGGTACGACGCGTTCGTCCAGGCCGACGGCGCCACCGTGCTGGTGATCGGTGACGTCGTGGGCCACGACAGCGGTGCCGCGGCGGCGATGGGCCAGCTCCGCGGACTGCTGCGCGGCATCGGCCGGCACACCGGCGGCACCCCCGCCGAGGTGCTGCGCGGCCTGGACCAGGCCAGCTGGGGGCTGGACCTGGACACCATGGCCACCGCGCTGGTCGCCCGGCTCGAGCAGGACGAGCCCGAGCTCGCCGTGGCCGAGACGCGGGTGCGCTGGTCCAGCGCCGGCCACCCGCCACCGCTGCTGGTGTCCGCGGACGGCCGGGTGACGGTGCTGGACTGCGGGGCGCCGGACCTGCTGCTGGGGGTCGAGCCGGACCGGCTGCGCACCGACCGGGTGGCCACCATCGAGCGCGGCGGCACCCTGCTGCTCTACACCGACGGGCTGGTCGAGCGCCGCGACCGCGACCTGGACGCCGGCATCGAGGAGCTGTGCCGGGTCCTCGGCGGGCTGGCCGGGGTGCCGCTGCAGCAGCTCTGCGACCGGCTGCTGCAGCGCATGTACCTGCCCGACACCGAGGACGACGTCGCGCTGCTGGCCGTGCGGGTGCACCCGCAGGACCTGCCCCGCCCGCCCGAGGCCGGACCGCAGCGGGTGCCGCCGGGCATCGAGCCGGCGCCGGCCGTCGTCCCGGGGGCCGGCCGCGACCGGCACTGAGCGGGGTCAGCGCCGACGGCGCAGCTGCCACCTGGTGCGCGACCGGGGTGCCCGGGACACCAGCCGGCTGCGCGCCCGCTGCGGCAGGTCGACGGCCACCGGCGCCTCCCAGCCGCGCCACACCGAGAGCACCCGCAGCCCGGCGACCAGCACGATGACCACCGCGGCGACCGGCAGCGGCGCCAGGCCCACCGGTCCGGCCAGGACGGTGAGCGCGGCGGCCCCGATCAGCGCGGCGACGGCGTTGTAGGGGCCCGGCTGCACGATGTCGGCGCGCTGGGCCAGCAGCACGTCGCGGATGACGGCGCCGCCGACCGCGGTGACCGTGCCGATGAAGACGACCGAGGCGCTGGGCAGCCCGGCGAGCTGCGCCTTCTGCGCGCCGATGACGGTGAAGAAGCCCAGGGTGACCGCGTCCAGCACGACCAGCAGCCCGGTGAGCCGGGACAGCCAGCCGGAGAAGAAGAACGTGACGGCAGCGGTGACCGCGACCGTGGGCAGGTAGGCGGTGTTGGTCAGTGCCACCGGCGGCCCGTCGGCGAGCAGGACGTCGCGGATCAGCCCGCCGCCCAGCCCGGTGCTCACCGCGAGCAGCAGCACGCCGGAGACGGCGAACTGCTCGCGGGCGGCCAGCAGCCCGCCGGTGAGCGCGCCGATCACGATCGCCGTCAGGTCCACGGCGGCCGGCACCCGCAACGCCTCGGTCACCGCCAGGATCTCCACGACGGGCATGATCCCCGACCCCGGTGAGGTCCTGGAACGGCCCTGCTGCCGGCCCCGTCCAGAGGCTCGCCCCGAGCGTGCGAGGGGCGAGGGGGACGGGGTCCTTCGACTACTGGGCCGGGGCGAGCTGCAGGTCGGTGGCCGTCGGGTCGTCGGTGCCGGTCTCGGCGCCGCGGCCGGCGGCGCGCAGCGACGCGTCGTGCGCGGCCATCGCCTCCTGGCGGGCCGGCTCCTCGCGCAGCACCGCGCAGTTCAGCCACGACTCCGGGACGGCGAAGGCGTCGACCAGCGTGCGCATGTGCGGCCGCAGCTCGCGGAGCAGGTCGTTCACCGCGCCGGTCACCGCCTTGGCCCGGGTCGGGGTGAGCCGGCCGTGCTCGAGGAACCAGCCCTTGTCCGCCTCGATCGTGGTCAGCGCGTACAGGTCGCAGACCCTCGCCAGCAGCGCCCGCGCGGCGGGGTCGGTGGTGCGGTCGATGCCGGCCACGAACGCCTCGAGCACCACCCGGTCGATGTGCGCGGTCGCCGTCTTGAGCACGTGGTCCTGCACGTCGTTGAAGACGTCGAACTGCCGGCGGACCTGCCCAGCGCCGGCCGCGCGGCCGCGCAACCGGCGGATGGCGCCCTCCAGGACGTGCTTCTCGCGGTCCTCGAACAGCCGCAGCTGCCAGCCGCGGTCGGTGACGGCGACCTCCTCGTCCCGCCCGGGGACGGCGTCGACCAGCCGCTGCACCAGCGAGCGGGCCGCGGTGCGCTCCAGCACGGTCTCCCGCACCTGCTCGGCGACGAACGCCGCCCGGCCCCAGCCGTCGAGCGAGCCGAAGGCGTCCCGGTAGCCGGTGAGCAGGCCCTTGGCGACCAGCTGCAGCAGCACCGTGTTGTCGCCCTCGAAGGTGGTGAACACGTCGGTGTCGGCCTTGAGCGCCGGCAGCCGGTTCTCCGCCAGGTAGCCGGCGCCGCCGCACGCCTCCCGGCAGGCCTGGATGGTGGCCGTGGCGTGCCAGGTCTGCACCGCCTTGAGCCCGGCGGCCCGGGACTCCAGCTCGCGCTGCGCCCGCTCGTCGACGTCCGGCGCCCCTTGGACGTCGTGCAGCGTGCAGAGCAGCTCCTCCTGGGCGAAGGAGTAGGCGTAGGTGCGGGCCAGCGCCGGCAGCAGCTTGCGCTGGTGCACCAGGTAGTCGTTGACCACGACCTCGCGGTCCTCGCCGGGTGCGCCGAACTGGCGGCGCACGTCGCCGTAGCGGACGGCGATCTCCAGGGCGACCTTGGTGGCCGAGGACGCCGACCCGCCGACGCTCACCCGGCCGCGGACCAGGGTCCCGAGCATGGTGAAGAACCGCCGGGTCTCGTTCTCGATGGACGACGTGTAGCTGCCGTCGGCGGCGACCTGGCCGTACCGGTCCAGCAGCATGTCCCGCGGGACGGCGACGTGGTCGAAGCTGAGCCGGCCGTTGTCCACCCCGAGCAGGCCGGCTTTGGGACCGTCGTCACCGATGGTGACGCCGGGCGCCGGCCGGCCCTGCGCGTCGCGGATCGGCACCAGGAAGGCGTGCACGCCCCGCCCCTCGCCCTGCGTCACCAGCTGGGCGAACACGACCGCCAGCCGGCCGTCCTGGGCGGCGTTGCCGATGTAGTCCTTGCGGGCGGCCTCGTGCGGGGTGTGCAGGTCGAAGGTCTCGGTCGCCGGGTCGTAGGTGCACGTCGTGCGCAGCTGCTGGACGTCGGAGCCGTGGCCGGTCTCGGTCATCGCGAAGCAGCCGGGCAGGGCGAAGCTGATGATGTCGGGCAGGAACCGGTCGTGGTGGGACTGCGTCCCCAGCGCCTGCACGGCGCCGCCGAACAGCCCCCACTGGACGCCGGCCTTGACCATCAGCGACAGGTCGGCGTGGGCCAGCATCTCGACCGAGACGACCGATCCGCCGTTGTCGTCGGAGCCGCCGTAGGCCGCCGGGAAGCCCAGCGCGACCCGGCCGGTGGCGGCGAGGTCGGCGGCCAGCCGGGTCACCCGCGCCCGGGCCTCGGCCATGGACTCGCCGTAGACCGGGGCGTACTTCGGGTCGTCGAGCTGCTCGCGGGCGTCGCGGCGCACGTGCGCCCACCGGCCGTCGAGGACCTCGGTGAGCCGGGCCGGGTCGACCGCCGTCAGCGGGGCGGGGGTGCTGGTCACTGGTCCTCCATCTGGGACACGTGGGAGTCGGTCGCGGCGGCGTCGGTCACGGGGGAGGCGGTCGCGGGCGGGGCGGTCGCGGGCGGGGCGGTTGCGGGCGGGGCGGTCGGGCCCACGACGCCGCGGAGGCCGGACCACGCCTGCGCGGTGAGGTGCGTGGCGAGCTGGGCGCGGGGGATGGGGCGGTCGGCGCGCAGCCACCAGTCGGCGGCCGCGCGGACCAGGCCGATGAGTCCGTGGCCCCAGGGGGCGGCCGGGGCCGGGTCCTGGCCGGCGCGCACCAGGAAGCCGGCGACCAGCCCGCCGACCTCGGCGCCGACCAGGTCGGACAGGCTGCTGATCGGGTCGCTGCCGTCGTCCGCGGCCGGTGAGTGGGTGACGACGAAGCGGTAGACCGCGGGGTCGGCCTCGATGAAGGTCAGGTAGGTGTCGACGGCGGCGGCCACCATCTGCCGGGGGTCGGAGCTGCTGCCGATCGCCTCGCGGAGCTTGCGGGTGAGCTGCTCGGCGACCCGGGCGCACACCGCGACGTGCAGCTCGCTGCGGTCGGCGAAGTGCCGGTAGACGACGGCCTTGCTGGTGCCGGCCGCGGCGGCGATCTCCTCCATGCCCACGCCGGCGCCGTGCCGGCCGACCGCGGCGAGGGTCGCGTCGACGAGCTGCTCGCGCCGGACGCGGCGGTGCTCGTCCCAGCGGGAGTCGCGGCGGTCCCGGCGACCGGCGGTTCCGGCGTTCACGTGACGAACGGTACCTGATACTGTCGGTATCGAGCAGAGTGACCGCCCCGTTCGGAGGAACCCGATGGCAGCGCAGACCCGGCAGGCCGCGATCGTCGGCGGCAACCGCATCCCGTTCGCCCGCAGCGGCACCGCCTACGCCCGGGCCAGCAACCAGGACATGCTGACCGCCACCCTCGACGGGCTGGTCGCCCGCTTCGGGCTGCAGGGTCAGGCCGTCGGCGAGGTCGTGGCCGGCGCCGTCCTGAAGCACTCGCGCGACTTCAACCTCACCCGGGAGAGCGTCCTGGGCTCGAGGCTGTCGGCCACGACGCCCGCCTACGACGTGCAGCAGGCCTGCGGCACCGGGCTCGAGGCCGCCGTCCTGGTCGCCAACAAGATCGCGCTCGGGCAGCTCGAGTCCGGCATCGCCGGCGGGGTGGACACCACCTCCGACGCACCGCTCGCGGTGAACGAGGACCTCCGCCGGGTGCTGATCGCGCTCAACGGCGCCAAGACGCTGCAGCAGCGGCTCAAGGCGCTGGGCGGCATCCGGCCCGGGCAGCTGGTGCCGGAGATGCCGCGCAACGCCGAGCCGCGCACCGGCCTGGCGATGGGAGACCACGCCGCGATCACCGCCGCCGAGTGGGCCATCGGCCGCGAGGAGCAGGACGAGCTCGCCGTCGCCTCGCACCGCAACCTGGCCGCCGCCTACGACCGCGGCTTCTTCGACGACCTGGTCACCCCCTACCTGGGCCTGACCCGGGACAACAACCTGCGGCCGGACACCTCCGTGGAGAAGCTCGCGAAGCTGTCGCCGGTCTTCGGCACCGGCCCGGGCGCGACCATGACGGCGGGCAACTCGACCCCGCTGACCGACGGCGCCTCCGCGGTGCTGCTCGCCTCCGACGAGTGGGCCGCCGCGCACGACCTGCCGGTGCTCGCCCACCTGGTCGACGCGCAGACCGCCGCGGTGGACCACGTGCACGGCGGCGAGGGCTTGCTGACGGCGCCGGTCCACGCCGTCCCGGTGCTGCTGGAGCGCAACGGCCTCACCCTGCAGGACTTCGACTTCTACGAGGTGCACGAGGCCTTCGCCTCGACGGTGCTCGCCACGCTCAAGGCGTGGGAGGACCCGGCGTTCTGCAAGGAGACGCTCGGGCTCGACGCGCCGCTGGGGTCGATCGACCGCTCGAAGCTCAACGTCAACGGCTCCTCGCTGGCGGCCGGGCACCCGTTCGCGGCCACCGGCGGCCGGATCGTGGCGTCGCTGGCCAAGCAGCTGCACGCGGCCGGCCCGGGCAAGCGCGGCCTGATCTCCATCTGCGCCGCCGGCGGCCAGGGCGTCGTCGCGATCCTCGAGTCCTGACCCACCTGCGCGCAGAGACGCGCGAACCCACCCCCGTGGGAAGACGCGCGAAACCACGCGCCAACCCACCCCGTGGGAAGGCGCGCGAAACCACGCGCCAATCCGGCTCCGTGGGAAGGCGCGCGAAACGACGCGCGCAAAGGCGCGCGAAACCGCACTCGGAAGGGACCACCGTGAGCGACTGGTACCGCGACTTCGCCAACTCCGGCGTCGGCGCGACGATCACCAAGAACCTCGGACTGCCGCGCCCGGCGGTGCTGCGCCGCTACGAGCCCGGTGAGCCGCTGCTGCCCGGGCCGGTCGTGGTCGGCTCGGCGGGGGAGGGGCGGCTCCGCCTGCAGGTCACCGACCTGCTCGTCGACGCCGGCGTCACCGTGTCCGCACCGGCGACCGGCGAGGACGACGGCGAGCGGTCCGGCGCGGTCGTGCTGGACGCCACCGGCCTCACCGGGCCCGCCGACCTCGCCGCCGCCCACGCGTTCCTGGCCCCGGCGGTCAGGCGGCTGCGCGCGTCCGGGCGGGTGCTGGTGCTGGCCGACCCGCCGGCCGACGCGACGTCGCCCGCGCAGGCCGCGGCCCGGCAGGCGCTGGAGGGGCTGGTCCGGTCGGTCGCCAAGGAGCTGCGCGACGGCTCCACCGCGAACCTGCTGCTGGTGCCGGCCGGGGCGGAGCCGGCACTGGCGAGCCCGCTGCGCTTCTTCCTGTCCGGCCGCTCCGCCTACGTGGACGGCCAGGTCGTCACGCTGTCGGCCACCGAGCTGACCACCGCCGAGGACGTCGACCGTCCGCTGGCCGGCAAGATCGCCGTCGTCACCGGCGCGGCGCGCGGCATCGGCGCAGCGATCGCCCGGGTGCTGGCCCGCGACGGCGCGCACGTCGTCGCCGTCGACGTCCCGGCCGCCGGGCAGTCGCTGGCCGAGGTCGCCAACGAGGTCGGCGGGACGGCGCTCCAGCTGGACATCACCGCCGCGGACGCCGGCACCCGGCTGGTCGACCACCTGCGCGAGCGGCACGGCGGGGTGGACGTCGTGGTGCACAACGCCGGCATCACCCGGGACAAGCTGCTGGTCAACATGGACGCCGCCCGCTGGGACGCGGTGATGGCGGTGAACCTGCAGGCGCAGCTGGACCTCACCGCGGCGCTGCTGGCCGCCGACGGCGTGCTGCGGCCCGGGGCCCGGGTGGTCAGCGTCAGCTCGCAGTCCGGGATCGCCGGCAACCGCGGGCAGACCAACTACGCCGCGTCGAAGGCCGGGATCATCGGCATGGTGCGTGCCTGGGCGCCGGAGTTCGCCGCGCGCGGCACCACCATCAACGCCGTCGCCCCGGGCTTCATCGTCACCGAGATGACCGCGTCGATGCCGCTGGGCACCCGCGAGGTCGGCTCCCGGGTCAACTCGCTGCAGCAGGGCGGACTGCCGGTCGACGTCGCCGAGACGATCGCCTGGCTGGCGCAGCCCGGCAGCGGCGGGGTCAACGGCCAGGTCGTGCGGGTGTGCGGCCAGTCGCTGCTGGGGGCGTGACCGTGGCCCGCACCGTGCTCGACGAGGCGCCGAACATGGCCGCGTTGTTCGCCCGGGCCGCGGTCACCACGCGCGGGCGGGGCGGCCCGCTGCCCGACACCAGGCTGGCCCGCACCGGGGTGCCGGTGGACCCGGGACACCTGGCTGCCTACGCGCGGGTGTGCCGGTTCCCGCTGGCCGACGCGCTGCCGGTCGCCTACCCGCACGTCCTGGCGTTCCCGCTGCAGGTGGCGCTGATGACCGACCGGGCGTTCCCGCTGGCGCTGCCCGGCCTGGTGCACGTGCGCAACCTCATCGAGGTGGAGCGGCCGATCGGCAGCGGCGAGGTCCTGGACCTGGAGGTGTGGGCCGAGCGGTTCGCCACCCACCGCTCCGGCGCCACCGTCGACCTCTGCGCGTCGGTCTCCGCCGGCGGTGCAGAGGTGTGGCGCGGCCGGTCGACGTACCTGGCCCGGGGTGCGCAGGCGCCCGACGGCGCGCCGGCCGCGGACGTCGAGGTACCGGTGGGTGAGCTGGACCGGGTCGCCGCCGAGTGGCGGGTGCCCGACGACGCCGGCCGCCGGTACGCCGGGGTCTCCGGCGACGTGAACCCGATCCACCTGTCCGGGCTGACCGCGAAGGCCTTCGGCTTCAAGCGGGCCATCGCCCACGGCATGTGGGTGCAGGCCCGGGCGCTGGCGGCGCTGTCCGGGCGGCTGCCCGACGCGGTCGCCGTGGACGCCGCCTTCCGCAAGCCGCTGTACCTGCCCTCGACCGTGGTGCTGGCCACCGCGGCGCGGGACGGCGGCTGGGACCTCGCCGTCCGCAACGAGCGGACGGTCACCGAGCACCTGGTCGGCACGGTCCGCCCGCGCTGACCTCCCACCTCCCACGGCTGCCCAGGTCGCTCGCCTAGCATCGCCGGGGAGTGCCGCGCGGGCAGCGCGGCCGGTGGACGGCGGGGGAGCACATGACGGACCCCGGGCAGGGCCTCGAGCCGGACGTGACCCAGCGGTGGGGCGGTTCCGCCGCGCTGCCACCCGTGCCGCCGCGCCGGTCGGGTGCGCACCGGGTCGCCGAGGCCGCGGGCAGGCCGGACGGCGAGCGGTACGCCGAGCACGACCTCGCGGCCGAGCACGAGGTGGACGCGCAGTACGACGACGCGCTGGACGACGACGCGCAGTACGACGACGCGCTGGACGACGACGCGCTGGACGACGGGCCGGCGGCGGTGCCGGCCCGGCGTCGGCGCGACCCGCTCTGGCAGGTGGCGGCCCGCGGGGTCGGCGAGCTGATGGTGACCGTCGGCGTCGTCCTGCTGCTGTTCGTCGTCTACGAGGTGTACGTCACCGACTGGCTCAACGACCGCACTCAGAGCAGCCTGGACGAGCAGATCCGCGACCAGTGGGAGGCGGACGGCCCCACGGTCGCGCCGGGCAGCCCCATGACGGTCGCGCCGGCGGTGGGGGAGCCCCTCGCCGTCCTGCACGTCCCGCGGCTGGGCGAGGACTACACGAAGGTCGTCCTCGAGGGCACCGACGAGGACCAGCTGCGGCAGGGGCCGGGCCACTACGTGGACACGGCCCTGCCCGGCCAGGCGGGCAACCTGGCCATCGCCGGGCACCGGGTGGGCAAGGGCTCGCCGTTCCTGGACGCCGACACGCTGGTGCCCGGCGACGCGATCGTCGTCGAGACCGCGGACAGCTGGTTCACCTACCGCGTGCTGGGAGACCCGGCCAGCGGCGACTACGCGACCGACCCGAGCGGCATCCCCGGGCAGCAGATCGTCACGCCCACCGACGTCGGGGTCATCGCCCCGGTGCCCGGAGCACCCGGTGTGGCGCCGACCGGCGCGTACCTGACCCTGACCACCTGCCACCCGAAGTACTCGGCGCGGCAGCGGATGATCGTGCACGCGGTCCTGGAGGGGGCGGGCACCAGCAAGGCCGCCGCCCCCGACGGGCCGCCCGCCCTGCAGGAGGACTGACCCGTGTACGGCTGGATCTGGCGGCACCTGCCCGGCAACACCGCGAGCCGGGCGGCGCTGGCCCTGGTGCTCGTGCTGGCGGTGGTCGCGCTGCTGCTGTTCGTGGTCTTCCCGTGGGTGGAGCCGCGGCTGCCCTGGAACGACGTCACCGTCGACCAGTGAGGCCGGCCGGCCGGCCGCCGACCTGACGGCGGGGGCCGGCCGGACCGGGGGTCAGCGCCCGCTGCGGCTGGGGCGTCGTCCCTGGCGTGAGCCCGAGCGGGAGCCGGGGCGGCTGCCGGACCGGCCGCCGCCCTCGCGGGAGGACGGGCCGCGTCCGCCGGGGCCGCGGGTGCTGCACGGGCGGCAGGTGGTGAACCACGGGGCGATCGCCGTGCCGCAGTCGCTGCACTTGCCGGAGCGGCCCAGCGAGATGGCGCCCGGCAGCATCTCGGTGATGGTCTCGGAGCACTCCTCCTCGACCCAGGCGGCGTCGTCGCTGTCCAGCCCGGCGACGCCGGGGAACTGGCGGAGCAGCGTCTGCGCGTCGCGCGCCGCGGCGGCGGTCTGCTCGAACTCCTCGACGGTGCCGCCCACGGGCAGGTCGGGCAGCACGGTCTCCGGCGGCACCGGGAGGCCCACCTTGTGCTGGAGGGCGGCCTTGGCCAGCACCAGCCAGCGGGTGCGCCGCGGCGGGTTGTAGTCGATGGCCAGGTTGACCAGGCGCCAGACGGTGTCGAGGTCGCCGGCCGCACCGAGCGGGCCCTTGAGCAGCGGCAGCAGGGCGTGCACGCGCAGCACGAGGCTGGTCACGTCGTCCGCGGTCATCGCCTGGTCGCGGGTGGCGGCGCGGGCCCAGGCCATCCAGCGGGTGAGCGCCTCGGGCAGGTCGACGGCCTCGTAGGCGCCCAGGTCCTCCAGCTCCGGCCGCAACCGGGGGGCGCGCTTGGGCAGGTCGCTCATCTCGTCGCCGCGGGCCACGGCGGCGCCGACGCCGACCAGCGCACCGACCGGCTTGAGGCCGCTCACGCCGATCAGGATGCCGACCTGGCCGTGCCCGGTGAGGCCGTACCGGCCGGCGCGGCCGGCGATCTGCGCGACCTCCCAGGTGCGCAGCGGGCGCACCTCCTGGCCGTCGAACTTGGTGGTGTCGGCGAAGAGCACCGTGGTCGCCGGCACGTTGATGCCGTGGCCGATGACGTCGGTGGTGACCAGCACGTCCAGCTCGCCGGTGGTGAACCGCTCGATGACGTCGCGCCGGGTGGCCGGCGGCAGGGCGCCGTAGAGGACGCCGACCTTGCCGGGGCGGTGCTGGTCGAGCTCGGCGGCGACGGCGTAGACCGTCTTGCGGGAGAAGGCGACGACCAGCGTCTGCGGGCGGACACCGTCGGTGCGGACCGGGCTCTTGAGGACGTCGAGCCGGGACAGCCGCTTGTGGTTGACCACCTCGATCTGCTCGGCGTCGGCGACCAGCGGCCGGAGCACGAGGTAGGCCTCGGCGGCGGAGATCAGGTGCATCTCGCGGTACTCGCCGGTGAGCAGCAGCCGGGCCCAGTGGTGGCCGCGGTCGGGGTCGGTGACCCAGTGCGACTCGTCCAGCACGAGCAGCTCGCCGCGCTCGGGGGCCTTCTCCACGGTGCAGCAGACGATCGGGGCGAAGGGGTCGATCTCCTCCTCGCCGGTGGAGAGGCCGACGGTGCCGGCGGGGAGCTGGGCGGAGAGCTTGGCGTAGGCCTCGTGGGCCAGCTGGCGGAGCGGGGCGGCGTAGACGCCGGAGCCCTTGGCGGCCAACGCCTGCAGCGACTCGTAGGTCTTGCCGGAGTTGGTGGGGCCCAGGTGGAAGAAGACCTTCTCGGGGCGGGTGGCCCGGGTGGGCAGTTCGGGAGCGGCGCCGTCGACCCAGACCTGCTGGGCGCGCTTCTCGTCGCGGGCGGCGGTCCGGTCGGCGTCACGGGAGGCGGCCTCGCGGGCAGCGCTGCGCTCACGGCGACGAGCGGGGGCGGGCTGGGGGACGGTCACAGGCAGGAGGTGTCCTTCGCTGAGGGATCAGGCGGTGGGTGGTCGACGCGCGCGTGCGCGGACCATCGCTACGAGGAACACCGCCAGCGCCCCCATCATGCCCTATCGGCGGCTTGCTGCACCCGTGGTCAACCGTCAGCACATCCTGTGGTCACGTCTCGGTCGCGCTCGCCGGACGCGTCGCCCGCGTTGGCTGATCTTGACAATGATCTGCAAACCTGTGCGCAGATAACGATTCGATAACGCGACGCACCATCGGCTCGGCGTCGCACAGGCGGCTCCCAGCCGGGTGGTCAGGTGCTCCCAGCACCCGGACCTCCGGGTAACGCAGCCCGGCGTTCCGGGCACCTTCCACGGGGAGATCGACGTGCGTTCAACGTCTCCGGCCCGTCGTGCGGCCGGCCTGCTGGCCGTCACCACGATCGGCTTGTCCACTGCAGTCCTCAGCGTCACCGGCGTCGCCTCCGCGGCGACGACGACCTACACGTTCTCGACCGACCCGGCCGCCACGGGCGTGAACGAGAGCGCCGCCACGCAGATCGAGATCGACGGCGACTGCTCCATCGCCTGGGTGATCGACGGTGCGGCCGGTGGCGCCAGCGACAGCGGCGACGGCACCGTCGCCGGCTCGCCCGGCAGCCGCGTCACCGGCACGACCACGACCGCCGACGGCGACGTCTACAAGCTCTTCCCCGGCCGCAAGGGCGGGGACGCGAGCATGGCTGACGAGGCGGTGGGCACTGGTGGGACCACCTCGTCCGGGATCGCTGATGCGGCAGGAGACGACGGCGTCGAGACGCTGAACGCCGGTGACCCCACGCTCGTCGACGTGTACGGCGGCGGTGGCGGTTCGGGTTCCGTGGTCGTCCTCGGTGCCAACCCCGTGGCGGGCGCGAAGGGCGGGGACGGGGCGGGTTCCCCGGGCACCGGCGGTGGCGTCAACTCGTCGGCCGGCACTGCGTCGGCCCTGACGGGCGGCGGCGTCATCAGCGGGACGGTCACCTGCACGACTGCGGACCCGGTCGTGGTCGCGCCCGGCACGCCGACGCTCGTCGACTACGTCGCCGTCGGCGACGGTACGGCGAAGTTCCAGTTCACCCCCGGCGTCAACGGTGACGCGCACCCGGTCAACTTCGAGTACCAGCTCGACGGCGGCGTGTGGAAGCCGTTCACGCCCGGCATGACCGGTAGCGACGACCTCACCGGCACGCTGACCGGGCTCACCAACCTCCAGACCTACTCCCTGAGCGTCCGGGCCACCAGCGCCTCCGGCACCAGTGCTGGCAGCGCACCGGTCACCTTCCAGCCCTACTCCCCGGTCGCTGCGCCCGCGAGCGTTGCGGCCAAGGTCGGCGTCACCGCCCTGACGGTCTCCTGGACCCCGCCGGCCGACGCCAGCGGCATCGTCGCCTACGAGGCCTTCGCCATCCCCGCCGGCGCACAGAGCGACGCTGACCTCGTGGTCTGCACGACGGCGAACGCCACCGCCACCTCCTGCACCATCGCCGTCAAGGCCGGGGTGGCCTACGAGTACGGCGTGCACGGCATCGACGCCGGCGACAACCTCGGCGAGGGCACCTACGGCGAGAACCCGACCGCGGTCGTCCCCGCCTCGGCCGTCTCGGCGACCCTGCCCAAGGCCGACGGCACGCTGACCACCAACGACGCCGACGGCAAGGTCGTCGCCGGCGAGAAGATCACGATCACCGGCAAGGACTTCCTGCCCGGCTCCACCGTCGAGCTGGTCGTCTACTCCACCCCGGTCAAGCTCGGTGAGGCCACCGTCCTGTCTGACGGCACCTTCAGCGCGACGGTGACTCTGCCGGCTGACCTCACCAACGGCGTCCACCACCTGGTGGCCACCGGTGTCGACGTCAACGGCAACGTCCGCAACCTGGTCGTCGAGGTCACCGTCTCCGGTGGCGTCGCCGCACTGGCCCTCACCGGCTTCTCGCCGCTGCCCTTCATCGGCGCCGGTGTCCTGGCCCTCGGCCTCGGTGGCGGCCTGCTCGTCGCCGCCCGCCGTCGGGCCGCGTAACCCCAGCAGAACGCACCGGCCCCGTCCCGCACCCGCGGGGCGGGGCCGGTGCCGTTCCTGGGGCGGGCGCTAGCCTGCCTCTGCCAGGAGGGCTCGCCTAGTGGCCGATGGCGGCGGTCTTGAAAACCGCTATGGGGTGAAACCCATCGTGGGTTCGAATCCCACGCCCTCCGCCGTTGCACCACCCCGCTCACCCCAACGGGTCGGGTCGGGATCGGTTGTGTCCCAGCAATCGCCGGGGACTGCCGATGACGCAGGAGTGCAGCTCCCCGCGTCGCTGAGGGCCCGAGACCCTCAGGCAGCAGCCAGGACCGCCGTCCTGGTGCTGCTGGTCTGCGCTGCCACGTTGCTGGTCTTCTCGTTCTTCGGGCCGAACGCCGTGCGCTCCACCGGGATCGTCGCGTCCTGGGTCAGCGCCGGGCTGCTCGTCGCCCTCGCCGGGGTCTACCACCTGACCGCCCCGGAGCTGATCGACCGCCGCGGCGGTCACGTGTCCATCGCCCTCATCGGCGTGCTGATCTGCTGCGGGATGAACTGGCTGACCCGGGACCCGTCCGCCGGTGCCCAGGCCTTCCTCGCCTTCCCCGTGCTGTGGGCCGGGGTGCACCTGCGCCGGTCGGCCGTCGCGGTCGTCACGGTCGTCGCCATCACCGGGGACGCCCTCGTGCTGTTCTCCCTCCAGCCGGTGGGCCACGCCCTCAGCGACCTGAGCTTCTTCGGCGCCGTGCTGGCCGTCATGGCCGTGATGCTGGTCCGGTCCGGCGAGACCCAGGACCGCCTGGTCGCCCTGCTGCAGGCCCAAGCCACCACCGACTCGCTCACCGGGCTGGTCAACCGCCGGGTGCTCGACCAGGCGCTGACCACGGCGCTGACCACCCGGCTGGCCCCGCAGGGCACCGCGCTGGTGCTCGTGGACGTCGACTCCTTCAAGTCCATCAACGACCAGCACGGGCACCCGGTCGGCGACGACGCCCTGGCCCACATCGCCGGCGTGCTGCGCGCGGTGGTCCGGGCCGGGGACGCGGTCCTCAGCCGGATGGGCGGCGACGAGCTCGCCGTCCTGCTGCCCGACTGCTCCTCCGAGGTCGCCGTCCGGCGGGCCACCGAGGTGCTCGACGCCGTCAGCGCCTCCCCGCTCGTCCTCCCCGACGGCTCCCTGCTCGCGATCTCGGTGAGCCTCGGCGTCGCCCACGCGCCGTCCCACGCCCTCGGGCTGGAGGAGCTCTACGCCGCTGCGGACGCCGCCCTGTACGCCGCCAAGCGTGCCGGCCGCGGCCGCGTCGAGGTCGCCGGCTGACCGGGGCGGTTTTCGATCAGGTCCCCTGATCAAAGTCCGTCCTCCCGCACCAACGTCGGTGCGGGAGGACGGCGTTTGATCAGGTCACCTGATCAACGCTGGAGGTCAGACGGCGGGGCAGGGAGCGGACGGTGGCGGCCAGGGTCCGGGCGGTCAGCCGGCCGTCGGCCAGCCCCAGCCCCACCACGTCGTCGAACACCCGCTGGTCCGCGGCCGACGCCCGGACGGCGGCGTCCATCAGCGCCGGCCACCGGCTCAGCTGCGAGGCGGCCGTCGACGACCGCAGGTGCGCGCCCAGCCGCCGGCGCAGCAGCCGCCGGTGCACCTGCCCGGCCTGTGCGCCGTGCACCGACGCCGCACCGGCCAGCGCCCCGGACAGCACCGCGTAGAAGATGCCCTCGCCGGTGAGCGGGTTGATCAGCGACTGCGCGTCGCCGGCCAGCAGCACCCGGCCGTCGGGCAGCCGCGGTCGGCCGGTCGACAGCGGCAGCCGGTGCGCCCGCAGCTCCACCGGCTCGACGCCGGGCAGCAGCCCGTGCAGCCCGGCGAGCAGGCCGGCGCGGGTCACCCCGCCGGACACCAGCTCGCCGTAGCCCACGTTGGCCCGGCCGTCGCCGAGCGGGAACGACCACGCGTAGGCCGGCCACCGCTGCTCGGTGGTGGTCACCACCTGCACGCCCTCGGCGGACGACGGCACCGGCGCGTAGCCGCGGATCGCCACGGCCAACCGGTCCGGCGGGTTGGGCGCGATGCCGAGCGCCCGCCGGACGACGGACTCCGCGCCGTCGGCACCGACCAGCACCGGCGCCCGGTACCGGCCGTCGACCTCCACGTGGGTCGGGTGGACGGCGATCGAGCGGACCGTGTGCCGGGCGTACCGCACCCCGCCGGCCAGCACCTGGTCGAGCAGCCGGCCGTCGAGCACCGCCCGCGGCACCACCACCGACGGGCGGGCGGTCGCGCGTTCGACCGTCGTCCCTCGGGGACCCTGCAGCCGCAGCCGGGGCACGACCGGGTGCCCGTCGGTCAGCGCGGCGACGTCCAGGCCCAGCCCGGCGAGCACGTCGAGGGCCTCCGGGGCGATCCCGTCGCCGCACACCTTGTCCCGGGGGAACGCGGCCCGGTCCAGGACGAGCACGTCGGCGTCCGGCCGGGCCCGCCGGACGGCGGCCGCGCAGGCGGCACCGGCCGGGCCACCCCCCACCACGACGACGTCCGCGTGCTCCACCGCGCGAACGGTAGGCGGGTCAGCCGAGGACGGCCGGGTCGGGGGCGCTGCCCTCCTGCTCGCACTCCTGGTCCTGGGAGCTGGTGTCCCCGCCGTCGCAGTTGGTCTCGCCGCGGTCCAGGTCGGTGTTGTCCCCGCCGCACCCGGTGAGCACGGTGCTGGTGGCGATCGCGAGCGCGGCGAGGGTCGTCTTCAGGCGCATGGGCATCCGGTGCCCACCGCGCGCTGCCCTCAACCCGACCGCCGGTCAGGCCGCCGGCGGGCTCCACTTGCGGGCCGGGTGGGTGTAGCCGTCGACGAACGCGAGCAGCCCGGCGGCGTCGTGCACCACGCCGAGCGCCGCCAGCCGGTTGGCCGCGAGGTACCCGTCGTCGACCATCCGGCGCAGCTGGTCCAGCTGGGGCTGCCAGAAGCCCTCGACGTCCAGGAACGCCGTCGGCTTGCTGTGCAGCCCGAGCATCCCCCAGGTCCAGGCCTCGAAGAGCTCCTCGAGCGTGCCGGCCGCGCCGGGCAGGGCGACGAAGGCGTCGGCGAGGTCGGCCATCACCGCCTTGCGCTCGTGCATCGACGGCACGACCTCCAGCCGGGGCAGCCCGGGGTGGGCGACCTCGTCGTCGACGAGGTGCTGCGGGATCACCCCGACCACCTCGCCGCCGGCGGCCAGCGCGGCGTCGGCGACCACGCCCATCAGGCCCACGTTGCCGCCCCCGTAGACGATGCCGACCCCGGCGCGGGCCAGGTCGGTGGCGAAGGTGGCGGCGGCCCGCTGGTGGGACGGCGGCCCGGAGTGGGACCCGGTGAAGACGGCGATGCGCACCCGCCGACCCTAGGTCCGCCCCGTTCGGGGGTGCCCGGGACGGGGGTGCGGTGTTCGCCGGATGCTCGCCTGCGGGCCACCCGCGCGTCGGTGCCGCCGCCGCAGAGTCCCTGGCGACGGATGCAGCGCGGACGATGTGGGAGCGATCCATGAGCCACGACCACCAGCACGGGCACGACCACGGGCACGACCACGGGCACGGCCACGGCGACCACCACCACGGGCCCACGGGCGCCGAGGGCAGCTGGGCCGACCCGGACGCCGACGACCCGTTGTCGGTGTCCCGCCGCGGCTTCCTGGCCACCGCGGCCGTCGTCGCCGGTGCCGCCGCCGGGCTGGGGGGCGCGGCGGCCGGGGTCGGCCAGGGCGTCGCCGCCGCCCACGGCGGAGGCGGGCAGACCACGAACCCGTGGCACGGCCGCTCGGTGTTCCTGGCCGGCGACCACCACATCCACACCCAGTTCTCACCCGACGCGCAGTACGAGATCGAGACGCAGGTGAGCAAGGGGCAGGAGTACGGCCTGGACTGGGTGGTCATCACCGACCACGGCAGCGTGGCGCACCAGAAGTTCTCGATCGACCAGGTCACCCCGCGGATCGAGGCCTCCCGCGCGGCGCACCGCGACATGCTGGTCTTCCAGGGCCTGGAGTGGAACATCCCGGGCGCCGAGCACGCCACGGTCTTCCTGCCCCCGGGCGCCGCGACCGTCGACATCCTCAAGGCCTTCGAGGCCGGCTACGACGGCAGCGTGCTCGCCGCCGCCGGCACCATCGGTGCCGATGCTGCGGCCGCCGAGCGCTACGCCGTCGAGGGGCTCAAGTACCTGGAGGCGCAGGTCCGCAACCGGCGCACCGAGCTCGCGCTGATGTTCGCCAACCACCCGAGCCGGCAGGGCATCGACAGCCCGCACGAGATCCGCGGCTGGCGGGAGGCCGCGCCCGGCGTCGCCGTCGGCATGGAGGGGGCGCCGGGCCACCAGGCCGCAGGCATCCCGGCGGCGGCAGGCGGCCCCGGCAGCGGTCGCGGCTACTACGACCGCGGCCCGAACCCGGCGACCAGCTTCCTGGCCTACCCGCCGGAGTCCTACCGCACCTTCGGCGGCTTCGACTGGATGACCGCGACCGTCGGCGGGCTCTGGGACTCGCTGCTGGCCGAGGGCCGGCCGTTCTGGGTGACCGCCACCTCGGACTCCCACCAGGTCTTCCGGGACACCTTCGCCCCCGGCAGCCAGGACTACCCGACCACCGGCAGCCGCGGCGCCCCCGTCGACACCGGCGCGCCGATCACCACCTACGGCGACTTCTGGCCCGGCCAGTACAGCTCGACCCTGGTGGCCGCCGACTCCCGCGACTACGTCTCCGTCATGCGCGGCCTGCAGGCCGGCAAGGTCGTCGCCGTGCACGGCCGGCTGATCGAGGGCCTGGACCTGCGGGTCCGCTCGGGGCGGGGTGGCGACGGCCGGGGTGTCACCCTCGGCGGGCGCACCCAGGTGCGCCGCGGCAACGACGTGAAGGTCGACGTCACCATCGAGCTGGCCACCGGCCCCAACGCCAACGGCGACGTGCCGAAGCTCGCCAGGGTCGACCTGATCAGCGGCCCGGTGACCGGCGCGGCCGCCGACCGGGACACCTTCACCGCCCCGCAGACCCGGGTGGTGCAGACCTTCGAGGTGCGCGGCGGCCGGAAGCGGGCGACGTTCGAGTACACGTTCCGGGACGTGCAGCAGTCGTTCTACCTGCGACTGCGGGGCAGCGACGGCAAGCAGCTGGACGCGAACGACAACCCGCCGATCGACGTGGTGGGCGACGCCGACCCGTGGCAGGACCTCTGGTTCTACGCGAACCCGGTCTTCGTCGACGTCGTCGCGTGACGGCCCGCTGGTGGGCGGGCGTCCCGGCGGACGACGTCCTGCCCGACGCCCACCTGCTGGCGGCGGTCGACGCGGCGCTCGCCGGGTCGGGGACGGCGGCGGAGCTGGTCTGCACCTCGGTGGACCGCTCCGCCACGGCACCCCGGGCCGGCGTCGCGGTGCGGCTCACCGCGGCGCCGGCGGACCCCGACCGCACCCGGACGGCGCTGGCGACCGCGCTGGGCGGGCCGGTCGTCGTCGACGGTGAGGCCGGGCCGGACGGTGCGACGCCGGCGGTGGCGGCGCTGCTGGCGGCGCAGGACGGGGTCGACGGCCGGTGCGTCCGGTTCCCCGGTCAGGACGCGGTGGCCGGGCGGCTGCCGGTCGCCGACCTGGTCGCCCGCACCGCCATCGACGCGGTGGTCGGCGTCGGCACGGCGGTCGGGCCGGACGCCGTCGTCGACACGCTGGGGTTCCTGCGCCCGCAGTTCACCGACGGGCGGCTCACCCTGGTCGTGGAGCAGGCCGCCGGCGGCGTGCTGCAGCCGTTCGAGGTCGAGTTCCCCCACGAGTGCTGCGGCGGCGCCGGCCCCTAGAGCGCGGGGGTGGCGAAGCCGATCTCGAAGGAGGCGATCACCCGCGGGAAGGCCTCGAACGCACGGGCCCGCTCCGGGCTGGCGTTGCAGGCCTCCTCGGCGGCGAGGAACGCCGCCTCGTCGCCGTCGTGGGCGACCGCCCAGGTGAACGAGTTGTGCTCGTGCTCGGTCAGGGCGAAGAGCACCCGGAACCCGAACTGCTCCCGCACCGGGACGACACTCGGGAACCAGGCGAGGAAGTCGGCCATCCGGCCGGGCTCGAGCACGTAACGGCGCAGCTGCACGGTCTCCATGCGCCCATCCTGCCGGGCCCGGCGGTGCCCGGGCCCGGCAGCGACGTCAGGACGGAAGGGACGTCAGGACGGGGTCGGCGTCAGGACGGCGGTGCGTAGAACTGCAGGTCGTTGCCCTCGGAGTCCTTGAACGGCGCGAGCCGGCCCCACGGGTGGTCGCTGATCCCGCCGGTGAACTCCACGCCCTTGCCCCGCAGCTGCTCGACCTCGGAGTCGAGGTCGCCGTCGGGCTGGAAGGTGATGACCGCCCCGCCGTCGGCGGACTTCGCGCTCTCCCGCGCGTTGAGCCCGATCATCAGCCCGTTGGCGTCGAACTCGCTCCAGTCCTCGGTGGTCTTCTGCTCGGTCAGTCCCAGGGTGTCCCGGTAGAAGGCGCGGGCCCGGTCCATGTCCTCGACCGGCACCCACACGCTCGCCACGCCACTCGCCACGTCTGCACTCCTCGGTGATCGCTTCGGTTGTGCCCGACGGGTGCCCCGCGCGGCGCCGGCCCAACCCACGGCAGACTGACCGGGTGCGCTCCCCGACCGACGGCTGGACGACGTGCGCGCTGGGGCACCGCCACTGGGGGCTGGCCGGCGCCGCGGGCCTGCTGCTGCACCGCGCCGGTTCGGCCGGCATCGAGGTGCTGCTGCAGCTGCGGGTCGAGTGGTCGCACCACGGCGGCACCTGGGGCACCCCCGGGGGCGCGCTGCACCCCGCAGAGTCGGCGGCCGACGGCGCGCTGCGCGAGGCCGGCGAGGAGCTGGGCCTGCGCCGGGACGACGTCGTGCTGGGCACCGAGTCCGTCGACGACCACGGCGGCTGGGCCTACACCACGGTGCTCGCCACCCCGGCCGGTGCGCTCGAGCCGGCCGACCTGGCGCTGAACGAGGAGAGCGTGGGGGTCGGCTGGTTCCCGCTGGACGGGCTGCCGGACCTGCACCCCGGGTTCGCGGCCTCGCTCCCGGTGCTGCGCCCGCTGCTCGCCTGAGCCCCGGCCGCCGGGCCGCCGGGTCAGCGGGCTCGCGGGCGGAGCGGTCAGCCCGGCCGCACCGACACGCTGACCAGCCGGTGGTCGCCCAGCCCGAGCTGCCGCACCTCGGGGCGCTGCGGGTCCAGCCCCGCGGGGCCGAGCACGTGGTCGAACTGCACCCGCGGCGCCGGCGCCGGGTAGCTGGGCTCGCTGACCAGCCGCTGCGCGCCGAAGACCCGGGCCGGCACCGGTCCGACCAGGTTCAGGTCGCCGGCCAGCACGACCGGGCCGGGCAGCCCGGCGCACCAGCGGCGCAGCCGGGTCAGCTGGCGCAGCGCGGTGTGCGGCGCGAACGACAGGTGGGTGGCGACCACCGTGCAGTGCTCGAGCTCGGCGGCGATCGCCAGCCGCGGCTCGTCGGGGAACCACCACCAGCGGGTCCGCCCGGTGCGCGGGTCCGGCGCCTGCAGCGGGAGCCGGGCCCGGCCGGCGCCCAGCGCGAGCACCGACCAGCGCTGCACCGGCAGCCGGCTGACCAGGGCGATCCCATAGTGCGGGCCGGCCGGCTCCTCCCAGGACGCGCGCAGCACCGGCGGGTCGACCGGCGTCCAGCTGCGGAACGGGCTGGGGGTGCCGGCGACGGTCGCGGCGAAGCGCCACTCGCTCGCGCCGAGCGCCGCGGCCACCTCGGCCGGCTGGTCGACGTCGTGCGAGCGGGGCTGGCCGACGTCGACCTCCTGGAGGGACAGCACGTCGGCGTCCACCCCGTCGACGGCGGCCCGCAGCCCGGCGGCGTCCAGCGCCCGGCCAGCGGTGTCCCGGCCGGAGGCGAGGTTCAGCGTGCCGACCCGGAGTTCCACCCGCCCATCAGACCAGCCCGCGCCCGGTCCCGCCGTCCCGGCCGCCCCTGCGCCGGGCCGCGGGGGCAGCTGGTCGGCCGGGCAGCGGCCCTCCCCGGCGGTTAGGTTCGGCCCGTGAGTGCCCGCGCCGACGTCTCCGAGATCTTCGACCCCACCGCCTGGCAGGAGGTGGAGGGCTTCGAGCAGCTCACCGACGTCACCTACCACCGCGCCGTGGACGCCGGCGTCGTCCGGATCGCGCTGGACCGGCCCGAGGTGCGCAACGCCTTCCGGCCGCAGACGGTCGACCAGCTGCTGGCCGTGTTCGAGCACGCGCGGCTGTCCACCGACGTCGGCTGCGTGCTGCTCACCGGCAACGGCCCGAGCGAGAAGGACGGCGGCTGGGCCTTCTGCTCGGGCGGTGACCAGCGGGTGCGCGGCAAGTACGGCTACGAGGCCGGCGACGGCGCGGCCGGCCGGCTGCACGTCCTGGAGGTCCAGCGGCTGATCCGCTTCATGCCCAAGGTCGTGGTCTGCGTCGTCCCCGGCTGGGCGGCCGGCGGCGGGCACAGCCTGCACGTCGTCGCCGACCTCACCCTGGCCAGCGCCGAGCACGCCCGGTTCAAGCAGACCGACGCCGACGTCGGCAGCTTCGACGGCGGCTTCGGCTCGGCGTACCTGGCCCGCCAGGTCGGGCAGAAGTTCGCCCGGGAGATCTTCTTCCTGGGCGAGGAGTACTCCGCCGAGGACGCGCACCGGATGGGCATGGTCAACCGGGTGGTGCCGCACGCCGAGCTGGAGGCCACGGCCCTGGACTGGGGGCGGCGGATCGTGGCCAAGAGCCCGACCGCCCAGCGGATGCTGAAGTACTCGTTCAACCTGATCGACGACGGTCTGGTCGGTCAGCAGCTGTTCGCCGGGGAGACGACCCGGCTGGCCTACATGGCCGAGGAGGCGGTGGAGGGGCGCGACTCCTTCCTGGAGAAGCGGCCCGCCGACTTCAGCCGCTTCCCCTGGCACGCCTGATGGAGGACCCCCTCGCCCCCCACCACTCGCGAGCGCGCGGCGGGACCCTACGAGGGGGCCGAAGAGCAGAGGAGACGTACGGATGATCATCGAGGTGATCGGGGGCACCGACGAGGTGCCCGAGGTGCAGGTGGCCGACGTCGAGGACCTGTCCCGGCTGCACCTGGCCGTGGGCGCGCTGACCGACGAGGACGTCGACCGCGCGCTGCGGCAGGCGGGCCTGGGCCGGCTGGTCGACGGCGAGCACGGACTGGTGGACGTCGCCGCGCTGCGGAGCGCCGGCGGGGCGCACGCGACGGCCGCGGACTGGACCGAGCGGTTCGACGCCATGGTCGCCGCCGCGGCCGACCAGGGCTGGGCCGCTGACGACGGAGCGTCACTCCACGTACACGTGGAGCCCGCTGCATCTGCCTGATCTGTTCCGAAACGCCGTGGGAGCGCTGTCGGGGGAGCTGTGACTTCGACGCGGACGCGGAGAGTTGTTGTGGTCACTCCACTCTCTGGGGAACGATTGCACGGTGACCACCACCGACCTGCCGCCGCGACCCGCCGGCGCCCGCCCCCCAGGCCGGCCGCTGTCCACCGAACTGTCCGACCAACTGGTGACAGTGGCGATGGACATCCTGGCCGACGAGGGCTGGGGCCGGCTGAACAGCGACCGCGTCGCAGCCCGTGCCCGCGCCGGCAAGGCGGGCATCTACCGCCGCTGGCCCACCATGGCCGCCCTCGCCCGGCACGCCCTCAGCACCACGACGCTGGTCCAGGTGCCCGAGGACCAGGGCTCGCTGAGCACCGACCTCTGCGCGCTGCTGCTGCCGTGGACCCGCCCGCTGGACCGCGCCGAGCGGGCCGCCGCCAGCCTGGTCGGCGCCGCCCGGCACGACGCCGAGCTGCGGGCCGGGCTGGAGGACGCGCTGGTGCGCCCGCTGGCCGGCGCGGTCCGCGAGCTCGCCACCCGCGAGGCCGGCCGCGGCCGGGAGCTGCCGCACGAGCGGGTCGCCCTGCTCGGCCAGGTGCTGCAGGCCCTCTGGTGGCAGCGCTACACCGCCTTCGCGCCGGCGCCGATGACCTCCACGCAGGTCGAGCAGCTGGTCACCGACCTGCTGCTGCCGGTCATCGACCCCGGGCACCCCGCCCGCTGAGGGTCACGGGGCCGGGTCGACCAACCGGGCGGCCAGGCCCCGGACCCCCCGCTCCAGCTCGGCCAGGGTCGCCGCCGTGGTCTCCTGCACCGACGTCCGGCGGGCGTCGTCGGGCTCCGGCGACAGCACCACCCGGCGGTTCTCCAGCACCAGCACCCGGCCGGCCACCAGGAACAGGTCGGCGACCATCCGGCTGAGCACCCGCGCGGTCGCGTGGTCCGCCGCCCGGGCGGCCGGCCAGTCGCCGGCGGCGATCGCGGCGCCGAGCTCGACGGCGACCCGCTCGCCGGCCTGCTCGACCAGCATCCGTTCCCGCGACTGCAGCGACGTCGAGCGGGCCAGGTCCTCGACGTAGCTGCGGTTCTCCGGCTCGTGCTCCCGCAGCAGCACCGAGGTGAGCGCGGACTCCATGTAGCCGCGCAGCGCGGCCACCGGGTCGCTGCCCGCCGTCCGCCGGGACACCGCGGCGGCGGCGCCCTCGACCCAGGGGGTGCGCCCGTCGAAGAACAGCGCCTCCTTGGTCTCGAAGTGGTTGAAGACCGTCTGGACGGCGACCTCCGCGGCGGCGGCGACGTCGGCGATGGTGACCGCCCCGAACCCGCGCTCGGCGAACAGCCGTTGCGCGGTCTGCCGCACCTCGGCCCTGGTCTGCGCCTTGCGCAGCTCTCGCCGGCCACCCGTGGCCTCGGTCACAGCCAGAACCTAGCGGCGTCCGCCCGCGGTGTCCCGGCCGCTGGGTGCGGCATCGGCGGCTGCGCGCAGGGCCGCGTGGGCCGGCGCCCAGTCCGACCACACCGCGGCGGCCCAGGACCGGACCAGCGAGGGCAGGTCGACGACGTCCAGGTCGGCGGCGAGGTCGGCGACGGTCGTCGTCCAGCGGACCGGCCGGGCGAGGTCCCCGGGGGCGGCGACCTCGTCCGCAGCGGACGGCGCGCGGGCCGGGTCGAGGTCCCGCTCCAGCCACCGGCACAGCCGCACCGCGGGGGCGGCCGGCTCGCCGTCGCGCAGGTGCTGGGCGTCGTAGGCGTCGGTCGCCAGCTGCAGCAGCGCCGCCGTCCGGGCGTCCTGCGCCGCCTCCTCGCGCAGGCCGCGCACGGTGACCGCGAAGAGCCCGGCGCAGCCGGCCGAGGCGCCCGGGTGGGCGTCCGGCAGGCCGGGGACGGCGACCAGCACGGAGCCGCAGCCGGGGCAGACCGTGGGCTCGGCGGCCGGGGCGGCGGTGTCGGTGGCGTCCACGGCGGTCGATGGTGCCGCACCGGGCCCGCGGGTGCTGCGCGGTGCGGTCGCGCGGCGCGCTGGCACCCGGTGCCACCCCGCGGCGGGACGAGGTGCGCGACCGCCTAACGTGTGCTGGGTCACCCCGCTGATCTGGAGGCGCTCGATGAAGACGCACGGTGCTGTGCTGCGCGGTCCCGGCGACTGGGAGGTCGTCGAGCTCGACGTCCGCGACCCCGGGCCGGGCGAGGTGCTGGTGGACATGGCCTACGCCGGGCTCTGCCACTCCGACGAGCACCTGCGCGTGGAGAGCGCCCGCTACCCGATCGTCGGTGGGCACGAGGGCGCCGGCGTCGTCCGGGCGGTGGGGGAGGGCGTCACCGACGTGGCCCCCGGCGACCACGTCGTCACCGCGTTCCTGCCCGCCTGCGGCCACTGCCGCTGGTGCGCCGCGGGGCGCTCCAACCTCTGCGACCTCGGCGCCACCATCACCAGCGGCATGCTCCCCAACGGCCGGTTCCCCTTCACCCTGGACGGCGAGCCGCTCGGCGGGTTCTGCATCGTCGGCGCCTTCGCCCAGACCTCGCTGCTCTCCGAGTACTCCTGCGTGAAGATCGACGCCCACCTCCCGCTGGACGTCGCCGCGCTGATGGCCTGCAGCGTGCCGACCGGCTGGGGGTCCGCGGTCAACGCCGGCCCGGTGCGCCCGGGCGACGTGGTGGTCGTCGTCGGCACCGGCGGGGTGGGCTGCAACGCGGTGCAGGGCGCGGCCATGGCGGGGGCCGGGCACGTCGTCGCCGTCGACCCGGTCGAGTTCCGCCGCGAGTTCGCCCGCACGCTCGGCGCCACCCACGCCGTCGCCGGCGCGGAGGAGGCGCAGGGCCTGGCGCGGGAGCTGTCCCGCGGCACCGGCGCGGACGTCGTCATCGTGACCACCGGGACGACCAGCACCGACATCATCGGCGGGGCGTACGGCTGCCTGGGCAAGGGCGGCACGCTGGTGCTCACCGGGCTGAGCGACCACGCCACCGAGATGACCGTCGGCCTGCCGGGGAACATCGCCACCGTGTTCGAGCAGCGGGTGCAGGGCGCGCTCTACGGCATGTGCAACGCCCACCGGGACATCCCGCGGCTGCTGCGGCTCTACGAGGACGGCAAGCTCGAGCTCGACTCGCTGATCACCAAGCGGTACTCGCTGGACCAGGTCAACGAGGGCTACCAGGACCAGCGCGACGGCCTGGTCATCCGCGGCGTCCTCGAGCACCAGCACTGACCCCAGCCCGGAGATGGCCGTCTCCGGCCCTCCCGGCCGGGCGGAGATGGCCATCTTCGGGCCTTCCGGCCGGGCGGAGATGGCCGTCTCCGGCCCTTCCGGCCGGCCGGAGATGGCCGTCTTCGGGCCTCCCGGCCGGGCGGAGATGACCGTCTTCGCGGGGACAGGGGTGAGCGGGGCGGCGGCTGGGCAGCTGTGTGCCCATGCCCGAACCCACGATCGCCGTCCTCGACGTCGACGGCACGCTCGTCGACACCAACTACCAGCACGCCCTGGCCTGGTACCGGGCCCTGCGCTCGCTGGGTGAGACGTTCCCGCTCTGGCGCATCCACCGGCTGATCGGGATGGGCGGCGACCAGCTGGTGTCCGCCCTGGGTGGCGACGAGGTCGAGCAGCGGATCGGCGACGAGGCGCGGGACCGGTGGGTCGGCGAGTTCGACGAGCTCATCGGCGAGATCTCCCCGCTGCCGGGCGCCCGGGACCTGCTGCTGGCGGTCAAGGACCGGGGCCACCGGCTGGTGCTGGCCAGCTCGGGGAAGCCGCAGCACGTCGACGCCTTCGTCGACCTGCTCGACGCCCGCGGCATCGCCGACGCGATCACCACCAGCGAGGACGCCGAGCAGACCAAGCCCGCGCCGGACCTGCTGCAGGTGGCGCTGCAGAAGCTGGGCGCGTCACAGGACACCGCCAGCGTGCTGGTCGGCGACTCGGTGTGGGACGTCGAGGCGGCCAAGAACGCCGGGATGCCCGCGATCTGCGTCCGCTCGGGCGGCTTCGGGGACGACGAGCTGCGCGACGCCGGTGCGGTCGGCATCCACGACACCCCCGGGGACCTGGCCGCGGCGCTGGACGGGACCCCGCTCGCCTGAACGAGGACCCCTTTGCCCCCACCGCTCGCGAGCTCGCGCCGGGCCCCTGCCAGGAGGCCTAACCGACGACGCCGGCCCGGAGCGTCGTGTACTCGGCCACCGTCGCCATCGGCGGGCGCTGGTCGACCGCGACCGTGTGGCTGGTCGGTACGAAGCGGTCGCCGTCGTGGCTGAACTGGGTGAGCAGGCCGCCGGGCTCCAGCCGCCGTCCGTGCCGGCCGCGCTCGGCCCGGGCCAGCAGGGTGTTCACGATCTGGCCGGCCATCTTCCCCAGCGCCTCGTCGGTCTGGTGCGAGTGCGTGCGGGTGCCGAGGTCGACCTGCGCCAGGCCCTGCAGCCCGCAGACCTGCAGCAGGTCGATGAGCAGCCCGACCTCGACGCCGTAGGACGACACGAACGGCACCTGCTCCAGCGCGCTGCGGCGGCCGGCGTACTCCCCGCCCAGCGGCTGGACGAAGCCGGCCAGCTCCGGCCACAGCGCGTTGAGCAGCGGCCGGGCGGTCAGCTCGGTGACCCGGCCACCACCGGCGGGCCGGTGCTCGCCGTCGATGCGGAGCGGGCGGGTGTAGCAGCCCTTGACGTAGTCGACCCGCGCGTCGGTGAGCAGCGGGGTGAGCAGCCCGGGGACGTAGTGGCTGACGTCGCCGAGCAGGTCGGAGTCCATGAACACGACCAGGTCGCCGGTGGTGGCGGCCAGCGACTTCCACAGCGCCTCGCCCTTGCCGGGCCGGTCGCCGTGGGAGGGCAGCACGTCGGCGGCGGCGACCACCTCGGCGCCGGCGGCGCGGGCCACCTCCGTCGTCCGGTCGCTGGAGTTGGAGTCGACGACGACGACCTCGTCGACGAGCGGGACGCCGTCGACCCAGCGGTCGACGAGGTCCCGGACGAGCACGCCGACCGTCGCCTCCTCGTCGCGGGCGGGCAGGACGACGCTGATCCGGTGCCCGCCGCGGCGCTTGGCCGTCAGCAGGGCGTCGACGTCGATCTCGGCCAGTGAGGTGGCCGACGTGGTGCGGTGCTGGAACCAGGCGCGGGCGTCAGGTCGCATCCCGTCACTGTCGAGCACGCCGGCCACCCCCTGCACGTCCGCGGGGCGTCGTTCACATGAACTTCACGTACCCCACCGGGGACAGGGTGACGGCTGGTGCGCAGCGGCACAATCCACCGCGAGCCACCAGGTACCCGCTGTTACCGGAACAAGATCGTGCCGCGCTCTGCGTGCGTCGCGCCGGTCCGGCCCGCCACACCTCCCTAGGGTCCGTGACCGCAGCGTGAGTATTTGCTCGCTAGCTGTCACTGTCGCCGATCGGTGGGAGCAGGGATGCACTCCACGTCCGTCCGTCCGTGGTCCGCCCTGCTCGCGGTCGTGGCAGCTGTCGTGTCGACGGCCCTGGTGGTGTTCGCCCCCGGGGCGGCACAGGCGGCCGGCACGCCGGACATCGGCCTGTCCATCGAGGCGCCGGACGCTGTGCTGCTCGGTGACGAGCTGCCCTACCAGCTCACCGTGACCAACCCCGCGGGGCAGCTGCCGGCGTACAACGCCTCCTTCCGGGTCGTGGTGCCGGCGGGCGTGACCTACGTCGTGGGCAGCACCTCACCGGCCGTCGCCGGCGACCCGCGGCAGGTCAGCGACCCCGACAGCGGTGAGACCACCCTGATCTGGCTCAACGTGGCCGACGTCCAGCCGGGTGGGACCGCCGTGCTCGGGTTCCGTGCCGTCAGCGGGGTCGCGCCCTACCCGGTGTCCTCGACCGTCCAGCTCCGCGCGGACGCGTACGTCGCCTCCGATGCCCGCACCCTGCCGTCCTTCGCCGCGGACGGCACCCCGTCGGGCGGTGCCACGGGCTCCGCGTCGGCCGTCGGTCCCGTCACCCGCATCTCCGCCATCGAGGTGGAGAAGGGCGAGCCGAGCCCCGAGCACGAGCTGCTGCGCGGCGTCCACCGGCACACCACCGTCTACACGGTGGAGGTGCGCAACAACCAGGTGCACCCCACGGACGACGTGGTGCTCGTGGACCTGCTGCCGGCCGCCCTCGAGTACCTGGGCTGCGGAGCCGTGGACAACTCCACCTCGGTCACCGAGGAGTACGCCGGTGCCCCTGCGCTGACCGCCACCCCGGCCGTCGGCGGGTGCACGGCCCCCACGTCCGTGGACACGGTCGTCGACCCCGCCGGCCACGCGCCGGGGGTCTACACCCAGGTCACCTACGACCTCGGTGACCTGGCGGCCGGCGACACCGTGCAGATCAGCTACCGGGCCGGCATCCCGCTCCGCGAGAACGCCGACTGGGCGAGTGCCCGGCCGGACCCCGAGGGCCTGGGGCAGACGGCCAACCTGGACAACAACCTCGGTGCCTGGACGACGGAGGGGCCGGCCGAGAACGGCCTGACCAACACCGCCAGCGCCTCGGGCACCTACACGGGCCCGGTCGCCGGCGGCGGCGGCGCCGTCGTCACCGATGCCGACCAGCTCACCGTCACCGCCGAGGACCTGGCGGTCCAGAAGAGCGTGGACACCGGTGTCTTCGCCGCACCGGGCATCGCGACCTTCACCGTGGCGGTGCGGGTGGGCGAGTACCGGCAGGCGGCCGACGTCGTGCTCAGCGACGTGCTGCCCAACGGCTACTGCCCCGTGGCGCCGGCCGGGCGTTATCCCGAGCAGACCGGTGAGTGCGCTGCCAGTGGCGACGGCCCCGCCGCGACCCTGGACGACGGCAGCCAGGTCACCGGTTTCGACTACGCCGGCATCACCTACGAACCCGCTGACGGCACCTACGACCTGGTCTTCACCACGCTGCCTCCGCTGGCCCCCGACGAGGTGGTGACCGTCACCTACCAGGCGGTGATGCGGTCGTCGTACTCCGGTCCCGGCCAGGGCGACGAGGACCTCACCAGCAAGCCGACCGCGGCAGGTGACGAGTTCGTCAACACCGTGCACGCGACCGGCACGACCACTCCGGCGCCGGGCGCCGGGCTCGACGACGGCCAAGGCGCCGTCCCGGTCATCGACGACTCCGAGTCCCGGCAGACCACCTCGCTGCCCGAGCTGGACAAGACCATCGGCCAGTGGCAGCCGGTCGCCGACTGCGACACCGCCACCTACGTCGACACGCCCACCCCCGCGTCCCGGCCGGTGTTCTCGCTGGGCGACCTCGTCTGCTTCCGCATCGAGCTCACCCTGCCCGGCAGCGTGGCCACCCGGGGTGCGGTCCTCACCGACTTCCTGCCCGACGGGTTGAGCTACGAGGCCGGCAGCCAGCGGGCCACGGAGGGCAACGGCGACCCGGTCACCTTCCTCGACGTCGACTTCAACGAGACGCAGGCCGCGTCGGGTGCCGAGCTGCCCACCTGGACCATGGGCGCCCCGGTCGGCGGCGTCGAGTACGTGACGGACGGCGGGGTGCTGCGCCTGCAGCTCGCCGCCCGCGTCATCGGCACGCCGGACGGCGACGCCCCGGACGTCACCGGCAACCTGGCGAAGTTCCGGTCGGAGAACAGCGCGGGGGAGGCGGTGTCCCTGCGCGACCGTGTCGACCTGGCGCTCGCCCCGGCGCCGCCGCTCGACGTGGACAAGCGGGTCACCCAGGTGACGCGGGACGGCGTCGGCACGCCGATCGCACCGGCTGCCGGTGACGGCGTGGGCGTCGGCCAGGGTGACGCCGTCGACTTCCAGGTCGACGTCAGCCACGGCGGCACCCCCGCCGACGGCAACGACCGTGACGTGCACGGCATGCGGGTGCTCGACGTGCTGCCCACCGGCCTCACCTGCGCCACGGTGACCGACCTGGGCGGGGCGACCTGTTCCGACGCCGGCGCCCCCGGCCGGCCGGCCGCGACACCGTCCACGGCCTCGGTGCTCAGCTGGACCCTGACCGCTGCCGACCGGCAGGCAGCCGGGAGCACGACGGCGCTGCACTACACGGTCACGCTCCCGGCCAACGTCTCGGTGAGCACCGTCTTCGACAACGAGGCCGGCGTCGCCTCCTACCGGACCGACACCAACCGCCCCGGCGGGGCGACCGCGGACTGGTACCCGGCGGACAACCTGGACACCTCCGTGACCGGTGCACAGGTCAACGCGCCCGCCGCCGACGACACCTCCTCGGTGCGCACGGCCGACGTCGCGGTGACCAAGACCCAGAGCAGCCCGGCCGACGGACCGGGCAACGACGCGGCCGGCCAGGCCACCATCGGCGAGGTCGTGACCTACACCGTGCGGGCCTCGGTCCCGGCCCGCACCACGGTGTACGGCGGCGTGCTGCGGGACGTGCTGCCCGCCGGCCTGACGGTCGTCTCGGTGGACGCCGGCTTCTCGGCCGCGGGTGCGAGCCCCGCGGCGGACCCCCTCCCCTCGGGGACCGTGCCGCCGTCGACGTCCGATCCGCGCATCGTCCTGCCGGCCACCTACGTGAACCCCGGCCCCGGCGTCGCGGTGTTCGAGCTGACCGTCGGAGCGCGGGTGTCGACGAGCGGGACGAACGTGCACGCCCGTGGCCTGGTCGACACCGGCCGGTTCGCCAGCGACCGCACGCCCGGTGGGACGGCGCTGCCTGCCCGCACCGCCGCGGTCAGCTCGACGGTGGTGGAGCCGGCGCCGACGGTGACCAAGGCGAGCGACGCCACCGGCCCGGTCGGGGCAGGGCAGGACGTCACCTACACCGTCACCGTGGGCAACGCCGCCGGCCGGCCGGCGGCGCACGACGTCGTCGTGACCGACTGCCTGCCCGGCGAGCTGGCCTTCGACCGCTACGTCGCGACCCCGCGCGGCACCTCCACCGCCCCGGTGCCCGGCAACGGCAGCAACGGCTGCGGCACCGGCACCACCCGGCTGAGCTGGCAGGTCGGCTCGACGGCGGGGGGTGAGTCCCTCGCCTACACCTACGTGGCCCGGCCGGCGGCCGACGCCATCGCGGGTGAGGCGTACACGAACACGGTCGCCCTGGTCGCCGCCAGCCTGGCCGGCGACGTCAGCGACCCGCGCATCTCCCGTTCCTACGGCGCCACCGCCTCGGCGGACCTGGACATCGCCCCGGCGCGGATCACCAAGTCGGTGGTGCCCACGAGCGCGACCGTCGGGCAGCAGCTGAGCTACACGCTGACGGTGGTGGTCCCGGCCCGGGTCACCGTGTACGACGCGCACGTCACCGACGTCCTCCCGGTGGGGATCGAGCCCGGCGACCTCGACGAGAGCACCGTGGTGTGCACCTCCACCGGGCCGTGCACGGTGCCGCCGCTGTCCGGCCTGACGATGGACGCGGACCGGCAGATCGTCTTCCCGCTGGGCAGCCACGCCAACTCGGCCGGCGCCCGGACGATCACCGTCACCTACCCGGCGACCGTCGCCGACGACGCCGCCGTGGCGGCGGGGGACGAGCTGGACAACACCGCGCAGCTGGGTTGGTTCGCCGACAGCGACCACGCCGGTGACAGCCCCGTCCTCAGCGACCCGGCCGAGGCGACCGTCACCGTCCTGGAGCCGGTGGTCACGGTGACCAAGGCCGCCGACGACGCCACGGTGGAGCCCGGCCAGGTGGTCACCTACACGGTCACCGCGACGAACGGGGGGACCAGCGCCGCGCACGACGTGCTGGTCGTCGACACGCTCCCGGCGGGCCTGACGGTGCGACCGGCGACGGTGGCACCGGGCACCTACGACCCGGCCACCCGGCGGATCACCTGGACCGAGCCGACCCTGGCTGCGGGCGCCGGGGTGGTCCGGACCTACCAGGCGGTCCTGGCCGACAGCACGACACTGGACGACGGGGACGTGCTGGGCAACCAGGTCCTCGTGAGCGGGTACGGCTCGCTGCCCGGTGGTGGCCGCGAGTACGGGCCGACCAGTCCGGTGACCGAGCCGGTGACGCCGTTGTTCCCCGCCCTCACCGCCGTGAAGAGCATGCCGGACGGGGCGGACGCGCCGGTCGGTGAGCCGTTCCGCTGGCGGATCGGTGCCGACAACGCGCCGTCCGCCGGTCACGCCCGTGCGGTGGAGCTGGTCGACACCCTCCCGGTCGGCTGGGCCTACGTGGCCGGCTCGGCGCGGTCGTCGGTGGACGGTGGCCCGGAGACGACGCTGCCGGCTCCGGAGGTGACCACGACCGGCGGTGCGCAGGTGCTGCGGTTCACCGACGTCGCCGACCTGGCTCCCGGATCGGGGCTCCGGGTCACCTACAGCGCCGTACCGACCGCGGACAGCGTCGGGCAGCCGCTGCACCGCAACACCGTCTCCGTCATCGGCCAGGACGCCACCGGCGCCTGGCGCAACGCGGGCCGGGCGTACGGGAGCACGTGGGACGGCGTCCCGGGCAGTCCCCCGGCGTCCGCGGACGCCGACCTGGAGGCCGCGGTCCTGGTCGTCACCAAGACCCACGACCCGTCGGTGGTGGCGCTGGACGCCCTGGTGCCCTTCACCCTGACGGTGCGCAACGCGGGGCCCAGCCCGGCGCAGGACGTCACCGTGACCGACCGGCTGCCGGCCGGACTGGTCCCGGTGTCCGCCGGCGGGCCCGGGTGGGACTGCCCGGTGCTGACCGGTTCGGAGACGGCGGTCACCTGCGAGCTGCAGTCGACGCTGGCGCCCGGTGCGTCGGCGGCCGTCACCGTGACCGCCCGCGTCGACCCCGCCGCCTTCCCCGTGGCGGAGAACTCGGCCGAGGCGACCGCCACCTCGCCGCACACCGGTGGCGGGCCGGTGGTCGACCGGGTGCTGGTGCCTGCGGAGGTCGACCTGGCGATCTCCCGCGGCTGGCAGGGCCCGGTCGCGGTGGGTTCGCCGGCCGTGTACGAGCTGAGGGTCGTCAACGCCGGGCGGACCGCCGACCCCGGCGACGTCCCGGGGCCCGACGGGACGGTGAGCGGCCCGATCACCGTGGTCGACGAGCTGCCGGCCGGGCTGACCTACACCGGCGTCGAAGGCGCCGGGTGGTCCTGCTCCGCCACCGGGCAACGGGTGACCTGCCGGTACTCCGGCGGGCTGGCGGCCGGGGCGGGCACCTCGTTCCGGGTCACCGTCGCCGTGGACGCCCGGGCCTTCCCCCAGGTGGACCTGGTGGCGACCGTCAGCTCCGGTGCGCACGACGTCGAGCCGGGCAACGACACCGCCCCGGACTCGGCGGCCGTGGCGCCGCTGATCGACGTGGCGCTGGCCAAGACGGTGCAGGCGGCCGACGACGGGGCGCTGGTCTGGCGGCTGCGGGTGAGCAACGCCGGGCTGAACCCCGCGACCGGCGGGATCCGGGTGACCGACGACGTGCCCGCGGGGCTGCAGGTGCGGTCCGCCGCCGGGGACGGCTGGACCTGCGTCGTCTCCGGCTCCCGGGTGTCCTGCGACCGGGCGGCCGACCTCGCGCCCGGGGCGCAGTCCGACGTGCTGGTCACCACCACCGCCCCGACCGGGGACGACGCGGTGACCAACAGGGCCGCTGTCTCGTGGTCCGGTGGAGACGCCGACGCGGGCAACAACTCGTCGGCTGCCACGTCCACCCCGGTGGGTGGCGCGTCAGGGCTCGCGGCGACCGGTGCCGAGGTGCTGCGCTGGACCGGGGTCGGCGTCGCGCTCCTGCTCGCCGGCACCGCGGCCCTGGTGGCCGCCCGGTCCCGCCGCCACAGCTGAGACCGGGGGGCGGGACGGGGTCAGGTCCGGGCGGCGAGCTCCGCTGCCGGGGAGGGCTGCTCGCCGGCCGGCACGGGGTGCCCCAGGTCGGTCAGCCAGCCGCGGAACACCCGGTGCAGCTGCTCGGCGCCGACCACCTCACCGGGGTCGCCGAACTCCTGCGGGTGCAGCACGAAACCGTGCTGCTGCGGCCCGCCGAGGGCACCGTGCGACCCGACGTGCGGCTCGAAGGGGGAGGCCTCGTCCGTGACCGGGTCGTACCGGCTGTTGACGACGACGTCCGGGCAGTTCGGGAACGCCGACACCCGGGCCACCAGCGCCGCCGCGTGCGGGCCGTACGGGACCAGCGGGTCGACGCCGATCACCACCCCGGTGCGCAGCCGGCGCAGGCCGTCGCGGCCGAGCACCACCGGCCCGAACTCCGCGGAGTGCACCAGCAGGAAGCCGATCCCGGCGTGGTCGACCAGCGAGGGCAGCAGGTCCGGCCAGCGCCGCTCGATCGTCTCCAGCGGTGCCCGGCCGGCGACGTCGGGGAAGGAGAGGTGCGCCATGTGCCCGGACACCGAAACGACGACGCCCGGGGCGACCCGGGTGACCGCGCCGTGCTCTCCGACCGGGGTCACCGCCTCGTCCGCGCCGGCCCGGGCCACCCGGTCGCGCAGCCGCCGGGCGATCAGCCCGCCGCCCTCGGCCAGGGCGGAGGTGACCTGCCAGGTCTCGGCCGGGCGGGAGCTGTCGTCGACCCGGGCGGGCGCGAGCAGGCCGAGCAGCCGGCGCCGCGGTGCGGGGGCCGCGGACCCGCCGCAGAGCCGGCCGATGAGCTGCTCGACGGTCTCCCCGAACCGGCTGGCGAACGTCTCGCCCTGGGTCTGCCCGTGGTCGGAGAGGCACACCAGGTGGTACGGGCGGGGGGCGAGCTGGGCCGCCCGCCACAGCCGGCCGATCTGCTGGTCGATGCGGCGCAGCACCTCCAGGCTGTCGAAGCGCTCGATGCCGGAGTGGTGGGCCACCTCGTCGTAGCCCACGAAGTCGGCGTAGACGACCGCGCGGCCGGCCATCATGTCCTCCAGCAGCGCGTTCACCACGACGTCCCGGATGATCACCGTCGTCCCGGGCCGGGCCAGCGGGTACAGCCCGCCGCGCTTCACCCGCGGCCGGACGTCGGCCCGGCGCTGGGCGGCCGCCGCGCTGAGCTCCCGGACGACGTCGACCAGCGCGACGCCCAGCGTGCGCAGCGCGTTCACCGGGTTGGCGAAGTAGGCGTAGTACCCGGCGCCGATGCGGTCGTGGTGCCGGCGCTCCCGCCGCGACCCGCGGGCCACGACGACGGCCAGCGAGCTCATGGTCAGCGAGACGTGCGCCGCGTCGCCGGTGAACAGGTTGCCCCGGCCGGCGCCGTCCCCGGCGAGCAGCCCGCGCCCGTCGGAGTGCTGGCGCTCCACCTCGGCGGCGTCCTCGGGGCGGGACACGGTGACCACCCGGTCGCGCTCCTTGTCGTACCAGCGGAAGCCGACGACGCCCTCGTTCGAGCCCTGCAGGATGCCGCACTGGCTGGCGCCGGTCTGCGAGCTCCAGTCGGTGTGCCAGGACCGCAGCACGTGGCTGCCGCTGCGCAGCCAGGCGGCGAGGGTGGGCATCGAGCCGTCCCGGACGGCGCGCCGCGCGACGGCGTGCCCGAGCCCGTCGATCTGCAGGAACAGCACCCCCGGCGGCTGGTCGCCGGCGTCGGCGGAGCGGCTGCGCCGGCGGACCCGGCGGAAGAACAGCTCGTCCTCGTTGACCGCCAGCACGCTGCTGATCACCCCGGCGATGCCGGCCATGGCGACCGCGACGGCGACGCTGGTGCCCAGCGAGGTGACCACCACGCCGGGGATCGCGTTGAACACCGCCAGCACGCCCGCGCCCATCAGCAGGAAGCTGCCCAGGCCGAAGGTGAAGAAGGCCACCGGCAGCGCGATCCGCATGACCAGCGGCCAGCCCACCGCGGCCAGCACGCCCAGCAGCAGCGCCGCGACCGGCGGCTGCCACCACGACCGCATCGCGAACCCGGCCAGCCCGCGGTCGAGGACGACGAGCGCGCCGGTGACGAACGCCCAGACCAGCAGCAGCCGGGCGAGCGTGCGGCCGGTCCGCAGCACCCGGCCGGGGGCGTGCGCCTGGCTCACGTCGGCCCGCACGCGACGTCGGCGTCCGGAGGCCCCGGCGCCCGGACCGGCACCCCACCCGCCCCCGCGCCCCCGTCCCCCTGCTCGTCGCAGCGCTCGCTTCCGTGCTCGTCCCCGCGCGCTTTCGCGCGCCTTCCCACGCCCTCCCCGCGCGGTTTCGCGCGTCTTCCCACGCCCTCGTCGTGCGGTTTCGCGCGTCTTCCCACGGCATCGTCCGAGCCCGCGACCGCAGGGGCAGCGGGGGCGCGGCGGCGGTGGGCGGAGACGACGTTGAGCACGATCCCGACCAGCAGCACGAGCAGCGTGGCGATGAGGGTGGCGATCAACGGGGAGTCGAAGATGCCGCCGCTGACCACGCCGAGCAGCGCGTAGGCCACCGCCCAGACCAGGGCGGCGACGAAGGAGGCGGGCAGCAGCCGGCGCCACGGGTAGGCCAGCGCGCCGGCCGCCAGCAGGACGGGGATGCGGCCGGCGGGCAGCAACCGGCCGACGACGACGATCTGCCAGCCGTGCGCCCGGAACTGCTCGCGCACCTCGTCGATCCGCTCGGCGTGCTGCCCGCGGGCGACCCAGCGCACCGCGGCCGGGCCGCCGAACCGGCAGATCGTGAACGTGACGACGTCGCCGAGGAAGGCGCCGAGGGTGGCCAGCACCAGCACCAGCGGCAGCTCGAGGTGGTCGGTGGTGAGCGAGACGGCCGCGGCGGCACCGACGACGGCGCCGGTGGGCACGACCGGGACGACCGACCCGAGCAGCACCCCGCCGAAGAGCACCGGGTAGCCCAGCGAGCTGCCGTCGGTCCAGCTCACGGCCAGCACGTCGGTGGCGGTCACGACGGGCCCTCGGCCGGCAGGTCGGCGTCGGCGGGCAGCACGACCGGCGACCCGGGCGCGGTGAGCGCGACGCGGGTGGCGGCGCCCCCGGCGGCCGCCAGCCCGGCGACCTCGGCGGCGAACCGGCGCGGCGGCTCGGTGAGCAGCGCCCGCATCCGGGCCCGCCACGGGCTGGGCAGGCCGGTGAGCCCGGCGACGGCGTAGGTGCCCCAGTGCACCGGGACGGCGACCGACGGGCGCAGCTGCTGCACCGCCGCGGCCGCGCCGGCCGGGTCGAGGTGGCCGGGGCCGAGCGAGGGACCCCAGCCCCACACCGGCACCAGCGCGACGTCGATGCCGTCGGCGCCCAGGTCGGTCATGCCGGGGAAGAGGTCGGTGTCGCCGGCGGCGTAGACCGTCGTCCCGCCGCCGGAGAGGAGGTGGCCCACGGCGGGGGCGTGCGGGCCGTGGGTGAGCCGCGGCCCCCAGCGGTGCGCGGCGTGGTCGGCGTGGGTGGCGGTGACGGTGAGCCCGCCGTCGGTGAGGCTCTCGCCGGGCCCGAGCTCCTCGACGGCGGTGAAGCCCTGCCGGGTCAGCCAGCGGCCGGCCCCCCGCGGGACGACGACCGGCGTGCTGCGGCCCAGCAGCCGCAGCGAGCGCAGGTGCAGGTGGTCGTTGTGCAGGTGCGACACGACCACCAGGTCGACCCCGGCCCAGCTGGCCGGCGGCGGTGCCGGCACGACCCGGCGCAGCGGTCCGAGCCGGGCGGTGAGCAGGGGGTCGGTGAGCACGGTCCGCCCGGCCAGCTCCACCCGGACCGTCGAGTGGCCGAGGAACTGCAGGGACGGTGGGCTCACCGCCCCAGTATCGGGGCTGATCATGGCCCCGGTCATCACACCCGGGCCGGCGAGAGCGGCGCCACCACGGCTGACGAGGGGTGCCGGAGCAGCGCGGCGACGTGCTCGGCCCGCAGCCCGACCGGCAGCGCCGGGCCGGAGACGGCGACCAGCCCCTGGCTGCGCAGCTCGGCGACCATCTGCGGGTCGGACACCTGCCGGGCCACGGTGTCCACGTCGAAGCTGCGGGCGCTGCGGGCGATCGCCCCGAGGAGTTGCAGGGCCCGGGCGACGTCCTCGCGGGCGGCCAGGCTGCGGACGTCGACGAACACGACGTCCAGCGGCAGCCGGGCGAGCACCGACCAGAGCGTCGAGCCCATGCCGTAGTCGTCCAGGCCCAGCCGGGTCCCCGACTCGTGCACGGTCCGGAGGGCCGGGATGAGCGCGGCCGAGGAGGTCTGCAGCACCTCCTCGGTGAAGCAGAGGGTGAGCCGGTGCGGCGCCAGGCCCGCGGTGGCCAGCGCCGCGGCGACCTCTCCGGGCAGCTCGTCGGCGTGCACCAGCCCGGCGGGCAGGTCGACGGCGACCAGCAGCTGGTCGTCCATGGACGCCACGTCGCTGCAGGCGCGGGTGATCAGCCACTGCTGCAGCGCCGACGTCTGGCCCTGGCGCTCGGCAGCGGCCCACAGCTCGGGGGCCGGGAGCACCCCGAGGTCGTGGTGCACCCAGACCGGCTCGGCGTGGACCGCGGAGAGCACCCCGGTGTCGCCGTTGGCGATGAGGTCGAAGCGCAGTTGCACCTCGCCGTCGGCCATCGCGGCCGCGACGTCGCTGGTGGCCGCGGCCTGGGCGACCCGGTCGTCGGTGTGCACCCGCCAGCAGCCCTTGCCGGCCTGCTTGGCCGAGCCCAGGGCCAGGTCGGCCTGGCGGAAGGCGAGCTGGCCGCCCCCGGGGTGCACCCGGACGAGCCCGACGCTCGCGCCGACGGAGAAGACGCGCTCGCCGACCCGGTAGGGCTGGGCGAGCACCTCGACGACGCGCTGGGCGGCCTCGACCGCGGCCTCCTCGTCGCCGGCCATGAGCACGGCGAACTCGTCGCCGCCGAGCCGGGCCACCAGGTCCTCGGTGCGCAGCAGGCCCTGCAGCCGGCGGGCGACCTCGACCAGCAGCAGGTCCCCGGCCTCGTGGCCGGCGGTGTCGTTGACCGCCTTGAACCCGTCGAGGTCGAGCACGAGCAGGCAGCGGTCGCCGGTGGCGCCGGTGAGCGACGCCATCTCCTGGAACAGCATCGCCCGGTTGGGCAGCCGGGTCAGGTGGTCGGTGAAGGCCATCCGCTCGAGCTCGCGCTCGCGGCGGCGGCGGGTGGTGACGTCGCGCAGGTGCAGCACCCGGCGGCCGCTGCCGGGCCGCTCGTGGTGGGTGACCTCGAGCTCGCGCGGCTCGGACCCGGCGGGCAGCACCCGCAGCTGCAGCGCCGGGGTGACCTCGCCGACGGCGCTGGTGAGCTCCCGCCGCACCCGGGGCCGGTCCTCCTCGTGCAGCAGGTCCAGCAGCACCGGGTGCGGGGCGCTGTCCAGCACGCCGAGCAGGGTGCGGGCGGCGGGGGAGGTGAACTCCAGGCGGAGGTCGGCGTCGACGATCGCGACGCCGTCCGAGCTGGCCTCCACCAGCCCGCGGAAGTCCTCCTCGCTGCGGAGCAGGTCCTCCCGGATCCGGCCGCTGACCTTGATCCGGTCGATCATCCGGACCAGCAGCAGCACCAGCAGCAGTGCGGAGAGCGCGGTCGCGGCGGGGGTCACCCGCAGGTCCAGCAGCAGCGCGGCGACCAGCGTCACCGGGACGCCGAACAGGGCGCCCAGGGTGATGGCCAGCCCGGCGGCGTTGATGGCCGGGGCGCTCTCGGTGCGGCCCGGTCGGTCGCGGGTGGGGGCCAGCTCGACGGCCAGGACGCCGGCGACCATCGCCAGCACGCTGGCGACGTCGGCCGCGGCCTCCCAGCGGGGGTCCGGCGCCACCATGAGCACGGCGAGCATCCCGGAGGCGGCGCCCAGCAGCGTCGTCATGACCAGCATCGCGCTGGCCGAGCGGCGCAGGGCGGCGGTGGAGACGGTGCACAGCGCACCGGCCAGGCCGACCGCCACGGCCGGGAAGAGGCCGTAGGCCAGCACCAGCGGCTGGCGGGGGCCGGACAGCACGCCGCTGGACACCGCCCGGTCCAGCACCAGCACGTCGGTGACCACCACCAGCGCGACGGTGACGGCCAGCCCGTCCAGGGCCAGCACCCCCCGGCGGCTGCCGTGCGACCGGCCGGCGAGCAGGGCGCAGCAGACGGTCGGGCCCAGCACGGCGGTGACCAGCAGCGCGTCGCCGACGGTGAAGTCGCCGAACGAGCCGCCGAGCCCGGTGCCGGTGAGCAGGCTGGCCAGCGCGAACACCAGGGCGCTGGTGCCCAGCACCTGCCAGGGCCGCCGGTCGCCGGGGGCCAGCAGCCGCACCCGGCGGCTGACCCGCCACGAGCAGGCCAGCGCCACGGCCGCGAGCACCAGGTTGTCCCACTGCGGGAAGGCGCCGTCCGGGCTGTTCGGGACGGCGACGGCCAGCCCGAGCAGGCCGGCGAGGGTGAGCAGCAGCAGCGAGCGGTACCCGGGGCCGGTCACGCCGGGACCCCGGGGACGCCGCCGTCCGCGGCGCCGTCGGCGCCGGCCGGGCGCGCGGCGGCGGTGGTCGGCACGCCGTCCTCGCCGATGCCGGGCAGCCCGCGAGCGAGCACCGCGGCTTCCAGCGGGCGGGCCAGCAGGAAGCCCTGCACGAAGCGGTGGCCCATGTCGCGCAGCAGCTGCAGCTCGCCCTGGGTCTCCACGCCCTCGACGACCACGGACAGGCCGAGGCTGTTGCCCAGGTGCAGCACGGAGGCGCACAACGCGCGGCGCTGCGGCTGCTGCTCCACGTCGGCGAGGAACTGGCGGTCCATCTTCAGCACGTCGATCGGCAGGCCGACCAGGTAGGCCAGCGAGGACCAGCCGGTGCCGAAGTCGTCGACCGCGATCCGCACGCCGAGCCGGCGCAGCAGCTCCAGGTCGGCGACCACGTGCTCGTCGTCCAGCAGGACCGACTCGGTGATCTCCAGGACCAGCCGGGCGGCGGGCAGGCCGCTGGCCTCCAGGGCGGTGAGCACGTCGTCGACGAGCTCGCCGCTGCGGACGTGCCGGGCGGAGATGTTGACGGCGACGCCGAGGTCGGGGTGCGGCAGCGCCATCACGGTCGCGGTGGCGTGCAGCAGCACCCACCGGCCGATCTCGGTGATCAGCGGGGACTCCTCGGCCAGCGGGATGAACTCCGCGGGGGAGACGTCGCCGTAGACCGGGTGCGCCCACCGCAGCAGCGCCTCGACCGACACCGTGCGCCGCAGCGCCAGGTCGACGACCGGCTGGTAGGCCAGGTACAGGTGGTCGTGGTGCAGGGCGTCGGCGAGGTCGGCGCGCAGCGCCTCCTCCCGGTCCTGGGTGATCCGCAGGGCGTCGGAGTGCCGGCGCACGCGACCGGGGCCGGCGGCGCGGGCACTCCGCAGCGCGAGGTCGCCCCGGCGCAGCGTCTCGCCGGCGTCGACGTCCTCGTCGAGAGCCGCGACCCCGGCCGCGGCGGTCAACCGGAAGGCGGTGCCCGGCCCGGTGGCGACCGGCTCCACGGCGGCGACCAGCCGGGAGGCGACCACCTCGGCGTCGGCGATGGTGCCGTCGACGACGACCGCGAACTCGCTGACGCCGGCGCGGGCGAGCCAGTCGTCGCCGCGCAGCGCACGGCTGAACCGGGTGGTGAGCTCGCGGAGCACGACGGCGTCGTCGCCGTCGGCGAGCCCGTCGACACCCAGGACCACCAGCGCGCGGTGGTGCACCGCCGGGCCGCGGAGGGTGGCCGCCAGCCGCTGGGTCAGCGCGGAGCGGTTGGGCAGGCCGGTGGCCGGGTCGGTGGTGTGGAACGCGGTGACGTCGGGGCCGGCCGGCTGCGGTGCGGCGGCGCTGACGTCGCGGCAGTAGAGCACCAGGCCGCCGACGTCCGGGTCGCTGCGCAGGTCGCGCACCCGGGCCTGGATGAGCCGCCACCGGCCGTCGGCGTGGCGGACCCTCGCGCTGCGGGTCTTGACCTCCTCGTCGTGGCCGGCGCTGAGCGCCCCGACCAGGCCGGTTGCGTCGTCGGGGTGGACGGCGTCGGCGAGCAGCCGGCCGACGACGTCGTGCGGTGCGAGGCCGAGCAGGTCGGTGATCGCCGGGGAGACCCACGCGACCCGCAGCTCCTGGTCGAGGATCAGCACCGGGTCGGCGCTGCCGCGCACCAGGGTGCGGAAGTAGGCCTCGCTGCGCTGCAGGTCGCGGGTGAGCCGCTGCTGCACGTGCCAGGACGCCGTCTGGTGGGCGAGCAGGGCGCCCAGGCCGAGCAGGCCGAGCGTCGTCCCGAAGAAGGTGAGGCCACCGGTGACCGGCACGCTGATCAGCAGCAGGGCACCGCCGACCAGGGCGGTGACGTGCGGGAGCAGCGCGCCCAGGGTGGAGCCGCCCGGGTCGCCGTCCGCCGGCGTCGCGGCGCGCTCGGGCCGGTCGTGCCGGCAGGCGACCACGAGGAGGCCGACGCCCAGCACGCTGGCCGCGCAGGCGCCGTACTGGACCAGGCCGGGCCCGGCGGCGATGGAGGACAGCGCGCCGGCCACGGCGGTCGCGACCTGGGCGGCGAACACCAGCCAGCCGACGGCGCGCTGGCGCACCCCGGCGACCGCGATGAGCACCAGGGCGAGGCCGGTGCCCAGGGCGATGCTCAGCAGCAGGGCGAACAGGGCGACGGTCTCGGCGAGGGTGAGGACGCCGCGGGTGCCGATCGTCAGCCGGTACACGGTGTGGACGGTGAGCACGTCGGCGACGACGAAGAGGGTGAAGAGGCTGGCCATCTGGGCCCGGGCGGCGCGCAGCGGGGCCCGGTCGATCATCCGCGCCAGCGCCACCACCACGAGCAGCTGCCCAGGGACGCTGCCCAGCGCGGTCTGGCCCCACGGCAGCACGGAAGCCGCCAGCAGCGCGCCGAGGCCGCCGACGGCGATCGAGAGGGTGTACCAGCGCCAGCCAGCCGGGTGCGCGCTGGTGCGGCCGGACCGGGCGAGCAGCACGAGCACGACGCCGACGGCGGAGAAGTTCAGCGTGACGGCGACCGCCACTCCCGCCGGGTCCGGCAGCAGGCCGGCGGCGAGGGTGAGCAGGGCGGCGAGCACGGCGAGGGCCAACGGCCGGGCGAGGGCGGCCGTGCCGCCCGGCGGTGCGGACACGGCCCGCGCCGGTGGTGCGGCGGGGGCAGCGGTGGTCACGGGTCAGTTGTCGGAAGGCCACCGGCCGCACTGCACCGGTGCGGTGCGCCCCTCACCCCATGGGGAGGGGTGTCGTCACCAGCGCAGCGGGCTCTTCGCGCGGGAGTCGGCGGTGCGGCAGGCGCGGCAGTGCCCCCAGGTGACGATGCGCAGCGGGCTGCTGGGCTCACCGCACTCCGGGCAGTCGACCGTGGCCTCGGCCTGGGTCCGCTCGACGTGCTCGGCGCGGGCCGCGTGGGCGGCGGGGTCGCCGGCGCAGGGGCAGCCGAGGTGGGCTTCGGTGCAGCGTGCGGTGTCAGTCGCGATGACGCGCCTCCTGGGGTCTCCTCCCCAGGCTACCCAGCAGCACCAGCCCCCAGATCGTTATCGAACGGGGTCGGTCGGCTCCCGACGCCGTAGCATCGGGCCGTCGACCGGCCGGCCGACGACGGGTGCGAGCGAGGGAGCGGGCGGATGCGCAGCGTCGCCGCGGGGTGCGAGGTGGCCGTGCAGGCCTGCTCGACCGCGCGCCGGACCCGCGTCCGGCGCCCCTGACCCGCAGCTCCTGAGCCCCCGTCCCGCCCTGCGCGGGGACGTGCGTGCCGGCACGGGCGGGAGCGGGCGGACGCGGCGTCGTCCCGTCCCCCGCTGCCTGCCCGCCCGGTGAGCCGACGTCCACGTCGGGCTCCCAGGGCCGGCCGGCGGCTCCCTCCTGCACGGAAGCCGAGCCCGCACCGATGAACCCCCTGACCGAGAAACAGATCCGCGCGTCCTTCGTCAACGCCAGCCGCCGTGAGGTCGTCCAGGCCACCGTGCCCGACCTCGACCCCCTGGACTGGGGCCGGCTGGACTACCTGGGCTGGCGCGACCGGCGGGCGCCGCTGGCCGCCTACGTCGTCGTCGAGCTGGACGAGGAGCCGACCGGCGTCCTGCTGCGGGCCGCGGCCGCACCGGCCAGCGGGCGGCGCCGCCGGGCGATGTGCTCCTGGTGCCGTGACCTGTCCACCGTCGAGGCCAGCTTGTACGTCGCCCGCCGTGGCGGGGCGTCCGGTCGGGCGGGCAACACCGTGGGCACGCTGATCTGCGAGGACTTCTCCTGCTCGAGGCACGTGCGCCGGCCCCCGACCAGCGCGGAGGCCGGGACCGGGGTCGAGGCGATCGCGGACCTGGTCGTCGCCGACCGCACCGCCGGGCTCCGCGAGCGGTCCGAGCGCTTCGTCCGCGACGTCCTCGCCACCCGCTGACCCCTCGAGGCGAACACGGCCATCTCCGCCCTCACCCCGAGGGCGGAGATGGCCATGTTCGCCGTTCGACGCGGGGCGGAGATGGCCATGTCCGTGGATCGGGGGCGGGCGCGGGACCGGGATCGTCCGGAAGGTGACCCGCCGGGTGGCCTGGACGAGCGTGGCGCGCAACCGGGTGGCAGAGTCGCGCTGGTGAAGACGTGGCTCGATGCGTGGCCGGTGTTCCGGCAGCTCACCGGTTCCGATCCGCTCGGACGCGGCCATGCCGCCCGCAGCAAGGCCACCGAGCAGGTGGTCAGCCGGACGGCGACGGCCGACAAGGTCGTGAAGTCGGTCTGCCCGTACTGCGCGGTGGGCTGCGCCCAGCGGGTGTTCGTGAAGGACGAGAAGATCGTCCAGATCGAGGGCGACCCCGACTCCCCGATCAGCCGCGGCCGGCTCTGCCCCAAGGGCAGCGCCAGCAAGTCGCTGGTCACCAGCCCGACGCGCGTCACGACGGTCAAGTACCGCCGGCCGTACGCCACGGACTGGGAGGACCTCGACCTCGACACGGCGATGGAGATGATCGCCGACCGCGTCCTGGAGGCCCGGGAGAAGGGCTGGCAGGAGTCCGACGGCGGCCACCGCGTCAACCGCACCATGGGGCTGGCCAGCCTCGGCGGGGCGACGCTGGACAACGAAGAGAACTACCTGATGAAGAAGCTGTACAGCGCGCTGGGCGCGGTGCAGATCGAGAACCAGGCCCGCATATAGCACTCGTCGACGGTTCCCGGTCTGGGAGCCTCGTTCGGCCGTGGTGGCGCCACCAACTTCCTGGAAGACCTGGCGAACTCCGACTGCATCGTCATCGAGGGTTCGAACATGGCCGAGTGCCATCCGGTCGGCTTCCAGTGGGTGTCCGAGGCGAAGGCCAAGGGCGCCAAGATCATCCACATCGACCCGCGGTTCACCCGGACCAGCGCGATCGCCGACCTGCACGTGCCGCTGCGGATCGGCACCGACATCGCCTTCCTCGGCGGGCTGATCAAGTACGTCCTGGACAACGAGCTGTACTTCAAGGAGTACGTCGTCGCCTACACCAACGCCGCGGCGCTGGTGGGTGAGGAGTTCACCGACACCGAGGACCTCGGTGGCCTGTTCTCCGGGTTCGACCCCGAGCACGGCCAGTACGACTCCGGGACCTGGGAGTACGAGTTCGAGGAGGCGCCGCACTCCGGTGCCGACGACCCCGCGGGGGCAGCCGAGCAGGACGCCAGCGACGAGCACCACGAGATCAAGGCCGTCGACAAGGGGCAGTCCCTGGGCAGTGGCGGCGCGCCGATCCCGGCCAAGCCGCTGCGCGACGAGACGCTGCAGCACCCCCGCTCGGTGTTCCAGGTGCTCAAGCGGCACTTCGCCCGCTACACCCCGGAGATGGTCGCCGACGTGTGCGGCATCGAGCCGGCGGTGTTCGAGCAGGTCGCGCAGTGGGTGACCAGCAACAGCAACCGCGACCGGACGACGGCCTGGGTGTACTCGGTGGGCTGGACGCAGCACAGCGTCGGCGCGCAGTACATCCGCAGCGCGTCGATCCTGCAGACGCTGCTGGGCAACATCGGCCGGCCCGGCGGCGGGATCATGGCGCTGCGCGGGCACGCCAGCATCCAGGGCTCGACCGACGTCCCGACGCTGTACAACCTGCTGCCGGGCTACCTGCCGATGCCGCACGCCGCCCAGCACGAGACGCTGGACGACTACGTGGCCGACGCCGCCGGCAAGGCGGGCTTCTGGGGCAACAAGCGGGCCTACACCGTCAGCCTGCTCAAGGCCTGGTTCGGCGACGCGGCGCAGCCGGAGAACGACTTCCGGTTCGACTGGATCCCGAAGATCAACGGCGACCACAGCTCGTACCGGACGATCGCGGACATGATCGCCGGGAAGGTGCACGGCTACTTCCTGGTCGGCGAGAACCCCTCGGTCGGGCACCCGAACGGGAAGATGAACCGGTTCGGGCTGGCCAACCTCGACTGGCTGGTCGTCCGCGACCTGCAGATGATCGAGTCGGCGACCTTCTGGAAGCAGGGCCCGGAGATCGAGTCCGGCGAGATGGCCCCGGAGACGATCGGCACCGAGGTCTTCTTCATGCCGGCCGCGACGCACACGGAGAAGGAAGGCACCTTCACCCAGACGCAGCGGCTGCTGCAGTGGCGGCACAAGGCGGTCGAGCCGCCGGTCGACGCCCGCAGCGACCTGTGGTTCTACTTCCACCTGGGGCGGATCCTGCGCCAGCGGCTGGCCGGGTCGACCGACCCGCGCGACCAGGCGCTGCTGCACATGACCTGGGACTACCCGACGACCGGGGAGACCGACGACCCCGACGCCGAGGCGGTGCTGCGCGAGATCAACGGCGTCGGCCCCGACGGCCGGGCGCTGTCGTCCTACATGGAGATGGAGGACGACGGCTCGACCAGCGGCGGCTGCTGGATCTACTGCGGCGTCTACGCCGACGAGGTCAACCAGGCCGCCCGGCGCAAGCCCGGCCGCGAGCAGGGGCCGGTGTCGTCCGAGTGGGGCTGGGCGTGGCCGCTCAACCGGCGGATGCTCTACAACCGCGCCTCGGCCGACCCCGCCGGCAAGCCGTGGAGCGAGCGCAAGGCCTACGTCTGGTGGGACGAGGAGGCCGGTCGCTGGACCGGCGACGACGTCCCGGACTTCGAGGCGACCAAGCGGCCGGACTACGTGCCGCCGGAGGGCGCCCGCGCCCAGGACGCCATCGGCGGCGCCGACCCCTTCGTGATGCAGGGCGACGGCAAGGCGTGGCTGTACGCGCCGGCCGGGCTGGTCGACGGCCCGCTGCCCACGCACTACGAGCCGGCCGAGTCGGTCGTGGAGAACTTCCTCTACGACCAGCAGTCCAGCCCGACGATCGAGCGGATCGCCGGGCCGTGGAACCGGGAGAACCCCTCGCTCAGCGAGGTCTTCCCGTTCCAGGTGACCACCTACCGGCTCACCGAGCACCACACCGCCGGCGGGATGAGCCGCACCCTGCCCTACCTCGCCGAGCTCCAGCCGGAGTTCTTCGTCGAGGTCAGCCCGGAGCTGGCGCAGCTGCGCGGGCTGGTCAACGGCGAGTTCGCCACCCTGGTCAGCGCCAGGACGGCGATCGAGGCCAAGGTGCTGGTCACCGAGCGGATGCGCCCGATCAGGCTCCGCGACGGGCAGGTCGTGCACCAGATCGGCATGCCCTACCACTGGTCCTACGCAGGCCTGTCGACCGGCGACAACGCCAACGACCTGCTCGGCATCATCCTGGACGCGAACACCCACATCCAGGAGGACAAGGTCAGCACCGCCGACATCCAGCCCGGGCGCCGGCCGCGCGGGCCCGAGCTGCTGGACTACGTCGAGGCCTACCGCATGCGGGCCGGCGTCGAGTCCGGCCGGGTCGGAGTCAACGGCCGTGCACCGGACGAGGACCCGAGCAAGATGGAAGAGGCCGGCGCGTGAGCCACGACGAGCGGGGGACGCGATGACCACGGTCAGCTCGGCGAGCCCGGGCCTGGACGGGCCGGAGGGCAAGAACCGGCTCTACGGTCCGCTGCCCGACGTCCAGGGCGAGGCGGGGTACGCCGAGGACCACCCGGCCCGGGTCGGGTTCTTCACCGACACCTCGGTCTGCATCGGCTGCAAGGCCTGCGAGGTCGCCTGCAAGGAGTGGAACACGCTCCCGATGGACGACTCGCACGGCACCAAGGACGCCATGGGCATGTCCGGGATGTCCTACGACAACACCGGGATGCTGGGCGCCAACTCGTGGCGGCACGTGGCGTTCATCGAGCAGAGCCGCGCCGTCGACCTGCCGATGCCCGCCTTCGGCCGCCCGGGTGACGACCGCACGGACAGCGGGCTGCCGGTCAACCCGATCAGCCCGCAGGCCGACAGCGTGCTGAACGCGCAGACCAGCGTGCTCAACGCCGAGGCGCTCAGCGAGTTCGACCCGCAGACCGGGCAGAGCGGGGCGGACAAGCAGATCCGCTGGCTGATGTCCTCGGACGTCTGCAAGCACTGCACGCACGCCGGCTGCCTCGACGTCTGCCCGACCGGGGCGCTGTTCCGCTCCGAGTTCGGCACCGTCGTCGTCCAGCAGGACATCTGCAACGGCTGCGGCTACTGCGTGCCCGCCTGCCCCTACGGCGTCATCGACAAGCGCGAGGACGACGGCCGGGTCTTCAAGTGCACGATGTGCTACGACCGGCTCACCGACGGGCTGCAGCCGGCCTGCGCCACCGCCTGCCCGACCCAGTCCATCCAGTTCGGCGACCTCGACGAGCTGCAGGCCCGGGCCGACGCCCGGCTGGCGACGCTGAAGTCGCAGGGCGTGGAGACCGCGCGGCTCTACGGCCGGGACGAGGACGACGGCGTCGGCGGCAACGGGGCGTTCTTCCTGCTGCTCGACGAGCCCGAGGTCTACGGCCTGCCGCCGGACCCGATCGTCACCACCCGCGACCTGCCCTCGATGTGGCGGGCCGCCGCCGCGGGCGCCGCCGTCATCGTCGGCGTCGTGGCGTCGTCGTTCCTGGGGCGGAGGCGGCCGTGACCGAGGCGGGCACGGGCAACGAGCCCGCCGGGCAGGCGCCGGTCACCCCGGGTGCCGGCTGGCACCGCGCCGGGGGAGCCGACCTCACCAAGCCGCGGCGCAAGCGCCGTCGTGGCGGCGGTGGCTGGGGCAGCGGCAACCGCGAGGCCGCGATGGTGCCGGAGGCGGAGTTCACCTCCTACTACGGCCGGCAGATCATCAAGTCGCCGACCTGGAAGAACCCCGAGGTCCCGATCTACTTCTTCCTCGGCGGGGCGGCCGGGACGTCGTCGGTGATCGCCGCGCTGGCCGAGTTCACCGACCGGCCGAAGCTGGCCCGCAACGCCGAGTACGCGGCCGGGGTCGGGGCGCTCGCCTCGGTCGTGCTGCTCATCGACGACCTCGGCCGCCCGGAGCGGTTCCTGCACATGCTGCGGGTGTTCAAGGTGACCTCGCCGCTGTCGGTCGGCTCCTACATCCTGTCGCCGTTCAGCGCGCTGGCGTCCGCAGCCGCGGCCGTGCGGCTGCTGGACCTGCGTCCGGTGATGGGCCTGGGCACCCGGGTCCTGCCGTTCCTGCCGCGGATCGCCGGGTCCTTCCCGGTGCTGCGCAAATCCGCGGCGGTGGGGGCGGCGGCCTTCGGCGGTCCGATGGCCACCTACACCGCGGTGCTGATCGCCAACACCGCCGTCCCGTCCTGGCACGCGCCGCACGACGAGCTGCCCTTCGTCTTCGCCGGCTCCGCGATGGCCGCCGGGGGTGGGATCACCATGGCGCTGACGCCGGTCGACGAGGCCGGGCCGTCCCGCAAGGTGGCGCTGACCGGCGTGGCCCTGGAGCTCGCCGCGATGCACCGGGTCGAGAACGGGCACGGCATCGTCAGCGAGCCGTACCACCTCGGCAAGGCCGGGGCGCTGCTGCGGGCGGCCAAGGCGGCCACCGTCTCCGGCGCGGGGCTGACCGCGATCGCCGGGCGGACCCGGGCCGGGGCGGTCGTCGGCGGCGTGCTGCTGGCCGCCGGCTCGCTGCTGACCCGGATGGGCGTGTTCGAGGCCGGCATGGCCAGCGCCAAGGACCCGAAGTACACCGTCATCCCGCAGCGCGAACGGCTCGAGGCCCGGCAGGCGGCCGCTGCGGCGGCCGCAGACGAGGGCGACCCGCACGTGGCGAGGTCCGTCGTCCGCTGACGTCCGGTCCCACCGACTGCCCCGTCCCGCCCTGCGGTACGGGGCAGTCCGCTGTCCGGGGTCGCCCCCCGGGGCGTCAGCCGGCCGTCGCGGCCGGCCGGTGCGTCAGGGGACGACGGTGGGCGTCGCCGGCGCCGACGACGCCGGGGCGGTCGACGCCGGTGCGGTCGGCTGCGGGCCGGTGGGCTCCGGGGAACCGGTGGGCTCGCTGGGTGACGGCGCGGTGGGGGTGGGCTCGGTCGGTGCCGGCTCGGTGGGCCCGGTCGGGACGGGAGGAGTGGTCTCGGGCGCCGTGGGCGTCGGGGTCGGCGTGGGCGTCGGGGTTCGCGTCGGCGTGGGGGTGGCCGGCGGCGGGGTGGTAGCGGTCGTCGGTGCCGGGCTCGTGGTCGGGCGGGCGCCGGTCGCGGGTGCGGGGACCGTCGTCGGGGCGGCGTCCGTGGCGGGGGCGGACGTCGTCCGGCGGGGGTCGCTGGTGGCGGGGCGGGGCGCTTCGGGAGCCCGCTCGGTGGTCCGTTCCTCGGTCCGGTCGCGCGGGGCGGCGGGGGTGACGGCCGCCGGCGGCCGCCACTCGGGGACGACGATCGGGGTCGCCAGCCCGGCCACCGCGGCGCCCTGGTTGAGCGCCTCGAGGGTGGCCGGCACCTTGTCGGGATGGGCGGCCAGCTCGGCGGCGAGGGCGTCGTCGTAACCGAGGCTGCTGCCCGACCTCGCCAGGACCGGCGCGAGCGCGATCACCGAGAGGGCGGTGAGGGCCAGCAGCCGCTGCGCGCCGCGCACCCGGCGCGACAGCCGCCGGGGACCACTGCGGGGCCGGCCGACCCGGCGGGCCGACGGGACGGGCGTCCGGACGGTGCCGACGGGCCGGAGGGCACGCACCACCCGGTGGGTCCGGATCGCAGCGGGGACGTCGGCCCGTCCGGCGACCTCCACGGGGAGGGCTCGGCGGCCCGGTGCCCGGCGGGACGTGGGGGGAAGAGGTGCCCGGACCGGCTCCCGACGGACGGGCCGCACGGGCCCACGGACCGGTCGGGCGGTCCGCAGCGGGCGGGTCAGGGCGGCCGACCGCTGACGCGCGACCGACACGCCGCGGGGGCGCCCGGCGGGCGGTCGCGCCCCGGGCGTCCGGCGGGGGCCGCCGGTCCGGAGGCGGGGGACGTGCACCCGGGACGACGCGGCCGGCCGGCGGGCGCTCCGGGAGGCGGCGCCGGTGGTCAGGGCCATGAAGGCGGCGCCGACGAGCACGGTGACCACGGGCCACGCGGCCAGCACCCACCACCACGCCACGGATCTCCCCTGTCTGGCTCGCTCGTCCCACGCAGCGTCGCCGGCCCGCACCGGACCGGCTCGGGACAAGTCAAGCAGAGGGCCGCGCGCTCGGCCGAGCGGACCCGACCCCGCCGGAAGGCGCGGCGAGTGCGAGGGGCGGACGGCTCCGTCACGCTCCGGCGTCCCCGCCCGGTCGTGTCCGTCGACCGGGGGACATCGCCGCCCGATCGGAGGTCCGTGGCCCCTGGCCTGCCGATGATGGACGCGTGTGGGTGGCGTGGGTGCTGGGTGGTCTGGCGGTGTGGGCCGGTGCGGCCCTGCTGATCGGCGTCCTCGTCGGGTCCGGCATCGCCCGGGCCGACCGGCCGGGGGCCGTCGCGCGGCCGGTCAGCGCCGCACGGCCGGCCCGGGTGCGCCGCCGCGCCCTGCCGCTGCCCCCCTTCGGCGTCGCGCTCGCCGCGGTCGCGGTCGCGCTGGAGGCGGGCGGGTACGCGGTCCGGCTCGCCGGCTCCTCGGGCGGGATGGCCGACGTGTTCTCCATGGAGGCGCCGCTCTCGCTGCCACGGATGTACGTGGCCGCCCTCTTCGGCGTCGCGGCCCTGGCCGCGCTGGCCGGGGCCGGCCGGATGCCCGGACGGCGGGCCTGGTGGACGGCTGTCGGCGTGGTGGCCGGGGTGGTGGCCCTGGTCAAGGCGGGCGGGCAGGTGCACACCTGGGCGGTCGGCGAGCTGGCGGACGTGCTGACCGGGCCGGCCGCGGTGGTGCTGAGCGCAGTGCTCGCCGTCGGGGTGCTGGCCGGGTTGTGGTGGCTGAGCCGGACCGAGCGGCGGGACCGCCGCCGGGTGCTGGGCACGCTGGGCGGGTACGCGCTGGCCGCCGTCGGCCTCTCGGCGTTGACGGCGTTCGTCGAGGGCCGCTACGGCATCGGCAGCACCTGGGCGGCCGCGGCGACCTTCGGCGAGGAGTCGGCGGAGGCGCTGGCCGGGGTCTCGTTCCTGGTCGCGGTGCTCGCCGGGGTGGCGCCGCGGCTGGTGCTCCCCCGGGAGTGGGCGACCCGGCGAGCGGCCGACGCGCACACCCTCGAGGTCGCCGAGCGGCACCCGGCACGCGTGGCGCCGGGCGACCTCTCGCACTGACGGGCACCGGGCCTCCCGGCGGCCATTGCCGCCATTCCCACCGAATGCGCGGCGAATGGACGGCGCGGCGACCGGTGGTCCCGGCCTGCTCCCGACGGCGCCCGCGGACAGGGCGACCCGGGGCCGCCGTCGCCCCGTGATGAGGCGTGCCCACGAAGGGGGAGGACCGGCGTGCACTGCTTTGCTGGGCGGTCCGCGGATGTGCGACTCTCCTCCGGTCCAGGAATGGCATCGGCTCACTTCCCGTGCTCCGATCCTCACTTCTCGTGAGGCCATTTCCGCCGGTCCTCGGCGGACAGCGAGTTCTGAGGTGTGTGCAGTGGGGGCAGCTGGCGTCGACGCGCTGGAGTTCGCGGTCGAGACGCGGCTCTCGCCCGCGGAGATCCGGGCTGCCGGTGCGCACGCCGCCACCGCGGGCCGCTTCGACGGCGCCATCCGCGAGGACCTCGCCAACGCGGCCTCGGTGTCCTACGCGGTCGTCCACCCGGACTCGCTGGCCACCCTCATGACGATGGTGCTGAGCTGGCACGAGCTGGGCGGTGGGCGACGGCGGGCCGTCCTCTCCGTCCGCGGGCACGTCGTCGTGAGGTCCCGGCTGCTGGGCCTGCCGATCGGGCGGGCCGCCGTTCCGGCGCTCGAGCCCGCGGAGGAGTTCGCGACCGTCCTGCGCACCCAGCTCGCGGCCGACTGAGCCTCACGCACAGCCACCGACGGCTCCTACCACCGTGAGGCATCGGTCACGCAGTGCCACGCCGCTGTGTTGTCGAGTCTTCAGGCCACGTACCTCGCGACGCGACGTTGAGTGTGCCCGACACCACGTAACGCCATGACCCTCATCGTGTCGTAGCTCTCGGTTACCGCTGAGTACCGATTCGTGGGATCGACACCACGATGAGTGACCACTCAACAACCCGATGTGATTTCTCCCACGCGGTCGTGTCGCGACGTCACGCCCGCCCAGAGGTGAACGCGCCGTGACGGTGCAGGTCGGGCAGGCGTGTCGCGCTCCGTAGCGACTTGTCGACTCTGTGCTGATCAACCACCGAGCCCGGACCGGCCGGATCCCGGGCTGGCAGGGGGCGGGCCGGACGCGGTTCACTCGGGCCGCACCCCGGAGGCCGGCTCAACGTCGAACGTCCTCGACCGACACCGACACCGAGCTCCGATCGGAACGAGGCCTGACCTTGACTGCCCTGATGGTCGCGAACGACGGGGGTCACCTGATGCAGCTGGTGACCCTGGCTCCCCGCCTGCCGGTCGACGAGGACCGGCTGTGGATGACCGTCCCCACCGCCCAGACCCGCTCCCTGCTCGCCGACGAGCGGGTGCACTGGATGGCACCGGCGCCCACCCGCGACTGGGGCGCGGTGCTCCGGAACGCCTGGGACTCCCGTGCCGCCTTCAAGGACGAGGAGATCACCTCGGTGGTGAGCACCGGGGCCAGCCTGGCCCTCTCGGTGCTCCCGATCGCCCGTACCCACGGCATCCCCTGCTACTACCTGGAGAGCGCGACGCGCGTGCACGGTCCCTCACTGTCCGGCCGGCTGCTGCGCCGGGTCCCCGGCGTCCGCCTGTACACCCAGCACGAGTCGTGGTCGGACCGGCACTGGTCCTACGGCGGCTCCGTCTTCGACGGCTACGAGGGCGTCGGCCTCGAGCGCGCCGCCGACACCGTGGCGCTGCGCCGCGTGGTCGTGTCCCTCGGCACCTCCGAGTCCTACGGCTTCCGGCGGCTGGTGGAGCGGCTGCTCGCCGTCCTGCCGGCCGGGGCCGAGGTCCTCTGGCAGACCGGCTCGACCGACGTGACGGGCCTGGGCATCGACGCCCGCCCCCGCGTGCCGGCGGCCGAGCTGTTCGAGGCGATGGCCGACGCCGACGCCGTCGTCGCCCACGCGGGCACCGGCAGTGCCCTGGCCGCCCTGCAGGCCGGCAAGTTCCCGGTCCTGGTCCCGCGCCGTCCCGAGCACGGGGAGCACGTCGACGACCACCAGCTGCAGATCGCCAGCATGCTGGGGGAGCGCGGGCTCGCCGCCACCGCCGAGGTCGACGGCGTGACCGCCGACCTGCTGTTCGCCGCCGCCGCCACCCGCGTCCGCCGACGCGGCAACGCGGCCCCGTTCGCGCTGGTCTGACCCGGCGCACCCTCTCGCCGGCCGGCCGCCCACGGGGCGGTCGCCGGCACGCCCACCGCGGGACCGGTCGGGGGATCCCGGTCACCGCGTCGCCCTCTCGTCGCTCCACCGACTGCGTGCGCAGCCCCTCCCCGACCGGGTGCGGAGCCGTGCCGCGCAGGCTGGTCGAGTTCCGCTGATCCCCGAACGGAACACCCATGCCCCCCTCCCCGCGCGCCCTCCTCACCTCGGCGCGCAGCACCGGCCGGCTCTGGCGGTCCTTCCCGCCGGCCCCCGCCTCGGCGACCCGGCACCGCGTGGCCTACGTCGGCTGGTCCGGCAACGGAAACCTGGGGGACGACGCGATGATCGCGGCGCACCGGCGGCTGCTGCCCCGCTGGGACGTCGTCCAGGTGCCCAACCACGGCGGGATCGCGCCGCTCTCGGCCGCGGCGCTGCGCCGGGTCTCGGTGATCTGCCTCGGTGGCGGGACGCTGGTGCTCAACGGCCACTTCCGGGAGACCCTCGAGCGGCTGATGCGCGCCGCGCCGGACGCCCCGCGGGTGATGCTCGGCGTGGGCGTCGAGGACCTGGAGTTCCGGGAGGGCCGCCGGGCCGGGGTGGCCGGCGAGGTCGCCGCCTGGCGGCCGCTGCTCACCGAGTTCGACATGGTGCGGGTCCGCGGACCGCTGAGCCAGGCCACGGTGGCCTCGATGGGGCTGGAGAGCCTCGTCGTCGGCGACCCGGCCATCGCGCTGCCCGACCAGTCAGCCGGGCAGCCGGCCGACCGGCCGGCGGGCCGCGTGCGGGTCGGGGTGAACTTCGGCGTCACCGACGACCTGTGGGGCGGTGACCACGCCGCCTTCCGGGCGTCGGTGGTGACGGCGATCGGCCGGCTCACCGCGGCCGGCCACGAGGTGGCGCTGCTCGCCACGACGGTGCAGGACCGCGCCCACCTGAGCGAGGTGGCCCGGGAGTGCGCGGCCGCGGGCGTCACCGTCTCCGGCCCGAACGCCGTCGGCCTGGCCGAGCTGGACACCGCGCTCAAGCGCTGCTCGGTGGTGGTGGGGGAGAAGCTGCACGCCCTCGTGCTGGGGGCCCGGCTGGGCATCCCCACCCTGGCGCTGGAGTACCGCCCGAAGTGCCGGGACTTCCAGTTGTCGGTCGGCCGGGGCGACTGGGTGCTGCGCACCAGCGAGCTCACCGCGGACACGTTGGTCGACTTCGTGACCGCCGGGCTGGCCGCGGCGGACGCCGACCGGCCCGCGCTGCGCCGCTCCGTCGAGGACCTCGGCCTCCGGCTGGAGCGGGCGGCCGAGGCGATGCGGCTGGCCATGGCGAGGGTCGCGTGACCGCCGCCGTGGCCCCGCGGGTCGAGCTGGTGCACTGGAACCCGCGCCGCCGGGTCTCCCGCCTCCTGCCCGCCCGGATCACCCGGCCGGTGGGCAACTTCGGCGACCTGCTGGGCCCGATGGTGGTCCAGGAGCTGCTCCGCCGGGCCGGGCTGGGCACCGCGGTCGCCGACGCGCGGCTGCTGTCCATCGGCTCGGTCCTGCACTTCGCCCGGGACGGCGACGTCGTCTGGGGCTCCGGGGTCAACGGCAAGAGCCTGGACGCGCCGGTGACCGCCCGCCGGCTCGACGTCCGGGCCGTGCGGGGACCGCGCACCCGCGAGGTGCTCCAGCAGCACGGCATCGCCGTGCCGGAGGTCTACGGCGACCCGGGCCTGCTGGTCGGCCGGCTGTGGCCGCGCGGGTCGCTGCTGCGGCCCGGCCCCCGCACCCCGGTCACCGTCGTCCCGAACCTGCACGACGCCCCGGCCCTGCGCGGCACGCCCGGCTTCCTAGACCCGCGGACGGACGTCGGCGAGGTGCTCGCCCGGATCGCCAACAGCGACCTGGTCGTGGGCTCCTCGCTGCACGGCGTCGTGGTCGCCGAGAGCTTCGGCATCCCGGCCCGGCTGGTCCGCCCCGGCGCCGAGCCGCTGTTCAAGTACGAGGACTACTACGCCGGCACCGGCCGGTCCGCGTTCCACCCGGCCGACTCCGTCGCCGCGGCGATCGACGCGGGCGGCGAGGCCCCGGCGACGCTGGACCCGGCACTGGCCGAGGCCTTCCCCCGGGACCTGTGGCGATGAGCGGCACCCTGCGGGTCGGCGTGGTCGCCACCGACGACGCCCGCGACCCGGCCGCCCGCTCCGGCACCCCGTACGGCGTGGTCACCGGCCTGCGGTCCCTCGGCGTGGACGTGCCCGTGCTCCGGGCGGCGCCCCCTGCGGTGCTCGAGCGCGGCGTCGCGCTGGTCGCGGGAGGCCGCGGGGCGGAGCGCGGCGGGCTGGACCAGCGGCTGCGCGCCCGGGCCTCCCGCGGCCTGTACTCGGCACCGGTCGCCCGGCTGCGCGGTGCCACCGCCTCGGCGCGCTCGCGGTCGACCGCCGTGGACGCCTGGGTGCAGGTCGGCGCCGGCTTCGCGCTGGGGACGTCGGCGCCGGTCGCGGTCTACGACGACATGACGGTGCTGCAGGCCCGGCGGCACGGCTACGGCCGCTGGCCCGACGTCGGCGCCGGCACGGTGCGCCGGCGGACGGAGATCCAGCGGCACGCCTACCGCGCGGCCCGGGTCTGCTGCACCGAGTCCTCCTGGGCCGCGACCGCGATCGCCCGCGACTACGGCGTCCCGCTGGAGCGGCTGGCCGTCGTCGGCACCGGCACCGCCGCGGTGGGTGCCGGCGCCGGCCGGGTCTGGTCGGTGCCGCGGTTCCTCTTCGTCGGTCTGGACTGGCAGCGCAAGAACGGCGACCGGGTGGTCCGGGCGTTCAGCCGGCTGCACCGGGACCACCCGGACGCCACCCTGGACGTCGTCGGCGGGCACCCCCCGCTGGACGTCCCCGGCGTGCGCACCCACGGCGTGCTGCGCAAGGACTCCCCGGCCGACCGCGCCCGGCTCGCCGGGCTCTTCGCCGGGGCGACGTGCTTCGTCATGCCGTCGCTCTTCGAGCCCGCCGGCATCGTCTTCACCGAGGCGGCCGCCGCGGGGCTGCCCAGCATCGGCGGCAGCGTCGGCGGCTCGGCCGACCTGATCGGCGACGCCGGCCGGGTGGTCGACCCCACCGACGACCGGGCGGTGGAGGAGGCCATGCGGGAGCTGGCCGACCCGGCCACCGCCGCCCTGCTCGGCGCCCGGGCCACCGCCCGCGCCGAGCTCTTCACCTGGCGGGCAGTCGCGGCCCGGTTGCTGGACGCGCTGGGCCTGCGCCCGCCCGACGGCACCCGCCCCGCGCTCCTGCCGCTCCGCCAGACCACCCCGGAGGACCCCCGTGCCTGACCCCACCCCGTCGCAGCCCGGCGGCCGGCCCGTCCGGGTGCTGCAGTCGGTGCGGCTCGGCGGCGCGCACCCCAGCTACGCCGACCACGTCGCGGCCGCGCTGGACCCGCAGCGGCTCGAGCTGCTGTCGTTCTCCTACCGGACGGCGCTGGTCGGGCGCTGGGACGTGCTGCACGTGCACTGGCCGGAGAACCTCATCCGGCACCGCAGCAGGCCCCGGCAGGCGCTGCGGTGCGTGCTGTTCGCGCTGCTGCTGCTGCGGATCCGCGTGCTGCGGCCCGGCGTCGTCCGGACCGTGCACAACGTCGCCCCGCACGAGCGGGGCCACCGGGTCGAGCGTGCCCTGCTGGCCGCGCTGGACCGCCGCGTCACCTGCCACGTCCGGCTCAACGACGAGACGAAGGTGCGCCGCGGCGCGCCGGTCGTCACCATCCCGCACGGCCACTACCGGGCCGAGCTGGGCGCCGCCGGCGACCTGCCCCGCGACGACGGCCGGACGCTGCTGTTCTTCGGCTTCCTCCGCCCGTACAAGGGCGTCGACGTGCTGGTCGAGGCCTTCGGGCAGCTGGCCGACCCGGCCGCGCGGCTGGTGGTCGCCGGCGAGCCGGCCACCCCGGCGATGCGCGCCCTGGTGGAGGACGCGGCCGCCGCCGACCCGCGGGTCGAGCCGCACCTGTCCTTCCTGCCCGACGAGGAGCTGAGCGCCCTGGTGCGCGCGGCGACCGTGGTGGTGCTGCCGTACCGGGAGATCCACAACTCCGGGGTGCTGTTCGCCGCGCTGTCGCTGGCCTGCCCGGTGCTGGTGCCGGAGAACGCGGTCACCGCCGCGCTGCGAGCCGAGGTCGGCGCCGACTGGGTGCGCGGCTTCACCCACCCGCTGACCGCCGACGACCTGTCCGCCGCGCTGGCCGCGGCGGCCGACCGGGACCCCGCGGCGGTGCCCGAGCTGGCCGGCCGGGAGTGGTCGGCGGTGGCGGACCGGTACGCGGCGGTCTTCCTGGGCCCGGCGACGGCGGGGGCCCGGGCATGACCGGCACGACCGACGTCGTCGTCGCCCTGGTCTCCGACACCTGGACCGACGCGGTCCGCCGCGGCTTCTACTCCACGGCCGACCAGACCCTGCAGACGCTGTTCGCCGCCGAGGAGGTCGGCACCGTGCTGGTCGCCGACCACCCGCGCGGCGTCGCCTCGCAGGTCCGCCGCCGGCTGCGGGGGGACCGGCCGGCGCCGCGCCGGCCGGGGCTCCGCGGGGTCCGGCCGCTCAGCCTGGTCACCCCGCCGCCGGTGCCGGCCGGTGCGCTGCGCCGCCGCTACCGCGCCTACGACCTGCAGACGGCGGTCGCGGCCCGGCGGCACGGGCTGCGCCGCCCGGCGCTGGTCACCTTCAACCTCTGGCACGCCGCGCTGGCCGACTCCCGCTGGGCCCGGCAGCGGGTGTTCTACGCGCAGGACGACGAGTCCGCGATCCCGTCGCACGCGGCGCACCGCGAGCAGACGCTGGCCGCCTACGAGCGGATCGCCCGCAGCGGGATGGCCGTGGTCGCGGTCTCCCAGGTGCTGCTGGACCGGATCGCCCCGACCGGGCCCGGCCTGGTGGTGCCCAACGGCGTGGACGCCGCGCTGTGGGCGGTGCCGCCGCCGGCGCCGGTCCGCCGCCCCCGTCCGGTGGCCTTCTACGCCGGCACCGTCGACGCGCGGCTGGACCTGGGCGCGTTCCGGGCGCTGGCCGAGGGCGGCTTCGCCGTCCACGTCGCCGGTCCGCTGGTCGACCCGGCGGTCAGGGCCGAGCTGTCCGCCGTCCCCGGCGTCGAGCTGCTGGGCTCCCGCCCCCGGGCCGAGGTGGTCGCGCTGGCCCAGGCCAGCGACGTCTGCGTGCTGGCCCACCACCGGACGCCGCTCACCGAGGCGATGTCGCCGCTGAAGCTCTACGAGTACCTCGCCTCCGGCACCCCGGTCGTCGCCACCCGGCTGCCCGGCTCCGCGGTGGCCGGCGACCGGGTCGCCTGGGTCGAGCCCGGCGGTGACCACCTCGCCGGTGCCCGGCGGGCGCTGGCCCTGGGTCGGCAGCCGGAGGCCGAGCGGCAGGCCTGCATCCGGGAGATGTCCTGGCGGTCGCGGCACCGCCCGCTGCTCGAGCTGCTCGCGGGGGACCGGTGACCGCCACCCCGCCGGGGACGATCGTCCTGCTGGCGTCGACCGCCTACGACGGCCACCAGCTGACCGACCAGCGCCTGGCCCGCGCCCTGGCCGCCGACGCCGAGGTGCTGTACGTCGACCCGCCCGTGCCGGTCTTCGGGCTGGGGAAGCGCGGTCCGGTCCCGCCGCACCGCCGCCGCGTCGACGGGCTGACCGTGCTGTCCCCGCGGATGCTGCCGTGGGGCCGGCGGCGCGGGCTCGCCGTGCTGACCGCGGTCTGGCTCGGGGTGCTGGTGCGCGTGGCCGCCCGGCACGCCCGCCGTCCGGCGGTGCTGGTGACGGCGGCGCACCCGCTCACGCTCCGGTTCCTCCGGTCGTGGCGGTCCGAGCTGCTGCTCAAGGACGACTACGTGGCCGGCGCGGCCCTCATCAACGGGGCCGGGGCGCGGATCGCCCGGCACCGCCGCGCGCTGCTGGCGCAGGTCGACGAGGTCGCCGTGGTCTCCCCGGTGCTCGCCGACGCGGCCGCGGCCATGGGCGCCCGGACGGCGGTGCACGTCCTCCCGCCCGGCTGCGACGTGGACGCCGGCCGGGCCGACGTCGCCGACCTGCTCGCCGGGGTCCCCACCCCGCGGGCGGTCTTCATCGGCATGGTCAGCGACCGGATCGACTTCGACGTGCTGGAGGCCGCCTGCGCCGCCGGGGTCACCGTGGTCGCCGTCGGCCGGCAGCAGCCCACGTTCTCCCTGCAGGACCGCTGGTCCGCGCTGGTCGACCGCGGGGCGCTGCGCCCGCTGGGCGAGCGCTCACCGGAGGTCGTCGCGGCGCTGGTGCGGGCCTGCGACGTCGGCCTGGTGCCCTACACGCAGAGCGACTTCAACCGGGCGAGCTTCCCGCTGAAGCTGCTGGAGTACCTGGCCGCCGGGCTGCCGGTCGTCGCCTCCGACCTGCCGGCGGTCCGCTGGCTGGCCGCTCCGCACGTGCACCGCACCACCGGGCCGGACGACGTCGCCGCGGCGCTGCGAGCGGCGCTGGCCGACGCCCGGGACCCGGCCACCGCCGAGGAGTGCACGGCGTTCGCCGCCGAGCACACCTGGGCCCGACGGGCGAGGCGTCATGCGCAGCTGCTGGCCGGCTGAGCGCGGGCGCCCGGCGGGGCGCCCGCGCCGCGGCTCACTTCGTCGGGACCACGGTGACCGGCGCGCCGGTCTCGGCCATGACGTTGTCCGGGGTGACCGTGACGGTCGGCGGTGCGAGCACCGGGCCGTACTTGGCGTCGGCGGTGAAGGTGTTGCGGCTCAGCGACACCCGGGTGATCGTCGCGTCGCCGCGGACGTTGACGGTGTAGTTGCCGCCGCTGAGCCGGTTGCCCGCGACCACGACGTCCTGCAGGTAGAAGGGCCGCAGCTCGCTGCCCAGCATGATCGAGGCGTTGCCCTGGTCGCCGGTCGTGTAGTTGCGCGGGTCCAGGGTGTTGCCGGTGATCGTGATGTTGCCCCCGCCGGTGCTCTGCACGGCGTCGGGGTGCAGCTCGCCCTTGCGCACCATGGCGTGGATCCACGAGGCGTCGACGGTGGTGTTGCTGCCGACCCGCGCGCCGTCGTTGGTGCCGCGGACCTCCACCCGGCGCAGCGTGTAGTTCTGCCAGCCGATGCCGATGTCGACGATCCCCGAGCCGTCGAGCTCGCTGTCCTGCACCAGCAGGTTGGTGTAGCTGCCGCTGGTGGCCACGACCATGTTGGTCGCCGACGCGCTGCAGGTGATCCGGCTGTTGCGGATGACCACGTCGTTGGCCCGGATGGTGATGCAGCCGGCGAGGTCGATGCCGTCGATCACCGTGCCCGACTTGAAGACCGTGAGGTCACCGACCTGCGGGGTCAGCCGGACGCCGGCCGGCACGCCGGTGGTGTCCGGCCCGGCCAGCGTGGTCGGGGCGGCCACGGCCGGCGCGGTGGCGACCGGCGTCACCCGCAGGGTCTTGTCCACCGTGGAGCTGACCTGGCCGTTGGTGAACCGGGTGCGCACGGCGGTCAGCCCGGACCGGCCGGTGAGGTCGACGGTGGCGGTCGCCCGCCAGGTGCCCTCGGTCGCGGTGACGGCGGTGGTGCTGCCGACCACGGCGCCGCCCACGGAGAAGGAGACGGCGGTCAGCGGCGAGGACGCCACGGCGGTGAGCTCGACCGGCTGGGCGGGCACCGGCGCCATGCTGATCGAGCGGCCCTCGTAGGCCACCCACATCGACGAGGCGGCGTCCGCCCGGTCGACGGGCAGCACGGTCAGGGCCGTCAGCACGGCCAGGGCGGCGGCGGCGACCGCGCCGGCGCGCCTGGCCAGGCGGCCCCGTCGGGACCGGTCGGTGCGGCGGGTCGGGTGCAGCGTCGTCATGGGACTGATGGTCGGCAGACCCGGGACCGCGGTGGATCGCCCGGACGGGTGGTCCTCCGGTGACCCCAGTCACCACCGATCGTGGCCCGCCGCCCCCGCCACCCCCCACCCGGACCGCATCCCGAGAGACGAGGAACCCCGTGCCCGCCCAGCCCGTCCGCACGCCGACGTCCGTCGTCGTGCCCGCGCACGACGAGTCGCAGGTCATCGACCGCTGCCTGACCGCGCTGCTGGCCCGGTCGGAGCCCGGGGAGTTCGACGTGGTCGTCGTCGCCAACGGCTGCTCCGACGACACGGCGGCCCGCGCGGCCGCGCACGGCCCGGACGTCCGGGTCCTGGACCTGCCGGCGGCCGGCAAGACCGGCGCGCTCAACGCGGGGGACGCGGCCGCCACCGGCTTCCCGCGGATCTACCTGGACGCCGACGTGGAGCTGAGCACAGAGGCCGCCCGGGCGATGGCCCGCGAGCTGCGCGCCGGCCCGGCGCTGGTCGCCGGCGCCCGCCCCGTCCCCGACCTGACCGGGTGCTCGCGCTGGGTGCGCTGGTACTACGACGTCTGGCTGGCCCTGCCGGTGCTCAACGACCGGTACGTCGGGTCCGGGGTGTTCGCGGTGTCCGAGGCCGGGCACCGGCGGCTGGCGCCCTTCCCCCCGGTCGTGGCCGACGACCTCTACGCCCGGCGGGTCTTCGACCCCGCCGAGCGGGTGACCACCGAGCCCGGGTTCACCCTGCACCCCTCCCGCCGGCTGCCGGCCCTGGTCGACCGGCTGGTCCGGGTGCGGGCGGGCAACGTCCAGCTGGAGTCGGCGCAGCTGCCGATCGACGCCGCCGAGGCCCCCCGGGGTGCCCGCGGCCTGCTGGCCACCCCCGGCGTGCCGGCGCAGAAGAAGCTGCTGTTCCTCGCCCTGTCGGTGGTGGTCCGCGCCGGGGCCTGGGTCAAGGCCCGCCGGGGCCGCACCGCGGTCTGGAACCGCGACGAGTCCTCCCGGAGCGCGGCGTGAGCGCCCCGGTCGGCGTCCTGGTGGTCGGCTACGGCTCCCCGGACTGGCTGGCGCGGTGCCTGGACGCGTTGCTGGCCGCGGTGGGCCCCGAGGTCGAGGTGGTCGTGCTGGACAACGCCTCGGAGCCGCCGCTGACCCCGGTGCTGGCCCGGCACGCCGGCCGGGTGACGGCGCTGCGCTCGGAGGTGAACGTCGGCTTCGGCCGGGCCTGCAACCTGGCCCGCCGCTACACGACCGCCGAGCGGCTGCTGCTGCTCAACCCGGACGCGCTGCTGCGCCCGGGGGCGCTGGAGGCGCTGGTCGCGCACCTGGACGCCGACCCGCGGCGGGGCATCGTCACCGGCCGGCTCGAGCGGCCGGACGGCTCGCTGGACCCCTACTCCGCCCTGGGCCGGCCCTCGCTGTGGAGCGAGGTCTGCTTCGGCACCGGGCTGTCCACCGCCTTCCGCCGGTCGGCCTGGGCCAACACCTTCGACCTGCACGGCTGGGCGCGGGACACCGAGCGCCCGGTCGGCGTGGTCTCCGGCTGCGTCCTGCTCGTCCGGACGGCGCTGTGGGATGCGCTGGGCGGCTTCGACCCGCGGTACTACATGTACGGCGAGGACGTGGACCTGAGCACCCGGGCGGCCGAGCTGGGCTGGGAGCGCTCGTTCCTGCCGGTCGTCGTCGCCACCCACGCCGGTGGCGCGTCGTCGTCGTCGGCGGGCAAGACCGTCATGGTGCTGCGCGGCAAGGCCACGCTGCACCTCCGCCGCCGCTCGGCGCTGCGCCGGGCGGTGTCGAACGCGCTGCTGCACAGCGGGGTCGCGCTGCGCGCGCTGCTCGAGGTGCGCCGGCCGGAGGGCGACCGGGTCTGGCGGGCGGCGTGGCGGCGGCGGGCCGAGTGGCGCGGCGGCTGGGCCGCGGTGCCCGCCGACGTCGACGCCGACCTGCCGCTCGAGCGGGTGGCCGCGTGAGCCGCTCAGCCCACCTCGTTGAGCGCCCACCGGTCGCCGGGCTCGGCCATGCCCTCGTTCTCGAAGACCACGCCGGCCGGGGCCTGGGCGGGGCCGTAGCGGCTGTCCGGGCCGTAGACGTTGCCCCGGAACACCACGTCGTCCAGGTCGGTGTCCTGCCGGACGTTGACGGTGTAGTTGCCGCCGTTGAGCCAGTTGCCCTCGACCAGCACCTGCTCCAGCCGGCGCTTGCCGGTCTCGCTGCCGAGCATGATCGCGGCGTTGTTCAGGTCGCCGATGTCCCGGGCCGGGACGTCGAGGTTGTTCCCCCGCAGCGTGATGCCGACCCCCTGGGTCGCCTGCACGCAGTCGGGGTGCAGCTCGCCCTGCCGGGTCATGTCGTGGATCCAGGAGCGCTCGATCAGCACGTCGTCGCCCAGCCGGGCGCCGTCGTTGGTGCGGTGGATCTCCACCCGGCGCAGCGTGTAGTCGCTCCAGCCCACCCCGATGTCCGCGGTGCCCATGCCGTCGATCTCGGTGTCCTGGACCAGCAGCCCGGTGACCCCGTCGGCCACCTGCACGACGTTCGCCGTGTCCGGGTCGCCGCACCGGATGCGGGTGTTCTGGATGGTGACGTCGTCGGCGCGCACCACGACGCAGCCGTCGACGTCGAGGCCGTCGACCACGGCGCCCTCCTCGGTCACCTCGAGGTCGCCGCTGGGCTCCAGCACCGTGCCCGCCGGGACGCCCGTGTCGTCCGGCCCGGGCGGGGTGGGCGGCCCGTCGGTGACGGCCGCCGCCCCGGCCGGGCGGACGTAGTCGTCGTCGTCCCCGGCACCGCACCCGGCCACGAGCACCACGGTCAGCAGGGTGAGGAGGACTCGGTGTCGACGGGTCACGCCCCCGACGGTGGCACGGCTGCCCGCCGGCTGGCTGTGACCTTGGCCTCCGTGTCGTGCCGGGGAGGTGTCGCGTGGACCTGATGGACGTCGTCCGCGGCTGCCTGCGCCGCTGGTACGTGCTGCTGCTGGTCGTCCCGGCGTCGGTGCTGCTCGCCCTGCAGCTCGGCAACGGCGTGCAGGCCAGCTGGTCGGCGTCGGCGACGCTGGTGGTCGTGCCCTCGCCGGGGCTGACCGCGGCCCGCGACGCGGCGGCCGGCGAGGACGGCCCCGGCGACACCAACCCGTTCAGCTCCGCGGCCACCCTCGCGCTGCTGGTCAGCCGGGCCGTCGCCACCGACAGCGTGCTGACCGGCCTCCCCGACGGCGCCTCGGCGACCGCGAGCTGGGACGGTCTGCGGCCCAGCCTGGTGCTGCTGGCCGCCACCGGCGACGAGCAGGACAGCGCCGCCGTGGCGCTCGACGCAGCCGTGGCCGCCGCCCGGCAGTCGCTGGCCGACCTGCAGCAGGCCCAGGGCGTCACGCCGGACGCGGTCTTCCAGGTGCTGCCCGGCTCCGACGCCGAGGTGCCGGCGATGACCACCCCCGACCGGCGCCGGATGACCGTGCTCGTGGTCGGGGCCGGGACGCTCGCCGCGGTCACCCTCGCCGTCGCGCTGGACACCGCCCTGCTGCAGCGCCGCCGCGGACGGGACGGCGCCCCCACCCCCGACGACCGCCCGACCCCTGCGCACAGCGGGGCGACCCCTCGAGGAGGGCACCGATGAGGAGCCTCAACCGGCTGCGCCTGCTGCGTCAGGCCCTGCAGGGCGCCAAGCGCCAGTACTACAACCGCCTCTGGGGCATGCACATCGCCCCGACCGCGATGTTCTCCCTGTCGGCGTACTTCGACCGCACCTACCCGCGGGGCGTGCACGTCGGCCCGGACAGCTACGTGGCGATCGGCGCCACGATCCTCTGCCACGACCGCACCCGCGGCGTCAAGGCCGACACCGTCGTCGGGCGCAACTGCTTCATCGGCGCCCGCAGCATGCTGCTGCCCGGGGTCACCGTCGGCGACGGCAGCATCGTGGCCGCCGGCGCGATCGTGACCAAGGACGTGCCGCCGGGCACGATCGTGGCGGGCAACCCGGCGGTGGTGATCCGCCGGGACATCGAGGTCGGGCGGTACGGCCGGTTCCGCTCGGCCGACGCCGTCCCCGACCCGGTGCCCGGTCCCGGCTCGTGAGCGCCCCGACCACCGGCGCCGTCCGTGCCCAGCGGGGCAGCCACCGGCTCCCGCTGGAGGAGCGGCTGGCCCCCCCGCCCGGCGCGGGGCCGCCGGCCGCCCTGGCCGCGGTCTTCTGCGCCGTGTTGTTCGTCTTCCCCAGCGAGGTGGTGCTGGCCGGGCCGCTGAAGTCCAACGGGTCGCCCGGCCGGCTGCTCGGCTTCGCGGCCCTGCTGCTGGTCGCGCTCGGCCTGGTGCGGGGACGCCGCCGGATGCAGGTGCGGCACCGGGTGGACCCGGTGGTGGTGATCGCGCTGCTCTTCCTCGCCCAGGCGCTGTTCAGCTACGGGGTGGAGACCGGGCGGACGCTGGACGCGACCGCGGCGGCCACCAGCCTCCGCTACGTCCTGGTGCTCACCGCCGGCATCGGCATCACCCTGCTCATCGCCGTGGCGGTGCGGGACCTGGCCGGTGCCCGGCGGCTGCTGGGCTGGCTGGTCGCCGGCAGCGTGCTCAACGCGGGCGTGGGCCTGGTGCAGGCGATGGGCGCCACGCTCAGCTGGGCCGACGTCGTCCGGGTGCCGGGCATGGCCTTCACCTCCAACCCCGGCCAGCTGCGCGAGCGGCTGGACTTCGTCCGGGTGCTGGGCACCACCTCGCACCCGATCGAGTTCGCCGTCTGCCTGGCGGTGACCCTGCCGCTGGCCATCCACCTCAGCCGCTTCGCCGCGACGCCGGCCCGGCGGGTGGCCAGCGCGGCGGCCGCCGGGGTCATCGCGCTGGCGACGCCGTTCGCGCTGTCCCGCTCCGGGCTGCTGTGCATCGCCGTCGGCCTGCTCCTCTACGTCCCCTTCGCCACCAGGGCGCAGCGCTGGGCGGTGCTGGCCGGCGCGGTGCTCGCCCCGGCGCTGGCCGTCGTCGCCGTCCCGCGGGTGGTGGACGCCTTCGTCGAGCTGTTCGGCGGGGTGGCCACCGACTCCAGCGCGGCCGACGACAGCATCTCCGGGCGGCTGGCCGACTACGTCGGCGTCCAGGAGGTCTTCGACCGCAGCCCGTGGCTCGGTGGTGTGCTCACCAGCGGCGACGGCGTGCTGGACAACCAGTGGCTCGGCTTCCTGGTGCGCGGCGGGCTGGTGTCGCTGCTCGGCTTCGCGCTGCTGCTGCTGGGCCCCGTCGTGTGCAACGCCGTCGCCGCCCGCACCGGCACCCGCGACCCCGAGCGCTCCAGCCTGGCCGGTGCGCTCGTCGCCGGCCTGGTCGCCTCCGGGGTCGCCGCCTACACCTTCGACACCCTCGCCTTCCAGCAGAGCGCCCTGCTGGTCTTCGTCCTCGTCGGGCTGACCTCCGTGGTCGTCCGCAGCGCCTGGCCGACCACGGCGTCGGCCGACCGCTCCGCCCTCCCCACCACAGAGACAGAGGAACAGTGACCTTCACCGACGTCCTGCGCGCGTGCGCCCGACGGTGGTACGTGCTCCTGATCGTGTTCGCGCTGACGGCCGTCGGCGCCGTGCAGGCGCACCGGGCCGCCGAACCCAGCTACACCGTCACCGCGACCCTGGTCGTGGTGCCCTCCCCGTCGCTGGTCCAGGCGCGGCTGCCCACCTCCGGCAGCGGTGGGCTCACCACCAACCCGTTCAACGCCCAGACCGGTGGCTCGACGCTGGCCGCGGTGCTCGCCGACGCGCTGAACACCGCCGTGGTGCAGGACCAGGTCCTCGCCGGGGGGAGCGGTGCCGCGAGCGCCGGCTGGGACAACCAGGCCGCGCAGCTGGTGGAGCTCTCGACCGTCAGCAGCACCGCGGAGGGCGCCAGCGACCTGATGACCCGGCTGGTCGCCGGCGCCGAGGTCGAGGTCGGGCGGGTGCAGCTGGACGCCGGCGCGCCGGAGGACCAGCTGTTCACCACCGCCGTCGGCTCGCCGGCCGACTACCCGCTGCGGTCCTACCCGGACCGCCTCCGCTCGGTCGTCGGGCTGGCCCTGGTCGGTGTGCTGGTCGCGCTGCTCGCCGCGGTGCTGCTGGACCGGCTGGTGCTCGCCGGCGCCCGGGCCCGAGCGCGCCGGTCCCGCCGCCGCGCGGCCCGCCGGGAGGCCGCCCGGGTGTCCGCGGAGGTGGGGCAGGCCCCGGCGCCGGTCCGGGAGCCCGTCCCGTGACCACGCCCGGTGCCCGCTCCGTGGCGGACACCACCGCGTCGGGTGCGCCCGTCGCCACCCCGCCGCTCGACGCCGCACCGCTCGACGCCGCACCGCTCGACGCCGCACCGCTCGACGCCGCACCGTCCGGTCCGGCGCCGGGCGAGCTGCGCAGCCGGACGGTCAACTCGGTGTTCTGGGTGGCCGCGGACAAGTGGGTCAACCGGCTCGCCTCGCTGGTCGTGTTCGCGGTCATCGGTCGGCTGCTGGACCCCTCCGACATCGGGGTCGCCGCGCTGGCGGCGACCTTCGTCGCGCTGTTCCAGGTCTTCGCCGAGCAGGGCTTCTCCGACGCCCTGGTACAGCGCAAGGACCTGGACCGGGAGCACCCGGAGTCGGCGTTCTGGGTGTCGCTGGGCAGCTCGGTGCTGCTGGCCGGGGTGCTGGTCGCCCTGGCCGGGCCGATCGCCGCGGCCCTCGGCGCCCCGGAGCTCGCGCCGGTGCTCCAGGTGCTCTGCGTGACGCTGCCGCTGGCCGCCCTCAGCCTGACCCCGGCCGCGCTGCTGCAGCGCGACTTCGGCTTCAAGCGGCTGACCCAGCGCCGGGTGGTGTCCAACCTGCTCGGCGGGGTGGTCGGTGTCGTGGTCGCGGTCCTCGGCGGCGGGGTCTGGGCGATCGTGGCGCAGAGCATCACCTCCGCCGCCGTGGGCGTCGTCGTCCTGTGGGCGGTGCTGCCGTGGCGGCCGCGGCTGCGGTTCAGCCGGCGGGCACTGCGCGACCTGCGCGGCGTCGGCCTGTCCGTCATCGGCATCCAGCTGTTCGCGTTCGTGAACGCCCAGGCCGACAAGTTCGTCATCGGCGCCTTCATCAGCCCCTCGGCGCTGGGCTACTACTACGTGGGCACCCGGATCATCAGCATCCTCAGCGACGTCCAGACCGCGGTGATCCAGAGCGTCTCGCTGACCGCCCTGTCCAAGGTCCAGGACGACCTGCCCCGGTTCCGGCGGGCCTTCCTCTCCCTCACCGGGGCGTCCGCGGCCATCGGCGTGTTCACCTACGCCACCTTCGCCGCGCTGGCGCCGGTCGTCGTCCCGATGGTGTTCGGGCCGCAGTGGGCGACCAGCGTGCTCATCGCCCAGGTCCTCTGCGTCATGGGCGCGCTCAACAGCGTGCTGGTCTTCGACCGGACGGCGCTGATCGCGGTGGGCCGGTCGCGGCTCGCGCTGGTCATCACCGCGGTGCAGTGCGTCGTCGGGGTCCTGGCCGTGCTGGTCGCGGTGCCGTTCGGCATCGTGGCGGTGGCCGTCGCGGTCACCGCGCGGCAGTACGTGGTGTGGCCGCTGCGGTTGCGGGCCCTCCGGACGGCGATGGGGCTGTCCGTGCCCGGCTACCTCCGGCAGTGGGCCGCACCGGCCGCGGGCGGGCTCGCCGTGTTCGCGGTCGTCGCGGGTGGCCTGGCCCTGCTGCCGCCGGTCGAGGGGCTGTGGGCGGAGCTCGGCGTCGTCGCCGGCGGCGGTCTGCTGGCGCTGGCCGTCTACGCCGGGGTCGGGCTGTTGCTCTTCCGCGGGACGCTGCGCGACCTGAGGTCCGTCGTCCGGCGGAGGAAGGCGGCATGAGCCTCGTCACACGCCACGATCGGTATACCGATCGTGCAGTTTCAACTACTCAGCGTATCGGCAGGTCAGTCGCCTGCCGCGCGTGGGACGCTGCGTCCAACTCCGCAGCGTGCCCCCGATGTGACGCGTTGTTCACCTTCTGCGGATGCCATTACCGGTCGGTAGCGGGCAGGCTGGGGGAGCCGGACAGCGTCGTCGGCACGGTCACGGGGGCCCCGGCAACGGGTGTGACACACGACGGAGGACCTGTGACGACGGCTGAGGTCGCCCTGTGACGAGCACGGACAGCCGACGGGCGGCGACGACCGCCCCGGGTGGCGCCCACCGGGTCGGCAACCGCACCGGCGCCGGCAGCGGCGGTGGGGGCGGGCCGCTGAGCACCTGGCGGCCGGGCACCCGCGGCCTGGGCACCGAGGCGCGCCGCGCCTGGCGGTCCCGCTACGTCCGCGCCCTGGTCGGCGTCGACCTGGTGTGCGCGCTGGTCGGCGCCGAGATCGGCTACACGATCCGGTTCGACACCGCCGTGGGCCAGCTCGCCACGACCGCGCCCGCCTGGTCGGTGGCCCTGCTGCCGCTGGCGTGGGTGGTCGCGATGCTGCTGTCCCGCAGCTACGAGGACCGGTTCCTCTGGGCGGGGCCGGAGGAGTTCCGGCGGGTCTTCGTCGCGGCCCTCTTCCTGCTCGCCACGGTGGGCACGGTCTCCTGGGCCTTCCGGGTCGAGGTGGCCCGCGGCTTCGTCGTCGTGGCCATCCCGCTGGCCACCGCGCTGACCCTGCTCGCCCGCTACGGCATGCGGTACTGGCTGCACCGGCAGCGGGACCGCGGGCGCTACCTGCAGACGACGCTGCTCGTCGGCCACCGCGGCGGCGTCGCGGCGCTGCACGAGCAGATCGACCGCGAGCGGCGCCAGGGGTACGACGTCGTCGGCTGCTGCCTGCCGGGCGCGACCGTCAGCGGCAACTTCGACGGCCTGCCGGTGCTCGGCGACCTCGACGAGGTGGTCGAGGTGGTCAAGCGCTACGAGGTCGACACCGTCGCCGTGCTGCCGAGCCCGGAGCTGGACGGCCCCGCGCTGCGCCGGCTGGGCTGGGACCTGGAGAAGACCCGGGCCGAGCTGCTGCTCGCCCCCGCCGTCACCGAGGTCGTCGGCCCCCGGGTCAACATCCGGCCGGTGTGCGGGCTGCCGCTGATGCACGTGGAGCGCCCCGAGCTCCGCGGCGTGCGGCGGCTCACCAAGAGCCTGGTGGACCGCACCGTCGCGGTGCTCGCGACGCTGGTCCTGCTGCCGGCGTTCCTCGGCATCGCCGTGGCGATCAAGGCCACCAGCCGCGGTCCGGTCTTCTACCGCCAGGTACGGCTGGGCCAGGACGGCCAGCCGTTCTCGATGCTGAAGTTCCGCAGCATGGTGGTCGATGCCGAGGCCCAGGTCATGGCGCTCGAGCAGCACTCCGAGGGCAACGGCGTGCTGTTCAAGATGAAGGCCGACCCCCGGGTCACCCGGGTCGGCCGGGTGCTGCGCCGCTACTCCATCGACGAGGTGCCGCAGCTGTTCAACGTCGCGGTCGGGCACATGTCGCTGGTCGGGCCGCGCCCTCCGCTGCCCAAGGAGGCCGAGCGCTACGGCTTCGACATGCACCGCCGGTTCCTGGTCAAGCCCGGCATCACCGGGCTGTGGCAGATCAGCGGCCGCTCGGACCTGAGCTGGGACGACTCGGTCCGCATCGACGTGCGCTACGTCGAGAACTGGTCCCTGGTCTTCGACTTCATGATCCTCTGGAAGACCCTCGGCGCGGTCTTCCGCGGCTCCGGTGCCTACTGACCCGGTCCGCACCCCCCGTCGCACCACCCCACTGAGCGGAGCTCGTACACCATGAAGATCGCCGTCATCGGCTGTGGCTACCTGGGCGCGGTGCACGCCGCCTCGATGGCCGAGATCGGCCACGACGTCGTGGGCATCGACGTCGACCAGCCCAAGATCGACTCGCTGAACCAGGCCAGGGCGCCGTTCTACGAGCCCGGCTTCGAGGACCTGCTGGGCACCAGCCTGGCCTCGGGCCGGCTGCGGTTCAGCACCGCGATGGCCGACGCCGCCGGGTCGGCGGTGTACTTCGTGTGCGTCGGGACGCCGCAGAAGCGCGGTGAGTACGCCGCCGACCTCCGCTACGTCGAGGCCGCCGCGGAGTCGCTGCTCGAGGTGCTCGCCCCCGGCGAGCTCGTCGCCGGCAAGTCCACCGTGCCCGTCGGCACGGCGGCCCGGCTGGCCGAGCTGATCGAGGGCAAGGTGCCCGGCGCGATCCTGGCGTGGAACCCGGAGTTCCTCCGCGAGGGCTTCGCGGTGCAGGACACGCTGCACCCGGACCGGCTGGTCTACGGCCTGCCGGCCGGGGCCCCCGGCGAGACCGCCCGGGCGCTGCTCGACGAGGTCTACGCGCCCATCGTGGCCGCGCAGACGCCGCAGGTGGTCACCGACTACGCGACCGCGGAGATGGTCAAGACCGCGGCCAACTCCTTCCTGGCCACCAAGATCTCCTTCATCAACGCGATGGCCGAGCTGTGCGAGGCCACCGGCGCCGACGTCAAGCAGCTGGCCGACGCGATCGGGCACGACGACCGGATCGGCCGCAAGTTCCTCAACGCCGGCCTCGGCTTCGGCGGCGGCTGCCTGCCCAAGGACATCCGCGCCTTCATGGCCCGGGCCGGCGAGCTCGGCGCGGACCAGGCGCTGACCTTCCTGCGCGAGGTCGACAACATCAACATGCGTCGGCGGATCCGGATGGTCGACCTGGCCCGCGAGGTCTGCGACGGTTCGCTGGTCGGCAAGCGGGTCGCCGTGCTCGGCGCGGCGTTCAAGCCGAACAGCGACGACATCCGGGACTCCCCGGCGCTGAACGTCGCGGCGCAGCTGCAGCTGCAGGGTGCGGTCGTCCGGGTCACCGACCCGGCGGCGAACGAGAACATCAAGCGCAGCTGGCCGCAGCTGGACGTCGTCGACACCGCCGAGCAGGCCGCCGAGCGGGCCGACGCGGTCCTGGTGCTGACCGAGTGGCAGGAGTACCGGGACCTCGACCCCGCCGTCTTCGGGTCGGTCGTGAAGCAGAAGCGGGTGCTCGACGGGCGCAACGCCCTGGACCGCGAGGCGTGGACCGCCGCCGGCTGGAGCTACCGCGCCCTCGGCCGCCGCGCCGGCTGACGCGTCCCCCTGACCGGCGCCTGCGGCGCCGGTCAGGGGCTCAGTTCGTGACGGCGGGCAGTGCCTCGTCGGCGAACTCGGCGGCGTTCTGCCCCAGCGAGTCGTTGCCGAGGTAGCTCCACATCCGCTCGCCGGTGGTCCGGTCCAGGTAGACGACGCTGGCCGAGCCCTCCCGGCCGGTGCCCAGGACCGGGGCGGTGAAGAACTGGACGTCGGACGGCGTCAGCCCGCGCAGCGAGTAGGCCATGGACAGCAGGTCGGTGTCGCTGAGCCCGTCGTCCACCGCCACCGCGCCGGTCACCGACAGCATCGTGGCGTCGAGCCGGCCGGGGGAGGTGAAGACGTCCTGGCTGAACAGCTTGGTGAAGGTGGCCCGCAGGTAGTTCTGCTGGCGCTTGACCCGGTCGAAGTCGCCGCCGGGCAGCCCGTAGCGCTGGCCGACGTACCAGCGCGCCTGGTCGCCGTCGAGGTGGTTGAGGCCGGCGGTGAACGTGTAGGGCCCGTTGCTCGTCGTCGTCGGCACCACGACGTCGACGCCGCCGAGGTCGTCGGTGACCTCGGTGAGACCGGCGAAGTCGATCGCGGCGTAGTGGTCGATGCGCACCCCGGTGAGCTGCTCGACGGTCTGCACCAACAGCGACGGACCGCCCAGCGCGTAGGCGGCGTTGATCTTGTTCGACCCGTGGCCGGGGATGTCGACCCAGGAGTCGCGGGGGATCGAGATGACCTGGACGTGCTCCCGGTCGCCGGCGAAGCGCGCCAGCATGATCGCGTCCGAGCGGGCGTCGGGCAGCTCGCCGGCCGCGATCTCGGCGCGGGTGTCGGAGCCCACCAGCAGGAAGGTGATCGGCACGGCCGTCGCCGTCGGCGCCGCGGTGGGGGCGGCCGGTCGGGAGCTGTCCTGGAGCGCGGCGAAGACGTCGCCGACGCGCTCGATGTTGCCGGCGTAGCGGTCGGTGAGGAACCACAGACCGCCGCCCACGACCATCGCCAGCACGACGGCGAGCGCGCCGAGACCGACCAGGGTCCGGCGGATCCACGACGGACGCCGTCGCGTCGGCTCCTCGTGCTCGGGGAACGCGGAGCGCAGGACGAGCTCCGCCTCGTCCACTGCAGGCGCGTGCACGCTCATGACGACCCCTTGCTCTCCGGATGTGACTGATCCGGAAAGTAGCTACGCAGCGGAGTCGTGCAGGGGTGTCCGGCCGGTGATCACCCGTTAGGGCGCGGGATCCGAGGCGAACGGGTGACTCTGCGTGAGCACGGGAGGCTGGCGCCAGTGGGCAGGCGGAGCGTCAGCCACCCATGGTGGCCGTGATCGTGGCGATCAGGTCCTCGACCGGGTTGCCCGTGGGCGCGGGTGACCCGGTCGGTGCCGCGTCGTCCGTGCTCTGCGGTGCGACGTCGCCCCGGCCGGGCCGGGTGCGGTCGGCGTCCCTGCCGGGCGGGGTGCGCGACGCCGACGAGGCCGCACTGGTGGCCGGTGCCGACCCGGTGACCGTCTCCTCCGGCGCCTCGGGTGCCTGCTCCGTGTCGTCGCTGTCGCCGACGGGCGGCGGGAGGACGAGGGGCGGGACCACGACGGGCGGGACGACGACGGGCGGGACGACGACGGGCGGGACGACGACGGGTGGCGCGGTGGACCCGGTGGTCCCGGTCGGCGGGGTGGACCCGGTGCTGCCGGTCGTCGGGGTGCTGGTCCCGGTCTCCGACGGCACGGCCCCGGTCGACCCGGTCGTCGCCGTCGTGCCGGTGCCGGGGTCGGTCGCCGACGTGCCGGTCGGGGCGGGCGCGCCGGCGTCGGCCGGGGTGCTCCCCGGAGCGGCGTCCGCCGGGGCGGAGGTGCCGCCGGCGGTGGTGCGCGTGGTGCTGCCGGTGGCGGTGCCGCCCGCCCGGCCGCTGGGGGTGCCGGCCGGCTCCTCGGGTCCGGCGGTGGCCGGGCCGGCCGCCGGGGTGGGCGTCGCCAGACCGACCAGGGCGCCGCCGCGGCTGAGCGCCTCGAGGGTGTCGTCGGCCCGGTCCGGGTTGGCGGCGACCTCGGCGGCGACGGCGTCGTGCATGCCGAGCGCGCTGCTGGACCGGGCGAGGACGGGGGCGAAGGCGATCGTCACGAGCACGGTCCCGGCGACCAGACGGCGGGACCGGCGGCCGCGCGGCTGCACCCGGGCGTCGGGATGGGTCGCGGGCGCGGCGTCCGCGGCGTGCCGGCGACGGGCAGGTGCCGGCGCGGGTGCCGCGGGCGGTGCCGGCAGGGCGACGGCCCGGTGGCGACCGGTGTCCGTCAGTGCTGCTGCCTCGACCCGGCGGTGGCGGCCCGTGTCCTCCGGGCCGTGCGCTGCGCTGTACACCCTGTGTGTCCCCCCAAGTGCGCCGGTCCCCGAACCGACTTCCACGAACGTAGTTCGCATGGCAAGGAGTGCCTACACGCTCACGGCGCGTCGCCAACGACACGCCGCGAGGCGGCACCTGGAGGTCGGTGGCCGGGCGGGCCGGTCCCGCGTTGGCGCAGGGGGTCACCGCTCACCTAGCGTCTGCGGGACGGTGCCAGTGCCGGCCGGCCGTCCCCGGGGAGAGAACGAAGTCCATGAAGATCTCGGTCATCGGCTGCGGCTACCTGGGCGCGGTCCACGCGGCCTCGATGGTGCAGCTGGGTCACGACGTGGTGGGCGTCGACGTCGACGAGCGCAGGGTCGGTCTGCTGAACCGCGCGCGGGCCCCGTTCTACGAGCCCGGCTTCGAGGACCTGCTGGGCACCAGCCTGGCGTCGGGCCGGTTGCGGTTCAGCGCCGACGTGGCCGACGCCGCCGGGTCGGCGGTGCACTTCGTGTGCGTCGGGACGCCGCAGAAGCGGGGCGAGTACGCGGCGGACCTGCGGTACGTGCAGGCGGCGGTGGAGTCGCTGCTGTCGGTGCTGGCCCCCGGCGAGCTGGTGGCCGGGAAGTCGACCGTGCCGGTGGGCACGGCCGCGCGGCTGGCCGAGCTGGTCGAGGGCAAGGTCCCGGGCGCGCTGCTGGCGTGGAACCCGGAGTTCCTCCGGGAGGGCTTCGCGGTGCAGGACACCCTGCACCCCGACCGGCTGGTCTACGGGCTGCCGGCCGGCCCGGACGGGGAGCGGGCCCGCGCCCTGCTGGACGAGGTGTACGCCCCCATCGTGGCTGCCGGGACCCCGCAGGTCGTCACCGACCACGCCACCGCGGAGATGGTGAAGACCGCGGCCAACTCGTTCCTGGCCACCAAGATCTCCTTCATCAACGCGATGGCCGAGCTGTGCGAGGCCACCGGCGCGGACGTGACGCAGCTGGCCGACGCGATCGGGCACGACGACCGGATCGGCCGGAAGTTCCTCAACGCCGGGCTGGGGTTCGGTGGCGGTTGCCTGCCCAAGGACATCCGGGCGTTCATGGCGCGGGCCGGGGAGCTGGGGGCGGACCAGGCGCTGACGTTCCTGCGCGAGGTGGACGCCATCAACATGCGTCGGCGGATCCGGATGGTCGACCTGGCCCGCGAGGTCTGCGACGGCTCGCTGCTGGGCAAGCGGGTCGCGGTGCTGGGGGCGGCCTTCAAGCCCGACAGCGACGACATCCGGGACTCCCCGGCGCTGAACGTCGCGGCGCAGCTGCAGCTGCAGGGCGCCGTCGTCCGGGTCACCGACCCCGCCGCCCTGGCCAACAGCCGCGCCGAGTGGCCGCACCTGGACTTCGCCGACACCCCGGAGGAGGCGGCCGAGCGGGCCGACGCGGTCCTGCTCCTGACCGAATGGCAGCAGTACCGGGACCTCGACCCCGTCGCCTTCGGGGAGGTCGTGGCGCGGAAGCGGGTGCTCGACGGGCGCAACGCGCTGGACCGCGAGGCGTGGACCGCCGCCGGCTGGAGCTACCGCGCCCTGGGCCGCCGCGCCGGTTGACCGTAGGGTGATCGCTCGGCAGCGGAGCGCCACCGGCGCCCGACCCCGGGCGGACAGGTGGACGGCGTGACACGGTCACCGACCTCGCAGGCGGACGCCCTGCTGGTCGCCCTGTTCCGCCGGGCGCGCAGCGGGGCCGGCCCGGTGCCCGGCTGGCCGCCCGGGCTGCCGACGGAGGTGTTCGCGGCCGCGGTCGGCCACCACCGCGGGTGGCCGGTCCTCGCCGCGCTCGGCGACCTCGTCGCGGGCCTGCCCGGCGAGCTGGCCACCGAGGCCGTGCAGCGGCAGCGCCGGGCCGTGCAGCGCCGACTGGTGCAGGACGCCGACCTGGCCGACTCCGCGGTCCGGCTCGACACCGCCGGCATCCCGTGGGCGTGCGTCAAGGGCCCGGTGCTGGCCGCCCGGTACCAGCGGGTCGGGCTGCACCGCTCCGCCTCGGACCTGGACCTGCTGGTGCCCCCGGCCCGGCTGGCCGACGCCCTGCGGGCGCTCACCACGGCCGGCGGCGGGCTGCTGAGCCGGAACTTCACCCTCATGCGCGCGGAACTGCCCGGCGAGGTGGCGGTGCAGGCCGGCCGCGGCACCGTGGTCGACCTGCACTGGAGCCTGGTCAACCGGTCCCGGCGGCGCCGCTGGACGTCGGTCTCGACCGGGGAGCTGCTGGACCGCGCCCGCACGGACGACGTCGGCGGCCGCCCGCTGCGGGTGCTGCACCCGGCCGACGCCCTCGTGCACCTCTGCCTGCACGCCGGGCTGGCCGGTGGCAGCCGGCTCGGCTGGCTGCTCGACGTGGCGCTCACCGTGGAGCAGACGCCGGTCGACTGGGCCGAGGTGGTCCGGGTCGCCCGGCAGTGGCGGGTCGGCCGCGTCGTCGGCCTGGTGCTGGCCCGCAGCCGCCGGCTGCTCGGCGCGCCGGTGCCGCGCGGCGTCATCGGGTCGCTGGCCGGGCCGAGCTGGCGGGCGGCGGAGACGGTCGTCGGCAGGCGGGTGCCCGCGGCGCGCAGCGACTCCGACGGCTGGGCGGCGCGGCTGGTGGTCGGTTCCGCCGAGCACGCCAGCGTGGTGGTGCTCGGCGGCACGCGGCTCCGGCGGCGGCTCGGCGCCCGCCCGCCGGTCCGGGTCGCCGGTTCACCGCTGCAGGACCCGGGCTCGACGCTGTACCCCTCCGGGGACGTCGGCGACCTGGCCGCCTACCTCGACGCGGTGGCCCAGGAGGTGGGGTGATGCCGGGCTGGCTCGAGCTCTACGTCCGGGGCGAGCGGCTGCTCGAGGGCGGGGTGTCCGTGGTCCGCGGGGCGTGGGACGGGCTCTGGCTGGGCGTGCTCACGGAGGCCCAGCTGGCCCGGCTGGACGAGCGCTACTACGACGGGCAGGAGATGTACCGCTCCGAGGCCTGGAACCGGAGCGGCTTCCAGCCCTGGGAGGAGCAGCTGGTCGACGCCCACTTCCCAGCGGGCGGCCGGGTCGTCGTCCTCGGTGCCGGCGGCGGCCGCGAGGTGCTCGAGCTGCTGGCCCGGGGCCACGACGCCTGGGGCCACGAGCCCAACGCCGCGCTGGCGTCCGCCGGGTCGGTGCTGACCGCGGCCGACGGCCACGGCGCGCGGGTGCTGCCCAGCGCCCGCTCCGCGTGGCCGGACGACGCCGGGCGGGCCGACGCCGTCCTGCTCGGCTGGGGCTCCTACATGCTGGTCCCGACCCGGGCGCAGCGGGTGGCGCTGCTGCGGGCGGCGTCCGCGGCCACCGGCGACCGGGGGCCCGTCGCGTTCTCCTACTTCCCCATGCCCCCGGGACGCCGGCAGTTCTGGGTGACGGCGCGGGTCGCCGGCCTGCTGCGCCGGCTGCGGGGAGCGCCGCCGCCGCTGCTCGGCGACGCCCTGTCGCCCAACTTCGTGCACCACTTCACCGGCCGCCAGGTGCGCGAGGAGGTCGAGGCCGCCGGTCTGGTCCTCGTCGCGCGGGGGACCGGTGACTACGGTTGGGCGGTCGCGCGACGCGGCACCACAGCGGGAGGGCGGACGACGTGACCGAGGGTGGCGACCAGATCCGGTTCCGGCCGGGCGCGGTGTCCTGGCGCGAGGCCGACGGCGAGGTGATCGTGCTGGACCTGCGCACCTCGGACTACCTGGGCGTGAACCGGGCGGGCTCGGTGCTGTGGACCGCGATCGCCGGCGGCACCACCGAGGCGGCGCTGGTCGACGCGCTGCAGGAGGCCTTCGGTCTCGACCGGGCCCGGGCCGAGTCCGACGTCGCGGCCTTCCTCGCCGACGCCCGGTCCCGCGACGTCCTCGAGGGGTGACGGTCCCGGCGGGCCGGCCGGTCCACCTCTCGACGCTGCACGGCCCCGCCGAGTGGCGGGCCTACCGGCACGCGCCGCTCGCGCCGCGCGCCGGCCCGGCCACCCTGCGCGCCGCGTGGTGGGCGCACAAGGCGCTGCGGGCAGCGAGGCGGCGGCTCCCCGTGGACGGCCTGTCGACGGTGGTCACCCCACCGCCGCCGCTGCCCAGCGGCGCCCGCCGGGGGGTGCAGGCCGTGCTGCGGCGCACCGCGCCCACCTGCCTGGAGCGCTCGCTGGTCCTGCAGGCGTGGCTGGCCGCGCACGGTGTGCCCTGCGAGGTGGTCATCGGGGTGGCCCGGGACGACGACGGCGTCCGCGCGCACGCCTGGCTCGACATCGAGGGCGGTGACGTGCTGGCCCGGCAGTACCGCGAGATCCACCGGCTGGCGCCGCGGTGACCGGCCGCCCGGCCGCCTGGCAGCTCTCGCCGCTGGAGCTCGCGGCCGGGGTCCCGCTGGGCACCGACCCCACCCGGCGGCTGCCCCGGCCGCTGCCCGGCGCCCCGGGTGCCCGGCAGGCCTTCGAGACCGTGCTGCTGGAGGCGTTGCGCCGGCCGCCCTGCGTGGTCAGCTTCTCCGGTGGGCGGGACTCCTCCGCGGTGCTCGCGGTCGCGGTGACGGTGGCCCGGCGGGAGGGCCTGCCGCTGCCAGTCGCGGTCAGCCTCCGCTTCGCCGGGGTGCCCGCCGCCGAGGAGACCGCCTGGCAGCAGCGGGTCGTGGACCGCCTGGGGGTGCCGGACTGGGAACGCGTCGAGGTGGACACCGAGCTGGACCTCGTCGGCCCGCTGGCCCGCACCCAGTTCGACCGGCACGGCGTGCTCTGGCCGTTCAACACGATGTTCCACGCACCGATCGCGGAGCGGGCGGCCGGCGGCACGCTGGTCACCGGCTTCGGCGGCGACGAGATCATGTCGCCGGGGTGGGCCTGGGACCGGCTGAACTGGGTGCTCACCCGGCAGCGCCGCCCCCGGCCGGCCGACCTGCTGGAGCTGGCCGGTGCCGCCGGGCCCCGCCCGCTGCGGCGCCGGGTGCTCGCCCGCCGTCCCGAGCCGATGGACCCGCCCACCTGGCTGCTGCCCGCCGCCGACGCCGCCGTCCGGGACGGCTTCGCCGCGCTGCGGCTGGCCGAGCCCGTGCGGCACGACGACGCGGTGCTGCGCCACTGGTGGGCGATGCGGTACTTCTCGGTGGTCGTGCAGAGCCTGGAGCTGATGGCCGGCGGGTACGGCGCGGCGATCGTGCACCCGTTCGCCGACCCGTGCTTCCTCCGCGGCATCGCCGCCGACCGCGGCCGGGCCGGGCCGCGGCACCGGTCGCGCGAGACGATCGGGCTCTTCGCCGACGTGCTGCCGCGCGAGGTGCTCACCCGGGTCGGCAAGGCGTCGTTCAACGGCGCGTTCTGGGGCCCGGAGACGCAGGAGTTCGCCCGGACCTGGGACGGGTCGGGCGTGGACGACGGCCTGGTCGACGTCGAGGCGCTGCGCCGGGTGTGGCACTCCGCCGACCCGGACGCCCGCACCTACCCGCTGCTGCAGGCGGCCTTCGTCGACAGCGGGCGGTCACGCCGCGGGCAGTGACTCCAGCAGCCGGCGGGTGCCCTGCTCCAGCTGCGCCCAGTCGCGCGGCCGGCTCCACTGCAGCACCGGGACGCCGGCCAGCTCGAAGAACCGTGCCGGGTCCGGCGGCGGCAGCCGGAGCGCGACGTTGGTCATCAGCACCGGCAGCCGCGCGGTCGGGGGCACCCGCTGCAGCCCGGCGGTGCCCCAGGCCGGCAGCAGCCAGCCGCGCAGCGGCGCCGCGGTCGCCGGCGGCACCTCGACCCGCCACCGCTCCCGGCGGCCGACCACGCCCAGCGCCTCGCCGACGCCGAAGTGCCCGGCCGCACCGCGGCGGAGGTCGACCAGGCCCGGGCCGGGCAGCACCTGCCCGTCGGCGACGACCACCACGTCGTCGCTGAGCACCGGCACGCCGAGCAGGTGGAGCTGGGCCAGCAGCGAGCTCTTGCCCGAGTCCCGGGGGCCCAGCACGCCCCAGGCGCCGCCGTCGACCTCGAACGCACCGGCGTGCAGCGCGTCCCGGCCGGACCAGCGGGCGACCACGGAGGCGGGCAGGGCGAGGTGCGGGTGGACGACGTGCCGGTCGGGCAGCGGGGCGCCGGTGACGTACGCCAGCGAGCCGGCGGCCCGGTCCAGCAGCACGGTGCCGGCGCCGTTGGCCATCGGGTAGGCGGCGCGGTCGTCGGAGATGCCGGGGTGGGTGGGCTCCTCCTGGCCGCGGCGTTGCGCGACGTGCAGCACCGGGTCGCCCGGCGCGGTGGGCCGCAGCAGGCCGGCCGCCCCGGGGAGGCCGTCGAGGGTGATGCCGTAGCAGCCGGTCGGCACGTGCGGACCTCCCCCCGGTCGTGGTCCCGCCGACGTTCACCTAGGTGAAGTTGCCCGGTGTGCCGGCACGGCGGGCGAGCCTACTGTCCGTTCACGACGACGAGAGGAGCAACTGTGCACGAGGACTACGAAGCCCCTGCGATCACCACCATCGGGTCGCTCCACGACATGACCCTGCAGGGCAAGTACTTCGGCTCCGCGGACGGGATCATCCTCAACATCCCCGGCGGCACCTCGGTCGGGATCGGCGACGAGCCGTACGCCAACGTCTCCTGACCCACCGCTGCACCGTGCCGGCCGCCACGGCGGGCACGGTGCAGCCCCGTCAGCCGAGCAGTCCCAGCTCCGAGGCGCGCTGCACCGCCTGGGCGTGGGTGCGCACCCCGAGCTTCACGTAGATCCGCGACCGGTGGCTGTCCACCGTCCGGGCCGAGAGCCCCAGCTGCCGGGCGATCGTCTTGACCGGCTCCCCGGTCGTCATCGCCTGCAGCACCTCCCGCTCCTTGGCGGTGAGCGACTGGGCCGCCGAGCTCCGCGCGTCCCGCCACTGCTGCAGGATCAGCGTGGCCACGCCGGGGTGCAGGTGCGCCACCCCGAGCGCGGCGTCCTCGACCGCCGCCGTCAGCTGCTGGGCGGTGCACTCCTCCAGCACGAGGTGGCCACCGGCGCCGTGCAGCAGCAGCTCGGGCACCTGCTGCACCGAGGCGCGGGTGCAGACGACCACCACCCGGGTGCCGCGGGACAGCACCCCGGGCAGCAGGTCGACCAGCGGGACGCCGCCGACGTCCACCCCCGAGACGAGCACCTGCACGTCGGGGCCGAGCGCGCGCACCTGCTCGGCGTCCGCGGCGGTCGTGACGTCGGCCGAGCCGGCCAGCGCCGCGCGCAGCACCGACCGCACCAGCGCCGAGTCGCCGGCGACCAGGACCCGCAGCGCGGGGACCGTCACCGGTCACCCCGCAGCTCGAACAGCCGGCGCACCGCCGCCACCTGGGTGTCCACGCCCAGCTTGGTCATCGCCCGGCGCCGGGCGTTCTCCACCGCCTTCGTCGAGATGCCGAGCTCGACGGCGATCTCCGCGGCCGTCAGCCCACCGGCCACCGACTCGAGCACCGTCCGCTCCCGCGCCGACAGGGGTGGCCCGCCGTCGGCCCGCCCCTCCGGGGGCGCCGCCGGGACGACCGGTCCGGACGCCGCGGCGAGCACGTGGTCGCAGAGCTCCCGCGGGCGGCCGACGTCGAGGTGCTCCACGCTGACCTGCGGCACGTGCGCTGCACCCCCGGCACCGACCCACACGTCGGTGCGCCCGAAGTCGTCGGCGGCGGCCGCCCAGTCGGCGTGCACGGCCGCGACGCGCAGCCGCGGGTCGGCGTCCAGGAGGGCACCGAGCTGGTCGCGCACGAGCCGGCGCGCGTCCACCACACCGACCACGACCACCGCGGCGGAGCCGTCCTGCCCGGCCGCTGACATGGCCAGATGCTAGGACAGCGGCCCCTAGACTCCCTGCCGTGCGGCTGACCCGCGGGCTGGGCACCGCGCTGCGGACCCCCGTGCTCGCCGCCGTCGCCACCGTCTGGTCCGCCGACCGGCGCGGCACGCTCGTCGCGGTGGCCCTGCAGGTCGTGGGCGCGCTGTCCGCGCTGGGGCTGGTGCTCTCCAGCCAGCTCGCGCTCACCGCCGTCCTGTCCGAGGAGCCGGCGGCCGGGCTGGTGCTGCCGCTGCTCCTGCTGGCGCTGACGACCGCGGTCTCCGGTGCCGCCGGCGTGCTGCAGTCGCTCCAGCAGCGGCTGCTGGGGGAGAAGGTGTCCCAGCACGTCTGGCGCCGGCTGCTCGCCGCGTGCGCCGGCGTCGACCTGCTCACCTACGAGTCCACCTCCTTCCTCAACCGGCTGGAACGGGTCCGGGGCAACGCGGTCAGCCGCCCGCTGTCGGTCGTCTCGTCGCTGCTGGGGCTCGGCGGGGCGGCCATCGGAGCGGTGGCGATGGCGGTGTCGCTCTTCGCGATCGCCCCGCTGCTGGTGCCGGTGCTGGTGCTCACCGGGGTGCCGGCCGTGCTCATCTCCCGCCGGGCGAGCAGCGCCGAGTTCCGCTTCGCCCGCCGGAGCACCGCCTCCACCCAGCGCCGGGGTTACCTCAAGGCGCTGCTCAGCCACCGCGTCACCGCCGCCGAGCTGCGTGCCTTCGACGCCGCGCCCGAGCTGCTCCGCCGGCACGCCGCCGACGACGCGGCCCACCTGACGCTGCTGCGGGCGCACGTCCGGCAGCGCCAGCGGTACGCCCTCGCCGGGCTGGCCACCTCGGCGGTCGGCCTGGCGCTGGCCCTGCTGGTGATCGTCTGGCTCGCGGCGACCGACCGGATCGGCCTGCCCGAGGCGGGTGCCGCGGCCATCGCGGCCCGGCTGCTCGGCGGGCAGCTCACCACCGTCTTCCGCACGGTCGGCCAGCTGGTCGAGTCCGCCCCGTTCCTCGCGGACCTGGCCTCCTTCCTCGACGAGCACCCGCCGGTGCAGCACCCGGGCAGCCGGCAGCGGCTCGAGCAGGGGCTCCAGGTGCGCGACCTCTCGTTCAGCTACCCGGGGCAGGACCGCCCCGCGCTGCAGGGGGTCTCGCTCGACGTCCCCCGCGGGCGGGTGGTGGCCCTGGTGGGGGAGAACGGCAGCGGGAAGACCACGCTGGCCAAGGTCATCGCCGGGCTCTACCGGCCGGCCGCCGGCGACGTCCGGTGGGACGGCCGCGCGCTGCCGATGGACGACCTCCGGGCCAGCACCAGCGTGCTGTTCCAGGACTTCCTGCGCTACCAGATGTCGGTCGTCGACAACGTCGCGATCTCCGACAGCGGGCGGCCCGCGGACGTCGGCCGGGTGCAGGACACCGTCCGGCGGGTCGGGCTCGGCGACGCGGTCGCCCGCCTGCCGCAGCAGCAGGACACCGTGCTCGGCGTCGAGCTCGAGGAGGGGTCGGACCTCTCCGGGGGGCAATGGCAGCGGATCGCGCTGGCCCGCGCGCTGTACCGGGACGCCGACCTGGTGGTGCTGGACGAGCCGAGCGCGGCGCTGGACCCGCGCGCCGAGCACGAGCTGTTCCGCGACGTCCGCGGGGTGCTGGACGGGCGGTCGGCGGTGCTGATCTCGCACCGCTACTCCAGCGTGCGGCTGGCCGACTCCATCCACGTCCTGCACGAGGGCCGGGTGGTCGAGTCCGGGACGCACGAGGAGCTGCTCGCGGCGGGTGGCCGGTACGCCGAGCTCTACGACCTGCAGGCCGAGGCCTACGTCGACTGACGGCGCCGCCGCAGCCACCAGACCGAGGTGCAGCCCACCGCCGCGCCGAGGCCGTTGGCCAGCACGTCGTCCAGGGTCGACGTCCGGCCGGGCAGTGCGCTCTGCACCGCCTCGACCGCCGCGGAGCCGGCCAGGCAGCCGAGCCACACCACGGCCGGGGAGAACCGGGGCAGCGCCACGCAGAGCAGCGCGCCGAGGGGCACGAACAGCACGACGTTCGCCCCGCGCTCGACGGCGGCGGCGGTGCGCAGGCGGGGCAGCTCGACGACGCTGCGGAGGGCGTCGACGACGGCGAAGAGCAGGGTCTCCGGCAGCGGCCCGAGGGTCAGCGCCGCGGCGGCGACGAGGTAGCCGACCAGCAGGGTCCGCGCGGCCGTCCGGTGCACGCCCACGACGCTACGGGGAGCGGCGGGCCGGGACCGGTGGACGCACGGTGCCCGGCCGAACGCAGGCCGTACCCGCGGTCGGGCGTGTCGTGGCAACGGTTGCACGGATGATCATGCGCAGGTCAACCTGGGGGTCACGCTGCAGCGACGAAGGGGCCGGACGGTGACGTGGTGGGGCTGGGTGCTGGTCGCCTGGACGGCGGTCGCGCTGCCTGCTGCGATCTGGCTGGGGGTCGCCGTGCAGCTCAGCGAGCGCCGGGACGTCGCCCGGCGCCGGCGGATCGACGAGGAGTTCGAGCGGATGCTGCGGCCGCTGCTCGAGGAGGACGCCGGGCGGCCCGAGCGCCGGGTGGACGTGCCCGGCGACGACCGCCGGGGCACCGCCTGACCGCAGGCGACCCCCGGCGCAGCCCGGCCGCCCTGCCGACCGTCAGGATGGGGCTCCCCAGCTGACGGGAGCCCGCACATGACACCGGCCGACCACGAGATCGCGTGGTCCCTCGCGGCCGCCGCGGGGGAGCTCCTGCTGCAGGTCCGGCAGCGCGACTTCCCCGACGCCGCCGCCCGCAAGGCCGCCGGCGACGCCGAGGCGCACCGCTTCCTGGTCGACCGGCTGGCCGCCCTGTGCCCGGACGACGCGGTGCTGTCCGAGGAGGGCGCGGACGACCCGGTGCGGCTGACCGCCGGCCGGGTCTGGATCGTCGACCCGCTGGACGGGACCCGGGAGTTCTCCGAGCTCGACCGCGCCGACTGGGCCGTGCACGTGGCCCTCTGGGAGCGGGGTGAGCTCGCCGCCGGCGCGGTCGCGCTGCCGGCCGAGGGCGCCACGCTGGGCAGCGGCGACGTCCCGGCTGCGCCGAGCCGCGCCGACGGCCCGATGCGGCTCGCGGTCAGCCGGAGCCGCCCCCCGGCCCTGGTCGCCGACGTCGCCGCGCAGCTGGGCGCCGAGCTGGTGCCGATGGGCTCGGCCGGGGTCAAGGCGATGTCCGTCGTCCGCGGGACGACCGACGCCTACGTGCACGGCGGCGGGCAGTACGAGTGGGACTCCGCCGCACCCGTCGCCATCGCCCGCGCGGCGGGCCTGCACGCCAGCCGGCTCGACGGCTCGCCGCTGCGCTACAACCAGCCCGACCCGTACCTGCCCGACCTGCTCGTCTGCCGGCCGGAGCTCGCCGCCCGGCTGCTGGACACCCTCGCCGGGGTGGTCCCCGGCCGCTGAGCCCCTCAAGGAGGGGCGCCGGGCTGCCGATGGTCGCCTCATGCCGTGGTGGGGTTGGGTCGTAGTCGGGTGGACGGCGGTCTCCGTCGTCCTCGCGGTCGTCGTGGGCAAGGCGCTGCGGATCGCCGAGCACCGCTCCCGGGCGCGCACCGACTGGGTGCTGGACGGGCTGCCGCCCGCCGCCGTCCGCGCGCCCCGCCGCCGGCTCCCGGTGCCGCCGCTCGCGGTCGCCCTCATCGGCGCCGGGGTCACGCTGGAGGCCGCCGGCCTCGGAGCGCGGCTGGCCGGCACCGACGAGGGCCCGCTCCGGCTGCTGTCCATGGACGCCCCCCTGTCGCTGCCCCGGATGACCGTCGCCGCCGTCCTGGCCGTCGCCGCCCTCGGCGCCTTCGTGGGTGCGGCCCGCAGCACCGACCGCCGTCCGTGGTGGCTGGGGGTCGGCGTGCTCGTCGCCCTCGTCGCCCAGGTCAAGGCCGGCGGGTCGGTGCACGTGCGGGCGCTGGAGACCACCGGCCTCGCCAGCCGCCCCGTCCTCGCCGTCGCGGTCAGCGCCGCGGTGGCCGGGACCGCGCTCGTGGTCCTGTGGCGGCTCAGCGCGGGCGAACGGCGGGACCGTCGCCGCGTGCTGACGGCCCTCGCCCTGTACGCCGGCGCGGCCGTCGTGCTCTCCGGCGTCTCGACCGCCGTCTGGCAGGTCTCCGGCGCGTCCCCGCTCTTCGCCTTCGCCACCTTCGTGGAGGAGAGCGGTGAGGTCGTCGGCGCCACCGCCGTGCTCACCGCCGTGCTCGTCGGCGTGGCACCGCGGCTGGTCCTGCCGGCCGCCTGGCTGCTCCGCCGCCAGGCGGACGCCGAGACGGTCGACGCCCCCGGCACCCTGCCGGTGCGGCCCGGGTACCTGCCGCACTGACCCCTCGCGTCAGTGGTGCCGGCGCCCGCTGGTGGCCAGGTTGATGCCCAGCCCGATCATGCCCAGCACCCAGAACGACACGATGCCGACGTCCCCGCGGTGGATGCCGTGGTTCGCGGACAGGCTGACCACGACCGGTCCCTCGCGGATGTAGTCACCGGAGAGCAGCAGCAGCGCGAACCCCGTCATCACCATCGCGGTGAGCAGGGCCCCCAGCCAGCGCAGCATCCGGGCACGGTAGCGAGCGGAGCTGTGGGTTCCCCGAGTGGGTGATGACGGCTGGTGCTGGGCTCGTCACGGGGTCATGATCGACCGCATGGCATCCTCCCGGAGTGCTGCCGCCGCCGCGCTGGCAGTCGTCCTGCTCCTGGCCGGCTGCGGCGCCGGGCAGGAGCCGCAGGTCGACGTCAGCGTCGCGCCGCCGCCGGGCTGCGCCACCTCCGGCATGGCGGTGACCGCCCCGGCCGCCGGCGCCGCCGTGGCCGCCGGCCCGCTGCTGGTCGCCGGCAGCACCCCCGCGGCGAGCAGCACCGTCTACTGGTCGGTCCGGGACGGCGCGGGCCTCGAGGTCTCCTCGGGCTCCACCGCCGGCACCGGCAACAGCTTCCTGGCCCCCGTCGACCTGGCCGCGGGGCCGTACACCGCCCAGCTCTGGTCGGTGGCCAGCGACGGCTCGTGCGCCGTCACCGGCACCGCCCTCCAGGTCGACCCGGCCGGGGCGCCCCGCTGGTCGGCGGCGGTGGCCGGCGAGGGCGTGCCCGACGGCTCCTTCGGCAGCTGGCGCGGCTCCCCGGTGCCGATGGCCGGCACCTGGGCCGACAGCACCGACGGCCAGACCGCGCTCTGGCCGCTGACCGGGGAGTACGCCTCCTGGACCGGTGACCTGGAGATCGCGATCGGCGCCATCGACTCGGGCGCGGGGGAGAGCTGGGCAGCCGCGGCGCAGGGCGCCTACGACGCGCGGTGGACCGAGTCGCTGCAGCAGGCCGCGCGGCTGTGGTCCGGGCACAGCGGCACCCTCTACATCCGCTTCGCCCACGAGTTCAACGGCGACTGGTACCCGTGGTCGGTGACGCAGGCCTCGGTGGGCGACTTCGTGACGTCGTGGCAGCGCTTCCGGGCCCTGCAGCAGCAGCTGTTCCCCGCCTCCCGGCTGGTGTTCTCCCCGAACTGGGAGAGCGACGCGGACTTCGGCGGCGACTGGCGGGCGGCGTTCCCCGGCGCCGGCCAGGTCGACGTGCTGTCGACCAGCTACTACAACAACTGGTCCTACGTGGACACCGCCCAGGCGTTCGGGCAGCTGGCGCTGACCTACGACCCGTTTGGCGGGCCGCGCGGGCTGCAGCGGCACCTGGAGTTCGCCCGCAGCGTGGGGCTGCCCTTCGGCATCAGCGAGTGGGGCGCGGAGAGCGGCTTCGGCGACTCCGCGGTCTACGTGGAGCAGATGTACGGCTTCTTCAACGCGAACGCCGGCACCGGCGGCGGGCAGCTGCAGTACGAGATCCTGTTCAACGAGCTGATGGACAGCAGGTCGTTCAGCCTCTTCCCGACCACGTCCCTGCCGAACACCGCGGCGGCCTACGCCCGGCTCTGGTGAGCCCGGGCCGGCGGCGCCGGACAGCGGGGGGTCACCCGATCGAGTGAGGCCGGCGGCTCAGGGGCCGGGCCCGGTCTGCCGATCAGGGGAGGGAAGCCCCCGACCCGCTTGGACGTGCTGTGCCCAGACCGCGCCCCGCCGCGCACCCCCGCCGCTCCGCCCTCGCCGTGCTGCTCACGGTGCTGGCGCTGTCGGCGTGCTCGGCACCGGCCGTCGTCGCAGACGCCGGACCCGCCGTCCCGGCGGTGGTGGCCGGTGCGCCGGCGGACGGCGGTGCGCGGCCCGACGTCCCGGGGCCGGGCAGCCCGGCAGCTCCCGCCGGGTCCCCGGCCGGCAGCACGACCAGCACCGCACCGGCCGCCGGCGATCCCGTCGCAGGCGACCCGACCACGACCTCCGCGGCCGACCCGTCCGGTCCGGCCGACCCCGCCAGCCCGGCCGCTCCCGCCGGTGCGGCACCGGCAGCGGACCCGGCCACCGACCCGCCCCCGCCCGTCGCCGACGGCGCGGTCTGGTGCCCCTACGTCGCGCTCGCCGTCACCGCCCCGCAGGACGGCGGCTCCGTGCCGGCGGGCCGGACGACGGTCACCGGCACCAGCGGCGACCTGCAGGGGCGCAAGCTGACCTGGACGGTGACCGGCGCGACCGGCACCACCACCGGGACGGCGACCCGCACCAGCGCCGGCACCTTCAGCTTCCCGGTCGACCTGACCGCGGGGACCGCCCGGGTCACCGTCGCCGTGCAGGCCCCGGTGCCCCCCGCCGCGACGTCCTGGCTCACCTGCCGCCAGGTCAGCACCGAGCTGACCGTCCGGGCCGCGACCTGGGCCTCGGGCGCGGCGGGCGACGGGGTGGCCGACGGCCGGTTCGCCACCTGGCGCGGCTCGCCGGTGCCCGTCGCCGGCACCTGGGTCGACGACAACGTGTCGCAGGTGGAGCTCTGGACCATCCAGCCCAAGGCGGAGTTCGGGCGGTGGACCGGTGACCTGGACATCGCCATCGGCGCCATCGGCGAGGGCGAGACCTGGGCCGACGCCGCCCGCGGCGCCTACGACGCACGCTGGACCCGGTCGCTGCAGGAGATGGCCCGGCTCTGGGCCGGCCACCCCGGGACGCTCTACGTCCGCTTCGCCCACGAGTTCAACGGCGACTGGTACCCGTGGCAGGTCACCGCCGCGACCGCCGCGGACTTCCGGGCCTCCTGGGTGCGGTTCCGGGCGCTCCAGCAGCGCTGGTTTCCGTCGTCCCAGTTGGTGTTCTGCCCCAACTCCGACACCCAGGGCGCCAACGGCCTGGACTGGCGGACGGCGTTCCCCGGTGCCGGACACGTCGACGTCGTCGCGGTCGACTACTACAACATGTGGCCGTGGGTGGGCACCGCCGCCGAGTTCCAGAAGGCGGCGCTGGCCTACGACCGCTGGGGCGCCCCGCGGGGCATCCAGCGGCACCTCGAGTTCGCCCGCAGCGTGGGGCTGCCGTTCGCGGTGAGCGAGTGGGGCAACAACGCCGACTTCGGTGACTCCCCGGCGTTCATGGAGCAGATGCACGCCTTCTTCGCCGCCAACGCCGGCACCGGCCCGGGGCAGCTGCGCTACGAGGTGCTGTTCAACGAGGTCTGGCCCGGCAGCAACCCCTACGCGCTCACCCCGACGGCGACCGCGCCGCTGGCCGCGGCGGCCTACCGCCAGCTCTTCTGAGGGAGTCGCCCTCGCCCCGCGGTGCCCCGCCGCCGTAGTCTCCGCCGTCCGGCATCGAGTGGAAGAGGAGGTCCGGTGCACGCTCTGCTGGCTCAGCACGAGGAGACCGCACGCGCGAGCCTCGAGCCCGCCGTGCTCGGCTACTACGCCGCCGGGTCGGGCCAGGAGGTGACGGCCGGCGAGGCTGAGGCGGCCTGGCTGGAGTACCGGCTGCGCCCCCGGGTGCTGCACGACGTCTCCACCGTCGACCTCACCACCGAGCTGCTCGGCGCCCGCGCCGCGTCGCCGTTCGTCGTCGCGCCGATGGCCTTCCACGCGCTGGCCCACCCGGACGGCGAGTGCGCGACCTTCGCCGGTGCCGGGGCGGCCGGGGCGCTGGGGGTGCTGTCGACCCGGTCCTCCCGCCGGATCGAGGACGTCGCCGCCGCGGCGACCGGGCCGTGGTGGTTCCAGGCCTACGGGATGCGCGACCGGGAGCTGACCCTCGCGCTGGTGCGCCGGGCCGCCGCCGCGGGCGCCGGCGCGGTGGTGCTCACCGTGGACACCCCGTACGTGGGCCGCAAGGGCCGGGTCGACGGTGTGCGGATCTCCGTGCCCGACGACCAGTACCTGGTGAACCTGGCCCAGCACCTGGTGCCCGGCTCGATCGCCCGGGAGGCCGCCGAGCAGGACCCGTCGATGACCACCGACGTGATCGCCGAGCTGGCCGAGGCCTCCGGGCTGCCGGTGCTGGTCAAGGGCGTGCTGCGCGGTGACGAGGCGCTGCGTTGCGTCGAGGCCGGTGCTGCGGGCGTCATCGTGTCCAACCACGGCGGCCGGCAGCTCGACCGGGCGGTGCCCAGCGCGCTGGCCCTCCCCGAGGTGGTGGCCGCGGTCGGCGGGCGCGTGCCGGTGCTGGTCGACGGCGGGATCCGGGGTGGCACCGACGCCCTGGTCGCGCTGGCGCTGGGTGCCGACGCCGTGCTCGTGGGCCGGCCGCTGCTCTGGGCGCTGGCCGCAGGCGGTGCGGAGGCGGTGACCGCGGCGCTGGAGGCGCTGGCCGCCGACCTGGCGCACGTGCTGGCCGTTGCCGGCGCCACCCGCCCGGCCGAGCTCGACCCGTCGATGGTGCTGCACCTCGGCGCCCGGACCGGCCTGCTCCGCTGAGCCCCCGGCCGGGCTCCGCGCGCCACCCGGAGGGGGTGGACCCCCTCCCGGGGTGCGTCGCGGCCACGGGTTCGGTGGCAGGCTGACCTGCGGCCCGGGAGTCGACCGCCTCGGCCGGAGACACCCAGGTCACCGAACCGGAGGAGGCACCCGTGCCGTCGGCCCCGAGCGCTGACCGGTCCCGCCAGCTGGGCACCGGCGCGGCCGACGTGCCCGCGTACGCCGACCCGGGCTACGTCGCCTCGCTGGCCGACGTCGGCCGGCCCGTGCACCTGCCCGGCAGCGGGGGCTGGCTGCTCAGCCGGTCCGTCCCGGACACCGACCGGCGCGACCTCAGCGGGCCGTACCCGCTGTTCAGCTGCGCCGACTGGAGCCTGCTGGCCGACGACCTCGCGACCCCGGACGACGACCCGCTCAGCGTGGTGGCCGTCGCCGACCCGCTCGGCTCATGGCGGCCGGCGGACCTGCAGGCCGCGTTCCCCGACCACCTCGTCCTGTTCAAGCGGCACCAGGTGCGCGAGCTGTCCCGGCCGGCGCCGCTGCCGTCCCACCACCGCCGTCAGCTGGGTCGCGCGGCACGCGCCGTCGAGGTGGAGGTGTGCGCCGACCCGCTGGACCACCTCGACGACTGGGTGGCCCTCTACGACTTCCTGGTCGCCCGCCGCCGGCTGACCGGGATCAGCGCGTTCTCCCGGGACAGCTTCAGCAAGCAGCTCGCCGTCCCGCGGATGCTGGCCGTCCGTGCCGAGCGGGACGGCGCCACGGTCGGCATGGCCCTGTGGCTGGTCGGCGGGGACACCGCGTACTACCACCTGGGCGCGTCGACCGCCGCGGGCTACGAGGCGAGCGCCTCCTACGCGATCTTCGCAGCCGCCTTCGAGCACCTCCGCGAGCTCGGCGTCGACCGGGTGGACCTGGGCGGCAGCGCCGGCGCGGCCCACCGCGACGACGGCCTGTTCCGGTTCAAGAGCGGGTGGGCGAACGCCGAGCTGCCCGCCTGGCTGGGCGGCCGGGTCGTCGACCGGCCCGGCTACGAGGCGCTGGCCGGCGACGGTGCGCCCGGCTGGTTCCCGGCGTACCGGGCGCCGGCGGCCCCGGCCGAGGTCCCGCCGCCGTCCGTCGAGGACGAGGTGGGCTGACCGTGGCGGCAGGCACTCCCGGGGACGACGTGCGGGTCAGCGTGCTCATCACCAGCTACGACCACGAGGCGTTCATCGGCCAGGCCATCGAGGGCGTGCTCGAGCAGCGCGGGGTCGGGCCGATCGAGCTGGTCGTGGGCGACGACTGCTCGTCGGACGGCACCCGGGCGGTGATCGAGGGGTACGCCCGCCGGCACCCCGGCCGGGTCGTGCCGTTCTTCCCCGAGCGCAACATGGGCGGGGGCGGCAAGGCGCTGTACGCGGAGCTGGTGCGCCGCTCGCGCGGCCGCTTCATCGCCGGCATGGACGGCGACGACTACTGGACCTCACCGGACAAGCTGGCCACCCAGCTCGACCACCTGGACCGCACCCCCGGGTGCACGATGGTCTTCCACAACGCCGTCCGGCGCACCGACGACGGCAGCGTGCCGGACGCCCTCTACAACCCGCCGGACCAGGCCCGCACCATCCCCTACGCGGACTGGTTCGAGCAGAACCCGGTGGCCTCGTGCACGCCGGTCTTCCGCCGCGAGGTGCTCGACCCGCTGCCGCCCTGGTACCTCGAGCTGCCGTGGGGCGACCTGCCGCTCTACCTCCTCGCCGCCGCGGAGGGCGAGGTCCACTACCTCCCCGACGTCATGGGCGTCTACCGCCTGCACGGCGGCGGCATGTTCTCCGGGCTGTCCGCGCTGCGGCAGGAGACGCTGGACGTCGAGTTCTTCCGCGGTCTGTCCGGGGTCGTCCCGCCGCAGCACGACCGGTACCGGAGGCGCCGGCTCGCCGTGGCCGAGGCGCGGCTGGCCCACCAGCTCGCGCTGACCGGGGACCACCAGGCCGCCGCCGACCACCTGGCGGAGAGCTTCCGGACCTGGCCGCTGGACGTGCCCCGGCTGCGGCCCGGGCGGGGGGAGCTGCGGCGGGTCGCGCTGTGGCTGGACCTGCACACGCGCTCGCGGGGTCGCTGGTCGCGGGACGGCGGGGCCGCCCGGTGACCGGCGTCCGGCAGGAACTGGTGCCGCTCGCCGACCGGGAGCGGTGGGAGCGGGAGCTCGCCGCCGTCCCGCACGCCTTCGCGCACACCTGGGGCAGCTGCCGCGCCATGCAGCTGACCACCGGCTGGCCGACGTCGCTCTACGTCTGGCAGGACGGCCCGTCGCGGGCGGTCTGCGCCGTCGCCGAGCGGGGCGAGGCGGGCCGGGTGGACGTGGTCACCCCCTACGGGTTCGGCGGCTTCACCGGGGTCGGCGTCGGGCCGGCGCTGCTCGACTCCTGGGTGCGGTTCGCCGCCGACCAGGGGTGGGTCTGCGGCTATGTCGGCCTGAACCCGGAGCTGGCGCCGGACGTCGTCCGGAGCTCGCCCGACCACGCCGAGCACAACGACGTCTACGTGCTGGAGCTGGACCGCGGCCTGGACGCCCTGCACGCGGCGCTGTCGACCAACCGGCGGCGGCAGCTGCGGGCGTTCGCGGCCGCCGGTAAGCCCGTCGTCGAGGACCAGGACCGGCTGGCCGGGTACTTCCTCGCCCACGTCGACGCGTTCCTGGAGGCCAGCGGGGCGACCGCGGCCTACGCGTTCCGCCCGGAGACCTGGACCGCCCTGCTCGAGCTCGACGACACCTTCCTCGTCGGCGTCGACGGCGCCGACGGCGACCCGGTCGCCGCCTGCCTGTTCGCGACCACCCCGCACTACGCCGAGTACCTCTTCGGCATCTCGGGCCCCGACGGCCGGCACTACTCCGCGCCGCTCATCTGGGCCGCGGCCGCCCGCCTGGCCGAGCGGGGCGTCCCGCGGCTCAACCTGGGCGGCGGGGTGCGGCGGGGCGACGGCATCGCCGAGTTCAAGGAGCGCTTCGGGGCCACCCGGCTCCCGCTCGGTGCGCTGAAGCAGGTGTACCGGCCGGCCGAGTACGCGGCGCTGGCCCGGGAGGTCGGCGCCGACCCCGACGACCGCGCCGGCTACTTCCCGGCGTACCGCCGGCCGGGCGCCCGGACGCCGTCCGGGCCGAGAACCTGATCACTGGGAGAACCGTGTTCACCAAGTCCGCGGCGTTCTACGACGCCCTCTACCACTTCGTCGACTACCCGGCGGCGGTCGCGCAGCTCGACGAGCTGGTCCAGCGGCACGTGCCCGGGGCGGCGACCCTGCTGGACGTCGGCTGCGGCACCGGCCGGCACCTGCAGGAGTTCCAGCGGTCCTACGACGTGGTCGGCCTCGACCTCGACGGCCAGCTGCTCGAGGTCGCCCGGCAGCGGTGCCCGGGCGTGCCGTTCCACGAGGCGAGCATGGTCGACTTCGAGCTGGAGCGGCGCTTCGACGTCGTCACCTGCCTGTTCAGCGCGATCGGCTACGTGCAGACCGTCGAGGACATGCGCCGCTCCGTCGCCACCATGGCCCGGCACCTGAACCCCGGCGGCCTGCTGGTCGTCGAGCCGTGGTTCGAGCCCGACCGGTACTGGACCGACACGGTGACGGCCAACCACGCCGACCAGCCCGACCTGAAGATCTGCTGGATGTACACCAGCAAGCGGGAGGGCGACGTCTCGGTCCTGGACATCCACTACCTGGTCGGGACGCCGGAGCGGGTCGAGCACCTGGTGGAGGAGCACCGCATCGGGCTGTTCACCCGGGAGCAGATGACGGCGGCCATGACCGACGTCGGACTGAGCGTCGAGCACGACCCGGTGAGCCCCTTCAACCGGGGTCTGTACGTCGGGCGGGCACCGTCGAACGCCTAGCGCCCGAGGGCCCCGCCACTCCGCGCCCGCTGCGGGTCCTCTTCGTCAACGAGGCGCTCGGCGGCCACCGGACCGTGCACGCCGCCCTGCGGACGCACCTCGCCGGGCGGACCGACGTGCAGGCCGAGTTCTTCGACGCCCCCGACCCCGGGTTCCTCGGCCGGGTCGCACGCCTGCCGGTCCCCGTCCTGGGCCGGCTGGACGCGGACCTGCAGCCCCTCCGTGCCCAGCTCGTCCGCTCCGCCGCGGTGCACCGGTGGCTCCGGCGGCGGCTGCGCCGGGGGGACGTCGACGTCGTGCACGTCTACACCCAGCACAGCGTGCTGCTCAGCAGCGGCGTCCTCCGCGGGGTGCCCACGGTGGTGAGCACCGACTCGACGACGGAGGCCAACGCCTACCGCCTCCCGTACCGGCTGCCCACCCGGTGGACCCCGGCCGCGGTGCGGGTCGCCCTGCCCTTCGAGCGCCGGGTCCTCCGTGCGGCGGACCGGGTGGTCGCCACGAGCGGGTGGACCGCCGACATGCTCCGGGCGACCGGTGCGGTGGAGCCCGACCGGCTCGTCGTCCTCCCGTTCGGCGTCGACCTGCCACCCCCGCCGGACGAGCGCCCCGAGCGTCGGCCGACCATCGTGTTCGTGGGCCACCAGATGGAGCGGAAGGGCGGCAACCACCTGGTGGCGCTGCACCAGCGGCACCTGCGCGACGCGTGCGACCTCGTCCTCGTCACGACGGCGGACGTCGACCCGGCGCCCGGGGTCCGCGTGGTGCGCGACCTGCGCAGCGGTGACGGCCGGCTGTGGGACGTGCTCGCCGACGCGGACGTCTTCTGCTTCCCCAGCACGATGGACCAGGTGCCCAACGCCGTGCTCGAGGCCGCGGCGGCCGGGCTCCCGGTCGTGGCCCACCCGGTGGCCGCCGTCCCCGAGCTGGTCGTCGACGGCGTCACCGGCCTCCTCGTGCCGCCGGGGGACGACGACGCGCTGCTGGCCGCGCTGCGCTCGCTGACCGGTGACCGGGAGCGGCGGCTGGAGATGGGCCGCCGCGGGCGTGCCCACGTCGAGGCCCGCTACGACATGGCCAGGACGGCGGACGAGCTGGTCGACCTGCTCACCCTGGTGGGCACGGACGGACGTCGCAGGAGCCGGTCGTGACCTCCGCCGAGCAGGACGTCGCGGCGGCCCGGAACTCGATGGCGCTGGTGCTCAGCCGGGTCGTCGTCGCAGGGCTCGCCTGGGGCGGCAGCGTCATCGTGGCCCGTGCGCTCAGCTCCGAGGAGTGGGGGCAGTTCTCCTTCGTCTTCGGACTGCTGGGGCTCATGGCGGTGGTGACCGACCTGGGCATCGGGCGGGTGGTCCTGGGCCGGCTGATGCAGGACCGGGCGGACACCCCGGACGTCGCGAGCAGCTACATCGCGCTGCGGACGGTCCTCGGCCTCCTCGGCTACCTGATCGCCATCGCGGTCGTGTTCCTGGGTGGCTACCCGGGCGAGGTGGTCGCGGCCACCGCGGTGGCCGGCCTGGTCGTCGTGCTGGCCACGCCGGGCAACGCGCTCACGGTGCTGCTGCAGAGCAGGCTGCGCCTGACGGTCTCCGCCCTCGCCGAGGCCGTCGCCCAGGTGGTGCAGCTCGCCGCGACGGTGGCGGCGGCGTTGTTCGCGCCGTTCCTGCTGGTCTTCCTCCTCCCGGCGGTGCTCCGGGAGGTGGTGCTCCTCCTGCTGAAGCTCCGGGCGGTGCGGCGCGGCGCAGCCGGGCCGCCGCCGTCCGGGGTGGTGCACGCCTGGCGCTGGCGGGCGATGCTGGTCGACGCCGTCCCGCTGACCATCGGCCTGGGCCTGTTCACGCTGATGTCCCGGGTCGACCTCCTGGTGCTCAGCAAGCTGGACACCTTCGAGTCGATCGGGCTGTACAGCATCGGTGTCCGCTTCGCCGACGCGCTGGGGCTCGTGGGCTGGGCCCTGCTGGCGCCGACGCTCACGATCCTCGTCGGCGCCTGGCCCGACGACCTCGACCGGTTCCGGGACCGGGTGCGGCACGTGATCGGCCTGGTGACGCTCGTGGGCAGCCTGGCGGTCGTCGGCTTCTGGGCCGTCGCCGACCCGCTCGTGGTGTTCCTCTTCGGCGCACGGTTCGTCGCCGCGACCGATGCGGCGCAGCTGCTGGTCCTCGGCGCCGCCATCGCCATGCTGACGCTGCTCGGGCTCAACGTCCTGATGGCGATGGGCCGGCACCGGGCCTACGTGGCGGTGGCGGTTCTCGGGCTCGTCCTGACCGTCGTGCTGACCCTCGTGCTCGTGCCGATCGCCTCCTTCGAGGGCGCGGCGGTGGCCGGCGTGCTCACCGACGTCCTGCTCTGCGCGGCGATGTGGGCCGTGGTGGCCTCGGGACCGGTCCGCGGCCTCGTGCCCTGGCGGACCGTGGGCACGATGGCCGTCGTCGTGGCCTCCTGCGTGGCGCTGGACGAGCTGGCCGCCGACCGGTTGCCCTGGCTGGTCCTGGCCGTCGCGACGACCGTGCTGGTGCTCCTCGCCGGTGCGCTGCTCCGGCTCCCCGGGGCGGAACTGCTCCGCCGCCGCCCGTCCCGGGCCCGGCACTGAGGTGCGGCCACGATGCCCGAGGTGACCCCCGGCCGGCGCAGCGAGCTGCGCACCACCCTGCTCTTCTTCGCCGCAGCCGCCCTGGTGGCCCTGAGCCCGTTGCTCTACCTCTCGCTCGTGGCCCGGACGCTCGGGGCCGCCGGCTTCTCCGACCTCGCCATCGGGCAGTCCGTCGGCGCTGCGGCGGCGGTCGTGGTCGGGCTGGGCTGGGCCTTCACCGGTCCGGTGGCCGTGGCCGGGGCGTCCGCGGCCGAGCGCCCCCGCATCCTGGCACGTGCCCTCGCCACCCAGGTGTGGGTCGCAGCGGCGCTCACCGTGCCCGCGGTGGCCCTGGTGTGGGCCCTGGCGGGCACGTACCCGGTGGGTGCGGCGCTCGGCGCGGTGGCGACCATGCTGATCGGGGTCACCCCGATCTGGTACTTCATCGGACTCGGCCGCGGCACCTGGAACGTCGTCTTCGACGCCCTGCCCAAGGTCGCGTCCGCGCTCGTCGGTGGCGTCCTCGTGGTGGTGACCGAGCAACTGTGGCCGTTGCCGCTGTGCCAGGCCGCGGCCTCGGCGGTCTCCTACGTGCTCCTCGTGCGCCGGGCGGGGGTCACCGGCCTGCGCGCGGCCCTCGCCCCCCGGGAGGTGCGGGCCGTCCTCCGGGACCAGACGTCGTTCTCCGTCGCCCAGGTCGCGTCCACGGTGTACCTCAACCTGCCGGTGACCATCCTGGCGGCGACGGGCGCCGCGGGCGTGGCCACCTTCGCCGCAGCGGACCGCGTGATGCGCCTGGCCGTGGCCGGCTCGCTGCCCGTCACCCAGAGCTTCCAGTCCTGGGTCGCCCGGGGGGCGGGCGACCTGCGGCGGATCAGGACCAGCCTGGTCGCGCACACCGCGCTCGGCCTGGCCGGGGGCGTCGTCCTGGTGTCGGCCCTCCCCTGGCTGCAGTCCCTCCTCTTCGACGACCGCGTCCGGATCGGTACCCCGGTCGTGCTGCTCTTCGCGGGGGTCTTCCTGGTCGGCATGCTGACCCGCGCGATCGGCGTGGTGGCGCTGCCCGCGCTCGGCGACCGGTCGGCGGTCAGGGTGAGCGCCTGCGTCGGCGCCCTCGTCGCCGTCCCGGCGATGGTCGTCCTGGGCCGCGAGCACGGTGCGGCCGGCGGCGCGGCGGGCGTCCTGCTCGCCGAGGTGACGGTCCTGGCGGTCCAGGCCGTCGCCCTGCTCCGTCGCACGGCGGCCGCCCGGAGGAGCGGTCCGGCGGTCAGCCAGGTGCCGTGACGGAGGCCCGGGGGTCGACCCGAGCGCCTCGGATGACCCGCACCGTGCCCGCCGGCCCGTACCGCCGGACCAGCCGGTGCAGGTTCAGGCACACGTCGAGGAACGCCTCGACCGAGGAGTAGTGCTTGGCGACGTACTGGGCCCGACCCCGCAGCCGCTGCGACCCCCGCCACTCACCGGGCACCTCGCCTGAGCCCTGCTCGTGGAGGTGGACCGCCGACACGTCCGCGCACCGGGCCACCCGTGCGCCGGCGGCGCGGAGCCGGGTCACCAGGTCGTCCTCCTCGGCGTAGAGGAAGAACGACGTGTCGAAGCCGCCGGTGCGCTCGAAGACCGCACGCCGGAACACCACCAGGGAACCGTTGAGCACCTCCGTCTCCCGGCACGTGCCGAAGGTCTGCAGCGTCTTCCAGCGGAACGGTCGCCGCCAGTACGGCGTGGTGGCCCGGTAGGGGTAGTCCTGCTCACGGCCCTCGCCGTCCAGGAGCCGGGGGCCGAGCGCGTCGACCGCGCAGTCGCGGGCCCGGTCGACGAGGGCCCGCAGCGTGTCGGCGTCGACCACGACGTCGGGGTTCAGCACCGCCAGCCAGGGTGCCGAGCCGAGCGCGGCGCCGACGTTGGCGCTGGTCCCGTACCCCTGGTTGGTCTGCCGGACGACCCGCACACCCGCAGCCGCGAACCGCTCGAGGTAGGTGGTGGACCGGCTGCCGGAGTCCACGACGACGAGGGTCAGGTCGGGGTGGCCGGTCAACGGGGCCAAGCACGCCGCGAGCACGTCGCCGGAGTCGTGCGTCACGACGACGACGTCGAGCAGGGGGGACTCGGTCACGCACCGGCCCCGCGGGTGTCGGGAGCCCCCGCGCGGCCGCCCGGCCCAGGCTGGGCAGGGGGGGCCGGACGGCGGCGGCGGCGGAGCAGCATCAGGCACTCGGCCGCCAGCACGAGGACGACCAGCGCGATGGTCACCGCCGTCCCCACCGGCTTCGGGGCGATGGGCTCCTCCGCGGCCACCGCGGGGCCGAGTGCCTGGAGGGTGGCCGCGGCCTCGTCGTCGCGGGCGTCGGTGATCTGCTGGAGGACCGCGTCCAGGTCCGCCTGCAGCCCCGACCGGCCGGTGCCGCCCGCGGGCAGGGCGGCGAGCCGGTCCTCGATGTCCGCGGCCTGCTCCTGGAGGGGGCGGACGACGGCGGTCACGGTCCGCCGCTGCTGCGCGGCCAGCCGTCGGTCGAGCACGACCACGAGCTCGTCGGCGACGCGTGCCGCAGCGTCCCGGGACGGGCCGAGCACGCGGACCAGCAGTTCGCCGGAGTCGGGGTCGCGCGCGACGCTCGTCCGGTCGGTCGCGTCGCCCGTGCTCCAGTCGACACCCGCCTCGTCGACGACGTCGTCGAGGACGCCTGCGGTCATGGCCACGGCGCCCTCGGTCCACTCCGTCCGGATCGCCGCGTCCGCGGCGCTCCCGGCCGGGGCCCCGGTGTCCACGTACGCGGTCAGCGTCGCCTCGTAGACAGGGGCCTGGGCGTTGGAGACGACGTAGGTGGCACCGCCGGCGACCAGCGCGAGGAGGAGCGCCAGGAGCAGGCGCGGCCGCAACCGGCGGAGGTGCTCGAGGACGTCCACCGCGA
>NZ_JABGDB010000064.1:0-506 GCF_041028285.1 Modestobacter versicolor | reverse complement strand
CGGTGAAGGTGAGTGAAATTAAGTGCAGGGATTGCCAATCTACGGAATGTAAGTATGAATAAATACATCATTGCTGTACTGATTGCTCTTACACTTACAGGTTGTTATGACGACCGTTATGATAAGTGTGAACAACAATACCCACTTACCAAAGACTACAGAGCTTGTGTCAAGAGGTTTCAAGACCAAGACAATAATGATGCAGCGGCTATGGCTGCTGTCAATGCTGCAAATACGGCAGCAATAATTGTAACTACCATGAACTAGGAAACTACTATGACGTCGGCTGAATTTAAGGAAGCAATTCGCCCATTTGTACGCCAGTTTATCCGTGAGCAAGTGATTGCACGTAGCACGGAGTACAGTGTTTATCAAGGGGATACTCAATGTAAACGAAATACTAGTGCTGTAATCAACCAAGAATTCTCTGATATTTATAGTGAAATGAGAGATCGTATCGCTCGTGAACGAGAAATCTATCAATGAATTACCACCAATACTACCCA
>NZ_JABGDB010000063.1:0-515 GCF_041028285.1 Modestobacter versicolor | reverse complement strand
GGAGTATCAAAAGAGGGCATGTCAGTGACAATTCCTTTTGTACCTGCACCACGTAAACGGAAGATAGCCATTAATTCTCCTTACGAGGTGCAGGTACAAAAGGAATTGTACCTGCACCACGTAAACGGAAGATAGCCATTAATTCTCCTTACGAGTTACGAACCCAAACATAAATTGGGATAGAAGGTTGAACAATATTGAATGGGTCAGACGTACCTGTGGTGTTATTACCAGTCGTACCACTGTGGGAGATGTGGTGGGTGTGAGCACCATTAGTTGTAGTCCAGAATACACCACCATCACCACCATGTGATTTAGCATCATAATTAAGATAGCTTTCTTTATGAAGATACATACCTAAACCATCATCACCCATGATACGGTGGAAGTGGTCACCATCACGAGAGGTATCAAGATTGAAGCCATATGTATGAGTGTGGGGTGCCATATTTCCTGGACCTAAACGAACAGACATTGCACCAGTTGCATTACCAGCAGTAAACCCATTTGCACCT
>NZ_JABGDB010000062.1:0-517 GCF_041028285.1 Modestobacter versicolor | reverse complement strand
CTTTCCGCCATTGGTCAAGCCTCTTACACATTGTGTACATGTGGCACTTAACAAAGATTTTGCGAGTGAGCCAGCCAATATAAAAAACTAAAGCGAGTAGAGCATAAAACCAGAATGCAACCATGATAAAACCCCGTAAAAAGGGGGCCATAACTAGCGCCCCTTGACTTACACACACTTACTAAGGATTACCAACCGTAGGAAACACCCACACCCACGGAAGCCCCACCGAAAGTACCAGCGCTAACCGCTGCTTTGGTGATTACGTGCTCATTGATTCGAGCACTAAAGCCCACTGCTAAGGCTTGCTGTCCGTCATAAGTACCAGCGCCAGCACCTACGCTAAAGGTTTGACTATCTGTTACTTGTGGGATGTTCGCCATAGCCGCCACACCCGCTACACCTACGCTAGCGCGTTTGCGGTTCTGGTCTACATCGTCTTTCAGTTTCTTAAACTGGCTGTTAGTCTGAGTTTCCAGCGTGTTAAGGCGCTGCTCATGGTTTGCAATGGTTGCAC
>NZ_JABGDB010000061.1:0-518 GCF_041028285.1 Modestobacter versicolor | reverse complement strand
CGTGCCACCTCCAACCGTCCAGTAAACGGTGGTTACTATTGGCTGACTGTCAATGGTGAACAGACCATTGGTAAATACACCAGCCAGGTTGACAGCTTCGAGATCATCGGCTGGGAAGTTCCGGTCGAACGTGCTGAAGCAACTGTTGGTGCTCGCATCTCTCAGTAAGGTGAAGCATGCAATACGAACTTTCCAACGGGGTGAGGGTAAACTTACCCAACAACTTCGAGACTGCTAAGTTCTTACTGTTTCAATTCCCTAAGATGCACGTTAACTTTGTGGGGCAAGTTCCCCACATGGTTGTTAATCTGAAGATACAAAAGTTGATTCAGGTTAAGCGTCGGATTGATTTGAATCATGAGATTAAGCAGCGTCGCATCCTCGCTCGTCAAGAATTTATCGACGCAGATACTCTTGATCCGTGGGATGATGACATTCCTTTTTGAGGTAATCAATGAACGTAGTATTACCAGTAAAGGATGGTAAGGTGTTTCTTTTCCGTGGTAGTGATGGTTACC
>NZ_JABGDB010000060.1:0-525 GCF_041028285.1 Modestobacter versicolor | reverse complement strand
TCCGTACTTCTCTTTTGGTTCGTGATGTAACTCATGAGGATGGCTCACGCTATCTTTATACACTCAACTCGATCTACGAGGTGTTGTCTTGATTAAGTTACATATCAATGGTGTTGAACAAACCTTAAACTGGACAGAGTTCAGTGATGGTGCTAAAGGTGTACATTTGATTGGGCAACGTCCGTACCATGTGGACACTGCCTTCATCACCTGTATCGCTGACGGTGGTTTACATGACACCCTATTCAACGTAGGGCAGATTGTGAACATTGTACGTGTCATGAATCCTCGTGTGAAAATCTCGTTGTACATGCCTTACATTCCTTATGCTCGTGCTGATCGTCACATGGTAGACCGTGATAGTTTTGGTCTGCAAGTGTATGCACGTCTGCTTAATAGCTACGGTCTAGATAAAGTGGCAATCGTCGATCCTCATTCTGACGTTGCTCCTGCTCTTATCGATAACTGTGAAGTGATTACTCAGGCAGACGTAATCAATACGAACCCAGTCACTCAGTGGTTTTC
>NZ_JABGDB010000059.1:0-526 GCF_041028285.1 Modestobacter versicolor | reverse complement strand
TTGATATTGACGCTGCTAACGTGTACGCCGATGAAGGTAAGAGCGGTAAGAGCTTTAAAGGCCGTGAATCATGGCTTACCTTAAGCACCATCCTTAAGCGTGGTGATGTGCTGTACGTCTACGGTATGGATAGAATAAGCCGTGATATGGTTGATCAGCTTACTGTACTTAAAGACCTGGTAGACGGGCGCAAGGTGAAGATTGTCACAACGGACGGCGATCAAGCTTATGGCATGTATGAAGGTATTAAGGCCGCATTTGCACAAGAGCAACGTAAGTACATTTCAGACCGCACCAAAGCCGGTATGCAAGCGGCTAAGGAAGCTGGTAAGCAAATCGGTAGAGTGAAGAACGTAGAGCTTCATACACGCATACAGGAGCTTTACAAGCAGGGCATGAAGAAATCACAAATAGCGCGTGAGCTTTCTGTTTCCCGTCCGACTATCGACAAGGCCTTAAATAATATTTAAATGCTTAAATAAAAGAATTTTATTTATCTACCTATCTTGACTTAATGCGCATGGAA
>NZ_JABGDB010000058.1:0-528 GCF_041028285.1 Modestobacter versicolor | reverse complement strand
AGGACGCTACCTAGAGACATTAGGTAATAGACTTCAGGAAATTCGGAAAGGTTTGAGAAAAGGTAAATAATAAAAAAGCCCCTTGAGTTATTAGCTCTTGGGGCTTTTCTTTTATAGAACGTCTAACGAAAATGTATCACGGTTCCAATGACGGAACTTGTGTTTTGTTGCCCACTTCTCATGAGTCGCTTTAGTACCATCCTTACGCTTCTTAGCGAAAGGGAATGTTACATTGCTGCGATCCCACAGAAAGACAAGCTCGTGGGTCTCCGGAAGATACGAGCGGATATGTACGTATTTCGAAGCTTCAGTGTTGTCACGAAATCGTCCTTTGACTTCGACCAAGTAAGTTCGACCTTCTTTGTCCAATACAAAGTCGGGTTCGTAAGTGTGTGGCACCGAATAACTAACCCGATCTTCCTTGTTGTGAAAGCGAGCGCACGATAAGATCCCAGCATGGAGATCCCTTTCCAACAGCGAATCATATGGAGTTCCTTTTAACTCTTTACGTTTAGATTCAAAGAAACG
>NZ_JABGDB010000057.1:0-528 GCF_041028285.1 Modestobacter versicolor | reverse complement strand
TCCAAGAACGTCATAAACTGTTGCGACAGAGAAAGCGTAAACTCGCATGGCTCCAGATGAACCCCTGATAATGGTTCCTCTGTTTCGGTCACGCCTAAATAATCCGTACACTGGTATTTATAATCGTCGTCCTGATAAGTGTGTGTCATTTTACCCGTACATTCAGCCGGGATGTATAGTTCATCGTCGAATAAAGTAAAGACTTTATCAACGTCATTATTTGCCTGTTGCATCATGTAGTTTAAACCGTTCTGCTTAGAGAGTCCGGCGACAGTGAGTTTAAGTTTCCCCTTCTCACATTGCAGGTATCTTTTAGCACCGAGCGTTTTAAACTTCTCATACGTTCCCTCGTAATCCCACACGCCGATAAGTTTTGTCACGCCCTTAATAGTTTTCGGGGATAGTAACGCCTTATCCAGCTTGTAGAAATCACACATTGCTTCCATCTTCTTAACTATTCCATCGTCAAACTTTTTGAAATAGGCTTTGTGGTTTTCGTAGTTCAGTATTTTCAGACTATCCGTGTCT
>NZ_JABGDB010000056.1:0-529 GCF_041028285.1 Modestobacter versicolor | reverse complement strand
CAAATGGTAATGAAATTCCTAATTCAGACGCAACTGCTAAACACAATCCAAGTAAAGTCGCAGAAGGTGCGGGTAATCCGGATGGTGGTATTATCGATGACACATCTGATTTATCTTTTGATTTCGGTGAGGAAGATGAAGTTGAAGAAAGTGATGAAGTCGAAGAGGCAGTCGAAGAAGTTGAGGAAGAAGTTGAAGACTCCGAAGTTGAACAAACGGAAACTCCTGATGAACAGGAAGTAGACTTCGAAGAATATGAAATCACTCTACCTACTGGTGAGAATGTAGTACTCAGTGAAGTGATTAAAGGCTATAAAGATAACCAAGCTCTGGAACAAGCTATTGCTGAATTTAACCAGACTCAGGAAGCCTTTGTTAAAGAATCTGAGGGTGTTTACAAACATCTGGAACTTGCACGTCTTGAAGCAGACCGCGTAATTGAAGATTATGAAGACTTTGATTGGGCAACCTATAAGCGTGAAGACCCAGCTGGCTATGTCGAAAACCGTGAGTTCTTAGACAGATCGGA
>NZ_JABGDB010000005.1:0-301769 GCF_041028285.1 Modestobacter versicolor | reverse complement strand
CCAGGCCAAGGGGAATTGTTACTTGGCACTGACTTTCGGCACGCTGTTGAGTTCTCAAGGAGCGGACGCGCATGTTTCCCGACCGATTGCTCGGCCGTTCTTCGTGGCGGTGTTCTCGACTTTACACCAAGTTCCGCAGCAGTCGGACCACGTGGGTCCCATCCGGCGGTTTCCCAGGTCTTGCGACCCGGTCCGTTCTCGCTTGGTGCATGGAGAACGATACACGCCCTCAGGGGGCCTCTGCAGGGGGGTCCCCCCGGGCCCTCCTCGCGAGGCTCGACGACCCTGCTGAGCTGCGAGAACGCGACTCAGGCCACCCCGCGGGGCCGGAACTGGACGCTCACCCGCGGTCCCACCGGCTTCGTCGTCTTCGGGATGCAGTGCTCCCAGGTGCGCTGGCACGAACCACCCATGACGACGAGGTCGCCGTGCCCGAGGGGGAAGCGGAGGCTCTCCCCACCGCCCATCGGGCGCAGCAGCAGCGGTCGGGGCGACCCGAAGGAGACGATGGCGACCATCGTGTCCTCGGTCCGGCTCCGGCCGATGCGGTCGCCGTGCCAGGCGACGCTGTCCCGGCCGTCGCGGTACAGGCACATGCCGGCGGTCACGAACGGCTCACCCAGCTCGGCCAGGTAGTGGGCGTCGAGGGCTCGGCGGGCCTCGGTCAGCACCGGGTGCGGCAGCGGCTCGTCGCCGCCGTACCACCGCAGCAGCCTCGGCACGGCCACCTCGCGGTCGTACATCTGCCGGCGGTCCTCCCGCCAGCCGATGTCCCCGAGCAGCACGTCCAGCACGGCGTCGGAGCCCTCGACCCATCCCGGGAGGTGGTCGACCCAGGCGCCGGCCGACAACGGGTGCCGGGTGACCCGCCCGGACAGCGGGGTGAGCGTGGCCTCCTCGGCGACGTCCCACATGGACGGCTGGTGCGCGAGCGACATGTCAGGACGCTACCGCAGGTTTCGCACAGGTGTTCGAAATCCTGTGGACAACCTCAGGCCGAGAGCGCCAGCACGAAGGGCAGCACCGATCCCGCGCCGGCCAGCCGCAGCTCGCGACCGGCCACCGTCATCGTCCACCGGGAGTCGGCCAGGTCGTCGACGAGCAGCACCGGAGCGCCGCCCAGCTCGGCCAGCCGGGCCCGCAGCTCCGGGCCGACCACGATGCGCTGCCACACCCCGGCCAGCCGGAAGGCGCTGTTGCCCCCCGGTCCACCGGACGGCCCGCCGTGGGCCAGGTCCAGCGCGCCGAGGTAGGGCAGCCGACCGACCCGCGCCAGCCCCTCCGCCACCCCGGTGACGAGCGCCGGCCGACGCCGCGACGGCATGGACACGACCGCTCCGGGGCGCTGCGCCCAGTCCCACGCGCCCAGCACCCGGGCGCAGGCCTTGAGCAGCTCGTCGTCCGGCGGAGCGTCGGAGGTCAGACCGGGACGGATCACCCGGTGGGAGACGTCGAGCGCGGCGTCGGGGTCCTCCTCGATCGGCGGGGCCTCGAGGTCCTCGGCCAGGGTGGCGACCCCGCCGACGCCGTCGTCCCCGAGCAGGGTGCGGAGGCGCTGGCCCCAGCCGAGGTCGGTCAGCCGGGCCACGGCGCGACCGGTCTCCACCTGCTCGCCCGCCGCGATCTTCCCCTTGACCTGCACGCCCAGCCGGTCGGCGCCCGTGGGCCACTGCGCCCGCGGGACGAGCTCGACGCCGGGCCGGTCCAGCCGCGCGCTGGCCGCCTGGGACGCGCCGGCCGGGATGTCGGTGGCGTACCACGGGCCGGCGCACACGTCGCACCGCCCGCACGGGGCGGCCGTCGGGTCGTCCAAGGCCTCCTGCAGGAACGCCATCCGGCACTCCGCACCGTCGACGGGCCGGGCGTAGGCGATCATCGCCCGTTGCTCGGACTCCCGGGTCGCGGTGACCCGGGCGTACCGGTCGGCGTCGTAGACCCACGGGACGCCGGTGGACCGCCAGCCGCCCTGCACCCGCTCGACCGCGCCGTCGACGGCGAGCACCTTGAGCAGCAGCTCCAGCCGGGACCGGCGGACGTCGGCGACCGTCTCCAGCCGGGCCACCGACCACGCCTTGCCGTCGGCCATCGCGGTGAGGACGGCCGCGGCGTGGTCCTCCCGCGGCATGGAGGAGGTGGCGAACCACTGCCAGATCGCCAGGTCCTCGGGCCCGGGGAGCAGCAGCACGTCGGCGTGCTCCACGGCACGGCCGGCGCGGCCGACCTGCTGGTAGTAGCTGACCGGCGAGGACGGCGCCCCCAGGTGCACGACGAAGCCCAGGTCGGGCTTGTCGAACCCCATGCCCAGCGCCGAGGTGGCGACCAGGGCCTTGACCCGGTTCCCGCGCAGCGCCTCCTCGGCGTCCTTGCGGTCGGCGTCGTCGAGCCGGCCGGTGTAGGCGCGCACCTCGTGGCCGGAGTCGCGCAGCAGGGCCGCGGTCTCCTCGGCCGCGGCGACCGTGAGCGTGTAGACGATCCCGCTGCCCGGCAGGGACTCGAGGTGGGCGGCCAGCCAGGCGAGCCGGGCCCGGTCGGTGTCCAGCCGGAGCACGCCCAGGCGCAGGGAGTCGCGGGCCAGGGGGCCGCGCACCGTGGTGACCTGCACCCCGCCGGCGGCCAGCTGCTCGGCGACGTCGGCCACCACCCGCTCGTTGGCCGTCGCCGTCGTCGCCAGCACCGGGGTGCCGGCCGGCAGCTGGCCGAGCAGGTCGCGGATGCGCCGGTAGTCCGGCCGGAAGTCGTGGCCCCAGTCGGAGACGCAGTGCGCCTCGTCGACCACCAGCAGGCCGCAGCGGGAGACCAGCGCGGGCAGCTGCTCGTCCCGGAAGCGCGGGTTGGTCAGCCGCTCCGGGGACACCAGCAGGACGTCGACGTCGTCCGCGGCCAGCCGGGCGTTGATGTCGTCCCACTCGGTGACGTTCGAGCTGGAGATCTCCACCGCCTTGATCCCGGCGCGCGCGGCGGCCGCCACCTGGTCGCGCATCAGCGCGAGCAGCGGGCTGACCAGCAGGGTCGGCCCCTTGCCGCGGCGGCGGAGCAGCGCGGTGGAGACGAAGTAGACCGCGGACTTGCCCCACCCGGTCCGTTGCACGACCAGGGCGCGTTCCTGCCGCTCGACCAGCGCGGTGACCGCGGCGTCCTGGCCCTCGCGGAACACCGCGTCGGGCCGGCCGGTGAGCTCGCGCAGGACGCCCAGCGCCTCGTCGGCCAGATCGGTCTCCACAGTGGTGCTCATGTCCCGACCGTAGGCGGCGCCACCGACATCGGGGACCCGGCGTGCGGTACCTGTGGACGACCGGTTGGATGGGCACCGATGCTCCCTCCGGACAACCACGTGCACTCCGAGTTCTCGTGGGACACCGGTCCCCGGGCCTCCCTGCTGCGCGCGTGCGAGCGCGCGGTCGAGATCGGCCTGCCGGCCATCGCCTTCACCGAGCACCTCGACTTCACCGTCTGGGACGCCGCGGACCGCGCCACCGCGCAGGGCCTGACCGACCGCCACCCGGCCAACCAGCTGCCGATCGACGTCGACCTCTACGCCGAGACCGTCTGGGAGGCACGGGAGCGGTTCCCCCAGCTGCGGGTGTGGTCCGGCGTGGAGGCGGGCGAACCGCACCTCTTCGGCGCGAGCGTGGCCGCCCACCTGGCCGCCGGACCGGTCGACCGCGTCCTCGGCTCGCTGCACTCCCTGCCCGTGGACGGCCGGCTGATGGGCGTGAACCGGCTGCTGCACGCCCCGGGGGTCGACGTGGTGGAGACCATGCGCCGCTACCTCACCGAGATGGTGGTGATGATCGAGACGAGCGACGTGTTCCAGGTGCTGGCGCACTGCGACTACCCGCGTCGCTACTGGCCGGGCGGCCGGGACCTGTACCCCCAGGACGTCTTCGAGGAGGAGTACCGCGCGGTGTTCCGGGCGGTGGCCGGCAGCGGCCGGGCGCTCGAGGTGAACACGACCAGCCCGCTGTGGTCGGTCGACCTGCTGCGCTGGTACCGCGAGGAGGGCGGCGACGCGGTGAGCTTCGGCAGCGACGGGCACCAGCCGCAGCTGGTCGGCCAGCGGTTCGACCTCGCCGTCGACGTCGTCGAGCAGGCGGGCTTCCGCCCGGGCCGCGACCGCTTCGACTTCTGGCGCCGCTGAGCCACGGCGGGGACGGCCCGGAACCGGTCCGTCACGGTCGGCCGGTGAGCTGCCGATGACACCCGCGTGACAGCGCAGCCCCGCTTCGACGGCACCTTCTCCTGCGACGCCGTGGCGCTCGCGGCCCACGCGCTCGTGGCGCAGCTCCACGACGACGCGATGGCCACGATCGCCGCCCTGGCCGAAGGCTGGGACCGGCCGGCCGAGGACGCCCCGGCGCCGCCGGACGAGCCCCCCGTCACCTACCGGGACCCGGCCACCTGGTCGGTCGACGACGAGGACGAGCCGGCCGGGTACGCCGACGACGAGGACCCCGACGACGCGCCGGCCGAGGACGAGGTGCGGGTCGTGCCGCGCCTGGACCTGCCGCCGCTGCTCCCGCACCCGCGCCGGGCGACGGCCGGCGTCGTGGCCGCCAACGTCGCCGCGAGCGCCCCCACCGACGAGTTCGTCGTCCCCGCCCCGGAGCGCCAGTACGCCGCCTCGTGACCGGCCGGCGAGGAATCGGAACTGATGGGTGTCAACTCCGTCGCACACTGCCGATGAAGGTGACGTGACCACTCCCGGAACCACCGAGCTCGCCCTCGAGGCCGAGGAGACCGCGGCTGCCGCCGCGCTCACCGCGGGCCTCGCCGCCGTCGCCGAGCTGTACGACGAGGCGCTGAGCCGCATCGCGGCGCTCGCCGAGCACGGGGACCAGGCCGACGCGACCGACGTCGACGAGGCCGGCACCCCGGCCGACGAGGTGCGCGTGCTGCGGATGGCCGAGCGTCCCGTGGTGGGCCAGCGGGTCGAGTCCGCCGCCGCCTGACGCAGCACCGGCGGTCCCGACCGATCGGGACACCGCAGGTACTTCACCGCTAAGGCACCCTGGCGCTAGGGTCACGCAATGGCCCTCCCCCGTCGCGTCGTCATCGCCCTCGGGGGCAACGCGATGACCGGCCCGGACGGGTCGGCCACGCCCGCGGCCCAGCGCGAGGCCATCGCCCGGGCCGCGCAGCACGTCGCTGCCGTCGTCGGCACCGGCGCCCAGGTCGTGCTCACCCACGGCAACGGCCCCCAGGTGGGCAACCTGCTGGTCAAGAACGAGCTGGCGGCGCACGAGGTGCCCCCGGTCCCGCTGGACTGGAACGTGGCCCAGACCCAGGCCACCATCGGGTTCACCCTCGCCGACGAGCTGGACGCCGCCCTGGCCGCCCGCGGACTGCCGCAGCGCACCGCGGCCCTGGTCACGCGCACGCTCGTCGACCCGGCCGACCCGGGCTTCACCACCCCGACCAAGCCCGTGGGCCGCTACCTCCCCCGCGACCAGGCCGAGCGGTTCGTCGAGCTGGGCCAGCGCTGGGAGGACCGCGGCGACCGCGGCTGGCGCCGGGTCGTCGCGTCGCCGGAGCCGCGCTCGGTGGTCGACACCCCGGCCATCGCCGCGCTCGTCGCCGCCGGTTTCGTCGTCGTCTGCGCCGGGGGCGGCGGCGTGCCCGTGGTCGACGACGGCCGAGACCACGACGGGAACTCCACCGCGCTGCGCGGCGTCGAGGCGGTCATCGACAAGGACCTGACCGCGGCGCTGCTGGCCCGCGAGCTGGACGCCGACACCCTGGTCATCGCCACCGACGTGGCGCACGTGATGGTCGACTTCGGCACCCCGTCGGCCCGTCCGCTGGGCCGGGTGACCGCCGGCGAGCTGCGCGACCTCGCCGCTGCCGGGCAGTTCACCAGCGGCAGCATGGGCCCGAAGGTGGAGGCCGCGCTGCGCTTCCTCGGCGCCGGCGGCACCCGCGCCGTCGTCACCTCGCTCGAACACATCTCCGACGCCGTCGCCGGCGACGACGTCGGCACCGTCCTCACCGCCTAGCAGGAAGAGAGCAACCAGTGCCCGCACCGATCGAGGTCCGCAAGGTCCCGCTGCACAACGTCAGTGACGCCTCAGAGCTGGCGAAGCTGATCGACTCCGGCGTCATGGACGCCGACCGGGTCGTCGCCGTGATCGGCAAGACCGAGGGCAACGGCGGGGTCAACGACTACACCCGGATCATCGCCGACCGCGCGTTCCGCGAGGTGCTGATGGAGAAGGGCACCCGGAGCAAGGAGGAGGTCGGGGAGATCCCGATCGTCTGGTCCGGCGGCACGGACGGCGTGATCAGCCCGCACGCGACGATCTTCGCCACCCTGCCGGAGGACGCGGTCGAGAAGACCGACGACCCGCGGCTCACCGTCGGCTTCGCGATGAGCGAGGTGCTGCTGCCCGAGGACATCGGCCGGCTCACCATGGTCGAGAAGGTCGCCGAGGGCGTGCGCCGGGCGATGGCCGAGGCCGGCATCACCGACCCCGCCGACGTCCACTACGTGCAGACCAAGACCCCGCTGCTCACGATCGAGACCATCCGCGAGGCGAAGTCGCGCGGCCAGGAGACCTACTACGACGAGCCGCACGGCTCGATGGACCTCTCCAACGGGACGACCGCGCTGGGCATCGCGCTGGCGCTGGGCGAGATCGAGATGCCGGAGCAGAAGCAGGTGATGCGCGACTTCTCGTTGTTCAGCGCGGTCGCCTCCTGCTCGTCCGGCGTCGAGCTCGACCGGGCGCAGATCGTCGTCGTCGGCAACGCCCGCGGGCACGGCGGCAACTACCGCATCGGCCACTCGGTGATGAAGGACGCGCTGGACCAGGACGGCATCTGGGAGGCGATCCGCAACGCCGGGCTCGACCTGCCCGAGCGGCCGCACACCAGCGACCTGGGCGAGGACCTGGTCAACGTCTTCCTCAAGTGCGAGGCCGACCCGACCGGCTACGTCCGCGGCCGGCGCAACGCGATGCTCGACGACTCCGACGTCTTCTGGCACCGCCAGATCAAGGCGACCGTGGGCGGCGTCGCGGCCTCGGTGACCGGCGACCCGGCGGTCTTCGTGTCCGTGGCCGCCGTGCACCAGGGCCCCTCCGGCGGCGGCCCGGTCGCCGCCATCGTCAAGGCCTGAGGCAGGCCCCCCGCCCGAGACCTGCGCTCTCGTGACCCTGGCAGCGGGACGCCACGAGAGCGCAGGTCCCGGCGCGGGGTGGCGCGTCAGGCGACGGTGGTCTCCAGGGTCACCGGCACGTTGCCCCGGGTGGCGTTGGAGTACGGGCAGACCTGGTGCGCCTTCTCGACGAGCGCCTCGGCGGCCGCCTGGTCCAGGCCGCCCAGCTCGACGTGCAGGGTGATCTCCAGCCCGGAACCGCCGGCGCCGTCCGGTCCGATACCGACCTCGGCAGTCACCCCGGCGTCGCTGATGGTCCTCCGGCGCGTCCGGGCCACCATCTGCAGCGCGGACAGTCGGGGGCCCGGGAGCGACTGTTGCGGACGGCGTCCGTGCTGTTCTACGCCGAGGGGCTGCGGGCGGTCGGCGTGGACCGGGTGGTCGCCGAGGCCGCGGTGACCCGGGCGACCTCCTACCGGCACTTCCCCGGCAAGGAGGACCTGGTCGTCGCCTACCTCGAGGGCGTCGAACAGGCGGTGCGCGACCGCGCCGGCGAGGTGCCGGCCGACCCGGCCGCCGCGGAGCACTGGCTGCTGACCCTCACCGGGCTCGTCGGCGACCAAGTCTGTCGGGACGGGTTCCCGGGGCTGCGCCTCCATCAACGCGGCCGCCGAGCACCCCGACCCGGACAGCCCGGTCCGCCGCGCGGTGCGGGCGCACCGGGACTGGCTGGAGGCGAGCGTCCGGGCGGCCTTCGCGACCACCGGCCACCCGCACCCGGCCGACGCGGCACGGCGCTGGCTGGTGCTGCGCGACGGCGCGATGGTCGCCGGGTACCTGGCCGACCCGGCGGCGGCGCAGGCGGCGCTGACCGCCGGCGTCCGGGAGCTGATGGCCGACCGGAGGGCTCAGGGCAGGATCGCGTCCACGTAGCCGCCGTCCACCCGCAGCGCCCCACCGGTGGTCGCCGACGCCAGCGGGCTCGCCAGGTACACGCACATGTTCGCGATCTCCGCCGGCTCGATCAGCCGCTGGATGAGCGACTGCGGCCGGTGCAGCCGCATGAACTCCCGCTGCGCCTCGTCCCAGGGCAGCTCGTCGCCGACCAGGGAGTGCACGAAGTCCTCGACGCCGGCGGTGTGCGTCGGACCGGCGACCACCGAGTTGACCGTCACCCCGGAGCCCGCCGCCTCCTTGGCGAACCCGCGCGAGACGGCGAGCAGCGCCGTCTTCGTCATCCCGTAGTGCACCATCTCCGCCGGCACGACGACCGCGGAGTCGCTGGCGATGTACTGCACCCGCCCCCACCCCCGGTCGCGCATGCCGGGCAGGTAGGCGCGGGTGAGCCGGACGGCGGTCAGCACGTTGGTCTCGAAGTAGCGACGCCACTCGTCGTCGGTGATCTCCAGCGCCGGCCGCGCGCCGAAGACGCCCAGGTTGTTGACCAGCACGTCGACGTCCGGCACCGCCTCGAGCAGCGCCGCCGTCCCCTCGTCGGTGACCACGTCGCCGGCCACGGTCGTCACCTCGCCGTCGATGCCGGCCGCGGCCTGCTCCAGCTTCCCGGCGTCCCGGCCGGTCAGCACGACGGAGGCGCCGGCCTCGGCCAGCCCGGTGGCGATGGCCAGGCCGATGCCCTGGGAGGAGCCGGTGACGAGGGCCCGCTTGCCGGTGAGGTCGATGCGCATGCCACCCCCCAGCGCCGCCGAGCGGGACGGTGTTCCCCTGCCGCGCCGCAGCAGGGTGGGGCGGACGGCTCATCTACGTTGTCAGACGGATCCGGGGGTGGTCCGACGGCCCGGCCGGACGAGGAGCAGCGCGGTGAACTGGTCGAGGTTGGCGCAGCGGGCCATGCCCGCGGTCGTGCTGGCCGCGATCGTCCTGGCGGACTCCGCCAGTGGCCGGGGCCAGTCCCTCATCGGGCTGCTCACGATGCCGCCCCTGCTGGCGGCCACGGCCCTCGGCCGGCGCGCCACGGTCGGGTACGGCCTGCTGGCCCTGCTGACCGCCGTGCTGATCGGCGTGTACGACCGCCAGTTCACCGACCCCCGCCTGGTCGCGCAGACGATCCGGCTGGTCGGGATCACCATCGCCACCGCCCTGGCCGTGGGCGCCTGCACCCTCCGGCTGCGCCGGGAGACCCGGCTCGCCGAGCTCCGGGCGCAGGCAGCCGCCTCCGCGGCGGCGCTCGCGTCGGCGGAGTCGCTGCAGCTCAGCCTGCTCGGCCCGGCGCCGCGGGTGGCGCCGCTGGAGACGGCGGTGCGCTACCTGCCCGCCAGCCGGCACGCCCAGGTGGGCGGCGACTGGTACGACGCCTTCCGGCTGCCCGACGGCACCACCCTGCTGGTGATCGGGGACGTCGCCGGGCACGACGCCCCGGCCGCCGCGACGATGGCCCAGGTGCGCGGGATGCTCCGCGCGATCGCCCAGGCGACCGGCGGATCGCCCGCCACCGTGCTCGACACCCTCGACCAGGTGCTCACCGACCTGGGCCTGGAGACGCTGGTGACGGTCGTGGTGATGGCCGTCGACCCGTCGGAGGACGCGCCGGTGCTGCACTGGTCGAACGCCGGTCACCCGCCGCCGGTGCTGGTGCGCGCCGGCTGCGCCGACCTGCTCGCCGCCGAGCCGGAACGGGTGCTGGGCGTGGCGCCGGGCGCCCACCGCACCGACCACGAGGTGCCGCTGGCGCCCGGGGACACCCTGCTGCTCTACACCGACGGGCTCGTCGAACGGCGCACGGCACCGCTGGACGACGGGTTCGCCTGGCTCCTCGGCCGGGTGCGGGAGCTCGGCGGCGGGCGGCTGGACCGGCTGTGCGACGAGCTGCTGGCCGACCTGGGGGGCCGGGTGGACGACGACGTGGCGCTGCTCGCCGTCCGGCTGCCGGGTCAGCCGGGGGCGCGGTAGACCAGGAAGGCGACGTCGTCGTCCGGGGCGTCGGAGAGCAGCTGGTCGGTGAGCAGGTCGGCGAGGGCCGCGGGCGCCAGCTGCCGGCCCGCCCGCACCGCGTCGACCGCCCGGGCCATCCCCTCGTCCAGGTCCTCGTCCCGCCGCTCGACCAGGCCGTCGGTGTAGAGCAGCAGCGTCGACCCGGGCGCCAGGACGACGTCGCGCTCGGGCCGCACCAGGTCGTCGACGACCGCGAGCGGCAGGGAGCCGGCGGCGGTGAGGAACGCCGACCCGCCGTCCCGGTCGACGACGATCGCCGGCACGTGACCGGCGCTGCTGTAGCGCAGCGTCCCGGCGGCCGGGTCGACGACCGCGCAAAACACGGTGCTGCACGTGGCGCCCGGCACCAGCGCCGCGAACCGGTCCAGTGCGCCGAGCACGTGGCTCGGGGAGTGGCTCTCCAGCAGCAGGGCGCGGATGGCGCTGCGCAGCTGCCCCATGACGGCGGCCGCGGGCAGCCCGCGGCCGACGACGTCGCCGACCACCACGCCGTACCGGCCACCGGGCAGGTCGACGACGTCGTACCAGTCGCCGCCGACCTCCAGCGTGCCGCTGGCCGGCTCGTAGCGGACGGCGAAGCCCGGGGGCAGCAGCGTCGGCCCGAGCACGGCGCGCTGCAGGGTGACCGCCACCTCGGTGAAGAACTGGGCGCGGGCGTCGTCGAACTCGGCGCGCTCGGCCGAGCGGCGGCGCTCGGACTGGACGGCCTGGGCGTCGGTGACCGCGGCGGAGACGTGCGCGGCCGCGAGGGAGAGGAACACCCGGTACTCGTCGTCCACCCGCAGGTGCGGGCTCGCGCCGAGCACCAGGGCACCGACCGGGTCGGCCGGCCCGGCGACGGTCAGCGGCAGCACGAACACGGTGTCCACGTCGGCCTCCCCGGCCGGGCTGGCCCCTCCGCGGGACAGGCCCGGCAGCACGGTCGCCAGCCCACTGGTGCGGACCACCGACCGGGTGGCCATCGCCTCGCGCACCTGGGGCGGGAACACCTCGTCGATCGCCGGGGCGTCCTCGGCGAGGCCGTAACTGGCCACCAGCTCGGCCGTGTGCCCGCCGAGCTGGAGCAGGTAGACCAGCCCGAACGGGCAGTCGGCCCGAGCCTCAGCCAGCACACCGAGCACGGCGGCGCAGGCCGCGGCCGCGCTGTCGTGCACCGAGCGCGGAAGGCTGCCCAGCTGCTGGAGGACGCCCATCCGGCGGGCAGCGAGCACCCGCCCGCTCGTCTCGACGACCGTGTCCAGGATGCCGGCGACGCGACCGCCGGGTTCGGCGACCGGGCTGAAGGAGAAGGTGAAGAACGTCTCCTCGTCGAAGCCGTCGCGGTTGGTCACCAGGAGCAGGTCCTCGCTGAAGGTCGCCGCGCCCGCGTGCACCTCGTCGACCATGCCGCGCAGGGTCGGCCAGATGTCGGCCCAGACGTCGGACAGCGACTGGCCGAGCGCCTTCGGGTGACGCGCGCCGAGGAGGGGCGCATACGCGTCGTTGTAGACCATGACCAGCTCGGGGCCCCAGATGAGCAGCATCGGGAAGCGCGAGTTCAGGCAGGTGCCCACCGTGGACAGCAGCGTCGACGACCAGCTCTGGACCGGACCCAGCGGGGTGGCGGCCCAGTCGTGCCCGAGCACCGACTGCTGCAGCTCGGTCCGGGGCTCCCCGGTCACGAGCTCGGCCAGCTGCCCCTCCAGTACGACACCCCCTCCCGCGACCACGCCCGCCGCCGTCGTCGGCGCCGTGCACGCGGTCCGCCCGATCCTCGCACCCGCCGTCCCCGCAGCCGGCCGGCCACACCGGACCGGCCGCGACTCACCGCTCGTCCGGCGCCCGGCCCGCGTGGTCGACCAGCTGGGCCGCGCTCGCCGGCTCGCCGTGCATGCGGGCGCACGAGGCGCAGCAGAAGAAGACGCCGTCGGCCTCCACGCCGTGCCCGACCACCTTCACCCCGCAGTGCTCGCAGACCGGCGCCAGCGCGTGGACGGCGCACTCGAAGCTGTCGAAGGTGTGCACGGCTCCTGCCGCGTGCACCTCGAAGCTGAGCCGGTAATCGTTGCCGCAGACCTCGCAGCTGGCCATGGGTCCCCCTCCGTCGGGTGCGTCGACGGCCGGACTACCCCCGCCGTCCCGACTCCATGTCCGCCCCGGGGCGGACATGGCCATCTCCGCGGGTTCCCCGGGGGCGGAGATGGCCATCTTCGTCCGCGTCTCGGCGGCGATGGCCGTCTTCGGGCTAGGAGGCGGCGCGGGACTCGGCGGCGAGGGCGGCCAGGGCCTGCTCGAAGCACTGCTGCGGCGGCTGCACGAGGCCGGCGCCCACCTGGCCGGTGCCGGCGACCCGGCCGGCCATCCCGGTGTTGATCTGCGGCAGCCAGCCGGTGCGGGCGACCTGCAGGACGTCGATCCCGGTCGGTGCCCCGCGGAAGCCCATGATCGGGATCTGCATCGCCGGGTTCTCGGCCAGGGTGATCTGGTACATCCGCTCGGTGGTGGCCAGCGCGTCGGGCACGCTGCCGCCGACGAAGCGGACGATCGCCGGGGCCGCGGCCATGGAGAAGCCGCCGACGCCGTACGCCTCCATGATCGCGGAGTCGCCGATGTCGGGGTTGGCGTCCTCGGGGCCGTAGTCGCCCAGGAAGAGCCCGACCGGGGTGTTGGCCGGGCCGGTGAACCAGCGGTCACCGGTGCCGGCGGTCTGCACGCCGAACTCGGTGCCGTTGCGGGACAGCACGGTCACCATCGTCGAGCCGGGCACCCCCCGGGCGGCGTCCATGGCCAGCTTGGCAGTGGGCATGCCGAGGTTGAGGAAGAAGTGCTCGTTGCCGCCGATGAAGCGGAGCACCTCGGCGATGTCGGACGACGGCGCGTCCACGGCGACGATCGACGGGGACAGCTCGCGCAGGGCCATCAGCGAGCCGGCGCGGTTGCGGTTGTGCCCCTCGTCGCCCATCTGCAGCATCTGGGCCAGGATCGCCTTCACGTCCAGCGGCTCGGGCCGCGAGCGCACCGCAGCCTGCAGCACCGGCCCGAGGACGTCGCGCATCCAGGCCAGCCGGGTGAGCACCTCGTCGTTGAAGGCGCCCATCCGCAGCACCTTGCCCAGGCCCTCGTTCAGGTTGCACCAGGCCTGCGCGCCGGAGCTCGGGTCCTGCAGGCACCACATCCACATCGACGGGCTGGTCACGCCGGCCATCGGGCCGACCGTGCGGTGGTGGTGGCAGGGGTCCAGGGCGATCTCGCCGGCCGCCAGCACGCGCTCGGCGTCCTCGACGTCGGCGGCCCAGCCCTCGAAGAGGCAGGCACCGATCAGCGCACCGCGCATCGGCCCGGACGCGGTCTCCCAGGTCAGCGGCGGGCCGGAGTGCAGCAGCACCCGGCCGGGCAGGTCCAGCACCTCGTGCGCCGGCCGGACGTCGACCAGCTGCGAGCCGGCGGCCAGCACCCGCTCGACGGCGACCCGGTTGGCCGCCGCCCGGTGCGGGTCGAGCGCGAGCTGGGCGAGGTCCTCGGGGCTGCCGAAGCCCGGCGGGCGCCAGTCGACGTCGGTGACGTCGACGCCCTGCTGGCGCAGCGCGGTCGAGAACACCTCGACACCGGCGGCGACGATCGACGGCGGGGCGGCCAGCAGGCCGCCGAGGGGCTCAGGCATTGCGGTCTCCGATCAGCGACAGGGCGTACCGGGTGGCGGCGGCGTTGCTGGCGAAGACGGCGGCGCCGGCCTCGGCCAGCGCGTCTGCCTGCCGGGACCAGCCCTGCGGGTCGCCCTCGGTGCCGACCAGCGCGACGACGGCCGGCAGCCCGGCGGCCTGCAGCGCCGGCACCAGCGAGTGCGCCGGGTCGGGGTCGGCGCCGTACCCCAGGACGACGTCCAGCAGCAGGACGGCGGGCTCGCGGCCGGCGGCCAGGTTGCTGATCGCCTCCAGCCGCAGCGTCGGGTCGATCATCGGGTGGGCGCGGCCCACGGTCAGCGCGTCGTCGCCGAAGTCGATGACGACGTGGCCGCGGGCCCGCAGGTCGGTGCCCAGGTCCAGCTCGGGCCGCAGCGGGGTGTTGGAGCGGATGTCGCCGAGCACCGGGGCGGCGATGAGCATCGCCTCGTCGGCGAGGGTGCCGCCGGAGAAGAAGCCCTTGAGCACGGCGCCCTCGGGGACGGCGTCCGCGGTGCCGGGGCGGGAGGGCCACTCCGGGACGGCGACGCCCAGGTCACCGAGCAGCGCCTCGACGGCCGCGGTGAGGTCGGGCTGCTCGGCGCTGAGGACGGCGGAGCGCACCGGCACGGTCAGCTGCGCGGCGGCGGTGGCGACCCGGGCCTCGACCTCCGGCGCCGGCGGCTTGGAGACCAGCAGCACCCGTTCGGTGGCCGGGTCTGCGTCCAGGGCGGCGAGCGCGTCCAGGGTGGCGAGGCCGCCGACGGCGGTGGAGAGGTCGCGGCCGCCGACGCCGAGCACGTGCGACACCCCCACGCCGGCGGCGTCCAGGAGGCAGCTGACCTGCTGGGCACCGGTGCCCGACGCGGCCACCAGGCCGACCGGGCCGCGACGGACGACGTTGGCGAACCCGAGCGCGACGCCGGAGACGATCGCGGTGCCGCAGTCCGGGCCCATCACCAGCACGCCGGCGTCGTGCGCGGCCTGCTTCAGCGCGATCTCCTGCTCGACCGGGACGCCGTCGCTGAAGACCAGCACCGAGCGGCCGGCGGCGATCGCGTCGGCGGCCTCGGCGGCGGCGTACGGACCGGGCACGCTGATGATCGCCAGCGCCGGGTCGGCGGTGTCGGTCAGGCCGGCGCCGATGGTGCGGGCCGGGATGGTCTGTGCGTCGCCGGACTTCTCGCGGTGGGCGAGCGCGGCCTCCACCGCGGCGACGGCGGCGGTGAGCTCGGCGTCGTCGGTGGCGGTCAGCGCGACGAGCAGCTGGTCGGGCTTCGCCTCGCCGTCCGGGGCGAGGCCCATGCCGGCCGCGAGCTCGAGGTTGAGCGGGGTCGCCATCGCGACCAGCACGGCGGACACGCCGGGCCGATCACCGATCTCGCGACTGACCTGCATCAACCGGACGGAGTCGGCGTAGACGCCACTGCGCAGGGAGACGTGCCTGAGGCTCACCTGGCGGGACGCTACCGGAGGAAGCCTCTTAGCGGTGAGAGATCTCCCCGGTGGCCGAGCTGCTCGCGGGCGCAGAAGATTTAGCGGTGAGGTACTTCCGGGACACAGGAAGCGGTGTCAGAGTCATCCCCTCCCCCGTCGACCCGTGGAGGTGACCCGCACCCGGTGAAGCCCGCTCCGTTCGGCTACGCCGACCCGCGCACGGTCGAGGAGGCGCTCGACGTCCTCAGCAGCGAGGGCGAGGGCGCGAAGGTGCTCGCCGGTGGCCAGTCCCTGCTCCCGCTGCTGTCCATGCGGCTGGCCGCACCCACCACCCTGGTCGACATCAACCGCGTGCCGGGGCTGGACGCGATCGAGGCCGGCCCGGACGGCGTCCGGGTGGGCGCCCTGGTGCGGCACGCCCGGCTGCTGGCCTCCGCCGAGGCCGCCGCCGTCCAGCCGCTGCTCGGCCGGGCGACCGCGAACGTGGCGCACCCGGCCATCCGCAACCGCGGGACGACGGTCGGCTCCATCGCGCACGCGGACCCCTCGGGCGAGATGACCTCGGTGCTGGCGCTGACGGACGGTTCCGTCACGGTCGCCACGCCGTCGGGCCGGGAGACGGTCGGCTGGGCGGACTTCTTCGTCGGCCCGCTGGAGACCTCGGTGCACGGGCCGGCCGTCGTCGTCGACGCCTTCTTCCCGGCGCTGCCGGAGCGGTCGGGCACCGCGTTCGCCGAGATCGCCCGGCGCAAGGGCGACTACGCGGTCTGCGGCGCCGGCGTCGTCGTCACGCTGGACGCCGACCGGCGGGTCGCGTCGGCGACGGCGGCCTACATCTCCGTCGGGCTGGTGCCCGAGGTGCTCGACCTGACCGACGCCGTCGGCGGCCGGCCGGTCGACAGCGCGGACTGGGCCGCGGCGGGCGAGCTGGCCCGCGGCCTGGTCGAGCCGGACGGCGACCTGCACGCCAGCGCCGACTACCGGCGCCTACTGGTGGCCACCCTGACCGCACGGACGCTGGCCACAGCCGCTGCCGAGGCAGCCGGGAGGACCGCATGAGCATCGACACCGACCGGACGATCTCGGTCACCGTGAACGGCGTCCCCCGGGACGCCACCGTGCCGGTGCGGCTGCTGCTGTCCGACGCGCTGCGGCACGAGTTCGGGCTGACCGGCACCCACGTGGGCTGCGAGCACGGCGTCTGCGGCTCGTGCACGGTGCTGGTCGACGGGCAGCCGACCCGCTCCTGCCTGGTCCTCGCCGTCCAGGTCGACGGGCACGAGGTGACCACGGTCGAGGGGCTGTCCCGGTCCGACCACCAGGGCGGGCAGGTGCTGCACCCGATCCAGGAGGCGTTCCGGGAGTGCCACGCCCTGCAGTGCGGGTTCTGCACGCCGGGCTTCCTGACCACCCTCGCGGCCGGCCTGGACGCCCGCGACCCCGCGGTGGAGATCACCGAGGAGGAGGTCGACGAGCTGGTCGGCGGCAACCTGTGCCGGTGCACCGGCTACGCGAACATCAAGAAGGCCTGCCGGCACGCCGCGGCCGCGATGCGCGAGGAGGCGACCCGGTGACCACCAAGCTGTTCGGGGAGCCGGTCCGCCGCCGCGAGGACGCCCGGCTGATCACCGGCCAGGGGCGGTACCTCGACGACATCGGCTCGTCGGCCCACGCCGCGGCGTTCGTCCGCAGCCCGTACGCGCACGCCCGGATCGTCGACATCGACGTCTCGGCCGCGATGGACGTCGAGGGCCTGCTCGCGGTCTACACCTACGAGGACCTGGTCGGCCCGATGGCCGAGCCGTTGCCGGTGCTCATCCCGCACCCCCAGCTGACCCATCCCCGCACCGGCTACCCGCTGGCCCGTGACGTCGTCCACCACGTCGGCGAGGCCGTGGTGATGGTGGTCGCCACCGACCGGTACGTCGCCGAGGACGCCGTCGGCCGGATCGAGGTGAGCTACGAGGAGCTGCCGGTCGTCGTCGGCGTCGACGCGGCCCGCGAGGCGGTGCACGCCGTCCACGACGACGTCCCGGACAACGTCGCGGCCCGGCACCACCAGGAGACCGGCGACGTCGAACCGGCGCTGGCCGCCTCGCCGCACGTCCTCTCCTTCACCCAGTACTTCGAGCGCAGCGCCGCCATGCCGATGGAGGGCAAGGGCGTGCACGCCCGCTGGGACGACGACGACTCCTCGCTGCGGGTCTACACCAGCACCCAGGCCTCGACGTCGGTGCGCGCGGCGATCGCGGCGAAGCTGCAGCTGTCGCTGGAGAAGGTCGAGGTGATCGCCCCCGACGTCGGCGGCGGCTTCGGCGTGAAGATCGTGCACCCGTGGCCCGAGGAGCTGCTGGTGCCGATGGCGGCCCGGATGCTCGGCCACGAGGTCAAGTGGAGCGAGGACCGCCGCGAGCACTTCATCTCCTCCGCGCACGAGCGGCAGCAGCGCCAGGAGGTGACGATCGGCTACGACGACGACGGCCGGATCACCGCCCTCGACGTCCACGTCTGGCACGACAACGGCGCGTACACGCCCTACGGGATCATCGTGCCGATCGTGACCGCGACCCAGCTGGTCGGCCCGTACGTCATCCCGGTCTACCGGGTGCAGGTGGAGAGCCTGTTCACCAACACCGTCATCGTCACGCCGTACCGCGGTGCCGGGCGGCCGCAGGGCTGCTTCGCGATGGAGCGGGCGATGGACCGGATCGCGCAGGAGCGCGGGCTGGACCGCGCCGAGGTGCGCGAGCGCAACCTAATCCAGGCCGACCAGTTCCCCTACGACCACCACCTGACCTTCCAGGACGGCCGGCCGGTCATCTACGACTCCGGCGACTACGTCGGGCTGATGGCCAAGCTGAAGGCGCTGGTGCACTGGGACTCGTTCGAGGCCCGCCGGGCCGAGGCCGCCGCCCGCGGCAAGCACCTCGGCATCGGGATGGCGATGTACGTCGAGGGCACCGGGCCCGGGCCGTACGAGGGCGGGCACGTGCAGGTGCTGGGCAGCGGCAAGGTGCTGGTCTCGACCGGGCTGACGTCGCAGGGCCAGGGGCACGAGACGGTCTTCGCCCAGCTGGTCGCCTCCGAGCTCGGCGTCCCGATGGAGGACGTCGAGGTGGTCACCGGCGACACCCGGCGCTTCGGCTACGCGGTCGGCACCTTCGCCTCCCGGGCCGCGGTGATGAGCGGCAACGCGGTGGCGCTGGCGGCGCGCGGGGTCAAGGAGAAGGCGCTGCGGATCGCCGCCGAGGTGCTCGAGGTCGACCCGGCGGACCTGGAGATCGACGAGGGCCTGGTCCAGGTCAAGGGGACGCCGGGGGCGTCGATCCCGCTGCGGACGGTCGCGGTGCTGTCCAACCCGCTGCGGTACGCCTTCGACGAGGCGGCCAAGCAGGCCACCCAGTTCGCCGGCCCGGGCGACGACTCGAAGCCGCCGGTGGCGGCCGGGGACGCGCCGGGCCTGGAGCACACCGACTACTACTCCCCCGTGCGGTCCACGTTCGCCTCCGGCGCGCACGCCGCGGTGGTGGAGATCGACCCGCTGACCTGGGAGATCGACGTCGTCGACTACGCCGTGGTGCACGACTGCGGCAACGTGGTGAACCCGATGATCGTCGAGGGCCAGGTGCACGGCGGGGTCGCCCAGGGCGTGGGCGGCGCGCTGTACGAGCGGATGGCCTACGACCGGGACGGGCAGCTGCTGAACGCCTCGTTCATGGACTTCCTGATGCCCTACGCCTCCGAGGTGCCCGACGTGGTCATCGACCACCAGGAGACGGCGTCGCCGCTGAACCCGCTGGGTCTCAAGGGCGCCGGTGAGGCCGGCGTCATCCCCGGGTCGGCGGCGATCGCCTCGGCGATCGAGGACGCGGTGGGACGGCGGATCGCGGCCATGCCGATCTCGCCGACCGAGCTGTACGACCTGGTGCGGTCCGACGCCGACCAGGTGACCAACTCTCACCCAGGAGTCCTCGCGTGAACCTCGACGGCAGTGCGGTGCTCTCGGCCACCCCCGAGCAGGTGTGGGCGGTGATCACCGACCCGGCGGTGCTGGCGCGGACCATCCCCGGCTGCGAGACCCTGCAGCAGGTCGGCGAGGACAGCTACACGATGGTCGTCTCGGCCGGCGTCGGCGCGGTCCGCGGGAAGTACTCCGGCGAGGTGCGACTGTCGGACCTGCAGTTCCCGACGTCGTACGTGATGCACGCGTCGGGCTCGGGCGGGCCCGGCTCGGTGCGGGCGACGGTGCCGATCACCCTGGAGGCGGTCGAGGGCGGCACGAAGCTCACCTACTCGGCCGACGCCGTGGTCGGCGGGGCCGTCGCCGGGGTCGGGCAGCGGATGATCAGCGGCGTCGCCAAGCGGATGGCCGGCCAGTTCTTCTCCGCCGTGGACCGGGAGCTGTCCGCACCGGCGGACGTCACGCCGTCGGCGGCCGCGGTCAGCGACACCCTGGTGCAGGCGGCGGCCCCGGCCGACGGCCCCGCGGCGCCGTCCACCGCCCCGGTGACCTACGCGGCGGCGAAGGCCCCGACCGCCGCGGCCGGCTGGGTGCCGGCCGAGGCGCGACCGCTGCTGGTCGGCGCGGCCGGCGGTGGCCTGCTCACCCTGCTCGGCGTCTGGGTCGGCTACCTCCTGGGCCGCCGCAGCTGATCCCGCGCGCCGCCCCGCGCGGCGCCGCTCCCAGCTCGCCCCCGCAGCACCCCGCTGCCCCACCCCGGGCCGAAGATGGCCATCTTCGCCCCCTCCAGAGCGCCGAACATGGCCATGTTCGGCGCCGGTGGAGGGCCGAAGATGGCCATCTTCGGGCTTGGTCGAGGGGCGAACATGGCCATGTCCGGGGGCGGTGGCGGGGCGGAGATGGCCGAGTTCGGCGCGGGCGGGCGAGGTCAGGGGCGCGGCCCAGGGGTGGGACAGGCTGCGCACAGGCGGGTCTCCGACGGTGGGGGCAGCGGTCGGACGGTCCGGCCGGACTCGGAGGACACCCACGTGCGCACGAAGCTGATCACCCTCACCGCCGCCGGCCTGTTCGCCGTCGGCGGCGCCGCCGTCGCGGTCCCCGCCCTGGCCGCCACCGACTCCTCGGACCCCGCCGGTACGGGCACCTCGCGGGTCGAGCGGATCACCGAGGCCCTGGCCGGGCTGGTCACCGACGGCTCCCTCACCCAGGAGCAGGTCGACGAGGTGGCCGCGACCCTGGACGCCGCCGACCCCGGCGGTGGTCCGGGGGGCGGGCACGGCGGCGGCCCCGGCGGTGGACCAGGCCTGGAGGCCGCCGCGACCGCTCTCGGCATGACGGAGGACGACCTGCGCACCGCCCTGCAGGCCGACGGCGCCACGCTGGCCTCGATCGCCGAGGAGCAGGGGGTCGCCGTGGACACCCTGGTCGACGCCCTGGTCGCGGCCGCGCAGGAGCGCATCGCCCAGGCCGTCACCGACGGCGACCTGACCCAGGAGGAGGCCGACGAGCGGCTGGCCGACCTGGAGGCGCGGGTCACCGAGCGGGTGGACAGCAGCCTGGGCGACCGGCCGCAGCGCCCCGACCGCGGGGACGGCACGACGGACTGACGCCGCACGGCGCCCGGCGGCACCCGGCGTGCGGCCGGGTGCCGCCGTCCGTCACCGCCGGACCAGATGGGCACGCCGCGGACGGGCGCAAGGTCGTCGTCACCGTGCACCCGGCGACCGCCGAGCAGGCCGCCCAGCACATCGCGGCCCTGCTCGCCCGCCTGGACGCGCTCATCGACGGCCTCGACGAGCACTCCCGGACGACGGTGGCCACCTTCCTCGCCGACGCGGCCGCGACCTACCGCGAGACGCGGCCGAACCGCGACGACTGACCGCCCGGGGGAGTCAGGGGGCGGTGCTGACGCCGGCGGCCAGGGCGCCCAGGACGCCGACGACCACGAGCACCCAGCCGGTGACGCGCAGGCCCTTCCCGGTCGACTGCGGCACCGGTGAGCGGCGCGCCGCCGCGCGCCTCCGGTTGCCCAGCACGACCAGCACGATCCCGAGGACGGGCAGCAGCAGGCGCCCCACCAGCGCACCGGCCTGCTCGGCGGCGTCCGCGACGACGATCATCTCCACCGGGCCATCATGTCCGGCGGCGGACCGCCACCACCGGCCGCCCCCCGGGCTCAGCCGCGCTGGTCGACCATCGCCTGGACCACCCGGGCCAGCAGCTCCGCCGGCAGTGGTTCCACGTGGAGCAACCGCATCGTGTCCTTGGCGCCCCGGTGCGGAGCGACCAGCGCGGCCAGGTCCGGGTCCAGCGCAGGGAGCGGGTACAGCCCGATGTGCCGCTTCCAGGCCGCGACGTGCAGCAGCGGCAACCCGTCGAGGGTGAACGTCGGCATCGCGTAGCTGATCGTCTCCCCGGCGTCCGGCACCACCTCGTGCACGATCCGGCGCACCTCCGCCATCCGGGCCCGGACGTCGTCCGGCAGCCCGGCGAGGTACCCGTCGACGGTGGCGGTCATCCGTCCCGTCCGGCCAGGACCAGCCCCAGGACGGCGGCGCTGGCGACGCAGGCCGCCTTCGACGCCCCACCGACCGACCGCCAGGACAGCACCGAGCCGACGGACTGCGCCGACAGCGCCGAGCCGACCGACATCCAGCTGCCCACCGACAGCAGCGACGTCGAGGACCCGACGCTGCCGATCGAGGCGAACGAGCCGACGCTGCCGATGGACAGGAACGAGCCTTCCGAGGCGATCGACAGCGCGGAGTGCCGGGATGCCACGGACAGCCACGACCGGGTGCTCATGCCCGGCAGCGTGTCACTCCGGGCCGTCGCCCACCAGGGTCCCGCCGGCGACCAGCGCGGCCTCGGGGTGGCGCAGCGGGACGTCGGGCTCCTGGTGCGTCCGCGGGTCGCGGCCCACGGCCGGGATCAGCAGCGTCGCACCGGCCGCCAGCACCAGCGCGCCGGTGAGCACCAGGAACCCGTGGGTGTAGCCGGACTCGGCCGGCAGCCCGGACGCGCCGGCGCCGGCGGTGACCACCGAGGCCATCACGGCGGCCCCGATCGACCCGCCGATGGTGCGGATGTTCGCGTTCATCCCGCTGGCCACCCCGGTCTGCTCCGGCGGCACCGAGGCCACGATCAGGTTCGACATGGAGGCGAAGGCGAACCCGAAGCCGACGCCCATGAGCACCGACACGGCCAGGATCGCGGCCTGCGTGTCGTGCGCCAGCGCGAACCCGAGGTAGCCGACCGCGGTCACGATCGTGCCGGCCAGCAGCACCATCCTCGAGCCGATCCGCTGCGCCAGCCGCCCGGACACCAGCCCCAGGAAGAACGAGGCGACGGTCTGCGGCAGCATCAGCAGGCCCGACTCGGTGACCGTGGCGCCGAAGCCGTACCCCGCCGAGGGCGGCGTCTGCAGGAACTGCGGCAGGAAGGCGAAGGCCGCGTACATCGCCATCCCGTAGAGCAGCGCCACCAGGTTGGTCGCCCAGACCCCGCGCACCCGCATCATCCGCATGTCGATGAGCGGCTGCGCCGCCCGGGACTCGACCACCACCCACCCGACCAGCAGGACGACGGCGGCGGCGAGCAGACCGAGCACCTCGACCGACCCCCAGCCCCAGGACGGCGCCTGGCTGACCGCGAGCAGCAGCGCCACCAACCAGGCCGACAGCAGCAGGGCGGCCGGCCAGTTGATCGAGCCGGCGGTGCGCACCCGGGACTCCGGCACCAGGAACTGGGCGGAGAGCCCGGCGAGGACCAGCACGATCAGCGGGAACCAGAACAGCCAGTGGTAGCTGAGCGCCTCGACGATCGGACCAGCGACGACGAGCCCGACGCCGGCGCCCACCGCGACCAGCGCGGAGACGGCGCCGACCGCACCGGCCACCCGTTCCCGCGGGAACTCGTCGCGGATGATCCCGAAGGCCAGCGGCAGCACGCCGCCGCCGACGCCCTGGACCACCCGGGCGACGACCATCGTGGTCAGGTCGTCGGCCAGCGCGGCCATCAGGCAGCCGACCGCCAGCGCCCCCAGCGCGGCCACGAACATCCGCTTCTTGCCGGTCATGTCGCCGAGCCGGCCCAGGATCGGCGTGAAGATCGACGCCGACAGCAGGTAGGCAGTGAGCACCCAGGTGACGTCGGACTGGTTGGTGCCCAGCCCCTCCTCGAGGGTCGGCAGCACCGGGGTGACCAGCGACTGCAGCAGGGAGAAGGCGATCACCCCGGTCGCCAGGACCGCGAAGGTGACCCGGTGGGACGTGCGACGTCCGGTGGTGCTCATGCAGCGGTGCCCGTCCTCGTCGTCGCCCGGGTCGGTGTCCGGCAGACCCGGGGCACCCTGGACCCTCACCCAGATCGGTGCAGAGCACAACTGCAGCGGCGGCCCTGCGGAAGGGCGCGGCAGCCCGCAGGCGCCGGGCCCTTCCGTCGGCGCTCAGCCCCGGCTGGCCGCCAGCACCGGGTAGTCGGTGTAGCCCTCGGCGCCCACGGCGTAGAACGTCGCCGCGTCAGGCTCGTTCTCCGGGTGCTCGCCGGCCCAGCGCTCGACCAGGTCGGGGTTGGCGATGGCCAGCCGTCCCACCGCGACGGCGTCGGCGTGCGCGGCCTCGATCAGCCGCACCGCCTCCTCGCGGGTGGTCACGGTGCCGAAGCCGCTGTTGGCGATCAGCGGGCCGGCGAAGCGGCGGCGCAGCTCCTGGACGAGCTCACCGGCCGGCTCGGCGTGCAGCACCGACAGGTAGGCCAGGCCCAGCGAGCGCAGCGCGTCCAGCAGCGTGCCGTAGGTGGCCAGCACGTCGTCCCGATCGGTCTCCAGGGCCCCCTGGATGTTGTGCTCGGGGGAGATCCGCAGGCCCACCCTGCCGGCGCCGACGGCCTCGGCGACCGCGGTGACGACCTCGATGACGAAGCGCGCCCGGTTCTCCGGGCTGCCGCCGTACACGTCGTCGCGCTGGTTGGACGCAGGGGAGAGGAACTCGTGCAACAGGTAGCCGTTGGCGACGTGCAGCTCCACGCCGTCCAGGCCGGCCTCGATGGCGCGGCGGGAGCCGGCGACGAAGTCGTCCCGGACCTGGCCGGCCTCCTGGACGGTCAGCGCGTGCGGCACCGGGTAGGCCTGCTTGCCCTTCTCGGTGTGGCCGGCGCCCTCGATGGCGATCGCACTGGGCGCCTCGACCCGGCGCCCGCCGTTGACGTCGGGGTGGGTGACCCGGCCGCCGTGCATGACCTGCATGACGATCCGGCCGCCTTCGGCGTGGACGGCCTCGGCGACCCGGCGCCAGCCGGCCACCTGCTCGTCGGTGACGATGCCCGGCTGGCCGACGAAGGCCTGCGACTCGTACCGGGGGTAGGTGCCCTCGGTGATGATCAGGCCGAGGCCGGCTCGCTGGCGGTAGTGCTCGACGACGAGGTCCCCGGGGACGCCGGCCGCCCCGGACCGCATGCGGGTCAACGGGGCCATGACGACACGGTTTGCGAGCTCGAGGTCGCCGAGGGTGACGGGGGAGAACAAGTCCATACCGGGGCCAAGGCGGACGGCAGCGCCCGGCATTCCGGGTGCGGTGACCGTCACGTGGTCCCGGAACACAACCGGGCCCCTGTGCGCTGGGCTCCCTCGGACGCACGACCACAGCAGCGGAGCAGGACCACAGCAGAGGAGAGACCCATGGCCAGGACCTGGTTCATCACCGGCGCATCGCGCGGCTTCGGCAAGGAGTGGTCGGTCGCGGCCCTCGAGCGCGGCGACAGCGTCGCCGCCACCGCCCGGGACACGTCCTCCCTCGACGACCTGGTGCAGCAGTTCGGCGACCGCGTCCTGCCGCTGCAGCTCGACGTCGACGACCGGGACGCCGTGTTCGCCGCCGTGGCACGGGCGCACGACCACTTCGGCCGGCTCGACGTCGTCGTCAACAACGCCGGCTACGGCCAGTTCGGGATGGTCGAGGAGGTCTCCGAGGCCGAGGCGCGGGCCCAGTTCGACACCAACGTGTTCGGCGCGCTCTTCGTCACCCAGGCCGCGCTGCCCTACCTCCGCGCGCAGGGCTCCGGGCACTTCCTGCAGGTGTCGAGCATCGGCGGCATCACCGCGTTCCCGAACATCGGCATCTACAACGCCTCCAAGTGGGCGCTCGAGGCGTTCAGCCAGTCGCTGGCCGCCGAGGTCGCCGACTTCGGCATCAAGGTCACGCTGATCGAGCCCGGCGGGTTCTCCACCGACTGGGGCGGCGCCTCGGCCAAGCACGCCGAGCCGAACCCGGCCTACGACACCTTCCGGGAGAAGGCCGCCGAGCAGCGCCGGGCGCGGGTGGCCACCCCGGGCGACCCGACGGCCAGCGCCGCCGCCGTCCTGCAGGTCGTGGACGCCGAGAACCCGCCGCTGCGGGTCTTCTTCGGCGACGGGCCGCTGGGCATCGCCACCCGCGACTACGAGTCCCGGCTGGCCGAGTGGCGGCAGTGGGAGCACGTCTCCAAGCTCGCCCAGGGCTGACCCCGCCCGGCGATCGCGCCCAGGAGCCCCCGCCCCGAACCGGGGCGGGGGCTCCCGCGCGCACCCAGAGGGGAACGGAGCAGGGTCAGCCGACGAGGGCGACCTCGCGCTCGGCGGCGCCGGCCAGGTCGGCGTACCGCCCACCCAGGGCCATCAGCTCGGCGTGCGTGCCCTGCTCGACGACCCGGCCGTGCGAGAGCACCGCGATCAGGTCGGCGTCGCGCACCGTCGACAGCCGGTGGGCGATGGTGATCGTCGTCCGGCCCCGGCTGGCCTCGTCCAGCGCCAGCTGCACCGCCCGCTCGGTCGCGTTGTCCAGCGCGCTGGTCGCCTCGTCGAGCACCAGCACCCGCGGGTCGCGCAGCAGCGTGCGGGCGATGGCCAGCCGCTGCTTCTCCCCGCCGGAGAACCGGTGCCCGCGGGCGCCGACCACGGTGTCGTAGCCGTCCGGCAGCGCGGCGATCACGTCGTGCACCTGGGCCCGCCGGGCGGCGGTGACCATCTCGGCCTCGGTCGCGTCGGGCTTCGCGTGCCGCAGGTTCTCCCGGATGGTGCCGTGCAGCAGGTAGGTCTCCTGCGACACGACGCCGACCACCCGGGCCAGGTCGGCCAGCGCGACGTCCCGGACGTCGGTGCCGTCGATGGTCACCCGCCCGGACGTCGGGTCGTTGAGCCGCGCCACCAGCGAGGCCAGCGTCGACTTGCCCGACCCGGTCTCGCCGACCAGCGCGAGCGTGGCGCCGGCGGGCACCACGAGGTCCACGTCGTCCAGGGCGGCGCGGTGGCCGTCGGCGTAGGAGAAGCCGACGTGGTCGAACCGCACCTCGCCCCGGACGTCGTCCAGCGGCACCGGGTGCGCCGGGTCGTCGATGTCGACGGGCAGGTCGAGGTACTCGAACACCCGGCTGAACAGCGCCATCGAGGCGGTCAGCGCGACGCCGACGTCCAGCAGGCCCATCAGCGGGCGGAACAGCGCGCCCTGCAGGGTGGTGAACGCGACCAGCGTGCCGATGGTCATCCCGCCCGACGTCGCGGGCAGGCCGGCGGCCAGGTAGATCAGCGCCGGGATGCAGGCGAACACGATGCTCATGGTGGCCATCCGCCAGCGGCCGGCGAGCTGGGAGCGGACCTCGAGCCCGACCAGGTCGTCCGACGTCCCGGCGAACCGGCGCGACTGCGCGGGCCCGGCGCCCAGCGTCTTGCCCAGCAGCACCCCGCTGACGCTCAGCCCCTCCTCGACCTGGGAGTGCAGGTCGGCGAGGTACCGCTGGCGCTCGGCGGTGATGGTGCGGCGCATCCGGGCCACCTTGCGGGTCAGCCAGATGGCCGGCGGCAGGACGACGAGGGACAGCAGCGACAGCCGCCAGCTCAGCACGGCCATGGCGACGGCGGTCCCGACGACCGTGGTCGCGTTGGCGGCCAGCGACGTGGCGGTCGAGGTGACCACCGACTGCATGCCGCCGATGTCGTTGGTCAGCCGGGACTGCACCTCGCCGCCCTTGGTGCGGGTGAAGAAGCCCAGCGACTGGCGCTGCAGGTGGCTGAAGACCGCGGTGCGCAGGCCGTGCATGACGTGCTGGCCGACGGTCGTGGACAGCCAGGTCTGCAGCACGCCGAGGACGGCGGTGACGGCGGTGACCGCGACCATCCCGGCGACGGCCCAGCCGAGCAGTGCGACGTCCTGGGCGGGGAGGGCCTCGTCGATGACCAGCCGGACGAGGAACGGCGTCGCCAGCGCGGCGAGCGAGGAGGCCACGATGAGCGCGACCACGAGGGCCAGCTGCCAGCGGTACGGGCCGAACAGCCCGACGACGCGGCTCCAGCGCACGGGCGAGCGCTCCAGCTGGGCCTTGTCGGCCGGGTCGGGTCGGCCGCCGCGGCGGCCCCCGGTGTTGGTGTTGTCGTCCAAGCGACCACCCCTTCGGATTGATGCTGAGGTTACCTCACGGTGTGGTAACCGCACAGCCATGGCTACGATTCCCGGGTGGCCGACTCCCCGAGGACCGACTCCCCGAGGACCGACTCCCCGCGGCCCGACTCCCCGCGGCCCGACGACGGGACGGCGCTGCTCGGGGACCTGGTGATGCGGCTGGCCCGCACGCTGCGCCGCCGGTTCAGCGCGGTGCTCGAGCCGTGGGAGCTGTCCCCGCACCAGGCCCGGGCGCTGCGGGTGGTCTGCGCCCGCGACGGCATGCGGCTCTCGGAGCTGGCCGAGGCGCTGCGGATCGCGCCGCGCTCGGCCACCGAGGTCGCCGACGGGCTGCAGGAGCGGGGCCTGGTCGTGCGCGCCGCCGACCCGGCCGACCGGCGGGCCGTGGTGCTCACGCCCACCGACGACGGCCGGCGGGTGCAGCGCGAGGTGGACGCCGCCCGGGCCGCCGACGCCGAGGAGCTCTTCGCCCGGCTGTCCCCCGCCGACCGCACCGAGCTGGGCCGCATCCTCCGCTCGCTCGCCGACTGAACCGGCTGCCGCCGTTGTGCACTCATCGTCGTGTCCGGGGCCGGGAGACGACGATCGGCGCACGATCGCGGACGGCGCCGCGCACCCGAGGGCTCGACGCCGGGCGGCTGGTGCCCCACGATCAGCCGATGACAGAGCCGTCGTCCTCCGTCCTGACCGGCTGGGCCGTCGAGCCCTTCACCAACGCCGGCATCACCCACGACCTCTACACGCGCGGGTCCGGCCCCGGGGTCGTGCTGCTGCCGGAGATCCCGGGCATGACCCCCGCGGTGCTGGGGCTGGCCGACCACCTGGTCGACTCCGGCTTCACGGTCACCGTCATCTCGCTGTTCGGTGAACCGGGGCGGCCGCCGTCCCCCGGCTACGCGGCCCGGTCCTTCGCCGGCGCCTGCATCAGCCGGGAGTTCCGCGCCTTCGCGCGGCGGGCCGACCGGCCGGTGGCCGAGTACGTCCGGGCGGTGGCCCGCCGGGTGCACGACCGGGTGGGCGGCCCGGGCGTCGGCGTCATCGGGATGTGCTTCAGCGGCGGCTTCGCCCTGGCCAGCGCCGCGGACCCCGCCGTGCTGGCGCCGGTCGCCAGCCAGCCCTCGCTGCCGCTGCCGCTCACCACGGGCCGCCGCCGCGACCTCGGCATGTCCGACCGCGAGCGCGAGGCGATCTCCACCCGGGTCACCGACGACGGCCTCTGCCTGGTCGGCCTGCGCTTCAGCGAGGACAAGGGGGCGCCCGCCGACCGCTTCCGCGCCCTCCGCGCCACCTTCGGCGACGGCTGGCTGCCGATCCCGCTGAACTCGCGGCCGGGCAACCCGGCCGGCATCAGCAGCACCGAGCACAGCGTGCTGACCAGCAAGGACGTCGAGACGCCCGGTCACCCGACGCACGAGGCCCGCGCCCAGGTCGTCGACTTCCTCCGCGAGCGGCTCGGGGTGCGGACCACCGCCGAGGCCTGAGCAGGGGCCTGAGCAGGGGCCCGAGCAGGGGCCTGAGCGGACACCCCGGGCGGTCAGCCGCCCGGGGTGTACAGGCAGAACGGGTGGCCGGCCGGGTCGAGCAGCACCCGGACGTCGTCCTGCGGCTGGAACTCGGCGACCCGCGCCCCGAGCGACTGGGCGAACCCGGTGGCGGCCACCAGGTCGTCCACCTCGATGTCCAGGTGCAGCTGCATCTGCTGGTCACCGGGCCCCTGCGGCCAGACCGGCGGCACGTGGTCGGGCTCCAGCTGGAAGGACAGCCCCGGGCCGCCCGGGCGCAGGGTCACCCACTCCGGCTCGTCGGTGCCGATCGGCCAGTCGAGCAGCGCGGCGTAGAACCGGGCGAGGCCGCGCGGGTCGGGGGTGCCGAGCACCGTGCTGGTCAGGGTCGTGCGCGGACGGTCGGGCACGGGAGCCTCCCTGGGGATCCGGCTGGGACGCCACCGTAGGACCGCTCACCGACGGAACGAGAGCCCTCGCTCCGCCAGCGCCGCGCGCAGCACGCCGACCGCCCGGGGCCCCACCCCGTGCCAGGCCGCGACCTCCGCCTCGGTGTGAGCCGGCAGCTGGTCGAGCCGGGTGACCCCCGCGCCGTGCAGTGCCCGGCGCGCGGGCGCGCCGATCGCGGGCAGGTCGTCGTCCGTCATGCTCCACGGACTTCCGGGGCGGGCCGGGCTCATCGGTCACCACGCCACGTCCCTTCCCGTGCAGGTATCTCACCGCTAAGGTTTCTCGGCATGAGTGCTCGGCGCGTCCGCATCGGGATCGACACCGGGGGCACGTTCACCGACGTGGTCGCCGTCGACGAGGAGTCCGGCGAGGTCTGGACGACGAAGACCCCCTCCACGCCGGGCGACCCGGCCGACGGCTTCCTCGCCGGCGTGCAGAAGGTCCTCGGCCAGCTGGGCCTGGACGGCAGCGCCGTCACCGCGGTCAGCCACGGGACGACGGTGGCCACCAACCAGCTGCTCGAGGGCAAGCTGGACCGGATCGGGTTCATCACCACCGAGGGCTACGAGTCGGTGCTGGAGATCGCCCGCCAGTCGGTGCCCGACGGCTACGGCAACAGCTACTTCTGGGTCAAGCCGCCGCGGATCGTCCCGGCCGACCTGGTCCGCACCGTCCGCGGCCGGCTCGACGTCTCCGGCGCGGAGGTCCGCCCCTTCGACCGGGACGACGCCGTGGCCGCCGCCCGGTTCTTCCGGGACGCCGGCATCACCACCGTCGGCGTCTGCTTCCTGCACGCCTACGCCGACGACACCCACGAGCGGGCGATGCTCGCGGTGCTGCGCGAGGAGCACCCGGACGCGGTGGTGTCGATCAGCTCGCAGGTGCTGCGCGAGTACCGCGAGTACGAGCGCTCGGTCACCACGCTGGTCGACGCCGCGGTCAAGCCCAAGGTGGGCGCCTACGTCACCAACATCCGCCGCCGGCTGGACGAGATCGCCCCCGACGTCCCCTTCTACGTGATGAAGAGCAACGGCGGCGTGCTCAGCGCGTCCGAGGTGGTCAACCAGCCGATCACCACGATGCTCTCCGGCCCGGCGGCCGGGGCGCTGGGCGCGGCGCTGATCGCCGGCACGGCCGGCCACGACCGGGTGCTGACCTGCGACGGCGGCGGGACCTCGACCGACGTCACCGTGGTCATCGACGGCGAGCCGACGCTCACCACCGAGGGCTCGGTCGGCGACTACCCGTCCAAGATCCCGATGATCGACGTGGTCACCGTCGGCGCCGGCGGCGGCTCGATCGCCTGGCTGTCGCCGGAGGGCACCCTCAAGGTGGGGCCGAAGTCGGCCGGCGCCGACCCGGGCCCGATCTGCTACGGCAACGGCGGGGACCAGCCCACGGTCACCGACGCGCACGTCGTCCTCGGCCGGATCCCCCCGCACCTGCTCGGCGGGGAGATCCCGCTGTCGGTCGACGCCGCCCGGGCCGGCCTCGAGCGGCTCGGCGGGCAGCTGGACATGGGCGTGGAGCAGCTGGCCACCGGGATCCTGGAGATCTCGGCGTGGAACCAGGCCAACGCGCTGCGCCAGGTCACCGTCGCCCGCGGCCTCGACGTCCGGGACTTCACGCTCACCACGTTCGGCGGGTCCGGCTCGCTGCTGGCCTGCCGGCTGATGGACGTGCTCGGCCTCCCGCGCACGCTGGTGCCGCCGAACCCGGGGAACGTCAGCGCGTTCGGCCTGCTCACCGTGGACGTCCGCAACGACTACGTGCAGACGATGGTGTCCCGGCACGCCACTCTGGCGCCGGACGCGGTCGCCGCGGCCTACGCGGCGCTGGAGGACCAGGCCGCCGCGGCGCTCGACGAAGAGGGCTTCGCCCGGGACCAGCAGCGGATGCAGCGCACCGCCGACCTGCGCTACGTCGGGCAGGCCTTCGAGGTGCGGGTGCCGGTCGGCACGGGCCCGCTGGACGACGCCGCGCTGGACGCGGTGGCCACCGCCTTCCACGCCGCGCACTCCCAGCTCTACGGCTACGACTTCGCCGAGGACCCGCGCCAGGCCGTGGAGTGGGTCAACCTCCGGGTCAGCGGCATCGGCCCGATCCGCCGTCCCGACGTCGTCGAGCTGGCGGCGAAGGAGGGTGGCGTGGACCGGTCCGTCACCGGCACCCGGCGGGTGTTCTTCGACGCGTGGACCGAGGCGCCGCTGCACTGGCGGCCCGACCTGGCGCCCGGCGACGTCGTCGTCGGCCCGGCGGTCGTGGAGGAGTTCGGCTCGACCGTGCCGGTGCACCCCGGTTTCGTCGCCACCGTCGACCGGTTCGGCAACCTGCTGCTGACGAGGGAGAACGACCGATGAGCAAGCCCGCCGCCGACCCTGTCCTGGTCGAGATCGTCGCCGGCACCCTCGCGGCGATCGAGAAGGAGGTCGAGACGTCGATCGGTCGCACCTCGCGCTCGCCGATGATCCGCGACGCCCACGACTTCCGGGCCGGCATCCACGACCGGCAACTGCGCAAGCTCACCGGCCGGTCGTACTCCGCGCTGGTGCACCCCGTCGTCCGGGACCACCCGATCCCGACGATGAACCCCGGCGACGTCTACTTCCACAACGACGTCTACCTCTCCGAGGGCGGCATCGGCCACCTGCCCGACCTGTGCGTGACCGTGCCGGTGTTCGCCGACGTGGCCGGCGAGCCCACCGTCGTCGCCTTCGTGCAGGCGTTCGGCCACCACGACGACATCGGCGGCGCGGTGCCGGGCTCCATGCCCTCGGCCGCGACGTCGGTGTTCGAGGAGGGTCTGATGGTCCCCCCGATCAAGCTGTGGGACCGCGGCGTCCGCAACGAGGCGGCGCTGACGATCATGACCCGCAACTCGCGGATGCCCGACTCGCTCGCCGCCGACCTGGACGCCGAGTGCTCGGCCTGCCTGGCCGGCGCCCGCCGGCTGGGCGAGCTGTTCGACCGGTACGGGGTCGAGGCGGTCGAGGCCTGCTTCGAGGCGCTGCTGTCCAGCTCGACCGAGGTGTACCGGCGCGAGGTGCTGTCCCAGATCCCCGACGGCACCTACGTGTGGGAGGACTACGCCGAGCACGACGGCGTGGACGAGCCGCAGCTGCACCGCCAGCGGATCACCCTGACCATGGACTCGACCCGGGACGTCCCGCTGGTCATCGACTTCACCGGCACCGGGCCGCAGGCCAAGGGGCCGATCAACCACTGCGGCGACTACGCCGACGGCAACTTCCTCAAGAAGTGGCTGGCACCGGTGCTGCGCAACCTGGCGGCCACCCCGGAGCGGATGGCCGAGCTCGACGTCAACGAGGGCGTCGTCCCGCTGATCGAGATGCGCTTCCCGGAGAAGGGCACGCTGCTCACCCCGATCTTCCCGGCGCCCACCAACGCCCGGACGTTCGTGATCCTGCGGCTGCTCGGCGTGCTGGCCGGGGTGCTGGCCAAGGCCACCGGCGGCCGGATGCCCGCCGACCAGGAGACGATCCGCTACACCGGCGTCTACGGCACCGACGCCGACGGCGAGCCGTACCTGATGCGCGAGGTGCTCGGCGGCGGCTCGGGCGGGCGGTACTACGCCGACGGCGAGGACACCATCCACGTCGTCCCGGACTCCCGGAACCTGCCGACCGAGTTCACCGAGTCGCGCTTCCCGCTGCGGATCGAGCGGCTGGGCCTGGCGGTGGACTCCGGCGGCCCCGGCCGCCACCGCGGGGGCTGCGGGTACGAGAAGGACATCCGCGTGCTGCGGGACGCGCACTTCATGTCGATCGCCGACCGCTCGATCCTGGCCTGCTGGGGCGTCAAGGGCGGCAAGGCGGGGCGGCCGTTCTCGATCACGGTCGACCCCGGCGGGCCCGACGAGCACGAGGTCGACGCGCTGGCCGACGCCGAGCCGCTGAAGGCCGGCACGGTCGTGCGGGTGCGCACCACCGGGGGTGGCGGCTGGGGCGACCCGCTGGAGCGCCCGGTCGAGGAGGTGCTGCGCGACCTCGCCTGGCGCAAGGTCAGCGTGGAGGGCGCCCGCCGCGACTACGGCGTCGTCGTGCGCGAGGACGGGACGGCGGACGAGGCGGCGACCGAGGAGCTGCGTTCCTCGCTGCGCGCCGGCCGGCCGGAGGTGGAGCCGTTCTTCGACCGCGGCCCGGGTTACGCGCTGCTCTCCGGCGGCGACGCCTACAACGAGTTCGACCTCCTGTAGGAGGTCCGGCACCGCTCGAGCCCTGCCCACACCTGTGGGCAGGGCTCGAGCCGGCTCAGGTCAGCTGTCGCCGCCGGGCTTGGCGCTGTCGCCGGTCTGGCCCTCGTCCCCGGTGTTCGTCGGGTCGTCGGTGCTGCGCGGGTCGTCGTCGGAGTCCTCGACGGACTCCGGGACCAGCGGGGTCTCCCGCAGGACGTCCTCACGGGCCTGGTCGCGGTCGGTTCCTGGCACTTCGGTCATGGTGGACCTCGTCTCCTCGGGGCCCTGCACCTACCCGGCCCCCGAGCGTCGACCCGCGGCGCGCGTTCGCCCAGCGCGAAGCCCTCGCCCAGCGCGCACCGGCCGGGGTCGGCAGGCTGGGGGCATGAGCGAGCCGCACGAGGACGAGACGGTCAACCTGCACCCGGGGCAGCACGACGAGGGCGGGCACGGCGGCATGGCCACCCGCGAGCTCGAGGCCAAGCACGAGCACGAGCACGAGCAGGAGGACGACGCGGAGGACTGACCCTCACCCCGCCCGGCGCCGCCACCAGCCACGGCGCCGGGACGGCGGGGCAGCCGGGGGCCCGGGCGGCTGGGCGGACGGCGGGACGGGCGGCGGGACGGACGGCCGGGACCGCCGCCACCCGGCGACCACCTCCTCGACGTCGGCCATCCCCACCGGCACCCAGACGCCGTCGACCGGCCGCCGGTAGTACTGGTCGACCCGGTCGTTGTGCGCCTCGACCAGGGCGCGGACGGCGTCCTCCGAGGTCTGCGCGGCGACCCGGCCCGGCAGCTCCTCGCGCTCCTTGCGCAGCGCCAGCCCGGTCGGCAGCATCGCCGCGACGTCCGCTTCCTCGCGGCGGGCCCACTCCAGCGCCCACTCGTAGCTGGTCTTGTCCCGGTCCCGGCGGGGCAGCGGCTTGCCGCTCAGCGACAGGTCCTCGAAGGCGCCCTCGTCCGCGGCCCGCCGGATCTGCTGCTCGACCCAGGTCTCGAACGTCATGCCCTGCGGCTTGCGCTCCGTCATCAGCCGTCCTCCCCGGTCTGCCAGGCTAGGTCGCATGCGGACGACGAGCAGCCGGGAGGTGTACCGGAACCCGTGGATCCGGGTCCGGGAGGACGCCGTCGAGCGGGACGACGGCTCGACCGGCGTCTACGGGGTGGTGGAGCGCGCGCACTTCGGGCTGGTGATCCCGGCGGAGCGCGACGGGTTCTGGCTGGTCGAGCAGTTCCGCCACCCGCTGGGCCGGCGCTCCTGGGAGTTCCCGCAGGGCACCTGGCCGGCCGGCCACGACGGTGCCGCCGACGCCCTGGCCCGCGCCGAGCTCGCCGAGGAGACCGGCCTGCGCGCCGCCGCGCTGCACCACCTGGGCCACCTCGACCTCGCGCCGGGGCTGATGACCCAGGAGTTCGACGTCTGGCTGGCCGAGGGCCTCACCCAGGGCGAGACCGCCCGCGAGGAGTCCGAGGCGGACATGCGCACGGCGTTCGTCCCGGAGACCGAGTTCCGGGCGATGGTGCGGGACGGGCGGTTCACCGACAGCCCCTCGCTGGCCGCGTACAGCCTGCTGCTGCTCAGCCGCTGAGCGGGCCCGGTCGCCGGGGCCTCAGGCGACCGGCTGCCCGACCGGGTGCCGCAGCGGGCGCAGCGCGGTGGTGAGCCGCAGCAGCTCGTCGAGCATCGCGGTGCCGCCGGCGGCCAGCTGCTCGTTGGGCTCGAAGCGGCCGTCCTCGGTGAGGAACTGGGTGAAGAACGGGATGGTCGCGGCCTCCACGACCGGCACCATCCGCAGCGCGGTGAGCACCGGCTTGAGCGCGGTCGCCGCCCGCAGCCCGGCCGAGACGCCGCCGTAGGAGACCAGGCCGGCGGCCTTGTCCGCCCACTCGGCGTTCAGGTAGTCCAGCGCGTTCTTCAGCGCCGCGGGGAACGAGTGGTTGTACTCGGGGGTGACGAACACGAACGCGTCGGCGCGGCTGACGACCGCGCTCCAGTCCCGGGTGTGCTGGTGGCTGTAGCGCTGCAGCCGCGGGTGCTCGGGCTCGTCGAAGACCGGCAGCCCCACCTCGGCCAGGTCGACCAGCTCGACGTCGAAACCGCCGTGCGCCTCGGCCAGCTGCTGCACCCAGCGGGCGACGGCGAGGCCCTTGCGGCCGGGACGGGTGCTGCCGACGACGACCTGCAGGACGGGCTGGGACACGGGGCGGCTCCGGGGATCACGGTCGTTGAGGACTCAACCGTAGCCGCGACCGGCATGAACGGCGTCCGGGCCGGGCAGGACACGGGCATGGACGAGGCTGATCCCAGTGTCGAGGTCACGGTCACCGAGCAGGACGCCGAGCACGCCGCGGTCCGGCTGGTCGGCGAGCTCACCGAGAACGCCCGCCGGCCGCTGGTCCGGGTGCTCACCGACCTGCTGCTCACCGCGCCCCAGCTCCGCCGGGTCGAGCTGGACACCAGCGAGGTGTCCTTCATGAACTCCGCCGGCATGTCCGCCCTGGTGCAGCTGCAGAAGATGTGCCAGCCGCGCGGCGTCGACCTCACCCTGGTCGTGCACGGCAGCGAGGTCACCCGGCCGCTGCAGCTGAGCGGGCTGTGGCACCGGTTCACCATCGTCGACCGGCGCGAGGGCGCACCGCCCGTCGTCCACGAGGCCACGGACTAGCTGGGGTCGGGGGTGCTCCCGGGGACCCGACCGAGGGTGACCAGCCACCGGCGCAGCAGGCCGGCGAGCTGCTCGGTCTCCTCCGCCGACAGGCCGGCGAGCATCCCGCGCTCGGTGTCCAGGTGGTCGGGGAGCGCGGTGTCCAGCGCCTGCCGGCCCTCCTCGGTGAGCGTGACGACGACCGCCCGCCCGTCGGCCTCGCTGCGGCCCCGGGTGATCAGCCCCTTCTCCTCCAGCCGGTCCAGCCGCTGGGTGATCGCCCCGGAGGTGACCAGCGCCGTGCGCATCAGCGCGGTCGGGGTCAGCTGGTAGGGCGCCCCGGCCCGGCGCAGCGCGGCGAGCACGTCGAAGGACGGCGCGTCCAGGCCGTGCCGGGCGAAGGTGGCGCGCTGGGCCAGGAACACCTCGCGCTGCAGCTGGCTGATCCGGCCGATGACCCCCATCGGCGAGCAGTCCAGGTCGGGTCGCTCCCGGGCCCACTGCTCGAGGATCACGTCCATGGCGTCGCCCACGCGCTGCACCGTAGTGGGGTCGCTCACCGGCGCCGCCCGCTCATGCCCGGCCCGGGACGGGCAGGTCGGCGAGGTGCTCGGCGAAGGTCCGCGGCGCGCGGCCCAGCAGGTCGGTGAGCACCCGGGGGCTGCCGGTGAAGCCGTGCGCCCGGTAGTGGTCGAACATCGTGCGGCGGCAGCGGCCGGCGTAGGACGTCGGCACCTCCCCGCGGGGGACGACGTCCTGCGCGACCACCTCGACCCCCAGCCGGTCGGCGATCAGGCGGGCCAGGTCAGGGGCGGTGAGCGCCTCGGGGCCGGCCGCCTCGAACGTCCCGCCGTCCAGGCCGTCCTCGGTCAGCAGCACCGCCGCGGCGGCCGCGACGTCCCGGAGGTCGACCAGCGACTGCGCCGTCCGGAGGCCCCAGTGGCTGCGCAGCACGCCGCCGGCCCGGACCGCCTCCAGCTGGCCGTCGATGTTGTCGGCGTAGGCGCACGGCTGCAGCACCCGCCAGCTGCGCAGCCCGCTGGCGTCCAGCGCCTCCTCGGCGCGGTCCTTGGCGGCGTGGTGCGGCATCACCCGCAGCTGCGGCCGGAGCACCGAGTGGTAGACGACCCGCGGCACCCCGGCCCGGCGCGCCTCGGCGAAGAGAGCCGGCGCCCCCTCCGGCTCGTCCGGGTCGAAGTTCGGCCAGATCAGGTACAGCGCGTCGGCCCCGGCCAGCACCCCCGACCAGGCCATCGACTGGGTCAGCTCGGCGACCACGACCTCGGCGCCGAGCGCGGTCAGCTCCGGGCGCGGCCCCCGGCGGCTGACGACCGCGCGCACCTGCTCGCCGCGGGCGCGCAGCTCGCGCACCACCGCGGTCCCGGTGGACCCGCCGGCCGCGGTCACCACGATCATCCCGACACCTTAGGGCTGAGGTACCGGGCCGGGCGGGCACCCGGCGCCTCGGCCCGGACGTGGCGGCGGGGCGGGCGGGTCAGCGCAGCGGCGAGCTGAGCCGGACGGTCAGCCCGTCCGGCCCGGTGAGCAGGTCGACGTGGTCCCAGAGCTTGCGGGCCAGCCAGAGGCCCATGCCGCCGCGGGACAGGTCGTCGCCGTGCGCGGGCTGGAACCCGGCCAGCTCGTCGCGGTAGCTGGTGCCCCGGTCGGTGACCGTGCAGACGATCCAGCTCGAGGAGGCCCAGACCCTCGCCGACACCGGCGGCGTGCCGTGCCGGAAGGCGTTGGCGGCCATCTCGCTGACCCCGAGGTGCAGGTCCTCCCGCTGCTCCCGGTCGGGCACCCAGGCGGCGAGCACCGCGGCGAGCTGGTGGCGCAGGTCGGCCAGGGTGGGCGCGCCGGAGACGGCGTAGACCGGCTCCTCCTGCTCCATCGGCTCGCGGAGCAGCGGCAGGTCGCGGACGTAGTCGCCGGGACGCCGGAACGCCGGGTTCGCGGCGCGCACCCCGCCGGTGAGCAGCTCGGGGTGGGTGGCCGAGGCGCTGGCGGCGGCCGGCTCGGGGAGCTGCCGCTGGTCGTACAGGCAGAGCGCGTCGACCGGGGACCCGGCCAGCAGCCGGTTGAGCACCGACTCGTAGCGCTGGGCCTCGCGCCAGTCCCGCGGCTCGGCACCGAAGGCCGGGGAGCCCAGCACGCGCAGCCGCCCCGACGGCGCGTCCGCGGCGCGGGCGAGCAGCCGGCGGAGGGCGAGCACGCCGTCCGGCGGGCGGACGCCGCGCAGCGAGGCGCGCGGCTCGCTGACCAGTGCGGCCGGGGAACCGAGCTCGGCCCGCAGCAGGTCGGCGGTCGCCTCGTCGCAGGAGAGCACCGTCAGGTCGCCGGCCGCCAGCCCCGCCTCCAGCCACGGGACCGCGGCCGCCCGGAGCTGCTCGTCCGAGCCGATGACGGCGGCGGCGTGGCCGTGGGCGCACGGCTCCGCGGCGACCGGGGCCGGGCGGCCACCGCCGTCCTCCCGGGCGCGCTGCAGGGAGCGCACGGGCTGGCCTCGGACTGCGGACAACGGCACCTCTCGGGGGACAGGAGCTCGGGGGTTCGTTGCATTCTCATCCATCGACCCCGGTCGAGGGCAACCACCCCGGCCCCCCGCACCTGCTCCGCGGGGTGACCGGTGGCTGACCAGCACCCTCCCGCACCGGCGGCAGGTCGTCGGCGTGTCGGGTCAGCGGGGGCGGCGGCCGGCCAGCGCGTCGAGGGCCGGCCGGTCCAGACCCGTGGCCTGCTCGACCTCGGCGACGTCCAGCGCGCCGCAGTCGAGCCCGCGCAGGACGACGGTGGCCAGCGCCCGCGCGGTCGCCGGCTCGTCGAGCACGCCGCCCTCGACCCGGCTGACGTAGGCGGCCAACCGGGCCGCCGCCGCGGGCAGTGCGGCCCGGAAGAAGGCGTAGGTGGCCACGTACCGGGTGACCAGCTGGGCCGGGTGCAGGTCCCAGCCCTGGTAGAAGCCGCGCTCCAGCGCGCGCCGGACCAGCCGGGCGTGCAGCTGCCAGGCCGCGTGCACCTCGGCCGTCGGGCCGACCGGCAGCACGTTGGTCGAACCGTCGACGGCCCGGGCGCCGGTGCCGGCCACCGCCACCTGCATCGCCTCCTTGGCGGCGTCCGCGGCGGGGTGGTCGGAGGACTGGTGCGCGGCGGCGATGCCGAGCGAGGCGCTGTAGTCGTAGGTGCCGTAGTGCAGCCCGGTCACCCGCCCGGCGCCGGCGTGCAGCATCCGGGCCAGGGTCGCCGTCCCGTCCGGCCCGAGCACCGCCTGCGGCGTCTCCACCTGCAGCTCCAGGTCCAGGGCGAGGCCGGTGGCGTCCTGCAGCGCGTCCAGCACCGGGAGGAAGGCGCTGACCTGCTCCACCGCGGTGACCTTGGGCAGCGTGACCACCGCTCGCTCGCGGCCCGCGCCGGCCAGCCCGGTGAGGAACAGGTCCAGGCTGCGCACGCCGCGCCGCCGGGTCGCCTCCTCCAGCGACTTGGCCCGGACGCCGAGGAACGGGGGCAGCGCCGGCTCGGCGGCCAGCACGGCGGCAGCCGCGGTGACGTCGCCGTCCTCGTCGTCCGGCGCGCCCCGGTAGCCGTCCTCGGCGTCCACCCGCAGGTCCTCGACCGGCTCGGTGGCCAGCTTCGCCCGCACCCGCGGCAGCACCTGCGCGACCAGGCCGGCGTCCAGGCCCAGGTCCGGCAGGCCGTGCTCGTCCAGCGCCGCCAGCGCCGCGCTCCCCCAGCCCGCGACCAGCCCGGGGACGACGGCGTCGGCCGGCACGTAGCAGGTGTGCACGGGCTGCCGGGACGACGGCTCCCCGGGGAAGGCGGCCAGCCGGGCGGCGTCGACCGGCCGCAGCCGGGCGTCGAGTTCGGCGAGGAGGTGCTCGGGGACCATGGCCTGGCATCCTCCCTCACGTGGACGCCGCCCCGACCGACCGTGCACCGACCGACGACGCGCTGACCCGCTTCAACACCGCCCCGGCCGGCCGCGCCGCGGAGCTGGCCCACAGCTGCCTCGCCGTCCCGGCGTTCGCGATGGTGCTGGCCGCCGGCCGGCCGTACCCGTCGGCGGACGCCGTGGTGGAGAAGGCCGAGCAGCTGGCCCGGGCGCTGTCCTGGCGGCAGGTGACCACCGCGCTGGCCGCGCACCCGCGGATCGGCGACCGGGTCGAGGGCTCGTCGGCCGAGGCGGAGGCCTCCCGGCGCGAGCAGAGCGCGATGGGCACGGCGGACGACGCGCTGCGGTCGGCGGTGCTCGAGGGCAACCGCGCCTACGAGGAGCGGTTCGACCACGTCTTCCTGATCCGGGCCGCGGGCCGCTCGGCGGAGGAGATGCTGGCCGAGCTGCAGCGCCGGCTGGGCAACTCCCCGGAGGCCGAGCGCGCCGAGGTCACCGAGCAGCTGGCGCAGATCACGGCGCTGCGGGTCCGGGCGCTGGTCTCATGAGCGTGTCGACGCACGTGCTGGACGCGGTGCTGGGCCGGCCTGCGGCCGGGATGCGGGTGCAGCTGCTGGACGCCCACGGCCTGGTCGCCGAGGGCACCACGGACGACGACGGGCGCTGCCGGCTCGTCGAGGACCCGACCGCCACCGGCCCGCACCGGCTGGTGTTCGGCACCGGCCCGTGGTCGGCCGAGCAGGGCCGGGAGACCTTCTGGCCGGAGGTGGTGCTCACCTTCGCCGTCGCCGAGCCCGCCGACCACCACCACGTGCCGCTGCTGCTGAGCCCGTTCGCGTACTCCACGTACCGCGGGTCCTGACGTTCCACGGGAAACATCCACGCAATCTCCCTCGGTGAAGGTGCGCGCATGGCGATCGTCCTCGGGCCCAACCAGTACGGGAAGGCGGAGGTCCGCGTCGTCGCGGTCGACCGCTCGACCCCCCGCCACTCCCTGGTCGACCTCAACGTGAGCTCGGCGCTGCGCGGTGACTTCGCGGCCGCGCACACCAGCGGCGACAACGCCCACGTGCTGACCACGGACGCGCAGAAGAACACCGTCTTCGCGTTCGCCCGCGACGGCGTCGGCTCGCCGGAGGAGTTCGGCCTCCGGCTGGCCCGGCACTTCGCCGGCTCCTACGACTGGGTCTCCGGCGCCCGGGTGGCGGTCGAGTCCTACGGCTGGGACCGGATCACCGTGGGCGGCACCCCGCACGACCACGCCTTCTCCCGGAACGGGGGCGAGGTGCGCACGGCGGTGGTCACCGTCGACGGCGACGACGTGCACGTGCTCGCCGGGCTGACCGACCTCGTCGTCCTGAAGTCGACCGGGTCGGAGTTCTGGGGCTTCCCGCGCGACCGCTACACGACGCTGCCGGAGACCACCGACCGCATCCTGGCGACGGCGGTGACCGCCCGCTGGCGGTACACCGGCACCGACGTCGACTGGGACGCCGCGTACGCCGCCGTCCGGACGACGCTGCTGGAGACCTTCGCCGGCACCCACTCGCTGGCCCTGCAGCAGACGCTGTACGCGATGGGCGAGGCGGTGCTCGAGGCCGACCCGGCCGTCGCCGAGGTGCGGTTCTCGATGCCGAACAAGCACCACTTCCTGCAGGACCTGTCGACCTTCGGGCTGGACAACGCCCTGGACGGGCCGGGCGCGGTGGTCTACCACGCCGACGACCGGCCCTACGGGCTGATCGAGGGCACGGTGCTCCGGGACGACGTCCCGGCCGCGCCGGCCGCCTGGCTGGGCACCCCCGGCTTCTGCTGAGATCGCCCGGTGACCGACGTCGAGCGCGAGACCCTGACCTACACCGACTTCGGCCGGGCGGCGCGGGAGCTGGCCCAGCAGGTCGCCGACAGCGGCTTCGAGCCCGACATCATCCTGTCCATCGCCCGCGGCGGGCTGTTCCTCGGCGGGGCGCTGGGCTACGCGCTGGACGTGAAGAACCTCTTCGTGATGAACGTCGAGTTCTACACCGGCGTCGACGAGCGGCTCGAGCTTCCGGTGGTGCTGCCGCCGACGCTGGACGTCGTCGACCTGCGCGGCACGAAGGTGCTGATCGCCGACGACGTCGCCGACACCGGCAAGACGCTCGAGCTGGTCAAGGACTTCTGCGCCGGGCACGTCACCGAGGTGCGGACGGCGGTGGTCTACGAGAAGCCGCGGTCGGTCGTGCGCTGCGACTACACCTGGAAGCAGACCGACGCCTGGATCGACTTCCCGTGGTCGACCCTGCCGCCGGTCGCCTTCCGCGGCGGCTCGGGCCACTGAGCGGGGGCACCGCCGCGGCTCAGTAGCGGAACCGCCCGACGGCGGTGTTCAGCTCGGCGGCGAGCCGGGCCGCCTCGTCGATGGCCACCCTGGCGTCGGCCATCGCCCGCGTCGTGGAGCTCGTCGTCTCGGCCACCGCGCCGACGCTGCCGGCGATCTGCCCGACCCCGGACGCCGCCTCGCTGACGCTGCGGCTCATCTCGGCCGCCGTCGCGGTCTGCTCCTCCACGGCGGCGGCGATGGTGCCCTGGGCGTCGTCGATCCGGGCGATGACCGCGGCGATCTCCTCGATCGCCGCCACCGCGCCGCGGGTGTCGGCCTGGATGCCCTCGACGCGGGAGGTGATGTCCCGGGTCGCCTCGGCGGTCTCCCGGGCCAGCTCCTTGACCTCGTTGGCGACGACGGCGAAGCCCTTGCCGGCCTCGCCGGCGCGGGCGGCCTCGATGGTCGCGTTGAGCGCCAGCAGGTTGGTCTGCTCGGCGATCGAGGTGATGACCCCCACCACGACGGCGATCTCCGTCGAGGACTCCCCGAGCCTGCCCACGGTCGCGGTGGCCGACTCCGCGGCGCCCACGGCCTGCCCGGCGATCCGGGCGACGTCGGCGGCGTTCTGCGCGATCTCCCGGATCGAGCTGCCCATCTCGTCGGTCCCGGCCGTCACGGTCTGCACGTTGCCCGACACCTGCCCGGCGGTCTCCGCGACCCGGCTGGTCTGCGCGGCCGACTCCTCGGACAGCCGCGTCATGTCCTGGGCGGTCGCCGAGAGCTCCTCGGTGGCGGAGGCCAGCGTGGTCGAGCTGTCGCCGATGGTCGTGAGCAGCCCGCGCATCGTGCCCATCGAGGCCTCCAGGGCCGTGGCGATGGTCCCGACCTCGTCGGTGCTGGTGACGCCGGTGGTGCCGCGCAGGTCACCCTCGGCGAGCCCGGCGACGACGGCGCGGACCCGCCGCAGCGGGCGCACGACCGACCGGGTGACCACCCAGCCGAGCACGACCAGCACCACCACCGCGCAGGCGCCGACCGCGACGACCGAGGTGATCGCCGACGCCCGTTGCGCCCGGCTCTCGGCCGCGGCACCGGCGGCCTCGGCACCGACGGCGTCGCCCACGCTGGGCAGGGCCTCCTCCAGCCCCTCGAAGGCGGTGAGGAACTGCGGGTAGGCGGCGCCGGCCGAGGCGGGGTCGGTGCCCGCCAGGGCGACGATCTGCTGGGCGGACGAGAGGTAGGCGTCGACCTCGTCGGCCACCGAGTCCACCGCTGCGGTGACGTCGTCGCCGAGACCACCGTCCCGGACGGCCGCCAGCGCGGACTGCAGCGTGGCGGCGTGGTCCTGCAGGTCGGTGACCGCCGAGGTGTACAGGCTGCCGCTGCCGGTGAGCATCGCCTGCAGCACGTCGGCCCGGACGGCGTCGTGCATCATGTCCGCCTCGAGCGCCGAGCCGGTCGCCGTCGTGGTCAGCAGCAGTTCGTCGGTGCGATCCCCGGTGTCCTGCAGCGCCGTCACCGCGATCACCCCGAGGACGCCGAGCGCGAGCGAACCGGCGACGACGAGCGAGGACAGCTTGACGCCGAGGGGCCGGTCGGACCACCAGGACTGGGACATGCGCTCTCCTCCAGGGCAGGAGGGTGAGCGTGACCACCCCTCGTGCTCGGAGTGTCGGCAGCAGCCGCGAGGAGTCCAGCCGACCCGCCGGACGGTCCCGTCCGGTCAGCGAGACCGGGTGGAGGCCGTGACGGTGAAGGTGGGGTCGCGGGTGACCTGCCGGGTCGGCCCGACCAGCCGGCGCAGCGCGTCCCGGTGCGGGAGGTGGCTGTTGAAGACGCACCACAGCTCGCCGCCGGGCCGCAGCACCCGGGCGGCGCCGGCGAACAGCCGGTGGGCGAGGGTCTCGGACACCGCGACGCCCAGGTGGAACGGCGGGTTGCAGACGACCAGGTCGACGCTGCCGTCGGGCAGGCTCGCCGCGGCGTCGTCCCGGACCACGCGGACCCGGTCGGCCAGCCCGTTCGCGGCGGCGGTCGCGGCCGCCGACGCGCAGGCCGCCGCGGACTGGTCGGCGGCGACCACCGTCAGCCCCGGCCGCGCGGCGGCGAGGGCCGCCGCCAGCACGCCGGTGCCGCAGCCGAGGTCCAGCGCCGTGGTGGCGTCCGGGACCGCGCCGGGCAGCGCGGCGAGCAGGGCGCGGGTGCCGCGGTCGACCTTGGCCCCGGCGAAGGCCGCCCCGTGCGCGCAGACGGTGAGCCCGAGGTCGGCGTGCTGCCGGCAGACCGGGAACGAGCCCGGCACCGGGCGCGGCCCGCGGGCGACCAGCACCCGCGACTTCTGCCGGGCCAGCGTGGCGTGCACGTCGGTGAAGCCCTCGGCGAGGACGTCGTTCATGCCCAGGGTCATGTGCTTGACCCGCCCGCCGACGTAGAGGGCCACCGCCGGGTCGGCGCCGGCGGCCACCACCTGCACCAGCTCGCGCAGCGCCTCCAGGCTCTTGGGCGCCTTGGCCAGCACCACCCGGGCGCCGCGCACCAGGTCGGCGTCCAGGCAGTGCTGCGTGTAGGTGCCGGTCAGCCCGGTGCGCCCGGCGTTGGCCGCCAGCGCCAGCTCGCCGACCAGCAGGTCCTGGTGCACCCGCACCCCGGTGGCCCCGTGCAGGCCGACGGCGCCGAGGGTCAGCGCGCCGTGGCCGTCGTCCACGACCGCGACCGCACCCGGGGCCGCGGCGAGGTCGGGAGCCGCCTCGTCGAGCAGCAGCCGGTCCGTGGCGTCCACGGCGACCAGGTCGGGGGCGTCGACGTCGGGCTCACGGCGCACCTGGGCGAAGAGCTCGGCTGCGTCCACGGCACCCACTGTGCACGAGCAGCGGCGGGCGGGGCCGCGGGGGTGCGCCGCGGTCGCCGGCCCGGCCTGCGACCACGCCGCACCTGCGTCAGGGTGGTCACCCGGCCCCGGAGGGCCGGGGACGACGGAGAACGGGAGCAGATGAGCACAGAGCAGCTGTCGGGACGGGTCGCGCTGGTCACCGGGGCGGCGAGCGGACTGGGCCGGGCGGTCGCCGCCGCCCTCGCCGAGGCCGGGGCCACCGTGGTGCTGGGCGACATCGACGTCGAGGGGGCGGAGAAGAGCCGGGCGCAGATCGGCGCGGACGCCGAGGTGGTGGCGCTCGACGTCACCTCCGACGACGCCCGCCGCCGGGTGGTCGCCGACCTGTTCGAGCGGCACGGCGACCGGTTCGACCTGCTGGTCAACGTCGCCGGCATCGACCGGCCCGGCTACATCACCGACATCGACCTCGCCGACTACCGGATGGTGCACGCGGTGAACTGCGAGGGCCCGGTCTTCCTCACCAGCGAGTTCCTCAAGGTGGTGCAGCACCGGCCGGCCGACACGGTCGCCGACGTCGTGCACGTGACGTCGCTGTCGGCGGTGACCTCGGGCGCCGGGGCGATCGCCTACAACAGCTCGAAGGCGGCCTTCCGCAGCGCGACCCGGTGCATCCAGCGGGAGCTGCGCGAGAAGGCCACCGTCGCACCCGACGGCGCGGAGACGCCGTTCCCCGCCCGGGTGCACAGCATCGTCCCGGCGGCGATGGACACCCCGATGATGGAGCGCTGGGGCATCCCGGTGCACCGGATGATGCCGCCGTCCGACGTGGCCCGGATGGTGCTGACGATGGTGACCATGCCGGGCACCAGCTTCGTGCCGGAGGTGTTCGTGGTGCCGCGCAACGAGCCGGACTTCCCGCGGTGAGCATCCCGACCCGCGAGTGGCAGCTGGTCCGCCGGCCGCACGGGGAGCCGGTGGACGCCGACTTCGCGCTGGTGTCGCGGGAGCGGCCCGACCCGGCGCCCGGCGAGGTCGCCGTCGCCACGATCGCGATGTCGGTCGACCCGTACATGCGCGGCCGGATGAGCGCGGCGAAGTCGTACGCGCCCAGCTGGGAGCTGGGCGAGACCATGCAGGGCGGCGCGATCGGGCAGGTGGTCGACTCCCGGTCCGACGAGGTGCCGGTCGGCGCGCTGGTGCTGCACGGGCTGGGCTGGCGGGACGTCGCCGTGGTGCCCGCCGCGCACGTGCAGGTGGTCGACCCGCTGCCGGGGCTGCCGCTGTCGCTGTACCTGGGCGTGCTCGGCATGCCCGGGCTGACCGCCTGGGCGGGGCTGTTCCGGCTGGCGTCGTTCGCCGCCGGTGACGCCGTCCTGGTCTCCGGCGCCGCCGGCGCGGTCGGCAGCCTGGTCGGCCAGTTCGCCCGGCTGCGGGGCGCGTCGCGGGTGGTCGGGAGCGCCGGCACGGCCGAGAAGGTGGACTGGCTGCGGTCGATCGGCTTCGACGCCGCGTTCGACTACCACGCCGGGCCCCTCGCCGACCTGCTCGCCGAGGCGGCGCCGGAGGGGATCGACGTCTTCTTCGACAACGTCGGCGGCGAGCACCTGGAGGCGGCGATCGGGGCGTTCCGGACCCACGGCCGGGCGGCGCTGTGCGGGTCGATCTCGGCCTACAACGCCACCAGCCCGCCGCCCGGGCCGCGCAACCTCAGCCTGGTCGTGGGCAAGCGGCTGTCGCTGCGCGGCTTCATCGTCGGCGACCACGCCGACCTCCGGCCGGAGTTCGTCCCCGCCGTGCAGGGCTGGCTGCGCGACGGGTCGCTGGTCGCCCGGGAGACCGTCGTCGACGGGCTGGACACCGCCGTCGAGGCGTTCCGGTCGCTGCTCAGCGGCGGCAACACCGGGAAGATGGTCGTCCGGCTGGCGCCGGACCCGGGCTGAGACCTGCGGTCTCGTGGCCTCCCGGGCGGGGAGGCCACGAGACCGCAGACGTCACCGAGGCCGGATCGGTTGAGCGGCGCCCGCAACGGGCAGACTGCTGATCATGTGGCTCTTCCTCACCCGCCGGTTCCGCATGTGGGTCATCCTGACGTTGCTCGCCCCGCTCGCCACGAAGGTGCTGCGCTCGCTGGGCCAGCTGCTGGAGCGGCGCGGCGGCCCCTCGGCCGTCAGCAACGGCCTGCTCAAGGCCGGGGACCTCGGCGAGCGCGCCCGCGTGAAGCTGGGCGGGAAGCCGCGCCGCGGCCGCTGACCGTGCAGCCCGACGCCGACCGGCCCGACCCCCGCTCCCCCGCCCTCGAGCAGCGCGCCGCCACGGGCGAGACCCGCGGCATCGCGCTGTTCTGCCACGGCGGCACGGTCGCCAGCCTCGAACCGCCCCGGGAGCGCGCGCTCTCGCTGGTGCGGATGCGCGCCTTCGAGAACCACGTGCACGCCACCGCCGGCGGTCAGGGCATCGCCACCGCGCTGCTCCGCTACCGGGTCGCCGGCTGGAACGGGGAGGCGGCCGACGCCTTCCAGGACGTCCGCTGGGCCATCGCGCAGCTCCGCGAGCAGCACGGCACCGACCTCCCCGTCGTGCTGGTCGGCCACTCCATGGGCGGCCGGGCGGCGCTCCGGGCCGGCGGCGAACCGTCCGTCACCGCGGTCTGCGCCCTCGCACCGTGGACCCCGCCCGGCGAGCCGGTCATGCACCTGCGGGACCAGACCGTGGCCGTCCTGCACGGCCGGGCCGACCGCTGGGTGCCGGCCCGGCTCTCCGCCGACTTCGCCGTCCGGGCGCGCCGGGCCGGAGCCCGCGTCGCCCGGTTCGAGATCGACGGCGGGCACAGCATGGTCCGGCGGGCGCAGCGGTGGCACGTCTTCGCCCGGGACGTCGTGCTGGCCGGCGCGGGTCTGGCGCCGATGCGGCCGGACATCAGCACCGCGCTCGGGCAGGCCACGCCCGAGGGCCTCGCCGTCCCGCTCTGACCGGCCTGGTCCACCACCCCTGGACGGGTGACCGGTTCACCGACGGTGACCGGATCCGGCCCAGGTGCACCCCATCGGGCTACCCGTCCCACCGAGCCGGCTCTGGCACATCGGCGTTGACTCGACGTGAGCACACGATGACCGACGGTGGAGGGAGGCGCGATGACCGAGCACGAGTCCCGCGCCACCCGTCTGCCCCGCTGGGCCGGCCGGGCGCTGCTGCTCGCCGGCCTCGGCACCGGGGTCTGGCTGGCCGGCGCGACCGGTGCCAGCGCCTCCGCGGACGAGCTGCCGCCCCCGCCCGCCTCGCTGACCTCGCTGGCCGGTGAGCTGCTGGCTCCGCTGGAGCCGGTGACGGCCCCGGTGGTCAGCGCGCCGGTGGTGCAGCAGGTCGTCGCGCCGGTCGTCACCCCCGTCGTCACAGAGGTCGTCGTCCCCGTGGTCGACCGCGTCGTGACGCCGGCGGTCGCACCGGTCGTCGAGCACGTCGTCGCGCCCGTCGTCCACCAGGTGGTCGTCCCGGTGGTCGACCAGGTCGTCACGCCGGTGGTCACGCAGGTCGTGACCCCGGTCGTCACCTCGGTCACCCCCGTCGTCGCACCGCTGGTCCCGGCCGTGGTGCCGGACGTCGTCGCCCCGGTCACCGCCGTCGTCCCGCCGGCCGACCTCCCGACCGACGCCCCGGTGGCCGGTCCGGTCGCCGGGCCGCAGACCGCCGGCGGCGAGGCCCGCACGGCCGCCCCGGTCGGCAGCGTCGACGCCCCCGCCGGCTCCCCCGCCGCGGCGTTCTCGTCGCCCGCGGCGCCCGCCGCCCCGCCGGTCGGCCTGCCCACCGGGCTGCCCGTCGGCGCGGTCCTGACGACGGCCTCCGCGTCGACGTCCTCGGCCGGGGAGCAGCTCTCCGCCGACCTCTCCTCCGCCGCCCGCACCCCGGTCCCGACCGCCCTCCCGGCGGCCGGCCACCCGGGGTCCGGTGCGCCGGGCAGCACCCCGTTCGACCCCTCCTTCTCGCCCGACTGAGCACGCCGCCGTCAGCGGACCCCGCTGACCTGCGGCACTCCCCGGTCCACCGCCTGTGCGGGACCGGTCCCCCTCAGTCCGGCACCACCTCGAGAAGGAACCAGTCATGAACGTGTGGATGAAGCGCACCCTGCAGACGGGCCTGCTCACCGGCGGCCTGCTCGCCCTCGGCTCGGGCATCGCCTCGGCCGACGACAGCGCCCTCGACGTGACCGTCCCGGTCACGATCACCGACAACGCCGTCGCCGTGCTCGGCACGACCGGCACCACGCCGGCCGAGGTCCAGCTGCCCGACCTGAGCGGCGCGGTCGCCGCCGACCTCGGCGCCGTCACGGTGTCGGTGCCGATCACCATCGGTGGCAACGCCGCCGACGCCGCGGGCATCGACGTCGCCCAGCCGGCCGCCGCGCCGGCGGAGGGCGGGGCGGACGGGTCGGTCGTCGACGCCGACGTACCGGTCACCGTCACCGGCAACGCCGTCGCCGTCCTCGGCGACGCTGCCGCCACCGGCACCGCGCCGGCCGGCAGCACCGGTGGCGACGCGGGCGGCTCGGCCGTGGACGCCGACGTGCCGGTCACCGTGGCCGGCAACGCGGTCGCCGTCCTGGGCGACGCCACCGCCACCGGCACCGCGCCGGCCGGCAGCACGGGCCCCGGCGACGCCGGCAGCGTGGCCGACGTCGACGTCCCGGTCCTGGTCTGCGGCAACGGCATCGGCGTCCTCGGCGACGCCGCCGGCGGCTGCACCACCCCCGCCGGCACCACCGGCGGCACGGGCACCGGCACCGCCGGCGACACCGACACCCTGGCCGACGTCGACGTCCCCGTCCTGGTCTGCGGCAACGGCATCGGCCTCCTCGGCGACGCCACCGGCGGCTGCACCACCCCGGCCGGCAGCACCCCCGGCACCGACGGTCCCGGCACCGACGGTGACCCCACCGTCGACGTCGACGCCCCGGTGACCGTCTGCGGTCTCGGCATCGGCCTCCTGGGCGACGCCACCGGCGGCTGCACCACCACCCCGGCGACCCCGGGTACGCCGACCACCCCGGCCACGCCCGAGGTCCCGGTGTCCGGCCAGCCCGGCGCCTTCCCGGGCGTCGTCACCCCGGCGTCCGCCGGCCTGCCGGTCTTGCTCGACGGCAGCGCCTCGGCCGGCAGCACGACCGCCGGCAGCACCACCGCCGGCAGCACCGCGGGCGAGCTCGCCTTCACCGGCACGACGGTCACCGGCCTGCTGCTCACCGGTCTGCTGGCCCTGGCGCTCGGCCTGGGCCTCACCGTCGCGTCCCGGCGGCGCGTGAGCTGACCCCAGCGGTACGCGGGCCCGGCCACCTCGGTGGCCGGGCCCGTCGCGCTGCCCGGAGGCTGCCTAGGAGAAGAGCGCGCTGTACCCGTTCAGCGCCGGCTGCCCGCCCAGGTGCGCGTAGAGCACGGTGGCCGACGGGTCGATCTCCCCGCGGCCGACCAGGTCGATCGTCGCGGCCATCGACTTCCCCTCGTACACCGGGTCGGTGACCATGCCCTCGGTCCGGGCCGCCAGCTCCATCGCGGCGATCGTCGTCGCGTCCGGGATGCCGTAGATGCCGGCGTGGTACCGCTCGTCGAGCTCGACGTCGTCCGCGGTGAGCTCGCGCTCCAGGCCGATCGCGGTCGCCGTCCGCTGGGCGATCCGGAGCACCTGGTCCCGTGTCTCGGCCGGCTTGGCCGAGGCGTCGATGCCGAGCACCCGCCGCGGCCGCGCGCCCTGCTCCTCGAGCTGGGCGAAGCCCGCGACCATGCCGGCCTGCGTCGACCCGGTCACCGAGCAGACGACGACGGTGTCGAAGAAGACCCCGAGCTCCGCCTCCTGCGCCGCCACCTCGTGCGCCCAGCCGGCGAACCCCAGCCCGCCGAGCGGGTGGTCCGACGCGCCGGCCGGGATCGGGTAGGGCTTGCCGCCGCGGTCGGTGATCTCCTGCAGCGCGGTCTCCCAGCTCTCCTTGAACCCGATCCCGAAGCCGGCCTTGACCAGCCGGACGTCGGCACCGGCCAACCGCGAGATGAGGATGTTGCCGACCTTGTCGTAGACCGCGTCGGGCCAGTCGACCCAGCTCTCCTGCACCAGCACGCACCGCAGACCGACGTGCGCGGCGACCGCGGCGACCTGGCGGGTGTGGTTGCTCTGCACGCCGCCGATCGACACCAGCGTGTCGCAGCCCTGCGCCAGGGCGTCGGCGACCAGGTACTCCAGCTTGCGGGTCTTGTTGCCGCCGAAGGCGATGCCGGAGTTGACGTCCTCGCGCTTCGCCCAGACCGCCGCGCCGCCCAGGTGGGCGGTCAGCCGGTCCAGGCGGTGCACGGGCGAGGGGCCGAAGAGCAGCGGGTGGCGCGGGAAGTCACTCAACATCGGGGGTCTCCAGTTCCGACAGCAGCGCCGTCCAGATCTCGGTGGTGGTGGTGACGGCGGCATCGACGTCGGCAGCCGCGCAGGCGGCGATCAGGGAGTCGTGCAGGGCCACGGACCCGCGGCCGTGGGCGGCGGCGAACCGCTGCCGCTCCAGCCGGCGGACGGCCGGGGTGAAGCGGTCGATCGTGGCCCGCACCGCGCCGTTCCCGCAGCGGGCCAGCAGCACCTCGTGCAGGTCGTCGTCGGCGGCGAGCGCCGCGTCCAGGTCGCCCGACCCGACGGCGGCGGCGAACCGCTCGTTGGCCGCGCGCATCGCCGCGACGTCGTCCGCGGTGACGCTGCCGGCGGCCTCCCGGACGGCGAGCTCGTGCATGGCCCGGACGACGACGGCGGCATCGCGCACCTGCCCCGGCACCAGCGGGGTGACCCGGGTGTGGCTCTGCGGCTTGCTCTCCACCAGCCCCTCGTCGGCCAGCCGGGCCAGCGCGCTGCGGACCGGGGCGACCGACAGCCCCAGCCGGCCGGCCAGCTCGGTGTCCTTGACGACGGCGCCCGGCGCGAGCTCACCGCTGACGATCGCCGACCGGATCAGTGACGCCGCCCGGTCGCGCAGCAGGACCCGCGGTACGGGCGTGAACGGCACACTGACATCTGACATGTCAGTTGCCGCGATGTCAACCAACTTGACCCGGGGCACCGACCACATGTGCAAAGACGCGCGAAACCGCGTGTGCGAAGACGCGCGGGACCGCGCGGGGGTGAGCGCGCGGGACCGCGTGGCGAAGACGCGCGGGACCGCGCGAGCAAAGACGCGCGAAAGCGCAGGGGCAGGGACGCGTGAGAGCGCGGCAGGGACGGGCCGGATGACGACGGGGCGGGATCGTTGCGGTCGTGGGCCGCTCTGGGCCTCGTCGGGGCGACGGGTCGTGCCTAGCGTCCGTGGCATGAGCCTGGACTGGACCACCGCACCCGCCGACGCCGCCGAGCACTTCGCCCGCCGGCTCGCCGTGGAGACCGACGTGTCGGACGTGCACGCCGCGCTGGAGTCGGGCCGGCCGGGCTTCGTGCTCGTCGACAGCCGCAGCGCCGGGTCGTGGGAGCAGGGCCACGTGCCCGGCGCCGTCCACCTGCCCGGCCGCGAGCTGGCCGCCCGGGCCGCAGCGGAGCTCGACCCCGCGGTCCCGGTCGTCACCTACTGCTGGGGACCGGGCTGCAACGGCGCTACCCGCGCAGCGCTCACGCTCGCCGGGCTCGGTTACCGCGTGCGGGAGATGATCGGCGGCTTCGAGTACTGGGCGCGCGAGGGCCTGCCGGTGCGGACGGCGCACGGCACGACCCGCCCGGACGTCGACCCGCTCACCGCACCCGCCGCGGTCAGCTGCGGCTGCTGAGGGTCAGCACGACCCGGTGCAGCGCTCCTCGGGCAGGCTGTCGCGGGCCCAGGTCGCGAGCTGGTCGAGCACCGGCCGCAGCGACGCGCCGGCCTCGGTGAGCTGGTAGGTCACCGCGACCGGCGGCCCGTCGTCGACCGTGCGCCGGACCAGCCCGGCGAGGGCGAGCTCGGTCAACCGGTCGGAGAGCACCGAGTCGCTGATGCCGCCCACGGCCCGCCGGAGCCCGGTGAAGCTCGCCGGCCCGCCGGCCAGGACGCCGATGATCAGCCCGTTCCACCGCTTGCCCAGGAAGCCGAAGGCGCGCACCAGGGCCCCGTCACACGCCTCGGGCGTGTGCAGCAGCTCCTCGGTCACGCCGCCATCCTAGGCCGTGCTCGCCTTTTCGTAGCGCTTCTCTTTCCGTAGTGCTAGCTTCCCCGAAGCACTAGCTTTCCACTAGTCACTAGCTTCGAGGGAGCCCCACCATGTCCTTGTTCCGTCTGGACGCCAGCATCCGGGTCGAGGGATCGGCCAGTCGCGAGATCGCCGACATCGTCGAGCGGGAGTGGCGGTCCGGGAACCCGGACGCCCCGGTGACCCGCCGCCACCTGGGCACCGAGCCCCTGCCCGCCACCGCGTGGGCCGACGCCGTGGCCGGCTCGTACCTGCCCGCCGAGGAGCGCACCGCCGGGCAGGCCGAGGCGCTGGCCCTGGCCGCCACGCTGACCGACGAGCTGGTCGACGCCGAGGCGCTGCTCTTCGCCGTCCCGCTGTACAACTTCGGCATCTCCCAGCACGTCAAGACCTGGGTCGACCTGGTCATCACCGACCCGCGGATGGGCCCGCGCGCGGAGCCGCTGCTGACCGGCAAGCCCGCCGTCCTGGTCACCGTCCGCGGTGGCAACTACAGCGCCGGCACGCCGCGCGAGGGCTGGGACCACGCCACCTCGTGGACCCGCCGGATCCTCGAGGACGTCTGGCAGCTCGACCTGCGCGTGGTGGAGCGCGACTTCACCCTGGTCGGCGTCAACCCGGCGCTGGACTCCTTCGCCGACCTGGCGGCCGAGCTGAAGCAGACCGCCGAGCGCGAGGCCGCCGACCACGGCCGGCTGCTCAGCACCACCCGCGTCGCGGCCTGACCCCCCGTGCCGGCCGCCCCCCGGCTCAGCGCAGCGCCGGGGGCGGGTCGTCGGACAGCCGGCTCCACAGCAGCTCGTCGTGCTTCACGCCGTCCCCGTAGCGGTGCGACCGCCGCAGCCGGCCCTCCAGCGTGAAACCGGCCTTCTCCGCGACCCGGCCCGACGCGGCGTTCTCCACCGCGTGGAACAGCTGGACGCGGTCGAGGCCCAGCTCGGCGAAGGCCCAGCGGCAGGCCGCGTCGGCGGCCCGGACGGCGACCCCCCGGCCCCGGGCACCCGCCGTCGTCCAGTAGCCCAGCTCCGCCTCGACCTGCGCGCGGTCGATCGAGTGCAGCGCCACCGAGCCGACCAGCGTGCCGCCCTCCTCCACCGCCCACGAGCAGTGGTCCCCGGCGGTCCAGTCCCGGAACCGGGCCAGCTTCTCCCGCAGCCCCTCCGGCGTCCGCGAGCCGAGGTCGTTCCAACGCTGCAGCAGGGGGTCCCGGACGGCGGCCTGCACGGCGTCGACGTCGTCCTCGCGCCAGGGCCGCAGCAGCAGCTCCCCGACCGGGAGGCTGACCGGCTCCACGGTCAGCCCGCGCCCAGCTCGACGGTCATCTGCACCTCGTAGCGGTCGCCGCGGTAGGTGGACTCGGCGTGCTCCACCGGCCGGCCGCGGCTGTAGGACACCCGGTCGAACACCAGCACCGGCCGGCCCGCGGGCAGCCCGAGCAGCATCGCCGCCTCCCGGTCGGCCTCGGCGGCCCGCACGGTCTGCTCGGCGCGGTCGATCGTGCAGCCGTAGTGCTCGGAGAACAGCTGGTACAGCGAGCCGGTGAGGTCCTGGGCGTCGAGGTCGGGGAACGCGTCGGCGGCGTACCAGGCGTCGTCGATCGACATCGGCTGCTGGTCGGCCAGCCGCAGCCGGCGGACGTGCCAGGCCGGCGCGCCGGCGGGCAGCTCCAGCGCCCGGCGGGTCGCCGGCGGCGGCACCAGCCGGGCGACGGCGAGCACCGCGGTGCCGGGCTGCAGCCCCAGCCGCCGCATGTCGGAGTGGAAGGAGGCCAGGTGCAGCCGCGAGCGGGCGGCCCGCTCGGCGACGAAGGTGCCCTTGCCGCGCACCCGCACCAGCACGCCCTCGGCGACCAGCTGGCCGATCGCCTCGCGGACCGTGATCCGGCTGACCCCGTGCTCGACGCACAGCTGACGCTCCCCGGGCAGCGGCGACCCGGCCGGCAGCCGGGCGGCCAGCTCGGTCAGCCGGCCGCGCAGCTGCTCGTGCTTCGGGACCACCCCGTCGACGATGAACGGGTCGGCGGACACGCCGGCCATGCTGCCAGTGCGGCCGCGGCGCCGACCGCCGACGGTCACCACCCCTGGTCGGCCAGCTTGTGGCCGAGCACGTACCGGTAGTGCGCCGCCCGAGCGAGCCCGCTGCCCGCCGCCTCGTCGACGACCACCGTGGCGTGCGGGTGCAGCTGGAGCACCGACGCCGGGCAGGACGCCGTCAGCGGCCCCTCCACCGCCGCGGCGACCGCGGCCGCCTTGCCCTCCCCCGTCGCCACCAGGACCAGGTGCTCCGCGCCCAGGATCGTGCCCAGGCCCTGGGTGAGCACGTGCCGCGGCACCGCGTCGACGTCGCCGCCGAAGAAGCGGGCGTTGTCACGGCGGGTCTGCTCGGTCAGCGTCTTGACCCGGGTGCGGCTGGCCAGCGAGGACCCCGGCTCGTTGAACCCGAGGTGCCCGTTGGCGCCGATGCCCAGCACCTGGACGGCGACCGGCCCGGCCGCCAGCAGCCGCCGCTCGTAGTCCCGGGCGGCCGCCAGCGGGTCGGCCGCGGACCCGTCCGGACCGTGCACCACCGCCGGGTCCAGGCCGAGGGCGTCGGTCAGCTCGCGCCGGATCACCTCGCGGTAGGACTCCGGGTGCCCGGCCGGGAGCCCGACGTACTCGTCGAGCAGGAAGGCCTGCACCCCGGTGAAGGACAACCCCTCCTCGCGGTGCCGGCGCAGCAGCTCCCGGTAGGCCAGCAGCGGCGAGGACCCGGTGGCCAGGCCCAGCACCACCGGCCCGCCCCCGGCGAGCGCGGCCAGCACCGAGCCGGCGACGGCGTCGGCGACGACCCGCCCGCAGTCCTCGGGCGTGGGCAGCAGGACGACCTCCACGGTCAGTTCTCCTCTCGGTCCACCCGACGGCCGGCCCGCAGGACCGCCGTCGGGACCAGCTCGGGGTCGGTGACCAGGACGTCGGCGCGGGCACCCGGCCGCAGCCGCCCCACGTCGTCCCGGCCGAGCAGCTGCGCGGGGGTCTCGGTCGCGGCCCGGACGGCGTCGGCCAGCGGGACCCCGGCCGCGACCGTCTCCCGGACGACGTCGAGCAGGGTCGCGGTCCCGCCGGCGATGGCGCCGGGGCCGTCGTCGGTGACCAGGCGGGCGACCCCGCCGGCCACCTCGACGGGCAGCGCGCCGAGCCGGTAGCGGCCGTCTGCCATCCCGGTGGCGGCCATCGCGTCGCTGACCAGCGCGACCCGCTCCGCACCGACCAGGTCGAACACGGTCGCGACCGTCTCGGGGGCCAGGTGCACCCCGTCGGCGACCAGTTCGAGCACCAGCTCGCCGCGCGCCGCCGCCGCCAGGCACGCGGCCACCGGGCCGGGCGCCCGGGACAGCAGCGGCGGCATCCCGTTGAACAGGTGGGTGGCCGACAGCCGGCCACCGGCCGCCGCCCGGATCGCCGCGGTGGTCTGTGCGGCGGTGGCGTCGGTGTGCCCGAAGCTCGGCAGCACGCCGTGCGCCCGGCAGACGGCGACCAGGTCGGCGGCGTGCGCCGTCTCCGGCGCCAGGGTCACCGACGCCACGACGCCGGTGACCAGCAGCTCCGCCAGCAGCGCCGGGTCGCCGGGGACCAGCGCCGCCGGGTCCTGGGCGCCGCACCGGGCGGCGGACAGGAACGGTCCCTCCAGGTGCACGCCGGCCAGCTCGCCGGCCCGGACCAGCGGGGCCAGCAGCGCCAGCCGCTCGCGGAGCACCGCGGCCGGCGCGGACACCAGGCTGGCGAGCAGCGTCGTCGTCCCGCGGCCGCGGTGGTGGGCGGCCGCGGCGAGCACCCCGTCGGCGTCGTCGTCGGGGAAGCCGTGCCCGGCGGCCCCGTGGCAGTGCACGTCCACCAGCCCGGGGAGCAGCAGCACGTCCGGCGCGGGCGGCGGCAGCGGCCCCGTCGTCCAGCCGGACGCGGGGCCCGCGAAGGCGACCCGGTCGCCGTCCAGGGCCAGGACCCCGTCGTCGACGACCGAGCCGCCGGTGACCAGCCGGCCCCGCAGCACGGGGCCGGCCGGCGTGGTCCGGGTCAGGGTCGCGGCTCCTCGAGGGTGCTGGTCGGGGCGACCGTCGCCGGGGTGGCGGCCGGGGCGACGGCGTCGTCCGTGCTGCCCACCACGGCCTCGGCGTCGTCCTCGCGGCCGGGCGTCTTGAGGTTCCACTTCCGGATCACGAAGCGGAACAGCACGTAGTAGACGACCGCGTAGGCCAGGCCGATCGGGATCAGCAGCAGGGGCTTCGTCGCCTGCCCGAAGTTGATCACGTAGTCGAAGAGCCCGGCGGAGAAGGTGAACCCGTCGTGGATGCCGAGTGCGTTGGTGAGGGCCAGCGACGTCCCGGTCAGCACCGCGTGCACCACGTACAGCGGCCAGGCCACGAACAGGAAGGAGAACTCCAGCGGCTCGGTGATGCCGGTGAAGAAGGCGGTCAGCGCGGTCGACAGCATGATCCCGCCGACGACCTTGCGCTGCTCGGGCCTGGCCTCGTGCCAGATGGCGATGGCGGCGGCCGGCAGCGCGAACATCATGATCGGGAAGAAGCCGGTCATGAAGGTGCCGGCCTCGGGGTCCCCGGCGAAGAACCGGTTGAGGTCGCCGGTGGCGCCGTCGTATTCGCCGATCACGAACCAGACGACGGAGTTCAGGATGTGGTGCAGGCCCAGCGGGATGAGCAGCCGGTTGACCGTGCCGAAGATCCCGCCGCCGACGACGCTGTTGGCGTCGACCGCCTCGCCGAGGTTGGTCAGCCCGGTGTCGAACCAGTCGTAGACCAGCGACATGAGCACGCCGACCACGATCATCACGAACGAGGTGACGATCGGGACGAACCGCCGGCCACCGAAGAACGCCAGGTAGGTGGGCAGCTTGATCCGGTAGAACCGCTGCCAGAGCACCGCGGCGATCAACCCGGTGACGACGCCGCCGAGCACGCTGTAGTTGATGAGCTCCTGGGTCTCCCCCTCGGCGGCCGCGCCCAGCATGATCGGGCTCATCGCCTTGAACACGCCCTGCAGCACCAGGTAGCCGACGACCGCGGCGAGCGCGGTCGACCCGTCGGCCTTCTTCGCCCAGCCGATCGCGATGCCGACGGCGAACAGCAGCGGCAGGTTGTCGAACAGCGCACCGCCGGCCCCGGCGAGCACCGCGGCGACGTCCTCCAGCCAGGAGAAGGACCCCAGCATGTCCGGCTGGCCGAGCCGGAGCAGCAGGCCGGCCGCCGGCAGGGCGGCGATCGGCAGCATCAGGCTCCGGCCCAGGCGCTGCAGGCCGCCGAGGCCACGCAGGCCGGTGGGTGGGGCGTTGAGGAAGCTCATGAGCGTTCTCCAGGGGTGCGCGCTGGGGTGGGTGCGACGGCGAGGAGTGCTGTTCACCAGCCATTCCCTCGGGCACCCACCAACCGGTACCGTCCGGTCATGACCAGTTGACCGGGGAGGATGGCGGGCTCCACCGCCACCTGTCAACACCCTGGACGCCGACCGGTCCGGTGCCGTACCTGTACGGCACGACACCCACCGATCGCGGCCTGCGAGGCCGCCGGGAGGAGCAAGCGTGGGCAAGGCAGAGGACATCGTCGCCGGACTGGGCGGCGCCGCGAACATCGACGACGTCGAGGGCTGCATCACCCGGCTGCGGACCGAGGTCAAGGACCCCTCGCTGGTCGACCAGGCGGCCCTCAAGGCGGCCGGCGCCCACGGCGTGCTCGTCGCCGGCCAGATCGTGCAGGTCGTCGTCGGGCCGGAGGCGGACTCGCTGGCCGACGACGTCAACGACCTGCTGTGAACGACCTGGTCGTCACCGCCCCGCTGCCGGGCGTCGTGCTGGCGATCACCGACGTGCCCGACCCCGTGTTCGCCGCGTCGATGGTCGGCGCCGGGGTGGCGGTCGAGCCGGACCCGGACGCCGAGGCGGTCGACGTGGTGGCGCCGGTGGCCGGCCGGCTGCTCAAGGTGCACCCGCACGCCTTCGTCGTGCTGACCCCGGAGGGCCGCGGCGTGCTGGTGCACGTCGGGATCGACACGGTGCGGCTGGCCGGCGCCCCGTTCACGCTGCACGTGACCGAGGGCGACGACGTCGCGGCCGGCGACCGGGTGGTGACGGTCGACGTGGCCGCGGTGCGGGCGGCCGGGATGTCGCCGGTGAGCCCGGTGGTGGTGATGGACGCCGCCGCCGAGTCGATGCCGCCGGTCACCGCCGGCGCGCGGGTCGCGACGGGGGACGTGCTGTTCCGGTGGCCCGTCCCGTAGCGTCGGTTGGATGATCGAACCGACTCGTGAGCGGACCTACTCCTGGGGCGACCCCTCCCTGAGCGCCGGCGCCGTCCGGACCTCGGCCGGCCTGGAGCTGATGCAGGCGCTGGCCCGGGGCGAGCTGCCCGGCGCGCCCATCGCGGCCACCCTCGGCTTCACCCTGGACGAGGTGGAGCCCGGCCGGGTGCAGTTCTCGGTGGAGCCGGGCGAGTTCCACTACAACCCGATCGGCTCGGTGCACGGCGGCGTCTACGCCACCCTGCTGGACTCGGCCACCGGCTGCGCGGTGCACACCATGCTGCCCGCCGGCGTGGGCTACACCAGCCTGGACCTGACCGTGAAGTTCCTGCGGGCCATCACCGTCGGCACCGGCCGGGTGCGGGCCCTCGGCACGGTCACCCACCTCGGCGGCCGCACGGCGCTGGCCGAGGCACGGCTGCTGGACGGCGCCGACCGGCTGCTCGCCACCGCGGTCAGCAGCATCCTGCTGATCCGCCCGCAGCCGGGGGCAGCGGTCAGCTGACCTGGGTGCGCACCCCCGGTGCGGCCTCCACCAGCCGGTCGGCCAGGCCGGCGGCGGTCAGCGCGGCCCGGACGTCGTCCCGGTCCTCGCTGAAGTGCGCCCAGGAGTCGACGTGCACGACGACGACCCGGTCGGCGCCGAGCAGCCGGACCGCCTCGGCGACGCCCTCGCCGGTCAGCGTGAGCGGGGCGCCGTCGAACAGCGCGGTGCGGGCGGCACCGGCGAACAGCACCGCCACGTCGACCTGCGGGAACGCGGCCGCGACCTCGGCCACGCAGTCCAGCGAGGCGTTGTCGCCGCTGACGTAGACGGTCGGCAGGCCGGCGCCGTGCAGCACGAAGCCGGTGACCGGGCCGGTGAGCCGCTCGGCGCCGGGGGGGCCGTGCTCGGCGCGCACCCCGGTGACCGACAGCGCCCCGACCGGCACCGTCTCGCCGGTGCGCAGGGCGCGGGCGGTGCCGCCCAGCCGCTCGGCAGCCAGCTCGGTGGTGAGCACCAGCGGGGCGTCGGCGAGGGCCGCCCGGCCGGCGGTGTCCAGGTTGTCCGGGTGCTGGTCGTGGCTGACCAGCACCGCGTCGACCGGTCCGAGCTCGGCCGCGGTGAGCGCGGCCGGCGCCGTCTTGGTGAGCACCCGCCCCCCGCCGAGCGGGTGGTCGCCGGGCGGGTCGAACGTCGGGTCGACCAGCAGGCGCACCGCGCCCAGCTCGAGCAGCGCGGTGGGCCCGCCGGTCAGCGTCACGGCGAGCGGGGAGGTGGCCACGAGGTCACGGTGCCACGCCGTCGCCGTCGCCGTCGCCGCGGTCAGCCGAGGCCGAAGGGCACCCGCCCCTCCGGCAGGGACGACGCGTCGGCCAGCACCGCGTCGACGAGGCCGTACTCGAGCGCCTCGGCCGGGGTGAACCAGCGGTCCCGGTCGGAGTCGCGCTCGACCTGCTCGACGGTCTGCCCGGAGTGCTCCGCCTGCAGCTCGTTCAGCTGCCGCTTCGTCCTGGCCAGCATGTCGGCCTGGATGCTGATGTCGGCCGCGGTGCCGCCCAGCCCGGCCGACGGCTGGTGCATCATGATCCGCGCGTGCGGCAAGGCGTAGCGCTTGCCCGGCGTGCCGGCGGTGAGCAGGAACTGGCCCATCGACGCGGCCATGCCCATCGCGTAGGTGGCCACGTCGCAGTCGATGAACCGCATCGTGTCGTACAGGGCCATCCCGGCGGTGACCCCGCCACCGGGCGAGTTGACGTAGAGGTGGATGTCGCGCCGCGGGTCCTCGGCGGACAGCAGCAGCATCTGCGCGGCGAGCTGGTTGGCGATCACGTCGTCGACCTCCTGGCCCAGGAAGACGATCCGCTCGCGCAGCAGCCGCTCGTACACGGCGTCGCCCAGGGTCGCGGTGGTGCTCGGCAGGGTCATCGGAGCAGTTCCTCTCGCACGGGGAATGGACGGCCAGCCAATCCCCGGGGCGCGCGGAAAGCGACACCGGAATGGCGTGTTGCGCTCTCCGCGCAGTTCTTGTGCTGTCGGAGGAATGGTCTGGACGGCGTCCCCGCGGGGCTGCGTGGTCTGATGGCGCGGTGACCGAACCGCCCGCCGTCCGGGTCGCCACCCGCGCCGACGTCCCCCGGATCGCGGCGACGCTGGCCGCCGCCTACCCCGACTACCGCTGGACGTCGTGGGCGCTGCCCGAGGACGGCCTGGCCCAGCGGCTGTCCCGGTGGGCGGAGCTGTGGGGCGGCCTGGTGCCGGTGCTCGCCGGGACGGCGTGGGTGACCGACGACTGCACCAGCGTGGCCGCCTGGACCGCCCCGGACGCCCCGCCGCCCGCCGCGGACCTGCAGGCGGTCATCGACCGCGACCTGCCGCGGGTGTTCGGCGCCCGGCAGCCGGTGGTGCTGGCCAGCGAGCGGCTCGGGGCGCTGGGCCGGCCCGACGAGCCGCACTGGTGGCTGCACGCGGTGGGCACCCGGCCCGCCGCACGGCACCAGGGCCGGGGCGCGGCGGTGCTCCGGCCGGTGCTCGAGCGCTGCGACGCCGAGGGCGTGCCGGCCGCGGCGACCGTCTACACCTCCACCGTCGTCCGTTGGCTGCAGCGCTCCGGGTTCGCCGTCACGCACTCCACCCGCACCGCGGTCGACCACGAGCTGCCGATCTGGACCCTGGTCCGCCAGCCGGCGCGCCGCTGAGCGACCGGCGCCCGAGGCCAGGCTCACCTGACCCCCGGGGGCCACAGGTCGGCCCCGGCGGCCCCCGCGGGTCGGGCAGGACAGGGGTGACCGCTCCCGTCCCGCCCCCGCGAGGTCACCGTGTACCTGTCCAAGACCGAGGCCGCCGTCCTCACCAGCACGCTGCCGCGCACCCTCCCCCGGCCCACGCCGCCTGCACCGAAGGCCAAGCGCCGGCTGTGGCCGCTGCTCGGTCCGGCGTTCGTCGCCGCGGTGGCCTACGTCGACCCGGGGAACTTCGCCACCAACTTCTCCGGCGGCGCCTCCTTCGGCTACACGCTGCTGTGGGTGATCGTCGCGGCCAACCTGATGGCGATGCTCATCCAGTCGCTGACCGCCAAGCTGGGCCTGGCCACCGGCCGCGACCTGGCCACCTGCTGCCGCGAGCGGCTGCCCCGGCCGGTCACCTGGGGGCTGTGGGCGCAGGCCGAGGCGGTCGCCATCGCCACCGACCTGGCCGAGATCGTCGGTGGCGCGGTGGCGCTGAACCTGCTGTTCGGGGTACCGCTGCCGATCGGCGGGATCATCACCGCCGTCGTCGCGTTCGTGCTGCTGGCGGCCCAGTCGCGCGGTCACCGGCCCTTCGAGCGGGTGATCACCGGCCTGCTGCTGGTGATCGGCGGTGGTTTCGCCTACACGCTGGTCGGCTCCGGGGTGGACGTGGGCGGCGTCGCCACCGGGATGGTGCCCAGCTTCGCCGGCGCGGACAGCCTGCTGCTGGCCACCGGCATCCTGGGCGCGACGGTGATGCCGCACGTGATCTACGTGCACTCCGCGCTGACGCCGGGCCGGTACGGCGACGCGGTGACCGCCGGCCGCACGAAGGCCGGCCGGGGCCGGCTGCTGCGGGCCCAGCGGCTCGACGTCCTGCTGGCGATGGGCCTGGCCGGGCTGGTCAACGCGGCGATGCTGGTCATCGCCGCCCAGCTGTTCACCGGCGACGCCTCGATCACCTCGCTGGAGAGCGTGCACGCCGGGCTGGGCGACCAGCTGGGCAGCGGCGCCGCGCTGGCCTTCGCGCTGGCGCTGCTGGCCTCGGGCTTCGCCGCCTCCTCGGTGGGCACCCACGCCGGCCAGGTGGTGATGGCCGGGTTCCTGCGCAAGCACATCCCGGTGCTGGTCCGCCGGCTGATCACGCTGGCCCCCGCGCTGCTGGTGCTGGGCCTGGGCGGCGACCCGACGACGGCGCTGGTCTGGTCGCAGGTGGTGCTCTGCTTCGGCATCCCCTTCGCCCTGGTGCCGCTGCTCTGGCTGACCTCCCGGCGCGACCTGATGGGCGGCTGGGTCAACCGCCGGGTCACCACGCTGACCGGCTCGGTGGTCGCCGCGCTGATCATCGGGCTCAACGGCTACCTGCTGGTCAGCACCGTGCTGGGCTGACCGGCCGGGAGGTGGGCTGACATCGTGCCGGCTGACGACGGCGTGCTGGTCGCCGGACCGGCACCGATGAGAAGGTCCGGCGACCACCGTCTAGTCCGTCGACGGCCACCCGGCCGCACGACGAGCGAGGAGCACTGCACATGGGCGCGATCAAGGTCCACGAGTTCACCACCGTCGACGGCGTCGTCGACGCCCCGATGTGGACGGTGGACTACGGCTTCCCCGACGACCTGGCCGCCTCGATCGGGCAGCTGACCAGCTCGTCGTCCGGCATCCTGCTGGGCCGCACCACCTTCGAGATGTTCGCGCCGGCCTGGTCCACCCGCACCGTGGAGGAGGACCCGGGCGCCCCGTTCTTCAACGACACCCGCAAGTACGTGGTCAGCTCGACGCTGACCGACGCCGAGTCGGTCTGGCGGAACTCCACCGTCGTCGGTGGGTACTCCGCCGACCGCCTCCGCGACCTGAAGGGCGAGGTGGACGGCGACCTGTACGTCAGCGGCAGCGCCACCCTGGTGCGCGCGCTGCTGGCCGACGGGCTGGTCGACGAGCTGCACCTGTACGTCTACCCGCTGGCCGTGGGCACCGGGCTGCGGCTGTTCCCCGAGGGCACCCAGCAGACGATGTCCCTGGTCGGGGTGGAGAGCCTGAGCAACGGGGTGGCCCACCTGACGTACGGCCCGGCCGCCGCACGTTGAGCTCCGGCGGGAACCGGGCGGTCCGGTGCCTCGTTGACGCCGGACCGCCCGCTCGCTCCCGCTGCCGTGGAGGTCCCCCGTGCTGCCCCTCCCCCCGCTGACCGCCCAGGCCGACCGGCTCGTCGCCCTCGGCGTGCACGAGCTCGCCGGCCTCACACCGGCCGAGCTCTGCGACGCCGCCGCGTCCGCCGGACCCCGGGACGGGGCGCTCCTCGTCGTCCGCGCTCCCGCCTCCCGGCTCGCCCCGCTCGTGCAACGCGAGGGCAGGCGGGGGTTCGTCGTGGCGGACATGACGGACGTCGACGCGTTCGCACCGATCGAGCAGGCCGCGCTGCCGGACGGGCCGGTCTACCTGCTCGACGGGCCCGACCGCGGCGACGAGCTGACCAACTGGAGCCCGGACGAGGCGCTGCCGGAGATCACCGGCCGCGGCCGCACCCCGCTGACCCTCACCGAGGGGCTGCACTGGCTGCTGCAACGGCCCGAGGCGCTGGAGCGGAACCGGTGCTTCATGACGATCGGCTCCCGCCTCCGCCGACCCGACGGCCGGCTCGACGCCCGCACGCCCGCGCTGTGGCTGTCCAACGGCACCGGCCGGGACGGCCGGGACCGCAGGGGCGCACCGAAGCTCGGCTGGTGCTGGGCGGGCAACCGGCACACCTGGCTCGGCTTCGCCTCGGCGGCCGGCCGGGTGCCGGCCGGGCTCGTTCAGGCGGGGGCCTCGCCGACCTCGGCCGTCAGCGGGTAGGCGCTGGGGACGCCGGCGATGGCCGCCGCTGCACCTCCGGCGGCGTCGGCGACCGCCGGCGGCACCAGCACCTCGATCCCGTCACCCTCGGGACGCGGGGTGGCCGCGGCGACGACGTCCGGGTGGTCGCGGCGCAGCCGGCCGGCCTCGTCGGCCAGGTCACCCGGCCGGTAGGCGGTCCGCTGCACGGTCACCTCGACGCCCCCGGCGTCGGCGAGCACCCGCTGCACCGCCGGCGGCGGGTCGCCGAACCAGCGGACGACCAGCCGGGTGCGGTCCAGGCTGATCCCCGGGGTGCCGAGGTCGGGGGAGTCGCCGGCCGCGGCGGTCAGCCGCTCCAGCAGGTCGTAGACCGCGGCCGGGCCACCCGGGTAGACGACGAACTCCCCGCGCCCCAGCTGCGGTGCCGCCCCGGCGGCCGGCTTCCTCGACCCCTTGCGCGCTGCCACGGCCCCATCATCCAGGCTGGGGGCATGGAGATCAGCGGCGCACGGATCTGGGTCACCGGCGCATCGACCGGCATCGGTGCCGCCCTCGCCGAGGAGCTGGCCGACCGCGGTGCCCGCGTGGCGGTCAGCGCCCGCAACGCCGACCAGCTCGCCGCCGTGGCCGGGGACCGGATGGTCGTCGTCCCGCTCGACGTCACCGACCGGACGGCGACCGTGGCGGCCGGGGACGCGGTGCGCCGGGCGCTCGGCGGCCTGGACGTCGCGGTGCTCAACGCCGGCACCTGGTCGCAGTTCCACGTGGAACCGTGGGACTCCGCGCTGTTCGCCGCCCACCTGCAGGTCAACGTCATGGGCGCGGTGCACACCTTGGAGGCCGTCGTCCCGCAGATGGTCGCCGCCGGCCGCGGCCGGGTCGTCGGGGTGGCGTCGGTCGCCGGGTACCGCGGGCTGCCGGGCTCGGAGGCGTACGGGGCGGGCAAGGCGGCGCTGCTGAACCTGCTCGAGGCGCTGCGCGGGTCGCTGGCGCCGCAGGGCGTCGTCGTCCAGACGGTGTCGCCGGGGTTCGTGCGCACCCGGATGACCGACCGCAACCGCTTCCCGATGCCGTTCATGGTCGAGCCGGCCGACGCCGCCCGGACCATCGCCGACGGCATCGCCCGGGACAAGGCGGAGATCGTCTTCCCACTGCCGATGGCGGTGCTGATGAAGCTGGCGCGGGTGGTGCCGGTGCGCGCCTGGACCGCGGTGACCGCGGCGATGTCCCGCCGCGGCCTGCACGGCAACCCGGGCGACTGACCCGGCCCCAGCCGTCGCACGGGCTGGGGGTTCGGGCGCCCGCGTTCGATCAGGTCCCCTGATCGAACGCCGTCCTCCCGCACCAACGTTGGTGCGGGAGGACGGGCGTTGATCAGGGGACCTGATCAACGCCAGGCGGCGGGGCCGTCAGTCCTTGGGGCCGCCGGCGACGTAGATGACCTGGCCGGAGACGAAGCCGGCGCCCTCACTGCACAGGAACGACGCGGTGTGCGCGATGTCCTCGGGCTGGCCGACCCGGGCGACCGGGATCTGCTTGGCCGCCATCTCCTTGAACTGCTCGAACGGCACGCCCACCCGCTCGGCGGTCTGCGCGGTCATCTCGGTCTCGATGAAGCCGGGCGCGATCGCGTTGGCGGTCACGTTGTAGCGGCCCAGCTCGATGGCGAGGGTCTTGGTGAAGCCCTGCATGCCCGCCTTGGCCGCGGAGTAGTTGACCTGGCCGCGGTTGCCCAGCGCGGAGACGCTGGAGAGGTTCACGATCCGGCCGTACTCGGCCGCCACCATGTGCTTCTGCGCCGCGCGGGTCATCAGGAACGCACCCCGCAGGTGCACGCCCAGCACGGCGTCCCAGTCGTCGACGCTCATCTTGAACAGCAGGTTGTCCCGGGTGATGCCGGCGTTGTTCACCAGCACGGTGGGCGCGCCGAGCTCCTGGGCCACCCGCTCGACCGCGGCGGCCACCGACTCCTCGTCAGCCACGTTGGCGCCGACGGCCAGCGCCTCGCCCCCGGCGGAGGTGATCGCGTCGACGGTGCCGGCGCACGCCGCCTCGTCGAGGTCCAGCACCGCCACCTGCATGCCGTCCTGGGCGAACCGTCGTGCGACAGCTGCGCCGATCCCGCGCGCCGCCCCGGTGATGATGGCCGTCCGCTGCTCTGCCACTGCGTCTCCTCGTCGAGTTCGTCAGCGGGCCGCGTTCCGCAGACCCGTCGTCCTGCGGTCCTGCCTACCACCCGGCGCCGCACGGCCGCGCACCCGGCTGCCGGGCCACCGGGCCGCCGGCGGCGGCCGGCCGGCTCATGGGGTGAGGTGCGAGTCACACGCCCGTACAGGTTTGGCCCGGTCGTGCCCGGCCAAGACAGGGAGTCGCCGTCGAGCAGTCGCCGGCCGGAGCGCGAGGAGACCGAGTGACGGGCGAGACCGGCGGCCTGTCCTGGCCGTTGTCCCCGCCCCCCGCGGCCACCGCCGGGTGGAGCTGGGAGCTCGCGCACGTCTCCGAACTGCCCCGGGTGCGCGCCCAGCTGCGCCACGGCCTGGCCGAGCGGTCCACCGGTGACCCGGTGGCCACCGAGCGCGACGAGGCCGTCGTGCTGGCCTTCGACGAGATGGCCTCCAACGCGCTGCGCCACGGCGGGGGCGGCGTCCGTGCCCGCGTCCAGGAGACCTCCGACGCCTGGCTGGTCGAGGTCCGCGACGGCGCCGCGGAGGCCCCGCCCCAGCCAGCCGTCGGCCGCGACCCCAGCCAGGGCGGCCTCGGGCTCTACCTGATCGCCGAGATGGCCCACGGGCACGGCTGGCACCTGGCCGGCGACCACAAGAGCGTCTGGGCGCTGCTCCCCCGCCGCTGACTCACGGCGTCGGCGGCACGACCTCCGGTCCGGCCTCGGCCGGTCGCGGCCGGTCCTCCCAGTGCAACCGGACGGCGACCAGCGCGACGTCGTCCTCCGAGCCCTGCGGCCGCATCCGGGCCAACACCTGGTCGCACAGCTCCTCGAGCTCGAGACCCCGCAGCTCGCCGAGCAGGGCGACCAGCCGGGCGACCCCGTCGTCCAGCGGCAGGTCCGGCCCCTCGACCAGACCGTCGGTGTACATCAGCACGGTGGCGCCCCGGTCCAGCACGGTCACCTGCTCCCGGCGGACGGCGAGCGGGTCGACGCCCAGCATCAGGTCCGCCCGCTCGGTCGCCAGCACCTGGACCGACCCGTCGGCGCGGAGCACCAGCATCGGCGGGTGCCCGGCGTTCGACCAGCGCAGCCGGGTCTCCCCGCGCTCCCGGTCGACGGCCTCCTGCTCCAGGCGGGCCACCGCGGCGGTGGCGAGGGTGTGCACCTGCAGACCCTCCATCGCCCGGTCCAGGGCAGCCAGGACGGCGGCCGGCCCGGCGCCACCGCTGTAGGCGATCCCGCGCAGCAGGCTGCGCAGCTGGCCCATGGCGGCCGCGGCCACCGTGTCGTGGCCGACCACGTCACCGATGGCCAGCACGGTGGCCCCGCCGGGCTGCAGGAACGCGTCGTACCAGTCGCCGCCCACCTGGGCGGCCTGGACGGCGGGGACGTAGCGCACCGCCACCTGGGAGTGGTCCGGCTCCGGTGGGTCGGTGAGCAGGCTGCGCTGCAGCTCCTCGGCCATCCGGCGCTGCTGCTCGTGCAGCGCGGCGCTGTCCAGCGCCAGCGCGGCCCGGTCGGCCACCTCGCGCAGCGCCTCCTGGTCCAGCACGTCCATCGGAGCGCGCTGCCGGCCGCGGTAGACGCTCATCGCGCCGAGGACCCGCCCCCGGGCGCGCAGCGAGAGGGCGACCGCCGTCCCCGGGTCGAGCTGCCAGTAGGCGTCCTTCGCCGGCCCGTCGGCGAGCCCCCGCCCGACCGCCGCGGCGACGTCGGGGACCACCGTCGTCTCCCCGGTCGCCAGCGCGTCGACGATCGGCGCGGTGGAACTGAGAGCGGCGAGGCGGACCCGGGCGTACTCCGCCGCGACCGGGCGCTGCGCGGGGTCGGTGTGCCAGCTCGCGACGTCGTGCAGCCGGCCGTCGTCCTCGACCAGGCTGGCGATCGCCCAGTCGCCCAGCTCCGGCACCACGGCCTCCAGCAGCTCCTGCAGGGCGCCGTGCCCGCCGCGCCGGTCGACCAGCGCCCGGGACAGGGTGTCCGAGACCCGGGCGATCAGCGCGAGCCGGCGGGCGTCCCGCTCCCGCTCCTCCTCCGCCCGGCGGCGCTCGGTGATGTCGAGGAAGTACACCGAGAGGCCCTCGGAGCTCGGCCACACCCGGATCTCGTACCAGCTGTCCAGTGGTGCCGGGTAGTACGCCTGGAACTGGGTCGGGACCCCGGACTCCATCGCCGTGCGGTACCGGTCCTCGAACTCGCTGGCCAGGGACGCCGGGAACAGGTCCCAGATGACGCCGCCGGTCAGCTCGGCCCGGCTGAGCCCGAGCAGCTGCTCCGCCTCCGCGTTGACGTAGCTGAACCGCCAGTCCCGGGACAGCGAGAAGAAGGCGGCCGGCATCGACTCCAGCACCCGCGCCACCCGCGCGTCCCCGTGCCGCTGCGTGGTGGTGTCGTGCGCGATGCCGACCAGCCGGGTGAGCGGCGCGCCGGTGCCGTCGACCGCCCGGCCGCGGGCGTGCACCCAGCGGACCTCACCGCCGGGCAGGACGACGCGGTACTCGTGCTCGAAGCCGTCGCCCGTCTGCAGCGCGGCGCGCACGGTGACCCGGACCCGGTCGAGGTCGTCGGGGTGCACGCGCGACAGCAGGGCCTCGATCGTGCCCGGGAAGTCCTCCTGGTCCCAGCCGAAGACCTGCAGCAGCCGGTCGTCCGAGACCAGCCGGTCGGCCGCGACGTCCCAGTCGAAGCTGCCGATCTCCGCGGCCTGGATGGCCAGCGCCCAGCGCACCCGGGTGGTCTCGGCCTCGGCGGTGACGCGTGCGAGGCGCAGTTCGGCGGTGGCGGACTCGGCCAGCAGCTCGAGCACCGCGACGTCCCGGTCGGTCCAGTCCCGGCGGCCGGCGCCGACGACGCACAGGGCGCCCACCGCGTGCCCGTCCACGCTCAGCGGCACCCCCAGGTAGGCGCCCACCCCACCGCCGACCACCGGCGACCGGTCGGCGACGCGGGGGTCGTGGACGGCGTCGCGCACCACCAGCGGCGCCGAGCCGTCCCGGACGGTCACCGCGCAGAGCGAGTCGTCCAGCGGCCGCTCGGCACCGGGCCGGTCGGCCGCCGGCCCGGCGACCGCGGCCGCGGTCTGCACGGTGCCCACCAGCGAGACCTGGGCGGCGTCGACGGCCAGCAGCGTGGCGGCCAGCTCGGTGAGGCGCTGCAGGCCAGGCGACCCGACGACCGCGGCCGCCAGCGCCTGCACCGTGGCGAGCCGCGCGGCGTCGTCGGTGCCCTCAGGGGTGCCGCTCACGCCGCACCCCTCCTTCCCCCGGGACCGCCCGCTCCACCGGCCGGTGGACGACCACGAGGCTATCCGGCCGGTACGACGCGCCTCAGCGGCCGACGGCGTACCCCTGCATGCCGCGGGGGTTGGCCGCGGCGCGCAGCACGCCGGTGTCCGGGTCGATCGAGACGGCGGAGAGCCGGCCCAGCGACCAGCCGTCGGCGACGGTGACCGCGTGCCCGCGACGGCGCAGCTCGTCGATCGTGGCCGTGCCGAGCCGGTCCTCCACCACGAGCTCGCCGGGGGTCGTGTCCCGCGGGTAGAACGACGACGGCAAGCTCGTGGTGTGCCAGGCCGGCGCGTCGATCGCCGCCTGCAGGTCCAGGCCGCCGAGCGCGTGCGCCAGCCAGAAGCACAGCTGCCACTGCTCCTGCTGGTCGCCGCCGGGGGTGCCGAAGGCCAGGGTGGGCACACCGCCGCGCAGCGCGAGCGACGGGGTGAGGGTGGTGCGCGGGCGCTTGCCGGGCAGCAGGGAGTTGGGGAGCCCCGGCTCCAGCCAGAACATCTGCGCCCGGGTGCCGAGGGCGAAGCCCAGCGACGGGACGACCGGCGAGCTCTGCAGCCAGCCACCGGACGGGGTGGCCGAGACGATGTTGCCCCAGCGGTCGACGACGTCGACGTGGCAGGTGTCGCCGCGGGTCGTGCCGCGGGTGTCGACCGTGGGCTCGCCGACCCCGGCGACCGTGCCCGCCGCCGGGCGGAGGCCCGGGGAGGTGTCGGTGACGTAGGCCGGGAGCCTGGGCGGGCGCCCACCGGGCGAGCCGGGCCGCAGCTCGGTGCTGGCCCGGTCGCCGATGAGCGCCCGCCGTTGCTCGGTGTAGGTGGGACTGAGCAGGTCGTCCACCGGTGCCTCTGCCGTGTCGCCGTACCAGGCCTCGCGGTCGGCCATCGCCAGCTTCACCGCCTCGGCGCTGGCGTGGACCAGGTCGGCGTCAGCGGTGCCCGAGGCGTACCCGGCCCCGGCAGCTGCCGCTGGGTGGCCGTCCAGCATCGCGAGCGCCTGGAGCAGCGCCGGGCCCTGGGACCACGGCCCGGCCTTCGCGAGACTCCACCCACGCCAGTCCAGGGTGACCGGCGGCTCGTACGTCGCCTGCCAGCCGGCCAGGTCCTGACCCGTGAGGAAGCCGCGGTGCGGACGACCGGAGTCGTCCATGACCGGGGAACGGGAGAACTCGTCGATCGCCTCGGCGACGAACCCCGAGTACCAGGCGGCGAGTGCCGCGTCGATCTGCGCCTCTCGGGAGGGTCCGCGCGCTGCGTCGAGCAGTCGGCGGTAGGTCGAGGCGAGGACCGGGTTGCGGAACAGGCGGCCGGCGGTGGGGGGTGCTCCGTCGGGGGCGAGCCAGGTGGCGGCCGAGGTAGGCCAGTGGGTGCGGAAGTGCTCGGAGACCGAGGCGACGGTCGCGGCTACCCGCGGGAGGAGCGGGTGGCCGTGCTCGGCGTACTCGATGGCGAAGCGGAGGACGGCGTCCAGCGGCAGGGTGCCGTGGTCGCGCAGGAGGGTCAGCCAGGCCCCGAGGGCGCCTGGCACGGTGGCGGCGAGCAGTCCGGTGCCCGGGACGAGGTCGAGACCCAGCTGGCTGTAGGACTCGATCGTCGCGGCGGCAGGGGCGACCCCCTGACCGGACAGCACGACGGGGACCCCCGCGCCGGTGGTTGCCCGCGGGCCCCGGGCGAAGAGGACGGGGACCTCGCCCCCCGGGCCGTTGAGGTGCGGCTCGACCACCTGCAGGGTGAGACCCGCAGCGACCGCGGCATCGAAGGCGTTGCCACCGGCCTCGAGGGTCGCCATGCCGGCCGCGCTGGCGAGCCAGTGGGTCGAGGCGACCATCCCGAAGGTGCCGGCCAGTTCCGGACGCGTGGTGAACACGCGGCCAGCCTAGGGACCGGGCGGGACGGCGGCCCGGGGGACGGACGACGGTGCGCGCGCTGCTCCGACTGCCGGCGCGGCGCGGGCTCGGGCGGCGTGCCGGGCTGCTCGCGCAGCGGCGCCGGGTCGTCGTCCGGGGCCCGGTGCCGCAGCACGGGGGCGGCCGGCGTCGGCGGCAGGGTGAGCGCGTACTCCGTCGGCGGGACCGGACGGTCCCAGCTCAGCCGGTGCCCGTGCGTGCCGCTGCCCCAGCCGGCGGCACGGCGGGCCAGGCCGCGCAGCCCGGACAGCAGGTCCCGCACCGGCGCGGTCAGCCGGGACGGCGGCGGTGCCAGCCGGGCCGGGGGACGCAGCAGGTCGACGGAGAAGTCGGTGGCGAACGCGATGGCCGCCTCCAGCTCGGCGTCCACCGGCGGGACGGCGACCGGTCGCGTCCGGACCACGGCGGGCTTGGCCGGGGAGGGCACGGCCCGGGAGGGCACGGCCGGGACGGCGACCGGCGGGGCGGTCGCGGCGCCGAGCCGGTGCACCCGCAGCGGCGTCGACCGCCAGGCCAGGTGCGCGCCGTCCGGGCCGGCGCCCCAGGTGGCCCCCCGGGTGACCAGCCGCCGACGGCGCGAGGGCCGCGCAGGGGCGGGCACCGCTGCCGGGCGGACCGGGGTGCTGCCCGGCTCGACGCCCAGCACACCGACCGCCAGCCCGAACGCCAGGCCCCGGGCGAGGTCACCGGTGACGGGCGGGGCGGGAGCGGGTGCGGCGGCGGTGTGCGCGCCGGCCGGGTGCGCCGGTCCGGTGCCGAACAGCCCGAGGCGGTCGGCAGACCGGGGGGCGGGCACGTCGGTGCGCCCGACCTGGGTGGTCTCGATCGCCATGTGCTGCCCTCCCGGTGACGTAGAGCCGCGGTCGGGGAAGGGACCGCGGGCAAGGGAGAACCTACGGACGGCGACGCCCCCGGCAGCCGTCCCCGGACACCCCGGCCGAGGCGCGTGACCGAACCGTTGCCCGACCCCCTCGAACCGGTCGACGACCCGCCTCCCGGGCCGGTCACTTGTCGACAGCCTGGCTGGAAAGCCCAGGTCAGCATCGAGATCGGCGGTCGATGACCTCGGCGGCGGAGGCGACGCACCGGCGTGTCGGACGCGTCTGGTGGGATGAGGTCATGGCCGCGACCCCGCTGGTGATCGACACCGACCCCGGCATCGACGACGCGCTGGCGCTGCTGCTCGCCCTGGCCAGCCCGGAGGTCGACCTGCGGCTGGTGACCACCGTGCACGGCAACGTCGACCTCGCGCAGACCACCGAGAACGCCCTCCGGGTGCTGCACCTGGCCGGCCGCTCCGACGTTCCGGTGGCCGCGGGTGCGCGCAGCTCGCTGGTGGTCCCGCAGGCCGAGCGGGCCGGCCACGTGCACGGCACGGCCGGGCTGGGCGGCGTCGTCCTGCCGCCGTCCCCGGCCACGGTCGACCCCCGGCCGGCGGTCGTCGCCCTCGCCGAGCTGCTGCTGGCCGGCGAGGAGCCGGTCACCGTCGCCGCGATCGGGCCGCTGACCAACATCGCCCTGCTGCTGGGCGTGTACCCCGACGCCGCGGCCCGCATCGGCCGGCTGGTCGTGATGGGCGGCTCGGCGACGCGCGGCGGCAACGTCACCGGCGCGGCGGAGTTCAACGTCTGGGCCGACCCGGAGGCGGCCGCGGTCGTCTTCTCCAGCGGCCTGCCCACGGTGATGGTGGGGCTGGACGTCACCCTGCCCACCGTGCTCGACGAGGCCGGGATCGCGCAGTTCGCCGCGGCCGGCCCGGTCGGCGCCCAGGCCGCCGCCGTGCTGCGGCAGTACCTCGACCACGCCCGCACCGCCTACGGCACCGACGGCGTCGTCGTCCACGACGCCCTGGCGCTCACCGAGGCGATCGCCCCCGGCACCCTGCGGACCGTCCGGCGCGACGTCGTCGTGGACACCGGGCACGGCGCGGGTCGCGGGCAGACGCTGGTCGACCGGCGCACCCCGTCGTCCGCGGTGACGGCGGTCGAGGTGGCCGAGGACGTCGACAGCGCGGCGGCCGTGCAGTTCCTGGTCGACCGGCTGGTCCGGTTCGGCCACGGGGCGGGCACGACCGGGGGCGGGGGCGGCTGAGCCGTCCCCCGATGGGAGGACGATCTGTCGGGACGGGTTCCGGAACCCGTCGCCGGAGCACGACGATCAGGGACGCAGCACCCGTCGAACACACGGCGGAGCACGCAGCGGGGCCACGGGGTCCTGCGAGGGGGGCACATCAACACGGTCAGGTCGGACGCCGACGGAGCACCGTTCGAGGTGACGTTGGTCGAGGGCCCCGAGGCGGGCCAGGTGGTCGCGCAGGTGCGCGGGGAGCTGGACGCCGCCGAGAACCCGCTGCTCCAGCAGACGCTGCTGCAGGCGCTGCGCCGGGCCACCCGCCAGTTGACCCTCGACCTGTCCGGCGTGACCTTCTTCGGGTCGGCCGGCGTCACGGCGCTGGTGTGGCTGAGCCAGCACCCGGAGGCCGACGGCAAGCACGTCACGGTGGTCGCGACCAGCCGCGTCGTCACCGGGCCGCTGGAGCTGACCGGCCTGCTGGACCGGCTGGACGTGCAGGGGCTGGCCGGCGAGCTGCCCCGCCCCGGCGACCGCGGGACCCCCGCGACCGGCTGACCCGGCGCACGCGATCGGACCCCCGTGCTGCACGACGGCCCGGCGTCGGCCACGATGGTCCCCGGCGGAGACCCCGCCAGAGGGAGGGGGCCCCGAGCATGACTGGACCGGTCTGGCCTTCGGCGGCGATCCCGCGCGAGGACGGCGACGTGTGGCGGTGGGTGCTGCCGACGGTGCACGACGCGTCCCGGGTGCGGATGGACCTGCGCGCCCGGCTGGCCCACCCGTCGCTGGCCTCCCGCTCGACCGAGGACGCCCGCGAGGGCCTGCTGCTGGTGTTCGAGGAGCTGTCCTCCAACGCCCTGCGGCACGGTGGCGGTGACGTCGAGGCGGTGATCGTGGCCGTGCCGACGGGCTGGCTGATCGTGCTGACCGACGGAGCGCCGGACGCCCCGCCGCGCCCGGCCGTCGACCGCGACCCCGCCTTCGGCGGCATGGGCCTGCCGATGGTCGCCCAGCTCTCGGTCGACTACGGCTGGTCCAGCGAGCCCGGCCGCAAGCACGTCTGGGCCAGGCTCCCCTCCGGCAGCTCGGTCGCCACGGTCCCGCAGCCCCGCTCCTCCGGCCCCGGCGCGTAACCCCACGCCACCAGACCCGCCCGAGCGCGCTTTAGCGCGCCTTCCCACACGCGCTTTCGCGCGCCTTCCCACGCGCGGTTTCGCGCGCCTACCCACGCGCGCCTTCCCACGCGCGGTTTCGCGCGCCTTCCCGTGGCGTGGTTTCGCGCGCCTTGCCGCGCGCGGTTTCGCGCGCCTTCCCACGGCGGGCCGGTGGGGAGGTGGTCAACGGTTCAGCGGGGCCGGTTGGGGGCAGGGAGGAACAGTTGTCCGCATCCAGAGGAGGCCCCTGTGTTCCCGGCCGAGAACATCCGTGACTGGCGCAATCGAGACGTGGTCGACCCGGACGGGAGCAAGATCGGGAGCCTGGAGTCGGTGTACGTGGACACCACCACCGACCTGCCGTTCTTCGCCGCCGTGGTCACCGGCATGATCGGCCGGCACAAGCTGACCTTCGTGCCGCTGACCAACGCCACCGTGGCCCCCGCGCACATCCGGGTCACCGTGAGCAAGGACCTGGCGAAGAACGCCCCGTCGATCGACACCGACGGCGAGCTCGCCGCCGAGGACGAGCCGGCGGTCTTCGAGCACTACGGGCTGCCCTACACCCCCGGCGTCCGGCGGCTGGCCCGCCGCTGACGGCCCCCTGCAGGGTCCCAGCGCGAGCTTGCGAGTGTTGGGGGGCAGGGGGTCCTTCCGCTAGGCCCGGCGCGCGGTGAAGGCGCCGGCGGCGTCCCGCAGGCTCTTCGTGGGACGCAGCCAGGCGCCGTCCACCGGCAGCGCGTCCAGCCGGACGCGGTCCAGCGGCGCGGCGAAGGCCCCGGGCACGTCCTCGATGTCGACGAACTGCAGCAGCTCCGAGCTGATCGCGTAGCCGGCGACCTCGCTGAAGGCGACCACGACGACCTGCGTGCCGGCCCGGGCGAGGTCCTCCAGCGGCTCGGCGAAGTTGCGGCCGTCGCCGGAGAACACCACCAGCCGGCGGAGGTGGTGGCTGTGCGCCCGCACGCTGATGTGGTCGAGCATCGACTGGTCGATGTCGTCGTCGGGCTGGAGCTTCGGCCGGGCGAAGACGGCGTAGCCGAAGCTGCGCAGCGCCTCCACCCAGCGCTGCAGCGAGGTGGCGTGCTGCGGCGGCACGTTGGCGAAGACGCTGGCCTCGACCTCGGGCTGCTGCGCGGCGCCCGGCTGCTCGGCACCGTCGACGAACCACGCGGCGATCGCGTCGAACCGTGGGCGGGACGCGGCGGTCGGCCGGGCTCCGATCACGTTGGCCAGCGTCATGTCGATGTTGGGCGCGTCCCAGACCAGCAGGTCCAGCGCCGGCCGGACGGCGTCGGTCGGAGAGGCACCGGCGTCGTACCCGTCGGCCGCGATGGTCTCCACGGCGAAGCTCTCGGTCACCGGGTCAGTGTGCCGGTCGGTCGGGGCGCCCGCGGGACTGGTCGCCCGGCGGCGCCGTCGGCCCTCGCTCACGCCGCTCCCCGGACCGGCGCCACCACGGCCCGGTCGACCAGCTCGGCCACCGGGGTGCCGGCCGGCAGCGTGCCCAGCACCCCGCCCCAGTCACCGCCCAGCCGGGTGGCGCAGAAGGCGTCGCCGACGGCGGCCGGGGCGTGCTGCAGCAGCAGCGCCGCCTGCAGGCAGACCGCCAGCTGCCCGGCGACCCGCCGGGCGCGCAGCGGCAGCTGGTCGGGGTCGGCGAGCTCGGCGGCCAGCCGGGTCAGCGCCGCGTCGTAGCGCGCGTCCGCGCCCCGGGCGGCGTCCAGCTCGGCGGTCACCGCGGCCAGGGACGCCGACCCCGCACCCAGCGCGCGGAGCACGTCGAGGGCGATGACGTTGCCCGAGCCCTCCCAGATGGAGTTCAGCGGCGCCTGCCGGTAGAGCCGCGGCATCCCGGACTCCTCGACGTAGCCGTTGCCGCCGAGCACCTCCAGCGCCTCGGCGACCACGGTCGGGGTGCGCTTGCAGACCCAGAACTTCGCCGCCGCCCCGGCCAGCCGGAGCAGGTCCCGCTCGCCGGCGTCCTGGGCGGCGGCCAGCCGGACGGCGAGCACGGTCGCGGCCTCGCTCTCCAGCGCCAGGTCGGCCAGCACGTTCTGCATCAGCGGCTGCTCGGCCAGCAGGGCGCCGAAGGCGCGGCGGTGCCGGGCGTGGTGGACCGCCTGGGTCAGGGCCGCGCGGACGGTGGCGGCCGAGCCGAGCACGCAGTCCAGCCGGGTGGTCGCGACCATCTCGATGATGGCCGGCACGCCGCGGCCGGGCTCACCCACCAGCCAGCCCGTCGTCCCGGCGAACTCGACCTCGCTGGAGGCGTTGGACCGGTCGCCGAGCTTGTCCTTCAGCCGCTGCAGGGCGAAGGCGTTGCGCTCACCGCCGGGCAGCACCCGCGGCACCAGGAAGCAGGACAGGCCCTCGGCGGTCTGCGCGAGCACCAGGAACAGGTCGCTCATCGGCGCCGAGGTGAACCACTTGTGCCCGGTCAGCGACCAGCTGCCGTCGCCGTTCGCGGTGGCCCGGGTGGTGTTCGCCCGGACGTCGGAGCCGCCCTGCTTCTCCGTCATCCCCATCCCGGCGACGAGCCCGCGCTTGGTCCGCGGGTCGGCGAGCCCGAACTGGTACTCCCGGCTGGTCAGCCCCGGTTCCAGCTCCGCCGCGAGCTCCGGGGCGCGGCGCAGGGCGGGGACGACGGCGTAGGTCATGGTGACCGGGCAGCCGTGGCCCATCTCCACCTGCGTCCAGCCGAGGTACCCGATCGCGCGGCGCACGTGGGCGTGCCGGCTCGGGTCGGCCCACGGTGCGCCGGCCAGACCGTGCCCGACCGCGGCGCCCATCAGCTCGTGCCAGGCCGGGTGGAACTCGACCTCGTCCACACGCTGCCCGTACCGGTCGTGGGTGCGCAGCCGCGGCGGGTTCTCGTTCGCCAACCGGCCCCACTCCTGCGCCTGCTCGCTGCCGGCCAGCGCCCCCAGCTCGGCGAGCGAGCCCAGCGCGTCGGCGTCGGCGTGCCGCAGACAGGCCTCGGCCAGGACGGCGTCCCCGGCGATCGGGTCGTGCCCGACCAGCGGCGGGGCCTGGTTGGTCACCTCGTGCGTCCCGCTCATGGACGCACGGTACGAGACCCCGGTCAGCTCGCGGTGCGGACCGTGACCAGCCGCTTGAGCGCCAGCAGGGCGAGCGGGGAGTAGCCGACGACCAGTGGTGCGAAGCCGGAGAGCCGCAGCCCGGCGGTCGTGCCGCCGTCCGGGGCCGGGCTGACCCAGTGCACGAGCCCGAGCCGGGTAGGACCGACGACGACCTGCCAGACCCACCGCCGCTGCGCCTCGGACACCTCGTCGACCACGAAGGACACCGAGGTGCCGATCGGGTCGTGCACCCGGCCGGTCACCCCCTGCTCGATGCGGTCGGCCGACGCCTCCACCCGCTTGATCTGCGGCGACCACTCCGACCAGCGCGAGGGGTGCAGGTAGCGGTCCCACACCTCGGCCGGGTCGACCGGGCCGGTGGCGTGCAGCGTCAAGGAGGTCACGGGACGGGGGTGCCCGCCCGGGTGCCTCGCGACACCCGGGCGGGCGGGGAGCCGGGATCCGCCCCCGAGGATGACCCCGGCCGTTGGGTGGTCGAGGCCCCGCCCCCCGTGCACGGGGCCCCGACCGGTACAGGGGTGGTCGACCGGGCCGAGGACGGTGCGTCGCTGCGGCCGGGACCACCGGTCTGGTGTTCCGGAGGTGGTGGCGACCCGCGCTGCCCGGAGGCGCGCAGGGGTCACCGCTCTCGCTGGTGCGAGAGGCAGGTGCGGCGGGGACTCAGGCGCGCAGCGGCGCGCCGGCCGGGGCCGGACCTGCGGGAGGGGCCGTCAGGCGGGGGAGACGGAGGGCTCGGCGTCCGAGCCGTCGTCGAGGGCCGCGACCGGAGCGGTCGAGACCAGGTCAGCCAACGCAGGCTGGACCGGGGGTGCGGGGAGCGTCGCGAGGAGCGCTCCGCCGCCGGTGCGCGGTCCGTCGGACGGCGCGGTGGGGCTGGGCGCGGCCGGTGCGGGTGCGCCCGAGGGCAGGTCGGGAGCCGGGGCCGGGGTCGGCACGGAGGTCGCGGTGCCGGCCGGCTCGGGCTGCGGCTGGGCGCCCTGCCGGGGGTCGGCCACCGGTGACACCCGGAGGTCGGCGCGCTCGTGCACCGGCAGGACGGCGGCGCTGCTCCCGGCCGCCGAGGCCGGCGCGGCGGCGGACGCCGTCGGGACGGCGATCGGCAGGGCCACGGCGGGCTGCGTTCGGACGGGCTCCACCGACGGGGCGGTCAGGCCGGGGGTCGCGGAGGCCGGCCGGGCGATCACCGGAGAGCTGCGGAGCTCGACCACGGGAAGGACGCCGACGGCGACGGGGGCGACCACCCCGTCGACGACCGGCCGGACGGCGGCCACGACGGGCTGGACCACGGCTGCGGTGGCCTCGACCACCGGGACGACGGGCGACACGACCGCGGGGGGCGGGGTGGCGACCGGGACGACGGCTGCGGGGACCAGCGGGACGGGCGCGGTGACCGGCGCCGCGACGGGAGCCGCTGGCTCGACCACGGGGACGCCGACCTCCACGACCGGGTCCCGCACCGGGGCCACGTCCTCGGTCCCCGAGACCACCGTCTGCACGACCGGCTCGACCACGGGGGTCGGCACCTCGACCACCGGGGTCACCGACCCGACGACGGGAGCGGCAGCCTCGGACACCGGGACGACCGCGTCCACGACGGGCTCGACCACCGGCGTCGCGACGTCACTCACCGGCGCCACTGCCTCGACCACAGGAGCACCGGCCTCGACCACCGGGCTCACCACGGGAGCCGCGGCCTCCACCGCGGGGACGACTGCGTCCACGACCGGCGTCACCGCCTCGACCACGGGAGCCACGGCCTCCACCACCGGAGTCACTGCCTCGACCACGGGAGTCACGGTCTCGACGACCGGGGCGACCGTCTCCACGACCGGCTCGACCACCGGGGTCACGACCTCGACCACCGGCGTCACCGCCTCGACGACCGGGGCGACCGTCTCCACGACCGGCTCGACCACCGGGGTCACGACCTCGACCACCGGCGTCACCGCCTCGACGACCGGGGCGACCGTCTCCACGACCGGCTCGACCACCGGGGTCACGACCTCGACCACCGGCGTCACCGCCTCGACGACCGGGGCGACCGTCTCCACGACCGGCTCGACGACCGGCTCGACCACCGGGGTCACGACCTCGACCACCGGCGTCACCGCCTCGACCACGGGAGCGACGGCCTCGACGACCGGCGCGACTGCCTCCACCACGACGGGCGCGATGTCAGCGACCGGCTCGACCACCGGCGACACGACCTCGTCGACGACGGGGAGCGCCACCTCGGTGACCGGCTCGACCACCTCGACCAGCGGCAGGACGATGGACTCGGCCACCTCGGTCACCGGCTCGACGACCGACTCGGTCACCGGCTCCCCGAACTCGACCAAAGGCGCGACCGGCGCGACGACCTCCGTGACGGGCTCGACGACGTCGACCGCGGGTTCCACGGTGTCGACCACCGTGTCGACGACCTCCACGGCGGGCTCGACCACGTCCGTGGCGGGCTCCAGCACCTCGACCGCGGGCTCGACGACCGTGTCGACGACCTCGACGGCCGGCTCCACCACGTCCGTGCCGGGCTCCACGACCTCGACGCCGGGCTCGGCCACGTCGGTGACCGGTCCCACGACCTCGAGCGCAGGCTCCACAGCCTCGACCACCGGCTCGACCACCGGCTCGACCACCGGCTCGACCACCGGCTCGACCACCGTGTCGACGGCCGTGTCGACGGCCGTGTCGACGGCCGTGTCGACGGCCGTGTCGACGACCTCGACGGTCGGCTCGACCACGTCGGAGACCGGCTCCACGACCTCGGTCACCGGCTCGGCGACCGTGTCGACGACCTCCGCGACCGGGGCGACGTCCGCCACGGTCTCGACGACCGACGCCACCGGCACCTCATCGGCCGGGCTCTCAACCGGGGCGACGGTGGTGTCGACGGTGGTCTCGACGACCGACTCCACGGCGCCGAGCAGGCTCGGCTCCTCGGCCGAGGCCGCACCGGCGCCGAGGCCGATCGCCAGGTAGCCACCGGCCGCGCAGCCGAACGTCACCAGGGCCCGCCGGGTCCACAACCAACGGGAGGGTTCCCGTCGCTCGTCGGCACCCCGGCGGTGTTCCACGCCAGAGCCGTTCCCCATCGGGTCGACGGGCAACCACGCCGTCGGCGATTCCTCTACGACCCCCGGCGCTGTTCCACGTGGAACGCCTCAGGCGGGCGGACCGCCGAGCAGCAGCTGACGCAGCAGGTGCAGGGCCATCGTCGTCGTCCGCTGCCGGACCGCCTCGCGCGAGCCGGGCAGGACGACGGAGCGGGTCGCCGTCCCGTCCGGGCCGACGACCGCCAGGTGGACGGTGCCGACCGGCTTGTCCGGGGTGCCGCCGCCCGGTCCGGCGATGCCGGTGACGCCGACCCCGACGTCCGCACCGAACCGGTCGCGCACGCCCTCGGCCAGCGCCAGCGCCACCTCGGGGCTCACCGCACCGGCGGCGGCCAGCGTCGCGGCCGGCACCCCGAGGAGCTGCTCCTTGGCGCTGTTCGCGTACGCAGCCACCCCGCCCAGCACCCAGGCCGAGGAGCCCTCGACCGCGGTGAGGCGTGCCGTCAGCAGCCCACCGGTGCACGACTCCCCCACCGCCAGCGTCCAGCCCCGGTCGGCGAGCGCGGCCGCGACCAGGTCGTCGACCGTGGGGCCGTCGCTGACGAGCGTGTCGCCGAAGTCGGCGCGGACCGCCTGGTCGAGCCGCTCCCAGGCCGGCTCGGCGCCGGGCTCGTAGCGGGTGACGATCTCCAGTTCGCCGTCGCGGAGGCAGGTGGTCACCTCCAGCCCGGTCAGCTGGTCGTCGACCCGGCGCAGGGTCGCCGCGAGCTCGGACTCCGGGGTGCCCCACAGCCGGAGCGTCCGCTGCCGCAGCTCGGTGGCGCCGGCCAGCGCCGCGCGCACCAGTGGCGAAGCGAGCGCGGCCGGCCACATGCCCTGCAGCTCGGACGGCGGCCCGGGCAGGACCAGCACCGGCGGGCCGCTGCGCCCCTCGGCCGGCGGCACGACCAGCCCGGGCGCCGTCCCGACCGGCTCAAGCACGGTGGCCCCGACCGGCACCTGCGCCTGCTTGGTGACGCCGGCCGCGGTCGCGGACGGGTCCAGCCGCCAGCCGCGGCGCGCCGACAGGCGCTCGACCACCGCCGTGATCCGCTGCTCCAGCGCGGCGTCCACCGCCGACGGGCGGCCCTGGAAGTCGCCGACCACCGCCGCGGTCAGGTCGTCGGCCGTCGGCCCGAGACCGCCGCTGGTGACCAGCAGGTCGGTCCCGTTGCCGGCCAGGAACGCCAGCGCGGCGCGCAGGTCCTCCGGCCGGTCACCGACCACGACGACCTGACCGACGTCCACGCCCACGTCCCGCAGCGCCTCGGCCAGCCAGGGGCCGTTCCGGTCCGCGACCCGCCCGGTGAGCACCTCGGTGCCGGTGACCACGATGCCCGCACGCACTGCCACGGCCCGACCCTAGGCGTCGGCGCCGCTACGGTTGGCCACGCCCCTGCCCCGCGGTCCGCACCCCCGGCCGTCCGCCGCCGGGGCGCCCTCCGCCGCCCGCCACCAGGAGACCGATGAGCCACCCGCCGATCCCCGAACCGCAGCCGCACACCGACGGCGACGAGCCCCGCACGCAGTCGATCCTGCTGCCGCCGAGCCAGCGGCAGACCGAGGCGGGGGAGCCGGCCCAGGCCGAGCAGCCGGAGCCGCCCGTCGTGGGCCAGCCGCTGCCCGGGCAGTCCGGACCGGGGACCGCGCAGTTCGAGCAGCCGGCCCCCGGCCAGTTCGACCAGCCGCCCTACGACCCCCAGCCGTCCTTCGGCGGCCAGCAGGAGTTCGACGCCCAGCAGTCGTACGGCAACCAGCAGTCGTACGGCAACCAGCAGTCGTACGGCAACCAGCAGTCGTACGGCAACCAGCAGTCGTTCGACACCCAGCAGTTCGGCGGCCAGCCCGGGTACGCACCCGGCCCCTCGCAGGTCACCGGCCCGGTGGGCTTCGTGCCGGGGTTCGCCGCGGACGACCGGCAGGCCGGCCCGGCCGGCAGCACGGCGGCTCCGTTCCCGCCTCCCCCGGGCGCGGGCACCTCCCCCGGTCGCCCGGCGCACCCGTCGCTGGGCCGCCGGCGGTCCCCGCTCGCCGCCCTCGGCGGCGGCGCGCGCACCGCGGTCCTGCCGCTCGTGCTCGGCGTGGTCGGCCTGGCGCTGCTGCAGCTCGGCCTCACCCGCGAGTTCGGCAACCAGTCGCTGTGGGACGTCGTCCCGACCTGGTCGGCCTTCGCCACGGTGGCCGCGCTGGTGGCCCTGGTGCCGGCCGTCGCGGCGCTGGCCGGCCGGCTGCCCGCCCGGACGGCCTGGCGGGCCGGCGCGGTGGGCCTGGCCGCCCTGGTCGCCACCTGGGTGCTGGTGGCGCTGCCACTGGCAGCCAGCGACCGTGGGTTCTGGCTCACCGCGGCGGTCGCCGCCTCGGGTGCCGCGCTGTGGCTGGCCCCGGGGCGCAGCGAGTGAGCAGCGGCCGCGGCTGGTCCCTCGGCGCGGCCGTGCTCGCCCTCGCCTCGCTCGGCCTGTCCTGGGCCGGGCAGGTCTCCGGTGCCGCGCACCCGGCCCGGGCCGCGATCGTCGTCGGCCTGCTGCTCGGCTGGACCGGCTACCGCCGGCGCTCCGGCCGGCTGCTCGCCGCAGCCGCCGGGGCGGGCGTGGTGGGCGTGCTGAGCGGCGGGCTGGACGCCAGCCCCGGGCGGGTGGCCCTGGCCGGCGCCGTCGTCTGCCTGGTGCTCGGCTGCCGCGCGGCCGGCGTCCCGCTGCTGCCCCGCCGGACGGTCGGCCCGCCGGTCAGCTGAGCGCGCTGTGCCCCTCCGGCAGCCGGCTGCGGCCGGCTGCCGCAGGGCGTGGCCGGTCCTGCGGGTGCGCCCGGACGGCGAGCAGCGCGACGTCGTCCTCGACCGCTCCCTCCAGCGCGCCGAGCAGCTGGTCGCAGAGCTCCTCGAGCGGGAGCCGGCCGACCCGGTGCAGCTCGGCGGCCAGCCACGCGAGGCCGGCGTCGAGCGACGTCCCGCGCCGTTCCACCAGGCCGTCGGTGTAGAAGAGCACCGTCGACCCGGGCGCCAGCTCCTGCACGTGGTCGGCCCGGGTGGCCGAGGGGTCCAGCCCGAGCAGCAGGTCCGGCTCGTGCTCGAGCAGGGTCACGTCGCCCTCCGGGGACACCAGCAGCGGCGGCGGGTGCCCGGCGTTGCTCCAGCGCAGCAGCCGCACCCCGCGCTCCTCGTCCTCGGCCGGCTGCTCGACGGTCGCCAGCACCGCCGTGGCCAGCGTGTCGACCTCCAGGTCGCACATCGCCCGGTCCAGGGCCGACAGGACGGCGGCCGGCGGCTCCTGGCGGCTGTGGGCGATGCCGCGGAGCACGTTGCGCACCTGGGCCATCGCTGCGGCGGCGTGCCGGTCGTGCCCGGTGACGTCGCCGATGACCAGCGCGGTGCGGCCGTCGGGCAGGAGGAAGGCGTCGTACCAGTCGCCACCGACCTGGGCCTGGGACGCGGCGGGCAGGTAGCGGACGGCGATCTGCAGGTGGTCCGGCTCCGGCGGCGCGGTGAGCAGACTGCGCTGCAGCGCCTCGGCCATGCCCTGGACGGCGGCGTGCCGCTCCCGCTCGGCGTCCCGCGCGCGGATCCGCTCCAGCGCCTGCGCGCACTGCGCGGCCAGCGCGCCCAGCAGCTCGTCGTCGGCCGGCGCGAGCACCTGCGGGGACGTCCAGCCGACGCTCAGCGAGCCGATCCGGCGGCCGGCGCTCTCCAGCGGCACCGCCGCCCACGCCTGCACCCCGGTCGTGGCGACCAGCTCGGCCAGCTCCGGGGAGAACGCCTCGCTGCCGGCGCGGTCGACCAGCAGCACCCGCTCCCCGGTCCGGGCGGCCACGCAGCCGGGGTAGGGCGCGGTCAGCGGCAGCAGCGCGTCCGGGCCGACGCCGATGGGGCTCATCCCCTCGGTGAGCACGAGCCGCAGGTCGTCGTCGCCCTCGTAGACCGCGACGGCGCCGCCGCGGGCACCGAGCGCGACCAGGCCGCGCTCGGTGACGGCCCGGGCCAGGTCGTCGAGGGTCTCCGCCCGGCCCAGCGCCAGCGCCACCCCGGAGAGCGCGGCCAGCCGGCGGGCGGTGTCGGCCTCGGCCTCCCGGGCGGCCCGCAGCTCGGCGCCGCGGGCGTACAGGTCGCTCTCCACCTCCAGCACCCGGCGTTGCCACTTCTTGCCGGTGCCGCTGGGGTGCACCGCCTGGGCCTGCTCGCGGACGTAGTCGGTGATGTCGTCGGCGCGCTGCAGCAGGTACCGGCAGCCCCCGCCCGGGTCGAGCACCGGCACGCTGATCAGACTCCAGAACCGCTTCTCGAAGCCGCCCGTGCCGTCCGGGATGTCGTACTCCTGCACTGACATGGGGTGGGCCCGGCCGGAGTCCCGGGCGCGCTCCATGGCCGCGCGCACCTTGGCCGCCCCACCGTCGGGCTCGGCGTCGTTCGGGTTCCCCGGGAAGGCCTCGAAGACGCCGCGGCCGACGAGCTCGCCGAGCGTGCGGCCGGTGGTCGCCAGGAACGCGGGGTTGGCGTCGGCGATGACCAGGTCCGGCGTGAGCACCAGGTACGGGGTGGGCATCGCGGTGAAGACGGCGGCGTGGTCGACCCCGGTCGCGGCGGAGCCGGGCGCGTCCTCCGGCTCGTCCACCCGCGCGACCACGGCCCCTCACGACCCCCGGGGTCCACCGCCACGCTGCGGCGGGCCCGTGGCGCAGAACATACCGGCGGACGGCCGCCGCAGCGCGCCTTCGCTCAGCCCCGGGCGCTGACCGAGGAGCCGGTCGACGAGCCGCCCGCAAACCCGCCCGACGTGCCGGTCGAGGAGCCGGTCGAGGAGCCGGTCGAGGAGCCGGTCGAGGAGCCGGTCGAGGAGCCGGTCGAGGAGCCGGTCGTCGTGCCGCCGGGGCTCGGGGCGGCGGTGTCCCCGCCGTCGTCGTCCGAGCCGTCGTCCGAGCCGTCGTCGGAGCCGTCGTCCGAGCCGTCAGCCGGGTCCTCGTCGCCGCTGTCCGTGCCGCCGTCGGTGCCCTCGCCGCCGGGCTGCCCGTCCGTCGTCCCCGGCGCGGCGGTGTCGACCGGCGCCGGCGAGGTGGTGGTGGGCGCCGGCGTGGTCGGGATGGGAGCCGGCTCCGGGGCCTGGACGACGGCCTCGGCCGGCGCCCGCGGGGTGCTGCTGCGGGGCGCGGGCGCGACCGCGTAGGTGACCAGCACGGTCTGGCCGGGCTGCAGGCCCACCGACAGCGGCGCGACGTCGACGACGGTGTCCGGGGCGCTGTCCGCGGTCTCGACGGCCTCCAGCTGCACCAGCAGGCCCATCGCCTCGAGCTGCTGCCGGACGGCCTCCACCGGGCGGCCCAGGTAGTCGGCGCCCTCGAGGACCAGCGGGGCCGGAACGGGGCTGGAGGTGGCCGGCGCGGTGGCCGCGGTGGTGGCCGGCGACGGGACGGCGGTCTCCGGCTGCAGGACCAGCGCGGCCAGACCCGCGCCCACCAGCAGCGCGACGACCGGCACCAGCAGCCGGCCGACCCGGTTGCGGACGCCCACCGCCGGACGTCGGGTCGCGCCGGTGGCCGGGGCGGCGCCGGCCAGCGCCGCGGCGTCGGGGAGCAGCCAGAAGCTCTGCGTGTCGGTGCGGTGCACCGGCGGCAGCTGCCGGCCGGCGAGGACCTCGTCGACGGCGGTGAGGAAGGCCGCACCGTCCGGGTAGCGCTGCACCGGGTCCTTGACCAGGGCGTGCTCGACGAGCGTGCGGATGCCGGCCGGGACCGACTCCGGCAGCGGGTCGGGCTGGTCGCGCAGGTGCCGCAGCGCGATGGCGACGGAGTTGTCGCCGTCGAAGGCCCGCCGTCCGGCGAGGCACTCGTAGCCGACCATGCCCAGGGCGTAGACGTCGCTGGCCGCGGTGGCGTGCGCGCCGGCCGCCTGCTCGGGGGAGAGGTAGGCGGCGGTGCCGATCACCTGACCGGTCTGGGTCAGCGGCACGCTGCCCGCCGACCAGGCGATGCCGAAGTCGGTGATCTTGACCATGCCGTCCCAGCGGACCAGCACGTTGCCCGGCTTGACGTCCCGGTGGACGACGCCGGCCTCGTGCGCGACGGCCAGCGCGGCCGCCGTCTGCTGGAGGATGTCCAGCGTCCGTTCGGGGCTCAGCGAGCCGGAGCGGGCCAGCAGGCTGGACAGCGACTCGCCCTCCACCAGCTCCATGACCAGGTAGGCGAGGTGCTCGCCCGACCCGTCGATGGCCGGCTCCTCGCCGTAGTCGTAGACGGCGGCGATGTTCGGGTGGCTCAGCGCGGCGGCGTGCTGGGCCTCGGCGCGGAAGCGGGCCAGGAACAGCTCGTCGCCGGTGTACTCGCTGCGCAGCACCTTGACCGCGACCGGGCGGCCGAGCAGCTGGTCGTGCGCGCGCCAGACCTGGCCCATGCCCCCGGCGGCGAGCAGCCCGCGGAGCTCGTAGCGGTCGGCGAGGGTCTTCCTCGCTGGCTCCACCACGTGCTGTCCCCTCGTCCTGCCTGCTCGTCCGGTACGGACCCCGACCGACCGGCCGCTGGCGGGCTGGACGCACCGACCGGGGGGTGCCCAGGTGGAGCGTTCTCACACATGCGTTCGGAGGCCCTGTCGACCGTAGCGGGGAACGTCACGGTGTGACGGACTGTTCCCGCGCCTCCTGCCGACCGGCCTCGGCCAGCCACCGGGCGGGCTCCGCCATCGCCGCGGCGACCGACCCGGCCAGGTCGGTCAGGGAGACCGCCCGGTGCACCGGGCGGTCCCCCTCCCCGTCCACACCGGCGGCGTCGACCCGGCCGGCGACGACGGTGACCGGCACCCCGGCGCGATCGGCCCGCTCGACCAGGGCCCCGACCACCTTGCCGCGCAGCGACTGGGCGTCGAACTGGCCCTCCCCGGTGAGCACCAGGTCCGCGCCGGCCAGCGCCTCGTCGAGCCCGGCGGCCTCGGCCACCGCGGCGGCGCCGCTGACGAACTCCGCGCCCCAGCACGCCGCGAACCCGTACGCCGTCCCGCCGGCCGCGCCCGCGCCCGGCGCCGCCCGGTCCCCGCCGAGCAGGTCGGCCAGCCGGGCCAGGGCGGCGTCCAGGACGGCGACCTGCTCCGGGGACGCGCCCTTCTGCGGACCGAACTGGCCGGCGGCGCCGAGCGGGCCCAGCAGCGGCGCGGTGACGTCGACCAGGCAGCGCACCCCGCCCGGCGGCGGCGGGACGAGCCCGTCGAGGTCGACCCGGTCCAGCCGGGCCAGCGCCCCGCCACCGGGCGGCAGGTCGGCGCCGTCGGCGTCCAGGAACCGGGCGCCGAGGGCCGCCAGCGCGCCGGTGCCCCCGTCTGTGGTGGCCGACCCGCCCAGGGTGAGCAGCACCCGGTCGACCCCGGTGGCGACGACGGCGGCGAGCAGCTCGCCGAGCCCGCGGGTGGTCGCCCCGAGCGGGTCGGGCCGGTCCAGCAGCGGCAGGCCGGCGGCCCGCGCCATCTCCACCACCGCGGTGCCGTCGGGCAGCAGCAGCCAGGCGGCGTCCACCGGCCGGCCGTCAGGGCCGGTGACCGGTGCGGTGCGCCAGCAGTCGGCGGGCAGCTCGTGCCCCAGCGCCTCCAGCGTGCCCTCTCCGCCGTCGGCCAGCGGCACGGTGCGCACCTCGTCGTCCGGCCGGACGACGCGCCACCCGGCGGCCAGCGCGTCGGCGGCCTCGGCCGCGCCGAGCGTGCCCTTGAAGGAGTCCGGCGCGACGACCACGCGCATCGGCGGGTGGGCGTCGGCGACCATGGGCCGACCCTAGGGCGCGGTGGCCGTCCGGAGCGCCCGGGCCGGCCGGATGACGGCGACCAGCAGCGCGCCCAGCAGCGTGAGCGCCGCCCCGCCGATGGCCGCCCGGTCCCAGCCGGCCAGCAGCTCGGCCGGCGTGCCGGTGCCGACGACCAGCACCACCACCGTGACCCCGACGGCGGCACCGAGGTACCGCGCGGTGTTGTTGGCCCCGCTGCCCATCCCGGCCCGAGCCGGGGGCACGTGCGCGACGGCCTCGCGCCCCAGCGCCGCGTTCGCGGCGCCGTAGCCGACGCCCAGGACCACCAGGCCGGGGAGGAGCCGGGCGCCGGAAGACCCCACGCCGAGGACGGCGAAGCCGCACAGCCCCACCGCCGAGACGGCGAGGGCGATCGCCAGCAGCACCCGCCCGTCGAGGCCGGGCACCAGCCGGACGGCGAGCGCGGTGACGGTGCTGACCGCCGACCAGGCGAGCACCAGCAGGGTGGCCTGGAGCAGGCTCTCGCCCAGGCCGCGCTGCAGCACGGTGGGCACGTAGGAGCACAGCCCCACGACCGTCGCGCCGGTGACGAACGCGCCGATGGTGGCCGCCAGGAAGCCGGGGACCCGGAAGAGCCGGAGGTCGATCATCGGCGCGGTCTGCCGGAGCTCGGCCACCACGAAGAGGGCCAGCAGCGCGGCGCCGCCCAGCAGCAGGACGACGACCTCGGGCTGCGCCCACCCGCTGCGCGACTCCACCAGCCCGCTCAGCAGCGTGCTGATGCCGCCGGCGAGCAGCACGATGCCGGCGACGTCGACCCGGCGGTCGGCCCGGCCCCCGGACTCCAGGAGCGCCCACCGGGCGACGACGGCCAGCAGGACGGCCGCGGCGGCGGTGGCCCAGTACGTCGTCCGCCAGCCCTGGCCGTGGTCCAGCGCGACCGCCACCAGCCCGCCCAGGCCGGTGCCGGCCCCCACGCTGGCGCCCCAGGCCGCGGCCGCCCGGGCGCGGGCGGGGCCGAGCGGGAAGACGTGGCTGATCACGCCCAGCGCGCCGGCGAGCACCGCGGCGCCGCCGACGCCCTGGAGCAGCCGGCCGGCGACGAACACCGCCGGCGACCCCGACACCGCCACCAGCACCGCGCCCAGGCCGAGGACCACCAGGCCGGCGCAGAACACCCGCCGCCGGCCGAGGTCGTCGGCGAGCACGCCCACGGTGAGCAGCGCGGTGGCCAGCCCCACGCTCATCGCGCTCAGCAGCCACGCCTGGGCGCCCGGACCGGCGTCCAGGGACACCGACGTCCGGACGGCGGTGGCCAGCGGGGTGACGAAGGTGACCAGCACCAGCACCGTGGCCAGGGACGCCATCGCCAGGGTGCGGACCTGGACCGGCGTCGCCGGCTCCGGGCGGGCCGCCCTGCCGCGGCGGGGACGGACGTCGGCGCTGTCCGGCATGCGAGCCCCTACCGGTCGGTTTGGTCCTCGGACTGACGCGGCGGACGTTAGCGCGCGTCGGTTTGATGTGCAAACCTCGAGGCGTGACGCTGGTGACGGAGCTGCCCGGACGGTTCTGCTCGATCGCTGCCGCCCTGGAGGTGGTCGGCGACCGCTGGTCGCTGCTCGCCGTCCGCGAGGTCTCGCTGGGCCACCACCGGTTCGGTGAGGTGCTGGCGGGCACCGGCGCCCCCCGGGACCGGCTCTCCGCCCGGCTGAAGGCCCTGGTCGAGGCCGGGGTGCTGGAGCGGCGGCAGTACTCCGACGCGCCGCCGCGGTTCGACTACCACCTGACCGCCTCCGGCCGGGACCTGGTGCCGGTGCTGCGCTCGCTGATGGCCTGGGGCGACCGGTGGGCCGTCGAGACCCCGCCGGTCACGCTGCTGCACCACGACCACCCGTTGCAGCCGACGACGGTCTGCGCGACCTGCGGCGAGCGGGTGCGCGCCGGCGAGGTGCACACGCAGGCCAACACCCCCGCCGGCTGACCGGACGTCAGCCGGCCGGTGACCCGTACACGCGGGTGCCCTGGGCGGCGGCGAGCCGGGCGTCCTCGGGGCGGACGACGTCGAGCTGGGTGCTCTCGGGCGGCAGCACCGCCTGCCAGAGCCAGTCGGTGGCCACCCGCAGCCGGTTGGCCATCGCCGGGAGCGCGTACAGGTGGTAGGCGCGGGTGACGACCTTGGCCAGCGGACCGGTCAGCGGCACCCCCAGCGGCTTGGCCACGGCGTCCCGCCCGCCGAGGTCGGCGACCAGGCCGAGGTCGCGGTGGCGGTAGGGCCGCGCCGTGCCCACGCCCAGGCTCGCGGCGACGTTGCGGCCCAGCGCCGTCCCCTGCCGCTGGGCGTGCTGCGCGGTCGGCGGGGTGGGCGGCGGCGTCGCCGCGGGCAGCGCGGCCGCCAGGTCGGGGACGGCGGCGGCGTCCCCCGCCGCCCAGAGGTTCGGCACGCCGGGCACGGACAGGTCGGCGTCGACCTGCAGCCGGCCCTTGCTCGTCGGCAGGCCGAGGCCGGCCACCAGCGGGCTGGCGGTGACCCCGGCCCCCCAGACGAGCGTGCGGGTGGCCACGACCGTGCCGTCGGTCAGCGTGACGGTGCGGTCGTCGGCGGACGCCACGCTCACCCCCAGCCGGACGTCGACGCCCCGGTCGCGCAGCAGGTCCAGGGCGAGGAGGCCCAGGTCGGGGCCCAGCTCGGGCAGCACCGTCGGGGCGAGGTCGACCAGGATCCAGCGGATGTCACCGGCACCGGTGCGGTTCCAGCGGCGCTCGATGGTCCGCAGCCAGCGCTGGGTCTGCGCGACGAACTCGGTGCCGGTGTAGCCCGCCCCGACCGCGACGACGGTCAGCCGCTCACGGCGCCGGGCCCGGCCCTCGTCGGTGTCCGGCTCGGCGTCGGCGGCGTCCAGCTGGTGCATCAGGTGGTCGCGCAGGTAGACGGCCTCGACCAGCGTCTTCAGCCCCCGGGCGTGCTCGGCCACGCCGGGGATGTCGAACTGCCGGGTGATCGAGCCGGGCACCAGCACCAGCCGGTCCCAGCGCTCCCGGGTCACCTCGGTCGGCCCGGACGCCGGCGCGGACGTCACCGTGACGGTCCGGGCGGCGAGGTCGGCGCCGGTGACGTGGCCCAGCACCAGCCGGGCCCGGGGCAGCGCCCGCCGCAGCGAGACGGCGATGTGCCGGGCCTCGATGACGCCGGTGGCCACCTCGGGGAGCAGCGGGCTGTAGAGCAGGTAGTCGGTCGGGTTCACCAGCACCAGCTCGGCCTGCTCGGCGGCCAGGCGCCGGTGCAGGTACCGGAGTGCGTAGAACCCGGCGAACCCGCCGCCGACGACCACGATGCGCGGGGTGCCCTCGACCATGGGCCCAGCCTGGCCGTTCGGCCCCCGGCCGTCCAGCGCCGCCCGCCGGGGCTGCGCCGGGACGCCGGTCAGGAGAACAGCGCGCGGCCCCACCAGTCGTCGTCGCCGCGCACCCCGGGCGGGCAGGCGAACACCGCCGACGAGGTGTGCTGGACGTACTCGTTCATCGCGTCCAGCCGCAGGTTGCGCTGCACCTGGGTGAAGCCGGTGTCCGGGTCGCGCTGGTAGGCGATGAAGAACAGCCCCGCGGCGAGCCGGCCCAGCCCGTCGGAGCCGTCGACGAAGCTGTAGCCGCGCCGCAGGATCGCCGTCCCGGAGTTGGTCGGGTGGGCGAGGAAGACGTGCGAGGTCTGCGGGATCGCGAAGTCGCCGTCCACCTGGGTGGTGAAGTCGACCGGGTCGAACTCGGCCTGCTGGCCCAGGGGGGCCCCGGCCTTCTTCGTCCGGCCGATGGTCGCCTCCTGCTCGGCCAGCGTCGAGGTGTCCCAGGGCTCGATCCGCATCCGGATCTTCCGGGTCACCACGTACGAGCCGCCGGCCAGCCAGTCGGCGCCCGGGTCGCCGTCGGCCACCCAGACGAACTGGTCCAGCGCCTTCGGCGCCTCGGCCTTGAGGTTGTCGGTGCCGTCCTTGAACCCGAAGAGGTTCCGCGGCGTCGCCTGCGCGCTCGACGTGGACGACGTCCGGCCGAACCCGAGCTGGGACCAGCGGACGCTGACCACGCCCGCGCCCAGCCGCACCAGGTTCCGGATCGCGTGCACCGCGACCTGCGGGTCGTTGGCGCAGGCCTGCACGCAGAGGTCACCGCCGCTGATGGCCTCGTCGATCGCGTCGCCGGGGAAGGCCGGCAGCGGGGCGAGCGGCGCGGGCCGGCGGGCGGCCAGGCCGAACCGGTCGACGCCGTCGGCGGTGGTGAAGAGCGTCGGGCCGAACCCGACGGTGAGGGTCAGGCCGCTGGCGGGCAGCCCGAGGGCCTCGCCGGTGTCGTCCGGGACGTCGTACGGGCCGCCGCCCACCGCGCCCACCTCGCCGGCGTCGGAGCCCGCGGTCATCCGGCGGGCGGCCGCCGTCCAGGCCTGGAGCACCTCGACCAGCTCGGCGCGGTCGTCGGTGATCACGTCGAAGGCTACGAAGTGCAGCCGGTCCTGCGCCGGGGTGACGATCCCGGCCTGGTGCTCACCGGTGAACGGCACCGCGTCGTCGGCGGCGGCGGACGGCGACGGCGCCTGCTCGTCGGCGGTGGCCCGCCCGATCACGCCGCCGGTCGCCCCGGCCGCGATGACCCCGGCGGTGCCGGCCCCGGCGAGGCCGAAGAAGCGGCGTCGGGACAGGCCGCCGGAGCGCGCGTCAGTGCTCATCGCTGGTCAGGTCTCACTTCCCCGCGACGACCGAGGCCACCTGGCTGACCGACTCGGTCAGGGCGGTGATGCTGTCACTCAGGCCGCGCAGCTGCTCGTCGGTCAGCTGGTCGTACGACGTCCAACCGTCGCCCGACCGGTACTGTTCCAGCTCCGCCTCGGTCGCGGCGAAGCGCTCGTCGATCTCGGCGACCAGGTCCGGGTCGTTCTCCTCGAGGTACGGGCGCAGCGCCTGGACGGCGGCCTCCGAGCCCTCGAGGTTGGCGGAGAAGTCCCAGAGGTCGGTGTGCGAGTACCGGTCCTCCTCGCCGGTGATCTTGCCGGTGGCGATCTCGTCGAGCAGCGCCTTGGCGCCGTTGGCCAGCTGCAGCGGGTCGAGGGTGACGTCGTTGGCCAGCGCCACGATCTCCTCGACGTCGGCCTTCAGCTTGTCGGCGTACGGGCCCATGTCGGAGACGTCGCCGGCCTCCCACAGCGCCTTCTCGATCCGGTGGAAGCCGGTGAAGTCCTCGCCCTCGGCCTGGTCGCCCTCGCGGCCGTCGATGATCGGGTCCAGGTCGCCGAAGATCTCCGCGACGGGCTCGATCCGCTCCCAGTAGGTGCGGGAGACCGGGAACAGCGCCTTGGCGCCCTCGATGTCGCCGGCCTTGACCGCGTCGGTGAAGGCGGTGGTCTGCTCCAGCAGGGCGCCGGTCTGAGACTGCACGTAGCGCTGGTAGTCCACGCCGGCCTGGGCGAGCGTCTCGTCCTCGGACAGGGTCGCGGCCTCACCGGAGACGACGAGGTCCGAGCGGATGCCGTCGCCGACCATGCCGGGCTTGCAGGCCGTCTCGTACTCCCCGGCCGGCAGCTCGACCCGCAGCTCACGCGCGACGCCGGGGGCGATGTTCTCGACCTCCGCCATCACCCGGTCGCCGTCGGCGTAGACGTAGAACTCGGTGACCTTGCTGCCGGAGTTGGTGACGGTGAACTGGTGCACGCCGGCGTCCAGCTCGGTCGTCGCCACCTCGCAGCTGTCGTCGGCGGCCGCGACCGCGATGTCGTCGGTGGCGCCCCCGGAGCCCTCGGAGGCGCCGTCGTCACCGCCGCAGGCGGCCAGGGTGACCGCGGTCAGCCCGGTCAGGGTGAGGAGGGCGATGCGGCTACGCGCGGGATCAGACATGCGGGGTGCTCTCCGGGACTGCGTCAGGGGCCGGCGCCGGGACGGCGGCCGGGGTGGTGCGGGTGCGGGTGGGCAGGAGGAACAGGACGAGCACCGGCACCAGGTAGGCCAGCCAGGCGATCGTCTCCAGCACGGTGGGCTGCGGGGTGATGTTGAACAGCCCGGCGGCCAGCGCGCCGTACCAGCTGGTGGGGTCCAGCCAGCCGGTGGCGTCGAAGGCGTAGGTGGACAGGCCGGGCAGGACGCCGGCCTCCTGGAAGTCGTGCACGGCGTACTTGAAGATGCCGGCGGCGACCAGCACGAGCAGGCCGCCGCTGACCATGAAGAAGCGCGACAGGTTGATCCGGATGGCCCCGGCGTACAGGCCCACGCCGACGACCACCGCGGTCAGCAGCCCGGCGCCCAGCCCCAGCAGCGGCGAGGACGACGTGGCGCCGCGCGCGGAGGCGAAGAACAGCAGCGTCGTCTCCAGCCCCTCGCGGGCGACGGAGAGGAACGCGATGCCGACGACGGCGCCGACCCCGAGGCCGATGGCGCCGTCCAGCCGGCCGCGCAGCTCACCGGACAGCCGGCGGGCCGTGCGGCGCATCCAGAAGACCATCCAGGTGACCAGGACGACGGCGAGCACCGAGGTGATCGCGTCGAAGAGCTCCTGCCCGGGGCCGCCGAGGACCGTGGTCGAGACGTAGCTCAGCGCCCAGCCGAAGCCGATCGACAGCACGGCGGCGGCGCCGACGCCGGCCCAGACGGGCAGCAGGTGCTGACGCCGTCCGGTCTTGACGAGGTAGGCGACCAGGACGCTGACGATGAGGACCATCTCCAGGCCCTCACGCAGACCGATGAGGTAGCTGGCGGTGAACACCGGCCGCATGGCTGCACCTCCGGACGGACGGGGTCTCCCCGCGTCCGGTGACGTAGGGCAGGCTCACCTTAGACAGTCCCCCGGGCCGCGTACACACCCGTCCCGCCGCGGGCACGACGGCGACCGGTCCGCCGCAGCCGCCGCGTGGCAGGGTGGCGGCCGGCGCACCCGGCCGCACGACCGGCCGCGGCTCCTCCGACCACCGCTGAGAGGACGACGATGCCCGAGCCCACCGTCACCCGCACCGATGCCGACGGCGTCGCGACGCTGACCCTGCAGCGCCCCGCGCTCTCCACCCGGCTGCGGGCGGAGCTGCTCGAGCACGTGCGGGCGGTCGCCGACGACGCCTCGGTGCGCGCCGTGCTGCTCACCGGCACCGGCCGGGCCTTCTGCGTCGGTCAGGACCTCGCCGAGCACGTCGAGGTGCTCCGCGGGGACGCGGAGGCGTCGCTGTCGGTGGTGGAGGCCGAGTACAACCCGCTGGTGCTGGCGCTGGCGGCGCTCCGGGTGCCGCTGGTGGTGGGCATCAACGGCGCCTGCGCCGGGGCCGGCCTGGGCCTGGCGCTCGCCGGCGACCTGCGGGTGGCGGCGGCCGGCGCGAAGTTCACCACCGCGTTCGCCGCCATCGGCCTGTCCAGCGACTCCGGGCTGGCGTCCCGGCTGGTGCACTGCGTCGGCGGCTCGCGGGCCGCCGAGATCCTGCTGCTCCCCGAGCCGTTCACCGCCGAGACGGCGGGCATGTGGGGGCTGGTGCACCGGGTGGTCGAGCCCGACCAGGTGCTGGCCGAGTCGCGGGCGCTGGCCGCGCGGCTCGCGGCCGGGCCGACGCTGGCCTTCCGGGCGCTGAAGACGGTGCTGGCCACCGCCGCCACCGACTCGCTGGAGGACACCCTCGCCCTGGAGGCGTCGCTGCAGAGCGGGCTGGGCGCCACCGCCGACCACCGCGAGGCGGTCGAGGCGTTCCTGGCCAAGCGGCCCGCGGAGTTCACCGGCCGCTGAGCCTGCTGCCCCGTTCCACGTGGAACGGGCCAGCCGTCAGCGGGTGGAGGTGGCGCAGGCCGGGCAGACGTCGGTGCCGGCGGCCGGCCAGGCGCGCTCGGTGGTGACGCGGGCGAGGGCGCCGCAGACGGTGAGCTCGCAGGCGCCGTCGAGGTCGGCGGCGGTCCGGTGCACCTCGACGGCGTGCCAGAGGGCGGCCGTCGGCCCGTGTGCGCGGCTGCGGGCGGCGACGTGGGTGGTCGTGGTCTCGGTCACCCCTTGGTGGTCGGCAACCGCGCAGCGCCGGCACAGCGGCCCCGCCGGCCGTTCACCCGATCGGGGGACGGCCCCGGTCCGGCCGTCCTCCGGCCCGCCTGGCACCGTGCCCGGGAGACCCCGCATCCCGAGGAGGACCCGGTGCAGCTCACCAAGCACGGACACGCCTGCGTCGTCCTGACCGACCAGGACCGCCGCCTGCTCATCGACCCCGGCGCCTTCACCGCGGACGACGCCTGGGCCGGTGCCTCGGCGCTGCTGGTGACCCACGAGCACATGGACCACCTCGTGCCGGACCGGGTCCGGGCCGCGCTGGACGCCGACCCGGCCCTGGAGGTGTGGACCAACTCCTCGGTCGCCGCGCTGCTGGAGGGCGCCGGCCCGCGGGTGCACGTCGTCGGCGCCGGCGACACGTTCACCGCGGCGGGCTTCGACGTCTCGGTGCACGGCGAGTGGCACGCGGTCATCCACCCGGAGCTGCCCGTGGTGCGCAACGTCGGCTTCCTGGTCGAGGGCACCGTGTTCCACCCCGGCGACGCGCTCACCGTCCCCGAGGTCGCCGTCCCGACCCTGCTGCTGCCCGCGCACGCGCCGTGGTCGAAGACCTCGGAGCTGATCGACTACCTGCGCGCGGTGCAGGCGCAGCGGGCCCTGGCCGTGCACGACGGGCTGCTCAACGACACCGGCCAGGGGCTGCTCAGCGGGCTGTTCGGTGCGCGCGGGCCGGGACAGCCCACGCCCTACGAGCGGCTGGCCCCCGGGGAGACCGCCGAGGTCTGACCGGGGTGGCCGTCGGCGCGCAGCCGGGGGCCGAGCTGCGCCTCGAGGTCGCGGGAGCGGTCCTGCTCGGTGGCCAGCGCCCGCTCCGCCTCGACCCGGGCGGTCACGTCCGCCTGCACGCCGATGTACTGGACGACGGCGCCGGTGGCGTCCCGGACCGGCGTCAGCGAGCAGTCGTTCCACCAGCTGCTGCCGTCGGCGCGCAGGTTGAGCAGCACCTCCTGCACCGGCTCCCCCGCCGCGACGGCGGCGCGCATCCGGGCGACGGCGGCCGGGTCGGTGTCGGCGCCCTGCAGGAAGCGGCAGTTGCGGCCGAGCACCTCGCGGGCCGGGAAGCCGGAGAGCCGTTCGAAGGCCGGGTTCACGTAGACCAGCGGCTGGTCGGGCAGCCGCAGGTCGACGATCGTGACGCCGGACCCCACGACGGCCAGCGCCTGCTCCAGCAGGGCCACGCCGGGGCGGCCCGCACCGGCGCCGGCGAGCAGCCGGTGCGCGGTCGTCGCCGCCGGCTCCGCGGGCGGCGCCGCCGGTGCCCGCTCCCCGGAGTGCGGGGCGACCCGGGACAGCAGCGAGTTCGCCGCCCGGACGACGGTGTCCCGCTCGTAGGTCAGGGCGAACGCGAACCGCCGGTCCAGGTCCGGCCCGTCGTCCCCCAGGTCGCGGGCCAGCAGCGCCGCGCTGAAGTGCGGGCTGAGCACCACGACGTCCCACTCGCCGCGCACCGGGTCGGTGGGGGCGAGGTCGGCGCCGCGGAGCCCGGGCAGCGGCTCGACCGGCAGGTCCTCGCCGACGGCGGCGACGAAGGCCACCCGCTCGGCCAGGTCCCGGTACCGCAGCCGGGTCGCCGGGGTGACGTGCCGGGACTCCTGGAACGTCGAGGCGACGACGCAGGTCTCCCCCAGCCGCATCGCCTGGCGCTCCAGCTGCTTGCTCAGCTCGATCAGCAGCGCCTTGGGGGCCTCCCGCACCGCGACCTCCGGCGGCAGGCAGGCGAACGGCGAGACCTCCGCCGCGTCGGCGTCCGCCGGCCGGGCCTCGGGCAGCCGCAGCGCCCCGGTGCGCTGCCCCGGGACGGGGCCCGGACCCGGGCGGCCGAACAGCCACCCCTGGCCCAGGGTGGCGCCCAGCGCCCGCGCCATCCGCAGGTGCCGCCCGTCCTCGATCCCCTCGGCCAGCAGCACCGCGCCGGAGGCCTCGGCGTAGGCGTTGACCGCGTTCATGATCTCGGCGATGGCCGGGCCGGGGCGTTCCTGGACCAGCCGGAGGTCCAGCTTGACCACGTCCGGCCGCAGCAGCGGCATGAAGGCCAGCGACAGCGACTCGGCGCCCACGTCGTCCAGGGCGATCGCCCAGCCCGCCTCGCGGACCCGCGCCACCGTGCGCAGGAGCTCGGCCGGGCGGGCGGCCAGCGCGCGCTCGGTGATCTCCAGGACCACCTGCAGGTCGTCGGGGAGGCGGTCGGGGAGGTCGAACAGCGCGGCGAGCGGGGCGTCGTCCAGCGCGTCGGGCTCGACGTTGACGAAGACGGTGAGCGGGGCGAGCAGCCCCTGCTCGACCGCGCCGCGCAGCGCGGCGGCCCGGCAGGCCTGGTCGAGCTGGGTGAGGAAACCCTCGGCGCGGGCCACCGCGAAGAGCTCGTCGGGCGCGCCCAGCGGGCCCTCCGGTCCGCGCGCCAGCGCCTCGTAGGCGACCACCCGGCCGCTGTCGAGCTCCACGATCGGCTGGAACACGCTGGTCACCGCGCCGGCCTCGACCACCGCCCGGGCAGTCCGCACCGGTGCGCGCTGGATCTGCTCCACGTCGCCCCCATCGGACCCGGGCACCTCGGTCTGGAGTCTGACAGCATCCACGTGACACCACCGGGGGAGCGCACGCGAGCGGACACCCGCGGCGACCGGCCCGACGACCACCGACAGAGGGGCGACGGCCACGGAGAGCACCGGCTGGGAGCTGCCCACCTGGGCAGCGCTGCCGGCCCGCCCGGACGCCGACTTCGACGAGCTGGCCCGGCGGCTGGCCACCGAGCTGCACGTCACCCGCGTGCTGGTGGTGCTGGTGTCGAAGGGCGGCCAGGTCTACCCCGGCGCCTTCGGCCTGCCCGAGCCGTGGGCGAGCCGCCGGTCGCTGCCGCTCACCGAGTCGATGAGCCTGCGGGTGGTGGCCTCCGGCGAGCCCGTGGTGCTGCGCGACGCCCGGCTGGACCCGGAGCTGAGCGCCCGCATCGGGGTGCGCGAGCACGCCGTCGTGGGCTACGCCGCGATGCCGCTGACCGACGTCCACGGCCATCCGATCGGCGTGCTGTCGGTCTCCGACGAGCGGGTGCGGGACTGGACGGCGGCCGAGCTCCGCACCCTCCACCGGACGGCGGCCGAGGCGAGCCGCCGGCTGCAGTTCCGGGCGCTGGAGGTGGCCGAACGCGAGGCCACGGCCGCCGCCGAACGCGCCGACGGCGCGGCGCACAAGGCCTCGGTCGCCGCCTCCGCCGCCCTGGTCGAGGCCGAGGCCGCCGCGGACCGGGCCCGGGTGGTGGCCCGGCTCAGCCAGGAGCTGCTGCCCGCGGAGAGCCTGCTGGACGTGCTGCGGGCCGTCGACCGGTTCCTCCGCTCACCGCTGGGCGCCGTGGTGGCCCTGCTGGCGCTCACCGAGGCCGGCCGGCCCGAGGTGCGGGTGTGGGCGCTGGCCGCGGGCGCCCCGCCCTCGCTGACGCCCCGCACCGGCCTGCTGGTCACCGACGCGCACCCGCTGGCGGTGGCGGTCCGGGAGCGCCGGGCGGTGCCGGTGCCCAGCCGCGCGGCCGGGGAGTCCGCGCACCCCGGGCTGCTGCGGCTGCCGGCCGGTGGCGCCCAGACGTCGCTGACGGTGCCGCTCGGGCTCGGGCAGCACAGCTCGTCGGGCAGCCTGCTGGTGGGCTGGGGGCTGCCCCGCGAGCTCGACGAGCAGGTGCAGGTGGTGGTCGGCGACCTGGCCCGGCCGGTGGGCCACGCCCTGGAGCGGGTGCTGCTGCGCGAGCAGCGGCTGGCGCTGGGAGCGCCGTCGGCCCCGCTGTCGGTGACCGCCTGACCGACATGACCGCCGTGACCGCCTGACCGACGAGGTCAGCGACCGCCGACGGAGACCTCGAACTCGACCTGGCTGACGTCCGGCCGCAGCCGGGAGAAGCTGTGCACGAGCGGGCGGCCGGCGCTGTCGCGCACCGTCGTCCGGACGACCAGCAGCGGCGACCCGGTGATGACGTCGAGGATCTCCGCCTCGTCGGCGGCCGCGGTGCCGACGTCGACGACCAGCCGGGCGTGCGCCAGGTCGGCCTGGTACTCCCGGCGGAGGAACTCGTAGAGCGAGCCGTGCCCGAAGTCCTCGGTGGCGGCCTTGGGGTAGCGGCCGGCGGCCAGGAAGCTGCGCACCACGTGGTTGGGCAGGCCGTCCACGCTGCGCAGCCGCACCAGCTCCACCACGTCGTCCGCGGTGGCGATGGACAGCTCGACGGCGATGGCCGGCGCGGCCGGCACGACCCGCTGGGCGAGCACCGTGGTGCCCACCTGCGCGCCCTGCTCGGTCATCACCGAGTGGAAGCCGGCGATCCGGTGCACGAAGCTCTCGCGGTACTCGTGCCGGATGCCGGGGCGGCTGACGAACGTGCCGCGGCCCTGCTCACGGACCAGGTGGCCGTCGGCGACCAGGCCGTCGACGGCCCGGCGGAGGGTGATCCGGCTGACGCCGTACTCGGCGCACAGCACCGGCTCCGGGGGGAGGAGGGTGTGTTCCGGCAAGGCGGACGCGCGGCGCCGCAGCGCCTCACGGACGGCGAGGTACTTGGGCCCCGCCTCGACAGTCGCCACGCCGTGAAAGGTACTGCACCAGGAGACGTCTAGACGTCATGACGTACGGTTCACCTGCCCGCCCACCCTTTCGGAGGAGAGCACGTGCACATCGGAGTGCTGACCGGCGGCGGCGACTGCCCCGGCCTCAACGCCGTACTGCGGGCCGTCGTCCGTACGGCCGAGAAGGAGTACGGCAGCACGGTCGTCGGCTTCCGCAACGGCTGGCGCGGCCTGCTCGAGGACGACGCCATGGTGCTGGACCGGCCGGTGGTGAACGGACTGCTCACCCGGGGCGGCACCGTGCTCGGCTCGGCCCGCGTGGCGCCGCAGAAGCTGCGCGACGGGCTGGGCCGGATGCGCGAGGTGCTCGACGCCCACGGGGTCGACGCGCTGCTGCCGATCGGCGGGGAGGGCACGCTCACCGCGGCCGCCTGGCTGGCCTCGGAGGGCGTGCCGGTGATCGGCATCCCGAAGACCATCGACAACGACATCCACGGCACCGACCTGACCTTCGGCTTCGACACCGCGGTCAGCATCGCCACCGACCTGATCGACCGGCTGCACACCACCGCCGAGTCGCACCAGCGGGTGCTGCTGGTCGAGGTGATGGGCCGGCACGCCGGGTGGATCGCGCTGAACGCCGGGCTCGCCTCCGGGGCGCACCTGACCATCACGCCGGAGGAGCCCTTCGACATCGAGGAGGTCTGCCGGCTGGTGACCGCCCGCTTCGACCGGGGCCACCGGCACGTCATCGGCGTGGTCAGCGAGGGCGCCACCCCGGTGCCGGGCACGATGCCGCTGCGCGACGGCGGGATGGACGAGTTCGGCCATCGCCGCTTCACCGGCGTCGCCCAGCAGCTCGGCGACGAGCTGGAGCGGCGCACCGGCAAGGAGGTCCGGACGACGGTGCTCGGCCACGTGCAGCGCGGCGGCACCCCGACCTCGTTCGACCGGGTGCTGGCCACCCGCTTCGGGCTGCACGCCGCGATCGCCGCGCACGAGGGGCACTTCGGTCAGATGGTCGCCCTGCACGGCACCGAGATCGAGCTGGTGCCGCTGGCCGAGGCGGTCGCCGAGCTGAAGACCGTCCCGAAGACCCGCCTCCAGGAGACCACCGCCTTCACCGGCTGACCCTGGACCCTTTCCCCCCGGGGCGGAGATGGCCATGTCCGCCCCTGAGGACAGGGGCGAACATGGCCATCTCCGCCGTGGGGTCCTGAGCCGTGGGGTCCGCAGGGGTCAGCGGGGTGGGCGGGTCGGGGCGCCGGGCTGGAGCTCGATGACGGTGACCTCCGGGCGGGCGCCGACCCGCATCGGCGGGCCCCAGTAGCCGGCGCCGGCGGTGACGTAGAGCTGGGTGTCCCCCTGCTGCGACCAGCCCTCCACCACCGGCTGGTCGAGCAGGATGGCGTAGTCGAAGGGCCACAGCTGCCCGCCGTGGGTGTGCCCGGACAGCTGCAGGTCGACCCCGGCCGAGCGGGCCTGCTCGACCATCACCGGCTGGTGCGCCAGCAGCACCACGGGCACGTCGTCGTCCCGGCCGTCCAGCGCGGCGTCCAGGTCGGCCCCGTGCCCGGGCAGCCCGGACGCCGCGGCGGTGCGGTCGTCGATGCCGGCCAGGTCGAACGAGGCGCCGCCCCGGCGGATGGGCACCCGCTCGTTGCGCAGCACGTCGACGCCGAGGGTCGGCAGGTGCCGCAGCCAGCCGGTGGTGTCGACGAAGTACTCGTGGTTGCCGGTGACGAAGAAGACGCCCTGCTCGCTGACCAGGTCGGCCAGCGGCGCGGCGTCCTCCCGCAGCTCGTCGACGTCGCCGTCGACCAGGTCACCGACGATCGCCACCACGTCGGGCCGCTGGGCGTTCACCGTCTCCACCAGCCGCTCGAACCGGCGCCCGCCGTAGGTGGCGGAGAGGTGGCCGTCGGAGAAGGTGACGATCCGCAGCCCGGCCAGCGCCGGGTCCAGCCGGGGGATCCGGACGGGCACCCGGCGGACCACCGGGGCGGAGTTGGCGTACGCCACCCCGGTACCGGCCACGCCGACGGCCACGGCTCCGGCCGCCACCGCCAGGAACCGGCGCCGGGAGAGGACGGCCGCCCGCTCGGCAGCCGCCCGGTCCGCGTCGGCGTCGGCCTCGTCCCGGCTGCGCCGGAACAGCCGGAGCGCCACCCGGATCGGTTCCGTCGCGAGCACGGCCAGGAACAGGTAGAACGCCAGCCCGAGCCAGATGAAGCCGACCCAGCCCAGCGGGGCGGCCACGCCCGTCGGCAGCCGGCCGCGCAGCACCACCGCCAGGGCGGGCAGCAGCGCCAGGACGACGGTCAGCAGCGTGAGCCGCCGACGCGCCCGCCCGGGCCGCGTGGTGCCGCGGACCAGCCGCCACCACAGGTAGCCGTGCAGCAGCGCCATCGCCAGCAGCACCACGACGCCGAAGCCGAGCACCTCGATGAGGCCCACCGGCTCCTCCCGGTGCCCGCCCCCTTACTTGGTCGAGCTGGTCAGCACCGGGCGGAGCTGGGGCCAGCGCTGCCAGAACTCGCGCTCGGCCGCCTCGCCCCGGGCCTGCTCGAGGGCGTGCAGCCGGCCCCAGGTCCAGGCGTTCTCGCCGGCCGCGAAGGCCTGCAGCCCCAGCTGGGTGCACAGCGGGCGGGTGACGTAGGTGTCCTGCCGGTCGCCGAGCACCTCCTGCACGCCCTTGAGCACGCTGACCAGCTGGGCGACCGGCCGGCCCAGCACCGGCACGGCGGCCTCGGCGGTGTACCGCACCCGCTTGGCCGCCTTGCGCACCTCGTGCAGCGCCTCCGGGTCGTCGCTGTCCTGCGCGGCGTCGACCGCGCGCCGCAGCCGCTTCGCCGTGTGCGCGAGCACCTCCCGCAGGACGTCGTCGGCGGGCCGGGCGGCGTCCTCGGTCAGCGGCGGCTCGGCGACCAGCGCGTCCAGGTCGTCCCGCAGCTGCAGGTACGCGGGGGAGGCCAGCGCCTTGCGGGCGCCGGCGTCCCCGACCTGCTCGTCCTTGACGGCGGCCTGCTGCAGCCGGGCGGCGACCGGGCCGAGCACCAGCTCGACCGGCTGGGCGGCGACGAGCTCGCGGAGGTGGGCCAGCGCGACCTCCCCGTCCCGGGCGGGGGACAGCGCCGTGCCGACCGCGGCCAGCTCGGCGCGCAGCGGGTCGGTCTGGGCCCGGTCGAGCACCGGCCGGAAGGCGGCCAGCGTGCTGCGCAGCCGGCGGCAGGCGACCCGCACCTGGTGGACGCCGTCGTGCTGGCCGGTGCGCACCATCAGGTCGGCGTCCTGGAGCGCGCGGACCTGCAGCTGCAGCGCGGCGCGCACGACCTCGCCGGCCGGGGCGCTGGAGGTGCGGCCCTTGGCCTTCTTCCTGCCCTTCTTCTTCCCCTTCTTGGTGCCCTCCGCCTCCGCGGCGGCCGGCGGCAGCTCGGGGCCGACCACCGCCGCCAGCCGGTCGGCCAGCACCCGGCTCAGCTTGGACGGCGAGTCGGCGGGCCGGGCGCCGGCCTCGCCGAGGGCGGCCGCGACGACCGCCAGCAGCTCGTCGTCGCCGTCCACCAGCTCGACCTCGACCTCGCGCCAGGCGGTGACCACGGCGGCCTCGCCCGGCTCGGCCGGCAGCGCGGTGCCGGTGACGTGGTCGTCGGCGACCTCGGCGAGCACCCGGCCGTCCGCGTCGACGAGCTCGGTGAGCACCCGGCGGGTCCGCAGCGTCGCGACCTGGACCGCGGACGCCCGGCGCACGATGCCCAGGACCGGGTCGAGCACCGCCTTGGGTGGCGTCCGGGCGCTGCGGCCCAGCGGCGAGTGCAGCTCCCGGCGGGCGCCGGCCACCGCGGGCAGCTTCACGTGCCACCCGGCGTCGGTGCCCCCGGTCCGCCGGCGCAGGGTCACCCGGGCGCGGGCCAGCCGCAGGTCCGCGGTGTCGTAGTAGGCCGCCTCCAGGGCGTGCTCGACGGGCTCACGGACCTCGGCCACGCCCGGCACCCCGGTCAGGTCGGGCAGCACGAACGTCTCCTCGACGTCGAACTTGCGCTCGATCTCCAGATGCTGCACAGCCACGCGTCCACTCCTCGTCCAGGGGCCGTTCATCTCGGCCCGGAGGTCCAGGGTCTACCCGACGGAGGTGAACGGCCACGTCAGGGCCGCCCCACGGGGGTGGGCAGGATGGTGCCGTGCCCCTCCCCCGACGCGCCGCCCTGACCCTCGCCCTGCCCTGGGCCGGGTGGGCGCTCGCCCGCGCAGCCGGCGCCGACCGCGGGTACCCGCTGGTGCCCGCGATGGCCTTCACCCGCTACGCGGCGGGCACCAGCCTGCTCCCGCTCGCAGCCGCAGCGCTGACCCGCTCGCGGGCCGCGGCGCTGGTCGCCGGCGGGGCGGCGGCCGTGCTGGCCGGCTCGGTGCTCGGCCCGACCGTGCTGGCCGGCGCCCGCCGGACCGCGGGGTCGGCACCCGAGGGACGGCCGCTGCGCCTGGTGTCGCTCAACATGCTCTACGGGCGGGCGGACGCCGCCACGGTCGTCGCGCTGGCCGCGGAGTGCGCCGCCGACGTGCTGGCGCTGTCGGAGGTGACCCCGGAGGCGGTGACCGCCCTGGTCGAGGCGGGCGTGGCCGACCGGCTGCCGAACGCGCACGTGGTGCCGGCCGGCGAGGGGCAGCCCCGCGGCGCCGGCGGCGCGCTGTGGACCCGGCTGGAGGTGCTGTCCCGCACCGTCGTCCCCGGCCGCTTCGGCCAGCCCGCGGCCCGGCTGGCCGTCCCGGGCGGGCTGGACGTCGAGGTGACCGCGGTGCACACGCACCCGCCGGCCCGCAACACCGACCACGTGCACCGCTGGGAGGGTGACCTGCGCCTGCTGCCCGACCCGGACGCCGACGTGCTGCGGGTGCTGGCGGGGGACTACAACGCGACGCCGGACCACGCGGCGTTCCGCCGGCTGCTCCGCCGGGGCTGGGTCGACGCCGCCCGGGCCACCGGGCAGGGGCTGCGCCCCACCTGGGCGCCGCAGCGGTGCCCGGTGCCGCGGCTCAGCCTGGACCACGTGCTGGTCGACCCCCGGATCGGCGTCGCCGCGTTCCGCGTGGTGCGCGTGCCCGGGACCGACCACCGGGCCCTCGTGGCCGACCTGCGGCTGCCGCCGGCGGGGTGAGAGCCCCGGGCGGCGGGTTCCGCACCACCGCCGCCCGGGCTGTCCCGCCATGCCCCGGACCGGCCGGGACGCACCCTCGCTGTGTGACATCTGTGTGAACACGCGCGTCGCCCGGCGTGGGGTGACGCAGCGCCAGCTGCAATCGACGCTGCGCGATCAACCGATCCGCACGTCCTCCTGGCCGGCCACCGCGACGACGTCGCCGCGGCGCAGCTGGCGGCCACGGCGCTCCTCGGGCTCCCCGTTCACGGTCACGTCGCCGGACGTCAGGACGTCCTTGACCTGGGCGCCGGAGGGGACGGCGTCGACCAGCTTCAGCAGCTGACCGAGCCGGATGGACTCCTCGCCGGAGCGGAGCTCGATGGTGCGCACGGGACCGATCCTCCCCCGGTCAGACCGGCGTGACGACGTCGCCCACGGCGAGCTCCCCCGGCCGGGCCACCAGCGCACCGACCGCCAGCGTGCCGCCGCGCTCCCGGTGGATCGTCCGCAGCACCCCGGTGTCCCGGCCGATGCCGCCGGCCTGGGGCCGGGTGGTCATCACGCAGCGCGGCACCCCCTCGACGACGTCGAGCTCGGCGGTGCCCAGCCGGACCCGGGTGCCGGCCAGCGCGTCCTCACCGGCGCCGGCCAGGACCACGTTGGCCCGGAACCGCCGCCGGTCCCAGCCGCCGAGCGTGCCGGTGGACACCAGGGTCACCCGGGCGCCGGCGTTGTCGTGGAACGCGCCGTCCGCGCCGGCGAACGGGTTCCACCGGGCTGCGTCCTCCTGCTCGTCGTCGTCGGGGCTCTCGTACCGCCGGTCGCCGCGGACCTCGGCCGCCGGGCGCAGCGTCACCGGCCGGCCCGCCCAGCGGGAGAGCACGGCGTCGTCCGCGGTGACGGTGCCGTCGGGCAGCACCACCTCCACCCCGCCGTCGGCGCGCAGCCGGGCCGCGGCGAACAGCAGCTCGGGCACCCGGCGGGCGGTGAGCCCGAACCCGGTGGCGACGTCGAACAGCGCCCAGCCGCGGTCGCCGGCCAGCCCCTCCGGCTCCACTCCGGACCGGTCCAGCCGCTCGCCGAGCAGCGACTTCACCGGGAACCGCCAGATCTCCAGCACCCGCAGCTCGTCGGTCACGCCGGCGTCCAGCTCAGCGTCCAGGTGCCCGACCAGGCCTCCCCGGGGGCCAGCACGACCAGGTCGGCGCCGTCGGCCAGCGCGTTGGGCGGGCAGGTCATCGGCTCGACGGCCAGGCTCCGCCGCCGCTGGCCGGCCGGCAGGGTGTCGGCCGAGAACACCTGCAGCCACCGCCAGGCCCCGTCGACCGCGAGCTCCAGCGCGCCGGCCGCGCCGCGCAGGTGCACCCGCGCCCAGCCGTCGTCGTCGCGGACCAGGTCGGTGAGCGGGACGTCGAGCACCCGGTCGCCGATCCGGCCGACGGCACCGTCGAAGGGCCGCGTCCTCCCGGTCGGCAGGCCGCCGTCGGTGTCCATCGCCGTCCGCGCCGGGACGGTCAGCTCCGCGTCGTCGACCGCCCCCTCCGGCAGGTCCGACACCGGGCCGCCGCCCACGGCGAAGTACGGGTGCATGCCCACGCCCAGCGGGGCGTCGGCGTCGCCGTCGTTGCGCACCCGCACGGTCACCGACAGCCGCTCCCCGGTCAGCTCGTAGTCGACCGCCGCGGCCAGCCGGAAGGGGTACCCGGCCCGGGGCTCGACGACGGTGCCCAGGGTCACCGCGCCGTCGGCCTGCGCCAGCACGGCCCAGGGCTGGGCGGTGACCAGGCCGTGCACCGCGTTGGGCGACTGCCCGCTGACCACGTCCAGCTGCAGGTCCCGGCCGGCCCAGCTCCACCGGCCGTCGCGCAGCCGGTTCGGCCAGGGCAGCAGCACCCCGCCCCGGCGGGCCGCCGGCACGGTGCCGCTGGGGTAGCCGTCGAGCACGTGCCAGTCGCCGACGACGAGCTCCCGCAGCCCCCCGCCGCGGAGGTCGACGGTGAGCCGGGCGGCCCCGGCGGACACCTCGGCGTCCCGGGGGCTGGTGGACGGCCACGGCTGGTCCAGCGACATGCGGTCCTCCTCGGACATCAGGTCCGGACAGCTCACCACAGCCGGAGCGGCCGGTTCCACGTGGAACTGCACGGCGGACTGGTGACGGACGTCAGTGGTCCCGGGCCGGTCCGCGGCAGCAGACTGGTCGCAGCGACCACCCGAGGAGCCCGGACATGCCCGATCCCCACCTGCGCGCCGCCGACACCGACCGTGCCGCGGTCGCCGAGGTCCTGGGCGGCCACCTGTCCGCCGGCCGGCTGACCGTGGACGAGTACGACGACCGGCTGTCCCGCGCCTACGCCGCACGCACCTACGGCGAGCTCGCCGAGCTCACCACCGACCTGCCGAGCACCCAGCCGGCACCCGCACCGGCGGCACGGCCCGCACCGGCCACCGGTCCGGCCGGCTGCGGCGGCCCGGGCGGGGTGCACGGCTGGGCGGCCGGCTGGCACGGCGGCTGGGCCGGCAACGGCGGGCTGCGGGCTGCCTGGGGGAGCTGGCTGACCACCGCGGTGATCGTGGTCGGGATCTGGCTGGTCACCTCGGTCGCGTCCGGCCAGGTCCTCTACCCGTGGCCGGTCTGGGTGATCGGCCCGTGGGGCGTCGTCCTCCTGGCCCAGAGCCTCGGAGCCGGCCCCGGCCGCGACCGGTCGCGCACGGAGCTGCGCTCGGACGCACCCGAGCGGGGCCGCTGACCCGGCCCCGGACGCACGAGAGCGCCGGGACCCTGGGTCTCCGGCGCTCTCGTCGGCCCTCTGCGGGGAGGATCACGGGTGGGCAAGGGGGGAGTTGAACCCCCACGTCCTCTCGGACACACGGACCTGAACCGTGCGCGTCTGCCATTCCGCCACTTGCCCTGGCGAGGAAGGACACTAGCAGCCGACGACGGGACCTCTCGCCGCCACCCCCGGGCCGGTCGTGGGCGCCCGCTCCGGCGCGCCCTGCAGCCGCCGGCGGCCGCGCTGGTAGACAGTGCCCGGGACGTCGGCCGGACGAGATCGTCCGGGGCGTCCCGCGCTTCCCGACCGGTCCGGCCACCCTCCCCCGGTTACGATCGGGGCTCAGGGCAGTGGGAGGTCGAGCCGAGACGCGAGGGAGCGACTGTGGGTGTGCTGCAGCGCTTCGAGCGACGCCTCGAGGGCATGGTGGGTCTGGCGTTCGCCCGGGTCTTCAAGGGCAAGGTCCACCCGGCCGAGATCGCCCACGCCCTGCAGCGCGAGGCCGACGAGCAGCGGTCGGTGCTCAGCGGCGGGCGGGTGCTCTCGCCCAACCTGTTCGTGGTGAGCCTCGGCCCGGTCGACTTCGACAACCTGGCCGAGTGGTCCGAGCAGCTGGCCGGTGAGCTGGCCGACATGGTCGCCGAGCACATCGAGTCCGAGGGCTACCAGACCTTCGGCGAGATCGAGGTCCGGCTGGAGCGCGACGAGGAGCTGCGCACCGGCGTCTTCGAGGTCGCCTCGCACGTCGCCGGCGCCGGGGCACCGCACCGCGCCGGGGCACCGCTCCGCGCCGAGCCCCCGGCCGCCGTCCCCCCGGCGATGCCCGGGCTGCCGCCGCTGCCCCCGCTGCCCGGCATGCGCACGCACGCCACCGACACCGGCGCCCAGGAGCCTCCCGTCGTCGGCCGCCCCGGCCAGCGGGTGTTGCACGTCCTCGTCGTCGACGGCCCGGGCACCAAGCACGTGCTCGAGCAGGGCAGCAACGTGCTCGGCCGCGGCACCGAGGCCGACATCCGGCTCCCCGACACCGGGGTGAGCCGCAAGCACGCCGACGTCCAGCTGCACGGCACCACGGTCGTCGTCGAGGACCTGGGCTCCACCAACGGCACGCTGGTCAACGGCCGCCGGGTGGCCAGCCAGGACCTCGCCGACGGCGACGTCATCCGCATCGGCCACTCCGTGCTGGTCTACCGGCAGGACGGCGCATGACCGTGGCCGCGCCGCGGCCGGGGGCGGACCGCTGATGGCGGAGATCTTCGTCCAGGTGTTCCGGTTCGGCTTCCTGCTGCTGCTCTGGCTGTTCATCTTCGCCGCGTTCCGCGTCGTCCGCGCCGACCTCTTCGGCGGCCGGGCCGGGCGCGTGGCCTCCGTCCCACCCCGGGCCGCACCGGCCGGCCGCAAGCGCGGCGCCCGCGGCCCCCGCCACCTGGTCGTCACCGCGGGGCCGCTCTCCGGCACCCGCATCACCCTCGGGGAGCAGGCGATCCTGATCGGCCGTGCCGACGACTCCACCCTCGTGCTCACCGACGACTTCGCCTCGTCGCGGCACGCGCGGCTGACCAACCGCACCGGCCAGTGGTACGTCGAGGACCTCGGCTCGACCAACGGCACCTACCTCGACCAGCAGCGCGTGCAGGGCCCGTTGCTGGTCTCCCCCGGCCAGCCGATCCGGATCGGGCAGACCGTGCTGGAGCTCCGTTCATGACACTCGTCCTGCGCTACGCCGCGCGCTCCGACCGCGGCCTCATCCGCGGCACCAACCAGGACTCGGTGTACGCCGGGCCCCGGTTGCTGGCCGTCGCCGACGGCATGGGCGGCCACGCCGCCGGCGACGTGGCGAGCAAGGTGGTCATCGCCGCCCTCGAGCACCTGGACGACGACGCGCCCTCCGGCGACCTGCTGCAGGCGCTGCGCCAGGCGGTGTTCGACGGCAGCGAGCACCTGCGCGAGGTGATCCGCGAGTCGCCGCACCTGGAGGGCATGGGGACGACGCTCACCGCCGTGCTGTTCGCCGGCGGCCGGCTGGGCCTGTGCCACGTCGGCGACTCCCGCGCGTACCTGATGCGCGACGGCGAGCTGGCCCAGATCACACACGACGACACGTTCGTCCAGTCGCTGATCGACGACGGCCGGATCACCGAGGAGGAGGCCAACAGCCACCCGCAGCGGTCGCTGCTGCTGCGTGCCCTCAACGGCCAGGACGTCGAGCCGGACCTGTCCATGCGCGACGCCCGGGCCGGGGACCGCTACCTGATCTGCTCCGACGGCCTGTCCGGCGTGGTCAGCCACGAGACCATCGCCTCGGCGATGTCCGACCCCGACCCGCAGGCCACCGCCGACCGGCTGATCGAGCTGGCGCTGCGCAGCGGGGGCCCGGACAACATCACCTGCATCGTCGCCGACGTGGTCGAGGACGACGGCCGCGGTGCGCTGATCGACCCGGTGGTCGACGGCGCCGCCGGCGACAACCGCGGCCAGCGCGAGGTCGACCCGCGGTCGGCGGCCGGCCGCGCGGCGCTGGCCGACCCGCAACCGGCGCAGCAGGCGTCGGCGGTGGCCAGCAGCTCGCCACCGCCCCGCCGTCGCCGGCCGGTGCGGACCGCCCTCGTCGCGCTGGCCACGGTCGTCGTCCTGGGGGCCGCCGCCGTCGGTGCCTACCTGTTCGTGATGGACCACTGGTTCGTCGGCGTGAGCGGCACCGCCGACGGCGGCGAGGTCGCGGTGTTCCAGGGCCTGGACGCCTCCTTCGTCGGCATCGAGCTCTACCGGCTGGACCACGCCACCGGGCTGGCCACCACCGACCTCACCCAGGCGGCCCGCAGCCGGGTCGCCGGCGGGATCGACGCCAGCGACCGCGCGGACGCCGAGCGCATCCTGGCCAACCTGCGCGACCAGCGGCTGGAGCCGTGCCGGACGTCCTCGAGCACCCCCGCCACCACCTCGGCGGCCCCCTCGGACGCCGTGCCCACCGACGTGACCGACCCCGCGGCCACCGCGGCCCCGGTGCCCAGCACCCCGACGACGGCCTCCCCCACGGGATCGACGACGAGCGCGGGGTCGTCCGGCTCCGGTGAGCCGGGAGTGGACTGCCGGGAGGCCGATTGATGGCCCGCCGACCAGCCGACAGCCCCGCCGCCCGACCCGCCGCCCGACGCGTGACCGGGCAGGCCTCCCGGTGAGCGGCCCCGGCACCGACCCGCGGGCGGCTGCGGCCGGCAGCGGCCCGGTCCCGACCCGGCGCGGCACCGAGCTGCTGCTGCTGGGCTTCGCGGTGCTCATCACGCTGGCCGCGCAGTGCATCGTCGACCTGACCGTCACCGGGTCGCTGAGCCCGGAGCTGGCCACCTTCGGCACCTGGTTCTCCGCGCTGTGGGGCATCGCGCACGTCGTCGTCCGCCGCTTCGCGCCCTACGCCGACCCGCTGCTGCTGCCCTGCGTGGCGGTGCTCATGGGCCTGGGGCTGACCATGATCCACCGGCTGGACATCGCCGGTGACCAGCTCGGCGGCAACAGCAGCGGGGAGGACGCCCCGGTCCAGCTGCTGTGGGCCACGGTCGGGCTGGTGCTGTTCGTCGCCGTGCTGGTCGTCGTCCGCGACCACCGGGTGCTCGCCCGCTTCGCCTACACCCTGGCGCTGATCGGGCTGGTGCTGCTGGCCATCCCGGCCGTGCTGCCCAACTCCGAGATCAACGGCGCCAAGCTGTGGATCCGGGTGGCCGGCTTCTCCATCCAGCCCGGTGAGTTCGCCAAGATCTGCCTGGTCGTCTTCTTCGCCGCCTACCTGGTCGACAAGCGCGACGTGCTGGCGCTGGCCAGCCGCCGCGTGCTGCGGCTGGAGCTGCCCCGAGGCCGCGACCTGGGGCCGGTGCTGCTGGCCTGGGTCGCCTCGATCCTGGTGCTGGTCTTCGAGCGCGACCTGGGCAGCTCGCTGCTGCTGTTCGGGATCTTCGTGGTGATGCTCTACATCGCCACCGAGCGGGCCAGCTGGCTGGTCATCGGCGTGCTGCTGTTCGCCGGCGGCGCCTTCGTCGCCTACCAGGTCTTCGCCCACGTGCGGGTCCGGGTGGACACCTGGCTGGACCCGTTCGCCTACGTCGACACCGGCGGCTACCAGATCGTCCAGTCGCTGTTCAGCCTCGGCACCGGCGGCCTGTTCGGCGCCGGCCTCGGTGGCGGGCGGCCGGACCAGGTGCCGGTGGCCAAGAGCGACTTCATCGCCTCGGCGATCGGTGAGGAGCTGGGCCTGTTCGGCCTGGTCGCGGTGATCGTGCTCTACCTGGTGCTGGTCGAGCGCGGGCTGCGCACCTCGCTGGTGGTCCGCGACGGCTTCGGGAAGCTGCTGGCCGCCGGGCTGGCCTTCGCGGTGGCCTGGCAGGTGTTCGTCGTCCTCGGCGGCGTCACCGGGCTGCTGCCGCTGACCGGCCTGACCACCCCCTTCCTGGCCTACGGAGGCTCCTCGCTGGTCGCCAACTTCGGCCTGGTCGCCCTGCTGGTGCGGATCAGCGACGCGGCCCGCCGGCCGGCCGCCGCCGCGCAGCCCACCCCGCCGAAGCTCGTGGACGCCCCGACCGAGGTGGTCCGACCGTGAACGCGCCGCTGCGCAAGGTCGCGATCAGCGTGCTGGTGCTGTTCACCCTGCTGATCGTCAACGTCAACGTCATCCAGGTCGTCCGCGCCGAGTCGCTGCGGGAGAACCCGCGCAACACCCGGGTGCTCACCGAGGAGTACGACCGCGAGCGCGGCGCGATCGTGGTCGCCGGCAACGAGGTCGCCTCCTCGGTGGAGACCGAGGACTCCCTCACCTACCTGCGCACCTACCCGCAAGGCCCGCTGTACGCCCCGGTCACCGGCTACTACTCGGTGCTGTTCGGCAACACGCTGCTCGAACGGGCGGAGAACGACGTCCTCGCCGGCACCGACGACCGGCTGGCCCTGCGCCGGCTCGGCGACCTGTTCACCGGCCGCGACCCCTCCGGCGGCAACGTCGAGCTGACCCTGGACCCCGCGGTGCAGGAGGCGGCGATGAGCGGCCTCGAGGGCGTCACCGGCGCCGTCGTCGCGCTCGACCCGTCCACCGGCGCCGTGCTCGGCCTGGCCAGCACGCCGACCTACGACCCGGCCCGGCTGTCCAGCCACGACCCGGCCGACATGCGCGCCTACGACGCCGAGCTCGACGCGCTGGACACCGACCCCCGCGTCAACCAGGCGATCAACGAGCGCTACCCGGCCGGGTCGATCTTCAAGGTCATCGTCTCGGCGGCGGCCCTGGCCGGCGGCGAGTACACCCCGCAGACGGTCGTCCCGGCCCCGCAGGACTACACGCTGCCGGGCACCAGCACCCAGCTGCGGAACTTCGGCGACGAGGCCTGCAGCCCCAGCGGCGAGCAGCCGCTGATCGACGCGCTGACCATCTCCTGCAACACCGCCTTCGCCCAGCTCGGCATCGACCTCGGCGAGGACGCCGTCCGGGAGATGGCCGAGGCGTTCGGCATCGACGGCGAGGGCTTCGACATGCCGCTCACGGTGTCGCCCAGCACCATCGGCGACATCCCGGACGACGCCGCGCTGGGGCAGACCTCGATCGGGCAGAAGGACGTCGCGCTCACCCCGATGCAGGCCGCGATGATCGCCGCCGCGGTGGCGAACGACGGCACGCTGATGAAGCCGTACCTGGTCGACGCCGTCCAGGCCCCCGACCTCACCGTCATCGACCAGACCGACCCGGAGGAGCTCGGCGAGCCCTTCTCCGCCGACGTCGCCGGCCAGCTGACGGAGATGATGGTCAGCGTCGTGGACAACGGCTCGGGCCGGCGGGCGCGGATCGACGGCGTCGAGGTGGCCGGCAAGACCGGCACGGCGGAGACCGGCACCGACGCCCCCGACCACAACTGGTTCATCGGGTTCGCCCCCGCCGACGACCCGCAGATCGCCGTCGCGGTCTTCATCCGCAACGGCGGTGGCACCGGGGGCGACACCTCGGCGCCGATCGCGCGCTCGGTGATCGAGGCCTACCTCGACGCCCAGGGAGCCGGGGGCTGATGGCCGTCCACGTGGGCACCGTGCTGGCCGGCCGGTACGAGATCACCGCACCGATCGCGACCGGCGGCATGGGCGAGGTGTGGAAGGCGCGGGACCGCACCCTGGGCCGGACCATCGCGGTCAAGGTCCTCAAGAGCGAGTACACCGGCGACTCCAGCTTCCTCATCCGCTTCCGCAACGAGGCCCGGCACACCGCGGCGCTGTCGCACCCGAACATCGCCTCGGTCTACGACTACGGCGAGACCACGATCGAGGGCCAGCGGCTGGCCTACCTGATCATGGAGTTCGTCGAGGGCAAACCGCTGGTCACGATCCTGGCCGAGCGCGGCCGGCTCACCCCCGAGCAGACCCTCGACGTCCTCGGCCAGGCCGGCGACGGCCTGTCCGCCGCGCACGCCGCCGGCATGGTGCACCGCGACATCAAGCCCGGGAACCTGCTGGTCCGCCCGGACGGCGTGGTGAAGCTGACCGACTTCGGCATCGCCTACGCCCGGGACGCCGCGCCGCTGACCCGCACCGGCATGGTCGTGGGCACCGCGCAGTACCTGTCCCCCGAGCAGGCGCAGGGCCACGTGGTCACCGCCGCCTCGGACGTCTACTCGCTGGGCGTGCTCGGCTACGAGTGCGTGGCCGGGGCGCGGCCCTTCGACGGCGAGTCCCAGGTCGCCATCGCCCTGGCCCAGATCAACCGGCCCCCGCCGCCGCTGCCCGCCGACGTGCCGCCGCAGGTGCGCGCGCTCATCGAGCGGGCGCTGGCCAAGGACCCGGCCGCCCGGTTCCCGGACGGCGGTGAGTTCGCCGACGCCGTCCGGGCGGTGGCGGCCGGCCGGCTCGTCCCGCCGCCCACGGCGATGACCACGGTCGTCGGCGGGGACGACGCCGCGACCGCGATGATCCCGGCGACGGGCGGCACCCGGGTGGTCGGTCCCTCGACCGCGCCGCGGGTGATGCCGCCGCTGCAGGGCCCGCCCGTCGACGGCGACGACGGCGACGGCGACGAGAACTGGGCGGGCCAGGACGCCGACGACACGAAGCGACGGCGCACCCGGCTGATCTGGGCGGCGGCCGCCCTGGCGCTGCTGCTGGTGGTCGGCGGCGGCGCCGCGGTGCTGCTCTCCGGCGGCGACGACGGTGGCGGCGGCGGGGGGGGCACGGCCGCCCCCAGCGCGTCGGCCACCGCTCCCACCGGACCGCCCGCCACCACCAACGCCACCGGCGGCATCGAGTTCGACGTGGCCGCCTACGTCGGCCGGGACGCCGGTGACGTGGAGGACGAGCTGAGGGGCCTGGGTCTCGAGGTCGGCCGGGAGGAGGCCACCGGGGCGCAGCTGGCCGCGTTGGCCCGTCAGCTCGACGAGGACGTCGTGGTGACCGCCGACCCGACCACCGGCCCCCTCGCGCAGGGCGACACGGTGACGCTGTTCGTCACCGGTGCCCCGTACACCCCCGAGGACGGCGAGGACGGGGACGACGGGGAGTCGTCCGCGCCCGACCAGCCGACCAGTGCGCAGACGTCCGCAGCGCCGACGGGAGGCGGCGGTGCCGGTGTCCCTGCCCCGGGCGGCAGCTCGTCGGTCTCCAGCTCGCGCAGCAACACGTCGTCGTCGAGCAGCTCTTCCTCCTCCGCTCCGCCGACCACCACGACCTCGAGCGTGCCGTCGTCGTCGGATGCCGTCGGCGGTGACGGGGACGAGGACGCCCAGGGTGACCTGGAGTCGGGGTCGGGGACCGTGCAGAACGAGTCGGCTCGGCTCGTGGACACCCCGTGACACACCCGCCCCGGGTACCCCGCGTCGCGCCGGCGGGCGCCCGGCCAGCGATTAGGCTCCCGGACGGCGTGGTGCAGCCCACCCCAGCCGTCCGCCGCACTGCCCGAGAGGACCTCCGATGACCACGCCCTCAGTGCTCGGTGAGCGCTACGAGATCGGCGGGGTGCTCGGCCGTGGCGGCATGGCGGAGGTGCACCGCGGGCGGGACCTGCGGCTGGGCCGGGAGGTCGCCGTCAAGGTGCTCCGCCAGGACCTCGCCCGCGACCCGTCGTCCCAGGTCCGCTTCCGGCGCGAGGCGCAGGCAGCGGCCTCGCTCAACCACCCGGCGATCGTCGCGGTCTACGACACCGGCGAGGACCGCGGGCCCGCGGGGGCGACCCCCTACATCGTCATGGAGTACGTCGAGGGCGAGACGCTGCGCGACGTCATCCGCCGCGAGGGCCGGCTGTCCCCCGACCGCGCCATGTCGCTGGCCGCCGACATCTGCGCCGCGCTGGACTTCAGCCACCGCAACGGCATCGTGCACCGGGACGTGAAGCCCGGGAACGTGATGATCACGCCGCAGGGAACCGTCAAGGTGATGGACTTCGGCATCGCCCGTGCCGTCTCCGACTCGGCCGCGACGATGACCTCCACGGCCGCCGTCATCGGCACCGCCCAGTACCTCTCCCCCGAGCAGGCCCGCGGCGAGGGCGTCGACGCCCGCTCGGACGTCTACTCGGCCGGTTGCCTGCTCTACGAGCTGGTCACCGGGACCCCGCCGTTCACCGGCGACTCCCCCGTCGCGGTGGCCTACCAGCACGTGCGTGAGGACCCGCGGACGCCGTCGTCGATCAACCCGGAGATCCCGCCGGAGCTCGACGCGATCGTGCTCAAGGCGATGAGCAAGAACCCGGCCAACCGCTACCAGTCGGCCGCCGACATGCGCGCAGACCTGCTCCGTGCCGTCGCCGGGCAGCGGGTCGAGGCGACGCCGGTGATGAGCGACGCGGAGAAGACCACCATCATCGGCGTCACCCCCGGTGGCTACGGCAACGCCGACGAGTGGGACGGCGACGGAGACGACGAGGCCGACCGCAAGCGCAAGCGCAACCGGGTCATCGCGGTGGTGGTCGGCGCCCTGGTGCTCATCGGCGCCGCCGTCGGCATCGCGCTGGCGCTCACCAGCGGCGACGACGCCCCGCCGCCGGTCACCCAGGTGGCCGTGCCGGTGCTCGCCAACAGCACCCAGGAGGAGGCCACCGCGGCGCTGGCCCGGGTCGGCCTCGAGGTCGGCACCGTCGCCACCGAGGCCAGCCCGACCGTCCCCGAGGGCCGGGTCATCGGCTCCGACCCGGCCGCCGGCACCGAGGTGGACGAGGGCACCGCGGTCGCGCTCACCCTCAGCGGCGGCCCCAACACCATCAACGTCCCGCAGGTCGTCGGGCTGTCGCGCGAGCGGGCGGTGAGCAACCTGGAGAGCGCCGGGTTCACCGGCTCGATCAGCACCGACCAGGTCGACTCGCTGGAGCCGGAGGGCACGGTCGTGTCCATCGACCCCGCGGAGGGCTCCGCCGCGCCGCCGGACGCCGGCTTCACGCTGGGCATCTCCACCGGCACGATCGACCTGCCGGCGGACCTGGTCGGCAAGACCCCGGCCGAGGCGCGGGCCCAGCTGGTCGCGCTCGGCATCGCCGCCACGGACATCGTCGAGAACAACGCCGAGACCGGCGACGTCGCCCCCGGCCTGGTCGCCGGCACCCAGCCCGGTGCCCGCTCCGCGGTCGCCGCCGGCGACGAGATCACCCTGCTGGTGGCCGTCGCCGTCCCGGTCGAGACCACGCCGTCGACGCCGCCGAGCGCACCGCCGGCCACCCCGACTCCCACCCCCACGGGCACGCCCACCCCGACGAGCTGACGGCGGGCCGCCCCGAGGCGGGTCCGGTGTCGGCGGGGGTGGCCCCCGGGTCAGACGGTGGCGACCGTCAGGCGCCGGGCGCCGGCCGCGGCCGTCTCGACCAGCTCGGGGTCGGGGGCGATCCCGCACCCGGCGAGCCAGTTCGCCAGCAGCTGGTGCCCGCCCTCGGTGAGCACCGACTCGGGGTGGAACTGCACGCCCTCGATCGGCAGCTCCCGGTGCCGCAGGGCCATCACGATCCCCGAGGGGGTCCGGCCGGTCACCTCGAGCTCGGCGGGGACGCTGTCGGACTCCACCGCCAGCGAGTGGTAGCGGGTCGCGGTGAACGGGGAGCTCAGCCCGGCGAGCACGCCGACCCCGTCGTGCACGACCTGGCTGGTCTTGCCGTGCAGCAGCTCGGGCGCCCGGCCCACCACGCCACCGAAGGCCTCCGCGATGGCCTGGTGGCCCAGGCAGACGCCCAGCACGGGCAGGCCGGCCTCCGCGGCGGCCCGCACCATGGGCACCGTCACGCCGGCGTCCACGGGGGTGCCGGGGCCGGGGGAGAGCAACACCCCGGCGACGTCGAGGTCGGCGAGCTCCTCGGTCGTCACGGCGTCGTTGCGGCGCACCAGGCTGGGCACGCCGAGCTGACCCAGGTACTGGACGAGGTTGTAGACGAAGCTGTCGAAGTTGTCGACGACGAGCACCGGCCGCAGGGCATCGGGGAGGACCACAGGACAGGTGTACACGCCCGCCCGCCGTTCCGTCACACCCGCTGGAGGGACGGCCGCTACCCCGCCTCGGCCCGCGCGGCGTACTGCATCTCCAGGGTGCCCTCGTAGGCCGGCAGGCTGACCTCGCGCTCGTCGGCGACCTGGTAGGTCAGCCCGTACTGCTGCACCGCCGAGCGCAGCAGCTGCACCTCGGAGGAGGCCGCCAGCTGCCGCCGGATCTCGTCGGGGTCGCCCACCGCGGTGACGACGAACGGCGGGGAGTACTTGCGCCCCTGCAGCAGCAGGGTGTTGCCGACGCAGATCACCGCGCTGGTGCTGATCAGCCGCTGGCCCATGATGGCCACGCCGTCCGCGCCGGCCGCCCACATCGCGTTCACCACGCCCTGGACGTCGGACTGGTGGATCACCAGGTCGTCGCCGGTCGCACCGCTGGGCAGCCCGTCGCCGGTCTGCTGCTGGGCGTCGTCCAGCCGGACGGTGAGCCCGGGACCGCTCACCGGGGTCAGGCCGGCCGAGGCGAGCCCCTGCTCCCCCTCGGCCGCGGCCTCGGCCACCGCACCGTTGCGGCCGGCGGCCTGGTCGGTGAGCAGCTGGATCTGCTGCTGCAGCAGGGCCAGCTCGTCCTGCTGCCGGGCCACGGCGTCGTCCCGCTGCTCGATCAGGCCGGACAGCTGCGAGCTCTCCCCGGCCCGCAGGTCGGTGCCCAGGGCGGTGCGGCTGGAGGTGGCGAACAGCAGGCCGGCCAGCATGGCCACGACCGGCACCAGCACCGTCCACAGCGAGGGGCGCCGCAGGCGTCGGGTGCGCGGCACGGTCACCTCCTGGCTGGCGTCGCCGGCGGCCGTGCGCGCGGCCCGGAGGGTGACGCGCGCCCGCCGCGGGGCAGGTCTGCTCGGCGGTCAGCTTAGGCTGGTGCGACCACACGCCGGGGCGACAGGCCACCGGCCCGGGAGGGAGTCCGCACGGTGCCCAAGTCGAAGGTGCGCAAGAAGTCGGTGTACACGCCGCCCGAGGGCGTCCTGCCCTCGCGCGCGGCACGCGCCAAGGCCGCCGAGCCGAGCCCCCGCTGGTACGCCGCCGTGATGATCGGGCTGATGCTCGTCGGGCTGCTGTGGATCGTCGTCTACTACGTCGCCGGCGACCGGATCGGCTTCATGGTGTCCCTCGGCGCCTGGAACTTCGCCGTGGGCTTCGGCGCCATGGTCGCCGGCCTCGTGATGTCGATGCGCTGGCGCTGACGCGCCCCCAGGTCCTTCCACAGGCCCCTGTCCCGCCCGGGACAGGGGCCTGTGTCGTGTCCGCGACCGTCCGGTGACCGGACCAGCGCTGTGGGTCACCGCCTCGCGGAGTCGACAAACGGTCAACCCGCAGGTCAGACCCCCGTCGGCCGACCGGACAGGTGATCGACTGTGCACAGCGCGCTCGCCCGTCCACAGGGGGCCCGGCTGCCCGTCCTCAGGGTTGTCCACGACATGTGGAGTGTCCGCACCGCTCGCCACCGGCCTGACCTGGGCAGATGGTCCCGCTGTGACTCGTGGGACGGGAACGGCAGCGAGGTAACTACATCGCTGGAAGTTCTCCCCAGCTGTGTACACACCTGTGGGTAAACGTGGACAGCGGAGGGGCCGGGCACGCCTTTACTACCCCCACCCCGGTTGCGCAAACGGCCAGCGTGACGGGCCGGTCCCGCGCGTGTCCGGGCGTGTTGTCGACTCCCGGGGCACCTCTCCACACCGTCGCGACGCCCATCCCACCCACAGCCGGGTCCACCGGCCCCGGTCGCGCACCCAGCGCGGGTGCGGGACGGCTCAGTCGGTGACGAGCTCCAGCAGGGTCGCGTTGGCCATGCCGCCGCCCTCGCACATGGTCTGCAGCCCGTAGCGCGTGCCCGAGGCCTGCATGTGGTGCACCAGCGTGGTCGTGATCCGGGCACCGGAGGCACCGAGCGGGTGACCGAGGGCGATGGCGCCGCCGTGGGGGTTCACCAGCTCGAGGTCGGCACCGACGTCGTGCTGCCAGGCCAGCGGCACCGGCGCGAAGGCCTCGTTCACCTCGAAGACGCCGATCTCCGACAGCGGCACCCCGGAGCGGGCCAGCAGCTTGGCGGTGGCCGGGATCGGGGCGGTGAGCATGATGACCGGGTCGTCGCCGGCCACCACCGTGGTGTGCACCCGGACGATCGGGGTGAGGCCGAGCTCCCGGGCCTTCTCCGAGGTGGTGACCAGCAGCGCCGCGGCCCCGTCGGAGATCTGGCTGGCGTTGCCCGCGCTGATCACCCCGTCGGCCTGGAACGGCGTCTTCAGGGCACCCAGCTTCTCCAGGGTGCCGCCGGCCCGGATGCCCTCGTCGGCGGTCACCACGCCGTCCGGGGTGTGCACCGGGACGATCTGGTCGTCGAAGGCGCCGTCGGCCTGGGCCTTGGCCGCGCGCTCGTGCGAGCGGAGGGCGAACTCGTCGAGCCGGCTGCGGGAGAAGCCCCAGCGGGCGGCGATCATCTCGGCGCCGACGCCCTGGTTGGGCGCCACCCCGCCGTAGCGGGCGAGGAAGGCCGGGCCCAGCGGCCGGCCGGTGGACCCGTCCCCCACCGAGGACCCCATCGGCACCCGGCTCATCGACTCCACGCCGCCGGCCACGACGACGTCGGCCTGACCGCTGACGACGGTGGCCGCGGCGAAGGCGAGGGCCTGCTGGCTGGACCCGCACTGCCGGTCGATGGTCGTGCCGGGCACGGACTCCGGCCAGCCGGCGGCCAGCGCGGCGACCCGGCCGATGTTGTACGTCTGCTCGCCGACCTGGCTCACGCAGCCCCAGAGGACGTCGTCGACGACGGCCGGGTCGAGCCCGGTGCGCTCGACCAGCGCGGTGAGGACGGCGGCGGAGAGGTCCGCGGCGTGCACGCCGGAGAGGCCCCCGCCCCGCTTGCCCACCGGGGTGCGGACGGCGGCACAGATGACGGCATCTCGCATGACCACTCCTCGTTCGGCGACGCTGCCTGTGCATCGATGCTAGGCGCCGCGGACCGGTGTACCAGCGGGGGCTGACAAGCTGGGTGGGTGCAGTGGTCACCCCGGGCCGGTGAGGTCGCCGGGACGGCGGTCGCGGGCCTCGGCCTGGGCGTCGCCGCCCTGCTGGTGGACCCGGTCGGCCGGGTGCTCGTGGGCGGCGCGGCCCTGCTGCTGCTCGGGCTCGCCCTCCGGGACGCCCTGGTCCGCCCCCGGCTGCAGACCGGTCCGGACGGCGTCACGGTGCGGGCGCTGTCGGGGGGCGCCAGCATCCCCTGGCCGCGGCTGCGGGCCCGGCTGCGCACCCAGCGCCGGTGGGGGCTGCAGGCCCGGACCCTGGAGCTGGAGGACACCGCCGACGACGCCGTCCTGGTGGTGCTCGGCCGGCGTGAGCTCGGCGCCGACCCGGCGCTGGTGGCCCAGGCGCTGCAGGCCGGAGGCGCGGGCTCCTGAGCCGGCTCAGCCCAGGCCGGCGAAGACCAGCGCCAGCAGCACCGCGGTGAGGGCCGCGACCCCGCCGACGGTGGCCGGCCGCGACCGCCGGGCGGCGACCAGCACCCCGGCAGCCGCCGCGCCGCCGACCAGGCCGCCGAGGTGGCCGATCAGCGAGACGCCCGGCAGGAAGCTGATCACCAGGTTGATGCCCAGCAGCGTCAGCAGCCCGCGCAGGTCCTGTTTCTGGTGCACCAGGACGACGCCGAAGGCGCCCATCAGGCCGTAGATCGCGGTGGAGGCGCCGGCGACCTGACCGAAGGGCTGGCCGAACAGCTGGATGGCCGCGGCGCCGCCCACGATCGAGACCAGGTAGACGGTGAGGTAGCGGCCGCGGCCCATCAGCCGCTCCAGCTCCGAGCCGAAGACCAGCAGCGACACCATGTTGAGCGCGAGGTGCAGCAGGCCGTAGTGCAGGAACGCGGCCGTGAACGGCCGCCACCAGTCGCCGGCGTCGACGAACACCGGCACCTGGGCGAGCTGCTGGAACAGCGCGGCCCGGTAGTTCTGCGTCGGGTCCTGGCCGTCGATGCCGGTGAGCAGCGCGGTCAGCAGGAACATGACGACGTTGACGCCGATCAAGGTCAGCGTGACCGGGCCCCAGCGGCGCCCCGCCCGCCGCAGGCCGGTGGTCCGGCGGGGCTGCCGGATGCCCGCGTTGCCGGCGACGACGTCGTCCGGGCACTGGAAGCCGACTGCGGCGGGGTTCATGCACTCCGGGCAGATCGGCCGCCCGCAGCGGACGCAGCGGATCCCGGTCGGCCGGTCGGGGTGCCGGTAGCAGGTGGCCGGAGGCGCCGGCTGCGGTCCACCCGCGCCGGCGCCCCCGGTGCCCCCGTGCCCCTCGGCCGGGGTGCCGTCAGGTGCGCTCAGCTGCGCTGCACCTCGACGGAGGTGATCACGACGTCCTCGACCGGGCGGTCACCGCGGGCGGTCGGGGTGGTGGCGATCGCGTCGACGACCTGGCGGCCGGCGTCGTCGGCCACCTCGCCGAAGATCGTGTGCTTGTTGTTCAGGTGCGGGGTGCTGGTGACGGTGATGAAGAACTGCGAGCCGTTGGTGCCGGGGCCCGCGTTGGCCATCGCCAGCAGGTAGGGGCGGTTGAAGGCCAGGTCGGGGTGGAACTCGTCGCCGAAGCGGTAGCCGGGGCCGCCGGTGCCCTGACCGAGCGGGTCGCCGCCCTGGATCATGAAGCCGTCGATGACCCGGTGGAAGACCGTGCCGTCGTAGAGCTTGGCGGTGGTCTTCTCCCGGGTGCGGGGGTCGACCCACTCGCGGGTGCCCTCGGCCAGCTCGGCGAAGTTGGCGACCGTCTTGGGTGCGTGGTCGGGGAACAGGTCGACGGTGATGTCGCCGCGGTTGGTGTGCAGGACGGCGCGCCGTGCGGCAGGAGTCTGTTCAGTCACGGGCACCACTCTCCCACTCCCCGGCCGTCGAGGTGCCGGGTACCCGGTGGGCGGGCGCTGTGCGGTGGGTGGAGACGAGGGGAATCGAACCCCTAACCCCCGCCTTGCAAAGGCGGTGCTCTGCCAATTGAGCTACGTCCCCGGAGGTGGCGCGGGCCTGCCGCGCCCCCCGTTCAGGCGGTGCTGATCAGGGCGTGCGGGGCGTGCTGACCGCTCCGGGGCCGCGGGTGGCCTCGGCCCACAGGTCGGCTTCGCCCTTGCCGGCGCCCCGCTTGCGGACGGCGACCACGGCGCTGGCAGCGAGCGCTGCCACCGCCAGCTGCTTCAGCACGCGGGACCTCCTCGATCGGTGGTGGTCACCGCTGCGCCGGGAACCGCTGCGGGCGACCGGGGAGCGGGGGACCGGACCCCGAGGGGTGCCGGTCGTCCCGCCGGCGGTGCACGGGTGGGCCTGGGAGGACTTGAACCTCCGGCCTCATCCTTATCAGGGATGCGCTCTAACCGCCTGAGCTACAGGCCCGTGGACCGAAGAAGAGCTTACCTGGCCCCGCATCACCATCGACGCGGGGGGCCACCAGCCGGGGACGGTGCGGCCGGAGGCCGCTCTCCGTCTCGACCGCGGGGCCCGGGGGGTCCCCGGTCGGGACGGAGCCAACAGCTCAGCGACGACCGGGGACGCCTCCTGGCCGCGGTGCGGCCCGGAGGGTCGCGATGTGCCTAGTCGCGCTCGGCCAGGGTGACCTCGAGGCCACCGACGAGGTCCGAGCACAGGTTGTAGACGAACGCGCTGACCGTGGACAGCGCCGTCAGCAGCACGATGTTCACCGCGCCGATGACCGCAGCCCCACCGAGCACGATCTGGGCGTTGATCACGTCGTCGGTCGCCGCCTCCTCACCGGAGGAGCTGCCCAGCTGGCCGATCAGGTCGTTGAGGGTGTCGAAGACCCCCAGCTGGCCGAGCACGCCGTAGAGGATGCCGACGGCCACCATCCAGACGCAGAACAGCGCGATGGACAGCACCAGCGAGATCTTCAGCGCCGACCAGGTGTCGATGTGGCGCAGCTGCAGCCGGGCGCGACGCGGGCCCTTGCCCGAGCGGGCCCGCGACGGGCGAGCGGCGGCTCCGGCGGCGGCCCCGGCAGCGGCGGCCGCGGCCGTCCGGGCGGCCGGGGGGCGCGAGGTGTCGACCGGGCGGGCGGCCGGGGGGACGCTGACCGCCTGGGTCGAGTCGATCGGCAGCTGCCCGGACTCCGGGGCGCCGCCGCGGGAGCCGACCGCGCGGCCGGCGCCGGTGGCCGGCGCGGGCGGTGCGGACGCCGGACGCGCCGCGTTGTCGGCCGGCCGGGAGCGGGTGCCGCTGGCGCCGGTGGGCCCCAGCGGGGTGACCGGGTGGGCGGCCGGGGCTGCCCCTCCGGACGGCGCAGCGACGGCGCCGGCCGGGCCGGACTCGGCGGGCCCTGCCTCGGCGGCCCGGGAGGCCGGCCGCTTGGCCGCCGCGGCGTCGGCCTTGTCGCGGGCGGCACCGGCGGCCGGCGCCGCTGCTGCCTTCCCGGCCGAGGTCGCACCGCGGGAGGCAGCGGTGCCGCCGGCCGAGGAGCCGTTGGCCGGAGGGGTCGCCGCGGACGCGGCTGCGTCGTCGACCGGAGCAGCGGCCTCCGGCACCACGTCGGACGTCCCGGACCCGTCACGGGTCCCGGTACGCACCGAACTGCGCGCCCGGTCGCTCATCCCAGTCTCCTGTCCCCAGCGGCCCTCGCCGCGTCGCTGCACCCACCGGACCGCCGTCGCTGAAGGCGACGACGGCCCGGTCACTGCCGTGGTCGTTGCGCAGCACCGGGAGCGGACGACGTCGTCCGCCACCGGGGTCTGGCATCCGCCTCAGACTAGGCGTCGGGCTCGTCGTTGTCCGTCGTACGCGCGATCGCCACGATGGACACGTCGTCCGGCAAGTTCATGAGCTTGACGCCCATGGTGGCGCGGTCGCGGGTGTGCCGGACGCCGTTCACCGGGGTGCGGATCACGCCGCCCCCGGAGGTGATCGCGTACAGCTCGTCGCCGAGCACCACGGCCAGCGCACCGACCAGGACGCCCTTGCGCGCCTTCGGGTCGGCGGTCAGCACGCCCTTGCCGCCGCGGTTCTGCTCCGGGTAGTGCTCGATGCCGGTGCGCTTGGCGTAGCCGCCCTCGGTGGCCACCAGCACGTCGACGCCCTCGGTGACGACGATCATCGACAGCAGCTGGTCGTCGTCGGCCAGCGAGATGCCGCGGACGCCCTCGGTGGCCCGGCCCATCGGGCGCAGCTGCGCGTCGTCGGCCTTGAAGCAGATCGACATCGCCTTGCGGGTGACCAGCAGCAGGTTCTGCTCGGGGCTGATCAGCGCCGCGCCCACCAGCTCGTCGTTCTCGCGGAGGTTGATCGCGATGACGCCGCCGCTGCGGGGGGAGTCGAAGTCGGTCAGCCGGGTCTTCTTCACCTGACCGCGGGCGGTGGCGAGCACCAGGTACGGCGCGACCGAGTAGTCCTTGATCTGGATGACCTGGGCGATCTTCTCGTCCGGCTGGAAGGCCAGGATGTTCGCCACGTGCGCACCGCGGGCGGTCCGCGCCGCCTCCGGCAGCTCGTAGGCCTTGGCCCGGTAGACCCGGCCCTTGTTGGTGAAGAACAGGATCCAGTCGTGGGTGGAGCCCACGAAGAACTGCTGGACCAGGTCGTCCTGCTTGAGCTGCGCGCCCATGACGCCCTTGCCGCCGCGGCGCTGGGAGCGGTAGAGGTCGGCCTTGGTGCGCTTGGCGTAGCCGGTGCGGGTGATCGTGACGACCACCTGCTCCTCGGCGATGAGGTCCTCCATCGAGACGTCACCGTCGTTGGCGACGAACTGCGTGCGCCGGTCGTCGCCGTACTTCTCGACGATCTCGGCCAGCTCGTCGTGCACGATCTGCCGCTGCCGCTCGGGGGAGTCGAGGATGGCCTGCAGCTCGGCGATCCGGGCCTCGATCTCGGCCAGCTCGTCGAGGATCCGCTGGCGCTCCAGGGCGGCCAGCCGGCGCAGCTGCAGGTCCAGGATGGCGACGGCCTGGATCTCGTCGACGTCCAGCAGCTCCATCAGGCCGGTGCGGGCGGCCTCGGCCGACTCGCTGCGGCGGATCAGGGCGATGACCTCGTCGAGGTGGTCGAGGGCCTTGGCGTACCCGCGCAGGATGTGCGCGCGCTCCTCGGCCTTGCGCAGCCGGTAGCGGGTGCGCCGGACGATGACCTCGATCTGGTGGGTCACCCAGAGCCGGATGAGCTCGTCGAGCCGCAGCGTGCGGGGCACGCCGTCGACGATGGACAGCATGTTGCAGCCGAACGTCGTCTGCAGCTGGGTGTGCTTGTAGAGGTTGTTCAGCACGACCTTGGCCACGGCGTCGCGGCGCAGCGTGATGACCAGCCGGCGGCCGACCCGGTCGGAGGACTCGTCGGCGATCTCGCTGATGCCCTGCAGCCGGCCGTCCTTGACGCCCTCGGCGATCGCCTCGGCCAGGTTGTCCGGGTTGACCTGGTAGGGCAGCTCGGTGACGACGAGCTGCACCCGGCCCCGGCTGTCCTCCTCGACGGTGACGACGGCGCGCATCCGCACCGAGCCGCGACCGGTGCGGTAGGCGTCCTCGATGCCCTCGCGGCCGACGATGAGGCCGTGGGTCGGGAAGTCCGGGCCCTTGACCCGCTCCATGCACGCGGTGAGCGCCTCCTCGGCCTCGGCCTCGGGGTGGTCGAGCACCCAGAAGACGGCGGCCGCGACCTCGCGCAGGTTGTGCGGGGGCATGTTGGTGGCCATGCCGACGGCGATGCCGGCCGAGCCGTTGATCAGCAGGTTCGGGATGCGCGCCGGCAGGACGAGGGGCTCGAGGTTCTTGCCGTCGTAGTTGGGCTGGAAGTCGACGGTCTCCTCGTCGATGTCCCGCAGCATCTCCATGGCCAGCGGGGTCAGCCGCGCCTCGGTGTACCGCATCGCGGCGGCCGGGTCGTTGCCCGGGGAGCCGAAGTTCCCCTGGCCGTCGATCAGCGGGTAGCGCATCGACCAGGGCTGGGCCAGCCGCACGAGGGCGTCGTAGATCGACGAGTCACCGTGCGGGTGGTAGTTGCCCATGACCTCGCCGACCACGCGGGCGCACTTGACGGTGGCCCGGTCGGGGCGGAAGCCCTGGTCGAACATCGCGTACAGCACCCGGCGGTGGACCGGCTTGAGGCCGTCCCGCACGTCGGGCAGCGCGCGGCCGACGATGACCGACATCGCGTAGTCGATGTAGCTGCGCTGCATCTCCTGCTGGAGGTCGACCGGCTCGACGCGGTCGCGGCTGGGTGTCTCTGTCACGTCTGGTTCTCCACAAGTCGATACACAGCGGTGGAAGGAATTCGCAGCTCAACGGCCGTCGGCCCCCTCGCAGGGCCCCGACCGCGAGCTTGCGAGCGGTTGGGGCCCTGCGAGGGGGTCCTCTTAGACGTCGAGGAAGCGGACGTCCTTGGCGTTGCGGGTGATGAAGCTGCGGCGGGCGACGACGTCCTCGCCCATCAGCACGCTGAACAGCTCGTCGGCGGCAGCGGCGTCCTCGAGCGTGACCTGCAGCAGGACCCGGGTCTCCGGGTTCATCGTGGTCTCCCACAGCTCGGTGGCGTCCATCTCGCCCAGGCCCTTGAACCGCTGGATCGCGTCGTCCTTGATCTTGCGGCCGGCCTCGGCACCCAGCTTGAGGGCACCTTCCTTCTCCTTGTCGGTGTAGACGTACTCGTCACCGACCTTGCCGCCCCACTTGATCTTGTACAGCGGGGGCTGCGCGAGGTAGACGTGGCCGGCCTCGACCAGCGGGCGCATGAAGCGGAACAGCAGGGTGAGCAGCAGCGTGCGGATGTGCTGGCCGTCGACGTCGGCGTCGGCCATCAGCACGATCTTGTGGTAGCGCAGCTTGGACAGGTCGAACTCGTCGTGGATGCCGGTGCCGAAGGCGGTGATCATCGACTGGACCTCGGTGTTCTTGAGGACCCGGTCGATGCGCGCCTTCTCGACGTTGATGATCTTGCCGCGGATGGGCAGGATCGCCTGGAACATCGAGTCGCGGCCGGACTTCGCCGAGCCACCGGCCGAGTCGCCCTCGACGATGTAGACCTCGGAGTTGCGCGGGTCGGTCGAGCGGCAGTCGGCGAGCTTGCCGGGCAGGCCGCTGACCGACAGCAGGTTCTTCCGGGCGAGCTTGCGGGCGTCCTGCGCCGCGCGGCGGGCGCGGGCGGCCGAGGCGGCCTTGGTGATGATCGTCTTGGCCTCGGCCGGGTTGGCCTCGAACCAGTGCCCGATCTGGTCGTTGCAGACCTTCTGCACGAAGCCCTTGACCTCGGTGTTGCCGAGCTTGGTCTTCGTCTGGCCCTCGAACTGCGGGTCGCCCAGCTTCACCGAGATGATGGCCGCGAGGCCCTCGCGGATGTCGTCGCCGGTGAGCTTCTCGTCCTTCTCCCGGAGCAGCTTCTTGTCGACCGCGTACTTGTTCACGATCGAGGTCAGCGCCGCCCGGAAGCCCTCCTCGTGCGTGCCGCCCTCGTGGGTGTTGATGATGTTCGCGAAGGTGTGCACCGACTCGGAGTAGGCGTCGGACCACTGCATGGCGACCTCGATCGACATGGCGGTGTCGTTCTTGCCGACACCCTCGGCGCTGAAGCCGATGACCGAGCGGTGGATCGCGGTCTTGCGCCGGTTCAGGTAGGTGACGTAGTCGACCAGGCCCTGCTCGTAGCGGTAGGTGACCTCGGTCGGCTCGAAGGCCTCCTCCTCGTGACCGGCGGTCGGCGCCGCCTCGGCCAGCGACGCCTCGCCGGGCAGCCCGGTCTCGGCCTTGCCGTGCCCGGGGCGCTCGTCGCGCAGGATGATCGTCAGGCCCTTGTTGAGGAAGGCCATCTCCTGCAGGCGGCGGTTGATCGTGTCGAACGAGTAGGTCGTCGTCTCGAAGATCGACGGGTCGGCCCAGAAGGTGATGGCCGTGCCGCGCCGGTCGGTCGGGCCGACCTCCTCCAGCTTGCCGGGCTTGGCCTCGGCGTAGCGCTGGTGCCACTCGGAGCCCTTGGTCCAGATGGTCACGTCGAGCTCGGTGGACAGCGCGTTGACCACGGTGACGCCGACGCCGTGCAGACCACCGGAGACGCCGTAGCTCTTGCCGTCGAACTTGCCGCCGGCGTGCAGGATGGTCAGCACGACCTCGACGGTGGGCCGCTTCTCGACCGGGTGCATGTCCACCGGGATGCCGCGGCCGTTGTCCTCCACGCGGACGCCGCCGTCGGCCAGCAGGACTACCTTGACCGTGTCGCAGTACCCGGCCAGCGCCTCGTCCACGGCGTTGTCCACGACCTCCCACACCATGTGATGCAGGCCGCGCTCGCCGGTGGAGCCGATGTACATGCCGGGGCGCTTGCGCACCGCCTCGAGCCCCTCGAGGACGGTGATGGAACTGCCGGAGTAGGAGTTCTCGGTCTGGGGCGCAGCGACCACGTGGGGCCCTTCTCTTACGCAGCCGAACAGCCGGGCGACCACGTCGACCCAGGGGTCGACCGGCGCAGGACGGCTCTCAGGGGGCTGCTGGCGGTGTGTCCCCTCCAGAGTACCGGGTCCGTACACCCACGAGGCACCGTCCACGCCCTGACGTCGCGTGAGAGCCCCTCCCGACCCACGCGCCACCACCCGTGTTGCCCCCCACGCCGACACGCCGTCCTGGGAGCCGTCCAGCCCCCTCGTCGCCCCCGGCGTCAGCCGCGTGGTCGGCCCAGTGGTCGACCCAGTGGTCGGCCCGCCCGTCGGCCCCGTGGTCGGCCCCCTTGCAGGGCCCCGCCGCGAGCCTGCGAGTGGTGGGGGGCAAGGGGGTCCTTCCTCAGTTGACCGGTCCGCCCTTGGTGAAGCTGTCGGGGTCCAGCGCCGGCACCGCCGGGCCGGTGCGGCGGTTGACCAGCACGGTGACCAGCCACAGCACGACGCCGATCGCGAGCAGGACGCCGGCGATCCGGTACTGCTCGGTGGGCCGCCCGGCCCAGGGCGTGGCCAGGAACGCGCAGGCCAGCGCCCCGACGACGGGCAGGAAGGTGGGCGTGCGGAAGTGGTCGGCGTCCACGTGGTCCTTGCGCAGCACCAGGACGGCGACGTTGACCACGGTGAAGACGACGAGCAGCAGCAGCGCGGTCGTGCCGCCCAGCGCCGGCACCGCGCCGACGAAGGTGATCAGGCCGAAGGCCAGCGCGGTGGTGAAGAGGATGGCGGTGGTCGGCGTCCGGCGCGCTCGGTGCACCTTACCGAGGAACGGCGGGAGCACGTGCTGGTTGCTCATGCCGTAGACCAGCCGGCTGGCCATCAGCATGTTGATCAGCGCGGAGTTGGCGACGGCGAACATCGTGATGACGCCGAAGATCCCCACCGGGAAGCCGGGGGCACCGGCCTCGACCACCTGCAGCAGCGGGGTGTCGCCCTGGCTGAGCGCGTCGGCCGGCACCAGCGCGATCGCCGAGATCGACACCAGCACGTAGATCAGCCCGGTGGCCAGCAACCCGAGCAGCAGCACCTTGGGGAAGATCCGCCGCGGCTCCTTGCACTCCTCGGCCATGTTGACCGAGTCCTCGAAGCCGACCATCGCGAAGAACGCCAGCCCGGTCGCGGCGATCACCCCGCCCACCACCGAGCGGTCGCCGGTGTCGAACTCGGTCACCCGGGAGAAGTCGCCCTCACCGGCACCGAGCGCCCAGGCGCCGACCCCGATGACGATCAGCAGGCCGGTGAGCTCGACGCAGGTCAGCAGGACGTTGGTCTTGACGCTCTCGCCGACGCCGCGGTGGTTGACCAGCGCGACCAGGCTCATGAAGCCCAGCCCGATCAGGGTGATGCCGATGCCGTCGGTGATGCCGAGGCCGAAGACGTCGGCGGCGTTGGCGCTGAACGCGCGGGCCGCCGTCGAGGCCGAGGTGATGCCCGAGCTCATCACGGCGAAGGCCACGAGGAAGGTGATGAAGTGGACCCCGAAGGCCTTGTGCGTGTACAGCGCGGCGCCGGCGGCCTGCGGGTACTTGGTGACCAGCTCCAGGTAGCTGAAGGCGGTCACCAGCGCCACCAGGAAGGCGACCAGGAACGGCAGCCAGACGACGCCCCCGACCTGGGCTGCGACCTGGCCCGTCAGGGCGTAGATGCCGGTGCCCAGGATGTCGCCGACGATGAACAGCAGCAGCAGCCCCGGGCCCATCACCCGCTTCAGGCTCGGCTGACCGGTGCTGGACTCCTCGTCGGTGCGCACGCTCTCGGCCATCGCACTGCCTCCCGGGTCTGTGGTGGCAGTGATCGTGCTGCGTCCGGGTCCCGCTGTCGACCTGGGTGACGGCCACGTTCCACGTGGAACGCGGGCACGTGACGCGGCCGCTAGACCAGCAGCTGGGCGGTGGCCAGCTCGCGGTACAGCGGGTCGGTGTCGACCAGCTCGGCGTGCGTGCCGACGGCGACCACCCGGCCGCCGTCCAGCACCACGATCTGGTCGCTGTCGACCACGGTGGACAGCCGGTGGGCCACGACGAGCAGCGCCCGGTCGGCGGCGGCCGCGGCGAGGGTGTCGCGCAGCAGCTGCTCGTTGCGGGCGTCCAGGCTGGCGGTCGGCTCGTCCAGCAGCAGCAGGGCCGGGCGGGACAGCAGTGAGCGGGCGATGGCCAGCCGCTGCCGCTCGCCGCCGGACAGCAGCACCCCGTCGTCACCGACCGGGACGTCGAGGCCCAGCGGCGACCGCCGGACGACCGCGGTGAGCCCGACGTCGGCCAGCGCCTGCCAGAGCTGGTCGTCCCCGGCGTCCGGGGTGGCCAGCAGCAGGTTCTCCCGCACGGTGCCGGCGAGCACCGGCGCCTCCTGCTCGACGTAGCCCATCCGGGCGCGCAGCGCCGCCCGCGGCAGCTCGCGGACGTCGGTGCCGGCCCAGCGGACCGCGCCGGCCGACAGCGGGTAGAAGCCCTCCACCAGCGCCAGCACGGTCGACTTGCCCGCGCCGGAGGGTCCGACCAGCGCCGTCCGGCTGCCGGCGGGCACGGTGAAGGAGACCCCGTGCAGCACCGGGGTGCCGTCCGGGTAGCCGAAGCCGACGCCGTCCAGCTCGAGCAACGGGACCGGGTCGCCGGCGCGCGGCACCCGCAGCACCGCGCCGGCGCGGGGACGCTCGGCCACCTCGTCGTGCTCGGGCTCCAGGGCCAGCACCTCCTGCACCCGGGCCAGCGCGCCGAGGCCGGTCTGCAGCTGGGTGTAGGAGCCGATCAGCTGGCCCAGCGGCATGACCAGCAGGAACAGGTAGAGGATGAACGAGACGAGGTCTGCGACGGCGATCGAACCGGTGGCCACCCGGTAGCCGCCCAGCCCGAGGACCGCCAGGAACGCGCCCTGGACGGCGATCGAGCCGGCCGGGGAGACCAGCGCCTGCAGCCGGGCGACCTGCACACCGGCGGTGAACGCCCGCTCGGCGCTCACCCCGACGTTCTCCACCTCCCGCGCCGTGGCGCCGCTGGCCCGGATGGTGCGCACCGCCGACAGCGCCCGCTCGACGGCCGCGCTCATCGCGCCGACCTGCTCCTGCGCCTGCCGGGACAGCCCGCGCACCCGGCGGGAGGCGAGCACCGCGATCGTGACGCCGACGCTCACCGCCGCGACGGTGACCAGCAGCAGCCAGACGTCGACCAGCGCCATCGCCACCAGCGCCCCGACGCCGACGACGACCGAGCCGGCCAGCTCGACCACCCCGCTGGTGACCGTCGCCCGCAGCAGCGTGGTGTCCGAGCCCACCCGGGACATCAGGTCACCGGTCCGCCGCCGGTCGTACTCGGCCACCGGCAGCCGCAGCAGCCGGTCGGTCAGCAGCCGGCGGGTGCTCAGGACCACGCCCTCCGCCGTCCGTTGCAGCAGGTACTGCTGGCCGGCGCCCAGGAACTCCCCGGCGACCAGGACGACGACCAGGGTCAGCACCCCGGGGAGCACGGCGCCGCCGGAGCCCACCGCGCTGATCACCTGGCCGACCAGCGCCGGCTGGGCCAGCGCGGCGGCCGCGGAGACCAGGGACAGCAGGGCGGCGCCGACCAGCGCCCGGCGGTGCGGGCGGAGCAGCGGGAGCAGTTCGCGCAGCCCCGCGGACGGTGCCGGGGCCTCGGTGTCGCTGGTCAGGACGTGCCTGCCCGGTCCGCGGTCAGCGGCCGGCGGCCAGCGCGGCGACCACGCCGGCCAGCAGCCTGGCGTGGTGCTCGATGAGCTGCGGACGGTTGCCGTCGGGCCGGATCGCCGCGACGAAACCGGCCGCCGACCACAGCTCGTCGCCGTCGTCGGTGCCCAGCAGCGACTGGCGGACCAGCGGGTCCTCGACCAGCCGGCGCACCTGCGGCCCGTCCTCGGCGGCGAGCAGCACCCAGCGGCGGTCGAACTCCGGGTCCGGGCTCGGCACCTGCAGCAGACCGCTGGTGCCGTGCCGCCACATCCGGGCCGGGGACAGCCGGAAGCCGGGCACGTCGCCGAGCACCGGAGCGGCGGTGATCGCGTGCGTGCTCAGCCAGCCGCGGCCGAACGGCGAGGCGACGTCGAAGGCGACCAGCTCCAGGCCGTTGCCGCGGCCGCGGAGCACCCGGCTCGGCCGGTCGTCCTTGCCCGGGCGCACCGGGGCGCTCTGCAGCAGCGGGAGCAGCGCCTCGTCCTCGGGTGCGGTGCCGTCGGACAGCAGCCAGCCCAGCTGCGTCGCCCACGCCTGGGTGGAGAACGGGTCGGCCGGCGGGACGGCGATGCTCTCGTGGTGCGGGCGGACGCCGCTCCAGTCCACCGAGGACGGCGGCGGGGCCGGCCGGGCCGGCGGCTGCGCGGCCGGCTGGCGGGAGCCGAAGAGGCCGCCGAGCCCGCGGCGGGGCGGTGCCTGCTCCACCGGCGGGACGTCGGACTGCCGCTGCTCGGTGACCGGCGGCTGCCACGGGGCGGGCGCCTGCCCACCGGCCGGGTCCGGGACCGGTCCCGCGGCGGCGGGTCCCGGGGCCGGCGTCGCGCCGGGTGCGCCGGGGCGGTCGGGCTCGACGGCCGGCAGGTCCCAGCCGGGGGGCTGCCAGGTGCCCGGGGTGCTCGCCCCGGCCGGGTCCCGGGGGCCGGTCGGCGGGACGGCCGCCGGCCCCTCGTCGCCGCTGCCGCCCAGGTGGGCCGGCTCCTGCCAGCCCGCCGGCCCGTCGGCCCGGCCGTCGTCGAAGCCGTCTCCGTCGCGGTCGCGCGGGGTGCTCATCGCCGGGTGGTCCCTCTCTCGTCGGTGCGGCTGGTCAGCCGTAGGTGTCGCGCGGTCCGCGGCCGCGGACCGTGCGCGGGCCCTTCTTCCAGCTGGGGGCCGTCGGACCGACAACGCGCAGCCTGGTCACGACGTCCCCGCCGACGCCGGTGCGCAGCTTGCCCAGGATGCTGGGTGCCAGCAGCCGGAGCTGGGTGGCCCAGGCGGTGGACTCCGCGACGACCAGCAGCTCGCCCTCGTTCAGCGACTCCGGCCGGCAGTGCGCGGCGATGTCCGGGCCGACCAGGGCGTCCCAGCGGCCGAACACCGCGCCCACCTTGGTCTGCGCCGTCCAGTCCTGCTGGCTGACCAGCGCGTCGACCAGCGAGCCGAAGAGCTGCGGGTCGTCGGCGCCCGGGCCGGGACCGGTCCATCGGCGGCGCGGGCCGGCGACCCGGCGGCGGGTGGGCTGCGGCCGGGCTGCCGATGCCGCACGGGCCGCGTCCAGCGCCGCACGGGCGATGTCCGAGGGCCGGGCCGGCCGTTCCTCAGCCACCGTCCACCTCCGTGCCGTCGTCCGTGCGCCCGTCGTCCGGGCGCCCGTCGTCCGCGTCGTCGCGCGGCAGGACCGTCAGGGTGCCAGCCGCGACCTGCACGCGGGTGCCGCGCAACGCCGCCGGGACGTCCTCGGCGACGGCGGCGGTGATCAGGGTCTGCTCCGCGCTGCCGGCGACCTCGGCCAGCGCCGACCGGCGGCCGGCGTCCAGCTCGGCGAAGACGTCGTCCAGCACCAGGACCGGGTCGTCCCCCTCGGCGCGCAGCAGCGCGAAGCAGGCCAGCTTCACCGCGAGCGCGAACGACCAGGACTCCCCGTGGCTGGCGTACCCCTTCGCCGGGGCCGGCCCCAGGTGCAGCACCAGGTCGTCGCGGTGCGGCCCGACCAGCGTGATGCCCCGGTCGACCTCGTCCTTGCGCCGTTCGGCCACCCGCTCGCGCAGCGCGGCGGCCAGCTCCTCGGCGCCCGGCAGCGGCCGGGCCGGGTCGACCGCCGAGCCGTCGCCGGCCAGCGGGACGGTCGAGCTGTAGCCCAGGGCCGCCCGGTCCGCGCCCGGGCCGGCCACCCCGGCGTAGGCGTCAGCCACGTAGGGCGCCAGGTCGGCGACCAGCCCGAGCCGGGCCGCCAGCAGCTGCCCGCCGAGCTCGGTGAGGTGGCCGTCCCAGACGTCCAGGGTGGCCAGCGCGTTGCCCCGGGCCAGCTTCGCCGTCTTGAGCAGGGCGTTGCGCTGCTTGAGCACCCGGTCGTAGTCGCTGCGCACCCCGGCCAGCCGCGGCGTGCGGCTGACCAGCAGGTCGTCGAGGAACCGGCGGCGCTCGGCCGGGTCGCCGCGCACCAGGGCGAGGTCCTCGGGGGCGAAGAGCACCGTCTTCACCAGGCCGAGCAGCTCGCGGGGCCGGGGCAGCGGCGCACGGTTGACCCGCACCCGGTTGGCCCGGCCGGGGTTGATCTCCACCTCGACGAGCAGCTCGCGCTCGTCCTTGCGCAGTGCCGCCCGAACCACCGCCTGGGTCGCCCCGTGCCGCACCAGCGGCCCGTCCGCGGACACCCGGTGGCTGGCCAGCGTGGCCAGGTAGCCGACCGCCTCGACCAGGTTGGTCTTGCCCTGGCCGTTGCGGCCGACGAGCACGGTCGGACCGGGCGTCAGCGCCAGGTCTGCCAGCTCCCAGCTGCGGAACTGGCCGACCTGCAGGTGCCGGAGGTACACGGCTCAGCGCCCAGGTGACGTAGTGGAACGGCCCCCTTGCAGGGCCCCGCCGCGAGCCTGCGAGTGGTGGGGGGCAAGGGGGCCCTTCGTCATGCCGGCTTCTCGGCCTCCTGGGCCCGGATGGCGTGCACCGCGTGCCCACCGAACTGGTTCCGCAGCGCGGCGACGGCCTTCATCGTCGGGGAGTCGTCCTGGCGCGAGGAGAACCGGGCGAACAGCGACGCGGCGATGGTCGGCATCGGGACGGCGTGCTCGATCGCCTGCTCGACGGTCCAGCGGCCCTCGCCGGAGTCCTCCGCGTAGCCGGTGATGCGCTCCAGGCCCGGGTCCTCGTCGAGCGCCCGGACCAGCAGGTCGAGCAGCCAGGAGCGGATGACGGTGCCCTGGGTCCAGGAGGCGACCACACCGGGGACGTCGTCGACCACGTCGGCGGCGGCCAGCAGCTCGTAGCCCTCGCCGTAGGCCTGCATCATCGCGTACTCGATGCCGTTGTGGACCATCTTCGAGAAGTGGCCCGCGCCGACCGGCCCGGCGTGCACGAAGCCCGCGCCCGGGTTCACCGGGGCGCCCTCGGCGGCCTCGGCCGGCGGCTTGAGCGCGTCGAAGACCGGCTGCACCTTGGCGACGTCGTCCTTGCTGCCGCCGACCATCAGCGCGTAGCCGTTCTCCAGGCCCCACACACCGCCGGAGACGCCGGCGTCGACGTAGCCGATGCCCTTCTCGGCCAGCTCGTCGGCGTGCACCTTGTCGTCGGTGAACTTGGAGTTGCCGCCGTCGACGACCACGTCGCCGGGGCTCAGCAGCTCACCGAGCGCGCGGACCGTGGAGCGGGTCGGGTCCCCCGCCGGGACCATCACCCAGACGACGCGCGGGGCCTCGAGGGCGCCGACGAGGGCCTCCAGGCTGTCCACGTCGCGCTTGCCCGACGAGTGGTCGTAGCCGACCACCTCGTGACCGGCGCGGCGGACCCGCTCGGCCATGTTGCCGCCCATCTTGCCCAGCCCGACCAACCCCAGCTGCACGTCAGCTCCCTCAGCTCTCGATGTCTCGCTCGTGTGCCGCGTGCTCGCGGCAGCTCCCGGTGTGGCGCGCAACGCTGCGGGCTCCTCGGCCACCATCGTGCTCGCCCCGCCGGGGCAGCGCACAGCGGGGGCCGGTGACCTCCCGCGGCGGGGTGCTCCGGCTCAGCCGGGGAGGCGCACCGGCATGATCAGGTAGCGGTAGCTGCCGGGCCGCTCGGCCGGCCGGCCGCCGTCGCCGTCGTCGCCCGCGGGCTCGGCGACACCGGAGAGCACCGCGGGCTTGAGCGCGGTGGTGAAGTCCATCCGGGCCCGGTCGGTGTGCACCGCGGCCAGCCCGTCGAGCAGGAACGTCGGGTTGAAGCCGATGGTGAGCGGGTCGCCGTCGAACTCGACGTCGCAGCGCTCCTCGGCCTGGCCCTCGTCGTCCGTGCCGCCGGCGCGGAGCGTCACCTGGCCGGAGGTGAACTCGCAGCGCAGCGGCGTGCCGCGCTCGGCGACCAGCGCCACCCGCTTGGCGGCGTCGGTGAACAACCCGACCGGCAGGCTGGCGAACGACGAGGACTCGCTCGGCATGATCGCCCGGTACTTGACGAACTCGGCGTCCAGCAGCCGGGTGGTGGTCTGCCGGTCCTTGCCCGACAGGCCGAGGATCCCCTCGCCGGAGCCACCGGAGGACAGCGACAGCGTCACCTCGGGCCCGCTGGTGAGGGTCTTCGCGGCGTCGGCCAGCGTGCGGGCCGGCACCAGGACGGCGGCCGACAGCCCCGGGGTCTCCGGCCGCCAGGCGAACTCGCGCACCGCGAGCCGGTACCGGTCGGTGGCGGCCAGGGTCACCAGGTCGTCCTCGATCTCCAGCCGGACACCGGTGAGCATCGGCAGGGTGTCGTCCCGGCCGGCGGCGACCGCGACCTGGCTGACCGCCTCGGCGAAGGCGTCGCTGTCGACGGTGCCGGCGGTGGAGGGCAGCGAGGGGAGCGACGGGTAGTCCTCGACCGGCAGGGTCGGCAGGCTGAACTTGGCGTTGCCGCAGCTGATCGCCAGCCGGGCGCCCTCGGCGACGACGTCGACCGGGTGCGGCGGCAGGGCGCGGGTGATCTCGGCGAGCAGGCGGCCCGGCACCAGCGTCCGGCCGCCCTCGCTGCCCTGGACGTCGACCTCGGACCGCGCCGAGACCTCGTAGTCGAAGCCGGAGACCGCCAGCTGGTTGCCCTCGACCTCCAGCAGGATCCCGGCCAGCACCGGCACCGACGGCCGCGGCGGGAGGCTGCGTGCCGTCCAGGCCACCGCCTCGGCGAGCACCTCTCGTGCCACCCGGAACTTCATCTCTGGCCACCCCTTGCTGGTGTGCACTGCTCGTCCGCACCGGCTCGTCCGGTGCGGGGTGCGGCGCCCATCCTGCCCCGAGGGCCCCCCTGCCTGGCCAGCCCCATCTGCGAGAGCACCGCTCTGCCGCAGCGTCCCCACCCAGAGTGTGGTTCAAGGACACCCTGGGAGAAGTACTCCATCTTCCTCATCACGGCTGTGCACTCTGGGGATCGAGCCCCTTCCTGCTGCTCAGACCCCGAACGGCCCTGTTGGCCCGCTGTGGGCAGGTGACCGTCCCCCTGTGTCGACACGTGGACAACTCGACGTCCGTGCACCGTCACCGGGCCCTCTCCACCCTCCGTCCCCCCTCCACCCGCAGCGTCGTCCCCACCCCGTGGGCAGCGACGCGGGTGTCCACCGGCCTCGGTGGGCGACTTGTGGACACGGCGGGGACGACGGTGGGCAGCCGCCGGGACCCGGGGTGGACGGACCCGCGGGCGTGCGGCTGAGCAGCACGTGGACCTGCGGACGGCGGCCGGCGTCGGTCATCCCCAACCTGTGCACAGAACTGGGGACAAGGCGACATCACCACCCGGTGACCGGGTGACCCGCCAGCCCGTCGCCGTGTCCCGCCGACCTCGGAGGCGGCCCGGGACCGTGCGGTCCCGGGCGCGTCGGTGTCGCTCCGGTCAGGAGCGGGCGCGGCTCTTGATCCGGGCGGTCAGCTCGGTGACCTGGGTGTACGTCGCCCGGCGCTCGCTCATCAGGCCGGTGATCTTCTTGACCGCGTGCATGACCGTGGTGTGGTCCTTGCCGCCGAAGGAGGCGCCGATCCGGGGCAGGGACAGCTCGGTGAGCTCACGGCACAGGTACATGGCGATCTGCCGGGCGTTGACCAGCGTGCGGCTGCGGTTGGAGCCCTGCAGCTCCTCCATCGTCACGGAGAAGTACTCCGCGGTGGCGGCCATGATGATCGCCGCGGTGATCTGCGGGCCCTGCTCGTCGCTGATCAGGTCCTTGAGCACCAGCTCGGCCAGCGCCAGGTCGACCGGCTGCTTGTTCAGGCTGGCGAAGGCGGTGACCCGGATCAGCGCGCCCTCGAGCTCGCGGATGTTGGTCTGCACCTTGCTGGCGATGAACTCCAGCACCGCGTCGGGCGCCTGCAGCCGCTCGCCCCACGCCTTCTTGCGCAGGATCGCGATCCGGGTCTCCAGGTCCGGGGCCTGGACGTCGGTGATGAGGCCCCACTCGAACCGGGTCCGCAGCCGGTCCTCCAGCGTCGTCAGCTTCTTCGGCGCCCGGTCGGAGGTGATGACGATCTGCTTGCTGGCGTTGTGCAGCGTGTTGAAGGTGTGGAAGAACTCCTCCTGGGTGCGCTCGGCGCGCTCCAGGAACTGGATGTCGTCGATCAGCAGGAAGTCGATGTCCCGGTAGCGACGGCGGAAGTCCTCGGCCCGGCCGGAGTGCACCAGGTTGATGAACTCGTTGGTGAACTCCTCGGTGCTGACGTACCGCACGCGCACGTTGGGGAACATCCGCGCCGCGTAGTGGCCGATCGCGTGCAGCAGGTGGGTCTTGCCCAGCCCGGAGTCGCCGTAGATGAACAGCGGGTTGTAGGCCCGGGCCGGCGCCTCGGCGACCGCCACGGCGGCGGCGTGGGCGAACCGGTTGCTGTTGCCGATCACGAAGCTGTCGAAGACGTACTTCGCGTTCAGCCCCGGGTCCAGACCGGCCGGACGGCGGTCGGCGAACAGCGGGACGGCGCCCTGGCCCCGGCTCCCGCGGTCGGCCGGACGGCGGTCGTCGACCGGGCCCCGGCCGGTGGAGGGGTCGCCGGGGCCGTCGGACTCCCGGTCCCACGGCGCCAGGCGCGGCTGGACGCCGACGCCGGGGCCGCTGTCCCCGGCCGGCCACTCCCCCAGGCCCTCCGGGGCGGCCTGGCCGCGGGACCAGTCGCGGCCGTCGCCGGACTCCGGCAGCCACGCCTCGGCGCGGGCGGCGTCGGCGCGCACCCCGAAGGCGCTGCGCCCGTCGTCGACCCGGTCCCGGTCGGCCCGGTCCTCGGCGGCGCGGTCGTGCGCGGCGCGCTCCCGGGCGGCGAGCTCCTGGGAGGCGCGGTCGTGGTCGATCCGGTCCTGGGTCAGCCGGTCCTGGGCGACCCGCTCGTCGGCCGACCAGTCCGGGGACTGGCCCACCGGCCCGGGGCGCTCGCGGTCGGCGGGGGCCCAGCGGCGGTCGTCGGGCTCCTCGGACCTGCGGGACGGCGCGGCCGGCTCAGGGGCGGGCGGCACGTCCTCCAGCTGCACGGCGACCCGGATGGAGCGGCCGAACTCGGCCGACAGCGCCTCCGCCAGCTGCATCCGCATGCGGGACTCGAGGACGGTCTGGGTGAACTCGTTCGGCGCGGCCAGCACGGCGGTGTCCTCGACCAGGCCCAGCGGACGGGTCAGGTTCAGCAGCGCGTTCTGCTGCGGGGACAGGCTGGTGGCGAGCCGTTCGCGGATCTGGTCCCAGACCGTCGCCAGGTCGACCGGAGAGTCGGCCATCGACTGTGTCCCTTCCCGTGCCTTCTGTCGTCGCTCCGCAGCCGCCGTCCACAGGTGGGGACGGGTGCGCGCGGCCCGCTGGGTCCCCCGTCCGGTCCCCAGCTGTGGACGTCCGTGGGCAGGTGCGTCCACAAGAGTGTCCACAGTCTGTGCACGCCCGGCGACAGGTGGTCCGGTGGCCAGGGGTGCCGGCCGCCGGATCAGGTGTCGTCGCTGGTCGGCGCCCCGTGCGGGCGTCGCGGGAAGAGGTGCTGGACCGGCGGGACGACGGGGTCGGCGTACGAACCGGCCACCATCTGTCCAACGCGGAGCGACGGGGACGCTAACAGCTGGATCCACAGCCCGGCAACGACGTCGACCAGCTGTCCCGGCCGTCCCCCGGCGTGTCCTGCCGCCGACCGGGGTGCGACGGTGCACCATGCACGGTCCGGTCAGCACCGGTGGGGACCGCAGCCGGCCGCAGAGCCCGGTGCGCCTCGGCTATGCTGGTCGGAGTCTGTGCACAGGACCTGGCGCCCGCCTGCCTCTCGCGAGGTGGCGCCGTTGTCCCGGGCACGGCAGACCAGCCTCGGGTACGGGTGCCGGTCGGGAGGCCCGCAGCACCATCGGGCCGACGACCTGCCCGTCCCCGCGAGTGCGGAGCCCGCCCGGGCCCGCGCCGCACCGACGTCGTCAGCAGTGGGAGTCCCTCGTGAGCAAGCGCACGTTCCAGCCGAACAACCGTCGCCGGTCCAAGACCCACGGCTTCCGGCTGCGGATGCGCACCCGGGCCGGGCGCGCCATCCTCGCCGCCCGCCGTGGCAAGGGTCGCGACAAGCTCTCCGCCTGAGGTGCTGCCTGCGCAGGCACGCCTGCGCCGGCGGCCGGAGTTCACCGCGGTGGTGCGGTCCGGCCGGCGCGCCGGGCGTCCGACCCTGGTGCTGCACTACCTCCCCGAACGGCCCGTCGCCCGTGCCGGGGGTCCGCTGGACCCCGGGACCGGGCCGCGGGCCGGTTTCGTCGTCGGCAGGTCGGTGGGCAACTCCGTCTGCCGCCACCGGGTGACCCGCCAGCTGCGGCACCTCGTCGGTGCCCAGCTGCACCGGCTGCCGCCCACCGCCGACCTCGTGGTCCGGGCCCGTCCCGAGGCCGCCGGGGCCGGCTCGGCCGTCCTCGGCCGCGACCTCGACAAGGGCCTGGACCGGCTGCTCGGCGACCGCGCGCCGCGGGCGCCCCGCCCGTGACCAGCCCCGTCGGCCGCGGCCTGCTCGCCGTCGTCCGCTTCTACCAGCGGGCCATCAGCCCCGCGTTCCCCCCGCGCTGCCGGTTCGAGCCCAGCTGCAGCGCCTACGCGGCCGAGGCCCTCGAGGTGCACGGCGCGGCGCGGGGCAGCTGGCTGGCCGTCCGCCGGCTGGCGAAGTGCGCGCCCTGGCACCCCGGCGGCGTCGACCTCGTGCCGCCGCCGCCCCCGGGCGGCCGGCGCGCCGGAACCGCAGAGCCGACCCGCTCGTCGAGCACAGCGGCGCCGGACCCCACGACCCCCCAGGTGCCGGTGGCCGACGACGACCGTCGTCGCCACGGTGCCACCCCGCCGGCCTCGAGCCGGTCAGCGCAGCAGGAGGCCGGCGTTGCTTGACTGGATGTACACCGCGATCGCGTGGGTGATGAAGCAGTGGCACTCGCTGTTCTCCACCTTCCTCGACCCGGCGGGCGGCATCACCTGGGCGCTGTCGATCGTCTTCCTGGTCGTCACCATCCGGATCCTGCTGTTCCGGCTGTTCGTCAAGCAGGTCAAGTCCCAGCGCGCGATGCAGGAGATCCAGCCGGAGATCCAGAAGCTGCGCAAGCAGTACGGGGCCGACAAGCAGGGCTTCAGCCAGGCGATGATGGCGCTGCAGAAGGAGCGCGGGGTGAACCCGCTGGCCGGCTGCCTGCCGCTGCTCCCGCAGATCCCGGTCTTCCTCTCGCTGTTCCACGTGCTGCGCCGCCTCGCCCCGGGCAAGGACGGGCTCTACAGCTGGGACGACGCCCTCACCGACCAGGCGGCCAAGGCCGACCTCTTCGGTGCGCCGATCTCCTCGTCGTTCAACATGGACGGCGCCAAGGCCGACGCGATCCTGGCGCTGCCCGGCGTCACCACGACCAGCATCCGGATCGTCGCCTTCGCGCTGATCGTAATCATGTGCGCGACGACCTTCTTCACCCAGAAGCAGATCATGAAGCGCTCCGGGCCGGTCGAGGGCCAGGCGGCCATGGTGCAGAAGCTGCTGCTCTACGGCATGCCGATCAGCCTCTTCGTGTCCGGCTTCTTCTTCCCGGTCGGCGTGCTGCTGTACTGGTTCACCAACAACCTGTGGACCCTCGGCCAGCAGTTCTACATCCTCAAGAAGCTGCCGCCGCCCGGGTCCCCGGCCGCGCTGGCCAAGGCCGCCGTCGACAAGCCGCAGGTCGACCCGAAGACGCTCGCGCCCAAGCCCGGCGCGAAGCCGGTCCGCCCGAAGCCCGGCCGGCCGGCCACCGTGGGCCCGACCTCGACCGTGGACGCCGACGGCAGCCCGGTGGAGGGCACCGTCGTCGACGGCGTCCCGGGCGGGGCGTCGGACGGCGCGGTCCCGGGCTCGGCCAACGGCCGCCCCGGCGGCGGCAACCGGCCACGGACCGGCTCCACGGGCAGCCGGTCGGCGCCGGGGCCGGCCAACCGCGGCAAACGCAAGCGCCGCTGACCGGCGCGGGCACCCCGGGCAGCGCCTGCGGTGCGCCCGCCCCTCTCGACCACCGGGCTCGCCCCGGCCGCCTGCACGACTTGGAGGACCCCCGTGAGTGCACCCGAGAACCACACCGACACCGTGGCGACGGCCGAGGCCACCTCGGACGCGGTGCTGCCGCAGACCGGTGGCAGCGGTGACCCCGCCCTGCCCGACGCGGACGCCGCCTCCGCCGACGCGGTGGTGGAGCCGGTCGACGTCGAGGACGACGACGACGACGAGGACGAGGACACCGACGACGACACCGACGACGACACCGCGGACGACGCGGTGGGCGGCGAGCGCCTGCTCGTCCGCGAGGGCGACGTGGCCGGTGACTACCTCGAGCGGCTGCTGGACATCCTGGACGTCGACGGGGACATCGACCTCGACGTCGAGGGCGACCGCGCCTCCGTGGCGGTCGTCGGCGGGCAGCTGAAGACCCTCATCGGGCCGGACGGCGCCACCCTCGAGGCCCTGCAGGAGCTGACCCGGCTCGCCGTGGCCCAGTCCACCGGGGTCCGCAGCCGGCTGATGCTCGACATCGGCGGTTTCCGGGCCAAGCGCCGGGCCGACCTGACCGACCTCGCCTCGGCCGCCGCGGAGCGGGTGGCCGGCAGCGGGCAGCCCGAGCGGCTCGCGGCGATGAACCCGTTCGAGCGCAAGGTGGTGCACGACGTCATCGCCGCCGCGTCCGGCGTGCACAGCGAGTCGGAGGGCGAGGAGCCGAACCGCCGCGTCGTGGTCCTGCCCGACCGGTGAGCGAGGCAGGTCCGCCCGCCGACCGGGCTCCAGACCAGATCCGAGACCATCTGGTTCCGGAAGCGCCGGCCGCCGCAGCAGCGGTCTTCGGGGCGGCGCTGGACACGGCCACCCGGTACGTCGGCATGCTGGCCGGCGACGGCGTCGTCCGTGGGCTGATCGGGCCGCGCGAGGTGCCCCGGCTCTGGGAGCGGCACGTGCTGAACAGCGCCGCGCTCGCCGAGGCGGTGCCGGCCGGCGCGCGGGTGGTCGACGTCGGCAGCGGGGCCGGCCTGCCGGGCATCCCGCTCGGGCTCGCCCGGCCGGACGTCACGCTGACGCTGGTCGAGCCGATGGCCCGCCGGGTGGAGTTCCTGCAGGACGTCGTCGAGGCGCTGGACGCACCCTGGCGGATCATCCGCGGCCGCGCCGAGGAGCGTTCCGTCGTCCGGGCGGTGGGTCCGGTCGACGTCGTCACCGCCCGGGCGGTCGCACCGCTCCCCCGGCTGGTGGGCTGGTGCCGGGGGCTGCTGAGCCCGGGCGCCCAGCTGGTCGCCCTCGTCGGCGCGAAGGCGGCGGCGGAGGTCCCCTCGCTGGTGCCCGAGCTGGAGGCCGCCGGCATGCGCGACGTCCACACGCGGGCCGTCGGTGTCGAGCTGGGGTCGGCAGCCACTACCGTGGTGGTCATGACGCGCGGGGGTATGCCACGGCCCGCGCGGTCGACGGGTTGAGCGGTCCCGTTCCACGTGGAACACCGGTGCCGTTCCACGTGGAACACGGCCGTGAGGAGGAAGCTGGCATGACGAACCCGGGCGAGCGGCTGCGCAACAGCCTCGCCGCCGACCAGGCTGTCACCGCCGACTTCGACAGCCCGATCGCCATGGAGGCGATGCGGGCGACCCGGGTGCTGCACGCGGCGGACCAGGACCCCTTCCCCGCGCCGGGGCGGATCCGGGTGGTCACCATCGCCAACCAGAAGGGCGGCGTCGGGAAGACCACCTCCACGGTGAACATGGGCGTCGCCCTGGCGATGTACGGCCTGCGGACCCTGGTCATCGACCTCGACCCGCAGGGCAACACCAGCACGGCGCTGGGAGTCGAGCACACGGTCGGGACGCCGTCGATCTACGACGCCCTGATCGGGGACAACACCCTCGCCGAGGTCACCCACCCGACGACGGCGAGCCCGAACCTCTTCTGCGTGCCGGCGACGATCGACCTGGCCGGCGCGGAGATCGAGCTGGTCTCCGTCGTCGCGCGCGAGCACCGGCTGCGCCGCTCGATCGAGGCGTACCTGCACGAGCTCCCGGCCGAGCAGCGCCCGCACTACGTGCTCATCGACTGCCCGCCCTCGCTGGGGCTGCTCACCCTCAACGCCCTGGTGGCCGGCGACGAGGTGCTCATCCCGATCCAGTGCGAGTACTACGCGCTGGAGGGCCTGGGCCAGCTCCTGTCCAACATCGACCTGGTCCGGGCGCACCTCAACCCGGGCATCTCGGTGAGCACCATCCTGCTCACCATGTACGACGGCCGGACCAAGCTCGCCGACCAGGTGGCCGACGAGGTCCGCAACCACTTCGGCGACCTGGTCCTGACCGCGGTGATCCCCCGCAACGTCCGGGTGAGCGAGGCGCCCGGCTACGGGCAGTCCGTGCTGACCTACGACCCGGGTTCCCGGGGGTCGACCAGCTACGTCGAGGCCGCGCGGGAGTTCGCCCACCGCGGGGTGGGGCTGCCGCCGACCGTGCAGGCACCGGCGAAGGCGCCGCCGCCCCCGCCGGTGGCCACTCCCCCGGCTCCGCCGTCGGTCGCCGCGCTCGTGCTCGGGCAGCCGGCCACCACCCCGGCCGCACGCGGGCGGCACGCCACGTGACCACGCCGCGCACCACCGACACCGCCCCGCCGCGCCTGCGGCACCAGGGCACCTGCGAGGAGGACCTGTGACGAAGCGCGGCGGTCTCGGCCGGGGCCTGGCGGCCCTCATCCCCACCAGCGCACCCGCTCCGGCGCCTGCCCCGGTCGAGCCGCCCGTGGCCGCTGAGGCTGCCGGGACGGCTGAGGCGGCCGGGGCGGTGGCGGTCGAGCAGACCGGGGCCGCTCCCCCGGCGGCCCACTACGGCCGGACGGCGTCCCTGCTGGAGCTGCCGTCCCGGGTGCTGGAGGAGGTCGCCGGCGTCCCCGGGGCCTACCTGCGCGAGGTACCGGTGGGCGACGTCGTCCCCAACCCCAAGCAGCCGCGGCAGGTCTTCGACGACGAGGCGCTCGAGGAGCTCACCCACTCGGTGCGCGAGTTCGGCCTGCTGCAGCCGATCGTCGTCCGCGAGGGCGCGAACGGGCAGTACGAGCTGATCATGGGCGAGCGCCGGCTGCGCGCCTCCCGGGCCGCCGGGCTGGAGACGGTGCCGGCGATCGTCCGGGACACCGGCGACGACGCCATGCTGCGCGACGCGCTGCTGGAGAACATCCACCGGGTGCAGCTGAACCCGCTGGAGGAAGCGGCCGCCTACCAGCAGCTGCTGGAGGAGTTCGGCGCCACCCACGAGGAGTTGGCCAGCAAGATCGGCCGGAGCCGCTCACAGGTCACCAACACCATCCGGCTGATGAAGCTGCCGGTGAAGGTGCAGACCCGGGTCGCGGCGGGGGTGATCTCGGCCGGCCATGCCCGCGCGCTGCTGGGCCTGCCGGACGCCGAGGCGCAGGACGCCCTGGCCACCCGCATCGTCGCCGAGGGCATGTCGGTGCGGGCCACCGAGGAGGCGGTCGCCATGGCCGTCGCCGAGAGCCCCACCGCAGCCCGCCGGTCGACCCGCAAGATCACCGCGCCCGGGGTCGAGGACCTCGCGGGACGGCTGTCCGACGTCTTCGAGACGAAGGTCAAGGTCCAGATCGGCCGGGCCAAGGGCCGCATCGTGGTGGAGTTCGGCTCGGTCGACGACCTGCAGCGGATCGTCGGCATGATGGCCCCGGACATCACCGGACGGTCGAACGGCCAGCAGTAGCACCGCAACACCCGGTTCCGTCACTGACGGAACCGGGTGTCAGGCCTCCGGGTGTGCGGCGCGGGCCAGCAGCCGGCCCAGCACGTCACCGAGGCGGTAGCCGGCCGCCTCGACGGCCATCGGGAACATCGACGTCTCGGTCAGCCCCGGGGAGACGTTCACCTCGAGGAAGTGCACCTCGCCGTCGGGGGTGACGATGGCGTCGGTGCGGGAGAGCCCGGCCAGGCCCAGCACCTCGTGCACCCGCAGCGCCACCTCGCGCGCCCGGGCGGCCACCGCGTCGGACACCCGCGCCGGTGCGTGGTACTCGGTGAGCCCCGGGGTGTACCGGGAGGTGTAGTCGAAGACGCCGGACTCCGGCGCGATCTCCACCGCCGGCAGCGCCTCCGGGCCGTTGCCCAGGTCGACGACGGACAGCGCGAGCTCCACGCCGTCGACGAAGCGCTCGACCATCACCGTGTCGCCGTAGGCGAAGCAGCTGACCATCGCCGCCGGGAGGTCCTCCACCCGGCTGACCTTCTGAACCCCCAGCGCGGAGCCGCCGGACGCCGGCTTGACCATCAGCGGCAGCCCGAGCCGGGCGACGATCAGGTCGAGCACGGCGCCGGCGCCGAGCTCGCGGAAGGTGCTGTGCGGCAGCGCGACCCAGTCCGGCGTCGAGACCCCGGCCGAGCGCACGACCGACTTGGCCGCCGGCTTGTCCCACGCCAGCCGACAGGCGGCGGCGGGTGACCCGACGTAGGGCACGCCGGCCAGGTCCAGCACGGCCCGCAGGGCGCCGTCCTCGCCGGTGGCGCCGTGCAGGGCGATGAAGACGGCGTCCACCGGGGTGGCGGACAGCCCGGGCAGCAGCCCGGCGTCCGCGTCGTGCAGCTCTGCCTCCACCCCGGCCCGGGTGAGCGCCTCGACGACCTGCCCGCCGGAGTTGATGCTCACCTCCCGCTCGAAGGTGAGCCCGCCGGCGAGCACCAGGGCGCGCAGCGGGTCGGTCCGGGGGGCCTGCACCGGTGCGGCGGCCGGCTCGCTCATGGCTGGCTGTCCTCGTCTGCGTTGGCCGGTCCGATGACCGGCGGGGGCGGGGCGGAGACCGCGCGGAAGGTGCCGGTGTCCACCGCGTCGAAGGTGGAGTGCAGGTCCAGCTCGGCCTCGATGACCCGGGCCAGCCGGCGGACGCCCTCGCGGATCCGGTCGGGTTCGGGGTAGCAGTAGGACAGCCGCATGTACTCACGGCCCTGCCCGTCGGCGTAGAACCCGATGCCGGGCACGTAGGCGACGTGGGCGGCGACCGCGCGCGGCTGCATCAGCTTGGCGTCCAGCCCGTGCGGCAGCTTCAGCCACACGTAGAACCCGCCGTCCGGCCGGGTCCAGGTGGTGCCCGGCGGCATGAGGGCGGTCAGCGACTCCAGGGTGGCGTCCCGACGCTCGCGGTAGAGCTCGGTGAACACCTTGATCTGCTCGCGCCACGGCTGGGTGTCCAGGTACCGGGCGACGGCGTACTGGGTCAGCGACGGCGGGCAGAGCACCTGCGCCTCGGTCGCCAGCACCAGCTTCTCCCGGACGGCGAGCGGGGCCAGCACCCAGCCGACCCGCAGGCCCGGGGAGAACGTCTTGGAGAACGAGCCGAGGTAGATGACCCGGTCCTCGTTGCGGGCCCGTAGCGCGCGCATCGGCTCGTGGTCGAAGCCGAGCAGGCCGTAGGGGTTGTCCTCGATCACCAGCAGGTCGTACTGGTCGGCGATCGCTACGATCTGCTCCCGCCGCGGCTCGGAGAGCGTGACGCCGGCCGGGTTGTGGAAGTTGGGCACCGTGTAGAGGAACTTCACCCGGTCGCCGCGGGCCCGGCACTCCAGCAGCGCCTGCTCCAGCGCCTCCGGGATGAGCCCGTGCTCGTCCATGGCGACGTGCCGGACGGTCGCCTGGGCGGCCTGGAAGACCCCGAGCGCACCCACGTAGGACGGCGCCTCGGCCAGGATCACGTCGCCGGGGTCGACGAACACGCGGGTGACGAGGTCCAGGCCCTGCTGCGAGCCGACGGTGACGACGACCTCGCTGGCCCGGGCGTCGGTGATGCCCTCGAGGGCCATCACGTCGCAGATCCGCTCCCGCAGCCGCGGGTCGCCCTGGCCGGAGCCGTACTGCAGGGTCTGCGCGCCCATGCCGGAGACGAGCTCACCGATCATCGAGCCCACGGCGTCCAGCGGAAGGGCGGTGACCGCGGGCATGCCACCGGCCAGCGAGACGACCTCGGGGCGGCTGACCACGGAGAACAGCGCCCGGATCTCCGAGCTCTTCATCCCGTGGGTGCGTGCTGCGTACCGGTCCGCCAGGGGGTCCAGCCGCGGGTGGCGCGGGGAGACGTGCGGGGACGCACCGCTGGAGTACGCCCCGGCCTGACCGGTTCCGACCGCTGGGTCGGGCACAGGAGGGGTCACCCTGGGGAGTGTAAGCCGCCGGGGTGCCCGACCCGTGCACCCCGGGCTACACGGTGGGGGAGCTCAGCCGGGGCGGGAGCAGGAAGGTGCCGGTCGGCGGGTCGGCCTCGGCGGGCAGGAACAGCCGCTGGACGGCGGCGACGACGGCCTGGGCGACCGTGCTCCGCAGCCGGGCGTCGAGCAGCAGCAGCCGGTCGACCGGGTGGGAGAGGTAGCCGCAGTCGATCCGGACGGCGGGCATCCGGGTCATCCGCAGGATGTCCCAGGTCTTCGGGTGCGAGCCGCAGTCGAGCATCCCGGTGCGGGCGATGACCTCGCGGCGGACCAGGTTGGCGAACTGCTCACCGACCGTGGAGCTCGCCCCGGACCCGGTGCCGTAGTAGTAGCTGGCCACCCCGCGGGCGTGCGCGGAGCCGTGCGCCTCCATGTGCAGGGAGAGGAACAGGTCGGCGCGGGCCTGGTTGGCGAAGGCGGTGCGGTCGCCGACGTCGGGGTCGCCGGTGCGGCCGCGGGTCAGGTAGACGGTCGCGCCGGCCGCGGCCAGCCGGCCCTCGATCCGGGAGGCGAGGTCGAAGACCAGGTCGGACTCGGTGGTCTCCCCCGCGGTGTAGCCGGTGTCCCCGCCGCCGTGCCCGGGGTCGACGACGATGACCCGGCCGATCAGGTGCGAACCGGACTCGACCATCGACGCGCTCTGCCGCAGCAGCTGGGGACGGCCACCGGTGACCCGCCGGCCCAGCTGCTTGAGCGCCCGCAGGGTGGCCGGGCCGCAGGTGCCGTCGGCGGTGAGGCCGTAGTCGCGCTGGAAGCTGCGCAGCCCCTGTTCGGTCTCCGCGCCGAGGATGCCGTCGGCGCGGCCGGCGTCGTAGCCGAGCTCGAGCAGCAGCTCCTGCAGCCGGCGGACGTCGTCGCCGCGGGCCGGGTGGTCGGGGTCGTGGCGGAGCAGCCGGTCGCCCAGCGACCACCGCGCCTCGTGCAGCGCCCGGTAGGTCTCGTCGCCGACGCGCCCGTCGACCGAGAGCCCGCGCACCTGCTGGAAGTGCCGGACGGCGAGCTCGGTGGCCTGGTCGAACGCGGCGGGCACCGGCTGCGCCGGGTCGCCGTCCAGCAGGCCGAGGGAGCGGAGCACCGTCTGCACCTCGGCCACGGCGGGGCCGGTGCTGCCGGGTCGCAGGACGTCCATGCGGAGGTCGCGCTCCTGTCGTCTGAGGGGGGACGGGAAGTCGTCAGCACGATTGTGGCTGGTGCCCGCCAGCGGTGCTCGCACGGGGGCCGGGGAACGACGAGGCCCGCCCGTCCAGCAGGACGGGCGGGCCTCGGTGTCGACTCCTCGCAGGCGCCGGCCGGCGGTGCGCCGGCCGGGCCCTTACAGGTAGTCGGAGAGGTCGGACAGGATGGCGCCCTTGGGCTTGGCGCCGATGATGCTCTTGACCGGCTTGCCGCCCTGGAAGACGGTCATCGTCGGGATCGACATGACCTGGTAGTCGCGGGCGATCTGCGGGTTCTCGTCGATGTTGAGCTTCGCGATCGTGAGCTTGTCCGCGTGCTCCGCGGCGATCTCCTCGAGCACGGGGGCGACCATCTTGCACGGCCCGCACCACTCGGCCCAGAAGTCGACCAGCACGGGCTTGTCGCTGCCCAGGACGTCGCTGGCGAAGCTGGCGTCGGTGACGGTCACGGTGTTGCCTGCCATGAGGTGCTCCCTGTGGTTGCTCAGTGGTCCGACGGGTGGAACAAGCGGCTGGGCCGGTCTATGCCCCAGCCGCCGTTCAGCGCTCGTCGAAGGTCTCGGCGAGCCAGCGCTCGGCGTCGATCGCCGCGGCGGCACCGGTGCCGGCCGAGGTGATGGCCTGCCGGTAGATGTGGTCGACCACGTCACCGCAGGCGAAGACGCCGTCGATGTTGGTGTTGGTGGTCGGGTGGTCGACGACGACGTAGCCCTCGTCGTCCAGCTTCAGCTGGCCGACGAACAGCTCGGTGCGCGGGTCGTGACCGATGGCCACGAACAGGCCGCTGACCGGCAGCTGCTCGGTCACGCCGGTCTCGACGTCGGTCAGCTCGACCGCGGAGACGGTCGCGTCGCCGTGCACGTCGGTGACCTGCTTGCCCAGCGCCCAGCGGATCTTCTCGTTGTCCTGGGCGCGCTTCTGCATGATCTTCGAGGCGCGCAGCTCGGGACGGCGGTGCACGACGGTGACCGACTTGGCGAACCGGGTGAGGAAGGTGGCTTCCTCCATCGCGGAGTCACCGCCACCGACGACCACGATGTCCTGGTCGCGGAAGAAGAAGCCGTCGCAGGTCGCACACGCGGACACGCCGCGGCCGAGGAGGCGCTGCTCGTTGTCCAGGCCGAGGTAGCGGTACTTGGAGCCGGTGGCCACGATGACCGCGTGCGCCAGGTGCACCTCGTCGCCGACCTTGACCACCTTGGGGTTGGCGGTGAGGTCGACCTCGGTGACGTCGCGGGCGACCAGCTCGGCGCCGAAGCGCTCAGCCTGGGTGCGCATGTCGTCCATCAGCTGGGGGCCCTGGATGCCCTCCGGGAAACCCGGGAAGTTCTCCACCTCGGTGGTGGTCATCAGGGCGCCGCCGAACTGCGAGCCCTCGAACACCTGGGGGTGCAGGTTCGCGCGGGCGGCGTAGATCGCGGCCGTGTACCCGGCCGGGCCGGACCCGATGATGATCAGGTCGCGGACCCCGTCGTGCTCGGCCGGCGGGATCGCCGGCGCGGCGCTGGTCGGGACCGTCAGGCCGGGGTGGGGGTCGTTGCTCGTCACAGGCGGCACAACCGTCAGGGTAGGGGCGCTATTCCGCGCCGTCCCGTCGGTTGCCGCGTGCCGGAAGGTCGTCCTCAGCCCGCGGCGGTGATGGCGACCTCGCCCAGGTCGGCGCTGAAGCCGTCCGGGCCGTCGACCAGGCCGGTCACCCAGACCAGCACGTACCGGGTGGTGACCGGCTCGCTGAAGGCCAGCTGGTCGGTGCCGCCGAGCCGGCCGGACGCGGAGACCGCGAAGGCGTCCAGCCCGCCGTCCGGGGTGCCCCCGGTGCGCACCTCGACGGTCGACCCGGGCCGGGTGGTGGTGATCGTGACGCCGGACAGCGCCTGCTCGCCGCCCAGGTCGTAGACGATGCCGACGCCGGGCTTGAGGTTGCCGAAGGTCGGCGTCCCGCGGTAGTTGAGCGTCGACCAGGTGGTGGCGGGGTCGCCGTCCAGGGTCCGCGGCACCTCGTCGTCGTTCTCCGGCTCGCCGTCGCCGAAGGGGTCGAAGACGAGGGCCGAGATGACCGGCAGCGGGGCGCCGGCCGCGGGCGCCTCGGCGGTGGTGGAGGGGGCCGCGGAGCTCTCGGCGGACGCCGTGGGCGGGGTCGACCCGCCGCCGCCCTGGTCGACGTTGCCGGCGACGGAGAGGACGTTGTTGCCGAACCAGAGGGCGGCCACGACCACCAGCGCCAGCGCCGCCATGAGCACCCCGGCGACGGCGAACCGGCGGCGGGCGGTGGTGGACGGGCCGTCGTCCACGGAGGGGTCGTCGGCGGCGGCGAAGGTCTCGCCGAAGTCCAGCTCCTCGTCGTCGTCGTCGACCGGCGCGGCCGGCCGCGCCGCCAGCGGGCGGACCAGGCCGGGGCCGGGGACGGGCGGCAGCGTGGCGCGGTCCAGCCGCACCGGGTGGTCGCCCTCGGGGGCGGACTGCGCCGCCTCGGCGTCGACCAGGTCGCGGCGGTCGCGCAGCCGGCGCATCCAGCCGCTGTCGGTGTAGCCGTCGGGCCGGACGGCGTCCTGCGGCCCGGTGCCCGCACCGGCCCCCGGCCGCGGCCGCTCGGCGAGCAGCGCGGCCATGGTGCTGACGTTGGACAGCCCGGTGGCCGGGTCGTCGGAGCGGGCCCGGCGGACCAGCGCCGCGAGGTCCGGGGAGTCGATGGCCAGGTCGGCGCGGCCACCGGTCAGGCACAGCTCCAGCAGGGCGCCCAGGGCGGCGATGTCGCCCTTCTCGGTGCCGCCGGCGGCCGGCACGGACAGCAGCCCGACCAGGCCGCCCGGGCGCAGCACCACGTGCTCGGGGGTCAGCCCGCCCACGGCGAGGCCGACGCGGTGGGCCTCGGCGACGCCCTCGGCGAGCCGGCGGACCAGCGCCCGGGCCTCGCGCTCGGGGAGCGGGCCGTCGGCGGCCAGCCGGTCGGAGAGCCGGGTGCCCTCGATCCACTCGTTGACGACGTAGGCGGCGCCACCGGGCTCGGAGCCGCCGGTGCCCTCGGCGGCGTCGTAGACCATCGACAGCGCCGGGGTGGCCAGCCCGCCGGCGGTCAGCGCGCGGGTGATCCACTCGCGGGCGGCCGGGCCGCCGGGGGTGTGCACGCGCAGCGCGACGTCCCGGTTGAGCACCCGGTCACGGGCGCGCCAGGACCGGATGACCCCGGTCGGCGTCACCTCGTCGGGGGCGATCTGGTCCAGCGGGCGGTAGCGGTCGGGCAGCCCGGTTGTCGTCGACGTCACGGACGCTGCCGACCCCCTGCTCGTTCACCGCCGGGGACGGCGTCCCCGGACCGGACGGCGGCGGGCGCCCCGGTCACCGTGAGCGCCCGAGCCGAGCCCGGACACCGGTCAGCGCGGCCCGGACCTCCGGGACGCCGACCACCACGGCACCCGCGACCACCGCGCTGCCGATGACCACGGTACCGAGGACGACCGTGCCGAGCGAGCCCGGTACCGACGTCCCGAGGGCGCGGCCGGCCAGCGACACCGCGACCCAGCCCAGGACCGCGGCCACCGCCGAGACCAGCGCCATCCGGGCGACCGTCCGGCCGGCGTCGGGGTTGCTGCGGACGCCCAGCTTGCGCTGCAGGGCGACGGCGCCGACCACCCAGCCGGCGACGTAGGTGGCGCTGGTGGCGATCATCAGCCCGGCCACCACGTGCTCGGGCCCGACGACCACCGGCACCAGCAGCAGCAGCGGCACCCGGACGGCGACCATCACCACCTGGATCAGGGTGGGGGTGCGGGCGTCCTTCATCGCGTAGAAGACCCGCAGCTGCAGCAGCGTGACCGCCATCGGCAGCAGGCCGAACGCCCCGACGGCCAGCGCGACGCCGACCCCGCGGGCGTCGGCGACCTCGGCGTTCCCGCGGCCGAAGGCGACGATGCCCACCGCCGGCCCGAGCACCACGAGCAGGGCGGTGACCGGCAGCAGCCCGGTGGCCGACAGCCGGGTGCCCAGCGACAGGTCGGCCACCACGCCGTCCATGTCGCGGCGGGCCGCGGCCCGGCTCATCCGCGGCAGCAGCGCGGTGAGCAGCGCGACGCCGATGATCCCGTAGGGCATCTGGAACAGCAGGCTGGCGTTGCTGAACGCGAAGGGGCCCAGCCCGCCCTCCTCGGCCGCGGCGTTGGCCACCACGCTGGCGACCACCACCCCGACCTGGCTGACCAGCACGTAACCGACCACCCACAGGCCGAGGGCGCCCGCCTCGCCCAGCCCGGTGCCACGCAGGCCCCACCGCGGCCGCAGCGGCACTCCGTGGCGGCCCAGCAGCGGCAGCAGCACCAGCGCCTGGACGGCGATGCCCAGCGTGGTGCCCACCCCGAGCAGCCACACCTGCCCGGCGCTGATCGTGAGCGGCTCGAGGTCGCCGGGGCCGGCGGCCAGCAGGAACACCACCCCGGTGGCGATGACCACCAGGTTGTTGAGCACCGGAGCCCAGGCCGGTGGGCCGAACACCTGGCGCGAGTTGAGCACCGCCGTGGCCAGGGCACCGACGCCGTAGAAGACGATCTCCACCAGCAGGATCCGGGCCAGCCAGTTGGCCAGCTCGACCTGGCCCTCGTTGCCGGCGGTGTCCCGGATGCCCATCAGCCAGGTGAGCGCCGGTGCGGCGAGCACGGCCAGCACGGTGAGCACCGTCAGCCCGGTGACCGCCAGGGTCATCAGCCGCTGGGTGTAGCGCACCCCGCCGTCGGCGTCCTTCTCCTGGGCGTTGACCAGCAGCGGGACGACGACCGAGGTCAGGACCCCGCCCAGCAGCAGCTCGTAGACGATGTTGGGCAGCGTGTTGGCGACGGTGTAGGCGTTGCCGACCAGCCCGAAGCCCAGCGCGGCGGTGAGCACCACGGTGCGCAGGAAGCCGGTGAGCCGGGAGACCAGGCTGGCCACCGCCATGGTGCCGGCCGCCCGCAGGATGCCGCCGCTCGCGCCGGGGGCGCCCTCGCGGGCCTCGGTGACCTCCTCGTCCTCGTCCGGGACCGGGGTGACGGCCGGGAACGCGGGGATCAGCTGGGTGTCGTCGGGACCCGGCACGAACCGGCGCCGGGTGGGCGGCGGCACGGGGGGCAGGGCGGTCCGGCGGCGGGGCGCGTCGGCGGCGGGCGGTGCGGGCGCGGGTGGTGTCCGGCCCGGGCTGGTCGGCACCGGGGTGACGGCGGGCCGGGAACCGGTGGGCGGGGGCACCGGGGGCAGCGGGCGCGGCCGCGCCTCGGGCGCCGCCGGGGGGACGGGCGCCGCCGGGGGGACGGGCGCCGCCGGGGGGACGGGCGCCGCCGGACGGGCCGGCGGCGGGACCGGTGGCACCGGCAGGCGGGCGGCGGGAGCCTGCGTGGGCGACGGCGCGGTGGACGGCGCCTGGGCCGGGGGGGCGTTCTTGTACGGCGGCGGGGGCAGGGGCACGGGCGGGCGCGGGCGCTCGCCGGTCACACCGGGCTCCGCGTGGGCGGCAGGGCCGAGACGCCGTCCAGCAGCGGGTCCTCGGCGGCGTGGTCGCCGCGGCGGCGGGCGAGGACGAACCGGACCGCGCGGCGGAGGAAGAGCAGGCCGAGCAGGACCGCCGCGCCGATCGTGATGGCCAGCGTGATCGGCCCGTACGCGGTGCTCTTCACCTGCATCTGCACGTCGTCGCCCAGCGGCTGGCCGCCGGGGGTGGTCAGCCGGGCGGTGACGGCGAAGCCACCGGACTGCCGCACCTGCGCGGGCACCTGCAGCGTCGTCCGCGAGGCGGGCTCCAGGGTGGTGACGCCGATGTCGTCGGTGGTGAGCCCGACGTTGCCCCGGGCCTGCAGCTCCAGCCGGACGTCGACGGCGAAGGGCAGGTCGTTCTGCACGGTCAGCACCAGCGGGGCGTCGCTGGAGGCCAGGCTGTAGGTGCCGTCGACCGGAGCCAGCAGCGTCACCTGGTCGCGCAGGTCGGCCACGGTGTCCCGCAGCTCCACGGCCGAGGCGGCGAAGCCCTCGGGGTCGGCCCGCCACTGCGCCGAACCGGCCCGGGCGATGGCGGCGTCGTACCCGGCCAGCACCGTGCCGGCGTCCCCGACGACGGCGTCGGCGAAGTCGTCGCGGCCGCGCATGGTCTCGGTGATGGCGGCCAGCCTCTCGGCGGGCAGGCCGCCCCCCGGGGCGGACGGGTCCGTCTCCAGCGTGCCGGCGGCTGCCTGGGGGCCCTCGGTCAGGGTGTCCAGCGACCCGGCGGCGAGCCACGGCTGGGTCGCGGTGTCGGTCATCATCGCCGTCACCGTGGCCGGGTCAGGGTCGACCCGGCGGGGCGGGGCGACCAGGACGCTCTGCTGGGTGCCCGGGTCGCGGGCGGCGAGCTGGCGGGTCAGCACGCCGAGCTCGGCGAGGTAGCGCTGCTCGGTGAGCCGGCCGTCGCCGGCGTCCGGCGTCGCGTCGGCCACGATCTCGGTGAGCCCGCTGTCGGCGACGAGCACCGCGACGTCCCCGCCGGCGGCCGGCAGCGTGCTGCGCGCCGCGGCCGGTGCCCCGTCGGCCCCGACCGCGGCGTCGCCGTCGGTGAGCGCGGTGTCCGGGAGCACCACGGTGTCCGCGCCGCCGGCCTGCAGGGTGTCCACCGTCGCCGCGGCCAGGGTGGACCCGGCCGGCCAGGCGACGTCGGTGCGCGGGTCGACGCCGAGCACGTCGCGGACGACGGCGGCGCCGGCGCCGGTGGTGCCGTCGGGGGCGGTCGCCGGGTCGTCGGCCGGCTGCCGCGCGGTGCCGGCGGGCGTGCCCGGCAGGCTGCGGGTGACGACGGCGGCCTGCCCGGCGGTGACCAGCGCGTCGGCGTCGACGTCGGCGTAGGCGAGGGCGACCACCGGGAGCTCGCCGGCGAGCTGCCGCAGCCGGTCCAGGAGGTCGGCGGCGTCGCCGGTGCCGGTGCCCTCGGCGCCCCCGGCGCGGTAGGGGCCGGCGGCCATGACCGACAGCTCCTCCAGCAGCGCCGGGTCGACGGCCAGCGTCACCGGGACGGTGAGCTCACCGGTGCCGGGGGCGTCGCCGCCGCTGCGGGGCAGCTGCTCGAGCACCTCCACCGCCCGGTCCAGCCGGCCGCCGTCGGCGACCTCGCCGGCCAGCTCGTCGTCGGTGAAGGCGCCGGCCGGGTCGCGGTGCGGCCGGTCGGTGATCGGCCACAGCCAGGCCACCGTGGTGCGCGCCGCCGGGGCCGGCTGCTCGACCACCAGGTGGGTGGACAGCTCACCGACCCGCTCGGGGGCGCCGTCGGAGGTTCCGTTGAGGTTGACCAGCAGCGGGTAGACGCCGTCGGCCGGGAACTGCAGGACGTCGGCGGTGGTGGTGTAGCTGAACGACAGCGAGTCGCCGGGCTCCAGCTCGCCGGGCACCTCCTGGAACGGCGTGGTCGCGGCCGTGGCGTCGCTGGGCTCGGCCAGGTCGTCGGCCAGCTGCTGCCGGCTGGTCAGCACGTCGCCGCGCTGCACCCGCACGGACAGGTCGGTCCAGGTGTCCTCGCCCTCGTTGACCAGGGTGCCGCTGACCTCGATCGGCGAGCCGGGCGTCACCGTCCGCGGCTCCAGCCGGTCGACCGTGATCTCCACCGGGCGGCTGTCCGCGGCGTCGTCCCCGGGCGCGGCCAGGGCCGGCGCCGCCGGGGAGGCGCCGAACAGCACGGCACCCAGCACCAGCGCCGGGGGGAGCACCCCGCCCCGGCCCCCGCGGGACGGCGGCGTCGCGGCGGCGGAGGTGGACCCCGGGCGGCCGGCGGCGCGGCCGGCGGCCCGCCGTGTCACGCGCTGTCGGCCAGCAGGCCCGGCGCGCGCTCCACCAGCGCACGCTCGTCGGCATAGGCCAGCCGCCCGCCGAGTTCGGTCAGCGGTACCCAGGCGACCTCGGTGACCTCCACGTCGGCGTCGGAGAGCGCACCGCCGGTGGCCCGCAGCAGGAAGTGGTGCACCGTCTTGTGCACCCGCCGCCCGTCGGCGACGAACCAGAAGTCGATGATCCCCAGCGGCGCGACGACCTCGCCGATGATGCCGGTCTCCTCGGCCACCTCGCGGACGGCGGTGTCCTCGGGCGTCTCGCCCTCCTCGATGTGCCCCTTGGGCAGCGACCAGAGCAGGCGGCCACGGCGGTCGGTGCGGCCGATCAGCGCAGCGCGCGGGCCGGTGACGTCGTCGTCCGCGACCACCAGACCCCCGGCCGAGGTCTCGTCGACCCGGCGCAGCCGGCGGCCGGGGCGCTGTCGCCCGCCCGTCCCAGCCATGCCAGGAGGGTAGCGCCTGTCCCCCGGCCGTTCCGGGAGCGTCGCGGCGAACCGCGGCGGCACTACTCTCGACCGTCGTGTCCGTAGAGCCCCCGCGCCGCCCTCCCGCCGAGCCCGTCCCGCCGGCGGTGCAGCAGACGGTGCGCGAGCTCGTCGACGTCTCCCCGGTGCTGGGCGAGCTCGGCCGCCGGTTCACCGCCGCCGGCTTCCAGGTCCACCTCGTCGGCGGCTCGGTCCGCGACGCGCTGCTGGCCGCGGGCTCCACCGGCGCCGAGCCCGCCCGGCCGGTCGGCGACCTGGACCTCACCACCGACGCCCGCCCCGAGCAGACCCTCGAGGTGCTGCGCGGCTGGGCCAGTTCCACGTGGAACACCGGCATCGCCTTCGGCACGGTGGGCGCGGAGGTGCGCGGCGAGCGGGTGGAGGTCACCACCTTCCGGGCCGACCGCTACGACCGCGAGTCCCGCAACCCCGAGGTGGCCTGGGGCAGCTCGCTCGTCGACGACCTGGCCCGCCGGGACTTCACGGTCAACGCGATGGCGGTCTCGCTGGGCCCGGACCGCGCCGTCACCGACCCCTTCGGCGGCCTCGGCGACCTGCTCGCCCGGCGGCTGCGGACCCCGGGGGCAGCGGTCGACTCCTTCGCCGACGACCCGCTGCGGATGCTGCGCGCGGTGCGCTTCGTCGCCCAGCTCGGCCTGACGCCGGACGACGAGGTGGTGGCGGCGATGACGTCGCTCGCCCCGGAGCTCGGCCGGATCACCGCCGAGCGCGTCCAGCACGAGTTCTCCCGGACGCTGCTCAACCCGGCTCCCCGGGCGGCCCTGGAGCTGTTCGTCGGCACCGGGCTGGCCGACGTCGTGCTGCCCGAGCTGTCCGCGCTGCGGATGGAGATCGACGAGCACCACCAGCACAAGGACGTCTACTCCCACTCGCTGACCGTGCTGGACCAGGCGATCGAGCTGGAGGTCGCCGACCCCGACGCCGGCTCCCCGGACCTGGTGCTGCGGCTGGCGGCGCTGCTGCACGACATCGGCAAGCCGGCCACCCGCCGCCACGAGGCTCGCGGCCGGGTCTCCTTCCACCACCACGAGGTGGTCGGCGCCAAGCTGGTGCGCAAGCGGCTGACGGCGCTGAAGTACCCCAAGGACGTCGTCGAGGCGGTCTCCCGGCTGACGTTCCTGCACCTGCGGTTCCACGGCTACGGCAGCGGCGAGTGGACCGACTCGGCGGTGCGCCGCTACGTCACCGACGCCGGGGAGCTGCTGCCGCGGCTGCACAAGCTGGTGCGCTCGGACTCCACCACCCGCAACCGCAAGCGGGCGGCGGCGCTGTCGGCGACCTACGACTCGCTGGTGCAGCGGATCGCCGAGCTCGCGGAGGCGGAGGACCTCTCCCGCATCCGGCCGGACCTCGACGGCAACCGGATCATGGAGCTGCTGGGCATCGGCCCGGGCCCGGAGGTCGGTCAGGCCTGGCGGTTCCTCAAGGACCTGCGGCTGGAGCGGGGGCCGCTGGAGCCGGAGGAGGCCGAGGCCGAGCTGCTCACCTGGTGGCGCTCGCGGACCTGAGGGGCGGGCTCGGCGGCGCGCGGTGACGCCAGCGCGTGGCCGGGCCGCCGGCTCCAGCGGGAGAAGGCGACGGCGGTGAGCAGGTAGCCGGCGCCGATCACCAGCAGCAGCGGCAGGCTCACCCCGGACTCCGGCAGCAGCACCGCCCCGGCGAGCAGGGACGCGACGAAGGTGACGTTGAACAGCGTGTCGTAGACGGAGAAGACCCGGCCGCGGAAGTCGTCGTCCACGGACTCCTGCAGCGTGGTGTCGACGCAGATCTTGATGCCCTGCGCGACGAACCCGAGGGTCAGCACCGCCCCCACGACCGCCGGCGGCTCGAACAGCCCGCCCAGCACCAGCTGACCGACCCCGGCGAGGACCAGCAGGCCGGTGACCCACCGCGCCCGGCCCCACCGGCGCACCGCCGCCGGGGTCACCGCGGCGGCGAGGAGGGTGCCGGCGGCACCGGCGGCCAGCACCTCCCCCAGCCCGGCCAGCCCGCCGCGGAACAGGCCGGTCTCGTCGGTGAAGGTGTTGCGGTAGAGCAGCAGCGTCATCAGCGTCAGCACGCCGTAGAACAGCCGGTGGGCGGCCATCACGGTCAGGACGGCGGTCGCCGGCGGGTGCTGGACCATGTGCCGGGCACCGGCCAGCATCCCGTGCAGCACGTCCCGGGCGCTCACCGTCGCGGCCAGCGTCAGGTGGTCGGGGCCCAGGTAGGGGCGGGCGAAGCCGGCGACGAGCGCCGCGGACGCCAGGTAGGGCAGCGCCGAGCCCAGGGCCAGGGCGGCGTACCCGCCGGTGGCCGAGCCGGTCAGGCCGGTCACCCCGATGGCGACGCCGCCGCCGAGCACCGCGGAGACCGCGCCCGCCGTCGTGGACAGCGCGTTGGCCGACACCAGCGAGGGTTCGTCGGTGGTGTGCGGCAGCCCCGCGGACAGCGCGGACAGGACGAACCGGGTGACCGAGAAGACGGCGAGGCCGGCGACGTAGAACGCCGTGCCCTGCACGCCGGCGAGCACCAGCGCGGCGACGACGACGACCAGGGCCGCGCGCAGCACGTTGGCCACCAGCAGCACCTGCCGGCGGCTCCACCGGTCCAGCCAGACCCCGGCGAACGGGCCGACCAGGGAGTACGGCAGCAGCAGGACCGCGAAGCCGGCCGCGACGCCCACCGGGTCGGCCGCCTGCTGCGGGTTGAACAGCACCGTGCCGGCCAGGGCCGCCTGGAACACGCCGTCGCCGAACTGACCGGTCAGACGGGTCAGCAGCAGCCTCCGGAAGTCCCCGCGGACCAGGAGGTGGCGCACGGTCGTGGGCGCCTGCTGCACCCCAGCCACACTACGAGCCGGGCAGCTGCGTCGCCCCTCCGGTGCGGACCTGGGGCACACTGGTCGGCGATGAACCCGGTGCCCTCGTCACCCGACCCCGAGCGTCGCCCCGCTGCCGGCCAGGCCGCGGGCCGAGGCCGGCGCGACGCCGTCCCCGCGCTGTCCGTGGGGTCGCTGGACGACGTCGGGCCCGGCTCGCTGCTGGTGGCGATGCCCAGCCTGACCGACCCGAGCTTCGCCGGTGCGGTCGTCTACGTGCTCGACCACTCCGACACCGGCACCATCGGCGTCGTCCTGGGCCGGCCCAGCGAGGTGCGGATCGGCGACGTGCTCCCCGGCTGGTCCGAGCACGCCGTCGAGCCGGCGGTGTTCCACGTGGGCGGCCCGTGCGAGACCGACACCGCGCTGTGCCTGGCCACCCGCGCCGGCAGCGCGCCGCTGGACCCCGACGGCGGGCTGCGGTCGGTGGCCGGCCAGGTGCACCTGGTCGACCTGGACAGCGACCCGGACCTGCTGGACGGCGAGATCTCCGGGCTGCGGGTGTTCGCCGGGTACGCCGGGTGGTCCGCCGGGCAGCTGGCCGCCGAGCTCGCCGAGGGCGCCTGGGCCTGCGTCCCCGGTTCCCCCGCCGACGTGCTCACCGCCGAGGACGGCCCCCGGCTGTGGCGCTCGGTGCTGCGCCGGCAGACCGGCCGGCTCGCCGTGCTGTCGACGGCTCCGGCGGACCCCTCCGCGAACTGACCGCGTGTCGCTGGTCGTGGGCCCGCCGGCCTGGTAGGAAAGAGCCTGCAGGAGGGGCGGCCTGGGGAAGAGGCCGCCCCTCCTGCGCTGTCTCAGAGCCCGACCGCCTCCGCGACCTCCGGGTGGGCGGTGAGGTCCACGGTCTCGCCGTCGGCGGGCAGGCTGATCTCCCGCCGTCCGTGGTCGGCGAGGGTGATGGTCACCTCGAAGTCCTGCAGCGTGGTCACGTACTGCACCAGCAGGCCGCTCTCGGCCGCGACCGCGATCTCCGCGCCGGTGCCGCTGCGGAAGACCGACGCCAGCTCGCCGTTGACCGAGCGGGAGCCCTGCCAGGTGTAGGCCTCGAAGGACCGCGGGTCGTCCGCGGAGCGGGCCGAGAGCCGGGTGACCATCTGCACCAGCACGTCCAGCAGCGAGGCGGTGCCCGCGGCATCGGTCGTCGCGATCGGCCGGCGGGCGTAGCCGGCGGGGGGCAGCCCCGCGGCCGCCACCGCCTCGGGAAGGCCGGGGACGTCGCCCTGCCACAGGTCGGTGCCGTCGAAGAAGAGGGTGCGGGTCTCCTCCGGCTGGCCGTCCTGGTAGCGGGTGACCGCCTGCGCGCGGCCGATGGTCCGGCTGAAGTCCACCTCGCCGGTCAGGGTCAGCACCGCGCCCTCGGCGAACGGCGCGCTCACCTCGACGTCCGCGCCGCCCTCGCGGAAGTCGGCGACCAGCACCTCGGCCAGGACGTCGGCCTCCTCGGCGGTGACCGCCGCGCCGGGACGGCGCTCGGCGGCGTCCTCGCCGCTGCAACCGGACAGCACCGCCACGGCGGCGACCACGGTGACGGCCACCAGCCGCAGGGACCCGGGACGGCGGGGGGAGCGCATGCCCGCAGCCTAGGACGGCCGGCCCGCCTCCCTGCCGGAGCAGGGAGACGGGCCAGGTGACGTGCTGGCAGGCCCCGTCCAGAGGCTCGCCCCGAGCTTGCGAGGGGTGAGGAGGACGGGGTCCTTGATCAGCGCTCGACGTCCCCGCGGATGAAGGCCTCGACGGCGTCGCGCGCCTCGCTGTCGCTGTACTGCTCCGGCGGGCTCTTCATGAAGTAGGACGACGCGGAGAGGATCGGGCCGCCGATGCCGCGGTCCATGGCGATCTTGGCGGCGCGGACGGCGTCGATGATGATGCCGGCCGAGTTCGGGGAGTCCCAGACCTCGAGCTTGTACTCCAGGTTCAGCGGGACGTCGCCGAACGCACGGCCCTCCAGGCGGACGTAGGCCCACTTGCGGTCCGAGAGCCACGGCACGTGGTCCGACGGGCCGATGTGCACGTTGCCCTTGCCCATGTCCCGGTCGACCTGGCTGGTGACCGACTGGGTCTTGGAGATCTTCTTGGACTCCAGGCGCTCGCGCTCGAGCATGTTCTTGAAGTCCATGTTGCCGCCGACGTTGAGCTGCATGGTGCGGTCCAGCTGCACGCCGCGGTCCTCGAACAGCTTGGCGAGCACCCGGTGGGTGATGGTGGCGCCGACCTGGCTCTTGATGTCGTCGCCGACGATCGGCACGCCGGCGTCGGTGAACTTCTGCGCCCACGCCGGCGTGCCGGCGATGAAGACGGGCAGCGCGTTGACGAAGGCGACCTTCGCGTCGATCGCGGCCTGGGCGTAGAACTCCGCCGCCTGCTGGGAGCCGACGGGCAGGTAGCAGACCAGGACGTCGGCACCGGACTCGCGGAGCGCGGTGACCATGTCGACCGGCTCGTCGTCGGACTCCTCGACGATCTCGCGGTAGTACTTGCCCAGCCCGTCGAGGGTGGTGCCGCGCTGCACGGTGACGCCGAGCGGCGGCACGTCAGCGATCTTGATGGTGTTGTTCTCGCTGGCGACGATCGCCTCGGAGAGGTCGCGGCCGACCTTCTTGGCGTCCACGTCGAACGCGGCGACGAACTCGACGTCGGAGACGTGGTAGTCGCCGAACCGCACGTGCATGAGGCCGGGGACCGACGCGGACTCGTCCGCGTCGCGGTAGTACTCCACCCCCTGGACCAGCGAGGCGGCGCAGTTGCCGACGCCGACGATGGCGACCTTGACCGATGCCATGGACTGTCTCCCTCCGACGGGCCCTGGGGGCCCGGACGATGTGTGTGCGGGTGCTGCGGTGGTGCTGCTCAGGTGGTGCTGCTCAGGTGGTGCTGCTCAGGTGGTGCTGGCCGTGCTCGGTGGTGCGGTCGGTGGCGGCGTCTGCTCCGCCCGGTCAGCGGCGGCGGCGCGGGCGTCGTCCTTCTCGCTGTCGATGAGCTCGGTGAGCCAGCGGACCTCGCGGTCGACGGAGTCCAGACCGTGGCGCTGCAGCTCGAGGGTGTAGCGGTCGAGCTTCTCCTGGGTGCGGCGCAGCGAGTCCATCAACCGGTCGCGCTGGCGCTCGACGGTGCGCCGCCGTCCCTCGAGGATGCGCAGCCGCACGTCGGCCGCGGTGTGCCGGAAGAAGGCCAGGTGGACGCCGAAGCGGCCCTCGTCGTCGTAGGCCTCCGGGCCGGTGTCGCTGACCAGCTCGTGGAAGCGGTCCTTGCCCTCGGCGGTGATCGTGTAGACGACCTTGCCGCGGCGGCCGGTCAGCGCGGGGGCGTCGGCCGGCAGCAGGGAGCGCGGGGTCGGGTCGTCGCTGGCGATCAGACCGGCGGCCTGCAGCCGCTTGAGCGCCGGGTAGAGCGACCCGTAGGAGATGGAGCGGAGACCGCCGAGCACCGCGGCGAGCTCCTTGCGCAGCTCGTAGCCGTGCATGGGCGACTGCTGCAGCAGCCCCAGGATGGCGAACTCCAGCATCTCGCCACCCCCTGTTCACTCGATCGATGTATCGGCACGATACATCGGTGGGGTGCCTGGGACGCAAGTCGTGTCGAGTTCCGGGAAGGGCGACCGGAGGCTCTCCGGTGCGTACATTGGCGCCGTGCCCGGGCGGAGGTCGGTGGTGGACTACGCGCTGCGACGGCGCGCGCTCCTCGCCGAGGTGCACGCAGGGCGGACCGGTGTGCCCGAGGTCTGCGATGCGAGCCCGTACCTGTCCCGGGCGGCGAAGTACCACGGCGAGCCGACCGACTCGCCGTGCCCGATCTGCCGCCGGGAGAGGCTGACGCTGGTCAGCTACGTCTACGGCGACGGGCTGGGCGCGGTGTCGGGGCAGGCCAAGACCGGGCCGGAGCTGTCCCGGATGGACGGGATGCAGGACGAGTTCTCCGTGTACTGCGTCGAGGTGTGCCGCGGCTGCGGCTGGAACCACCTCGTCACCTCCTACGTCCTGGGCGCCGAGCCGGTCCCCGGACGGGCACGACGCACCACCCGCCGCCGGGCGGCGACCGAGTAGTCGCCGTCGGCCCGGGAACGCGCCCGGGCCGCCGTCCGCCCGGGCGCACAGCTGAAGACGTCATCCTGGGTGCCCGAGGCCGCGCGACCCCGCCGCGGCCCGACCACCCACGACCTGCAGGAAGGGGCCACCGAGTGCCTCCCCACGACGAGACCGCCCGGGTCGGCTCCGCCGGCCAGGCGCGCCGCCCACCGCAGGCCCGGGCGGGTGCCGCCGGGTCCGGCGGCGCCGGCGCGCGGCGGCCGGCCGTCAGCGGCCGGGCCCGCAGCGGCGGCTCCACGACGGGCCGCGCCCCGGCCCGCTCCGCCGGTGGCGGCGGTGGGCGGCCCCCGGTCAAGCCCCCGACGGGCGGCAGCCGGCCGGGCGGCGGCGGGCGCGGCGGTGGCAGCGGCCGGCCGCCGGGTGGCGGCAAGCGGAAGCGGACCGCGAAGCAGCGGCGCCGCCGCTGGCTGAAGATCATCTCCGGCGCGGTCGTCGGGCTGCTGGTGATGCTCGGCGTCTTCGTCGGCGTCGTCTACGCCTCGACCGACGTCCCGTCGCCGGACTCGATCACCAACAAGCAGACGACGATCATCTACTACGCCGACGGCGTGACCGAGATGGCGCGGTTGTCCGACGAGAACCGCATCAACGTCTCGCTCGACCAGATCTCCGAGCCGGCGCGCAACGCGATCCTCGCCGCCGAGAACCGGAACTTCTACAACGACCCGGGCATCTCCTTCACCGGCATCGTGCGCGCGGCCTGGAACAACCTCACCGGCGGCTCGACCCAGGGTGGTTCGACGATCACCCAGCAGTACGTGAAGAACGCCTTCCTGAGCTCCGACCAGACGTTCAGCCGGAAGTTCAAGGAGCTCTTCCTCGCCATCAAGCTCGACAACGAGTACACGAAGGACGAGATCCTCGAGAACTACCTGAACACCATCTACTTCGGTCGCGGCGCGTACGGCATCGAGGCCGCGGCCAACACCTACTTCGGGACGTCGGCGGCGGCGCTGAGCGCCGAGCAGGGGGCCGTGCTGGCGGTGCTGGTGCGCAGCCCCAGCTACTACGACCCGGCCAACAGCCCCGAGGAGGCCGCCGACCGCTGGGGCCTGGTGCTCGACGCCATGGTCGGGGAGGGCTGGCTGGACGCCGCCGCCCGCGCGCCCATGCAGTACCCGTACGTGCTGCCCGACACCGGCAACGGCAACGGGGCGCCGGCCGGGCCGGAGGGCTTCATCGTCGACCTGGTCCGCAAGGAGATGCGCCAGCAGCACGGCTACGACGACATCGAGGCCGCCGGGCTGCGGATCACCACCACGATCAGCAAGGGCCACCAGGACGCCGCCGTGGCCGCGGTCAACGACGTGATGGACGGCGAGGACACCGCGCTGCTGCGGCAGGCGCTGGTCTCGGTCGACCCGCGCACCGGCGGCGTGCTCGCCTACTACGGCAACTCGCAGAGCCGCAGCGACGACCCCGCGGCCGACACGACCGACTACGCCCAGGCGCTCAAGCAGCCGGGCTCGTCGTTCAAGCCGTACACGCTGGCCACTGCGCTGCAGAACGGCTTCAGCGTCGACACCCGCCGGGACGGCACCTCACCGCAGACGTTCCCGGACCGCCCGGGCCTGCCGGTGCGCAACTCCGGCAACGCGCAGTGCGGGAACTGCACGCTCAAGGAGGCGACCACCCGGTCGCTGAACACCACCTTCTACGGGCTGGCCTACGAGCTGGGCGCGGAGAACGTGGCGGCGACGGCGCGCGCGGCGGCCGGGATCCCCGACGTCTGGCCCGCCGACGACCCGACGGCGCCCCAGGGTGTGGCCGGCTTCGAGTCGCTGAGCGTCCCGGGCACCAACGACACCGGCAGCGCGATCGGCATCGGTGAGTACCCGGTGCGGCCGATCCAGCAGGCCGTCGGCTTCGCCACCTTCGCCGCCGGCGGGGTCTACCACCCGGCGCACTTCGTCTCCGCGATCGCCGACAGCGCGGGCACGGTGCTCAAGACCGTCGACGGCAGCGCCGGGGCCCAGCAGGTCATCCCGGCCGACGTCGCCAGCGACGTCACCTTCGCGATGGAGGAGGTCGCCGCGTCGTCCAAGCGGGCGCTCGAGGGCGGCCGCCCGGTGGCCAGCAAGACCGGCACCCAGGGCATCGACGCGGTGAACAACTCCGACGCCTGGATGGTCGGCTACACCCCGTCGATCTCCACCGCGGTGTGGATGGGCACCCAGGGCATCGCGCCGATCGAGAACGCCGCAGGCGCGATCATCTACGGCTCCGGCCTGCCGGGGGCGATCTGGCAGCAGTACATGGACACGGTGCTCGACGGCACGCCCGAGGAGCCGCTGCCGGCCAAGGCGCTGATCAAGGGCGACCCGGACAAGAGCGTCCCGGAGCCGGAGCCCGAACCGGAGCCCGAGCCCGAGCCGACGAGGGAGGCACCGGCGCCGAGCACCCAGGCGCCGGCGCCGACCACCAGCACCCCGACCCCCACGCCGACCCCGACCACGCCGACCGAGACCGTGGACCCCTGCGTCGCCGACCCCGGCCTGCCGCAGTGCCTCCAGGGCGCGGGGTCGCCACCGGGAGGTGGCGGGCAGCCCGGGCAGGGACGCCCGAACGGCTGAGCGGAGCAGGCAGACTGAGCAGGTGAGTGCGACACCGACGGGCCCGTCCGTCCCGGCCGACCGGCCGGGGGGCGGGCCCGAGGTGTCTGCCCCGGCAGGGCCGGACCGGGTCGTCCCGACCTGGACCGACCCGGTCGCGGTGCAGGCCAGCGAGGCGGTCGGCGGCCCGTGGGGCCGGCACGCGGTCACCGGGCGGGCGCTGTTCTGGACGCCGCTGCGGGTGTGCCTGCTGTTCACCGTGCTCGTGCTCAGCCTCGCCTGGACCAAGCAGGCGCCGTGCGCCGACGGCGACTGGCAGGGCTCCAAGCAGTACACGCACCTCTGCTACAACGACGCCGTCCCGCTGTTCGGCATCCACGGCCTGGCCGACGGCGACGTCCCCTACCTGGACTCCGCGGTGGAGTACCCGGTGCTCACCGGCGGGCTGATGCAGCTGGCCGCCGTGGTGGCCCGCGGCTACGACCAGCTCGCGGCGGGCGTCGGGCCGCTGCCGGACGCCGTCCCGGTGGAGAGCTACTACGTCGTCACCTGCCTGCTGCTGTCGGCGCTGGCGCTGCTGGTCACCCGCGGCGTGCTGGGGCTGAGCGGACGGCGGCCCTGGGACGCGGCGATGGTGGGGCTGTCGCCGGTGCTGCTGGTGCACGCCTTCACCAACTGGGACCTGCTCGCGGTCGCGCTCACCACGCTGGGCATGTGGGCCTGGGCCCGCCGGCACCCGGTGGTCGCGGGGGTGCTGCTCGGGCTGGGGATCGCCGCCAAGCTCTACCCGGTCATGGTGGTCGGGGTGCTGTTCGCGCTGTGCCTGCGGGCCGGGCAGCTGCGGCCCTGGCTGGCCACCGCGGTGTCCGCGGGCCTGGCCTGGCTGGTGGTCGACCTGCCGCTCGCCGTCCTGGCGCCGGAGAACTGGGCCCGGTTCTTCACCCTCAGCGACTCCCGGCCGGCGAACCCGGAGAGCATCTGGGCGATCGCCCAGCACTGGTGGCCGGGGTTCCTCGGCGGCGCGCCGGCCCAGGGCGAGAGCCCGTCGGCGCTCAACGCGACCGTCGCCGTCCTGCTGGTGCTGACCGCCGCCGGGGTCTGCTGGCTGGCGCTGGCCGCGCCGCTGCGCCCCCGGGTGCCGCAGCTGGCGTTCCTGCTGGTCGCGGCGTTCCTGCTGCTCAACAAGGTCTACAGCCCGCAGTACGCGCTCTGGCTGCTGCCGCTGGCGGTGCTGGCCCGGCCGCGGTGGCGCTCGCTGCTGCTCTGGCAGGCCACCGAGGCGCTGGTCTGGGCGATCACGATGCTGTACTACCTGGGCGCGGACAACCGGGGCCTGGACGTCGAGTGGTTCCACCTCGCCGTCGGGCTGCGCGACGTCGCCCTCGTCGTCCTGGTGGCGCTGGTCGTGCGGGAGGTGTGGCACCCGGACGCCGACCTGGTGCGGCGCAGCTGGCCCGGCACCGACGACCCCGCCGGCGGGGTGCTGGACGGCGCCGTGGACCGGGTGACGCTGCGCCGGCGGGCTCAGCCGGCGAGGGCCTCGCGCAGCAGGGAGACCTCCTCGGCGTGACCGGCGGCGTCACCGGGGGTCTCCAGGACGACGGGGGCCCCGGCCGCCCGGGCGACCCCGACCAGCAGCTCCAGCGGCACCTCGCCGGCGGTGAGCGGCGCGTGCCGGTCGCGGCCGGAACCGGCCGGGTCGCGGCTGTTGTTCAGGTGCACCAGGTCGATCCGCCCGGTGATCGCCCGGACGTCGTCCACCACCCGGGTCAGGTCCCAGCCGGCGGCCCAGGCGTGGCAGGTGTCCAGCACGAAGCCGGCGCCGAACTCGCCGACGGCCTCCCACAGCCGGGCGACGGCGTCCAGCTCGCGGGCCATCGCGTTGTCCCCGCCGGCGGTGTTCTCGATCAGCACCGGGATGCCGAAGCCGCCGTCCTCGGCCTGCCGGGCGAAGGTCTTGCGCCAGTTGTCCACGCCGGCCGCCGGGTCGTCCTTGGCCAGGACGTGCCCGCCGTGCACGACCATGCCCCGCGCGCCGACGGCGGCGGAGGCGGCCGCGTGCTGGCCGAGCAGCTTGCGGCTGGGGATGCGGATCCGGTTGTTCGTCGAGGCGACGTTGACGATGTACGGCGCGTGCACGAAGACGGCGACGTCGGAGGCGAGCAGCGCCTCGGCGTCCGGCCGCGGCAACGGCTTCTTCCAGCCCTGCGGGTCGGCGAGGAAGACCTGGACGGCGTCGGCGTCCATCTCCGCCGCCCGGGCCAGCGGGCCGCCGGCGTCGAGCTCGTTGTCCTCGGTCAGGCCCGGTCCGACGTGCACGCCGATCAGCTGGTCAGCCACCCGGGCGACCCTACCGACCGCCGCTGGTAGCCTGACCGGTGCGCGTCCCGACCGATCCCGCTCCCGCGGGCCCTCGCCGGGACGTGCGACGCGTGTACGACCCTCCTGCTGCAGATCCCCTGCGGCCGCTGAGACCAGAGGAGGTGGGGTTCTCCGTGCGTCACTACGAACTGATGATCATCCTCGACCCCGAGCTCGAGGAGCGCACCATCGCTCCCAGCCTGGACCGGTTCCTGACCGTCGTCACCAACTCCGGTGGCACCGTCAAGACCGAGATCTGGGGCCGCCGTCGGCTGGCCTACGAGATCCAGAAGAAGGTCGAGGGCATCTACGCCATCGTCGACATCCAGGCCGAGCCCGCCGCGGTCGCCGAGCTGGACCGCCAGCTCAACCTGAACGAGTCGGTGCTCCGGACCAAGCTGATGCGCCCCGAGGCCCACTGACCATGGCCGGCGAGACCGTCATCACCGTCATCGGGAACCTGACGGCCGACCCGGAGCTGCGGTTCACGCCGTCCGGCGCCGCCGTCGCGAACTTCACCGTCGCCTCCACCCCCCGCACCTTCGACCGCCAGTCGCAGGAGTGGAAGGACGGCGAGGCGCTGTTCCTCCGGTGCAACGTCTGGCGCCAGGCGGCGGAGAACGTCGCCGAGTCGCTGACCCGCGGTTCGCGGGTCATCGTGTCCGGTCGCCTCAAGCAGCGTTCCTTCGACACGAAGGAAGGCGAGAAGCGCACCGTCATCGAGCTCGAGGTCGACGAGATCGGCCCCTCGCTCCGCTACGCCACGGCCAAGGTCACCCGCGCTGCCCGCAGCGAGGGCGGCGGCGGTGGTGGCGGCTTCGGCGGCGGTGGCGGTGGCGGAGGCAACTCCGGCGGCGGTGGCGGCTTCTCCGGCGGCGGTGCGAGCGACCCCTGGTCGACCCCGCCGGCGTCGTCCGACGAGCCCCCTTTCTGACTAAGGACCCCCTCGCCCCCCACGTCCCGCTCCGCGCGACGTGGGCCCCTGCGAGAGGGCCGTTCCAATCCGTCACTCCTGGAGAACCCCAGTGCCCAAGCCCCCAGTACGCAAGCCCAAGAAGAAGGTCTGCCAGTTCTGCAAGGACAAGGCGACCGGCGTCGACTACAAGGACACGACCCTGCTGCGGAAGTTCATCTCCGACCGCGGCAAGATCCGTGCCCGCCGCGTGAGCGGCAACTGCAGCCAGCACCAGCGTGACGTCGCCGTGGCCGTGAAGAACAGCCGCGAGATGGCCCTGCTGCCCTACACCTCCACGGCGCGCTGACATGAGTGCGACGAAGCTGATCCTGACCCAGGAGGTCAACGGCCTCGGCTCTGCCGGGGACACCGTCGAGGTGAAGGGCGGGTACGCCCGCAACTACCTCCTGCCCCGCGGGCTGGCCATCGTGGCCACCCGGGGTGCCGAGAAGCAGGTCGAGAGCCTGCGCCGGGCGCGTGCCGCCCGGGACGTGCGCACCCTCGAGGAGGCCCAGGCGGTCGCGGCGCGGCTGTCCGGGCTCTCCGTGACGCTGCCCGCCCGCTCGGGCGACGGTGGCCGGCTGTTCGGCCGGATCACCACCGCCGACGTCGCCGCTGCGGTCACCGCCGCCGGCGGCCCGGAGCTCGACCGCCGCCGGATCGAGCTGCCGAGCAGCATCAAGAGCCTGGGCTCCCACACCGTCACGGTGCGGGTCCACCCGGAGGTCAACGTCCCGGTCACCCTGGACGTCGTCGCCGGCTAGCAGCCAGCGCAGCACCGCCCACGAGGGGCGTCGGACTCCGGTCCGGCGCCCCTCGTGGCGTTCCCGGGTGTCGACTGGGCCACAGGGTGTGCAGTACGCCGTCGCCGGCCGGTGCGGGGGCGCGCGTCGGGTGGGTCCGGTGGGACGACACGACACGCCCGGGCGTCCGCGACACGACGGCAATCCGGGCCGTCCCCGCGTCCACAGGGCGGGACAGGCGGGCGTGCAGGTGGAGACCGGGTTGCCGGGAGGTGGCCGGCCGCCGTCCCCCGGGTCCTCCACACGGTCACCGCCTCCGTCCACCGACATGTCCACATGTTGTGCAGAACCCTGCGCACAGGCGGTGTTGGACTCTGCCGCCGGACCTTCCTAACGTCGCTCTGCGCTGCCACCGGGCGCGAACTGTCGGCGCCCGGTGGTAGGCATGACGTCGAACACCTGTTCGACAGGGCGCGTGGTGACAGGCAGGACGCCCACCGGGCCGGCACCGGCCGGACGTGGGCGCGAGGGAGGGACGTCAGTGGCGGTCGTCGACGACATCAGCAGGCCGAGGGCCGCGGCTCCGGAGTACGACCGGCAGCCCCCTCAGGACGTCGCTGCCGAGCAGTCGGTGCTCGGCGGCATGCTGATGAGCAAGGACGCGATCGCCGACGTCGTGGAGGTCCTGCACGGCGCCGACTTCTACCGGCCGGCGCACCAGGTGGTCTTCGACGTCGTCCTCGACCTGTACGGGCGGGGAGAGCCGGCCGACGCGATCACCGTCGCCGCCGAGCTCAACCGCACCGACCAGCTGTCCAAGATGGGCGGTGCGGTCTACCTGCACACGCTGATCGCCTCGACGCCCACCGCGGCCAACGCCGGTTACTACGCCGCGATCGTCGCCGAGCAGGCCGTGCTGCGCCGGCTGGTGGAGGCGGGCACCCGCGTCGTCCAGCTGGGCTACGGCGCCGCCGGCGGCAAGGGCGACGTCGACGACATCGTCGACCGGGCGCAGCAGGAGATCTACGACGTCACCGAGAAGCGGATGAGCGAGGACTACTCGCGCCTCGCCGACGTCCTGCAGCCCACCATGGACGAGCTCGACGCGATCGCCTCGCGCGGTGGCGTCAGCCGCGGCGTGCCGACCGGGATCCGTGACCTCGACGAGCTGACCAACGGCCTGCAGTCCGGCCAGATGATCGTCATCGCCGCGCGCCCTGGCGTGGGCAAATCGACCTTGGGACTTGATATCGCACGATCCGCTTCCGTGAAGCACCACATGCCGGCGGCGATCTTCTCGCTCGAGATGAGCAAGCACGAGATCACCATGCGCCTGCTGTCGGCCGAGGCGAAGGTGCCGCTGCACCACATGCGCGCCGGCACGCTGTCCGACGAGGACTGGTCGAAGCTGGCCCGCCGGATGGGCGAGATCGCCGACGCCCCGCTCTACATCGACGACTCACCGAACATGACGATGATGGAGATCCGGGCCAAGGCGCGGCGGCTCAAGCAGCGCAACGACCTCAAGCTCATCGTCATCGACTACCTCCAGCTGATGACCTCGGGCAAGAAGGTGGAGAGCCGCCAGCAGGAGGTCTCGGAGTTCTCCCGCGCGCTGAAGCTGCTGGCCAAGGAGCTCGAGCTCCCGGTCATCGCGATGAGCCAGCTGAACCGTGGCTCCGAGCAGCGTCAGGACAAGAAGCCGATGCTCTCCGACCTCCGCGAGTCCGGCTCGATCGAGCAGGACGCCGACATGGTCATGATGATCCACCGCGAGGACATGTACGAGAAGGAGTCCCCGCGGGCCGGCGAGGCCGACATCATGCTGGTCAAGCACCGCAACGGTCCCACCGCGAACGTCACCGTCGCCTTCCAGGGCCACTACAGCCGCTTCGTCGACATGGCCAACTGACGCACTCGGGCAACCGGCCGACACGGCCGGCCGAGGTCCCCGGGGAGCGCCCCTTCCGCGCCTAGCGTCGGAGGGCATCGACTCCCGGGGGATCCACGTGGAACAGCGCTCACCGCGCGCCGCAGTACTCGCCGTCCTGGCGGCGCTGGCCCTCACCGGCTGCCAGCCCGCCGGCCCGTCCGGCACCGCACCGGGCGCCGACGCGGTCTCCGAGGCCGCCGACCGGGCACCGGCCAGCGCGCCGGCCGCGGGGCAGGCCGCCGTCGACGTCCTCGCCACGCTGCCGGTCAAGGGCCGCGCCGCCAAGACCGGCTACGACCGCGACCGGTTCGGCCCGCAGTGGGCCGACGTCGACCGCAACGGCTGCGACACCCGCAACGACGTCCTCGCCCGCGACCTCACCGACGAGACGTTCAAGCCCGCCACCCGGGACTGCGTGGTGCTCACCGGCACCCTCGCCGACCCCTACACCGGCACCACCATCGCCTTCGTCCGCGGCGACGGCAGCAGCGTCGACGTCGACCACGTGGTCGCCCTGGGCAACGCCTGGCAGACCGGCGCCGCCGGATGGGACGAGGCCCGCCGCACCGCGCTGGCCAACGACCCGCTCAACCTGCTCGCCGTCGACTACTCCGCCAACCGGCAGAAGGGCGACGGCGACGCCGCCACCTGGCTGCCGGGCAACCGGGCCGCCCGCTGCGGCTACGTCGCGCGGCAGGTCGCGGTCAAGGCCACCCACGGGCTGTGGGTGACCCCCGCCGAGCACGACGCCATCGCCCAGGTGCTGGCCGACTGCCCCGGCGAGCCGGTCCCCGCGCCCACCACGGCACCCCCCACGCCCGCCGGCACCGGGACGCCGGGCGCGGCCCAGCCGTACCCGGACTGCGCGGCCGCCCGCGCCGCCGGAGCCGCCCCGCTGCACCGCGGCGACCCGGGCTGGTCGGACCGGATGGACGGCGACGGGGACGGCGTGGCCTGCGAGTGACCCCGTGGCCGCGCCCGGACGTCAGTCACGCAGGTTCAGCTGGTCGTGCTGCAGGGCGAACGCGTCGACCTCCGCCGTCGTCGGCGTCCGGCCGTCGGCGTACAGCTCCAGCAGCCCGCTGAAGTAGTCCTCCCGCGGGATGCCCGGGGTGAACAGGATGAGGAACCGGGCGCCGACGTCCGGGCCGGCCGACCGGAAGGCGTGCACGCCCGAGCGGGGGACGTAGAGCAGGTCGCCGGCGTGGGCCGTGGTCCACTCCCCGTCCGCCAGCACGTCCAGCGAGCCCTCCAGCACGTGGAAGGACTCGCTGAAGGTGCGGTGCAGGTGCGGCCCGGGGCCGCTGCCGCCGGGCGCCATCGTCACCTCGAACAGGCCGAAGTCGCCGCGGGTCTGGCTGCCGGTGGCGACGAACCGGGTCCGGCCCGCCGAGGGCTGGTCGCCGCGCAGCGAGAACGTCGCCGGGTCCGGGAGGTACGTCATGCCCGGCTCCTACCCGCAGCTGAGGACGGCGACCAGGAAGTCGGCGTCCGGGGCGAAGGGCCGCAGGTCCCAGGTGGACAGCAGGACGTCGGGCACCAGCCCGGCCGCCCGGACGTCGTCCAGGAACTCCTCGAACGGGTAGCCGCGGCCGGCGCCGAAGCCGACCGCCGCGCGACCGCCGGGGGCCAGGTGGGTGCGGAACCGCCGCAGCACCTCCTGGCGGGTGCCGGCGGCGAGGAAGGCCATCACGTTGCCGGCGCAGACGATCGCGTCGAAGCGCTCGGCCAGGTCCAGCTCGGCCAGGTCGCCCACCAGCCACCGCGGGCCCGGGTGGTCGGCCTCCGCCGCGGCGATCAGCACCGGGTCGCCGTCCACCCCGACGACGGTGTGGCCGGCATCCGCCAGCCACGCGCCGACCCGGCCCGGCCCGCAGCCGGCGTCCAGCACCCGGGAGCCGCGGGGCAGCATCGCGTCCACCAGCCGCGCCTCACCGGCCAGGTCCACGCCCTGCGCGGCCAGGGTGCGGAACCGCTGGACGTAGGCCGCGGAGTGGCCCGGGTCGGCCTGGGTCAGCTGGGTCCACGCGTTCGGTTCGGTCATGAGGGCATCATCGACGGTGTGCGGCGTGACCCGAGCATCCTGCACCTGGACCTGGATGCCTTCTTCGCCGCCGTCGAGCAGCGGGACAAGCCGTCGCTGCGCGGCCGGCCGGTCGTCGTCGGCGGCACCGGCGGCCGCGGCGTCGTCTCCACCGCCTCCTACGAGGCCCGGGCGTTCGGCGCGCGCAGCGCCATGTCCACCGCCGAGGCGCGGCGGCTCTGCCCCCCGGGCACCGCGTTCCTCGGGCCCCGGTTCGCCGCCTACAAGCGCACCTCGGACGTCGTCATGACGATGCTGCGCGAGCTGTCCCCGCTGGTGGAGCCGGTGTCGATCGACGAGGCCTACGTCGACCTGGCCGCCGGTGACCACGACCTGTCGGTGGCCGGGGTGACCGCGCTGGCCGAGGACCTCAAGGCGCGGCTCGCGGTCGCCACCGGCGGGGTCACCGGCTCGGTGGGCATCGGCACGTCGAAGTCGCTGGCCAAGATCGGCTCCGAGCTGCGCAAGCCGGACGGGCTGACCGTCGTCCCGGCGGGCACCGAGCTCGACGTGCTGCACCCGCTGCCGGTGCGCAGCCTGGGCGGGGTCGGCCCGGCCACCGCCGAGCGGCTGGCCCAGGTGAAGGTGGCGACCGTCGGCGACCTGCACCGGATGACGCTGGTCGACCTCACCAGCCTGGTCGGCCAGGCGCACGGCACCGGGCTCTACCGGCTGGCCCGCGCGGACGACGACCGTGCCGTGGTCGCCGACCGCGAGGCCAAGTCGGTGAGCGCCGAGGAGACCTTCGCCCGCGACCTCACCGACCCGGTGCGGTTGAGCGCGGAGATCGACGCGCTCGCCGGCCGGGTGGGCGCGCGGCTGCAGCGCTCGGGCACCTCGGGGCGCACGGTGACCCTCAAGGTCCGCCGCTACGACTTCACCACCCTCACCCGGTCGCTCACCCTCCCCCAGCCCGTCGACGACGCCCGGCAGATCGCCGAGGTCGCCCGCCGGCTGCTCGGCGCGGTCGACCGCAGCGGCGGGCTGCGGCTGCTCGGCGTCGGCGTGTCCGGGCTGTCGCCCTACGCCCAGGGCGACCTGTTCGCCGAGGCCCAGGCGGAGGCCCAGCCCGAGCCGGAGGAGACCACCGAGCTGCCGGCCGGACCGCTGCCGCCCGACCCGGCCCCGGGGCCGGCGGTGGTCGCCTGGTACCCCGGTCAGGACGTCGTCCACCCCGAGCACGGTGCCGGCTGGGTGTGGGGCAGCGGGCTCAACCGGGTGACCGTCCGGTTCGAGGGCCCGCGGACCCCGCCGGGCCGGGTGCGCACCCTCGCCGCCGACGACCCGGAGCTCCAGCCCGCGGACCCGCCGGACTGGACCACCCCTGACGGGGGGTGAGGCCCGTCCGGGCGTGGGCGGACGCCGCCGGGCACGGCAGACTGCCAGCCGTGCCCGCACCCCGTGACGACGACGCCCTGGACGTCGACGCCCTCGTCGACCGCGGGTGCGAGCTCGCCGAGCTGGGCGACCACGAGGAGGCCGTCCGCTGGTTCCGGCGCGCCGCGGTGCACGGTGACGCGGTCGCGTTGTTCGACCTCGGCAACAGCCTGAGCGCGCTGGGCCGCTGGGCCGAGGCCGCGGCGGTCCACCAGCAGGCCGCCGACGCCGGCGAGGACGACGCCTGGCTGAACCTGGCGCACGACCTGCGCCAGCTCGGCCGCTGGCCGGAGTCCGAGCGGGCGGCCCGCCAGGCGATCGAGCGGGGCGACCCGAACGGCTGGGCGGCGCTCGGCGAGGCGCTGCGCGCGCTGGGCCGGGCGGCGGAGGCCGAGCGGACCTTCCGCGCCGCCGCCGCCCGCGGGAACGCCCCGGCGGCCCTCGAGCTGGCCTACGACCTGCGCGAGTCCGGCCGCGAGCTGGAGGCCTGGCACTGGGTCCAGGTCGCCGCCGACGCCGGGGACGACGTCGCCGCGGCCACGCTGGCCTGCTGGCGCTGGGACGAGACCCGCGACCCGGCGCTGGAGCCGCAGCTGCGCGCCGGTGCCCGGGTGTACGAGCACGCCCGCACCAGCCTGTCGCACCTGCTGCGCAGCACCGACCGGGTCGAGGAGGCGCGGTCAGTGCTCGAGGAGGGCGCGCTGCGCGGCGAGGTCGCCAGCTGGCTGCCGCTGGGCAACCTGTACCGCGACGAGCTGGACGACGACGTCGCCGCCGAGGCCGCCTACCGCGCCGGCATCGAGGGCGGCGACCTGCACTCCCACCACAACCTCGGCGTGCTGCTGCTGGACGCCGGCGACGTCGACGGCGCCATCGAGCACTTCTCGATCGCCGCCGCCGGCGGGGACGACCTGGCCGCCCGGGTGCTCCGCGAGGTCCTGGCAGAAGAGGACTAGCCGGAGGGGGGCCGGTCCGCGGAGGACCGGTCCGTCACGCCGGCCACCAGCCGGCGAAGTGGTGCACCGGGCCGTGCCCGGACCCGACGCCGAGCGCGCCCCCGGCGACCAGCGCCTCCTGCAGGTAGTCCCGCGCCCCCTCGACCAGCGGCGCCCAGTCCGTCGGCGCATCCGGGCCGGCCAGCGCGGTGCGCGCGGCCAGCGCGGCGATCGCCGAGGACAGCGTGCAGCCGGTCCCGTGCGTCGACGTCGTGCCCACCCGCGGCCGCCGGGTCTGCACCACGCCGCCGGCTGTGACCAGCACGTCGACGCTCTCCGCGCCGCCCAGGTGCCCGCCCTTGAGCAGCACCGCGCCCGGCCCGAGCGCCAGCAGCGCCTGCGCCTGCGGGGCCAGCTCGGCGACGGTCGTCGCGGGGGCGACGTCCAGCAGCGCCGCGGCCTCCGGCACGTTCGGGGTGAGCAGGTCGGTGACCGGCAGCAGCACGTCGCGCACGGCGGCCACGGCGTCGGCGGAGATCAGCCGGTCGCCGCTGGTGGCCACCATGACCGGGTCGCAGACCACCGGTCCGGCCGGCCGGTCGGCGAGCACCCGTGCCACCTCGCGGACGACGTCCGCCGTCCCCAGCATGCCCAGCTTGGTGGCGTGCACCGTGACGTCGGCCAGGAGCGTGCGGAGCTGCTCACCCACGAACTCCGCCGGGACGGCGTGCACCCCGGTCACCCCGCGGGTGTTCTGCGCGGTCAGCGCGGTGAGCACCGCGGTGCCGTAGGCGCCCAGCGCGCTGAAGGTCTTCAGGTCGGCCTGGACGCCGGCCCCGCCGCTGGGGTCGCTGCCGGCCACGGCCAGCGCGACGGCCGCCGTCACGCCGGCACCGGCTGCCCGGCCAGGACGGCGCGCAGCGCACGGGCCGCGGCCTGCGGGTCGGCGGCGGCGCACACGTCGGAGACCACGCACACGCCGTCGACGCCGGTCGCCGCGACCGCGGCCGCGGTGTCGGCGTGGATGCCGCCGATGGCCACCGCGGTGAGCCCCCCGGCGCGGGCCCGGGCGGCCAGCGTGCGGGTGCCATCGAGCCCGAGCGCCGTCCCGGCGTCGGGCTTGGTCGGGGTCGACCACACCGGGCTGAGCCCCACCAGGTCGACCGTGCCCGCCGGCAGCGCCAGGACGCCGTCCAGCTCCCGGGCCGAGCCCACCGACACCCCGACCAGCGCGTCCGGGCCGAGCAGCGCCCTGACCTCGGCGGCGGGGAGGTCGTCCTGCCCGACGTGCACGCCGTCGGCGCCGGTCAGCAGCGCCACGTCGACGGCGTCGTTGACCACCAGCCGGACCTGCGGGGTCGCGGCCAGCACGGCCTGCACGGCCCGGGTGAGGGCCAGCAGCTCCCGGCGGGTCGCCGTCTTGTCCCGCACCTGGACGGCGGTCACCCCGCCGGCGACCGCGGCGGCCACCACCTCGGGCACCGACCGCGGCGCGCAGAGCGCGGTGTCGGTGACCAGGTACAGCGTCGGGTCGAAGGGGGCGCGCATCAGGACAGCTGGGCGCGCAGCAGCGCCTCGCCGTCCACGGCGTCCAGCGCGTCGAGCCACCGGACGGCGAAGGTGCCCGGCCCGTCGGCCACCAGCGCGGCCGCCTCGGCGGCGAGCGCGACGTGCGCGTGGGCGGCGACCGTGCCGGTGAGCAGGTCGCCGGCGGTGGCGACGTAGGCGGCCACGAGGGCGCCGAGCGCGCAGCCGGCGCCGGTGGTGCGGGTCAGCAGCGGGGAGCCGCCGCCCACCCGGACGACGGTGTCCCCGTCGGTGACGACGTCGACGGGCCCGCTGACCGCGACCACCCCGCGGGTGCGCCGGGCGAGCTCACCGGCGGCCTCCAGGGCGTCGTCCGGCGCCGCGGTGCTGTCGACGCCCCGCCCGCCCTTGCCGGCACCGGCCAGCGCCAGCACCTCCGAGGCGTTGCCGCGGATCACGGTGGGGCGCAGCTCGACCAGGTCGGCGGCGAGCGCGGTGCGGAAGGTGAGCCCGCCGACGGCGACCGGGTCGAGCACCCAGGGAGTGCCGGCCTCGTTGGCGGCCCGGGCCGCGAGCCGCATCGCCTCGGCGGTGCGCTGCTGCACGGTGCCCACGTTGACGAGCACGGCCGAGGCGACGGCGGCGAACTCGCCGGCCTCGGCGGGGTCGTCGACCATCGCCGGCGCCGCGCCGACGGCCAGCAGGGCGTTGGCGGTGATGGCCTGCACGACCGTGTTGGTCAGGCAGTGCACCAGGGGGGAGGAGTCGTGCAGCGCCGTTGCGGCAGCACGCAGAGCGGTGGCGTCCATCGCCGGGGGACATCCCTTCGCCAGTGTCAGCTGGAGCAGGTTCGACGGGTGTGATCTCAGTCCCGGGTGGGACACCCCGTGCCGGCCCGCGACGCTAGCACCGCGGCGGGTCACCCGGTCGGGTGACGGCGGCGCTCAACCCGGGCGCCCGATCGGCCGATGGGTCGGCGTGAGGTCCCTGCTGCGCCGCCGTCCCCGGCCGCGTCCCGTGCGCACCCCGGCCGTCGTCGCGGCCGGCGGTGCCCTCGTGCTCGCCGCCGGGCTGGTCTGGCACTCCGCCTACGCCGGCTTCAGCGACGCGACCACCCCGCTGGCGCTGCCCACCGTGAGCACCGGCGCCCTCACCCTCGTCGACGACGACTCCGCGCAGCGGATGTTCGTCGCCACCGGCATCAAGCCCGGCGCCTCCGGGACCGGGTGCGTGGCGGTGACCGCCGGCGGGTCCCCGGCCACCGTGCGGCTCTACGGCACCGGACGCGCCACCACCAACGCGCTGTCCGGCCAGCTCCGGCTGACCGTCGAGCTCGGCGCCCCGGGCAGCCGCGGCGGCGCGAGCAACTGCAACGGCTTCACCTCCGCCGGCACGGTCTACAACGGCACCCTGGCCGCCTTCCCCACCGACAGCTGGACGACCGGCGTCGGCAGCTGGACGACGACCGGCAGCGCAGCCACCGCCCGCGTGTACCGGATCGGCTGGTCGCTGCCGACGACCGCGCCCAACAGCGTCCAGAACGGGACCGCGAGCCTCACCTTCGTCTGGGAGGCGCGTACCAAGTGACCACTCCTCCGCTCCCCGCGCCGTCCGCGTCCTGGCCGGCACCGTGGCGTTCCGGCCGGCCGGCGCTCGTGCTCAGCACGGTCGCCCGGGGCCTGCTGGGCACCCTGGCCCTGCTGCTGCTGGCCTCGGTCGCCCCCGCCGCCGTCGGCTGGGAGACCAGCGTCGTGCTGTCGGGCTCCATGGAGCCCGGCGTCTCCCCCGGCGACGTCGCCGTCGTCCGGCCGGTCGCCGCCGACGAGCTGACCGTCGGCCAGGTCCTGCTCGTCGACGACCCGTCCAGCCCCGGCCGGCTCCGGCTGCACCGGCTGGTCGGCATCGAGGACGCCGGCCTGCTGCTGCAGGGGGACGCCAACCCGACCCCCGACCCGCAGCTCGTCGACCCCTCCGCCGTCCACGGGGTCGGGGCGCTGCGGCTGCCCGGCCTCGGCCTCCCCGTGCTGTGGGCCGCCGAGGGGCGGGCGCTGCCGCTGGCCGGCACCACCGCCGCCCTCGCCGCGCTGGTCGCCCTCGCCCTGGTCCACCGCTCCCCCGACGCCCCCCGCCGGTCCCGCCGGGCGGCCCAGGTGCTGGTGCCGGTGACGGCGCTGGGGCTCACCGCGCTGCTCGGCGGGCTGCCCGCCGTCTCGGCCGCGGGGGCGGCGTTCACCGCCTCCACCGCCAACGACGCCAACGCGTGGACCGCCGCGCGGTACTTCTCCTGCACGTCCGCCGGGGCCAGCGCGCCCGGCTACCTGCCGCTGCAGGAGGCGTCCGGGCCGGTCGCCGCCAACGCCGGCATCTACGCCGGCTCGGTCAACGGCTTCTACAGCAGCACCGGCGTCACCTACCGGGTGCCGGGACCGGCCTGCGGCGGCAACGGCAAGGCGGTGCAGCTCGACGGGGCCTCCGGCTACGTCTACTCGACCACGGCCGTGGACAACCCGCAGACCTTCAGCATCCAGGTGTGGTTCGCGACCAGCACCCGCAGCGGCGGAAAGCTGATCGGCTTCGGCAACGGCACCAACGGAGCCGCGTCCAGCCAGTACGACCGGCACGTCTACCTGACCGACTCCGGCCAGCTCGTCTTCGGCGTCTACAGCGGTGGCTACCAGACGGCGACCAGCCCGAAGACCTACCGCGACGGCAACTGGCACCAGATGACGGCGACCTTCTCGCCGACCACCGGCCTGCGGCTCTACGTGGACGGGGCGATGGTCGCGGCCAACCTGCAGACGACGTCCGCGGAGGCGTTCACCGGGTACTGGCGCGTCGGGTTCGACTCGCTCAGCGGCAACTGGCCCAACGCGCCGACCAGCCCCTACCTCGCCGGTTCGGTCGCCCACGTGGGCGTCTGGCAGACGGTCCTCACCGCCGACGACATCAAGGCCCAGTACAACGCCGCGGGATGAGCGCGCCTCACCCGGCGGGGTGGCAGCGAGCTTGATCACGAGCCGCTGACCTGCGACTCTGTGCGTCCGGCATCCCAGGAGGGCACGTGGACCCGATCGCGGTGGCCTTCCTCGCCGTGGGCGCGGTCGGCCTGCTCGTGCTGCTCGCCGCCCTCGTGGTCGGCGAGTTCGGCGACCTGGTCCCCGGGGACGCCGACGGCCCGTTCTCACTCCCGGCCATCGCGGCCTTCCTCGGCGGCACCGGCTTCGGCGGCGCCGCCGTCACCGCGCTGCTGCCCGAGCTGCCCGGGCCGGTCACCGTCCTGCTCGCGGTCGCCGGCGGCCTGCTCGTCGCGCTGCCGCTGGCCGCGGGGGCGGTCCGGCTGTCGGCCGCGCTGCGGGACATGCCCACCGAGCCGACGCTCACCAGCAGCCGGCTGATCGGCGCCCAGGGCGTCGTCGTCTCCCGCGTCCCCGCCGGCGGCCTCGGCGAGGTGCGGCTCAGCGTCGCCGGCCAGCAGCTCAAGTACCACGCCCGCAGCGCCGTCCCGCTGGCCGCCGGCACCCCCGTCTACGTCGTCGACACCCCGACCGACTCCAGCGTCGAGGTGGTCTCCACCGCGCCGGACGACCCGCTCGACCCCCCTTCCAGCCCCGGAGGAACGACCCCATGACCCTGCTCTACGCCGTCGGCGGCATCGCCGTGCTGGTGGTCCTGCTGGTGCTGCTCGTGCTGTCCCGGATCAAGGTGGCCGGCCCCAACCAGGCGTTCCTGGTCACCGGCCGGCAGGGGCGCTCGGTCACCGGCACCGACGGCGCGGTCAGCCGCGACATGTCGGGCCAGAAGGTCGTCATGGGCGCCAGCGTCTTCGTGCTGCCCGTCGTCCAGAAGCTGCACTCGATCGACCTGTCCAGCCGCCGCATCCCGGTGGCGATCCGGGGCGCGGTGTCGCTGCAGGGCGTCAAGTGCGACCTGGAGGGCGTGGCGATCGTGAAGGTGGGCGGCAACGAGGGCGCCATCCGTGCCGCCGCCCAGCGCTTCCTCGCCCAGCAGCAGGGCATCGACACCTTCACCTCGGAGGTGCTCGCCGGCGCACTCCGCTCGATCGTCGGCCGGTTGACCATCGAGGAGATCATCCGGGACCGGGCGGCGTTCGCCTCCGCCGTCGCCGAGGAGGCCGAGTCCTCGCTCACCGGGCAGGGCCTGGTGCTGGACACCTTCCAGCTGCAGGACATCCAGGCCGAGGGCACCTACCTGGCCGACCTGGGCCGGCCCGAGGCGGCGCGGGTGCTCAAGGAGGCCTCCATCGCCGAGGCCCGGGCCCGGCAGGCGGCGCAGCAGGAGCAGCTGCTGGCCGACGAGGCGATCGCGGTCTCCTCCCGCCAGCTCGCGCTCAAGCAGGCCGAGATCGACGCCGAGATCGACGCCGCCAAGGCCCGGGCCGCGGCGGCCGGCCCGCTGGCGCAGGCGGCGCAGGACCAGGAGGTGCTCGCCGCGCAGGAGAAGGTGGCCGAGCGCACCGCCACGCTCACCCAGGCGCAGCTGGACACCAAGGTCCGCCGCCCGGCCGACGCCGAGCGGTACCGCGTCGAGCAGGAGGCGGAGGGCCGGAAGAACTCCGCGATCCTCACCGCCGAGGCCCAGCGGCAGGCCACCATCGCCGCGGCGCAGGCCGCGGCGGAGCAGGCCCGGCTGTCCGGTGAGGGCGAGCGCGCCCGGCGGTCGGCGCTGGCCGAGGCCGAGGCCATCGAGGGCGCCAAGCGGGGCGAGGCGGAGAAGCTGCGCCGGCAGGCCATCGCCGACGCCGTCGAGCGCGAGGGCGCGGCCGACGCGGCGGCGATCTCCGCGCGCGGGCAGGCCGAGGCCGCCGCCATGGACGCCCGGTCGACCGCCTTCGCCACCTACGGCGAGGCCGCCATCCTGGAGATGCTGGTCAAGGTGCTGCCCGAGGTGGTCGCCGCGGCGTCGGCACCGCTGTCGTCGGTGGACAAGATGACGGTGATCTCCGCCGACGGCGCCGGCTCGCTGGGCCGCTCGGTGGCCGCCAACGTCGCCCAGGGGCTGCAGCTGTCCGGCGACCTCACCGGCCTGGACGTCGCCGGGCTGCTCAAGCGGCTGGGCAGCGGCGCCGCCGGCACCGTGGGCGAGGCGGCACCGGTCGTCCGGGTGCCGCTGGACGGCAACGGGTCCGCGCCCGCGCACTGAGCCGCGGCACCACCCCCCTGGACGCTCGAGCCCTGCCCACAGCTGTGGGCAGGGCTCGAGCCGCGCCGGGACACCTCCGCGACCCGCTCGGCGCCCCCGCCCGGACGGCTTGGGACGATGCCGCGGTGACGACCGCACCCCGCCTGCGCGAGGCCCTCTTCGCCGACCTGACCCCCGCCGAGCTCTACGGCATCCTGCGGCTGCGGGTCGACGTCTTCGTGGTGGAGCAGGAGTGCCCCTACCCCGAGCTGGACGGCCGGGACGCCGAGCCGGGCACCGTGCACCTCTGGCACGAGGCCGACGACGGTCAGGTGCTGGCCACGATCCGGGTGCTGGAGAACGGCGAGGACCGGGCGATCGGCCGGGTCGCCACCGCCGTGACCGCCCGCGGCCAGGGCCTGTCCGCCCAGCTCGTCGCCCGCGGCATCGAGCTGTGCGCCGGCCGCACGATCGACATCGGTGCCCAGGCGTACCTGGAGGGCTGGTACGAACGGTTCGGTTTCCGCCGCTCCGGCCCGGACTACGTCGAGGACGGCATCCCGCACCTGCCGATGCGGCTGCACGCCGGCTGACCGCCCCGGCCCCCTCGCAGGGGCCCGCCGCGAGCGTGCGAGTGGTGGGGGGCGAGGGGGTCCTTCACCAGTCGGAGCCGGTCAGCGACGTCGCCGGCAGCCAGTCGGCCTCGAGCAGCTCGGCGATCTGCTGCAGCCCGGCGGTGTCGCCGCCCGCGGTCGACCCGGTGACCGCGAGCCGCTCCACCATCACCCGGGCGACGTCCTCCTCCACGGTGTCCGCGGCGAAGGCCACCCGCCACGGGGACACCTGGTGGTCGCGGTGCGTCCGGCCGGTGACCTGGCGGGCGGCGATCCCGGAGAACCGCGGCTGGTGGAACAGGCCCACCCGCGGCGTCGTCGACGCGGTCAGCCCGCCGGGGAGCAGTTCACCGGCGTGCAGGCTGATCGACGAGGTCACCGTGAACACGCACACCGGGGCCTCGCCGGTCTGGAAGCGCAGCCGCTCGGCCTCGACGTCGAAGCGGTCGCGGCCGTAGATGCCGGCCACCGCGATCCCGCCGTCCAGCAGCGCCTCGCGGATCGGGTCGGCGGCGGTCTCGACGAACTCCACCGACACGGCCACCTGCCGGTCGGCCTCCACCTGCGCGGTCACCCAGTCGACGGTCGCCGCCGCCCGGATGAGCCCGGCCTTCTGCCGGAACCGCAGCAGGGCCGCCCGGCCGCGCGCGGTCTCCCGCTTCCGCCGGGCCAGCTGCATCTCGGCCCGGAACTCCGACCACTCCGCCTCGTACTGCGCGCGTTCGGCCGGGGTGAGCTCCACCGCGGTGCCGGTGACGCTGACCGGCCCCCAGGGCGCCGGCCGGTGCAGCGTCGCGGGTGGGTCGGTGTCGGTCAGCCAGCGGCGCAGCGTGGCCAGGTCGGCGCGCCGCTCGTCGGCGTCCTCGGTCCAGGCCCACCCGTAGCGCGCACGTTCCACGTGGAACCCGTGTGCCGCGAGCCGGCCGGGGAGGTCGGTCCAGTCCTTGAGCGGCTCGCCGTGCACGGCGGCGAAGTGCGGCGCCAGGTAGGGCAGCTCCAGCGGGGTGTGCGCCGGGGTCGCGGTGGCGAGCAGCACGAACGGGGCGTCCTTGACCCGGCCCGCGCCGGAGACGGACCGCCAGTGCTTCCAGCGCTGGGTGGTGGTGTGCCGGACCATGTGCGCCTCGTCGGCGACGACCACGTCGAACCGGGTCCCGGTCGCCTTCAGCATCCCGGCCACCTTGCCCAGCCGGTCCCAGGTGGTCACGCACCAGCGCAGCCCGCCGTCGCCGAAGGCGGCGATCGACCGGGTCCAGTGCGGCACGGTGATCGCCGCCGGCCGGTCGGCCACCACCAGCACGGTGCGCACCGGCCGCTGCTCCGCCCGCTGCGCCGCGATCTGCTGCACCGCCAGCACCGCGGTGCCGGTCTTGCCGACCCCCGGGTCGTCGCCGAGCAGGAACATCCGGCCGCCCGCGGCGGCGTGCGCCGCGACCACCTGCGCACCGGTGAGCTGCTCGGCGCGCGGGGTCATCGGCCGGCCCGGCGGCACCGGCCGTGGGGTGGCGTTGAGCTCGTCCTCGACGAACCGCTCGAACGTGTACGGGCCGGGGTCGTACGGCGCCAGCGCCGCGGGCAGCGACGGGCCGACGTACACGTGCGCGGAGAGCCCGGCGTGCCAGGTCGCGCCCGGTGCCGGCGCGCGGAACGGGACGGCGAGCACCCACACCCGCTCCCCCGCGCGGGCCGTCGGCAGCGCGGCGGCGGCCGGCGCCCGCTTCGGCGCCGGCCGGGTGCGCGCCCGGGTGGTGGTGCTGGCGGCCGAGCGGGTGGCGCTGGTCGAGCGGGTGGAGCTGGTGGAGCGCCGACGGCGTCCGGGCACGGGTGTCCTCCTGGGCCGGCGGGTGGAGCCCGACGCTAACCGCGGCCACCGACGATCCCGGGGAGCGACATCGCCGGGGGCGGGCGTCTGGTGGGATGGCGGCATGACCGACGCCATCCGGCTCGCGGCGCGCACGCTCGGCGACACCGGGCCGCGGGTCGTCTTCGTCCACGGGCTGTTCGGCCAGGGGCGGAACTGGACGACGATCGCCCGCCGGCTGGCCGACGACGGCCACCGGGTGACCCTGCTCGACCTGCCCAACCACGGGCACTCGCCGTGGACCGACCGGGTGGACTACGGCGACATGGCCGAGTACGTCGCCGCCGAGCTGGCCCTGCTGGGCGACCCGGTGACCCTGGTCGGGCACTCGATGGGCGGGAAGGTCGCCATGCAGCTCGCGCTGCGCCGCCCGGAGCTGCTGCGCGCGCTCGTCGTCGTCGACATCGCGCCCACCGACTACCCGGAGAGCGGCGGCCGCACCGACGACCCCGACGAGGAGGCCTCCCCGTTCGCCGCGTTCATCGCCGCGATGCAGGGGGTGGACCTGGACACGCTGCAGACCCGGGAAGACGCCGACGCCGCGCTGCGCACCGCCGTCCGCAGCACGATGGTCCGGTCGTTCCTGCTGCAGAGCCTGGTCCGGGACGGCGCGGGCGGCGGGGGCTGGCGCTGGCGGCTGAACCTGGAGACCCTCGCCCGCGACCTCGGCGAGCTCCGCCGGTTCCCCGACCCGCCGCCCGGTGCGACCTTCGACGGGCCGGTGCTGTGGATCGCCGGCGCGAACTCCACCTACGTGCTGGACGAGGACCGGCCCCGGATGGACCAGCTGTTCCCCACCACCCGGCTGGTGCGGGTGAAGAACGCCGGCCACTGGGTGCACTCCGAGCAGCCGGAGGTCTTCCTGGAGACGGTGCGCCGGTTCCTGCAGCAGGTGGAGGGCTGAACCCGTCCCAGGCGGGAGCCCCACGGCCGCTCGGTCGCCCGTAGCCTGATCACGTGGAGCCGGAGCGGTCGACCGCCGCTGCGGCACCGCGAGCCGCTCTGCCGGCGTCCACCCCGCTGCCGGCCACCTCCGACCCGGCGTTCGAGCGCTTCGTCCGGCTGGTCCGGCGGCAGCTCGACGTGCCGGTCGCGCTGGTCAGCCTGGTCGACGCCGAGGAGCAGGTGTTCCCCGGCGCGCTGGGCCTCCCCGAGCCGTGGCAGACCACCCGGCGCACGCCGCTGTCGCACTCCTTCTGCCAGCACGTGGTGCTCGCCGGGGAGCCGCTGGTGATCACCGACGCCCGCGACGAGGACCTGGTGCGGGACAACCTCGCCGTCCGGGACCTGGCGGTGGTCGCGTACGCCGGCATGCCGCTGGTCGACGCGGACGGGCTGGTCGTCGGGTCGCTGTGCGCCATCGACTCGCGGCCGCGCGACTGGTCGGCCGACGACCTCGCCGTCCTCACCGACCTGGCGGCGGCCTGCTCCTCGGAGCTGCAGCTGCGGGCGGTCCGCGACCGGGCCGACCGGTCGGCCGCCGTGGCCGCCGAGCAGTGGCGCCGCACCCAGGAGCTGCTCGAGGAGCGCAACGACGTCGCCGAGACGCTGCAGCGGGCGATGCTCACCCGGCTGCCGGAGGGCGACCGGCTCGCGATCGCCGCCCGCTACCTCCCGGCGCACGCCCGGGACGCGGTCGGTGGCGACTGGTACGACGCGTTCGTCACCCCGGACGGCGCCACGGTGGTCGCCGTCGGCGACATCTCCGGCCACGACATCGAAGCCGCCGCCGACATGGGCCAGCTGCGCACCCTGCTGCGCGGCTACGCCGTCGACCGCGACGAGCCCCCCTCGCAGACGGTGCGCCGGCTGGACCGGGCGATGGCGGCGCTGGCCGTCGACACCCTCGCGACGGTCGTGCTCGGCCGGATCGAGCCCGGCCCGGCGGGCACCCACCTGCTGCGCTGGACCAACGCCGGGCACCCGCCGCCGTTGCTGCTGCTCCCGGACGGGCGGGTGGAGGTGCTCGGCGGCCGGGCGGAGCTGCTCGTGGGGGCCCGGCCGGAGACGGTGCGCTCCGACGCCGAGGTCGCCCTGCCCGCCGGCAGCACCCTGCTGCTCTACACCGACGGCCTGATCGAGCAGCGCGCCGCCGGCCGGGACATCGACGCGGGCACCGACCGGGTGGTCGCCGCGCTGGCCGGGCAGGCGCAGCTGCCCCTCGCCGGCCTGCTGGACCGGGTGCTGGCGCAGGTCGTGGAGCCCCGGGACGACGACGTCGTGGTGCTGGCCGTGCGGGCGGGGCCAGACTGACCGCGTGACGCAGGAGTGGGTCGTGCACCGGGTGCACCCCGCCCTGCGCCGCTGCGTGGCCGGCGCCGTCGGCTACCGGCAGGAGGGGCTCGCGCCCGGCGTCCACCGGGGGCTGCCCTCGCCGCACCTGACGTTCGTGGTGACCCTGGACGAGCCGCTGGTGATGGCCGCCCACCCCGACCCGCGGCAGGCGCCCGGCTGCTTCGACGGGCTGGTCGGCGGGCTGCACACCCGGCCCGCGCTCATCGCGCACCCCGGCCGGCAGGTCGGCCTGCAGCTCTCCCTGACCCCGCTGGGCGCGCGGGCGCTGCTCGGCGTGCCCGCCGGGGCGCTCGCGTCCCTCGACGTGGAGCTCCCCGACGTGCTCGGACCGGTCGGCGGTGAGCTGGTCGACCGGGTCCGGGCGGCTCCCGACTGGGCCGGCCGGTTCGCCGCCGTCGAGCAGGTGCTGCTCCGGCACGCCCGCCCGGACGCCGGCCCGCCGCCGGAGGTGGTCGAGGCGTGGCGGCTGACGACGGCCGGTGGCGGCCGGCTGCGGGTGCGGGAGCTGGCCGACCGGGTCGGCTGGTCCGACCGGCACCTGGGCGAGCGGTTCCGTGCCGAGACCGGGCTGACCCCCAAGGAGGCGGCCCGGGTGGTGCGCTTCGACCGCGCCCGCCGGGCACTCGCGGCCCGGGCGGCCGGCGGTGGCCCGCTCGACCTGGCCGGGCTCGCCGCCACCGCCGGGTTCGCCGACCAGGCGCACCTGACCCGCGAGTGGCGGGCCTTCAGCGGTCTGCCGCCGACCGGCTGGCTGGCCGCCGAGCTCGGATTCGTCCAAGACGGGACGGCGGCCGGCGCGGCAGGCTCCGCCCATGACCACTCCTGAGGCACCCCCGCCGACCGTCTGGCCCGCCTTCCGCGCCCGGGACGCCCGGGCGCTGATCCGCTTCCTCGTCGACGCGTTCGGCTTCGAGGAGACCGCCGTGTACGCCGACGGCGACCTCGTGGCGCACGCCGAGCTGTCCTGGCCGCTGGGCGGCGGGGTGATGCTCGGCTCGGTGCGGGACGACGGCGCCGAGGGCTGGCACGTCGCACCCGGCAGCACCGGCTGCTACGTCGTCACCGACGAGCCGGACGCGCTCTTCGAGCGGGCCGTCGCGGCCGGCGCGGAGGTGCTCCGGCCGCTGGAGGACACCGACCACGGCTCCCGCGAGTTCGCCGTCCGCGACCCGGAGGGCAACCTGTGGAGCTTCGGCACCTACCGCGGCGAGCCCCGCCGGGTCAGCTGAACAGGCCGCGGACATCGTCGGCGGTGAGCGCGCCCGAGGCGAGTGCGCCGTCGTCGACGACCTGCGCGAACAGCGCCTGCTTGCGGGCCTTGAGCTCCATCACCTTCTCCTCGATGGTGCCCACCGCCACCAGCCGGTAGACCATCACGGTCTTGTCCTGGCCGATCCGGTGCGCCCGGTCGACCGCCTGCGCCTCGCTCGCCGGGTTCCACCACGGGTCGAGCACGAACACGTAGTCGGCCTCGGTGAGCGTCAGCCCGAAGCCGCCGGCCTTGAGGCTGATCAGGAACGCCGGTGCGGTGCCGGTGCGGAACTCCTGGATCGGGGCGTCCCGGTCCCGGGTCTGCCCGTCCAGGTACACCCAGCCGATGCCCTCGTCGTCCAGCCGGTCGCGGATGCTGCGCAGGAACCGGGTGAACTGGCTGAACACCAGCACCCGGTGACCCTCGGCGACCACCTCGCGCAGGTGCTCGAGGAAGGCGTCGGCCTTGCTGGAGCGGACGTCGGCGTACTCCGGGTCGACCAGCGCCGGGTCCAGGCTGAGCTGCCGGAGCAGGGTGAGCGACCGGAAGATCGTCATCCGGTTCTTCGACATGTCGTCGACCAGGCCGAGGACCTTGCTCCGCTCCCGCTGCAGGTGGGTCAGGTAGAGCTTCTCGTGCCGGGGGTTGAGCACCACCTCGAGCACCTGCTCCTGCTTGGGCGGCAGCTCGGCGGCCACCAGCTCCTTGGTCCGGCGGCGCATCAGCGGCCGGATCCGCCGGCGCAGCAGGGCCAGCTTCTCGGCGTCGCCGTCCCGCTCGATCGGGACGCGGTAGGCCTCGGTGAACCGCTCCGGGTCGGGGAACAGCCCCGGGGCGACGATCGACATCAGCGCCCACAGGTCCATCACGCTGTTCTCCAGCGGGGTGCCGGTCAGCGCCAGCTTGAACGGCGCGTCCAGCTGGCGGGCGCACTGGTAGGTGCGCGCCTGGTGGTTCTTCACGAACTGCGCCTCGTCGAGCACCAGGCCGCGCCACGGCAGCCCGGTCCAGGCATCGGAGTCGATCCGGAAGACCGCGTAGGACGTGACGACGACGTGCGCGCCGGCCACCGCGCGGGCCAGCGCCGACCCTCGCCGCCGCTCGGTCTCCCCCACGGTGACCACCCGCAGGCCGGGCGCGAACCGGGCCGCCTCGCGGGACCAGGTGGACACCACGCTCGTCGGCGCGACGACCAGCACCGGGGCGTCGTCCAGCTCGCCGGCCTCGTGCGCCCGGCACAGCAGCGCCAGGGTCTGCAGCGTCTTGCCCAGCCCCATGTCGTCGGCGAGCACCCCGCCGAGCCGGTGGTCCCAGAGGAACGCCAGCCAGCCGTAGCCCTCGCGCTGGTAGGGCCGCAGCTCCGCGGCCAGCCCGGCCGGCACCGGCGGCGGCTCCGCGTGCTCGGCGTCGATCAGGCCGCGGACCTCCCGGGTCCAGCGCTCGCTCTGCTGCTCGACCACGCCGAGTCCGAGCAGCTGCTCCCACAGCCCGGCCTGGAACCGGCTGACCTGGACGCCGTCGCCGGGGACGTCGCGCAGCTCGCGGGCCTCCTCGATCAGCAGCCGCAGCTGCTCGAACTCCGGGCGCTGCAGCGAGAACCAGGTGCCCGACAGCAGCACCAGCCGGGTGCGGCCGGCGGCCAGCGCCTGGAAGAGGGTGCTGAACGGGACGTGCTGGCCGTCCATGGTCACCGTGACGCCGAGGTCGAACCAGTCGGACTCGCGGGTGTCCCGGGCGGCGAAGGAGATCTGCGGCGCCGACGTGGTGTGCCGGTAGGCGGTCGGCGTGCCCACCACGGTGACCTCGACGGCGGGGTCTGCGCGCAGCGCGGGGAGCACCTCGGTGGTGAACTCCAGCGCCTCGGTGCCGGCCAGCTCGACCCACCCGGCCAGCCGGCGCTCCTCCGTCCAGAGCTCGGGCAGGCCGCCCACCGGGCCGGGCAGCGCCGCCACCAGGGCCTGCTCGGCGGGCAGGTCCCGGCCCAGCCCGGGCTGGGTGTCGAGCGGGAAGGACCGGTCCGGTCCGTAGCGCACCGACCAGGAGACGGTGACCGTGGCGTCGCCCGGGTACCCGACCTCGGCGGCCAGCCGCGGCGCCACGACCTCGGGCAGGTCCATCGACCCGTCGGCGGAGATCACCGGCACCGCCTGCCGCAGCCCCGGGTACCAGTCGCGCAGGAACCGGTCGACGTCCCCGGCCGGGATGGCGATCGGCTCGCCGCGGGCGACCAGCCCGGCCAGCGCCGGCGGCGCCGGCACGTCCAGCTTGGCCAGCACCAGCCCGGGCGCGCCCTCGGGCGCCACGTCGGCGGGCAGCCCGTCGACGGTCACCCCGTGCGGCGGGACGCCGAGGAAGGACAGCCGGCCGGGGTCGACCGCCCGCCCGTCGAGCCGCAGGACCGCGTGCAGCGCGGTGGAGGCGCCGTCCCGGCGCAGGTCGACGGCGACGTCGGCGTCCGCGGGGGCCAGCAGCACCGGCCGGGGCGGGCGGTCGGCGGTCAGCAGCGGGACGCCGTCGGCGACCGCCTCGGCGAGCAGCCGCCACAGGCCCGGACCGAACTCGTGCAGGTACACGTCGACCGGGGCGTAGGAGTAGTACTGGTTGCGGGCCGCCTGGTGGGTGGCGTGCAGCGCGCGCATGGACGCCAGGTGCGCCGGGTCCCAGCCCGCCCGGGTGCTGTCGTACTGCAGCTGCCGCCACGACACCCCGGTGCGCACCCACCGGCCGTTGCGGCCCGGCACGACCGGCCGCAGCCGGACCAGCCGCTGCCGGGTGCCCGGCGCGCCGATCGAGGCGCGCCCCCGGCCGGGGTCCGGCTCGACCACCTCGAACTGCAGCCCGATCGGCACCACGCTGCGCGGCGTGCGGTCGGCCGCCGCGGTGACCAGCTCCTCGAGCTGCTCCTCCCACCCGGAGGCGGCCCCGCGCCGGGTGCCGCCGGGTGCGGTCTCGATGCTCGGCCGCAGCGACAGCAGGACGGCGACCGCGTGCTTGCAGTCGTCGCCGACCGGGCAGGTGCACGCGCCGGCCCAGCCGACCCGGCCGCCGTCGGTGCGCACCACCGTCGTCCGGTACGGCGCGGACCCGGCGCCCTGGACCAGGCCGGTGAGCCGTCGGCCGTCGTCGGCCAGCCGGACGTCGAGGACGCTGCGGGCGACGTAGGGCCGGGCCCGGTCGAGCACCTCCGCGCCCACCGCGTCGGTCAACGCCGCGTCGGTGACCATCTCCCGCCAGTCGCCGAGCACCGGCCCAGGCTACGGGCGGCCCCCGACAGGGTGGGTCCGGTCGCGGGAGCAGGGTGTCGAGGGTCAAGATCGACCCATGAGCTCCGATCGCGCCGGGCAGACCGCCCAGCCCAGCGACCTGGTCGACGTCCCGCACCTGGTGACCGCCTACTACACGGTGCAGCCGGACCCGGCCGACGTCGCCCAGCAGGTCGTCTTCGGCACCTCGGGCCACCGCGGCTCGTCTCTGGACGGCGCGTTCAACGAGCCGCACATCCTGGCCACCACGCAGGCCATCTGCGAGTACCGGGCGGGCCAGGGGTACGACGGTCCGCTGTTCGTCGGCCGGGACACCCACGGGCTGAGCGAGCCGGCCTGGGCCAGTGCGCTGGAGGTGCTGGCCGCCAACGACGTCACCGTGCTGGTCGACTCCCGCGACGGGTACACCCCGACCCCGGCGGTCAGCCACGCCGTCCTGGCCGCCAACCGGGGCAAGACCAGCGGGCTGGCCGACGGCATCGTCGTCACCCCGTCGCACAACCCGCCCCGGGACGGCGGCTTCAAGTACAACCCGCCGTCGGGCGGCCCGGCCGACACCGACGCCACCGGCTGGATCGCCCGGCGCGCCAACGAGCTGCTGGCCGCCGGCCTGGACGGCGTCCGGCGGGTGCCGTTCGCCCGGGCCCGCGCGGCGGCGCAGGCCTACGACTTCCTCGGCAGCTACGTCGACGACCTGCCCAGCGTGCTGGACCTCGACGCGGTGAAGAGCGCCGGCGTGCGCATCGGCGCCGACCCGCTGGGCGGGGCCAGCGTGGCCTACTGGGGCGAGATCGCCGACCGGCACGGGCTGGACCTCACCGTGGTCAACCCGCTGGTCGACCCCACCTGGCGGTTCATGACGCTGGACTGGGACGGCAAGATCCGGATGGACTGCTCCTCGCCGTCCGCGATGGCCTCGCTGATCGGTCGCAAGGACGAGTTCGCCATCGCCACCGGCAACGACGCCGACGCCGACCGGCACGGCATCGTCACCCCCGACGGCGGGCTGATGAACCCCAACCACTTCCTGGCCGTGGCCATCTCCTACCTGTTCTCCCACCGCGACGGGTGGGGCGACGGCACCGCGGTGGGCAAGACGCTGGTGTCCTCGAGCCTCATCGACCGGGTGGTGGCCGACCTGGGCCGGACGCTGGTCGAGGTGCCGGTCGGCTTCAAGTGGTTCGTGCCCGGCCTGCTCGACGGCTCGGTCGGCTTCGGCGGCGAGGAGTCGGCCGGGGCGTCGTTCCTGCGCCGCGACGGCGGGGTGTGGACCACGGACAAGGACGGCATCCTGCTCGCCCTGCTGGCCAGTGAGATCCAGGCGGTGACCGGGTCCTCGCCGTCCCAGCTGCACGCGTCGCTGACCGAGCGCTTCGGGTCCTCGGCCTACGCCCGGATCGACGCCGCCGCCACCCGCGAGGAGAAGGCGCGGCTGGGCGGGCTGTCCCCCGAGGCCGTCACCGCCACCGAGCTCGCCGGGGAGCCGATCACCGCCAAGCTGACCCGGGCGCCCGGCAACGACGCCCCGATCGGCGGGCTGAAGGTGACCACCGAGAACGCCTGGTTCGCCGCCCGCCCCTCCGGCACCGAGGACGTCTACAAGGTCTACGCGGAGTCCTTCCTCGGCGCGGACCACCTGGCCCGGGTGCAGGACGAGGCGAAGGCCGTGGTGAGCGCCGCCCTGCAGGGGTGAGGGACGGCGGCCTGTCGGCTCCCGGCGCGGGCACCCGGTTGGCAGACTGCGCGCCGTGACCGCAGGCGGGCAGTGGCAGCAGGGGCAACCGCAGGACTGGGGGCAGCAGCCGTACGGGCCGCCGCCGTACGGCCAGCCCCCGTACGGCCAGCCCCCGTACGGCTACGGGCAGCCGGGGTACGGGCAGCCGGGGTACGGGCAGCCCGGTCCGGTGTCCGGCTGGGGCCCGCAGCCGCCGGTCTGGGGGCCGGGGCCGCGGCGGCCCGGGCTGGCCACCGCCTCGGCGGTGCTCGGGGTGGTCACCGGCACGCTCACCCTGATCGGCGGGCTGGTCTTCCTCGTCGCCGGCCTCACCGGGGACGGCGACCTGGCCACCTGGCTGCTGGCGCTCGGCGTCCCGCTCGGGGTGGTCCTGCTTGTCGGCGGGATCGGGCTGTTCTCCGGCCGGCAGCACCCGCTGGTGCTGTGGACCGCGGTGGCCGCCGCCGTCCTGCTCGTCGTGGCCCTGGTCGGCGGGGCGGTGCAGCTGCACGACGACGAGGACGCCGTCGACGCGCTGCTCGGCTTCACCGTGTTCGCGCTGCCGCTGCCCGTGGTCACCGCGGCGCTGAGCGCCCAGCGCGTGGTCCGCGACTGGGCCTCCCGTTGATCATCGGCGTGTGGTCGCAGCCGCCGGCGTGGCGGGCGGCCACACGCCGATGATCACCTCGGGGACGGGTCAGCTGACGTCGTCGTCCACCCAGTCCAGCGACTTGGTGACGGCCTTCTGCCACTGCCGGTAGAGGCGCTCGCGCTCGTCGGCGGCCATGGTCGGCTCCCAGCGCTTGTCCTCGGCCCACTTGGCGGTCAGCTCGTCCAGGTCCGACCAGAACCCGACGGCCAGGCCGGCCGCGTAGGCCGCCCCGAGCGCCGTCGTCTCGGCGATCTGCGGCCGGATCACCGGGACGTCGAGGATGTCGGCCTGGAACTGCATGAGCAGCTCGTTGCCGACCATCCCGCCGTCGACCCGCAGCTCGGTCAGGTCGACCCCGGAGTCGGCGTTCATCGCGTCGAGCACCTCGCGGGTCTGGTAGGCCGTCGCCTCCAGCACGGCCCGGGCGAGGTGGCCCTTGTTGACGAACCGGGTGAGCCCGACGACCGCACCGCGGGCGTCCGCGCGCCAGTGCGGCGCGAAGAGCCCGGAGAACGCCGGCACGAAGTACGAGCCGCCGTTGTCGTCGACCGAGCGGGCCAGGTCCTCGATCTCCGGCGCGTTCTTGATCATGCCGAGGTTGTCCCGCACCCACTGCACCAGGGACCCGGTGACCGCGATCGAGCCCTCCAGGGCGTACACCGGCTTGGCGTCGCCCAGCTGGTAGCACAGCGTGGTGAGCAGGCCGTTCTTCGACGGGACGGCCTCCTCGCCGGTGTTGAGCAGCATGAAGTTGCCGGTGCCGTAGGTGTTCTTGGCCATGCCCTTGGTGAAGCAGACCTGGCCGAAGGTCGCCGCCTGCTGGTCGCCCAGCGAACCGGCGATCGGCACCCCGGCGAGGAACCCGGACTTGCGCCCGACGCCGTACTCCTCGGAGTTGGAGCGGATCTCCGGCAGCATCGACAGCGGGATCTGCATCTCCTCGGCGATGCTCTCGTCCCAGGCGAGCTTCCGGTAGTCCATCAGCATCGTCCGGGAGGCGTTGGAGACGTCGGTGAGGTGCTTGCCGCCGTCCGTGCCGCCGGTCATGTTCCAGATCAGCCAGGAGTCGATGGTGCCCATCACCAGGTCACCGGCCTCGGCCTTCGCCCGGGCACCGTCGACGTTGTCCAGGATCCAGCGGACCTTGGGGCCGGCGAAGTAGGTGGCCAGCGGCAGGCCGACCCGGTCCTTGTACCGGTCGGCGCCCCCGCCGAGGGCGCCCAGCTCCTCGCAGATCTTCCCGGTGCGGGTGTCCTGCCAGACGATCGCGTTGTAGACCGGCTCGCCGGTGGTCCGGTCCCAGACCACCGTCGTCTCGCGCTGGTTGGTGATGCCGACGGCGACGATGTCGGAGTTGCTGGCGTTCCCGCGGGCCAGCGCCTGGCCGACCACCTCGCGGGTGTTGGTCCAGATCTCCATCGGGTCGTGCTCGACCCAGCCGGCGCGCGGGAAGACCTGCTCGTGCTCCTTCTGGCCGACCGAGACCACGGCCCCGTCGTGGTCGAAGAGCATGCAGCGGGTGCTCGTGGTGCCCTGGTCGATGGCGGCGACGTACTTCGACATGGTGGTTCCTTCCGGGTCGTGGCGGTCAGAGGGAGACGTGGGAGAACGCGCCGGCGAGGACGGCGCCGATGATCGGGCCGACGATCGGGACCCAGGCGTAGCCCCAGTTGCTGTCGCCCTTGCCGCGGATCGGCAGGACGGCGTGGGCCAGGCGCGGGCCGAGGTCGCGGGCCGGGTTGATCGCGTAGCCGGTCGGGCCACCGAGGGAGGCGCCGATGCCGACGACCAGCAGGGCCACGGCCAGCGGGCCGATCTCGCTGGGCGTGTCACCGAACCGCAGGATGATGTAGACCAGCACGAACGTGCCGATCGCCTCGGTGACCAGGTTGTCGGCGGTGCTCTTGATGGCCGGGCCGGTGGAGAAGGTGCCCAGCTGGGTGCCGGCCGCCTCCGGGTCGTTGTAGTGCGCGCGGTAGGCGGCCCAGGCCAGCACGGCGCCGAGGAAGGCGCCGGTCAGCTCGCCGGCGAAGTAGACCAGCGTGCTGCCCAGCGTCACGTCGACGCCGGGTGCGTACTCGTCGGCCCCGCTGACCAGCAGCCCGACGGTGACCGCCGGGTTCAGGTGCGCGCCCGACGACGCCGCGGCGTAGACGCCGGCGAAGACCGCCAGCCCCCAGCCGAAGATGATCACGATCCAGCCGCCGCCGTTGCCGTAGCTCCGGGGCAGGTTCATGTTCGCGACGACGCCGACACCCAGCAGGATCAGGATGCCGGTACCCGTCACCTCGCTGAAGAAGACGGTCCAGAGACTCGTGGTGTCCACGTTGTGGTGCTCCTCCGGGAGAGGGGCCCGCTGCTCTGCGGGCCGTTCCAGCGGACCGTAGGGACCCCTGTGTGACGCGGACAACATGCCGGGTGCGACATGGTCGTACTCAGTCCCGCGGAGCGCCCCAGGCGATGCTCAGCTCGACCGCGCGCTCCCACTGCGGGTACTCCCTGGTGAGCGCCTGCGCACGGGCCGGGGTCGGCGTCCACTGGGCCGCCCGGTGCCAGTTGCGCCGCAGCGCCTCGATGTCGCTCCACACGCCGACCGCCAGCCCCGCGGCGTAGGCGGCCCCCAGCGACACGGTCTCCCCCACCATCGGGCGGACCACCGGGGTGTCCAGGGCGTCGGCGATGAACTGCATGAGCAGGTTGTTCGTCGTCATCCCGCCGTCGACCCGCAGCGCGGGCAGCGACAGCCCGGAGTCCGCGGCCATCGCCTGCACGACGTCCCGGGTCTGCCAGCCGGTGGCCTCCAGCACCGCGCGGGCCAGGTGGCCCTTGGTGACGTAGGAGGTCAGGCCGGCGACCAGCCCGCGCGCCTCGCCACGCCAGTGCGGGGCGAGCAGGCCGGAGAACGCCGGGACGACGTAGCAGCCGCCGTTGTCGGAGACCGTGCGGGCCAGGGTCTCGACCTCGGCGGCCGAGCCGATCAGCCCGAGCCCGTCGCGCAGCCACTGCACCAGCGCCCCGGCGACGGCGACCGACCCCTCCAGCGCGTAGTGCACCGGCTCGCCGGCGAGCTGGTAGGCCACCGTGCTGATCGAGCCGGAGCGGGTGCGCACCAGCTCCTCGCCGGTGTTCTGCAGCAGGAAGCTGCCGGTGCCGTAGGTGCACTTGGCCTCACCGGGGGCGAAGCAGGCCTGGCCGAACAGCGCCGCCTGCTGGTCGCCGAGCGCGCCGGTGATCGGGATGGCGGGCGACAGCGCGGTCGCCGTCCCCAGCACGCCCACCGAGGGCTTGATCTCCGGCAGCATCGCCGCCGGGATGCCGAAGAACGCGAGCAGGTCGGGGTCCCACCGGCAGGTGCGCACGTCCATCAGCAGGGTGCGGCTGGCGTTGGTGACGTCGGTGACGTGCACGCCGCCGTCGGGGCCGCCGGTGAGGTTCCAGATCAGCCAGGTCTCCATGGTGCCGAACAGCAGCTCGCCGCGTTCGGCGCGCTCCCGCGCGTGCGGCACCGAGTCGAGGATCCAGCGCAGCCGCGGCCCCGAGAAGTAGCCGGCGATCGCCATCCCGCTGCGCTCGGCGACCAGCCCGGCGTCGGGACGGGCGGCCAGCCTGGTGACGAGGTCGGCGGTGCGGGTGTCCTGCCACACCAGCGCGCGCAGCACCGGGCGGCCGGTGGCCCGGTCCCAGACCACGGTGGTCTCCCGCTGGTTGGCGATGCCCAGGGCCACCACGTCGCCGGCCGACCCGATGTCACCGAGCACCTGCGCCGCGGTCCGCTGGGTGTTCGCCCAGATCTCCATCGGGTCGTGCTCGACCCAGCCCGGGCGCGGGAAGAACTGGCGGTGCTCGCGCTGCCGGACGGCGACCATCCGGCCACCGCGGTCGAAGACCAGCGAGCGGGTCGACGTCGTCCCCTGGTCGACGGCGAGCACGTAGCGGTCAGCCACCGCCGTGACCCAGCTCCCGGGACACCGACTGGGCGGCGTCGGTGACCATCGCCAGCACCGGGCTGCGCGGCACCCCGCGGGCGTCGAGCAGCGTGACCACCGGACCGCTGACCCCCAGCGCGGCGACCACCAGCCCGCCGGCGGCCCGCACCGGTGCCGCCAGCCCCGCCATGCCCGGCTCGACCTCGCCGCGGGCGGCGGCCCAGCCGCGGGCCCGGACCTCGGCCAGCTCGGTGGCCAGCGGCACCGTGCGCGGGCCGGAGCGGTGCCCGGTGTGCGGGTGGCTGTGCGCGAGGAGGACCCGGCCCAGCGCGCTGGTGGCCGGCACCGTCGCCCCGACGTCGAGCACCTGCGCGGAGTCGTCGGGCCGGAACACGTGGTGGACGACGAGGACGTCGTCGCCGGCGAGGGTGGCCAGCCGCACGGCGTGCCCGCTGCGGGCGGCCAGCGAGTCCGCCCAGTTGGAGGCGCGGGCCCGCAGCTCGTTGACGTCGAGGTGCGAGCCGAGCCGGAGCAGCCCCGCGCCGAGGGCGTACCGGCCGGTCTCCCGGTCCTGGTCGACGAAGCCCACGAGCAGCAGGGTGCGCAGCAGGCTGTGGGTGGTGGTCTTGGCCAGCCCGACGGCCTCGGCGATGTCGGTGACCCCGAGCGTCCCGCCGGAGCCGGCGACCACCCGCAGGATCGCCGCCGCCCGCTCGATGGACTGCACGCTGCCCGGCACGGCGCGACCGTAGGCCATCGGGAGGCCCCGCGGACGTCCCCCGGCTGTGCGACATCGTCGGACGGTGCACCTCGTCCGGCGGCCCCACCCGACCTACCGTGGGACCTCAGAGGCCACATCGAGGTGCGCCGGCCTGGCGCGAGGAGTCCACCCATGACCGCAGTACGCCCGCTCGGACCCGTGCAGCGCGCCCAGTCCTGGGCCGACCTGGCAGCCGGTGAGTACGAGGTCCTCGTCGTCGGCGGCGGCGTCACCGGTGCCGGCGTCGCGCTGGACGCCGCGACCCGTGGCCTGAAGACCGCGCTGGTCGAGGCGCGCGACTTCGCCAGCGGCACCTCCTCCCGCTCCTCCAAGCTGTTCCACGGCGGGCTGCGCTACCTCGAGCAGTTCGACTTCGGGCTGGTCCGCGAGGCGCTGCACGAGCGCGACCTGGCGGTCAACCGGATCGCCCCGCACCTGGTCAAGCCGGTGCCCTTCCTCTACCCGCTGACCAAGCACTGGGAGCGGCCCTACGTCACCGCCGGCATCACGCTGTACGACGCACTGGCCCGCTTCGGGGGGCTGGCCGAGCCGCTGCCCGCGCAGAAGCAGCTCACCCGGACCGGTGCCCGCCGGCTGTTCCCGGCGCTCAAGCCGGACTCGCTGGTGGGCGCGATCCGGTACTACGACGCCCAGGCCGACGACGCCCGGCACACCTTGACCGTGGCGCTCACCGCCGCCGCCTACGGCGCGACCGTGCTGAACTCCGCCGAGGTCGTCTCCTTCGACCACGCCGGCGGCCGGGTCGTCGGCGCCCGGGTGCGCGACGTGGAGACCGGGCAGGAGGTCGACGTCCGCAGCGAGGTCGTGGTCAACGCCACCGGCGTCTGGACCGATGACATCCAGACCCTGGTCGGCGGCCGCGGCCGGTTCCACGTGCGGGCCAGCAAGGGCGTGCACATCGTCGTCCCCCGTGACCGGATCAACGGCGAGACGGGGCTGATCCTGCGCACCGAGAAGTCGGTGCTGTTCGTCATCCCGTGGGGCAGCCACTGGATCGTCGGGACGACCGACACGGACTGGGCGCTGGACAAGGCGCACCCGGCGGCGAGCAAGGCCGACATCGACTACATCCTCGACCACGTCAACGAGGTGCTGTCCGTGCCGCTGACCCACGCCGACATCACCGGCGTCTACGCCGGGCTGCGGCCGCTGCTGTCCGGCGAGGAGGAGTCGACCAGCCAGCTGTCCCGCGAGCACGCGGTCGCCCGGCCGATGCCCGGTGTCATCGCCGTCGCCGGCGGCAAGTACACGACCTACCGGCCGATGGCCGCCGACGCGGTGGACGCCGTCGCCGAGGACGTCACCCGCACCGTGCCGCCGAGCGTCACCGAGAACATCCCGCTGATCGGCGCGGAGGGCTACGCCGCGATGGTGAACTCCCTGGACGGCCTCTCCGAGCGCTGGGACATCCCGCGGTTCCGGGCCGAGCACCTGCTCAACCGGTTCGGCTCGCAGACCCCGCAGGTGCTGGCGCTGGCCGCCGACGACCCGGCGCTGCTGCAGCCGGTGCCCGGCGCCGAGGAGTACCTGATGGTCGAGATGGTGTGGTCGGCCGCGAACGAGGGCGCGCTGCACCTGGACGACCTGCTGGCCCGGCGCACCCGGATCTCGATCGAGACCGCGCACCGCGGCGTCGAGTCGGCCGAGGCGGTCGCCCGGGTGGTGGCCCCGGTGCTGGGCTGGGACGCCGAGCGCACCGCGAGCGAGGTCGACAGCTACCGCGCCCGGGTCGAGGCCGAGCGGCGCTCGCAGGAGGCGGCCGACGACCAGGAGGCCGACGCCGCCCGGGTCGCCGCCCCGGACACCCGCGCCGTCGCCGTCGGCCGCGCCCTGCACTGACCTGGGTTGCCTGGCTCTGATCAGGTGACCTGATCAAAGGCCGTCCCCCCGCACGAACGTAGGTGCGGGAGGACGGCCTTTCCTGCGGGAGGACGGCGTTGCGCCTCCGCTGACCTTGCCGATACAGGAACGTATCCAATACAGTCCTGCATCGTGATGACGGTCGATGCCGAGCGCCCCCGCCGGCGCCGCGAGGTGACCGTCGAGCTGCTGCTGGACGCCGCCCTGGAGACCTTCGCCGAGCAGGGCTTCGACGCCGCGAGCGTGGAGGACGTCTGCCGCCGCGGTGGCTTCACCCGCGGCGCCTTCTACTCCAGCTTCCGCAGCAAGGACGAGCTGTTCGACGCGCTGATGAGCCGCGAGGTCGACCGGGAGCTGACCCGGGTCGCCGAGCGGCTGGCCGACCTGCCGGACGACGCCGACCCGCTGCCCGCCGCCGTCGACCGGGTGCTGGACGCCCACCGCTGCGACCGCACCTGGGCGCTGGTGGTCACCGAGTACACCCTGCACGCCGCCCGGCACCCCGAGGCCGCGGAGGTGCTGCACCGGCACGACGAGCTGGTCGCCGACCGCCTCGTCGAGCTGGTCGAGCGGACCGCCGCCGGCGCGGGCCTCACCTTCACCGTCCCGGCCGCCGACCTCGTCGGCGCCGTCACCGCGCTGCTCAACGGGTTCACCGCCATGTCCCTCACCGCGCAGCGCGACCTCCGGCCGCTGTGCCGGACCGCCCTGCTCGCGCTCGTCCGCGGGGCCGTCGCCGGCCAGAAGGAGAACTGATGTCCACCCTGCTCCACCGGATGGGCCGTGCCGCCTACCGCCGTCGCGGCCTGGTGTCGGTGGCCTGGCTGGCGGTGCTGGGCATCGTCGTGGCGCTGTTCCTCACCGTCGGCGGGGAGTTCGACGACGAGTTCACCATCCCGGGCTCGGAGTCCCAGGCGGCCCTGGACCGGCTGGGCGAGGCCTCCCCCGCGGCCGCCGGTGCCGGCGCCGACGTGGTGTTCGTCGCCCCGGAGGGCTCGGCGGTCACCGACCCGCAGTACGCCGCGGCGATCGGCGAGGTCGTCGCCGCGGCCGCCGAGGTCGACCAGGTCGCCGCCGTCCAGGACCCCTTCACCGCCCAGGTGGTCAGCCCCGACCTGCGGGCCGCGCTGGCCACGGTGCAGTACGGCGTGCCCGCCGACCAGCTGGACGGCGACGCGCTGGAGCAGCTGCAGGCGGCCACCGCCGCGGCGACCGACGCCGGGCTGCAGGTGGAGGTGGGCGGCGGTGCGTTCGCCACCGGCGCCGTCACCGTCGGCCCGACCGAGCTCGTCGGCGTCGTCGTCGCCGTGCTGGTCCTGGTGCTCACCTTCGGCTCCCTGCTGGCCGCCGGGATGAACCTGCTGGTGGCGCTGGTCGGCGTGGCCGTGGGCCTGGTCGGGCTGCTCGCGCTGTCCGGGGCCATCACGCTGTCCTCGACCGCCCCCACCCTGGCGCTGATGATCGGCCTGGCGGTGGGCATCGACTACACGCTGTTCATCCTGTCCCGGCACCGCTCCCAGCTGGCCACCGGGATGGACCCGGAGGAGTCCGCCGGCCGGGCCACGGGCACCGCGGGCTCGGCCGTCGTCTTCGCCGGGCTCACCGTGGTCATCGCGCTGGCCGGGCTGTCCGTGGTCGGCATCCCCTTCCTCACCGTGATGGGGCTGGGGGCGGCCGGCACCGTGCTGGTGGCGATGCTCGTCGCGCTCACCCTGGTGCCGGCGCTGATGGGCTTCGCCGGCGCCCGGCTGGCCCCGGCACCGGGGTCGCGCGCCGCCCGGCGGGAGCACGCGCTGGCCGAGCACGCCGGCGCCCCGGCCCGCACCGGCGGCGCCCGGTGGGCCGCGCTGGTCACCCGCCGGCCCGCGGTCACCGTGGCGGTCACGCTGGTGGCGCTGCTGGTGGCGTCGATCCCGGCGCTGCAGCTGCGGCTGGCGCTGCCCGACGCGGGCACCGCCGCGGAGGACAGCACCGAGCGCCGGGCCTACGACGCCGTCGCCGAGTTCTTCGGGCCCGGCGTCAACGGCCCGCTGGTCGTCCTCGTCGACGGGCTGGAGCCGGCCACCGCCGAGCAGGCCGCCGGCGCGGTCGCGCAGGCCATCGGGGGCCTGGACGACGTCGTCTACGCCGCGCCGCAGCTGCTGGCCGACGGCACCTCGGCGATCGTCCAGGTGGTGCCGGAGAGCGGGCCGCAGGACGAGGCGACCAGCACCCTGGTCGGCGACATCCGGGCCCTGGCCCCGGACCTGGCGGAGCAGACCGGCGTCGGCGGGATCGCCGTCACCGGGCAGACGGCGGTCGCCATCGACGTCTCCGACCGGCTCGCCGACGCGCTGCTGCCCTTCGCGCTGGTCGTCGTCGGCCTGGCGCTGGTGCTCCTGCTGCTGGTCTTCCGCTCCGTGCTGGTGCCGGTCAAGGCCGCGCTGGGCTTCCTGCTGTCGGTGGGGGCCAGCTTCGGCGCGGTCGTGGCGGTCTTCCAGTGGGGCTGGCTGATGGACGTCTTCGGCGTCCCGGCCACCGGCCCGGTGATCAGCTTCATGCCGATCCTGCTGATGGCGGTGCTCTTCGGCCTGGCGATGGACTACGAGGTCTTCCTGGTCTCCCGGATGCGCGAGGAGCACGTGCACGGCGGTGCGCCCCGGGCCTCGGTCGTGGCCGGCATGCGGCACGCGTCGCGGGTGGTCGTCGCCGCCGCGCTGATCATGTTCTCGGTTTTCGCCAGCTTCGTGCACATCGAGGACGTCACGGTGAAGGCCATCGCGTTCGGGTTGGCCGTCGGCGTGCTGGTCGACGCCTTCGTCGTCCGGATGACGCTGGTGCCCGCCGTGCTGGCGCTGCTGGGCCGGTCGGCCTGGTGGCTGCCGCGGTGGCTGGACCGGCTGCTGCCCGACCTGGACGTCGAGGGCGCGAAGCTGGGCGCGGCCGCCTCCGCGGAACGGCCCCGTGAGCCGGCCGGCCAGCACTAACCGGCGCGTTCCACGTGGAACCGGGGGCATGATGCGGGCATGAACGAGTTCGATCTGGTGCTCCCGGTGGCGGTGGACGTCCGCGAGGTCGGCATGCGCGACGGGCTGCAGCTGGAGGAGCCGCTGCCGCTCGCCGCCAAGCTCGCGATGCTGGAGGCCCTGGTGGCCACCGGCGTCCAGCGGATCGAGGTCACCTCCTTCGTCTCCCCGAAGGCGGTGCCCGCGCTCGCCGACGCCGACCAGCTCGCCGCGGAGCTGCACCGCTTCGACGGCGTGCACTTCTCCGCCCTGGTGGCCAACCCGCGGGGCGCCGTCCGGGCCGTCGACGCCGGCATCGCCCACCTGGAGTACGTCGTCTCGGCGTCGGACTCGCACAGCCGGGCCAACGCCGGCCGCTCGACGGCGGAGGCGGTGGGTGCGGTCGGGGAGATCGCCGCGCTGGCCCACGGCGCCGGCGGGTCGCTGGAGGTCGTCGTGGCGACGGCGTGGGACTGCCCGTTCGACGGCCGGACCCCGATCGCCCGCACCGTCGACGTCACCCGGGCCGCGGTGACCGCCGGCGCCGACCAGCTCTGCCTGGGCGACACCATCGGCACCACGACGCCGGGGCGGGTGGTTCGGCTGCTGGACGCCGTCCGCCGGGCCACCCCGGGCACCCCGCTCGGCGTGCACTTCCACGACACCCGCGGCACCGGTCAGGCCAACGCGCTCGCCGCGCTGCAGGCCGGGGTCACCCAGCTCGACGCCTCGGTCGGCGGGCTCGGCGGCTGCCCGTTCGCGCCGGGCGCCAGCGGCAACATCGCGACCGAGGAGCTCGTGTACTGGCTCGCCGACAGCGAGGTCGCCACCGGCATCGACCTGGACGCCGTCCTGGCCGCGGCCGCGGTGACCGAGCGGGCGGTGGGCCACGAGCTGCCCAGCTCGCTGCACCGGGCGGGTGGGCGCAACGTGCCGCGGGGAGCCGTGATGGGATCGGTGGTGTGAGCACCGACGCGCCCGACGTCCCCCCGCAGGTCGTCGACCCCCGCGCGATGCGCGACGTCCTCGGCCACTTCGTCTCCGGGGTCACGGTCGTGACCGCGATTGGACCAGACGGACCGGTGGGCTTCACCTGCCAGTCGTTCAGCTCGCTGTCGCTCGACCCGCCGCTGGTCGCCTTCGCCCCGGCCCGGACGTCGACCACCTGGCCGCGGCTGCGGGCGGCCGGGCGGTTCTGCGTCAACGTGCTCGCCGCCGACCAGAGCGGGCTGTCCGGCCAGTTCGCCCGCTCCGGAACCGACAAGTTCGCCGGGGTCGCCTGGACGCCGAGCCCGCACGGCTCACCCGTCCTGGACGGAGTCGTCGCCTGGATCGACAGCGAGCTGTGGGCCGAGTACGACGGCGGCGACCACACGATCGTCGTCGCCCGGGTGCTCGACCTGGGTGCCGACGCCGCGCACGACCCGCTGCTGTTCCACCGCGGCGGCTACGGCCTGCAGGAGCCCCTGCTGGAGCCCGAGCGCTAGTCGAACCGCAGGGCGAGCACCGCGACGTCGTCGCGGCGGTCGGGGTCCGCGCCGACCGCGTGCACGCACAGGTCGGCCGGGGTCGCGTCGACCGGGGCGCCCGCCAGCCGGGCCGCCAGCGAGGCGGTCCCCTGGTCCAGGTCCTCCCCCGGCCGCTCGATCAGCCCGTCGGTGTAGGCGACCAGCGTCGAGCCGGCGGGCAGTTCCACGGTGACCGACGTCCGCCGGTGCTGCGCGTCGACGCCGAGCAGCAGGCCGACGACGTCGTCGAGGAGCTCCACCGAGCCGTCGACCCGGCGCAGCATCAGCGGCGGGTGCCCGGCGTTGGCCAGGGTGAGCCGCCACGGCCCGCCCGCGGTGCCGGGTCGCTCCGCGCGGCCGTAGGCCATGGTGGCCATCGGGGCGACGTGCAGCCCCTGCACCAGCCGGTCGACCCGGCCGAGGACCTCGCCCGGGTCGTTGTCCGGCGCGTCCCAGGCGCAGGCGCGCAGCAGACCGCGCAGGTGCCCCATGGCCGCGGCCGCCGCCACGTCGTGGCCGACCACGTCGCCGATCGCCAGCCCGACGGCGCCGTCGGGCAGGTGCAGCAGGTCGTAGAAGTCGCCGCCGACGTCGGCCGCGGTGGACGCGCTGAGGTAGTGCGCGGCGGCGGTGACGCCCGGGATCACCGGCAGGTCGGGCAGCAGCGAGCGCTGCAGCGTCTCGGCGACGCTGTGCTCCTGCTGGTAGAGCCGCACGTTGTCCATGGCCATCGCCGCCCGGCGGGACAGGTCCCGGGCGAGGTCGACGTCCTCGGTGGTGAACCGCCGGCGCCGGTCGGTCTTCACCAGCGCCATGGCGCCGAGCATCCGGCGTCGGGCGACCAGCGGCACGGTGATCGCCGAGACCCCGCCGAGCGAGCGGAACAGCGCCGAGGTCTCCGGCGTCGGGAAGACCCGGTCGATGGTCTCCGGGGTCAGCTCGGCGAGCAGCACCGGCTCGCTCGTGGTCAGCGACCGGCGGGTGGGCGAGGCCTCGGGCATGTTCGCCGAGTGCAGCGCGGCGAGCTCCGCGAGCTCGTCCTCCCGGCCGTCCCGGTGCCGGTGGGCGGTGTCGCGCACCACGCCGTGCTCGTCGACCAGGGTGAGGAACACCCAGTCGGCCAGCAGCGGCACGCAGAGCGAGGCCAGCCGGTCGAACAGGTCGGACATGTCCAGGGTCGAGCTCAGCGTGCTGGTCGCCTCGGCCATCAGCGCCAGGCGGCTCTGCGCCCGCTCGGCGTCGACCCGGGCGGCGTCGGCGGCGGCGTGGGCCTGCTCGGCGTCCCGGCGGGCGGCCTGCTCGGCGGCGAACGCGGCCCGCCGGTCGTCCTCGACCCGCACCCGCTCGGTGACGTCGGTCTGCACCCCGACGAAGCTGACCAGGTCGCCGGAGCCGTCGAACACCGGGGTGATCGACAGCTGGTTCCAGAAGGCGGTGCCGTCCTTGCGGTAGTTCAGCAGCGTGGTGGTGATCGGCTGCTCCGACTCGAGCGACCGGCGCAGCTCGGCGACGGCCGTGGCGTCGGTCGCCGGCCCCTGCAGGAAGCGGCAGTTGCGGCCGACGCTCTCCTCGTAGGAGAACCCGGTGATCCGGCTGAAGGACGGGTTGACCCAGACCAGCGGGTCGTCCTCCTGGCGCGGGTCGGTGATCGCGAAGGCGATGTCGGTGGCCACGACGGCGCGCTCGCGCAGCGCCTGCAGCTGCGCCTCGGGGTCGTCGGCGCCCGGGCGGTCGTCGAGCTGCAGGAACACCACCAGCGACAGCCGCTCCGAGCCGCCGTCCTGGGAGAGCGGGAAGCCGGTCACCCACAGCACCTGGTCGGCCGCGACGTCGGCACCGGCCGCCCGCACCTCGTCGGAGCTGCGCCGGGGCGACAGCCGGACGGCCTCGCCGGCCACCGGCCGGCCCTCGGCGACGAGGGACAGCGGGCTGGACGTGCTGGCCAGCGGCGCGTTGTTCAGGTCGGTCAGCCCGGCGGCAGCGCCCCAGGTGTCGACCGGCACGGGGAGGCTGACGTTGCCGGCCAGCTCGATGGCGGCCCGGTTGGCGTAGACGACGGAGCCGGCGGCCTCGTCGATGACCAGGACGGCGACCGGGACGTCGCCCAGCACACCGGGCAGCGCGGCCCGGGCGGCGCCCTGGGTGTCGGTGCCGGACACGGCGGCCTCGGCGGCGCCGACGATGTTCGCCTGGCGCTGCACCAACGGGGGCTCGTGGTCGACAGCCACCCGCCCACCGGTCAGGGCGGCGGTCGCCTCGGGCGGGATCGTGCCGGCAACCGGCTCACCTGGGTGTCGCTGGGACGGCACTCCGACGATCTTACCGGCGGGTTCTGTTGCACACCACCGAGAGGGGGCGCGGGCGCCACGCGTCACGGACGGGCCGGCGGGGTAGGACGTGTCCCGTCGAGACGAGGGAGGACACGTCATGGGACTGCTGGACCGGCTCCTCGGCCGTGACCGCGGGCACCGCCCGCCCGACGGCCCCTCCGGTGACCGGGGGTACGGCTACGCCGCCCCCGACGCCGGCCCCCCGCGGGCCCGCGCCGGGCAGAGCGACGACGAGCGCGCGATCGAGCGCTACCGGTACCTGCTGCGCACCGCTCCCCCGGACCAGGTCGAGGCGGCGCACGCCGAGGCGTTCGGCAAGCTCACCCCCGAGCAGCGCCGGCAGGTGCTGGAGCAGCTCTCGGCCGGCGTCCCGGCCGGTGAGCGGCCGCGCGGCGACGACCCGCGGAGCCTGGCCCGGGCGGCCACCCGGGCGGAGTTCCGCCAGCCGGGCTTCCTCGAGCGGACCTTCAGCGGCGGCGGCTACGGGCAGGGCGGCTACGGGCAGGGCGGCTACGGGCAGGGCGGCTACGGCCGCGGCGGGATGGGCGGCATGGGGATGGGCAGCATGATCGGCGGCAGCCTGCTGGGCACCGTCGCCGGCGTGGTGGTCGGCTCCGCGGTCGCCGACGCGCTCTTCGACACCGGCCTGGGTGACGGCGGCCTGTTCGGCGGCGGCGACGAGGAGGCCTACGCGGAGGGCTACCAGGACGGCGAGCAGGCCGACGCCGGGGGCCAGGAGGACGCGGCCGGCTACGACGCCGGCGGGTACGAGGACGGCGGTGGCGTCGACGGTGGCGGCTTCGACGGCGGTGGCTTCGACGGTGGTGGCTTCGACGGCGGCGACTTCGGCGGCGGCGGGGACTTCTAGGCCTCCCGGGCCGCCTCGGCCTGGTGCCGCAGCCAGAGCAGGCCGAGCACCGGCAGGGCCAGCGGGATGAACCCGTAGCCCCGGCCGTACCCCGACCACACCGTGTCGTCGGGGAAGGCCGCCGGGTCGGCCAGGCTCAGCGTGCCCACGACGAGCACCCCGGCCAGCTCGACCGCGCACGCCACCAGCGCCGTCCGGCGGCCGCCCCGCCCGCCGCGGGCCAGCCCGACGGTCGCCGCCACGTAGACGACGGCGGCCAGCGCGGACAGCAGGTAGGCCAGCGGCGCGTCGTCGAACTGCACCGCCAGCTGCACCGCCGCGCGGGCCCCGGCGGCCAGCGCGAACACCCCGTAGAGGGCGACCAGCACCCGTCCGGGGCCCTGGGCGGTCTCAGCCACCGGTGACCTCCCACAGGTCGAGCAACCGCCAGAGCATGACCGCCACTGCCAGCGCCGCGACGCCGACCACGGTGCCCGCCCAGCGGGTCGGCTCGGTGCGCGCCCACAGCAGACCGGCGACCGGCAGCAGCACCACGCTGACCAGGTAGGCGAGGAAGGTGGCCAGCTCGGCGGGGCGTTCCCCGCCGGCCAGCGCCACCACCGCGACGACCGCCTGGGCCACCAGCAGCGCCTCCAGCAGCACGACACCGGTCGTGTGGGCCGAGCCGATCCGCCGGCGCAGCGCGGTGCTCAGCCCGCCCAGCACGGCCAGGGCGACGGCGACGGCGGTCGCCGCGACGACGAGCGGGGTGCTCACCCCCCGAGCGTAGTGAGCGGCTCAGCGGTGGACGGTGGACATGTCCGGGTAGCGGTCGCCCGTCGCGGCGCCGGCCGGAGCGGCCTCGTCCAGCGCGCGCAGGTCGTCGTCGGTCAGCTCGACGTCGGCGGCCGCCGCGTTCTCCTCCAGGTACCGGACCCGCTTGGTGCCCGGGATCGGCACCACCGAGGGGTTGCCGGCCCGGCCGGACTGCGCCATCACCCAGGCCAGCGCGAGCTGGCTGGCGGTCACGCCCTTGGCCTCGGCGAGCTCCCGCACCCGGTCCACCAACTCGAGGTTCTTCGCGAAGGCCTCGCCCTGGAAGCGCGGGTTGTGCCGCCGGAAGTCGCCCGGGTCGAGGTCGTCGAGGCTGCGGATCTGCCCGGACAGGAAGCCCCGGCCGATCGGCGAGTAGGCGACGAAGCCGATGCCGAGCTCGGCGCAGGTGGCCAGCACCCCGTCGTCCTCGGGGTCGCGGGTCCACAGCGAGTACTCGGTCTGCACCGCCGTCACCGGCTGGACGGCGTGCGCCCGGCGGATGGTGTCCGGTGCGGCCTCGGAGATCCCGGCGTACCGGATCTTGCCGGCCTGGACGAGCTCGGCGAGGGCACCCCAGGTGTCCTCGACCGGGACGGTGGTGTCCACGCGGTGCTGGTAGTAGAGGTCGATGACGTCGACGCCGAGGCGCTGCAGGGAGGCGTCGCAGGCGGCGTGGACGTACTCCGGGCGGCCGTTGATCCCGAGGAAGGAACCGTCCTCGCCGCGCTCGTTGCCGAACTTGGTCGCCAGGGTGACCTCCTCGCGGCGGCCGGCGATGGCCTGCCCGACGAGGCGCTCGTTGGTGAAGGGGCCGTACATGTCGGCGGTGTCGAGGAAGGTGACGCCCAGGTCGAGGGCGCGCTGGACGGTGCGCTCGGCCTCCGCCTGGTCGCCGGTCCCGTAGAACTCGCTCATCCCCATGCAGCCGAGGCCCTGGGCGGAGACGGTCAGGTCGCGCAGCGTGCGTGTGTGCATGTCCAGGTGTCTGCCCGCCCGGCGTCCGGCGCAACCGGGCTGCCGGTCACTCCGCGCCAGACGTTGGTTAGGGTGCACTCACTGAGGTGAGCCTAACCTTCCTGGAACGACACTGGAGCCCTGCATGCGCGCAACGAACCGGCCGCTGGCCGGCGCCGCCCTGTCCCTCTCGGCCCTCCTGGCGCTGACCGCGTGCGGAGAGGACACGGCGACCGACACCGCGGCAGCGGAGGAGGCCGGGACCGTCAGCTTCACCTGGGACCGCAACGTCAACGCCACCGACGAGGACGCCGAGCCGGACTACCAGGAGACGACGGTCGAGGTCCCGGAGGACCCCGAGTCCATCGTGGTCTTCGACATGGCCAGCCTCGACACCATCGGCGCGCTGGGCGGCGAGGTGGCGGGCGCGCCGCTGGGGTTCGTGCCCGGCTACCTGGAGGGCCACCTCGCCGACGACGCCTATGACGTGGGCACCCTGTTCGAGGCCGACCTCGTCGAGATCGAAGCGCAGCAGCCCGACCTCATCATCATCGCCAACCGCTCGGCGGCGCTGTACGAGGACCTCAGTGAGATCGCGCCGACCGTCGACCTGAGCAACCGCGGCTCCTTCGCCGAGGACCTCGAGCGGAACGTGACGTTCCTCGGCGAGGTGCTCGGCGCCGAGGAGGAGGCCGCCGCGGCGCTCAGCGAGATCGAGTCGGGCATCGAGGAGGCTCGGGCGGCCACCGCCGGTGCCGGCACCGGACTGGGCCTGATGGTCTCCGGCGGGCAGCTGAGCGCACTGGCGCCGGCGGGCCCCGACGCCGTCGGTCCCGCCGTCCGGGGCGGCCTGATCTACGACGTCTTCGGGGTCGAGCCCGCGGTGGAGGACGTCGAGGCGGCCACCCACGGCGAGCCGGTCTCCTTCGAGTTCCTGCTCGAGACGGACCCCGGCGCCCTGTGGGTGATCGACCGGGACGCCGCCACCGGCGAGCAGGGCGCGCAGGCCGCCCGGGCGGTGCTCGACAACGACATCGTCCGCCAGACCACGGCGGCCCAGCAGAACCGGGTCTTCTACCTGGACCCGGTGGCCTGGTACATCGTCTTCGGTGGTCTGGACACCACGCAGATCATGATCGACGACGTCCTGCAGGTCGCGGAATGACCTCCGCGGACCGTGGCGTGCACCGGCCCCACCGCTGGTGACTGCGCTCGACACGGCTCCGACGAGCACCCCCGTCCGGGCGCGGCCGAGCCGCACCTGGGTGGGGGTGCTGGTCGGTGTCCTCCTCCTGGTGCTCGCGGTGGTCAGCCTGTTCGTCGGCGTCTCCGACGTGTCCCCCGCGTCGGTCCTGGCCGGCGGCCCGGACGGCGACGCGGCCTTCCTGCTGGTCGCCAGCCGGATGCCGCGCACGGTCGCGCTGGTCCTCGCCGGGGCCTCGCTCGGCATCGCGGGGCTGATCATGCAGATGCTGGTGCGCAACAAGTTCGTGGAGCCCAGCACCACCGGCGTCAGCGAGTTCGCCACGCTCGGGATGCTGACCACGATCGTGTTCGCCCCGGGCATGGCCGTCGCCGGCAAGATGGGCGTGGCCGCCCTCTTCGGGCTGCTCGGCACGTGGGTCTTCCTGCGCGTGGTGCGCGCCGTCCCGGTCCGCCAGCTCGTGCTGGTCCCGCTGGTCGGCATCATGCTCGGCGGTGTCGTCGGCGCCGTGACGACGTTCTTCGCGTACCGCCTGGACCTGCTCCAGTCCCTGGGCCAGTGGTCGCAGGGCAGTTTCGCCGGGGTGGTGCAGGGCCGCTACGAGCTGGTCTGGGCGGCCGGGGCGATGGTCGTCGTCGCCTGGTACGCCGCCGACCGGTTCAGCGTGATCGGTCTGGGCGAGGAGTTCGCCACCAACCTGGGCCTGGACCACCGCCGCGTGGTCGCCGTCGGCATGGTCGTCGTCGCGGTGATCACGGCGGCGGTCCTGGTCACCGCCGGGCTGATCCCCTTCCTCGGCCTCGTCGTGCCGAACGTGGTCAGCCTGCTGATCGGCGACAACGTGCGCCGGGCGATCCCCTGGGTGGCGGGGCTGGGGGCCGTGTTCGTCGTCGGGTGCGACATCCTCGCCCGGGTCCTGCGCGCGCCGTACGAGATCCCGCTGTCGGTCGTCGTCGGCGTCCTCGGGGCCGCGCTGTTCCTCTGGCTGCTGCTGCGGAGGCGGACCCGTGCTCACTGACCCCATGCCGACGGCGACCGCACCGCGCACCGCGGACCGGGCCGCCCCCCGCTGGGCCGCGCGGCCCGAGGTCCGGCTGGCCGTGCTGGGCGGCGCCGTCCTGGCGCTGACCGCCGGCTACCTCCTCACCGACGTCCCCGGCTCGCTGGGCTACGCGCTGCAGAAGCGCAGCCTCACCGTGCTCGCGATGCTCGTCGTCGCGACGGCGGTCGGGGTCTCGACGGTGGTCTTCCACACCGTCACCGGCAACCGCATCCTGACGCCGTCGATCATGGGGTTCGACGCGTTCTACGTGCTCGTCTCCACCGTGGTGGTCTTCACCGCCGGGTCGGCCGCGTTCCTGGCCGCCGACCCGCTGGTGATGTGGTGCGTCCAGGTCTCGGTGATGGTCGCCTTCAGCCTGCTGCTGTTCCGGTGGCTGTTCGGCGGCCGGCGACGGTCGATCCACCTCATGCTGCTGGTCGGCATCGTGCTGGGCACGTTCTTCCGCAGCTCCAGCGAGTGGATGCAGCGGATGCTCGACCCGCTGGACTTCCAGGTGCTGTCGGACTCCTTCTTCGCCTCGATGACCCGGCCCGACGAGACGTTGCTGGCGCTCACCGCCGTCCTCGTCGTCCTCGGCTGCCTGGGCGTCGTCCCGCTGGTGCGCACCCTCGACGTGCTGACGCTCGGGGAGCCGGCCGCCGTGGGGCTCGGGGTGGACCACCGGCGGGTGGTGACGGCGCTGCTGGTGGTCGTCTCGGTGATGATCGCGGCGTCCACGGCGCTGGTCGGCCCGGTGCTCTTCTTCGGCCTCGTCGTGGCCAACCTCGCCTACTCGTGGGCGGGGTCCTTCCGCCACGTGTGGACGCTGCCGATGGCCGTGCTCATCGGCATGGTCTGCCTGCTCGGCGGCCAGCTCGTGCTCGAGCGGGCGTTCGGCTTCGGCGGGACGCTGTCGACGGTCATCGACTTCGCCGGCGGGCTCTTCTTCCTGTACCTCGTGCTGCGAAAGGGGGCGCGGTGATCGCGCTCGACGGCGTGACCAAGCGGTACGACGGCCAGCCGGTCGTCGACGACGTCTCGATCTCCCTCGGCGGGGAGGGCGTGACCGCCCTCATCGGGCCCAACGGCGCCGGCAAGTCGACGCTGTTCGGGATCGTCGGCCGGCTGGTGCGGCCCGACGCCGGGCGGGTGACGATCGACGGGATGGACGTCGCGACGACGTCGTCCCGCGACCTCGCGACGACCCTGGCGGTGCTGCGCCAGGACAACCACGTCGCCGCCCGGCTGACCGTCCACGACCTGGTGGAGTTCGGTCGCTTCCCGCACTCCCGGGGACGGCTCACCGTGGCCGACCGGGGGCACATCGACCAGGCCATCGACTACCTCGACCTGGGCCCGTACCGGAGCCGCTTCCTCGACGAGCTCTCCGGCGGACAGCGGCAGCGGGCGTTCATCGCGATGGTGCTCGCCCAGGACACCAGGTACGTGCTGCTCGACGAACCGCTCAACAACCTGGACCTGCGGCACATGGCCGAGATCATGCGGCTGCTCCGGCGGGCGGCCGACGAGCTGGGCAAGCGGGTGATCACGGTGCTGCACGACATCAACTTCGCGGCGAACCACGCCGACCGCATCGTCGCCATGCGCGACGGCCGGGTGGTCGCCGACGCCCCGGCGCGTGAGGTCATGCGCTCGGACGTGCTGGCGGCGGTCTACGACACCGCGGTCGACGTCCGTGAGATCGACGGCCGACCGGTCGCGCTCTACTACAGCTGACGCGAGGCCGGTTCCACGTGGAACGGTGGCGTGCGGGATGCTCCCGGTGTGCCGCTGCCCGACCGGGTCTCCCCCTACGTCGCCGCGGCCGTCGGCGGCGGGCTGGGCGCGCTGGCCCGCTGGGCTGTGGGGGTGGCGCTCCCCCACCCGGCCGGCGCCTGGCCGTGGGCGACCGTGCTGGTCAACCTGACCGGCTGCCTGGTCCTCGGGGTGCTGCTGGCGGCGGTGTTCGCCCGGCACCCGGACCGGCCGCTGCTGCGCCCGTTCCTGGGCACCGGGGTGCTCGGCGGGTACACCACCTTCTCCACCTTCAGCGTCGACGCCGTCCAGCTCGCCGACGCCGGGCGGGGCGGGGTCGCCCTCGGCTACGTGGTCGTCTCGGTGGTCGGCGGGGTGCTGGCCGCGGCGGCCGGGGTCCGGCTCGGCCGTGCGCTCCCGGCTCGTCGGGCGGCCCTCCGGTGACGCCGCTGCTGGTGGTGCTCGGCGCGCTGGCCGGTGCCCCGCTGCGGCTGCTGGCCGACCGGGTGGCCACCGCCCGCCGCGGTCCGGGCAGCGTCGCCGGCACGCTGACGGTGAACGTGGTGGGCAGCGCGGTGCTCGGGGTGCTGCTCGGCCTGCGCGGCGTCTCCCCCGCCGTCGTGGCGCTGGTGGGCACCGGCTTCTGCGGCACGCTGACCACGTTCTCCACCTACGGTGCGGACGTCGTCCGGCTGGTCGAGGAGCGCGCGGTCGGCCGCGCGGTGGTCTACCTGCTGGGCTCCGTGCTGCTCGGGACGGGCACCGCCGCGGTGGGGTTCCTCGCCGTCCGCTGAGCAGCAGGTGAGCGGCACCACCCCGGAGTCGCCTAGGGTCGGCGGGGATGACGGACTCAGCGGGCACCGGAGGTCAGCAGGTGAGGGCGGACAGCCCGGTGGTGGTGGTCGCCAACCGGTTGCCGGTCGACCAGGTCACCGAACCGGACGGGACGACGCACTACCAGCGCAGCCCGGGTGGGCTGGTGACCGCGCTCGAGCCCTTCGTGGCCGGCCGCGGCGGCGCCTGGGTCGGCTGGTCCGGGGCGGCGGGTGACGCGCCGGAGCCCTTCGAGTCCGGCGGGATGCACCTGGTCCCGGTGCCGCTGTCCGAGGAGGAGGTCGACCGCTACTACGAGGGGTTCTCCAACGCCTCGCTGTGGCCGCTCTACCACGACGTCGTCGAGAAGCCGGAGTACCACCGCACCTGGTGGGACGCCTACGTGCAGGTCAACAAGCGCTTCGCCGACCGGGCCGCCGAGGTGGCCGCCGAGGGCGCGATCGTCTGGGTGCACGACTACCAGCTCCAGCTGGTGCCCGCGATGCTGCGGCAGCGCCGGCCCGACCTCACGATCGGGTTCTTCCTGCACATCCCGTTCCCGCCCTACGAGCTGTTCACCCAGCTGCCCTGGCGCTCGGCGATCATCGAGGGCCTGCTGGGGGCGGACCTGATCGGCTTCCAGCAGCCGGCCGCCGCGACCAACTTCGTCAACCTGGCCCGGCGGCTGCACGAGCTGCCGACCAAGGCGAACACGATCTCCTACGAGGGACGCACCGTCCTCGCGAAGGCCTTCCCGATCTCGATCGACGTGGCCTCCTTCGACACCCTCGCCCGCTCCCCCGAGGTGCTGGCCCGGGCCGCGGAGATCCGCGAGGAGCTCGGCCAGCCGGAGAAGATCGTCCTCGGCGTCGACCGGCTGGACTACACCAAGGGCATCAGCGTGCGGCTGGAGGCCTTCCAGGAGCTGCTGGAGGACGGCGCCATCGAGGTGCCGGACACGGTCTTCGTGCAGGTGGCCACGCCCAGCCGCGAACGGGTCGAGCACTACGTGACCATGCGGGAGACGATCGAGCAGCAGGTCGGTCACATCAACGGCCTCTACGGCTCGATCGCCGGCTCCGCGGTGCGCTACTTCAACCAGTCGATGCCCCGGGAGGAGCTCGCCGCCATGTACCGGGCCGCCGACGTCATGCTGGTCACCCCCTACCGGGACGGCATGAACCTGGTCGCCAAGGAGTACGTCGCGGCCCGCGGCGACGGCGGTGGGGTGCTGGTGCTCAGCGAGTTCGCCGGGGCGGCCGCCGAGCTCAAGCAGGCCCTGCTGGTCAACCCGCATGACATCGCCGGGGTCAAGAACCAGCTGCTGCGCGCACTGCGGATGGACCCGGCCGAGGGCACCCGGCGGATGCGGGCCATGCGCCGGTACATCACCAAGCACGACCTCGACCACTGGGCGAACTCGTTCTTCGACTCGCTGAAGGCGCAGGCCTGAGCATGCTCGACGCCGCCCTGACCGCCGCGCTGGACCAGCTGGCCACCCGCCGGCCCCTGCTGCTGGCCAGCGACTACGACGGCGTGCTCGCCCGGCTGCGCGACGACCCCGCCGCCGCCGTGCTGGAGCCGGGGATCGCCGACCTGCTGGACCGGCTCGCCGGCGTGGACGGCGTCACCGTCGCGCTGGTCAGCGGCCGCGGGGTCGAGGACCTGCAGCTCACCAGCGCGATCACCGGGCCGTACCGCTGGATCGGCAGCCACGGCGCCGAGTTCGACGGACCGCTGGCCGGGGAGCTCCGCGCGGCCCGGGACGAGCTGGCCGGCAGCCTGGCCCCGCTGGTCGATGCGGTGCCCGGCGCCCGGCTGGAGGTCAAACCGGCTGCGGTGGCCGTGCACGTGCGCACCGTGGCCGACCCCGCGGCGGCCCGGGCGCTGCTGGAGCGCGCGGCCGCTGCCGGTGGACCGCACCACACCGCCAAGCCCGGCAAGGACGTGCTGGAGCTCGCGGTCACCGACGCGGACAAGGGGACGGCGCTGCTGCGGCTGCGCGACGAGCTCGGTGCCCGCGCGGTCCTGTACCTGGGCGACGACGTGACCGACGAGGACGGCTTCCGGGCGCTGGGCGTCGACGACGTCACGGTCAAGATCGGCGACGGCGACACCGCCGCCACCCACCGGTTGCCCGACCTCGGGGCCGTGCCCGAGCTGCTCGAGCGACTGGTCACCGCCCTCTCCCGCTGAGCCCCCGACCCGCGCCGCAGTTCCGTCGTTGACGGAACTGCGTGCGCGGCCTCTCCTCGCGCACCACCCGCCCCAGCAGGGCGCTCGTCCCCCGCCCTCCCCCGCCGCCGGTCCCCCGCGACCGGCGGCCGGTCACGGTGCCCGCGGCCGCTGCCGATCAGGTCTCCACACCGGTGTGCCAGGCCCTGTCCTGTGCCGGCGGTGTCACGACGACAGGGAATTGTCGACATGGGCACGAAGAACCATTTCGTGCAGGTCGTCGGCAATTCTGAAAAAGGTCGGCGCGCGTCGTTTGTTCACCTGGAATGGTGCGAGAGCGTGCCGAAGAACCAATCGCTGTGCGGGGCAGGCCCGTCACGGCACCAAGGGGATGAGGCAGGCGTGGAAGGTCTGGACGACATCGTCGAGGAGTTTCTCGTGGAGAGTCACGAGAACCTCGACCAGCTGGACCAGGACCTGGTGGCCCTGGAGCAGGACCCGCGGTCGCGGGAACGGCTCTCGAGCATCTTCCGGACGATCCACACGATCAAGGGCACCAGCGGCTTCCTCGCCTTCAACAAGCTCGAGGAGATCGCGCACGTCGGGGAGAACATGCTCTCCCGGCTCCGGGACGGCGCCCTCGACCTCACCCCGCACCGCACCGACGCGCTGCTGAAGATGGTCGACACCATCCGCGCGCTGCTGGCGGCCATCGAGGCCACCGGCGGCGAGGGGTCGGTGGAGGTCGCCACCGCGGTCGCCGCGATCAGCGCCGCCCTGGAGGACCAGCCGGCCGCCCCCGCCGAGCCGCCCGTCGCCGAGGTCCCCGTCGTCGAGGCGCCCGCCGAGATCCCTGCCGAGATCCCCGCCCCGCGGGCGCACCAGGCCGCCGCACCGAAGGCCGCGGCACCGGAGGCCGCTGCGCCCCGGTCGCCGGCGAAGAAGGCCCCGGCCAAGCGCGCCTCGCGGGCCAAGGCCCCGGTCGTGCCGTCGCCGGCGCCGGTGCCCGCCGCCGAGCAGCTGCCCGCCGACGTCCCGCCGGTCGCCGTGGCGGTGGCCGCGGCCCCCGTCGAGGCCCCGAAGGAGGTCCCCGTGGCCGAGGTGCCCGCTCCTCCCGCCGCCCCGGACACCGGGGACGACCACGGCGGCAACGGTGCGCAGCCCGGTCGCCGGGCCGTCGCCGACAGCACCATCCGGGTCGACGTCGACCTGCTCGACGCGCTGATGCTGCTCGTCGGGGAGCTCGTGCTCACCCGCAACCAGATCGTCCAGTACGTGGGCCGGCAGACCGACCAGGACCTGGTCCGGGCCTCGCAGCGGCTGAACCTGATTGCCAGCGAGCTGCAGGAGGGCGTCATGAAGACGCGCATGCAGCCCATCGACCACATCTGGAGCAAGCTCCCCCGCGTCGTCCGCGACCTGGGGCTGCAGTGCGGCAAGTCCGTCCGGCTGGAGATGGAGGGCCGGGAGACCGAGCTCGACAAGACCCTGCTCGAGGCGGTCAAGGACCCGCTGACCCACCTGGTCCGCAACTCCGTGGACCACGGCATCGAGGCCGCCGCCGGCCGCGCGGCCGCCGGCAAGGCCACCGAGGGCGTGCTCACCCTGCGCGCCCGGCACGAGAGCGGCCAGGTCGTGGTCGAGGTCGCCGACGACGGTGCCGGCATCGACCCGGTCAAGATCGGCGCCAAGGCCGTCGAGCGCGGCCTGCTCAGCCCCGACGCGCTGGCCCGGATGAGCCCGGCCGACGTGCTGCAGCTGGTCTTCCTGCCCGGCTTCTCCACCGCCGCCGCGGTCACCAACGTCTCCGGCCGGGGCGTCGGCATGGACGTCGTCAAGACCAACATCGAGTCCATCGGCGGCACGATCGAGGTCGAGTCGGTGCCCGGTCGCGGCACCTGCACCCGGCTGCGCATCCCGCTGACCCTGGCCATCGTCCCGGCCCTCACCATCGAGTGCGCCGGCGACCGCTACGCCATCCCGCAGATCAGCCTGCAGGAGCTCGTGGCCCTGGACGCCGAGAAGGCCGCCGCGGCCGTCGAGGACGTCGGTGGCGCCTCGGTCTACCGGCTGCGCGGCGAGCTGCTGCCGCTGGTGCACCTGGCCGACGTGCTGGGCCTGCCGTCGGACCGGCACGACGGCCACGTCGTCATCGCCGTGCTCAGCTCCGAGGGCCGCCGGTTCGGCCTGGTGGTCGACCGGGTCATCAACACCGAGGAGATCGTGGTCAAGGCCGTCGGCGGCCAGCTCAAGGCGATCGGCCTGTACTCCGGGGCGACCGTGCTCGGGGACGGCGCCGTCGCGCTGATCCTCGACGTGCAGGCCCTGGCCCGCCGGGCGCTGCGCCCGGAGTCCGCCGAGCGCCAGGAGCAGCGGGTCGGCGCCGTCGCCGCCACCGCCGGGGCCGAGCGGCAGCGGATGCTGCTGGCCGCCATCGGTGGTGGCCGGCGGGTGGCGATCCCGCTGGACACCGTCACCCGGCTGGAGCAGGTGCGCAGCGACACCGTCGAGCGGGTCGGCTCGCGGGAGGTCGTCCAGTACCGCGGGGCGATCCTGCCGATCGTCCGGCTCGACCGGCACCTGGGCGCCTTCGGTGACTCCGACCGCGAGGTCCTCGAGGTCATCGTCTACGCCGACCACGGCCGCAGCGTCGCGATCGTCGTCGAGGAGATCCTCGACATCGTCGACGGCGAGGCCTCGGTGCAGAGCGACATCGACGACCTGGGCCTGCTCGGCTCGGCGGTCATCGGCGACCGGGTCACCGAGCTGCTCGACGTCCGCGCCGCCATCCTCGCCGCCGACCCGGCCTTCTACAGCCCGGCGCCCGGCAGCGCCCCCGCCGGCCTGGACCTCGGCGCCTTCGACTTCGACGGCGTCTCCCCCACCGCCCCCCTGATGGAGGTCTGACGTGAGCACCGCGACGAAGGCGCCGGGCATGCCGGCGACCAGCCAGCTGGCCACCTTCTGGCTGGACGGCGACCTGTTCGGCGTCGAGGTGGAGCACGTCCAGGAGGTGCTCCGCAGCCAGAGCATCACCCGGGTCCCGCTGGCCCCGTCGGCCGTCGCCGGCCTGATCAACCTCCGCGGCCAGGTCGTCACCGCGATCGAGCTCCGCGAGCGGCTCGGCCGCACGCCGCGCCCGGAGGGCCAGGAGGCGGTCGTCATCGTCGTCCGGCTGCACGGGGAGGCCGTCAGCCTGCTCGTCGACAGCATCGCCGACGTGGTGGACGTCGACCTCCGCGACTTCGAGGGCCCGCCGGACACCCTCGACGGCGCCGCGCGCGACCTCATCCGGGGCGCCTACAAGCTCTCCGGCCAGCTGCTCCTCGCCCTCGACGTGAACCGCGCCGTCGGCACGTGACCAGAGCCCCCGCACCGACCGCCCCGCCCGCCCCCACCCGCTTCCTGGAGACGACGTCATGAGCAGCACCGCACTCCCCGCCCGGCGGCTCGGGTGGTTCGCCGACCGCCCGATCGGGGTGAAGATCGGCGCGGTCATCACCCTGCTGGCCGTCGTGGTCCTCGGCACCAACCTGCTGGCCGTCAGCCGGATCGGTGAGATGCGGGACGGCCAGGAGGCGATCTACACCGAGAACCTCAAGCCGCTGAACTCGCTGTCCGCCGTGCAGCGGGCCACTGCGGCGCACCGCGCCCGCGTGCTCGAGTACGCCGTCTCCGACGCCGCCCGCCGGGTCGAGCTGCTCGGCGAGATGGACGAGAAGCAGGCCGACGTCGACGCCGCGCTGGCCGAGTACCAGCCCTACGTCGTCGACCAGACCGCGATGGACTCCTACGCCGAGGCTCGGGCGCAGTTCCTCGCCACCAACGCGAGCCAGCTGTTCCCGACCGCTGACGCCGGGTTCCTGGCCGGCTTCGCCCAGGTCTACCGGGACGTCTCCAGCCCGCTGCTGACCCAGATCGCCGACGGCCTGGAGGCCGAGGGGGAGGCGCAGTCGGCCCAGGCCGCGGCCCGCAACGCGCAGGCGGCGGAGGAGGCGAGCAGCTCGATCACCCAGTTGCTGGTCACCTCGGTCATCGCCATCGTCGTGGCCGCCGGACTGGCGCTGCTGGTCGTCCGCCGCATCCTGGCCACCGTCCGCTCCGTGCAGACCTCCGTGCAGGCGATGGCCGAGGGCGACCTCACCGTGCTGCCCACGGTGCGTGACCGCGACGAGATCGGCCAGATGGCCGAGTCCCTCGCCGCCGCCCAGACCAACCTGCGCTCGGTGATGGCGTCGGTCGTGGCGTCCTCGGACGCGGTGGCAGCCGCCTCGGAGGAGCTGTCGGCGTCGTCGGCGCAGATCTCCGCCTCGGCGGAGGAGACCTCCGCCCAGTCCGGCGTGGTGTCGGCCGCCGCCGAGGAGGTCAGCCGCAACGTGGCGACCGTCGCGGCGGGTGCCGAGCAGATGGGCGCCTCGATCCGGGAGATCAGCCAGAACGCCAACGAGGCGGCCCGGGTCGCCGCGCAGGCCGTGGCCGAGGCCGAGACCACCAACGCCACCGTGGTCAAGCTGGGCGACTCGTCCCGCGAGATCGGCAACGTGGTCAAGGTGATCACCTCGATCGCCGAGCAGACCAACCTGCTGGCGCTCAACGCCACCATCGAGGCGGCGCGGGCCGGCGAGGCCGGCAAGGGCTTCGCCGTCGTGGCCAACGAGGTCAAGGAACTCGCCCAGGAGACGGCGCGGGCCACCGAGGACATCGCCCGCCGGGTGGAGGCCATCCAGGGCGACACCACCGGCGCGGTGTCGGCCATCGGCCGGATCAGCGAGATCATCGGCTCGATCAACGACTTCCAGCTGACCATCGCCAGCGCGGTGGAGGAGCAGACGGCGACGACGAACGAGATGTCCCGGTCGGTGCAGGAGGCGGCCGGCGGGTCGACCGAGATCGCCACCAACATCACCGGTGTCTCGACGGCCGCGTCGTCGACCACCGAGGCGCTGGGTCAGACCCGGCAGGCCGTGGACGAGCTGTCCCGGATGGCCAGCGACCTCCGGACGACGGTGGCCCGCTTCTCCTACTGACGAACGACCCCCGCCGCGTGCGGGGACCGTGCCCCCGCGGCCGCTGCTCTGCTCCCTTCCCCGGGCGGAGTGGCGGCCGCGGCCTTTTCCCCGACCATTCCTGGGGCGGTGACACGACCTTTCTCGTATCGGTGGCGCGACACGCCGTCCAGAACGGTAATGAGCATTACCGCATCCCCCACCATGGTGCCCGCGCCTCTCGTCCCGCCATTCCTGCGCAGCGGCCGGGCCGATCGCGAGTGCTCTCCCCAGCCGTCCGTCCCCGACCTGCCGCCTCCCCAGGAGACCCGCCATGCGCTCCCCCACCCCGGCCCGCTCCGGCTGGTTCGCCGACCGGCCGCTCGCCGTCAAGTTCGGCCTGCTGGTCGGCGTGGTCGTGCTGACCTTCGCCGTCCTGCTCGCCACGCTGCTGACGTCCAACGCCGAGGTGCGCGAGGCCCAGCACGAGAGCGCCGCCTTCAACCAGGCGCAGAACCTCGCCCTGCAGCTCGACACCCGGGCCAGCGAGTTCAAGGTCGACGCGTTCCGGGCGCTGGTCCGGCCCGACCCGGCGGCCGAGCTGCCGAACCTCGCTGACGACGTCGCGACCGCCCAGGGCCTGCTCGACGAGCTCGCGGCGGTGCCGCTCACCGGGGACTCGGCGCGCACCGTGGCCGCGCTGGAGGACAGCTTCGGCGCGTACACCGAGGCCATCGCCGGCATCGTGGACCTGGCCGTGGTCGACCAGCCGCTGGCCCAGGCGTCCTACGCCGCGATCCAGGACGCCAACGACGTCACCGACGCCGCCGTGGGGGCGGCCAAGGACGCGCTGTCGGCCGACGTGGCGACCGCCGACGCGCGCGTGCTGTCGGCGATCGGCCAGGCCAACACCCTGGGCACCGTCGCGGTGGGCGTCGGCCTGGTGCTCATCGTCGGCCTGAGCCTGTTCACCCTGCGCTCGCTGTCCCGCCCGATCAACCGGGTGAAGCGCTCGCTGGAGGCGATGGCGAGCGGTGACCTCACCGTCGACTCCGCCGTGGCGTCCCGGGACGAGGTCGGCCAGATGGCCGCCGCGCTCGGCACCGCCCAGCAGCACCTGCGCACCGTCGTCGGCGGGGTGGCCGCGTCGGCCGACGCGGTGGCCGCCGCCTCGGAGGAGCTGTCGGCGTCCGCCGCCCAGATCTCGGCGTCGGCGGGGGAGACCTCGGCCCAGTCCGGGGTGGTCTCGGCCGCGGCCGAGGAGGTGTCGCGCAGCGTCGCCACCGTCGCGGCCGGCGCCGACGAGATGACCGGCGCCATCCGCGAGATCTCGCAGAGCGCCAACGAGGCGGCCCGGGTGGCCGCGCAGGCGGTCACCGAGGCAGCGACCACCACGACCACCATCACCAAGCTCGGCACGTCGTCCCAGGAGATCGGTGCGGTCGTGAAGGCGATCACCTCGATCGCGGAGCAGACCAACCTGCTGGCGCTCAACGCCACCATCGAGGCGGCGCGGGCCGGTGAGGCGGGCAAGGGCTTCGCCGTGGTCGCCAACGAGGTCAAGGAGCTGGCGCAGGAGACCGCGCGGGCCACCGAGGACATCGCCCGCCGGGTCGAGGCGATCCAGGGCGACACCGCCGGCGCCGTGGACGCGATCGGCCGGATCAGCGAGATCATCGGCTCGATCAACGACCACCAGCTGACCATCGCCAGCGCGGTGGAGGAGCAGACCGCCACGACCAACGAGATGTCCCGGTCGGTGCAGGAGGCGGCCAGCGGGTCGACCGAGATCGCCACCAACATCACCGGCGTCTCGACGGCTGCGGCCTCGACCAACCAGTCGCTGGACCAGACGCGGCAGGCCGTGGACGAGCTGTCCCGGATGGCCAGCGACCTCCGGGGGAGCGTCGCCAGCTTCGTCTACTGAGCACCACCCCCGCGCCGTCCGGCGTAGGGAGCAGGACCGGCGGCCGTCCCACCCTCCACGGGTGGGGCGGCCGCCGTGCTGTCCCCGCCCGCCCGGGGCGACCTGCGGACGACGCCCGCACGGTTTCGCGCGCCTACCCACGCCGTGGTTTCGCGCGTCTTCCCACGCGTGGTTTCGCGCGCCTTCCCACGCGTGGGGGTGGGTCGGGAGGGGAGTGGGTGGCGGGGCGGAATGGTCGGGATGTCGACAAATGGACTGCCGGGAATGGTGACCCGACCATTTCCCCGGCGGCGGGGACACTTTCCCGATTCGAGGTGAGCAGCCGGTGCCGGCGCCGAGAATGTCGTTGCACCGACGGCGCGGGAACGCGCCGGTGCCGCGCAGCACCGCGCCTCCCGCACATGTCCTGGACCAGGAGAACGACCATGCCAGCTACGCCCCCCACCGCCCGGCCCACCGCATGGTGGGGCGACCGCAGCGTGCGCACCAAGGTGCTCGCCACGGCGGGGATCGCCGGGACCGTCGCCGCCGGCATCGGGGTGATGGGCCTGACCGCGCTCAGCGGCGCCGCCGAGCAGGCCGACCAGCTGTACCAGAGCAACGTGCTCGGGGTCGCCGCCGCCGCCGACATGGACGGCCTGCTCGGCGACATCAGGGTCAACGTCCGGGACACCATCGTGAGCTCGGACCCGGCGGGGGCCGTCGCCGCCGTCGACACGCTCTCCGCCGAGATGACCGACGCGATCGCCGCCTACGTCGCAACCGGCGTCACGCCGGAGAAGCAGGCCATCGTCGACGAGGTGACCGCGAGCATGGACGAGTACATCGCCTTCCAGCAGACCGTCCTGCGCCCGCTGTCGGCCGCCGGGGACTTCACCACCTGGATCGCCCAGAACGAGACCACTGGTGCGCCGCTGGCCACCGAGATCAGCGACGGGATCCAGGAGCTGCGCGACCTGGAGGCCGGCGACGCCCAGGCCGCCGCGGCCACCATCCGGGCCGACTACGAGTCCCAGCGGACCACCTCGCTCCTCATCATGGTCGTCGGCATCGCGGTGGCCTTGGGCCTGGGCTGGGTGGTCGCCTCGACGATCGCCCGGTCGACCGCGAAGGTGAAGGCGGTGGCCGACGCGCTGGCCGGCGGCGACCTCACCCGCAGTGCCGGGCTGACCACCCGCGACGAGCTCGGCCAGATGGGCCAGGCCCTGGACTCCGCGGTCCTGAGCATGCGCGGCGTCATGACCTCGGTGGTCGCGTCCTCGGACGCGGTGGCAGCCGCCTCGGAGGAGCTGTCGGCGTCCTCCGCGCAGATCTCCGCCTCGGCGGAGGAGACCTCCGTGCAGTCCGGTGTGGTCTCGGCCGCGGCGGAGGAGGTGTCCCGCAGCGTGGGCACCGTCGCCGCGGGGGCCGAGGAGATGGGCGCGTCGATCCGGGAGATCAGCCAGAACGCCAACGAGGCGGCCCGGGTGGCGGCCCAGGCGGTCACCGAGGCCGAGGAGACCACCCAGACGATCACCAAGCTCGGCACCTCCTCGCAGGAGATCGGTGCCGTGGTCAAGGTCATCACCTCGATCGCCGAGCAGACCAACCTGCTCGCCCTGAACGCCACCATCGAGGCTGCCCGGGCCGGTGAGGCGGGCAAGGGCTTCGCCGTGGTCGCCAACGAGGTCAAGGAGCTGGCGCAGGAGACGGCGCGGGCCACCGAGGACATCGCCCGCCGGGTGGAGGCCATCCAGGGCGACACCGCCCGGGCCGTGCAGGCCATCACCGGCATCTCCACGGTGATCGGCTCGATCAACGACTACCAGCTGACCATCGCCAGCGCGGTGGAGGAGCAGACCGCCACGACCAACGAGATGTCGCGCTCCGTGCAGGAGGCAGCCGGCGGCTCCACCGAGATCGCCACCAACATCACCGGCGTCTCCGCGGCCGCGTCGTCGACCACCCAGGCGCTCAACCAGAGCCGGCAGGCCGTGGACGAGCTGTCCCGGATGGCCAGCGACCTGCGGGGGAGCGTCGCGCGCTTCACCTTCTGACCGACCCCGCGACGGCCGTCCTCCCCCTGGGAGGGCGGCCGTCGTGCGTTCCGGGGCCCGCAGGACGGCGGCTCGCTCCTCGTACGGGTGGCGCGTTTGTGACTGAGCGTGAGCGGGCACTGACGCACCGAACCGAACACGCGGTCGCCGTCCGTGCGCCGTCCTGCGGGCGGGTGACGGCCGCGTGGCATCCCGGGGGCGGCGCGCCCACGATTGCCTGACCACACCACTGGAGGCGACGTGCCCTACTCCCTGGTCAGCGCTGCGACGCTCGGCTTCGACCTGGTCCGACTGCCCGCCGGGCGGCAGGTCGCCGACGTGCTGCTCAGCGGGCTCGGCGCCGACGCCGCCACCCTGCACCGGCTCGCCGACGGCCACCCCGCCGCCGGCCTGCCCGACGGCGAGCGCGCCGCCCAGGCCGTCCGGGCCCGGCGGGCGCACGAGCTGGCCGCCGGCGGCGTGCCCCAGCTGCGCGACGCCGGCTCCGCCGTGGGGGGTGCCGACGACCGCACCGCCCGGCTGGTGGCGCTGCTGGAGCGCGGCACGATCGGCAACACCCCCGCCCTCGAACGGCTGGTCCGGGACGACGTCCTGGGGCCGGAGCACCCGGTCGTGGCCGACCTCGACCCCGCGGTCGCCGTCCGGGCCGCCGACGTGCTGGCCGACGCGGCCACCGGCTGGTGGGCCGCCGAGGCGCTCGAGGACCCGGTGCGGTCCGAGCTGACCGGCCCGTACGCGACCGTCGCCGCCTGGGCGCCGCTGCCCGGGCCCGACCTCGGGCCGGCCGCCCCGGCCCTGGACGAGCTGCTCGGAGAGCTGCGCGCGCTGGGGGAGCCCGGCCGCCGCCGCTGGCGCCTCGCGGTCGACGCCACCCGCGCCCAGCGGCGCCCGTGGGCCGCGGCGATGCACGGTGCCGCCTGGGCCGCGCACGTCTCCGGGCGCACCCGGACCCTCGCCGCCGCCCAGCTGCAGGCGGTCGTCGCGTTCGGTGACAGCGGCCTCACCCCGCGGGACGGCGCCGAGGGCGTCTGGAACGCGCTGGCCGGCTGCGTGCAGGGGCTGGCCATGGGCGACCTGCTGGACGAGGAGTCGCTGGCCGTGCTCGGCGCCCCTTGGCAGATGGTGACGGGCAGGTCGCTCCCGCTCGTGGGGTGATGCCCCAGCTGCCCCGCGATCCCGCTCAAGACCCCGTCGGCCGGTGCCGATAACAGTCGGGAGCGGCCCTACCGGCCGGAACACAGGCTGCGGGGGAACGCGTGGAACAGATCAGGGTGATGGTCGTCGACGACTCCGTCGTCGTCCGCAAGATCGTGACCGACGTGCTGTCCGCGGACCCGATGATCACCGTCGTCGGCACCGCGCCGAACGGCCGGCTGGCGGTGAGCAAGCTCGAGCAGCTCAAGCCCGACCTGGTCACCATGGACATCGAGATGCCGGACATGAACGGCATCGAGGCGGTGCGCGCGATCCGCGCCACCCGCAACCGGGTGCCGATCATCATGTTCAGCACGCTGACCGAGCGGGGTGCCTCGGCCACCCTGGACGCGCTGTCGGCCGGTGCCAACGACTACGTCACCAAGCCCGCCAACGTCGGCAGCGTCGCGCAGTCGATGGAGAGCGTGCGCCAGCAGCTCATCCCCAAGATCAAGGCCCTCACCGGCCGCCCGGCCAGCAGCGGCGCCGCGGCCGCGCCGGTCGCGGCGCCGGTCGCCGTCCGCCCGCCGGCCCCGCGGGCCGGCGCGCCCAAGGAGCCGGCCGTGCTGGTCATCGGCTCCTCCACCGGTGGGCCGGAGGCGCTGACCAAGGTGCTGCCGCTGCTGCCGGCCACGCTGCCGGTGCCGGTGCTGCTGGTGCAGCACATGCCCCCGGTGTTCACCCGGCAGTTCGCCCAGCGGCTGGACCGGCTGTGCGCGCTCACCGTGGTCGAGGCCGGTGACGGCACCCCGATCGCGCCCGGCACGGTGCACATCGCCCCGGGTGACTTCCACCTGACCATCGGCACCAGCGGCGCCGCCAAGCGCACCGCGCTGAACCAGGCCCCGCCGGAGAACTTCTGCCGCCCGGCCGTCGACGTGCTGTTCCGGTCCGCGGTGGCCGCCTACGGCGGCGCCGTCCTGGGGGTCGTGCTCACCGGCATGGGCTCCGACGGCCGCACCGGTGCCGGCCAGATCCGCGAGGCCGGCGGCAGCGTCATCGCCCAGGACCAGGCCACCTCCGTCGTCTGGGGCATGCCCGGCGCGGTCACCCAGGCCGGCTTCGCCGACGAGGTCGTCCCGCTCGGCCGGGTCGCCGAGGCGATCCTCCGGCTCCTCCCCACCCCCCGTCCCGCGGCCGCCTTCGCCGCAGCCCGCACCGGCGTCCGCGCCGGGATCGGAGGGAACCGGTGACCCTCACCGCCACGAGCTTCGACTGGGTGCGCCAGCTGGTGCACCGCGAGAGCGCGATCGTCCTGCAGCCGGGCAAGGAGTACCTGGTCGAGGCCCGGCTGCTGCCGATGGCCCAGCAGCTGGGCTGCGCCGGCGTCAGCGAGCTGGTCGAGTCCGTCCGCAGCCGCCCCGACGCGGCCAAGACCCGGCGGATCGTCGAGGCGCTGACCACGAACGAGACGTCGTGGTTCCGCGACGGCGACCCGTTCACCTCCTTCGCCGGCACGGTGCTCCCGCAGCTGCTGGCGGCCCGCCGTCCCGACGAGCGGCTGCAGATCTGGTCGGCGGCCTGCTCCAGCGGGCAGGAGGCCTACACGATCGCGATGCTGCTGGCCGACGCGCTGCCCAACGCCGCGACCCGGGTGTCCATCACCGCCACCGACCTGTCCCGGAAGATGGTCGAGCGCACCCGCGCCGGCCGCTTCAGCCAGCTCGAGGTCAACCGCGGGCTGCCCGCCTCGATGCTGGTGCGGCACTTCACCCGCGCCGGCAACGAGTGGGAGATCTCCCCGGCGCTGCGCCGGATGGTCACCGCCAGCGAGTGCAACCTCGCCGCACCGCTGCCCCGGCTGGGCCCCTTCGACGTGGTCTACCTGCGCAACGTGCTCATCTACTTCGACCTGCCCACCAAGCAGCAGATCCTGACCCGCGTGCGCCAGCTCATGCGCCCGGACGGGTGGCTGTTCCTGGGCGCCGCCGAGACCACGCTCGGGGTCGACGACAACTGGGAGCGGGTCGTCCTCGGCCGCGGCTCCGCGTACCGCCCACGGAAGGGATCCTGACGTGAGAGCTCTGGTGATCGACGACTCCCGTGCCATGAGGCGCATCGTCGGCACGATCCTCAAGGACTTCGGTTACGACGTGCGGGAGGCCGGTGACGGCCGCCAGGCGCTCGACGCGCTGGAGGAGGGCCGGGCCGAGGGCTGGGTCCCCGACCTGTGCTGCATCGACTGGAACATGCCGGTGATGGACGGGCTGCAGTTCGTCTTCGCCGTCCGCGCCAACCCCGGGTACCGGCAGGTGACGCTGATGATGGTCACCACGGAGAGCGAGACCGGCCAGATCGTCAAGGCGCTGGCCGCCGGCGCGCACGAGTACCTGATCAAGCCGTTCACGGCCGACGCGCTGCGCGACAAGCTGGCGCTGCTCGGCCTGCTCCCCGAAGAGGTGACCGCGTGACCCTGTCCGCGCAGGCCGGCACCGCGCAGCCGATCACCGAGCTGCTCGACGCCGAGACCGTGCAGAGCATCGCCGACGAGGTGTGGCCGTCGCTGGTCGGCGACGGCGAGGCCTTCGTGCCCGTGCCGGTGCCCCCGCCGGCCGACGTCGTCAGCGCCTGGGTCGACATCCTCGGCCCGTGGACCGGCTCGGTCGTCGTCACCTGCGCCCCGGCCACGGCCGAGGCGCTCACCGAGAGCGTCCTGATGATGCGCCCGCCGTCCACGGTGGACGCCGAGGACGTCGCCGACGCGCTGGGCGAGCTCGCCAACGTGCTCGGCGGCAACATCAAGAGCGTCCTGCCGGGCGAGTCCCGGCTCGGCCTCCCCCAGGTCGGGGCAGCCCCGCCCCGCGGACGGTTGGACGACGTCCGGTCCCTCGTCGGTCAGTGGCGAGGCGACTTCCTGACCATCACCGTGCAGGGCGCCACCGGGGCGCAGCACGCCGAGCGGATCGAGGAGAAGCCGCTGTGAAGATCCTGGTGACCGACGACAGCCGCGTCATGCGGCAGATCGTCATCCGCACCCTCCGCCAGGCGGGGTTCGACGACCACGACATCATCCAGGCCGAGAACGGCCGCGAGGCCTTCGACCTGGTCGGCGCCGAGAAGCCCGACCTGGTCCTCTCGGACTGGAACATGCCCGAGATGAGCGGCATCGAGTGCCTGGAGGCGCTGCGCGCGTCCGGCCAGCAGGTGCCGTTCGGCTTCGTCACCTCCGAGGGCTCCCCGGAGATGCGGGAGAAGGCGGCCAACGCCGGCGCCCTGTTCCTCATCGCCAAGCCGTTCAACGAGGACACCTTCAAGGACGTGCTGGACGGGGTGATCGCGTGACCGCCACGCTGCCGGCCGTGCTGCCGACCGCCAAGGACGTGCGGGACCTGCTCGAGGGCCTGTTCGGCAAGGACGTCACCGTCGCCCCCGGCGAGCCGGTGTCGCTCAACGACAAGCCGGCCGTCGCCGTCTACGTCGACCCGACGATGGCGACCACCGCGCTCTGCCTGCTCGACATCCGGCTGGCCGCCTGGTTCGCCGGTGCGCTCGCCCTGCTGCCCAAGGGCGGCCTGGAGGACGCGATCGACGAGCGCGAGCTCTCCGAGATGCACCTGGAGGCCGTGTACGAGGTGGTGAACATCGCCGCGTCGATGTTCAACGGTGAGGGCGTCAACCACTCGAAGCTGTACAAGCTCTACGCGCCGGGGGAGTCCCTGCCGGGCGACATCGCCGGCCTGGCCGCCGCCTTCAACCGGATCGACCTGGTCGTGGACGTCGACGGCTACGGCAAGGGCGACCTGTCGATCGTCCTGGCGCACTGAGCCCCCCAGGGCTGCACCGATCCACCAGCACCACCCCGGACGGGGGAGCGGGACCGCGCGACGCGGCCCTGCTCCCCCGTCCGTCGTGTGCGGCGTCGTCCGTGCGGCAGAGTGACGGCATGACCACGGACGGCGGGACCGGGCGCGCCGACGTCCTGGTCCCCGCTGTCGAGGGCATGGCCCGCCCGCTGTTCGTCCTCGACGAGGACTGGCGGTTCAGCTACGTCAACCCGGCCGGGGCCGCGCTGCTCGGCGCGACCGTCGACGGCCTCGTCGGCCGGGTCATCTGGGAGCGGTTCCCGGAGGCGGTCGGCGGCCCGTTCGAGCGGCACTACCGCGAGGTCGCGGCGACCGGCGTGCCGGCCAGCTTCGAGGCCTGGTTCGAGCCGCTGGGGATCCTGTTCCAGGTCGACGCCTTCCGCACCGACGGCGGCCTGGTCGTCACCTACGACGACGTCACCCGGCGGCACGCGGTCGAGCAGGCGCGGGCCGAGGCGGTCGCCGCCCGCGAGGAGGCCGCCGAGCGCGCCGCCGCGGCCGGGGCCGCCGCCGAGCTGGCCGGGCGGCACCTGATGCTGCTCGGGGACATCAGCCAGGCCATGACCTCGACCCTGGACGCCGACGAGGCCGTGCAGCGCTTCGCCGAGCTCGTCGTCCCGCAGCTCGCCGACTGGTGCCTGGTGAGCGTGGTGGAGGACGGCCGGCGCCGGGACGTCGGCCGCGCCCACCGGGACCCGGCCCTGGCCGGGGCCATGCACCGCTACGCCGACCTGCGGGCCAGCACCAACCGCGCGACCGCGCCGGTGCCCACGGCGCTGCGCGAGGGGCGTCCGGTGGTCATCCAGTCGATCACCCCGGAGCAGGTGGTGGCGATGACGACCCCCGAGGCGCGGGCCGCGCTGGCGCCGCTGGCGCCCACCGGCGTGGCCACCTTCCCGCTGCTGGCCCGCGGCGAGCTGTTCGGCGCGCTCACGCTGGTGACCGGCCCGGACCGGGGCGCCTTCACCGACGCCGAGCTGCGCACCGCCGAGATCGCCTCCCGGCGGGCCGCCCTGGCGATGGACAACGCCCGGCTGGCGACGGCCCAGAGCCGGGTGGCCGAGCGGCTGCAGCGCAGCCTGCTGTCGCCGCCGGTGCAGCCGGACGACCTGGAGCTGGCCGTCCGCTACCGGCCGGCGACCCAGGACGTCTCGATCGGCGGCGACTGGTACGACTCCTTCCTGCAGCCCGACGGCGCCACGGTGCTGGTGATCGGCGACGTGATGGGGCACGACCTCGAGGCCGCGGCGGTGATGGCGCAGCTGCGGACGCTGGTCCGGGCGATCGCCTACGACCGGCAGGGCGCGCCGGCCGACGTCATGCGCCGGGTGGACCTCGCCGTCGTCGGGCTGGGCGTCGCCACGCTGGCCACCGCGCTGGTCGCCCGGGTCGAGCAGGACGACGTCGACCGGGCAGCGGGTCTGCGCCGGCTGCGCTGGGCGTCGGCCGGGCACCCGATGCCGATGCTGCTGGGCGCCGACGGCTCGGTGGTGGACCTGACGGCGCCGGTCGGCCCGCCGCTGGGCATCGGCTGGTCGGGGGCGCGCACCGACGGCGTCGCGGTCCTCCCGGAGGGCAGCACGCTGCTGCTGTTCACCGACGGGCTCTTCGAGCGGCGCACCGGCGACCTGGACACCGGCCGCGAGGCGCTGCGCGCCGTGGTGGCCGGGCTGGCCGGACGTCCGCTGGAGGAGCTGTGCGACGGGCTGCTGGCCGGGCTGCTGGGCGACGGCGCCGAGGACGACGTGGCCGTGCTCGCCGTGCGGGCGCACCCGGTGGGTGGTCCGCGACCGGCCGGTGCCGTGCCCCGGTCGATCCCGCTGGAGCGGCCCGCGCTCCGCTGAGTGGTCACCGGGACCGCGCGGCGGCCTCCCGGACGGTGGCGGTGACGGCCTGGACGCCCTGCTCGGTCCAGAGGATCGACCAGTGGTCGGTGTCGGGCACCTCGCGGGCGGTGACGTGCGCGTCGGCCAGGCCCAGCCCGGCCAGCCGCACCTCGTCGTAGAGGCCGGGCACCTGGCCCTGCATGCCGCGGGTCGCCCACAGCAGCGTCGCCGGCACCGGCAGGTCGGTGGTCGCCTCCAGCACGGCCTCGTTGCGCAGCATGTCGGCGCTGTCGAGCCGCACCGCCTCGCGGACCACCGCGCTGCGCAGCTCGGGCGGCTCGCCGGTGAGGTCGCGGAGCAGGAAGGCGGTGACGTCGGGCTCGTCGACCCACGGGCCGACCGCCGGGTGCCCGGTCCAGAACGACCGGACGGCGGCGCGGTCGGGGAAGACCTCGTCGAGCCGGGCCAGCGACGAGCCGAGGAAGGCGGCGAGCATGTCGTCGGTGTCGGCCGCCGGCGGGACGGCGAAGGGGAGCCCACCGTCGACCAGCACCAGCCCGTGCACCAGGTCGGGGGAGTCGGCGGTGACCAGCGCGGTGACGAACCCGCCCATCGAGTGGCCGACCAGCACGGTGGCCTGGGCGCCGGCCTGGGCGTCGGCTCCGAACCGGCGGAGCACCGCGGTGACGTCGGCGGCGTGGGCGGCCAGCCCGTAGGGGCCGGGCAGGCCCGCGCTGCGCGCCCGGCCGCGCAGGTCGACCGCGACGACCTCGCAGTCCCCGGCCAGCGCACCGGCGATCGGGCCCCAGGCCGCCGCGTTGCCGGTGATGCCGTGCACCAGCACGACGAGGGGGGCGGCCGGGGCGTCGGCGGCCCAGTAGAGGGCGGCCAGCTCACCGCCGGCGACCGGGATGCTGATCTCCTCGGGCGTGCGCGTCTCGGTCACCCCGCCACCGTGCCCTGACCGGCGGGATGTTGCACGTGGAACCGGCGTCCGCCCGTTCCCTGCGACACTCGCCGTGACCACCCCCCGGCCGATGAGGGAGCCCGTGCCGACCTCGCCCACCCTCCAGCAGCTCGCCTACTTCGTCGCGGCGGTGGAGCACGGGTCGTTCGTCGCCGCCGCGGAGGCGGTGCACGTCGCCCAGCCCAGCCTGTCCGAGCAGGTCCGCCGGCTCGAGCACACCCTGGGCGTCGTCCTCTTCGTGCGCACCAACCGCCGGCTGCAGCTCACCGAGGCCGGCCGGGTGCTGCTGCCCCAGGCCCGCCGCACCCTCGCCGACGCGGCGGCCCTGACCGAGAGCGTCCGGCACATCCGTGAGCTGTCGGGCGGCACGGTGTCGTTCGGGACCTTCTCCAGTGCGCACCTGTACCTGCTCACCGCGCTGGTGGGGGACTTCCGCGCCCAGTACCCCGGCGTGACCACCCGGGTGGTCGGTCTCAACAGCTCCGAGGTGGCCGACCAGGTGCGCCGCGGGGAGCTGGAGGCCGGGCTCGTCCAGCTGCCGATCGACGAGCGGGGTCTCGACGTCGGGCCGCCGGTGCTGGTCGACTCGGTCGTCTACGTGAGCACCGACGGGGCGCGCACCCGGGCGCCGGTCACGATCGAGCAGCTCGCGGACGCGCCGCTGATCCTGTCCGAGGCCCGCTGGGGAGCCGAGGACCCGCTGCGCCGGACGCTCACCGAGCGTGCCCAGCGGGCCGGCGTCGAGATCCGGCCGCAGATCGAGGTGGAGTTCCAGACCGCCGCGGTGGAGCTCGCCGCGCACGGGCTGGGCGACTCGCTGGTGTCCTACCTCGTCACCCGGTGGCCCGGCTACCCGGGGCGGCTCAGCTGGGCGCCGCTCGACCCGCCGTTCGCCGAGCGCTTCGCCTTCATCACGCGTGCCCACGGGGTGCTGTCCCCGGCGACCCGGATCTTCATGGAGCTCGCCCACCGGCACATCCACGCCCTCCAGCGCACCGCGGACGGCGGACCCGAGCGGGACCGGGGGAGTCGCCAGCCATAGGCAGAGCCTGTGCAGCGCACTGGTGGTTGGCCGTTCACAGCGGTCCGCCCCCACCCCAGACTCGACGTGACGCGACCACCGGGTCCGCGGGGAGTGGGGACGGTGCATGGACGGCGTCGGGCGACCAGGGGGGCGCGCAGCGCGCGTCTGCGTGATCGGTGCCGGGGCTGCCGGCCTGGAGGCGGTCCGGGTGTTCCGTGCCGCCGGTCACGACGTCGTCGCGCTGGAGCGCACCGAGCGGGTGGGGGGTCACTGGCACACCGACTACGAGGCGCTGCACCTGATCACGCCGCGCGACGTGTCCGGGTTCGCCGGCGCGCCCATGCCGGCGGACTACCCGCTGTTCCCCAGCCGCGACCAGGTGCGCTCCTACCTCGAGGCGTTCGCCGACGAGCACGACCTCCGGCGGCACGTCCGCCTGGGCGTCGAGGTCACCTCGGTCACCAGCCCGGACGGCGGGGCGAGCGGGTGGCAGGTGACCACCGCCGACGGCGGTGTGGAGCACCACGACGCCGTCGTGGTGGCCAACGGGCACCACTGGGACCCGTCGCTGCCCGCGATGGCGGACCGGTTCACCGGTCGGTCGCTGCACTCGTCCCAGTACTCGGGGCCGGCCGACCTGGTGGGCGACCGGGTCCTCGTCGTCGGCGCGGGCAACTCCGGGTGCGACCTGGCGGTCGACGCGGTGTCGGCGCGCAAGCAGGTCTCGATCGCCATCCGGCACGGGCACGTGTTCCAGCCCAAGACGTTCTTCGGCAAGGGCCGCAACCAGCTGCCGCTGCTGGCCAAGCTCCCCGGCTGGCTCGCCGAGCGCGTCCAACGGGCCCTGGTGACGGTCTCCGTCGGCCGGCCCGCGGACTACCCGGGCCTGCAGGAGCCGGCCACCCGGAACCTGAACCGCCAGCCCCCGATCGTCAACGACCTGCTGCTGTACTGGCTGCAGCACGGTCGGATCACCGCCCGGCCGGGGGTGACCGGGGTCGACGACCGGACGGTCACCTTCGCCGACGGCACGACCGGGGAGTTCGACACCGTGCTCTGGGCCACCGGCTTCCGGGTGAGCCTGCCCTTCCTGGCGCCCGACCTGCTCACGTGGCGGAACGGGGCGCCGCTGCGGGTGGCGGGGATGACGCTGCCCGTCGGTGCCGTCCGCCTGTACACGGTGGGGTTGGCCAGCCCCCGCGGGGCGCAGTTCCCGGTGTTCAGCGCACAGGCCGCCCTGGCGGTGCGCCTGCTGGCCCTGGAGGGGCGGACTCCCCGGCCGCTGGCGGACGAACTCGCCTCCGCGGGCGCCCCGACCGACGCGGTGGACGTGCTGCGGCCGGTCTGGACCGCCCAGATGGCCCGGTCGCAGCGCGTGCTGGACCGGCTGGAGCGGACGGCGGCCCCGGCGCCCGAGCGACCGCCCGTGCCGGCGCGGTCGGGGGCAGCCCGATGAGCGGCCAGCAGACCGTGGTCGTCACCGGGGCGGCCAGCGGCATGGGTCGCGCGGTCGTGGACCGGCTGCTCGCGGCTGGTGACCGGGTGGTCGGACTGGACCGTGACGCCGACGTGCTGGCCGACCTCGACAGCGCCCTCGGGAGGTCGTTCGTCCCGCTCGCGGTGGACGTCGCCGACCGGGACGCCGTCACCGGCGGACTCGACGCCGTGCTCTCCGGCGCCACGGTGCGGGCCGTGGTCAACGCTGCCGGCATCTACCCACCGACCACGCTGGCCGACGTCACCCGCGAGCTCCACGACCGGGTCTTCGGCGTCAACGTGCTCGGCACGCTGCTCGTCACCGCTGCCGTCGTCCCGCACCTGCAGGCCGCCGGCGGCGGGGCGGTCGTCAACTTCGCGTCGGTGGACGCCTTCGCCGTCTCGCCCGGGCAGCTCCTCTACAGCGCCTCCAAGGCCGCGGTCCTGGCGCTCACCCGCTCGCTGGCCGTGGAGCTCGCCCCGGACCGGATCGTGGTGAACGCCGTGGCACCCGGCTGGGTGGACACGCCGGGCAACGCCGCCACCGGCCGGATGGCCGAGGCCGCGGCCGGCATCCCGCTCGGCCGGGTCGCCCAGCCCGACGAGGTCGCGCTCTGGGTCCAGCGGCTGACCGAACCCGGTTACGTCACCGGCGAGACCGTCGTGATCGCCGGCGGCAGCGCCATGCGCTGAGTCCCACCCCTCTCCCTCCACCCCCGACCGAACTGGAGCACCCGCGATGCGCAGCGCCTCGACCCTGCGGGCCACCGCCCTGGCCCTGACCGCCCTGCTCGCCACCGCCGCGTGCGGTTCCGACGACGACGGTGCCGGCGGGGGTGCCGACGCCGAGAAGCAGGTCAACGTCTACGGGGCCGACGGCGACATGAACAACGGCCTCGGCGAGGACTTCACCGAGCCGGGTGCCCTCGCCGGGATGCGGGGCACCGTCCTGCTCACCGACCTCGGCCAGGACTTCCGGGACCGGCTGCTGGAGATCGACCCGGACCTGACCGACTTCAACACCGCGGGCGAGACCTACGACGCCGTGGTGGTGACCGCCCTGGCCGCCCAGGTGGCCGGCAGCAACGCGGCGACGGTGTTCGCGCCCTACGTCAACGGCGTCACGTTCGGCGGTGAGGTGTGCACGGACCCGGGCGCGTGCCTGGACATCGTGGCCGCCGGTGGGAACCCCGACTACGACGGCCTCGCCGGTCCGCTGGGCTTCACCGACGCGGGGGAGCCGTCGCAGGGCAGCTACGCGATCGAGAGCTTCACCGACGACAACCAGATCGACACCGAGGCCCGCACCTTCCAGCTGGTCGGCGACGCGGCGGACGCGAGCTCCGACGAGGGGCCGGCGCCGGCCGCACCGGGCACCACCGGGGCGCCGCTGGTGATCGGGAGCCTGACGCCGCAGACCGGCAGCCTGTCCTACCAGGGCCTGCAGCAGCTCGCGGCGCTGCAGCTGGCGGTGGACGACGTCAACGCCGCCGGCGGCGTGCTGGGCCAGCCGGTGCAGCTGGTCACCGGTGACTCCGGCGACGCGTCGACCGACATCGCCACGCAGACGGCGGACCGGCTGCTGGCGGCGGGGGTGAACGCGGTCGTCGGCGCCTCGTCGTCCGGCGTCAGCCTGACGGTCATCGACAAGCTGACCGGGGCCGGCGTGATGATGATCAGCCCGGCCAGCACCTCGGACGAGCTGACCGAGTACCCCGACGGCGGGCTGTTCTTCCGGACGGTCCCGCCGGACACCCTGCAGGCCCGGGCGCTGGCCGACCTGATCGGGGGCGACGGGAACAACAGCGTGGGCATCCTGGCCCTCAACGACCCCTACGGCGTGGGGTTGGCGGAGAACACCCGGGCAGCCCTGATCGAGGACGGCCTGGACGAGGACAGCGTCGTCCAGGTGGTCTACGACCCGCAGGCGGCGAACTTCGACGCCGAGGTGCAGCAGATGGTGGAGCTCAACCCCGACGGCATCCTGGTCATCGGCTTCGAGGAGGCCAGCAAGATCGTCGCGGGCCTCAACGCGCAGGGGATCGGTCCGCAGCGCTGACCGGCGACGGGGTCCGGCGTCAGTCGGTCGTGTGGGTGAGCAGGTAGCGGCCGAAGTGCGGCACGGTGAAGGCGATCTGGCCGCGCTCCGCCGAGTAGACCAGGCCCTTCTTGATCAGCGAGTCCCGCGCGGGGGAGAGCGACGCGGGCTTGCGGCCGAGCGCGACCGCGACGTCGGAGGTGCCCACGGCTGCCCCGGCCGGGCCGCCGAGGTCGGCCATGGCGTGCATGTACTCCCGCTCGGCCGGGGTGGCCCGGTCGTAGCGGGAGCCGAAGAAGCCCACCGCCAGCTCGGCCTCCGCGGCCGGCGCGGCCATCGCCACGTCGGCGGCGGTGATGGGGGAGGAGGCGGCGACGTCCCAGGTGACCTTGCCGTAGGCCTGGACGAAGTAGGGGTAGCCGTCGGCGGCCGCGTAGAGGGCGTCCAGCGCGGCGGTCTCGAACTCGACGTCCTCCCGCTCGGCCGGGGCCAGCAGGGCGCGGTCGGCGGCGTCCCGGTCGAGCCGGTCGATGCGCAGGTAGCGGAAGAGCCGCTCGGAGTAGCTCTTCGAGGCGCTCAGCACCGCCGGCAGGTGGGGGAGGCCGGCGCCGACCACGATCAGCGGCGAGCCCTGCTGGGACAGCTCGTGGCAGGCCGCGCAGATCGCCGAGACGTCGTCGGCCTGCACGTCCTGCATCTCGTCGATGAACAGCGCCACGCCCTTGCCGACGTCGGCGGCGATGCCGGCCACGTCGGTGAGCAGCTCGACCAGGTCGATCTCCATGTCGCCGGAGTCGGCCCGGCCGGTGCTGGCCGGGACGTCGATGCCGGGCTGCCAGCGGTCCCGGACCTTCGCGTCGGCGGGCGCCTGGCGCTGGGCGAAGGCCTTGAGCACCCCGAGGACGGCGTCGGTCGACTCCTGGTCGGGGTGCCGGAGCTCGCGCAGCGCCATGTGCAGGGCGGCCGAGAGCGGCCGGCGCAGCGACTGGTCGGGCCGGGCCTCGATCTTCCCGGTGCCCCAGCCGCGGGTGATGGCGGCCGAGCGCAGCTGGTTGAGCAGCACGGTCTTGCCGACGCCGCGCAGCCCGGTGAGCACGAGCGAGCGCTCGGGGCGGCCGCGGGCGATGCGCTCGAGCACCACGTCGAAGGCGGACAGCTCGGTGTCCCGGCCGGCGAGCTCGGGTGGGCGCTGCCCGGCGCCGGGGGCGTACGGGTTGCGCACGGGGTCCATGTCGAGCAGCGTATGCGGTCGTCTAGCAACGGCGATAGACACGCGTAGACCACGGCATGGTCGACCGTCTCGATGGCAGTCTGGCGCTGTCTAGCGGCGACGCTAGACATCCCCATACTGCGTCAGAGGCCGGTCGCCTCCGTTCTGCGTACCGATCCGACGGTAGCACGGACGTCGAACACGTGTTCGAACGACGGCGCATCCCACGGACAGCGCAGCGCCCCGTCGGGAGGTCGTCCCGGCGGGGCGCGCGATGGCCGGCCCGGCAGCCGCCTCTCGGCGAGTGGTCGCTCGCAGCGACGAAGGGGTGGAGCCCGGGGGTCTGTCCGGGCCGGCACCCCGTACAAGCGCGGGCACCCCCGGCTTGTTCCGCCGACACCCCCACCCGGCGGTCAGCCGGCGGACTCCGCCAGGGCAGCGGTGAGCTCGGTCCGGCTGTTGATCCCGAGCTTGCCGAACGCCGACTGCAGGTAGCTCTCCACCGTCCGCACCGACAGGTGCAGGTCGGCGGCGATCTCGGCGTTGGACAGCCGGCGCGCCGCCCGCTCGGCCACCTCGCGCTCGCGCCGGGTGAGCGGACCGGCCACCGCCCCGGTGTCGCCCGCCGGGCCGGCGAGCTGGCGGCGGGCGAGCTGGAGCACCTTGGCGGCGCCGCGCTCGGCCTCCCGCGCCACGTCCGGGACGTCCAGCGCCGCGGTCGCGGCGTCCACCGCGAAGCCCAGGTCGCCGGCGGCCAGCAGCCGTTGCGCCGTGCGCACCAGCAGGTCGGCGTCCCCGGTGGCGACCCCCTCGGCGTGGTCGCGGGCGGCGCGCATCCACGGCCCCGGGGAGTCCATCGGCATGCCGCGCAGCAGCGCCACGGCCGCGGCGGAACCGTGCCGGGCGGCCTGGGAGAGCACCACGGCGGCGTTGCCCAGGTGGCCGCGCTCCAGGAGCACGCGCCCGCGCTCGACCACGTCGTCCTGCACGTCGTCGCCGAGCGCGAGCCGGGCGCCGGAGAGGCTGAGCTGCGGGGTCACCGGGCCGTCGTAGTCCAGCCACATGGTCGGCGCGTACCGCGACAGCTCGGAGCGTGCCGCGGCGGCGTCGCCCGCCTGGGCCTCGGCCCAGGCCAGCGCCGCGCGGGCGAGCCCCTCGAGCCGGTGCGGGTCGCGCAGCGCGAACCCGGCCAGGGCCGCCCGGAGCAGCGGCCGGGCGCGGTGCCCGTCGCCGCAGAGCACGTGCACCAGGCCGAGCCCGAGGTCGTCGGGGTTGCCGTTGCGGGCATCACGGTGGGGCCCGGGCAGCGCGAGCTGGTCGCGCACCCGGCTCCACTCGCCGCAGGTCACCAGGGCGACGTTCAGCCCGGACAGCACGACCATGGACAGGTCCGGCGGCAGCTGCCCGCGGTGCCACACCTCCGCGACCTCCGCGGCCACCGTCCGCGCCTCCTGCTGCTGGCCGAGCGCGGCCAGGCCGGCCGCCAGGAGGGAGCCGCTGACCGCCCACCGCTCGACCCCGGACGACGTGCCGGCGTCGTGCACCGGGCGCAGCCGCTCGACGAGCTCGGCGTACCGACCGCCGGAGAACGCGAGCGAGGCCCAGGCGACGTCCAGCATCGCCTCGGGGTCCGCGTCCGTCACCGGCGCGCCGGTGCGCAGGGAGTCCAGCACCTCCAGCGCGGTCTCCCGCACCGACGTCGGCGCGTAGCGGGCGGTGTCGGCCCGCTCGATCGCCCAGTACACCCGCTCGCCGGCGGACATGGTCGCCCAGCGGCGGGCGCGCAGCTCCTCCAGGGCGCTCACCGCGTCGTCGATCAGCCCCAGCATCCGCGACGCCTGGGAGCGCAGCATCGTCGCGGCCACCTCGTGGTCGCCGCCCGGGACCGCGCCCGCCAGCCGCAGGGCGAGGGGCGCGTCGTGCTGGAGCAGGGCGGTGCCGGCGGCCCGGACCGCCAGGGCGGGGTCCAGGACGGCGCCGGTGTCCAGGGTGAGCGCGGCCAGCCCGAGCTCCTGCGCGGCGCTCGGGTCGCCGCCGCCGACCCCGAGCTCCATCGCGGTCTGCAGCACCGCCCGCCGCCGGGCCCAGGGCACCTGCTGGCCGATGGCCCGGGCCAGCGCCGGGCTGGCGAGCCGGGCGGTGGGCGGACCCGGCAGGCCCCCGGCACGGCCGGCCTCCACCACCACGACCCCGGCCCGCTGCAGCGCCTCCAGCTGGTCGGGGGGCAGCAGCCGGTCGACCGCGGTCAGCGGCACGTGGTCGGTCAGCGCGACCAGCTCGAGCAGCTGCCGCTGCGCCGCCGTCCAGCGGGCCAGCGGCGCGTCGAGCAGCCCACCGGCCTCGGGGGCCGACCAGCGGAAGGGGTCGATGGTCCAGCTGCCGTGCGAGCGCACCAGCCCGCCGCTGTGCACGCCGAGCTCGAGCAGGTGCCGCAGCAGCATCGGGTTGCCGTCGCTGGACTCCTGCAGGTGCCGGCGGACCCCGGCCGGGACCGGGCCGCCGAGCCGGTCCCGGATCGCGGCGTCCATCTCCTCCGCATTCCAGGGGTGGACGACGACCGCGCCGAGCAGCCCGTCCCGCCAGAGGTCGACCACGGCGTCCGGGCCGGTCGTGACGTCGTCGGCCACCACGAGCAGCCGGAGCGCGCCCGACCCGGCGAGCGCGCCGAGCACGCCGGCGCTGTGCTCGTCGACCTGGTCGACGTTGTCCACCACGACCAGCGGGGCGGTGGCGCCGCCCAGCCCGCGCAGCCGCAGTTGCAGGGCCCGGGTCACCGTCAGCGGGTCGGGCGGTGAGTCCCCGACGTCCGCCGGGAGGCCGTCCAGGTAGGGGGAGAGGGCGCCGTAGGGGTGCCGGGCCGCCAGCGAGGTCCCGCGGACCAGCAGCACGGCGCAGCGGGCGCCCTCCGCGGCGCCGACCTGGGTGGCCAGCGTCGTCTTCCCCGACCCGGCCTCGCCGGTGACGGCGATGCCCACGACGCCGGGCCGGGCCAGCTCGGCCAGGGCGTGGGCGAGCAGGTCCGGCCGCGGGCGCACCGTCCACCGGCCGGGCGGCGCGACGGGTCCGCCGCGGGGAGGAGTGTGCACCGCTGGTCACCCCGCTGCTCGACGGCCCGGACGCCGGTGAGGATAGGACAGCCGGGCTCAGGAGCGCGCCCGGATCCCCAGCCGGTCCGCCAGCCCCACGGCGGCGTCCAGCAGCTCGTCGACCGGACCGAGGTCGGGCGGGGGGCGCCGGAGGACCCAGACCCCGAGCACCCCGGCCCGGACGGCGTAGCGCATCGGGACGGGGCTGCCGACCACCCGGACGCCGCCCGGTGCGGTCGGCGCCGCGGCGTCGGCGGCGAGCAGCAGCGCCGTCCGGCCACCGGTCGTCGCCGTCGCACCCTCGCCGTGCAGGGCGATCCGGGCGGGCGGTGGCCGGCCCGGCAGGGCCCCGCGCAGGACGGCGCGGGCGGTGCCGGGCACCGGGACGGCGGGGAAGGCCCGGTGGTAGGCCCGCGGGTCCTCCAGCTGCATGCCCAGCCGGCGGCCGAGCCGGTGCACCGCCTCCAGCAGCGGGGACGACGGCCACGGGCAGTCGGTCGCCGTCTCCGACCCCGGCCACGCCGCCGCGGGCAGCGGCGCGGCGAAGGGCGCCGGGGCGTGCAGCGGGGCGCACTCCCGGGCCAGTGCCCCGGCGCAGTCGTCGAGCATCGTCAGGAGCTGGTCCATGCCTGCCTCGTCCGCGTAGCCGTTGCGGTGCAGCGCCAGGACGCCGTGCCCCCAGGAGAGCTCGAAGAAGGCAGACCGGGCCCCCGCCCGGAGGACCGTGCCGACCGGGCCGTCCAGCAGGCGGGCCGGCAGCCCGGGCACCGGCTGGGGGCCGACGGCGCCGGGGTCAGGGGCGCCGGGACCTGCGGCGCCGGGGTCAGGGGCGCCGAGGGTGAACGGGGGGAGCAGCGCGGCCTCGGGGACGGCGACGGCCGCCGCGGTGACCGGGACGCCGACGTGGCGTCGTCCGCCCGTGCGGGGCAGCCCGTCGGGGGCCGCGCGCACCGTGAGGTCGTGCCGCGGGCCGGCGAGCAGCGTCGGCCCCTGCAGTCCGTCCACCACCGGCACCGGCCGGCGCCAGTGCCACAGGCAGCAGTCCCAGCCGCCGGCGGTGGTGCCCCGCACGACGTTGGCCTGCAGCTCCGGCTCCCCGGGCAGCACCCCGGACCAGCCGCCGGCGTTCGCGCTGCCGTGGGAGTCGAACCCGCGGGCCGCGGCCCAGGCCGTGAGGTCGACGGCGGGACGCCCCCGCCGGGCGTCGGGGACGTCCCGCGGGTCCCACGCTGCCCAGCCGACCACCGAGCGGGCGGTCCCCGGCGTGCCCATGGTCGGGGTCAGCCGAGGAAGGCGGGCAGCAGCACCGAGACCGCAGCTCCCGCGGTGAGCACCAGCCCGACCAGCAGCCCCCCGGCGGTCGGCCGGCGCAGGCCCAGCCCGGGCGTCGGGGTCGACGCGCGGTGGTGCACCTGGCCGAGGGGCGGGAGGGCGCCGTTGCCCGGCTCGACCCGCGCCTCGGCCCGGGCGGCGGCCCGGGCGTCGGCGGGCGGGGCCGGCACCACGACGACGTCGGGCCGCGCGGGGTCGGGGCGCGAGACGACGACCACCGAGCCGGGCTGGAAGGACGGCAGCGTCACCACGTCGAGCACGGCCGGGGTGGTGGTGGCGTAGGCCGGGCCGGTGTCCTGGCGCAGGGTCGCGGGACTGACGACCAGGGTGAGCTCGCACTGCGGCTGGTCGTTCACCTCCAGCCCGGTGCGCCGGATGGCCTCCACCCGGGCGAGCGCCAGCCGGCTCCCCGCCGGGGGAGGTCCGGGCAGGGCCCGGGAGACCGCTCCGGAGAGCCGCGCCATGGTCAGCAGCAGCCACACCGCGAAGCCGGCGCAGAACGCGAGCACGAACCAGCCGTGCGGCGCGACCACCATGCCGGTGAGGCCGCCGGCGGCGGTGCCCAGCGCGACGGAGTGCAGGCCGCGGACGAGGACGCCGGCGCTGCCGGGGAGGGCCGGCGACCGTTCGCCGAGGCCCGGGGCGAGGGAGACGCTCACTCCGCCACGCCCTCGAGCGAACCGGTCAGCGGCTCCATCGTCCGGCCGGTGGCGTAGCACAGCGCGGTGCGGTCGCCGTCGGCCCAGCTCTCCTCGGTGGGGTACACGACGGAGAACATGTTGACCGACAGGTCGACCGGAATGCCGACGAAGTCCTCGAAGCCGGTCTCGCAGTCCCGCTCGGTGTGGTCCTGGATCTCGGACCTGCCCGGGAAGGACGGGCCCAGCTCGTCCAGCGCCACGGCCAGGTAGACCTCCGCGTCGTGCTCCTCGTCGCAGTCGATGGAGGGGAGGCCGGCGGCCGGCGTCTCCCACCAGATCGTCTCGGCGCAGTCGCCGACGGCCAGCGGCTCGTCGGGCGCGTCCGGCTTGCCGGACACGTCCTCGGCCCACTCCTCGAGGGCGGCCTCGACGTCGGCGTCGCCGACGGCGTCCTCCACCGCTGCGGCGACGGCGTCCTCGTCCGGGACGCCCGAGCCGCTGTCGCCGCAGGCGGCCAGGGTCAGGGCGAGCCCGGCGGCGGTCACCAGACCGGCGACGGCGGAGGCGGGACGGCGGGGCGTGCGCGGGGCGCGGTGCTTGCCACGGCGGCGGGTCAGGATGGTCACGGTGTGCTCCGGATCGGTGCGGCCGGGGTGTGGTCCCCGGCTCCAGCAGGACGGGTCCATCCTGGGAAGTCGCAGGTCAGCGCGGCACCGTAGGCACTACTGCACTTCCCGGCCCGGGCTACGGTGATCGGCACGGCGTGGTACCGGGCCCCGGTCTCTAGGCATCTCTGGCGACGACGCGAGAGTGCCGTAGACGGCGACAGCGACCGGGTCGGTGATCACCGGGCGCTACCGTGCCGCCGTGGCCACGATCGGGAAGTTCGCCGTCCGCGTCGTCGTGCTGGCCGTGATCATCTACGCGGTCACCCGGCTGGTCGACGGCATCAGCGTCGACACCGCCGGGGGGCGCTACGGCGAGGCCGGCACCTACCTGTGGGTGGCGCTGCTGTTCGCCGTGGTGAACGCCGTGGTCGGCCCGGTCGTCCGGCTGCTGGCGCTGCCGTTCGTGGTGCTCACCCTCGGGTTGTTCCTGCTGGTGGTCAACGCGGCGCTGCTCGGCCTCACCGCCGCGCTGTCGGACCGGTTCAGCGTCGACGGCTTCCTGCCCGCGGTGCTCGGCGGCCTGCTGATCGCCGTCTTCAGCTGGATCGCCGAGCTGCTGCTGCCGCTCAAGGTGCGCGCCTGACCCGACGTGCCGGGACGGCACGCGGATGACCGTGCAGCGGGGCACCGGGGTGACTAGCGTCGCTGGACATGGTCGGCACCGGACACCTCTCGGACCGCATGCTCGATCGCACGCCTGACGTCCCGGTCGACATGGCCTCGCTGGAGGCCGCGCAGGACGAGAAGCGCCGGCTGCTGGACGACGCCGCGGCCGCGGCTGCCGACCTCCTGACCGGCACCGACGCGCTGCCCGCGGGCCTCGGCCCCGAGGACGGCGCCGCGCTGATGCACCGCTTCTTCTCGGGGGAACCGGCGGCGGAGGTGGTCGGCCACCAGCCGGCCGAGCTCGCCGCCCTCGCCCTGGACCACCTCCGGCTGGCCGCCAGCCGCGCCCCGGGCACGCCGGTGGTCGACGTGCACCGCGCCGACGGCGGCCGGGCGGTGCTGCGGGTGGTCGTGGACGACATGCCGTTCCTGGTCGACTCGGTGACCGCGGAGGTGGTCCGCCAGGGCATCGTCGCCCAGCACGTCGTCCACCCGATCGTGGTCGTCCGCCGGGACGCCGGGGGCCGGCTGACCGCCTTCTGCGACAGCGCGGACGCCGCCTCCTGCGGGGCCGACGCCCTGGCCGAGTCCTGGATGGCCGTGGTGCTCGCCGGCTCCGTGGACGAGGAGGCGGCCGGGGACCTGGTCACCGGGCTGGCCACCGTGCTGGCCGACGTGCGCCGCGCCCACGACGACGCCGGCGCGCTGGCCGCCCGCGCGCGGGAGGTCGCCGACACCCTGGACCGCGAGCCGGCCGCCGCGGACGGCGGGCACCCGGCCGACGACCCCGCGGAGGCGGCGGCGCTGCTGCGCTGGCTGGCCGACGGCAACTTCCTCTTCCTCGGCGCCCGCACCGTCGAGCTGGTCGGGGACACCACCGACCCCACGGTCGTCGAGGCCTCCGAGCTCGGCGTCCTGCGCGGCGGGCCCCGGCGCACCACCTCCGTCGCCCCGGCCGCGCTCGCCGCCCCCGGAGCGGTCGGCAGCCGGCGGGTGCTGGTCACCAAGGGCGACGCCCGCTCCACCGTGCAGCGCCCGGCCTGGCTGGACCTGGTCGTCGTCGACCTGCCCAGCGACGTCCCCGGCAGCCGCGGCCGGCAGCACCTGCTCGTCGGGCTCTTCCCCAACGAGGCCTACACCAGCAGCGTCCGGGACGTGCCGCTCGTCCGGCGGACCGCCGAGGCGGTGCTCGAGCGCTCCGGCGTCCCGGCCGACAGCCACTCCGGCAAGGAGCTGCTCGACGTCCTGGAGACCTACCCGCGCGACGAGCTGCTGCAGATCGGCGTCGACGAGCTGCTGCCGGTCGCGCTGGCCGTGCTGCACCTGAGGGAACGCCGGCAGACCCGGCTGTTCCTGCGCCGCGACCCGTTCGGCCGGTTCTTCTCCGCGCTGGTGTACCTCCCCCGCGACCGGTACACGACCCAGGTGCGGCTGACGATGCAGCGGCTGCTGCTGGAGTCCCTCGGCGGCACCCACGTCGAGTTCACCGTCCGGTCGAGCGAGTCGGTGCTGACCCGGCTGCACTTCGTCGTCCGGGTGCCCGTCAGCCGCCGCGGTGGGGCGACGCTGCCCGAGGTCGACGTCCCCGCGCTGGAGGCGGCGCTGGCCGCGGCCGCCCGCAGCTGGACCGACGACCTCGCCGACGCCCTCGCCTACCGGCACGGCGACGACGCCGCCCGGATGCTGGCCCGGGTCGCCGACGCGTTCCCAGCCGCCTACCAGGAGGACTTCCCGGCCGCGGTGGCCGTGGAGGACCTGGCCCGGCTGGACCGGCTGACCGCCGGGGGGACGGACCTGCGGCTGTGGGCGCCCGCGTCCGGCCCCGAGGGCGAGCGGCGGCTGACCGTCTACCGGGTGGGGGAGCGGCTGCTGCTGTCCGACGTGCTGCCGGTGCTCCAGCACATGGGCGTCGACGTCCTGGACGAACGCCCCTACGAGGTCGACCGGATCGGCGCGCCGATGGCCTGGGTCTACGACTTCGGGCTGGCGTCGCCCACCGGCGAGGTGCCCTTCGCCGGCACGCTCCCGGAGCGGTTCACCGACGCGATCAGCGCCGTGTGGTCCGGCCGCGCCGAGGACGACGCGCTCAACTCGCTGGTGCTGCTGGCCGGGCTGACCTGGCGGCAGGTGGCGGTGCTGCGGGCCTACGTGCAGTGGCTGCGCCAGGGCGGGCTGCCCTTCGGCCAGGGCTACGTGCAGGAGACGCTGGCCGCGCACCCCGGGATCGTCGCCCGGCTGGTCGCCCTGTTCGAGACCCGCTTCCACCCCGACCGCTCGGCCGGCCGGGAGGCCCGCACCGCCGCACTGGTCGACTCCCTGGTCGAGGCGATCGGGTCGGTGGAGTCGCTGGACGCCGACCGGGTGCTCACCTCGCTGCTCGCCGCGGTCCGGGCGACCCTCCGGACGACGGCCTACACCGCCGGGGTGTTCACCGGCGGCGCCCCGCTGGCGCTCAAGCTCGACCCGCACGCCGTCCCGGACCTGCCCGAGCCGCGGCCGGCGCGGGAGGTGTGGGTCAGCTCTCCGCGGGTGATGGGCGTGCACCTGCGCTTCGGCGCGGTGGCCCGTGGCGGGCTGCGCTGGAGCGACCGTCGCGAGGACCTGCGCACCGAGGTGCTGGGCCTGGTCAAGGCGCAGACTGTGAAGAACACCGTGATCGTGCCGACCGGGGCCAAGGGCGGCTTCGTGGTGCTGCGGGGGCCGGCGGAGGGCGCCTCCCGCGACGACGTGCTGGCCGAGGGCAAGGCCTGCTACACGCTGTTCATCGGGGCGCTGCTGGCGCTCACCGACAACATGGTCGACGGCGGCGTCGTGCCCCCGGAGCGGGTGGTGCGCCACGACGGCGACGACACCTACCTGGTCGTGGCCGCGGACAAGGGGACGGCGACCTTCTCCGACCTGGCCAACTCGGTGGCGATCGAGCGCGGCTTCTGGCTGGGCGACGCCTTCGCCTCCGGCGGCTCGGTCGGCTACGACCACAAGGCGATGGGCATCACCGCCCGCGGCGCCTGGGAGTCGGTGACCCGGCACTTCCGCGAGCTCGCGGTGGACGTGCAGAGCCAGGAGGTCACCGTCGTCGGCATCGGCGACATGTCCGGCGACGTCTTCGGCAACGGGATGCTGCTGTCGGAGCACCTGCAGCTGGTGGCCGCCTTCGACCACCGGCACGTGTTCGTCGACCCGACCCCGGACGCCGCGACCTCCTACGCCGAGCGGCGCCGGCTGTTCGAGCTGCCCCGCTCCTCGTGGGCCGACTACGACAGCACGCTGATCAGCGCCGGGGGAGGGGTCTGGCCGCGGACGGCGAAGTCGGTGCCGGTGTCCGAGCCGATGCGGCTCGCGCTCGGCCTGGCCGGCGACGTGACCGCGCTCAGCCCGGCCGAGCTGGTCCGCGCGGTCCTGCTGGCGCCGGTCGACCTGCTGTTCAACGGCGGGATCGGCACGTACGTGAAGGCCGCGACGGAGAGCGCGCTGGACGTCGGGGACAAGGCCAACGACGCGGTGCGGGTGGACGGCGGGCAGCTGCGGGTGCGGGTGGTGGGGGAGGGCGGCAACCTCGGGCTCACGCAGCGCGGCCGGGTCGAGTACGCGCTGGCCGGCGGGCGGGTGAACACCGACGCCATCGACAACTCCGCCGGCGTGGACACCTCCGACCACGAGGTGAACATCAAGATCGCCCTGAACCGGGTGGTCGACGACGGCCGGCTGGACGCCGCGGGCCGGGCCCGGCTGCTGGTCGAGATGGGCGAGGAGGTCGCCGCCGACGTCCTGGCCGACAACTACGCGCAGAACGCCACGCTGGCCGCCGAGCAGGCGGCCGCCCGCGGCCTGCTGGACGCCCACCAGCGCCACCTGCGCGCGCTGGAGCGGTCCGGCCGGCTGGACCGGGCGGTGGAGGCGCTGCCCGACGACCGGGCGATCGGCGAGCGGCGAAGGGACGGCCTGGGGCTGACCAACCCCGAGCTCAGCGTGCTGCTGGCCTACGCCAAGATCGAGGTCAGCGACGCCGTCCTGCACTCCGGGCTGCCCGACGACCCGGCGCTGGAGACGTTGCTGGCGGACTACTTCCCGGCAGCGCTCCGCAGCCGCTTCCCGACCGCGCTGGCCAGCCACCCGCTGCGCCGGGAGATCGTCGCCACCGCGCTGACCAACCGGGCGGTGAACGTGGCCGGGGTGACCGGGCTGTTCCGGCTGGCCGAGGAGACCGGCGCGCCGTTGGCCGCGGTGGTCCGGGCGCACGCGGTGGCCCGGGCGGTCTTCGACGTCGACCGGCTCTGGGACGCCGCCCGCGACCTGGACAACCGGGTGCCGGCGACCGTCCAGGTGCACCTGCGCACCGAGGGCACCCGGCTGGCCGAGCGGGGCACCCGCTGGCTGCTGCGGGTGCCCGAGCTGACCGCGGAGCCGGCGGCGACGCTGGGCGACGTGACGGGCCGGTTCGCCGCCGCGGTGTCCACGGTCCGCGCCGGCCTGCCCGGCTGGCTGCTCGGTGCCGACGCCGAGGCGTACGCCGAGCGGTCAGCGGAGCTGCGGGCGGCCGGGGTGCCCCCGGAGCTGGCCGCCGAGGTGGCGGCCGCGCCGCTGCTGCCCACCGCGCTGGACCTCGCGGTGGTCACCGAGGGCACCGGCGCCCCGATCGCGCTGGCCGGCCAGGTCTCGCAGTGCCTGGCCGAGCGGCTCGGGCTGGTGCCGCTGCGCGAGCTGGTCATCGGCCTGCCGCGGGACCGGCGCTGGCCGTCGATGGCCCGGGCCACGCTCCGCGACGACCTGGCCACCGAGCAGGCGGTGCTGACCGCCGACGTGCTGGGCCTGCGGTCCTCCGACGCGGACACCGCCGCCGCGCTGGTGGCCCGCTGGGTGGAGGCCTGGGACGTCACCCAGCAGCGGTCGGCGGCGCAGCTGGCCGAGCTGGCCGGGGGCGACCGGCACGAGCTGGCCGAGCTGCTGGTCGCGGTCAGGACGCTGCGGGGGTTGCGCTCCCGCCGCTGACCCGCCCGGGAGGCGTGAGCCAGGCGTCGACGGTGACGGTCACCGTCCGGCCGATGAGCAGCCGCGGTGCGCGGATGCCGGCCGCCGTCCGGTCCAGCGTCGCCGTGCCGACGACGTGCACGCGGTCGGCGGTGCTGTCGTCCTGCACCCCGCCGGTGACGGGCAGCGGGCACGTCGTCCCGCGCAGGCCGAGCCGGCCGTCGGCGCACCAGCCCCCGGGGACGACCCGGACGGCGCCGCACTCGAAGGTCATCGCCGGGTGCCCCTCGGCGTCCAGCAGCCCCGGCCGGCGCAGGTCGGCGTCCCGCCGGGGGTGCCCGGTGGCGACGGTGCCCAGGTCGAGGACGGCCCGGACGGCGACCGGCCGGCCGGCGTCGTCGACGTCCAGCTCGCCGGAGGTGACCTGGACGGTCCCGCGGACGGTCCGCCCGAGGTTGCCGACGCGGAAGGAGGCCTCGGTGCGCCCGGGGTCCGTCGTCCACCGCCCGGGCGCCAGCCGGACCGGGGCGGTGGTCGCGGTCACGACGACGCCCCGGCGGCCGGCACGGGCAGGCGGACGTCGACGACGGTGGCGAGCTGCACCCGGTCGGGGTCCCGCAGCAGGGCCGGGTCCTCGTCGGGCAGCAGCTCGGTGCCGAACACGGCGCGCTGCACGGCCTCGTGGGTCGCCACGTCGGTGGCCAGCGCCAGGACGATCGTGCCGCCGTCGGCCTCGCGGAGGACCGACACCGACACCAGGCCCGGTACGTCCCGGACGGCCGGCCAGAGCCGGTCCCGGCCGGCGTGGTCGGCGGCGGCGACCTCCGCCGCGCTGCGCGGCCCGTCGAAGCAGGTGAGCTGGGCGACCCGCGGCGGCCGGTCCGCGGCGCTGCCGGCGTGGTCGTCGACGACCTCGTAGGCCGCGGCGTCCAGCCAGGTCGGCCCGGTCGGGGTCCGCCGGGCAGCGGCCCCGGCGGCCGCCTCCGCGGTCGGCCACCAGGCGACGACGCTGCCCTCGAGGCCGGCGAGCTGGGCCAGGGTGCAGCTGCCCGCCGGGGCGCTGCCGTGCAGGTCGCGGGCCAGGGCGGCGCCCCAGCCGGGGGACTCGGCCGCGACCGAGCGGCGGAACTGGTGGACGGTGGCGTACATCGGGACTCCTCGGGCTCGGTGCCCCGGCGGCCGGTCCGCCGGGCACCGACGACCCTCCGGTGCCCGGCGCCCCGACGCCTCAGTGGCACCACTGGACCCGGCCACTGGAGCCGGCACGGAGGACTCCGGGATCCGGGGGACTCGAGCGGCTACCCAACCGCCAGGGAGGGCGGGACACTCCCGGGATGGCGCACCGGGGCCCCTTCGTCGGCCGTGCCGCGGAGCTGGCCGACCTGCGGGAGGCGGTCGCGGACGCCCGCGCCGGCAGCGGTGCCGTGCTGCTCGTGGCCGGCCCCGCCGGCATCGGCAAGACCCGGCTGGTCGAGGAGGCCGTCGCCGGCGTGCCGGACGCGGTGCCGGTCCGGTGGGGCCGCGCGGTCGACGACCCCGGTGCCCCGCCGCTGTGGGTGTGGCGGCGGGTGCTGCAGGACCTCCCGGGCGCCGACGTCGCGGCCGACGCCGGGGCCGGGGCCGGCACCGACCAGGAGGCAGCGCGGTTCCGGTTCGTCACGGCCGTCACCGACGCCCTGCTGACCGAGGCGGACCCGGAGGGGCTGGTGGTCGTGCTGGAGGACCTGCACTGGGCCGACGGCACGTCGCTGCGGCTGCTCCGGCACCTCGCCGGGGAGGTGCCGCGGTCGCGGGTGCTGGTGGTCGGCACCTCCCGCGGCAGCCCGGCGCCCGGCCCGCTGGCCGGCGCGCCGGCGCGCTCGCTGGTGCTCGGTCCGCTGTCCGAGCCGCAGGTGGGGGAGTACCTCGCCGCGGTCGGGGTCCCGGCGGCGTCCGGCCCGGCGGTGCAGGTGGCGCACCGCCGGTCCGGCGGGAACCCGCTCTACCTCCGCGCCCTCGCCCGCCAGGCGCTCCGGCCGGGGCGGCCGCCGGCCGCGGACGGCGACGGCGAGCTGCGGCACCTGGTGCGGACGACGCTGGCCGGGCTGCCGGCAGAGGTGCGGGAGCTGGTCGCCGTGGCGGCGGTGGTCGGCGAGGAGGTGGACGCCGGCGTGCTCGCCGCCGTCACCGGGACGCCGGTGCCGGTGGTCACCGGGCAGCTGGACGCCGCCGGCCGCGCCGGGGTGCTGACCACCGTGCCGGGCACCCCCGGTCGCCGCCGGTTCGTGCACGCGGTGGTGCGGGACGGCGTCTACGCCGACCTGGCGCCCGGGCTGCGGGAGGAGCTGCACCGGCGGACCGCCCGGGCGCTGGAGGACGCCGGGGCCACCGACCTGCTGACGGCCGGGCCCGTCGCCGGGCACTGGCTGCGCGGCGCCACCGACCCGGGGAGCCTGCGCCGGGCCGCGCGCTGGGCCCGCCGGGCGTCCGCGGCCGCCACCCGGTCGATCGCCTTCGACGAGGCGACCCGCTTCCTGCGCCTGGCCCAGGAGGCGCTGGCCCGCGCCGGCGCCGGGGCCGGGGAGACCGCGGAGCTGCTGGTGGAGCTGGCCGCGGCGGAGTTCCGGGCCGGCCGGTTCGCCCAGGCGCTGCGGCACGCGGAGGAGGCCACCGACCTCGCGGCCGGGTGCGGCCGGGCCGACCTGGTCGCGGCGGCCGCGCTGACCGTGCACGACGTCGCGTCACCGGGCATCCCCGCGGTGGTCGCGCGGCTGTCGGAGCGGGCGCTGGCCGTCGTCACCGGGCCGGGCACCGACGCCGTCCGGGCCCGGCTGCTCGCCCAGCTGGCCGCCGCGCTCGCCGAGGACGGTGCGGTGCACCGCGCCGACGAGCTGTCGGCCGAGGCGCTCGGGCTCGCGGAGCGCTGCGGGGACCCGACGGCGACGGTGGACGCCGTCCGGGCCCGGATGAAGTGCGCGCCGGACGACCTGGACCCGGCCGAGCGCCTGCGGCTCGGGCGGACCGCGGTGGCCCTCGGGCAGGCCACCGGGCAGCCGCTGGTGACCCTGTGGGGCCACAAGTGGCGGATCGACGTCGCGCTCCAGCTGGGCACCATGGCCGCCGTCGACGGCGAGCTGGCGCAGGTGGCGGCGCTGGCCGAGGCGACCCGGCTGCCGCTGGTGCGCTGGCACGACCTCCGGCTGCGCGCCTCGGTCGAGGCGCTGCGGGGCCGGTTCGACGCCGCGCTGGAGCTCAACGACCGGGCCTCCGAGCTGGCCCGCGGCGACCTCGTGGAGGACCGGTCCGCCCTCGGCATGTCGCACGCCTTCCTGCTGCAGCTGGCCCTCGTCACCGGGGACACCGCGCGCTGGGACGACGACATGGGCCGCACCCTCGCCGGTGCCCCGCCCAGCCCGATCGTCCAGGTGTCCCGGGCGCTGCACCCGCTGCTGCTCGGTCAGCGGGAGGCAGCCGCCGCCCGGTACGCGGAGCTGCGGGGCCAGGTGGCCGAGCCGGGCTTCGCGAGCATGGTGCACGGGGTGCCGATCGACCTGGTGCCGCTGGTGGAGGCGTTCGGGGACCGGGAGACCGCGGCCTTCCTGCTCGGCCACCTCGCCGAGCGGCCGTTCGTCTCCGGCGGCGCCGGCATCTACTGCTCCGAGCCCTGCGACCTCTACCTGGGCCGGCTCGCCGCCGTCCTGGGCCGGCGGGACGACGCCGTGCGGTGGTTCCGGCGCGGGGTCGAGGTCGCCGCCGCGGCCGGCGCCCGCCCGGCGGTCGTGCAGTGCCGCCTCGGGCTGGCCGCCGCGCTGGCCGGCAGCGGCACGGACCGGGTCAGCACGGACCGGGTCGGCACGGACCGGGTCGGCACGGACCGGGACCTCGGGGTGGCCGCCACCGCGGCCCGGCAGGCGCTGGAGGAGGGGGACCGGCTCGGCATGCCGGGTCCGGCGGCGGCCGCCGGCGCCCTGCTCGCCCGGCTGCGGGCCGACGCCCGGGCGCGGGACCCGCTGACCGGCCGGGAGGCGGAGGTCGCCGACCTGGTGGCCGCGGCGCTGACCAACCGGCAGATCGCCGACCGGCTGGTCCTCTCCGAGCGCACGGTGGAGAGCCACGTCCGGAGCGTGCTGGCCAAGCTGGGTCTCGCGAACCGCACGGAGATCGCCACGTCGCGGCTCCGCCGCCGGGCGCCGGAGGGCTGACTCCCGGCCGGCGGCGGGCACGCGTCCGGACCGGACCGGTCGGTCTCGCATGAACGGCCGTCCGGTGGGGCACAACCGAGCCGTGAAGACCGTCGTGATCGCCGTCCTCGGCGGCCTGCTGACCCTGGCCGGGATCGGGCTGCTCGTGCTGCCCGGGCCCGGCTTCATCGTCATCTTCGCCGGGCTGGCCGTGCTGGCCACCCGGTTCGAGTGGGCGAAGAAGCCGCTGGACTACGCCCAGGACAAGGCGCAGCAGGGGATCGAGGAGATCGGCAAGAGCCCGCTGCGCGCTGCCGGGGCCGCGCTGGCCGCGCTCGCGCTCATCGCGGTGGGCGTGCTGACGCTGGCCGGCATCGACCTGCCGTTCCTCAACGCCTTCACCGCCGTGATCCTGGTCCTGTCCGGGCTTTTCCTGGTCGGCAGCGTCGTCCTCGCCCGCCGCCAGGAGAAGCGCGAGCAGGCGAGGGCGCACCTGCCCGCCGCCACGCCCGGCAGCGACGGCGCCTACCGCGTCGCCGGGCCGAAGGCCGACTGACCGCTCAGGTCGGGCCGGCGCCGGCCGAAGCCGGTGGCCTGCTCGAAGGCGTGCCCGACCTCGAGCACCCGGCGGTCGGCGCGCGGGGCGGCGACGACCTGCAGCCCCACCGGCAGGCCGTCGGGGGTGAACCCGCCGGGCACCGACAGCGCCGGGCACCCGGTCGCCGAGACCAGCGTGCAGGAGCGCATCCAGCCCAGGTAGTCGTCGAACTGCACGTCGGCGACCGCCGTGGGGTACTCGACCTCCACCGGGAACGGCAGCACCTGCGTGGTGGGCGCGAGCAGCACGTCGAAGCGCTCGAAGAACTCGACCACCCGCTCGAACAGCGCCGTGTGCGCGACCTCGGCCCGGCCCACGTCGGCGCCGGTGAGCTCGGCGCCGCGGGCGGCGTTCCAGCGGATCGTCTCCTTGACCTGGTCCGGGTGGCGGCGCACCAGGTCGCCGAAGCTCGCCTCGAACAACCACGCGCGCAGCACCCCGAAGGCCTCGTCGGCGCCGGTCAGGTCCGGGCAGTCCTGCTCGACGGTGGCGCCGAGGTCGGTGAACACGCCCAGCGAGGCCTCCAGCACCGCGGTGATCGCCGGGTCGACCGGCACCTGGCCGCCGAGGTCCGGAGCCCAGGCCACCCGCAGCCCGGTCAGCTCGGTGGGCAGCGGGGCGGCGAAGGAGGCCCCGGGGTCGCTCAGCGAGATCGGCACCCGCGGGTCGGGACCGGCGAGCGCGGACAGCCCCAGCGCGACGTCGGCCACGGTGCGCCCCATCGGGCCCTGCACGGACAGCTGCGACCAGCCGATCGAGGCGGGGTGGGTGGGCACCCGCCCGGGCGTCGGCCGCAGGCCCACCACGTTGCAGAACGCGGCCGGGTTGCGCAGCGAGCCGCCCATGTCGCTGCCCTCGGCGATCGGCACCAGCCCGGCCGCCAGCGCGGCGGCCGCGCCACCGGAGGACCCGCCCGCGGACAGCCCGTGCCGGTAGGGGTTGTGGGTGGCGCCGAACAGCGTGTTGAAGGTGTGCGACCCGGCGGCGAACTCCGGCACGTTGGTCTTGCCCACCCGGATCGCCCCGGCCGCCTTGAGCCGGGCGACCACCAGCTCGTCCTGCGCCGGCACGGTGTCGGCGTGCAGCGGTGAGCCCCACGTCGTCCGCATGCCGCCGGTGGCGTGGGTGTCCTTGTGCGCGACCGGCAGGCCGTGCAGCGGGCCGACCGGCTCCCCGGCCGCGAGGCGGGCGTCGGCCGCGTCGGCGGCGGCCCGGGCACCCTCGGCGTCCAGCGTGACGATCGCGTTGAGCGATGGGTTCAGCCGCTCGATCCGGTCGAGGTGGGCGTCCATCAGCTCCCGCGCGGACACCTGGCGGTCGCGCACGAGCGCGGCCAGCTCGGTCGCCGGGCGGGTGCACAGGTCGTCGTCCATGTGAACGACCGTAACGGCCCCCCTGTAGGGGCCCGGCGCGAGCGTGCGAGGGCCGGGGGGCAGGGGGGTCCTTCCGTCAGCGCTGAGGTATCGGCCCGGCGGGGACGACGAGGGTCAGCTCCGTGCCGCCGGCATGTTCCACGTGCAACCCCGCCCGCCGGAGCACCGCCCGCAGCCGCACGACCGAGTCCGGCTCGCCGGTGGTGGTGGCCAGCAGCCGGGCCACCCGTCCCTTGTGCGCCTTGTTGAAGTGGCTCACCACCGCGCGGCTGCCGTCCGGGCGCTCGCTGAGCACCTGCACGGTGACCGCGCCGGGCACCGGGGCGAGCTCGGCGTAGGCGCCGGACCGCAGGTCCACCACCAGGTCGTCGGTGCCGGCCAGCACGTCGGTGAGCACCGGCTTCCACAGCGAGCGCAGCGTCGGCAGGCCGGGCAGCGAGCTGCCCGCGGAGAGCCGGTAGGCCGGGACGGCGTCGCCCGCGCGCAGCACGCCGAACAGCGCCGAGCCCACCGCGAGCCGCCGGTCCGCGCGGTGCCGCTGCGCCCGGGTCAGCGACCGCACGTCCAGCGCGTCGTAGAGGACGCCGGTGTACCGCTCGATCGCCGGCATGGTCGCGCTGGTGCGCAGGGTCGCGTTGCGGGCGATCTCGTCGTCCTGCTTCGGCGACAGCCCGAGGGCGGCCCGGGCGGCGGGGACGTCGGCGGACAGCGCCACCACGGCCTCGACCAGCTGCTCGCGCAGCGGGGTGAGCTCGGGCGCGCCCAGCGCGGCGAGGTCGAGCGGGGCGCCGTCGCCGCCGGGGTGCTTGGTCTCCGAGGGGGGCAACAGCACGAGCACGACAGAGCACGGTACGTGTTCGCATCCGGCCGCTCCGGTGGCAGGCTGCAGGGGGTGAGCGACGAGCACGTCCGGCAGGCCACCGTCTTCGGCAGCTTCGCCGAGGAGTACGACCGGTGGCGCCCCGGCTACCCCGACGAGGCGGTCGACTGGCTGCTGCCGCCCGGTGCCCGGGACGTCCTCGACCTGGGCGCGGGCACCGGCAAGCTGACGGCCTCCCTGCTCGCGCGCGACCTGCGGGTGACCGTGGTCGAGCCGGACCCCGCCATGCTCGCCGTCCTGACCCGGGCGCACCCGTCGGTGGTGGTGCACCGGGCCGGCGCGGACGCGCTGCCGCTCCCCGACCGCAGCGTCGACGCGGTCGTGGTCGGCCAGGCGTGGCACTGGTTCCCGCACGAGGCCGCCGTGGCCGAGGTGCGGCGGGTGCTCCGGCCGGGAGGGTGGCTGGGCGTGGTGTGGAACCTCCCGGACGACCGGGAGCCGTGGGAGCGCGACCTCGCCGAGCTCGACCCGGAACGGGACGTGCGCTCGCGGGCCCTCGTCCCCACGAGCGGCCCGCCCGAGGTGGAGGGCCTGCCGGCCGGCGAGGTGCAGCGGACCAGCGTCCACTGGACCTGGGAGCTCGCCCCGGACGACGTCCGGGCGATGCTCGCCACCGACTCCCGCATCGCCGTCCTGCCCGAACGCGAGCGGGACGAGCTGCTGGACGCCAGCGCCGCGGTCGTGACCGCCGAGGCGCACCGGCGCGGCGCGGAGACCGTGCCCCTGCACCGCGTCAGCGTCTGCTTCCGCTGGCGCCCGGGCGGGTGGTGAGAGCGCGACGGGTGGTGTGGCGTACGGCACGTCGGGGACCGTTCCCACGCGTCCCCGGACCGCGTCATCTACCGTCCCCTGGATCGATGCGTGCGAGTCCGGGTGGTGGACCAGGGGGTGGGAGCGGTGCTGGTGCTGGACAGTGCTGCCGTCTCCACCCGCGGACCGAGGCCGGACAACCAGGACTCCGCGGTCGCCGGACCCCTGCTGATCGCGATCGCCGACGGCGTCGGCGGCAACGTCGGCGGCGCGGTGGCCTCCTCGCTGGTGGTCAACTGGCTGGCCCCCCTGGCGACCGGCAGCCTCGGCGAGGGCGCCGACGACCCGGTCCGGGTGGTGGCCAGCTCCAACGAGCGGATCCGCGCGGCCTACACCGAGCGGCCCCGGCTGCGCACGATGGCCACCACGCTGTCGGCGTTCCACGTGGACGCCGAGGGGATCGCGCTGCTGCACATCGGCGACTCCCGGGCCTACCACCTGGCCGGTGAGGAGCTGACCCAGGTGAGCACCGACCACACCCTGGTGCAGGCGCTGATCGACGCCGGCTCGCTCACCCCGGCCGAGGCCCGGGTGCACCCGCAGCGATCGGCCGTCTACGCCGCGCTGCACGGCGCCGACGACGACGTCGCGGCGCTGGACGTCATCCGGCTCGACGTGCGCACCGGTGACCGGCTGATGGTCTGCTCAGACGGGCTGTCCGACGTCGTCCCGGCCTCGGTCATCCGCGACCTGCTGGCCTCCGGGCCGCCGGCGCAGGCCGCAGCGGCGCTGCGGGACGCCGCGCTGGCCGGGCCGCCGACCGACAACATCACCGTCGTGGTCGCCGACGTCCGGGAGACCACCCGCGAAGACACCCCGGCGCGGGTGCTGACCGTCGGCGCGGCCGGCGAGCTGCGCGAGGAGACCGCCGAGTCGCTGGAGGCCGTCTGGCCCGGCCCGGTCCCGGTCGGCCTCGTCCAACACCGCCCCCGCTAGACCAAGGGCCCCGCTGCCCCCCGCGACTCGCGAGCTCGCCGCGGGCCCCTGCAGCGGGGCCGACGAGCGGCGCGATCAGGTCCAGTACAGGACGCGGGCGGTGGGCAGCTGCTCGGCGAGCGCTGAGGTGAACCAGCCGCGCAGCTCGGCCATCGTCTCCTTGGAGTAGACGTGCTTGACCGAGCCGAACTTGCCGCGCTTGGTGGTGCGGGTGGCCTCGTCCATGTCCAGCTTCGTGCGCGGGTACCAGTCGGTCAGCGTCTCCTTGCTGCCCGGCGTGAACCGGTGGGTGATGCACTCCACGGTGAGGTCGGTGCCGGCGGGCAGGGCGGCGGCCACGTCGTCCAGCAGCCGGCCGTACTGCTCCTGCCAGCCCTCGACCGGCATGATCGGCGCGATGGTCAGCCCGACGGGGTAGCCGGCGGCGGCGACCGCGGCCAGCGCGGCGATCCGGCCGGCGACCGGGGAGGTGGCGCCCTCGAAGCGGCGGGCCACCTGGTCGGCGTTCACCGAGAAGCGCAGCCGGGTGCGGCCGCCGTGGGGGAGGCCCAGCAGTCCGGCGACGTCGTCGAACTTGGTGGTCGCGCGCAGCTGCACCGGGCCGGGCCAGGCGTGGGTGCCGAAGTACTCGACGGCGGTCGCCAGCCCACCGGTGAGGTGCTCCAGCGCCAGCGGGTCGGTGTAGCAGGACGCCTCGAACGTCGTCCCCTCGTCGCCGCGGGCGGCCGTGCCGGAGGTGACGGCGCCGAGGCCGACGTACGCCTCGAGGTCGCCGAGCACCTCGTCGAGGTCGGCGAAGACCCGGGTGATCGGGGGTCCGGACAGCGACCCGGCGAGGTAGCAGTACTGGCAGTGCGCCGGGCAGCCCTCGGCCAGGTCGAAGCGCCAGTCCGCGGACGGCGGGATCGGCTGCAGCCGGCGCTTGGACGGCGGCGGGACGACCACGGCGAGGGTCTGCTTGGCCGCCATGAACGCCGCCCGGTCGCCGTCACCGCGGAGGTTGGGCAGCCGGTCGCCGGGCAGCAGCTCGATGGCGTCCACCCCGGCGGCCTCGAGCCGGGCCAGGACGCGCTGCCCGTGCGGGCGCTCGGCGGCCGACCGGGTGACGAGCACGCGTGACGGCGTCCAGAGGCGGGTGGGAGCGGGAGCGGCGGCGGGGGAGAGGACGGCGGCGGCGAGCGCGGTGGTCATCGCCAGGTGCAACGACGTCCCGCCCGCCGTCCTTCCTGCGCAGCCCCGCCGTTGTGCACTGATGGCGGTCTCAGGGCGCGGGAGACCGCCATGAGCGCACAACGGCGGCGCCCAACGCGACGGGGTCACGGCCGCCCGTCGACGCCCTCGTCCGCCGGGCGCTGATCCCGCTCGGGCGGCACGGTGGCTGCCTCGCCGTCGTGCTCGCCGTCGTGCTGGTCCCGCTGCGCGTGGTCCTCGTGTTGGTGGTCGTCGCCCCGGTCGTGTGCCACGCGGGTGCGCGCGGTGTCGTCGGCGTCGTGCTCGACGTGCTCGTCCTGGCCGTCGTCCTGGCCGTCGACGTGGCTGTCGACGTGGCCCTCGACGTGGCCCTCCACGTGGCCCTGGACGTCCCCCTCGTGGCTCCCGGACTTCGCCAGGCCGCGGGCGACCACGTAGCCGATGGTCAGGAGCGCGAGGTAGCGGAGTGCGGTCTCGGCCCCGAAGGGGTCGGCACCCCCGCGGCCGTCGGCGTCGACGGCGAGCGCGGTGATGACCACGGCGAGCACGGCGGCCGCGTAGGCGATGAACTCGGTCGTCCGGGACGCGGACTTCGTCTCGGTGCTCGAGCGGTGGAGCACCGCCGCCGGCGCCGGGGCCCGGGTGTCGGCCCGGCTCGCGCTGCGGTTCGCCTGCTGGCTGCCGCTCGGTTTGTTGCGCTTCTTCCGGCGCTGGTTCCGGGACATGGGGGGAGAGGTCAGTTCCCGTGCTCGTCGTAGAAGTCGCGGCTGCCCGACTTGGCCAGCCCACGAGCCAGCATGTAGCCGATGGTCAGGTAGGTGATGTAGCGGATGGCCTCGGAGGCGCCGAAGGGGTCGCCGCCGCCACCCTCGTCGTTGCCGACGACGAAGGCGGTGATCACCACGGCGAGCACCGCGGCGACGTAGACGTAGAGCTCGGTGGTCTTCGTCGACGCCTTCGTCTCGGTGCTGAGCCGACGGTCACGGTTGTTGCGCTGGGCAGTGTTCGCCACGGGGTGCTCCTTGGGGTGTGTGTCGGGTGAGCACGCCACGGGGCACACGCGGCCGCAGCCATGACCGGCGCGCGCGGGGGCGAGGCGGACGGCGGCGGGAGCGAAGGGGGGTGACGTGCTCGTCGCTCGTGGTCCGGGAGCGCACGGATGCGGGGGTCCGCACTGCTGGAACCCACCAGGGACCATTCCTACGGCACCGGCGGCTGGCCGGCCACTCGAGACCGGGCTGCACCTGCCGGCGCCCGGGACGGTCGGTCAGTCGGCGAGCTCGACGACCACCGGGGCGTGGTCGCTGGCGCCCTTGCCCTTGCGCTCCTCGCGGTCGATCGAGGCGCCGGTGACCCGGCGGGTGAGCGCGGGGGAGCAGAGCTGGAAGTCGATCCGCATGCCCTCGCGGCGCGGGAACCGGAGCTGCGTGTAGTCCCAGTAGGTGTAGACGCCCGGACCCGGCGTGTACGGCCGGACGACGTCGGTGAAGCCGGCCTCGACGATGCCGCGGAACGCCGCGCGCTCGGGCTCGGAGACGTGCGTGGAGTGGCTGAACACCGAGATGTCCCAGACGTCGTCGTCCTGGGGCGCGATGTTCCAGTCGCCGACCAGCGCGACCTGGGCCTCGGCGTCCGCGCCGAGCCAGCCTCCGGCGCTGACCCGCAGCGCCTCGAGCCACGCCAGCTTGTACTGCAGGTGCGGGTCGGTGAGGGTGCGGCCGTTGGGCACGTAGAGGCTCCACACCTGCACACCGCCGCAGGTCGCCCCCAGCGCGCGGGCCTCGGGCGCGGGCTCGACGCCCTCCTTCGACGACCAGGACGGCATGCCGGGGAACCCGACCTGGACGTCGCTGAGCCCCACCCGGGACAGCAGCGCGACGCCGTTCCACTGCGAGTGGCCCACGTGCGCGACGTCGTAGCCCAGCGCCCGGAAGCGCTCCTCGGGGAACTGCTCGTCCTTGCACTTGGTCTCCTGCAGCGCCAGGACGTCGACGTCGCTGCGCTGCAGCCAGGCCTCCACCCGGTCGGCTCGGCTGCGGATGGAGTTCACGTTCCAGGTCGCCAGGCGCACGGTTCCCGAGCCTAGGCGTGCGCTCCGGGAGCCGCGGGCGGGGTCAGCCGACGGGCGGGCCCACCTCGACGACGCCGTCCCGCAGCCGGACGGCGTGCACCGGCAGCCGGACCGCGGCGTCGTCCGGGGCGTCCAGGCACACCCCGGACCGCAGGTCGAACACCTGCTTGTACATCGGCGAGGCGACGGTCGGGACGTCGCCGCGGCTGCCCACGATGCCCCGGGCCAGGACGTGGGCACCGCTGAACGGGTCGCGGTGGTCGACCGCGTGCAGGCTGCCGTCGAAGAGCCGGAACAGGGCGACCTGCCGGCCCTCGACCAGGGCGGCGACCCCGCGCTCGGGCTGCAGGTCGGCGTAACGGCAGACCGGCGTCCACGCACCGGTGACGGTCGCGCTCATCGCGCGAACACCTCCAGCCGGGGGCCGGCGACCAGGACGGCGCCCTCCGCGGTGCCGCTCGCCCGCTCACCGGCGGTGACCGGCCGGGGCTGGCCGCGCTCGACGACGTAGGCCAGCGACGGGTCCGGGGAGTCAGGGGCGTTGACGAACGAGGCGAAGCGGCGCAGCTTCTCCGGGTCCTCCAGGGTGGCCCGCCACTCGTCGGTGTAGCCCTCGACGTGCGCGGCCATCGCCGCGTCCAGGTCGGCGGCCAGGCCCAGCGCGTCGTCCAGCACGACGGCCCGGACGTGCTCCAGCCCGCCCTCGATCTCCTCCAGCCACGGTGCGGTGCGCTGCAGCCGGTCGGCGGTGTGCACGTAGTAGACGAGGAACCGGTCGATGGTGCGGACCAGGGTCGCGGTGTCCAGGTCCTCGGCCAGCAGCCGGGCGTGCCGCGGGGTGAACCCGCCGTTGCCGCCGACGTAGAGGTTCCAGCCCTTGTCGGTGGCGATCACCCCGACGTCCTTGCCCCGGGCCTCGGCGCACTCGCGGGCGCAGCCGGAGACGCCCAGCTTGATCTTGTGCGGGGAGCGCAGGCCCCGGTACCGCAGCTCGAGGGCGACGGCGAGGGCCACCGAGTCCTGCACGCCGTAGCGGCACCAGGTGGACCCGACGCAGGACTTCACCGTGCGCAGCGACTTGCCGTAGGCGTGCCCGGACTCGAAGCCGGCGTCCACCAGCCGCTGCCAGATCGCCGGCAGCAGCTCCATCCGGGCGCCGAACAGGTCGATCCGCTGGCCACCGGTGATCTTCGTGTAGAGCCCGAAGTCGCGGGCCACCTCGCCGATGGCGATCAACCCCTCCGGGGTCACCTCGCCGCCCGGGATGCGGGGCACCACCGAGTAGGTGCCGTCCTTCTGGATGTTGGCCATCACGTGGTCGTTGGTGTCCTGCAGCGTGGCCCGCTCGCCCTCGAGCACGTGCCGGCCGTCGATGCTGGCCAGCACCGAGGCCACCACCGGCTTGCAGATGTCGCAGCCCCGCCCGCGGCCGTACCGCTCGACGAGCTCGCTGAAGCTGCCGATCCCGGTCACCCGGACGACGTCGAACAGCTGGGCGCGGCTGAGGTCGAAGTGCTCGCACAGCGCCCGGCTGACGGTCACCCCGGCGGACTCCAGCTCGGCGGTGACCAGCTTCTTCACCAGCGGCAGGCACGACCCGCAGCTGGTGCCGGCCCGGGTGCACGCCTTGACCGCGCCCAGGTCGGTGCACCCGCCGCAGCGCACCGCGTCCCGCACCGCGCCTGCGGTGACGTTGTTGCAGGAGCAGACCGCGGCCTCGTCGGGCAGCTCGGCGGAGCCGGGGCCGCCCTCGGCGCCCTCGGGCAGCAGCCAGGCGGCCGGGTCGCCGCCGAGTTCCCGGCCGACCAGCGGGCGCAGGCCCGCGTAGGCGCTCGCGTCGCCGACCAGCACGCCGCCGAGCAGGGTGCGGGCGTCGTCGGAGAGCACCAGCTTCTTGTAGACGCCGGCCACCGGGTCGCCGTAGACGACCGACAGCGCGCCCGGGGAGGTGCCGAAGGCGTCGCCGAAGCTGGCGACGTCCACGCCGAGCAGCTTCAGCTTGGTCGACAGGTCCGCACCGGGGAACTCCGCCGGGCCGCCCAGCAGCCGGTCGGCGACCACCTCGGCCATCGTGTAGCCGGGCGCGACCAGGCCGTAGGCCCGGCCGTCGAGGCAGGCGACCTCGCCGATCGCCCAGACCGCCGGGTCCTCGGTGCGGCAGGTCGCGTCGACGACGACGCCGCCGCGCGGACCGACGGGCAGGTCGCAGGCCCGGGCCAGCTCGTCCCGCGGCCGGACGCCGGCGGCGAAGACCACGACGTCGACGTCCAGGTGGTCCAGGCCGGCGGCCGAGCCCTCGGCGGCGTGCATCCGGGCCACCCGGCCGTCCCGGCCGGCGGTGAGCCGCGCGGTCGCCGTCCCGGCGTGCACCTGCACGCCCAGCGTCCCGACCAGCCGGGCCAGCGCCTCGCCGCCGCCCTCGTCCACCTGCAGCGGCATCAGGCGCGGCGCGAACTCGACGACGTGGGTGTCGACGCCCAGCGCGGTCAGCGCGCCGGCGGCCTCCAGCCCGAGCAGGCCACCGCCGACGACGGCCCCGGCCACCCCGCGCGGGGTGCGCCGGCGGGCGTCGCGGGCGCCGGCGTCCGCCACGTACTGCCGCAGCGCCGCGACGTCGTCGATGGTCCGGTAGACGAAGCAGCCGGGCAGGTCCCGGCCGTCCACCGGCGGGACGAACGCCGACGAGCCGGTGGCCAGCACCAGCGCGTCGTAGCCGAGCTGCCGCCCGGTCGAGGTGGTGACCCGGCGGGCCGCCCGGTCGACAGCGGTGACCGACTCGCCGCGGCACAGCTGCACGCCCGGCGTCCGCCACAGGTCTGGCGAGCCGAGCGCCAGGTCCTCGGGGTCGCGACCGGCGAAGTACGAGGTCAGCGCCACCCGGTCGTAGGGCGCGCGCGGCTCCTCGGCGAGCACGGTGACCTGCCAGCCGGTGGCGGTCACCCCACCCCGGTCGACCAGGGCCTCCACCAGCCGGTGGGCCACCATGCCACCGCCGACGACCAGCAGCTGCCGGGGTGCGGAGGACGCAGCGGAGGGGCTCATGGCGGCGGACGCTATGTCCGGCGCGTTACGGCCCGGGCCCCCTCGGCGTTACGCACCGGGAAGCTCCCGCGCACAGCGGCGCGGGCCGGGTCGTGAGGTCCGCCGTCCGGCCGGCGCCACCGGGAGGGCTCAGCCGGCGTCGACCCGGTCCACGAAGTCCAGCAGCACCGCGGCGAGCAGAGCGGGGGCCTCCTGCGCCACCAGGTGCCCGACGCCGTCGAGGTGCACCGCGGTGACCTCGCCGGCGGACACCTGGCGGAAGGTCTGCTCGGTGACGGGCGCACCGGAGGAGTCGACGGTCAGCACCGGGACGGTCAGCGGGTGCGCGGCGGCCAGGGCCGGGGTCCGGCCGGCGTCGGTGAGGACGGAGGCGTAGAGGCCCTCGGTGCCGCGCCAGCCGTCCGGGCGGGCGTAGGTGCGGACGACCTCGTCGACGTCGTCGTCCGCGACCACCCCCGTGGTCATCCAGCCGTAGGCCCAGTCGCGGATGAGCTCCCGCTCGTGGCCGGGCAGCAGCATCGACGGGATGCCGGGCGTGCCGAGGAAGCCGAGGTGCCACGAGCCGCCGCCGGTGACGTCGGCGAGGCGTTCGAGCCCGTAGCCGGCCAGGGTCGTCTCGACCGCGGTGACGCTGCGGACGTCGTCCGGGTGCCGGGCGGCGAAGCGGAAGGCCACGCTGCCGCCGATGTCCTGGCACAGCAGGTGCACCGGGCCGAGGCCGAGCTGCTGCACGACGTGGTGCAGGTCCTCGGCCGAGGTGTCCGCGTCGTAGGCGCCGTCGCCGGTGCTGGAGTCGCCGAATCCGCGGAGGTCGACAGCGACGACCCGGTGCGTGGCGGCCAGCAGCGGGACCAGCCCGCGGAAGGCCCACCACGTCTCCGGCCAGCCGTGCACGAGCAGCACCGGGGTGCCGGTGTCCCCGGCGGTGACCACGTGCAGCCGAGCCCCGTCGACGTCGACGACGTGGTGGGTGACGCCGGGCAGGGTCGCGCCGGCGGGGTGGACGGGGGTCATGACGAGCTCCTCAGGAAGACAACCGCGTTGTCCACCAAAGTAGACAACGCGGTTGTCCAGCGTCAAGGACGCCGGCCCGCCGCGGGCTCAGGCCTGGGGGAGCGGGGTGAGCTTCTCGTCCGAGCGCGCCTGCAGCCGAGCCCGCATCCGGTCGCGGCTCTCGACGAACTTCGTCGCCTGGGCGTCCAGGCCGGTCAGGAACTGGGCCAGCTCCTCGCGGGCCTTCTCCCCCTCCGGGCCGAGGTCGGTGCGCTCGAAGACCTTCCAGGCCCGCAGCACGGGCTGGATGACCTCGTCGTGGTGCAGCCGGAGGTCGTAGATGCCGGCCTTGGCGATGATCACCGAGTTCTTGCGGAAGCCGGCCATGGTGGCGCCGGGCATCTCGAAGCGCATGACCTCGTCGGCGACCGCGCGCATGGTCGCGTCGGGCTCGATCTCGAAGGCCGCCGAGACGATGTTGCGGTAGAAGACCATGTGGAGGTTCTCGTCCTTGGCGATCCGGGCGAGCAGCCGGTCGGCGATGGGGTCGCCGGTCGCCTTGCCGGTGTTGCGGTGGCTGACCCGGGTCGCGAGCTCCTGGAAGGACACGTAGGCGACGGCCTCCAGCGGGGTCTTGTCCCCGGAGTCGTAGCCGGAGGTCATGTAGTCCATCCGGGCGCGCTCGAGCTCGACGGGGTCGACCCCGCGGGTGACCACCAGGTAGTCGCGCAGCGCGACGCCGTGCCGGTTCTCCTCCGCCGTCCAGCGGCCCACCCAGGTGCCCCAGGCGCCGTCCCGGCCGAAGCGGGTGGCGATCTCCCGGTGGTAGCTGGGCAGGTTGTCCTCGGTGAGCAGGTTGGTGAACATCGCGGCCTTGGCCGTCTCGTCCAGCCGCGACTGCTCCGGCGACCAGTCCTCGCCGCCGAGGAAGGCGAAGTCGCGCCCCTCGGACCAGGGGACGTAGTCGTGCGGGTGCCACTCCTGGGCCAGGCCCATGTGGCGGTCGAGGTTCTCGGCCACGACCGGCTCGAGCTCGGTCAGCAGCGCTGCCTCCAGCGGCGTCCGGGACACGGTGGCTCCTCTGTTCGGTACCTGCGGTGTCGTGACCTGGGGAACCGGAACGACGACGGCCGTGCCGGCACGGTCCCGGGTCGCCCGCCCGCCGGGGGTGCCCCGGCGCGACGGTCAGGGCAGTACGTACCCCACCCGGCGGGGTTCAGTCACCGCCCGGTGACCTGGGTCACCCCGTGGCCCTCCGTGACGACGTGTGGCACTGTGGAGCCAACGGTGTGCCGCCCGACACGTCTGCCCACAGGAACCCCTGGGGTCGGTGGTGTGCGGCCCGATCGGTGCCATCATGGCCTGATGACCGGTTGCCGGACCCGCGTGCCCGCCGCGTGAGCAGCGCGCGCACGCCCGGGCGCGACCGCGGTGAGTGGTCACCCGGCGACACCGAGTGGATCGACCCGACGGCGGTCCAGGACTACACCGGTCTGCCGCTCGGCTCGTCGGCGTCCGGGCGGCGCACCTACGGCCGGCACCCGGCCGGCGGGTTCGGCTCCGCCCTCGGCCTCACCGTCCTCGGCGCCCTGCTCCCGGGGACGGCGTTCCTGGCCAGCGGCCGACGCCGGCTGGGCGCCGTGGTCCTCGTCGTCTTCCTGCTGCTGCTGGGCGCCGGGGTGTGGGTCGCCACCGCCGGCCGCGGGCGGGCGATCCGCCTCGCCGTCGACTCCAGCGCGCTGATGGTGGGCATCGGCGTCGTGGTGCTGCTGGCGCTGGCCTGGCTGGCCGTGGTCGTCGGCGGGTACCGCGCGCTGCTGCCCCGGGGTGCCCGCGGCTGGCAGCACGCCCTCGGCCTGGTCGTGGTGCTGGCGCTGTGCGCCGCGGTGGTCGCCCCGGCGGTCAAGGTCGTGCAGATCGCCGCCGCGCAGCGCGACCTGGTGCAGACCGTCTTCGCCGACCAGGACAGCGCCACCGTGACCGCCCCCGTCGACGGGTCGCACCCTTTCGGCGACAAGGAGGAGGTCAACATCCTGCTGCTCGGCGGCGACGGCGGCTCCGACCGCGACGGCGTGCGCACCGACACCGTCATCGTCGCCAACGTGCAGACCGACACCGGGGCCACGACGCTGTTCAGCCTGCCGCGCAACCTGCAGCAGCTGCCCTTCCCGGCCGACAGCCCGCTGGCCGCCGTCTACCCCGACGGCTTCGACGGCGGCAGCGAGAGCGAGAGCCTGCTCAACGCCGTCTACCGCAACGGGCCGGCGCAGCACCCGGAGGTGCTCGGCCCGACCGCCGACCCGGGTGCGGACTTCCTCAAGCTCGGCGTCGGCGAGGCCCTCGGCCTGCACATCGACTACTACGTGCTGGTCAACCTGGACGGGTTCAGCCGGCTCGTCGACGCCCTCGGCGGCATCACGGTGAACGTCAACTACTACGTGCCGGTCGGTGGCGAGCCGACCCTGGGCACCCTGCCGGACGACTACATCGTCCCGGGGCCCGACCAGCGGATGGACGGCCCGACCGCGCTCGCCTTCGCCCGCGGCCGGTTCGGGCTCACCGACTACCAGCGGATGGACCGCCAGCGGTGCGTGCTCGACGCCATCGTCACCGCGGCTGACCCGGTCACCCTGCTGACCCGCTTCCAGGAGCTCGCCTCGACCACCCAGGACATCGTGTCCACCGACGTCCCGCAGGCCCTGCTCGGCGACGTCGTGGACGTGGCGATGAAGGTCAAGGACAGCGAGATCCGCAGCGTCGTCTTCGACGACACGGTGATCCGCCCGGCCTACCCGGACTACGACCTGATCCGCTCGCTGGTGCAGCAGGCCCTGGCCCCCCCGCCCCCGGCCGCACCGACGACGTCGTCCTCCGCGCCGGCCCCGGCACCGGCGCCGTCCGTGCCCTCGCCCCCGACGACGGCGCCGACCACCCCGCCTGCTGCCACCGGCGCGGCCGACACGGTCGCCGACGCCTGCGCCTACGACCCCGTCCAGGCGGCCGCCGCCCTCGCCGAGGGCGAGCCGCCCACCCGCTGAGCGCGGGCCGGTGCCCGGTCAGGCCGTGCGGGCCTCGTCGGCCGGCGTGTCGTGCAGCTGCCGCCAGCCCGCCCACGCGGAGCGGACCATCTCCTCGACGTCCCGCTCCGCGCGCCAGCCCAGCACCTCCGCCGCCCGGGACGCCGACGCGACCACCCGGGCCGGGTCGCCGGGCCGCCGGCCGACCACCTCGGGGTCGTGCCCCGCGCCGGTGACGTCGGCGATGACGCGGCACATCTCGCGGACCGAGACCCCCTCGCCGCGGCCGATGTTGGCGGTCACGTCGTGCACCTCCCCGGACGACAGCGCCAGCGCCGCGGCCACGTGCGCCGCCGCGATGTCGGCGACGTGCACGTAGTCGCGGACGCAGGTGCCGTCGGGGGTGGCGTAGTCGTCGCCGAAGACCAGCGGCCGCCGGCCGTGCTCCAGCCGGTCGAACACCTGGGTGACCAGGTTGGCGACCACCGTGTCGGCCAGCTCGGGCCGGCCGGCGCCGGCCACGTTGAAGTACCGCAGCTTGGCCACCCGCAGCCCGGTGGTGCGAGAGACGTCGTCGACCAGCCACTCACCGACCAGCTTCGTCCGGCCGTAGGGGTTCACCGGCCGGCAGTCGGTCTCCTCGGTGACGACGTCGACGTCCGGGGCGCCGTAGACCGCGGCGCTGGAGGAGAAGACGAACGACCCCACGCCGGCGGTGGTCGCCGCCGAGAGCAGTCGGCGCAGGCCCTCGACGTTCTCCTCGTAGTAGTGCAGCGGCCGGGCGACGGACTCGGCGACCTGCTTCTTGGCCGCCAGGTGGACGATGCCGGTCACCTGGTGCCGGGCGAGCAGTGCCGCGAGCGTCGCCTCGTCGTGCACCCCGGACAGCTCGAAGGGCCGGCCGGCCACCCGGTGCGCCAGGCCGGTGGACAGGTCGTCGAGGACGACGGCCTCCTGGCCCGCGGCGGTCATCGCCGCCACCACGTGTGAGCCGATGTAGCCGGCCCCGCCGGTCACGAGCCAGGTCATGGCGCCACCGTAGATCGGGGAGCAGACGGGTCTCGCGACGCCTCGTCGGTCAGCCCGCCAGGACCACGACCAGGGTGCGCGGCCCGTGCACGCCCTCGACCCGCTGCAGCTCGATGTCGCTGGTCGCCGACGGCCCGCTGACCATGGTGAGCGGCCGCAGCGGGTCCAGCCGGGCCAGCCCCTCGGGCACGCTGCCCACCACCTGGTCGGCGGTGACCACGCAGACCAGGCAGTCGGGCAGCAGCGACAGCGCGCGCCGCCCGCACGCGGGTGAACCGTCCAGCACCAGCGTGCCGGTCTCGGCGATGCCGACGGCGACCGCGGTCACCGAGGCGGCCCGGTCGGCCAGCTGCACCGCCGGCCGGTCGTCGTCGACGTCGCACCCGGCCGGCCGCCAGGCGCCGTCCAGGCCGGGGGCGACGACGACGTCCGCCGCGTCCCAGCCCGCGCCGAGCCCCGCGGTCAGCGCGGCCTGCACGGTCGCGCCGATCCCGGCCGGTGCGCAGCGCAGCACCGTGGCCCGGTAGTCCTCCACCCGGTCGACGAGCAGGTCGAGCAGCGCGGGGTCGCCGGCCGGCCGGCCGTCGGTGAGCCGGTAGTCGCGCACCACCTCGGCGGGGACGGTCCGCTCGGGCCCGAGGGCCTGCCGGATCCGGCCGAGGACGTCGTCCCGGGCGCTCACCGCCGGCTCCCGGTGTTGCACGTGGAACGTCGCCCGGTCACGACCGGCCCCCGCGGTGCTCCCGGGTCCACTGCTCCACGAAGGTCTCCCGCGGTGGCGTGGGCAGGTCCCGGCTGCGGGTCCAGCCGGAGACCGGTGGCGGCAGCGCGTTGGGCAGCGTCGGCCGGCCGCGGGCGACCAGCCGGCCGAGCTTCGCCGCCTGCTGCGCCAGGTGCCACAGCCGCGGGTGCGACATGGCGCGGGACAGCGCCCCGAAGGCGACGCCCTCCGCGGTCGGCCGCTCCTGCGCCTCGACGTGCTCGGCCCGCAGGTGCACCAGGATGCTCGGGATGTCGATCGCCACCGGGCAGACGTCGTAGCAGGCGCCGCAGAGCGAGGAGGCGTACGGCAGCGAGGCGTTGTCCTCGACCCCGGTGAGCTGCGGGGACAGGATCGCGCCGATCGGGCCGGGGTAGACCGAGCCGTAGGAGTGCCCACCGGTGCGCTCGTAGACCGGGCAGACGTTGAGGCAGGCCGAGCAGCGGATGCAGTGCAGCGCCTCCCGGCCCACCTCGTCGGCCAGCACCGCCGTCCGGCCGTTGTCCAGCAGCACCAGGTGGAACTCCTGCGGCCCGTCGCCGGGGGTCACGCCGGCCCAGGTGGAGGTGTAGGGGTTCATCCGCTCGCCGGTCGAGGAGCGGGGCAGCAGCTGCAGGAAGACCTCCAGGTCGCGCCAGGTGGGCACCACCTTCTCGATCCCCATCACGGTGATCAGCGTCTCCGGCAGGGTCAGGCACATCCGCCCGTTGCCCTCGCTCTCCACCACGGTGAGCGTGCCGGTCTCGGCGACGGCGAAGTTGGCGCCGCTGACGGCCACCCGGGCGCGCAGGAATCGCTCGCGCAGGTGGCTGCGGGCGGCCATCGCCAGCTTGCGCGGGTCGTCGGTGAGACCGGGGTCGACGCCGGGGATGGTGCGGGCGAAGATCTCCCGGATCTCGGCCCGGTTCTTGTGGATCGCCGGCACCAGGATGTGGCTGGGCTGGTCCTCGCCCAGCTGCACGATCAGCTCGGCCAGGTCGGTCTCGAAGACGTCGAGCCCGGCGGCCTCCAGCGCCTCGTTCAGCCCGATCTCCTGGGTGGCCATCGACTTGACCTTGACCACCTCGGGCGCGCCGGTGGCCAGCACCAGCCGGGTGACGATCTCGTTGGCCTCGTTCGCGTCCCGGGCCCAGTGGACGACGCCGCCCCGGGCGGTGACCTGGCGCTCGAGCTCCTCCAGGTGCTCGTCCAGCCGGGCCATGGTGGCGGCCTTGAGCGCCCGGCCGGCCTCGCGCAGCTGCGCCCAGTCCGGCAGCTCGGCGACCACCCGGGCCCGCTTGTCGCGGATGGTCGCGGTGGCGTGACCGAGGTTGGCGCGCAGCTGCCCGTCGCGCAGCGCCCCGCGGGCGGCGTCCGGGAAGGACCGCTCGCCGCGCAGGTGACCGACCCCGCGCGGGGCGTGCGGGAGGGCCGGCATGCCCAGGTCGACGGCGGTCACGCCGGCACCGCCGGCTCGGTCGTCTGCTGGGGGGTCACGGCTTCCTCCGTCGAGGCGAGGATCTCGGCCAGGTGGACGGTGCGGGTGCCGGCGCGCAGCCGGGAGAGCCCGCCGCCGATGTGCATCAGGCAGGACGCGTCCCCGGCCGTGCACACCTCGGCGTGGGTGGACAGCACGTTGGCCATCTTGTCGGTGAGCATCGCGGTCGAGGTGTCGGCGTTCTTCACCGCGAACGTGCCGCCGAAGCCGCAGCACTGCTCGGCGCCGGGGAGCTCCACCAGCTCCAGCCCGCGCACCGCCCGCAGCAGCTGCTGGGGCCGGTCGCCGACCCGCAGCAGCCGCAGCGAGTGGCAGGTCGGGTGGTAGGTGACCCGGTGCGGGTAGTAGGCGCCGACGTCGGTGACGCCCAGGACGTCGACCAGGAACTGGGAGAGCTCCCAGGTCCGACCGGCCAGCTCCTCCGCCGCCCGGGCCAGGCCCTCGTCGCCGGCGCGGCGGGCCACCGCGGCCTGCTGGTGGTGGATCGAGGCGACGCACGACCCGGACGGCGACACGATCGCCTCGGCGCCGGCGAAGGCGCGCACGTGGTTGGCGACGATCGGCACCGCCTCGCGCCGGTAGCCGGTGTTGACGTGCATCTGCCCGCAGCAGGCCTGCCCGCGCGGGACGACCACCTCGTGCCCCAGCCGCTGCAGCAGCGACGCGGTGGCGTGCGCCACCGAGGGCGTGAGGGTGTCGACGAGGCACGTGGCGAAGAGCGAGACCCGCATCACGCCATCCTGCTCCTCCGCGACCCGGACGACGAACGGGCGGCGACGGCCCGGGGGAGGTGGCTCAGACGGCCACGAGCTGGATGAGGTTGCCGCAGGTGTCGTCCAGCACGGCGGTGGTGACCGGGCCCATCGCCACCGGCGGCTGGGTGAACACCACGCCCTTCGCGGTCAGCCGGGCGTACTCGGCCTGCACGTCGTCGACGGCGAAGGCGGTGAACGGGATGCCGTCGGCGACCAGCGCCTCGGTGTAGGGCCGCACCGCCGGGTGGCCGTTCGGCTCCAGCACGAGCTCGACGCCGTCCGGCGCCTCGGGGGAGACGACGGTGATCCACCGGTGCTCCCCCATCGGGACGTCGTGCTTCAGCGCGAAGCCCAGCACGTCGGTGTAGAACCGCAGCGCCTTGTCCTGGTCGTCGACGTGGATGCTGGTCATGGCGATCTTCACGGGGTCTCCTCGGGGTGGGGGACGGGCCAGCGGTCGGTGATGGCCCGCAGCGGTGCGGTGTCCAGGTGCAGGAACGTGTAGCGGCCCTCCCGGCGCCGGTGCACGAGACCGGCGTCGGCGAGGACGTCGAGGTGCTGGGAGACGGCCTGGCGGCTGGAGGCCACCTGGTGCCGGGCGGCCAGCCGGGCGCACAGCTCGAACAGGGTCTGGCCGTCCCGGTCGGACAGCTCGTCGAGGATCGTCCGCCGGGTCGGGTCGGCGAGGGCCTTGAAGACGTCGCCCACGCCGCCACCATAGGCAAGTCCCTGCTTGCCTGACAACCCCACAGCGGACGCCCAGCGGCCGCAGGGCCGGCAGCTCGGTCCGCGGGTGAGCCTGGGGCCTCACCGACGACGGGAGCGACATGTCCGCACGTGCACCACGGCCCAGCTACGAGGGCCGGCCGCTGGCCCGGCCCGACGAGGAGGTGGTCGACCAGGGCCTCGGGTTCGACCTGGCCACCGTCGTCAGCCGGCGCCGGATGCTCGGCGTGCTCGGCCTGGGCGCGGCGGGGGTGGGCCTGGCGGCCTGCGGGTCCGGCGGCGGCGGGAGCGCCGCGACGACGTCGTCCTCCGCCGCGGCCGCCGCGGTGGCCGAGATCCCCGACGAGACCGCCGGGCCGTACCCGGGCGACGGGTCCAACGGCGCCAACGTGCTCACCGAGAGCGGGATCGTCCGCCAGGACATCCGGTCCAGCTTCGGCAGCGCGAGCGGCACCGCCGAGGGCGTGCCGATGACCCTCGAGCTGGCGCTCACCGACCTGGCGGACGGCGTCCCGTTCGAGGGGGTGGCCGTCTACGTCTGGCACTGCGACCGGGCCGGCGGCTACTCCCTCTACTCCGACGGCATCACCGGGGAGAACTACCTCCGCGGCGTGCAGGTCGCCGACGCGGCCGGGCGGGTGTCGTTCACCAGCGTCTTCCCCGCCTGCTACTCGGGGCGGTGGCCGCACGTGCACTTCGAGGTGTACCCCGACCAGGCGTCGATCACCGACTCGGCGAACGCGATCGCCACCTCGCAGGTGGCCCTGCCGGCGGACGTCTGCGCCGCGGTCTACGCCACCACCGGCTACGAGGCGTCGGTGGCCAACCTGGCGCAGGTGGGCCTGGACAGCGACAACGTCTTCGGCGACGACGGCGGGGCCGGCCAGCTCGCCACCGTCACCGGCAACGTCACCAGCGGGTACGCCGTCTCGCTCGCCGTCGGGGTGGACACCACCACGACGCCCACCGGGGGCCAGCTCTCCGGGGACGGTGCCCCGTCGGGGGCGCCGTCCGGTGGCCCCGGGGGCGCTCCGCCGGCCGGTGGCACCCCGCCCACGGGCTGACCGGGGTCAGGCGCTGGCGCGCACCACCAGCTCGGACGGGAACCGGGTGACCCCGCCGCCCCGGTCCGGGCGGTGGAGGACGGCGTGCGCCGCGGCCGCCGCGATCTGCTCGACCGGGTGGGTGGCGGTGGTCAGCCCCGGGCCGCTGGACGCGGCGGCCGGGACGTCGTCGAAGCCGGCGACGGCGACGTCGCCGGGCACCTGCCGGCCCAGCTCCTGCAGGACGGCCAGCGCCCCGAGCGCGGTGTCGTCGCAGACGGCGTAGACCGCGTCGGTGTCCGGCCAGCGGCGCAGCACCTCGTGCACCCCGGCCCGGCCGGCGGCCACGGTGAAGTCGCCGGGCACCATCCGGACCGGCAGCCCGGCGGCCCGCACGGTCGCTGCGTAGGAGGCCTCGCCCGCCTCCGGGCAGGACAGCCAGGCCGGCCCGGTGATCATCGCGATCCGGCGCCGGCCGGAGCGGACCAGGTGGGAGACGGCGACGCGCACGCCGTGGCCGTTGTCCACGTCGAAGGCGGGCACGTCCGGCGAGCTGGCGCCGATGGACACCGCCCGCCCACGCAGCGACCGGGGGAGCCCGGCGAGCACCGCGGCGGTGGTGTTGACCAGCACGGCCCCGGCCACGGTGCGGTCCCGGCTGAGCTGCTCCAGCGTCGGCCAGGGCCGGTCGAGCGGCAGCCACTGCAGCGCGACGCCCAGCCCCTCGGCGCCGGACACCCGGGCGGTGGTGGTCACGACCCGGGCCAGGTACGCGTCGTCCAGCACGTCGGCGGTCATCCCGGTGACGGCGACGACGACCCGGGTCCCGCGGCCGCTGACCAGCGCGCGGGCGACCGGGTCGGCGACGTACCCGAGCTGCTCGGCCACCGCCTGCACCCGCTCGCGCGTCCCGGCCGCGGAGGGCCCGGAACCGGTCAGGGCCCGGGACGCCGTCGCGCGGGAGACGCCGGCGGCCCGGGCGACGTGCTCCAGCGTCACGGGCGGCCGGCCGGGGTGGTCCACGCCCTCGTCCTACACCCCGCGGGCCGGTGGCGGGAGGCCCGGCGGGACCGGAACCGCTTCCAGTCGCCGTCCCCTGACCGCCGTAGGGTCGCGGGCATGACGTCTCCAGAGCCCGGCGGCCGGCTGGCCCGGCGCGAGCGGCTGGTCGGCCTGCTCGTGCTGGGCATCGCCGTCGTCCTGCTGCTGTCCTCGGTCACCTGGTTCGGCAGCGACCGCAGCGGGGTCGGCATCGGCCAGGTCGCGCTCGGCCTGGTGCTGGCCGGCGTCGGCGGCTTCCTGGTGCGGCGGGCGCAGGCCCGCTGACCTCCCGTCGTCCGGTGGCTGGCGCGATCGAGGCCGACGCGGCACTGTGACCCGCAGCACACGCCGACGTGGGGAGGGACCGTGGAGCTCGACCGGGCTGCACTGGTGCAGCTGCTGCACACCGAGGGCGACAACGAGCAGGCCGACGCGGTGGCCGCGCAGCTGCCCGAGCGGATCGACACCGACCGGGACGCCGACGCGCTGGCGGCGGTGGGGCTGGACCGGAGCACGCTGATGGCCCGGCTGGCCGGCGGGTCCCTCGGCGGCAACATGGCCATGTGAGGGCCGCGCCGGCCGGCCCGGTCAGCCGCTGAACGGCCGCAGCCGGGCGAGCTCCTCCTTGGCGACGCCGCGGATGTGCACCGCGTCCGGGCCGTCGACGATGCGCAACGTGCGGGCGCTGGCGTAGAAGCGGGCCAGCACGGTGTCGCCGCTGACCCCGGCGCCGCCGTGCAACTGGATGGCGCGGTCGATGACGTCGAGGGCGACCCGCGGTGCGGCGACCTTGATCGCCGAGATCTCGGTCTTCGCGCCCTTGGCGCCGAACCGGTCGATGAGGTCGGCGGTCTGCAGCACGTACAGCCGCGCCTGGTCGATCTCGATCCGGGACAGCGCGATGGACTCCCGGACGGTGCCCTGCTCGGCCAGCGGGCGGCCGAAGGCGACCCGCGCCTTGGCCCGCTCCACCATCAGCGCCAGCGCCCGCTCGGCCATCCCGATGGCGCGCATGCAGTGGTGGATGCGGCCCGGGCCGAGCCGGGCCTGGGCGATCATGAAGCCGTCGCCCTCGCCGGAGAGGATGTTGGTCACCGGCACCCGGACGTCGGTGAACCGCAGCTCGGAGTGCCCGTGCTGGTCCTGGTAGCCGAAGACCGGCAGGTGCCGGACGATCTCCAGGCCCGGGGTGTCGCGGGGCACCAGCACCATCGACTGCTGGCGGTGCGGCGCGCCGTCGGGGTCGGTCTTGCCCATCACGATGAAGATCTCGCAGCGCTCGTCGGCGGCGCCGCTGGTCCACCACTTCCGGCCGTTGATGACGTACTCGTCGCCGTCCCGGACGATCGAGGTCTGGATGTTGCGGGCGTCGGAACTGGCGACGTCCGGCTCGGTCATCGCGAAGCCGGAGCGGATCTCGCCCTCCAGCAATGGGGTCAGCCAGCGGCTCTTCTGCTCCTCGGTGCCGAAGAGCATGAGCGTCTCCATGTTCCCGGTGTCCGGGGCCCCGCAGTTGGTCACCTCCGGCGCGATCACCGGCGACCAGCCCATGATCTCGGCGATCGAGGCGTACTCGAGGTTTGTCATACCGCCGAGCTCGTGGTGGAAGAGGTTCCACAGGCCGCGCCGCCGCGCCTCGGCCTTGAGGTCCTCCAGCACCGGGGGGTGGGCGTGGTCGTCGTGGCCGCGGGCGGCACGCCACTCGTCGTAGACGGGCTCAGCGGGGAAGACCTGCTCCCGCATGAAGTCCCACATCCGGCCACTGACGTCCTCGGCCTTGGCGGAGAGGGTGAAGTCCATGGCGGCGACCGTAGCGCCGGACGTGACGCACGCCTCAGCGGGGTGCGGACGTGCGACCGCCCCGGATGCCGGCGGCGTCCGGGGCGGTCGGGTGGTGCGCGGGTGGTGTCAGCGGGTGCGCAGGGAGACGTCCGGGCCGCGTCCGGTGGCCACGGTCCTGACCGGCCCGAAGGCGATCACCGCTCCGATCAGGGCGGTCACCAGGTGCAGGATGTTGTCGGCCCAGTTCAGGTTGAGGAAGTCCCAGTCCTTGTCGATGGCGATCAGGCCGTAGACGAAGGCGGCGCCGTAGCCGACCAGCAGCAGCAGGCCGTACGTGCGGGCGCCCCGGAGCGTGCGGGACAGCGCGATGCCCGCCGCACCGATGAGGATGTGCACGACGTTGTGCATCGGGTTGATCATGAACCCGAGCAGGGTGTCCGTGTGGGTCATGGACCCGCCGTTGTCGTTGCCGAAGAAGTCGCCGAAGCCGGTGATGAAGAACCCGACGATCCCGATCAGCAGGTAGACCACGCCGAACACCAGAGCGAGGAGCTGTGGCCAGCCGCGCTTGCCGGCCCCGGGGAGATCTGCAGTGGACATGTGCGTCCTCCATGTCATCGCGCCCGTTGTCTGCTCAGCGAGCGCACATGCATTGCCCACCGCCTGATCCTGGAAACGGCTGCCCGGGAAGGTATGCCGAAGCGTTACCGGGACCGGTGGGGCTCAGGACGGCCGGGGCGTCGCCTTCGGCCGGCGGACGACGAACGGGCCGATCGCCAGCAGGTCGACCGGGGCCGACCCGAAGCACTCCAGCGCGTCCTTCGGGTCGTCCACCATCGGCCGGCCGGCGGTGTTCAGGCTGGTGTTGACCACCACCGGGATGCCGGTGCGCCGCTCGAACGCCGAGATCATCCGGTGCACGAGGGCGTCGGACTCCGGGTCGATGGTCTGGATCCGCGCGGTGCCGTCGACGTGGGTGACGGTCGGGATGCGGGACTTCCACTCCGGCGCGACGTCGTGCACGAAGAGCATGTACGGGGAGGGGATCGGCCCGCGGCTGAAGATCTCCGGTGCCTTCTCCAGCAGCACCATCGGCGCCACCGGGCGGAACTGCTCGCGGCCCTTGACGTCGTTCATCCGCTCGAGGTTGGCCTCGTAGCCGGGGTGCGCCATCAGCGACCGGTGCCCGAGGGCGCGCGGGCCGTACTCGCTGCGGCCCTGGAACCAGGCGACGATGCCGTTGTCGGCGAGCACCTCGGCCACCGCCTCGGCGACGTCGTCCGGGCGCTCGTAGTCGATCGCCGCCGTCTGCAGGACCCGCTCGATCTCGTCGTCGCTCCAGCCGCGGCCGAGCGCAGCGCCGGGCATCGGCTGGGTGTCTTCGCCGAGCTCGCGGGCGACGTGCAGGGCCGCGCCCAGGGCGGTGCCGGCGTCCCCGGCGGCCGGCTGGACCCAGACCTGCTCGAACGGGCTCTCGGCCAGGATCCGGGTGTTGGCCACGCAGTTCAGTGCGGTGCCGCCGGCCAGGGTGAGCACGCGGTCGCCGGTCTGCTCGTGCACCCAGCGGGCCAGGTCGACGAGCACCTCCTCGAGGCGCTGCTGGACGCTGGCGGCGAGGTCGGCGTGCGCCTCGGTCCACGGCTCGTCCTTGCCCAGGCGCGGGGCGAACTCGGTGAAGTCGATCTTCTCGGTGCGGAAGCCGCCGTCGTCGGTGGCCCGGACGAGGTCGGCCAGGTCGCCGACGAAGCGCGGCTTGCCGTAGGAGGCCATCGCCATGACCTTGAACTCGTCGGAGCTGCGCAGGAAGCCGAGGTGGTCGGTGAGGTCCTCGTACATCAGGCCCAGCGAGTGCGGCAGCGCCTGCCCGGCGAGCACCTCGAGCCGGCCGTCGACGTAGCGGCCGGCGAGGTGGCTGTGCGCCTCGCCGCGGCCGTCGAGCACGAGCACGGAGTTGTCCCGCCGGCCGCCGTGCCCCGGGGCGGCCAGACCGGCCGAGGCGGCGTGCGCGACGTGGTGCTTGACGAAGCGGACCTTCGCCGGGTCGAGCCCGGGCAGCGCGTGGGCGAGGAAGTCCGGCGCCATCTCGGCGTACTTCTTGCGCATGACGTCGCCGTCGTCGAACAGGCCGGAGCCCTCGGGGGTGGCCATCAGCGCCGGGTCGAAGGAGTAGGCGACGGCGTCGAGCTCCTCGGGGCGGATCCCGGCCTCGCGCAGGCACCAGGCGGCGGACAGCTCGGGCAGCTCCCAGGCGCTCCACGGCAGCGGGCGCTTGCCGTGCTTGCGCCGGCTGAACCGCTCCTCCTCGGCCGCGGCCACGACCTCCCCGTCGACGACGAGGGCCGCCGCCGGGTCGTGGTAGATGGCGTTGATGCCCAGGACCTTCACGCGCGCACTCCTCTCGGCCGGGCTCCGTAGCGGCCCGGTCCCCACTCGATGATCAAGGCTGGTCCGTCCTCCCGCAGGTCGAGCGCGGCAGATCACCCGGAGGTGACTCAGACGCGCAGGGGTGTGCCGATCAGGATCTCGGTGCCGTCGGGTCGCCAGGTGCGCCACCGGCCGCCGGGTCGTCGTTCGACGCGGAACCCGTGGTGGACCTTCGTGTGGTGCCGTTCGCAGAGCAGCCCGGAGTTGGCCAGGCTGGTCTCGCCGCCGTGCAGCCAGTGGACGAGGTGGTGGACGTCGCACCACCAGTGCGGGGCGCCGCAGCCGGCGAACACGCAGCTGCCGTCCCTTCGGACGACGGCCTTGCGCAGGCCCGGGGTGACCACCCGGTGGTCCCGCCCCAGCTCCAGCGGCACCCCGTCGGGGCCCATCACGATCCGGGAGATGCTGGCGTCGCAGGCCAGCCACCGCGCCCGGGCGGCCGAGATCTGCGCGCCGAACCCGGTCCGGGCGGCACCCGGGCCGGTGCTCTGGTCGACGGCGTCGTCCAGATCCAGCCCGAGGACGACGTGCGGCTTGACCGTCCGCAACGTCGGCAGGCTCCCGGCGGCGAGCTGGTTGTCACATAACTGGACCAGGGCATCGGCGTTCTGCTGCAACCTGGTCCGGTCATCCCCCAGCGGGCGGTTGGCCTGCACGATGGACTCGATCGCGGCCTGCACCTTCTCCCCACCGACGGCGTCGAGGTCGAACCGCCCGGTGACGGACCCGTCGGCATGCCGGGCGACCGACAACCGGCGTCCCTCGGTCGGGTCCGGTTCGGTGCCGTCGGGGTGAAGCGCTTCGAGGTAGTGGTGGACGGCCTGCGCCAGCCGCTCGTGCGCCGGCCCTTGCGCGACCTCGGTCAGCGCCTGGTCGACGGCACCGAGGTCCACTCCCTGCGCCTCGGCCGCCGCCCGTTCCGCCTCGCCCGCGATCGGGGCGATAGTCGCCACCTGACCCGCGGTCAGCGCGCCGTCGGCGAACGCCGCCGCCGTGGCCGGCAGGTGCTCCAGTGCCCGCCCGGTCCGCACCACCCGCGCCGCCTCAGCCGTCGACAGGTGGGCGTGCCCGCGCAGCCAGGCGGCCATGGACTTCAGCCCGTCGTGCTCTGCCGCCCCGGTCAGTTCGCACTGCCGGACCGTGCGGGCGACTTCGGCCGCGAGCCGGTTCTGCAGCGCCAGCAACGGCCCGAGCCGCTCCAGCAGCGCCGGGCCGAACAGGTGCGTGAGGTCCTCGGCGGCAAGGGCGTCCACGGCCGACTGCAACTCGCCCACGACACCTCCCGACCGCTTCGAACACCTGTACGTATCCTAGCGCGTCAGGCGCGACACGACCAGCTGTATCCGCAGGTCAGAGGCTTGTCCACAGATGTTCGCCGATCCTTGACACGTGGTCAGCCGGCGCGCTCGCGGAGGAGGTCGTGATCGAGGACGGCCTGCAGCCCGAGGGTCTTGTAGCCGACCTCCTCGAACAGCACGACGACCCGGTCCTCCTCGTGCCGCATGACGATCCCCGGGCCCCACTCGGTGTGCTGCACCGCGGTGTCGACGGCGAACGGGTGGGCGCCGTCCACGACCGGCTCGGCGTGCTCGTAGGCCGACCCCGAGCTGCAGGTGTCGCAGTTGCCGCACGGCTCGGCGAGCTCCTCGCCGAAGTAGCCGAGCAGGAACTGGCGCCGGCAGCCGGTGGTCTCGGCGTAGCCGCGCATCATCTCGATCCGGCTCTCGTCTACCCGGACGTGGTGCTCCGCCAGCAGGCGCGCGGCCGCGGCGGCCTCGCCGGGTGCCGGGCCGTCCGGCGCGGGGGCCGCCGAGCCCTCGTCGTCCAGCACGACGGCGCCGGCCTGCTCCAGCAGGTTGAGGTCCCGCACGATCGGGGTCGCGGGCAGGCCGGTCTCCTCGCGCAGGTCCCGGACGTCGACGCCGTCCATGCCGCTGGCGACGCCGGCCCGCACCAGCCCGGCCACCTGCTGCAGCTCCTCCTCCGCCGGCGCCCCGGCGGCGAAGAACTTCCGGATGCCGAGGTCCTCCTGCCGGTAGACCAGGACGGCGACCGCCGGCTCGCCGTCCCGCCCGGCCCGGCCGACCTCCTGGTAGTAGCTGTCCACCGAGTCGGCCGGTTCGGCGTGCACCACGAACCGGGTCTCCGGCTTGTCGATGCCCATGCCGAAGGCGGTGGTCGCCACGACGACGTCCAGCTCGCCGTCCATGTAGGCCCGCTGCACCTCGTCGCGGTCGCTCTTCTTCAGCCCCGCGTGGTACGCCCGGGCCCGCAGGCCGCGCGCGGTGAGCTCCTCGGCGAACTCCTCGGTGCCCCGGCGGGTGGCGCTGTAGAGGATGCCCATGCCGTCGGCGGCCAGCGCGGTGACCCGGTCCAGGACGGCGGTGTGCTTGCCGTGGGCGTCGGCGTGCCGCTCCACCTCGAGCCGGATCTCCGGCCGGTCGAAGCCGGCGACGACCACCTCGGGCTCGGCCATGGCGAGCCGCTCGACGATCTCGGCGCGCACCGGGGGAGCGGCGGTGGCGGTCAGGGCGAGCACGGTCGGGTGGCCCAGCTGCTGCACGACGCCGCCGAGCCGCAGGTAGTCGGGGCGGAAGTCGTGGCCCCAGGCGGAGACGCAGTGCGCCTCGTCCACCACGAACAGCGCCGGGGCCGACGTCCGGATCGCCTCGACGACCTCGTTCTTCGCCAGCTGCTCGGGCGCCAGGAAGCAGTAGCGGACTGTTCCGTCACGCATGCCGTCCAGCACGGCCTGGTGCTCCAGCGCCGACAGCCCGGAGTTGAGCACCGCGGCCCGGCCGACGGCGTCCTCGCCCAGCTCCTCGAGCCGCTGCACCTGGTCGCGCTGCAGGGCGATGAGCGGGGAGACGACCACCACCGGACCGTCCAGCAGCAGCCCGGCGACGGTGTAGACGGCGGACTTGCCGGCCCCGGACGGCAGCACGGCGAGGGTGTCCCGGCCGGCGGCGACGGACTTCATCGCCTCCTCCTGGCCGGGGCGGAACTCGGTGTAGCCCAGCACCTCGCGGGCGGTCTCCCGGATGCGGCGGGTGCGCACGGACGCCGAGCCGCCCGCCTTCGTCGTCGGGTCCGCGGAGCGCTGCTCGGTCGCTGTCACCAACGCCGTCTGCCCGGGCCCCGAGATCGACAAACGGCACCGCATCGGCCCTGCGGGCAACGCCGGAGATGGCCATAATCGCCGCGCCGCAGCGGGCGGAGATGGCCATGTTCGCCCCGGGGGTTCCGAGGATGCGGGCGGATCGCGGGCTCGGCGTCCGCAGGTGCGGTACTAAGGTGCCGGTCGTGCCCACCTCCTACCGGATCGCCGAGGCCGCCGCGCTGCTCGGCGTGAGCGACGACACGGTCCGCCGCTGGATCGACAGCGACCGGCTGCCCGCGGTCCGCGAGGCCGGCCCGACGACCGTGGACGGCGCCGACCTCGCCCGGGTCGCCACGGAGCTGCACGCCGCCCCGCAGCCGGGCGCCACCCGGTCGTCCTCGGCCCGCAACCGGCTCACCGGCATCGTCACCCGCGTCGTCCGCGACACGGTGATGGCCCAGGTCGAGCTGCAGGCCGGGCCGTTCCGGCTGGTCTCGCTGATGTCCCGGGAGGCCGCCGACGAGCTGGGACTGGAGCCGGGCGTCCGCGCGGTCGCGACGGTCAAGGCGACGCAGGTCAGCGTGGACGTGCCGTGAGGCGGCGATTCGCCGCGGCCGCGGTGGCCGTCCTGGCGCTCGCGGGGTGCGGGTCAGGCGACGACGGCGCGGACGACGAGCTCAGCGGCACCGTCACCGTCTTCGCGGCCGCCTCGCTCACCGACGTCTTCACCGACCTCGGCGCCCGGCTGGAGGACGACCACCCCGGCCTGGCGGTGCGCTTCAACTTCGCGGGCAGCTCCGCGCTGGCCGCCCAGCTGACCCAGGGTGCCCCGGCCGACGTCTACGCCTCCGCCGACACCGACCAGATGGACGTCGTCACCAACGACGAGCTGGTGTCCCGGGCGCCGACGCTGTTCGCCACCAACACCCTCGAGATCGCCGTCCCGCCGGGCAACCCCGGCGGCATCACCGACCTGGCGGACCTCGCCGACCCCGCGCGGACCATCGCGCTGTGCGCGGCCGAGGTGCCCTGCGGCGCCGCCACCGAGGAGGTGTTCGACGCCGCCGGGCTCACCGCCGCGCCGGACACCCTGGAGGAGGACGTCCGGGCCGCGCTCACCAAGGTGCAGCTCGGCGAGGTCGACGCGGCGCTGGTCTACCGCACCGACGTGCAGGCCGCCGGCGACGCGGTGGAGGGGATCGAGTTCCCCGAGGCCGCCGATGCGGTCAACGGCTACGCCATCTGCACGCTCACCGCGGCACCCAACCCGGCCGGTGCGCTGGCCTTCGTCCAGCTGGTCACCTCCGAGGCGGGCCAGGACGCCCTGGCCGCGGCCGGCTTCGCGCGTCCGTGAGGCGCCGGGACGCCGGCGTCCCGGCACCGCTGCTGGTCCCGGCGCTGCTGGGCGTGGCGTTCCTGGTGCTGCCGCTGGTCGGGCTGGTGGTCCGCGCGCCCTGGGGCGACCTCGGCCCGCAGCTGACCCGGCCGGGGGTCGGCGAGGCCCTGCGGCTGTCGCTGGTCTCGGCGACCCTGGCCACCGTCGTCTCGCTGCTGCTCGGCGTCCCGCTGGCCTGGGTGCTGGCCCGGTCCCGGATCCGCGGCCGGTCGCTGCTGCGGGCGCTGGTCACGGTGCCGCTCGTGCTGCCGCCGGTGGTTGGCGGGGTCGCGCTGTTCCTGGTGCTCGGCCGGCAGGGGCTGGTCGGCCGGTGGCTGTACGAGACGACCGGCCTGAGCCTGCCGTTCACCACCGCCGCGGTCGTGGTGGCCGAGACGTTCGTGGCCATGCCGTTCCTGGTGATCAGCGTGGAGGGCGCGCTGCGGGCCGCCGACGCCCGCTTCGAGGACGCCGCCGCCACCCTCGGCGCCGACCGCTGGACGACGTTCCGCCGGGTCACCCTGCCGCTGGTCGCGCCCGGCGTCGCGGCCGGCGCGGTGCTCTGCTGGGCCCGGGCGCTCGGCGAGTTCGGCGCGACCATCACCTTCGCCGGCAACTTCCCCGGGACGACGCAGACCATGCCGCTCGCGGTCTACCTGGCCCTGCAGCGCGACCCGGACGCCGCGATCGTGCTCAGCCTGGTGCTGCTGGCGGTCTCGCTGGCCACCCTGCTGCTGCTCCGCGGCCGGTGGCTGGGGCGGGGCGCCGGACAGGGCGGGGTGGCATGAGCCTGGCCGCGCACGTCGTCGTCCGGCGCGGGTCGCTGGCCCTGGACGTCGCGCTGGACGTCGCGGACGGCGAGGTGCTCGCCGTGCTCGGCCCCAACGGCGCCGGGAAGTCCACGCTGCTGCGGGTGCTGGCCGGCCTCCTCGCCCCGGACGGCGGCCAGGTGGTGGTGGACGGCGACCAGACCTGGGACTCCGCCGACCGGCACGTCCCGGCCCACCGGCGGGCGCTGGGCATGGTCTTCCAGGACCACCTGCTCTTCCCGCACCTGTCGGTGACCGAGAACGTCGCCTTCGGGTTGCGCACCCGGGGGGTGCGGCGGCCGGCGGCCCGGGCGGCGGCGGGTCAGTGGCTGGACCGGGTGGGGCTGGCCGGCCTCGGCGACCGGCGCCCCGGCGAGCTGTCCGGGGGCCAGGCGCAGCGGGCCGCGCTGGCCCGGGCGCTGGTCGGCGACCCGCGGGTGCTGCTGCTCGACGAGCCGCTGTCCGCCCTCGATGCGCGCACCCGGCTCACCGTCCGTGCCGAGCTGCACCGGCACCTCGCCCACTACGCCGGCAGCGCGGTGCTGGTCACCCACGACCCGGTCGACGCGATGGCGCTGGCCGACCGGGTGGTGGTGGTGGAGGAGGGCCGGGTCGTCCAGGCGGGCACGCCGGCCGACGTCGCCCGCCGGCCGCGCACCGACTACGTCGCCCGGCTGGTCGGGCTGGTGCTGCTGCCGGGCACCGGCGCCGGCCAGCAGGTCGCCCTGGACGGCGGCGGGGTGGTGGCGGTGGCCGAGGAGGCCGCCGGCGAGGTCTTCGTCGCCGTCCGGCCGGAGTCGGTGGCGCTGTACCTGGAGCGCCCGGCGGGCAGCCCGCGCAACGTCTGGCCGCTGCAGCTGGTGTCGGCGACCCCGCACGGCTCGGTTGTGCGCTGCGACCTCGCCGGTGAGGTGCCGCTGACCGCCGACGTCACCGCCACCGCCTTCGCCGAGCTCGGCCTGGCGCCGGGCGCCGCGGTCTGGGCGTCGGTCAAGGCCTCCGAGGTGGCCGTCTACGCCCGCTGACGACGGGTTCAGAGCTCCGCACGCCGCCCCTGCGCGCGGAGCGCACGGCGCAACGGCAGGCGGAGCGGCGCGGTGCCCCAGTCGCCGCCGGCCGGCACCGGCCGTCGCGGGGACGGGGAGCGGGGGTCTCGATCGGGCTGCGTCATGGCTGTCCCCTCTGCGCGGGTCGGGGTGACCTGCGGCTGCCCTCGATGGTACTTGCTTGCATGCACGCAAGCAAGTACCCACGGAGGACGAGGGCGGTCGATGGCACAGTGACCCCCGTGGTGGAGCAGGACGGGCGGCGGACGCAGCAGGAGCGGCGCGCGGAGACCGAACGGCGCGTCATCGCCGCCGCGGTCCGGCTGATCGCGCAGAGGGGCTCGCGGGCGGTCACCCTGGGCGAGGTCGGCCGGGAGGCCGGCTACAGCCGCGGGATCGTGCACAGCCACTTCGGCAGCCGGGAGCAGCTGCTGGACGCCGTCGTCCGGCACGCCCAGCGCTTCGACGTCCCGGAGGTGCCCGGCAACGCGCTGGACCGGCTCGCCGGCGTGGTGCACGCCTACCTCGACCAGCTGCGCAGCCGCGGGCCGGCGACCGGGGCGTTCCTGCTGTTGTGGGCGGAGTCGGTCGCCGCGGACCCGGTGCTCGGGCCGCTGTTCGCCGAGCGGGACACGGCCTTCCGCGCCGACCTGGCCCGCTACGTGGCCGACGGCGCCGCCGACGGGTCGGTCCGGGCGGACGCCGACCCGGCCGCCACCGCGGCGGTGCTGCTGGGCATGCTCCGCGGCCTGGGCATGCAGCTGCTCTCCTCGACCGGGGCCGACCTCGCCGACGGCCTCGCCGACCGGACGGCGGACTTCGTCCGCGCGGCGCTCGCCGCCCGGCCCGGCGTGGGGCAGGCGTGACGTCGGACGTGCCGGTCGCCGGGCTGGTGCTCGCCGCCGGCGGTGGACGCCGCTACGGCATGCCGAAGGCGCTGGTCGAGTACGGGGGCAGCCTGCTGGTGGAGCGGGCGGTCCGGACGGCGGCCGCGGTCTGCGACCCGGTGCTGGTCGTGCTCGGCGCGCAGGCCGTGGACGTGTGGCGCCGGGCCGACCTCTCCGAAGCTGTCGTCCTGGCCAACGCCGACTGGGAGACCGGGATGGCCTCCAGCCTGCGCACCGGGCTCGACGGGCTGCGCGGCTGGCCGGGCCGGGTCGACGCCGTGCTGGTGCAGCTGGTCGACATGCCGGGCATGACGCCGGCGGCGCTGGACCGGATGGCCGAGCACGCGGCCCCCGACGCGCTCGCCGTCGCCGCGTACGACGGCGTCCGCGGGCACCCCGTGCTGCTGGGCCGCGACCACTGGGCCGGGGTGGCCGCGACCGCGACCGGCGACGAGGGCGCCCGCCGCTACCTCGCCGCCCACGACGTCGTGGAGGTCGACTGCACCGGGCTGGCCGACCCGACCGACCTGGACGTGCCACCCGCATCACCACCCGACCAGCCCCCGCAGCGCTGAGCCGCGGGTACCGTCGCGCCGTGGACACCCTGCTGGCCCGGGTCACCGGGGAACCGCTGTCGGTCGCCGAGCACGAGGCCGCCGTCGCGGACGAGGCCGCCGGCGCGGTCGTCTCCTTCTCCGGGGTCGTCCGCGACCACGACGGCGGGCGGTCGGTGACCGAGCTGGAGTACGTCGGCCACCCCACCGCGCCCGAGCTGATCGCCGAGATCGCCGCCGAGTTCGCCGCCCGCCCCGACGTGCAGGCGGTCGCCGTCTCGCACCGCGTCGGGCTGCTCGCCATCGGCGACGTCGCGCTGGCCTGCGCGGTGAGCGCGGCGCACCGCGGTCAGGCCTTCGCCGCCTGCGCCGAGCTGGTCGACGAGGTGAAGGCCCGGCTGCCGATCTGGAAGCGCCAGGTGTTCACCGACGGCGAGGAGGAGTGGGTCGCCTGCCCGTGAGGTGACCGGCGCGCGGGGTCAGCGGACCCCGGAACCCGCCAGGCCGTCGTCGTCGCGGCGGGCCGTGCGCTCCGCCTGCTCCTCCTCGGCCTCGCCCTCCAGCCGGCGCGCCTCGCCGTCCAGCGTCGCCGCGGCATCGCCGTGCGACTGGCCGTAGACCTCCTCGGCGTGGCCGAGCAGCTCCTCCGCCTTGGCCTTGGCCTTCCCGAACAGGCTCATCTCGCCCTCCTCACCCTCGATGTCCCTGGGTCGGCTTCCGCGCCTCGGTCCGCTCCTCGCTCGTTCCTCGCTGCGATGCTCCCGAGGCTGTCAGCCTCCGGCGAACGGCGGCAGGACGTCCACCACCGAGCCGGGCGTCAGCACCAACGCGCGGTCGCGGGTGGTGGTTCCGTCGACCAGGAACGAGCAGGCGGTGAGCACCCGCTCCAGCCGCTCGCCGTGGGCGTCGACGAGCTGGCCGACCAGCTCCTGGAGCGTGCCGGCCTCCCGGGTCTCGGTGTCCACGCCGACGGCGGCGCGGGCCCCGGCGAAGTAGCGCACGGTCACGGTCGGGGCGGTCACGCCGTCAGCCACCGATCGCCGACATCGGCCGGGACGGCTGCAGGAAGCTCGGGTCGTCGATGCCGTGCCCGGGCAGCTTGGACAGCGTGGCGATCCGCCAGCGGTCGGCGATCTCCGCGTCCCCGGCGCCCTCGCGCAGCGCGGTGCGCAGGTCGGACTCCTCGCGGGCGAAGAGGCAGTTGCGGATCTGCCCGTCGGCGGTGAGCCGGGTGCGGTCGCAGGCGCCGCAGAACGACCGGGTGACCGAGGCGATGACGCCCACGGTCAGGCCGGTGCCGTCGACCAGCCAGCGCTCGGCCGGGGCGGCGCCGCGCTCCTCGACGTCGGGCACCAGCGTGTGGCTGGCGGTGAGCCGGGCCAGGATGTCCTCGGCGGTGACCATCTCGCCGCGGGTCCAGGCGTGGTGGGCGTCCAGCGGCATCTGCTCGATGAAGCGCAGCTCGTAGCCGTGCTCCAGGCAGTACTCCAGCAGCGGGACGGCGTCGTCCTCGTTGATCCCGCGCAGCAGCACCGTGTTGATCTTCACCGGGGTCAGCCCGGCGTCCTTCGCCGCCTTGAGACCGGCGAGCACGTCGGGCAGCCGGTCGCGGTACGTCAGCTGCTTGAACCGCTCGCGGTCCAGGGTGTCCAGGCTGACGTTGATCCGGTCCAGCCCGGCGGCGGCCAGCGCCGGCGCCATCCGCGACAGCCCGACCGCGTTCGTGGTCAGCGAGACCTCCGGGCGGGGGGCCAGCGCCGTCGTCGCAGCCACGATGCCGGGCAGGCCGGGGCGCAGCAGCGGCTCACCGCCGGTGAACCGGACCTCCCGGATGCCGAGCTGCTCGACGCCGATCCGGACCAGCCGGACGACCTCCTCGTCGGTGAGCTGCTCGACCTTGGGGAGCCACTGTAGGCCCTCGGGCGGCATGCAGTAGGTGCAGCGCAGGTTGCAGCGGTCGGTCAGCGACACCCGCAGGTCGGTGGCGACCCGGCCGTGCCGGTCGACCAGTCCGCCGGATCCCGCGGGCACGGCGCCCACCTGCGGGCGGACCCGGGGGTCGGGGAGCGGGCTGGGAGTCGTCACAGGCCGAATGTAGTGCGACGGCGGCACGGATGGCGCCGGCCGGGGAACGCAGCCGCGAACAAGGGCCCTCCGCTGTTACGGTCGGGGAGCCACCCGAGGGTCCGGCGGGCATCCCCGCACTCGCCTGTGGCCAGGAAGCGCGAGAAGCAGCTGTGTCACCCCGCACCGTCCTCACCCCGTACACCGATCTGTTCACCGTCCCGGGCACCCGTGCGTTCTCCTCCGCGGGCCTGCTGGCCCGGGTGCCGATGTCGACCGCCGGGCTGGGCTCGGTCCTGCTCGTGCAGGGCGAGAGCGGCAGCTACGCCCTCGCCGGCGCGGTCGCCGGCACCCTGTCGCTCTGCTTCGCCGTCGGCAGCCCGCAGTGGGCCCGGGCGATGGACCGCGTCGGGCAGGGCCCGGTGCTGCGGCTGACCGCCGTGCTGTCCCTCGTCATCGGGCTGGCCTTCGTCGCCGCCGTGGTGACCGACGCGCCGCACTGGACCTGGTTCGCCCTGGCCGCGCTGGCCGGCCTCACCGCGGCCAACGTCGGGTCCGTGGTCCGCAGCCGCTGGGCCAACGCCCTGGCCCGGCCCGAGCAGCGGCAGACCGCCTTCGCCTTCGAGTCCGTCGCCGACGAGGTCGTCTTCGTGGTGGCGCCGCCGGCGGTCACCTTCCTCGCCGCGCTCATCGCCCCGCCGCTGGGCTTCCTCACCGGCATGCTCATCGGCGTCGTGGGCGCCCTGGTGCTCTCCCGCCAGGAGTCCACCGCGCCGCCGGTCGCCCGGCGGGTGGCCGGCGAGCCGCGCGTGCGCACCCGGGTGCTCACCCCGGGGCTGGTCGCGATCGGCATCACCTACCTCGCCGTCGGCACCGTCTTCGGTGCCATGGACGTCGTCGTCGTCGGGTTCGCCGAGCACGAGGGCCGGCCCGCCGCCGCGGGGGTCGCGCTGTCCGCCTACGCCGCGGGCAGCCTGGTCGCGGGGCTGGCCTACGGCATCGCCCGGCTGCCCGGCTCGCTGGCCACCCGCTTCCTCGCGGCCACCGTGCTCTTCGCCGTCGCCGCCCAGGCGCTGCTGCTGGTCGGCTCGCTGCCGGCGCTGGTCGTCATCGCCTTCGTCGCCGGGCTGGCCATCGCCCCGGTGCTGGTGTCGGGCATGTCGGTGGTGGAGTCGCGGGTGCCGCGCGCCTCGCTGACCGAGGGCCTGACCTGGACGTCGACCGGGCTCACCGTGGGGCTCACCGCGGGCTCCGCGCTGGCCGGGACGGCGGTCGACGAGTGGGGCGCCGAGACCGCGTTCGTGGTGCCCGCGCTGGGCGCCGCCGCGGCCGGGCTGCTGGCGGTGGCCGCCTGGCTGGTGCTCCGGCGCACCCCGGTGCCCGCCGGGGCACCGGCCGAGGCGGAGGTCGGCGCCGGCGAGGTCGCCGCGTGAGCCTGCAGGTCCGCCCGGTGCGCGCCGACGAGCTGGCCGCCGCGTGGGAGCTCGGCCGGCTGGCGTTCGGCGGCCCCGAGGAGGCCCCGGCGTCCGCGCTGCGCGAGGTCCCCGGCGTCACCCGGCTGGGCGCCTTCGACGACGCCGGCCGGCTGGTCGGCAAGATCACCGACCTGCCGCACGAGCACTGGTGGGGTGGCCGCCGGGTGGTCTCCTCGGGGGTCAGCGGGGTCGCCGTCCGGCCGGAGAGCCGGGGTGGCGGCGTGGCCCGGACGCTGCTGGGCGCGCTGCTGGCGCACGCCCGCGAGCGGGGTGCGGCGATCAGCACGCTGCACCCGACGGTGTCGGCCGTGTACCGCGCCGCCGGCTGGGAGGTCGGCGGCACGCTGGACGCCGTCCACCTCGACGTCGCGGGGCTGCCCGGGCCGCGGGACACCGGCGCGGTGCAGCTCGGCCCGGGCGGCGCGGCCGACCTGCCCCGGGTGACCGACCTCTACGAGCAGGTCGCCCGGGTGCGCGACGGCCTGCTGACCCGGCGCGGCGGCTTCTTCGAGCTCGACCCGCCGGACACCCCGCTGCCGCGCGGCGTCGACGCGGTCACCCTCGCCGAGGTGGGCGGCGAGCTCACCGGCGCGCTGCTCTACGGCCGGGGCCGCGGCTACGGACCCGAGGGGCACCTGGACGTCGGCACCCTGGTGGCCCGCGACCCGGCGACCGCCCGGGCGCTCGTCGGCGTGCTGGCCGGCTGGCGCACCGTCACCCGCACCGTGCGGGTGCCGCTGCTGCTCGGCGACCCGGTCTCCCAGGTCCTGCCGTTGGAGCGGGCCGAGCGGCGCTCGGGCGAGGCGTGGATGCACCGGCCGGTCGACGTGGTCCGCGCCGTCGCCACGCGGGGCTGGCCGGCGCACGTGCGGGGCCGGGTCGCCTTCCGGCTGACCGACGTGCTGGCGCCGTGGAACGACGGGACCTGGGAGCTGGCGGTCGCCGACGGCGCCGGCGCGCTGACCCGGACGGCGGCCGAGCCCGACCTGACGCTGGACGTGCGGGGCTTCGCCGTCCTGTACTGCGGCGCCGCCACCGGCCGGGCCGCCGCGCAGGCCGGCCTGGCGGGAGGAAACGGCGACCCGGCGGCGTTGGACCTGCTGTCGAGCGGGCCGCGGGCCCAGTTGCTCGACTACTTCTGACCGGCACCCGCCGTACAGTCGACGGGTACACCGGCCCCACCCGAGGAGATCCCGCACGTCCATGAGCAGCCCTCCGAGCACCGTCGCGGCCGAGGTGCTCCCGCAGGCGGCGCGGCGGCGCACCTTCGCCGTCATCAGCCACCCGGACGCCGGCAAGTCCACCCTGACCGAGGCCCTCGCGCTGCACGCGCGGGTGATCGGCCAGGCCGGCGCGGTGCACGGCAAGGCCGGCCGGCGCGGCACGGTGTCGGACTGGATGGACATGGAGAAGGCCCGCGGCATCTCCATCACCTCCGCGGCGCTGCAGTTCGAGTACCGCGACGCGGTGGTCAACCTGCTCGACACCCCCGGGCACGCGGACTTCTCCGAGGACACCTACCGGGTGCTGACCGCCGTCGACGCCGCGGTGATGCTCATCGACGCCGCCAAGGGCCTCGAGGCGCAGACGATGAAGCTGTTCGCCGTCTGCCGGCACCGCGGCATCCCGGTGATCACCGTGGTGAACAAGTGGGACCGGCCGGGCAAGGACGCGCTCGAGCTGATGGACGAGGTCAGCGAGCGCACCGGCCTGGTGCCCACCCCGCTCACCTGGCCGGTCGGCATCGCCGGTGACTTCCGCGGCGTGCTGGACCGCCGCGACGGCACCTACCACCGGTTCACCCGGACCGCCGGTGGCGCGACCATCGCCCCCGAGGAGGTGCTGCCGGCCTCGGCCGCGGCCGCCCGCGAGGGTGACGTCTGGGACCAGGCGGTCGAGGAGGGCGAGCTGCTCGACGCCACCGAGGCCGACCACGACCAGGAGCGCTTCCTGGCCGGGGAGACCACGCCGGTCATCTTCGCCTCGGCGGTGTCCAACTTCGGCGTCGGTGCGCTGCTCGACGTGCTGGTCGACCTCGCGCCCCCGCCGTCCGGCCGCCCGGACGCCGACGGTGCGGTGCGCAAGCTGGACGACCCGTTCAGCGCGTTCGTCTTCAAGGTCCAGTCCGGCATGGACGCCGCGCACCGCGACCGGCTGGCCTACATCCGGATCTGCTCGGGCGTCTTCGAGCGCGGCATGGTGGTCACCCACTCGACCACCGGCCGCCCGTTCGCCACCAAGTACGCCCAGCACGTGTTCGGCCGCGACCGGGAGAGCGTCGACGTCGCCTACCCCGGCGACGTCGTGGGGCTGGTCAACGCCAACGCGCTGAGCGTCGGCGACTCGCTGTACGTCGAGTCCAAGGTGGCCTTCCCGCCGCTGACGACGTTCGCGCCGGAGCACTTCGCGGTGATGCGAGCCCGCACGAGCGCCACGTTCAAGCAGTTCCGACGGGGCATCGGCCAGCTGGGCTCCGAGGGCGTCGCGCAGATCCTGCGCTCGGACCGCCGCGGCGACCAGGCCCCGGTGCTCGCCGTCGTCGGGCCGATGCAGTTCGAGGTCGCCCAGCACCGGATGGAGAACGAGTTCGGCGCGCCGGTCGAGCTGGACCACCTCTCCTACACGATCGCGGTGCGCACCGACGCCGCCTCGGCGCCGGCCGTCGGGGCGTCCCGCGGCGTGGAGGTCATGGAGCGCGAGGACGGCGAGCTGCTGGCGCTGTTCCGCGACAAGTGGGACCTGCGCACGCTGCAGCAGCGCAGCCCCGAGCTCACCCTCGAGCCGCTGGTGGCCGCGCAGCTCTGAGCACCGCGGTGAGGTCGCCGAGGTGGTGCCGGCCCTCGTGGGCGGCGTGCCGGAGCAGCCAGCGTGCCGTCCGCTCCTCACCGGGCTGCCGGACGACGCGCCGGTCCCAGCCGTCGGCCGCCACCCGGCGCACCTCGTCACCCACCCCGGCGACCGCGGCGGCGAGCTCGTCCAGCACCGCCGGCACGTCGCGGCCGGCGTACCGGAAGCGGCGGGCCCGTAGGTCGTTGAGCATCGGCTCGACCACCGGCAGGTCCTCGGTGCGGGCGCGGTGCAGCCGGATCGTGCTGGTGACGTACACGTCCCGCAGGTGGCACAGGTACTCCGCGGCGCACCAGGTGCCCGGCCCCGGACGGCGGCGCAGCTCCGGGTCAGGGCGGCCCGCGACAGCGGCCCGGGCGAGTCCGGGCACCGCCGCGACCTCCGCGGCCGCCGCGGCGACGTCGAGGTCGGCGTAGCCCAGCCCGCAGGGTGCGCAGACGTGGTCCTCGGCCGGCAGCGCCGGGACGGCAGGGATGCCCATCCCGGCATCCTGCCCCCGTCGGCTCCTCGGGGCGGGTGCGCACGGCGTGCGTGCACGCGTGGGAAGGCGCGCGGGACCGCGCGTGGGAAGGCGCGCGAAACCGCGCGTGGGAAGGCGCGCGAAACC
>NZ_JABGDB010000055.1:0-533 GCF_041028285.1 Modestobacter versicolor | reverse complement strand
TGGTGCGGAATCGATCATTAACAGTATCAACGTTATTGTGATTATCAACCGCTTTATCATCAATAAAAGTATCGCTATTAAATGCGGTTACTTTAGTAACGATTTCCCCGGTAGTTAATTCATTACCCTGATCGCTAATGCTTTCAGTAATTTTATGCCCTGTAGAAGCGGCAATATTTGAAATCCCTTTCAGGAAGTCGTTATATTTACCCCATTGTTCAAGATATTCCGCAACTAACATTTTAGCGATAATATCAACCGTTGGGACTAAATACGGTTTAAACATTTTTCTTTGACCATATTTAATAGAAGTCAAAGCGTTTAATTCATCAGCGGAAAGAGCCGCCAAAAATGGCAGACTCCCCGTTGCGATAATAGCTTGCCACAAGTTATTATCAACCAGATATTCCGAAAGCATTACATCTTTATTGTGCATTTTCGGCCTCTTTAATTTCGTCTAATTTATCCTGAGCCGCCTGTTTTTCTTCATCGGTAGAATCAGGATCGTCGATAATACCTTGTAAACGATTTAC
>NZ_JABGDB010000054.1:0-533 GCF_041028285.1 Modestobacter versicolor | reverse complement strand
GTGAACACCAGTTTATCACCAGCGAATAATCCTACGTTTTTAGAACCATCAAACGCAACGCCGTTAACAGTTCCATTAACGAATACAGAGCGCATAGCGTTATAATCGTTAACGTCAAACACTGCCAGAGGCGGCGCGGCTACTACCAGCGTTTCATTCAGCGTAGTAATATTATCAGTAACAGATACAGAATAATTACCAGCTTTAGCAGCGATAAAACTATATTCAGTATTATCAATTGCCCCATCCTGAATTTTGGTATTATCAGGGTCTGTAACAGTTACCAAATACCCTCCCGATGGTTTAGTACCATCACCCCACGAATATTTAACCGTGTCACCAGCGGTCGCCGTAGTCGGATGATCTACCCAATGCAACAGAGTAGTGAGCGTTAATTGTTGTTCGATTACATGCGCCGTCGGGTCATTACGACCACCCTTGTCATACACTTTTACGGTGTACGTTCCCGCGCTTTCGTTCACGTTGGCGGTTAATGCCGCTGTAGTTTGATCGTCGGTAATAGTTACCCCGTC
>NZ_JABGDB010000053.1:0-538 GCF_041028285.1 Modestobacter versicolor | reverse complement strand
GATTGAAAGGTGACAAGTATCATCGTTATCACGTCGCCAGCACGTCTACAAGCTCCTACCTTCAACGTATTCTTGTTATTGACCCAAGTGGTAGGGGTAAAGATGAAACAGCTTACGCAGTGTTGTATATGCTTAATGGCTACATCTATCTAATGGAAGTGGGTGGTATGAGGGGTGGGTATGAAGATACTACCCTTGAGAAACTTGCTCGTATTGCTAAACGTTGGAAAGTAAATGAAGTGGTATTTGAATCCAACTTTGGTGATGGTATGTTTGGTAAGGTGTTTCAACCAGTGCTCATTAAACATCATCAGTGTTCTCTGGAAGAGTTCAGAAGTAAAGGACAGAAAGAACTTCGTATTATTGAGAACCTTGAACCAGTTATGTCTTCACATCGTCTCATTGTCAGGGAAGAAGCTATACAGGCTGACTACAATGGGGCAAGAGATGTTGATGGTAAACAAGATATCAAATACTCTGCCCTCTATCAGATGACTCGTCTTACACGGGATAGAGGTGCATTAGCACACGATGATAG
>NZ_JABGDB010000052.1:0-548 GCF_041028285.1 Modestobacter versicolor | reverse complement strand
CCAAATCTAAACAGAACAAGTTGATTATTGACGACTCAGGCAGTCCTTGACGCCAAAACAAAGAGTTTCAAAATCACCTTCCCATCAACAGCGAAAATTTTTTCATCAGGCCTTAAAATAAATGTTTTGGATGATGCCGGAGTTTCCAGACTTGCCGGTTTGAAGGCAATTTCTACGCCAACATTAACAACGCGCCTGATGAATGTTAGATCGGTTAATCCTTTCAAATACGATGACATGACGATCAAATCCCTTGCGTCCGTTTCTAAATCATTTTCAAAATCCGGCGAAATGGGTGGGCCATTGCGTGTAGGTCTATTATGACTCGAAAATCAACCACCTTCGCCAGGAGTGCAACCATACACATTTGGCGAATATTCAGGCGCTTATATAAACGTTATAACCGATAAAATTGATTTGAATACTGACGGATGAGACGTTGATAGGCAAGGTTCATCGTTCAAAAAATTTTTTTCGGGCGGTCTTGTGGTTGCCGGTTCAAAAAACAATAATGTTGATAATTTCAACGATTCAGCAAATCATAGAAC
>NZ_JABGDB010000051.1:0-548 GCF_041028285.1 Modestobacter versicolor | reverse complement strand
TCTACAGTAAACCGTGAAGTAGTTTCTCATTTCTACCCGAAACATAAAGATGGTCGCATCGTATCATACAAGATTCGTAACTTAAATCCGAAAGGATTTTATGCAATCGGGTCTGGTAGTGGTTGTGATTTCTTTGGCGAACAGCAAGCCGTAATGGGTGATGTTTGGGGTCAGAAGTTATTTGTCTTTGAAGATGAACTGTCCTGTATGTCTGGTTATCAGGCATTGATTGAGGGTTCTAAATCGACTTGGAAGCCAGCCTGTGTGGCATTGCCAGATGGTGCTGGGTCAGCAGCGAGTGTATTTGCACGACGCAATTCATTCGTAGAGCGGTTCACTGAAATTGTTATCTGTATGGATAATGATGAAGCAGGTGAAGCAGCTGTTGCTAACATCCGAGCGATGCATCCCAAAATTAAAGTTGCTCGCATCCCAAAGGGTGTGACCAAGGACGGTAAAGATATCAAAGACGCGAATGATCTTCTTATGGAAGGACGTTCGTTAGAGTTGAATAACCTTCTTCGTTTCAACGCTGCAAAAGAAAGTCC
>NZ_JABGDB010000050.1:0-551 GCF_041028285.1 Modestobacter versicolor | reverse complement strand
GAAAAGTTTCCGATGTCGCGTTTCAAACCGGTAGTAATAAACACGCTGGATGAACTACACCATTACTGTAATAACTTTGCGGTCATGATGGACATTAAACTATTCAACGTGGAACCGCGCATCGAACAGGAAAACTATTTGAGCGCGTCAAAATGTCGTGACCATAAAGGAATGGTAGAAAATAACGGGCGCGTCGAAGCGGCTGACGAACTAACTATTTCCATCACTGAAATAGATTACTGGATTATTTCTAAGTGCTACAAGTGGGAAGAAATGGAAGTGGCAAACGCGAAGATTGCACACAAGAACTATCTTCCAAAGCCCATTATTGAAACCGTTCTGGAAATGTACCAGAAAAAGACGGAACTAAAAGATGTCGCGGGAATGGAGGCAGAGTATCTACTTGAAAAAGGGATGCTCAACAGCACATACGGAATGTGTGTTACTGACCCGGTGAAAGATGATTCACTCTATGAGGACGGGGAATGGTTTAAAGAACCTGCCGACCTGCAAGAATCAATCGACCGCTACAACGGGGATAAAAAGCGCGT
>NZ_JABGDB010000049.1:0-552 GCF_041028285.1 Modestobacter versicolor | reverse complement strand
TAATATAAGTATGAAAATAACAAAAATAACATTATATCAATTGCCATTTACTTTTGAAAGTGGTAATAGAATTGACGACATACAAAATTTAAAAGGTAATAGATTTCATATCCCGCACTGAGAACTTACAGAGCAAAAAGATTTTTCTTGAAATTTTACAAACTTTTTATTTAATGCAACTTTAACTGTGAATACAAATCAGGCTGTTAATTTAAATAATAGACCACAAGGTTTTAACTATGCTGTAATCTATGCTGAAGGATTAAATAATGCACTTCCAGATTCAATACCTAATCCAGCTCATGAAATTGGTTTTTTCTTGCAAAGTGTAAGTAAATTCAACAATTCACAATCATATCAATATAATTGTCGTGTTGATGTTTTTGGCACATGGGGTCTTTATTACATGAGTGCTTTAGAAGGTACACTTGTAAATGTTAAAAGAATGCATGAAGATAGGTGAGTTAAAGATGGTGATAAATTTAAAATTAATTTAGATTCGCACTTTTTAATTAATTCTGATTTTACAGTTCCGGATACAAAAGAGATCGG
>NZ_JABGDB010000048.1:0-557 GCF_041028285.1 Modestobacter versicolor | reverse complement strand
AGGTTTAAAAACTCATAAAATTAGAAATTACTATATCGATAAAAAGACTGGTAGAAAAAAATATAAAATTGATATTGTTGTTAACAACATTCAAAAAGATGATGTCACTATTCATTTAAAAGAAGTTTTAAATGCTCTTTTGGAAAGTCTTTAATGTATTTTGCTGATTTTGAGACGACTACAGCTAAAGTTAATCCTGATAAATCTTGAGTTTATATTTGGGGATTGAAAGGAGCTGAAGAAGATTCTGAATTTGTATATGATGTTTCAATTGAAAGTTTTATCGATTACATCTTTGAGAATAAGATAAAGCAAATATTCTTTCACAATCTTAAATTTGATGGAAATTTCATCTATAAATGACTTCTGTCAAATGATTTTAAGTATGTGCATGATGAAAAAGGTGTTGAACTTAAAAATAATGAATGAAGTTGAATATGTGATGATCGTGGGAATATATATTCAATATACATTAAAAAAGATAATTTTGAAGTTGCATTATTATGTTCTTACAAATTGCTTATGGAAAGTGCTGAAAAACTTGGAAATACTGTTGG
>NZ_JABGDB010000047.1:0-558 GCF_041028285.1 Modestobacter versicolor | reverse complement strand
GAGACTAACAAATTTCACCTTCATCAAGTGGTAATCGACAAGGAAAATGATTGCACTTGTGACGACGTATTTGTTTACACCACTATCAAAGAAGTGTTAGAATACTTCCATAGCGTAGCAGTTCAAAACGCAAAGTGGATTTCACTCAATCAACCTAAAGGGCAGTAACCATGCAAAAGAAAATTACCGTGTACATCGTCACCGCTGGCGAATCTAAAGTACCATTCACCACCAAATCCCGCGCAAATGAAGCCGTGGAATTGCTGGCAAAATTCGGTGTAGTGGCTGAAATCACTACCGAAAAACGCACCGTTACCATCGAGTAACATAGCGTAAACCCAAACAGGGGCTGTAAATTCCAATCGACTGGTAAAGCCCCTCCATCAAACTCAAAATAGAGATTAATACCAAAATGGCTAAAGAAATCAAACTCGACGCAAAAGCAAAATTCAACGCACTGGCAAACGCGAAACACATTTTCGCGTTCAAAGAGGAAGGAACCGCTTTTAAACTTCTCGACCTGATTATCACCGATGAAGCGACGAAAGCTGTAGTAGT
>NZ_JABGDB010000046.1:0-559 GCF_041028285.1 Modestobacter versicolor | reverse complement strand
TGTGGGGCGTCAGTGCTGCCATCAATGGCGAGCAATACTTGTGTGTTTGGGAGGACGAACGCGACACCCCAGCTACCACTAAAGACGGCGATAAACCTTTTGATTCTGGCGAGTGGGAAGGATGGGAGCAGCGGAAAAAACTTGTCTCTGTTACTGGCGACGGCTGGCAAAAATGCGTCGATATTTTCACGTATGAGAGAGCCAAAGACAAAGCCGCCAGAGAAGCCGCCAGAGCCGCAGCAGAGGCCGAACGGGTCAAAGGCATACAACGGCAGCATGATAACGTTTCGTCGCTTCTGGTGGCAGCACAGGCCGCAGAAACGCAATGCGCAGAGGACAAGGCCGAACTAATTCGGGAAGCACTGAGTTATTACCAATCTGAATACAGTGAGGCAACGCCACGAGCATTTTTTGCGGCAGAGCTGGAGGCTATGATAGAAAAATTCCAGGTTAAAACAGAGCTGGTGGATCGGGTTATTGAGGCGTGCCAATCCTATTTTTCATGGCAGTATGACACGGTAGAAGCAGCACAGAAGGCCGCAAGTGAAGTCTTGAGCCT
>NZ_JABGDB010000004.1:0-372956 GCF_041028285.1 Modestobacter versicolor | reverse complement strand
CGTGTGCAGGTCGATGTCGGCGGGGACGGGTTCTCCCGCGCTCTCCAGTTCGGCGGCACTCACAGCGCCGTAGCGTAGGTGACGTGCCCGACACCGACCTCCCCGCACCGGACAGGACGGCCCTGGACGCCGCTGCGCTGACAGCGGCGGTCGCCACCGACGACGCTCTGTGGCGGGAGGTGCAGGTCGTCGAGGCGATCGGGTCGACCAACGCCGAGCTCGCCGCCCGGGCCGGCACCGGCGAGCCGGAGGGGCTGGTCCTGGTCGCCGAGCACCAGCAGGCCGGTCGCGGCCGGCTGGACCGGACCTGGACGTCCCCACCGCGGGCCGGGGTCACCGTCTCGGTGCTGCTGCGGCCCGACGTCCCCGCCGCTCGCCGGGCCTGGCTGTCCCTGCTGACCGGGGTCGCGCTGGCGGAGTCGGTGTCCGCCGTCGCCGGCGTCCGGACGTCGCTGAAGTGGCCGAACGACCTGCTCGCCCCCAGCGGCGCCAAGCTCGCCGGGATCCTCGCCGAGAGCGCCGGGTCCGCCGTCGTGGTCGGGGTCGGGCTCAATGTCTCCACCCGCCGCGACGAGCTGCCCGACACCGGCACCTCGCTGGCGCTGGCCGCCGGCGGTCCGGTGGACCGGGCCGAGGTCCTGCTGGCCTTCCTCCGCGCGCTGGAGCTCCGCTACCGGCGCTGGACCGCGGTGCTGGGCGACCCCGTCTCGTCCGGGCTCGCGCAGGACTACCTCGCCTGGTGCAGCACGGTCGGCACCGACGTCGTCGTCACGCTGCCCGACGGGTCGACGCTGGCCGGCGTGGCGGAGGCGGTCGACTGGGACGGCCGGTTGGTGGTGCGCACCCCGGCCGGGGTGCTGGAGCTGGCCTCCGGCGACGTGCGGCACGTGCGCCCCGCGCGCGCCTGATCCCGCCCGGGCGGCGACTCGTCGCCGGGAGGCGTGACCGCGCACCGGGGATGAGCCATCCTGTCCGCATGGCGTACCCGGACAAGGTGCTCGGTGCGGACGAGGAGGTCGTCCGGCACCTGCACCCGCACTGGACCACGGTGTTCTGGCCGGTCGTGCTCTTCCTGCTGCTCGTCGGGGCGGCCTCGTTCGGCGCGGCCCTGGTCCCGGCCGGCGACCAGCAGGGCATGTGGCGGCTGGTGGTCGTGGCCGCCGCCGCCGTCCTGGCGCTCGTGCTGGTGGCGGCGCCGCTGCTGCGCTGGCGGACGACGCACTACGTCGTCACCACCCACCGGCTGCTCTACCGCACCGGCGTCCTGGCACGGCAGGGCCGGGACATCGGGCTGTCCCGGATCACCGACGTGTCGTACAAGCAGACGCTGTGGGAGCGTCTGATCAACTCCGGCACCGTCTCGATCGAGACGGCGGGGGAGGGCGGGCCCACCGTCTTCGCCGCGATCCCGGACAGCGACGGCGTGCAGCAGCTGCTCAACCAGCTGGTCGAGGAGGACGCCGACCGGCGGGCGCAGGAGAGCGCAGCCCATCTCGGCGACTTCTACTCCCGCGACGGGTCGCACCCCACCGAGGGGTTCTGAGCCGCGCCGTCACGCGTCCGGCAGGCCACCGGACCGATCCGTCACGGCGTGCCGGGCCGGTTCTGTCGGAGGCCCGACCTACCGTGCGGGACATGCGGCTGCTGCACACCTCGGACTGGCACATCGGCCGCTCCCTGCACGGCACCGACCTGCTCGCCGAGCAGGAGGCGGTGCTCGGTGCGCTCGCCGACGTGGCCGCGGCCGAGGCCGTCGAGGTGGTGCTCGTCGCCGGTGACGTCTACGACCGGGCGGTGCCCTCCGCCGACGCGACCGCCGTCCTCGACCGGGTGCTCACCCGCATCCGGGCCGCCGGCGCCGCGGTCGTGCTCACCCCCGGCAACCACGACTCGGCCCGCCGGCTCGGCTTCGCCTCCGGCCTGCTGGCCGTCTCCGGCGTGCACGTGCGCGCGGCCACCGGGCTGCTCGACGAGCCGGTGCTGCTGTCCGACGCGCACGGCGACGTCGCGGTCTACGGCCTGCCCTACCTCGAGCCGGAGGTGGCGCGGCACGAGCTCGGGCTGACCGAGGCCCGCAGCCACGATGCGGTCCTCACCGCGGCGATGGACCGGGTCCGCGCCGACCTGTTCCTCCGCCCGGGCGCGAGGTCGGTCGTGCTGGCCCACGCCTTCGTGGGCGGCGGGGTGCCCAGCGACAGCGAGCGCGACATCTGCGTGGGCGGTGTCGACCTGGTGCCGGCCGCGGTCTTCGACGGCGTCGACTACGTGGCCCTCGGGCACCTGCACCGGCCGCAGTCGCTCAGCGACCGGGTGCGCTACAGCGGCTCGCCGCTGGCCTACTCCTTCGGCGAGGCCGGCCAGCAGAAGCAGGCCTGGCTCGTCGACCTGGACGGCGACGGGCTGGCCGGGGTGCGTGCGGTGCCGCTGCCCGTCCCGCGCGAGCTGACCGTGCTGGAGGGCGAGCTGGCCCAGCTGCTGGCCGACCCGGCGCTCGCCGCCGTCGAGGACCACTTCGTCTCCGCCCGGCTCACCGACCCGGTGCGCCCGGTCGACCCGATGCGCCAGCTGCAGGCCCGGTTCGGGCACTGCGTGCACCTGGAGTGGACCGGCGCGACGCCCTCTACCGACCGCCGCAGCTACCAGGAGCGGCTCGCCGGCCGCAGCGACCTGGAGGTGGCCGACGAGTTCGTCGCCCACGTGCGGGGCCTGGGCGCCACGCCCGACGAGCGGGAGCTGCTGGGCCGCGCGCTGGCCGCCGCGGCCCGCGAGGACGCGCTGCTGTGAGGGTGCACCGGCTCACCCTGACCGCCTTCGGCCCCTTCGCCGACCGGGTCGAGGCCGACCTGGACGACGTCGGGCGCGACGGCCTGTTCCTGCTGTGGGGGCCGACCGGCGCGGGCAAGACAACCCTGCTCGACGCGGTGGTCTACGCGCTCTACGGCACCGTCCCGGGCGCGCGCGGCGAGGAGCGCCGGCTGCGCAGCGATCACGCCGGCGAGGGCGTGCGCACCGAGGTCGAGTGCGAGGTGACCCTCGGCGGCGAGCGGCTGCTGGTCACCCGCCGGCCCGAGCAGCAGCGCCCCAAGCGCCGCGGCACCGGCTGGACCACCGAGCAGGCCAAGCTCACCGTCCAGCGCTGGTCGGCCGGCACGTGGGAGCCGGTCAGCACGCGCATCGACGAGGGGTCCGAGCACCTGCGCACCCGGCTGGGGCTGTCCGCCGAGCAGTTCTGCCAGGTGGTGCTGCTGCCGCAGGGCGACTTCGCCCGCTTCCTGCGCGCCGAGCCCGAGGACCGCGGCCGGCTGCTGCGCACGCTGTTCGACGTCAGCCGCTTCGGGGCCGTGGAGAGCTGGCTGGACGACCAGCGCCGCGCGGCGCGGGAGCAGCTCGACGAGGCGCGGCTGCGCGCCAGCACGCTGCTCGCCCGGGTGGCCCAGGTGGCTGACGTGGACGTCCCCGAGGAGCTGGCTCCCGAGCTGGTGGGCGCGGCACCGCCGGCGCACGCGGGCGGGTGGGTGCACCGGGTCCGGGCCGAGCTGGCCGGCCGGCTGCAGGCGCACGAGGCTGCGGCCGCCGAGGCCGCCGCCGACGTCGCCCGGGCCGACGCGCTGCTGGCCGCCGCCCGCACCGAGGCCGACCGGCACGCCCGCCGCGACCGGGCCCGCACCGAGCTTGCCCGGCTGCAGGCCGAGGCGGCCGAGCTGCAGCCGCTGCGTGCGGCCCTCGATGCCGGCTCGCGCGCCGAGCCGGTGCGCGACGTGCTCGAGGCCGCGGGTCGCGCGGCGCTGGCCGCGGAGGCGGCCGCCGAGCGGCTGGCCACCGCCCAGCAGTCCTGGGCGCCGGTGGCGGAGGGGCGGGCCGCCGACGCGGTGCTCGCCCGGGTACTCCGGGACGACGCCGCCGCCCTGCGCGCGCTGCTCCCGGAGGTCGACCGGGCCGCAGCGCTGACCGCCGAGGTGACGCGGGTCCGCAGCCAGGCCGAGGCGCTGGCCACCCGCTGCGCGCGGGAGGAGGCCGCGGTCGCGGACTGGCCGCAGCGGCTCGCCGCGCAGGAGGCCGCCGTCGCCGGCGCGGCCGGAACGGCCGCTGCGCTCCCCGGGCTCATCGCCGAGCTCGAGCGGCGCCGCACCATGCTCACCGCCGCCCGCGCCGTGCCGCCGCTGGCCGACCGGCTGATCCGCCGGCAGGAGCGGACCCAGGCGACGCGGGACGACTGGCTGGCGGCCCGGGAGGCGTGGCTGGACCTGCGCGCCGGCCGGCTGGACGGCATGGCGGCCGAGCTGGCCGCCGGCCTCGCCGACGGGGCGGACTGCCCGGTCTGCGGTGCCGTGGAGCACCCGAGGCTGGCCGAGCACGCCGGTCCGGTGGTCAGCCAGGCCGACGAGGACGACGCCCGGGTCGTCGCCGAGCAGCGCGAGGCCGACCACGCGGCGGCCCGGCGCGCGCAGGAGGAGACCGAGCGGGAGCTCGCCGTGCTCCGGACCCGCGCCGGCGACGAGCCCCTCGCCGCCCAGGAGCAGGCCGTGGCGGCAGCGGAGCAGGAGGAGTCGACCGCCCGCAGCGGGGCTGCCACCCTGGAACCCGCCCGCCGGGAGCTCGAGGCGCTGCTGAGCCGGCGGGACGCAGCGGTGGCCGCGCTCGCGGCCGCCCGCGAGGAGCTGGTGCTCCGCCGCGCCGAGGCGGCCGCCGCGAAGGAGTCGCTGACGGACGTCGAGCAGCGGCTGGCCGCAGCGCGGGGCGAGGACCGCGACCTCCCGGCGCGCATCCGCCGGCTGACCACGGTCGCCGACCGCTGCGAGGCCCTGATGGAGGCCGAGACCGCCGAGCTGCGGGCCCGGACCGAGTCCGACGCCGCCCGGCGGCACGCCGAGGAGCGGGTCGCCGAGGCCGGCTTCGACGACCTGCTCGACGCCGCCGGTGCCCTGCTGGACCGCGGTGCGACCGCCTCGCTCGGGCGCCGGGTGACCGAGCACGACGAGCAGTGGTCGGTGGTCACCGCGACGCTGGCCGAGCCGGAGCTCGCCGACCTCGCGCCCCGACCCGACCTTGAGGCGCTGACCGGCAGCTGCCGCACCGCCACCCGGGCCCGGGAGGACGCCGTGTCCGCGCTGTCCGCGGCCCGCGCCCGGGCCGCGGCGCTGGACGACCTGGCGGCCGACCTCACCGCCGTCGAGGTCGAGCTCGACGAGCGCCGGGCCACCGCCCAGCAGGTCACCGCGCTGGCGGACCTGGTGAACGGGCGGGGCGCGAACACGCTGAGGATGCGGCTGCAGTCCTTCGTGCTGGCGGCCCGGCTGGAACAGGTCGCCGAGGTCGCCAGCCGCCGGCTGCGGGACATGTCCGGTGGTCGCTACACGTTCCTGCACAGCGATGCCCAGGGCCGCCACGGCGCCCGCGGCGGGCTGGGGCTGGACGTGCTGGACGAGTACACCGGCGTGCGGCGGCCGACCAAGACGCTGTCCGGCGGAGAGAGCTTCATGGCCTCGCTCGCGCTCGCGCTGGGGCTTGCCGACGTGGTCACCGCGGAGAGCGGCGGCGTGCAGATCGACACGCTCTTCGTCGACGAGGGCTTCGGCACGCTCGACCCGCAGTCGCTGGACGCGGTGATGACCGTGCTCGACGAGCTGCGCCGCGGGGGTCGCACCGTCGGGGTGATCAGCCACGTCGAGGAGCTGCGCACTCGGATCACCAGCCGGCTGGAGGTCGTCAGCGGGCGCGAGGGCTCCCGGCTGGCCGGCTGACCCGGCCCGGGCTGTCGCGGCCAGGCGGCCCCGGCTGACCCGGTCCCGGAGGACCGGGCCTGCCGCCGGGCTGCGCGTTGCCCGGTCGGCCTAGACCCGGACCCACTCGCGGTCGCGGACCGCGTCGAGCCGGCTGATGCTGCGGGCGGCACCGGGGTGCCAGAAGACGTCCGCCGGGTCCGCGGTCGGCAAGGCCGGCAGGCCGAGGTCCTCGCGCACGAAGAAGGCGTTGAACGCATAGCTGTTGGTGCCGACGAAGCGGTAGCCCTTGCTCGCGGCCAGCTTGACCATCGCCCCGAGCGAGGCGCCGAAGTACTGCGACCCCATCTCCCAGGCGAAGCTGTCCGAGTACGGCACCGTCATGGCCTCCTCAGGCCCCCAGCCGGCGTTGTACTCCACGATCACGACCCGGGACCGGACGCAGTCCAGCGCCTCCCAGATCCAGTAGTCGACGCCGTCCAGGTCGATGGTCAGCACGTCGATGTCACCGGCGAAGCCGGCGTCGGTGACCAGCTGGTTGACGTTGTCGCGGGTGACCCAGGACCGGAGCAGCGTCGGCGGCCAGTACCAGGTGTCGGCGCCGTCCTCGTAGAACCGGCGGCCCTTGGTGACGAGCTCCTCGCCGCCGTCCACCAGCAGGCCGGTCCAGCCGTGCGTGACGATGAGGTTCGCCGAGTTGCACTCGATCCCGTCGCCGGCGCACAGCTCGACGGTCTTGCGGGTCTCCGCGCCGACCGCGGCCAGCAGCAGCTGGACGATGCCGTCCTCGCCGTTCTGGGAGTAGAAGCGCAGCTCGGCGTCGGCGAAGCTCGGCAGCGGCCGGCCGGCGGCGATGAGCTCGCGATAGGTCAGCGCCAGCTGCAGCTGCGCGGCCTTGTCCAGCCCGCGGTGGCGGCGGGGATGCACCCCGATCAGCTGCTCGACCTGGAGGTGCTCCAGCCGGCTGATCGCCTCGAGGACCTCCTGGGTGCGGTCGGCCGGCGGTGCCGTCTCCGCAGCGGGACCGGCCGGCTGGTCCGCCGGGCGTCGGAAGCGCGTCATGAGCTGTCCCCTCGTCGTCTCGTCACCGGTGCCGGCGACCGCTCCGGTGCGCCCCGTGGCGCGTCCACCCAGCCGCCGCAGCGGCCGTGGGACGGGCCCCCAGGGCGACCTCCGGTGCTCGGCACACCGTACCGAGCGGTCAGTCCAGGTCCGCCGGGCGCGGGCCGACCGGGGCCGCGTCCCCGACCAGCGGTGGTGCCGGGTCGCCGGCGACCGCGTCCTCGGCCGCCGGCTGCTCGTGCGCCGGGAAGACCCACCGCCGGTAGGAGAGGTAGCGGATCAGCGTGCCCAGCACGGTGGACCCGACGTTGGCGATCTGCAGGACGACAGCGCTCTCCTGGTCCAGCGGGTACCGGACGAACCAGACGACGGCCAGCCCGAGCAGCAGGGTCACGCCGTTGATGACGGCGAACAGCACGTACTCCCGGCCCAGCCCGGTGCGCGCCCGGTGCGAGAAGGACCAGTAGCGGTGGCCGACGTAGGCGACCGTCATCGACACCAGGGTCGAGATCAGCTTGGCGGTGACCGCGCCGACGTCCATGTGCGCGTAGAGCAGCTGGAAGATCGCGAGGTCCAGCACGAAGCAGAAGGCCCCGACGACGCCGAACGCGCCCAGCTCCTTGATGACCAGGCGCCAGGTGCTGTCGACACCGCGCCGGAGACGGGAGGCGAGTGGCACGTCCACCGACTCTACGGACGGTTGGCCCGCTGCGCCGTCTCCTCGGTCACCCCCGGGCGGAACGGCCGCTGGGCACCGGCCGCCGGCGGGATAGCCTCACCGATCATGGCCGCGATCCTGGACCCCCGCACCGGACTGCCTGTCGTGGCCATGGTCGGCGGTGGGCAGCTGTCCCGGATGACCCACCAGGCCGCGATCGCGCTCGGCCAGTCGCTGCGGGTGCTGGCCGCCGACCCGGCCGAGTCCGCCGCACTGGTCGCGGCCGACGTGCAGCTCGGCGACCACCGCGAGCTCGCCGACCTGCAGCGGCTCGCCGAGGGCGCGACGGTGGTCACCTTCGACCACGAGCACGTGCCCACCGAGCACCTGCGGGCCCTCGAGGCCGCCGGTCACCGGGTGGCGCCCGGCCCGGCCGCCCTGGTCCACGCCCAGGACAAGCTGGTGCTCCGCCGCGCGCTGGCCGAGGCGGGGGAGCCGCAGCCCGCGTGGGCCGAGGTCCGCACGGTGCACGACGTCGCCGTCTTCGCCGACGAGGTGGGCTGGCCGGTGGTGCTGAAGACCCCGCGCGGCGGCTACGACGGCAAGGGCGTGTTCGTCGTCTCCGGCCCCGACCAGGTCGCCGACCTGCTGGAGCAGCACGGGGTGCTGCTCGCCGAGGAGCGGGTGGGCATGGTCCGCGAGCTCTCGGCCCAGGTGGCCCGCTCGCCGTTCGGCCAGGTCGCCGTCTGGCCGGTGGTCGAGACCGTGCAGCGCGACGGCGTCTGCAACGAGGTGCTCGCGCCGGCCCCGGGGCTGACCGAGGAGCTGGCAACCGCCGCGCAGGAGCTCGCGGTCCGGATCGCCGACCGGCTCGGCGTGGTGGGCATGCTCGCCGTCGAGCTGTTCGAGACCCCCGAGGGGGTGCTGGTCAACGAGCTCGCCATGCGCCCGCACAACTCCGGGCACTGGACCATCGAGGGCTCCCGCACCAGCCAGTTCGAGCAGCACCTGCGCGCCGTCCTGGACTACCCGCTGGGCTCCACCGCGATGACCGCGCCGGTCGTGGTCATGGCCAACGTGCTCGGCGGGGCGACGTCCGACGAGGACTGGTCGGGCCCCGGCCTGGACGAGCGGGTGCACCACCTGATGGCGCACTGGCCCGACGTGAAGCTGCACTGGTACGGCAAGGGGCAGCGCCGCGGCCGCAAGCTCGGCCACCTGACCGCCCTCGGCGACGACCCGACCGAGGTCCGCGCCCGCGCGGTCGCCGCCGCGCGCTACCTGGCCGACGGGGTCGTCGACCCCGCCTTCGCCTTCGACGAGGAGCACTGACCATGGCCGTGGACGACGGGCCGCTCGTCGGCATCGTGATGGGCAGCGACTCCGACTGGCCGATGATGGAGCCCGCCGCCGCCGCGCTGGCCGAGTTCGACGTGCCGTACGAGGCGCACGTCGTCTCCGCCCACCGCACCCCGCGCCGGATGCTGGACTACGCGGAGAGCGCGGCCTCCCGCGGGCTGCGGGTGGTCATCGCCGGAGCCGGGGGAGCGGCCCACCTGCCCGGCATGGTCGCGGCGTCCACCCCGCTGCCGGTGATCGGCGTCCCGCGCCCGCTGGACCGGCTGGACGGGCTGGACAGCCTGCTGTCCATCGTGCAGATGCCCGCCGGCGTGCCGGTGGCCACGGTCTCCATCGGCGGGGGCCGCAACGCCGGGCTGCTCGCCGTCCGCATCCTCGCCGTCGCCGACGACCGGCTGCGCGCCGCGGTCAGCCGATTCCAGACCGAGCTCGCCGACTCGGTGCTCGCCCGGGACGCCGCGCTGCAGGAACGGCTCGCCGAGGACTGACCCGGCGGGGTGTCGGCGCTTCCGATCGCCCTGCCCCGCGTCCTACTCTCTACCCGTGGGTAACAACGCCGGGCTGTACGCGCTGACCGAGGAGCACGAGGCCGTCCGGGAGGCGGTCCGGGAGATCGCGGAGCGGGAGATCGCCCCGTACGCCGCGGAGGTGGACGCCGAGTCCCGCTACCCGGTCGAGGCGCAGAAGGCGCTGACGGCGGCGGGCTTCCACGCCACGCACGTGCCGGAGGCGTACGGCGGCGAGGGGGCCGACGCGATCGCCACCTGCATCGTCATCGAGGAGGTGGCCCGGGTCGACGTCAGCGCGTCGCTGATCCCCGCGGTCAACAAGCTGGGTTCGGTGCCGGTCGTCCTCTCGGCGTCCGAGGAGCTCAAGCAGCTGGTGCTGCCCTCCATCGCCGCCGGCACCGCGATGATCAGCTACGGCCTGTCCGAGCGGGAGGCCGGCTCCGACGCCGCCGCCATGCGCACCCGGGCCCGGCTCGAAGGCGGCAGCTGGGTGCTCAACGGCACCAAGGCGTGGATCACCAACGCCACCGTCTCCGAGTGGTTCACCGTCATGGCCGTCACCGACCCGGACGAGGGCGCCCACGGCATCTCCGCCTTCGTCGTGCACCGCGACGACCCCGGCTTCGCCGTCGGCCCCAAGGAGAAGAAGATGGGGATCAAGGGCTCGCCGACGTGCGAGCTCTGGTTCACCGACTGCACGATCCCGGCCGACCGGGTGATCGGGGAGCCCGGAACCGGCTTCAAGACGGCGCTGCGCACGCTGGACTTCACCCGGCCGACGATCGGCGCCCAGGCCGTGGGGGTCGCGCAGGGCGCGCTGGACGCCGCCGTGGCCTACACCAAGGAGCGCCGCCAGTTCGGCTCCGCGGTCAGCGACTTCCAGGGCGTGCAGTTCATGCTCGCCGACATGGACATGAAGATCCAGGCCGCCCGGCACCTGGTCTACGTGGCCGCAGCCGCCGGTGAGCAGGGCCGCCCCGACGTCGGCCGGGTCTCCGCCGCCGCCAAGGCCTTCGCCTCCGACGTCGCCATGCAGGTGACCACCGACGCCGTCCAGCTGTTCGGGGGCGCCGGCTACACGCAGGACTTCCCGGTCGAGCGGATGATGCGCGACGCCAAGATCACCCAGATCTACGAGGGCACCAACCAGGTGCAGCGCATGGTGATCGCCCGCAGCCTGCTGCGGTAGGTGGGGTCGGCCCGGTACCCGCCAGGGCGCCGGTCACCGGCAACCGGTCCCCGGCCGGGGCGCTCCTACGCTGGGCACGTGCGTGGACACCTGCTGCTCGCCGTGCCCGCTGCCCTGCTGCTGGCCTGCGCCGGCTGCGGCACGGAGCAGCGCGCGCCGGGGGCGGACACGACGGCGAGCGCCGCGGCCGCCGGGACGACGACCGCGGCACCGTCGGCCGCTGCCCCGGTCGCGGTGTTCCTCGGCGACTCCCACACCGCGGCCTCCGACGACGGCGGCGGCTACGCGCTGCGCACCGCGGCGGCGATGGGCTGGACACCGGTGCTGGAGGGGGTCGGGGCCACCGGGTACGCCACCACCAACGGCTCCGGCGGGGGCACGTACGCCGAGCGGCTCGAGGCGGTGGTCGCCGCCGCCCCGGACGTCGTCGTGGTGCAGGGCAGCATCAACGACGTGCACAGCCCGCCGGCCGCGGTGCGGTCAGGAGCGGACGCCGTCTACGGCGAGCTCGCGCGCCGGCTGCCCGGCAGCGACGTCGTCGTGGTGGGGCCGCCGGCGGCGCCCGGGGTGCCCGAGGCCGCGGTGCTCGCCGTGCGGGACGAGGTGCAGCGAGCCGCCGCCGCGGCCGGCGTGCTGTTCCTCGACCCGGTCGCCGGCGGGTGGCTCGCCCCAGCGGACGGCAAGTACGCCGACCCGTACCACCCCAACGACGTCGGCTACGCCGTCTTCGCCGACCAGCTCGTGGCCGCGCTGCGCGCCGCCGGGCTCTGAACCGGGGAGAGCCGGGCGGGGACCCGGCTCAGTCGAGCAGGCTGGACACCGCCGCCAGCCGGGCGTCGCCGGCCATCGAGGCCAGCCAGGTCGACCAGCCGGGCCGGGTGCGGACCGCCTCCAGGGCGGTCCGGGCCGCCGCGCGGTCGCCCCGCCGGGACGCGGCCAGCGCGGCGTAGAGGTCCCGGGCGCCCTCCGGGGCGAACACCGCGAGCGTCTCGTAGTCGCGCTCGTCGTAGGCGCGCTGCAGGTTCCGCAGCATCCGCAGCTGGGCGACCGGGTCGCCGGAGTCGTCGACCCGCAGGTCGATCCGGACGCCGTCGTCGTCCTCGGTCGCCGGGGTGCCGCTGACCACCTGCAGCGCCGCCGACTGCCGGCCGCGGAGGTCGCCGCCGGCGTCCTGCCCGGCGGTCAGGGCCGCGAGCAGCCGGTCGGCCAGCGACCCGCCGGCCGCGGCGAACGCGGCGGACATCGCCGGCAGGACGTCGGGGGAGGCGAGCATGTTGCCCTGCACGCCGAACCCCTCACCGAGCAGGTGACCGCTGGCCGGCAGCGACCCGCGGCCGGTGTCGGCGGCGACCCGGCCGGCGACGTCGAGCACCGCGATCTGCCGGTCGACGTCCTCGGCGGCGTGCGAGGCCCGGCGGACCAGGTCCTGCGGCGAGGTGCCCTCGGCGAGCCCGGCCAGCAGCGAGGTGCCCAGGCCGCGCCGGCTGCGGGCCTGGACCGCGACCACCCCGACGCCCGGGCGGACGGAGGGCACCGCGCGCCCGACGGCGAGGATGCAGGAGGAGACCGCGATGCCCAGCTCCCCGGTGCCCGGGTCCCGGGCGATGACGGAGAACGTCACGCGGCGCCGTTCACACCGACGCCGGCAACCGCATCGTCGGGACGTCACCGGCGACGGCGAGCGGGGCACCGGTCGCGGCGACCACCTCGTCGACGGTGACGCCGGGGGCCACCTCGCGAAGCACGAGCCCGTCCGGGGTGACGTCCACGACCGCCAGGTCGGTGATGATCCGGTCGACGCAGGCCTTGCCGGTGAGCGGCAGGGTGCACTCGTCGAGGATCTTGGGCGACCCGTCCCGGGCGACGTGCTCCATCATCACGATGACCTCGCGGGCGCCGTGGACGAGGTCCATCGCGCCGCCCATCCCGTTGACCATCTTGCCGGGGATCAGCCAGTTGGCCAGGTCGCCGCGGACGTTGACCTGCATGGCGCCGAGCACCGCGACGTCGATGTGGTGGCCGCGGATCATGCCGAACGACAGCGACGAGTCGAAGAAGCTGGCGCCGGGCAGCAGCGTGATCGTCTCCTTGCCGGCGTTGATCAGGTCCGGGTCCTCGTCGCCCTCGAAGGGGTACGGGCCGACGCCGAGCACGCCGTTCTCGCTCTGCAGCACCACGTGCACGCCGTCGGGGATGTGGTTGGGCACCAGGGTCGGCATGCCGATGCCGAGGTTCACGTACTGGCCGTCGACCAGGTCGAGGGCGACCCGGGCGGCGAGCTGGTCACGGGTGAGGGTCATGGCTCAGGCCTCCGTCGTCTCGGTGCCGGCGGCCGCAGGGGCGGCGCTGGTGCTCGCGGTGCTGGGGCGGGGCCGGGTGGTGCGCTTCTCGATGTCCTTGCCCTCGCTGCCCACGACGACCACCCGCTGCACGAAGACCCCGGGCAGGTGCACCGACTCGGGCAGGATCTCGCCGGGCTCCACCAGGCGCTCGACCTCGGCGATGGTGACCGTGGCGGCCATGCCGGCCAGCGGGTTGAAGTTGCGGGCCGACTCGTGGAACACCAGGTTGCCGTGCCGGTCGCCGACCGCGGCCCGGACCAGGCCGTAGTCGGCGGTCAGCGCGGTCTCCAGCACGAAGTCCTGGTCGCCGAAGCGGCGGACCTCCTTCGGCTCGCTGGTGGCCACCACGGTGCCCTCGGCGTCGTAGCGCACCGGGATGCCGCCGTCGGCGACCAGCGTGCCGACGCCGGTGGGCGTGTAGAAGGCCGGGATGCCGGTGCCGCCGGCGCGCAGCCGCTCGGCGAGGGAGCCCTGCGGGGTGAGCTCCACCTCGAGCTGGCCGCTCAGGTACAGCCGGGCCAGCTCCTTGTTGCCGCCGACGAACGAGCTGATCGTCTTGGCGATCCGGCCGGCGTAGAGGAGCACCCCCAGCGCCTGGTCGTCGACGCCGCAGTTGTTCGAGATGGTGGTGAGCCCGGAGGCCCCCTGCTCGAGCAGTGCGTCGATCAGCCGGAACGGCACGCCGCACAACCCGAACCCGCCGACGGCCAGGACGGCGCCGTCGGGGATGTCGGCCACGGCCTCACGGGTGCTGGAGACGACCTTGTCCACTGCGCTGACCACCGTCCATCGAGCGCTGGGCAGGGAGGGTCAGGCGGGGCGGCCCAGCTCGCGGATCCCGTCGAGCTTCAGGCCGAGCGTAGCGGTGACCCGCTCGGTCTCCGCCCGGTGCTGCAAGCGGGAGGTCGCCGCGGCCCGGCACAGCACCAGCGAGGCGCCCGCGGACAGCGGGGCCAGCAGCCAGGCGACCGGGCCCGCCTCGGTCGCCGTCCGCTGGTCGACCAGCACCCGGTCGCCCTCGACGATGCCCAGCCGGCCGGCGAGCTCGGTCGCGGTCTCGACCAGGCCGGCCAGGCTGAGGTTCCCGCCGCCGAGCACGAGACCGCGGCCGGCCGGGTCGGCCGGCTGCCACGGGGAGAACACGTCGCCGTGCGCCCGGACCTCCAGCGCGAAGTCCCGGGCCGGGCCCACGTAGCCGGCCATGCCCAGGCCCATCGGGTGCAGCGACAGGCCCATCAGCTCCGGCAGCCCCTGCTCCTCGAGCGGGGGCAGCCGGTCGGCGTCGGCGAGCACGACGTCGGCCGCGGCGAAGCGGTCGTCGTCCTCGCCGGCGGTGTCGAGGACGGCGGCGCCGCAGCTCCACACGCCCAGCAGCACCGCCGCCGTCTGCCAGTGCACGGGCAGCGCGACGGCGACCGTGCTGCCCGGGCCGACGTCGAACTCCTCCTGCAGCAGGTTGGCCGTCTTGGCCACCCAGTTGGCCAGCGTGGTGGCCGACAGCTCGGTCCGCTCGCCGGAGACGTCGTCGTAGAAGGTCACCAGCGGCGCGGCGGCGTTCCGCCGGAGCGCGGCGGCCAGCAGGTCCGCGGGGAGGGTCGCCATCAGTTGATGCAGGTGGTGTCGGCGGCGGTGCGCTGGTCCTCGCCCTCCGTGGTGGGCGCCGGCGGGGCCGCCGTCACCGGCTGGCCGACGCCGTTGAAGTCCGACCCCAGCACCAGCTGGACGGTGCCGGCGGTCGCGTCGGGCGAGACGGCCACCGTGGCGCCGGGCACCGCGGCGGACAGCGTGGCGGCGAGCGCCTCGTCCCCGGCGGCGTGCCGGATCTCGGTGACGGTGTAGTCGGAGGAGTCGGCGTTGCCGGTGCCCGCGACGCCGAAGCCGGCGGTCCCGAGCTCGGTGGCGGCCTCCGCGGCCAGGCCGCTGATGCCCGAGCCGTTGAAGACCTCGACGGACACGTCGGCGGGGGCGACCGCGGCGGGTGCCTCGGTGGTGGGGGCCGCGGCCTCGACCGGATCGGCGTTCAGCTCGGCGAAGAACTGGTGCAGCGTGTCCTCGTCCTCCAGCCGGAGGATGTAGCGGCCGGCGTCGTCCTCGTCGTCCCCGACGTAGGGGATCGTCTGGAACTCGATGTTGCCCGGCTGCACCGCCTGCATCTGCTGGGCCAGGTCCAGCAGGTCCAGCCGCTGGTCGACGGTGAGCGCGTCGGCGGCGGCCTGCACCAGCTGGCGCTGCTTGCCGAGGTCCAGGAGCACGTTGTCGCTGAGCATCTTGCGGATCATCCCGGCGATGAAGGTCTGCTGCCGGATGATCCGGTCGAAGTCGCCGCGCGGCAGGCCGTGCCGCTGCCGGACGAAGGCCAGCGCCTGCTCACCGCTGATGGTCTGCACCCCGGCCGGCAGGTCCACGCCGGAGAAGCTGTCCTGGGCCGGCTGGCACAGGTTGACCTCCACGCCGCCGACGACCCCGGAGAGGGTGAAGAACCCGAGCAGGTCCACCTCGGCGTAGTGGTCGATCTGCAGCCCGGTCAGCGAGCTGATGGTCCGGATGAGCAGCTGCGCGCCGGCCGCCTGCTTCTCGGCGTCCGAGGAGTCCGCGGGGAGCTCTTGCGAGCCGTAGGCGTACGCGGAGTTCAGCTTGTCCCAGCCGTGGCCGGGGATCTCGACGTAGGAGTCGCGGGGGAAGGAGACGAAGGAGGCCGCGGACCCGTCGGCCGGGACGTGCACCAGGATCATCGTGTCGGTGTTCAGGCCCTCGTTGGCCTCGGTGTTGAGCTGGGCGAGCTGCTCGTCGGTGGCGCCGGCCCGGCTGTCGCTGCCGACCAGCAGCAGGTTCATCGCCGCACCGGTGTCGACCACCTCGTCGTTGCCCGAGGTGGGGATGGCGTCGGTCCGGTTGACGCTGGCGTCGGCGACCTGGCCGAGGTACCAGCCCCAGCCGCTGGTGCCGAGCAGCACGACGGACAGGACGCCGGCCACCACGCGGGCGCCGACCGCCAGCCGGGACCGGCCACCGGTGGACCGGCCCGGGCCCTCGGCCGGACCCCGCCCGCCCTCGGCCGAGCCACGCCCGGGGCGCGGCGCACGCCCGGCGCGCGGGTCGAGCCGGGGCGGCAGCGGGCGTGCCGGGCCGTCCGGTCGGTCGTGGTCGTCGTTCACGCAGGTGTCCTCACGTCGGGGCCGGCCGTCTCGGCCGAGGAGCGCGGCCTCGGGGGTCTCGCGGCGGAGTCCCCGTGACGATACGACTGGCAGCTGTGCGATCAGGGCAACGACGTGGCTCTGCGAGACTGTCCCGCACCACCTGTCCGCCCAGTCACTCGAAGGGCTCTCCCCGATGCGCATCCTGGTCACCGGCGGTGCCGGCTTCATCGGTTCGCACTACGTGCGCACCATGCTCTCCGGCGGTTACCCCGGCTTCGAGGACGCCGAGGTCACGGTGTTCGACAAGCTCACCTACGCCGGCAACCTGGCCAACCTCGCCCCGGTCGCCGACGACCCGCGCTACCGCTTCGTGCAGGGCGACATCTGCGTGGCCGAGGACCTCGACGCGGCGCTGCCCGGCCACGACGTCGTCGTGCACTTCGCCGCCGAGTCCCACGTCGACCGCTCGATCACCGGTGCCGCCGGGTTCGTGCTCACCAACGTGCTGGGCGCCCAGCAGGTGTTCGAGTCCGCGCTGCGGGCCGAGGTCGGGCGGGTCGTGCACGTCTCCACCGACGAGGTCTACGGCTCGATCGACGAGGGGTCCTGGACCGAGGACCACATCCTGGAGCCGAACTCGCCGTACTCGGCGTCCAAGGCCGGCAGCGACCTGATCGCCCGCGCCTACGCCAAGACGTACGGGATGAACATCTCGATCACCCGGTGCAGCAACAACTACGGGCCGTACCACTTCCCGGAGAAGGTCATCCCGCTGTTCGTCACCAACCTGCTCGACGGGCACAAGGTGCCGCTGTACGGCGAGGGCGCCAACGTGCGCGACTGGCTGTTCGTCGACGACCACTGCCGCGGCATCCAGCTCGTCGTCGAGAAGGGCGCGCCGGGGGAGTACTACAACATCGGCGGCGGTCGGGAGCTGTCCAACCGGGAGCTCACCGAGAAGCTGCTCGAGGCCACCGGGCGGGACTGGAGCTACGTCGACCACATCGTCGACCCGCGCGGCGGCGGCCACGACCTGCGCTACTCGGTCGACCACTCCAAGACCGGCGCGCTCGGCTACGCCCCCCGGATGGGCTTCGAGGAGGGCCTGGCGCTGACCGTGCAGTGGTACCGGGACAACCGCGCCTGGTGGGAGCCGCTCAAGGCGGCCGCGGCCACGGCGCGCGCATGAGCGCCGCGACCCCCACCAGCTGGCTGGTCACCGGCGCCCGCGGGCAGCTGGGCCACGACCTGCGCGAGGTGCTGGCCCGCCGGCCGGACGACCGGCTGACCGCGGTCGGCCGCGCCGAGGTCGACCTGACCGACGAGGCCGCCGTCCGCGCGACCGTCCGCGACTGGCTGGCCGCCGCTGACGGCCGGCGACCGGTGCTGGTCAACGCCGCGGCCTACACGGCCGTGGACGCCGCCGAGGACGACGAGGACACCGCCCGGGTCGTCAACGGCGACGCCCCCGGCTGGCTGGCGCAGGAGCTCGCCGGCCGCGGCCGGCTGGTGCACGTCTCGACCGACTACGTCTTCGACGGGTCGGCCACCGCGCCCTACCCGGTCGACGCGCCGGTCGCCCCCCGCTCGGCCTACGGCCGGACGAAGGCGGCGGGGGAGCAGGCGATCGCCGCGGTCGGGGGCGACGCCACCGTCGTCCGCACGGCCTGGGTCTACGGCCGGCACGGCGGCAACTTCGTGCGCACCATGACCGACCTCGAGGCCCGCCGCGACACGGTCTCGGTGGTCGACGACCAGGTCGGCTCACCCACCTGGTCGGCCGACCTGGCCGCCGGGCTGGTCGAGATCGGTGCCCGGGAGGAGAGCTCCCCGCCGGTGCTGCACTGCACCAACAGCGGCCAGGTGAGCTGGTTCGGGCTGGCCCGCGCGGTGTTCGAGGAGCTCGGCGCGGACCCCGAGCGGGTGCTGCCCACCACGTCGGAGGCGTTCGTCCGCCCGGCGCCCCGGCCGGCGTACTCGGTGCTGGACGGCTCGGCGTGGACCGCGGCGGGGCTGACCGCGCCGCAGCCCTGGCGGACGGCGCTGCACGCGGCGATGGCGGAGGGCTTCCGGGGCTGACTGCCACTGGTCGCGGCGACCGTCAAGTGACCGACGACCAGTCTGACTGCCCGTTTTCGTCACGAAATGGTCAACGCGACGCGCCGACCTGCCGATGAGATGAGACGGAACGGGTCCGTGGTCTCCACGGACCGTCGTCTCAGCTCATCGGAGGACCATTCGTGCGCCGCCTCATCGCGGGCTTCCTCGCCTTCCTCGGGGTCACTGCGACCCTGCTCGTGCTCCCCGTCTACGCGGCTCCGGCCCCCGAGGCCCACCCCGTCGAGACGGACATCGACGAGGTGGCGCTCGGCTCGGTGACCGCCCCTGAGGGCGACGCCGTCGTCGCCGTCGACGGCGAGGCGCAGCCGGGCGGGGTGGACGACACCGGCACCTCCCCGGCACCGACCGGACCCGCGCCGACCGGCACCGAGCCGGCACCCACCGCCACCGAGCCGGCGCCGACCGCCGCCGAGCCCACGCCCACCGTGGCGGAGCCGACGGCCGTCGTGCCCGACCCGTCCGCGCCCCCGGCGCCCACCGCGCCGAGCACCGCGCCGAGCACCGCGCCCAGCGCCACGCCGAGCGAGCCGACCGAGGGGCCCGTCGCGGACCAGGACGTGGTCGTCTCCGGGGACGAGCTGCCCGGCGTCCCCGCGCTCACGATCAGCCGCCCGGACACCGAGGAGTTCCAGAGCGTCGGCATCACCTGGCGCGAGGACCCCTCCGTCGTCGACGTGGTCGTCCAGATCCGGCTCGAGGACGCCGACGGCGCCTGGGGCGAGTGGACCACCCTCGAGCCCGACGACGTCGAGCAGACGGTGACCGAGGAGACCGCCGACCACGACGTCCGCGGCGGCACCGCGCCGTACTGGACCGGCGGGTCGTACGGCATCGAGGCCATCGTCCAGGGGGCCGGCGGCGCCGTCCCGCAGGACGTCCGGCTCGCGCTGCTCGACCCGGGCACCAGCGAGGCCGACGAGCTGCCGCCGGTGAAGGTGCCGACCGGCACCGCGCACGCCGCCGACGCGATGCCGCGGGTGATCAGCCGCGCCGAGTGGGGCGCCGACGAGCGCATCCGCACCTGGGACCCGGAGTACGCCGCCACCCTCAAGGCCGCGACGATCCACCACACGGCGGACGGCAACAACTACTCCGCCGAGCAGGTGCCGGCGATGATGCGCTCGATCTACGCGTACCACACGCAGACCCGCGGCTGGGGCGACATCGGCTACAACGTCATCGTCGACAAGTACGGCCGGGTCTTCGAGGGCCGCTACGGCGGGCTGGACTCCACCGTCGTCGGCGCGCACGCCGGGGGCTTCAACAGCTACACGTTCGGCGTCTCGATGCTGGGCAACTACGACGTCGTCGCCGTCCCGCAGGCCACGGTGAACGCCGTCTCCGAGGTCATCGCGTGGAAGTTCGGGCTCTACGGCGTGGACCCGCGCGGCACCACGGTCCTGGTCTCCGGCGGTGGTGGCACGGCCAAGTACGCCGCGGGCACCTGGGTCGGGCTGCCCACGATCTTCGGGCACCGGGACGTGGGCTCCACCGCGTGCCCCGGCCAGTACGGGTACGCCCGGATGAACGAGATCCGCAACCAGGTCGCCGCCGCCGAACCGCGGTACCGGCCGCTGGCCACCGCGGTGAACGGCCCCTCGACCGGCTGGATCACCGACGTCTCCCCGGTGAGCGTGTCGGCCGTCACGGCCGCCAACGGCATGAGCACCGTCTTCGTCCGCGGCCTGGACAACACGATCTGGTACCGGACGGCGAAGCCCGGCGGGGGCTGGACGCCCTTCGAGGGGGTGCCCGCGACCGGGGCGTCGGCCGGGCCCAGCGTCACGGTGACCGACGGCAACAAGGTCCACCTCGTGGTGCGGGGCACCGACAACGCGGTCTGGTACAACTCCGCGACGCTGCGGTCGGACGGGACCCCGGGCGCCTGGAACGGCTGGCAGCCGCTCACCGGCACCGCCACGACGTCGCCGACCATCGCCGCGCTGGCCGCCAACCGGCTCTCCGTGGTCACCCGCGGCATGGACGGCGCGACCTGGCAGCGGACCTGGGACGGGTCCGCCTGGTCCCCGTGGGCCTCGCTCAGCGGTTACGCCATCTCGGCGCCGGTCATCCAGGCCGACGCCGCCAACAACCGCTACGTCGTCAGCGTCGTCGGCACCGACAGCACCATCTGGCAGACCGGCACGACGGTGCTGACGGCCGGTCCGGCCGGGCCCTGGGTCGGCGGTGGGCTGTACACGAACCACACCCCCGGCACCAACGGCTCGTCGGCGTCCGCCGGCCCGGGCACGCTGCTCTCGCTCGGCGCGTCGGACCACACCCCGGTGCTGTTCGACACCGCGACCGTCAGCAACACCGCGCTGACCGGCGGGACGGTCACCTCGGTCGCCGGGCTCACCCGGCAGCCGGACGGGTCGACCCTGGTGCTCGGCCGCGGCACGGACAACGCGCTGTGGGTGACGACCTTCCGCTCGGGCAAGGCGGGCCCCTGGACGTCGCTGGGCGGGTACCTCCAGTGAGGCGCTGCGCACGGCTGCTCGGGTTGCTGCTGGCCGTCGTGCTGGCCGCCGGGGCACTGCTCGCCGGCTCGGCGGCGGCGCCGACGGCGGCGCAGGCCGCCCCCGGGGACGTGACCATCACCGGGCACGGCTACGGGCACGGGCGCGGGCTGTCCCAGTGGGGTTCCTACGGCTACGCCACCCGGCACGGGTGGAACCACCTGAACATCCTCGGGCACTACTACAGCAACGCGACGCTGGGCGACGTGGGCGACCCGCTGATCAGCGTCCGGCTCAGCGCCCTGGACAACGCCTCGACCCAGGTCTACTCGGGCCAGGCGTTCTCCGCGGGCGGCTGGGACATCCAGCCCGGCACCGTGGCCGAGATCAGCCGCGGCGCGGACGGCTCGTGGAAGCTGACCACCCGGTACGGCTGCAACGGCGCGGTCGGCGGCAGCGTCCCGCTCAACGACACCACCTTCCGGCCCTACTCCGACCCGGGCGACGACATCAACCGGATGCTGTCGGTCTGCGGCTCGGACGTCCGCACCTACCGGGGCGCCCTCGTCGTCCTCTGGGACGGTTCGGCGGTGCGGACGGTCAACTACCTGTCCACCCAGGAGTACCTGCGCGGGGTCGTGCCGCGGGAGTCGCCGGCCTCGTGGGGTGACGCCAACGGCGGGTCGGGCATGAACGCCCTGATGGCCCAGACGGTGGCCGCCCGCTCCTACGCGCTGGCCGAGAACCGCAGCGCCCACTTCAAGACCTGCGACACCACCTCGTGCCAGGTCTACGGCGGGGCGGGGCTCAACGGCACCCGGATCGAGGACCGGCGCACCGACTACGCGGTCGCGGTCACCCGCGGCCAGGTGCTGCGGCTCAACGGGGCGATCGCCCGTGCGGAGTTCTCCTCCAGCTCGGGCGGCTACACCGCCGGCGGCACCTTCCCGGCCGTCTACGACCAGGGTGACGAGGCCTCGCCCTACCACGACTGGTCGACCACGGTGACCGCCGACCGGATCGGCAGCGCCTTCGGCGTGGGCACGCTGCAGTCGGTGACCGTGCTCAGCCGCAACGGCCTGGGCGCCGACGGCGGTCGGGTGACGAAGGTGCGGGTCAAGGGCACGGCCGGGTCCAAGGACGTCACCGGCGACGCCTTCCGCACCGGTCTCGGCCTGCGCTCGGACTGGTTCACCGTGAGCGGCGTGTCCGGTCCGACGTACCCCAGCGACGTGACGTCGGTCGACCTGTCGCCGACCGCGATGTCGGCGGTGCGGACCGGCCACGGCACGGTCATCGGCTTCGTCCGCGGCCTCGGCGACACCCTCTGGACGACGACCGCGGTCAACGGCGTCTTCGACCCGTTCACCGCGCTGCCGGGCGCCGGGCTCTACGGGCCGGCCGCGGTCAGCTGGGACAGCGGCCGGATCGACCTGTTCGTCGTCGGCCTCGACCGCGCCCTGTGGCACACCTCCACCACGGTCGACGCCACCGGCCGGCCGGGCGCGTGGGCGCCCTACGAGTCGCTCGGCGGCACGCTGACGTCGGCGGTGTCCGCGGCGTCCAACGACGTGGGGAACCTCGTCGTCACCGGGCGCAACACCCTCGGCGGCGTCTCCTACCGCGTGCTCAGCGGCGGCACGTGGGGCGCCTGGCAGAACGCCGGCGGCACCGGCGTCACCGCCCCGGCCGCCGAGGTCGTCGACGGCGGGAGCTACCGGCTGCGCGTGGTCGGCCTGGACGACGACGTCTGGGGCCGAGTCGTGCCCTCCTCGGGCTCGGCGCCCTCGTCCGCCTGGGTGTCCACCGGTCGCGAGTCGGTGTTCAGCCCGACGGTCAGCGGCACCACCTGGTACGCCCGCAACGTGCGGGCCGCGGCCTGGCCCAACGGCCGGGGCGGGGTGCTGCAGGTCCGGGACGCCACCGGGCTCACCGTCGACCTCGTGGGCGGCATCTCGTCGTCCGTGGCGATGGTCGAGATGGGCGACGGGAGCTTCTGGACGTTCGCGCGGGGCACGGACAACGCGCTCTGGGTTAACCAGGCCGCTCCGAACGGCGCGAGCTCCTGGACGAAGGTCGGCGGCTACATCGTCTGAGCCGCCACCCGGCCGGTGCCGGGGACCGGGAGCCTGCCGGCCCCCGGCCCCGGCACCGGCCGTGTGGCACTGTTGAACCGTGGCCGACGTACGACCTGACCGACCAGGGGGCCCCGCGTCCGACCCGCACGGCCACCCGGACGGCTCCCCGGACGCCCCTGCCGGGGCCGCCACGGCCACCGGGGTCGACACCCGGGACCGGCCCCGCACCGGGTCCTCGGCCGCGGACGGCGGCCGGCCCGCGGGTGAGCCGGGCCGGTCGGTCCCCGCCCAGCGGGTCCTGCTGCTGCTCGCCGTGCTGCTGCCCGTCGCCGTGGTGCTCTGGCGCACCCGCGACGCCTTCCGCTACTACCAGGACGACGTCCTGCAGTTCGCCGTCGCGCAGGAGCGCGGGCTGAGCTGGGACCTCCTCGGCCTCGACGTCTTCCAGCACTTCGCCCCGGTCAACCGGCTGGCCCACCTGGTGGTCATCCGGTTCAGCGACCTGTCGCTGACCTTCGGGATGCTGCTCGCCGCGGCCGCCGTGCTGCTGCTGCTGGCCACGACCGCCTGGCTGCTGCACGAGCTCCGGGTGCCGTTCGGCCGTCGGGTGCTGGGGCTCGTCGCGCTCGGGTTCTCCATCACCGTGCTGGACACGGCCGTGTGGGCCGACGCCGCCTTCCACATCCTGCCCGCGCTCGTGGCGACCAACGCGGTCGTGGCGGCCCACCTGCGGGCGGCCACCACCGGCCACCGGCGGTGGGACGCGCTGGCCGTCGTCCTGCTGGCGCTCGGGACGCTGACCCAGGAGCGGGTGCTGTTCGCCCTGCCGCTCGTGGTCCTGGTCGACTGGTTCCTGGTCGGCGCGGGCCGGCCGCTGCCGGAACGGTGGCGCCGGCTGCGCCGCTCGGTCCCCACCCTGGTGGCGATGACGGTGGTCGCGCTGGCCGCCGCCGCGTACATCTACCTCGAGTACGCCTCGGGCGTCTCCTCCCGGCCGTCGGTGGAGACCACGCTCCGCACCGGCCTGGGCGCCCTCACCCAGGGCATCTTCCCGCCGTGGGTGGGCGTCCGGCTCACCGCGCTGTCCTCGCTGCAGGTGCAGCTGGTGATCCTGGCGGGCATCGTGCTGGTGGCCGCGGCACTGGTGGTGCTGCGCCGGCGCAACGCCGACCCGCTGGCGTTCGTGGCGCTGTGCTTCGTCATGTACTTCGGCTTCCTGTCCTTCAGCCCGATCCTCACCGACGAGCTGGCCGCCGCCACGGCCCTGCGGCTGCACAACGGGGCCTACCTGCTCGTCCCGACCGTGCTGGCGGTGACCAGCCTGACCGGGCGTCGAGCGCGGCGTCCGGCGCCGGACGCCGCCGGTGCGGACGGCAGCAGGAGGTCGGGCGGCCCCTGGCACGCGAACCGGACCTGGCCGGTGGCCGTGGCTGCGGCGGTCCTGGCGACCTTCCTGGTGGTCATGGGCGGCCGGTTCACCGACGCCCAGTGGTACGCCGAGCGGAACGCGCACGCCTACCTGGCCACGGTGTCCGCCGGCCAGCAGACCTGGGCCGACCCCGAGGCCACCCTGGTGCCGCTGCTGGTCGCCCCGACCGTCGCCCGCGACTGGGCGGAGGTCTACGGCCGGCACGAGTTCTTCCTCCGGTTCTACGAGCCCGGCTGGGTGCCGCAGGAGCTGGGCGACCGGCCGGTGGTGCTGGACGCGGCGGGCGACGTCCGGCCCGTGCAGCTGCGCACCGAGGCCGCCGCCGTCGACCTCGCCGCCGACAGCTGCGCTCCGGCCGACCGCTCGCAGCTCGCGGTGGCGGCCGAGGTGACGGGGGAGCCGCTGTTCCTCCAGCTCAGCTACACGGCGGCCGAGCCGCTGGGGGTCGTCGCGACGCCGGACGCCGGGGTCACCCAGGACGCCGCCGCGGTGGGCAACTGGGAGGTGCCGCTGGAGGCCGGCGCGCACACCGTGCTCATCCCGCTGCACGCCGGGACGGTGGGCGGCGTCCTGCTGGACTGGACCGGCCCGTCCAGCGACCGCTGCGTCGTCGGGGCGAGCATCGTCCGGCCGGTGTTCAGCGGCGCCGATGGGGGCACCTGCACCGACATGGACCGCTACGGCCTCCCGCTCGCCACCGTGCCCTGCCCGGCGGGCAGCTCCCGCTGATGTGGACGGGGACGCGTCCCGGCGCGACCGGCTCGGGTGCCGCACCGCGCGTGGTCAGCCGGCCGGCGGAGGTCGCCGGTCCGCCGGACACCGCACCGGCGGAGGCCGGTCGCGAGGACCACCCGCGCCCCGGCGGCCGCCGTGCCCGGCTGCGCGCCCCCCTCGGCTGGGCCGCCCTGCTGGCCGTGCTGGTCGGCATCGACGTCGCGCTGCTGTGGAACCGCTTCTACTACGCCAACGACGACCTGCTGCAGTTCGCCGTGGCGCGCGACGAGGGCCTGTCCTGGACCACCCTGTCGCTGAACGTGTTCCAGCACTTCGGCCCCTACGACCGCACCGCCCACCTGCTGGTCTACCGGCTGTTCGACCTCTCGCCGCTGGCCGGGCTCGCCTTCATGACGGTCAACCTCACCGCGCTGCTGGCCGCGGCGCTGTGGCTGATGACCGAGCTGCGGCTGTCCACGGCCCGCCGCGTCGTGGCGCTGGTGCTCATCGCGCCGTCGGTGGGCATCGTCGAGAGCGCCGTCTGGTTCGACGCCGCCATGCACGTGCTGCCGGCCATCGCCATGACGCTGGCCATCTGCGCCGCCCACGTCCGCGGCGTCCGGCTGGGCGCCACCCGGTGGCACGTGGTCACGGTGGTCCTCTTCCTGCTCGGCCAGCTCGTGCAGGAGCGGCCGGTCTTCGCGCTGCCGCTGCTGGTCCTCGTCGACGTCCTGCTGCTGTGGCGGGACCGTCCGTGGGCGGACCGGTTCCGGGCGCTGCGGCAGCTGTGGAAGCCGCTGCTCGCGCTGACCGTGGCGGCCGCCGCGGTCGCCGCCGCGCTCCGGGCGTTCGTGGTGGTGGAGGCCTACCCGGCGCCGGACTGGGCCACCACCGGCCGGGCGGTGCTGTCCTCGTTCAGCAACTACGTCGTCCCGTCGCTGGTCAACCTCCCGCTGCAGCGCCCCACCGGCACCGCGACCGAGCTGGTCGTGGTCGCCGCCGTGCTGATCGTGGGCGTCGTCGTCGCCCTGTCCCGCCGGGGGAACGCCGGGCCGCTGCTGTTCGCCGCCGCCACCTTCGCGATGTACTACGGCTTCCTGAAGTTCAGCCCGATCCTCAACGCCGACACGGTCACCGCGAACGCCGAGCGGCTCACGAACTCCGTCTACGTGACCGTGCCGGCCGTCATCGCGCTGGTGCACCTGCGGGCGCCGGTGCGGCTGGTGGACCGGGTGCTGGGCCGGGTGCCCCCGGGCCTGCACGCGGCCCGGGTCGTGCGGGGCCTGCAGGTGGCCGGCTGCCTGGCGCTGGCGCTCCTCATGGCGCTGACCGCCAACGCCTACCTGGACCGGCGGTGGAGCGAGACCACCGAGGCCCGCGCCTGGCTGGACGCGGTGCGCGCCGGCCAGGACGAGTGGACCGACCCCGACGTGACGCTGGTGCCGCTCACCGCACCGGCGGCGATGGCGACCGCGTGGAGCCGGCCGTTCGGCCGCCAGGACCAGCTGCTCAGCCTGGTCAGCCGGGGCTTCACCAGCGGCGACCTGGACGGCCCGACGGTGCTGATCGACGACGAGGGCCGGGTCCGGCCGGCGGCGCTGGAGACGGTGGGCGGCCCGCTCACCGTGCTGGGCGGCGACTGCGACGACGACGGCGCCGTGCGCGACCTCGACCTGGCGCTGCGCGCGCCGGCCCGGGGCGCCCCGCTGTTCCTGCAGCTCCGCTACGAGGCCGACCTGGACATGGACACCCAGCTCAGCGCGGGCACCACGCTGCGCGGCTGGCAGGCCAACCACTTCGTGACCAAGCTGCGGGCGGGTGAGCACACCGAGCTGATGCCCATCGACGCCGCGACGGTCGGCCGGGTGGACCTGCGGGTGCTCAGCCCCGGTGGCTCGTTCTGCGTGCAGGAGGCGTCGCTGGTGCGGCCGGTGCTCGTCGAGTCGCCCGGGCAGTGCCGCACGGTGGACCGGTACGGCCGCCCCGGCGGCCCGCAGAGCTGCCCGCCGTGACCGGAGGGGAGGCGCGCCGGACGGCGGGTGCGTGGCCGTCGGTAGGGTGTTCCCGGTGAACGGCAGCGCTGTGGAACTGACGATCCTCATGCCATGCCTGGACGAGGCGGAGACGCTGCGCGTCTGCGTCGAGAAGGCGCGCGGCTTCCTCGAGCGGTCCGGCGTGGTGGGCGAGGTGCTGATCGCCGACAACGGCAGCACCGACGGTTCCCAGGCGATCGCCGAGGCGGCCGGTGCGCGGGTGGTCCCGGTGGCGCGCCGTGGCTACGGCAGCGCGCTGATCGCCGGCATCGAGGCCGCCCGCGGCCGGTTCGTGATCATGGGCGACGCGGACGACAGCTACGACTTCTCCGACCTCTCCGCCTTCGTCGCCGAGCTGCGCGCCGGCGCCGACCTGGTCATGGGCAACCGCTTCGCCGGGGGCATCGAGGACGGCGCCATGCCGCCGCTGCACCGCTACCTGGGCAACCCGGTGCTCTCCTTCATCGGGCGGCTGTTCTTCAAGACCCGGATCCGCGACTTCCACTGCGGCCTGCGCGGCTTCCAGCGCGACCGGATGCTGGCGCTGAACCTGCACACCACCGGCATGGAGTTCGCCAGCGAGGTCGTCGTCCGCTCGGTGCTGGCCGGCTACCGCATCACCGAGGTGCCGACGACGCTGTCCAAGGACGGCCGGTCCCGGCCGCCGCACCTGCGCAGCTGGCGGGACGGCTGGCGGCACCTGCGCTTCCTGCTGCTGTACAGCCCGCGCTGGCTGTTCCTCGTGCCCGGCCTGGTCATGGCGCTGCTCGGGGCGCTGGCCACCATCGTCCTGCTGGTGACACCGGTGACCGTCGGGTCGGTGACGTTCGACATCGGCACGCTGCTGTACGCGACCGCCGTGGTCGTCGTGGGCGTGCAGGCGACCGCCTTCGCGCTGCTCACCAAGGTCTACGCGGTCGAGGAGGGGTTCCTGCCCCGCGACCGGCGGCTGGACCGGGTGACGTCCTGGCTGGGCCTGGAGACCGGGCTGATCGTGGGCGGGGCGCTGTTCCTCCTCGGTGTGCTCGCCGCGGTGCTGTCGGTCAACTACTGGCAGGACAGCGACTTCGGCCAGCTCGACGCCGCGGAGACGGTGCGCGCGGTGGTCCCCGCCGTGCTCGGCTTCATGCTCGGCGCCCAGGTGTGCCTCAACAGCTTCTTCCTCTCCATCCTCGGGCTGGGCCGGCGCAACCGCCCGGAGGTCCGTGACTACGACGACGAGCAGGCGCAGGAGGCCATGCGGGCCCCCCGGCCTGCCGACGGGCCGGTGCCACCGGCCCGGCCCGCATCCGCGATCGAAGGGGGAGGTCGGCCGTGACCGATCCGGTCGACTACTTCGGCGGGCTGGACAGCCCGCTGGTCCGGTTCAAGTCCCGGGTGTCGCTCAAGGCGCGACGCCGCATGTACGAGGCGTTCGAGGCCGAGTTCCACCCCGGCCGCGAGGACACCGTCATCGACGTGGGCGTCACCCCGGACGAGACGCTCGTCGACTCCAACGCCTTCGAGCAGTTCTACCCGTACAAGGACCGGATGACCGCGACCTCGTTCGAGGACGCCTCCGGGCTCGAGCGCCGGTTCCCCGGCCTCACCTTCGTGCAGACCTCGGGCGCCGGGCTGCCCTTCCCCGACCGCACGTTCACCTTCGCCTACTCCTCGGCCGTCCTCGAGCACGTGGGCGACCGGGCGGCGCAGCGGGCGTTCGTGCAGGAGATCATGCGGGTCGCCGACGGCTTCTTCATCGCCGTGCCCAACCGGTGGTTCGTGCTGGAGCTGCACACGTTCCTGCCGGTGCTGCACTGGCTGCCCAAGCCGGTGCACCGCTGGTTCCTGCGGAAGCTGGGCAAGGAGTTCTGGGCGCAGGAGGCCAACCTCAACCTGGTCGGCCCCAAGGAGCTGCGCTCGCTGTTCCCGGCCGAGGTCGGCGTGCAGCTGTACCGCCACCGGCTCTTCGGGCTGACGTCGAACATCGTCGCCTACGGCCGGTCGCCCCGGCCGGCGACGGCGGGCGCGGGCGAGGCGGACCAGGCCGTCGCCTGACCGGCCCCTCGGGGCGGCGGGTGCCCGGGCACCCGCCACCCCGGACGCTCAGCGGCGCAGGACGAGGTTGACCTGGCCCCACTCGCCGGCCTGGTCGCAGATCGCGATGATCTCGGGGTCCTCCAGGCGGCGCAGGTCGTCCTCCACCTGGGTCACCACCTCGAAGCCCATCTCGCGGTAGGTGCGCAGCACCGTCGCGGGGTCCACCTTGCGCTCCCGCAGGGCGGTCGGCCAGAACTCGGCGACGACCACGATCCCGGGGGAGCGGTCCAGCGTCAGCGGCATCCCCTGCAGGACGTCGAGCTCGAAGCCCTGCACGTCCAGCTTCACCAGGTCGAACCCGCGGCCGGTGAACAGGTCGTCGCCGCGCGCGGCCGGCGCCACCACCTCGTACCACTGGCTCGGCCGGGCGGTGTCGGTGCGGGTGTCGCCGGCGTTGTGCGGGGACAGCTTCAGCGGCAGCGCGCGCTCGCCGGCGGACAGCGCCAGCGGCCAGATCCGGGCGGGCACCTGGTTGTGCCACATGTTCATCGACAGCAGCGCGTTGTTGCCCGGCTCGGGCTCGACCGCGTCGACGGTGGTGCCGGGACGGTGCTTGGCGATCAGCGCGGAGAAGTAGCCGATGTTCGCGCCCACGTCGAGCAGGCGGCAGCCCGGCTCGGCCAGCTCCAGCAGCAGCCGTCCCTCGGCGGGCTCCCAGGTGCCGGCGCGCTCGACGTAGGGCCGGATGACCTCGTCGGCGCGGTCGAACCACAGCTGCCCGGCGTCGCAGTCGACGAGCGTGTAGTTGCCGCGGAGGGCGGCCGGGATCTCCGGGGAGGTCGGCGCGGCCGGTTGCCGGCGGAACGGGCGGGGGGTCCTCACGGAGTTCTCTCCTTGCGGGGCACGGGTCGGTCGGTGGACGGGTGCCCGTTGGTCGGGGACGCGGTCGTCGGGTGCGCGGTGGCCGGGGCCGACGGCCCGGTCGGGGCACCGTCCCCGGGCGAGGTGCCGGCGACGGCGGCCTCGTCGGGCAGCGCCGGCGGGCGGGCGGCGCGGCTGGGCGCCAGCCGCCGGGACAGGTCCCGGCCGTAGTCGCGGGCGGGCGCCTCGACGAAGCGGTAGCTGAGCATCGCCAGCCCCACCGACAGCACGGCGATGGCGGTCACCCGGAACAGCGGGTTGCTGGTGTCCGGGGGCAGCAGCGCGGTGCCCCGCTCGTAGACCACCAGGATCACCGGGAAGTGCCAGAGGTAGAGCCCGTAGCTGCGGTCACCCAGCCACACCCCGGCGCGGATCAGCGCACCGCCCTCGTCGGAGGACGACGGTCGGGCCGCGTAGACCAGGGCGGGGAGGAGCAGCACGCCCAGCGCCAGGTCGAAGCCGGCGAAGAGGAACGGGTGGGTGTACTGCACGGCCCGCTCGGTCAGCAGCAGCCAGGCGAGGCTGGGCAGCAGCAGCAGGACGAACAGGCTCACCCGGTGCCGCGTCGGCCCCAGCAGGCGGGCGGGCAGCTGCTTGTTCACGATCAGCCAGCGCAGCCCGATGCCGAGGGCGAACAGGCCGATCCAGGCGGGGAACTGACGGGCCAGGTAGAGCCGCGCGTTGGGCACCGACTCCGGGCCGATCGCCCCGAAGTAGAGGTCCTGCAGACCGCCACCGGAGTAGGAGACGAGCAGCCGGTAGGCCACCGCCAGCCCGATGAGCCCGGCGACGGCCAGCAGCGGCCAGGCCAGCGCCCGGCGGCCCCGGGTGGCGGGCCACCCGACGGCCAGGGCGAGCAGCGGCATCGTCAGGTACAGCGTCATCTCGATGCTGAGCGTCCACAGGGCGCCGTTGACGTTGAGCGAGCTGGACGTGTTCGGCGTGTAGTAGTGCGTGAACGTCACCTGGGTCAGGACCTGCTTGAGGCCCTGGGCGCTGAACAGCAACGAGGGTGCGGCGAAGAACAGGAACAGCAGCAGGACCTGCACGTAGTACGCCGGGGCGACCCGGAAGAACCGGCGCACCCAGAAGACCTTCAGCGAGCGCCGCTCCTTCGGGCGCCAGAAGTAGTCGCACAGCAGGTAGCCGGAGAGGATGAAGAACAGGTCCACACCCCAGGACCCGAGCCCCTCGACGATCGTGCCGCCGGGCACGTCGGGCCGGTTGGCCAGCGAGTACGTGTGGTGCACCACCACGGCCGCCGAGGCGATGCCGCGGAGGACGTCGATCCCCGGCAGCCAGACCGGGGTGCTGGCGAGCGGCTCAGACGCGCTCTGGGTAGGCGACGTGGTCGACAACGCGCACCCCTCCTCGGCTCCGCAGGAGCAGGTCGCGGGTCTGGCCGCTCTCGTGCAGCAGGACCTCGGCGGGCTCCTGACCGGCGAAGAAGGAGACGACGGCCGCCAGCCCCTGGCCACCGATGACCGGGACCTCGAACCCGCGGTACCGGGCGACGGGTGCCCCGGTGCCGTGCGCGTTGAGGGTGACCCGGACCTGGTCGTCGAAGGCCCCTTCGCGGGGGAGCGAGCCGACGTCGACCCGGTAGCCGCGCTCCCGGGCGGCCGCGACGATGATCGCGCTGGCCCCCCACAGGTGGAGCTCGTCGAGGGTGCTGCTGTTGAGGAACGCCTCGACCTGACCGCGGAACAGCGGGTAGCGCATCCCGATGATGGCCTCGTTGGCCGGCACCGTGGTCTCGCCGTGGCCGAGCAGCCCGGCCGCGAGCGTCGAGCCCTGCCCGGCGTGGAAGGTGAAGACGCCGGGGGCCAGGGCGATCCGGTACCCGCACGCCTTCGACCGCAGCGTCCAGTCGGTCTCCTCGCAGTACCCGCGGCCGAAGACCGGGTCCATCAGGCCGACCTCCAGCAGCACCCGGCGGGGCACCAGCAGGCAGAAGGAGATGCCGGCCGGGATGTCGACGGCGGCCGTGCCGAAGTGCGCGTTGAGCGCGGTGGACACCTCGTTGACGACCGACTGCTCGGTGAGCAGCTCGTCGGGCCGGGAGTTCGGCAGCGAGTAGACCGAGACGTTGCTCGACCAGGCGGTGACCGAGCCGATCGTCTCGTCGGAGTCGGCGACCGCGACCAGCCCGTCGAGCAGGTTGGCCGGGTAGACGACGTCGGAGTTGGAGATGATCGCGAAGTCGTGACCCTGGTCCCGGGCGTAGAGCAGCACCAGGTTCACGTTCCGGACGATGCCCAGGTTGCGCGGCGTCCGGTAGTAGAAGATGCCGTGGGCGGCGCAGCGCTCGGCCAGCCACTCGGCGAAGCCGGGCTCGGGGCTCGCGTCGTCGAAGACGGCGATCTCCAGGTCGAACGACGTGGTGTCGATCTGCTTCGCCGACTCCAGGGTGCGCTCGAAGAACTCGCGGCCGTTGTAGGCGGTGATCCCCAGCAGGACCCGCCGGCGGGGTGCGGTCACCGCAGCCGCCGCTTGACCGCGCGCGCCACGCGCAGGGCCTGGTGCGCCCCGGCCTCCACCGCCAGCTTCGGCGCGGCCCGGCGGGCCAGCGACGAGTTGTGGGCGATCCGCAGCCGCTCGTGCTCCGAGCGCAGCTCCAGCAGCTCCCGGTTGAGGTCGGTGAGCCGGTGGGTCAGGTCGACGACCCGGGCGTTGGCCACCTCGAAGTCGATCAGCGCCTGCTCCAGCGAGAGCCCGTCCACCCGCTCGGTGAAGGACGCCTGGGTGGTCGGGCTCGCCGCAGGGGCCGTGGTGGTCTCGACGGGGTCGGTCATGGTGACCTCTCGGATCGGGGGTGTGGTGTCGGTGGGGGCGCCGGACGAGGGCCCGCCGCTCATCGCTGGGGCTCCGCGAGCGCCGTCCGGTAGGTCCGGACGAGGAGGTCGGCGGTCCGCTCCCAGGTGTAGGTGTCTGCGGCCCGGAGCACCGCGGCGAGCTGGGCGGCGCGCAGGTCGGGGTCGAGGAGCAGCGACCGGCAGGCGTCGGCCAGGTGCCGGGGCGACCAGCCGGCGGCGGACACCGGCAGGTCCGGTGCCACCTCGGCCAGCGGGCCGAAGGAGACGTGCACCGTCGGCGTGCCGAACCGGGCCGCCTCGTAGGGCACCAGGCCGAAGCCCTCGGCCGAGGTCGGGTACAGCACCAGCGCGGCGTGCCGGAGCAGCCAGTTGCGCTCCTGGCTGGTGACGTCGGGCAGCACGTGCGCCGCGGTGCTGCTGCGCAGCGCGACCCGGCTCTCGGCGATCCGGGTCGACCCGCGGGGGACCGTCGGACCGGCCATCACCAGCTCCACCCCGACGCCCTCGGCGCGGAGCAGGTCGACGGCGGCCATCGCCAGGTGCCGGTTCTTGTGCCCGTAGTTCGTGCCCAGGACCAGCACGAACGGGGCGGCCGCCACGCCGTTGCGGGACAGCACCGGCGGCAGGTGGGCTGTCTCGTCCCCGGAGAGGTGGTCGGTGCCGTTCTCCACGACGAAGACCCGGTCCGGGTCGATCGAGAGCCGCTCGTCCCGGATCTGCACGGCGACGTCGCGGGCGATCGCCACCACCGCGTCGACGTCCCGGACCGCCTGCCGCACGCTGGCCCGGACGCGCTCCCAGTTGTCAGGGGAGTCGTGGTACGCGCCGACCTCGTAGTAGATGAGGTCCTGGATGGTCAGCACGGTGCGGTGCGCGGTCTGCCGCCAGCCTGCGATGTCCAGCGGCCGGTCGGGCTGGAACGGGCGGTGCACGACGTCGACGGCACCGAGCGGGGTGAAGTCGTCGGAGGTGCACCACGAGGCGCGCACCTTGCGCTGGTGCAGGACCCGCTCGGCGTACGGCGGGATCGGCCCGCCGAGCGCCACGCCCACGCTCGCCACGTCCGGCCGCTGCGCGAGCGCGTCGATCAGCGCCAGCGTCTGCACCTGGGTGCCGGTCTCGGTGGGGCCCAGCGTGCTGGCGTCGATGGCGAGCCGCAGGCCGGTGACCTTCGCGCGGGACACCCCGAAGGCCATCGACAGCGGTGCGTCACCCGCGGGGGCGGTGAGCGCTGCGGCCGCCGCCACCGGGTGGGTGCTGCGCAGCCAGGCCTGCTCGGCCTCGTTGAGGTCGGAGGTCGCCGCGTCGGCGAGGTCGATCGGGCGGGAGAAGAAGGTGGTCGGGTCCAGGGCGTTGCGCAGCCCGTGCCCCTGGCAGCGCAGCGAGAAGTCGGCCAGGGTGATCTCGACCCGGTCGTGCGGCACGAACTCGCCGACGATGGCCAGCGCGTCCGCGCCGATCAGCACCGCGGAGCCGGCGGCCCGGGGGATCGGGACGACGCCGAGGTCGGGGGAGGCGGCCCGCAGCCGGCGGGTCACCTCGGTCTCGTCCAGGGCGTTGCCCAGGTGGTGCGAGGCCGGGGTCTGCCAGTGCGGGAAGCTCAGCGGGCCCGCGGCGTTCGACCAGAACGACACGGTGGCCACCCGGGCGTCGCCGTCGAGCAGCTCGCGCGCGTTGTCCAGCGCGGCCGGCGGCACGAGCACCGGGCCGCCGATGACCAGCAGCGCCCACGCCGGCCGGATCCGGTTGAGCACCTCGGCCGGGGTGTTCACGGTGACCAGCTCGACGTCGCTGCCGGCGTAGCTGGAGACGTCGGCCCCCGGGGCCACCGCGACGACGACCCGGGCGCCGGCCAGCTGGCGCCGCAGGTCGACCACCGTGGGCAGGAAGGTGTCGGGCCGGTCTGCCGCGTAGACGACGACGTCCGGCATCGGCACGTCGGGCACCGGGACGTCGGTGACCGACGGGCTCGCCGGCACCGTCACGCGACACCGCCGGCGTCGATCCAGCTGAACAGCTCGACCAGGCCGCGGCGCAGGCTCCACTCGGGCCGGTAGTCCAGCTCGCGGCGGGCGCCGTCCAGGGACGCCGAGGCGGCGCGGACGTCACCGTGACGGAACTTGCCGGACACCTGGGGCTCGGGCGCGCCGCGCAGCTCGGCGACCAGCCGGGCCGCATCGAGGATGGACATGACGTCGCCGCCGCCGATGTCCACGGTGCGGCTGCGCTGCGGCGGCCGGGCGAGGCTGGCGGTCAGCGCGCTCACGACGTCCTCGACGAAGACGAAGTCGCGGGTGATGTCGCCGTCCTCGTAGACGTCGATGGGGTCACCGGCGCTGGCGACCCGGCTGAAGAAGGCGATGACACCGGTGTAGCTGTTGGTCAGCGACTGACCGGGGCCGTAGACGTTCTGCAGCCGGAGCACCGACAGGGCCGTGCCGTTGGCCTCGGTCCAGGCCTGCAGCACGTGCTCCTGGGCCAGCTTGGTCGCCGCGTACACGTTCGTCGGCCCGGGGACCGTGGTGGCCGCGTCGTGCGGCACCGGCCGCGCCGCACCGGTCACGCCGGCCGGCGCCGCCGGGTCCCAGGTGCCGGCCTCGAGCTGCTGGCGGGTGCGGGGACCGGGGTAGAAGACCTGGTCACCGGCCTGCCAGGCGCCCTCGCCGTAGACCGCGCGGGAGGAGGCGAGCACCACGTGCTCGGGCACGTGGCCGGTGGCGGTCAGCGCGTCGAGCATCTGGGTGGTGCCCACGACGTTCACCGACGCGTGCCGGGTCGCCTCGGTGAGCGACTGGCCGGTGCCGGTCTCGGCGGCCAGGTGCACGATCGTCCGGGGCTGGATCAGCGCCAGGGCGGCCCGCCAGCTGTCGGCGTGCGTGACGTCGAAGGGGTACAGCTCCACCTCGTCGGGCAGGCGGCGGGGCCGGCCACCCGGGTGGACCTGGGGGTGCATGTTGTCCAGGGCCACCACGCGGCGGCCCTCACCCACGAGGCGTCGTGCGAGCGTCGTCCCGATGAAACCGGCGCCGCCGGTGATCAGAACGGTGTCGTTTCCCGGTGCGGGGAGTGTCAAGAGCCAACCATCCGAGTCGTCATCAGAGGCGCGGGCCTGGTTCCGCCGCGCGCTGATCCCCGACAACCTAACCGCCGAGCGCTGCCCGCGCGTATGCCGCCTCGGTCGCATCGGCACATGCGTCCCACGTCCACCTCCGGGCCCAGGAGCGACCCGGCGCGGGGTCGTGGCCCCCCCGGACCTCCGCCGCCGCGGTCAGCGCGGCCGCCCAGGCGTCGGCGTCCCCGACGGGGAGGTAGCTGGCGTGGTCGCCGCCGACCTCGCGCAGCACCGGCAGGTCCGACGCCAGCACCGGGGTGCCGGCGGCCAGGGCCTCCAGCACGGGCAGCCCGAAGCCCTCGTACCGGGAGGGCAGGGCGAGCGCCGCGGCGCCGGCGACCAGTGCGTGCAGCTGCTCGTCACCGAGGAACCCGGTCCGGACGACGTCGAGCGAGGCCTCGGTCTCCAGCGGGGTGCCCCAGCCGGCCGGCCCGGCGACCACCAGCCGCGGTGCACTGCCCGCAGGGCAGCGGCGCAGCGCCTCGACGAGGGTGGGCAGCCCCTTGCGGGGTTCCACCGAGCCGACGAACAGGACGTACGGCGGGCCGTCGAGGACCGGCCGACCGGCCGCGTCCAGCACCGACGGCGGGTCGCCCGGCGCGGCGAACCAGCGGTCGTCCACGCCCAGCGGTGTCACCAGGACGCGCCCGGGCGACACGCCGAACTCGGCGAGCACCTCCTGGCGCACCGTCTCGGTGGGCGTGAGGGTCACCGCCGCCTCCCGGACGCCGCGGGGGACCAGGTCCCGGTAGACCAGGTTCGCGGCGGCCAACGTCTCGGGCAGGTGCAGGAACCCGAGGTCGTGCACCGTCAGCACGCCGGCGGCCCGGCGGCGCGGGGGCAGCACGAAGTTGGTGCCGTGGAAGACCTGCACCCGCCCGCACAGCCACTCGACCGGCGGCGGCCCCCCGCGTGACCAGGAGCTCCGCAGCAGCCGGGCGGGCGCGGGGCGGGCGACGGCCGGCACCCCGGGGGGCAGGGCGGCGGCCAGGTCGCGCCGTCCGCGCAGGGTGAAGGCGGTCGCCCGCAGGTCGACCGAGGGGCGTCCGGCGAGCGCGCCCACCAGGGCGTGCACGTAGCGGCCGACGCCGGTCCGCTGGCCGATCAGCGGAGTCGCGTCGATGCCCACGCGGACCGTCACCGCACCCGCCCCCCGTCGTCGTGCAGCCCTGTCCGGAGCCGCTCCTGGCCTGCTGGGCCGCCGTCGCCTCCGCCGGATGCCCCGCCCCGGGCGTTATCCTCGGACCCCGGCGATGCGGGCCGGTGGGCCCGCTCGATCAAGGGGAGCAGGTTAACGTCACGGATGCGCACCGTCATGGGCGAGGTCTGGCAGTTCCGGGGACTCATCGGGAACTTCGCCCAGCGTGAGCTCAAGAGCAAGTACAAGGGCAGTGTCGTCGGGTGGGCGTGGTCGCTGATCAACCCGCTGGTCACCCTGGGCATCTACACCCTGGTGTTCGGGGTCTTCCTCGGTGCCAACCCGCCCGAGATGGGCAACGGCATGAAGGTCTTCGCCCTCTACCTGTTCACCGGGCTGGTCATCTGGAACTTCATCAACCAGGTCGTCCAGGGCAGCATGATCGCGCTGACGTCGAACGGCCCGCTGCTGCGGAAGATCTACTTCCCGGCCTTCGCGCCGGTCGCCGGCAACATCGTCGCGCTGGCGCTGCAGACCGCCATCGAGCTGGGGCTGCTGCTGTTCGTCTTCGCGGTGCTGGGCAACCTGTACTGGACGGTGCTCTGGCTGCCGGTCGTGCTGCTGCTGGTGATCGCCTTCGCCGTGGGCGCCGGCTTCTACCTGGCCGCGCTCAACGCCCGCTTCCGGGACGTCAGCTACCTGGTCCAGGTGACGCTCAACCTGGTCTTCTACGCGACCCCGATCATCTACCCCATCAGCCTGGTCGAGCAGTACTACGACCGGCATGCCTGGGCGCGCATCTACGAGCTCAACCCGGTCACCCAGCTGGTCGAGCTGATGCGGGAGATCCTCTACACGAACGAGGCCCCCAGCCCGACCCGGTTCGCCTACGCGGCGGTCGTCAGCCTCGTCGTGCTCGCCACCGGGTGGACGTTCTTCCAACGCCGCTCCCGAGACCTGAGTGAGGTGCTGTGAGCAGCGCTGAAGAGAACTGGCACTCGCCGATCCAGGCGCGGCGGGAGCTGTCCAGCGAGCCGGCCATCGAGGTGAAGTCGGTCGGCAAGAAGTTCCGGATGGCCAACGACCGGCGCACCAACGTCAAGGAGGCGCTGGTCCGCCGCGGCGGCCGGGGCCCCAAGCACCGTGACTTCTGGGCCGTCGACGACGTCAGCCTCACCGTGCCGAAGGGGTCGACCTACGGCCTCATCGGGCACAACGGCTCGGGCAAGTCGACGCTGCTGAAGACGATCGCCGGCATCCACCTGCCCACCAACGGCGAGATCGTCGCCCACGGCCGGGTCTCCGCCCTGCTCGAGGTCGGCGCCGGCTTCCACCCGGAACTCTCCGGCCGGGAGAACATCTACCTCAACGGCGCGATCCTGGGCATGACCCGCAAGCAGATCGACGCCGCGATGGACGAGATCATCGAGTTCAGCGGGCTCGAGGACTTCATCGACACCCCCGTGAAGGTCTACTCCAGCGGGATGTACGTGCGGCTGGGCTTCGCCATCGCGGTGAACCTGGACCCGGAGATCCTGATCGTCGACGAGATCGTGGCCGTCGGCGACGAGGAGTTCCAGCGGCGCTGCATGGACCACCTGCACGACCTGCGCGACCGCGGCACCACCATCGTGGTCGTCTCCCACTCGCTGGCGATGATCCAGCGGCTGTGCGACCGGGTCGCCTGGCTCGACCACGGCCACCTGGTCGCCGAGGGCCCCGCCGACGAGGTGTGCGAGGCGTACCTGGCCTCGGTCAACGCCGCGGAGGAGAAGCAGCTCACCGAGTCCGCGCACAAGGACACCGCGGTCGAGGGCGAGGAGCGCGAGGGCACCGGCGCCGTCCGGGTCACCGACGTCGTGACCGTCGACGACGACGGCGAGCCGCGCTCGCTGGCCACCAACGGCAAGCCGATCACCATCCAGGTGCACTACGACGTGCACGAGCCGGTCACCGACCCGATCGTGTTCCTGGACTTCTGGAGCGAGCTCGGGCTGCACCTGGCCGGCCCGAACAGCTGGCTGGGCGGCCTGCAGCTGGGCGAGGTGTCCGGCCCCGGCGTCGTAGAGGTGCGGATCCCGGCGCTGCCCTTCCTGCCCGGCGTCTACTCGATCTCCGCGGCGGTGGCCAGCAGCACGCTGGAGGTCGTCTACGACCGCACGCCGAAGAGCTACCGGATGCGGGTGCGGCCCAGCGGCAAGTACGAGCCCGACGGCCTGATGACCCTCGAGGGCGAGTGGAGCACCCGGCCCGACGTCCCGGCGGTCCCCGCCGCTGACCGGCTGCCCGCGGCGGCCGGCACCGGGGCGACCGCGGCCGGCGCTGGTACGCCCGCCGAGGTCCCGGCGGCCGCCGGGTCGTCGTCGGCGCAGGGTGGCGTGGCGTGAGCCGGGTGCCCCGCGCCGCGGTCGAGCGACTGCGGTCCTGGAGCCAGCGGCTGCCCGACGACTCGGTCGCCCGGTCGGCGGCCCGCGCCGGGCTGCACTCCGCCCGGATCGGCCAGTCCACCCTGCGCGACCTGCAGGTCGCCTGGGGGCGCAGCGGCATCCGCACCGCGCCGCCCAGCTACGCGGCCTGGCGGCGCTCGGTGGCGCTGCCCACCGACGAGCGCCCCGGTGACAGCCGGCTGCTGGTGGTCGTGCTCGACCCGGCCGGTCAGGTCACCGGCCCGGCCGAGGTCCCCGGGACGGCGCACCCGCGGGTCGACGTCGTCGTCGCCCGGGACGCGGCCGCGGTGCAGGCCGCGCTCGCCGGTCCCGGCCACGTCTCGTTCCTCCGGCCCGGTGACGTCTTCCACCCCGGCGGCGTCGTGGCGCTGCTGGAGGAGCTGGACCGGGACCCGCTGCTGGACGTCGTGGTCTGGGACGACGACGTCGTCGGCGACGGCTCCCGCCGCGACCCGCGGGTCCGCCCCTCCTGGTCGCCGGACCTGCTGCTGACCACCGATTACGTCGGGCGGGCGTTCACCGTCCGCCGCTCGGTGCTGCTGGCCGCCGGCGGCTGGCCGGCCACCGCGCCGGTGTCCTCCGACGCGTCGGTCTGGGACGTGCTGCTGCGCGTGTGGCCCGACGGCGAGCGCGCCGGCCGGGTCGCGCAGGTGCTCAGCGGTGTCGGCAGCCGGCCGGCGCCCGGCCCGGAGGCGGCCGCGCTGGTCACCGCGCACTGCGCCCGCCAGGGCATCCCGGCCACGGCCGTCGCCGGCCCCGACGGCGTCCGCCTGGCGTGGGACCTCCCCGCCTGGCCCGCCGTCCGCGTCGTCGTGCCGACCCGGCACGACGAGGCGCACCTGGCCACCATCCGCCGCGGCCTGGCCGCGACCGGCTACCCGGGTGCCGTGGCGCTGACCGTCGTCGACAACGGCGAGCGCACCCCCGGGGGCGAGCGCTTCTACGCCGACTGGGCCGCCGAGGCCGACGTCACCGTGCACTGGTGGACCGAGCAGCCGTTCAACTACTCCGCGGTCAACAACGCCGGCGCCCGCGACGGCGCCGAGGACGTGCTGGTCTTCCTCAACGACGACATCGAGCTGGTCGACCCGGGCTGGCTGACCGAGCTGGTCGGCTGGACGCAGGTGCCCGGCACCGGCCTCGTCGGCCTGCACCTGCACGAGGCGGACGGCACCGTGCAGCACGCCGGCGTCGTCGTCGGCATCCAGGGCCTGGCCGACCACCTGTTCAGCGGCCTGCGCCCGGGTGCGGACACGCTGCTCGGCCCGGTCCGCTGGACCCGCGACGTGCTGGCCGTCACCGGCGCCTGCACCGCCGTCCGGCGCAGCGTCTTCACCGAGCTCGGCGGCTTCGACGAGCGCTTCGAGCTGACCGGCTCCGACGTCGCCCTCGGGCTGTCGGCCGCGGTCGCCGGGCTGCGGACGGTCTGCTCGGGCGCGGCGCACGCCGTGCACCGGGAGTCCAGCACCCGCGGCAGCCACATCCCCACCGGCGACTTCTACGCCAGCTTCTGGCGCTACAACACCTGGATCATGGGCGGCGACCCGTACTGGTCGCCCAGCCTCTCCACGGTGTCCGGCGTGCCCCAGTGGCGCCGGCCGCACGAGCCCAGCCAGCGGGAGCGGGCCGGCCGGCACATCCACCGGCAGCTGGAGGTGTTCCGCCAGCGCAGCGACGCCCAGGAGAGCCGGCTGCTGGCCGAGGCCTGCCGGATCACCGAGGACCAGGTCGCCACGATCGCGGCCGGGCACGCCGCCACGGGCGGCCCCCGCCCGGTGCGGTCGGTGAACTGGTTCATCCCGGACATCGACAGCCCCTTCTACGGCGGCATCAACACCGCGCTGCGGATCGCCGACCTGCTCACCCGCGAGCACGGGGTGCGGCACCGGTTCGTCGTCTGGGGGAGCCCGCCGGACCACTACGTCCGGTCCGCCCTGGCCGCGGCCTACCCGCGGCTGGCCGACAGCGAGGTCGTCTTCTACGCCGACGACGCCGACATCGAGGCGGTCCCGGCGGCCGACGTGGACATCGCCACGCTGTGGGTGACCGCCTTCGCGGTGGCCAAGCACCGGGCGACGGCGCGGAAGTTCTACCTGGTGCAGGACTACGAGCCGATGTTCTACCCGGCCGGCACCCAGTTCGCGCTGGCCGAGGAGTCCTACCGGCTGGGGCTGTACGGGCTGGCCAACACCGACAACCTGGCCCGGGTCTACCGGGACGAGTACGCCGGCCGCGCCTGGTCGTTCACCCCCGCGGTCGACCCCACCGTCTTCCACCCGCACGGCCGCCCGGAGCGGCGGCCCGACGACCCGGTCACGGTGTTCGTCTACGCCCGGCCGGGTCACTGGCGGAACTGCTGGGAGCTGGCCGCCCCGGCCCTGGAGCTGCTGAAGCGGCGGCTGGGCAACCGGGTCCGGATCGTCACCGCCGGGTCCTGGGCGCTGGAGTCGGCCGAGGCCCGCGACCTCATCGTCCGGGGGCTCATCGACTACCGGGCCACCGGCGACCTCTACCGCGGGGTCGACGTCGGCCTCGCGCTGACGGTGTCCCGGCACCCGAGCTACCTGCCGCTGGAGCTGATGGCCTCGGGCGCGGCCGTGGTCGCCTTTGACAACCCCTGGGGCCACTGGCTGCTCGAGGACGGCGTCAACAGCCTGCTCGCCCGCCGCACCATCGACGGCGTGGCCGGGCAGCTGGAGCGGATGTGCGTCGACCGGGAGCTGCGCGAGAAGCTGGCCGCGGCCGGCACCGCCCGGCTGACCGGGCAGCACAGCGACTGGGACGCCGCCCTCGGCGGCATCTACGGCTACCTGTGCGACCCCGAGGCGCACCTCGCCCCACCGACGTGAGCCTGCCGACGTGAGCCCGACGACGTGAGCCTGACGACGCCGACCGCGGCGGGCGAGGTCCTCTTCCTCACCGTCGAGCCGCTGCGGGAGCGGCTGGCCGGCCCGGCCATCCGGGCGCTCGAGTTGGCCCGCGCGGTGGCCCGCTCGGGCGCCGCGGACCGGGTGGCGCTGGTCTCGCTGGCGGGCTGCGCGCGGACCGACGGGCTGGTCGGGCTGTCCGCCGCCGGACCCGACCTGCCGGCCCGGGCCGCGGCGGCCGCGGCGGTGGTGGTGCAGGGCGACGTGCTCAACCAGCTCCCGTGGCTGGCCGGCCTGGACGTGCCGGTGGTGGTCGACGTCTACGACCCGTTCCACCTCGAGCAGCTGGAGCAGACCCGGGGGCTGCCCGACGCGGAGCGGCTGACCACCGTCCGGGACACGCTGCGGGCGCTGAACGGCCAGCTGGCCCGGGCCGACCTGGTGCTCTGCGCGTCGTCCCGGCAACGGGCGCTGTGGCTGGGCCAACTGGCCGCGCTGGGCCGGCTCAACCCGCTCACCTACGACCCCGCGCCCGACCTCGCCGACCTGGTCGCCGTGGTGCCCTTCGGCACCGCGCCACCGCCCCCGGTGGCCCCCGGACGCCGGGACGCGCTGCGCGCGGTGGTGCCGGAGTTGGCCGACGACGACGTGCTGCTGGTCTGGGGCGGCGGGCTGTACCCCTGGTTCGACGCGGAGACGCTGCTGACGGCGATGGCCCGGCTGGCCGGCCCGCTGCCGGGGGTCAAGCTGCTGTTCCTGGGCACCCGGCACCCGATGCAGCCCGACGTCGAGTCGCCCACCGTGGCCGGCCTCCGGGCGCAGGCGGCGGCCAACGGCACGCTGGACCGCACGGTGTTCTTCCACGAGGGCTGGGTGCCCTACGACGAGCGGCACGGCTGGCTGGCCGCCGGCGACGTCGGCGTGAGCACCCACCACCTGCACCTGGAGACCGAGTTCTCCTACCGCACCCGGGTGGTCGACTACCTGGCCGCAGGGCTGCCCGTGCTCACCACCGACGGCGACGCGCTGGCCGACCTGGTCCGGGCGACCGGCGCGGGGGTCGTCGTCCCGCCCGGGGACGTCGACGCGCTGGCCGCCGCGATCTCCGGGCTGGCGGGTGACCCGGCCGGCCGGCGGGAGCTGTCGACCCGGGCGTCGGCCGCCGCCGGGGAGCTGGACTGGGACCTCGTCGCCGCGCCGCTGGTCGCGTTCTGCCGGGCACCCCGGCGGGCCCCCGACCTGGTCGCGCCGGCGGAGGTGCGGGCGCTGCTGGCCGTCGCCCCGGGCAGCCCGCTGCGCCGGGTCCGCGCGGCGGTGGCCGAGGGCGGCCCGCGGCTGCTCGCGGCCCGGCTGGCCCGCCGGCTCAGGCCCGGCCGCTGACCTCCGCGCCGGCGCCGGCACGGACGGCCCGCCGGGTGCGCAGCCCCCACGGCAGCAGCCGCAGGTAGGAACCGAGCACGCGCAGCCGCAGCCGGGTGCTGAACACCGGGACGTCGGGCACCTCCCGGCCGCGCAGCCGGGACACCGCCAGCGAACCGGTCGTGAGCACGAACCGCAGCAGCGCCCGCAGCGCCCGGCCCGCCGGGGCGCAGCGGGTGAGCATGAGCAGCCGGTTGCGCTCGTTGTGGAAGGCGAAGCCGGTCGAGGTCTGGTCGACGGTGGCCGAGTGGGCGTGGTGGACGACGGCGGCCGGCTCGTACCGGACGTCCCAGCCGGCCAGCCGCAGCCGCCAGGACAGGTCGGTGTCCTCGTAGTAGAGGAAGAACCGCCGGGCGAACCCGCCGACCTGCTCGACGGCCGAGCGGCGGAGCAGCGCCGCGCCCCCGCTGAAGCCGAACACCGGGCCGGGGTTGGGACGGGCGCCGGCGTCGGCGCGCAGGTCGCGGTCGGCGCCGTAGTCGTCGGGCAGCAGCACCACGCCGGTGTTGTTCAGCAGCGGCGGGTCGGTGCCCTGCAGCAGCATCCGCGAGGTGACGGCGGCGGCCCCGGGGTGCGCTGCCAGGTGCCCGGCGAGCGCGGCCAGCCAGCCGGGCTCGGCGACCGCGTCGTTGTTCAGCAGCGCCACGAACGGGGTGCGGGCCGCGTCGAGGCCGCTCTGCGCGCCGCCGGCGAACCCAAGGTTGGCCCCGGTCTGCAGCACCTCGACCTCGGGGAATCGCGCGGCCAGCAGCTCCTCGGTGCCGTCTGTGCTGCCGTTGTCGACGACCAGCACGGCGTGCGGCAGCGTCTGCCGGCGCAGCGACTCCAGGCAGGGCCCCAGCAGGTGCGCGCCCTGCCAGGTCACGACGACGACGGTGACCTCGGGGAGGGGTGCGGAGGTGGCCACGGTCGGAGGCTAGCCGGGGCGCCCGGCCGGCCTCCGGAGCCGGCCGGGGGCGGTCTGGAGTGGCCCCGGTGACCGGTGGTGCGCACGGGTGTCGGAGCGCCGCCGGGTGCCCGGGCGGGACGGTCCCCGGCGGTAACGTCCCCGGAACGTCCGGAGGAGCGGCGCCGGCACCGCCGGGCGCCGGCCGAGGACGCGATCCGGAGGCGGGTGCGGCCCGCCGGGTGCGGGCCACCGTCCGCCATCGGGTCGGCACAGCTGAGGAGAGGGCAACCGTGGGCAGCGTCCGCACGATCGAGGTCCACCGGCGTGGCACGTCCACGGCCGACCGGGCCGCCCGGCGCGGCCTGCTCGCCCCCGGCGCCCGGCCCGTGCCGACGTCCCCGGTGGACGGGACCCCCGAGGTCGAGCCCGCCGACGAGCCGTCGACCGCGGCCGTCCCCACGCCCGAGCCGGTCGACGGCGTCCGCGCCGAGCCGCCGCTGCGCGCCTACCGCGCCGCCCTGGCCGGGCTGGTCGTCGCCCAGGTCGCCCTGCTCAGCTACCTCGCCGGGCGCTCGTACTTCTTCACCGACGACCTGCTGTACGGCTCGCTGCTGCGCTCGGAGCCGCTCACCCTCGACCTGCTGTTCCGCTCCTGGTTCGGGCACCTGGTGCCCGGGTTCATCGCCGTCGACTGGTTCTTCATCAACCACGTCGGGATGGACTGGACCGCGGCCGCCGCCATCATGGTCGCGGCCACGGTGGGCGGCACGGTGGCCATGTCGCGGCTGCTGGACGCCCTGACCGGCCGCGCCTGGCGGAACCTGGTCGTCACCGCGCTGTTCGGGTTCTCGTTGTTCGTCACCACGCAGGTCATGTGGTGGGGGGCGGTCCTGACCAACGTCGTCCCGCTAGCGGCGTCGATCGCCACCATGGGCTGCTTCGTCCGCTGGGTGCGCACCGGCCGCACCCGCCACCTGGTGGGGATGGCCGTCCTCTTCCTGGTGGCGGTCTCGTTCTACGAGAAGTCCGTGCTGACCGCGGCCTACGTCGGGCTGATCTCGCTGCTGGTCCTGGACGCCGGCCTGCCGTGGCGCGACCGGGTGCGCACCACCCTGAGCCGCTGGCCGGCGTGGCTGCTGCTCGGGGTCGTCGCCGGCGCCGACGTGGGCTGGTACCTGACCCACGAGTTCATCGTCGAGGCCGGCCCGGCGCCGACCCACCAGGACCTGGCCGCCTTCCTCTTCTTCTCCTTCACGGAGGGCTTCGCGCCCTCGTTCCTCGGGGTCCACCACCCGGTGGTCGACCTGCTCGGCAGCGGCGTGCTGACGCTCGTGCTGGCCAACGCCGCCCTGCTGGGGCTCGCGCTGCTGACCTCGCTGCGGTCCCGGGTCGCCCTGCAGGCCTGGGTGTTCTTCGCGCTGGCCTACCTGCTCAACCAGGGCGTGCTCGGCCGCGGCCGGGTGGGCCTGCTCGGCCCGCACCTCGGGACCACGCTGCGCTACCAGCTCGAGGACGTCGCGCTGTTCTGCATCGCGCTCGCCGTGGCGGTCCCGGCGCTGGCGCGGCTGCGGTCCCGGCGGGCCGCGGCCCCGTCGGCCCCGTCGTCCCGGCGGCTGCCGGTCCGGCGCGGCTGGGTGGTGCTGGCCCTGTGCGTGCTGGTGCTGGCGCCCTTCTGGGTGCAGTCGCTGCGCGCGGAGGTGTCCGCCTCGGCCGGTGTCGGTGCCCGGACCTGGTTCGACTCGGTGCGCACCTCGCTGGCCGAGGAGCAGCGGGCGGACCCGGACGTCGCCTTCGTCGACGGCGAGCTGCCGCCCTGGCTGGTCTTCCGCGAGATGGCGCCGTTCAACCGGTACTCCCGGGCGCTGCCGCCCCTGCTGGACGGGGCCACGGTCACCCAGACCGAGGACACCGGCCTGGTCATCGACGACGCCGGGGTGGTCCAGCGGGTCGCCTTCGACCCGGTCGCCGACCTCGGCGGCGCCGGCACCTGCCTGACCCCCGGGTCGGACGTGGTGTCGCTGACGGTGCCGGCGTCGCTGCCCGAGGACCTCTGGTTCGTCCGGATCCGGTACGCCGGCCAGGCGCCGGGTGCGGTGCAGCTGACCGGCGCGAACGCCGCGGTCGGCGCGGACCTGCGGCTCGTCGGCGGCGCCTACGACACCGTCGCCGGGGAGGGCCAGCTGGTGGTCGCTCCCGGGCGGGCGGCCCTCGCCTATGTGACGCTGCAACTGACCAGTGGGCCCGGTGTCTGCCTGACCGGCGTCGAGGTGGGTGCGATGCGCCCGGCCGGCTGACCGCCGGGCAGACTCGGGCAGGACGGCCGGTGCCGGGAGCGCGCCTCCCGCCACCGGGACCAGGGGACGACCGGGCCAGGTGCCGGGTCGCAGAGAAGAGGAGCACCGTGGATCACTTCGTCCACGAACGAGGTCTCTGTGAGACCACCGACGTCGGCGCGGGCACCCGGATCTGGGCCTTCGCCCACGTCCTGCCCGGCGCCCGGCTCGGCGCGGACTGCAACATCTGCGACCACGTGTTCATCGAGAACGACGTGGTGGTCGGTGACCGGGTGACGGTCAAGTGCGGGGTGCAGCTGTGGGACGGGGTGCGGCTGGGCAACGACGTCTTCGTCGGCCCGAACGTCACGTTCACCAACGACCGCTTCCCGCGCAGCAAGGTCTACCCGGAGACGTTCGCGCAGACCGTCGTGCAGGACGGGGCCTCGCTGGGGGCCAACAGCACGATCCTGCCGGGCCTCACGATCGGCCGGGACGCCCTCATCGGCGCCGGCACGGTGGTCACCAAGGACGTCCCGCCCAACGCCATCGTCGTGGGCAACCCGGGCCGGATCGTCGGCTACGCCGGCGCCGACGCGCCGCGGCCGCTGGCGGCGGCGTCGTCCACGCCCGAGACGGCCGACCCGTCGACCGGCTTCCGGCTGCAGCGGCTCCGCAAGGCGATCGACATGCGCGGCAGCCTGGTGGCCACCGAGTTCGGCGACCTGCCGTTCGTGCCGCAGCGGGCGTTCCTGGTCTTCGACGTGCCCAGCAAGGAGGTCCGCGGCGAGCACGCCCACCGGGCCTGCGAGCAGTTCCTGGTGTGCGTCAGCGGCTCGGTCAACGTGCTGGCCGACGACGGCACGAACCGGCAGGAGTTCGTGCTCGACGACCCGAGCATCGGCATCCACCTCAAGGCGATGACCTGGGGCACCCAGTACAAGTACAGCCCGGGGACGGTGCTGATGGTGTTCGCGTCGCTGCCCTACGACGACGCGGACTACATCCGCGACTACGAGGAGTTCCGGGAGCTCGTCTCCAGCTGAGCGGCGCCGGCGGGGGACGTCGCGCCGGGGCCGTGGCCCCGGCGGGGCGTCCCGCCGGCCGACCGCCGCTCGGTTAGGGTCCGAGCCTGCCGGGGCCCCGTGGTCCGCGCCGGCACGCACCCGCCGGCTCCGCCCGCGGCACGAGAGAGAGGCGCCGTCGGCCGTGGCACACGAGTGGACTGCTGAGCTCCCGCTGACCGCCCCGCGGGAGGCGGCCTCGACCCGGCTCCGGCTGGTCGCCGCCGCGGTCGCCGCGGTGATCGCGGTGCTGCAGGTGCCGGCCGCGGCCTTCTCCTACGACGCAGCGAGCTACTGGGGCGGTGCCACGGCCCTGGTCCGCGGCGGCGACGTGTTCGGCGACGGCTTCCTGGCGCTGCGCGGGGTGCTCACCTCGGTGGTGTACGTGCCGGCCGCCCTGGTCACCCGCATCGGCGGCGACGACCTGGCCGGTCCGGCCGTGCTCCTGGAGAACGCGCTGCTCATCGGCGTCCTCGGCGCCTTCCTGCTCCCGGCCCTGCTCGGCGCCTGGCGCACCGTCACCCCGCCGGTGGTCTGGGCGTGCGCCCTGGGCGCGGCGGTGCTGCTCCGCGGGCTCGCGCCGTTCCCGCTGATGGACCTGTGGGCCGCAGGGCTGGTGCTGGCCACCGTCGTGCTGCTCGGGCTGCGGCGCTGGTGGGCACTGGCGCTGGCCGGGCTGGCCGGGGGAGCGGCGCTCAACGTCCGGCCGGCGACGCTGGTCGCGGTGGCGGCGGTGGGCGTGGTCGTCCTCGTCGCGCGGCGCTGGGCCGGGGGGTGGTTCGTCCTCGGGGCGGCCGTGGCGCTGCTGCCGCAGTTCGTGCTGAACCGGGCGCGCGGGGCGACCTGGGTGCCCTGGCCAGAACTGACCAGCCAGCTCACCGGGGTGCAGGCCTCGTACGCGTCGTTCGTGGTGCGCTACGACACCGTCGTGGCCGGCGACGCGGTCAGCCCCCAGCTGTTCTTCTGCAGCCCGTCGATGGCCGCGGCGCTGGACGGGGACCCGCCGTCGTCGACCGGCCAGCTCGCGGTCGCCTACCTGCAGCACCTGCCGCAGGCGGTCGTGCTGTCGGTGCAGAAGATCGGCAGCGCCGTCCACTGGCCGCTGAGCATGCCGTACTACCAGTCGCTGCCGGTCGTGAACGGGCTCTTCGCCGTCCTGGTGACCGCGGTCAGCGTGCTCGGCGCCGTCGCGCTGCTGCACCGGCTGGTGCAGGACCGCCGTCCGTCCAGCACGGTCGTGGCCGGCCTCGTGGCGTGGGCGGCGTCGGTGCTCACCCTGGTGACCTCGGCGACCGAGACCCGGTTCGCCGTCGTCCTGGTGCTGTTCGGCATCGCCGGGGTCGCCGGGCTCGCGACGACCCGGTGGCAGCTGCCGCGGCGGGGCCGCGGGCTCGGTTGGCTGGTCGGGGCGCTCGCCCTGGTCGCGCTGGTGTACCTCGGCGGCTCGACCGGGCTGGCCCACCCGGTGGTGGGCGACGTGACCGCGGAGACCTGCGCGGCGGCCTGACCGGCCGGGCTCAGGCGGCGGGCTGGCGGAACAGCAGCCGGCCGCCGAGGAAGTTCAGCGGGGCGGTGACGACGACCGTGAGGACGGCGGTGACCGTCGGGGACGGGTCCGCCCAGGTGTGCAGCAGCTGGATGGACAGCAGCCCGACGCCGTAGACGAGCAGGTACCAGCCGACGAAGGCGCCGCCGGTCCGCCACGTCAGCCGGCTGCCGAACACCACGTTGGCGGTCATCGCCGTGGTGTAGGCCAGCCCCAGGGCGAAGACCACCGTGTAGGCGGCCGAGGCGCTGAGCCAGTTCTGCAGCAGGACGAAGAGCACCAGCGTGATGAGGGTGTTGCTCCCCCCGACCAGCAGGAAGCGGACCAGCTGGCCCAGCCCCGCCCGGTTGCCGAGGACGCCGGGCGCGCCCAGCGCGGCCTCAGCCACGCTCGGCGGTGAGCGGGCCGAACCGCTCGTGGCGCATCGGCACCGCGCCCGGGCGCCGCTTGCTGTTCTCGTAGGTGCGCCAGACGTAGGAGCCCACGATGCCCAGGGCGAGCAGGATCGCCGAGCAGAGCAGGAACAGCATGAGCATGAGCGGGGTGTAGCCGGCGACCTCCACGTTGCCGGTCGCCCACGCGGCGAAGACGGCCATGCCGGCGAGCACCGAGCCGACGACCCCGACGACTCCCGCGGTGATCAGCACGGTGATCGGCAGGTCGGTGAAGGCGAAGATGCTGTCGTTCATGTAGCGCAGCTTCTTGCGCAGCGTCCAGCCGCTCTTGCCGTGCTCGCGCTCCTGGCGCTCGTAGGGCACCTCGGCGCGGCGGAAGCCCAGCCAGTAGAGCAGCCCGACGAGGCTGGTGTGCGACTCGTCCAGCTTGAGCAGCTCGGTGACCACCTGGCGGGTGCAGCCGAACATGTCCACGCCGCCGGCCGGCAGGTCCTTCTGCACGTACCGGCGCTGGAAGGCCCAGAAGGCGCGGGAGGCGACCGAGGACATCGCCGGGTCGTTGCGGGCCTCGCGCACGCCCACCGCGACGTCGTAGTCGCCGGTGGACAGCTCGCGGAAGATGTCCTGGACCAGGGTGACCGGCTCCTGCAGGTCCGCGGCCATCACGGCCACGTGCGCGCCGCCGGCGACGGCGAGGCCGGCCCGGATGGCGGAGAAGGAACCGTAGTTGCGCGACAGCTCGACCAGCTGCGACCGCAGCCGCGAGGCGGGCAGCAGCCGGCGCAGCAGGAGCAGCGAGCCGTCCGGGGACCCGTCGACGACGAACACGGCCTCCATGTCACCGCCGAGCTCGTCGGCCAGGCCGGTCAGCCGCTCGATCAGGAGGGGGATGGTCGCCTCGTTGCCGTAGACCGGCACCACGACGGAGTAGGTCACCGCCGACTCGCGGCGGGTGGCCACGACGGGGAACGCGTCGGTGTGGGTGGGCACGGCCGCCCGCGGCCCGGGCACCGCCGGGATGCCCACCCGGGGCGCGATGGTGGTGAGGGTCAGCAGGTCAGAGCTGGTGGAGGACATCGCACACCCGATCGATCTCGGCGCCGGTCATCTCGGCGAAGCAGGGCAGGGTCAGGATCTGCTCGGCGGCCGCCTCGGTCACCGGGAGGTGCACGTCGGCGTAGCTGTCGCCCAGCACGGGCTGGCGGTGGTCGGGCACCGGGTAGTGCACGTCGGTGCGGATGCCGGCCGCGGTCAGGGCGGCCCGGTCGGCGTCGCGGGACGGGGTGCTCATGACGGCGAGGTGCCCGACGTAGGCGGTCGAGTCCACCGCGCTGCCGTGCACCATCCGGCGCTCGCCGGCGCCCAGCGCCTCGACGTAGCGGGCGACGATCGCGCGCCGGCGGGCGTTGGCCTCGGCCAGGTAGGGCAGCTTGACCCGCAGGACCGCGGCCTGCAGCTCGTCCAGCCGGCTGTTGCGGCCGCGCTCCTCGCTGACGGTGTACTTGGCCGACCAGCCGTACTGCCGCAGCCGGCGCAGCAGCGCCGCGCGGTCGGGGTCGTTCGTCACGACCGCGCCGGCGTCGCCGAGGGCGCCGAGGTTCTTGGTGGGGAAGAAGCTGTAGGCCGCGACGTCGGCCAGGGAGCCCGCGGCCCCCTCCTCGCCCACGGCACCGGCGGCCTGGGCGCAGTCCTCGACGAGGGCGACGCCGCGGGCGCGGCACAGCTCGCGGAGCGGGGCGACGTCGGCGAGGCGGCCGTAGAGGTGGGTGACGACGACGGCCCGGGTGCGCTCGGTGAGGGCCGGCTCGACGGTGGCCGCGGTGAGCAGCAGCGTGTCGGGGTCCACGTCGGCGAAGGCCAGCGTCAGGCCGGCCTTGCGGGCGGCGGTCCCGGTGTAGAAGCCGGCGTTGGCCGCGGTGACGACCTCGTCCCCGGGCCGGCAGCCGACACTGAGCAGCGCCAGCTCGAGGGCGTCGGTGCCGTTGGCGACCCCGATGCAGTGGTCGACGCCCAGGGACTCGGCGAACTCGGCCTCGAAGGCGTCGTGCTGGGGGCCCAGCACGTACCAGCCACTGCTGAGCACCTCGGCGGTGACCTTCGCGAGCTCGTCCGCCCGGTCGTCGTAACCGCGGCGCAGGTCGTTCAGGGGCACGTCGCTCACGTGACACCGGCCTTTCTCGTGATCGGGGGCTCCCCGCCGCGGTGCGCTGGGGCACTCGGTGAGGGGCGGCACCCCGCGGCTCGGGGAGCCGGGCGGGGTGGTCGGGGCGTCCTGGGCCCCACGAGAAGATAAGCGCGGGCGCGTCCCGGATCCGTGCGCCGCGGGCGTGTTGCGGAACCGGTCCGTCACAACGAACCCACTGACACCACGGGTCCCGGTGCGGGCGCTGGTCATGGTCGCTGCCGGTGGTGGCTGCCGGTGGTCGGGGCTCAGCGCGAGGCCGGGCCGGCCGCCGCCATCGGGGCCGTGGCGGGCTCCTGGCGCGGGATGACCGGAACCGCGCGGGACGCCGTCGCGGGTGCCGGCCGGGGGGTCGCCGGCGGCAGGGTCGCCGTCGGCGTCGAGGGGGTCCGCGGTGCCGGCAGCAGCGCCGTGACGTGGGTCGGGTGCACCGGGGTGGTGGCCGGGACCGCGGGGGTGGCGGCGGCGGCCCGGCGCCGGGCCGGCTCGCGGTTGCGGACCCAGCGCTCGACCGGCTTCTCGAAGAAGACGTGCAGCACGCCCGCGGCGGCGACGCAGGCGACCAGGTAGGCCGCCAGACCGGGGTACCCGAGCACCGGGACGCCCGGGTGGGTCATCCGGTAGGCGTACATCAGGTACAGCAGCGGCGCGTGCACCAGGTACATGGCGAACGACCACTCGCCGAGGGTGACCAGCACCCGCGAGCGGCCGAGCAGCCCCGGCCGGCCGGTGCGCGACCAGCAGCCGAGGTCCGAGCCGGCGGCGGCGACGACCAGCAGCATCATCGGGCCGACCAGCAGCAGGTCGGCGAAGAGCGGTCCGCCGCGGAAGGCTGCGGCGAACGCCACGTCCGCCGAGGTCGCCGCCGGCAGGCAGAGCACGACCACGGTCAGGGTCAGGAACGCCGTCCAGAGCGGGACCCGCGGCCGCCAGCCGGCGCGCAGCGCGGCACCCAGGGCCACCCCGGCGGCGAACTTGAGGAACTGCAGGGGCGGCAGGGCGAGCATGGCGCCGTCGCTCAGCGTCGGGACGGCGAGCAGGTGGAGGGCGCAGGCGGCGGCCACGTAGCCGGCGCCCAGCGCGGCCGCGAGCCACACCAGCCGGCGCGCGGACAGCCGCACCAGGCCGATCATCAGGAAGGGGAAGAGCAGGTAGCAGAACGCCTCGGTCGACAGCGACCAGCTGGGGTAGTTGAACGTCAGCAGCGCGTCGAAGGGCGGCCAGGCCTGCAGCAGGAGGGCCTCGCGGAGCAGGGCGCCCTTGGTGTCGGTCAGCGGCCGGACGACCGGCCACATCAGGTAGATGCCCACCATCGCGGCCAGCATCAGCCAGTGCAGCGGCAGGATGCGGGCGGCCCGGCGGCGGAGGTGGGTGACCGTGCCGGTGATCGGCTTCCACGACCAGGCGAGCACCAGCCCGGACAGGGTGAAGAAGAAGCCCACGGCGGTGTAGCCGTAGTGCAGCAGACCGATGTCCGGGTTGCCGGTGAAGGCCCACCACGAGTGGTAGAGCACCACGGCGAAGGCGGCGAAGAACCGCAGGGCGGTGAGGGAGTCGAGCCGGGCGGACGTGGTGGTGACCCGGGTCCCGTTGCTCTCCGCGACGATCATGTCGGTCTGTGTAGTCGCAGTGTGGAGTCGAACCGTGGACCCGGTGTGCGTCGCCGTCCCAGTCACCCCACCCGTCCCCTGCCGTCCCACCGGTGGCCTGCGGCACCGGACCGGTCCGCTCCGCCGGGCGGTTAGGGTCCGGGGCGTGCGGGTCGGGCTGGTCGTGGAGCAGGCGCTGGGCCCCGTGCCGGGCGGGACGGGGCGCTACGCCCGGGAGCTGGCCGGCGCGCTCGGAGCAACGGCGGCCGACGGCGACCGGGTCGAGGCCTGGACCGCCTGGCACCGCGACACGTCGGCCGCCGGGCCGGCCGTCCACCGGCTGCCGCTGCCCCGCCGGCCGCTGGTCCTCGCCTGGGAGCGCGGGCTGCGCCGGCCGGTGCCGACCGGGGTCGACCTGGTGCACGCACCGACCCTGCTCGCCCCGGTGGGCGTGCGCGTGCCGCTGGTGGTCACCGTGCACGACGCCGTCCCGTGGACCCACCCGGACGCCCTCACCCCGCGCGGGGTCGCCTGGCACCGGCGGATGGCCGGGCTGGTCGCCGCCCGGGCCGACGCGGTCGTGGTGCCCACCCGCGCGGTGGCCGACGCGCTGGACCGGTTCGTCCCGCTGCGCCGGGTGGCGGTGGTCGGCGAGGGCGTCTCCGGCGACCTGGCCGAGCCGGCCGACGCCGCGGCCCGGGCCGTCCGCCTCGGGCTGCCGGAGCAGGGCTTCCTGCTCAGCCTGGCCACCCTGGAGCCCCGCAAGGGCCTGGACGTGCTGGTCGAGGCGCTGGCCCGGCCCGGCGTGCCCGACCTCCCGCTGCTGGTCGTCGGCCAACCGGGCTGGGGCGACGTCGACCTCGCCGAGCTGACCCGGCGCGCCGGGCTGCCGGCGGACCGGGTCCGCCCGCTCGGCCGGCTCTCCGACCCCGACCTGGCCGTGGTGCTGCACCGGGCGCGGCTGCTGGTCATGCCCAGCCGGGCGGAGGGCTTCGGCCTGCCGGTGCTGGAGGCGATGCACGCGGGCACCCCGGTGGTGTGCTCCGACGACCCGGCGCTGGCCGAGGTCGGCGGCGACGCGGTGGTCACCGCGGCGGTCGGCGACCCGGCCGCCCTCGCCGCGGCCCTGACCCGGGTGCTGGGCGACGACGCCCTGCGCGCCGGCATGTCCGCCCGGGGGCGGGTCCGGGCGGCGACGCAGACCTGGACGGGCGCAGCCGAGCAGCTGTGGGCGCTCTACCGCGAGCTGGTCGAGGGGCGCTAGGCCTGGTCCTGCAGCAGGCCCAGCAGGTAGTCGCCGTACCCGCTCTTCACCAGCGGCTTCGCCAGCGCCTCGAGCTGGGCGTCGTCGATGTAGCCCCGCCGCCAGGCGATCTCCTCGATGCAGCCGATCTTCCAGCCCTGCCGGTCCTCGACGACCCGGACGAACTCCGAGGCCTGCATCATCGACACGTGCGTGCCGGTGTCCAGCCAGGCCGTCCCGCGCTCGAGCACCGTGACGGTGAGCTCCCCGCGCCGCAGGTACTCGTCGTTGACCGCGGTGATCTCCAGCTCGCCCCGGTGGCTGGGGGTGATCCCCGCGGCGATCTCGACGACGCGGTTGTCGTAGAAGTAGAGGCCGGGCACCGCGTAGCTGCTCTTGGGGTGGGTCGGCTTCTCCTCGATGGAGATCACCCGGCCGTCGGGGGCGAACTCCACCACGCCGTAGTCGCGCGGGTTGGCCACGTGGTAGGCGAAGACGTGCCCGCCCTGCGGGTCGGTGTTCGCGCGCAGGTTCTTGCCCAGGCCGGTGCCGTAGAAGATGTTGTCGCCCAGCACCAGCGCCACCGGCTGGTCGCCGATGAACTCCGCGCCGATGACGAACGCCTGGGCCAGGCCCTCGGGCCGCGGCTGGACGGCGTAGCTGATCTCGATGCCGACGTCGGAGCCGTCGCCCAGCAGGCGCTGGAACTGCGCCTGGTCGTCGGGCGTGGTGATGATCAGGACCTCGCGGATCCCGGCGTTCATCAGCAGGGACAGCGGGTAGTAGACCATCGGCTTGTCGTAGATCGGCATCAGCTGCTTGCTGATGGCCTTCGTGATCGGGTACAGCCGGGTGCCGCTTCCGCCCGCCAGGATGATGCCGCGCATGCGGTGACCCTAGCGGCGACCGCGATCGGGCCTGCTCTCGTAGTCTCGGACGACCCCCTGCCGCCTCGACCGCCCCGGAGCCCGTCCTGTCGAACTCCCCTCGCGTCGTCGTCGACGCGACCGCCGTCCCCGCCGACCGCGGGGGTGTCGGCCGGTACGTCGACGAGCTCCTCCCGGCGCTGTCCGCCGAGGGCGCCGACCTGGCCGTCGTCTGCCAGGCGCACGACGTCGGCCACTACCGCCGGCTGCTGCCCGGGGTGGAGCTGCTGGCGGCCCCGGCGGCGGTCGCCCGGCGCCCCGCCCGGCTGGCGTGGGAGCAGGCGGGGCTGCCGCTGCTGGCCCGCCGCGCCCGCGCCGACGTCCTGCACTGCCCGCACTACACGATGCCGCTGGCCGGCGGGCTGCCCGTGGTGACCACGCTGCACGACGCCACCTTCTTCACCCACCCCGACGTGCACCTCGCGGTGAAGCGCCGGTTCTTCCGCACCTGGACGCGGCTCTCGCTGTCCCGCGCCGCCCGCTGCGTGACGCCGTCGGCGGCCACCCGCGACGAGCTGGTCCGGGTGGCCGGCGCCGACCCGGCCCGGATCGACGTCGCGCACCTGGGCGTGGACGCCGCCCGGTTCCACGTCCCCTCCGACCAGGAGCGGGCCGCCGTCCGCGAGCACCTGGGGCTGGCCGGCCCCTACCTCGCGTTCCTGGGCACCCTGGAGCCGCGCAAGAACGTGCCCGCGCTGGTGCGCGGCTGGAGCGCCCTGGACGACGCCCCCGCGCTCGTGCTGGCCGGCGGCCGCGGCTGGGACACCGGCGTCGACGTGGCCGCCGCCGAGGTGCCGGCCGGGCACCGGCTGCTCCGCCCGGGCTACCTGCCGCTGCAGCTGCTCGCCGGCTTCCTGGGCGAGGCCGAGCTGGTCGTCTACCCCAGCCTCGGCGAGGGGTTCGGCCTGCCGGTGCTGGAGGCGATGGCCTGCGGTGCACCGGTGCTGACCACCCCGCGGCTGTCGCTGCCCGAGGTCGGCGGCGACGCGGTGGCCTACACCGAGCCCGACGCCCCGGCGATCACCACGGCGCTGCGGTCGCTGCTGGCCGACCCGGACCGGCGGGCCGCGCTGGCCGCCGCCGGGCGGGTGCGCGCCGCGGGCTTCGACTGGCGGGCCTGCGCCCGCGCCCACCAGGCCAGCTACGCCGCGGCGGTGGCCGCGTGACCGCGCCGCTGCGGGTCGTGGCCGTCACCTACTCACCCGGTGAGGCCATCGACGGCTTCGTGTCCAGCCTGCGCCGGGCGACCACCCGACCGCTGGACGTCGTGCTGGCCGACAACGGCTCCACCGACGGCTGGCCGGAGCGGATGGCCGCCGCCGCCGCCGACGTCCGGCTGCTCCGGGTCGGGGGCAACGTCGGCTACGGGCCGGCCGCCAACGCCGGCCTGGCCGACCGCGCGACCGGCTGGGCGGTCGTGGCCAACCCCGACGTCCGCTTCGAGGACGGCGCCGTCGACGAGCTGCTCGCCGCCGCCGAGCGGTGGCCCCGGGCGGCCACCCTGGGGCCCGCGATCCGCACGCCGGAGGGCGCGCTCTACCCCTCCGCCCGGGACCTGCCGGACCTGTCCACCGGGATCGGCCACGCCCTGCTGGGCTGGGTGTGGCCGGCCAACCCGTGGACCGCGCGGTACCGCCGCGAGCGGGAGGCCCCGCGCGAGCGGCCGGCCGGCTGGCTGTCCGGGTCGTGCCTGCTGGTCGACCTGGCGGCGTTCAACTCCGTCGGCGGCTTCGACCCCGGCTACTTCATGTACTTCGAGGACGTCGACCTGGCCGAGCGGCTCGGCCGGCGCGGCTACCTGCACGTCTACGTGCCGACCGCGGTCGTGGTGCACGAGGGCGGCCACGCCACCCGCCGCGAGCCGCACCGGATGCAGCGGGTGCACCACACCAGCGCCCTGCGCTACCTCTCCGGCCAGTACCCGCGCCGGCGGCACGCGCCGCTGCGCTGGGCGCTGCGCGCCGGGCTGGGCGGCCGGATGCTGGTGTCCTACGTCAGCGGGCGGGTCGGTGCCGGCGCCCAGCCGCAGCAGACCGCCGACCAGCTGCCCGGCCGGCGGCGCTGGCGCCGACGGTGACCCGCCCGACGACCGACCCCACGACGACCGACCCCCCGACGACCGACCCCCCGACGACCGGACCCACGAGCGACCCCACGGACAGGAGCCGGCAGTGCAGCACGCGGTGATCATGGCGGGCGGGTCCGGCACGCGGCTCTGGCCGCTGTCCCGGGCCGCCCGGCCCAAGCAGCTGCTCGACGTCATCGCCGACGGCGACGGCGCGGCGCACAGCCTGCTGGCCGAGGCCTTCACCCGGCTGCAGGCCGTGCTGCCCGCCGAGCGGATCTGGGTGTGCACCGCGGCGCGCTACGCCGACGCCGTCCGGGCGGCGCTGCCCGAGCTGCACCCCGACCGGCTGGTGCTCGAACCGGTCGCGCGGGACACCGCCAACGCCGTCGGGCTGGCCGCCGCCCTGGTCGCCGACGTCGACCCGGACGCCGAGCTCGCGGTGGTCAGCGCCGACCACGTGATCCGGCCGGTCGAGCGCTTCGCGGCCGCGCTGCGCACCGCCTACGACGTGCTCGCCGTCCGGCCGCGGGCGCTGGTCACCCTCGGCGTCACCCCCACCTCGCCGGCCACCGGCTTCGGGTACGTGCAGAAGGGCGCGGCCACCGAGGTGCCGGGGGCCAGCGAGGCCGCCTCCTTCCGGGAGAAGCCGGACCTGGCCACCGCGGAGTCCTACCTGGCGTCGGGGGAGTACGTCTGGAACTCCGGCATGTTCGTCTGGCGGGCGCGCACCGTGCTCGACGCGCTGGCCGAGCACCTGCCCGCGTCGGCGCAGGGCCTGGACCGCGTCGTCGCCGCACCCGCCGGGGCCGAGCGCGACGCGGTGCTGGCCGAGGTGTTCCCGACGCTGCCCAAGATCAGCGTCGACTACGCCGTCCTGGAGCCGGCCGCCACCGAGCCCGGCCGGGTCGTGGTGGTCGACCTGGACGTCGACTGGCTGGACGTCGGCTCCTGGCCGGCGCTGGCCGGCACGCTCACCGCCGACGACGCGGGGAACGCGACCCGCGGGCTCACCGTGCTGCTGGACAGCGCGGGCAACGTGGTGCTCAGCGACGACCCGGACCACCTGGTGGCCCTGGTCGGCGTCCGGGACAGCGTCGTGGTGCACACCGCCGACGTCACCATGGTGTGCCCGGTCGGCGACGCCGAACGGGTCAAGTCCCTGCTCGCGGCGGCCCAGCAGGCGTTCGGCCCGCGCTTCTCCTAGGCCCCTCGGCCGTGGCTAGGGTCGGGGCATGAAGAACCTCGACGTCGCCGCTGTCGTCACCGGCGGGGCCTCCGGCCTCGGTGAGGCCACCACCCGCGCGCTCACCGCGGCCGGGGTGGCGGTCACCGTGCTGGACGTCGACGAGGAGCGCGGCGCCGCGCTCGCCGCCGAGCTGGGCGGGCACACCACCTTCGTCCGCACCGACGTCACCGACGAGGCCTCGGTGCAGGCCGCCGTCGAGGACGCCACCGGCAAGGACCGGCCGCTGCGGATCGCGGTCAACTGCGCCGGCATCGGGGGCGCCCAGCGGGTGCTCGGCCGGGACGGCGCCCCGCACGAGCTGGAGCTGTTCACCCGGACGATCGCGGTCAACCTGGTCGGCACCTTCAACGTGCTCCGGCTGGCCGCCGCCGCGATGGCCCGCACCGAGCCCGACGAGGACGGCGAGCGCGGAGTCGTCGTCAACACCGCCTCGATCGCCGCCTACGACGGCCAGGTCGGCCAGATCGCCTACGCCGCCTCCAAGGGCGGCATCGTGGGGATGACACTGCCGGCCGCGCGCGACCTGTCCACGGTCGGCATCCGGGTCTGCACGATCGCGCCGGGGCTGGTCGACACCCCGCTGCTCGCCTCGCTGCCCGAGGAGGCCCGGGTCTCGCTGGCCGCCGGCATCCCGTTCCCCAAGCGGCTGGGCCGGCCGGAGGACTACGCGGAGCTGGCCCTGGACATCGTCCGGCACGGCTACCTCAACGGCGAGGTCATCCGGATGGACGGGGCGTTGCGGATGGCGCCGCGCTGATCCCTGGCACCATCAGGGGCGTGGCAGTGGGGGAGGCAGTGGGGGAGCAGGTGCGCACGGTCGCCGCGGCGGACCACGACGAGGTCTTCCGGCCGGACTGGCCGCTGGACGCCCGCCGGGTGCTCACCCGCGACCAGCGGGGCACCGGCGACCCGACGCTGCGGTTCGCCGAGGACGGCGCCTGGCGGACGACGACGACCCCCGACGGGCCGGCCACCGTCCGGCTGACCGGCGGACCGGCCGGGGTGCGGGTGCAGGCCTGGGGCCCGGGCGCGGTGTGGGCCGGCGAGTGGGCGCCCCGCTGGCTGGGCGCCGACGACCGGCTGGACGGGTTCGAGCCGGGCCACCACCCGCTCGTCGAGCGCGTGCACCGGGCCACCCCGTGGCTGCGGATCGGGCGCACCGGCCGGGTCTGGGACGCCCTGGTCCCCGCCGTGCTGGAGCAGAAGGTCACCGGCATCGAGGCGCACCGCACCTGGCGGGAGCTGCTGCGGCTGGCCGGGGAGCCCGCGCCGGGCCCGGCGCCGGCCGGCATGCGGGTGGTCCCCTCGGCCGAGCAGGTGCTCGCCGTCACCGACTGGCAGTGGCACGGCTGCGGCCTGGACGGCGCCCGCCGGCGCGCGTTGCGGGCGGTCGCGTCGGTGGCCTCCCGGCTGGAGGCCGCCGCCTCGCACGACGACTGCGCGGAGCTGCGGCGCAAGCTGCAGTCCATACCGGGCATCGGCGTCTGGACCGCGGCCGAGGTGGCCCAGCGCGCCGTCGGCTGCCCGGACGAGGTCAGCGTCGGCGACTACCACCTGAAGAACCTGGTGGGCTGGTCGCTGGCCGGCCGCAAGACCGACGACGCCGGCATGCTCGAGCTGCTGGAGCCCTGGCGCGGGCACCGGCAGCGGGTGGTGCGCCTGCTCGGGGTGGGCGGCAGCATGCCGCCCAAGCGGGGCCCGCGGATGGCCCCGACGCAGTACCGGTCGATCTGAGCCGGGTGGCTCAGTTCCCACGCAGCTCCGCGTAGCGGGCCGAGCACTGCTCCATCGTCGGCAGCAGGCCCTGCTCGCGGGCCTCGGCCAGCGTGGGGGCGGAGGTGTCCTTGGCCGACAGCTCGAACTCCACGTCGGTGGGCCAGGGGAGCCCGAGGTCGGGGTCCATCGGGTCGATGCCGAACTCCCGGCCGGGGGAGTAGCCGCTGGAGACCAGGTAGGTGACCGAGCTGCCGTCGGCCAGCGAGACGAACGCGTGGCCGAGCCCCTCGGCCAGGTAGATCGCCCGGGGCTGCTCGCTGTCCAGCAGCACGGTGTCGTGCACGCCGAAGGTCGGCGACCCCACCCGGATGTCGACGACGACGTCGAGCACCTTGCCCACCGGGCAGTAGACGTACTTGGCCTGGCCGGGCGGCACGAGCGCGAAGTGCACCCCGCGCAGCACCCCGCGGGCGGACACGCTGTGGTTGGCCTGGGCCAGGGTCAGCCCGAAGCCGGTGGCCTCGGCGAGCACGTCGGCGCGGTACCACTCGGTGAACCGGCCGCGGCTGTCCCCGTGCGGCACGAGGTCCAGGACGTAGCTGTCGGGGACGGCGAGCTCACGGATCTGCACGGCACGACGCTAGCGGAGGCGCCTGCGCCGGGCGCGACGTGCCCGGCCTCAGCCGGCCGCTGCGCCCAGCCGCAGCCGGCCGACCAGCGAGCTGCCCCCGAGGGTGGCCGCGGGCTCCCAGCGGGTCGCCCAGCCCTCTGCCGACAGCTGCACGAGCGCGGCCCCGACCACCGCGCCGACGGCCACCGCGGCCGCCGGGGTGGCCGGCTCGGCCAGGTGCACGTCGACGACGTCGCCGTCCGCGCCGCCCTCCTCCAGCCCGTAGCGGAAGACGACGGCGCACTCCGGCAGCGCGGCGACGGCCACCCGGAAGGCCTCAGTGGTCGCGTGCAGGGCCCCGGGCCGGGAGCTGAGCGACCGGGCGGGCGTGCGGCCGGCGACGACGTCCCGGGTGGCGGTGGCGAACAGGTCGCCGGCGCCCAGCCGCACCAGCGGGCGGGTGCCCGGGTCGGGCTCGGGCGCCGGCAGGTGCAGGCCCCGCACGACCGCCACGGGGACGCCGGACAGCTTGCCCTTGACCAGGTCCGCCGCGGCGGCCAGCTCGTCGACCACGGCGACCTGCGTGGTCTCCAGCCGGTTGCCGTGCGGGTCGACCGCACCGCGGTGGTCGACCAGCGCGGGCAGGCCGGCCGCGCCGATGGCCACGTCGGTGACGCCGTCGCGCCAGGGCCGGCCGAAGGTGTCGCTCACCACGACGGCGACGGTGACCCCGAGCCGGTCGCGCAGCGCCGAGCGGAGGGCCCGCGCCGAGGCGTCGGCGTCCCGGGGCAGCAGGACCAGGGCGTCGGCGGCCACGTTGGAGGCGTCGATGCCGGCGGCGGCCACCACCCAGCCGTGCCGGGTCTCCACGATGCGCAGCGGCCCGCGCCGGGCGACCACCCGGACGGTCTCCGCGTCGATGGCCCGCTGCCGGGCGGTCTCCCGGTCGGTGCCAGCCTCGACCTGCACCAGGGCGCCCTCGACCTTGGCCACCACCTTGGAGGTGACCACCACGACGTCGCCGTCGGCCAGCCACGGCGCCGCGCCCGCCACCGCCGCCGCCAGGTCGTCGCCGGGGACGAACTCCGGCAGGCCGGGCACCGGGTGCACCGAGAGGCCGGCCGGCGGGCCGCTCACCGGAGCGCCGCGTCCAGCGCCGCCCGGGCCAGCGCCCCGGTCGTCTCGGGGTCGGTCATCAGCAGCGGGACGGCCCGGACGTCGACACCGGGCACGGTGGCGGCGTCGCCGGTGTGCACCAGCCACGCGTCCAGCAGCCCGTCGGCGGAGCGGGCGCCGTAGTGCCGGCCGACGCCCTCGGCGCTGACCTCGACGCCCACCACCGGCAGGCACCGGTCGGCCATCCCGCGCAGCGCCGCCCCGTCGACGATGGGGGAGACCCCGACCACCCGGCCGCGGGCGGCGCGGACGGCGTCCCGGATGCCGGGCACGCCGAGCACGGTGCCGATGGACACCACCGGGTTGGACGGGGCGAGAAGCACCGCGTCGGCCGTCCTGAGCGCCTCGACCACGCCCGGGCCGGGGCGCGCGTCGGCGACGCCGACCTGGACGAAGCGCTCGGCGTCCAGCGCCGCGCGGTGACGGACCCACCACTCCTGGAAGTGGATCGCCCGGGAACGCCCGGTCTCCGGGTCGGCGACCAGCACGTGGGTCTCGACCCGCTGGTCGCTCATCGGCAGCAGCCGGACGCCGGGCTGCCAGCGGTCGGCGAGGGCGGCGGTCACGTCGGACAGCGGGTAGCCGGCGTCGAGCATCCGGGTGCGCACGAGATGGGTGGCGAGGTCCCGGTCACCGAGCCCGAACCAGGTGGGCTCGGCTCCGTAGGCGGCCAGCTCCTCTTTGACGGTCCACGTCTCCCCGCGTCGCCCCCAGCCGCGTTCGTCGTCGATCCCGTCACCGAGCGTGTACATCACGGTGTCCAGGTCGGGGCAGATCCGCAGCCCGTGCAGGGTCACGTCGTCGCCGGTGTTGACGATCGCGGTGACCTCCGCGCCGGGGGCCGCGGTGAGGACACCACGGAGGAACCGGGCGCCGCCGACCCCTCCGGCGAGTACGACGATGTGCACGCACCCATGGTGCCTGATCGGCAGAAGTGCACTGGGCACCCGGCTCCAGCGATGATGATCTGCACGAAACCGGCCCGCCGGGGTGGGCAGATGGTGTCCAGGAACACGGCGTGTCGAGGTTGCCTGTGACCACATCAGGACAAGTCGTGACCTGTGTGACTCCTGTGGCCCCGCGTTACACCGGCCCGACTTGACCTCGACTCAACGACACGCGTGTAATTCCGACGTTGTCATCAACCGCCGGCACCTCGGGATCCGCCCGGGGACGAGCGACGTGACGAAGCGAGAGGGGACGCAACGTGATGGCCGAGGTGTCGTGGTTGACCGAGTTCAAGACCCAGGCGGTGGGCGCTCCGGCCTCCTCCGGCCCGGACGTGCTGGGCCGGGCGGGCGTGTTCGACGCCGGTCTGCCCGGGGCGGACGCCGAGGAGCAGGGCTGGCAGGAGCGCGCGCTGTGCGCCGAGACCGACCCGGAGGCGTTCTTCCCGGAGAAGGGCGGCTCCACCCGCGAGGCCAAGAAGATCTGCACCGGGTGCGAGGTGCGCTCGGAGTGCCTGGAGTACGCGCTGACCAACGACGAGCGCTTCGGCATCTGGGGCGGTCTGTCCGAGCGTGAGCGCCGCCGGCTGCGGCGCCAGGTCGGCTGACGCAGCACCTCGTAGCCCCACCCGGCTGCCGCACCGCGCAGCCGCACTGACCACCTCGTCCGGACGTCGTCGGGTCGCCCCTCACGCCCCCTCGCGGGGGGCGACCTCCCGGCGGCTGCCGGCCGGTGGTGTGGTCGACTGGGCCCGTGCTCACCCGGGTCGCCGACGGCCGCGCCGACGTGGTGCGGGAGATCGCCGCCGCGGCCCCGCTCATGGCCGACCTGAGCGCCCCCGTCACCGCCCGCGGTCCCTGGCTCACCGCGGCGCTCAACGCCTCCGCGACGGGACGGCTCTCCCGGGTCCGGCCCCGCGCCGTCGTCGTCGAGCAGGGCCCCCCGGGCCGGCCGGACGGGCTGGCCCTCCTCGCGTTCCGCCGTCGTGCCGTCGGCACGTCGGTCACGCTGCTCGGCGCCGACGCCGGCCCGCTGCCCGAGGGGCGGCCCCAGAACCGGCTGCACGCCCGGGACGACGACATCGCCGCCCGGCTGGCCGCCGGGGTGGCCGACCTGCTCGGCGCGCTCCGCGGCCCCTGGACGATGCGCCTGTCCGGCCTCCCGCTGGGCGACCCGACGCTGCGCCACCTCGCGGCGCTGCTGCCGGACTCGTCCCTGGCCACCGCCCGGAGCCGGCGGCTGGTCGACGAGCTGGACACCGTGGGGGCCGTTGCGCGCAGCCGCGAGCCCGCCGAGCTCGACCGCCGGCTGCCGGCGGTGCTCGACCGCGTGCCGTCGTCCGGGCGGGCCCTCCTGCGCACCGCCGCCCGGCTGCACGCCGCGAACGGCCGGCTCGAGGTGGCCGTGGTGCCCGGCGCCGGTGGTCCGGCCGCGGTCCTGCTGACGCTGGTGGACCCCCACCCCGGCGGCGAGGACCGCTGGCCGTGGTGGGGGTCGACCGATGTGGGCGGGCTCCGCCGCGAGCTCGGCTCGCCGGGCGTGACCCTCACCGTCTCCGCCGGCCTCGCCCGCCTCGGCCGGGGCTGAGCCGGGTCGTCAGCCGGGCAGCTGCAGCTGGTTGGCGGCGCGGTCGCCGGTCGTCGGGGCGCTGTCCAGCCCGATCCGCACGACACCGGTCGCCGGGGCGCGGCCGTCCTGCGCCGGGCCGTCGGCGGTGACCGAGGCGGTGAGCCGGTAGGCCCGTCCGGTCGGGGTGGGCGGGCTCCCGTTGGGCCGGGTGTAGGTCGGGAAGGCCCCGTCCAGCTCGATCCGGTCCCCGTCCCGGGTGACCCGCAACTCCGGGCTCGGCAGGTCGGCGTACTCGGTGAGGGACCGGGCGCAGCCCGACGCCACCGGGTCGGCCGGCGGCTCGGCGCTCAGGCAGTTGTACGTCGGCAGCCGCAGGTGGGCCAGCGACCGCCGGCCGTCGGTCGTGATGCTCAGGCTCGGGTAGGTGACGGTCAGCCCGACCGCCCGTTCCTCCAGCACGACGCCCTCGAAGGAGACGGTGGCGGCCGCCCCGTCCCGGCCCAGCGGCACCGACTCGAAGGCCAGCGCACCGGCGCCTGCGTCGGCCGGCGCCTCGGCGTCCGGTTCCGGGGACCCCGGTGCGGTCGACCCCGGCGCCGTGGACCCCGGCGCCGTGGACCCCGGTGCCGTGGACGTCGCGCGGGCGACGGACGGAGCCGCCCGCACCGCCGGCTGGGCCGCGTCCGCGGAGCCGCCGGCGGGCACCGCCACCACGGCCGCAGCGGCGACCAGCAGCACCACGGCCGCGAGCGTGGCGGTCACCGCGCCGTGCCGGGTCAGCAGCGCGGGGGAGGGCCCGGCCTCTGCGGGGGCCGGGGATGCCTCGGTGGCCCCGGTGCCGGTGGACGCCTGGACGGTCTCGCGCGGCGGGGTCGCGGCCGGCGTCGAACCCGGCGGGCTGTCCAGGAAGCCGGGCAGGTCGTCGTGCGGCTCGGCGGGCTCCGGCACCGGGTCGGGGGGCGCCGGCGGGACGGGGTGGGACGGTCGCGGGCCGGGGCGACCGGACCCGGTGAGCGCGGTCGTCGCGAGCCCGGCGGCCGCCGCCAGCAGCAGCACGACCAGCACCCAGCGGCGCAGGTCCGTCCCGTCCGCGCGGGCGGCGGTGGCGTCCGTGCCGCGGCCGACGTCCACGAGCTCCTCGTCGGCGCCGGCCTCGACCAGCGCGCCGACCACGGCGTTGGCGGCCGCCACGGCGGCGTCCCGGTCGGCCAGCGTGATGCGCACGGTGACCGTGGCGGTGCCGGTGGAGTGCCGGACCTCGGTGCCCGCCGCCAGGTCCTCGAGGCTGGTGCCCGACAGCGCCGGCTCGGCGTCCCGCGCGGCGCGCAGCGTGCCGGTGGACCCGGCGAGCGCGGTGTACCGGTCGCCCAGCAGCAGCGCCGCGTCGGCGCCGGCGTCGGTGCGCGGGGTCACCGTCAGGCTGGCCGACGCGGTCGCGGGGCGGGGGACCAGCGCCAGGGCGACGAGGCCGAGGACCAGCACCGCAGCGGCGACCGCGACGCCGGGCCACCACCGGCGGAGGGTGCTGCGGCGCGGTGGCGTCTCGATCGCGGTGCTCATCGGCGCCAGCATGGCAGTGCCCGGCCCCCTCCCAGGGGCCCGCCCTGAGCGTGCGGAGGGTGGGGAGGGAGGGGGTCCTCGTTCAGCCGGTGGGGTCGATCTCCTCCGGGTCGCGGCCCAGCAGCACGGCCACCTGGTCGACGACGACGTCGCGCACCAGGTCGGCGAGGTCGTCGCGGTCGGCGGCGCGGATCTCCAGCGGACGCCGGTAGACGACGATCCGGGCCGGGTGCTCCTGGCCGCCCTCCCGGTGCGCGGGCAGCACCCGGGCCAGCGGGACGCTGCCGTCCTCGAGCACGTCGGCGTCCAGCACGACCTCGTCCGGGCTGCTGTGGTCGACCCACGGCACGTCCTCGACGGCGAACTCGACACCGGCCAGCTCGCGCTCCCAGCGGCGCTCGAGGTCCTCGACCGCGTCCAGCACCAGGTCGTCGAACTGCTCGGCGCGGCTGCGGGACAGCGGCACCGTGGGCGGGACCAGACGGCCGCGCAGGCCACGGCCGTGTCGGTCGCGCCGGGAGCGGGCAGGGGGGCGGTCCATGGCGGCTGGAGCCTACGGCCTGGGCCGCCGGGCGGCGGTGCGGTGGGCCTGCTGGGGGACGCGGGACCGGTGGGTCGACGCGACCGTCCCCCGGTGTGCCTCCTCCCCAGCGGACCGGTTCCCGGTTACTGTGCCGAGCGTGAGGAACCGGTGGTGAGGCAGTCGCGTCGCTGCTCGCGCAGTGGCTGTGCGCAACCGGCAGCGGCGACCTTGACCTACGTGTACGCGGAGTCCACGGCCGTCGTCGGCCCGCTGGCGACGTACTCGGAGCCGCACAGCTACGACCTGTGCGAGTTCCACGCCGAGCGGCTGACCGTGCCGCGCGGCTGGGAGGTCGTGCGCCACGAGATCGACACCGAGGACGCCGGCCCGACCGGCGACGACCTGCTCGCGCTGGCCGACGCCGTCCGCGAGGCGGCCCGCCCCGAGCCCGCGCGCGACCCGGCCGACGACGGCAGCGGCACGCGGCGCGGGCACCTGCGCATCCTCCCCGACCTCCCCTGACGACACCGCCGGCCGCACCCCTCGGCCCCGCTGCAGGGTCCCGCCGCGAGCCTGCGAGCGGCGGGGGGCAGCGGGGTCCTTATAGGGTCGTCGGCGTGACAGACCTGTCGTCGATCATCAAGGCCTACGACGTCCGGGGCCTGGTCCCCGAGCAGTGGGACGAGGACGTCGCCCGGGCCATCGGCCAGGCGTTCGCGGAGTTCGTGCACGCCGAGACGGGGGCGACCTCGGTCGTCACCGCGCACGACATGCGCGACTCCTCCGTCCCGCTGTCCCGCGCCTTCGCCGAGGGCGTGCTCGCCCGCGGGATGGACGTCGTCGAGGCCGGGCTCGGCTCCACCGACATGCTCTACTTCGCGGCCGGCTCGCTGGGCATCCCGGGTGCGATGTTCACCGCCAGCCACAACCCGGCGCAGTACAACGGCATCAAGCTCTGCCGGGCCGGCGCCGCCCCGATCGGCCAGGACTCCGGCCTGGTGCAGATCCGGGAGTGGGCCGAGCAGCTCGTCGACGGCTCGGCCGTCTTCGAGCGCACCCCCACCGGCACCGGGTCGGTGACCAGCCGGGACCTCGTCGCCGAGTACGCCGCCTACCTGCGCGGCCTGGTCGACCTGTCCGGGATCCGGCCGCTCAAGGTGGTCGTCGACGCCGGCAACGGCATGGGCGGGTTCACCGTGCCGGTGGTGCTCGCCGGGCTGCCGCTGGAGGTCGTGCCGATGTACTTCGAGCTCGACGGCTCCTTCCCCAACCACGAGGCCAACCCGCTGGACCCGGCGAACCTCGTCGACCTGCAGGCCGGGGTGCGCGAGCACGGCGCGGACATCGGGCTGGCCTTCGACGGCGACGCCGACCGCTGCTTCATCATCGACGAGCGCGGCGAGCCGGTGAGCCCCTCGGCGATCACCGGCCTGGTCGCCGTCCGGGAGCTCGCCAAGGGCACCGGGACGACGATCATCCACAACCTGATCACCTCCCGCGCCGTGCCGGAGATCGTCCGCGAGCACGGCGGCCAGCCGGTGCGCACCCGGGTCGGGCACTCGTTCATCAAGGCCGAGATGGCCCGCACCGACGCCGTCTTCGGCGGCGAGCACTCCGCCCACTACTACTTCCGCGACTTCTGGCGGGCCGACACCGGCATGCTGGCCGCGATGCACGTGCTGGCGGCGCTGGGCGAGCAGCCGCGCACGCTGTCGGAGATCAGCGCGCAGTACGAGCGGTACGCCGCCTCCGGGGAGATCAACTCCACCGTCACCGACCAGGCCGGGCGGGTCGCCGCGGTCCGGGAGACCTACGGCCAGGTCGACGGGGTGAGCTTCGACGACCTCGACGGGCTCACCGTCTCGCTGCCGGACGGCGCGTGGTTCAACCTGAGGGCGAGCAACACCGAGCCGCTGCTGCGGCTCAACGTCGAGGCGCCCGACCGGGCGCGGATGGCCGCGGTGCGCGACGAGGTGCTGGAGCTGGTGCGGGCATGACCGGCAGTGCAGCAGACGACCGGACGCTGGGCATCGACCCCGACCTGCTCGGGATCCTGGCCTGCCCGGACACCCACCACAGCCCGCTGACCGTCGACGTCGCGGCCTCGGAGCTGGTCTGCCCCACCTGCCGGCGCGCGTTCCCGGTGCGCGACGGCATCCCGGTGCTGCTCCTGGACGAGGCCCGGCAGCTCCCGTCATGACCTCGCCCGAGCTCGCCGAGGAGGTCCTCGACGACCTCGACCTGCTGCGGGCCCGCGACCCCCGGGAGCTGCTGCCGGCGGTCGCCGGGGCCGGCGCCCAGGTGCGCGAGACCGCCCGGCTGACCCGGGAGGCCGGCCTGGAGCGGGCCACCTCCGGCGGCCGGCCGCGCGGGCTGGTGGTCGTGGGCCGCCGCGAGGGCGCGGTCGCGGGGGCGGTGCTGCGCGCCCTGCTGGGGGCGGCCAGCCCGGTCACCGTGGACGTCGTGCCCGGCCCGGCGCTGCCGGTCTGGATGGGACCCACCGACATCGCCGTGGTCGCGACCCGCACCGGCGCCGGGCGCTACGCCGTCGTCCCCGCCTACGAGGCGGCCCGGCGCGGGGTCGCCGTCGTCGGCATCGGCGCCGAGGACGCCCCGCTGCACGCCGCCGTCGCCAGTTCCCGGGCGCCCTACGTGCCGCTGCCGGCGTCCCGGGTGCGGCACACCACGCTGTGGTCGCTGCTCACCCCGATGCTGCTGCTCTGCGCCGACCTCGGGCTGCTGCCCGAGGGCAGCGCCGACACCGAGGTGATCGCCGCCGCGCTGGACCAGGTGGCCGCCGAGTGCGGGCCGGCCCGCGAGTCGTTCGTCAACCCGGCCAAGACCCTGGCGCTGGAGCTGCTGGACGCGCTGCCGGTCATCGTCTCGGAGGGACCGCTGGCCGGTGCCGCCGCCGACCGGGTCGCCGACCAGCTGGCCACCCTGGCCGGCCTGCCGGTCACCGGCTTCCGGCTGCCCGACCAGCGGGTGGCCGCCCGCACCGTGCTCGCCGGCCCGCTGGCCCCCGAGGGCGGGGCGGACGACTTCTTCCGCGACCGCGCCGACGACGCCGGCCGGCGGCTGCGCCTGCTCACGATCCGCGACTCCGACGCCGGCGCGCACGACGACGCCGAGCGCGAACCGCGGTCGGCCGGCGAGGCGATGGCGGAGGTGCTGCGGACCGCCGCCGAGCACAACGTGCCGGTGAGCGGGCTCGCCGCCTACGGCGAGCCCGAGCGCCAGCCGCGGCTGGCCCAGCTCGCCCGGCAGCTGGCCGTCGCCGACTTCAGCGCGGTCTACCTGGGGCTGGCCCTGGACCACGAGCGGTCGCTGCGACCGTGACCGTCGGCCCCGGCCTCTCGACCTGCTGAGGCTCGGCCTCGCGACTGCTAAGGCTCGGCCCCGCCGGTGCCGATCAGGAGACGGTGACATCCACCCCGGTAACCTCCACCTCGATGTGGCAGCTGACGAACGCCGTGCGCCACTACCCGTGGGGTTCGCACACGGTCATCCCCGAGCTCCTCGGTGAGCCTTCGCCGGCCGACCGCCCCTACGCCGAGCTCTGGATGGGCGCCCACCCCGACCAGCCCAGCGTGCTGTCCGACGGCCGCCCGCTGGACGCCGCCATCTCCGCCGACCCCGACGTGCTCCTCGGGTCGGCCGTGCACGAGCGCTTCGGGCCCCGGCTGCCGTTCCTGATGAAGGTGCTCGCCGCCGACACCCCGCTGTCGCTGCAGGCCCACCCGACCACCGCGCAGGCCGAGGTCGGCTTCGCCGCGGAGGAGGCGGCCGGGATCCCGCGCGACGACGCCACCCGCACCTTCAAGGACCCGTTCCACAAGCCGGAGATCCTCTGCGCGCTGACCCCGGTCGAGGCGCTGTGCGGGTTCCGGCCGGTGGAGGAGTCGCTGCACTGCCTGGCGAAGCTGCAGCTGCCCGAGCTCATGCCCACCATCGCCGCGCTCGCCCGCGGCGGGCTGCGGGCGGCGATCCCGCAGCTGCTGGCGCTGTCGGCCCGGCGGCGCGAGTCGCTGGTGCGGGCGGTGTCCCAGCGGGCGGCCAGCTTCGTCGCCGCGCACGACCCGGAGTTCATCAACACCTACCGCTGGGCGGCCACGCTGGCCGACACCTACCCCGGCGACCCCGGCGTCGTCATCTCGCTGATGTGCAACCACCTCAAGCTCGCGCCCGGCGAGGCGGTCTTCCTGCCCGCCGGCAACCTGCACGCCTACCTCTGCGGTGCCGGCGTCGAGGTCATGGCCAGCTCCGACAACGTGCTGCGCGGCGGCTTGACCAGCAAGCACGTCGACCTCGCGGCCCTGATCGAGGTGCTCGACTTCACCGACGGCAAGGTGCCGGTGCTGCACCCGGTGCTCGGCCCCGGCGGCCTGCGCTACCCGGTGCCGGTCGACGACTTCGACCTCACCCGCTGCCAGGTCGACGTCGACCCCGGCGTGCTGACCACCAGCGGGCCGCAGGTGCTGCTGTGCACCGAGGGCCAGGCGGTGCTCACCACCACAGACGGCGACCTGGTCCTCGAGCGGGGGCAGTCGGCCTTCGTGCCGGCCGGCCGCCCGGTCACCGCCCGCGGCCCGGCGCTGCTCTACCGGGCCACCACCGCGCTCCGCCGGTAGCGGCCCGCCCGGGGCACGCGCCCGGACGGGACCACGGTCACCCTGCTCGGGACGCCGTCGCCGGCCGGCCGCCAGGTACCCTCAGGGACGGCACGAGCCCCGCCGAAGCCTCGGCATGCTCGCTCGCCCCGCTCGCACGGGGACCACAGCGACCGACTGCGCCCGCCTCCGAGGCCGGGCCGGACACTGGAGCGACATGACCGCCAGCACTGGCACCCGCGTACTGACCGACGGCGACTTCAAGGTGGCCGACCTCTCCCTCGCCGGCTTCGGCCGCAAGGAGATCCAGCTCGCCGAGCACGAGATGCCCGGCCTGATGTCCCTGCGCGAGGAGTACGGCGACGAGCAGCCGCTGGCCGGCGCCCGCATCGCCGGCTCGCTGCACATGACCATCCAGACCGCCGTGCTGATCGAGACGCTGACCGCGCTCGGCGCCGACGTCCGCTGGGTGAGCTGCAACATCTTCTCCACCCAGGACCACGCCGCCGCGGCGATCGTCGTCGGCGACGGCACCGCCGAGCAGCCCGCCGGCGTCCCGGTCTTCGCCTGGAAGGGCGAGACCCTCGAGGACTACTGGTGGTGCACCCAGCGCCTGTTCGAGTTCACCGACGACAGCGGTGCGGTCGTCGGCCCGAACATGCTGCTCGACGACGGCGGCGACGCCACGCTGCTGGTCCACCTCGGCACCCGCTTCGAGGCCGACGGCGTCGTCCCGGACACCACCGAGGCCGACTCCGAGGAGTACGGGGTCATCCTGGACGTGCTGCGGAACAGCCTGGCCGAGGACGGCGAGCGCTGGACCCGCATCGGCAAGGAAATCAAGGGCGTCACCGAGGAGACCACCACCGGCGTGCTGCGGCTCTACGAGCTCGCCCGCGACGGCCGGCTGCTCTTCCCGGCGATCAACGTCAACGACTCGGTCACCAAGAGCAAGTTCGACAACCTCTACGGCTGCCGGCACTCCCTCATCGACGGGCTCAACCGGGCCACCGACGTGATGATCGGCGGCAAGGTCGCCGTCGTCTGCGGCTACGGCGACGTGGGCAAGGGCTGCGCCGAGTCCCTCCGCGGCCAGGGCGCCCGGGTCATCGTCACCGAGATCGACCCGATCAACGCCCTGCAGGCCGCGATGCACGGCTACGAGGTGACCACGCTGGACGAGGTGATCGGCAAGGCCGACATCATCATCACCACGACCGGCAACAAGGACATCATCTCGGCCGAGCAGCTGGCCTCGACCAAGCACCAGGCGATCATCGGCAACATCGGCCACTTCGACAACGAGATCGACATGGCCGGCCTGGCGCGCACCCCCGGCGTCGTGCGGACCACCATCAAGCCGCAGGTCGACGAGTGGCGCTTCGCCGACGGCCACACGATCATCGTGCTCTCCGAGGGCCGGCTGCTGAACCTGGGCAACGCCACCGGGCACCCCAGCTTCGTGATGAGCGCGTCGTTCTCCAACCAGACGCTGGCCCAGATCGAGCTGTGGAACAACCGCGCCGCCTACGAGGGCAAGACCCCCGGCGTCACGGTGCTGCCGAAGAAGCTCGACGAGCACGTCGCCCGGCTCCACCTCGACGCCCTCGGCGTCAAGCTCACCACCCTGAGCAAGGTGCAGGCCGACTACCTCGGCGTCCCGGTCGAGGGTCCCTACAAGAGCGACCACTACCGCTACTGATCAAGGACCTCCTCGCCCCCCGCCACTCGCGAGCTCGCGGCGGGACCCTGCGAGGAGGCCGGCCACCGGTCCCTGCGGCCAGGCCGTTCCAGCGTCACCACGTCCCCGGCCGGGCCCCGAGAGGGCCCGGCCGGGCACGTTCCGCCCCGCCCGGGGGAGTTCCCCGGGCGGGGCGGACCGTCATCTGGACGTGATCGCGCACAATGGCGGCGTGCCACCTTCCGCACCCAGTCAGGGCGCCAGCCGCGGCCGTGTCCTCGTCGTCGACGACGACGCCGCCCTCGCCGAGATGCTCGGCATCGTGCTGCGCCGGGAGGGGTACGAACCGGCGTTCGTCTCCGACGGCGCGCGGGCGGTCGCGACGTTCCAGCAGCTGCGCCCCGACCTGGTGCTGCTCGACCTGATGCTGCCCGGCCGCAACGGCCTGCAGATCTGCGCCGACATCCGCACCCAGTCGACCGTGCCGATCGTGATGCTGACCGCCAAGGGCGACACCATCGACATCGTGCAGGGCCTGGAGGCCGGCGCCGACGACTACGTCACCAAGCCGTTCAAGCCCGTCGAGCTGGTCGCCCGGGTCCGGGCGCAGCTGCGCCGCGGCGAGAACGGCCAGGCGGAGAGCCTCGCCATCGGCGACGTGGCCATCGACGTCCCGGCGCACCAGGTCACCCGGGACGGCGTCCCCATCGCGCTGACCCCGCTGGAGTTCGACCTGCTGGTGGCCCTGGCCCGCAAGCCCCGCCAGGTGTTCACCCGCGAGCTGCTGCTCGAGCAGGTGTGGGGCTACCGGCACGCCGCGGACACCCGGCTGGTGAACGTGCACGTCCAGCGGTTGCGCGCCAAGGTCGAGCGGGACCCGGAGAAGCCCGAGGTCGTGCTGACGGTGCGCGGGGTCGGCTACAAGGCCGGCCCGCCGTGACCGGGTCGTGGAGCGCCGTGAGCGGACGCCCCACCCGGCCGTGAGCACGACCACCGGCCCCCCGGCGGTCGACGCGGCCGGGGACCCGCCGTCCGCAGCGACCCCCGCCGCCCCGACGCCGTCCGCCGCGCCGGGGCGGCCCCGGCGGACCTCGGCCCAGCTGCGGGCCGGTGCGGCCCGGCGGCTGACCCGGGCCCGGCGGCGGACCGTCGTGCGCACCGGGCGGCTGGTCCGCCGGGCGGTGCACGCCTGGCGCTCGTCGCTGCAGCTGCGCGTCGGCGCCATCACGATGCTGGTCGCCGGCGTGCTGGTGGTCATCGTCAGCCTGGTGCTGTTCCGGCAGATCAGCGACCAGCTGCTGGGCGCCAAGCGGCAGGCGGCGGTCGACCAGTCGCTGGCCGGCGTGCAGTACGCCCAGACCGAGGTCGGCGGCATCGCCACCGGTGACTCGGCGAGCATCCGGATCACCCTGTCGCGCACCGTGGAGAACCTGCGGTCCCGGGGCGGGGCGGCCGGCGACTTCGACGTCGTCATGGTCTACCTGTCCGGGGACGCCCCGCGCCCGGCCTCCAGCCGGCCGGACATCTACCCGGCGATCCCCGACGACCTGCGGGCCGAGGTCGCCGGCGGCGCGCAGGCCTACCGCTACGCGCCGGTGCCCGACCGCGACGGCGAGCCGGTGCCGACCCTGCTGGTGGGCGCCCCGGTGCCCACCGACGGGTCCGGCGGCGACCGCCTGGAGCTGTACTTCGCCTTCCCGCTGGAGCAGGAGCAGGAGAGCCTGGAGGGCATCCGCAGCACCGTCGTCATCACCTGCGCGGTGCTCACCCTCTTCGTCGCCGGCATCGGGGTGCTGGTCACCCGGCTGGTGGTCGACCCGGTGCGCCGGGCGGCCGGCAGCGCGCAGCGGCTGGCCGAGGGGCACCTGGAGGAGCGGCTGGCGGTGCGCGGCGAGGACGACCTCGCCCGGCTGGCGACCAGCTTCAACGCGATGGCCGACAGCCTGCAGCGGCAGATCACCCAGCTGGAGGGGCTGTCACAGCTGCAGCAGCGGTTCACCTCCGACGTCTCGCACGAGCTCCGCACGCCGCTGACCACGGTGCAGATGGCCGCCGCCGTGCTGCACGAGGCCCGGGAGGACTTCGACCCGGCGGTGGCCCGCTCGGCGGAGCTGCTCCGCGCCGAACTGGACCGCTTCGAGACGCTGCTGTCGGACCTGCTGGAGATCAGCCGCTACGACGCCGGCGCCGCCGTGCTGGAGGCCGAGGCGCAGGACCTCGTGCCCGTGGTGCACCGGGTCGTCGAGGGGATGGGCGCGCTGGCCGCCCGGCACGGCTGCGACCTGCAGGTCACCACCCCGCCGGTGCCGGTCATCGCCGAGGTCGACGTGCGGCGGGTCGAGCGGGTGCTGCGCAACCTCGTCGGCAACGCCATCGAGCACGGGACCGGCAAGCCGGTGGAGGTCAGCCTGGCCGCCTCGGCCAGCGCGGTGGCCATCACCGTGCGCGACCACGGCATCGGGCTCACCCCGGCCGACGCCCAGCACGTCTTCGACCGGTTCTGGCGGGCCGACGCGGCGCGGGTCCGCACCATCGGCGGCAGCGGCCTGGGGCTGTCGATCAGCCTCGAGGACGCCCGGCTGCACGGCGGGTGGCTGCAGGTCTGGGGGCTGCCCGGCCAGGGCGCCCAGTTCCGGCTGACCGTCCCGATGACCGCCGGCGGTGAGCTCACCAGCTCGCCGCTGCCGCTGCGGCCGCCGTTCCTGACCCCGCCGCGGAGCCGGTCGTGACGCGGCGGCTGGCGGCGCTGGCGCTGCTCGGCGCGCTGCTCACCGGCTGCAGCACGGTGCCGGACTCCTCACCGACGATCCAGATCACCCAGGTCGCCATGCCGACCGACGTCGCAGTCGGCGTCGAGCCGCTCAGCCCGGAGACCGGGGCCACGCCGGAGGAGGTGGTCCGCGGGTTCGTCGACGCCAGCGCCAGCGTCGTCCGCAACCACCCGGTCGCCCGCCAGTACCTGTCGCCCGAGGCGGCCGCCAGCTGGCAGGACAGCGACGGCGTGACGGTCATCAGCCAGGACTACGCCCCGGTGCAGTCGCAGTCCGGCACCGTGCAGGTGACCGGCACCCTGGTCGGCACGCTCGACGAGCGCGGCGTCTTCACCGTCGGCGCCGACGCGGTCTACAGCCGCACCTTCTCCCTCAGCGACGACTCCGGCGAGTGGCGGATCACCGACCCGCCCGACGGGCTGCTCCTGCTCCAGCCCGACTTCGCCCGCACCTACGACCAGCTCAACGCCTACTTCCTGGACCCCACCGGCACCCGCGTCGTGCCCGACCCCCGCTACCTGGTCAGCGGCGAGGCGCAGGCCAACGCCCTCGTCGAGCGGCTGCTGGCCGGCGCCTCGCCGCCCATCGCGGCCGGGATCACCAACCCGCTGGCCGGCGCGCGGCTGCGCAGCACGGTCGGCATCCGCGGTGCCACCGCCACGGTCGACCTGACCTGGCCCGGCGAGGTGCCCGACGGCACCCTCGAGGCAGCCGCCGCCCAGCTGACCTGGACCCTGCAGCAGCCCGAGCTCGGCCTGCAGTCGGTGACCGTGCTGCGGGACGGGCAGGAGCTGGGCCTCCCCGGCGTGCCCGACCGGCAGACCATCGACGACTGGGCTCGGTACGACCCCGACCTGGCCCCGGCCGGTGCCGTCGGGCACTACCTGGACGCGGGCGTGCTCCGGCTGGCCACCGACGGCAGCGCGGCACCCGGGCCGGCCGGCCAAGGCAGCTACGGGCTCGCCTCGGCCGCCGTGACGGTCGATGCGGACACCAGCGAGCTGGGCCTGGCGGCCGGCGTCTCGACGACGGTCTCGCCGTCCGGGGCGCCGGCGACGCTGTTCGCCGGGCCCTACGGCGGTGAGCTGGTCCCGGTGCTGACCGGTGATGCGTTCACCGAGCCCACCAGCGCCGGCACCCGCGCGGAGGTGTGGACGGTGCGCAACGGCAACGAGGTCGTGCGGCTGCCGGCGGGCAGCTCGCCGCAGACGGTCAGCGCCACCACGCTGCCCGGCCTCGGCCGGGCCACCTCCTTCCAGCTGTCCCCGGACGGCGTCCGGGCGGCCGTGGTCGTGCAGGGCTCCTCCGGCGGGCAGCTGTTCGTCGGCACCGTGGTCCGCGACGAGGAGGCGGTCAGCGTCCGCGACCTGCGCTCGGTGACCCCGGCCGTCCGGCAGGTCAGCGACGTCGCCTGGCGCAACGCCGGGCTGCTCATGCTGCTGGCCGCCGACCCGAGCACCGGCCGGACCGTCCCCTACACGGTCGGGGTCGACGGCTGGGAGCTGCAGGAGACGACGGCCTCCGGGCTGCCGGACCAGCCGACCGCTCTCGCCGCCGCCCCCGGCCGCCAGCCGCTGGTCAGCGCCCAGGGCACGATGTGGCAGCTGGCGGGCGGCAACTGGGTCACCCTCGTGCGCGGGGAGCAGCCGCGCCCCGGTGGGGCGCCGTTCTACCCGATGTGAGGCAGCCGGGCCGGCCGCCGTCCCCAGGCGGCGGCGCCGTCCCCACCCCGCACCGGCGGGGCGGGCGGACGCCGGTCGACCGGCAGGGTGGCCGGCGTGCGGGTGCTGCGGGCCGGTGGCCGGGCGCTGGCCGACCTGGTGCTGCCCCGCACGTGCGGCGGGTGCGGCGTGCCCGGCGCCGTCCTGTGCGACCGCTGCGCCCGCTGGCTGACCCGCCCCCGGCTGGCCCAGCCGCGCCGCCACCCCCCGGGGTTCCCGCCCACCGTGGCCGCCGGGGCGTACGCCGGCCCGGTGCGCCCGGCGGTGCTCGCCTTCAAGGAGCACGGCCGGGCGGAGCTGGCCGGCCCGCTCGGGACGGCGCTGGCGCTGGCGGTCGCCGCGGTGCTCGGCGGGGTGCCGGGCAGCGGCGGGCCGGTGCTGCTCGTGCCGGTGCCGAGTTCGGCCGCCGCGGTGCGCCGGCGTGGCCGGGACCACGTGCGCGAGCTCGCCGACGCCGCGGCCGCCGAGCTGCGGGCGGCCGGCGTCCCGGCCCGGACGGCCCGGCTGCTCGGCCGGTCCCGCGGCCGCCGGGTCCGCGATTCCGCGGGGCTCGACGCCGTCGCGCGGCGGGCCAACGTCGCCGGCCGGTTCACGTCCCGGGAGCGGGCCGGCGTCCCCGGCGGGTGCCAGGTGGTGCTGGTCGACGACGTCGTCACCAGCGGGGCGACGCTCACCGAGGCCGCCCGCGCGCTGCTCGACACGCCGCACGGCCGGGAGGACACGCCGGTGCTCGGCGCGGTCGTCGCCGCGACGCCGCGCCGGCAGCCGGCGCGACGCGCGGGCTCCCCACCTGGGGTCTTCACCGTGCGGAGCTGAGCGGCGGGTGAACGCGGGGGGTGGTTCCGGTGTCGGTGGCGGGGCAAGGCGGCTAGCGTCGGTTCGATCGCAACCGGCTCAACCGGGAGGTCTCATGGAGATCGTGGTCCGAGGACGGAACGTCGAGGTGCCCGAGCACTTCCGCACCCATGTGGAGGACAAGGTCGGGCAGCTCGAACGGTTCGACGGCAAGGTCATCCGCATCGATGTCGAGCTCTTGCACGAGAAGAACCCCCGCCAGTCCGCCAACTGCCAGCGCGTGGAGATCACGATGCGCGGCAAGGGCCCGGTGGCACGGGCGGAGGCCTGCGCCCCCGACTTCTACGCCGCGCTGGAACTGGCGGCCGGGAAGCTGGAGAACCGGATGCGGCGGGCGAACGACCGCCGCCGCGTCCACCACGGCCGCCGCACGCCGCCGAGCGTGCGGGTCGACGCCGTCCCCGTCGCCGAGCCCGCCGGCGACCTGCTCACCGAGGACACCACCACCGCGGTCGGTACACCCGAACCCGCGCTCGTCGGCGACACCGGGGCCACCGACACCCCGCTGGTCACCGACCTGGACGAGCACCTGCCCGGACGGATCGTCCGCGAGAAGGTGCACCCGGCCACGCCGATGCACGTCGACCAGGCCCTCTACGAGATGGAGCTGGTCGGCCACGACTTCTTCATGTTCCTCTGCGCCGACACCGGCCAGCCGTCGGTCGTCTACCGCCGGCACGCCTTCGACTACGGCCTGATCCGCCTCGGCCCCCCGGCAGGTCCCGGGGACGACGCGGCGCCGGCCCCGGCCGCCGCCGTGGCCGAACGGGAGCCCGCGACCGTCTGACCGTCGCACGCCCGGCGAGCCGTCCTCCGCACCGCGGAGGGCGGCTCGCCGCCGTCGGCCTCCCTGCAGGGGCCCGCCGCGAGCCTGCGAGTGGTGGGGGGCAGGGAGGTCCTTTCCTCAGTCGCCATTCCGCTGGGGCGCCTTCCGCGGTCGGTCCGCTCCTCCCTCGCAGGCCTCGGTCGATGCTCCCGACCGCGTCAGTCGCCCGGCACGCGGGAGAAGACCGCCGCGTCGCCCCGGCTGCCGTCCCGGTACGCCAGGTAGGACCGCAGCACGCCCTCCTGGACCAGGCCGGCCCGGCGGGCGACCGCCTGCGAGCCGGTGTTGCGGACGTCGGCGACCAGGTACACCCGGTGCGCGCCCAGCCCCAGCGCCCACTCGGCCAGCGCGTGCGTGGTCTCCGCCGCGTAGCCCCTGCCCCGGCCCGACGGTGCGATCCAGTAGCCGATCTCCGGGCCCATCGGGTGCTGGCCGATCCGGTGCACGCCGGTCGAGCCGACGACGACGCCGTCGACCTCGATCGCCAGGTTGGTGCCGGTACCGGCCCGCCGCTCGGCGGGGGAGTCCTCGAGCACGTAGGCCCGCGCGTCGTCCCGCGTGTAGGGCACCGGGATGTTGATCCAGCGCTGGACGTCGGGGTCCTGGCAGCCGGCGTACACCGCCTCGACGTCGTCCTCGACGAAGGGCCGCAGCACCAGCCGGGGCGTGCGCACCACCTCGGTGGTCAGGTCGATGCCGCCCAGGTCCATCCCGCTCACCGCGCCTCCTCCGCCCCGTCCCCCTCCGGGGCCCGCCAGCGTTCCGCGTTGCCCAGCACCCGGTCGACCGAGATCTCCAGCACGACCCGCGCCGGGTTGACCCGCGGCTGCTGGTACCGGGCGGCGTAGCGGGCCTCGGCGTCGGCGATCGACGCGGCGTCGTCCCGCACCACCGCCGTCCCCTCCAGCGTCGTCCACACCCGCCCGTCGACCTGGCAGACCGCCACCCGGGACTGCCCGGTGCGCACGTGCCGGGCCTTCGCCGAGGTGCCCGAGGTGATCACCCGGGCGGTGCCGGTCGCGGCGTCGAAGGTGACGCCGACCGGCACCACGTGCGGGCTGCCGTCGGCGCGCAGGGTGGTCAGCGTGGCCAGGTGCCGCTCGGTGAAGAAGGCGGCCAGACCGGGGCCGAAGGGCGGTGCGGGAGGGGAGGACACGTCCACCGACGGTACGGACGCGAGGAAGCGGGCACCTGTCCCGGCCACGCCGGGACCGCTTCCCAGCTCGGCCGCCTACGCTGGGGCCGTGGTGTTCAACAAGATCCTGCGTGCCGGTGAGGGCAAGATCGTCCGGCGGCTGTCGAAGATCGCCGACGCCGTCGAGGCCCTGGAGCCCGACGTCACCGATCTGACCGACGCCGAGCTGCGCGCGAAGACCGACGAGTTCAAGGAGCGGTACGGCGACGGGGAGACCCTCGACCTGCTGCTGCCCGAGGCGTTCGCGGTGGTCCGCGAGGCGGCGACCCGCACGCTGGGCCAGCGGCACTACCGCGTGCAGCTGATGGGCGGTGCGGCGCTGCACCTCGGCAACATCTCCGAGATGAAGACCGGTGAGGGCAAGACCCTGACCGGTGTGCTGCCGGCCTACCTGAACGCGCTGTCCGGCGACGGCGTCCACGTGGTCACCACCAACGACTACCTGGCCCAGCGCGACGCGGAGTGGATGGGCCGGGTGCAGCGGTTCCTGGGCCTGTCCGTCGGCACGATCGTCTCCGGCCAGGCCCCGCCGCTGCGGCGCGAGCAGTACGCCGCCGACATCACCCACGGCACGAACAACGAGTTCGGCTTCGACTACCTCCGCGACAACATGGCGTGGAGCAAGGCCGACCTGGTGCAGCGCGGGCACGCGTTCGCCATCGTCGACGAGGTCGACTCGATCCTCATCGACGAGGCCCGCACCCCGCTGATCATCAGCGGTCCGGCCGAGACCAGCGCCCGGTGGTACGGCGAGTTCGCCCGCATCGTCCCGCTGATGAAGCGCGACCGGCACTACGAGGTCGAGGAGTCCAAGCGGACCGTCGCCGTCACCGAGGAGGGCGTCGAGTTCGTCGAGGACCAGCTCGGCATCGACAACCTCTACGAGGCGGTCAACACCCCGCTGATCGGCTACCTGAACAACGCCCTCAAGGCCAAGGAGCTGTTCAAGAAGGACCAGCAGTACATCGTCACCAACGGCGAGGTGCTCATCGTCGACGAGTTCACCGGCCGCGTGCTGTCCGGCCGCCGCTACAACGAGGGCATGCACCAGGCCATCGAGGCCAAGGAGAAGGTGCAGATCAAGGACGAGAACCAGACCCTCGCCACGATCACCCTGCAGAACTACTTCCGGCTCTACACCAAGCTGTCGGGGATGACCGGCACGGCCCAGACCGAGGCCGCCGAGCTCTCCCAGACCTACAAGCTGGGCGTCGTCCCGATCCCGACGAACCGGCCGATGGTCCGCGAGGACCGCGCCGACGTCATCTTCAAGACGGAGAAGGCGAAGTTCGACGCCGTCGTCGAGGACATCGCCGAGCGGCACGAGGCCGGCCAGCCGGTGCTCGTGGGCACCGCGAGCGTGGAGAAGTCCGAGCTGCTGAGCAAGTACCTGCTCAAGCGCGGCATCCCGCACGAGGTGCTCAACGCCAAGAACCACGCGCGGGAGGCCGCGATCATCGCGATGGCCGGGCGGCTGGGCGGGGTCACGGTGGCCACCAACATGGCCGGCCGCGGCACCGACATCCAGCTCGGTGGCAACGTCGAGTTCATCGCCGAGGAGGCGCTGCGCGAGCAGGGGCTGTCCCCGACGGAGACGCCGGAGGAGTACGAGGCGGCCTGGGACGACGCGGTCGCCACGGCCAAGGCCCAGGTCAAGGCCGAGCACGACCAGGTGACCGAGGCCGGCGGGCTGTACGTGCTGGGCACCGAGCGGCACGAGAGCCGGCGGATCGACAACCAGCTGCGCGGCCGGTCCGGCCGGCAGGGCGACCCGGGCGAGTCCCGGTTCTACCTGTCGCTGGGCGACGACCTGATGCGGCGCTTCAACGGCCCGATGCTCGAGTCGATGATGACCACCCTGCGGGTGCCCGACGACCAGCCGATCGAGTCCAAGATGGTCAGCCGGGCGATCCGCTCGGCGCAGACCCAGGTCGAGCAGCAGAACCACGAGATCCGCAAGGACGTCCTCAAGTACGACGAGGTGCTCAACCGGCAGCGCACCGTCATCTACGACGAGCGCCGCAAGGTGCTCGACGGCGAGGACCTGCACGTGCAGGTCAAGGGCATGGTCGACGACGTGCTGAGCGCCTACGTCAAGGGCGCGACCGAGGCCGGGTACGCCGAGGACTGGGACCTGGACAAGCTGTGGACCGGGCTCAAGGCGCTGTACCCGGTGGGCCTGGACCAGCAGGAGATGCTCGACCGGGTGGCCGACGGTGACCAGTCGGCGCTGACCGCCGACGTGCTCGAGCAGGAGCTGCTCGACGACGTGCACGCCGCGTACGAGACCCGCGAGGAGACTCTCGGGTCGGAGGTCATGCGCGAGCTGGAGCGCCGCGTGCTGCTGTCGGTGCTGGACCGCAAGTGGCGCGAGCACCTGTACGAGATGGACTACCTGCGGGCCGGCATCCACCTGCGCGCGATGGCCAACCGCGACCCGGTCGTGGAGTACCAGCGCGAGGGCTACGACATGTTCAACGCGATGCTCGACGGCATCAAGGAGGAGTCCGTCGGCTTCCTGTTCAACCTCGAGGTGAAGACCAAGGAGCAGCAGGCAGCCGAGGCGGCCGAGAAGCAGGCCGCCGCGGAGGCCGAGGCGCTCGCCCGCGCCCAGGCCGGCACCCAGGCGGTGCTGGCCCGCCAGGCGGCAGCCCAGGCCGCTGCCCAAGCCGCGGCCGCCGGGGCCGCTGCTCCGACGGTCACCCCGGGGTCGAACGGCAACGGCGCTGCCCCGGTGGCTCCCGCTGCCCCGGCGGCTCCGACCACGCAGACGGCTCCCGCTGCTCCGGCGGCGGCGCCGGCCGGCGGGACGACCAGCTCGGCCCGGCGCACCCGCCAGCCCGCCCCCGCGGCGGCCGCGGCCGCTCCCGCCCCGGCGGAGACGGCGCCGGCGTCCTCGGGTACCGGGACCGGTCCGGAGCTCGCGGTGAAGGGGCTGGAGGCGCCAAAGCAGACCCCGCTCAGCTACAGCGCGCCCAGCCTGGACTCCTCGGCCAAGGACGGCGGCAAGGCCAAGGCGGCCAAGTCGGCGACCATCACCGGCACCAAGGAGACCCCCCGCAACGCGCCGTGCCCGTGCGGGTCGGGCAAGAAGTTCAAGCAGTGCCACGGCGCCGCCGGCGCGTAAGCCGCTGACGCACGACGACGCCCCGCCGACCAGCTGGTCGGCGGGGCGTCGTCGTCCCCGCTCGTCGTCCCCGCTCGTCGTCCCCGCTCGTCGTCCCGGCTCGTCAGCCGATCTGCAGCGCGGTGCACCGCCAGCGGCCGTCGATGCCCTCCAGCCGGGCGGCCACCGCGTGCGCGCGGCCGGACCGCCGGGCCACCGCGCTGACCTCGGCCACGCCGTCCACCGGTTCGCTGACCCGCACCGAGCTGACCAGCAGCGGCGCGGTGCCCTCGGTGCACCAGCCCGGCCGCCGCCGCTCGCTCAGCGCCGCGAACAGCCCCGGGGTGACCAGCGGCCGCAGCTGGGCGACCGGCCGGCGCCCGGCGAAGGCCTCCAGGGTCAGCGTCACCAGCCGTCGTCCGGCGGCCTGCGCGTCGGGCAGGTCGGCGCGCCTGGTCCAGGTCGGCCCGAACCCGGCGTCCTCCGCCGCGACCGGCACGTCGAGCCGCGGGCGTGGCCCGGGCGGGGGAGCCGGCCGCCGGGTGCGGCGGCCGGGCACCAGCAGCCGGACCGGCTCGCGCTCGTCGACCGGTGGCGGGCCGGGCGTCCGGACGACGACCAGCTGCAGCCGGGGCCGGGACGGCGCCGGTGCGACGGGCTGGGCTGCTGGGTGGGCCGCTGGGTGGGCGAGGTGCGGGGGTGCGGACATGCGGGGTCTCCTCGGCGGTGCCCGACGGCGGGTCGGGGGTGAGCGGGTCGGACGGGGCCGGCGTCAGCCGGGTGGTCGGAGCACCTGACCGGGCAGCAGCAGGTCGGGGTCGGGGCCGATGACGGCGGCGTTGGCCTGCCACCAGTCCTGGACGGCCTGCCGGACGTCGGCAGCGGTGACCGCACCGCCCGGGTCGGCCAAGGCCAGCCGGCGAGCGGCGATGTCCCAGAGGCAGTCGCCGCGCACCACGACGTGGTCGTCCGGGCCGACCTGCGGCCAGTCCGGGACCACCTGCGCAAGCGGGGCGCCCGGCCAGTCGACCGGGACCACGTCGCCGACCTCGGCTCCGGTGCCGACGTCGGTGGGAGCCGAGGCGGTCACCGGGACCACGAGCGGAGCCGCGACGAGCGCGGGTGCCGTCGTGGCCAGCCCGACGCCGAGGGCGAGGGCGGCGGCCCGGCGCGCACCGGCGGGTAGCACCACCGTGAGCAGCACGCCGGCGAGCCGGCCGGCGCCGCCGGGCACCGTGGAAGCGACCGTGAGCAGCAGGCCGACGGCACCCCAGGCCCAGCACAGCCAGGCCAGCGCCGGCACGACCGCGAGCAGCAGGGCGTCGGCACCGGCCCGGTCGACCAGCCCCTGGGGGTCGGCGGCGGCAGTCCGGAGCTCGGGCAGCGTCGGCCCCAGCACCCACAGCAGCCAGCCCCCGGCGGCCATCACGACCGTGGTCCCGGCCCAGCGTCGCAGCGACACGACCTCACCTCCTCCGCTGTGACGAAACACCACCAACGCAAGCAAACGCAACCAAACGCATGGACCTGTGGACGGGATAGCCTGCCCGCATGCGGTGGGAGCAGCTCTTCGCCGACCTCGAGGCGCAGGTCGCGGAGCAGGAGGCCGCCCTCGAGCAGGCCGAGGAGCCGTCGCGGACCCGCGCCGAGCACGGCCGGGTGCTGCTCGCCGACCGGCTCCGCGGGGCCGTCGGCCACGAGCTGTCGCTGCGCTGCCCCGGCACCCCGCTGGCCGGACGGCTGGTCGACGTGGGGGTCGACTGGCTGCTGCTGGCAGACGGTCAGGGGCGGGAGCTGCTCGTGGCGACGGCGCAGGTCACCGCGGTCGGCGGGCTGACCTCGGCGACCGCGCCGGCATCGGGGCCGGGGCCGGGCGAGGTGGCCCGGCGGCTGGACCTCCGCCGCGCACTGCGGGGGCTGTCCCGGGACCGGGCGGCGGTCAGCTGCCTGCTCACCGACGGCGGCGCGCTGACCGGCACCGTCGACCGGGTGGGTGCGGACTTCGTGGAGCTGGCCGAGCACCCGCTCGACCAGCCGCGCCGGCGGGCTGCGGTGACCGCGGTGCGTGCGGTGCCGCTGACCGCGGTGGTCGCCGTCCGGACCGCGCTGCCGGCGGTCGGCTGAGCCGGGCCGTCCCCGCCGGCGCCCGCCTGGGGGCGGGGCCGGTCAGCTGGGGGAGTCGGCCTCGGCGTCGTCGGGCACCGGCTCCGCCACGGACGCCCGGGCCTCGGCGTACTTCTGCTGGATGAAGCGCTCCAGCTCGTCCTTCTCCACGCGCCACTGGCCCCGGCCGCCGATCTGGATGGCGATCAGCTCCTTGCGCCGCACCAGCGCGTAGGCCTGCGACCAGGAGACGTTGAGGACCTCCGCGACGTCGTCGAGGGTCAGGAAGCGCTGGGTGGCCATGGGGTCGGTCTCTCCCGTCTGAGGTGCCCGCCAGTGTGGCAGCCGGCGGACCGGCGTCCGGCCGCCCCACCCGAAGGTGTGGACGACCGCTGCGCAGCGGTGCGTCCCTCGGTCATGATCTCCCTCCGCGCCCGAGCCGGGCGGCGGCGGTGACGCGTGCGCGCGCCGACGGGGGCACGGACGGGGCGAGGATGAGCGACCGATGAGTGCGACCACCGCGGCCCCGGTCGCCGGCCGCACCGACGCCCCGACCGGCGGGCCGGCCCCGCGCCGGGTGCGCCCGCCGCGATGGCTGGACCTGCGGCTGGTGCTCGGGGTCCTGCTGGTGCTGGCCTCGGTGCTGCTGGGGGCGCGGGTGGTCACCGCCGCGGACGCGACCGTCCCGGTCTGGTCGGCCGCCGGTGACCTGGCGGCCGGCACCGTGCTCGCTGAGGACGACCTGGTCGCGGTGCAGGTCCGGCTGGACGACGTCGCCGGGCAGTACCTGGCCACGAGCACGCAGCCGGCGGGGCGGGTGCTGGGCCGGGCGGTCCGCGCCGGCGAGCTGCTGCCGCGCTCTGTCCTCGAGGAGGCGACGGGCCGGGTGCAGCTCGCGCTGCCGGTGCAGGCGGGGTACGTGCCGCCGGGGCTGGCGCGCGGGCAGGTGGTCGACGTGTACGCGGTGGCCGACCCCGCGGTGGGGGCGACCGGGCAGACCGGTGGGGACGTCGACCTGGTCGTGTCCGCCGCCCCGGTGCAGGCGGTGACCGGCCGCGGCGACGGGGTGCTGTCCACGGCGACGACGACCGTGCAGGTCGTGGTGGCCGTCGCCGCCGAGGACGCCGCCGGCGTGCTCGGCGCGATCGGCGGCCGGGGCCTGGTCGTCGTCGTCCGGGACTCCGTCGACGAGGACGCGGCCGTCGACGAGGGCGGGACTGCGGGCGGGACTGCGGGCGGGGCCGTGGGCGGCGCACCGGCCGGCGTCGTCCCGGCGGGACCCACCGGCTGATGGCGCTGCAGGTCTTCACCGCGGTCACCGGTGCGGCGTGGGAGTCCGAGCTCGTCGGTGCGCTGGACCGCGAGGACCACGGGGTGACCGTGGTGCGCCGGTGCGTGGACGTCGCCGACCTGCTCGCCGCGGCCGGTACCGGCACCGGTCAGGCGGCGTTGCTGTCGGCCGAGCTGCGCCGGCTGGACGCGGCCGCGGTGGCCCGGCTGACCGCGGCCGGGGTCGCCGTCGTCGGGCTGGTGGAGCCCGGTGACACGGCCGCTGCAGCGCGGCTGCGCCAGCTGGGTGTGCTGCGGGTGCTGCCGGCGGACGCCCTCCCGGAGGAGATCGCGCGGGCGCTGCGGGACGCGGTGTCCGGGGCCCCGCCGGCCGGGCACGACGTCGCCGACCCGCGCGCCGCACTGCCGGTGCTGGGGCTTCCCCCGGAGGCGTCGGGCCGCCCGGCCGGCCCGGGACGGGTGGTCGCGGTGTGGGGACCCACCGGCGCACCCGGCCGCACCACGGTGGCCGTCGGGATCGCAGACGAGGCGGCCCGCCTGGAGGTGTCCGCTCTCCTGGTGGACGCCGACGTCTACGGCGGGGTGGTGGCCCAGGTGCTGGGGCTGCTCGACGAGTCCCCGGGGGTGGCCGCCGCAACCCGGCAGGCCGCCGCCGGCACGCTGGACCTCCCCGCCCTGACCCGGCTGGCGTGGGCGGTCGGGCCGCACCTGCGCGTGCTCACCGGCCTGGCCCGGGCCGACCGCTGGCCCGAGCTGCGGCCCCAGGCGATGGCTGCCGTGCTCGAGGAGGCCCGCCGGTTCGCGGCGCTGACCGTGGTGGACTGCGGGTTCTGCGTCGAGGAGGACGAGGAGCTGTCCTTCGACACGGCGGCGCCCCGGCGCAACGGGGCGACGCTGGCGGTGCTGGAGTCCGCCGACGAGGTGCTGTGCGTGAGCGGCGCGGACCCGGTGGCGCTGCAGCGCACGGTCCGGGCGCTCGCCGCGCTCCGCGAGGTGCTGCCCGACGTGGAGCCGGTCGTGGTGGTCAACCAGGTGCGGCGCGGCCCGGTGCCCGGCGACGCCCGGCAGGAGATCGCCGACGCGCTGGAGCGCTTCGCCGGTCGCGGGGTGCGGACGTTCCTCCCCGCGGACCGCCGGGCGACGGACGCTGCGCTGGCCGGTGGGCGCACGCTCGCCGAGGCGGCACCGCACTCGCCGCTGCGCACCGGGCTGCGGACGCTGGCCGCCGAGCTCTGCGGGGTGCCCGTGCCCACGGGCGCGCGGGGCCGCCGGCGCCGCTGAGGCCCACGCCGGGGAGGGGCGGCGTGTGCCGCCGCGCCGGGCCGTCGTAGCGTGGGGCAGCCGTCAGTGAGGGAGGTCACCGTGGTCGAACGGCTCACCGCGCTGGACGCCTCCTTCCTGTACCTGGAGGAGCCGGGCACGCCGATGCACGTCGGCGGGGTCATCGTGCTCGACGCCTGCCCCGGCGGGGCGGGGCTGGACCACGAGGCGCTGATCGAGCTCGTCCGCAGCCGCCTGCCGCTGGTGCCCCGCTACCGGCAGCGGGTCGTCGAGGTCCCCGGGCACCTGGCCAACCCGGCCTGGGTGGACGACCCGGACTTCGACATCAGCTACCACGTGCGCCGTTCGGCGCTGCCCCGGCCGGGCACCGGGGAGCAGCTGCTCGACCTGGTCGCGCGGCTCACCGCCCGACCGCTGGACCACAACCGCCCGCTGTGGGAGATGTACCTGGTCGAGGGGCTGGCCGGGGACCGCACGGCGGTGGTGACCAAGACCCACCCGGCGCTGGTCGACGGGCTCGGTGCGATCGACATCGGGCAGGTCATCCTCGACCCGGAGCGGGACACGGTCCGCCCGGTGCCCGGGACCCCCGAGGAGTGGCGCCCGCGCCGTCCGCCCGGGTCGGCCGCGCTGGTCTGGGAGGCGCTGGAGGACTACCTGCAGCGGCCCTCGGCGGTGCTGGACACGGCGCGGACCGCGGCCGGTGACCTGCGCGCCACGGCCGCCCGCTGGGCCGGCGTCGCCGGTGGCCTGGTCGCGGCGGTCGCCCGCACGGCGGTGTCGCCGGCGCCGGTCAGCCCGCTCAACGCCCCGATCGGCCGGCAGCGGCGGGTGGCGGTGGCCCGCGCGTCGCTGGAGGACCTGCGGGTGGTCCGGAAGGCGCTGGGCGGCACGGTCAACGACGTCCTGCTCACGTCGATGACCGGCGCGCTGCGCGAGTGGCTGCTGTCCCGGGGCGAGCCCGTCGTAGGGAGCACCTCGGTGCGGGCGCTGGTGCCGGTCTCGGTGCGCGGAGAGGACGACGCGGCGGCCAACGAGGTGCGGTCCTTCCTGGTCGACCTGCCGGTGGGGGAGCCCAACCCGCGGGTGCGGCTGGCCAGGATCAGCTTCGCCATGCGCGGACTCGCCCCGCGGAGCCAGTCCGTCGGCGCGGACACGCTCAGCGCGCTGTCCGGGTTCGCGCCCCCGACGCTGCACGCGCTCGGCGCCCGGGCCGCCAGCGGGCTGTCCCGGCGGCTGTTCAACCTCGTGGTCACCAACGTGCCCGGTCCGCAGGTGCCGCTGTACGCCGGCGGGGCCCGGGTCGTGGAGGTCTTCCCCGTGGTGCCGCTGGTGCGCGGCCAGGGGCTCGCCATCGGCCTCACCAGCTACGACGGCACGGTCTACTTCGGCCTCAACGCCGACCGGGACAGCGTGAGCGACGTCGACGCGCTGGCCGACCTGATCGAGCAGGAGGTCGCCTACCTGGTCGAGCTCGCCTCCTGAGGGTGCCCGCGCCCGGCCGGCAGGGAAGAAGCGCGGGCCGCGGACGTTACGGTCGCTGTCCGACGAGTGAGGGAGGCGAACCGGGTGCGCGTGTACCTGCCGGCCACGACGACCGTGCTGGAACGGTTGCTCGACCAGGGCCGACTGACCGGACCGCTGACGGTCTTCACGGTCACGCCGCAGCTGCGGGGCTTCTACGAGCTCAGCGACGGTGACGAGGAGCTGGAGTACGCCGCCCTGATCGCCGCCGCCCGCGCCAGCCTCCGGCTGATCGACAACGACCCGTCGGCCGCGCGCCGGCGGGTGGTGCTGGCCGCGGACGTCCCGGACGACTCGGTGACCCCCATCGAGGACGACGCCGCCGACGCCGGCGCGGCCCGCACGACGGTGGACGTGGCGCTGGCCGACGTCGCCAGCGCGCACATCGACGTCGCCGAGGCCGAGGCGGACGTGCGCGCCGCGGTCAACGTCGTGCTGGAGGCCGACCTCGGCAGCGAGGACGCCCAGTTCCGGGTCGACCAGGCCGAGGGGCACGAGCTGGCCTGGTACGCCACCCAGGAGATCGGCCCCGCTCTCGACCTGCTCTGACCCGCCGGCCGCACCGCGCGGCGACGGCCCGCTCATCCCGGGCCGTCCTGCCGGTGCCGCGCGACCTGGACCCGCACCGAGTCGCCGGCGGTGACCAGCCACCCGGAGCCAGGACGGGCGGGCAGCGGTGTGCGCGGGGTCCGCAGCCCGAGCAGCTCGGCGTCCCCGGGGACCGGGCGGAGCAGCAGCGCCGTCCGGCTGCGGCGCAGCGCGACCGCCGGACCGCGGAACGCCGCGGCCAGGTCGGCCGCCGTCCCGGAGGCCAGCACCAGGGCGGGTGCCCCGGTCCCCGGCACCGTGGCCAGCGCGTCGGCGGCCGCGTCGGCGAGCGTGGTCAGGTCGTCGGCGACCACGACCACCAGCCGGCCACCGCGGTCCCGCGCCAGCTCCGCCCGCAGCGCCTCGACGTCCCGGTGGTCGAGCTCGGCGGGTCCGTCGTCCGGGGACGCGGTGGAGCCCGCGGGCAACCGCCCCGGGCCGTCGCCGAGCCGGAGGACCACCGCGCCGGCGTGCGCGCAGTGCCGGGCGAAGGCGGCCAGCGCCGACGACCGGCCGCTGCCCGCCGGGCCGACGACGAGCAGCCCGCCGATCCGGCCGAGGTCCACACCGACGACGTGCCCGTCGTCACCGCCCGGCCCCAGGGGCAGCCAGAGCGACCGCGCTCCGGCCTCGGGCGCTCTCCCGGTCAGCGGCAGCAGCGGGTCCGCCGGCAGCGCCACGACCCGGAGCGGCGGCGGACCGACGGCAGCGCCGGTGGTGGCACGAGGCGGGTCGGGGAGCGGGCGGACCGGGCGGGCGGGCAGGGCCAGCTGGCACTCCGCGGCGTCCTCACCGACCAGTGCCCGCCCCGGTGGGCGGTGCCCGGGCACGGAGCGGGGCAGTACGCCCGCGACGGCGTAGTCGGCCCGGTCGGGCAGCGGCAGCACCAGCCGGGTGCGGACGGCGGCGGCCACCCGGCTGCCCGGGAGGGCGCGTTCGGCGGTGAGCACGACGGTGACACCGACCGCCCCGCCGTCGCGCACCAGCCGCAGCAGGTCCGCCCCGCCCGTCGCCGGGTCCGCCTCCTCCAGCTGCCCGACCAGGCTCTCGTAGCCGTCGACCAGGACCAGCAGGAGCGGACGGTCGTCGACCGGTCCCTCCTGCCGGCGCCGTTCGACCTCCTCGGCCAGCCGGTGCACCAGCCGGACGCAGCGGTGGGCGTCCGCGCGGCCGACGGTCGTGCCGCAGTGCGGCACCGCCGCCGCCTCGCGGGCCAGGGCGCCGCCACCGTGGTCGAGGACGTGCACGTCCAGCCGGCTCGGGGGCAGCCGGCCGACCGCCTGGGTGAGCACGGTGCGCAGCGCCGTCGTCCGCCCGCTGCCCGGCCCGCCGACCACCAGCCACCCACCGCCATCGGCGAGGTCGAGCTCCAGCGGCACCTGCGCCTGGGCATCGGGCCGGTCGACCAGGCCGATCGGCAGCCGGGTCGGGAGGTGGCCGGGGACCTGGTCGTCCAGCGACCCGGCGGGCAGCAGGTCGGGCAGCGGCGGCAGCCACGGGCGGTCCACCGCCCGGGCCCCCGCCGTCCGGGCACGCCGGTCCAGCGCAGCCGCCAGCCGCTGCAGGTCGGTCGCCCTGGCGGGACCCGGTGGCGCGGCCGGCAGCGGCGCTCCCTCCGGCCAGATGTGCCGGCGGGCGGTGACGACCGGGGTGCCCGCGGCGGCGGTGCCGGACACCCGCGCCACCTGGAGGAGGACGGGCACCGCGGAGCCGACGCGCAGGTAGGCCCGGCCGGGCCGGTCGGGGGACAGCCGTGCCGACGCGGTGTCGCCCAGCACGTCGCGGGAGTCGCCCTCGTCGGTGGTGCGCAGGCAGACGCGCAGCGAGCAGTTGGCCCTGATCTCGGGGCTGACCACCCCGGCGGGCCGCTGCGTCGCCAGCACCAGGTGCACGCCGAGCGACCGCCCGCGCTGGGCGATGCCGACCAGGCCGCTGACGAACCCCGGCAGCTCCTCGGCCAGCGTGGCGAACTCGTCGACCACGATCACCAGCCGGCTCGCGTGCACGGCCTCGGGCAGCGCGGCCAGGTCCCGGGCCCCGTGCTCGGCGAGCAGCCGCTCCCGGCGGGTCAGCTCGGCCGACAGGGAGCGGAGCGCCCGGGCGGTCGACTGGGAGTCCAGGTCGGTGAGCACGCCGACGGTGTGCGGCAGCGCGGCCGCCTCCCCGAAGGCCGCCCCGCCCTTGTAGTCGACGAGCAGGAAGCTGCACCGGTCCGGCGGGTGGTGCAGCGCCAGGCCCGCGACCAGGGTCTGCAGCAGCTCCGACTTGCCCGACCCCGTCGTCCCGGCGACCAGCGCGTGCGGTCCGTCGGCCACCAGGTCGACGACGACGGGTCCGCGGGCGTCCGCGCCCAGGGCCGCGACCAGCCGTCGTCGGCTGCGGTCCCAGCCGCCGACGGCCTCGCCGTCCGGGGTCAGCCGGAGACCCGCGGTGGGCAGGTCGAGCAGGTGCGCGGCGTCGGGCGGGTCACCGGAGGAGCGGGGGACGGCGAGCCCCGCGAGGTCCCGGGCGATGCCGGCGGCGGTGCCGGCGCTCACCGCGTCCACCGTGAGCAGCCGGTCGTCGTCGGCACCGGGGACCCGCAGCCGCGCGGTGGTCCCGGTCTCGCCGGTCAGCTCGACGCGCGCCGGTGCCGGCAGCGCGAGCCCCGCCTCGGAACCGGCCACGTCCAGCCGGAGCAGCCGGTCGCGCTCCCGGACCAGCGCCTCGGCGATTGCCCCGTCGACCGGCCCGTCCAGGACCACCACGGTGCGCGTCGCCGGGCCCGGTGCCAGCAGCTCCGCCGGTGCCGCCGTGCCGGTCTGCACCACGGCGCGCAGGTGCGGCAGCCAGCGGAGCCACGCCCAGGACGCCGTCCGCTCCGGCGGGCACACCAGCACCAGGTCGACCTCGGCCGGGGAGGCGAGCACCGCCAGCTGGCAGACCAGCGCCCGGACGACGCCCAGGGCGGGGGAGCGGGGCCCGACGATCCCCAGCCCGCCGCCACCCAGCGGTACGCAGACCGGGACGGCGTCCGCGGTCGCCGCGGTGCGGGTCCCGTCGGCCTCGACGCGCGTGACCCCCGTCGGCCCGGGGCCGGTGCCCAGCCGGAGCGTGAGCCCGGCCGGGTCCGTCGCCGCGCGCGACCACAGCGGGCTGCACCGCCGGCGGGCGGCCGCCGCCAGCCGGGCCAGGTCGGGGTGGTCCTCGTCGCGCTGGGCCTGGTCGGCGGCCACGGCGTCCGCGAGCTCGGCATCGGCGAGGGCCCGGGCCAGGTCGTGGTCGGCGACGGCGCGGCGGTGCGCGCGCCGGCCGGTGACCCGGTCCGACGACCAGCCGGCCACGGCGACCAGCGGGCTGAGCAGGGCGAAGAACAGGAACAGCGGCGTGGCCAGCAGCCAGGCCATCAGCACGCCGCCGACCGCGGGCAGCGCGACGGCGGCCCACCCCAGCCGGCGGCGGCCCGGCTCTGCCGGCTCGGCGGGGAACCGCACCGCCACCGGCCGGGGCGCCCGCGGCGTCCCGGGGAGCGGGCGGACCAGGTGCCGGCCTCCGGCGGCGGCCGTCTGCTCCAGGGACGCCCCCCGCGGACCGGTCAGCCGCAGGCTCGTCGAGCCGACCCGGAGGACGGCGCCCACCGGCCAGTCGTCCGCTCCGGGACCCAGCGCGGCGGGCGGACCGGCGGGACCGGTGAGCGCGCTGCCGTTGGCGGAGCCGGGGTCGGCGACGGTGACCCGCCCGCCGGCGACGGAGACGACCGCGTGCCGGCGGGACACGTCCGGGTCGGCGACCTGCACGCCCGCGCCGGTGCTCCGGCCGAGCACCACGTCGCCCTGCGTCAGCGGCACGGTCCGGCCGGCGTCCGGACCGCCGGTGACGTGCAGCTCGAGCGCGCCCGAGGACCCGCCGCCGGTGTCCCGCGGGCCGGGCCGGGCCAGCCCGAGGACCGCCCCGTTCCGCAGCTCCGGGACCGCGAGCGGGGTGTGCGCCGGGAGCTCCACCGAGCCGGCCCAGAGCCGGACGACCGGCACCCCGAGGGCTCCGGCGACAGCGCCCAGGACGTCGGCCAGCGTGCCGTCGTCCGGGGCCGCCACCTCGACGTCGACGGTGCCCTCGGGCGCCCGGAGCGTCCAGCTGCGGACGGCGGAGGCCGCGCCGGGCGGCCGGGGAGGAGGAGGGGGCACGGGCCGATGCTGCCGCGCCGGACCGGTCCCGCGGGGCGCCGGAGCGGCAGCTGTGGACGACGGCGCGGGTTGTGGACAGCCGCGGCGCCACCCGGTCCCGCGGCCCTACCGTTCCGCCCGACCGGGATGTCCCCGGCACCGAGGAGGAGCCATGCGAGTCGAGATCGCCACCCTGCAGACGATGGCCGGGCAGTGCCAGGCCGAGGCGGCCGACACGGCCACCCGGCACGCGACGCTGTCCACCAGCATCAACACCTCGGTGCTGGAGGGGTGGACCGACAGCCAGGCCGCGCTCCGGTTCAGCGAGCTCTACGAGAAGTGGCGGCTGTCCAGCCAGGGGGTGAGCGAGGCGCTCACCGGCATGGGCCAGCTGCTGACCAACGTCGCCTCGGCCTACCAGCAGCACGAGACCGAGATGGCCGCCCGGATCGGGGCGCTGCTCTGAGCAGGAGCGGCTCAGCCGCTCGCCGGGGTGGCCGCCGGGGCCGGGTCGAGGGCCGTCCGGCGCCGGGCAGTGGTCAGCCGTTCCCACGGCAGGATGGACAGGATCGCGACGCAGTGCGGCAGGAAGATGATCCCGACGCCGGCGTAGACCATCACGTGGAAGCCGAGCAGGAACGCCACCAGGCCGATCCGCGCCCGGTTGCTGCGCACCAGCAGGACCAGCGGAGCGGCCAGCTCGAAGGCGATCATCAGCCACTGCGCGGCCGGCAGCAGGTAGGGCACGTCCAGCGTCCACTCGGACAGCTCGGTGCCGCGCCGGACGATGGCGCGGCTGAGCGTGGCGCCGGTCGGCCAGTCCCAGCCGCCGAAGCGGATCTTGGCCCAGGCGGCCAGGAAGTAGGTGAGCATCACGGCCACGAGCACCGCGGCCATGGCGAAGCCCGCGGACTCCGACGACCGGCGGTCGCGGAAGCGGGCCACCCCCACGGTGGGCAGCACGGCCAGCGCCACCAGGAAGGCGATCCGGTCGTGGTCGACCTTCCCGTAGCTCATCGCGATGACCATCCACTCCGCGTAGAGCAGGAAGACGGCCGTGCCCAGCAGCCGGGGGGCCCGGCCGGTGGCGGCGAGCACCGCGGTGACCACCAGCGCCCACTGCACGACCAGCACCACGGTGTGGGTGGGCGTGGGCAGGTCGAGCAGCCGGCCGACGAGCAGCGGGGCGTACCACTCGGTGGGCACGTCGGCGTGCGCGCGGACCCACGAGGTGGTGAGGAAGACGTCGATCGGGATGAACAGGTAGGCGATGACCCGGAAGACCGCGACCCGGGCCAGCGGCACGGGCCGGAACCACCAGGCCGAGGTCCCCGGGACGGCCGCGGCGGTCTCGGGCGAGGTCTCGGGCGTCTCCACCGGGCCGGCGGGCGGGGTCTGCGCGGCGGTGCTCACTCGTCCTCCGCGAGGTCGTACTCCACGACCACCCGGTCGGTGAAGACGTCGGTGGGCCGGCCGTCGACGAGCTCGAAACGGCGCTGCACCACCTGCACCTCCACCAGCTCCTCGGCGTCGGGGTCGGCCCGGGCGTAGGACTCGGCGAGCAGGCCGAGCAGCGCCGGGTCCGCCTCGATCCGCGGCAGCTGTCCCTCGAACTCCGCGCGGCGCAGCCCCACCTGCCCGCCGGAGAGCCGCACCTCCGCACCGGCCGCGGTCAGCCCCACCACCCGGGTGGACACCACCGGCTGGTTCGGGTCGGCGCGGGTCGAGTACATCCGGAACGGCCCGAAGGGGAAGGCGTCGTCGTCGCCCCACACGGTCCCGGCGAGGACGAGCACGAGCACGACGGCGGTGGCGGCCAGCCGGACCAGGCGGGCCGCCGGGCCGAGCCGGACCACCTCGGCCACGGCCGGCAGGTCGGGGGCGGACTGCAGCGGCACGGTCCCATCGTAGGATCGGCGCCCGTCCAGACGGGTCATCGTCGCTCCGTGGCGGACAGCTGCCGTCCCGCGAGGGGTGAGCTGTCCGGGCACCCCGGCCGGCGTCGGCGGCCCCGGGGACCCGAGCCGATCCGCGCGAGAGCCCGCACGGGTGCCTCGCGCCCTCAGCGCGGCAGCACGCCCCAGCCGGACAGCGCCGCCACCACGCCCGGGGCCATCTCCAGGGCGGCCAGCCCCCCGGCGTCGACGAAGGTCACGTCCGCGGCGTCGTCGCCGGCCACCGGCCGTTCGGCGGGGTCGAGCAGCGTGCACGCCCAGTCGGTGACGGTGAAGACGACACCGTCGCCGTCGACCCGCACCCGGCCCACCACGTGGTCCGCGCGCACGGTGAGCCCGGTCTCCTCGGCCACCTCCCGGACGACGGCCTCGGCCTCGGACTCACCGGCCTCCAGCCGGCCGCCGGGCACCGACCACAGGCCGGCGCTGGGCGCGTGACCCCGGCGGACCAGCAGCAGCCGGCCGGCCGCGTCGTGCACGACCGCGCCGACGCACGGCACCTCCGGCACGGGTCCGACCACGGCGCCGAGGCTACGTCGGCTGACGGCCGGGCCGTCGGCGCGACCGGCAGCGCAGCCGCCGGCCCACCCGGCAGCGGAGCCGGGAGCGGAGCCGGGAGCAGGGCCACCTGGCCCACCTGGCCCACCCACCGTGCGACCCGTACGGTCCGGGAGCTTGACGAACCCCACCCGGGACAGGACGGTGAGCGGCCATGAGCGTCTCCCCGGTGTGCCCTCGGTGCGGCGAGACGCTGGTGGTGAAGCCCGGGTCCACCGCCGAGGGCTGGTGCCACCGGCACGCGCTGGTCACCCCGCTGCACCACACCGTCGTGGTCGCCCACGACGCGATCTCCGCCGTCTGCGCCGACGCGCGGGTGCCGGCCTGGGTGCCCGACCCGATGCCGGGCGACTGGGCGGTCACCGGGCTGGCGTGGGGCGGTGAGCCGGGCGCCCGGGCCATCGTCGTCGCCTGCGCCGGACCGGCCCCGCTGGGCGGCTCCGCCGACCTGGTGCTCGTCGCCGAGGAGCCCGGCACCGGGCTGGGGTGCGGCTACGCGGGGCTGCCCGGCGTCGACCCCGGCGAGCTGGTGTCCGGGCCGTCCACGGCGGAGATCCAGGCCGCCGGCCAGCGCGCGCCGCTGTGGCTGGTGCCCACCGGCGACGACCGGGCCGCCTACGTCGGGGAGGCGCACGGCGTCTGGCTGTGGCTGGTCACCTGGCCGGCCTCGGCGGCCTGGCTGCTCGCCGAGGACCTGGAGCTGCTGGACCTGCGCGACCGGGTGTACCCCGACCTGCCGCTGGGCCCGCCGACCGACCGGCTGCTGCCCGGGCGCTGACGGTCTCGATCCCGCGGCGGTCGGCGTGGCGGCTGGTGCCGCCGGTGGGACAGCTGTTACGCATGTGCCTGCGGTCCTCCCCGGCCGTGGTGGCGCGTGCGCCGTCGACCCCGGTGCTCCGTCCTGCGACGCACCCGAGGAGAGGAACGCGACCCGTGCTGAAGAAGGTGCTCACCTGGTTGGCCGTCGCGTTCGTGGTCTTCTACGTGATCCAGCGGCCCGACGACGCGGCCGGCATCGTCCGCAGCGCCGGCGCGGCCCTGGGTGACGCGGCCCAGTCGCTGTCCACCTTCGTGGGCTCGCTGGTCTGAGCCCGGCCGTGTCCGGCCCCCGGCAGCGCGCGCCCCGCTGGGGCAAGGACGCCGCGAAGTACCTGCTGCCCGACGAGCCGCCGGTCATCGCGACCCGCCGGCACCCCGCCGTCCTGGCGCGGCCGGCGCTGCGCGGCGTCCCGGCGCTGGTGGTCGGGGTCTGGCTGCTGCAGCTGGACCCGGACAACCGGGTGAGCACGACGCTGGGCCTGGTCGTCGTCCTCGGCGCGCTGGGCTACCTGGGGCTGCACGTCGGCGAGTGGTGGGTGCGGCACTTCCTGGTCACCCGCCGCCGGGTGCTCCTGACCTCCGGGGTGATCATCCGGACGGTGGCGGTGATGCCGCTGCGCCGGATCACCGACCTGACCTGGAAGGAGACCTTCTGGGGGCAGCTGCTCGGCTACGGCACGTTCCGGTTCGAGTCCGCCGGCCAGCAGCAGGGCCTGGACGAGATCACCTACGTCCCGCACGCCGACACCCTCTACAAGACGCTGAGCCAGCTGATGTTCGGCACCGACTTCTCCACCAACCAGGTCGGCGAGGACGACGGCACCGGCTCGCTGGACGGGCAGGGCGAGGACGTGCCGGACGCACCGACCCACGACGCGCCGCCCCAGGACCCGCCGACCCGACGCGCCCCCACCCAGGACGCGCCGCGCCCGCCGCTCCCATCGGGACGGCGGCACGACACGGCGCCGATCCCGCGCACCCGGCCGTCCCCCTGATCGCCGGCGCGAGCGCCTCGGACCGCCGTCCCGGCCGGCGCCCGGGTACGGCAGGCTGACCCCGTGCGCATCGACCTGCACACCCACTCCGCGGTCTCCGACGGGACCGACAGCCCCGCCGAGCTGGTCGCCACCGCGGCCGCGGCCGGGCTGGACGTCGTCGCGCTGACCGACCACGACACCACCGCCGGCTGGGCCGCCGCGGCGGCCGCCCGGCCCGCCGGGCTGACGATCGTGCCGGGCATGGAGCTGTCCTGCCGGTACTTCCCGGCCGGCGAACCGCCGATCAGCGTGCACCTGCTCGCCTACCTCTTCGACCCGCTGCACCCGGCCTTCGCCGAGGAACGGGTGCGGCTGCGCGAGGAGCGGCTGACCCGCGGCGAGCGGATCGTGACCGCGCTGGCCGCCGACGGCTACCCGGTCGAGTGGGCGCAGATCGTGGCGCGCAGCGACGGCGGCGTGGTCGGCCGGCCGCACATCGCCCGGGCGCTGGTCGACGCCGGTGTCGTGGACTCCGTCGACGCCGCGTTCGCCACCGTGCTGCACCACCGCAGCCCGTACTACGCGGCGAAGGCCGACACCGACGTCCTGGACGGCATCCGGTTGGTCCGCGCCGCCGGTGGCGTGCCGGTGTTCGCCCACGGCCTGGCCACCTCCCGCGGCCGGGTCGTCGGGGACGACGCGATCGCCGAGATGGCCGCCGCCGGGCTGCTCGGCGTGGAGGTCGACCACCCCGACCACACCGCCGACCAGCGGGCCTACCTGCGGGCGCTGGCCGCCGGGCTGGGGCTGCTGCGCACCGGGTCCAGCGACTACCACGGCAGCAACAAGCGCACCCCGATCGCGGCCTGCACCACCGAGCCCGACCAGTTCGAGGAGCTGCTGGCCGCCGGCACGGGCGTCCCGGTCGTCACCGGCTGAGACCGTCGGTGGCCCCGGCTACCGTGGCGGGCGTGGGCGACCAGCTGGAGATGCCGGGCATGCCCCGGCGGCTGTTCTCCGCGACGCCGAGCAAGCTGGCCACCTTCGCCGACTGCCCGCGGCGCTACCGGTTCGCCTACCTGACCCGGCCCACCCCGCCCAAGGGTCCGCCGTGGGCGCACAACACCGTCGGCGCCGCCGTGCACGCCGCGCTGCGGTCGTGGTGGGAGCTGTCCCGGGAGAAGCGGACCGCGGCTGCCGCCCGGCAGCTGCTGTACGCCGGCTGGTCGCGCACCGGGTTCCGGGACGACGAGCAGGCCGAGCGCTGGCGGTCCCGGGCGGCCGGCTGGCTCACCGACTACGTCACCGACCTGGACCCGGACGACGAACCGGTCGGCACCGAGCGCACCGTCGGCGCGACCACCGGGCGGCTGGCGCTGTCCGGCCGGATCGACCGGATCGACCAGCGCGGCGACGAGCTGGTCGTCGTGGACTACAAGACCGGCCGGGTGCCCAGCACCGAGGACGAGGCCCGGGGGTCACCGGCGCTGGCGATCTACGTGCTCGGCGTCCGGCGCACCCTGCGGCGAGCCTGCAGCCGGGTCGAGCTGCACCACCTGCCCTCGAAGACCGTGGCGTCCTTCGAGCACACCGACCGGTCGCTGGCCAACCACGTCCGCCGAGCCGAGGACATCGCCACCGACATCGAGACGGCGACCGAGGCCCTCGCCGCCGGCGCCGACCCCGACGCGGCCTTCCCGCCGGTCACCGGCCAGCAGTGCAGCTGGTGCGACTTCCGGCCCAGCTGCCCGGCGGGGCAGGCCGCCGTCCCCGCACGGGAGACCTGGAGCTTCCTCGCCGAGGAGACCGTCCCGGCCGAGTGAGCGGGCACACCGCTGGACGGCTTGACCTGTAGCGCGCTACAGATCGCAGCATGGACGACGTGCCCCCGCTGCTGCTCCCCGACGTCCCCGTCGACGTCCCGCCGGAGGGCCTGCCCATCGGCCGGGCCGCCGAGGTGACCGGGCTGAGCGTGGAGGCGCTGCGCTACTACGAGCGCGAGGGCCTGCTCCTCGACCCCACCCCGCGCAACGCCGGCGGCCGCCGCCGCTACCGCGCCCGCGACCTCACCTGGCTCGCCGGGCTGGTGATGCTCCGGGAGACCAGCATGCCCATCGCCGACATGAAGGTCATCGCCGACCTGAGCCGGCGCCCGGGCACCGAGGCCGAGCGGCTGGTCGAGCTGGAACGGCACCGCGCGCGGGTGCTCGAGCAGCTGGCCCGCACCCGGCGGCACCTCGCTGCCATCGACGACAAGATCGCCGCCTACCGCGAAGTGGCGGCCGGAGAGGGACACCGTGCGGACCACCGGACTGGGTGACGGGCTGACCGTGTCGGCCATCGGACTGGGCGCGATGGGGATGAGCGCGTTCTACGGCGCCAGCGACGAGGCGGAGTCGATCGCGACCCTGCGGCACGCGGTCGACCTCGGCGTCACCTTCATCGACACCGCCGAGGCCTACGGGCCGTTCGAGAACGAGAAGCTCATCGCCCGCGCCCTCGGCGACCGGCGGGACCGGGTGACGCTGGCGACCAAGGCGTCGGCCGAGACCGACGACGACGGCACGGTGCACGGGCGCAACGGCACCCCGGCGTACGTCCGCCGGGCCGCCGACCGGTCGCTGCGGCACCTCGGCACCGACGTCATCGACCTCTACCACCTGCACCGCGTCGACCCGGCGGTGCCCATCGAGGAGACCGTCGGTGCGATGGCGGAGCTGGTGACCGCGGGCAAGGTCCGGCACATCGGCCTGTCGGAGGCGTCGGCGGCCACCATCCGCCGGGCGCACGCGGTCCACCCGCTGGCCGCCGTCCAGTCGGAGTTCTCGCTGTTCTCCCGCGACGTGCTGCGCAACGGGGAGAAGGCGGCCATGGACTCCCTCGGCATCGGCCTGGTCGCCTTCTCCCCGCTGGGCCGCGGGGTGCTGTCCAGCGGCGTCCGCAGCCTCGACGACCTGGCCCCCGACGACGCCCGGCGCGGCCTGCCGCGCTTCCAGCCCGCGGCCTTCGCCGCCAACCGGGCGCTGGTCGAGCGGGTCGAGGCGATCGCGGCGGAGAAGGACGCCACCGTCGCCCAGGTCGCGCTCGGCTGGCTCGTCGCCCAGGGCGTGGTGCCGATCCCCGGCACCCGCCACCGGGCCCGGCTGACCGAGAACGCCGGCGCCGTGGACGTGCACCTCACGCCCGCGGACCTGCAGCGGTTGACCGACGCCCTGCCGGACGACGAGATCGCCGGCAGCCGGGACGGCCTGTCGGTGCCCGAGGGCGCCGACCGCTGACCCTCAGCCGGCGCGGGAGGCGGCCGGGACGTCGGTGTAGCGCGCGGTCAGCACCTCCAGCAGGTGGCCGTGGCCGCGGAGGTACAGCCGCCGGCCGCTGCCGCCGGGGTTGACCTCGCCGACCTCACCGGGACGCCGTCCGGGCGGGTCGGCGGTGTACGGCGTCCCGTCGGCGTCGAAGCGCGTCCGGACCCGGTCGAAGTGGTCGTCGTCGACGAGGAAGGCCAGGTGCAGCGGTTCGGGCACCGGGGCGGCCGCGAAGTTGAGCACGAGGTGGTCGTCGAGCTGGACGGAGGAGAAGAAGCCGTCCTCCCAGGGCGCGCGGAGCTCGAGCAGGTCGACGAACCAGGCGACGGCGGCGTCCCGGTCGGCGACCGGGACGATCATGTGGTGCAGGGCGATGGGCACGCTGAGGACTCCAGGGGTGGGTCGGGGACGGGGACACGCAGTGCTCGTCCCGCCCGGCGGCCCGCGCGGCCGCCCCGGCGTCACCCGGCGGCCGGGTACCCGTTCCGTGCACGGCGCGAGGCCGACCCGGCAGTCATGCCGGGGAGTCTGCCGCCGGTCCGGCTGCCCGGCAAGGGTCAGCCGCCGGTGGCACCGCGGACGGCGAGGGAGACGGCGAGCGACACCATGACGACGGCGATCACCGCGTCCAGCACGCGCCAGGCGGTGGGCCGGGCGAACACCGGGCGCAGCAGCCGGGCGCCGTACCCGAGCCCGGCGAACCAGACCACGCTGCCCAGCGTCGCCCCGGCGGCGAACCACCAGCGCTCGCCGTCGTAGGTGCTGGCCAGCGACCCCAGCAGCACCACGGTGTCCAGGTAGACGTGCGGGTTCAGCCAGGTCAGCGCCAGCGCCGTGGTGACGGTGGCGGCCAGGCCGGCCCGCGCGCCACCGGACCCGGGCAGCAGCGCCGACGGCCGGAGCACGCGGCGGGCGGCCATCAGCCCGTACACCAGCAGGAAGCCCGCCCCGGCGAAGCAGACCACCTGCACCGCCTCCGGCACCCGGGTGACGACGGCGCCGGCGCCCCCCACCCCGGCCACGATCAGCACGGCGTCGGACAGGGCGCAGACGGCCACCACCGCCGCGACGTGCTCGACCCGGAGGCCCTGGCGCAGCACGAAGGCGTTCTGTGCGCCGATGGCGACGATCAGCGAGAGGCCGAGGCCGAGACCGGCGGCGGCGGCGAGCAGGGCGGGAGGCACGGACCCGACGCTAGGTCGCTCAGTCCCATGACTCCAGCTGTCTTTTCTTCAGCTGCTGAAGCGGCTCTAATGGCGGCATGGACCTCGACCTGGCCCAGCTGCTCGCACTGGACGCGACGGTCACCGCCGGCACCCTCGACGGCGCCGCCCGCGCGCTGCACGTCACGCCCAGCGCGATCAGCCAGCGGCTCAAGGCGTTGGAGGCGGCCACCGGCCGGGTGCTCCTGGTCCGGAGCAAGCCGGTGCAGGTGACCGCGTCGGGGCAGGCGGTGCTGCGGCTCGCCCGGCAGGTGGCCCTGCTGGCCGCCGACACCGCCCGGGAGCTCGCCGGTCCCGCGGGGCCGGTGACCCTGCCGATCGCGCTGAACGCCGACTCGATGGCCACCTGGGTGCTGCCCGCGCTCGCGCCGCTGGCCGGGGAGTTCGCGTTCGACCTGTACCGGGAGGACCAGGAGCACACCGCGGCGCTGCTCCGCGACGGCCGGGTGATGGCCGCGGTGACCGCGGCCGCCGACCCGGTGCCCGGCTGCTCGGTGACCCGGCTGGGCGGCATGCGGTACCGGCCGGTGGCAGCGCCGGCGTTCGCCGCCCGGTGGTTCCCCGACGGCGTCACGGCCGAGGCGCTGTCCCGGGCCCCGGTCGTCGTCTTCGACCGGCGCGACGACCTGCAGCACGGCTACCTGCGCACGCGGGGGGTCGACCCGGCCGCACCGCCGCTGCACCACGTGCCGGCGTCGGTCGACTTCCTCACCGCCGTCACGCTCGGCCTCGGCTGGGGGATGCTGCCCCGCCAGCAGGAGCCGGCCGGGGAGCTGGTCGAGCTCGACCCGGCCGGCGCGGTGGACGTCGTCCTGCACTGGCAGCAGTGGCGGCTCCGGTCGCCGTCGCTCGACCGGGTGGCCGCCGCCGTCCTCGCCGCCGCGCGGACGGCACTGGACCAACGGGTCCCCCAGTGACCTCGGGGTCCTCCCTCAGGCGGTGAGCCGCTCCGCGCCGGCGACCCGGATCCGGGCCGCCCGGACGATCGGCGTCTCGCGCACCCGGGCCGGCACCGCCAGCGCCGTCTGCCGGAACGCCTTGAGCCCCGCCGTCGCGGCCGTGTCGGTGAGCCCGAAGCCGGGCAGGCCGTAGAGCCGGCGGGCCCACCGGGGCAGGGTCGCGGCCCCGAGGGAGGCCAGCGTGCTCCACGCCGGCCGGGCCGGGGTGAGCAGCTGCACCCAGCCCGGCATCGGCGGCAGCAGGACGAACCGCGAGGCGGCGCGGGCGGCCGGGGTGACGGCCAGCCGGGACCGGACGCCGTCGAAGTAGGCCGCCAGCTCGGCGACGCTGCGGGGCACCTCGGACTCCTCCGCGCCGATCAGCACCGCCGCGGTCACCTGCTCGGCGACGTAGCGGTCGGCCTCGGCGTCGGTGAGCGGCACCCCGGCCCGGCGGGCGGTGGACAGCAGCGAGTCGACCTCGCAGTTGTGCACCCACAGCAGCAGGTCGGCGTCGTCCACGTTGTACCGGCGGCCGGTGGTCTCCTCGACGGCGGACTTGTCGCGGTGCAGCCCGCGCACCCGGCGCACCACCCGCAGCGCGTCCCGGCGGGTGCCGTAGCTCAGCGTCGCGACGTACTCGGCGGTGCGGGTGAGCCGCGCCCACGGGTCGGTGGTGAAGCCGACCGAGAACTGGTGCACGCCGTCCATGGCGATCGGGTGCAGCGCCTGCAGCAGCAGCGCCCGGATCCCGCCGACGGAGAACGCCGGGTCGCTGTGGATGCGCCAGGTGACGCTGTCCGGGCCGAAGAAGCCGAGCAGGTCCTCCTCGGCGGTGAAGTCCTTGATCGACGGGGTCGGCCTCATCGGACGGCCTCGGCCTGGTCGTCGCCGGCCGGCACCGCTGCGGTGGGGTCGGCCCAGAACGACAGCAGCACCTGCAGCGTGCGTCCGGGGTTCTCGATCGCCGGGGAGTGCACCGCGTGCCCGATCACCTCGTGCCGGGCGCCGAGCCGCTCGGCCATGTCGGCCTGCGCGACCGGGCTCCAGGCGTCGTCGGCGATGCCGTGGGCGACCAGCACCGGGACGCCGGTGGCGGCGAGCTCGGCCACCCGGTCGGGCTCGCCGAGCATCGCGTCGGCCATGCCGCGGAGCCCGGCGGCGCTGTTGGCCAGGAACCGGCGGCGGAGGAACTCCTGCGTCGGCGCCGGCACGGCCTGCGCCCGCGGGTCGGTCATGGCCAGCTGCTCGAGGGTGTCGTTGACCAGCTGCACCCCACCGGCGTCCAGCAGCGGCGACAGGTGGTCGAGCAGCTCGGCCCGGGGGCCGGTGAGGGACGCCGGGCCGCTGCCCAGCAGGGTGAGCGTGTCGAACAGCGCCGGCTCGGCCAGCACGGCGGCGCGGCCGACCAGCCCGCCGAAGCTGTGGCCGAGCAGGTGCAGCGGCCCGGCCGACCGGTCGCGCAGCCGGCGGGCGACGGCGACGACGTCGGCGGCCAGCTCGGCGACCGAGTACCGCGCGGGGTCGTCGGGGCCGGGTGACTCGAACTGGCCGCGCTGGTCGATGGCGACCGCCCGCAGCCCGGCGTCCGCGAGGGGGCTCAGCAGCGGGGCGAAGTCCTCCTTGCTGCCGGTGTAGCCCGCGACCAGCAGCACCGTCCCGGTCCCGGCGGCGCCGGTGTCCAGCGCGGCCAGGGGGCCGGCCAGGCCGGGGAAGGTCACCGGGGCGGCGTCGTGCGCCGCGAGCTGGCGGAGGTCGTCGGGGGCGGTGTGCTCGGAGCCACCAGGCAGGACCATGTCACCGAGTGTGCCCTGCCGATCGGTCGTGTGCCGCCGATCGGCGGTCAGGAGAGGCCGGTGACCTCGTCGGCGGTCGCGTAGACGACCACCGGACCCAGCACCGACATGCGCCCGCCGGCCGGGACGGCGTCCGGCGTGCTCGAGCGGTCGAGCTCGGTGCCGTCGGCCAGCGAGCGCACCACGAAGGCGCCGTCCTCGGGCGAGGTGACGGCGGGGGCGCCGGTGCGGCCGGTCCGGTCGCTGCCCGCCGACGGCAGGCCGAGCGCCGGGACCGACCAGCGCACCAGGCCGGTGGTCTGGTCGAGGGCGTAGACGGTGCCGCGCACCCAGAGCAGCGCAGCGTCGCCCACCCCGGCCTGGTGCAGCGGCTCGGTGCGCACGTCCTGGCCGTCCGCCAGGCCGGGCAGCTCCAGCTCGGTGAGCAGCGCGCCGTCGGCGGGGGAGAGCACCTGCACCCGGTCGCCGACCACGACGTCCACCAGCCGGTCGACGCCGGCCAGCCGGGCGGTGGCGCCGGCGGTGTCGACGTCGCGGGTCCAGACCGGGTCGCCGCTGAAGCCGTCGAGCAGCTCGACCCGGAGGGCGTCGGACCCCGTGCAGCGCTGCAGCACGACGACGCCGGAGCTGCCGACGTCGGAGCCGACCAGCCGGCAGCCGTCCGCCGGGGCGTGCCGCCAGCGGGTGTTGTTGCCGGTCGGGTCGATGGTCACCACCCCGGTCGGGCTGCTGGCCAGCAGGATCCGGTCGGTGCTGGCCAGGTCGACGTCGGTGCGGAACCGGACGCTGCGGTACCAGTCGCGCACGCCGGTCGACGCGGTGAAGGCCACCATCTCGTTGCACCGGCTGGTCGTGCGGAAGACGGCGACGACCACGCCGTTGACCGCGGTGGCGTCGCAGAGCGTCGCGTTGGCGCGGCGGTAGTGCCAGGCCTCCTCGCCGGTGCCGGCGTCGAGCAGCGCCAGCCCGTGCTCGTCGGTGACCAGCACCCGGCCGCCCTCCACCACCCGCCGTGGCGACGCCGGGCCGGTGCTGGCCGACCAGGCGGCGGCGATCTCCGCGGCGGGCGAGCCGTCGGGGACGGCGGCCGCCGCGGCGGTCGTGCTGGAGGTGGCCGCGACGTCCGAGGTGCGCCACAGCAGCACGGCGACGGCGGCCACCACGAGGGTGACCGCCGTCCAGACCCAGGTCCTGAGCTTCATGGGACGGCCACCTCCAGGGCCCGCCGCGAGCGTGCGAGTGGGGGGAGGAGGTGGTCCTTCGTCAGGCGGCGGACTCGGGGCCGCCGCCGGCGTTGCCGCCGCGGCCGCCGCGACGACGCCGGCGCCGCGGCCGCGCGTCGCCGGTGGGCTCGGCCGAGGCAGCCGGGACCGGGGCCCCCGCGCCCTCCGGCGCGGCCCCGTCGAACGCGGCCCCGTCGAACGCGGCGGCGGCACCGGCCGCCGCGGCGCCGTTCCCGCGGGTGCGCTGCCGCGGCCGGCTCTTGCGCGGGCCGGCGGACGGCGTCTCGTCCTCGGCGGGGGCGGCGTCGCGGGGACCCCGGCCGCTGTCGCGACCCGGACCGGAGCGGTCGCCGCCGGTCGGGCGGCCGCCGCCGGGGCCGGCACCGGTGCGCTGCCGCTTGCCGGTCTCGCCGAGGTCCTCGAGGGTCTCCGCACCCAGCCCCTCGCGGGTCCGCTGCGAGCGGGGGAGCCGGCCGGTCGCCGTCGTCGGCACGTCGAGGTCGGAGTAGACCCACGGCGAGGTCGAGTAGGTCTCCGGCGGGTCGGCGAAGTCGAGGTCCAGCGCCTTGTTGATCAGCTGCCAGCGGGGGATGTCGTCCCAGTCGACCAGGGTGACCGCGACGCCGGTGCTGCCGGCCCGGCCGGTGCGGCCGATCCGGTGCACGTAGGTCTTCTCGTCCTCGGGGCACTGGTAGTTCACGACGTGGCTGACGCCGGTGACGTCGATGCCGCGGGCGGCGACGTCGGTGGCCACCAGGACGTCGACCTTGCCGGCGCGGAACGCGCGCAGCGCCTGCTCACGGGCGCCCTGGCCGAGGTCGCCGTGCACGGCGGCCGCGGCGAACCCGCGCTCGACCAGGTCGTCGGCCACCTTCTGCGCCGTGCGCTTGGTGCGGCAGAAGACCATCACCAGGCCGCGGTCGCGGGACTGCAGCACCCGGGACAGCAGCTCGGGCTTGTCCAGGTTGTGCGCGCGGTAGATGAACTGCGTCGTCTGCGGGACCGTCGAGCCCTCGTCGTTGCCGTGCGCCCGGATGTGCGTGGGCTGGGTCATGAACGACCGCGACAGCGTGACGATCGGGCCGGGCATCGTCGCGGAGAACAGCATCGTCTGCCGCTTGTCCGGGACCATCGCCAGGATCCGCTCGATGTCCGGGAGGAAGCCCAGGTCCAGCATCTCGTCGGCCTCGTCCAGGACGAGCACCTTGACCTTGCCCAGGATCAGGTCGCCCCGCTGGGCCAGGTCGAGCAACCGGCCGGGCGTGCCGACGACGATCTCCACGCCGGCCTGCAGCGCGGCGACCTGCGGCTCGAACGCGCGGCCGCCGTAGATGGCCTGCACGCGGATGCCGCGGCGGGCACCGGCGGCGGCCAGGTCGCGGGAGACCTGCACGCACAGCTCACGGGTCGGGACGACGACCAGCGCCTGCGGGACGCCGTCGCCCCCCTCGGCCGGCGGGACGACGCGCTGCAGCATCGGCACGCCGAAGCCGAGGGTCTTGCCGGTGCCGGTGCGGGCCTGGCCGATGAGGTCGTGGCCGGCCAGGGCCAGGGGGAGGGTCAGCTCCTGGATGGCGAAGGTGCGGGTGATCCCGACCTCGGCCAGCGCGGCGATGACGTCGGGGTGCACGTCGAAGTCGCTGAACAGCGGGCTGTCGGGGGCGACGGGTGCGCCGCCGAGCTCCTCGACCTGCTGCTCGAGCTCCTCGGGGGCGGGCGCGCCGGTCACGGCGTGCTCCAGCTCGGGAGCGGCCGGGGTGGTGTCGACGGGGGTGTTCTCGGTGGAGGTCAGTGCTCTCGCCTCGGTCTGGTGGGGGACCGGGCCGCGCCGTCGGTGCGCGGGCCTCGTGGCCCGGGCGTTTCCCGTCGTCGTCCGCCGGTCCCGGGGTCGGTTCCGGGATGTTCGATCCAAGCGCCGACGCGGCCAGCAGACCGGGCGTCGGGTGCAGACTGCCCGGGAGACGGCCCTCGGTGGGCCGGTCTCGAGGAGGAGATCCAGCGGTCATCAGCGCACAGGGGATTGCCTTGCAGTGAACGGACCTGGCGGACCGCCCATTCCATCCTAGCCTGACCAGCCCGTTAGCCTCGGCGTCCGGCCGTGCACCACGGCCGGACACGGCCATCCGCGGCGGCGAGCTGCCCGGTGCGCCAGGAGGAGGGGCACGTGACCGCCGTCGACGAGGACGCCGCACCCCGGGCCGTCATCGACCTGCTGGGGGTGCTGGCCTACGCCGAGCTCACCGCGTTCGACCGGCTCGCCGAGGACGCCCGGCTGGCCCCCACGCTGGACGGGCGCGCCGCGCTGTCCCGGATGGCGGCCGCGGAGATCGCCCACCACGACCGGATCACCGCCCGGCTGCAGGAGCTCGGGGTCGACGCCGGCACGGCGATGACCCCGTTCGTCGCCGCCCTCGACGCCTTCCACGACGGCACCCGGGCGAGCACCTGGCTGGAGGGCCTGGTCAAGGCCTACGTCGGCGACGGGCTCGCCGCCGACTTCTACCGGGAGGTCGCGGCCTTCCTGCCGCAGCCGGACCGGGCGCTGGTCGAGGAGGTGCTGGCCGACACCGGGCACGCCGACTTCGCCCTGCGCGAGGTGCGCGCCGCGATCGTCAGCGACCCGAAGATCGCCGGCCGGCTGGCGCTCTGGGCGCGCCGGCTCGTCGGCGAGGCGCTCACCCAGTCGCAGGCGGTCATCGCCGAGCACGACGAGCTCGCCGAGCTGATCGTCAGCGGCACCGGCGACCTGGCCGGGGTGGGCCAGCTGCTCGGCCGGATCACCAGCGCCCACTCCGCCCGGATGCGGGCCCTCGGGCTCAACCCGTGACGCAGGAGGGGCGCCCCCGCGGTGCGGGAGCGCCCCTCCCGGACGTGCGGTCGTTCAGCCGGCGATGAAGCCCACCCGGCGGGAGTCGGCCTCGGCGATCTCGACGTAGGCGATCCGGTCGGTCGGGACGACGATGCGGCGGCCGCGCTCGTCGACGAGCGTGAGCAGGCCGTCCTTGGCCCCGGTCATGGCCTTGGAGACCTCAGCCGCGATCTCGTCCGGGGTCTTGGGGCTGTCGATGACCAGCTCACGGGGCGAGTGTTGGACACCGATCTTGACTTCCACGTGGAGATGCCTCCTCAGGTCTGGCTGCTGGTCGACCACGCTAGTCCAGCGCCGCGTGGAGGACCGGCCGAGCCGGTGCGCCGTCAGCGAACGCTGGACGGCGGTGCTGCAGTGCGGGGAGGTCAGTCGGCGTCGTCGCGCCGCGGGAACCCGGAGATGCCGCGCCAGGCGAGCGCGGAGAGCAGGGACACGGCCTCGTCGCGGGACACCGAGCCCTGCCGGGCCAGCCACCACCGGGCGCTGGTCTCGCACAGCCCGGTGAGCCCGGACGCCAGCAGCAGCGCCCGCTCGGGGTCCGCGCCGGTGTCGGCGGCGATCACCTCGGCGATGGCCTCGATGCAGGCCCGCGCGCCCCGGTCGGCCAGCCGCCGCACGTCCGGGTCGTTGCGCAGGTCGGACTCGAAGACCAGCCGGAACGCCTCGCCGTCGGCGCCGACGAAGTCGAAGTAGGCGCCGACCGCGCCGTCCACCCGCAACCGGTTGTCGTCGGTGCCCGCCATCGCCTCGCGGACCCGCTCGCTGAGCTCGTCGACCTGCTGCTCGAGCAGCGCCAGGTACAGCTCCCGCTTGCCCGGGAAGTGCTGGTACAGGACCGGCTTGCTCACCCCGGCCCGGTCGGCGATGTCGTCCATCGCGGCGGCGTGGAAGCCCTGCGCGACGAAGACGTCCTGCGCCGCGCGCAGCAGCTGCACCCGGCGGGCGCTCCGCGGCAGGCGTGAGGTGCGACGGGTGGCCGGCGGCACGGGGACGGGTCGGCTGGGCTGCATGGCCCGACGATCGTAGCCGGGGGCATTCCGGACGGCACCGTGTCGCCCCGGGCCGGCGAGCGGTGTTCTACCGTCGGGTAGGTGAGCGACGCCCGGCTGTCCGAGACACCCCTTCCCCGGCCCGGAGCGCTCATCCCGCCGTGGCCCGGGTCGATGGTGCCGGTGACCGGCGGCGAGGTCTTCGTCCGGCACACCCCGTGGCGCGGGCCGCTGACCGCCGAGGGCGTGCACGCCGGCCCCGTGGACGACGCCCCCCGCGAGCGGGCGCTGTACGTGCACGGCCTGGGCGGTGCCTCGACGAACTGGACCGACCTCGCGGCGCTGCTCGCCGTCCGGTTCGACGGCTGGGCCCTGGACCTGCCCGGCTTCGGGGAGTCGGCGCCGCCGCCGAGCTACTCGATCCACCGGCACGTCCAGGCGGTCGTCGACGTCCTGGAGTGGGTCGTCGCCCGGCCCGGCCCCGGTCAGGGGGCGCCGGTGCACCTGGTCGGCAACTCCCTCGGCGGCCTGGTGAGCGTCTGGGTGGCCGCGCGCCGGCCGGACCTCGTCGCCACCCTCACCCTGATCTCCGCCGCGATGCCGGTCTACCGGGTGCCGGCGGCCTTCGACCGGGCGATCGCCCTGGTGATGCTGCCGGGCGTGCCCGCGCTGGCCGAGCGCCGGCTGGCCGGTGCCACGCCCGAGCAGCGGGTGCGCGGGCTGCTGCAGATGTGCTTCGGCGACCCCCGCCGGGTGCCGCGGGAGCGGGTCGAGGAGGCCGTCGCCGAGATGCGCCGGCGCGACGAGCAGCCCTGGGCCGGTCAGGCGCTGACCCGCAGCCTGCGCGGGCTGATGACCTCCTACCTGCGGGTCGGGCGGGCGAACGCCTGGCGGATGGCCCGGTCGGTGAAGGTGCCGTCGCTGGTGGTCTGGGGCGACCGGGACAAGCTGGTCGACCCGGCGCTGGCACCCCGGCTGGCCGCCGTCCTCCCCGACTCCCGGCTGCAGGTCCAGGAGGGCATCGGCCACCTGGCGATGCTGGAGGCGCCGGAGCCCACGGCGCGGGCGGTGCTGGCCCTCGCCGAGGACGCCGCGGCGCCGGCGGCCGTCCCCGCCGCGCAGGCGTGACGGGCCGGTCCGACGCGGCTCGACCCGTTCGGCGCCCGTGCGTGAGAGCCTCGTGCGCGTGACAGGTTCCCGGACCCGCGTCGAGGGCGGGCCCCGGCGGACCGACCTCGCCGACGTCCGGCCGAGGGCGCACCGCCCGGCCGCCGTGTCCTCGCCCCCGGCCCCACCGTGGTCGGACCCGGACCCCCGGGCGCCGTCCGGGCCGCTGGTCGCCCGGCGCGAGCCCGTCCCGCTCCGGCGCGCCGCCCCGCTGCGCGGCGGCCGGTGGCGCCGCTTCGTCCGGCGGCACGGCTGGCGCGCCTACGCGATCCCGCTGCTGACCATCGCGACCCTGGTCACCCTGGTCGACCTCGTCACGGCCGGCAGCGACGGAGCGTCCGGGCGCGGGTCCGCCGCGGCCGTCGGCAGCCCGCTGGTGACGGCGCAGCCCACCGCGCCGGCGCCTGGCACGGCGCCGGCCGAGGGCGAGGGCGCCCCCGCCGAGACCCCGGCCCCGCCCGCGGCCGCGACCTACGTCGAGCAGGGCGCCGGCACGCTGAGCGTCGTCGACGGCAGCTCGACGGTGTACGGCAGCGGCCCGCTGCAGCGCTTCGTCGTCGAGGTCGAGGACGGCATCGGCGTCGACGGCGCCCAGTTCGCCGCCGCCGTCGAGGGCACCCTCGGCGACCCGCGCTCGTGGGGCGCCGGCGGGCAGATGTCCTTCCAGCGCGTGGGCGCGGCCGAGAGCGCTGCCGGCGACTACGACTTCCGGGTCAGCCTGGTCAGCCCCGGCAGCATGGAGACGTACTGCCCCGGCGTGGGCACCGGCGGCTACACCTCCTGCCGGTACGGCGAGCGCGCGGTGGTCAACCTGGCCCGCTGGGAGACCGCGGTGCCCGACTACGACGGCGACATCGCCACCTACCGGCTCTACGTCGTCAACCACGAGGTCGGTCACGCCCTCGGCAACGGCCACCAGGACTGCCCCGGCCCCGGCCAGCTCGCGCCGGTGATGCAGCAGCAGACCCTCGGCCTGCAGGGCTGCGCCAAGAACGCCTGGCCCCACCCCTAGCAGCACGTTCCCGCTGGGCGGGACGATGTGGGGGCGAGGGGAATCACCGCAGCGTGTCAGGCTGTTGCGCAGTGCAGGACGACGGCTCCGCAGCCGTCACGCCCATCCGCAGCCGCGAAGGAGCACCCGTGTCGTTGCCACCCCTGGTGGAGCCCGCCGACGACCTGTCGATCGACGAGGTCCGCCGCTACAGCCGCCACCTGATCATCCCCGACGTCGGGATGGACGGGCAGAAGCGGCTCAAGAACGCCAAGGTGCTCGCCGTCGGCGCCGGTGGCCTGGGCTCGCCGGTGCTGATGTACCTGGCCGCGGCCGGGGTCGGCACCCTCGGCATCGTCGAGTTCGACACCGTCGACGAGTCCAACCTGCAGCGCCAGATCATCCACGGCCAGTCCGACGTGGGTCGCTCCAAGGCCGAGAGCGCCCGGGACTCGATCAAGGAGATCAACCCCCTCGTCGACGTCCGGCTGCACGAGACCCGGCTGGACAGCGAGAACGTGCTGGAGATCTTCGCCGACTACGACCTGATCGTCGACGGCACGGACAACTTCGCCACCCGGTACCTGGTCAACGACGCCTGCGTGCTGCTGGGCAAGCCCTACGTGTGGGGCTCGATCTACCGCTTCGACGGCCAGGTGTCGGTCTTCTGGGACGAGCACGGGCCCAACTACCGCGACCTCTACCCGGTCCCGCCGCCGCCCGGCATGGTCCCCTCCTGCGCCGAGGGCGGTGTGCTCGGCGTGCTCTGCGCGACCGTCGGCGCCATCCAGGCGACCGAGGCGGTCAAGCTGATCACCGGCATCGGCGAGACCCTGCTGGGCCGGCTGATGGTCTACGACGCCCTCGAGATGACCTTCCGCGAGATCAAGGTGCGCAAGGACCCCGAGGGTGAGCCGATCACCGGCCTCATCGACTACGAGGCGTTCTGCGGCGTCGTGTCCGAGGAGGCCCAGGAGGCCGCCGCGGGCTCGACGATCACCGTCGACGAGCTCAAGGACATGATGGACGCCGGCAAGGACTTCGAGCTGATCGACGTCCGCGAGCCCAACGAGTACGAGATCGTCTCGATCCCGGGCGCGAAGCTGATCCCCAAGGACGAGATCCTCTCCGGCCGCGCGCTGTCCCAGCTGCCGAACGACCGGCCGATCGTGCTCCACTGCAAGACCGGTGTCCGGTCCGCCGAGGCGCTCGCGGCGGTCAAGAACGCCGGCTTCAAGGACGCGGTGCACGTGCAGGGCGGCGTCACCGCCTGGGCGACCCGCATCGACAAGGCGCTCCCCACGTACTGAGGACCTCGTCTCCCCCCACGACACGCTCCGCGTGCCGCGGGGCCCTGAGACGAGGCCGTTCCAGCACGTCACCTGGGCCCCGGGACGCCGATCGGCGTCCCGGGGCCCGGTCTTGTTCTACTGGGGCCATGCCAGCGCCGTCGCCCACCGACCTCCTGATGCTCTTCCAGCGGGCGCAGGCGCAGTTCACCGACCGGGTCGACGCCGTCGACCCCGGCGCGTGGGACGCCGAGGCGCTGCCCGGGTGGAGCGTCGCGGACATCGTCGCCCACCTGACCAGCGAACAGCTCTGGGTGCCCCCGCTGCTGGGCGGCGAGGAGCCCGGGGCGATCGCCGGCCGGGTCCCCACCGGCACCGAGGAGCTGCTCGGCGGTGACCCGCTGAGCGCCTGGGAGACCGCCGCCGACGAGGCGCTGACCTCCTGGGCCGGGCCCGGGGCGCTGGAGCGGACCGTCCACCTGTCCGGCGGTCCGACCCCGGCCACCGACTACCTGGTCGAGATGACCGCCGACCTCACCGTGCACGCCTGGGACCTCGCCCGCGCCGTCGGCGGCGTCACCGAGCTGGACGCCGAGCTGGTGGCGGCCGCCTTCCGCTACGCCGAGGAGCGCCTCGGGGACGACGGCGTGCCCGGCGTGATCGCCGCCCCGGTCGAGGTCCCGCCCGGGTCGGACCTGCAGACCCGGCTGCTCGCGCGGTTCGGCCGCCGGGCCTGACGCACGGGACACCCCGGTGGGGTGACAGTCGGCCCTCAAGCCGGTCGGCACCCCTAGGCTCCGTGCCGTCGCAGCACAACTCGGAGGTCGCACGATGAGCCAGCCACCCCAGGGGCAGCCCCCGCACGCGCCGGACGGCCGGCCCCCCTCGGGCGACCAGCCGTCCCCGGGCGGCTGGGGCCAGCAGCCCGGCCAGCAGCCCGGCCGGCCGCAGCAGCCCGGTCAGGGGTGGGGCCCGCCGCCGCCCGGCCAGTCCCCGCAGCCCGGCTGGGGCCAGCCCCCCGCGGGGCCGCCGAACCAGCAGCCCGCCCAGGGCTGGGGCCAGCCGGCGCAGCCCGGCCCGGCCTACGGCGCGCCGGCCGGCCCGCCTCCCGGCCAGGGTGCCTGGGGTGCGCCGCCGCCCCCGAACTACGGCGACCAGCCGACCCGGGTCGGCGGCTTCGGCGTGCCCGGCCAGCAGCCCCACCCGGGCGGTCCCGGCGGACCCGGTGGGCCGGCCGGTCCGGGTGGTCCCGGCTGGGGCGGGCCCGGCGGGTCGAGCGCCGCGGGCGGGGACGGTGGTGACAAGAAGCGCACCATGATCATCACGGCCGTCGCGGCGACCGTGCTCGTCGTGGCCGGCATCGTCCTGGCCGTCTTCCTGGCCGGTGGCGACGACGACGACAACCGCGCGGACGTCTCCGGGACCACCACCACGTCGTCGTCCCCGACGACGTCCGCCCCTGCCCCGAGCACCTCCAGCTCGTCGACCGGCGGCTTCTCCTCGGCGCCGACCACCGCCGGCGCCGACCCGGCGGGCTTCCTCGCCCAGCTGCCGGCCGACTTCGTCGACTGCACCCCGGAGGAGCTCGCCGGGGACGGCGACATCGCCGCCGCCAGCTGCGGTGCCGCGCAGACCCAGCCCGGCCCGTCCGACGCGACCTTCTACCTGTACCCGGACGTCGCAACCCTCGACGCGGTGTTCCTCAACGACGTCACCACCGAGGCGCTCGTCGAGTTCACCGGCGAGACCGACTGCTCGACGTCGACCGGGTACGGCCCGTGGACCTACTCCGACGGGACGCCGGGTGGGCAGGTCGCCTGCCAGGTCCTCGACGGCGGCTACGTGGTGGTGGCCTGGACCGACGACGAGTTCCTGACCGAGGGCCTGATCCGGGCCCCGGGCACCACGCAGGCCGACGTCAGCACGCTGTACGAGTGGTGGACCTCGGCCAACAGCGAGTACCAGGGCTGAGCGCAGGGGAGGACCCCGAGGTGCACCCACCCGGCCCGGCGGACCGGACCGCGGAGGACGTCGACGAGGCGGTCCTCGACGCGGTCGAGGCCATCCCGCCGGGCCGGGTGAGCACCTACGGCGCGATCGGGCGGCTCGTCGGGGTGGGACCCCGGCGGGTCGCCCGCGCGCTGTCCGGCGGCGGTGGGGCCGCGGTGCCCTGGTACCGGGTCGTCCGAGCGGACGGCACCGCCGCCGAACCGGTCCGGGTGCGGCAGCTGGAGCTGCTGGCGGGCGAGGGCGTGCCGCTGCAGGGAGCGCGGGTCGACCTCCGCGCGGTCGGCTGGCCCGACGAGGACTGCTGACCACGCCCCGTCCGCGCCGCCGTGCGCGGTCCGGGACGGGATCGCGGGACTGTCGTACCGGCGTGGTGTCATCGACGGGTGCGGGGGGAGACGGCGGTCGCGGCGGCGGCCCAGCAGGCACCGGTGTACCGGCTCGTCCAGCCGGAGGTCACGCCGTTCGTCCGGCCGCGGCTGGACCCGACGCAGCAGGCCGTGGTCGACCACCGCGCCGGGCCGCTGCTGGTGCTGGCCGGCCCGGGCACCGGCAAGACCACCACGATCGTGGAGGCGGTGGCGTCCCGGATCGAGGCCGGGTGGGACCCCGAGCGGCTGCTGGTGCTCACCTTCAGCCGCAAGGCCGCCGCCGAGCTGCGGACCCGGATCACCGCCCGCGTGGGGCGCACCATCAGGGAGCCGGTGGCCCGCACCTTCCACTCCTACGCGTTCGGCGTGCTGCGCCGGGCCGCCGTGCTGCGCGGGGAGCCCGCGCCGCGGCTGCTCACCTCGGCCGAGCAGGACGCCGTCGTGGCCGAGCTGCTGCGCGGCGACGCCGACGAGGAGGGCGTCGTCCGCTGGCCCGACGAGCTCGCCGACGCGCTGGCGATGCCGGGGTTCCGCGACGAGCTGCGCGACCTGCTGCTGCGGGCCACCGAACGGGGCATCGACGCGCGCCGGCTCGCCGCCTGGGGCCGGGAGCGGGACCTGCCGCACTGGGTCGCGGCCGCCGACTTCCTCCGCCAGTACCAGGACGTCTCCTGGTTCGCGACGGTCGCCCGCGGCGGCGCCAGCGGCTACGACCCGGCCGAGCTGGTGCGCACCGCGATCGACGAGCTGCGGGCCGACCACGAGCTGCTGCTGGGCGAGCGGGAGCGGGCCGGCTGGCTGTTCGTCGACGAGTACCAGGACACCGACCCGGCCCAGGTGGAGCTGGTCGAGCTGCTGGCCGGCGGCGGTGGCGACCTGGTCGTCGTGGGCGACCCGGACCAGGCGATCTACGCCTTCCGCGGCGCCGAGCCGCGCGGCATCGTCGAGTTCCCCACCCGCTTCCGGCACCGCGACGGCCGGCCCGCCGACCGGCTGTCGCTGGGCGTCTGCCGCCGCTCCGGCACCGAGCTGCTGACCGTCAGCCGGCGGGTGGCCGAGGGGCTCCCGGGCCCGTGGGAGCACCGCCGGCTCGTGCCGGGGGAGGGCGTCGACCCGGGATCGGCCGAGGTGCACGTCTTCGACTCGCCGTCGATGGAGGCCGCCTTCGTCGCCGACACGATGCGCCGGGCGCACCTCCTCGAGGGGGTGCCGTGGTCGCAGATGGCGGTGGTGGTGCGCTCGGCGACGTCCGGGCTGGGGCCGGTGCGCCGCGCCCTCACCCAGGCCGGGGTGCCGGTCGCGGTGTCCGCGGACGACGTCGCGCTGGCCGGCCAGCCCGCCGTGCAGCCGCTGCTGGCCGCGCTCGGTGCGCTGCTGCCGCCGCACCGCACCGCCGCCGCGCAGGCCGGGATCGACTCCGGCGAGGTCCTGCCCGACCCCGCCGCGGCGGAGACCGAGGCAGGGCTGGACGAGCCGGCGGCCGAGGCGCTGCTGGCCTCCCCGCTCGGCGGCGCGACCGTGCTCGACCTGCGCCGGCTGCGGCGGGCGGTCCGCCGGGCGATGGCCCAGCGCGGGGAGGACCCCGCCGTCCGGGGGGCCCCGCTGGCCACCGTGCTCGCCGACGCGACGCTGCTCGACGCCCTGCCCGAGCACCTGGCCCGGCCCGCCGCCCGGGTGGCCCGGGTGCTGTCCGCCGGCCGGCTGGCGCTGGCCACCGACGGCAGCGCCGAAGACGTGCTGTGGGCGATGTGGCAGGCCAGCGGGCTGTCCACGAGGTGGGCGCGGGCCAGCGCGGCCGGCGGGCCCACCGGTGCGGTCGCCGACCGCGACCTCGACGCGGTCGTCTCGTTGTTCGACGCCGCCGCCGGCTTCGTCGACCGGCTGCCGCACGCCACCGTCGCGGCCTTCGTCGACCACCTCGGCGCGCAGAGCCTGCCCGGCGACAGCGGCGCTGCGCGGGCACCGGCCGGGGAGACCGTCCGGCTGCTCACCGCGCACGCGGCGAAGGGCCTGGAGTGGGACCTGGTCTGCGTCGCCGGGGTGCAGGAGGGGGTCTGGCCGGACCTGCGCAGCCGGGCCAGCCTGCTGGGCGCCGAGGACCTGGTGGACGCCGCCGGGGGCACCGACCCGGCGACCCTGGACCGGCGCACCCTGGCGCTCGCCGAGGAGCGCCGGCTCTTCTACGTCGCCTGCACCCGCGCCCGCCGGCGGCTGCTGGTCACCGCGGTCGACGGCGCGCTGGAGGGCGGCGATGCCGGAGCCACCGCCTCCCGCTTCCTCGACCTGGTGGCCGCTCCGCCGGCCGAGGGCGACGGCGTCCGGCCGCACACCCCGCTGCCCCGCCAGCTCACGCTGCCCGCGCTGGTGGCCGAGCTCCGCCGGCACCTCACCGACCCGCACACGCCGGCCGCCCGCCGGTCCAGCGCCGCGGCCGTGCTCCGCCGGCTGGCCGCCGAGCGGGTGCCCGGGGCCGACCCGGCCGGCTGGTGGGGGCTGGCCCCGCTGTCCGACGACGCACCGCTGGTCGACCCGGCCGAGGTCGTGCCGGTCCGCCCGTCGGCCATCGACACCTTCCAGCGCTGCCCGCTGCGCTGGGTGCTCGGCGCGGTCGGGGCCGAGGCCGCCCCGGAGGCCACCCGCACGGTGGGGTCCGCGGTGCACGACGTCGCCCAGCAGGTGGCCGAGGGGCTCGCCCCGGCCGACGCCCCGGCGGTGCTCGACGCCGAGCTGGACGGGCTGGACCTGGGGCCCGGCTGGTTCGACCAGCGCCAGCGCGACCGCGCGCAGGAGATGCTCACCAAGTTCCTGGCCTGGCACGCCCGGGCCGACCGCGAGCTGGTCGCCGCGGAGGAGGACTTCGACGTCGTCGTCGGCCGGGCCCGGCTCCGGGGGCAGGTCGACCGGCTCGAGCGAGACGGGCAGGGCCGGCTGGTGGTCGTCGACCTCAAGACCGGCAGGACCGCGCCGCGCACCGTCGAGGAGCACGGGCAGCTCGCCGCCTACCAGCTCGCGGTCACCGAGGGCGCCTTCGCCGACCACGGCCGGGCGACCGGCGGCGCCGCGCTGCTCCAGGTCGGCGGCGCGCAGAAGGCGGCCAAGGAGCACACCCAGCAGCCCCTGCCCCCGGACGTCGACCCGCGGGAGACGTGGGCAGGTGAGCTGATCGCCGCCGTCGGGGAGGGCATGGGCGGGGCCGCGTTCGCCGCCCGGACCGACACCGACTGCGACCGCTGCTCGTTCCGGAAGAGCTGCCCGATGCAGGAGTCCGGCCGGCAGGTGACCCGGTGACGCCGCGGGCCTCCGCCTCCGACGAACAACTGAGCTTCGACCTGCCCGGCCTGGTCCCGGTCGTCGCCCCCGAGCTGCCGCGGCTGCTGAGCCCGGCCGAGGTCGCGGAGCGGTGCGGCCTGGGCCACGCCCCGTCCGAGGAGCAGGCCGGGGTGGTGTCGGCGGCGGTCGACCGGCCGCTGGTGGTCGTCGCCGGCGCCGGCTCGGGCAAGACCGAGACGATGGCCGCCCGGGTCGCCTGGCTGGTCGCCAACCAGCTCGTCGCCCCCGAGGCGGTGCTGGGGCTCACCTTCACCCGCAAGGCCGCCAGCGAGCTCAACGCCCGGGTGCGGCTGCGGCTGGGCGCCCTGGCGGCCCACCCGGACACCGACCCGGTGCTGCGCGAACGGCTGGCCGCCGCCGCGCCCACCGTCGCCACCTACCACGGGTACGCGGCCAGCATCGTCGCCGAGCACGGGCTCCGGATCGGCGTGGAGCCCGGCTCCGGGGTGCTCGGCCCGGCGATGTGCTGGGGGCAGGCGGCCACCGCGGTCGCCGGCCACACCGGCGACATGAGCGACGTCGCGCTGGGCCTGGTCACCACCACCGAGGACGTCCTGCAGCTCGCCGCCGAGCTCGGCGAGCACGACGTCACCCCGGCCGCGCTGCGCGCGTGGACGGCGCGCTTCGAGTCCCAGCTGCGCGGCTACGCCGACGCCGGCAAGAAGAAGGGCCCCTACGCCGAGGTGCTCAAGGTGCTCGTCCGGCAGCGCGCCCGGGTGGCGCTGCTGCCGATGGTGGAGGCCTTCGAGGCCCGCAAGCGGGCGGCCGGGGCGATCGACTACGCCGACCAGGTCGCCTTCGCCGCGCGGGTCGCGGTCACCTCCGCCGAGGTGGGGCGCCGGGAACGGGCCCGGTGGCGGGTGGTGCTGCTCGACGAGTACCAGGACACCAGCGTCGGTCAGCTGCGCATGCTCGAGGCGTTGTTCGGCGGCCCCGGCGGGCACCCGGTGCTCGCCGTCGGCGACCCGCGGCAGTCCATCTACGGCTGGCGCGGCGCCTCGGCCGGCACCATCGAGCGCTTCGACCGGACCTTCCCGGGCACGCCCGGCCGGCCGGCCGAACGGCTGACGCTGTCCACCAGCTGGCGCAACGACCGGGCGGTGCTCGGCATCGCCAACGCCGTGTCGGCGATGCTGCCCGAGCCCGCGGTGCCGCTGCCCGACCTCACCCCCTCGCCGGTCGCCGGGCAGGGAGCGGTGCACGTCGGGCTGTACACGACCGTCGACGAGGAGACCGAGGCCCTGGCCGACCGGCTGGCCGCCGAGTGGGGCCGCACGACCCCGCACCGGCCGACCGTCGCGGTGCTGGCCCGCCGGCGCGCGCAGCTGCCCGGCATCGCCGCGGCGCTCCGGGCCCGCGGCCTGCCGGTGGAGGTCGTCGGCCTCGGCGGCCTGCTGGACGTCCCCGAGGTCTCCGACGTCGTCGCCACCCTGCGGGTGCTGGTCGACCCGGCCGCCGGGGACGCGCTGGGCCGGCTGCTCACCGGGGCGCGGTGGCGGATCGGGCCGCGGGACCTCGCCGCGCTGGAGTCCCGGTCCCGGGCGCTGGTCCGCGAGCGGGCCACCGACACCACCCCCACCCCCGACACCGGCGCCGCCTCGGCCGCCCCGGCGCCGCCGCGGGAGCGGGGCAGCATCATCGAGGCCCTCGACGACCTCGGCCGGCCGGAGGCGTACTCCGGCGCGGGGCACCGCCGGCTGCGCCGGCTGGCCAACGAGCTGTCCGCGCTCCGCGCGCGGCTCGGCGAGCCGCTGCCGGACCTCGTCGACGAGGTCGTGCGCACCCTGGGCCTGGAGACCGAGCTGGCCAGCCACCCCGACGTGACCCCCGGCGGGGCGCGCGCCCACCTCGACGCGCTGCACGAGGTGGCCGCCGAGTTCTCCGAGCTGGCCGAGCTGCCGTCCCTGCCGGCGTTCCTCGGCTACCTCGCCGACGCCGAGGTCCGCGAGCGGGGCCTGGAGCCGGGCGAGGTCGCGGTCAACCCCGAGGCGGTGCAGCTGCTCACCGGGCACTCCGCCAAGGGGCTGGAGTGGGACGTCGTCGCCGTGCCGGGGATGACCGTGGGCCAGTTCCCGGCGAAGGGCGACGCCTCGGACTCCTGGATCCGCGACCCGGGCGCGGTCCCCGTCGACCTGCGCGCCACCGACCGGGCCGAGCTGCCCCGGCTGCACCTGCCGGTGCCCGGCTCCGGCGACCAGGCCGCGGTCCGGGACGCGCTGGAGGACTACGTCGCGGAGTGGAAGGAGTTCGGCCTGGCCGAGGAGGTCCGGCTCGGCTACGTCGCCGTCACCCGGGCCCGGCACCTGCTGCTGTGCTCGGGCAGCTGGTGGCGCGACGGCAAGACCGTGTGCGGGCCGTCGTCCCTGCTGCTCGCCGTGAAGGAGGCCTGCGAGGGCGGCGGCGGGGTGGTCGACGCCTGGGCCGACCCGCCCCCGGACGACGCGGAGAACCCGGCGCTGGCCGAGTGGCCGGTGGGCAGCTGGCCGACCGACCCGCTGTCGTCCGGCCGCCGCCGGGCGCTGAGCGCCGCCGCCGAGCTGGTCGCCGCCACCGAGCCGCACCCGCTGACCGAGCGGGCGCTGGGTGCCGAGGACGACCCGCTGGTCGCCGACTGGCTCCGCGACGCCGACCTGCTGCTCCGCGAGCGCGCCGAGCACGCGCGCGGCGTCGTCGAGGTGCCGCTGCCCGCGCACCTGTCGGTCTCGGCGCTGGTGGCGCTGCGCCGCGACCCCGACGAGCTGGCCCGCCGGCTGCGGCGGCCGATGCCCGCGGCACCAGCGCCGCTGGCCCGGCGCGGCACCGCCTTCCACGCCTGGCTGGAGGAGCGCTTCGGCACCTCGCGGCTGATCGACCTCGACGAGCTGCCCGGCAGCGGCGACGCCGCCGCGGCACCGGACGAGGCGCTGGCCGCGCTGCAGCAGGCGTTCCTCGCCGGCGAGTGGGCCGACCGGCAGCCGGTGGACGTCGAGGCGCCGTTCGAGACACCGCTGGGCCCGCTGACCCTGCGCGGGCGGATCGACGCCGTCTACTCCACCCCCGACGGCGGCTACGAGGTCATCGACTGGAAGACCGGACCGGTGCCCGGGGCCGCCGAGCTCACCGCCGCCGCGGTCCAGCTGGCGGCCTACCGGCTCGGCTGGTCGCGGCTGAGCGGCGTGCCGGTGGAGCGGGTCAGCGCCGGGTTCCACCACGTCGCCGCCGGGGTCACCCTCCGCCCGGTCGACCTGCTCGACGAGGCCGGCCTGCTCGCCCTGGTCACCGGGACCGGCCGGTGATCGCCGTCCGGGACGCCGAGGAGCGCGACCTGCCGGCGATCGTCGCGCTCTACGCCGACGACGAGCTGGGAGCCACCCGCGAGGACCCCGGCGAGCCGCTGGCCGCCGGGTACCTGCGCGCGTTCGCGGCGATCAGCGCCGACCCGCGCACCCGGCTGGTGGTGGTGGAGTCCGAGGGCGCGGTGGTCGCGACCGTGCAGCTGACCTTCCTGCCGCACCTGGTCCGGCGCGGTGGCGAGCGGGCGCAGCTGGAGGCGGTGCGGGTCGCGTCGTCGCACCGGGGGAGCGGCCTGGGCCGGGAGCTCGTCGGCTGGGCGGTCGAGCAGGCGCGGGCCCGGGGCTGCGTCCTCGTGCAGCTGACCACCGACGTGACCCGGGCCCGACGCCCACCGGTTCTACGAGTCGCTCGGCTTCCGGGCCGGCCACGTCGGCATGAAGCTCGACCTGGGCTGAGCAGCCCGCCCCGGCGGAGGGGTGTCAGCTCGGCGGGGCGTGCATCCCGGCGGCCGGGTGCAGCAGCGGGCCGCGGGCGATCCGGTCCAGCACCGCCCGGGCGAGCTCCTCCGGCGCCTGCTCCGGCACCCAGTGGGTGACGCCCGGCAGCTCGACGAACCGGTAGTCGCCGGTCACCTGGTCGGCGCACGCCTCGGCGGCGGTCCGACCGACGGCGACGTCCTGGTCGCTCCACACGTACGTCGTCGGCACGTCCACCGGGTCGACCGGCGTCGACGAGCTCATCGCCCGGTACCAGTTCAGCGCCGCGGTGAGCGCGCCCGGCGCGGACAGCTGCTCGACGTAGACGTCGACCGCCTCGGCCGGCACCCCCGGCGCCTCGAGCATCCGGCGCAGCCGCCGCGCGCCGTCCTCGAGCAGCACCTCCTCGGCCTTGCCGGCCTGCCAGAACAGCTTGATGTAGGCCGACCGCTCCTTCTGCTCGGGGTCGGCTCGGAAGGCCATCGTGTAGGCGGTCGGGTGCGGGACCGACACCGCGGTCAGCGTGCGCACCCGGTCGGGGTGCCAGCCGGCCAGCCCCCACGCCACGTTGGCGCCCCAGTCGTGCCCGACCACGTCGGCGACCGGGACGTCGAGCGCGGTCATCAGGTCCGCGGTCACCTGCACCAGGTTGGCCAGCGCGTAGGCGTCGACCTCGTCGGGCCGGGCGCCGGGGGAGTAGCCAAGCTGGTCGGGGGCGTAGGTGCGCAGCCCGGCCCCGGCGAGCAGCGGGGTCACCGCCGACCAGCTCAGCGAGGTCTCCGGGAACCCGTGCAGCAGCAGCACCGGCGGCCCGTCCACCGGGCCGTCGGTCCGGACGTCGAACGTCAGGTCGCCGACGTCCACCTGCAGCATCCCCACGGCCATGCAGGCAACCTAGCCCGCGCCCGGCGGGACGTCCCGGCACCGCCGGACGCGCCGGGGCCCCGGGCGCGCCTCGGCTACCGTCCCGGGCGTGAGCAGCAGCGCCGAACGCGACTTCGTCCACGCCCACCTCGACGACCTGCACGCCGACCTGGACGCCTGGCTCCGGATCCCGTCGATCTCCGCCGACCCGGCGCACGCCGACGACGTCGCGGCCAGCGCCGAGTGGCTGGCCGCGGCGCTGCGCCGCGTCGGCTTCCCGACCGTGGAGGTCTGGCCGACCCCCGGCGCCCCCGCGGTGTTCGCCGAGTGGCCGTCGGCCGACGCGGGCGCCCCGACGGCGCTGGTCTACGGCCACCACGACGTGCAGCCGGTCGACCCGCCGGAACTGTGGACGCACCCGGCCTTCGAGCCGACGCTGGTCGAGGGCCCTGACGGCCCGGAGCTGCACGCCCGCGGCGCCTGCGACGACAAGGGCAACATCGCCTTCCACCTGCTCGCGATCCGCGCGCACCTGGCCGCCACCGGCCGGGACACCCCGGCGGTCACGGTGAAGCTGCTGGTCGAGGGCGAGGAGGAGTCCGGCTCACCGCACTTCGCCGACCTGCTCACCGCGCAGGCCGACCGGCTGCGCTGCGACGTCGTCGTGGTCAGCGACACCGGCATGGCCGCCCCGGACACCCCCAGCGTCGTGACGGCGATGCGCGGCCTGGCCGACGCCGAGATCACCCTGCGCGGCCCGGCGGTCGACCTGCACTCGGGCTCCTTCGGCGGCGCGGTGCCCAACCCGCTGCACGCCCTGGCCACGCTGCTGGCCGGCCTGCACGACGCCGAGGGCCGGGTGACGCTGCCCGGCTTCTACGACCGGGTGCGCCCGCTGACCGACCGCGAGCGCGACCTGATGGGCCGGGTCCCCTTCGACGAGGCGGCGTGGCTGGCCGGCCCGGCCGCCTCCCGGGTCGCCACCGGCGAGACCGGCTACAGCACCCTGGAGCGGGTCGGTGCCCGGCCGACCGCCGAGGTCAACGGCATGTGGGGCGGCTACAGCGGCCCGGGCCACAAGACGATCGTGCCCGCCGAGGCGCACGCCAAGATCACCTTCCGCCTGGTCGCCGACCAGGTCCCCGCCGACCTCGGCGACCAGGTGCGGGCCTGGGTGGCGGCGCACCTCCCCGAGGGCATCGAGGCCGACGTGCACGTGCCGGCCGGCGGCGTCTCGCCGTGCGCCAGCGACCTCGACCACCCGGCGATGGACGTCCTGCTCGGCTCGATCGCCCGGGCCTTCGACACCACGCCGGACCGGGTGCTCTTCACCCGCGAGGGCGGGAGCGGCCCCGAGGCGGACCTGGCCGACGTCCTGGGTGCCCCGCTGCTGTTCCTCGGCGCGGGCCTGCCCACCGACCGGATCCACTCGCCGGACGAGCGGGTGCTGCTGCCGATGCTGTACCGCTGCGCCGAGGCGACCGCCCACCTGTGGCGGGACCTGGCCGCCGTGCCCTTCCCGGCACGCTGAACCCGGCGGACGGCGAGCAGGCGGTGGGAGTGGACGACACGGAGCCGGCGGGGGAGCAGTTCGGCGACTACCGCGTGCTGGGGGTGCTGGGCACCGGCGGGATGGGCCGGGTGCTCCGCGCCCACGACGCCGCGCACGAGCGGGACGTCGCCCTCAAGGTGCTGCACCCGCAGTGGGCGCAGGACGAGGGCTACCGCGAGCGGTTCCGGCGCGAGGCGCGGATCGCCGCGCGGCTGCACGAGCCGCACGTCATCCCCATCCACCGCTTCGGCGAGATCGACGGCCGGCTCTTCCTGGACATGCGGCTGGTCGAGGGCGAGGACCTGGCGTCCCTGCTCGGCCGGTCCGGCCCGCTGGACCCGGCCCGGGCGGTCGACCTGGTCGGCCAGGTGGCCCGCGCCCTGGACGCCGCGCACGCCGACGGCCTGGTGCACCGGGACGTCAAGCCCTCCAACGTGCTGCTGGTCGGTCGCGGGGACGGCGTCGACCTGGCCGACGCGGCCGCCGGGGAGGACTTCGCCTACCTGGTCGACTTCGGCATCGCCCGGACGGCCGACCCGGGCGCCGGACCGCCGCTGACCGGCACCGGCCTCGCGGTCGGCAGCACCGAGTACATGGCCCCCGAGCGGTTCGGCGGACCGCCCCCGGACGGCCGGGCCGACGTCTACTCGCTGGCCTGCGTGCTGTTCGAGCTGCTCACCGGGCAGCGGCCCTTCGCCGCCCCGGATCCCGCCGGCCTCATGCACGCCCACCTGTACGAGCCGCCCGCCGCGCCCTCGTCGCTGCGCGCGGGCCTTCCCCGGCAGCTGGACGACGTGGTGCTCCGCGGGCTGGCCAAGGACCGCGAGCAGCGCTGGGGCTCCGCCGGGGCGCTGGCCGCCGCGGCGCGTGCCGCCCTGGCCGCGGACGGCGTCGAGGTGCCCCGCCCGGTCGAGCACCCCGACGCGGTGCCGACCGTGCAGGGGCCGCTCCCGCCCGGCGACGGCGACGGGCGGTCGGTCACCCGGCCGCGGGCGCTGGTGCCCTCCGCGCCCACCGCGGTCGGTGCACCGGCGACGGTCGGCCCGGTGGCCGGCGGTGCCGCGGTCCCGGCCGCGGGCTGGTCCGCCCCGGTCGCCGCCGGACCGCCCGCAGGCGTCCCGGCCGACCCGGCGGGGGACCGCCCGGGGCCCCGGTACGGCGTCGGCTCGCTCCTCGCGGTCGCCGCCGTCCCGGTGCTGGTAGTCATCGCCCTCGGCGTGCTGCTCCTGGTCACCGACCGCCGGGCCGACCGCGCCGGTGACCAGGTCCGGGACGCGGCGGGCCGGCTGCTGGCCTTCACGCTGCCCAGCGACGTCGACGCCGGCAGCTGCGACACCGCGGACCCGGCCGGTGACGTGCTGCGGGAGCTGCGCTGCGGCCCGACCCAGGACGGCGAGGGGCCCACCAGCGGCAGGTACGCCGTCGCGGCCGGGACCGGGGCGGGCGACGCCTTCGCCGCGGACGTCTCCGCGCAGGACCTGGCGCCGCTGGACGACGTCTACGGCTGCGGGTCCGGCGACGACGGGCAGGGCTGGGTCGCGGTGACCGACCTCGACCCGGACGGCGACGAGGTGGAGGTCGGCCGGCTGGCGTGCTGGGTCGACGACGACGGCGACGCGGTGCTCAGCTGGACCTGGCCCGACGTCGGCAGCCGCTCGGTGGTGGAGCTGCGCGGCGGCGGCGAGCCCGGGCTGTCCGACCTCCGGTCGTGGTGGGCCGCCACCGCCGACCGCGGGTACTGACCGGCCCTAGGCTGGCCGGGTGAGCGACGTCGGCAGCGGGCAGCGGGCGCCGGCCCCCGGGTGGTACCCCGACCCGGACGGCGCCCCCGGCACGGTGCGCTGGTGGAACGGCCTCAGCTGGTCCGACGTCACCACCCCCGCCGGCCCGGGCGTCGACGTCGGCCGGCCGTTCGAGCCGCCGCCGGGCGCCGGTGGGCCCCCGCCGGCGTGGGAGTCCTGGGGCACCCCCGACGCGCCGCGCGCCCGCCCGCTGCGGTCCCGCCGTCCGCTGCTGCTGGGGCTGGGAGCGGCGGCCGTCGTCCTGCTGCTCGTGCTCGTCGGGGTGGCGCTGTCCGGCGGGGAGCCGGACCGGGACGACCCGGCCCCGGTGGCCGCCCCGACGAGCCGCCCGGGCAACACCTTCCCGCCGGGCACGGTGCGGATCATCGACGAGGCCGCCGGCATCTCCTACCCGTTCCTGGGCGACGGCTGGCTGGAGTGGGACCGCCCGTTCCAGGACGAGACCACCGAGACCGCCGGGCAGTACTTCGTCACCCAGGAGGACCTGCCGGGCGGCTTCGACGTCTTCATCGCCCAGTGCACCTCCGGGCCGCTGGTGCCCGAGTACGGCTACGCGGGCACCGGCACGCTGCAGCCGACGGTCACCGCGGTGGCCGGGTCGGTGCGCCAGCTGTACTACCCGGGGCCCAACGAGCTGGAGGTCCGCCGCGACGAGGCGGTCACCGTGGACGGGGCGTCGGCCTGGCTCTACGAGTTCGACCTGCGCTGGGACGTCGCCGGGTACGAGGCGTCCGGCGAGCGGGCGGCGCTGCTGCTGATCGACGTCGGCCGGCCGGAGCCCGCGCTGCTGTACCTGTCCATCCCCAACACGCACGCCGAGCTCTACGGCGTCATCGACCGGGTGCTGGGCGACGTCGACGTGCTGTGACGCACGTCGGCCACCCTCGCGGGGGAACCGGCCACCGGCGTGTCGGCGGGCGCGGTTAGGGTCGGGAACGTGACAGCAGCTGGGGCCGACCTGACCCTGCGGCACCCGGTGGAGCGGTTCACGCTCGACAACGGGCTGCGGGTCGTGCTCGCGCCGGACCGGAGTGTCCCTGTCGTCGCCGTGAGCGTCTTCTACGACGTCGGCATGCGGTCGGAACCGCCGGGTCGCACCGGGTTCGCGCACCTGTTCGAGCACATGATGTTCCAGGGCTCGGCCCACGTGCCGAAGATGGAGCACGCCCGGCTGGTGCAGGCCGCGGGCGGCACCTTCAACGGGTCGACCCACCAGGACTACACGAACTACTTCCAGGCGCTGCCCTCCGAGGCGCTGGAGCGGGCGGTCTTCCTCGAGGCCGACCGGATGGCCGCCCCGGCGATCACCGAGGAGAACCTCCGCAACCAGATCGACGTGGTGAAGGAGGAGATCCGGGTCAACGTGCTCAACCGGCCCTACGGCGCCTTCCCCTGGTTGCAGCTGCCCGAGATCGCGTTCGAGAGCTTCGCCAACACCCACGACGGCTACGGCTCCTTCGTCGACCTCGAGTCCTCCACGGTCGACGACGCGCTGGACTTCTTCCACCGCTACTACGCGCCGAGCAACGCGGTGCTCTGCATCGGCGGCGACCTGGACGTCGCCGAGACCGAGACGCTGGTCCGCCGCTGGTTCGACCCGGTGGCCGCCCGCCCCGCGCCGCCCGCCCCCGTGGTGGGGGAGCCCTCGCCGACCACGGTGCGCCGCGGCGTCGTCGAGGACGCCCTCGCGCCGGCCCCGGCGGTGGCCATCGGCTGGCGGGTGCCCGACCCGGTCGGTGACCTGGACACCTACCTGGGCACCGTGCTGCTCGCCGAGCTGCTCAGCGAGGGCGACGCCTCCCGGCTGGAGCGGCGGCTGCTGCACACCGACCAGCTGGCCGTCGCGCAGAGCAGCTACCTCGGGCTGTTCGGCGACCCGTTCGACGTCCGCGACGCCACCCTGCTGGTCAGCCAGGTGCACCACCCCGCCGACGTCCCGGTGGACCGGGTGCTGGCGGCGGTGCACGAGGAGGTCGAGAAGGTCGCCACCGACGGCGTCCCCGCCGACGAGCTGGCCCGGGTGACCGCGCGCACCGAGGCGCAGCTGCTGCAGCAGGCCGACTCCGTGCTCGGCCGCACGCTGGGGTTCGCCTCCGCCGAGCTCGTCCACGGCCGGGCCGAGCTCGCCGGCGAGCTGGCCGCCCGGCTGGCCGCCGTGACCCCCGACCAGGTGCAGGCAGCGGCCCGCGGGCTCTCGCCGGACACCGCCGCGATCCTGGAACTGCGCGCGACCGGAGGCCAGTCCCGATGAGTGCGCCCGTCCTCGACCTGTCCCTGGTCCCGCCGCTGGGCGAGCCGCGGCCCACGCCGGTCCCCGAGGTGCACGAGACGACGCTGCCCAACGGGCTGCGGCTGGTCGTCGTGCCCCGCCCGGGGGTGCCGCTGGTCGAGCTGCGCCTGCGGGTGCCCTTCGCCGCCTCCGCACCCCGCCAGGCGGCCACCCACGCCGCGCGCACCAGCGTGCTCACCGGCGCCGTCCTGCTCGGCACCGCGCGGCACGACCAGCTGGAGATCGCGCAGCTGCTGCAGGCGCACGGCGGGGAGCTGTCGGTGTCCGCCGACGCCGACCGGATGCTGTTCTCCACCACGATGCTGCCCGACGGGCTCGCGCCGGTGCTCGGGGTGCTCGCCGAGCTGCTCACCGCGGCGACCTACCCGTCCCGCCCGGTGGACGCCGAGCGCGCCCGGGTGGTCGAGCGGATCCGCATCGCCCGGTCGCAGCCCGGCGTCATCGCCCGCAGCGCCCTGGCCGCCCGCCGCTACGGCGACCACCCCTACGCCCAGCAGCTGCCCTCGGCCGACCTGGTCGCCTCGGTCACGCCCGCCGCGCTGCGCCGGCTGCACCGCGACCGGGTGCTCCCCGCGGGCAGCACGCTGGTCCTGGTCGGCGAGGTCGACCCGGCCGCCGCGGCCGACGCCGTCGGCACCGCGCTGGCCGGCTGGGTGGCGGAGGGCCGGGCGGTCGCCGCCGGTCCCGTGCCCGAGGTCGGCCCCGGCCCGCTGCAGCTGGTCCACCGCCCCGGTGCCGTGCAGTCCAACGTCCGCCTCGGCGGGCCCGCGCCGGGCCGCACCGACCCGCAGCTGCCCGCCGTCCGGCTGGCCAGCATGGTCTTCGGCGGCTACTTCTCCTCCCGGCTGGTGGAGAACATCCGCGAGCGGCGCGGCTACACCTACAGCCCGCGCAGCGGGGTCGAGCACCTGATGGCGGGCTCGTCGTTCACCGTGGACGCCGACGTCGCCACCGCCGTCACCGGGCCGGCGCTGCTGGAGACCTGGTACGAGCTGGGCCGGATGGCGCTGACCCCGGTGTCCGAGGCCGAGCTCGAGTCCGCCCGCCGGTACCTGCTGGGCACCCTGGCGCTCGGGACGGCGACCCACGCCGGCCTGGCCAGCACGCTGTCGGCGCTGTTCGGCGCCGGGCTGTCGGCCGAGTGGCTGGCCGACCACCAGCGGGCGCTGGCCACGGTGGGCATCGACGAGGTCACCGAGGCGTCCCGGCGGTGGCTGTCGCCGGCCGGGCTGACCGCGGTGGTCGTCGGCGACGCCGGCGAGGCCGCCGACCAGCTGCGCGCCCTCGGCCCGGTCGAGGTCTCCGCGCCGGCGGTCGACGAGCAGTGAGCGTCCCGCCCGGCGGCAGCACCCCGGCCGACAACCCGCCGCCGCCCGACCGCGCCGGGTGGCCCGAGGACCGGCAGGCCGGCGCGGTCACCGACGTCCCGCTGCTCTCCCGCACCGCCCACGACCGCGGTCACCTGGCCCGGGCGCTGCCCGACCCGGCGCAGGGGCGGCCGGTCCGGGTGCTCCGGGTCGACGACGCCCGCGCCGTCCCGGTGCAGGAGGGGCCGTCGGGTCCCGCGCTGCTGTACGACGAGCAGCCCGCGCTGCCCGAGGGCGCCATCTACCTCGGCGAGGCCGACGGCGTGCCCTACGCGGCGGTGCGGGCACCCCGCTCGCTGACCGTCGGCGGTCGGCCGGTCGACTCCTGGGCCGGGCTCCGCGAGGTCGGCGCCGAGCTGGGCGACCTGGACGCCGGGCTGCTGTCCCAGGCGATCGGCATCGTGGAGTGGCACGAGCGCAACCGCTTCTCCCCGCTCACCGGGGCGCCCACCACCATCGAGAAGGCCGGCTGGGTGCAGCGCGACCCGGAGAGCGGCCGGGAGGTCTTCCCGCGCACCGACCCGGCGGTGATCATGCTGGTCCACGACGGCGGTGACCGCTGCGTGCTGGGCCGCCAGGCGGTGTGGCCGCCCGGCCGGTTCTCGATCCTCGCCGGGTTCGTCGAGCCCGGGGAGTCCGCCGAGGCCGCGGTGGTCCGCGAGGTCGCCGAGGAGGTCGGGATCGACGTCACCGACGTCCGGTACGTGTCCAGCCAGCCCTGGCCGTTCCCGCAGTCGCTGATGCTCGGCTACGTCGCCCGCGCCACCGACCTCGAGCTGCGCATCGACCACGACGAGATCGAGGAGGCCCGCTGGTTCAGCCGCGACGAGCTGCGCTCGGGCACCGGCCCGCAGGCGCTCCCGCCGTCGGTGTCGATCGCGCGGCACATCATCGACCGCTGGGTGGCCGGCGAGTTCAGCTGAAGCGCCCTGCGAGCACCAGCGCGGGACGGTCGGGGTGGTCGGCGAGCACCACGGCGTCGGCCAGGGCGGTGGGGTCCACCTCGTCGTCGTAGCGGTCGAAGGCGGGCAGCTCCCACGCCCGGTCGGCCGGGACGCGGCGGCGTCGGGCCGCCGGGCCGACCCGCAGGTGGACGACGACGTCGAAGCCCAGCCCCAGCCCCTGCAGCAGCGGGCCGGACACCAGCAGCACCCCGCCCGCCGGTGCGGGCCGGTAGCCGAGGCGGGCGGCGCGGTCCCGCTCCAGGTCCCACAGGGCCGGCAGGTACTCCCCGGTGCCGCGCGGCCCGCAGCGGTCCAGCACCTCGCGGGCCAGCGCGCCGGCGTCGAGCCAGTCGCTGTACCGGGCGTCGGGGTCGGTGCGGCCGTGCTCCAGCCGCAGGGACGCCGGCCGGTAGAAGCCCTCGGCCGGGACGACGACGGCCGGCCGGCTGAGGCTCGGCAGCCGCGCGGCCACCGCCTCGGCGAGCGGCTGCGGCCCGGTGAGCCCCTCGGCACCCGGCAGGTCGGGCCCGTCGACGGCGACCCGCAGCGCGGCGGCGCCGGCCTCCGGCGGCACAGCGGCCAGCAGGTCGGCCAGCCGGTCGGCGAGGGCGGCGGGGGAGAGCGGGAGGGGCGAGGTCAGCGGGGGGCCCCGGGCAGGCTGCCGCCGTCGGCGTGCCGCGGGCTGCGGTGCACCCGCCGGGCGGTGCCGTTGGCCGCGGGGCGCGGTCCGGGGGCCGGCAGCACCGGCGGCACCGGCGGCGCGGCGGCGGGGGTGCTGCGCGGACCGGGGGCGTCGTCGCGGGCGGGCAGTTCCTCGAGCACCTCGACGGCCAGCTCCTGGGCCGGGCGCCCCTGCGACCGGGCGCGGCGGCGGAGCTCCTCGAAGGCCTCCCGGGGCGTGGTGCCGTGCCGTTCGGCGAGCACCCCGATGGCCCGCTCGATGGACACCCGCGCCGCGAGGGCGTGCTCCAGCTGCCCGACGGTGCGGCGCAGCGCGACGATCTCCTGGTCGCGGGGGTCGAGCTCCCCGGCGTCCGGGGCCGGCGTGGTGCGGGCGGCGCGCCGGGCGTCGCGGCCGGGCTCCGGGTTCGCGCCGAGCTCGGCGGCCACCAGGTCGGCCAGCGACATCGCCTCGACGAGGGGGAGCGCCTCGACGCCCTCCACCCCCGGGCCCTCGAGGTCCTCGGCGGACGCGGCCGCCCAGCCCGTGCCCGGGTCGGCGCACAGCACGGTCCAACCGCGGCCGGTGCGGACCACCAGCACCGCGGGCTGCCCGCCGGCGGTGCGCAGGACGTCGTCGGGCAGCAGGGCCGGCGTCGGGACGGAGGGCGGGGCCGGCACGAGAGCTGGGACCGCGGCCGGTGCTGCGCCCAGCGCCGGGGACGACGGCGACGGCGGGACCGTCGGGTTCATCGCACCCTCCCTCGGTGCCGCGGGCAGGTCGCAGGGAGAGTCGCCGCAGCTCCCCGGGGGACGATCATCGCCCTCGGGAGGCCGCGGGCCCGGGATCACGCGCCGGGGAGCTGCGCGAGCTGGGCCTTCACCTGGTCGATGCTCGGGTTGGTCAGCGCGCTGCCGTCGGCGAAGACGAGCGTGGGCACCGTGCGGTTGCCGCCGTTGGCCTTCATCACCAGGTCGGCGGCGCCCTCGTCGGCCTCGATGTTGACCTCGGCGAAGTCGATGCCCTCGCGCTGCATGACCTTCTTCAGCCGCATGCAGTAGCCACACCAGTCGGTGGTGTACATCGTGACTGCTGCCGTCGGAGCGCTCATCGAGGTGGATCCTCCTTCATCGGCCCCCGGCCGGGCCACCCGGGGAGGGGAGCCGACACGTCCAGGGTCCGCGCGGGAGTCAACGCCGCGTTCCTGGGGATGCTTCCCCCGGCTGTCGGTGGCGGCTGGGAGACTGCTCACGTGGGGATGCCGGGGGTCGAGCAGGTGCAGGCGGTCGGGGGGACGGCGGGCGCGGAGGCCGTGCTCGCCGGGCTGGACGAGCAGCAGCGCGCCGCCGCGGAGGCGGTCCGCGGGCCGGTGTGCATCCTCGCCGGCGCCGGCACCGGCAAGACCCGCACCATCACCCACCGGATCGCGTACGGGGTGCACCTGGGCGAGTACGTGCCCGAGCAGGTGCTCGCGGTGACCTTCACCGCCCGGGCGGCCGGCGAGCTGCGCGGGCGGCTGTCCGCGCTCGGGGTCGGCGGGGTGCAGGCGCGCACCTTCCACGCCGCCGCCATGCGCCAGCTGCGCTACTTCGCCCCCCGAGTGCTCGGCGGGCCGATGCCGGAGCTGATCGAGAACAAGCTGCGGGTGGTGGCCGGCGCCGCGACGCGCAACCGGCTCACCACCGACCGGGCCAGCCTGCGCGACCTGGCCGGTGAGATCGAGTGGGCCAAGACGACGCTGGCCACCCCGGAGGACTACCCCGCGCGGGCGGTGGCCGCCGCCCGCGAGACGCCGTTCGACCCGGCCGCCGTGGCCGCGGTCTACCGCAGCTACGAGGAGGCGAAGTCCCGCGACGGGTCGCTCGACTTCGAGGACCTGCTGCTGGTGACCGCGTACGCCATCGAGGAGCACCGCGACGTCGCCCGCGAGGTGCGGGCGCAGTACAAGCACTTCGTCGTCGACGAGTACCAGGACGTCAACCCGCTGCAGCAGCGGCTGCTCGACGCCTGGCTGGGCGGTCGCGCCGAGGTGTGCGTCGTCGGCGACCCGAACCAGACGATCTACTCCTTCACCGGCGCCGACCCGGAGTACCTGCTGGGCTTCGCCGACCGCTACGGCGACGCCGAGGTGGTCAAGCTCGAGCGCGACTACCGCTCGACGCCGCAGGTCGTCGGGCTGGCGAACCGGCTGATCGGGCAGGCGCCGCCGCGCAAGGGACTGCCCGGGCTGCGGCTGCTGGGCCAGCGCGCGGAGGGGCCGGCCCCCCGGTTCGTCGAGCACCCCGACGAGCCGGCCGAGGCCGCCGCGGTCGCCGCCGCCTGCCGGGCGCTCATCGACTCCGGCCTGCCGGCCAGCGAGATCGCCGTGCTGTTCCGCATCAACGCGCAGTCCCAGGTCTACGAGTCCGCGCTGGCCGACGTCGGGGTGCCCTACGTCCTCAAGGGCGGCGAGCGCTTCTTCGAGCGACCGGAGATCCGGGAGGCGGTGCTGCTGCTGCGCGGCGCCGCGGCCGGCGGCAACGACCCCGGCGCGCTCGTGCCCACCGTCCGCGACGTGCTGGCCTCCACCGGCTGGGCCGAGCACCGGCCCCCGCCCGGCGGCACCGCCCGCGACCGCTGGCAGTCGCTGTCCGCGCTGGTCGACCTGGCCGTCGACCTGGTGGCTGAGCAGCCCACGCTCGACCTGGCCGGCTTCGTCGCCCACCTGGCCGAGCGGGCCAACGCCCAGCACGCGCCCACCGTGCAGGGGGTCACGCTGGCCTCGATGCACGCCGCCAAGGGCCTGGAGTGGGACGCCGTCTTCGTCGTCGGGCTGGTCGACGGCGTCCTGCCGATCGCCCAGTCGCAATCGCGCCCGGAGGCGGTGGAGGAGGAGCGTCGGCTGCTCTACGTCGCGGTCACCCGGGCCCGCGAGCAGCTGACCCTGTCCTGGTCGCTGGCCCGCAACCCCGGCGGACGGCGGTCCCGGCCGCGCAGCCGCTTCCTCGACGGGCTCGCGCCGGACACCGCCGCCGCCCCCCGCCGCCCGGCCAAGCGCCCGAAGGTCGTGCTGGAGGGGGAGGCCGGGGAGCTGTTCGAGAAGCTGCGCGCCTGGCGGAGCAGCGCCGCGCAGGAGGCGTCGGTGCCGGCCTACGTGGTGTTCACCGACGCGACCCTCCAGGCGATCGCGGAGACCCGGCCGACGACGGTGCGCGAGCTCTCGGCGCTGCCCGGTGTCGGCGCGCGGAAGCTGGACCTCTACGGCGCCGAGGTGCTGGCCGCGATCACCGGCTGACGGCCCCGCCGCCGGACCGTCCCGCCGACCCCCGGTGGGCGGTGGACCTGCGGCGATGCACGTTCCCGGGGATTCTCGGTTAATTCGATTGACCCCCTCGGGCGGGGTCCCCTAGCCTTCGCTGCAGCACCTGGGGGTGACCCAGGACGCACCAGCACCGCCCGCACGACCCAGCACTGCAGCACGCCACCGCACGAGCACCAGAGCGCAGCGGGACCGGCCGACAGGCCGGACCCGGACCCCGGAAGGAGGGGCCCCGTGATCAGCAACGACGTCATCGACACCGGCGCAGGCACCGTGACCCCGCCGGCCGTCGGCCTGTGCTCGGCCGTCCAGGACGTCCGGATGCCGGGCACGGCCGCCCTGTGGAACGCCACCGGTCTGCCCGTCGCCGGGGTCCGGCTGCGCGCCCTCGCGTCCACCGACGCCACCCGTCCGTACGCCCCGATCGCCGACCGGCGGGAGTTCGCCGTCGCCGGCGCCCCCACCGAGCACACCAGCAGCACCCCGGGTGACCTGCCCCCGGAAGACCCACCGAGCTAGCAGCTCGGCTGGTCCTCCTCGAGGCCGCGGCACCCGGACACCGGGTACCGCGGCCTCAGTGTTTCTCCGACCCTGACGCCGCGGACCCGCACCGACCACCGGTCGGCGGGTCCACCGCCGGCCGGCCGCAGAGACGAAGGAAGAGGAGGAGCGGCCGTGCAGACCACGATCGACCCAGCGCCGTCCCATCACCGGCTCGGGCTCGACCGCACGCACGTGTCCACCGACGGGCCGGCGGGTGCCCGCCCGGCCGGGAACCGGCGGGCACTGCCCTGCCGGGTCCAGGACCCCGACCTGTGGTTCGCCGAGAGCCCCGCCCTGCTCGAGCAGGCGAAGGCCCTCTGCGCGGAGTGCCCCGCCCGGGCCGCGTGCCTGGCCGGTGCCCTCGACCGGGCCGAGCCCTGGGGCGTCTGGGGCGGGGAGATCTTCGACCGCGGGGTCGTCATCGCCCGCAAGCGGCCGCGTGGCCGGCCGCCGAAGGTGCGCCCGGTGGTGGCGGCGTGAGCGACCACCACCGGGGGCCCCGGCCTGCCGCAGTACGGCGGCCCGGCGCGGGCCGCCCCACCACCCGTTGCACGTCCACCCGGCACCGCTCGGCGGTGCCCTCCCACCCCGAGGACACGACATGTACCTGATCGACCAGGACCTGGCCCGCAGCCACATGGCGCAGCGGATGGCCGAGGCCGACGAGGCCTCCCGGGCCCGCCGGCTGGCCAGCGCGCGGCGCTGGAACCGCCGGGCGGCCCGGGCGTCACAGCGCGCCGCGCGGGCCAACTCCGCCGTCTGGTGACGGAGGTGCCCGACGTCGTCCTGCCGTCCCGGCAGCCGACGGGACCGCTGGGTCCGTCCCGACCGGTGAGCCGCCGCGCCCCGGTCGGGACGGACTGCCGCTGACGTCGTCGGTCAGGCCGGCTCGGCGAAACCCGGCAGCCACCGCTCGCAGACGCCGCGGTACGGCGCCTCGGCGTCCAGCTGGCAGAGCACGCCGATCGACCCGATCGTCACCCGGTGGATCAGCAGGTAGGCCGGCGGCAGGTTGAGCTGGCGGCCCAGCCGGCTGGCCTCGCTGCGCGGGTCGCCGATCCGGCCGGCCTGCTCCTGCATCCAGACCCGGGTGAACTGGAACGACGGCGCGGACACCGGCGCCAGGAAGGGCAGCAGGAAGTCCAGCACGCCCTGGGCGTCGACCTCGACCGTCGGGCGGACGAAGCCCTCGACGCGCAGGTCGGCCAGGACGTCCTCGGCCCGGCCCTCGAGCGCCCAGCGGACCAGCCGGCCGATCGGCTCGGGGTGCCCGTCGGGGAGCCGCGCCGTGGCGCCGAAGTCGATGACGCCGAGCCGGCCGTCGGGGAGCAGCCGGTAGTTGCCCGGGTGCGGGTCGGCGTGCAGCAGCCCCGCGCGCTGCGGACCGGAGAAGTGCAGCTCGGCCATGAGGTAGCCGGCGCGGTCGCGCTGCGCCTTGCTGCCGTCGGCGATGATCCGGGACAGCGGGGTGCCCTCGAGCCACTCCGAGACGATCACCTTGGGCGCGCTGGCCACCACCCGCGGGACGACGATCTGGTCGTCGTCGGCGTAGGCGGTCGCGAACCCGCGCTGGGCGTCGGCCTCCAGGCCGTAGTCCAGCTCCTCCTCGGCCCGGGCCTTGAGCTCGGCGATGAGCGGCTTGACCTCCATGCCGGGGAACAGCGTGGCGAACAGCCGGGCGAAGCGGGCCAGCTGGTTGAGGTCGGCCATCAGCGCGGTGCCGGCGCCGGGGTACTGGATCTTGACCGCGACGTCCCGGCCGTCCCGCCAGGTCGCCCGGTGCACCTGGCCGATGCTGGCCGCCGCCGCCGGGGTGTCGTCGAAGTCGCGGAAGCGCTCGCGCCAGCGGCCGCCCAGCTGCTGGGCCAGCACGGAGTGCACGGTGCGCACCGGCATCGGCGGCGCGGCCTCCTGCAGCTTGACCAGCGCCTCGCGGTAGGGGCCGGCGACCTCCTCGGGCACGGCGGCCTCGAAGATGGACAGCTGCTGCCCCAGCTTCATCGCCCCGCCCTTGAGCTGGCCGAGGACGGCGAACAGCTGCTCGGCGGTGCGCTGCTGCAGTTCGGCGTCGACCTCCTCGGCCGGCCGGCCGGACAGCTTCTTGCCGATGCCCAGCGTGGCGCGCCCTGCGGCGCCCAGCGGGAGGGCCGCCAGCCGTGCCGTCCGGGACACCGCCCCCCGAGGGATGTCCCGTCCGGTGTCACTCACCAGGCCAGTGTCCCCTGTTCCGGTCGGCGGCGCGCCGGGCAGCCCCGGAGCAGCCGCACCCGGGGTGCACCGGCCACCGCCGGAGCCTCGGCAGGAAGGCCGGCGGCCGCAGTTCCAGGGTGGCGCCGACGGTCACCGGGGCCTCGTCGCCGTCGAGGTGGGCGAGCACCTGGACGGCCGCGGTCAGCGCGGTGAGGAGGCAGGTCGTGGTCGCCCCGCTGGGCGCCGGGTCGGCCGCCGTCAGCTGGGCGGCCAGCCGCGGCCAGGCCGGGTCGTCGTCCCGGCGCCAGGCCTCCGCGCAGCGCAGGCAGCTGCTGTCACCGGGCAGCACCAGCGGGCCGACGACACCGGTCTCCTCGCGGACGGTCGCGACCAGGTGCGGCGTGCCCGCCCGCTGCCACGCCGCGGACAGCGGGTCGACGGCGGCCCACGGCCGGCACAGCACCACGAGGTCCGGTGGCTGCCCGGCCGGCAGCGGCCGCAGGTCGGTCAGCGGGCTGGCCCGCCGGACGGCGTCGGCGGCCGCGAGCCCGCGCGGACGGCCCTCGTCAGCAGCGGTCGCGCCGCCCACGATCGCGTCGCCGGCCCGGGTGGGCCCCCGGTCGCGGACGTGCACCCGGCCCACCCCGCTGGCCGCCAGCACCGCGGCGAGCGGGGTGCCCACCCGGTTCGCCCCCTCGACGACGACGGCGCTCTGCCGGCGGGCCCGCCACCGCCCGGCGGCGGCCGGGTCGGGCACGGCGGCCGGCAGCTCCGCCGCCGCCCGGGCCGCCGCGGCCGGACCGGGCGCGGTGGCCAGCAGGTCGGCGGCGGCCAGGTCGTGCAGCAGCCCCGCCCCGCGGAGCCCGCCCAGCAGGTCGTCGACGACCTCGGCCGGGAGGCCGCCGGCGACCGCGTCGCTGCGCACCGCCCGCTGGCTGCGCCGGCCGTCCAGGCCGTGCAGCAGGGCGGCGACCTCGGCGCCGGCGGGGGAGACCCGCAGGCCCGCCCGGCCGTCGACCCCGCCCACCTGCAGCACCCCGGGGTCGAGCCGGAGCACGGGCGTGGCGGCGGGCAGCAGCGGGTGCGGGCTCTCGGTCACCGTCGGGAGGGTGCCAGCGCGCGGCGGGCCGGGCGGCCGTCGTCCACAGGCGGTGGGCCGGTGCGGGCCGAGCCGCCGGTCGCGGCGCCCCACAGCCTGTGGACGGCGCTGTGGACACGGTGGGGACCGCTCGGGGTGTCGCTGTGCACCACCCGGGGACGGCCGGTGGGCAACGCCGCCGGCGAGCCGCGTTCACCCCCCTCACCTGCACGGACGTGGTCGCGGGCCTGTGGACCGGCGGGCCGGTTCCACCGTTCGGGGGACGTCGCCGGGGCGGATGTCCACTGTCCGTGTGACCTGCGCCCGTCCGGGGGTCCTCAGCCTGGGCGCAACCGGTCCGGCCGGTTACGGTGCGTGCGTGGAACTGCGACCTGACCGCCGGACGCCGGCCGCGTCGACCGCCGTCCCCACCGGGCACCCGGTCACCGGTGGCGCCGGTGAGATCGAGGTCCGGCGGAGCGCCCGGCGCCGCCGCACCGTGACCGCCTACCGCGAGCACGGCCGCACCGTCGTGCTCATCCCGGCTGCGTTCACCGCCGCGGAGGAGCGCCGCTGGGTCGACCAGATGGTCGCCAAGCTCCAGGTCCGCGAGGAGCGCCGCCGGCGCACCCTCGCCTCGGACGACGACCTGATGGCCCGCGCCGAGCAGCTCTCCGCCGCCCACCTCGACGGCCGTGCGGTGCCGGCCAGCGTCCGGTGGGTGGACAACCAGAACCGCCGCTGGGGCTCCTGCACCCCGGCCGACCGCACCATCCGGCTCTCCGGCCGGCTGCGCGGCATGCCCGAGTTCGTCGTCGACTACGTGCTGGTGCACGAGCTGGCCCACCTGCTGGAGCCGAGCCACGACGCGCACTTCTGGTCGCTGGTGCACGCCTACCCGCGGGCGGAGCGGGCGCTCGGCTTCCTGGAGGGCGTCGAGCACGGCCGAGGCGACCTCGCCCCGGCTGACGACGACGACGAGCTGGAGCCCGGCACGCTCGACTGATCAAGGACCCCGCTGCCCCCACCCCTCGCTCCGCTCGCGGCGGGCCCCTGCAGCGGGGCCGTACCCGCTGCCCCCACCGCGCGCGGCGGGCCCCTGCAGCGGGGTCGTGCTCGCTGCCCTGGCAGCGGGGGACCGTCAGGCCGGGGGCGTCTGCCCCCGACCGTCGGTGCCGTCCTCGGGGGACCCGCTGTCCGCGGGGTCGGTCCCGGCGGCATCGCCAGAGGAGTCGAGGCCGTCGGTCAGCTCGCCGAACGCGTCGGGCGCGCCCTGGCGGGTGACGAAGTCCAGCGGCTCGTCCAGGTCGTCGGAGGTCGGCAGCAGGTCCGGGTGCGACCAGAGCCGGTCGCGCTCCGCGGCGCCGTGCTGCTGGGCCATCGCGCCCCACACCGTGCTCGCGTCGCGCAGCCGGCGCGGGCGGAGCTCCAGGCCCACGAGCGTGGCGAAGGTCTGCTCGGCCGGGCCGCCGGAGGCACGGCGGCGGCGCATCGTCTCGGCCAGCGCGTCGTGGCCGGGCAGCCGCTCCCCGGCGGCCGCGGACACGACGCTGTCCACCCAGCCCTCCACCAGGGCGAGCAGGGTCTCCAGCCGGCGCAGCGCCATCTGCTGCTCGGGGGTCTCCTCCGGCTCCAGGACGCCGCTGCCCAGCAGCCGCTGGATGCTCTCCGGGTCGTTGGGGTCCAGGCCGCCCTCCATGCCGCTCATCGCCTCGTCGAGACCGCGCTGGATCGCCTCGCGGTCGACGTGGATGCCCCGGGCGTAGGCGTGCACGGCGTCGGTGAGCTGCTGGCGCAGCCACGGGACGTGCGCGTACAGCCGCTGGTGGGCGGCCTCCCGCAGCGCCAGGAAGAGCCGGACCTCGTCCTCGGGGCGGTCCAGGCCCGCGCCGAAGGCGGTGACGTTCTGCGGCACCAGCACGCCGGCACCCGTGGGGCCCAGCGGCAGGCCGACGTCGGTGCTGGTGGTGACCTCGTCGGCCAGCTTCCCCAGCGCCTGGCCGACCTGGGCGCCGAACATGACGCCGCCCATCTGGCCCATGATCCCGGCCAGCGGGCCGGCCATCTGGGCGGCCTCGGCCGGCAGCGCGCTGGTCATCGCGGCGACCACGCGCTCGGCGAGCGGGTCGATCAGCGCCGTCCAGGCCGGCAGGGTCTTCTCGACCCAGTCGACCCGCGACCAGGCCAGCCCGCGGTCGATGCCGGAGGGCAGGTCGGTCACCTGGTCCAGCCACAGGTCGGCCAGCCGGAGCGCCTCGGAGACCGCGGCCTGCTCGGCGCCCGACGTCGGCTGGTGGCCGGGGGCGAGTTGGCTGATCGCGCCCTGCCGGGCGAGGTCCCAGTTGACCGGCCCGCCCGACCAGCTCATCAGCTTCTGCAGCTCGGCGAACAGCGGCATCTTGCCCAGCAGCTCCGCCGGGTCGCCGCCCCCGGGCCCCGCCCCGCCCATCTGGCCGAACAGCGCGCCGAAGCCGAACGGGTCGTTGCCGGCCGGGCCGTTGCTGGCCGGGCCGCCGCCCTGCCCGGGCTCGTCCCGCTTCTCGGGGTCGCGGTCGGGCATCCCGAAGCCGAAGGGAAGATCGCTCATGGGCCCACCGTAGACGCGCCGGACCGCCGGGACCGCCCGCTGAGCGGCCGACCGGGGTGCGACGGGTACGCCCTCGGCGAACCGGCTGCCACGGCCCGGCCAGGTCGGTCACCTACGCTCGCCGTTCGACGGGTGCGCCCGTCTCGGCCACCCGCCGCCGACCTCGAGCCGCCGACGCCGGGCGGCCGGTCGCGGGCGGCCGGCCCCGCGAGGAGGAGTCGTGAGTCGTCGGACCACCGTCCTGGTCACCGGGACGGTGCTGCTGCTGCTGTTCGGCGTGCTCGGTGCGCTGCTGCCGGTGCCCTACGTCGCGCAGGTGCCCGGCCCCACCTACAACACCCTCGGCGACATCGACGGCACCCCGATCATCTCGGTCACCGGCCGCGAGCCCAACGACACCTCGGGCAACCTGAACCTCACCACCGTGGGCATCCCGCAGCGGCCGCTCACCCTGGTCGGGGCGGTGCAGGGCTGGTTCGACAGCGAGGTCACCGTCGTCCCGCGCGAGCAGGTCTACCCGTCCGGGCAGTCGGTGGAGGAGACCCAGCAGCAGAACCGGCAGGCCTTCCTCACCTCCGAGCAGTCGGCCCGCGGGGCGGCGCTGGCCGAGCTCGGGTACCCGGAGAAGGTCGTCGTCCAGGACCTCACCGACGACTCGCCGTCCGAGGGCCAGCTGGCGGCCGGCGACGCGATCGAGTCGGTCGGCGGCGTCCCGACGCCGGACCAGGACGCGCTCACCGCGGCGCTCGCCGCCGTCCCGGCCGGGACGACGGTCCCGGTCACCTACACCCGGCTGGGCGAGCCCGGCGCCGGCACGGTCACCACCGGGGCCGCACCGCAGGGCGGGGGCTCAGCCCTCGGGGTGCTGGTCCTCCAGACGCCGTACGCGCCCTTCGACGTCGACATCGAGGTGGACGACGTCGGCGGCCCGTCGGCGGGACTGATGCTGACCCTCGGGATCATCGACCTGGTCGGCGACACCGACCTCACCGAGGGCGCCGTGGTCGCCGGCACCGGGACCATCGACGCCGCCGGCGAGGTGGGCCCGATCGGCGGCATCCCGCTGAAGATGGTCGCGGCCCGGGAGATCGGCGCCGAGCTCTTCCTGGTGCCCGCGGACAACTGCACCGAGGCGCTGCAGAACCTGCAGCCCGGGCTGCCGACGGCGCGGGTCGCCACCCTCGACGACGCGCTGACCGCGCTGGCCGACCTGCGTGCCGGACGGACCCCCGCCTCCTGCTGACCTGCCTGCCAGGAGACCGTGGTCTGCTTGTGGCGCAGCCGGGAACCTGCCGCCGCCGTGGACAGTTGAGGGAGCGGACCGTGCTCCGGCCCTCCCGTCTCCGGGGGTGTCCGGGGCTCTCCCGGTCGTGTTCCCGTGGCAGGGTCGTCGTACCCGCCACCTCGCAGGTCGAAGGAAAGACAGGAGACCGACCGTGGCCATGCGGCCCCCCGTGCCGGTACCGACGCTGTCGCGGCGCGCCAAGCTGGTCATCGGCGTCGTCGCCGTGCTGCTGGTGCTCTTCACCGTCATCGGCACCCTCACCAACGTCTACGTCGACTACCTCTGGTTCGACGAGACCAACTACACCGAGGTCTTCTGGACCGAGCTGCAGACCCGCGCGCTGCTGTTCGCCGTGGCCGGCGTGGCCACCGGCGGGCTCGTCGCCCTGGCCGTGTACCTGGCCTACCGCTTCCGGCCCACCTTCCGGCCGATGTCGCTGGAGCAGCAGAACCTCGAGCGCTACCGCCAGTCCCTCGAGCCGCGGCGCAAGGCGGTCATCACCGCCATCGGCGTCGTGCTCGGCCTGTTCGCCGGCTTCACCGCGCAGAGCAGCTGGCAGACCTGGCTGACCTTCCGCAACTCCACCGACTTCGGGCAGACCGACCCGCAGTTCGGCCGCGACATCTCCTTCTTCGTCTTCGACTACCCCTTCTACCGGCTGGTGCTGGGCTTCGGCTTCGCGATCGTGCTGCTGGCGCTGATCGGGTCGCTGCTCACCCACTACGTCTTCGGCGGGGTGCGGCTGCAGACCCCGGGCCAGAAGCTCACCGGCGCGGCGCGGGTGCAGCTGTCGGTGCTGCTGGGCGTGTTCGTCGCGCTCAAGGCGGTCGCCTACTGGCTGGACCGGTACAGCCTCGTCTACTCCAACCGGGGCGACTTCTTCACCGGTGCCTCGTACACCGACGTCAACGCGCTGCTGCCGGCCAAGAACATCCTGGTCTTCGTGGCGGCGATCTGCGCGATCGCGTTCTTCGCCAACATCTTCTTCCGCAACACCGTGCTGCCGGCCGCCGCGCTGGTGCTGCTGCTGTTCTCCAGCCTGGTGATCGGCGTGGCCTTCCCGGCGATCATGCAGCAGTTCGTGGTCCGGCCCTCGGCCGACCAGAAGGAGCAGGTCTACACCGAGCGGGCGATCGGCTCGACGCTGGACGCCTACGGGCTCTCCGACATCGAGTACGTGAACTACGCCCAGGACCAGACCGAGGGCGCCGACGCCGACGCCGCGCTGGCCGCGCTGCGCAACGACACCCAGACGATCCCCAACGCGCGGCTGCTCGACCCCAACGTCCTCACCGCGACGTTCACCGCCCGCCAGCAGATCCGCAACGTCTACGGCTTCCCGGAGAAGCTCGACATCGACCGGTACACCGTCGACGGCGTCACCTCCGACTACGTCGTGGCGGTGCGCGAGCTCAACAGCTCCGGGCTGAGCGAGAACCAGGGCAGCTGGATCAACCGGCACACCGTCTACACCCACGGCAACGGCTTCGTCGCCGCACCGGCCAACCAGGTCGTCGCCGGGCAGGAGGGCGGCGAGCCGAACTTCACCACCGGCGACCTGCCGACCCGCGGCGACATCGAGGTCGAGCAGGCCGGCATCTACTACGGCGAGCTGCTGAACAACGGCGGCACCGACGTGTACTCCGTCGTCGGTGGCGACGAGCCGCGCGAGTTCGACCGGCCCGAGGGCGGTTCGGACGAGGGGCAGATCAACTCCACCTACGACGGTGAGGGCGGCGTCTCGATCGGCAGCTTCTTCCGGCAGCTGACCTACGCGATCTACTACCGGGAGCGGAACTTCCTGCTCTCCGGCGCGGTCAACGACCAGTCGAAGGTGCTCTACGTCCGCGACCCGCTGGACCGGGTGGAGAAGGCCGCCCCGTTCCTCACCGTGGACGGCGACCCCTACCCCGCGGTGATCGACGGCCGGGTGCAGTGGCTGCTGGACGGCTACACCACCTCCGACGCCTACCCGTACTCCGAGCAGCAGTCGCTCGGTGAGGCCGCGACCGACGCCCTCACCGGCACCGGCACCACGGCCCTGCCCGACCAGCAGTTCAACTACATCCGCAACTCGGTCAAGGCCACCGTCGACGCCTACGACGGCACGGTGCGGCTGTACGCCTGGGACGAGGAGGACCCGGTCCTGGCGACGTACATGAAGGCGTTCCCCGGCACGGTCGAGCCGCGCAGCGAGATGAGCGAGGAGCTGATCAGCCACGTCCGCTACCCGGAGGACCTCTTCAAGCTCCAGCGCGACGTGCTGACCCGGTACCACGTGTCCGACCCGATCGACTTCTACAACCAGAACGACCGGTGGCAGGTGTCGGCGGACCCGACGCAGTCGGGCACCAGCTCCGACGCGCAGCCGCCGTACTACATCCTGGCGCAGCGGCCGGACGACGAGGAGGCCAGCTTCCAGCTGACCAGCGCCCTCAACGCCTTCGAGCGGGACAACCTCTCCGCGTTCATCTCCGCGTCCTCGGACCCGGACACCTACGGGGAGATCCAGGTGCTCCGGCTGCCCGGCAACACCCCGTACCGGGGGCCGCGCCAGGTGCAGAACTCGTTCACGACCAACAACCAGGTCCGGCCGGACCTGACGTTGTTCAACAGCGAGAACTCGCGGGCGGTGTTCGGCAACCTGCTGACCCTGCCGATCGGCAACGCCGGCCTGCTCTACGTCGAGCCGCTGTACGTGGAGGGCACGGGGGAGAACGCCTTCCCGCTGCTGCAGAAGGTGCTGGTCAACTACGCCGACCGGATCGGGTACGCCAACACCCTGTCCGAGGCGCTGGACCAGGTGTTCGGCGCCGGGGCCGGGGAGGCCGCGGCCGACAGCGACGGCATCGACGACGGTGCTGCGGCGCCGACCGAACCCGCGCCCACCGACGGGAGCGCGCCGACCACCGCGCCCCCGGCCGACACCGGGGGAGGCGCGGTCGACCCCGCGGCCCGGGATGCGGCCGCAGCGGCCATCCAGACCGCGATCGACGACCTCGCCGAGGCCCAGCGCGCCGGCGACTTCGAGGGGATCGGCCGGGCACAGGCCGCGCTCCAGGACGCGGTGAACGCCTACCAGGCCGCCAACGGCCAGGGCGCGGCGGCGAGCCCGACCGGGTGAGCCGAGGGGTCGGTCACGGGTGCGTGACCGACCCCTCGACGGCACTCTGCCGCGGTGGGGTATGGTGGTCCTACCGACGCGGGGTGGAGCAGCTCGGTAGCTCGCTGGGCTCATAACCCAGAGGTCGCAGGTTCAAATCCTGCCCCCGCTACCACCAGGAACGGCCCCCACAGTCACTGTGGGGGCCGTTCCCGTTCGTACGACCATCGCACCGGCACCGTCCGGGTCGCGGACCGTGCGGGCGGCGGGCCTCCGGCCCCGGGACGTCGTGCCTGGCAGCTCTCCGCCGCCCAGGCCGGGTCGCGGGACGAGCGGGGCCGGCCTGCCGGCCGCACGACCGCAGGACCGTGTGCGGCACCAGCCGCGGCACCCGTGCCGCGCCCGAAGGAGGAGCACGTGGCCCGACGAGGTCAGCCCCAGGCGGGCGCTCGACGCACCGCCCCGCGGGACAAGCGCCGGGGCGGCAACGGTGGTGGCGGCGGCGGCAAGGACCGCGGCGACACCATCGCGGTGCTCGCCCGCACCGTGCGGGAGGTCGAGGCGGCCGCCCAGCGCGGCCCGGTCACCCCCTCGGCGCGCACCAAGTTCCAGGTCGTGGCCCTGATGCTCCGCGAGGAGCACGCCCGGGTCCGGGCCGACGTGACCACCAGCGAGACACACCGCACCGAGCAGCTCAAGCGGCTGGACGGGATCGCGACCATCCTGGCCAAGACCGCCGTCCGCGACCCCGCGCTGCTGGCGCTGCTGGCCGACGACGCCGTGGTCTCCTCGGCGGCCCGGTCGCTCAAGCAGGACATGCTCCGGGCGGTCGGCATCGAGGAGGTGGCGCCCGCCCAGCCGGTGGCGGCGGCGCCGGCCCCGGAGCGGGTCGTGCCGCAGTCGGTCGTCTCGCGGCAGCTGGCCAACCCCTTCCTGGCCCCCGACTTCTCGGCCGCCCCGGCCAGCGCGCCGCGCCCGCGCCGCCTGGCCGGCTGGGAGCTGCTCGGCCCGCTGCTGCGCTCCTTCGAGCGGGCCGGCAGCGGCGAGCCGGCGTGCATGCCCCTCCCGGCACCGACGACCCGGCACGTGCCCAGCGGGGTGGCCCTGATGCCGCACCAGGCGCAGCTGGTCGCCTCGGCCGCGGCCGGCCACCGGACCTTCCTGCTCGCCGACGAGCCGGGCCTGGGCAAGACGGCGCAGGCGCTGCTGGCCGCCGAGGCGGCGAACGCGTACCCGCTGCTGGTCGTCGTCCCGAACGTGGTCAAGACCAACTGGGCCCGCGAGGCCGGGCTGTGGACCCCGCACCGGCCGGCGACGGTCATCCACGGCAACGGCGAGACCATCGACGGGTTCGCCGACATCGTCGTCGTCAACTACGAGGTGCTCGACCGGCACGTCGGCTGGCTCGGTGACTTCGGCTTCCGCGGGATGGTCGTCGACGAGGCCCACTTCATCAAGAACCGCACCTCGCAGCGCTCGCAGCACGTGCTGGAGCTGTCCGAGCGGATCCGCACCCGCACCGTGCGCCCGCTGCTGATGGCCCTCACCGGCACCCCGCTGATCAACGACATCGAGGACTTCCGGGCCATCTGGCAGTTCCTCGGCTGGATCGACGAGACCAAGCCGCTGGCCGAGCTGATGACCGCGCTCGACGAGACCGGGCTGACCCCGGCCGACCCGGGCTTCTACCCGGCCGCCCGCCGGTGCGTCATCGACCTGGGCATCGTCCGCCGCCGCAAGGTCGACGTGGCCGCCGACATCCCGGCCCGGCGGATCGCCGACCTCCCGGTCGAGCTCGACGGGGCGGCCGGCCGGTCGATCCGGGCAGCCGAGCGGGACCTCGCCCGCCGGATGGTGTCGCGGTACGAGACCGCGCTGGCCAACCGCCGGTCCGGCGCGGTCGTCGACGGCATCGACACCGAGCTCGTCCGCCGGGTGGCCCGCTGGGAGCAGAAGGACGCCGCCGAGGCGAGCACCGGCGAGAACGTCTTCAGCATGATGCGGAAGATCGGCCAGGCGAAGGCGACGCTGGCCGCCGACTACGCCGGCCAGCTGGCGCGCAGCGCGGGCAAGGTCGTCTTCTTCGCCAAGCACGTCGACGTGATGGACGCCGCCGAGGAGACCTTCACCCGGCAGGGGATCCGGTTCTCCTCGATCCGCGGCGACCAGACCTCCACCGCCCGGCAGCGCAACGTCGACGCCTTCGTCAACGACCCCGAGGTCGCGGTGGCCGTCTGCTCGCTGAGCGCGGCCGGGGTCGGGCTGAACCTGCAGGTCGCCTCCAACGTCGTGCTGGCCGAGCTGTCGTGGACCGACGCGGAGCAGACCCAGGCGATCGACCGCAGCCACCGGATCGGGCAGACCGAGCCGGTCACCGCGTGGCGGATCATCGCCGCGCAGACGATCGACGCCCGGATCGCCGAGCTCATCGACAGCAAGGCGGGGCTGGCCGCCCGGGCGCTGGACGGTTCCGACGAGGAGGTCTCGTCCTCGGCCGACGTCCAGCTCGAGGCGCTGGTCGGGCTGCTGACCGAGGCGCTGTCGGCCTGATCCCGGTGCCCGTCCCCGCCGACATCCGCCCGGCCGACGTCGGCGACGCCGCCGCCGTCGCCGACGTCTACCGGCCCTGGGTCACCGGCTCGGTGGCGTCCTTCGAGACCGTCCCACCCGACGCCGACGAGATGGCCCGCCGGATGACCGCGCAGCCGCGGCTGCCGTGGTTCGTGGCCTGCCGGGACGGCGCGGTGGTGGGCTACGCCTACGGGGGGCAGCACCGCACCCGGGCGGCCTACCGGTGGTCGGTCGACTGCTCGGTGTACCTGGCCGCGGGGGAGCGCGGCGCGGGCACCGGCCGGGCGCTGTACGAGCGGCTGCTGCCCGAGCTGCGCGACCTCGGCCACGTCACCGCCTTCGCCGGGATCGCGCTGCCCAACCCGGCGAGCGTCGGGCTGCACACCGCGCTGGGCTTCACCCCGGTCGGCGTCTACCGCGCGGCCGGGTTCAAGGCCGGTCGCTGGCACGACGTGGGCTGGTGGCAGCTCCCGCTCCGCGAGCCGCCGGCCGAGCCCGCGGAGCCCGCAGCGTGGTCACCCGGGGCCCCTGCACGACCGCCGGAGGGGCTGCGGTAACGTTCTCCGTGCGACGCGGGGTGGAGCAGCTCGGTAGCTCGCTGGGCTCATAACCCAGAGGTCACAGGTTCAAATCCTGTCCCCGCTACCAACCGGAGGGCCCGGTCACCGACCACGGTGACCGGGCCCTCCGTCCGTGTGTGCAGACTCGGTCTGCGAACCGGCGACACAGCGTGGAGGACGACGGACATGGACGCGGTACCCCCGACCGGCGACCGGCGGTGGCCCGGTCAGGTCACCGAGCGGGCCATGGCCGACGGCCGGCCGATGTTCTACTTCGACGACGTGGCCACCGACGGGCCGGTCCACGGTGCGCCCGACACCCGCCCGCTGCCCGAGCCGCCTCACGCCGGCGAGGTGCGCTTCGACGTCCTCACCGGCGAGTGGGTGACCATCGCCGGGCACCGGATGAACCGGACGTTCCTGCCCAGCGCCGCCGACTGCCCGCTGGACCCGACGACCGACCCGGCCCGGCCCACCGAGGTCCCGGACAGCAGCTACGACGTCGTCGCCTTCGCCAACCGGTTCCCGAGCTTCGCCCCGCTGACCGCCGGCCCGGCCGCGGACGCGGTGCCCCCGCCGTTCGGCCCGCCCGACCAGCCGGCCTACGGGCACTGCGACGTCGTGGTGTTCTCCAGCGACCACGACGCGGCCGTCGTCGACCTCCCGGCCAGCCGGATGCGGACGATCGTCGAGGCGTGGGCGCACCGCACCGCCGCGCACTCCGCCGACCCGCGGGTCGCCGAGGTCTTCGTGTTCGAGAACAGCGGCCAGGAGATCGGGGTGACGCTGAGCCACCCGCACGGGCAGGTCTACGCCTACCCCGTCGTCCCGCCGCGTTCCCAGCAGCTGCTCGAGCAGGCCCGCCGGCACCGCGCGGCGACCGGCGGCCACCTGCTCGCGGACGTGCTGGCCGCCGAGCGCGCCGAGGGCACCCGGGTGGTGCTGCGCGGCGAGCACTTCACCGCCTACGTGCCCCGCGCCGCACGGTGGCCGGTCGAGGTGCACCTGGCCCCGCACCGCGACGTCCCGGACCTGGCCGCGCTGGACGACGCCGAGCGCGCCGAGCTGGCGGTCGTCTACCAGGAGCTGCTGCGCCGGGTGGGCCGCTTCCACCCCGGCGTCGACCGGGTGCCCTACATCTCCGGCTGGCACCAGGCGCCGACCGGCGCCGACCGCGAGCTGGGCCGGCTGCACCTGCAGCTGTTCTCCCTGCTGCGGGCGCCGGGCAAGCTGAAGTACCTGGCCGGCTCGGAGTCGGGCATGGGCGCCTGGATCAACGACACGACGCCGGAGCGGATCGCCGACCGGCTGCGGGAGGTGGCGTCGTGAGCGGCGCGCAGGAGCAGGCGGAGCTGGCCGTCGCGGAGCTGCTGAAGGCCTGGGACGCCGAGCCGGACGGCGTGTGGGCCGCGCCCGGCCGGGTCAACCTGATCGGCGAGCACGTCGACTACAACGGCGGCCGCTGCCTGCCGATGGCGCTGACCCGGGTGACGGCGGCGGCCGTGCGCCGGCGGGACGACGGCGTCGTGCGGCTGGCCAGCACCGACCCGGACGCGCCGTCGTTCGAGGGCACGCTCGCCGACCTCGGCCCGGGCCAGGTGTCGGGCTGGGCGGCGTACGCGGCGGGCACCCTGTGGGCGGTCCAGCAGGCCGGCGTGGACGTGCCCGGCCTCGACCTCGCCGTCAGCAGCGACGTGCCGCTGGGCGCCGGGCTGTCCAGCTCGGCCTCGCTGGAGGCGGCGGTGGCGATCGCCGCCGCCGAGCTCGCCGGCCGGACCGACGACCGGGACCTGCGGCACCTGCTCATCCAGGCCGCGATCCGGGCGGAGAACGAGGTCGTGGGCGCCGGCACCGGCGGGATGGACCAGACCGTCGCCCTGCTGGCCGAGGAGGGCTCGGCACTGCTGGTCCACACCCGCGACTTCCGCACCGAGCCGGTGCACCTGGGGCTGGCCGAGGCCGGCCTGGAGCTGATGGTCATCGACACCCGGGTCAAGCACACCCTCGCGGACGGCCAGTACGCCAAGCGCCGCGCCGACTGCGACGCGGCCGCCCGCGAGCTCGGCCTGGAGTGGCTCAGCGACGCCACCCCCGCCGACGTCGAGCGCCTCACCGACCCGCGGCTGCGGGCCCGCACCCGGCACGTGGTCACCGAGAACCAGCGGGTGGACGCCGTCGTCGAGCTGGTCCGCGCCGGCCGGGTCGCCGAGATCGGCCCGCTGCTCGACGGCTCGCACGCCTCGCTGCGCGACGACTACGAGGTGTCGGCGGTCGAGCTCGACGTGGTCGTCGAGGCCGCCCGGGAGGCCGGTGCGCTGGGCGCCCGGATGGTCGGTGGCGGCTTCGGCGGCTCGGCCATCGCGCTGATCCGGTCGTCGGACGCCGCGGCGGTCGGCGCGGCGGTCGTCGCGGCCTGCCTGGACCGGTCGCTGACCGAGCCCGGCATCCTCACCGTCACCTCCGGACCGGCCGCCCGCCGGCTGTCCTGAGGAACAGCGCGGCCGGTCCGGCCGTTCGCGGGGGCATGGAGCCGACCGTCGTCGACGTGCCCGAGCACAGCCGCTACGAGATCCGGGACGGCGACCGCCGCCTGGGCCTGGCCGCGTACCGCCGCCGCGGCACCCAGGTGGTGTTCACCCACACCGAGGTGGACAGCTCGGCGGGGCACTCCGGCCTGGGCGGCAGGCTGGTCCGGGCCGCGCTGGACGACGTGCGGAGCGCCGGCGGCACCGTCGTCCCGATGTGCCCGTTCGTCCGGGGCTGGATCGAGCGGCACCCCGAGTACCGCGACCTGGTCGTCGCCGAGGCCTGACCCCGCGGGGGAGGGCGCACCGCGCCGCCTGGGAAGCTGGGGGCATGCGCGTCCTGGTCACCGGTTGGTTCAGCTTCGACGAGGTGATCGCCACCGTCGGCGACGAGCTGGGGGCCGACGCCGTCGTCGGCTGGCTCCGCGAGCTCGGCATCGACCACGACGTCGCCTGGGCGCCCTACCTGGGCCGCGGACCGCACTGGCGCGACCTGGACGCGAGCGGCTACACCCACCTGGTCTTCGTCAGCGGCCCGCTGATGGACATGCCGCTGCTGCGCGAGCTGACCGCGGCGTTCGACCACGCCCAGCGCTGGGCGGTGAACGTGTCGGTCGTCCCGGACGACGCCCGGCCGCTGTTCCACCGCGTGTGGGAGCGCGACGACGTCAGCACCGGCACCGCCCGCCCGGACCTCGCGATCGGCACCACGACGCCGGACGTCCCGGTGGTCGCGGTGGCCTTCGCCCCGGCGCAGGAGGAGTACGGCACCCGCAGCCAGGCCGACCGGGTGCGCGCCACGATCGAGGGTTGGCTGAAGACCCGCGGCATGCCGTGGTTCGAGCTGGACATGGACCTGTTCGACAAGCCCTACGAGCGCTTCCCCTCGCAGGTCGAGGCGCTGGTCCGGCGCGCGGACGTCGTGGTCAGCATGCGGCTGCACGCGCTGGTCCTCGGCCTCGCCCACGACGTCCCGGTGATCGCCTGCGACGCCGTCGCCGGTGGGGCCAAGGTGAGCGCACAGGCGGCCGCGCTGGGCTGGCCGGTGGTGCTGCAGGCCGGCGAGGTCGACCCGGCCACCCTGGACGCCGCGCTGGAGCACGCGCTGTCCGGCACGCTGACCGGGGAGCTGGCCGAGGCGCGCCGCCGGGGTGCGGCCGGCAACGCGGCGGCCCGCGCGTGGTTCGTCGAGCAGCTCGGGGACGGCCGCCCGGAGCGCTGAGCGGCGTCAGCCGGTCGGCTGGGCCGCGGGCCGCTGGGCTCGGGCGAACCGGCGCTCCAGCGCGGCCGGGACCGGCCGGCGCAGGCGGAGCGCGGCCGGGAGCCGGCGGAGCAGGCCGGCCAGCGCCCGCCGGGCGGCCGGGTCCCGCACGGCCCGCCGCGCCAGCCGCCCGGTCGAGCCGAGCGCCACGGGCAGCGGCAGGCGCAGCCAGTCGACGAGCACGTCGTTGCGGGTCTGCAGCGCCCACCGAGCCGGCGTCGGCCGGTCCGGTCCGGCCGGGTCGTGCCAGGCGACCACGTCGTCGGCGAAGACCAGCTGCCAGCCCGCGGCCGCGAGGTCGAGGGCCAGCAGGTGCTCCTCGCCACCGAAGAACAGCAGCGGGGAGAAGCCGCCGACGGCCAGGTGCGCGTCCCGGCGGCCGACGGCGGCGAAGGCGGGGAAGCTCAGCACGTCGGGGCCGGCGGGGGAGCGGCCGAGCACCGCGGCCCGGTGCTTGCGGGTGACCGCGTCGTCGCGGCCGTCGGCGGCCAGCCGCACCCGGCCGACCACGACCGCGACCCCGGGGTGCGCGTCGAGCAGGTCGGCGGCCCGGTCCAGCGCGCCGGGCTCCCACCAGGAGTCGTCGTCGGCGAAGGCCACGTAGGGCGTGCCGGCCAGCCAGACGCCGTGGGTGCGGGCCACCGCGCCGGTGTTGGCCGGCAACTCGACCACCCCGACGCCGGGGTGAGCGGCCCGGACGGCGGTGGCGGTGCCGTCGGTGGAGGCGTTGTCGACCACGAGCACCGGCGGGCCGCCGGCCAGCCGGTCCAGGGTCCGCACCAGCGACGCCCGCCGGTCCCGGGTGGCGACGACGACGGTGACGCGGGGTCCGGTCACTGCGTCAGGCGGAGAGGGCGGTGCCCGCCGGCGCGTCGTCCAGGGCGCGGGCCAGCGCGTCGAGCGGCAGGTCGAGGGTGCGGGCCAGCGCGGTGACGGTGAAGAACGCCGGGGTGGGCACCCGGCCGGACTCGATCTTGCGCAGCGCCTCGAGGCTGACCCCGGACGCGGCGGCGACCTCGGCGGGGGAGCGGTCGGCGCGTGCGGAGCGCAGCAGCGCGCCCAGCCGGCGGCCACGGTCGCGCTCGGCAGGGGTCAGCGGCGGTCGGACCATGGCCGTGATACTAATACCGGGATAGTCATACCGGAAGGACGAGGACCGATGATCGAACTGCGCACCCCCGGCGAGATCGACGCGATGCGGGCGGCGGGCGCGGTGGTCGCCGACATGCTGGCCGCCGTGCGGGCTGCCGCGGCGCCCGGTGTCCGGCTCACCGAGCTCGACGCGGTCGCCCGCGACGTGCTGGCCGCGGCCGGCGCCACCTCGCCGTTCCTGGGCTACGCGCCGGTGAGCACCACCCCGCCGTTCCCCGGCGTGGTGTGCCTGTCGGTCAACGACGTGGCGCTGCACGGCATCCCGACCGTGCAGCCGCTCGAGGACGGCGACCTGCTGAGCGTGGACGCCGGCGCGACGCTGGACGGGTGGGTCGGGGACTCGGCGGTCACCTTCCCGGTGGGCACCCCGCGGCCGGCGGACCTGGCGCTGGTCGACACCACGCAGCGGGCGCTGGCGGCCGGGATCGCCGCCGCGGTGCCGGGGAACCGGGTGGGTGACATCTCCGCCGCGATCAGCGCCGTCGGGCGGGCCGGTGGGTGCGGCATCAACACCGACCAGGGCGGCCACGGGGTCGGGCGCACGATGCACGCCGACCCGCACGTGCCGAACGAGGGGCGCGCCGGGCGGGGCGTGAAGCTGCGGGCCGGGCTGGTCATCGCCATCGAGCCGTGGTTCCTGGCCGGCGGCAGCGACGACTACCGGGTGGACGCCGACGGCTGGACGCTGCGCAGCGCCGACGGCAGCCGGGCGGCGCACGTCGAGCACACGGTCGCCGTCACCGACGACGGCCCCCGCATCCTCACCGCCCCCCGCTGCTGAAGGACCCCCTCGCCCCCCACCACTCGCACGCTCGCAGTGGGCCCCTGCGAGGGGGCCGGGGGTCCTTACCCGGACAGGGCCTGGTCGAGGTCGGCCAGCAGGTCGTCGACGTCCTCGATGCCCACCGACAGGCGCACCAGGTCGGCCGGCACCTCCAGCGGTGAGCCGGCGGCGCTGGCGTGCGTCATCCGGTGCGGGTGCTCGACCAGCGACTCCACCCCGCCCAGCGACTCGGCCAGGGTGAACACCGTCGTCCGCTCGCAGACCCGCAGCGCCGCCTCCTCGCCCCCGCGCAGCCGGAACGACACCATCCCGCCGAAGCCGGACATCTGCCGGGCCGCTACGTCGTGGTTGCGGTGCTGCGGCAGCCCCGGGTAGAGCACGGCGGAGACCGCCGGGTGCTCCAGCAGCCACTCCGCGATCCGGGTGGCGTTGGCGGTGTGCCGGTCCATCCGGACGCCGAGGGTCTTCAGGCTGCGCAGCACCAGCCACGCGTCGAACGGGCCGGCGACCGCGCCCATCGCGTTCTGGTGGTAGGCCAGCCGCTCGCCGAGCTCGTCGTCGGCCACCACCAGCGCGCCGCCGACGACGTCGGAGTGCCCGCCCAGGTACTTCGTCGTCGAGTGGACGACGACGTCCGCGCCCAGGGTCAGCGGCTGCTGGAGGTAGGGGCTGGCGAAGGTGTTGTCGACGACCAGCAGCGTGCCGGCGGCGTGCGCGATCTCGGCCAGCGCGGCGATGTCGGAGACGTTGAGCAGCGGGTTGCTGGGGGTCTCGCACCAGACCACCCGGGTGGCCGCCGGGGCGACGGCGGCGCGGACGGCGTCCAGGTCGTTGAGGTCCACCGGCTGGTGCGTGACGCCCCACGGCTCGAGCACCTTGGAGATCAGCCGGTAGGTGCCGCCGTAGGCGTCACCGCCGAGGACGATCGAGTCGCCCGGCCGGCAGACGGTGCGCAGCAGGGTGTCCTCGGCGGCCAGGCCGGAGGCGAAGGCGAGCCCCCGGGTGCCCTGCTCGAGGGCGGCCAGCGCCGTCTGCAGGGTGTCCCGGGTGGGGTTGGCGCTGCGGCTGTACTCGTAGCCGCCGCGCAGCCCGCCGACGCCGTCCTGCTTGTAGGTGGTGCTCAGGTGCAGCGGCGGGATGACCGCGCCGGTGGCCGGGTCCGGCTCCTGCCCGGCGTGGATGGCCCGTGTGTTGAAACCCGTCATGACTGCACGGTAGAGGCGGGCAGGCCGACGAGGTGGCCGAGCACGTCCTGCCGGGTGACCACGCCGGCCGGCTTGCCGTCGACGTGCACCAGCAGTGCGTCGGCGTCGCCCAGCGCGCTCACCGCGGCCGACACCGGCTCCCCGGAGCCGATGATCGGCAGCGGCGCCGACATGTGCCGCTCGACCGGGTCGGCGAGCGTCGCCCGGCCGGCGAACAGCGCGTCCAGCAGCGTCTTCTCGGCCACCGAGCCGACCACCTCGCCGGCGGTCACCGGCGGCTCGGCGCGGACCACCGGCAGCTGGCTGACGCCGTACTCGCGCAGGATGTCGATCGCGTCGCGCACGGTCTCGTTCGGGTGGGTGTGCACCAGCGTGGGCGTCGACCCGGACTTCGCGTCCAGCAGCTCGCCGACGGTCTCACCGCCCCCGGCGTCCAGGAAGCCGTAGTCGGCCATCCACTCGTCGTTGAAGATCTTGTTCAGGTACCCGCGGCCGCCGTCGGGCAGCAGCACCACCAGGACGTCGTCCCTGCCCAGCCGCTCGGCCACCCGCAGCGCGGCGACGACCGCCATCCCGCAGGAGCCGCCGACCAGCAGCCCCTCCTCGCGGGCCAGCCGCCGGGTCATCGCGAACGAGTCGCCGTCGGAGACCGCGACGATCTCGTCGGCCACGGTGCGGTCGTAGGCCTCGGGCCAGAAGTCCTCGCCGACGCCCTCGACGAGGTAGGGCCGTCCGGTGCCGCCGGAGTAGACCGAGCCCTCGGGGTCGGCGCCGATGACCTGCACCCGGCCGCCGCTGGCCTCCTTGAGGTAGCGGCCGACGCCGGAGATCGTCCCGCCGGTGCCGGCACCGGTGACGAAGTGGGTGACCCGCCCCTCGGTCTGCGCCCAGATCTCCGGGCCGGTCGTCTCGTAGTGCGAGCGCGGGTTGTTCGGGTTGGAGTACTGGTCGGCCTTCCAGCCGCCGACGGTCTCCCGGGCCAGCCGGTCGGAGACCGAGTAGTACGAGCGCGGGTCGGCCGGGTCGACGGCGGTGGGGCACACGTGCACCTCGGCGCCGTAGGCGCGCAGCACGTTGATCTTCTCCTGGCCCACCTTGTCGGGGCAGACGAAGACGCACTTGTAGCCGCGGGTCTGGGCCACGATCGCCAGGCCGATGCCGGTGTTGCCGCTGGTCGGCTCGATGATCGTGCCGCCGGGCCGCAGGTCGCCCGCGGCCTCGGCGGCCTCGACCATCCGCAGCGCGATCCGGTCCTTCACCGAGCCGCCCGGGTTGACGTACTCCACCTTGGCCAGCACCAGCGGCGCGTCCGGGCCGAGGTGGGCGGTGACGGAGTTGAGCCGCACCAGCGGGGTGTTGCCGATGAGCTCGATGACGGACTCGGCGTACTGCACGGGGTCTCCTGCGGACGTCGGGACCGGCGGCGGTTCCGCGCGCGCCGGTGGTGGGGTCATCCCATCAGACCGGCACCCCGGCACGCCCCCGGGTCAGTACGGCAGGTAGTAGGTGAGCAGGTCCGCGGTCATCGGCGGGAACACCGCCTCGTAGAGCTCCGGGTCGCGGCCGGGGTACACGTCGGGACGGCGCCGGGCCAGCCCGTGCATCCCGTGCGGCCCCAGCAGCAGCGCGCCCAGCTGGTCCGGGGCCACGCCGGCACCGCCGACCGCGCCCGGCGCCTGCTGCCGGCCACCGGCGCGCACCGGGCCGAGCCCGTCGCCGGTCACCGGCAGCGACCAGCTGGCGCCGTAGGTGGAGACGACGACGTCCCGTCCGCCCCGGTCCACGCCGGCGGCGGCGAACCGGCGGGACAGCACCGGCCGCAGCGCCTCGAGCAGGGCGCCGGCGTCCGGCACGCGCACGTAGTACTGCTCGGCGAGGTCGCTGCCGGGCCCCAGCCGGCCGGCCCACACCGCGCCGGGCAGGCTCGCCGGCCGGTCGGTCACCCGCACCGGCCGGCCCGCCGCGAGGTCGGCGACCCCGGCCAGCAGCGCCCGGGCCGCCGCGGCGTCGACCGCGGCCGGCTCGGCGGCCAGCAGGTCGTCGTCCGGCTCGGGCACGCGCACCGAGCCGACGACGTCGGCGTCCCGGTCCAGCACCCAGGTCGTCGTCGCCCGGTGGGCCACCAGCCAGCGCAGCCGCGCCGCCGGGTGCGGCATCGCGACGTCGGCGCCGGTCTGGGCCGCGTCCTGCAGCCGGGCCAGCGCCGGCAGGTCGGCCGGGGTGGCGCGGCGGAGCCCCGGGGCGGGTGGCGGGAGGTCGGCCACGGGCCGGGCGGCCGGGATGTCGACGGCGTACTCGTAGCCGAAGAGCCGGTAGAAGTACGGGATCCCGATCATCACCTGCAGCAGGTCGCCGCGCGCCGCGGACCGCTCGTGCGCCCACCCCATCAGCGCGCGGACCAGCCCGCGGCCCTCGTACCCGGGGTCGGTGGCGACCAGCTCGACCTGGCCGGCGGGGACGAGGACGTCCTCGACCCGCACCGTCTCGGCCAGCAGGGTGACCGTGGACACCACCCGGTCGCCGTCCACCACGACGGCGCTGGCCGCGAAGCCGGTGTCCGGGTCCTCGACCACCAGCCGCTGGTCCTCGGCGTCCGGCGGGTCTCCCCGCGCCGCCAGCAGGGCGCCGACCTGCTCCAGGTCGGCCGGTCGGCAGGTGCGCAGCAGCAGGCCACCCGGCAGCGGCCGCCCGTCTCCCGTCGTGGTCACGCCCGGACCCTCCTCGGCCAGGTCGGTGCCGGGCAACCGAGTTCGCCGATTTACGCCGTATACGCTCTGCCGGCCGGGTCTGCACCCGGAGGGCGCGGTCGAACCAACGGCCGGACCGCCGACTGGGAAGGGACCCCGAGACCATGACCGAGAGCCTGGGCGCGCTGCACGCCGAGCTGGCCCGGGTCGTGCTCGTGGGCCGGGAGCTGCCTGACGTGCTGACCGAGATCGTCCAGATCTCCCGCCGGGCGATCCCCGGCGCTGAGGCCACCTCGATCACCCTCATCCGCGACGAGCGCGCCTTCACCGCCGCCTTCGACGGGCAGATCGCGATGGACGCCGACGAGCTGCAGTACCAGCGGGGGTACGGCCCCTGCCTGGACGCCGGCCGTTCCGGCGAGGTGTTCGTGATCGGGGACATGCGCACCGAGGAGCGGTGGCCCGACTACGCCCGGCACGCCGCGGGCCTGGGCGTGGGCAGCTCGCTGTCGGTGCCGCTGCCCTTCCAGGGCGCCACCATCGGCGCGCTGAACAACTACGCCCGGCACCCGGGCGCCTTCGGCGAGACCGACGTCCGGCTCGGCGAGGAGGTGGCGGCCTTCGTCGCGATCGCCGTCGGCAACGCCGAGGCCGCGGCCCGGGCCACCGACGACGTCACCAACATGCGCAAGGCGATGGAGTCGCGCTCGGTCATCGAGCAGGCCAAGGGCATCCTGATGGAGCGGTTCAAGGTGACCGCCGAGCAGGCGTTCACCCTGCTCACCCACGCCTCGCAGCGCAGCAACGTCAAGCTGCGGGACGTCGCCGAGGAGCTCACCGCCACCGGGCTGCTGCGCGGCAGCTGAGCCGCCGGGCTGGCGTGCCGGTCCCGGACCGGGACAGGATCAGGTCATGACGACGACCGTCCCCCGCCGCAGCCTGGGTGGCCTGCAGGTCTCCGCCCTCGGCCTGGGCTGCATGGGCATGAGCCAGATGTACGGCGCCGCCGACCGCGCCGAGTCGATCGCGACGGTGCACCGGGCGCTCGACCTCGGCGTCACGTTCCTCGACACCTCCGACGTCTACGGCGACGGCCACAACGAGGAGCTCGTCGGCGAGGCGATCGCCGGTCGGCGCGACGAGGTGCAGCTGGCGACCAAGTTCTCGCTCACCCACGACGACCGCGGCGGGATGACCATCGACGGCCGGCCGGAGAACGTCCGGGCCCGGGTGGAGGCCAGCCTGCGGCGGCTGCGGGTGGACGTGATCGACCTGTACTACCAGCACCGGGTCGACCCGGCGGTGCCGATCGAGGACACCGTGGGCGCGATGGCCGAGCTGGTGCAGCAGGGCAAGGTCCGGTACCTGGGTCTCTCGGAGGCCAGCGCCGGGTCGATCCGGCGGGCCGTGGCGGTGCACCCGATCGCCGCGCTGCAGAGCGAGTGGTCGCTGTGGACCCGCGACCTGGAGGCGGAGGTGCTGGCCGTCGCCCGCGAGCACGGCATCGGCATCGTCCCGTTCAGCCCGCTGGGCCGCGGGTTCCTGGCCGGCGCGATCACCAGCCCGGCCGACTTCGCCGAGGACGACTGGCGCCGCACCCACCCCCGCTTCACCGGCGAGGCGTTCACCGCCAACCTGCGGCTGGTCGAGGCGGTGCGGGCGATGGCCGGCGAGAAGGGCGTGACCGCCGGGCAGCTCGCGCTGGCCTGGGTGCTGGCCCAGGGCGAGGACGTCGTCCCGATCCCGGGCACCAAACGGCGCAGCTACCTCGAGGAGAACGTGGGTGCCGCCGCGGTGCAGCTCAGCGCCGAGGACCTCGGGCGGCTCGCCGACATCGCCCCACCGGGGGTCGCCGCGGGCAGCCGGTACGCCGACGCCGGCTACTCCTACGGCGACAGCCCGGCGCGGTCGTGAGCGGTCCCGCGCCGCGGGTGCTGGTCGCGGTCTACGCCGGGGGCGTCGCCGAGGCGCTGGCCGGGATCGGCGCCCAGCTGGGCTACCGGACCGTGCTGGTCGAGCCCGACCCGGAGCTGCGCGGCGCGGCGTCCTGGGCAGGCCAGGCCGTCGCGGCGATGGCCGACCTGGACGGCGACCCGGAGCTGGCCGCCGCCGACGTGGTGGTCACCGACCACCACCGCGACGACCTCGGGGAGCACCTGCGCGACGCGCTGGCGCGCCCGGTGCGGTGGATCGGCGTGGTGGGCAACCCGCGGGTCGAGGGGCCGCACGTCGCCGCGCTGGCAGCGCTCGGGGTGGCCCCGGCCGACGTCGCCCGCGTGCACCGGCCGATCGGGCTGGACATCGGCTCGCGCACCGGCCCGGAGATCGCGGTCTCGACGCTGGCCGGGCTGCTGGCCGACCGCAACGGCCGGACCGGCGGGTTCTTCCCGCAGTGACCGTCGTCCTCGGCGCCGACCTGGGCACCAGCGGGCTGAAGGCGGTCGCGCTGGACGCCGGCGGGACGGTCGTCGCCGAGGCCGAGGCGGGGTACCCGGTCGACCGGCCGCGGCCCGGGTGGGCGCAGACCGAGGTGGCGGTCTGGCGGCGGGCGCTGGACGACGCCCTCGCCGCGCTCACCGGGCAGCTGGCCGGCCGGCCGGTCGCGGCGCTGGGCCTCTCCGGGCAGATGCACGGTGCGGTGCTGGTCGATGCCGCCGGCTCAGCGCTGGGCCCGGCGCTGCTGTGGCCGGACCGGCGCGCGACGGCGGAGCTGGACCGCTGGCGGCAGCTGCCCGGGCCGGACCGGGCCGCCCTGGCCAACCCGCTCGCCGCCGGGATGACCGGCCCGCTGGCGGCCTGGCTGGTCACCCACCGGCCGGACCTGCTGGACCGGGCGGCGGCGGTGCTGCTGCCCAAGGACGCCGTCCGGGCCACCCTGCTGCCGGGCACCGACCCGGCGGTGACCGACCGCAGCGACGCCTCGGCCACCCTGCTGTGGGACGTGCCGGCGGACCGCTGGTCGGGGCCGGCGACCGCGGCCGCTGGCCTCGACCCGGCGCTGCTGCCCACGGTGCTGCCCGGGCACGCGGTGGCCGGGACGGCGGAGCTGCCCGGCGGCCCGGTGCCCGTGGTCGTGGGCGGGGCGGACACCCCGCTGGCACTGCTCGCGGCCGGCACCGGGACCGGGGTGCAGGTCAACCTGGGGTCCGGTGCCCAGCTGCTGCGCCCCGGGGTGCGCCCGGCCGCGGCCGCCGACCCCGTCGTCCACTGCTACGCCGACACCGGCGACGGGTGGTACGCCATGGCCGCCCTGCAGAACGCCGGCACCGCGTGGTCGTGGGTCGCCGGTGTGCTGGGGCTGGACTGGGCCGGGCTGGCCGGCAGCCTCGCGGAGTCGCCGCCCGGCGCCGGCGGGGTGGTGTTCAGCCCGTTCCTCACCGGCGAGCGCGGCGGCGTGGCCGGCCCGGACGCCCGGGGCGGCTGGACCGGGCTGTCGGCCGACACGACCCGCGCCGACCTCGCCCGCGCCGCGCTGGAGGGCGTGGTCTGCGCGGTCGCGGCGGCGCTGGACCTGCTCGGCCCGGCCGGGGACGGGCAGGTGGTGCTCACCGGGGGAGGGGCGCGGGACGCCGGGGTGCAGCAGCTGCTCGCCGACGTCCTGGGCCGGCCGGTGCAGCACGTGCAGGTCCGCAGCGCCTCGGCCGTCGGCGCCGCCGTGCTCGCCGCCCGCGGGGTGGGGTGGGCGGTCACGCCGGTCCGGGCGGGCGACCCGGTCGTGGCGCCGGACGGGTCCGGGGCGGCCGCCGGCGTCCGGGAGCGGTGGGCGGCCGCCGTCGGCTGACCGGCTCGCCGCGCGGAACGACCTGGCTGCTGTCACCGTTGAGCGGACGAGCGGAGCCCGGTCGGGCTCCCCGCAACCGGCGAGGGGGTGGACGCGTCATGGCGTCGCTGTTCAACAAGGTCGTGCAGTTCGCGAACAGCCCAAAGGGCAAGCAGGTCATCCGTCAGGCGACGGACAAGGCCCAGCAGCTGGCCAAGGACCCGAAGAACCGGGCGAAGATCGACGACGTGCGCCGCCGCATCCAGGGCGGCCGCGGCGGGGAGGGCCCCACGACGGGCACCGGCACGGGGGGTGCCGGCGGCCTCCGCTGACCCGCTGCGCTCAGGCCGACGGCGCTCGACCCGCACCCGGGTCGAGCGCCGTCAGCACGTGCGGGTGCAGCACGCCGTTGGTCGCCACCGCGCTGCCGCCCGCGGGGCCGGGGGTGCCGGTGAGGTCGGTGAACGTGCCGCCGGCCTCCCGCACGATGACGTCGAGGGCGGCCAGGTCCCACAGCGACACCTCGGGCTCGCAGGCCACGTCGACCGCGCCCTCGGCGACCATCATGTAGCTCCAGAAGTCGCCGTAGGCGCGGGTCCGCCAGACCGTCCGGGTGAGGGCGAGGAAGCCGTCGAGCAGTCCGCGCTCCTCCCACCCGGAGAGGCTGGAGTAGGACAGGCTGGCGTCGGCCAGGCCGGACACCCCGGAGACCGTGCACCGCGTGGCGTTCTCCAGCCGCCGGCCGGTCCAGGCGCCGGTGCCGGCCGCGGCCCACCAGCGCCGGTTGAGCGCCGGAGCGGACACCAGCCCGACCACCGGCAGGTCACCGTCGAGCAGCGCGATCAGCGTGGCCCACACCGGGACGCCGCGGACGAAGTTCTTCGTCCCGTCGATCGGGTCGACCACCCACTTCCGGTCGCCCCGACCGGTGCTGCCGAACTCCTCGCCGATGACGGCGTCCCGGGTGCGGGCCCGGGCCAGCGTGCTGCGCAGCTGCTCCTCGACCGCGCGGTCGGCGTCGGTCACCGGGGTGAGGTCGGGCTTGGTGTCCACCTGCAGGTCCTGCGCCCGGAACCGGTCCAGGCTGATCGCGTCGGCCTGGTCGGCCAGCACGTGTGCCAGGCGCATGTCCTCGTTGTAGCCCCGCTGCGCCGACGTCATGGGTCAGGAACCTAGCGGCCGGGCCCGGCCGCTCAGTCGAAGACGGCTGCGCTGACGCCGCTGGGACCCTCGTACTCGCGGTCCTCGATGCCCCGCAGGGCCTGCACCACGTCGTCCGGACCGCCGTTGTCCTGCGCGTGCTCGACGACGTCCTCCTTCGTCGCCGGGTGGTCGATGCCGCCGAGGGCCTCCTGGACGTCGATCGGGCTCACCATGCACCCCGCCCCACCCCGAGGGGCCCGCGCCGACCCACTCGGGCGCAGATACCGTCGGGGCATGGAGGCGGGGACGATCGCCGGGCTGCTCGCCGACCCGGTGCGGTTGAAGGTGGTGGCCGCGCTCGCCCTGGACGCCGGCACGATCGAGGAGGTCGCCGAGGCCACCGGGCTGTCCCTCAAGGACGTCGCCCTGGCCGCCCGGCGGCTGGCCCGCGCCGGGCTGGTGCACCGCGACGGTCACGCCCTGGTGCTGCACACCGAGCGCTTCGGGGAGGCCGCGCGCGCGGCCGCCGCGCAGGCGCCGCCGGTCGAGCGGATGTCGGACGACCCGGCCGAGGACACCGTGCTGCGCACGTTCCTGCGCGGGGGCCGGCTGGTCTCGATCCCGGCGCAGCACGCCAAGCGGCGGGTGGTGCTCGAGCACCTGGTGCACGTCTTCGAGCCCGGCGTGCGCTACCCGGAGCGCGAGGTGAACGCGCTGCTGGCGGCCTGGCACCCCGACGTCGCCGCGCTGCGCCGGTACCTGGTCGACGAGGGGCTGCTGAGCCGGGCCGCGGGCGTCTACTGGCGGTCCGGCGGCTACGTGGAGGTCTGAGGCCCCCTCTCAGGGGCCCGCCACGAGCGTGCGAGTGGTGGGGGGAGAGGGGGTCCTTCTTCAGTGCCCGGGGCCGAGCTGGCCGACCGCGGCGACGAGCCGGCGGAAGCTGCCCAGCCGCTCCAGGCGGGCCGGCGGGCCCGCGGCGGCCCAGGCGTCCAGGGCGCACCCCGGGTCCTCGGCGCCGTGCCCGCAGCCGGGCGGGCAGTCGGCGGCGGCCTCGGCCAGGTCGTCGAAGGCGGCGAGCACGTCGGACGCGGTCACGTGCGCGAGCCCGAAGGAGCGGATCCCCGGGGTGTCGATCAGGGTGCCGCCGCCGGGCAGGTCCAGCAGCACCGCCGAGGACGACGTGTGCCGGCCCTTGCCGATCTTGCTCACGTCGCCGGTCGCCCGGAAGGCGCCGGGGATCAGCCGGTTGAACAGCGTCGACTTGCCCACGCCGGACTGCCCGACGAGCACGCTCATCCGGTCGCGCAGCCGGTCCACCAGCTCGTCGAGCGGCGCCTCGCGGGACATCGGCACCGCGTCGACGTCCAGGCCGGCGTACCGGTCCAGCAGCGGCTGCGGGCTGGCCAGGTCGGACTTGGTGAGCACCAGCAGCGGCGACAGCCCGCCGGAGTAGGCCGCGACCAGGCACCGGTCGAGGAAGCCGAGCGCCGGCTCGGGGTCGGCGATCGAGGTGACCACCACGAGCTGGTCGGCGTTGGCCACCACGATCCGCTCGGTGGGGTCGGTGTCGTCGGCGGTGCGGCGCAGCGAGGTGACCCGGTCGGCGATGGTGACGATCCGGGCCAGGCTGTCGGTCCGGCCGGAGGTGTCGCCGACCACCCGCACCCGGTCGCCGACCACCACGCCGTGCTTGCCCAGCTCCCGGGCGCGCATCGTGGTGACCTCGACCGGGGCGCCGTCCGGCCCCTCGACGCGCACCGTCATCCGGCCGCGGTCGACGGCGATCACCAGCCCGGGGACGGCCTCCTCGTGCGCCGGACGGGTGCGGGTGCGGGGGCGCGACCCGTGCCGCGAGGCCCGGACCCGGACGTCGTCCTCGTCCGAGCGGCTGTCCATCCGGCGGCTCACCGGGCCACCCCCGCGGGCGCGCCGAGCAACCCCGCCCACCGTTCGCGGAAGTCCGGCAGCGTCTTGGACACCGCGCCCGGGTCGCTGACCTCGACGCCCTCGATCGCCAGCCCGAGCAGGGCCGCGGCGTGCACCATCCGGTGGTCGGCGTAGGAGTCCAGCCGCGCCGGGCGGCCCGGCCCGGGGGTGACCACCAGGCCGTCGGGGAGCTGCTGCACCGTCGCACCGACCGCGGTGAGCACCTCGTCGAGCGCCTGCAGCCGGTCGGTCTCGTGGCCGCGCAGGTGGGCGATCCCGGTCAGCCGGGACGGGCCGTCGGCCAGGGCGCACAGCGCGGCGAGCACCGGGGTCAGCTCACCGACGTCGCCGAGGTCGGCGTCCAGCGGTGCGATCCGGTCGCCGCCGGTCACCTGCAGGCCGTCGGCGGTCCGCTCGACGCCGGCGCCCATGGCGGCCAGCAGCCGGTCCAGCTGGGCGCCGGGCTGGGTGGTGTCGGCCGGCCAGTCGCGGACGGTCACCCGGCCGCCGGTCACCAGCGCCGCGGCGAGGAACGGGGCGGCGTTGGAGAGGTCGGGCTCGAGCACCCGGTCCAGGGCGGTGATCGGGCCGGGGGCCACCCGCCAGCCGCGGTCGGTCGTGGTGACGGTGCCGCCGTGCTCGGTCAGCGTGCGCACGGTCATCTCCACGTGCGGCATCGACGGGACGCCGCCGGTCAGCGCCAGGTCCAGCCCCTCGTCGAAGCGGGCGGCGGCCAGCAGCAGCCCGGAGACGACCTGGCTGGACTCGCTGGCGTCGACGGTCACGGCGCCGCCGCGGACCGACCCGGTGCCGTGCACGGTGAACGGCGCGCGGCCCCGGCCGTCGTCGTCGACCGCCACCCCGGCGGCGCGCAGCCCGGCGATCAGGCCGGCGTTCGGCCGGTCGCGCAGCCGCGGGTCGCCGTCCAGCCGCACCGGCCCGGTGGCCAGCGCGGCGACCGGCGGCAGGAAGCGCAGCACCGTGCCGGCCAGCCCGGCGTCGACGTCCGCGGGCCCGCGCAGCTCGCCAGGGGTCACCAGCCAGTCCGCGCCGTCCTCGGCGACCTGCACGCCCAGGGCGCGCAGCCCCGCGGCCATCAGGTCGGTGTCCCGGGCGCGCAGCGGCCGCACCAGCCGGCTCGGGCCGTCGGCGAGCGCGGCGAGGACCAGGGCGCGTGCGGTGAGCGACTTGGAGCCGGGCAGGGCGACGACGGCGTCCACCGGCGTGCGGGAGAACGGCGCCTGCCAGACCTCGACCATGGCGCTCATCCTGCCCTGCCGGCCTCCTCGGCCAGTGCCGTGACGGCGGCGGCGACCCGCCGCTGCCGGGTCGCCTCGGCCTTCGCGCCCTCGACCGCGAGCACGTGCCGGCGCTGCGCGCTGTAGGAGAGTGCGTCGAAGCGGGCGCGGGCGGCGGGGTCGGCGTCCAGCGCAGCAGCCAGGTCGGCCGGGACCTCGACCACCCGCGGGGCGTCGTCCAGCTCGACGTCGACCTCCACCGGGTCGCCGGCCGCGACCCCGGCGGCGGCGCGGTTCTCCGCGCTCAGCGGCAGCAGGAAGCGGCCGCCCATCGTCGCGACGGTGCTGCGGTAGGTGTGGCCGCCGACGGTCACCCGGACGGCGGGCTTGCGCCCCGCGCCCAGCGCCTCGACGACCTCCGGGGGGACCTCCATGCCGGTGGCGGTCTTACCGCCCAGCTCGACGGTCGTGGCGAACCTCATGGACGGAGGATGGCAGCCCCGGGCGCTGCCGCACAGCGCCCGGAGCCGCTGCGTCAGCCTCCGGGCCGTGGGGTCGGCTCCCGCCCCGGCTCCGCTCCTCGGTCGCTGGCGCTCCCTGCGATGCTCACCGGGGCGTCAGCCTCCGGGCCGTGGGTCGGCTTCCGCCCCGGCTCCGCTCCTCGGTCGCTGGCGCTCCCTGCGATGCTCACCGGGGCGTCAGCCTCCGGGCCGTGGGTCGGCTTCCGCCCCGGCTCCGCTCCTCGGTCGCTGGCGCTCCCTGCGATGCTCACCGGGGCGTCAGCCTCCGGTGTGCTGGGCCGGTGCCGCCTGCTTCTTCGCCGGCATCGTGCGCACCAGCCGGCGGTTGGCGAACTCGAACATGCCCAGCTCGGAGAGCTCGCGACCGTAGCCCGACCGCTTCACCCCGCCGAACGGCAGCTCGGGGGAGGAGCCGGACGGCTGGTTGATCCACACCATCCCGGACTCCAGCCGGTCGGCGACCTCGCGGGCCCGGTCGGTGTCGCCGCTGTAGACGGCCGCGGAGAGCCCGAAGTCGCTGTCGTTGGCGAGCGCCACGGCCTCGTCGGCGTCCTTGGCCCGGTAGACGACGGCCGCCGGCCCGAACAGCTCCTCGTGGTAGGCGCGCATCTCCGGGGTGACGTCGGCCAGCAGGGTCGCCTCGACGAAGGCGCCGTCGTGCTCGGGACGGCCCCCGCCGGCCAGCACGGTCGCGCCCTTGTCGACGGCGTCCTGGATCTGCGCGGCCAGGTCCTGCGCCGCCCGCTCGGTCGACAGCGGGCCCAGCGTCGTCGCGGGGTCGGCCGGGTCGCCCGGGCTGAAGCCGGCGAAGGCCTGCTGCAGGCCGTCCACGACCTCGTCGTAGACGTCGTCCAGCACGATGATCCGCTTGGCGGCGATGCAGGCCTGGCCGGTGTTGGCCATCCGGGCCATGGTCGCGGCCTTGACGGTGCGCCCCACGTCGGGGGCGTCGAGCACGATGAACGGGTCGCTGCCGCCGAGCTCGAGCACCGACTTCTTGAGGTGCTTGCCGGCGAGGGTGGCGACGCTGCTGCCGGCCCGCTCGCTGCCGGTGAGCGTCACGCCCTGCACGGCCCGGTGCGCGATGACCTGCTCGACGTCGGCGATCCGCAGGAAGAGGTTCGTGTAGACCCCCTCGGGGGCGCCGGCGTCACGGAACAGCCGCTCCAGCGCGAGCGCGCACTGCGGGTTGTTCTCCGCGTGCTTGAGCAGGATGGTGTTGCCCAGCGTCAGGTTCGGCCCGGCCACCCGCACCACCTGGTAGAGCGGGTAGTTCCACGGCTCGATGGCCAGCAGGACGCCGGTCGGCTCGTTCACCACGACCGCCTCGCCGGCCATGACGTCGATCGGCCTCGGCTCCAGGAACCGCGGGCCGTTGTCGCCGTAGTAGTCCAGGATCGCGGCGGCCAGCTGCACCTCGCCGGCCGCCTCCTGGATGCGCTTGCCCATCTCCTTGGTGATCAGCGCGGCGAACTCGTCCTGCCGCTCCCGCATCAGCGCGGCGGCCTGCTTCACCACCGCGGCGCGCTCCTCGACGGTCCGCCGGCGCCAGTCGAGGAACGCCTCGTGCGCGCGCTCGACGACGCCGTCGACCTCGCTGGTCTCCAGGAAGGGGAACTCCTGCTCGGTCTGCCCGGTGTAGGGGTTGACCGTCGCGTAGCGGCGCTCGCCGGTGTCGCTCGCGGTCTTCGGCTGCTCGGGTGGGGGAGCCTGGGTGGTCGTCACGTCGTCGTGCCCTCCGTCGCTCGTGTTCCGGTCCTCCCCGTCATACCCCTGCCCACACCCGGTCCGCAGCCCGGGCAGCGCCCGCGCCGCCGTTGTGCGCGAACTGCTGCCTCCCCGGCGCTGAGGCAGCCATGAGCGCACAACGGCGGCCGCACCGCCCTTCTAAGCTCGACCCGTCGTCCGTCCGGGAGGAGATCGCCGTGTGTGGTCGCTATGCCGCCAGCCGCCGTCCGGAGGACCTGGTGCTCGAGTTCGAGGCGGTGGCCGCCGAGGGCCAGCCGCCGCTGCCGGCCGACTACAACGTCGCGCCGACCAAGGACGTGTACGTCGTCCGGCACAAGAAGGAGCGGGACGCCGAGGGCGCGCTGACCGGCGGCGGGCACCGTGAGCTGCGGGCGGTCCGGTGGGGGCTGGTGCCGTCCTGGGCCAAGGACGCCTCGATCGGCAACCGGATGCTCAACGCCCGGGTCGAGTCGCTGACCGAGAAGCCGGCCTTCCGCACCGCGGCCGCCACCCGCCGCTGCCTGGTCCCCGCCGACGGCTGGTACGAGTGGGCGCCCAAGCACGACGCACCGGGCAAGCAGCCGTACTACGTGACGCCGGAGGACGGCTCCGGGCTGGCCTTCGCCGGGCTCTGGGAGGTGTGGGGCCGCGGCGACGACCGGCTCTACACCTGCACCGTCGTCACCGCCCCGGCCGTCGGCGCACTGATGGAGGTCCACCCCCGCATGCCGCTCGTCCTGCCCCGCGACCGCTGGACCGACTGGCTCGACCCGGCCCAGGAGGACGTCGCCGGGCTCGCCGAGCCCACCCCGCCCGAGGTCGTCGAGCGGCTGGAGATCCGGCCGGTCGGCGCCGCCGTGGGCAACGTGGCCAACAACGGCCCGCAGCTCACCGCCCGCCAGGAGTCCGTCAGCGCCCCGGCCGACCAGCCGGCGCTGTTCTGAGCGTGGCCGACACCGCCGCGGTCCCCGCCTCGCGCGCCCTGCCGAACTGGGTCGCCGCCGGTGTCACCTTCCTGGCCTCCGGGTCCGTCCTGGTGCTCGAGGTCGTCGGGCTGCGGCTGATCGCGCCCTACGTCGGGATCACCCTGCAGACCAGCACCGCCGTCATCGGCTTCGCGCTCGCCGCGATCGCCATCGGTGCCTGGGCCGGGGGAGCGGCGGCCGACCGCACCGACCCGCGGCGGCTGATCGCCCCGCTGCTCGTCGCCGGCGGCGCCCTGGTGGTGGCGGTGCTGCCGCTGGTCCGCTTCGCCGGGTCGCTGCTCACCGGGGCCGCCTCGGGCAACGTCCTGCTGCTGGCCGCCGTCGCCGTCGTCGTGCCGGCGGCGCTGCTGTCGGCGGTGCCGCCGATGGTCGTCGCGCTGCAGCTGGGCAGCCTGTCCGAGACCGGCTCGGTGGTCGGCCGGCTGTCCGGCATCGGCACCCTCGGCGGGATCGTCGCGACCTTCGCCACCGGCTTCGTGCTGGTCGCCGTGCTGCCGGGCAGCGTCATCCTGGTCGCCACCGGGATCGTCGTCGTGCTGGCCGGCCTGGTGCTGTTCGTGCTCCTGCGCCGCCGCGCCCCCGGCGTCGCCGGCCGGCTGCCCGTCGGGCTGCTCGTGCTCGCCCTGGCCACCCCGGTGCTCGCCGCGGTCGCGCCGACGCCCTGCGAGCGCGAGACCGCCTACCACTGCGCCCGGGTCGAGGCCGACGGCGACACCGGCCGGGTGCTCGTGCTCGACACCCTGCGGCACTCCTACGTCGACCTCGCCGACCCGACCCGGCTGGAGTTCGAGTACGTCCGGGCGGTCGCCGCCGTCACCGAGGTGCTGGCACCGGCGGGCGAGCCGCTGTCGGCGCTGCACCTGGGCGGCGGCGGGCTGACCCTGCCGCGCTACCTGGCCGAGGTCCGGCCGGGCACGGTCGGTCGGGTGCTCGAGGTCGACCAGGGTGTGGTCGACATCGACGGCGAGGAACTGGGTCTGCAGACCTCCGCGGACCTCGAGGTCCGGGTCGGCGACGCCCGGGTCGGCCTGCAGGACGAGCCGGCCGGGCAGCGGGACCTCGTGGTCGGCGACGCGTTCGGCGGGCTGTCGGTGCCCTGGCAGCTGACCACCGTCGAGGCGCTGCGGCTGGTCGACGACGCCCTGACCGACGACGGCGTCTACGCGGTGAACCTCATCGACCACCCGCCGCTGGACTTCGTCCGCGCCGAGCTCGCCACCCTCCAGGACGTCTTCCCCGAGGTGCTGCTGCTGGCCCGGGCGCCGGTGCTGGCCGGCGAGGACGGCGGGAACGTCATCGCCGTCGCCTCCCACCGGCCGCTGCCGGTCGCCGACCTCGAGGCGGCGCTGGCCGGCCAGGACCTCGCCTGGCAGGTGGCCGGAGGCGCGGAGCTGCGCGCCTTCGTGGGCGACGCCGAGGTGCTCACCGACGACTTCGCGCCGGTCGACCAGCTGCTGACCCCGTACGGCTGAGCGGAGCCGGCGGGCCGGCGGTGCAGCGGGAGCTCAGCGGGCGATGTCGGCGGTCCGGGCGCGGGTGAGCCGGACCAGGTCGGCCGGCGCCAGCTCGACCTGCAGGCCGCGCCGGCCGGCGCTGACCATCACGGTGCCGAAGCCCAGTGCGCTCTCGTCGACCACGGTCGGCAGCGCCTTGCGCTGGCCCAGCGGGCTGATCCCGCCCCGCACGTAGCCGCTGCTGCGCTCGGCGTCGGCCGGGTCCGCCATCGCCGCCTTGCGGCCGCCGACCGCGGCGGCCAGCGCCTTGAGGTCCAGCTGCCCGGCCACCGGGACGACGGCCACGGTCAGCGCGCCGTCGACCCGCGCGACGAGGGTCTTGAACACCTGGGCCGGGTCGGCGCCCAGCGCGGCGACGGCGACCTCGCCGTACCCGTGCCCGTCCCCGCCGTCCGCGGGGTCGTACTCGTGCAGGGAGTACGCCGTCCGCGCCTGGTCCAGGGTCCGCACCGCCGGGGTCGCTGCCACGGGGCAGCAGCCTAGGAGACCGCGGCCGGCCCGCCGGACCGGTTCTTGCGACGGCGTTGCCGGCACGGGGAACAGGACCCCGGGGGGTGCGGTTGACGGGGGTGTGAGCAGCACAGTCCCGAGCGCCCCGGCGCGCACCGCGCGCGGCTCCGCGCCCAGCAACCGTCCCCCCGGCCGGCCGGACCGCACCCGGCTAGGATCGACTGTCGTGGTGCCCCGTTCCCGGGCTCCGCAGAGAGGACGGTCGGTGCCCGAGGAGCCCGTGGTCGACATCCCCGCCGAGGCGACGGCCGTGCCGGCGCCCGAGGAGACCCCGGAGGCGCGCGCCGACGGCAGCCGGGCCGCCGAGGCCGAGAGCCGCGCCGAGCGCGACGCGCGCTTCGAGCGGGACGCCCTGCCCTACCTGGACCAGCTCTACCCGGCGGCGCTGCGGATGACCCGCAACCCCGCCGACGCCGAGGACCTCGTCCAGGAGACGTTCGTCAAGGCCTACTCCGCGTTCCACCAGTTCGCCGAGGGCACCAACCTCAAGGCCTGGCTGTACCGGATCCTGACGAACACCTACATCAACAGCTACCGCAAGAAGCAGCGCCAGCCGCAGCAGTACCCCACCGAGCAGGTGCAGGACTGGCAGCTCTACGCGGCGGAGGAGCACACCTCCAGCGGGCTGCGCTCGGCGGAGATCGAGGCGCTGGACCACCTGCCGGACTCCGACATCAAGGAGGCCCTGCAGCAGCTGCCGGAGGACTTCCGGCTCGCGGTGTACCTGGCCGACGTCGAGGGCTTCGCCTACAAGGAGATCGCCGAGATCATGGGCACGCCCATCGGCACGGTGATGTCACGCCTGCACCGCGGTCGCCGCGGTCTGCAGAAGCTGCTGGCCGACTACGCCCGCGAGCGCGGCTTCGTCCGCGCCGGGACCGCTGAGGAGGCGCACTCATGAGCGACGACGCTCACGAGGTGCACGGCGACGAGATCAGCTCGTGCGACGACGTCCTCTCGCACGTGTTCGAGTTCCTCGACCACGAGACGGACGACGCCCGGCGGGCCGTCATCGCCGAGCACCTCGAGGACTGCTCGCCGTGCCTGCGGCAGTTCGGGATCGAGCAGGAGTTCAAGGCGCTGGTGCGGCGCCGCTGCGGCGGTGACCCCACGCCGGTCGGCCTGCGCGAGCGGATCAAGGTCCAGCTGACCAGCGTGTCCTTCGAGGAGGACGGCACCCAGGTGTGGGTCGAGCGGACCAGCGTCGAGACGGTCAGCGAGCTGCCCGGAGAGCGCCCCACCGCCTGAAGGGGCCCTGATGGCCCCCTTGCAGGGTCCCACCGCGGGCTTGCGAGCGGTGGGGGGCAAGGGGGTCCTCCCTCAGGCGTTCGGCCGCTTGCCGTGGTTGGCGCCGCTCTTCTTGCGGGCGCGCCGCTTGCGTCCACGCTTGGACATCGCTGCCCTCCTCTCCTGCTCGGTTCCGCCGGGGTCGCACCCGGCTGCTGATCGGGACCGGTGGAGGATGCGGAGCACCCGCGCACCGGCCAAGCTGACCTGGTAAGCGTCTCACGGGCGGGCGCGGGTACGTGCGGTGGTGCACGACGCCGGCGGGCGCCTCCCGCGGGTCAGCGGGCACGAGACCGGCGACAGCCGGGGCGGGGGGAGACGTGGTCCAGACGGCCGTGGAGAGCGTGCTGGTGGCCGGACGTGGGCCGATGGCCTGTGCGGTGATCCGGGCGTGCGCCCGGCTGGGCGTGAAGTCGGTGGCGGTGTGCTCGGAGTCCGAGCGCGACGCCCGGCACGTCCGGATGGCCGACGAGTCGGTGCTGCTCGGCCCGGCCGCGGCCACCGAGTCCTACCTGGACGTCCGCCGGATCGTCGAGGCCGCCCGCCGCACCCGGGTCAGCGCCGTGCTGCCCGTGCCGCCGGCGCTGGCCGGCAACGCCCAGCTGGCCGCCGAGGTGGTCGAGGCGGGCCTGCTCTGGGTGGGCCCGGACGCGGACGTGCTCGAGCGCCTCGGCGGGGACGGCGTCGAGCCGGCCAGCGAACGCGGGTTCCTGGCCTGGGTGACCGAAGAGGGCCTGCACCACGTCACCCCGGTGCTGCGCGACCGCGCCGGTGGCACCCCGCGCGTCTCGTGGACCCCGCCGGCCGGGCTGGGGCCGCTGCCGCCCGCCGCCCGCCGGCTCCCCGAGCTGGGCTGGCGGGGGCTGGTCACGGTGGGCATCGACCCGGACGGCGAGCTCGCCGAGGTCTCCGCCGGGTTCTCGCTGGACATGGCGGTGCTCGAGCGCGCGCACAGCGTGGACGCCGTCGAGCTGACCCTGCGCAGCGTCTCCGGCCAGCCGGCCGAGCTGCCGGCCACCCCGCCCACCCCGCGGGCCGCGGTGGCGGTGCAGCTGCGCTCCACGCTGCCCCCCGGCACCGCCGGGCGGGTGACCGGCCGGCTGCCCGACGTGCCCGCCCGCAGCGGCCGGCGGCCGCTGCTGGGCGCGGAGGTGGTCGCCGTGAGCGGCTACGACCCCGGTGACCGGCTGGACGGCTGGTACGACGCGCTGCTGGCCACGGTCAGCGCCGGCGCCCCCAGCACGGCCCGGGCGGCCAGCGCCGCCACCGAGGTGCTCACCGGCCTGCCGGAGACCGGCGTGCCGCACGACGGCAGCGTGGTGTGCGGCGTGCTGGGCCGGATCGCCGGGACGCTGGTGCCCGGCGGCAGCTGAGCGACCGCGGGGATGCGAGCTGCCCGGCACTGCGTGCGATCATGACCCGACCGCCGGCTCCGGCGGTCAGCCGACAGACAGGGGACACCGGTGGCCGTCGAGGAGATCCACGCCGAGATGGTCTCCAGCGTGTGGAAGGTCCTGGTGGCGCCCGGTGCCGCGGTCGCCGCGGGCGACACGCTGGTGATCCTCGAGTCGATGAAGATGGAGATCCCGGTGCTCACCGAGCGCGCCGGCACCATCGGCGAGCTGCACGTGGTGGAGGGCGAGGTGCTCCAGGAGGGCGACCTCATCGCCACCGTCGTCGCGTCCTGACGGCCCCGCTGCAGGGGCCCGCCGCGAGCTTGCGGGTGGTGGGGGGCAGCGGGGTGCTTCAGCAGAGGTCGAGCGAGTAGACCCGCAGGTCGACGCCGGGCACCGGTGACCAGTCGCGCTCCGGCAGCCGGGTGAAGCCCAGCCGCTCGTAGAGCCGGTGCGCCGCGGTCATCCGGTCGCCGGTGGAGAGCACCACCCGCTGCTTGCCGGCGGCCCGGGCCCGGACCAGGCAGTCGCGCACCAGCGCCTCGCCGACGCCTCGGCCGCGGGCGGCGACGTCCACGGCCAGCATCCGGAACCCCGCCTCGTCCGCCGAGCGCAGCACCTCGCCGAAGTCGCCGGACAGCACCAGCGCCACGCTGCCGACGACCCGGCCGGTGGCGTCCCGGGCGACGAGCAGCTGCGCGCGGTCGGCACGGCCGGCCACGTCGGCCAGCTGCGGCACGTAGCCGGGGGAGACCAGGTCCTCGTCGGTGTAGACGCCGACGGTCAGCTCGGCGATCCGGTCGAAGTCCGCCGGCCCGGCCGGCCCGATCCGCAGCGCGCACGAGGTCACCCGGGCAGCGTAGTGACGGCTCCCGGCCCCGCTCCGCCCGAGCAGGCCCGGGTGGGCCGCCGGGCAGGCCTTAGGCTCCGGGGACGATGAGCAGCCTCTCGGAACGTCTCACCCGGGGCTCGGCGAGTCCGTCGCAGGTCGACCACGCGCGGCGCCTGGTGGCCGACTGGCAGCTGCTGGCCGACCTCGCCTTCGCCGACCTCACGCTGTGGGTGCCGCTGCAGAGCGGCGCCTGGTGGTGCGTAGCGCAGGTGCGCCCGCTGACCGCGCCGACCAGCCAGCCCGGCGACCTGATCGGCACCGAGGCCACCGGCGAGGCCGCCGAGCCGCTGTTCCGGGCCCTCCGGGAGGAGCGGCCGATCACCGACGGGGAGCCGGACTGGTCCGGCGCCGCCCCGCGCCGCCGCGAGGTCCTGCCGGTCCGGCACGACGGCACCGTCGTGGCCGTGCTGGCCAAGGACACCAACCTGGCCGCGACCCGCTCGCCGTCGACGCTGGAGCTCACCTACCTCGACATCGCCGCGGACCTGTCGCTGATGGTCGCCGCCGGCACGTTCCCGCCCAGGATGCTCGAGGACGCCGAGATGAGCCCGCGGGTCGGCGACGGCCTGGTCCGGCTGGACGCGGCCGGCCGCGCGGTCTACGCCAGCCCCAACGCGCTGTCGGCCTACCGCCGGATGGGCGTGGTCGGCGACGTGGTCGGTTCCGCGCTGGCCGAGGTGACCCGGGGCGTCTCCGCCGACGGGGTGGCCGGCGAGGCGGTGGCGGCCAGCATCGACGCCGCGGTCGCCGGCCGGTTCCCCGAGCCGATGGACGTGGAGAACGACGCCGCCACGATGCTGGTGCGCGCGCTGCCGCTGCAGGCCCCCGGGGGCGAGGAGGGCGCGCTGGTGCTGGTCCGGGACGTGACCGACGTCCGGCGCCGGGACCGCGCGCTGATGACCAAGGACGCCACCATCCGGGAGATCCACCACCGGGTGAAGAACAACCTGCAGACGGTCGCGGCGCTGCTCCGGCTGCAGGCCCGCCGGATGACCGAGCCGGCGGCGCGGGCCGCGCTGGAGGAGTCGGTCCGCCGGGTGGCGTCGATCGCGGTCGTGCACGAGACGCTGGCCGGCAGCCGGGAGGACGTCGTCGAGGTCGACGACGTGCTCGACCAGGTGCTGCCCATGCTGGGCGACGTGACCGCGGTCGGCCGCCCGGCCCGGTTCACCCGCGACGGCGCCTTCGGCGAGCTGCCCGCGGCGGTGGCGACGCCGCTGGTCATGGCGGTGACCGAACTGCTGCAGAACGCGGCCATGCACGCGTTCCCCGACGGCGAGCCGGGCACGATCGTGCTCGGGGCGGAGCGGGACGGCGACGACCTGGTGGTCCGGGTGCGCGACGACGGCCGCGGTCTGCCGGCGGACTTCGACCCGGCCGCGAGCACCGGACTGGGGCTGCAGATCGTGCGCACGCTGGTGACCAGCGAGCTGCACGGTGCGCTGCAGATGGGCCCCCCGTCCGGCGGCGGCCAGGGCACCGAGGCCGTCCTCACCCTCCCCGGCGCCGGCCGCCCCCGACGCTGAGAACAGCGAAGGCCGCCTCGGGACGAGGCGGCCTTCGCTGTCGGCCCCGCTGCAGGGTCCCGCGCTGAGCGTGCGAAGCGTGGGGGGCAGCGGGGTCCTTGATCAGGCGGTGCGGACCCGGGTGCGGGCGGTGCGGCGCTTGAGAGCGCGCCGCTCGTCCTCGGACAGGCCGCCCCAGACGCCGGAGTCCTGCCCGGAGCTGAGAGCCCACTCCAGGCACGACTGCATGACCGGGCAGCGACGGCACACGGCCTTGGCCTGCTCGATCTGCACGACCGCAGGGCCTGTCGTCCCGATCGGGAAGAAGAGCTCTGGGTCTTCGTCCCGGCAGAGCGCGCGGTGGCGCCAGTCCATGGCGGTGTACTCCTCGTGGTCGTGAGTGGTGCGGTCGGCTGTGATCGCCGGTCCGTGGACCGCCCCCGCAGGTCGACGTGCTCGGTGAACAGCACGTGTCGCGGCGATCGCCCGCCTTGTTACCGGCAGGTTGCTTGCTTGTGATGCTTTCACGAGTCGCCGCACTGTCAAGCAGAGTCGCGGCGTTCCGGAGGGCTCGTGAGGAAGCTCACCACGCGTGCGCGTGCCCCGCCACTCGTCGGATCAGATCGGCCGTCCGCTGGCAACACCCCAGCGCGCCCGACGTCCCGTCCCGGGGCGGTCCATGGTCACACACGAGACAGTCGTCTCACCGCACCGGGGGGCGGCTGCTCGTCAGACGACGACCCGCAGCGCGTCCGGCACCGAGTGGACCCGCAGCCCGGTCGTGGTGCCCAGGAACTCGCCGTCCAGCTGCCACCCCTGGGGCCGGGTCGAGGTCAGCGTGAGCCCGGCCAGGTCGTGCCAGCGGTGCACGCCGCGGCCCCGCGCGTCCGGTCGGTCGGCCATCGTCTGGCGCACGTGGTGCAGCATCCGGACGACGCCGACCCGGCCCATCGCGAAGACGTCCAGCCCGGCGTCCAGCGAGGCCTCGGGGCTGGGCTGGACGGGTCGCGCGCCGAGGTAGGTCCACGGGCTGACGTTGGACACCAGGGCCAGGAACAGCCCGTCGACCGGCGGCTCGCCCGGCAGCTCCAGCGTCATCGGCGGGCGCCGGCGGTCCCGGCCCAGCACGAAGGCGTTCACCCCGGCCCGGACGTAGAGCCCGCCGGTCGAGCGGCGTCCGCGCGCCCGCTGCGCCTCCACCCGCGAGATGACGTCGGCGTCGAAGCCCATCCCGGCGGCGAACACGAACCAGCGCGGCGTCGTCCAGCCCTCGGCGGTGCCGTCGGTGCCGGTGCTGTCGGTGGTGCCGGGGCCGATCCGCGCCGAGGCGGTGCCCAGCGGCACCAGCCGGGTGCGGCCGGCCCGGATCGAGTCGAGGATCTCGCCGGTCGCCTCCACCGGGTCCCGGGAGTGGCCCAGGGCGCGGGAGAAGACGTTGGTCGAGCCGCCGGGGACGATGGCCAGGGTCGGCACCCGCGGGCCCGGGCCGGCGGTGAGCAGCCCGTTGGCCGCCTCGTTCACCGTGCCGTCGCCGCCCAGGGTGACCAGGACGTCGACGCCGTCGGCGGCCGCCCCCGCCGCCAGCTCCCGCGCGTGGCCGCGGTGGGTGGTCTCGGCGAGGTCGACCTCCAGCTCGCTGGACAGCGCCCGGACGAGGACGTCGCGGACCTTCCGGGTGGTGGTGGTCGCCGCCGGGTTCGCCACGAGCAGCGCACGCATGGCCGCCAACCTAGCGAGCGCCGATCTCGGCTCGGCTCCCGGCGTAGATTCGGCGCCGTGGCAGGTCAGCTCCCCAGCAACGGCGACGGCAACGGCGAAGGCGTCCCCGCACGACGCCGCCCCCGGGCCGAGGGGCTGCTCGGCGGCGCGGCCGAGCCTCCCGCGCCCCGGCCCGTGCGCGCCCGGGAGGCGGCGCCGCCGGCCGTGCGCCGGGCCGCCCTGGTGGTCGCGGTCGAGGCGGCCGCGCTCACCGGGCTGGCGCTCGTGCTGCTGTTCCTGACGCTCACCAGCTCGCCGGACAGCGTCGGCCGGGCGCTGGCCGAGGTGGTCTACGTCGGGCTGGCCGCGGCGCTGCTGACCGCCGCCGCGATCGGGCTGTGGCGGGTGTCGGGCTGGGTCCGCGGACCGGTCATCGTGCTGCAGGTGCTGCTGGCCGTGCTCGGGTGGTCGCTGGTCACCCAGGCGGACCGGCCGTTGCTCGGCGTCCCGTTGCTGGTGGCCGCCGCACTGGAGATCTACCTGCTGGCCACGCCCGAGGCCCGGCTGGCGTTCTTCGACCGCTGAGGAAGGACCCCCGTGCCCCCCACCACTCGCGAGCTCGCGGCGGGTCCCTGCACGGGGGCCGTCAGATCAGGTCGATGACCTCGGCGATCGAGGGGAGCACCCGGCTCGGGCGGAACGGGAAGCGGCTGACGTCCTCGGCGCGGGTCGAGCCGGTGAGCACCAGGATGGTGTCCAGGCCCGCCTCGATCCCGGCGACGACGTCGGTGTCCATCCGGTCGCCGATCATGGTGGTCGACTCCGAGTGCGCCTCGATCCGGTTCATCGCGCTGCGGAACATCATCGGGTTGGGCTTGCCGACGAAGTAGGGCTCGGCCCCGGTCGCCTTGGTGATCAGGGCGGCGACCGAGCCGGTGGCCGGCAGCGGGCCCTCGGGGGAGGGCCCGGTGACGTCGGGGTTGGTGGCGATGAACCGCGCGCCCGCGCCGACCAGCCGGATGGCCCGGGTGATCGCCTCGAACGAGTAGTTGCGGGTCTCCCCGAGGACGACGTAGTCCGGGTCGGTGTCGGTGAGCGTGTAGCCCGCCTCGTGCAGGGCGGTCGTCAGGCCGGCCTCGCCGATGACGTAGGCCGAGCCGCCCGGCAGCTGCGAGGCGAGGAAGTCCGCCGTCGCCAGGGCCGAGGTCCAGATGGCGGCCTCGGGCACGTCGAGGCCGCTGCGCGCGAGCCGCGCAGCGAGGTCCCGCGGCGTGAAGATCGAGTTGTTGGTGAGCACCAGGAACCGGCGCTCGCGCTGCACCAGCCGGGCCAGGAAGTCCGCGGCCCCGGGCAGGGCGTTGCCCTCGTGCACCAGTACGCCGTCCATGTCGGTCAGCCAGCACTGCGACTCGCCGCGCTCGGTGCTCACGCCGTCGGTCTCCTCGATGTCAGGTGCTCAGGTGGGTGTTCGGGTCAGGGTGCTCGGGTCAGGGTGCTCGGGTCAGCGCCGGTCGGCGGCGAACCGGGTCAGGGCGTCGTCGGACAGCCGGAAGACCGTCCACCCGTCCATCGGCACCGCGCCGGCGGCTCTGTAGAAGTCGATCGACGGGGTGTTCCAGTCCAGCACCGACCACTCCAGCCGGGCGAAGCCCCGGTCGGTGCACTCCTGCGCGAGGGTGCGCAGCAGCTCCCGGCCCAGGCCCGTGCCGCGGTGGTCGGGGGAGACGAAGAGGTCCTCCAGGTGGATGCCGTGCGTGCCGCGCCAGGTCGAGAAGGTGAGGAACCACAGCGCGAAGCCCGCGATCTCGTCCCCGGCCAGCGCGACGTGGCCGAACACCGACGGCGTCGGGCCGAACAGCGCGCCGTGCAGCTGCTCCGCCGTCATCTGCGCCTCGTGCTCGGCCTGCTCGTAGGCGGCCAGCTCGCGCACCAGGCCCAGCACCGTCGGGACGTCGTCCGGGCGCACCCGCCGCACGGTCACGACAGCACCTCCTTGACCCGCGCCGGGACCAGCCGCGCCAGCGGGGTCAGCAGCGGGATGACCAGCGGCGAGACCAGGTAGCTGTAGGCCACCACGCAGCAGGTCACCTCCGGCACGGTGAGCAGGCCGGCGAGGACCAGCAGCACCGTGCCGACCAGACCGTAGGGCTTGCCGCTCTTCGGGCTGACCAGCGAGCGGAACGAGCGGTACCGGACGTTGCTGACCATCAGCAGCCCCGGGACGACGACGACCAGCAGCATCCACAGCCGGTCGCGGCCCTGCATCAGGTCGGCGAAGGCGAAGACGCTGGCCAGCACCACCCCGGCGGCCCCCGGGCTCGGCAGCCCGGTGAAGTACCGCTTGTCGGCGGTCGGGTCGATCGTGGTGTTGAACCGGGCCAGCCGGATCGCCGCGCACGCCAGCCACAGGAAGCAGGCGATCCAGCCCAGCGCGTCGAGGGAGTCCCGGCCGTCGGAGAACAGCGCAAACACCAGCAGGGCCGGCGCGAGGCCGAAGGAGACCAGGTCGGCCAGCGAGTCGAACTGCAGGCCGAAGGGGGAGACCGCGCCGACCAGCCGGGCGACCGCGCCGTCGGCGATGTCGAAGACGACCGACAGGGCGATGAGCAGGCAGGCCAGCTCGTACCGGCCGCGGAAGGCCACCAGGATCGCGGCGAACCCGCACATCATGTTGGCGAGCGTGAAGAGGCTGGGCAGCCACGAGCGCGCCCGCCGCCGTCCGCCCCGGACCGATCCCCGGACGAACTCCACGGTGGTCGTGCGCCTGCCCGGCATCCGCCGACCCCTCAGTGCGGTGCGGACCAGCGGGCGATGACGGTCTCGCCGCCCCGCACCCGCTGCCCCTGCGCGACGGTGACGGTGCACCCGCGGGGGACGAAGACGTCCATCCGCGAGCCGAACTTCATCAGGCCGATGCGCTCTCCGGTGGCCACCTGGGCGCCGACGCCCACCCGGGTCACGATCCGCCGGGCGAGCACACCGACGATCTGGCGGAACACCACGGTCCGGTCGCCGTCGCGGACCCACAGCTCGCTCCGCTCGTTCCGGTGCGCGCTCTCCTTGCGGTAGGCGGCGAGGAAGCTGCCCGGCTGGTAGCTGTACTCGCTGATCCGGCCGCGGTAGGGCGCGCGGTTGACGTGCACGTCGACCACGGAGAGGAAGACGCTCACCTGCTGCCAGTCGCCCTCGGGGGCGACCCCGGGCTGCGGCTCCCCGGCCACCATCACCACGCCGTCGGCGGGGGCGAGCACCTCGTCGGACGACGGCGGGACGACGTCGCAGCGCCGCTGCGGGTCGCGGAAGAACAGCGCCATGTAGGCGGACAGGGCCAGGAAGGGCCAGGCCGCCAGGCGTGCCCAGCGGGGGCCGCCCACCCGCCCCAGTGCCGCGAGGACAGCGGCGGGGCCGAGCGGGACGACGAGGAAGGGCCAGCCGGCCCGGTCGATGCGCATCGCAGGACGAGGTTACCGGGACCGGCGGGCAGAGCCCGACATCCGGCTCAGGCCGGGGGCGAGGCGCGGCCGGGATCGGCGCCCTGCTCGGTGGTGCGCCCCCTCGGTGGGCCGCCGTACCAGTCCAGGCAGATCATCGTGGCGTCGTCGCGGAGATCACCGCCGGTCTCCTCGAGGATCGCGGCGCCGAGGGCGTGGACGACCTCCCGTGGGTGCAGGTCCGCGGTGTCGGCCATGGCCCGGGCGACGTCGAGCCGGACCGCGTTGCGTTCCTGCATGCCGTCGGTGAGGAACACGATCCGGTCGCCTGGCTCCAGCGAGAAGGGCTGGACCTCGAAGGTCTTCCCGGGCACGACGCCGAAGGGCGGCTCGATGCGCAGCTGCACCTCCTCCACCCGGCCGTTCCGGAGCCGCAGCGGGAGGACGTGTCCGGCGTTGACGATCGCCGCGGTACCGGCGCGCAGGTCGACCCGCATCAGCTGTCCGGTGACGAACTGCCCGGAGGGCGCGTGCTGGTCGAGGGCGTCGTTGGCGTACGCGGCCTGCTCGGCGAGGTCCATGCCGCCGCGGCGGCCGTTGCGCAGACTGCCGACCAGCAGGGTGGCCAGCAGGGCTGCATCGACCTGGTGGCCGACGGCGTCGGTGATCGACAGCTGCAGGTGGTCGCGGTCCAGGTTGTAGTCGAAGGTGTCCCCGCCCACCGAGCTGGCCGGCTCCAACCAGCCGGCCAGCGTGAACTGGCCGGCCTCGCAGGTGTAGGACGCGGGCAGCAGCCGCCGCTGGATCTCCGCGGCCAACGCGAACGGGGCGGAGCGTTGCCCCCACTCGAAGACGTCGGTGTGCCGGCGGGCGGCGATGACGACGTAGGCGAGCGCATGCGCGGCGCTGCGGACGTCGGCCACCTCCTTGGCGGAGGGGTACCGCGGGAGGGCGAGCTCGATCACGCCGATCGCGTCGCCGCGGTCGGTCACCGGCACCACCATCACGGCGCCGTCGCCGTCCGCCCGGACGTCGGCCTCCTGCGTCCGCAGCACCTGGTCGTACACGGTGCCGGCCAGCGGGAGCGTCTCGGCTTGCTCGATCCCGCGTCCTCGCGCGCCGTCCACGAGCTCGGCGGAGGTCAGCCGGACGACGGCCCGGCCGGTGAAGTCCGCGATCAGCAAGGTCACCGTGGTGGCCTCGAGCATCTCGCCGAGGGCAGCGGCGACCGCCTCCACCGCGTCGATCGGCGCGGCGGTCTCGACCTTCTCCAGCAGTTGGCCGACGTCGATCACGATGTCCTCCGAGCCGAGCCTCTGGCCGACGTCGGGCGTGGGCGCGACGTCGCCGGGTGAGCGCACATGACAGCACGCTGCCGGGCCGCCCCGGAGGGCGACCCGGCAGTCAGGCCCGTCCCGAGGCTCGCCCCGAGCCTGCGAGGGGTGAGGAGGACGGGGTCCTTCGTCAGGCGGCGGCCTTGGTCTCCCAGAAGATCTTGTCGATCTCGGCGATGTAGTCGAGCAGCTTCTGGCCCTCGGCGGGGTCCATGCTGCCCTTGCCGCCGGCGGCGCCGGCCTGCTTGGTCGCCTTGTTGAACAGCTCGTGCAGCTGCGGGTACTTCTCGAAGTGGGGGGGCTTGAAGTAGTCGGTCCAGAGCACCCACAGGTGGTGCTTGACCAGGTCGGCGCGGGCTTCCTTGATCAGGATGGCGCGGGTCCGGAAGACCGGGTCCTCGTTGCCCTGGTACTTCTCCTGGATGGCCTTGACCGACTCGGCCTCGATACGGGCCTGGGCCGGGTCGTAGACGCCGCAGGGGAGGTCGCAGTGTGCGGTGGCCTCCACGGCGGAGAACATGCGGAACAGACGCATGGGGGTGCCTCCGGGTTCGTGGGGAACGTTCGTCTGCGACCCTACTCGCGGTGATCAGCGACAACACGTCCAACGGTGGACACCCGGGGCGGCTGGACACGCGGTGGGTGCTGGCCCGGGTCGCCGGTCCGTCGATGTCGCCGTCGGTGCGGCACGGCGACCGGCTGCTGGTCCGCCGGGTGGCGGCCGGTGACGCAGTGCGACCGGGCGACGTCGTCCTGGCCCGGTTCCCCCGCCGTCCCGAGCTGCTCGTCGTCAAACGGGTGGTGCGCGCCGTCGAGGGCGGGCACTGGGTGGAGGGGGACAACCCGGGAGTCACCGACGACAGCCGGGCGTTCGGCCCCGCGGTCGTCGTCGGGCGGGTGGTGGCCCGGCTGTGGCCCTCGCCACACCGGCTGCCCGGGCCGCCCGCGCGGGACGGCTGACCTCCACCCCGCAGACCATGAGCGCAGTGCGGCGGAGCACCACCGACCGGTTCGCCGGGTCGCCACCGCCGTGGCTGGGCTCAGCCCAGCTGCTGCAGGAGCGGGTCGACGAACTGCCGGGCGCCGGTGTTCGCCAGCAGGAACGCGACGGTGGCGACGACGAACAGCGGCACGAGCACCGCCTTCTCCACGAACGCCCCGGTGCGCAGGTGGATGGGGGACAGCCGGCTGCGGCGGACGAGCCAGAACACCGGCACGGGCACCCCCTCCTTGGTCAGGAAGTCGCCGGCGATGTGGGTGAGCACCCCGACGGCGACGGCCCACGGGAGCCACACCGGGCTGGGGCTGTGCGCCAGCAGCAGCCAGGCCCCGGCCCAGGACAGCAGCAGGTTGCCGACGACGGTGTTCTCCGCCCGCCCGGGGATCACGAAGTGCAGCGCGCGCAGCGCCAGCCCGATCGCGAGGGCCAGCAGCAGCAGGCTGGACCAGTGGTTCCAGGCGGCCGCGGTGGCGAGCACGCCGAAGACCAGCGGGCCCAGGACGGCGTCGTGGGTGCCCCACCGGTGGCCGCCGGTGACGGCGTTCACCAGCCCGGACGGGACGTCGGTCAGCGGTCCCCACATCCGGGAGATGGTGGAGCCGCTCTGGTCCAGGTCCGGCAGCATGGCGAAGCCGCCGACCGCCGAGACCCACGCGACCTGGGCGACGGTGCCGGTGACCGGCGCCCACGGCAGCGTGGCGGCCCCGACGGCCAGTCCGGACAGGGCATGCGAGTGACCGAGCACGTACGCAGCGTCCTGCGCGTCCGTCTGATCACCAGGTAGGCGCGCCAACGCGACCGCGATCCGCCTGCTGACGGAAGCCGCCCCGGCGAGGTGCGCGACGCGGGGACGGGGCCGCAGGCTCCTCCGCGCGTCGTCGCCCAACGGCTCAGCGCAGCCGGGGCACGGCTCCTGGCCGCGATGAGGTCCGGAGGACCTCAGTCGACATCGTCGTCGGTGCCGCCGCGCGCCAGCCAGGTGGCCAGCCGCTCGACGGGCACCTCGAACTCCGGGTTCTGGTCGACGAAGGCCTGCAGCTGGTCGGCCAGCCAGGCGAGGGAGACCTCCTCCTCGCCCCGCCGGCCGGCCAGCTCCTCGATGCCGCGGTCAGTGAAGTACACGGCTGCCCCCGGACGGTGTGGAGCCCACGGTGGCCGCCGTCAGTCGCGGAAGGCCCGGGCGACCAGCTCGCGCTGCTCGACCTCGTGGACCTTCGCCGACCCGACCGCCGGGCTCGCCGATGCCTTGCGCGAGACCCGGCGCAGCGTCCGCCCGGCGGGCAGCTCCTCGGGCAGGTTGACCGCCATGAACTGGGCGGCGCCCATGTTCGCCGGCTCCTCCTGCACCCACACGACGTCCGTGGCGTTCGGGTAGCGCTCCAGCGCCTCCACGATCTCCTCGGCGGGCAGCGGGTACAGCTGCTCGACCCGCAGCACCGCGGTGTCCGTGGCGCCGCTGTTCTCCCGCTGGGCGAGCAGCTCGTAGCTGATCTTGCCGCTGCACAGCAGCACCCGGCGCACCGCGCCGCCGTCCAGCTGGGCGCCGCCGACGCCCGGGTCGGGCAGCACCGGGCGGAACCGCTGCTCGGTGAAGTCCTCGACCGGGCTGACCGCGGCCTTGGCCCGGAGCAGCGACTTCGGGGTGAAGACCACCAGCGGCCGGTGCACGTCCGACAGCGCCTGGCGGCGGAGCAGGTGGAAGTAGTTCGCCGGCGTCGAGCAGTTGGCCACCGTCATGTTGTTCTCGGCGGACAGCTGCAGGAAGCGCTCGATCCGGCCGCTGGAGTGGTCCGGCCCCTGGCCCTCGAGCCCGTGCGGCAGCAGCATGACGACGCCGGAGCGCTGGCCCCACTTGGCCTCGCCGGAGCTGATGAACTCGTCGATGACCATCTGCGCGCCGTCGACGAAGTCGCCGAACTGCGCCTCCCACAGCACCAGTGCCCTGGGGTTGGCCACCGAGTAGCCGTACTCGAAGCCGAGCGCGGCGTACTCGCTCAGCAGCGAGTCGTAGACGAAGAACTTCGCCTGGTCGGGGGTCAGGTTCGCCAGCGGGGTGAACTCGGCGGCGTTCTCCCGGTCGATGAGCACCGAGTGGCGCTGCACGAACGTGCCGCGCCGGGAGTCCTGGCCGGCCAGCCGCACCGGCACGCCCTGCATGAGCAGCGAGCCGAAGGCGAGCAGCTCGCCCATCGCCCAGTCGATGCCGCCCTCGCTGGCCATCGCCGCCCGGCGCTCCAGCATCTTCTGCAGCTTCGGGTGCGGGGTGAAGTCCGGCGGGAAGGAGACGTGCGCGTCGCCGATGGTCTTGAGGACCTCGCGGCTGATCGCGGTGTCCACCGTCGCCTGCTGCGGCGACCGGGGGTCCATGACCGGCTCGGGCGTGGAGGAGTCCCGCGAGTCGTGGGTCTCGGCGAAGGCCCGCTCGAGCTGCCCGCGGTAGTCCTTCAGCGCCTCCTCGGCGTCGGCCAGCGTGATGTCCCCGCGGCCGACGAGCGCCTCGGTGTACAGCTTCCGGACCGAGCGCTTGCGGTCGATGATGTCGTACATCAGCGGCTGGGTCATCGACGGGTCGTCGCCCTCGTTGTGCCCGCGGCGGCGGTAGCAGACCAGGTCGATGACGACGTCCTTCTTGAACGCCTGCCGGTAGTCGACCGCCAGCTTGGCCACCCGCACGCAGGCCTCGGGGTCGTCGCCGTTCACGTGGAAGACCGGGGCGCCGATCATCCGCGCGACGTCGGTCGAGTACAGGCTCGAGCGGGCCGCGGCCGGGCTGGTGGTGAAGCCGACCTGGTTGTTGATGACCACGTGCACGGTGCCGCCGGTGCGGTAGCCGCGCAGCTGGGAGAGGTTGAGCGTCTCCTGGACGACGCCCTGGCCGGCGAAGGCCGAGTCGCCGTGCAGCAGCAGGGGCAGCACGGTGAAGCCGCCCTCGCCCTTGTCGATCATGTCCTGCTTGGCCCGGACGATCCCCTCGAGCACCGGGTTCACCGTCTCGAGGTGGCTGGGGTTGCTGGCCAGCGACACCGCGATCGAGCGGCCGTCGTGCTCGAAGGTGCCCTCGGCGCCGAGGTGGTACTTCACGTCCCCGGAGCCCTGCACGGTGCCCGGGTCGATGTTGCCCTCGAACTCACCGAAGATCTTCGCGTAGCTCTTGCCGAGCACGTTGGCCAGCACGTTGAGCCGGCCGCGGTGCGCCATGCCGATCGCGACCTCCTCCAGCCCGTACTCGGTGGAGGCCAGCAGCACCTCGTCCAGCAGCGGGATGACCGACTCGCCGCCCTCGAGGCTGAACCGCTTCTGCCCGACGTACTTGGTCTGCAGGAAGGTCTCGAACGCCTCGGCGGCGTTGAGCCGGCCGAGCACCCGCTTCTGCTTCTCCCGGGTGGGCTGGTCGTGCTTGACCTCGATCCGCTCCTGGAGCCAGGTGCGCTCCTCGGGGTCGGTGATGTGCATGTACTCGATGCCGACCGTGCGGCAGTAGGACTGGCGCAGCACCCCGAGGATGTCGCGCAGCGGCATCGTCTTCTCGCCGGCGAACCCGCCGACCGGGAAGGGCCGGTCCAGGTCCCACAGCGTCAGCCCGTGCTGGACGATGTCCAGGTCGGGGTGGGTGCGGACCTTGAACTCCAGCGGGTCGGTGTCGGCCATCAGGTGGCCGTTGCGCCGGTAGGCCTCGATGACCTCGATGACCCGGGCTTCCTTGTCGATCTGGCCCTCGTGCGTGACCCGCTTGTCGGCCACCCACCGGACCGGCTCGTAGGGCACCCGCAGCGAACGGAAGACGTCGTCGTAGAAGCCGTCCTGGCCCAGCAGGAGCTGGTGCATGCGGCGCAGGAAGTCGCCGGACTCGGCTCCCTGGATGACCCGGTGGTCGTAGGTCGAGGTCAGCGTGATGATCTTCGAGACGGCCATCTCGGCGAGCGCCTCGGGGCTCATCCCCTGGAACTCGGCCGGGTAGTCCATCGCACCGACGCCGACGATCGTGCCCTGGCCGGTGGTCAGCCGCGGCACCGAGTGGTTGGTGCCGATGGTGCCGGGGTTGGTGAGGCTGATCGTGGTGCCGGTGAAGTCGTCCATCGTCAGCTTGCCCGCGCGGGCCCGCCGGATGATGTCCTCGTAGGCGCCCCAGAAGGCGGCGAAGTCCATCTCCTCGGCCTGCTTGATCGAGGCGACGACCAGCGAGCGGGTGCCGTCGGGCTTGGGCAGGTCGATGGCCAGCCCGAAGTTGACGTGCTCGGGGCTGACCAGCGTCGGCTTGCCGTCGACCTCGGCGAACGCGCTGTTCATGTTCGGGAAGTCGTCGAGCGCGCGGACCAGCGCGTAGCCGATCAGGTGCGTGAAGGAGACCTTCCCGCCGCGGGCGCGGGCCAGGTGGTTGTTGATGACGATCCGGTTGTCGACCAGCAGCTTGGCCGGGACCGCACGCACGCTGGTGGCCGTCGGGACGGTCAGCGAGGCGTTCATGTTCTTGACGACGCTGGCGGCCGCGCCGCGCAGCGGGGTGCGCTTGGGACCGGCCGGGGCGTCGCCGGCGGCCGGGGCGGCCGCGGCGGGCCGGGCGGCCGGGGCGGCCGGCTTGGCCGCGACCTGCTGGTCGGCGCGGTCGGCGGCACGGCCGACCACGGTGCCCTCGGACCGGGCGTCTGTCGGGGCGGGCTGCGCCTTCTCCACGGCCTTGGTCGGCGCGGTCGTCGCGGCCGGCGCCTTCTCCGCAGCCGGTGCCTCAGCTGCAGCCGCGGCCTCCTGCGCAGCCGGGGCCTTCGCCGGAGCCGGGGCCTGCGCGGGAGCCGGGGCCTGCGCGGGAGCCGGGGCCTGCGCGGGAGCCGGGGCCTGCGCAGGAGCCGGCGCCGCAGCGGGTGCCGTGGCCGGGGCCGCGGCGGCGGGGCCGTTGCGGTCCTGGCCGTCGGAGACCGGGCTGCCCGGGCGGTAGTCGGCGAAGAAGTCGTGCCAGGCCTGGTCCACGCTGCGCGGATCGGCCAGGTACTGCTGGTACATCTCCTCGACCAGCCACTCGTTGGTGCCGAAGCCCGCCACCGGGTTGGCGGAGTGGGCAGGGGAGGGCTGGGATGAGCTCACGCTTGACACGTTGGCGAGTGCCTTCTTCGTCGGTGGACGTCGTTGGACCGGGTGCCGATGCTACGCCGGGGCCACCGGGCGGACACGGGAGCGCATCCGGCGACGCGCGTGTCCCGGCTCACCCCGGCGCCGGTGGCCGGCAGCTCAGACGACGTCGCGCCGCACCGCGAACAGCGTGCCCAGCACGGCGGCGGCCAGCCCGTAGCCGAGCAGCAGCAGACCGCCCTGCCAGGGGCTCAGCAGGTCGGCCTGGTTGAAGGTCGCCGTCATCGCCTCGAGGGCGCCGCCGGGCAGCCACTTGTAGGCGCCCTGGGTCGCCGGGATGCTCGAGATGATCCCCTCGACGACGAAGAAGTAGACGAGCGAGCCGACGATCGCGCCGACCTGGTTGCGCATCAGCGCCCCGACCCCCACGCCGATCACCGTGTAGATGACCAGCGCGGCCCAGGCCCCGCCGAGCACCCGCAGGTTGTCCCCGGCCAGCGAGGGGGCGGCGCCCTTGGCGCCGGCGTAGACCGACACGACCAGCACGTCGACCGCGATCACGACCAGCGCCATCGGGATCGCGGCGAGGGCGTAGGCCACCAGCTTGGCGACGACGACCCGGCCGCGGTGCGGGCTGCCCAGGAAGGTGGGCGTCGCGGTGCGGTGCCGGTACTCCTGGGTGGTCCCGATGATGCCCAGGACGATGAACAGGATGGTGGCGTTGGCCGAGACGGCCAGCGCCAGCTCCTCGTAGGCGGTGGTGCCCACCGGGGCGATCCCGCTGTCGGCGTTGCCGGCGAAGGCGGTGAACAGCGCGGCGAAGGCGCCGACCAGCACGCAGGAGCCCAGCAGCAGGCCGATCCACACCCGCGTGGTCAGCAGCTTGGTCCACTCGGCCCGGACCAGCCGGGAGAGCACGGCACCCATCAGGAAGCTCCCTGTCCGGTCGTGGTGGGGGTGCCCGCCGGGGCGGCGGCGTACTGCTCGGAGCCCGCGGTGAGCCGGAAGTAGACCTCTTCCAGGCCGCTGGTGTGGGCGCGCAGCTCGTGCAGCTCGATGCCGCCGGCGAAGGCGCGGCGGCCGACCTCCTCGACCGGCAGCCCGGTGACGGTGAGCCCGTCGGGGTGGTCGTCGGTCGCGGCGACCGTCGACGTGGGGGTGCGCAGCAGGTCGGCGAGCGCGGCCGCCTGCGGGCTGCGGACCAGCACGCTGCCGGCCGTGCCCGAGCGCAGCTCGGCCAGCGAGCCCTGCCGGACCAGCCGGCCGGCGCCGACGATGACCACCCGGTCGGCGGTCTGCTCGACCTCGGACAGCAGGTGGCTGGAGACCAGCACCGTGCGTCCCTGGTCGTGGGCCAGGTGCCGCAGGAAGCCGCGCAGCCACTGGATGCCCTCGGGGTCCAGGCCGTTGGCGGGCTCGTCGAGGACCAGCACCCCGGGGTCGCCGAGCAGCGCCGTCGCCAGGCCCAGGCGCTGGCGCATACCGAGGGAGTAGCCGCCGGCCTTGCGGCCGCCGGCGGGGCCGAGGCCGACCTGGTCGAGCACCTCGTCGGCCCGGGAGACCGGCAGGCCGGCCGCGCGGCAGTAGACGCGCAGGTGGTTGCGGCCGCTGCGGGCCGGGTGGAACGCCGTCTCGAGCACCGCGCCCACGTTCCGGATCGGCTCCGGGAGGGCGGCGTACGGGGCGCCGTTGAAGGTCGTCGTCCCGCGGTCGGGGGTGATCAGGCCGAGGGCCATCCGCAGCGTCGTGGTCTTCCCTGCGCCGTTGGGACCGAGGAAGCCGGTGACCTGGCCGGGTTCGACGGTGAAGCTGAGGTCGTCGACGGCGCGGACGCTGCCGAAGGTCTTGGTGAGGCCGCTGACGTCGACCCGGACGGGGTCCTGGGCGGTCCGTGTGCCGCTGCTGATCTCGTCCTCCTCGGTCGGCCGGCGGGCCCGGCGTCGCGATGATCAAAGCGCACCCGCCCCCTCGACGGCCAGCACGTCGCCGGTCGGGCGCGCCTCCCGCCGCGCACCGGCACGTGACCCCGCGCACACCCGCGGGGCGGCCCGTTGGGTAGGTTCGGCCGCCGTGAGCGCCCACCGCGACGCGGGCGGTGCCGATCCGCGCGACGCCCTGGAGCGGCTGCTGCTCGACGGGCCGCGCCGCTACACGCGGTCCCAGGTCGCCGAGCTCGCCGGGGTGTCCGCCGAGCGCACCCGGCGGCTGTGGCGCGCGCTCGGGTTCGCCGACGTCCCCGACGGCGAACCTGCCTTCACCGACGCCGACGTCCGGGCGCTGTCCCGGCTGTCGGCGCTGATCGACTCCGGCTTCGTCCAGGCCGACGAGGAGGCCTCCATCGCCCGCGCGATGGGGCAGTCGCTGTCCCGGCTGGCCGACTGGCAGACCGACATGCTGGCCGCGCTGCTCGAGGCGGACAGCCCTGAGGACGCGCCGGACATCGTCGCGACCGCCGAGCAGCTGCTGCCGCTGATGCGCGAGCTGCAGGACTACGTCTGGCGGCGGCACCTGGCCGCCAACGCCGGCCGGCTGTTCCTCACCGGCCCCGGTGCCGTCGACCGCCGGGAGCTGGCCGTGGGCTTCGCCGACCTGGTCGGCTACACCTCGCGCACCCGGGGGATGGGCGGCCGCGAGCTCGGCGCGATGGTGGAGGACTTCGAGGGGCTGGTCGCCGACGTCATCGCCCGGCACCGCGGCCGGGTGGTCAAGACCGTGGGCGACGGAGTGCTGTTCACCTGCGCGGAGCCGGTCGACGCGGTGGAGATCGCGCTGCGGCTGCCCGAGGAGTGGACGGCGGCGGACCGCCCGCCGCTGCGGGTGGGCGCCGCCTTCGGCACGGTCCTCACCCGCCTCGGCGACGTCTACTCGCCGGTGGTCAACCTGGCCAGCCGGCTGACGTCGGTGGCCCGGCCCTCCACCGTGCTGGTCGACCAGCAGCTCGCCCGGCAGCTGCGCGGGGTGGCCGCCTACCGGGTGCGCCCGCTGAACCGGGTCTCGGTGCGGGGGTACGACCAGCTGCGGCCGTGGCTGGTCCGCCGCCGCCGGGACGACGACGCCGTCCCGGCGATCGCGGCGTTCGAGGAGCTGCTCGACGAGCTGACCGACGACGTGCTCGCCGAGGGGCCGGACGAGCAGGGCTGGTCCGCCGGCCCGGGCACCCCCGCCGCCGGCTGAGGGAACCCGCTCGCCCGGCGGCGGGCGCGGTCGGCACCATGGTCGGGTGTCCGCCACCCTGCTCGCCCGTGGTCTGGCCGCCGGTCACGGCGCCCGCGTCCTGTTCACCGACCTCGACCTGGTCGTCGCCCCCGGCGACGTCGTCGGGCTGGTCGGGGTGAACGGGGCGGGCAAGTCGACCCTGCTGCAGACCCTGGCCGGGGTGCTGCCCGCCGAGTCCGGCGAGATCGCGCTCAGCCCGCCCTCGGCCACCGTCGGCTACCTGCCGCAGGAGCACGAGCGGCGTCCCGGGGAGACCGTGCTCGACGCGCTGGCCCGCCGCACCGGCGTCACCGCGGCCCAGGCGACCATGGACGACGCCCTCGAGCAGCTCACCGCGGGCGCCCCGGACGCCGACGAGCGCTACGGCGACGCACTGGAGCGCTGGCTGGCCCTGGGCGGCGCCGACCTGGCCGAGCGGGCCGAGGAGGTCGTCGCCTCCGTCGCCCCGGGGGTGGCGCTGGACGCGCCGACCGTCGCGCTCTCCGGTGGCCAGGCCGCGCGGGTCGGGCTGGCCTCGCTGCTGCTGTCCCGCTACGACGTCCTGCTGCTCGACGAGCCCACCAACGACCTGGACCTGGCCGGGCTGGAGCAGCTGGAGCGGTTCGTCACCGGGCTGCGCACCGGCGTGGTGCTGGTCAGCCACGACCGCGAGTTCCTCGCCCGCACCGTCACCCGGGTGGTCGAGCTCGACCTGCCCCAGCAGCTGGTGCGGGTGCACGACGGCGGCTACGAGGCCTACCTGGCCGAGCGGGAGGTGGCCCGCCGGCACGCCCGCGAGGAGTTCGACGAGTTCGCCGACACGAAGGCAGGCCTGGAGGCGCGGGCCCGGATGCAGCGCAACTGGATGGCCAAGGGCGTCCGCGACTCGATCAAGAAGTCCAAGGACGGCGACAAGCACATCAAGGCGCACAACCGGGCGTCGGCGGAGAAGCAGGCGGCCAAGGCCAAGCAGACCGAGCGGCGGATCGAGCGGCTGGAGGTGGTCGAGGAGCCGCGCAAGGAGTGGGAGCTGCGGATGGAGATCGCCCCCGCGCCCCGGTCCGGCGCGGTCGTGGCCACGCTGCGGGGCGCGGTCGTCCGCCGGGGCGGGTTCACCCTCGGCCCGGTCGACCTGCAGGTCGACTGGGGCGACCGGGTGGCGATCACCGGCGCGAACGGCTCGGGCAAGAGCACCCTGCTGGCCGCCCTGCTGGGCCGGCTGCCGGTCGACGAGGGGACGGCGGCGCTGGGCTCCGGCGTCCGGCTGGGCGAGGTCGACCAGGTGCGCGGGCTCTTCCTCGGCGACGAGCCGCTGGCCGCGGCGTTCGGCGCGGAGGTGCCCGACCTGCCCGACGCCGAGGTGCGCACGCTGCTGGCCAAGTTCGGGCTGCGGGCCGACCACGTGCTGCGGCCGGCCGGCACGCTGTCGCCGGGGGAGCGGACCCGGGCGGCGCTGGCCCTGCTGCAGGCCCGCGGCGTGAACGTGCTGGTGCTCGACGAGCCGACCAACCACCTCGACCTGCCGGCGATCGAGCAGCTGGAGCAGGCGCTGGCCGACTACCCCGGCACGCTGCTGCTGGTCACCCACGACCGCCGGATGCTCGAGGCGGTGCACACCACCCGGCGCTTCGAGGTGGCCGGCGGGCAGGTCCGGGAGCGCTGACCCCGCGGACGACGCCGCCCGCCGGGCCTGGTGGCCGGGCGGGCGGTGTGAGCCTGGGCTGTGGGTGCCCCCGGCAGGATTCGAACCTGCGCCCCTGCCTCCGGAGGGCAGTGCTCTATCCCCTGAGCTACGGGGGCTCGTCATCGCGGTCCTGCGTGTGCCGGCGCCGCACTTCCTGGCGCCGGGAGAGCACGTTACCAGCCGGGGCCGGTGCTCCGGCGGGGGCCTCAGGGAGCCGGCAGCGGGGTGCCGCCGCGGGCCTGCAGCATCGACTCCATGGTCGCGGTCTCCGCGCTCTGCGACACCTCGATCGACCGGGCCAGGCTGCGCACCGCGGCCTCGGCGGAGTGCTGCTCGCCGTACTGCGCCATCTCCAGCCCGCCCTGGTGGTGCCGGATCATCAGCTGCAGGAACAGCACGTCGAACGGCGTCCCGGTCAGCGACCGCAGCTGCGCGAGCTCGTCCTCGGTCACCATCCCGGGCATCACCGCACCGCCGGCGGGCGGGCGGTGGCCGCCGTGGGACATGTCGTGGCCGGCCATCGCGTCGCCGGCCATCCAGCCCATCACGTCGCTGCTGGTCAGCGGCAGCCCCCAGAGGGTCAGCCAGCCCTGCATCCGCCCCACCTGGTTGGTCTGGGTGGCGGAGATGTCGAAGGCCAGCCGGCGCAGCTCGTCGTCCGAGCCCTGGGTGAGCGCGAGGTTGGCCATCTCGACGGCCTGCAGGTGGTGCCTGGACATGTCCCGGGCGAAGCCGGCGTCCACCGAGTCCGCCGCCGGGGTCTCGTCGCCCCCGACGCCGAGGACGACCGCCAGCCCGCCACCGGCCACCAGCAGGCCGAGCGCGATGACGGTGGCGAGCAGGCCGGTCAGCCAGCGCCGCGGCCGGGCCGGGGAGGTGCCGGGGTCGATGTCCGGGGAGGCGGAGGGGGAGCCGGAGGTCACGGCGCCTCGGAGTCGACCGGCTCGTCGGTGGCCGTGGTGCTGCCGGTGCCGGCCCGGGTCGCGTCGCCGACGACGAGCGGGTCGGTGATGAACGCGGGGTTCTCGCAGGTGGCCCCGGGCTCGGGGGTGAAGTCGGCGTTGAAGGCCATGAAGTCGGCGAACTGCTCGACCCGCTCGTCCGCGGCGGAGTCGACGGTGAGCTGGTGGCCCCACGACTGCAGGCTGATCGGTGCGGTCTGCCCGGCGTAGGGGGACAGCATCATGCCGTTGCGGCCGTCGACCAGGTCCTCCAGCGTGCCCAGGTCCTCGTCGCTGACCGCGTCGGCGTCGTAGGTGATCCAGACGGCGCCGTGCTCGAGGCTGTGCACCGCGTTCTCGTGCCGGATGTCGACGTCGTAGACGGTGCCGGTGCAGTCGGCCCACTCGTAGTCGTGCTCGCCGCCGACCGGCGGGGTCTCGGTGTAGGCGACGGTGTCGTAGACGTGCACGCCACCGTCGTAGTCGAAGGTCTGCAGGCCGGAGATCTGGTCGGCCGAGGTGATCTTGTCCGCGTTGGCCCGGTTGACCTGGACGACGGCGTAGGTGATGACGGCGGCGGCGAAGACCACGACCGCCACCGCGGCGGCGATGAGGCCCCACGGCTTCTGCTGGGTGACCACGTTCACCGGCGGCCGGGTCCGGCCCCGGCCGGTCTGCGCGCCCTTGCCGGCCGTGCCCTTGCCCGCCGTGCCCTTGCCCGCCGATGCGCCCTTGCCGGCCTGCGCGCCGCCCGGCCGCTGCCCGGACGCCCGGCTGGAGCCGGTCCCCCCGCGGGACGTGCCGCCTGACGCGCGGCCGTTCTCGGGCTTGGGGTCCTTGGCCACTGCCGCTCCTCGCTGCGCTGCCGGGACCGCGGCGCGAACGCCGGCGGACCGGGCCGGCCACCTGGCCGGCGGCAGCGAGTGTAGGTCGAGCAGCTGTGCGGCCCCGGCCCTCGACCCGGTCCGCCGGACCGGGTGGGGCAGGGGGGACGGCCGGGGCGGGCAGACGAGGCGGAGATCACAGCTGCACCCCTCAGTACGCTCGTGCGGTGACACCCGAGCAGCTCAGCGACGTCGTCCGGTCCGCAGTCGCGGCGGTCGTGGCCCGCGGCGCGCTCACGGTCGCCGTCCCCGCCGACGTCGTCATCGACCGCCCGAAGAACCCCGAGCACGGCGACTACGCCACGAACGTCGCCCTGCGGCTCGCCAAGGGGGCCGGCCGCCCGCCGCGCGAGGTGGCCGAGCTGCTGGCCGGCGAGCTCCGGGCCACCGACGGCATCGCCGGCGTCGACGTGGCGGGCCCGGGCTTCCTCAACGTCACCCTGGCCAAGGACGCGCTGGGCCAGCTCGCCGTCCGCGCGGTCACCGCGGGGGAGGCGTACGGGCGCACCGACCTGCTGGCCGGCCAGCGGCTGAACCTGGAGTTCGTCTCGGCCAACCCGACCGGCCCGGTGCACATCGGCGGCACCCGGTGGGCCGCCGTCGGCGACGCGCTGGGCCGGCTGCTCACCGCCAGCGGCGCGGAGGTGTCCCGGGAGTACTACTTCAACGACGCCGGCTCGCAGATCGACCGGTTCGCCGCGAGCCTGATGGCGGCCGCGAACGGCCGCCCGGTGCCCGAGGACGGCTACGCCGGCGACTACATCGGCGAGATCGCCACGGCGGTCGTCGAGGCGGAGCCCGGGCTGCTGGAGCTGCCCGCCGAGGACCAGCAGGAGCGCTTCCGGGTGCGCGGCGTCGAGCTGATGTTCGCCGAGATCAAGCGCAGCCTCGCCGGGTTCGGCGTCGTCTTCGACACCTACTTCTCCGAGAAGACGCTGCACGACAGCGGCGCGCTGGACAAGGCCGTCGCCCGGCTGCGCGAGCAGGGGCACGTGTACGAGACCGACGGCGCGGTGTGGCTGCGGACGACGGACTTCGGCGACGACAAGGACCGGGTGCTGGTCAAGAGCGACGGCGAGCCGACCTACTTCGCCGCCGACTGCGCCTACTACCTGGACAAGCGCGAGCGCGGCTTCGACCGGGTCGTGATCATGCTCGGCGCCGACCACACCGGCTACGTCGGCCGGTACAAGGCGCTGGTCGCGGCCATGGGCGACGACCCGGCGTCGAACCTGGAGATCCTGATCGGCCAGCTGGTCAACCTGGTGCGCAACGGCGAGCCGGTGCGGATGAGCAAGCGGGCCGGCACGGTGGTCAACCTGGAGGACCTGGTCGAGGCGATCGGCGCCGACGCGGCGCGGTACGCCCTCGCCCGGGCCTCGGTCGACCAGCAGATCGACCTGGACCTCGACGCCTGGACGCGGAAGACCAACGACAACCCGGTCTTCTACGTCCAGTACGCCCACGCCCGGATCTCCTCGCTGCTGCGCGGCGCGGCCGACCTCGGGCTGCCGCTGGGCGAGGCCGGCGACGTGGACACCGCCGTGCTGGAGACCCAGCGGGAGAGCGACCTGCTCCGGGCCATCGCCGAGTTCCCGCAGGTGGTGTCGGCGGCCGCCGAGCTGCGCGCCCCGCACCGGGTCGCGCGGTACCTGGAGGAGCTGGCCGGCACCTACCACCGGTTCTACGACTCCTGCCGGGTGCTCCCCCGCGGTGACGAGGAGGCCTCCCCGGTGACCACCGCCCGGCTGTGGCTGTGCGCGGCGACCGCGACCGTCCTGCGCAACGGCCTGGCCGTGCTCGGCGTCAGCGCCCCGGAGCGGATGTGAGGGCGCACCCCGCCGGGCCGCTGCACGGGAACATCTCCCCGGCACCGGCCGCCGGTCCCGCACCGGAGGACCTCGGCGCGCTGGACCCGCAGGTCTGGCCGCGGTCGGCCCGCCGGGTCGACGGCGAGCTGCAGTTGGCCGGCCGGCCGGTCACCGACCTGGCCCGCGAGCACGGCACGCCGCTGTTCGTACTGGACGAGGCCGACTTCCGCAGCCGCGCCGCCGACTTCGCCGACGCCTTCACCGACGCCGACGTGCACTACGCGTCCAAGGCGTTCCTCTGCGGCCAGGTCGCGCGCTGGATCGCCGAGGACGGCCTGCACCTGGACGCCTGCAGCGGCAACGAGCTCGCCGTCGCGCTGGCCGCCGGGTTCCCCGCCGAGCGGATCGCGCTGCACGGCAACAACAAGTCCCTGGTCGAGCTGCAGCTGGCGGTGGACGCCGGCATCGGCCACGTGGTGCTGGACTCCTTCGACGAGATCGACCGGCTGGTGTCGCTGGCCGAGGCCCGGGTGGCCGCCGGGGGAGCGCCGGTCCCGGTGCTCATCCGGTCGACGGTCGGCATCGAGGCGCACACCCACGAGTTCATCGCCACCGCCCACGAGGACCAGAAGTTCGGCTTCTCTCTGGCGACCGGGGACGCGCTGACCGCCGCCGTCCGGGTGATCCGGGAGCCGGCACTGCACCTGGCGGGGCTGCACAGCCACATCGGCTCGCAGATCTTCGACACCGCCGGGTTCGAGGCCGCCGCGCACCGGGTGGTCGGCCTGATGGGCCAGGTCCACCAGGCCACCGGCGAGCTGCTCGGCGAGCTGAACCTCGGTGGCGGCTTCGGCATCGCCTACCTCGCCGAGGACGACCCGGTGCCGCCCGCCGAGGTCGCGGTGCGGCTGCGGGCGGTGGTCGCCGCAGAGTGCGCCGCCCTCGGGCTGCCGGTGCCGCGGCTGGCCGTCGAGCCGGGCCGGGCCATCGCCGGGCCCGGCACGGTCACCCTCTACGAGATCGGCACGATCAAGCCGGTCCGGCTCGGCGCGGGTGGCTCGCCCGGGGCGCCGCTGGTGCGCAACTACGTGTCGGTCGACGGCGGGATGAGCGACAACATCCGCACCGCCCTGTACGACGCCAGCTACACCTGCGTGCTGGCCAACCGCAGCTCCGACGCCCCGCCGGCGCTGTGCCGGGTCGTGGGCAAGCACTGCGAGAGCGGTGACGTGCTGGTCCGCGACCTGTGGCTGCCCTCGGACGTGCAGCCCGGCGACCTGCTGGCGGTGGCCGCCACCGGCGCCTACTGCTGGTCGATGGCGAGCAACTACAACTACCTGCTCAAGCCCCCGGTGGTCGCCGTGCGGGACGGCGTCGCCACCGAGGTGGTCCGGCGTCAGACACTGTCCGACGTGTTCGCCCTCGACGCCGTCCTCGCCGACGTCCCCGCCCCCAGTCCGGCGATCGACCAGCCGGCACCCGAGCACGCTGCTGGAGCCACCTCGTGAGCGACTCCCTGAAGGTGGCCCTGCTGGGCTGCGGCACGGTGGGCGGTGCCGTGCTGCGGCTGCTGTCCGAGCAGGGCGACGACCTGGCCGCCCGGGTCGGCCGCCGGATCGAGGTGGCCGGCGTCGCCGTCCGCCGTCCCGACCGGCACCCCGAGGTGCCCGCCGACCTGCTCACCACCGACGCGCTCGCGCTCGCCACCCGGCCCGACGTCGACCTGGTGGTCGAGGTGATCGGCGGGATCGAGCCGGCCCGCAGCCTGTTGCTGGCCGCCATCGGCGCCGGCAAGTCGGTGGTCAGCGCGAACAAGGCGCTGCTGGCCGACGACGGCGTCGCGCTGCACGCCGCGGCCAGCGAGGCCGGCGTCGACCTGTACTACGAGGCGGCGGTGGCCGGCGCCATCCCGCTGCTGCGGCCGCTGCGCGAGTCGCTCGCCGGTGACCAGCTGCGCCGCGTCGTCGGCATCGTCAACGGGACGACGAACTACATCCTGTCCCGGATGGCCGAGACCGGCGCCGGCTTCGGCGAGGCGCTGGCCGAGGCCACCGAGCTCGGGTACGCCGAGGCCGACCCGACCGCCGACGTCGACGGCTTCGACGCCGCCGCGAAGGCCGCGATCCTCGCCTCGCTGGCCTTCCACTCGCCGGTCACCGCGGCCGACGTCTACCGCGAGGGCATCTCCGCGGTGTCCGCGACCGACGTCGCCCGCGCCGCCGAGATCGGCTGCACGGTCAAGCTGCTGGCGATCTGCGAGCGGGTGCCCGGCGCCGACGGTGCCGACGACGGCGTCGCCGTCCGGGTGCACCCGGCGATGATCCCGACCACCCACCCGCTGGCCGCGGTCGGCGGCGCGTTCAACGCCGTCTTCGTCGAGGCGGAGGCGGCCGGCGAGCTGATGTTCTACGGCCGCGGTGCCGGCGGCGAGCCCACCGCCAGCGCCGTCCTGGGCGACCTGGTCGCCGTGGCGCGCAACCGGCTGGCCGGCGCGGCCGGCCCGGGGACGACGGGCTACGCCGGGCTGACCGTGAGCCCGATGGCCGACACCCCCACCCGCTACCACGTGAGCCTGGACGTCGCGGACAAGCCGGGCGTGCTGGCGACCGTGGCGCACGAGTTCGCGGCGCACGGCGTCAGCATCGCGACCGTCCGCCAGGACGGGCACGGTGACGCCGCCACGCTGGTGATCGTCACCCACCGGGCGCCGGACTCCGCGCTCGCCGCCACCGTCACCCGGCTGCGCGAGATGGACGCCGTCCGCGGCGTCACCAGCGTCCTACGAGTCGAGGGGCTCTCATGACCGGCACGTCCCTGCGTGGCGCCGTCTCGCCGTACTGGCCCGGGCTGATCGAGGCCTACCGGCACCGGCTGCCGGTGAGCCCGTCCACGCCGGTGGTGACGCTGCAGGAGGGCGCCACCCCGCTGGTCCCGGCCCCCGAGCTGTCCCGGCGCACCGGCTGCGAGGTGTGGCTCAAGGTCGAGGGCGCCAACCCGACCGGGTCGTTCAAGGACCGCGGCATGACGATGGCGATCACCAAGGCCGTCGAGGAGGGCGCCCAGGCGGTCATCTGCGCCTCCACCGGCAACACCAGCGCCAGCGCCGCGGCCTACGCCGCCCGCGCCGGCCTGACCTGCGCCGTGCTGGTGCCGACCGGGAAGATCGCCACCGGCAAGCTGGCCCAGGCGCTGGTGCACGGGGCGAAGCTGCTGCAGGTCGAGGGCAACTTCGACGACTGCCTGGCGCTGGCCAGCAAGCTGGCCATCGACTACCCGGTCAGCCTGGTCAACAGCGTCAACCAGTACCGCATCGAGGGGCAGAAGACCGCGTCGTTCGAGATCGTCGACGTCCTCGGCGACGCCCCGGACATCCACTGCCTGCCCGTGGGCAACGCCGGCAACATCACCGCCTACTGGCAGGGCTACCGCGAGTACGCCGCGGACGGCCCGGCCACCCACACCCCGCGGATGTGGGGCTTCCAGGCCGCCGGCGCCGCCCCGATCGTGCGCGGCGAGGTCGTCGAGCGGCCGGAGACGATCGCGACCGCCATCCGGATCGGCAACCCGGCGTCCTGGACCAAGGCGCTGGCCGCCCGCGACGACTCCGGCGGCCGGATCGACGCCGTCACCGACCGCGCCATCCTGGCCGCCTACCGGCTGCTCGCCCGCACCGAGGCGGTCTTCGTCGAGCCGGCCTCGGCCGCGTCGGTCGCCGGGCTGCTGCAGGTCGCCGAGGCCGGTGGCCTCGAGCGCGGCCAGCGGGTGGTCTGCACCGTCACCGGCAACGGGCTCAAGGACCCGGAGTGGGCCATCTCCGGTGCGCCCGCCCCGGTCACCATCCCGGTCGACTCCGCCGCGGCGGCTGCCCAGCTGGGGCTCTGAGGGTGCCGAGCGCGGGTCCCGCCGTCCGCATCCGGGTGCCGGCCACCAGCGCCAACCTGGGCCCGGCGTTCGACTCGGCGGGGCTGGCGCTGTCCTGCTGGGACGACCTGGACGTCGCGGTCACCGGCGGCGGCCTGGACGTGCAGGTCAGCGGTGCCGGGGCCGGGGAGCTGCCCACCGACGAGTCGCACCTGGTCGTGCAGGCGTTCCGGGCGGCCTGCGCCGAGCTCGGCTGGTCGCCGGCGGGGCTGCGGCTCACCGCGCGCAACGGCATCCCGCAGGGGCGGGGGATGGGCTCGTCGGCCGCTGCGGTGACCGCCGGGGTGCTCGCCGCCTGGTCGCTGTGCCCGGACGTCGCCGGGGTCGACGACGCGGCGGTGCTCCGGCTGTGCTCGGAGATCGAGGGCCACCCGGACAACGTCGCCCCGTGCCTGCTGGGCGGGGCGACGCTGTCCTGGACGACGTCGACCGGTGCCCGCGCCGCCCGGCTGACCGTCGACCCGCGGGTGGCGCCGGTGCTGTTCGTGCCGAGCGGGACGCTGGCCACCCACGTCGCCCGGGGCCTGCTGCCGGCGACCGTGCCGCACGCCGACGCCGCGCACGCCGCGGGCCGGTCGGCGCTGCTGGTGCACGCCCTCACCCGTGAGCCCGCGCTGCTGCTCGAGGGCACCGAGGACCGGCTCCACCAGGCCCAGCGGGCCCCGGCGATGCCGGAGAGCGCCGCGCTGCTCACCCGTCTGAGGGACGGCGGGCACGCCGCCGTCGTCTCCGGTGCCGGGCCCTGCGTGCTGACCCTGGCCGTGCTCGGCCACGACGAGCACGCCGGCGACCCGTCGTCCGCCGCCCAGGTCAGGGAGCTGCGCGCGCTCACCCCGGCGGGCTGGGAGTGCCGCCCGCTGCGCGTCGACCACACCGGCGCGGTCGTGACCCCCGCCGGGAGCTGATCACGATGCGGTATCGTTTCGGGCGTCCGGAACACACCCGTGGGGGATCGTGTTGTGGACGATGTCAGCCCGTGTCTAGGCTGACGACGTAGCCGCCTCCGGGCGTTGCTCCAGGTGGGGCGTAGGCCGCGATCCGTCGCCGCCCGACCCGCATCCACAGACCCGTACCTCCCGATCGACGAGCCGAGTCCAGTCCAGGGCTCTCGCCGTCGCGGAGATGGGTCACCCCCTGCGCTGGTAGGCGCAGGTCACCGCAGGGAAGGACCTGTACGTGAGCGAGACCACCGACCTCATCGACGGCGCGCCGTCCGACGAGGCAGCTGCCGCCGCCGGGACGGCTCCCCGTTCCCGCCGCCGTGGCAGCGGGCTGTCCGGGATGCTGCTGCCCGAGCTGCAGCGCCTGGCCGGCGAGCTGGGCATCCCCGGCACCGCGAAGATGCGCAAGAGCGACCTGGTCGCCGCCATCTCCGAGCGGCAGGTCGGGTCGAACGGCACGGCGAGCACGCCGGCCGACACCTCCTCGGCGGCCCCGGCGCAGCCCACCGCCGCAGCCGAGACCCCGGCCGCGCCGGAGACCACGGCACCGCTGGAGGCCCCGGTCTCCGGTGGCGCCAACGGCAGCCCGGTGACCGCGCCGTCGGCCAGCACCGCCGACGCCCCCGTGGACGCCCCCGTGGACGCCCCGGCCGCCGAGGCGCCGGCCACCGGCCGCCGTCGCCGTGGCGCGTCCCGCCCGGCCGGTGCGCCGACCGCGGACGCCGAGGCCCCGGCGTCCACCGACGCCCCGGTGAGCGGCGAGTCCGCTCCCGAGACCGCCCAGACCCCGCCCGCCGAGGGCGAGCGCCCGCAGCGGAGCCGCAACCGGGACCGCGGCGAGCGGGCCACCCGCGACGACCGCGACCGGGACGGCGGCGGCCGCACCGCCGAGCGTGACGGTGCCGCCCGTGACGGTGCTTCCCGTGACGGTGCTTCCCGTGACGGTGCTTCCCGTGACGGTGCTTCCCGTGACGGTGCTTCCCGTGACGGCGACGAGCGCGGCGGCCGCACCCGGACCGACGGCGACGCCGGTGGGCGCAACGGCCGCAACCGCACCGAGGGCGCCCGCGACGGCGCCCGTGACGGCGCCCGGGACGGTGCCCGGGACGGCGCCCGGGACGGTGGCCGCGACGGCAACCGCACGGAGGCCCCGGCCCGCACCGAGCCCCGCAACGACTCCCGCAACGAGCCCCGGCCCGACGAGGACGACGACGACTTCGAGGGTGGTGGCCGCGGTCGCCGTGGCCGCCGGTACCGCGACCGCAACCGCCGTGGCGGCAACGCCGGCGGTGGCCGCGAGCGCTTCGACCAGTCCGAGCCCACGGTCAGCGAGGACGACGTCCTGCTGCCGGTCGCCGGCATCCTGGACGTGCTGGACAGCTACGCCTTCGTCCGCACCTCCGGCTACCTGACCGGCCCGAACGACGTCTACGTGTCGCTGTCGCAGGTGCGCCGTTACGGCCTGCGCCGCGGCGACGCGATCACCGGTGCGGTCCGCCAGCCCCGCGAGGGCGAGCGCAAGGACAAGTACAACGCGCTGGTGCGGCTGGACTCGGTCAACGGGCTGGACCCCGAGCAGGCCCGCAACCGGCCGGAGTTCACCAAGCTGACCCCGCTCTACCCGCAGGACCGCCTGCGGCTGGAGACCGAGTCGCACCTGATGACGACGCGGATCATGGACCTGGTCATGCCGATCGGGAAGGGCCAGCGCGCCCTGATCGTCAGCCCGCCGAAGGCCGGCAAGACCATGGTGCTGCAGTCGATCGCCAACGCGATCTCGACGAACAACCCCGAGGTCCACCTCATGGTCGTGCTCGTCGACGAGCGGCCCGAGGAGGTCACCGACATGCAGCGCTCGGTGAAGGGCGAGGTCATCGCCTCGACCTTCGACCGGCCGCCGGCCGACCACACCACGGTCGCCGAGCTGTCCATCGAGCGGGCCAAGCGCCTGGTCGAGATGGGCCACGACGTCGTCGTCCTGCTGGACTCGATCACCCGGCTGGGCCGCGCCTACAACCTGGCGGCCCCCGCCAGCGGGCGCATCCTCTCCGGTGGTGTCGACTCCACGGCGCTCTACCCGCCGAAGCGCTTCCTCGGTGCCGCCCGCAACATCGAGAACGGCGGCTCGCTGACGATCATCGCCTCGGCGCTGGTCGAGACCGGCTCCACGATGGACACGGTCATCTTCGAGGAGTTCAAGGGCACCGGTAACGCGGAGCTGAAGCTGGACCGCCGCCTCGCCGACAAGCGGGTCTTCCCGGCCGTCGACGTGAACGCCTCCAGCACCCGCAAGGAGGAGATCCTCCTCTCGCCCGACGAGCTGGCGATCGTGATCAAGCTCCGCCGGGTGCTGTCGGCGCTGGAGCCCCAGCAGGCGCTGGAGCTGCTGCTCGACCGGATGCGGAAGACCCGCAACAACATCGAGTTCCTGATGCAGGTGCAGAAGACCACGCTCGGCGTGGGCGACAAGGAGTAAGGACCCCCTCGCCCCCCACCGCTCGCAAGCTCGCGGTGGGACCCTGCGAGGGGGCCGCTCCAGCACCTCACCAGGCCCGTACACTGGCCGATCGAGCCTCCGCCGCTGCACGTCGGCGGCGTCCGAACCACCAGACCCGAGACCAGAGAGAGGGTGCACCGGCATGAAGGCCGACATCCACCCGGACTACCACGTCACCCAGGTGACCTGCGGTTGCGGCAACACGTTCACCACCAAGAGCACGGCGCCCGGCGGCGTGATGACCGTCGAGACCTGCTCGGCCTGCCACCCCTTCTACACGGGCAAGCAGCGCATCCTGGACACCGGTGGCCGCGTCGCCCGCTTCGAGAAGCGGTTCGGCAAGCGCGCCTCCGGCGCCTCCGCCGACAAGTAGCACCCCCGACGGCGCCCGCGCCGCCCTGCAACCAGGGCGGCGCGGGCGCCGTCGTCATGTCCGCCACCGCACCACCTGCGCCCGAGCGCGCGACACCACCTGAGGAGCCATCGTGAGCAGTGCCGAGACCGGCAGCGACCGGCTCGCCGGCCTGCTGGCCGAGCACCGCGAGCTGGAGGCCGAGCTGGCCGACCCGGCGGTGCACGCCGACGCGGCCCGCGCCCGCCGGCTGGGCCGCCGGTACGCAGCGCTCGCCCCGGTCGTCGAGACCGCTCGCGCGCTGGACGCCGCCCGCGACGACCTGGGCACCGCCCGCGAGCTCGCCGGGGAGGACGCCTCGTTCGCCCGGGAGGCCGAGCAGCTCGAGGACACCGTCACCGGGCTCACCGCCCGGCTCACCGAGCTGCTGCTGCCCAAGGACCCCGACGACGACAAGGACGTCATCCTCGAGATCAAGGCGGGGGAGGGCGGCGCGGAGTCCGCGCTGTTCGCCGGCGACCTGCTGCGGATGTACCTGCGCTACGCCGAGCGGCGCGGCTGGGCCACCGAGGTCCTGGACGCCGTCGACGCCGAGCTCGGCGGGTACAAGGACGTGGCGGTGGCGATCAAGTCCCGCACCGACGAGGGCATCTTCTCCCGGCTCAAGTTCGAGGCCGGCGTGCACCGGGTGCAGCGGGTGCCGGTCACCGAGGCGCAGGGCCGGATCCACACCTCGGCCGCCGGCGTCCTGGTGCTGCCCGAGGCCGAGGAGGTCGACGTGACCGTCGACCCCAACGACCTGCGCATCGACGTCTTCCGCTCGTCCGGCCCGGGCGGCCAGAGCGTCAACACGACCGACTCCGCCGTCCGGATCACCCACCTGCCGACCGGCATCGTGGTGAGCTCGCAGAACGAGAAGAGCCAGCTGCAGAACCGCGAGTCCGCGCTGCGGGTGCTCCGCTCCCGGCTGCTGGCCGCCGCCCGCGACGAGGCGGCCGCCACCGCGTCGGACCAGCGGCGCAGCCAGGTGCGCACGGTCGACCGGAGCGAGCGGGTGCGCACCTACAACTTCCCGGAGAACCGGATCGCCGACCACCGGGTCGGCTTCAAGGCGCACAACCTGGACGCCGTCCTGGACGGCGACCTGGACCCGGTGCTCGACGCCCTCACCACGGCGCACACCGCCGAGCTGCTGGCGGACGGCTCCTGAACGCGCGCACGCTGCTCGCCGAGGCGGCCCGCCGGCTCGCCGGGGCCGGCGTCGAGTCGCCGCGGGTGGACGCCGAGCTGCTGCTGGCCGCGGCCCTCGGCGTGCCGCGGGGCCGGCTGCTCACCCTGGACGACGTCGCGCCCGGGCCCGCCGCCCGGTTCAGCGGCTGGGTCGACCAGCGGGCCTCCCGGGTGCCGCTGCAGCACCTCACCGGCACCGCGCCGTTCCGGCACGTCGAGCTCGCCGTCGGCCCCGGGGTCTTCGTGCCCCGGCCGGAGACCGAGCAGGTCGCCGGCTGGGTGCTCGACCGGATCGCCGGGCTCGCCGCCCCGACCGTCGTCGACCTGGGCACCGGCTCCGGCGCGATCGCCCTGGCCGTGGCCAACGAGCACCCCGGTGCGCGGGTCGTGGCCGTCGAGCGGGACCCCGGGGCGATCGAGTGGACCCGGCACAACGCCGCCGCCCGCACCGCGGCCGGCGACACCCCGGTCGAGGTGCTCGGCGGCGACATGACCGATCCGCAGCTGCTCCGCGAGCTCGACGGTGCGGTCGACGTCGTCGTCTCCAACCCGCCGTACGTGCCCGACGACGCCCGGCTGCCCCGCGAGGTGGCCGAGCACGACCCGCCGCTGGCGCTGTGGGGCGGACCGGACGGGCTCGACGTCGTCCGCGGGCTGCTGGTGACCGCCGCCCGGCTGGCCCGGCCCGGGGGCTGGCTGGGCATCGAGCACGCCGACCAGCAGGGCGGTGCGCTGCCGGCGCTGGTGCGCGCCTCCGGCGGCTGGACCGGCGTCGCCGACCACCCCGACCTGGCCGGGCGGCCGCGCTACACGACCGCGCAGCGCGCCGGCTGACCTACCGCTGCGAGGCGCCGACCCCGGGTGGGGGAGACTCCGGACCCGTGGCCGACGTCTTCGACTGCAGCGACCCCGACCAGCGCGAGGCCGGGCTGACCGCCGCGACCGGCGCGCTCTCCCGGGGCGAGCTGGTCCTCCTGCCCACCGACACCGTGTACGGGGTGGCCGCCGACGCCTTCACCCCGGCCGCCGTCACCCGGCTGCTCGCCGCCAAGAACCGGGGCCGCTCGATGCCGGTGCCGGTGCTGGTCGGCGAGGCGTCGACGCTGGCCGGTCTGGTGGCGACCATCCCGCCGGTCGCGCACGACCTCGCCGAGGCGTTCTGGCCCGGCGGCCTGACCCTGGTGGTCGAGCACGCCCCCTCGCTGGCCTGGGACCTCGGCGAGGCCGAGGGGACGGTCGCCGTCCGGCTGCCCGACGACGACGTGGCGCGCGACCTGCTCCGGCGCACCGGCCCGCTGGCCGTGTCCAGCGCGAACCGCTCGGGCCGGCCGGCGGCGACCACCGCGGCCGAGGCGCAGTACCAGCTGGGCGAGCACGTCGCCGTCGTGCTGGACGGCGGCCCGCGCACCGGCTCCGCGGCCAGCACGATCGTCGACTGCACCTCCCCGGTGCCGCGCGTGCTCCGCCTCGGCGCGATCGACGTCGACCGCCTCCGCGAGGTCGTCCCCGGCATCACCGACTGACGACGGACCCCGCTGCCCCCACCGCTCGCAGGCTCGCGGCGGGCCCCTGCAGCGGGGCCACGGGTCCGGACCCGCGGTGCGCAGCACCGCTGCGCGAGGGCGTCGCGGACCCGGAGGGTCCCGGCGCGATCGCACCCGACGGCTCCACGCCACGGGGGAACGTCACGTGGCCGCGGTGCGGTCCGGAGGACCGCGGTGTCACAGCGATACCGTGGTGCGACAGCCGCGCGCCCCTCGTCCCGGTGCTCGCGGGCGCCCGCACCGAACAGCAGGAGTGCACCCGCGATGAGCACCCCGGCCCCGACCCCCTACTGGGGGCCCGACTTCGACGCCCTGGCGGCCTTCGACCCGGAGATCTCCGGCGTCGTCGTCGACGAGCTCGACCGCCTCCGCAGCGGTCTGCAGCTGATCGCGAGCGAGAACTTCACCAGCCCCGCGGTGCTCGCGGCGCTCGGCAGCACGCTGTCGAACAAGTACGCCGAGGGCTACCCGGGACGCCGCTACTACGGCGGCTGCGAGGTCGTCGACCGGGCCGAGTCCCTGGGCATCGCCCGGGCCAAGGAGCTGTTCGGCGCCGACCACGCCAACCTGCAGCCGCACTCCGGGGCGAGCGCCAACCTGGCCGCCTACGGGGCGTTCCTGGAGCCCGGCGACACCCTGATGGGCATGGCGCTCCCGCACGGGGGGCACCTGACCCACGGCACCAAGGTGTCCTTCTCCGGCAAGTGGTTCAACGCCGTCCAGTACGGCGTCGACCCGGTGACCGAGCACATCGACTACGACCAGGTCCGGGACCTGGCCCGCGAGCACCGGCCGAAGCTCATCGTCGCGGGCGGCTCGGCCATCCCGCGGCTGATCGACTTCGCCGCCTTCCGCGAGATCGCCGACGAGGTGGGGGCGGTCTTCATGGTCGACGCGGCCCACTTCATCGGCCTGGTGGCCGGCAAGGCGATCCCCTCGCCGGTGCCGTACGCCGACGTCGTCACCTTCACCACCCACAAGGTGCTGCGCGGCCCCCGCGGCGGCGCCATCGTCTGCAAGGCCGAGCACGCCAAGGCGATCGACAAGTCGGCCTTCCCGATGATGCAGGGCGGCCCGCTGATGCACGCCGTCGCGGCGAAGGCGGTGAACCTCAAGGAGTGCCTGCAGCCGGAGTACCAGGCCTACGCCCGGCAGGTGGTCACCAACGCCCAGGCGCTCACCGAGGGCCTGGCCGCCGAGGGGCTGCGACCGGTCGCCGGCGGCACCGACACCCACCTCGCACTGCTGGACCTGCGCGAGGTCACCGACACCGCCGGCGAGCTCGTCACCGGCAAGGTCGCCGAGGCCCGCTGCGACGCCGCCGGCATCGTGCTGAACAAGAACGCCATCCCCTTCGACCCGCAACCGGCCTCGGTCGCCTCGGGCATCCGGGTGGGCACCCCGTCGGTCACCACGCAGGGCATGGTCGAGGGCGACATGAAGCAGGTCGCGTCGCTGATCGGCACGGCCATCCGGGACGCCGACGGCTCCCGCACCGCCGAGGTCGCCGCCGCCGTCCGCGAGCTGGTCGGGGCGCACCCCGCCTACCCCGAGCCGACCCGAGCCGTCTGACCTCATGCGCGAGTACGCCGTCGTCCTCCTCGCCGCCGCGATGGTCACGTTCCTGGCCACCCCGGTGGTGCGGGTGGCGGCGGTCCGCTTCCGGGTGATGGCCGCGGTCCGCGACCGCGACGTCCACGTGATCCCCACCCCGCGGGGCGGGGGAGTGGCGATGTACCTGGGGGTCGCGGCCGGGGTGCTGGTGGCCTCGCAGCTGCCGTCGCTGCAGCGGAGCTTCGAGTTCAGCACGCAGACCATCGCCGTCCTGGTCGCCGGTGGGCTGATCTGCCTGCTCGGCGTCCTGGACGACCGGTTCGGGCTGGACGCGCTGACCAAGTTCACCGGTCAGATCGCGGCGGCCGGGGTGATGGTGCTGCTCGGCGTCCAGCTGGCGTTCCTGTTCCTGCCGGTCGCCGACATCGGCACGCTGTCCCTGGGGTCGGACGTCGGGGTGCCGGCGACCATCCTGCTGACCGTCCTCACCGTCAACGCGCTGAACTTCATCGACGGGCTGGACGGGCTGGCGGCCGGGGTCTCGGCGATCGCCGCGCTGGCGTTCTTCGCCTACAGCTACCACCTCGGGCTGGTCGGCTACGACGACGTGGCCAGCGCCCCCGCGCTGATCACGGCCGTGCTGGCCGGCGCCTGCCTGGGCTTCCTGCCGCACAACTTCAGCCCGGCGCGGATCTTCATGGGCGACTCCGGCTCGATGCTGGTCGGCCTCATGCTGTCGGCCGCCGCGGTGTCGGCGACCGGCCAGACCGACTCCCAGACCCTGGGCTCGGCGGCCAGCCTGCTGCCGCTGACCCTGCCGCTGCTCGTGCCGATCGCGGTGCTCTTCATCCCGTTCATCGACCTGCTGATGGCCGTGGTCCGGCGCACCCGCCGCGGCCAGTCGCCGTTCAGCCCGGACAAGATGCACCTGCACCACCGGCTGCTGTCGATCGGCCACTCGCACCGCCGGGCGGTGCTGATCATGTACTTCTGGGCGGCGCTGCTCAGCTTCGGCGCGGTGGCCCTGTCGATCACCGGGGGCACGGTCGAGGTGCTGGTCATCATCGCCGCCCTGCTGGTGGTGGGCGTGGTGGTGGTGCTGAGCCCGCGGGCCCGGCGGGCGGCCATCGCCGCGCGGCAGGCCGAGCTGGCCGCGCTCAAGGAGCGCAGCAAGGCCGCGCACCCGGCCAGCCGGGTGAGCCGCGGCGGGCCGCCGGGGCCGGGTGGGCCCGTCGGCGGTGCCCCGGCACCGGGGCCGCTGCCGACCGGCCGGGCGGCGGGGGTGCGGCGGTGAGCGGCCTGTTCCCCGAGCGCACCGGGCCGCGGAGCGACGCGCCCTGGGACCTGTCGTTCCTCCGGGTGGGCGCCCTGGCCGCCCTGGCGGTCACCGCCGTGGCCGTGCCGGTCACCGGGCTGCTGGCCGGCTGGCCCCAGGCGGTGGGCGTCCTGGTCGGCGCCGCCGTGGTCACCGCCTTCTTCTGCGTGTCCGGCCTGGTCATCGCCTGGGCCGGGAAGATCGACGACACGTACACGCTGCCCGCGGCGCTGGGCACCTTCGGGGTCAAGGCGCTGGTGCTCTTCGCGGTGCTGAACGCCCTGCCGGAGGACGGCTGGCTGGACCGCCGGGCCTTCGCCTGGGCGGTCATCGCCGGGGCGCTGCTGTGGAGCGCGGTCCAGCTGCGCTGGGTGTGGACCCGGCAGCTGTACTACGTGCCGCCGCCGGCCCCGCCGCGGACCTCGGCGGACTGAACCGTCCGGGGGGCGGAAGTGCCGGAATTCCGCCCGACAGGCGGCTGATAGGGTCCCGATCAATGGCCGAGGACACTCCCACACCCGGGGGCGCCCGACCACGACCTGCAGGTCCAGCTCGTCGGTCCAGCGGGGCCGACACCGGCTGGGCGGTCACGGGGACGCTGATCTCCGGCATGGCCGTGTGGGGCGGGGGCGGGTGGTTGCTCGACCGCTGGTTGGACATCGTGGTGTTCTTCCCGGTCGGCATCATCTTCGGCATGACGGTGGCCATCTACCTGGTGGTCAAGCGGTACGGCGCAGCGGACCCACTCCCGGGGAAGCCGGCGACGAAGACCCCGGGCGGACGACGGAGCCGGCCGGGACAGTGACAAGGACGCAGAAGGGACAACGGTGACCTCCAGCGCCCTCGCGCTCGTGCAGGTGCTCGCCGCCGAAGGCGGCGGCGGGGACAGCGGCTTCCAGGCCCCCGGCCTCTCCGAGTTCTACCCGGAGTCGATCGCCGACTTCTCCGTGCTCGGTGTGGACTTCGAGATCACCCGGATCACGCTGATCCTCTGGATCGCGACCCTGGCGCTCGTCGCGTTCCTCTACCTCGCCGCACGGAACGCCAAGATCGTCCCCGGCAAGCTCCAGTTCGTCGGGGAGAGCGGCTACTCGCTGGTCCGGGACGGCATCGCGCGCGACGTGGTGGGCCCCCGCGGTCTCCCGTTCGCCCCGTTCCTGGCCTCGCTGTTCTTCTTCATCCTGGCGAACAACCTGATGGCGATCATCCCGTTCGCCCAGATCTCGCCGATGAGCAAGTTCGCCTTCCCGCTGGTGCTCGCCGCGATCTGCTGGGTGCTCTACATCTACATCGGCATCCGCGAGCAGGGCGTCGGGCGCTACTTCAAGGACATCCTGTTCCTGCCCGGCGTCCCGAAGCCGATGTACATCCTGGTGACGCCGATCGAGATCCTGCAGAACTTCGTCGTCCGGCCGTTCACCCTCGCCGTCCGGCTCTTCGCCAACATGTTCGCCGGCCACATGCTGCTCGTCGTCTTCTCCCTGGGCGCCGTGTACCTGTTCCAGGTCGGCAACTACTCGGTGGTCTTCGGCCCCATCTCCGCGCTGATGGCCATCGTGATGACGTTCTTCGAGCTGCTGGTCATCTTCCTGCAGGCCTACGTCTTCACGGTGCTGATGGGCACCTACCTCAACGGGTCCATCGAGGCCGAGCACTGAGCCGCACCGCGGCCCCCTGACTGCACCACCAGCACCACCTGCACGATCCCGCCAGCCGCCCGGAACGATCCGGGCGACCGACACAGGAGGAACACCCCGAAATGGACGTTCTGGCAGAACTGACCGGCAGCATCGGCTCGGTCGGTTACGGCCTCGCCGCGATCGGCCCCGGCATCGGTGTCGGCATCGTGTGGGCGGCCTACATCCAGGCCACCGCCCGGCAGCCCGAGTCCGCCGGCCTGACCCGCACCTACGCGTTCCTCGGGTTCGCCCTCTCCGAGGCGCTGGCGCTGATCGGCTTCGTCGTCCCCTTCGTCTTCGGCACCTGATCCGCGCTCGATCGAGTCCGGTCACCGACATCGAGACAGGGACGTAATCCATGAGCATCCTGGCTGCGGAGAGCGCTAACCCGCTCATCCCCCCGGTGGGCGAGATCATCATCGGCCTGATCGCCTTCGCGATCGTGCTGTTCGTGATGTTCAAGTTCGTCGCACCGCAGTTCGAGAAGGCCTTCGTCGCCCGGCGCGACGCGATCGAGGGCGGCATCGCGCGGGCCGAGGCCATGCAGGCCGAGGCGAAGGCGTCGCTGGAGCAGTACCGCGCCCAGCTCGCCGAGGCCCGCACCGAGGCCGCGCAGATCCGCGACTCCGCACGCGCGGAGGGCCAGCAGATCATCGAGGAGCTCCGCGCCCAGGCGCAGGAGGAGTCGGCCCGCATCGTCGCCCGCGGCGAGGAGCAGCTGGCGTCGAGCCGGCAGCAGGTCGTCAACGAGCTGCGCGGCCAGATCGGCACGCTCGCGGTCGACCTCGCCGGCCGCGTGGTCGGTGAGTCGCTGGCCGACGACGCGCGCCGCAGCGGCACCGTCGACCGGTTCCTCGACTCCCTCGACGGCATGTCCGCCACGACCGGCGCCACCCCCGGCGACGGTCGTGGGGGCAGCTCGGCCTACGTCCCGCAGGACGCCCGCTGATGCACGCCTCCAGCCGGGCAGCCATGGAGGCGTCGCGGGAGGCGCTGCGCGCGCAGACCGACGGCGCGCGCAGCCGCAACCGCGGCGACGCGCTCCTCGTGCTGGCCGACGAGCTGTTCTCCGTCGCGCACGTGCTCGACGGCACGCTGTCGCTGCGGCGGGCGCTGGCCGACGCGTCGGTCCGCCCCGACGACCGTGCCGGGCTGGTCCGCCGGCTGCTGTCGGCCAAGGTCGCCGAGAACACCCTCCAGGTGCTCGAGACCGTGGCCCGGCAGCGGTGGTCCCGGCCGCTGGACCTGGTCGAGGCGACCGAGACGCTGGCCACCGAGGCCGCGCTCGACGCCGCGGACGCCCGCGGGGAGCTCGACAGCGTCGAGGACGAGCTCTTCCGCTTCAGCCGGATCGTGGCCGGCGACGACGACCTGGCCCGGATCCTCGGCAACCGGTCGGCGTCGCGGGAGGGCAAGTCCGCGCTGCTGGACCGGCTGCTGACCGGGAAGGTCAGCCCGGTCACCGAGCGGCTGGTCCGGAACGCCCTGACCAGCTCGCACGTGCACAGTGCGGAGAACGAGATCGAGCGGCTGTCCACCGCGGCGGCCCGCCGTCGCGGCCAGTCGGTCGCGCACGTGACCAGTGCCGTCCCGCTCACCGCCACGCAGGAGCGGCGCCTGGTCACCACGCTCGAGCGCCTCTACGGGCGGACCATGGGCCTGCAGGTCCAGGTCGACCCGGCGGTGCTCGGCGGTCTGGTCATCCGCGTCGACGACGAGGTCATCGACGGCAGCATCGCCCACCGACTCGAGGCCGCCGGCCGGCGGCTGGCCGGCTGACGGCACCGCCGGCGCAGCCACCCGCCCGACCCCACGCACCAGTCACACCCCAGCAGAAGAGGACGCGAGAGCCATGGCCGAGCTGACGATCTCAGCGGACGAGATCCGCAGTGCCATCCAGAACTACGTCTCCGACTACACCCCGGACGTCTCCCGCGAGGAGGTCGGTGTCGTCACCGAGGCCGGCGACGGCATCGCCCGGGTCGAGGGCCTGCCCTCGGTCATGACCAACGAGCTGCTCGAGTTCGAGGGTGGCGTGCGCGGCCTGGCGCTGAACCTCGACGTGCGCGAGGTCGGCGTCGTCATCCTCGGCGACTTCGCCGGGATCGAGGAGGGCCAGACGGTCCGCCGCACCGGTGAGGTCCTCTCGGTCGCGGTCGGTGACGGCTACCTCGGCCGCGTCGTCGACCCGCTGGGCAACCCGATCGACGGCGCCGGCCCGCTGGAGACGACCGGCCGCCGCGCCCTGGAGCTGCAGGCGCCCAGCGTGGTGCAGCGGCAGTCGGTGCACGAGCCGATGCAGACCGGCATCAAGGCGATCGACGCCATGACCCCGATCGGCCGGGGCCAGCGCCAGCTGATCATCGGCGACCGGCAGACCGGCAAGTCCGCCATCGCGCTGGACACGATCATCAACCAGAAGCAGGCCTGGGCGACGGGCGACCCGAGCCAGCAGGTGCGCTGCATCTACGTGGCGGTGGGCCAGAAGGGCTCCACGATCGCCGCTACCAAGGCTGCGCTCGAGGACGCCGGCGCGATGGAGTACACGACCATCGTGGCCGCCCCCGCCTCCGAGGCGGCCGGCTTCAAGTACATCGCCCCCTACACCGGCTCGGCCATCGGCCAGCACTGGATGTACGAGGGCAAGCACGTCCTCATCGTGTTCGACGACCTGTCCAAGCAGGCCGAGGCCTACCGCGCCGTCTCCCTGCTGCTGCGCCGCCCGCCGGGCCGCGAGGCCTACCCCGGCGACGTCTTCTACCTGCACTCCCGCCTGCTGGAGCGCTGCGCGAAGCTCTCCGACGAGCTCGGCGCGGGCTCGATGACCGGTCTGCCGCTCATCGAGACCAAGGGCAACGACGTCTCGGCGTACATCCCGACCAACGTCATCTCCATCACCGACGGGCAGATCTTCCTCGAGACCGGTCTGTTCAACTCCGGTGTCCGCCCGGCGATCAACGTCGGCGTCTCGGTGTCCCGGGTCGGTGGTTCGGCGCAGATCAAGGCGATGAAGTCCGTCGCCGGCCGGCTGCGCCTGGACCTCGCCCAGTTCCGCGAGCTGGAGGCCTTCGCCTCGTTCTCCTCGGACCTGGACGCCTCCAGCCGGGCCACCCTGGACCGCGGTCAGCGCCTGGTCGAGCTGCTCAAGCAGGGCCAGTACTCGCCGTTCCCCGTCGAGCGCGAGGTCGTCTCGCTGTGGCTGGGCACCACCGGCAAGCTGGACCGGGTGCCGGTGCCGGACGTGCGGCGTTTCGAGGCCGAGTTCCTCGACTTCATCGCGCGTGGGGACAACACGATCTTCGACGACATCCGGAACACCAAGAAGCTCGGCGACGACTCCGTGGGCAGCCTGGAGCGGGCCGTCGAGACCTTCTACGGCCAGTTCACCACCTCGGACGGTGAGTCCCTGCAGGTCAAGGACCCCGACGTCGAGGCGATGGACGCCAAGGACCGTGGCCAGGAGACCGTCCAGGTCAAGCGGAGCGCCTGACCATGGCCGGTTCCCTCCGCGCACTGCGGCGCCGGATCCGCTCCACGCAGTCGACGAAGAAGATCTTCTCGGCGCAGGAGCTGATCGCCGGTGCCCGCATCGTGCGTGCCCAGAACCGGGTGGAGGCGTCCAAGCCCTACGCCCGGGAGATCACCCGGGTGCTGTCCGCGCTGGCCAGCTCGGCCAGCCTGGACCACCCGCTGCTCACCGAGCGTCCCGAGGCGCGGCGGGCCGCGGTCCTGGTCATCACCTCCGACCGGGGCTTCGCCGGCTCGTACAACGTCAACGTGCTGCGCCGCACCGAGGAGCTGCTCGGCCTGCTGCGCAACGAGGGCAAGGAGCCGGTCCTCTACGTCGTCGGCCGCAAGGGCGAGACGTACTACCGGTTCCGCGACCGCGAGTTCGCCGAGTCCTGGACCGGCTTCTCCGAGCAGCCCGGCTACGAGGACGCGCAGGCGGTGGGCCGCACGCTCATCGACGCCTTCACCGCCGGTGAGGACGACGAGGACGGCGGCGCGGGTGCCGACGGGATCCTCGGGGTCGACGAGCTGCACATCGTCTACACCGAGTTCCGCTCGCTGCTCTCGCAGGTCCCCGTCGCCAACCGGATGGCCCCGCTGGTGGTCGAGGAGGTCGACGAGTTCCGCGACGAGGCCGGCCAGCCGGGCGGCTCCAACGAGGTCCCCACGTCCTACGAGTTCGAGCCCTCGGCCGAGGCGCTGCTGGACGCGCTGCTGCCGAAGTACGTCACCACCCGCATCTACGCGGCGATGCTCGAGGCGGCTGCCTCGGAGTCGGCCTCGCGGCGGCGGGCGATGAAGTCGGCGTCGGACAACGCCGAGGAGCTGGCGAAGAACCTGTCCCGGCAGGCGAACCAGGCCCGCCAGGCGGAGATCACCCAGGAGATCAGCGAGATCGTCGGCGGCGCCGACGCGCTGGTGTCCGCCGGCAGCGACGACTGATCCCGACGACGAACCACTGAGCACCGCCCCGGTCGCGGCGCGACGCGCCGCGACCGGGGACAATGACGACACAGAACGACCGAGCCCGAGGGCAGGAGAGCAGCACAGATGACCGTCACCGAGGACCGCCCCAGCACTCAGGAGACCACCGGCAGCGGCCGGGTCGTCCGGGTCACCGGCCCGGTCGTCGACGTCGAGTTCCCCCGCGACGCGATGCCCGACCTGTTCAACGCGCTGAAGGTCGAGGTCACGCTGGCCGACCTGGGCAAGACGCTGACCCTCGAGGTCGCCCAGCACCTGGGTGACAACGTGGTCCGCACCATCTCGATGGCCCCGACCGACGGCCTGGTCCGCGGCGCCGAGGTCCGCGACACCGGCTCGGCCATCTCCGTGCCCGTCGGCGAGGCCGTCACCGGCCACGTGTTCAACGCGCTCGGCGAGTGCCTGGACACCCCCGGCTACGGCGAGGACGCCCCGCACTGGACGATCCACCGGCACGCGCCGAAGTTCGACCAGCTCGAGGGTCGCACCGAGCTGCTCGAGACCGGCATCAAGGTCATCGACCTGCTGACCCCCTACGTCAAGGGCGGGAAGATCGGCCTGTTCGGCGGGGCCGGCGTGGGCAAGACCGTGCTCATCCAGGAGATGATCCGCCGCGTCGCCCAGGAGTTCGGTGGCGTCTCGGTGTTCGCCGGCGTCGGCGAGCGCACCCGTGAGGGCAACGACCTCATCACCGAGATGACCGAGTCCGGCGTCATCAACTCGACCGCGCTGGTCTTCGGCCAGATGGACGAGCCGCCGGGCACCCGGCTGCGGGTGGCCCTCTCGGCGCTGACGATGGCGGAGTACTTCCGCGACGAGATCCAGCAGGACGTGCTGCTGTTCATCGACAACATCTTCCGCTTCACCCAGGCCGGGTCCGAGGTCTCCACGCTGCTGGGCCGCATGCCCTCCGCCGTGGGCTACCAGCCGACCCTGGCCGACGAGATGGGCACGCTGCAGGAGCGGATCACCTCGACGCGTGGCCGGTCGATCACCTCGCTGCAGGCGATCTACGTCCCCGCCGACGACATCACCGACCCGGCGCCGCACACCACGTTCGCCCACCTCGACGCGACGACGGTGCTCTCCCGGCCGATCTCGGAGAAGGGCATCTACCCGGCCGTCGACCCGCTGGACTCCACCAGCCGGATCCTCGACGCGCAGTACGTCGGGCAGGAGCACTACGACACCGCCCGCGAGGTGCAGCGCATCCTGCAGCGCTACCAGGAGCTGCAGGACATCATCGCCATCCTCGGCATCGACGAGCTCGGTGAAGAGGACAAGGTCACCGTCAACCGGGCCCGCCGCATCGAGCGCTTCCTGTCCCAGAACATGTTCGTCGCGGAGGCCTTCACCGGGCAGCCGGGTTCCTACGTGCCGCTGAGCGAGACGCTGCAGGCCTTCAAGGCCGTCGCGTCCGGCGAGTACGACCACGTCCCCGAGCAGGCCTTCTTCATGTGCGGTGGCCTCGAGGACCTCGAGCGGAACTTCGACAAGCTCAAGAAGAGCTGAACAAGGACCCCGCTGCCCCCCACGCTTCGCAAGCTCAGCGCGGGACCCTGCAGCGGGGCCGACAGCACGGCGGCCGGGTGCTCCTTTCGGGGGGTGCCCGGCCGTTCCTGTCGGTGGCGGGGTGTATCACCGGGGTGTCGGGGGGCCTCTGGTCGGTGCGGGACCCGCTGCGGGTGGGTCCCGGCCACCTGATCGGGTGGTCGTGCGCATGAACGCTCAAGCAACGGCCCGGCAGGGCCGATCATCGTGACCAGCGCGTCCGAGCGGCGGGCGCCATGCACGGGAGTACGACGGTGCACCGGTTGGACCTCACGGCAGTCCTGCGGCGGAGCGGGTCGGCGACCTCGGCGACGACGCTCGAGCGCCCCGTCCCGGCGGTGCTCCCGGCGGACGCCCTCGAGTGGAGCTGGCCGCCGTACGCCCCGGTCGAGACCGACGATGAGCCGTTCGACACCGTCGAGTGGGCGCCGTCCTCGGTCGTCTGGCACCCGCAGGTGCGGCTCGGTCGCTGGACCGTCGTCTACCGCCGCAGCTGAGCACGCCGGGGGAGGGCCTCCGCGCGGGCCGGTCGCCGACGCGTCCGCCGGCCGTCCCGGGCGGCCCGGGGTCGTGTCGTGGGCAGGCGTCCAGCCGCCTCGCCGGGGCTGCGGGGGAGCGCCGCCGGGCGCGCCGCTACAGTGGGAGCACCCTGTCGCCGGGTGCTGTCCCGTCCCGGTGACCCCGCACAGTCGGCCTGACCGGCCGGCGGTGGACCCCGAGGAGTGTCGTGGCGACCCTGCAGGTCGAGCTCGTGGCCGTGGAGCGGATGATCTGGTCCGGTGAGGCCCGCATGGTCATCGCCCGCACGACCGAGGGAGAGCTCGGCGTCCTGCCCGGCCACGCCCCGCTGCTCGGGGAGCTCGCTCCCGGTGGCGTCGTCACCATCCGCACCGACTCCGGTGACGACCTGGTCGTCGCCGCCCACGGTGGCTTCCTCTCGGTCACCGAGCGCGGGGTGTCCATCCTCGCCGAGACCGCGGAGATCTCCACCGAGATCGACGCCGAGCGGGCCCGCGAGGCCCTGCGCCGCGCCGAGTCCGACGGGGACGACCCGGAGGCGCTGGCCGCCGCCCGTCGCGCCCAGTCGCGGCTGCGCGCCGTCGGTCAGGACGTCTGAGCGACGACTGACCCGACGACCCAGGCCCGTCCCGTCCCCGCCGCGCTGACCGCCCGCCGGTGACCACGGTCGTCCTGGTCGTCCTGGGGCTGCTGGTCGTCGCCCTGGTCGCGGCCTTCCTGCTGCGCCGGCACTTCCTGCTCTCCGGCCTGGGCGCGGTCACCATGTGGCTGCGCGCCCCCGGTGCCCCGCGGTGGGCGGTCGGCGTCGCCTGGTACTCCGGCGACACGCTGCTCTGGTACCGGGCGCTGTCGCTGTCGGTGCGCCCGAACCGGCGGCTGGTCCGCTCGCAGTTCCAGGTCGAGGCCCGGCGCGGGCCCACCGCCGACGACCTCTCGCTGCCGTGCGAGACCGTCATCCTCACCGTGCGGACCGGCGCCGGTCGGCAGGAGCTGGCGATGGACGGCTCCGCGGTCACCGGCTTCCTCTCCTGGATCGAGTCGGCCCCGCCGATCGACCGATGAATCGAAGGACCCCGCTGCCCCCCACGCCTCGCGAGCTCGGCGCGGGCCCCTGCAGCGGGGCCGAACGGCTACTGGTCGGCGCGGGCTGCGCGCTGGGCGTGCACGCCGCTGTGCGCGCCGGGCTCCCAGAGGACGTCGCCGTCCGGGTTGGCGGCCCGGGCGAGGATGAACAGCAGGTCCGACAGCCGGTTGAGGTAGCGGGCCGTCTCGGCGTTGGTGCGCTCGCCGTCGACGGCCAGCAGCGCCCACACGCTGCGCTCGGCCCTTCGGGCGATCGTCCGCGAGGTGTGCAGCAGGGCGGCCAGCGGGGTGCCGCCGGGCAGCACGAAGGAGGTGAGCGCGGGCAGCTCGGCGTTGGCGGCGTCGCACGCCGCCTCCAGCCGCTCGGTGTAGGCGGGGGTGATCCGCAGCGGCGGGTGCGCCGGGGCCTCCTGCACCGGCGTGGAGAGGTCGGCGCCCACGTCGAACAGGTCGTTCTGCACGCTGCGCAGCAGCGCGGTCAGCTCGGCGGGCGGGGAGCCGAGCGCCAGCGCCACGCCGAGCGAGCTGTTGGTCTCGTCCACGTCGGCGTAGGCGACCAGCCGCGGGTCGGTCTTCGCCACCCGGGACATGTCGCCGAGGTGGGTCTGCCCGGCGTCACCGGTGCGGGTGTAGATGCGGGTCAGCCGGACGGTCATGCCGCCGACTGTAGTGACGGAGGCCGGCCGCGCCGCCGTCGCTGCCCGGCTCGCGGTACGACCCCGCGGCGACCCCGCCGTAGGGTGACCCGGTGGACTGCTTCGAGGTGACCGGTGGCACGCCGCTGCGCGGCCGCGTCCGGGTCACGGGGGCCAAGAACAGCGCGCTGAAGCTGATGGCCGCCGCGCTGCTCGCCCCCGGCCGGACGACGTTGGACGAGGTGCCGGACATCCTCGACGTCGAGATCATGAGCGAGGTGCTGCGCCGGCTGGGCTGCGGCGTCACCTTCGAGCGCTACCCGCTCGAGCCCGGCCGGAGCCCGAGCGGCGGCGGCCGCGTGCTCATCGACGTCCCGGAGGAGCCCTCCAGCGAGACCGACTACGACCTGGTCCGCCGGATGCGCGCCTCGATCAGCGTGCTGGGCCCGCTGGTCGCCCGGCTCGGCACCGCGAAGGTGGCGCTGCCCGGCGGTGACGCCATCGGCTCCCGCGGCCTGGACATGCACATCGCCGGTCTGGAGCGGCTCGGCGCGACCGTCGTCAACGAGCACGGCTTCCTGATCGCGACCGCCCCGCAGCTCGTCGGCACCTCCATCTGGCTGGACTTCCCGTCCGTGGGCGCGACGGAGAACCTGGTGATGGCCGCGGCGCTCGCCACCGGCACGACCGTGGTGGACAACGCCGCACGCGAGCCGGAGATCGTCGACCTGTGCCGGATGCTGGTGACGATGGGCGCCCGGATCGAGGGCGAGGGCACCTCCACCATCACCGTCGAGGGCGTGCAGGAGCTGCACCCGGTCGAGTACACGACCGTGCCGGACCGGATCGTCGCCGGCACCTGGGCGATCGGTGCGGTGATGACCCGGGGCGACCTGGTCATCGAGCGGGCCGTGGCCGAGCACCTCAGCGTCCCGCTGCAGAAGCTGGTCACCGCCGGCGCCACCGTCGAGCCCCAGCCCGACGGCGTCCGGGTGAGCATGGCCGAGCGCCCGCTGGGCGTCGACGTCGTCACGCTGCCCTACCCCGGCTTCCCGACCGACCTGCAGCCGATGGCCGTCGCGCTGGCCGCGGTCAGCACCGGCACCGCGCTGATCACCGAGAACGTCTTCGAGGGCCGGTTCATGTTCGTCAACGAGCTGGTCCGGCTCGGCGCCGACGTGCGCATCGACGGCCACCACGCGGTGGTCCGCGGCCGCGAGCGGCTCTCCAGCGCACCGGTGCTGGCCACCGACATCCGCGCCGGGGCCGGGCTTGTGCTCGCCGGGCTGCTCACCGACGGGGTCACCGAGGTGCAGGACGTGCGGCACGTCGACCGGGGCTACCCGGACTTCCTCGAGCAGCTGCGCGGCGTGGGCGTCGGGATCGAGCGCACCGAACGCCCCGACTGAGCTACCGGCCGCCGAAGGACAGGGCCAGCGCGCGGGCCCGGTCGAGGTCCTCGGGGAACACCAGCACGTCCGCACGGTGGGCGGCCGGCTCGCGGATGGTCGAACGGATGCCGGCGTCGGACAGCACCGCCCGCAGGGCGAGCGCGGACTCCCGGCGGGTCAGCGTGGCCACCGGGGTGAGCAGCTCCTCGCGCGGCCGCGGGCGCGACGAGGAGGAGTCGGACTCGAAGGCCCAGCGCAGGAACAGCCCGATCAGGGCGATGGCCAGCAGGGCGATGCCCGGTCCGACCAGGAAGTGCAGGCTGCCGGCGTCGATCGGCACAGCGGACCTCCCGGGGGCTCGGGTCGCCGGTCGGTGGCCCACGACCGAGTGTGCCACCGGTCCGGGAGCCGTGCGGTCACCCGATCCGGACGACCCCGCCTCCCGTCGCGCTGCGGCGCGCGGCGTCCAGGACGGTGAGGCTGGCGACGGCGTCCGCCGGGTCGACCGGGACGGGGCCGGTGCCGCGGACCGCGGCGGCGACGGCCGGGTAGAAGGTGTCCCAGGCGCCGGGGACGGTGGGCACCGTCTCGGCGGCGTCCCCGCGCTGCACGCGGCCGTACCGCTCCGGCGGCTCGGCCCCCCAGCCGGCGCCGAGCGTGGCCGGCGTCTGCCCGGAGACCAGCGCCGCCTCCTGGCCGTCCATCGGCCCGCCGACCACGTAGCTGCCGGTGGTTCCGGTGACCCGGAACCGGTCGCCGGGTGCCCCCTCGCTCCAGCTGCCGTACAGGTGCGAGCGGGCGCCGGAGGTGTGGGTGAGGGCGACGAAGACGTCGTCGTCCAGGCCGCTCTCCCGCACCCGCCACTCGGCGTAGACGGTCGCCACCGGGCCGAGCAGCACCAGCGCCTGGTCGACCAGGTGGGCGCCGAAGTCCAGCAGCGTCCCGCCGCCGGCGGCACCGGGGCCGGGGTCGGGGGTGAACCGCTCGAACCGCGACTCGAAGCGGGTGACCGTGCCGAGCTCGCCCCGGTCGACCAGCGAGCGGACGGTGAGGAAGTCGGAGTCCCAGCGGCGGTTCTGGTACGGCACCAGGACCAGGCCGGCCCGCGCGGCGCGCTCGGCGCTGGCCCGGGCGGCCGCGGCGTCCAGCGCGAACGGCTTGTCGCAGACGACGGCCAGCCCGAGGTCGAGCGCCTGGTCGGTGAGCGCGGAGTGGGTGTCCGCCGGGGTGGACACGGCCACCGCCTCGGCGCCGGCCGCGGCCAGCTCGGCCAGCGACCCGAACGCGGTGGCGTCGGGGTGCTCGCGGCCGAGCAGCTCCCGGCGCTCCGCAGCGGTGGTCACCACGCCCAGGAAGGTGCACTCCGGTGCGGCGGCCAGCAGCGGGGCGTGGAACCACCGCCCGCCGAAGCCGTACCCCAGCAGGCCGAACCGGACGGGCTCCATCAGTCCGCGCTCCTCACGTCGTCGTTCGCCGGTCGTCGGTGGTGGGGGAGATCCTGCCCGGTGACCCGAGCCGGGGGCCGAACCGGACGTCCACGCCGGGGGAGAACAGCACGCTGTCCGGCGCCCCGCCGACCGTCGGCAGCCCGGCCGCGGCCACCAGGTCGTCGTCCAGGGCGAGCAGCTCGGCGGCGTGCAGCGGCCACGGGGGGTGCTCGTTGGGCCAGTAGGCGAGCTTGCCGAACGCGGTCTGGTGCAGTCCCCAGCGGCCGGTCAGGAACAGCGGCAGCGGGCCGGGGTCGGCCAGCGGCTCCCCGACCCGGACGGCGACGGTGCCACCGGCTCCCCGCGGACCGGGCCAGCGGCGGGCGGCGCGGTAGGTGACCCGGTCGCCGTCCCGCTCGATCCGCATCCGCGACCACAGGTAGGGCAGGTGGGCGACCCAGCGGGCGGCGAGCACCGGCAGCAGCCGGTCGGCCTCCAGCGACCGGAACACGACGCCGCGCCGGCCGTCGTCGTCCACCGAGTAGAGCCGCACGTTCGTCTCGGCGAAGGAGCCCAGGTAGGGCAGGCCCGGGGCGCCGAGCAGGCCGATGCGGCGCATCCGGAAGGGGATGAGCCCCACGTAGCTGGCGCCGTCCAGCTCGTCGGGGCGGGTGCCCGGCGGCAGCAGCGGGGCGACGAGCGCCGGGTCGACGGCCCAGTGCAGGAAGGTCGCGTCCCGCCAGCCCTGGGTGAAGACGGTGCGGCCGATGGGACGCGGGGCGGTGCTGGTGACGGGCTCGACGGGGACCACGGCTCCAGCTTCCCCGTCAGGCCGCGGACGTGCAGCGCTCCCGGGCCGGGCGGGGGACGGCCGGCGCGGGCGGGGGCTTCCGCCGCCGCTGCACCAGGTGCCGGACGCCCTCGCCCAGCGCCGCCAGGCCCAGCGCGAGACCCAGGCCCAGCAGCAGCCCGAGCAACGGGTCCTCCTCGAAGGCGAGGCCGCCGACGTACCCGATGCCCGCCGACCACAGGGCCCAGGTGACGCCGCCGAGCACCGCGAACGGGGTGAACCGGCGCAGCGGCCAGCGGAGCGCACCGGCGGTCAGGGTGAGCGCGGTCCGGGCGCCGGGCACGTAGCGCGCGGTCACCAGCAGCACCCCGCCGCGGGTGGCCAGCAGCCGGTCGGCCCGGTCCAGGCCACGGCGCCGCCGGGTGCCGGGCCGGGCGCGGGCCTGCAGCCGGGGTCCGGCGAGGTGGCCGAACAGGTAGGAGGTGTGGTCGCCGGCGAGGGCGCCCAGCGCCGCCACCACGACGACGGCGAGCAGGTCCGGCTGCCCGGTCGCGGCGAAGACCCCGGCGGTGATGACGACGCTCTCGCTGGGCAGCACCGGCAGGAACCCGTCCAGCGCGGCCAGGCCGAACAGGGCCAGGTACAGCCAGGGCGAGCTCATCAGGTCCTGGACCCAGCCCAGCACGGCGTCGGTCACGGTCGGCTCCGGGTCGGCATGCCCCGAGCCTGCTCCGCGACGGTGGCCGGCACATCCACCCCAGGGCGCACCCGGGTGTACGCCAGGAGTCGTACCGAGGACGACGTTGCCCGCGGCAGGTCCGCCGTGGTGGGGTCGGGCATGGACGGCAACGGCGCCCCCCGGACCGAGCGCGACGGCGACACCGTGCGCATCACGATGACCCGCCCCGCCCGGCGCAACGCGCTCTCCCGCGAGCACCTCACCCAGCTGCTCGCCGCGGTCACCGCGGCCGGGCAGAGCGACGCCACCGGCATCGTGCTGGCCGGCGAGGGGCCGGTGTTCAGCGCCGGGCACGACTTCGCCGACGTGGCCGGCCGCCCGGTCACCGAGGTGCGCAGCCTGCTGGCGCTGTGCACCGAGCTGATGCAGACCCTGCAGGCCGTGCCGCAGGTGGTGCTCGCCCGGGTGCACGCGCTGGCGACGGCCGCCGGCTGCCAGCTGGTCGCCTCCTGCGACCTCGCCGTCGCGGCCGAGTCGGCCGGCTTCGCCGCCCCCGGCGGCAAGGGCGGCTGGTTCTGCCACACCCCGATGGTTGCCATCGCCCGGAACGTGGGCCGCAAGCGGGCGATGGAGCTCGCGCTGACCGGCGACGTGATCGACGCCCGGACGGCGCTGGACTGGGGGCTGGTGAACCGGGTGGTGCCCGACGCCGACCTGGACGCGGCGGTCGCCGAGCTGCTGGGCCGGGCCACCCGCGGCTCGCGGGCGAGCAAGGCGTGGGGCAAGGCGACGATGTACGCCCAGCTCGACCGCCCGGAGCGCGACGCCTACGGGGTGGCCGTCGAGGTGATGGCCTCGGCCAGCCAGCTGCCCGGCGCCCGCGAGGGGATGGGCGCGTTCCTGGAGAAGCGCCCGCCGGTCTGGACCGACTAGGGCGTCAGTCGGTGAGGTCGGCGCAGCCGGTCTCGTGCGGCAGCAGCGGCCGGAAGGTGACCGCCCAGCGGGCACCGTCGTCGGTGCGCCACGGGGTGAGCTGGTTGGCCGCCCGCGCCGCCGTGGTGACCGCCGGCGCCTGGTCCCCGGTGGCCACCACGCAGCTCACCCCCGGTCCGGTCGGCTCACCGGGCAGCGCCGGCCCCGGCCAGGCCGCCTCGGGCTGCTGGACCGTCGGGTCGAGCGCGGGGTCGCCGTCCGGCGCCGTCCACGGCCGGACCAGTGCGGCCACCGCGGCCGGCTCGTAGGACGCCGGCGCCTCGCCCTCCGGCGGCAGCGTCGCCGGCAGGTCGGTGAGCTCGCCGAACAACTCGGCGAGCTCGGCCCGGTCGGCCTGCTGCTGGTCGGTGAGCCCGGTCGTCTCCCCGGCGCCCTCCATCAGCGCGTAGACCTCCCGCACCGTGGTGCCCTCGGCCGTGGTGACGGTGAACCGGGTCGACGCGGCGTCGGCGATGGGCGGTGTGCCCAGGTCGGAGGTGCCGGCGACCCCGCCGTCCAGCGCGCGGCGGACCAGCGCCTCGACGGTGCCCGGGTCGGCCTGCTGCACCTGCACGTTGGGCCACGCCGGACCGGGGAAGACCGCGGCCACCGGGCCCTGGCTGAACACCCGGCCGTCGGCGTACACGGCCACCACCGGCAGCCGCCCGGCCAGCGTCTCCGGGGTGACGAAGCCGCCGGTGTACGCCACCTGCAGCACCGGCACGTCGGCGTCCCCGGGCAGGGTCACCGGTGCCGGCTCCGAGCCGGTCGGGGCGGCGCCGGTGCCGCCCTGCTCCGCGCAGGCGCTCAGCAGCACCGCCAGGCCGAGGGCGGTCACCGGGACGACGGCGGGCAGACGGGTCACGCTGATCAGACGCGCCGGGAGCCACGACGGTTCCACCCGGTAGCGTCGCCGTCCGTGCGTCTGGTCATCGCCCGCTGCTCCGTGGACTACATCGGACGGCTCACCGCCCACCTCCCGCTCGCCACCCGGCTCCTGCTGGTGAAGGCCGACGGCTCGGTGTCGATCCACGCCGACGACCGCGCCTACAAGCCGCTGAACTGGATGAGCCCGCCGTGCTCGCTCAAGGAGGAGCTCACCGACGGGTCGGGCACCTGGACGGTCACCAACAAGGCCGGTGAGCAGCTGGTGATCACCATCGAGTCGGTCGAGCACGACCACCGGCACGAGCTGGGCGTCGACCCCGGGCTGCAGAAGGACGGCGTCGAGGCCGAGCTGCAGCGGCTGCTGGCCCTGCACGTGGAGACCTTCGGCGAGGGCTGGTCGCTGGTCCGCCGCGAGTACCCCACCGCCATCGGCCCGGTCGACCTGCTGTGCCGGGACGCAGGGGGCACCACGATCGCGGTGGAGATCAAGCGGCGCGGGGAGATCGACGGCGTCGAGCAGCTGACCCGCTACCTGGAGCTGCTCAACCGCGACCCGCTGCTGGCCCCGGTCAAGGGCGTCTTCGCCGCGCAGGAGATCAAGCCGCAGGCCCGGGTGCTCGCCGCCGACCGCGGCATCGAGTGCGTCACCGTCGACTACGCCGTGCTCAAGGGGACCGACGACCCCTCGGCCCGCCTCTTCTGAGGAAGGGGTCCCCGTGCCCCCCACCGCTCGCACGCTCGCGGCGGGCCCCTGCAGGGGGCCGACCTACCGATGGGTAACCGTCGGACGCCGGCAGACCTGGCGGATGGGAGACTGCGGGCGTGGCCAGAGAACTGACCGAGGTGGGCGTCGTCGGGCTCGGCACCATGGGCGCCGGGATCGCCGAGGTGCTGGCCCGGGCCGGGCTCTCGGTGACCGCCGTCGACGTCACCGACGACGCCGTCCGGCGCGGCCGCGCGCACGCCGAGCAGTCCACCGGCAAGGCGGTCGCCCGCGGGAAGCTGGACGCCGCCGGCCGCGACGAGATCCTGTCCCGGATCCGGTTCACCACCGCCATGGCCGACCTGGCCGACGCCGAGCTCGTGGTCGAGGCGATCCCGGAGCGGATGGAGCTCAAGGCCCGGGTGCTCGCCGAGCTGGACCGGATCTGCCCGCCGGACACCATCCTGGCCACCAACACCTCCAGCCTCTCGGTGACCGAGCTGTCGGTGACCACCGGCCGGCCCGGCAAGGTCGTCGGGATGCACTTCTTCAACCCCGCCCCGGTGATGAAGCTGGTCGAGGTGGTCCGCACGGTGGTCACCGAGCAGTCCGTGGTGGACGACGTCGAGGCGCTGGCGCGCCGGCTGGGGAAGGTCGGCGTCACCATCGGCGACAAGGCCGGGTTCGTCGCCAACGCGCTGCTCTTCGGCTACCTCAACCACGCCGTCTCGATGTACGAGGACCGCTACGCCAGCCGGGAGGACATCGACGCGGCGATGCGGCTGGGCTGCGGCCTGCCGATGGGCCCGCTGGCGCTGCTGGACCTGATCGGCATCGACACCGCCCACGAGGTCCTCGTGACGATGTACCAGCAGTCGCGCAACCGGCTGCACGCCCCCAGCCCGGTGATCAAGCAGATGACGACCGCCGGGCTGCTCGGCCGGAAGACCGGCCGCGGCTTCTACAGCTACGCCGGCCGGGGCTCGGCCGAGATCGTGCCGGACGCGCAGACCCCGCCGGCCACCGGCGCCGGGGAGGGTGCCCGGCCGGTGTGCAGCGTGGGCGTCGTGGGCTCCGGGACGACGGCGACCGGCATCGTCGAGGCTGCCGCCCGGGCCGGCTACGACGTCACCTCCGTCGCCCGCACCGTCGACGCGGTCGAGGGGGTGCAGCAGGCGCTCACCACGAGCCTGGACGAGCAGGTGGTCCGCGGGCGGATCGGGCAGGCCGAGCGGGACGCCGCCCTCGCCCGGGTCACCGGCTCGGCCCGGCTGGACGACCTGGCCGACGCCGACCTGGTGGTCGAGGCGGTGGCCGACGACCGGGACGGCACGCAGGCCCTGTTCGCCGCGCTCGGCGGGATCGCGAAGCCGGGTGCGGTGCTGGCCACGACGTCCGGCGGGCCGGTGATCGGCTGCGCGACGGCCAGCGGGCGCCCCGGCGACGTCGTCGGCCTGCACTTCCCCGACGCGGCACCGGCCATGGCGCTGGTCGAGGTGGTCTCCACGATCGCCACCGCACCGGACGTCGCCGCCACCGCGCACGCGGTCTGCGCGCAGCTCGGCATGCACGCCGTCTCCTGCCCCGACCGGGCCGGGCTCATCGTCGACGCGCTGCTGTTCCCCTACCTCAACGACGCGGTGCGGATGCTCGAGGCGCGCTACGCCACCGCCGACGACATCGACGCCGCGATGACGCTGGGCTGCGGTTACCCGACGGGGCCGTTCCAGCAGCTGGACGCCGTCGGCCTGGACGTCGCCCTGGCGGTCCAGCGGGAGCTGTACGCCGAGTCCGGCGAGCCCGGGCTCGCCCCGGCGCCGCTGCTCGAGCACCTGGTCACCGCCGGCCACCTCGGCCGCAAGGCCGGTCGCGGGTTCCGCGACCACCCGAACCGGTAACCGGTGCCCCGGCGAGGCGGCAACCGCCGCGGCAGGACCGGGCCGGCCGGTGGCACCCCCGCGCGGCGCCCTCCGGCCACCCCGGTGGAGGAGGCGACCGACGGCGACTGGGCGGTGCGCGCGCTCACCGGGTCGGGCGCCGACAAGGTCTACCGCTGCCCGGGCTGCGACCAGGAGATCCGCCCCGGCACCCCGCACGTGGTCACCTGGCCCGCCTACGCCCGGGACTCCGACCTGGACCCCTGGGACACCGAGTCCGCCGCGGACTGGCGCCGGCACTGGCACACCGCCTGCTGGCGGGCCCGCGACCGCCGGCGCTAGCAGAAGGACCACCCTTCCCCCCAACGCTCGCACGCTCGCGTCGGGGCCCTGGAGGGTGGCCGTTCCATCAGGTCACCACGGCGAAGACGACGACGTTGTCGGTGTAGCTGCGGCGGGAGCGGTCGAAGGTGCCGCCGCAGGTGATCAGGCGCAGCTCCGCGCCGGTGGTCGGGCCGTAGACCTCCGCGGTCGCGAAGCCGTCCTTGGGCCAGCTGGCGACCCGGGTGACCGTGAACGGCACCGGCCGCCCGTCGGTGCCGGTCACCACCACCTGGTCGCCGGGGGCCAGCTCCTCGAGCCGGAAGAACACCGCCGGACCGGTGCGGTCGTCGACGTGCCCGGCCAGCACCGCCGGCCCGGTCTCCCCGGGCGCCGGTCCGGCGGCGAACCAGCCCGCGACGTCGGGGTCGGCGGGCGGGACGAGGGCGCCGGCACCGTCGACCCCGATCTCGGCGAGCGGGGTGTCGACGTCGATGGCCGGGATGGCCACCCGCGCCGGGACGGCCACGCCGGACCCCACCGGTGCCGGGCCGGCGACCACCGGGGCCGGTGGGCCCTCGACGGGCTCCCGGGCCGGGCCGGCGGCCGGCGCCGCGGGGGAGAGCAGCGCCACCGCCCCGGCCGTCACGACGACCGCAGCCAGGACCCACCGCAGGACGGTGAGCAGCCGGCGGCGCGGGCGGTGGTGCCGCCCCGGCAGGGACCGGCTCAGCGGGCTGCGTGCCGCGCCGGGCGCCTCGTCCGGGGCAGCCGGGCGCGGACGGTCAGCAGCAGGGCGGCGAGGGCGAGGACGGCCAGCGCGAACGGGCCGACGGGGGAGCCGGTGCCCGCGCTCGCCCCACCGGCGCCGGCCTCGACGCCGCCCACCGGCACCACGCCCGGGCTGGCGGCGTCCAGCGCCGTGGTCACGGTCAGCCCGCCGCCGTCCAGGTCCAGCACCAGCACCGTGTAGACCGAACCGGCCGCCAGCTCCACCGGCAGTTCCGCCGGGCTCGCGGTCCCGGGGGTCAGCGTCAGCGTGCCCGCCCCGCCCGGGACGTCGACGTAACCGGTGCCCGCGCCGAACGCCAGCCCGCTCGCCAGCGCCGTGCCCCCGCCCAGCGCGAGGTCCAGCGGCGACGCGGTCGCCGCCGCGTTGACCACCCGGGCGCGCGCCTGGCCCGCGGGCGGCAGCGTGAGGTCGTCGGGGAGCACCGCGAAGCTGAGCTGGGCGAAGGAGCCCACCCCGGCGATGGTGGTGGCGGTCCCGGCGGTGACGCTCACGGTGGTGGCCAGCACCGGCGGGCTGGCCGGGTCGGCGCCCGCGGCGCGGGCGCTGACGGTGTACGTGCCGGCCGGCACCGTCTGGTACGGCGAGACGTCGCCGTAGCTGACCGCCGGCAGGACCACGCCCGAGCCGGGGTCGGACACCGAGTCGATGTAGGCGTCCACCGAGGGCGTGTCCGGGGAGAGGTGCATCATCCGCAGCAGCCCGGTGCCGCTCGCCGGGTCCGGCGCCGCGCCGGCGGCCGGCATCCCGAGCGCGCACAGCCCCGCCACGAGCAGGGAGAGCAGGAGCCCTCGGGTCGACCGGGACATCGGGGGCCTCCAGATGGGGTCGGGCGTGGGGTCGGGCGCCGGGCCGGGCGTACCCACGGTCGCGGTTCCTGCACCCTGCGCTGTCATCTTCCCCCGGGCAACCCGACGAGCTCGTCCGGGTCCGGGACGAGGTCGTAGCCGACCAGCAGCCCGCCCTCGACCTCGGTGACCCGGTCGGGCCGGTAGGGCCCCTGCTGGGCGGTGAGGAAGCTGCGCAGCTCCTCGGTCGCGGCGGCGTCCCCGGCAGCGTCCGCGGCGCGGCCGGCGGGCGTGACGACGGCCTGCCGCACCAGCGCCCCGGCCGGCTCCCCGGCGACCGCGGGCAGGCCGCGCAGCCCGGCGCCCATCCGTGCGGTGACCCCGGCGAGGAGCACCAGCAGCCGCGGGTCGACCCGTCCGGCCGCCAGCACGTCGGCGTCGGCGGCCGGCAGGTCGATGGTGGGGGCGGCCTGCAGCGCGCCGGCCAGCTCCCGGCGCGCGGCCTCCTGCTCGGCCGTCGGCTGCACCGGGCTCGGGTCGACCACGGTGAGCGCGCCGAACCGCGCGACCACCGCGGCGCCGTCCGGCGGGGGCCCGTCGGTCACCTGCAGCACCGGGGACGGCGGACCGGTGGCGGCGGTCCGCAGCCGGGCGGGGTCGGCCCCGGCGTGCACCAGCTCTGCGGTGAGCACCGGGGACGCGAGGAGGGCGCCGGTGCCGGGCAGCTGCTCCCGCGCCCAGCCGGCCAGCGCGACGATGTCGGCGGAGACGTCGCCGCCGTCGTCCGGACCGGCGGCGGTCGCCGCACCGAGGCCGGTGAGCAGCAGGGCGGCGGTGACCCCGGCCGCGACCAGGGCCCGTGGCCGTCGGCCCACCGCCGCGGTCCGGCCGGCCGGCGCGGGCACCAGCGCACCGACCAGCGCACCGACCAGCAGGGCGCCCAGCGGGAGGCAGAGCAGCAGGGCCGGCAGCCGCCCCGACGGCGGGGCCACCGCCAGCAGCGTCGTCACCGCCAGCGCGGCGGCCGGGGCGCGGTACCGGGGGAGCCGCCACGCCGCCACGGCGGCGGCCGCCAGCAGGGCGGTGGTCAGCACGAGCAGGTCCGTGGCGCCGCCGCCCCAGCGGGCGGGGTCGTCGGGCTGCGGGTCCCAGCGCTGGACCAGCAGCCGGGTGCCGGCGAGCAGCAGGACCCCGGCCGCCACCACGGACGCCCGGCGGGCTGCCGGGCCGGGCCGCAGCGCCACCGCGGCGACCGCGGCGGCCGCCAGCAGGAGCAGCACGTCGGGCGCGAGCAGCACCGCCAGCACGGCGGCGGCGACCGCGAGCACTGCCACCACCGGTGGCGGGCGCCCGCCGGCCAGCACCCAGGTGGCCAGCCAGCCGGCCAGCAGCAGCCAGCAGACGGCGAACGCCGCCGGGGTGGCGGCGGCGTGCAGCGGCACCAGCAACCCGGCCCCGCCGAGGAGCAGGACGGCCACGGCGCACCCGGCGTCCGGGACGTCCAGGCGGCGTGCGGTGCGCCAGAGCAGGACGGCGCCGAGCAGCAGCAGGACCGTCAGCAGCTCCCGCTCGGCGCCGGCCAGCGTCCCGTGCCGCTGGAACGCCCGGGTGACGGTCGCGTACACCGCCGTGTGCGCCGCCCCCAGACCCTCGGGGGAGACCGGCGCCGGCGCGCTCTCCCCGCGCAGCAGGGCGGCGGCCGCGGCGCCGAGCTCGCCGTCGCCGGGCAGCCGGGCGCCGCGCAGCGTGCGGACGGCGACCAGGGCGACGACCCCGAGCGCGGCCAGCGGCCAGAGCAGCCCGGCCCGGAGCCGGCCGGCGAGCGGCCCACCCGACGCCCGGTGCCGGCCGGCGTCCCGCCCCCGGCCGGCCACGGACCCGCCGTCGGTGCCGTGCGGGGCCGGGCGTGGCCGGGCCCCGGGCGCCCGGGCGGTCGGGTCGGACACCGGTGCGGTTCCTCCCGGCGCTCGGTGGGCACCCGGGAGCTGGTCGCAGGCGGGGCGGCGGGGACGGCCTCCCGCCGACCATGGCACGGCCGCCGGTCAGCGGCCACCGGACACCCGGACACGCCGACGGCCCCCGGCACGAGCCGGGGGCCGTCGATCGGAGTGGGTCGGTGCAGCGCTCGGTGGGGCGGGTCGGTCAGCCCCGTCCGGGGACGGCCGGGCCGCCCTGTCCGGCGGAGACCGGCGGGGTGACCGGGCCCTGCCCGCGGGTCGGGCGGGCCGGGACCGGCGGCGTCTGCCGCTGGCCGGGCTGCGGGCGCTGGGCCTGCGGCCCGGCGCCCGCCTGCTGCACCGGCGTCTGCTGGGTGGCCGCCGTCTGGGTGGGGTGCGCCGGGGTCGGGGTCGCCGCGGGACGCTGCGACTGGGCGACGCCCTGCTCACCGGTCTGCGGAGCCCCCGCGGGCAGCCGGACCTCCTGCGTCTGGGCGGCCCGCTGCGGGGCCGACGCCGCGGTGGCACCGGTGGTCGCCGCGCGCTGCTCCGACGCCCGCACCGGCTGCGCCTGCTGGACCGGCTGGGCCTGCTGGACGGGCTGGGCCTGCTGCATCGGCTGGCCCTGCTGTGCCGGGGCGACCAGCGCCGGCTCGGTGCGCGGGCCGTCCGGCTGCGCCTCGGACCGCTCCGCCTGCTGCCCGCCCTGCTCCGCCTGCTGCCCGGCCGGCTGCTGCTGGCGGGGGGCGCCGTCCCGCTGCGGCTGGCGGTCGGAGAGGTCCGGCAGCTGGCCGAGCAGCGTCCGGACGTCGGTGAGCCGGCGGGTCAGGTCGTCCCGGACGGCGCGGATCGCAGCCGCGGCGGCCTCCGCCTCGGCCACCGTGCGCTGCGCCTGCTCGTCGGCTGCCGCCACCCGCTGCTGCGCGGCGGCGTGCGAGGCCCGCTCGCGCTCCTCCTCCAGCCGGGCCGCCTCGGTGCGGCGGGCCCGCTGGGCGATCTCGAAGTCCTGCTCCACCTTGGTGCGGCGGGCCTGCGAGTCGGCGTCGAGCCGGGTGGCCCGCTCCTGCGCCTTGGTGACCAGGTCGTCGGCGCGGGCCTGGGCGACGCCCATGATCTGCTCGGCGTGCTGGCGCGCCTCCAGGACCAGCCGCTCGGCCTCGGCCTGGCTGGCGGCCGAGCGCTCGCCCAGGGCCCGCTCCTCGCCGGCGATGCGCTCCCGGATGGCCTCGGCCTCGGCGGCGACCTGCGCCTGCAGGGCACCGGCCTGCTCCTGCGCGGAGCGGCGGATCTCGGCGGCCTCGTCCTCGGCCAGCTGCAGCATGTTGGAGATGCGCTCGCCCATGTTCTCGAACGTGGGCGCGCTCGCGCTCGCCGCGCGCCGGCGGAGCGCCTCGACCTCGCCGTGCAGGGCCTGCAGCTGGCGGGCGAGGTCGGCGGACCGCGAGACGGCGGCGTCCCGGTCGGCCAGCGCCACCCGCATGTCGGCGTCCAGCCCGGCGAGGGTCTCGGCCACCTGGTCCCGGTCGTAGCCCTTGCGCACCACGTCGAAGGTCGGGCCGCCGTCGCGGAAGGCGAGCACGTCGTCGCGGGGGTCGGTCATGCCCGTCATCCTCGCAGAAACCGGGGGCCGGGGTCAGCGTGGTGGGCGTCTCCCAGCGAACTCCCAGACGACCGGTGACGCACCGCAGCGGCACCGTTCCAAGGGGCCACGCCGGGGTCGTCGCCGGGCCGCTGGCGAGGCCGGTGCGGCGGTCCGCGGATCAGTGCGGCGCGGGCTCGACCAGCTCCACGAGGACCCCGCCGGCGTCCTTGGGGTGCACGAAGTTGACCCGGCTGCCGGCGGTGCCGCGGCGCGGCTCGTCGTAGAGCAGTCGCAGCCCGCGCTCGCGCAGCGTCGCGCTGACCGCCTCGACGTCGGTCACCCGGAAGGCGAGCTGCTGCAGGCCGGGGCCGGACCGGCCGATGAACTTCGCGATCGTGGACTCCGGGGTGAGCGGCGCCAGCAGCTGGACCCGGGTCTCGCCGTCGCCGACGGCCAGCATCGCCTCGTGGACGCCCTGCTCCTCGTTCACCTCGTCGTGCACGGACGTGACGCCGAAGGTCCGCTCGTAGAACGCGATCGCCTCAGCCAGGTCGGGCACGGCGATGCCGACGTGGTCGATCGTGGTCAGCAGGCCGGGGGGCAGGCCGGGGTGCGCGTCGTCGGGCACGGTGTGGGTCATGCGGGGCATCCTGCCGCCGGCGGCCGGGGCGCGGCACCGGGTGTGGTCGGGCTCACGCGCCGGGGCGCCGTCGTCCGGGGTGGACGGCGGGAGTCGGCCGCGCGGTGACCCGGGTCACCGACCGGGGTCGTCGTCCGCCGGTCGCCCTATCCTGGCGGCAGCCCGTGGCGCCCCCCGGCCTGCGCGGTGTCCTGTCGAACGCGGTCGCCAACGCCGGCGACCGGAGCCACTGGAGCCCCGATGAGCCAGCCCGCCCCCGCCCGTTCCGTCATCGTCGGCGGTGCCCGCACCCCGATGGGCCGCCTGCTCGGCTCGCTCAAGGACTTCTCCGCGGCCGACCTCGGCGGCGTGGCGATCAAGGCCGCGCTCGAGCGGTCGGGGATCACCGGCGACCAGGTCGACTACGTGATCATGGGCCACGTCATCCAGGCCGGCGCCGGGCAGAACCCGGCCCGCCCGGCCGCGGTGGCCGGCGGCATCCCGATGTCGGTGCCCTCGTTCACGCTGAACAAGGTGTGCCTGTCCGGGCTGGACGCGATCGCGCTGGCCGACCAGCTCATCCGGGCCGGCGAGTTCGAGGTCGTCGTCGCCGGCGGCATGGAGTCGATGACCCGGGCGCCGCACCTGCTGCAGGGATCGCGCACCGGCACCAAGTTCGGCGACGCCACGCTGGTCGACTCGATGGCCCACGACGGGCTCACCGACACCTTCGACCAGGTCGCGATGGGCAAGCTGACCGAGGACTCCAACAGCCGGTACGGCCTGACCCGCGAGGAGCAGGACGCGTACGCCGCGGAGAGCCACCAGAAGGCCGCCCGCGCCGCCAAGGACGGCATCTTCGACGCCGAGATCACCCCGGTGCTCATCCCGCAGCGCAAGGGCGACCCGATCGAGTTCCGCGAGGACGAGGGCATCCGCCCGGACACCACCGCGGAGAGCCTGGCCAAGCTCAAGCCGGCGTTCGCGGAGGACGGCACGATCACCGCGGCCTCGGCGTCCCAGATCTCCGACGGCGCGTGCGCGGTCGTGGTCATGTCGGCGGCCAAGGCCGAGGAGCTGGGCCTGACGGTGCTGGCCGAGATCGGCGCGCACGGCGTCGTGGCCGGCCCCGACGCCACCCTGCAGACCCAGCCCTCGCGCGCCGTCCAGAAGGCGTGCGAGCGGGAGGGCATCGACCCGAAGGACCTCGACCTGGTCGAGTTCAACGAGGCCTTCGCCGCCGTCGCCATCGTGTCCACCCGCGAGCTGGGCATCGACCCGGCGAAGGTGAACCCCAACGGCGGTGCCATCGCCCTGGGCCACCCGGTCGGGATGAGCGGGGCCCGGATCGTGCTGGACCTGGCGCTCGAGCTCGGCCGCCGGGGCGGCGGGGTCGGCGCGGCCGCGCTGTGCGGCGGCGGCGGCCAGGGCGACGCCCTGATCCTGCACGTGCCCGGCCGGGCGCTCGCGGACCAGCCCGTCGGCGCGTGACCGGGGACGGCCTCGCCGTCCAGACCCCCGCCCCCGCCGTCCCGGCCGGACGGCGGGGGCGGCGGACGGCCGACGTCGGCACGCTGGTCGAGCGGGCCCGCGAGGGCGACGCGCGCTCGGTGGCCCGGCTGATCTCGCTGGTCGAGGACGCCAGCCCGCTGCTGCGCGAGGTCGCCGCGGCGCTGGCCCCGCACACCGGTCGGGCCCGGGTGCTGGGCCTGACCGGGCCGCCCGGTGTCGGCAAGTCGACCACCACGACCGCGCTGGTGCGCGCCTTCCGGGCGGCCGGGCAGCGGGTCGGGGTGCTCGCCGTCGACCCGTCGTCGCCGTTCTCCGGGGGCGCGCTGCTCGGTGACCGGGTGCGGATGCAGGACCACGCCGGCGACCCCGGCGTCTACATCCGCTCGATGGCCTCGCGCGGCCACCTCGGCGGCCTGGCCTGGGCCACCCCGCAGGCGCTGCGGGTGCTCGACGCCGCCGGCTGCGACGTCGTGGTGGTCGAGACCGTCGGCGTCGGGCAGTCGGAGCTGGAGGTCGCCTCGCTCGCCGACACCACGCTGGTGCTGCTCGCCCCCGGCATGGGCGACGGCATCCAGGCGGCGAAGGCCGGCATCCTCGAGGTCGCCGACGTCTTCGTGGTCAACAAGGCAGACCGGGACGGCGCCGACCAGACCGTGCGCGACCTGCGGGCGATGCAGTCCCTCGGCGGCCGGCACACCGAGGCCGGCGCCTGGCGGCCGCCGATCGTCAAGACGGTCGCCTCGCGGGACGCCGACAACGGCATCGCCGACGTCGTGGCGCGGATCGCCGAGCACGCCGACTGGCTCGCCTCCTCCGGCGCGGGTCACCGGCGCCGGGTGGCGCGCGCGGCCGGCGAGATCGAGGCCATCGCCGTGGCGGGGCTGCGCGAGCGGATGGGCGACGTGCACGGCTCGGCGGCGCTGGGTGCGCTCGCCGGGCAGGTGGTGGCGGGGGAGACCGACCCCTACCGGGCCGCCGACCAGCTCGTCGCGCAGCTCTGACCCCTGGCGGGGAGGATGGCCGGGTGAACGGGACCCCGGACGCCGTCGTCGTCGGAGCTGGGCCGAACGGGCTGGCGGCCGCGCTGCGGCTGGCCGCCGCCGGTCTGTCGGTGCGGGTGGTGGAACGCGGTGACCGACCCGGGGGCGGGCTGCGCACCGAGGAGCACATCCGGCCCGGCCACTGGCACGACATCTGCTCGACGGTGCACCCGATGGCCGCGGCCGCGCCGTTCTTCCGCGAGTTCGACCTGGCCTCCCGCGGGGTCCGGCTGCTGCACCCGGAGATCAGCTTCGCCCACCCGCTGGACGGCGGCCGGGCCGCGCTGTCGTTCCCGTCGATGGAGCAGACCGCCGACCGGCTGGGCGCCGACGCCGCCGGGTACCGGCGGCTGTTCGGCCCGCTGCTGCGGCACGCCGACGAGATCACCGACTTCTTCCTCACCTCGGCGTTCCGCCGACTGCCGGTCCGCGGCGCCCCGGCGATCGCCAGCTTCGGCCTGCAGGGGCTGCCGAACGTCACCTGGCTGGCCGACCGCTACTTCGACACCGACGCCGGCAAGGCGCTGCTGGCCGGCGCCGCCGCGCACGGGATGCTCGACCTCACCCGGCCGCTGACCGCGGCGCTCGGCATGTTCCTCGGGATGATGAGCCACCACCAGGGCTGGCCGCTGATCGAGGGCGGGTCGCAGAAGCTGGCCGACGCGATGGTCACCGCCCTGGAGCAGCAGGGCGGCGAGGTGGTCACCGGACACGAGGTCACCGACCTGCGCGAGTTCGCCGGGGTGCCCGCCGTGCTGCTGGACACCTCGCCCGGCGCGTTCGTGGCCATGGCCGGCAACCGGCTCCCCGAGGGCTACCGGCGCTGGGTGCGGCGGTACAAGCACGGCCCCGGTGTCTTCAAGATCGACTGGGTGCTGTCCGAGCCGGTGCCCTGGGCCAACCCCGACGTCCGCCGGGCCGGCACCATCCACGTCGCCGGCACCATCGAGGAGACGATCGCGGGGGAGTCGGCGCCGGCGCACGGGCGGCTGGCCGACAAGCCCTACGTCCTCGCCGTCCAGCCGACCGTCGTCGACCCGAGCCGTGCGCCGGCCGGGAGCCACGTCTTCTGGGCCTACGTGCACGTGCCGCACGGCTCGACGGTGGACATGACCGAGGCGATCGAGGCACAGGTCGAGCGGTTCGCCCCCGGCTTCCGGGACACCATCGTCGGCCGGCACACCATGCACGCCGCAGAGATGGAGCACTGGAACCCCAACGACGTGGGCGGGGACATCTCCAACGGCGAGGCGTCGCTGCGGCAGATGCTCGCCCGGCCCGTGCCCCGCTGGAACACCTACTCGACGCCGATCACGGGCACCTACCTCGCCTCGGCGGCCACCCCGCCCGGGCCGGCCGTGCACGGCCACTGCGGCGACAACGCCGCCCGGGTCGCGCTGAAGGAGGTCTTCGGCATCCGCAAGGCCCCGCGGCTGCGCCCCGCCCCGCGCTGACGCCCCGGGCCGGCGTCCGGAGGGGGTGTCCCGGCCCGGCACTAGCCTCTGCAGCCATGGTGCGACCGCTGGGCTTGCCCTTCGACCCGATCGAGCGCGCCGCCCAGACCTGGGAGCAGCGGTTCGGACCGGCCGCCTCGATGCGAGCGGCGACCAGCGTGTTCCGGGTGCAGCAGATCCTGCTGGCCCGCTTCGACGAGGCGCTCCGGCCGCACCGGCTCACCTTCGCCCGCTACGAGGTGCTGGTGCTGCTCACCTTCTCCCGCACCGGGCACCTGCCGCTGAAGGTGATCGGCAGCCGGCTGATGGTGCACCCGACCAGCGTCACCAACGCGATCGAGCGGCTGGTCGGCGCCGGGTACGTGGAGCGCCGGCCGAACCCCGCCGACGGCCGGGGGGTGCTCGCGGCGATCACCGACGCCGGCCGGGACGTCGTCCCGCTGGCCACCGAGGCGCTGACCGGCCAGGACTTCGGGCTGGCCGACCTGCCCGAGGACGAGCTGGACATGCTGTTCACGATCCTCCGGAAGGTCCGCCTCGGCGCCGGGGACGTCGCTGCCGACTGACCGTGGCCGCGAACTAGTTGGACGTCCTACCATCTGGCCATGACGGACTCCCCGGGCAGCGACGCCCGCAGCCGGTGGCAGCAGCGCTACGACGCCGCGCTGGCCGCTGGGCGGGTGCGCGACGCGGACTTCACCACGCTGTCCGGGCTGGACGTCGACCCCGCCTACGGGCCGGCCGACGAGGCCTCGGTGCCGGGGTTCGAGCGGATCGGCTGGCCGGGGGAGTTCCCCTACACCCGCGGGCTGCACGCCACCGGCTACCGAGGCCGGCTGTGGACCATCCGGCAGTTCGCCGGCTTCGGCAACGCCCGGCAGACCAACGAACGCTTCCGCTCGCTGCTGGCCGAGGGCGGCGGCGGGCTGTCGGTGGCCTTCGACATGCCCACGCTGATGGGCCGGGACTCCGACGACCCGCGGGCGCTCGGCGAGGTCGGGCACTGCGGGGTGGCGGTCGACTCCGCCGCCGACATGGACGTGCTCTTCGACGGCATCCCGCTGCAGGACACCACGACGTCGATGACGATCAGCGGCCCCGCCGTCCCGGTGTTCTGCATGTACCTGGTCGCCGCCGAGCGGCAGGGGGCGGACCTCGCGCGGCTCGACGGCACGCTGCAGACCGACATCTTCAAGGAGTACATCGCGCAGAAGGAGTGGCTGTTCGCCCCGGAGCCGCACCTGCGGCTGATCGGCGACCTGATGGAGTGGTGCGCGGCCGAGGTCCCGGCCTACAAGCCGATCTCGGTGTCCGGCTACCACATCCGGGAGGCCGGCTCGACCGCCGCGCAGGAGCTGGCGTACACCCTGGCCGACGGCTTCGCCTACGTGGAGCTCGGCCTCTCCCGCGGCCTGGACGTCGACGTCTTCGCCCCCGGGCTGTCGTTCTTCTTCGACGCGCACATCGACTTCTTCGAGGAGATCGCCAAGTTCCGCGCCGCCCGCCGGATCTGGGCCCGCTGGCTGCGCGACGTCTACGGCGCCCGCACCGCCAAGGCCCAGCAGCTGCGCTTCCACACCCAGACCGCGGGGGTCTCGCTGACCGCCCAGCAGCCGGACAACAACATCGTCCGGACGGCGGTCGAGGCGCTGGCCGCGGTGCTCGGCGGCACCAACTCGCTGCACACCAACGCCCTGGACGAGGTGCTCGCGCTGCCCAGCGCCAAGGCCGCGCAGATCGCGCTGCGCACCCAGCAGGTGATCGCCGAGGAGACCGGGGTGGCCAACGTCGCCGACCCGCTCGGCGGCTCCTGGTACGTCGAGGCGCTCACCGACGCCCTGGAGGCCGAGGCGGAGGCGACCTTCACCCGGATCCGGGAGATGGGCGGCGACGGCACGATGACCAGCGGCATCCTGCGCGGCATCGAGGACGGTTGGTTCACCGGCGAGATCGCCGAGGCCGCGTTCACCTACCAGCGGGCCGTGGAGAAGGGCGAGAAGAAGGTGGTCGGGGTCAACACGCTCACCGGCTCGGTCGACGGGAAGCTGGAGATCCTGCGGGTGGGCCACCAGGTGGAGGCCGACCAGCGGGCCGAGCTCGCCGCCCGGCGCACCAGCCGGGACGACGCGGCCGCCCGGGCCGCCGTCGCCCGGATGGTCGAGGTGGCCCGCGCCGGGGAGAACATGGTGCCGGCGATGCTGGACGCCGCCCGGGCCGAGGCCACGCTGGGCGAGATCTGCGACGCGCTGCGCGTCGAGTGGGGCACCTACACCGAGCCCGCCCGGTTCTGACGTACCCGTCGGGCACCCTGCCCGGCATGACCGACCTCGCCGCGCAGCGGCACCACGCCCTCGACTACGTCGAGCTGACCGTGCTCGACCTCGCCGACGCCCAGCGCTTCTACGCCGACGCCTTCGGCTGGGAGTTCACCGCGTACGGCGACGCCTACGCCGGCATCCGCAGCCGGTCCGGCGACGGCGAGGTGGGCGGCCTGGCCCTCGGCACCGAGGTGCGCCCGGGCGGCCCGCTGGTGCTGCTGTGGTCGGCCGACCTCGACGGCACGCTCGCGGCGGTGCAGGCCGCCGGCGGTCGCGTCGTCCGGGGGCCCTACGGCTTCCCGGGTGGCCGGCGGTTCCACTTCGCCGACCCGAGCGGCAACGAGCTGGGGGTCTGGTCACCGGTCTGACCTGCTCCGCCCGGTCCCGGCCGGTTGCCGGCGGGTGGGATGATCGAGGTCATGCAGCCCAACCGTCCCGCCCGAACCGATCCCCGGGCCGCTGCCCAGCAGGCCAAGATGGCGGCCTCGCTCGCCGGCGCGGTCGACCTCGCCGCCGTCCAGGCGCGCAACGAGGCGGCGGCCCGCGCCGCGGCCGCCCCGCCGCCGAGCGCCGCAGCCCCGGCCGGTACGCCGGGCAGCGCCGTCGTCGACGTCACCGAGGCCACCTTCCAGTCCGAGGTCCTCGACCGCTCCTTCCAGGTGCCGGTCGTGCTGGACCTGTGGGCCGAGTGGTGCGGCCCGTGCAAGCAGCTCTCCCCGGTGCTGGAGCGGCTGGCCACCGAGGGCGCCGGCTCGTGGGTGCTGGCGAAGGTCGACGTCGACGCCAACCCCGCGCTCGCCCAGGGCCTGCGCGTGCAGGGCATCCCGGCGGTCAAGGCCGTCTGGCAGGGGCAGCTGGTCGCCGAGTTCACCGGCGCCATCCCCGAGGACCAGGCCCGCCAGTTCGTCACCGAGCTCGTCGCCGCCACCTCCGGCGGGGCGGTGCCCGGCGTCGACGGCACCGACGGCGACCCGGCCGAGGCCGAGGACCCGCGGCTGGACGCCGCCGAGGCCGCGCTGGACGCCGGTGACCTGGCCAGCGCCGAGGCGGCCTACCGCTCGATCCTGGACGCCGAGCCCGACCACCCGGTGGCCGGCCTGGCGCTGCGCCAGGTGCAGCTCTTCCGCCGCGCCGAGGAGGCCGGGCCGGACGCGCTGGCCGCCGCCGAGGCCGCACCGGACGACGTCGCCGCCCAGGCCCGGGCCGCGGACTTCCTGCTCGGCACCGGTGACGTCGACGCCGCCTTCGGCTGGCTGCTGGACGTCGTCCGCCGCACCGCGGGCGAGGACCGGGACACCGCCCGCAAGCACCTGGTGGAGCTGTTCGGCATCGTCGGCGACGAGGACCCCCGGGTCGGCCCCGCCCGCCGCGCCCTGATGACCGCCCTCTTCTGACCGCCCCACTTTGATCAGGTGACCTGATCGAACGCCGTCCTCCCGCAGCAGCGTTGGTGCGGGAGGACGGTCTTTGATCAGGTCACCTGATCAGAGCTGGCCTGCAGAGGGGGCGTCAGGCGCCGATGTCGCAGGGGGCCAGGCCCTCGAAGACGCCGCTGCGGAAGACGTCGACCAGCTGGAACCCGGTCAGCCCGCTCTCGGCGAACACCTCCGGGTCGTCGCTGTACTCGAGCAGGAACGACACGCTCTCGTCGGCGTCGCCGGGGGAGATGCTCAGCACCGTGCTCTGCCCGTTGAGCACCCCGGCGGTGAAGGCACCCACCAGGCAGACGGCGGAGCGGATCGCGTCCTGGTCGTCGGTGGACAGCCCGAGCTGGTCCCGGACGGAGAGGCCGTAGGGGATGCCGATCGCGGTCATGACGGCGTAGTCGCCGCCCGCCTCGCTCTCGTAGAGCGGCCCGGTGAGGTCGGTCTGGTCGAAGTTGACGGTGTCGTCGTCGGGGCAGAAGACGAGGTCGGTGTCCGGCCGCTCGCCGCCGCACTCCGGGGCCTCGCCGTCGAAGGCCTCCAGCGTCGGGGCGGTGAAGTCCTCACCGAGCTGGTCGAAGGCGGCCTGGAAGAACTCGGCGAACCCGTCGGTGGCGAACAGCTCGACGGTCTGCTCGTAGGGGGCGTTGCCGCTGGTCGCGATGTCGGCGTCGCTGAACTCGCGCTGGGTGTACGGACGGTCCTGGCCGAACTCGTCGCGGCAGGCGGTCGGGCCGTCGTCGAAGCCCTGCTGGAACGCCGAGACGCGGTCGAAGTACGACCCGTGCGCCTCGCCCTCGTTCAGCCCGGTGCCGACCGGGTCGCGCAGCAGCAGGTAGCCGCGCAGCACGTCGTCCAGCTCGGCCGGACGGATGGTGTTGTGCGGGGCGTTGCCGTCGGCGACCCACGCCGTCCACGCCCCGGCGAAGCAGTCGGCCTGGGTCTCGATCGCGATCGACGCCTGGAACGGGTAGCCGACCCGGCCCTGGATGGCGTGGCCGAACTCGTGGGCCATGACGAGGGCGGGGATGAACCGGCCGTAGCCCTCGCTGCCGCCGCTGCCGAACGCCAGCTCGTCGAGGAACGCGCGGTCGTACTGGATGGCGTCGCCGTTGGGGTAGTCGCCGCTGGCGCTGCAGTAGAAGGCGTTGTCCTCCACCGACTCCGGCGGCTCGCCGCAGCCGATCTGGCCGTTCGGGTACTGCGCCGGGTCGACGTCCCGCGGGTCGACCGAGTAGTAGCCCCCGGCGAGCGGGGTGAAGTCCTGGTCGAACGTCGGCGGGAACTGCTCGGTCCAGTAGGTGTTCAGGTCGGCCAGCGCGTTGCGGGCGATCCGGTCGACGTCCCCGTCGCTCGCGCCGGCGATGGGGAACTCCTGCGCCGTGACGTCGCCGGCGATGCCGGCTGCCGGGCTGCCGTCGCCGTCGATGAGCGTGACCGCGCACCCGGTGAGCAGGGTGGCGGCCGCACCGGCGCCCAGGACGGCGCGCAGCAGGGCCCGGCGGGGCGAGACGGACATGGGCTCCCGATCGGTCGGGCCGCCCGACCCGGCGGCTGCGTGTCTCCATCCTGCCGGACCCTGCGCGGACCGGCGACGGCTCGGCGCGCACCGACGGTGGGGCGAACGGCGAAGGGGCGGAGCCCGCAGGCCCCGCCCCCTCGTCCGTCCAGCCCCGGTCCGGCCGGCGCCCGCCGGGTCAGCGCTCGGCGGACCCCGCCTCGAGGCCGGTGCCCGGGCCCTCGGCCAGCCCGGAGGCCTCGGCGGCCGCGAGCTGGGCGGCGTCCGCGGGCACGCCGTCGTCGGGCAGCTCGGGCTCGGGGCCCTCGTGCACGAACCACACCGTCGCCAGCGGCGGCGCGGTCAGCGTGGCCGACCACGGCTGGCCGTGCCAGGACTCCGGCACCGCGTCGACCCCGCCGAGGTTGCCGACGCCCGAGCCGCCGTAGCCCTGGAAGTCGGTGTTCACCAGCTCACGCCAGCGGCCGCCGCGGGGCAGGCCGATCCGGAAGTCGGCGTGCGGCTGCCCGGAGAAGTTGGACACGCACGCCAGCACCTGCCCGCCCTTGCCGTAGCGCAGGAAGGTCAGCGTGTTGCCACCGGCGTCGTTGGCGTCGATCCACTGGAAGCCCGCCGGGTCGACGTCCTGGCTCCACAGCGCCTCGGTGTCCTTGTAGACGGTGTTGAGGTCGCGGACGAGGTCCAGGACGCCGCGGTGCGCCGGGTCGTCGAGGTGCCACCAGTCCAGCGACCGGCTCTCGGCCCACTCCGACAGCTGGCCGAACTCCGAGCCCATGAACAGCAGCTGCTTGCCGGGGTGCGCCCACATGTAGCCGAGGTAGGCGCGCAGGTTGGCCAGCTGCTGCCACCGGTCGCCCGGCATCTTCCGCAGCAGCGAGCCCTTGCCGTAGACGACCTCGTCGTGGCTGATCGGCAGCGTGTAGTTCTCGGAGAACGCGTAGACCAGCGAGAACGTGAGCTGGCTGTGGTGGAAGCTGCGGTACACCGGCTGCTTGGACATGTAGCCCAGCGAGTCGTGCATCCAGCCCATGTTCCACTTGAAGCCGAAGCCCAGACCGCCGAGGTAGGTGGGCCGGGTGACGCCCGGCCACGCGGTCGACTCCTCGGCGATGGTGACGACGCCGGGCACCTCGCGGTAGACGGTCGCGTTCATCTCCTGCAGGAACGCCACCGCCTCGAGGTTCTCCCGGCCGCCGTACTGGTTCGGCGTCCACTGCCCGTCGGGGCGGGAGTAGTCCAGGTAGAGCATCGAGGCGACGGCGTCGACCCGGATGCCGTCGACGTGGAACTCCTGGGCCCAGTACAGCGCGTTGGCGACCAGGAAGTTGCGCACCTCGGGGCGGCCGAAGTCGAAGACGTACGTGCCCCAGTCCAGCTGCTCGCCTCGGTTGGGGTCGGGGTGCTCGTAGAGCGGGGTGCCGTCGAAACGGGCCAGCGCCCACTCGTCCTTGGGGAAGTGCGCCGGCACCCAGTCGACGATGACGCCGATGCCGGCCTGGTGGGCGGCGTCGACGAGGTAGCGGAGGTCGTCGGGCGAGCCGAACCGCGACGTCGGGGCGTAGTAGGAGGTGACCTGGTAGCCCCAGGACCCCCCGAAGGGGTGCTCGGCCAGCGGCATGAACTCCAGGTGGGTGAACCCGGCGTCCTTGACGTAGGCGACGAGCTCGTCGGCCATCTCGCGGTAGGACAGGCCCTGCCGCCAGGAGCCGGCGTGCACCTCGTAGACGCTCATCGCGCGCTCGTGCCACTTGCCGTCCGCGCGGGCAGCGAGCCACTCGTCGTCACCCCACTGGTGGGTCGACGTGGTGACGACCGACGCGTTGGCCGGCGGCACCTCGGTGGCGAACGCCATCGGGTCGCTCTTGACCCGCCACTGGCCGTCGGCGCCGAGCACGTGGAAGCGGTAGCGGGTGCCCACCGCGGCACCGGGCACGAAGATCTCCCAGATGCCGGAGGAGCCCAGCGACCGCATCGGGTAGGCGCGGGCCTCCCAGTAGTCGAAGTCGCCGGTGACCTTCACGCCCCGGGCGTTGGGCGCCCAGACGGCGAAGGAGACGCCCTCGACGACGCCACCGGGGGTCTCGTAGCTGCGCACGTGCGAGCCCAGGACGGTCCACAGCTTCTCGTGCCGGCCCTCGCGCAGCAGGTGCTGGTCGATCTCGCCCAGCGTGGGCAGCCAGCGGTACGGGTCGTCGACCAGGTAGGTGGCGGTGCCGTTGGCGCCGTCGGGGTAGACGACCTCGATCCGGTAGTCGCCGGGCTGCTGGGGGAGCCGGGCCTCGTAGACCCCGCCGCGGAAGACCTGCTGGGCCTCGTAGCGGCTGCCGTCCTGGTCGACGACGACGACGGCGACGGCGTCGGGCCGCAGCGTGCGGACCGCCCAGCCGTCGGGCACCCGGTGCGCGCCCAGGACGCCGTGCGGGTCGAAGGACCAGCCGTCGACGACGGCGGCCAGCGCGTCGTGGTCGACCTCGGCGCCGCGGGGGGTCGCCTCGGCCGGCACCGACGTGCTCACCGGCGCCTCTCCGTCCGGGAGCGCCGCGACCAGCTCGGCGGCGGCCGGCTCCGGCGCCTGCTCCGGCGCCGGGGGCAGGTCGGTGACCTCACCGGTCGCGAGGTCCGCGGTGGTGACGTCGGCGCCGGTGACGCCGCCGGCGGGGGACGACGTCCCCGAGGTCCCCGACGGCCCTGCCGTGCCGGACGACCCGGCGGACGGGGAGGTGGCGGCGGGCGTGGACGACTCGTCGGTGGACGGTGCCTCGACCGGCACGGTGTCCGGGGCCAGCTCGTCGCCGGGGTTGGACGCCGTCTCCGCGGGCGAGCTGCCACCGGTGCCGGCGTGCCGGCCGTCGGCCGGCGCCTGCGGGGTGTTCGGCTCGGCCGGGTCCGGGCTCGGCGGCTCGGGCTGCGGGGCCGAGGGCGCCGACGGGTTGCCGGGCTCGGCGATCGGGGCCGGCGCGACGACCGGGGTGGCGGTGACCTTCTTGGCCGCGGCCTTGCGGGTCCGCTTGGCCGGTGCCGCCGCGGCGTCGGGCCCGCCGTCGGCCGCCGGGGCCGCCGTCTTCGCGGCGGCCTTGCGGGTGCGCTTGGCCGGTGCCGCCTCCGCCGGGGCGGTGCCCTCGACGACGGCGTCGCCCAGCGGGGCCGCGGCGGTCTTGCGGGTGCGCTTCGCCGGTGCGGCGACGGCACCCGGGGCGGCCTTCGCGGCGGCCTTGCGGGTGCGCTTGGCGGGTGCGGGCTCCACCTCGGCGGCGGCCTGCACCGCCGCGGTCTTCTCCTCGACGCGGCGGGTGAGCTCGGCCTTGTCGGCGGGCTGCTCAGGCGTGTCGGTGCCCGGAGGCTGCGTGTCGTCGGTGCTCATGGCGGTCCTTCCAGGTCCTTCGTGGTCCTTCGTGGTCGTCCGGGTGTCCAGGCCCCGGTGCAGGGTCCCGCCGCGAGCCTGCGAGCGGTGGGGGGCACCGGGTCCTTCTTCAGTCGCCGGAGGTCAACCGGGACAGCGAGCTGAGCGGGATCATCAACCAGTGCGGCCGGTTGCGCGCCTCGTAGACGCACTCGTACACCGCCTTGTCGGCCTCGAAGGCCCGCAGCAGCGCGGATTCGCCCGACAGTGTGATGCCCCCGGCCGCGGCGGAGTAGCCCGTGCAGAACGCCGTCCGGTTCCGCTCGGCCCACTCCTGCGCGCGGTAGGCGCGCTGCGGGTCGCCGGGCTGCTCGACCAGCATGTGCCGGGCGGCGTAGTCGAAGGAGCGCAGCATCCCGGCGACGTCGCGCAGCGGGGTGTCCAGCTCGCGGCGGTCGGCCAGCGGCCGGGCCGGCTCGCCCTCGAAGTCCAGGACGATCCAGCCGCTGGTGGTGCGCAGCACCTGGCCCAGGTGCAGGTCGCCGTGCACCCGCTGGCGGACCACCGGCTCGTCGGTGCCGGCGACCGCGGCGTAGAGCGCCCGCAGCGCGTCGGCGTGCTCGGCCAGGTCGGGGACCACGGCGAGCGCGGCCTCCAGCCGGCCGGACATCTGACCGGCCAGCGCGGCGTACCAGTCGCGGTCGGCGGGCTCGGTCGGCAGCACCTGGGCGAGGTCGGCGTGGACCGAGGCGGTCGCCTCGCCCAGCCGCTCGCTCTCGCCGGCGAAGTCGCCGCCCACCTCGTCGGCGTGCAGGTCGGCCTCGGCGTAGAGGTCGCGGACGCTGGAGGTGGCCAGCCGCCAGCCGTCGCTGGCGTTGGGCACGAAGGTCTGCAGCATCGCGACCGTGGCCGGCTCCGCGCCGGCCGGGTCGTCGATCTCGATGTGCCCGAGCAGCGGGGCGATGTGCTTGTTCTCGGTCCGCCGCAGTGCGTCGTGGATCTCCACGTCCGGGTTCAGCCCGGGCTCCAGCCGGCGGAACAGCTTGAGGATGGCGACCTCGCCGTAGACCAGGGACGTGTTGCTCTGCTCGGTGGAGATGACGTCGCCGGGCAGCCCCTCGGGGATGTAGGCGACCCCGGCCGGGTGGAAGTGCATCGGTCCCACGGTCGAGGCGGCCACCAGGTGGGTCAGCCACGGCACCGTCGCGTCGCGGTCGCGCATCGCGTCGTAGGCGTAGTTCTCCCCGTGCGAACCGGGGACCGCACCGACGAACGCCCCGGACAGCTCCTCGGCCGGGGAGTCACGCCAGGACAGCGGGACGAGGTAGGTGTCGGCGTGCCCGTCGGTGTAGGTGATCCGCACCCGGTGCACCGAGAGCGCGGGGTCGGACTGGTCGAGGAAGAAGCCCTCCTCGCTCACAGACGCCCACTCGCGGCCCTTGCCGCCGAACCACCGCTGATGGGGCATCCAGTCGGCGAGCATGTCGGTCAGAGCGCTCATCAGGCTTCTCCGTGGGTCGTCGTGGTCGGGGCCTCGGCGCCGAGGCCGCCGCTGCCGGCGGGGGCGTCGGTCGCGCCCACCACGCCGGCGTCCAGCAGGGACTGGGCCACGCTGCTGCTGACGGTGGTCTCCCAGCTGTCGTCCTCGTCGGTGGCCGGCACGGCCGGCTTGGACAGCTCGAACCAGTAGAAGCCGTGGCCGGCGAGGGTGAGCATGTAGGGCAGGACGCCGATCTGCGGGAACTGCACCCGGCCGGTCAGCTCGACCGGCGTGTAGCCCTCGAAGCGGCGCAGGTCCAGCTCGACCGGCTGCGGGAAGCGCGACAGGTTGTTGACGCAGAGCACCACGTCGTCGCCGAACTCGCGGACGAAGGACAGCACCGTCGGGTTCCGGGAGCTGATCTCGGTGAAGCTGCCGACGCCGAAGGTCGGGTGCTGCTTGCGCACGGAGATCATCGTGCGGATCCAGTGCAGCATCGAGTTGGAGTTCCTCAGCTGGTTCTCCACGTTGGTCACCTGGAACCCGTAGACCGGGTCGGCGATCAGCGGCAGGTGCATGCGCTGCGGGTCGGCGGTGGAGAACCCGCCGTTGCGGTCCGGCGTCCACTGCATCGGGGTGCGGACGCCGTCGCGGTCACCGAGCCAGATGTTGTCGCCCATGCCGATCTCGTCGCCGTAGTACATGACCGGTGAGCCCGGCAGCGACAGCAGCAGCGCGGTGAACAGCTCGAGGGTGTCGAGGTCGTTGTCCAGCAGCGGGGCCAGCCGGCGGCGGATGCCGATGTTGGCCTTCATCCGGGGGTCCTTGGCGTACTCCCCCCACATGTAGTCCCGCTCCTCGTCGGTGACCATCTCCAGGGTCAGCTCGTCGTGGTTGCGGAGGAAGACACCCCACTGGCAGTTCTCCGGGATCGCCGGCGTCTGCGCCATGATCTCCGAGATCGGGAACCGCTGCTCTCGCCGGACGGCCATGAACAGGCGCGGCATCACCGGGAAGTGGAAGGCCATCTGGCACTCGTCGCCGTCCTCGCCGAAGTACTCGACGACGTCGGCGGGCCACTGGTTCGCCTCGCACAGCAGCACCCGGTCGGGGTACTCGGCGTCGACGACCTTGCGGACCTTCTTGAGGAACTCGTGGGTCCGGGGGAGGTTCTCGCAGTTGGTCCCCTCCTCCTCGAACAGGTAGGGGACGGCGTCCAGCCGGAAGCCGTCGATGCCCAGGTCCAGCCAGAAGCGCAGGGCGTCGATGATCGCCTCCTGCACCTTCGGGTTCTCGAAGTTCAGGTCGGGCTGGTGGCTGAAGAACCGGTGCCAGAAGTACTGCTTGCGCACCGGGTCGAACGTCCAGTTCGAGCTCTCGGTGTCGACGAAGATGATCCGGGCGTCGGCGTAGCCGGTGTCGTCGTCGGCCCAGACGTAGAAGTCGCCGTACGGGCCGTCGGGGTCGCTGCGGCTGGCCTGGAACCAGGGGTGCTGGTCCGAGGTGTGGTTCATGACGAAGTCGATGATCATCCGCATGCCCCGGGCGTGGCTCTCGGCGATCAGCTCCTTGAAGTCCTCGATGTCGCCGAACTCCGGCAGCACCGCGGTGTAGTCGCTGACGTCGTAGCCGCCGTCGCGCAGCGGGGAGGCGAAGAACGGCGGCAGCCACAGGCAGTCGACGCCGAGCCACTGCAGGTAGTCGAGCTTGCCGATCATGCCCCGCAGGTCGCCGATGCCGTCGGCGTTGCTGTCGGCGAAGCCGCGGACGAGCACCTCGTAGAAGACGGCGCGCTTGAACCACTCGGGGTCGCTGCCGGGGGAGGGCAGCGCCGACGGGCCGGCCGACTGATCGCCCGCGGTGGAGGTCGACTGGGCGGGGACGGGGAGGGTCATGGGAAGGGGTCCTCGCTCACTGGGCTGGTGTCGCTGGGGTGGTGGCGCGGCCCGCCTGCGCCGGCCCGCCCCGCGTCGGCCTACGACGGGGCGGGCAGGTCCTCGATCAGGCCGGCGGGACGGGGGTGTGCCGGCTGCGGTGCACGGTGAAGACGTGGGCCGGCTCGCGGTAGGGGTCCAGCTCGACGTAGTTGGACTGGCCCCAGTCGTAGTGCGCGCCGGTGATCTCGTCGGTGACGGCGAACCGGTCCGACCAGTCCAGGCCGAGCGCCGGCATGTCCAGCGCCGTCGTCCCGATCTGGGTGTAGCTGCTGTTGAGCGACACGACCACCAGCACGGCGTCGTCCGAGGCCGGGTCGGTCTTGGAGAAGACCAGCAGGTCAGGGTTGTCGACGGCGTGGAACTGCAGGGTGCGCAGCTGCTGCAGGGCCGGGTGGGCCCGGCGCACCTCGTTGAGCCGGCGGAGGTAGGGCGCCAGCGTCCGGCCGGTGGCGTCCGCGGCGGCCCAGTCGCGCGGCCGCAGCTGGAACTTCTCGGTGTCCAGGTACTCCTCGCTGCCCGGGCGCAGGCCGACGTGCTCGAACAGCTCGAAGCCGGAGTAGACGCCCCAGGTCGGGCTCATCATCGCGGCGAGCACCGCCCGGATCTTGAACATCGGCGGGCCGCCCACCTGCAGCGACTCGTGCAGGATGTCCGGGGTGTTCACGAAGAAGTTCGGCCGCATGTAGTGCGAGGCCGCGACCAGCTCGCGGCCGTACTCCTCCAGCTCCCACTTCTCGGTGCGCCAGGTGAAGTAGGTGTAACTCTGGGTGAAGCCCACCCGGGCCAGCTGGTGCATCATCGCCGGCCGGGTGAACGCCTCGGCCAGGAACAGCACATCGGGATCGGTCTTCTTGACCTCCCAGATCAGCCAGTGCCAGAAGTTCAGCGGCTTGGTGTGGGGGTTGTCGACCCGGAAGACGCGCACCCCGGCCTCGACCCAGACCCGGATCACCCGCAGGCACTCGGCGTAGATGCCCTCGGGGTCGTTGTCGAAGTTGATCGGGTAGATGTCCTGGTACTTCTTCGGCGGGTTCTCCGCGTAGGCGATCGTGCCGTCGGGCTTGGTGGTGAACCACTCCGGGTGGCTGGTCACCCAGGGGTGGTCGGGGGTGGCCTGCAGCGCGAAGTCCAGCGCCACCTCCATGCCCAGCTCCCGGGTGCGGTCCACGAAGGCCACGAAGTCCGCCATCGTGCCCAGCTGCGGGTGGACGGCGTCGTGCCCGCCCTCCGCGCTGCCGATCGCCCACGGGGAGCCGACGTCGTCGGGGCCCGCGACCAGGGTGTTGTTCTTGCCCTTGCGGTTGGTGGTGCCGATCGGGTGGATCGGCGGCAGGTAGACGACGTCGAAGCCCATCTCGGCGATCGCCGGCAGCCGCTCGGCGGCCTGGGCGAAGGTGCCGTGGGTGGGCGTGCCGCCGACCACCGGACCCTCCGAGCGGGGGAAGAACTCGTACCAGGAGCCGTACAGCGCACGCGGCCGGTCGACCCACAGCTCGATCTCGGCGGAGTCGGTGACCAGCCGGCGGACCGGGTGGGTGGTGAGCACCTGCTGCAGCGCGGGGGACAGCGCCGGGGCGATCCGGGCGGTGAGCTCGCGGTCGGTGTCGCGGAGCGTGGCGGCCGCGGAGATGAGCTGCTCGCGGTGCTCCGCGGGCGCGGTGCCGGCCACCTCCTCCAGCAGCCGGGCGCCGGACTCCAGGTCGTTGGCCAGCTCCTCGGGACCCTGGCCGGCCTCGACCTTGACCTCGACGTCGTGGTGCCAGGTCGCCAGCGGGTCGTCCCACGCCTGGACCCGGTAGGTCCACAGGCCCTCCCGGTCGGGGACGACGGTCGCGGTCCAGTGGTCGGGCTGGGGGCCGGACTTGGTCATCCGCACCAGCTGCGGGACGGCGGCCGCGCCGCCGTCGGCCGCTGGCGGGGTGAGCACGACGTCGGCGTTGACGGCGTCGTGGCCCTCGCGGAAGACGGATGCGCTGATCGGCAGGTGCTCGCCGACCACGGCACGGGTCGAGAAGGACCCGCACGACACGACGGGGGCGACATCGGAGATGCCGAGGCGGAGGTCAGGGCGGCCAGTCATCGCGGCAACGCTATCCAGAACGCCACCCGTCCACACGTCGGCGGCCGCTGCCCTCCACAGGGAGGGTGGGGACGGGTGGGGCGGGAGGGGTCGGGGGCGGGCCCGCCGGGAGCTGTGGACGACCCTGGACGTGAGCGCTGTCACGGCTAGGGTCCCCCAGGTGCGAGCACTCCGCAGACTCACCGTCCGAGCCTCCCTCCCCGACGCCCTGCGGCCGCTGTCGCAGCTGGTGGTCAACCTGCGCTGGTCGTGGCACCCGGAGACCCGCGACCTCTTCGAGGCGCTGGACCCCGAGCTGTGGGAGACCTGCAACGGCGACCCGGTGCGGGTGCTGGGCGAGGTCTCCGCCGAACGGCTGGCCACCCTGGCCGACGACCCGGCGTTCCTGCAGCGGCTGGAGTCGGTGGCCGCGGACCTGCGCACCTATCTCGACGCGCCACACTGGTACCAGTCGCTCGGCGACCGGGCGCCGTCGACGATCGCCTACTTCTCCGCCGAGTTCGGCATCACCGAGGTGCTCCCGCAGTACTCCGGCGGCCTGGGGATCCTGGCCGGCGACCACCTCAAGGCCGCCTCCGACCTCGGCGTCCCGCTGATCGGGGTGGGGCTGCTCTACCGGGCCGGGTACTTCTCGCAGAGCCTGTCGCCCGACGGCTGGCAGCTCGAGCACTACCCGGCGCTCGACCCGCACGGCCTGCCGCTGAAGCTGCTGCGCGACGCCGACCGCAACGCCGTGGTCATCACCGTGCCGCTCCCCGAGGGGCGGACCCTGTCGGCGCACGTCTACCGCGCCCAGGTCGGCCGGGTCCAGCTGCTGCTGCTCGACAGCGACATCGAGGAGAACGCGCCGTCCGAGCGGCTGGTCACCGACCGGCTCTACGGCGGCGGCGAGGACCACCGCCTTCGCCAGGAGATGCTGCTGGGCATCGGCGGGGTCCGGGCGGTGCGGGCGTACTGCTCGCTCACCGGCACGCCGCAGCCGGAGGTCTTCCACGCGAACGAGGGCCACGCCGGCTTCCAGGGCGTCGAGCGCATCCGGGAGCTGACCGAGTCGCACGGGCTCACCTTCGCCGAGGCGCTGCAGGCGGTGCGCGGCGGCACGGTCTTCACCACCCACACCCCGGTCCCGGCCGGCATCGACCGCTTCCCGCGGACGCTGATCGAGCGGTACTTCGCCGGGTTCGGCGTCCCGGTCGACCAGCTGCTGCCGCTGGGCGCCGAGGAGGACCCGAGCAAGTTCAACATGGCGCACATGGGCCTGCGGCTGGGCCAGCGGGCCAACGGCGTGAGCCGGCTGCACGGCCACGTCAGCCGGGACATGTTCGGCGCCCTGTGGCCCGGCTTCGACCCCGACGACGTGCCGATCGGCTCGATCACCAACGGCGTGCACGCCCCCACCTGGACGGCGCGGGAGCTGGTCGAGCTCGGCACCCAGACGACCAGCCAGGGCGACCCGGCCACCGTCCAGGGCGACGTCCACTTCGACGGCGTCGACCGGATCGACCCCGGTGAGCTGTGGCGCACCCGCCGGCTGCTGCGCGGCCGGCTGGTGGACGAGGTGCGCCGCCGGGTGCGGGCGACGGCGCTGTCGCGCGGTGCGGCCGAGGCCGAGCTGGGCTGGACCGAGACCGCCTTCGACCCCGACGTGCTCACCATCGGGTTCGCCCGGCGGGTGCCGTCCTACAAGCGGCTGACCCTCATGCTGCGCGACCCCGACCGGCTCCGGGCGCTGCTGCTGGACGACGAGCGGCCCATCCAGCTGGTGATCGCCGGCAAGAGCCACCCGGCCGACGACGGCGGCAAGCAGCTGATCCAGCAGATGGTGAAGTTCGCCGACGACCCGGCCATCCGGCACCGGATCGCCTTCCTGCCCAACTACGACATCGGCATGGCCCGCTACCTGTACTGGGGCTGCGACGTCTGGCTGAACAACCCGCTGCGCCCGCTGGAGGCCTGCGGCACGTCCGGGATGAAGTCCGCGCTGAACGGCGGGCTCAACCTCTCCATCCGCGACGGCTGGTGGGACGAGTGGTTCGACGGCCAGAACGGCTGGGCGATCCCGACCGCGGACGGCGTGGCCGACGCGGAGCGGCGCGACGAGGTCGAGGCGCAGGCCATCTACGAGCTGCTGGACCGGCAGGTGCTGCCCCGGTTCTACGAGGTGGACGGCGACGGGGTGCCCACCCGCTGGGTGGAGATGGTCCGGGACACGCTGCGGGAGACCGGCCCGAAGGTGCTCGCCACCCGGATGGTGCGCGACTACGTCGAGCAGCTGTACGTGCCCGCGGCCGGTGCGGCGCGGGCCATGGCCGCCGGCGGCTACGAGGTCGCGCGCACCGAGTCCGCGTGGCGGGCGGCCCTGCTCGAGCACTGGCACGGGGTGCGGGTGGCGCACGTGGAGGCGACCGGCGTGGGGGAGACCCCGGAGATCGGGGGCGGCATCGACCTGCGGGCCGAGGTCGAGCTGCCGGGGCTGACGCCGGGCGACGTCCTCGTCGAGGCGGCCTTCGGCCGGGTGGACGACGCCGACGGGCTGCACCAGGTGACCACCGTGCCGATGCAGCACGACGGCACCGAGGGCTCGCGGCACTGGTTCACCGCCACCGTGCCGCTGACCCGGACCGGCGCGTTCGGCTACACGGTGCGGGTGCTGCCGCACTCCGCCAACGCCGCGGTCCCGGCGGAGCTGGGGGTCGTGGTCAACGCCTGAGGAAGGACCCCGCTGCCCCCCACGCCGCGCAGGCTCGGCGCGGACCCCTGCAGCGGGGCCGGGCGTCCAACTCCCCGGGACGGGTGGGGCAGCGGGGACGATCGGTCACGGTGCGCGTGCAACCGGTTGCGCGGGGTCCCGGCGCGGCTGCGGCGGGTGAGACCAGTGGGACGGGTCGTGCGCAATGGACCGAAGTCGTGGCGTGCCACGCCACGGCAGGCCGCCGGATGTGCGCGCGCATCATTAGGCTGGACGTCATGCCCGACCGCTGTGAGGTCCTCCCCGGAGACTCTGTCGTCGCCCGACGTGGTGGCGGCCTGCTGTGGGTCGACGCCCCCGGGTCGCCGGCACTCGTCGCCGCCCTGCACGCCTGTCTGGGGGTGAGCGGCCCCGGCGCCGACCGCGTGCTGGCCGCGGTGGCCGGCACGGTCTCCCGGCTGGCCGACGGGCCGGCGTCCTTCGCGCTGGTGCTCGCCGACCCCTCGGGCGGCGCCGGCGTGGCCCTGTGGTCCGGCAAGGGCCAGCCCGCCGTGGACGGCGTCCCGGTGTCCGGCTCGGCGGTCGACGGCGGCACCCTCGCCTCCGGCTTCGCCCTCGGCCAGACCCTCTACGTCGGCCCCGGTCAGCCCGCCGCCGCCATGCCCCCGGGCGTCGCCCTGGACCTGGTGGAGGGCACCGTGCCGGGCTCCGGCGCGCTGCTCCAGCTCGCGGCCACGGCCGCCCCGTCGGTCGCCGTCCCGCCGGCCACGTCGCTGCCCAGCGGGGAGTCCTTCACCGCCGGCTCCGACGCCGGGTTCGGCAACTCCGGACGCATCGCCGACCAGCCGGTCGTCGGCCAGGGCGGCGAGCAGACCGCGTTCTGGCGGCCGGAGCCGCCGGCGGCCCCGGTCCTGCGCTTCGACGACGGCATGGTCGTCACCGTGGACGAGGACCTGGTGCTCGGTCGCCGTCCGGACGGCCATGACCTGGTGACCAGCGGCAACGCCCGGCCGGTGCCGATCGCCGACACCCAGAACGTGCTCTCCTCCGCCCACGCCGCCATCCAGCGGGCCGGCCGGGAGGTCTCGCTGACCGACCTCGGCTCGCTCAACGGCACCCACGTCGCCGGCCCCGAGGCCACCGAGTGGACCCAGCTCGAGCCCGGCGTCCCGCACCCGCTCGCCGACGGCGACCGGCTGCTGCTCGGCTGGACCGTCATCACCTTCGAGCAGGCCCCCGAGTAGCCGCACCCGCTCCGTCCACGGCCCCGTCCCCCTCCCGGGGGGCGGGGCCGTGCCGCGTCGCGGGGACGAGCCGGCCGAGCACGCCGCTCCCCGCGTGGGAAGGCGCGCGAAACCGCGGGTGGGAAGGCGCGCGAAACCGTGCGTGGGCAGGCGCGCGAAAGCGCGCGTGGGAAGGCGCGCGAAACCGTGCGTGGGAAGGCGCGCGAAACCGCGCGTGGGAAGGCGCGCGGAACCGCGGGTAGGTCGGCGTGCGGGACCGTGGGTGGGCCGGGTGCGGTCCGTCAGGGGCGGGGCGTGCGCAGCACCCGGAGCGCCCAGACCGAGCGGCCGGGGAGCCGCACCGCACCCGGCGCGACGGTCGTCGGCTCCGGCGGCGCGCCGGTCGGGTGCTCGGTGGCCAGCGCCAGCTCGTAGGCCTCGCCCCACGGGGCGCCGGGCAGGACGACGTCCACCGGGTCGGGGCCGGCGTGCAGCCAGACCAGCCACGAGTCGCCGACCACGGGCCGGCCGCGCTCGTCGCGGTGCCGCAGCCCGCGCCCGTCCAGGTACATGCCGATCGTCTGCAGCCCGGTGTCGAACCAGTCGCGGTTGGTCAGCTGCTCGCCGTCCGGGGCGAACCAGGCCAGGTCCTTGGTACGGCCGGAGCCGGGCACCCCCGCGCCCGGCACCTCCGAGCCGGGGATCTCGGTGCCCTCGAAGAACGCCTCCTGCCGCAGCGCCGGCGAGCCGCGGCGCAGCGCCACCACCCGGGACACGAAGGTCCACAGGTCGGCGTCGATGGCGCCCCAGTCCAGCCAGGAGACCTCGTTGTCCTGGCAGTAGGCGTTGTTGTTGCCTCCCTGGGTGCGGCCCAGCTCGTCGCCGGCGGTGAGCATCGGGACGCCGGTGGACAGCAGCAGCGTGGCCAGCATGTTGCGCACCTGCCGCCCGCGCAGTTCGCGGACCTCGGGGTCGTCGGTGGCCCCCTCGACCCCGCTGTTCCAGTTGCGGTTGTGGCTCTCGCCGTCCCGGTTGTCCTCGCCGTTGGCCTCGTTGCGCTTGTGCTCGTAGGTGACCAGGTCGGCCATGGTGAAGCCGTCGTGGGCGGTGACGAAGTTGACCGAGGCGAACGGCCGGCGGCCGTCGGAGCGGTAGAGGTCCGACGAGCCGGTCAGCCGGTAGGCCAGGTCCCGGACGCCGACCTTCGCGCCGGACCAGACGTCGCGCACGGTGTCGCGGTACTTGCCGTTCCACTCGGTCCACGGCGGCGGGAAGTTGCCCACCTGGTAGCCGCCCTCACCGACGTCCCACGGCTCGGCGATCAGCTTCACCGTGCTGACCACCGGGTCCTGGTGCACCACGTCGAAGAACGCCGACAGCCGGTCGACGTCGTGGAAGGAGCGGGCCAGCGCCGACGCGAGGTCGAACCGGAACCCGTCGACGTGCATCTCGGTGACCCAGTAGCGCAGCGAGTCCATCAGCAGCGCGAGCACCGGCGGACGACGGACGTCGAGGGTGTTCCCGCAGCCGGTGTAGTCGGTGTAGCGCGAGGGGTCGCCGCCGCCGAGCCGGTAGTAGCCGCCGTTGTCGATGCCCTTGAACGACAGCGTCGGCCCGGTGTGGTCACCTTCGGCGGTGTGGTTGTAGACCACGTCGAGGATGACCTCGATGCCGGCGGCGTGCAGCGCCTTGACCATCGCCTTGAACTCGGTCACCTGCCCGCCGCGGGAGCCGGCGGAGCTGTAGGCGGCGTGCGGGGCGAAGTAGCCCAGCGTGTTGTAGCCCCAGTAGTTGGTCAGCCCGCGGCGCAGCAGGTGCGGCTCGCTGACGAAGTGGTGCACCGGCAGCAGCTCGACGGCGGTGACGCCGAGGGAGACCAGGTGCTCGACGAACGCCGGGTGGGCCAGGCCCGCGTAGGTGCCGCGCAGCGCCGGCGGGACGTCGGGGTGCCGCATGGTGGCGCCCTTGACGTGCACCTCGTAGATGACGGTGTCCGACCACGGGGTGTCCAGCAGCTCGTCGCCGCCCCACGGGAAGGAGTCGTGGATGACCACCCCGCGCGGGACGAACGGCGCGGAGTCGGCGGGGTCGGCCGCGCCCGGGTCGTGCGGGACCGAGCCGAAGAGCGCGTCGTCGAGCACCAGCTCGCCGTCCACCGCGCGGGCGTAGGGGTCCAGCAGCAGCTTGGCCGGGTTGTACCGCGCCCCCGACGCCGGGTCGTACGGGCCGTGCACCCGGTAGCCGTACCGCTGGCCGGGGCCGATGCCGGGCAGCCGGCCGTGCCAGACCTGGTGCGTCGTCTCCCGCAGCCGCTCCCGGTGCTCGGTGCCGTCGGCGTCGAACAGGCACAGGTCGACGGCGGAGGCGCCGGCCGACCAGAGCGCGAAGTTCGTGCCGGTGCCGTCCCAGTGGGCGCCCAGGGGTGCCGCGTGCCCGGGCCACACCTCGACCGGCCGGATGCTCCTCGATGGGTCCACGTGTCCTCCTCGCCGGCGCTCGTCGGACCCGTGTCCGGCGTCGCTGTGCACCTGGGTGCGCTCGCGAGCTCGCGCACCGAGGGCATCGTGCCCGACCGGCGGCGCGCCGTCCCGCAGCCCGGCGCCCGGGACGCGCGGCGGGTTGGTTGGATGGGCGGCGTGTGGACAGAGCCGGTCGTCGAGATCCGCGGTGTGGACGTCGTCCGGGGCGAGGCGCACCTGCTCCGTGGCGTCGACTGGACCGTCCGCCCCGACGAGCGCTGGGTGCTGCTCGGCCCCAACGGGGCGGGCAAGACGACGCTGCTCCAGCTGGCGTCGGCGCAGATGCACCCGACCCGGGGCACGGTCACGATCCTGGGGGAGACCCTCGGCGCGGTCGACGTGTTCGAGCTGCGGCCGCGGATCGGGCTGACCAGCGCCGCGCTGGCCCAGCGGATCGCGCCCGGTGAGCGGGTCGGCGACATCGTGGTCAGCGCCGGGTACGCCGTCGTCGGCCGGTGGCGGGAGCGCTACGACGTCCACGACCTGACCCGCGCAGCGGTGCTCATGCAGCAGTGGGGCGTGGCGCGGATGGCGCACCGCCCGTTCGGCACGCTGTCCGAGGGGGAGCGCAAGCGCACCCAGATCGCCCGCGCGCTGATGACCGACCCGGAGCTGCTGCTGCTCGACGAGCCCGGCGCCGGCCTGGACCTGGGCGGGCGCGAGGACCTGGTCGCCCGGCTCTCGGACCTCGCCCGCGACCGGTACGCGCCGGCCCAGGTGCTGGTCACCCACCACGTCGAGGAGATCCCGCCGGCGTACACCCACGCGCTGCTGCTGCGGGCCGGCGAGGTGGTGGCCGCGGGGCCGGCCGACGAGGTGCTCACCGCACCGCTGCTGTCCGACGCGTTCGGCGTCCCGCTTGAGGTCCAGCGCGAGCGCGGCCGGTTCAGCGCCCGCCGCGCCGCTTAGGGTCGCCGCGGGACACCGACGTCCCACCCCGATCCCCCGGAGGCCCGGCATGGCAACGCCCGAGTTCGTCACCCTGCAGGTCGAGGACGGGGTCGGCACGATCCGGCTCGACCGCCCGAAGATGAACGCGATCGACGAGCAGCTCCACCTCGAGGTGCGGGCCGCCGCCGAGCAGGCCGCCGGCGACGACGCCGTGCGGGCCGTCGTGCTCTACGGCGGGGAGCGGGTGTTCGCCGCCGGGGCGGACATCAAGACGATGTCCCGGCTGTCCGGCGCGGAGATGGTCGACTGGGGCCGGGAGCTGACCACCTCGTTCACCGCCGTCGCGCGCATCCCCAAGCCGGTCATCGCCGCGGTCACCGGCTACGCGCTGGGCGGCGGCTACGAGCTGGCGCTGTGCGCCGACTTCCGCCTGCTGGGCACCAACGCCAAGATCGGCCAGCCGGAGATCCTGCTCGGCGTCATCCCCGGCGCCGGCGGCACCCAGCGGCTGGCCCGGCTGGTGGGCCCGGCCAAGGCCAAGGACCTCGTCTTCACCGGCCGGCACGTCGGCGCGGAGGAGGCGCTGGAGCTGGGCCTGGCCGACGCCGTCGTCCCCGACGACGAGGTGTACCCGACCGCGGTCGCGATGGCCCGGAAGTTCGCCGCCGGCCCGCCGCTGGCCCTGGCCGCCGCCAAGCGCGCGATCGACGAGGGGCTGGACGGTCCGCTGGACGCCGGCCTGCAGCTGGAGAGCCGGCTGTTCGCCGAGCTGTTCGACACCGAGGACCAGCGCACCGGCATGGCCTCCTTCCTCGAGCGCGGGCCCGGCAAGGCGACCTTCACCGGCCGGTGAGGTCGTTGGGGCCGGTGGGGGAGCATGTCCGGGTGACCGCCGACCTGGACCGTTCCGACCCCGGTGGCCGGGCCTGGCTGGAGCGGGCGGTCGCGCTCGTCGAGGCCGACGCCCACCGGTCCGCCGACACCCACCTGCTGGTCTACCCGCTGCCCGCCGAGTGGGGCATCGACCTGTACCTCAAGGACGAGTCGACCCACCCGACCGGCAGCCTCAAACACCGGCTGGCGCGCTCGCTGTTCCTCTACGCGCTGTGCTCGGGGCAGCTGCGCGAGGGCAGCACCGTGGTGGAGGCCTCGAGCGGGTCGACCGCCGTCAGCGAGGCCTACTTCGCCCGGATGCTCGGGCTGCCCTTCGTCGCGGTGATGCCGGCGACGACCAGCGCCGAGAAGATCGCGCTGATCGAGTTCCACGGCGGGCGCTGCCACCTGGTGGCCGACGCCGGCAGCGTCTACGACGAGGCCCGGCGGATCGCCGCCGAGACCGGCGGGCACTACCTGGACCAGTTCACCAACGCCGAGCGGGCCACCGACTGGCGGGGCAACAACAACATCGCCGAGTCGGTGTTCGACCAGCTCGCCCGGGAGCGCCACCCGGTGCCGGAGTGGGTCGTCGTCGGCGCCGGCACCGGCGGCACCAGCGCGACGATCGGCCGGTACCTGCGCTACCGCCGGCTGCCCACCCGGCTCGCGGTCGTCGACCCGGAGGGCTCGGCGTTCTTCCCGGGCTGGCGGGACGGCGACCCGGCGACCACCGGCCGGGGCTCGCGGATCGAGGGCATCGGCCGGCCGCGGGTCGAGCCGTCGTTCGTGCCGACCATCGTCGACCGGATGGTGTGCGTGCCCGACGCCGCGTCGCTGGCCGCGATGCGGCACCTGGAGCGGGTGACCGGCCGGCGGGCGGGCGGCTCCACCGGCACGAACCTGTGGGGCGCCTTCACCCTGATCGCCGAGATGCGGGCGGCCGGGCGCACCGGCAGCGTCGTCACGCTGCTCTGCGACGGCGGCGAGCGGTACGCCTGCACCTACTACGACGACGCCTGGGTGGCCGCGCAGGGCCTCGACCTGGCACCGCACGCCGCCACGCTGGCAGCCTTCACCCGCTCCGGGGAGTGGCCGTCCGGGACGTGACCGGGCTCACCGGCACCCGCCCTGCACGCCGGGTGTTACCCGGAAGTAACCTCGATGATCGGCAGCGAGGCGGGCTCCGCCCGTGCCACGAGACGACACGGAGGATGGTCTGACGATGAACATCGTCGTTCTGGTCAAGCAGGTCCCCGACTCCGGCAGCGAGCGGAAGCTGGACCCGTCGGACAACACCGTCGCGCGGGCCACCGCCGACAACGTGATCAACGAGATGGACGAGTACGCCATCGAGGAGGCGCTGACGGTCAAGGAGGCCCACGGCGGTGAGGTCACCATCCTGACCGTCGGCCCCGACACCGCCACCGACGCCATCCGCAAGGCCCTGTCGATGGGTGCGGACAAGGCGGTGCACGTGTCCGACCCGGCGATCCACGGCTCGTGCGCGGTGCAGACCTCCGCGGTCATCGCCGCGGCGCTGGGCACGCTGGAGTACGACCTGGTGCTGTGCGGCGCGGAGGCCACCGATGCACAGCTGTCGGTGATGCCGGCGCTGCTGGCCGAGCGGCTGGGCCTGCCCCAGCTGTCGGGCGCGCGCAAGCTCACCGTCGAGGGTGGGATGGCGAAGATCGAGCGGCAGACCGATGGCGGGTACTGGGAGGTCGAGGCGCCGCTCCCGGCGATCGTCTCCACCTGGGACACCATCAACGAGCCCCGCTACCCCTCGTTCAAGGGGATCATGGCGGCGAAGAAGAAGCCGGTGCAGACCCTGACCCTGGCCGACCTGGGCATCGACCCGGCCACGGTGGGCCTGGCCACCGCCACGAGCAAGGTCGTCGACTTCGCCGGCCGCCCGCCCAAGGGCGAGGGCGTCAAGGTCCCCGACGAGGGCGACGGCGCCGAGAAGCTCGTCGGTTACCTGGCCGCCCAGAAGATCGTCTGACCCGGACAGTCGAGGAGACGCAGACATGGCAGAGGTCCTGGTCCTGGTCGAGCTCAACCCCGCCGCCAGTGCGTCGGGTGGCTCAGTGCCGCGCAAGACGACGCTCGAGGCGCTGACCGCCGCCCGCGCGCTCGGCGAACCGTCCGCGGTCGTCATCGGTGCCCCCGGCACCGCCGCCGGGCTGCAGGACGCCCTCGCGGAGTACGGCGCGGCGAAGGTCTACGTCGCCGAGTCCGACGAGGTGGAGGCGTACCTCGTGGCCCCCAAGGCGGAGGTGCTGGCGCAGCTCGTCCGCGAGAAGTCCCCGGCTGCGGTGGTCATCCCCTCTTCCCCGGAGGGCAAGGAGATCGCCGGCCGGCTGGCGATCAAGACCGGTTCCGGGTTCCTGACCGACGTCACCGAGATCCGCGCCGACGGCACCGCCACCCAGGTGGCGTTCGCCGGGGCGACGATCGTGCACTCCCAGGTGACGGTCGGCACCCCGATCTACACGCTGCGCGGCAACTCGGTCACCCCCGAGCCGGCCCCCGGCGCGGCGGAGCAGGAGACCGTGCAGGTCACCCTCTCCGACGCCGCCAGGGTCACCAAGGTGACCGACCGGGTGGTGGAGCAGAAGTCCTCGCGCCCCGAGCTCACCGAGGCCTCGATCGTGGTGTCCGGCGGGCGCGGCGTGGCCAGCGCAGAGAACTTCGCGATCATCGAGAGCCTGGCGGACTCCCTCGGCGCCGCGGTGGGTGCCTCGCGGGCGGCGGTGGACTCCGGCTTCTACCCGCACTCCTTCCAGGTCGGGCAGACCGGCAAGACCGTCTCCCCGCAGCTGTACATCGCCGTCGGCATCTCCGGGGCCATCCAGCACCGGGCCGGCATGCAGACCTCCAAGACCATCGTCGCGGTCAACAAGGACCCGGAGGCGCCGATCTTCGAGCTCGCCGACTTCGGCGTCGTCGGCGACCTGAACACCGTCGTCCCGGCCGCGACCGAGCAGATCACGGCCCGGAGATGAAGGACCTCGCTCTCCTCACCCCTCGCAAGCTCGGGGTGAGCCTCTGAGCGAGGCCGGTGCAGACGGTTGCACGGAGCGCCGGTCCCTGCGGGGGCCGGCGCTCGGCGCGTCCCGGCGGGTCGGGAAGGGACGGGCCGGGGTGCGGGTTGCGCCCGGGGTGGGAGGACCAGGGACGCCGGGGCTGCTGGACGCGCGGCACCGGCTGACCACCGTCGGCCTGCTGCTGCTGATCACCCTGGTCGCCTTCGAGTCGATGGCGGTCGCCACGGCGATGCCCACGGCGGTCGGCGAGCTCGACGGGCTGCGCTGGTTCGGCTGGCCGTTCACCGCCTTCCTGGTCGCCCAGGTGGTGGGCATGGTGGTCGGCGGCGACGTCGGCGACCGGCAGGGCGCCCGCGCCGGGCTGCTCTGGGGCGTCGGCATCTTCGCGGCCGGGCTGCTGGCCTGCGGGGTCGCGGCGGACATGGCGCTGTTCGTCGCCGGTCGCGCGGTGCAGGGCTTCGGCGGCGGGCTGATCTCGGTGGCCATCTACGTGGTCGTCGGGCAGGCCTACGACGCCGGGCTGCGGCCCCGGCTCTTCGGCGCCACCGCCGCGGCCTGGGTGCTGCCGGCGCTGATCGGACCGCTCGTCGCCGGCGCGCTGACCACGTCGGTCGGCTGGCGCTGGGTCTTCCTCGCCCTGCTGCCGCTGGTGCTGGCCGGGCTCACGCTCGTGCTGCCCGCGCTGCGGTCCCTCACCGTGCCGGCGGACCCGCCGCCGGCCCGGGTCGCCCGCCGCTGGTGGGCCGTGCTCGCCGGCGCCGGCGTGGGTGCGCTGCAGTACGCCGGTCAGCGGCTGGACCTGCTCGGCGCCGGTCTCGCCGTCGTCGGGCTGGTCGCGCTGGTGGTCGGCCTGCGGCCGCTGCTGCCGCGGCGGACCGTGCGGGCCGGGCGCGGGCTGCCCACCGTGGTGGCGGCCCGCGGCCTGCTGGCCGGCTCCTTCTTCGGCATGGACGCGCTGCTGCCGCTGACCCTCGGCGCGGTGCACGGCTACAGCCCGACGGCGGCCGGCATCCCGCTGACCGCCGGTGCGGTCGGCTGGGCGACCGCCTCCCAGCTGCAGGGCCGGCTGCCGGGGGCCTCCCGGGTGTGGCTGCTGCGGCTGGGGTTCGTGCTGCTCGCGGCCGGGCTGGTGGGCACCGCGGTGATCGCAGTCCCCGGTGTCGGCGGGTGGCCGGCCTACCTGACGTGGGCGGTGGCCGGGCTGGGCATGGGGCTGGGCATGCCGAGCGTCGGGGTGCTGCTGCTGGCGCAGTCGCCGGAGCACCGTCGGGGGGCCGACTCCGCCGCGCTCAACGTCGCCGACGTGACGGCGTCGGCGCTGTGCATCGGCCTCACCGGGGTGCTGGTCGCGGCCGCGGCGGCGGACCTGCTGCCGTTCCGCGCCGTCGTGGTCGCGGTGGCCGCCGGGTACGCCGTGCTGGCCGTCGTGGGTGCGGTGGTCGCGCCCCGGGCGGCCGCCCCGGTCGTCCCGCCGACCCGCCCGGCCGGCGCGACTACCCTGGCGGGGCCATGACGTACCTGGACCACGCCGCCACCACGCCGATGCTGCCGTCCGCCCTCGCGGCGATGACCGAGCAGCTGGCGCGGGTCGGCAACGCCTCCTCGCTGCACGCCAGCGGCCGGGAGGCGCGGCGGGTCGCCGAGCAGTCCCGGGAGCGGCTGGCCGCGGCGCTGGGCGCCCGCCCGTCCGAGGTGCTGTTCACCGGCGGCGGCACCGAGGGCGACAACCTCGCCGTCAAGGGCCTGTACTGGGCGCGGCGGGCCGCCGACCAGCGGCGCCGACGGATCGTCGCCAGCCCGGCCGAGCACCACGCGGTGCTCGACAGCGTCGAGTGGCTGGAGAAGCACGACGACGCCGACGTCACCTGGCTGCACGTCGAGCCGAGCGGCCGGATCAGCCCGGCGGCCCTGGCCGACGCGCTCGGTGACGGCACCGACGTCGCGGTCGCCAGCGTCATGTGGGCCAACAACGAGATCGGCGCCGTCAGCGACCTCGCCGCGCTCGCCGAGGTCGCCCACGAGGTCGGGGTGCCGCTGCACACCGACGCCGTCCAGGCCATCGGCGTGCTGCCGGTCGACTTCGCCGCGAGCGGTGTCGACGCCCTGACGATGACCGGCCACAAGCTCGGCGGTCCGATGGGCGCCGGCGCGCTGCTGCTGCGCCGGGACGCCGAGTGCACCCCGCTGCTGCACGGCGGCGGCCAGGAGCGCGACGTCCGCTCGGGCACGCTGGACGTCGCGGCGATCGTCGGCCTCGCGGCCGCCACGCAGAGCGCCGTCGACGAGCGGGTCGAGCGCGCGGCACGGGTCAGCGCCCTGCGCGACCGGCTGGTGGCCGGCGTGGTGGCGCAGGTGCCCGACGCCCAGCTCAACGGCCCCGCCCTGGACGACGTGGTCGCCGGTGGGCCGGGGCGGCTGCCGGGCAACGCGCACCTGTCCTTCCCCGGCGCCGAGGGCGATGCGCTGCTCATGCTGCTCGACGCCCGCGGCATCGAGTGCTCCACCGGCTCGGCCTGCAGCGCCGGCGTGGCCCGCCCCAGCCACGTGCTGCTGGCCGCCGGCGCCGAGCCCGCCCGGGCCCGCAGCTCGCTGCGGTTCAGCCTCGGCCACACCTCGACCGACGCCGACGTCGACGCGCTCCTCGAGGTCATCGCCCCGGTGGTCGAGCGGGCCCGCCGGGCCGGCATGGGCGGGCGCTGAGATGCGCCTGATCGCCGCCATGAGCGGGGGAGTGGACTCGGCCGTCGCCGCCGCGCTGGCCGTCGAGGCCGGGCACGACGTGACCGGCGTCCACCTGGCCCTGTCGCCGGACCGGCAGGCGCTGCGCAGCGGCGCCCGCGGGTGCTGCAGCGTCGAGGACGCGCACGACGCCCGCCGGGTCGCCGACGAGCTCGGCATCCCGTTCTACGTCTGGGACCTCGCCGACCGGTTCGCCGACGACGTCGTCGAGGACTTCGTCGCCGAGTACGCCGCCGGCCGCACGCCCAACCCGTGCCTGCGCTGCAACGAGAAGATCAAGTTCTCCGCGGTGCTGGACCGGGCCCGGGCGCTGGGCTTCGACGCCGTCGTCACCGGGCACCACGCCCGGCTGGCCGACGGCGAGCTGCGCCGCTCGGTCGACGCGGCCAAGGACCAGTCCTACGTGCTGGGCGTGCTGACCGCCGAGCAGCTGGCCGGGGCGGTGTTCCCGCTGGGCTCGATGACCAAGGACCGGGTGCGCGAGCTGGCCGCCGAGCGGGGCTACGCGGTGGCCACCAAGCCCGACTCGCACGACATCTGCTTCATCCCCGACGGCGACACCCGCGGCTTCCTCGCCCGCCGGTTGGGCGAGCAGCCCGGCCCGGTGGTCGACGCCGCCACCGGGGCCACCGTGGGCACGCACGCAGGCGCGTACGGGTTCACCATCGGGCAGCGACGCGGCCTCGGCGTCACCGCAGGCGACCAGCGGCCGCGGTACGTGCTGGGCATCGAGCCGGTCAGCCGCACCGTCACCATCGGCACCGCCGAGCAGGCCGAGGTCGACGAGGTGCTCACCGGCGCCCCCAGCTGGGCCGGGCCGGTGCCCGAGCTGCCGTTCAGCGCCACCGTCCAGCTGCGGGCGCACGGTGCCGCAGTGCCGTGCGAGGTCGCGGCGGCCGAGGACGGCGGGCTGCGCATCACCCTCGGCTCGCGGCAGCGCGGGGTGGCGCCGGGGCAGTCGGCCGTGCTCTACGCGCCGGACGCCGAGCGGGGCGACCGGGTGCTCGGCCAGGGCACCGTCTGGCGCGCCGGTGAACGGCACGGGGCGAGTTCCGGCCCGCTCTTGGCGGAGTGACGGCGAGCGGCTAGCTTCGGGTGACGGAACGGTCCGGTCCAGGCCGGTCCCGCCGCGCAGCACCCCGGCTGTCCGGGCCGCCCGACGGGTGGTCCGTCCTCGGCTGTCCCGTGGAGGACAACGTGCGTCGAACGCGCCTCTCCCTCGCCGTCCTCGCGGTCGCCTCGACCGCCGTGCTCGGCCTGCCGACGGTGGCGCTGGCGGCGCCGGAGGACCCGGTGGCGCCGTCCGTCACGGAGCCGGCCGCCCCGGACGCCCCGGTGTCGGACGTCGACGACGCGGACGACCCGGACGCCGGGGACGACCCGGACGCCGGGGACGACCCGGACGCCGACGGCCCGGACGTCGCTGCGGAGCCGGTCGCGGGGGAGCCGGTCGCGGGGGAGCCGGTCGCGGGGGAGCCGGCTGACGGGGCCGCGGCTGCGGTGGACGCGCCGGCGGCCGTCCCGGCGACGGAGGCGGCCGAGCCGGCGCCGGAGGCCGCCGTCCCGGCAGCGCCGCCGACCGCCGGTGCGGCGACCGTCCCGGCCGTCGAGGCGCCGGTCGCCGCAGCGGCCGCGGGCGACGTCGTCCAGCTGGTCGCGATGAACGACTTCCACGGGCGGATCAGCCCGCAGCCCGGCGGTGACGGCAGCCTCGTCACCAGCGCCGGTCCCGACGCCGTCTTCGGCACCGCCGACGACGTCAGCGAGACCGTCGGCGGGGCGGCGAACATCGCGACGACGCTGGCCGAGCTGCGGGCCGCCTTCGCCGGTCCGGCCGACAGCTCGTTCTTCGTCGGCGCGGGCGACCTGGTCAGCGCCTCGCCGTTCAACTCCAGCGTCTTCAGGGACGAGCCGACGATCGAGGTGCTCAACGCGCTCGGGCTCGACTACTCCTCGGTGGGCAACCACGAGTTCGACCGGGGCTTCACCGAGCTGCAGCGCATCTCTGCCGCGACCGACGAGCACGAGGCCGACCACGGTGGCACGGTGACCGCCTGCGAGGGCGTCGTCCCCGAGGAGACCGGCTGCTTCACCGACAGCACCGGCGCGCCCTTCGCGGGCGCGCAGTTCCCCTACCTGGCGGCCAACGTCGTCGGCGGCGACGGCGAGCCGGTGCTGCCGCCCTACGAGGTGGTCACCGATGCCGCGGGCAACGAGATCGGCCTGATCGGCGTCGTCACCGACGACACCCCGAACATCGTCAGCCCCGAGGGGATCGCCGGGCTGACGTTCGAGGACGAGGCCGACACGATCAACGCGTACGCCGCCGAGCTGCAGGCGCAGGGCGTCGAGGCGATCGCGGTGATGGTCCACGAGGGCGGCACCCAGACGGCCGGCGGCAGCGTCGACGGCTGTGCCGGCGACCTGGCCGGGACGCCGATCGGCACGATCAACGCCGAGGTCGACGCCGCGGTCGACGTCCTCATCAGCGCGCACACCCACGTGCCCTACGACTGCACGCTCACCGACCCCGCCGGCAACCCGCGACTGGTGACCCAGGCCGGCTTCTACGGCAAGGCGCTCACCGACATCCGGCTCACGCTGACGGCCAGCGGCGACGTCGACCGGGCGCTGTCGACCGCGACCAACGTGCCGGTCCGCCGCACCGCGCCGGACGCCGCCGTGCAGGCGATCGTCACCTACTGGGAGGGCCGGGCCGCCGTCGAGGGCGGTGTCGCGGTCGGCACGCAGACCGCCGACCTGGACCGCGCCTACCGGGGCGGTACCGCGGCGCGGGACTCCGAGTCGGCGCTGGGCAACCTCGTCGCCGACGCGCAGCTCGCCTACGCCCGGGCCACCCCGAGCCTCGGCGGGGCCGACGTCGACGTGGCCTTCATGAACCCCGGCGGTCTCCGGGCCGACCTCAACTGCCTGTCGACCGGTCCGGCCGACCCCGACGGCACGGTCACCTACGCGGAGACCTTCGCCGTCCAGCCGTTCAGCAACACGGTGAACACCGTCGCGCTGACCGGGGCCGGCATCGAGCAGGTGCTGGAGCAGCAGTGGGCCGTGCGCAGCGGGTCCGCCAGCTTCCTGCAGCTGTCGGTCGCCGGGCTGACCTACCGGTTCGACCCGGCCCGGCCGGCCGGTGACCGGGTCGACCCCGCGACGGTCCTCGTCGGCGGTGCGCCGCTCGACCCGGCGGCGACCTACCTGGTGGCGGCCAACTCCTTCCTCACCGGCGGCGGCGACAGCTTCACCGCCTTCGTCGACGGCCGGGCGGCCGGGGCGGCGGTGGTCACCGGGGGCAACGACGTCGACGCCTTCAACGCCTACCTCCAGGCGAACTCCCCGGTGAGCCCGCCCGCGCTGGACCGCGCGGTCTCGCTCGACCCGGCCAACAGCTACGACGACGACGGCTCGGGTGCCGGGCCGTGCACGCCGGGGAGCACCACGACGACGCCCCCGCCGCCCGCCACGCCGCCCTCGCCGCCGACCGCGGCGCCTGCTCCCGGTGGTGGCCAGGCCGGCGGCAACGTCGTCCGACCGGGTGGCTCGGGCGGCACCCGGCCGGTCGCGAGCGCTCCGCGCAGCGGCTCCGGCGGCAACCGGCCGGTCGCGAGCGGCCCGCGTGCCGGCAGCGGGGGACGGCCTCCGACGCTGGCCTACACCGGGGCGCCGGTGACCGAGACGCTCGCCCTGGGCGGTCTGCTGACGGCGGCCGGCGTCGTGCTGACGGCAGCGGGCTACCGTCGTCGCCGTGGCCTCGCCGACTGACGAAGGACCCGGTTCCTCCGCCGGCCCGCACGCTCCGGACCAGCAGCCTGACGGCGCCGTGACGCCGGTGCCCACCGCGTGGGGACCGGCCTCCGGCGTGGGGTCGCTGCCCGGCACCGACCCGGTCGAGGCGGTGCGGCTGGTGACCGGCGAGCTGCCGGACTTCCCGCACCTGCCCGAGCTGCCGGGGCGGGGGGCGGGCGCGGACATGATCGGCCGCACCGCCGCCCTGCTGGTCGACCTCTACGTCGACCTCACCCCGGCCGGCTGGCGGCTGGTGTCGCGGCCGGGCGCCGACCTGCGCCGGGCCCGGGCGATGGTGGCGCGGGACGTCGACGCGCTCTTCGAGGTGGCCGAGCGCTACACCGGCCCGCTCAAGCTCCAGGTGGCCGGGCCGTGGACGCTGGCGGCCGGGCTCGAGCGCACCCGGGGCGACCGGGCGGTCGTCGACCCCGGCGCACGGCGGGACCTGGCGCAGTCGCTCGCCGAGGGGATCGCGGCGCACGTCGCCGACGTCCGCGCGCGGGTGCCGGGCGCCCAGGTCGTCGTCCAGCTCGACGAGCCGTCCGTGCCCGCAGTGCTGATCGGCGGGCTGCCCACGGTGAGCGGCTTCGGCAAGCTGCCCGAGGTGGAGGCGCACGTCGTCGAGGAGCAGCTCAGCCAGCTGGTCGGCCGGGTGCCCGCGCCGGTGGTCGTGCACTGCTGCGCCCAGCGCGCGCCGCTGGACCTCTTCCGCGCCGCCGGCGCCGCGGCGCTCTCCTTCGACCTGGGCACGGTGCAGGACCTGGACGCCGTCGGCGCCGCGGTGGAGGCCGGCACGCACCTGTTCGTCGGCGTCGTCCCGGGCACCGACGCGACCCTGCCGCCGGCCAAGGCGACCGCCAGCCGGCTGGGCGCCTGGTGGCGGGAGCTCGGCTTCCCCGCGGAGCAGCTGCACACGGCCGTCACGCTCACCCCGGCGTGCGGTCTGGCCGGTGCCGGCCCGGCGTACGCCCGGACGGCGATGGCGCACGTCCGCGAGGCGGCCAAGTACCTGCTGCCGGAGTGACCGGTCGACCGAGGGTCCTCCTCGGCCGACGGGGAGCCCGTCCCGCGGGTGGGGTGGCCAGTTGGTCCGGTCGGTGCTGCCGAGTTCCTCGACCGCCCACCCCCTGCACCTGGTCGGTCACCTTCACCACCTGGTCGGCGACGGCGGCGCCCGGGCGCACCTGGACGCCCGCCCTGCTGACGCCGTCGCTCCACAGCACTGTGGTGGCGGTGGCGGTGGCGGTGGCGGTGGTGGGGTCGTCGTCTCAGCTGCACGCCCAGATGTCGGCCGGCAGCGGGGCTCCCGTGGCGCGGCGGTCGTCGAGCACGGGGATCTGGGCTGCGAGCAGTTGTGGGTCCACGGGCCGAGCATCGCGGGGGCCGCATCTCGGTTTCGTCGCGCTTTGGAGCGGCCTGTCAAGAGCTCCGCAAAATCTGTGGACAGGCCTCTGACCTGCGGATACAGCTGGTCGTGTCGCACCTGACGCGCTAAGATCCGTACAGGTGTTCGAAGCAATCGGGAGGTGTCGTGGGCGAGCTGCAGTCGGCCGTGGACGCCCTCGCGGCGGAAGACCTGACCCATCTGTTCGGTCCCGCGCTTCTGGAGCGGCTGGGTCCGTTGCTGGTGCTGCAGAACCGGATCGCCGCCGAGGTCGCTCGCACGGTCCGGCAGTGCGAACTGACCGGGGCGGCAGAGCACGACGGGTTGAAGTCCATGGCCGCCTGGCTGCGCGGGCACGCCCACCTCTCGACGGCTGAGGCGGCGCGGGTGGTGCGGACCGGTCGAGCGTTGGAGCACCTGCCGGCCACGGCGGCGGCATTCGCCGACGGCGCGCTGACCGCTGCTCAGGTGGCGACGATCGCCCCGATCGCGGGCGAGGCGGAACGGGCAGCGGCCGAGGCGCAGGAAGTAGACCTTGGTGCCGTCGACCAGGCGCTGACCGAGGTCGCGCAAGGGCCGGCGCACGAGCGGCTGGGCCAGGCCGTCCACCACTACCTGGAAGCCCTCGACCCTGACGGTGTGGAGCCGGACCCCACCGAGGGGCGCCGGTTGTCGATCGCCCGGCATGCCGACGGCAGCGTCAGTGGCCGGTTCGACCTGGACGCCGTAGGTGGGGAGAAGGTGCAGGCGGCGATCGAGTCGATCGTGCAGGCGAACCGGCCGCTGGGGGATGACCGCACCCGGGCGCAGCAGAACGCCGACGCCCTGGTCCAGTTGTGTGACAACCAGCTCGCCGCCGGGAGCCTGCCGACGTTGCGGACGGTCAAGCCGCACGTGGTGCTCGGGCTCGACCTGGACGACGCCGTCGACCAGAGCACCGGCCCGGGCGCGGCCCGGACCGGGTTCGGTGCGCAGGTCTCGGCGGCCCGGGCGCGGTGGCTGGCCTGCGATGGCAGCATCTCGCGCATCGTGATGAGCCCCGACGGGGTGCCGCTGCACCTGGGCCGGGACCACCGGGTGGTCACCCCGGGCCTCCGCAAGGCCGTCGTCCGGCGAGATCAGAGCTGCGTGTTCGCCGGCTGCGGTGCCCCGCACTGGTGGTGCGACGTCCACCACCTCGTGCACTGGCTGCACGGCGGTGAGACGAGCCTGGCCAACTCAGGACTGCTCTGCGAGCGGCACCACACGAAGGTCCACCACGGCTTCCGCGTCCAGCGAGATCCCGGCGGGCGATGGAGGACCTGGCGACCCGACGGCACCGAGATCCTGATCGGGACACCGCTGCTCGTCTGAGCGGCCGGCCGCACCCATGGCATGCGCCACCCGGCACGCGTCCCCGACGACGCGTGCCCGGACGTGCGTCGTCGACAGAGCCCTGCGCTGACCGACGCCGGCGTGCCACCCCGGAGGGGGACGGCGTCCGCATGCCGGTTTCCCGTCGGCACCGGCGGTTACGGTCTGCAGCGTGAGCACCGAGGCAGAGGTGGAGCAGGAAGCGGTCGACGGGCCGGGCCAGCCGGCGGTCGAGGCCGCGGTCGACCGGGAGGACCTCACGGAGGTCCCCGACGACGCGCGCACCCGGCACCGGGACCTGTCCGAGGAGCTCGACCGCTACGCCTTCGCCTACTACGTCCAGGACGCCCCGCTGGTCAGCGACGGGCAGTACGACGAGCTGATGGGCGAGCTCGAGCAGCTCGAGGCCGCGCACCCCGCGCTGGTCACCCCCGAGTCGCCCAGCCAGAAGGTCAACGGCGGCTTCGGCGCCACCTTCGCCCCGGTCACCCACCCGGAGCGGATGCAGAGCCTGGACAACGCCTTCTCCTCCGACGAGCTCTCCGCCTGGGCCGCCCGCGCCGAGCGCGACGGGGCCGCCGGCGCCGGCTACCTCTGCGAGCTCAAGGTCGACGGCCTGGCCATCGACCTGGTCTACGAGAAGGGCCGGCTGGTCGGCGCCGCCACCCGCGGCGACGGGGTCACCGGTGAGGACGTCACCGCCAACGTGCGCACCCTGGCGGTCGTCCCGCAGCAGCTCGCCGGCGACGACGTCCCGGAGTTCCTCGAGGTCCGCGGCGAGGTCTACTTCCCGGTCGCCGCCTTCGCCGACGTCAACGCCGGGCTCGTGGAGGCCGGCAAGGCCCCCTTCGCCAACCCGCGCAACGCCGCCGCCGGCTCGCTGCGCCAGAAGGACGCGCGGGAGACCGCCAAGCGCCCGCTCAGCATGGTCGTGCACGGCATCGGCGCCCGGCGCGGCTTCGAGCCGCAGCGCCAGTCCGACGCCTACGAGCAGCTCGCCGCCTGGGGCCTCCCGGTCAGCTCGCGCTACGAGGTCGTCGACGACCTCGAGGGCGTCTGGGCCTACATCGAGCGGTACCGCGAGCAGCGGCACTCCGTCGAGCACGAGATCGACGGCGTCGTCGTCAAGGTCGACCAGGTCTCCCTGCAGCGCCGGCTCGGCTCGACCAGCCGCGCCCCCCGCTGGGCCATCGCCTTCAAGTACCCCCCGGAGGAGGCGACCACCACGCTCCTGGACATCCGGGTGAACGTCGGCCGCACCGGCCGGGTCACGCCCTTCGCCTACATGGAGCCGGTCAAGGTCGCCGGCTCCACCGTCCAGCTGGCCACCCTGCACAACGCCAGCGAGGTCAAGCGCAAGGGCGTGCTGATCGGCGACACCGTCGTCATCCGCAAGGCCGGCGACGTCATCCCCGAGGTCCTCGGCCCGGTCGCCGCGGCCCGCACCGGCGACGAGCGCGAGTTCGTGATGCCCACGCACTGCCCCGAGTGCGGCACCGAGCTGCGGCCGGAGAAGGAGGGCGACGCCGACATCCGCTGCCCGAACGCCCGGTCCTGCCCCGCCCAGCTCCGCGAGCGCGTCTTCCACGTCGCCGGCCGCGGCGCCTTCGACATCGAGGTGCTCGGCTACGAGGCCGCCGTCGCGCTGCTGCAGAGCTCGCTGCTCACCGACGAGGGCGACGTCTTCTCCCTCGACGAGGAGGCCCTGCGCCGCACCGACTTCTTCACCAAGAAGGACGGCACCCTCTCGGCGAACGGCCAGAAGCTGCTCGCCAACCTGCAGACGCGCAAGGACGTCCCGCTGTGGCGGGTCCTCGTCGCGCTGTCCATCCGGCACGTCGGCCCCACCGCCGCGCAGGCCCTGGCCCGGGAGTTCCGCTCCCTCGACCGGCTCCAGGAGGCCGGCGAGGACGAGCTCGCCGCGGCCGAGGGCGTCGGGCCCACCATCGCCGCCGCCGTCCGCGACTGGTTCGCCGTCGACTGGCACCGCGACGTCGTCGCGAAGTGGCGGGCCGCCGGCGTCCGGATGGCCGACCCCGAGTCCGACGACGGCCCCGGCCCGCTCACCGGCGTCACCGTGGTCGTCACCGGGTCGCTGCGCGACCACAGCCGGGACACCGCCATCGCCGCCATCCAGGAGCGCGGCGGCAAGGTGACCGGCTCGGTGTCGAAGAAGACCGGCTTCGTCGTCGTCGGCGCCGACCCCGGCAGCAAGTACGACAAGGCCGTCGCGGTCAAGGCCCCGGTCCTGGACGACGACGGCTTCGCGGTGCTGTTGGAGCAGGGCCCGGACGCCGCCCGCGCGGTCGCCACCATCGGCGACGGCACCCAGGCCGCGGAGGCCACCGGAGCGTGACGGCCCCGCTGCAGGGGCCCGCCGCGAGCGCGCGAGCGGTGGGGGGCAGCGGGGTCCTTCGTCAGGCCGGGGGCAGCCGCGCCACGGTCGCGGCCAGGCCGGTCAGGTGGGCCAGCCGCAGCAGCTCCGAGCGGCGGAACGCCGGCCCGCCGGAGCGGCCGAGCAGCACCGCGGTGCCCTCGGGGTCCAGCGGCGCGGCCATCATCTCCACCGCCATCTCCTGCCACCGCCGGGGCACCCACTCGGCGTCGCTGGGCAGCAGCAGCGGCGACCGCAGCGGCAGCCAGGGCAGCGCCACGCCCTCCAGCGCCGGGGCCGCGTCGGAGGCGGCGAGCAGCGTCGCGTCGTCCCCGCTGCCGGCCAGCACCACGGCCCAGCCGCTGCGGAAGACCCGCGGCAGCTCGGCGGCCAGCACCTTCGCGGTGCCCGAGCCCGCCGGGGCCAGCGCCTCGAGCAGGTCGAGCTCGCGGTGGGTGTCCATCGGGCCGGCGAACGGCCGCAGCGACTCGACCTGGACGCCGGGGACGGCGGTGGCGGCGGTGATCAGGCTGTCGGCGACCCGGTCGGCGGGCAGCTCGACGACGATGTCGTCGACCGCCACCCCGTTGCCGCGTTCCAGCACGTCGATGGAGACGATGTCGATGCCGGCGGTGCCCAGAGCGGTCGCGACCGCGCCGAGGATGCCGGGCCGGTCGGGGACGACCAGCCGCAAGAGGTAGGACACGGATCCCTCCGGTGCCGTGCTGCGCGGCCGATCGACGTCGATCGTGAACGCCGCAACCCTCTCGCATCGCGGCCCCGGGATCCACCCCGGCTCGCGATCGGGGCCGCAGCCGCCCCCACGTACAGTGGCAGGGTCCTGGAGCGATACGGAAGAGGGTCCTGACCCAGCATGGACGGCAGAGCATGAGCAGCATCTCCCGGGACGACGTGGCGCACCTCGCCCGGCTGTCCCGCCTCGCGGTGACCGACGAGGAACTCGACCAGTTCGCCGGCCAGCTCGACCAGGTGCTCGCCGCGGTGGCCCGGGTCGGTGAGGCCGCCGTCGTCGACGTCCCGCCGATGTCGCACGCCGTGCCGCTGACCAACGTGCTGCGCGCCGACGTGGTCACCCCCAGCCTGCCGCGCGACGCGGTGCTGGCCGGTGCGCCCGCCGCCGAGGACGACCGCTTCCGCGTCCCGCGCATCCTCCAGGAGGAGGCGTGACCACCAGCCGCACCGACCTGACCACGGTCGACGTCGCCGAGCTGTCCCGGCTGCTGACCACCGGCGAGGTGAGCGCCGCCGAGGTGACCCGGGCGCACCTGGACCGGATCTCCGCCGCCGACGACCGGCTCGGCGCCTACCTGCACGTCGAGCACGACTCCGCGCTCGCCGCCGCCACCGCGGTCGACGAGGCCCGCTCCGGCGGCGCCGACCTCGGCCCGCTGGCCGGCGTGCCGGTTGCGCTCAAGGACCTCGTCGTCACCGAGGGCGTGCCCACCACCAGCGGCTCGAAGATCCTCGAGGGCTGGCTGCCGCCCTACAGCGCCACCATCGCCACCCGGCTCGCCGACGCCGGCACGGTGATGCTCGGCAAGACCAACATGGACGAGTTCGCGATGGGCTCCTCCACCGAGAACTCCGCCTACCAGGTGAGCCGCAACCCCTGGGACCTCGACCGGATCCCCGGCGGCTCCTCGGGCGGCTCGAGCGCCGCGGTCGCCGGGCACCTCGCCCCGTGGGCGATCGGCACCGACACCGGCGGCTCCATCCGGCAGCCCGCCGCGGTCACCGGCCTGGTCGGGCACAAGCCCACCTACGGCTCGGTCTCCCGCTACGGCCTCATCGCGTTCTCCTCGAGCCTGGACCAGGCCGGTCCGATGGCCCGCACCGTGCTGGACGCCGCCCTGATGCACGAGGTGATCGGCGGGTACGACCCGCGCGACTCCACCAGCATCGACGCCCCGCTGGCCGGTCTGGCCGACGCCGCCCGCAGCGGTGCGGACGGCGACCTGCGCGGCCTCCGCGTCGGCGTCGTCCGGGAGCTCGGCGGGGACGGCCACACCGACGGCTACGACCCCGGCGTGCTGGCCCGCACCCACGAGGCGGTCGAGGTGCTCGCCGGCCTGGGCGCCGACGTCGTCGAGGTCTCCTGCCCCTCGTTCGACCTGGCCCTGCCGGCGTACTACCTGATCGCGCCCAGCGAGGCGTCGTCCAACCTGGCCCGCTACGAGGGAGTGCGCTTCGGCCTGCGGGTCGGCGACGACGGCAGCCACGACCTGGACGAGGTCATGGCGCTCACCCGCGAGCAGGGGTTCGGGCCGGAGGTCAAGCGCCGGATCATCCTCGGCACCTACGCGCTGTCCAGCGGCTACTACGAGGCCTACTACGGGCAGGCGCAGAAGGTCCGCACGCTGATCACCCGCGAGTTCACCGCGGGCTTCGCCGACGTCGACGTGCTGGTCAGCCCCACCATGCCGACCGTCGCGTTCCCGCTCGGCGCCCGCGTCGACGACCCGATCGCGATGTACGCCGCCGACCTCTGCACGCTGCCGGCGAGCCTCGCCGGGCTGCCGGCCATCTCGGTGCCCAGCGGGCTCTCCGAGGGCCTCCCCGTCGGCCTGCAGATCATGGCGCCGGCGCTGGCCGACGACCGGTGCTACCGGGTCGCCGCCGCGCTGGAGGCCGCGCAGGACGCCGCCCGCGGGCACCGGCTGCTCGACGAGCTCCCCGCCCTGGCCGGTGCCGCGTGAGCGGCGCCCTCAAGGCGGCCTGGGCGCTGACCGTCTTCGTCGTCGTCGTCGGGATCGTCGGCTGGGCCGCCAGCGGCCGGCCCGTCTTCGCCGTCTTCATCGTCCTCGGGGTGCTGACCGGCGGGGCCGCGCTCCTCGCCTTCCGCACCCCGCCGGCCACCGGCCGGGCCACCCCGTCCTCCCCTGAGGAGCGCAAGTGACGACCGCCGTGACCGCTGGCGACCGACTGGTCGACTACGACGAGCTGCTGACCCGGTACGAGCCGGTCATCGGCCTCGAGACGCACGTCGAGCTGGGCACCGCCTCGAAGATGTTCTGCGGCTGCGCGACCACCTTCGGCGCCGAGCCCAACACCCACACCTGCCCGGTGTGCCTGGGCATGCCCGGCTCGCTGCCGGTGGCCAACGCCGCCGCCGTCGAGGCCACCATCCAGATCGGCCTGGCGCTGGGCTGCTCGATCGCCCCGTGGTCGCGGTTCGCCCGGAAGAACTACTTCTACCCCGACATCCCCAAGGGCTTCCAGACCAGCCAGTACGACGAGCCGCTGTGCGTCGACGGCCACCTCGAGGTCGAGGTGGACGGCCGGACGTACCGCGTCGAGATCGAGCGGGTGCACCTCGAGGAGGACACCGGCAAGAACCTGCACGTCGGCGGCGCCACCGGCCGGATCCACGGCGCCGACCACTCGCTGGTCGACTTCAACCGGGCCGGCATCCCGCTGGTCGAGATCGTCACCCGCCCGGTCCCCGGCGCCGGTGCGCTGGCCCCCGAGGTCGCCCGCGCCTACGTCACCGAGCTCCGCGAGATCGTCCAGGCCCTCGGCGCCTCCGACGTCCGGATGGAGCAGGGCAGCCTGCGCTGCGACGTGAACATCTCGCTCAACCCCGTCGGCGCGACCGAGCTGGGCACCCGCACCGAGACCAAGAACGTCAACTCGCTGCGGTCGGTGGAGCGCGCCGTGCGCTTCGAGATGCGCCGGCAGGCGGCCGTCCTGGACGACGGAGGCCGCGTCGTCCAGGAGACCCGGCACTTCCACGAGGACACCGGCAGCACCTCCTCCGGGCGGAGCAAGGAGGAGGCGACCGACTACCGGTACTTCCCCGAGCCCGACCTGGTGCCGCTGGCCCCGGACGCCGCGTGGATCGAGCAGCTGCGGGCCGCCCTGCCGGAGCTGCCCGCCGCCCGCCGCACCCGGCTGCAGCAGGAGTGGGGCATCTCCGGTACCGAGATGACGTGGCTGGCCAACGCCGGTGCGCTCGGCCTGGTCGAGCAGACCGTCGCCGCCGGGGCCGACCCGGGCGACGCCCGCAAGTGGTGGCTGGGCGACCTCGCCCGCCGCGCGAACGAGGCCGGCACCGAGCTCGGCGAGCTGGCCGTCACCCCGGCCGACGTCGCCGAGCTGACCGGCCTGGTCAAGGCCGGCACCATCAACGACAAGCTGGCCCGGCAGGTGCTCGACGGCGTGCTGGCCGGTCAGGGCAGCCCGGCGCAGGTCGTCGAGGCGCAGGGCCTTGCCGTGCTGGGGGAGAGCGACGAGCTCGTCGCCGCCGTCGAGGCCGCGATCGCCGGGGCGCCCGACGTGGTGGCCAAGGTGCAGTCGGGCAAGGTGCAGGCGCTGGGCGCGCTCGTCGGGGCGGTCATGAAGACCACCCGCGGGAAGGCCGATGCGGCCACCGTGAAGCGGATGCTCGAGGAGCGGGTGCTCAGCTCCTAGCCTGACCGCGTGGACCTGCTGGAGGTGGAGCTCCGCCCGCTGCGGCGGGCGGACCTCCCGCTGGTCGGCCGGTGGCTGGCCGAGCCGCTGGTGGCCCGGTGGTGGCACCACGACAGCTCGCCCGAGGCGGTCGAGCGCGACTTCGGCCCCAGCCTGGACGGCGACGACCCGACCGCCCTGTACCTGGGGGTGCACGACGGCCGGCCGTTCGGGCTGGTCCAGGTCTACCGGATCGAGGACTACCCGGAGTACGTCGCGGAGCTGGCGCCGGTGTGCCCGGTGCCGCCGGGGTCGTTGAGCATCGACTACCTGGTCGGCGAGCCGTCGGCCCGCGGCCGGGGGCTCGGGACGGCGCTGATCGCGGCGGCGGTGGCCCGCGGGTTCGCCGACCACCCGGACGCCGCCGACGTGCTCGTGCCGGTCGCGCTGGGCAACGAGGCCTCCTGGCGGGCCCTGGTCCGGGCCGGGGCGACCTGGTACGCCGCGGGCGAGCTGGAGCCGGACAACCCGGTCGACCCGCCCGACCACGTCGTCCACCGGTTCACCCGGTAGGCGTCAGAGCGGGGAGTCCGAGCCCGACGCCGGGGGGACGACCCGCAGCACGCGGTCGTCGTCGGCCTCGGGCGTGCCGATGCCGTCGCGGTTGGACGTGGTGATCCACAGCGCGCCCCGCGGGTCCAGCACGACCGTGCGCAGCCGCCCGTACTCGTCGGCCAGGAACGACTCCGGCTCGCCGACCGGCACGCCCCGGCCGTCGAGCTCCACGACCTGCACCTGCCGGCCGTCCATCGCGCCCAGGAAGACGTACGGGCCCGAGACGGCGCACCCGCCCAGGCCGCCCTCGTCGGCCGGCACCTCCAGCACCGGGTCGGCGCCGTCCGGGCCGACGTCCCCGCCGGTGGTCAGCGCGTCCAGCACGTCCGGGCCGGTCGTGCCCTCGTCGGTGGCGTAGACCTGCTCGGCGCCCTGGCAGAGGGCGGTGACGTCGCGGTGGCCGCGGCTGAACACCGGGGTGTTCCCGACCGGCTGGCCGAACACGTCGACGGCGAGCACCTTGCCCGCCAGCGACGCGGGGTCGGCGGCCAGCGCCGGGTCCCCGGTGTCGCCGGTGCCGACGTAGAGGGTGCCGTCCAGCCCGAACAGCAGGCCGCCGCCGTTGCCCACCTCGCCACGGGGGATCCCGGTGAGCACCGGGTTCGGCGTCCCGCCGAGCGGGAAGCGGACCACCCGGTTGTCGGTGGCGGTGGTGAGGTAGGCGTAGACCAGCTGGTCCTCGGTGAACGTCGGCGACAGCGCCATGCCCAGCAGGCCGCCGTCCCCGGTGGCGTCGACCCCAGGGACCGTCATGACCTCGCGGGCGGGGGAGCGGTCGGGAAAGACCTGCAGCAGCCGGCCGGTGTCGCGCTCCCCGACGACCGCCGTCCCGTCGGGCAGCACCACCAGACCGGTCGGCACCGACAGCCCGGTGGCCACCACGTTCGGGTCGCCGTCCTGCTGGTCGTCCGTGCCGGGGGTGGACGGGTCGGCCGGTGCGGGCACCGGACCGCTCGGCGCCGGCGGGGCGACCTGCGGCGGCTCGCCCTGCGGCACCTCGCGGAACGGGCCGGAGGGCACGTAGCCGCCGCCGCAGCCGGAGAGCAGCAGGCAGCCCAGCGTCACCGCGGCCAGCCGCCGCGCGCCGGGTGCCCTCCGCCGTGCCACGCCCGCAACAGTACGGCGGCCGGCGGAGGGAGCACCGCGGCCCGCGCTGCGCGCCCCCGGGCGCCCGGCCTAGGGTCGGGACCCGTGCCAGACACCCCCGCCGCACCCGTCCTGCCGCTCGGTCCCGACGAGACGCTGCACGTCCTCGTGCCCTCCCGGGCCCTCGCCGAGGCGGTGGAGGCGCTGTCCCCGCGGGTGCGGGCGCACCGCTTCGACCCGGCCGAGGGCGTGCCGACCGGCGAGGCCGCGCAGGCGCAGGTGATGGTGCCGCGCGGCGGCGACGACATCGCGCCCGAGGTGCTCGATGCGCTGCCCCGGCTGCAGCTGGTCCAGCTGCTCAGCGCCGGTGCGGAGAAGTTCACCGGCCGGCTGCCGGACCGGGTCACGCTCTGCAACGCCCGCGGCGCCCACACGCCGGCCACCGCCGAGTGGACGGTGACGGCGATGCTCGCCGCGCAGCGCGGCATCCCGCACTTCACCCGCGAGCAGGACGCCGGCCGGTGGTCGCCGGGCACCGAGCACTCGGTGGTCGGGGCGCGGGTGCTGATGGTCGGCGCCGGTGACATCGGGCGCACCATCGGCCGGATGCTGGGCGGCTTCGACGTGGAGCTCACCTGGGTGGCCCGGACCGCGCGGGAGGGCGTGCACGCCTTCGAGGAGCTGCCGGAGCTGCTGCCGCACGCCGACGTGGTCGTGCTCATCGTGCCGGTCACCCCGCAGACCACCGGCATGGTCGACGCCGCCTTCCTCGCGGCCATGCCGGACGGCGCGCTGCTGGTCAACGCCGCCCGCGGGGTGGTCGTCGACACCGACGCGCTGCTCGCCGAGCTCACCGCCGGCCGGCTGCGCGCCGCCGTCGACGTCACCGAGCCCGAGCCGCTCCCGGAGGGCCACCCGCTGTGGTCGGCGCCCGGGCTGCTGCTCACCCCGCACGTGGCCGGGGCCGTGCCCGACACCAACGCCCGGGCCGCCGCCGCCGTCACCGAGCAGCTGCAGCGGGTGCTGTCCGGCGAACCGCTGCAGAACGTCGTGGCCGAGTACTGACGCCCCCGTCCCGAGGAGGACGGGGTCCTCCGTCAGGGCGCGGGGATGCGGCCGCCGGAGAGGGCGGAGAGGCGGGGGAGGTCCCGGGCACGCAGCACCGGCAGCCGCACCTCGGTGTCGGCGGTGGTGACCAGCCACAGGTCACCCCGCGGGCCGACCCGGATGCCGGCCAGCTCCGGCCAGCCCACCGTGCGCTCGCCGGCCAGCGACCGGACGGTCATCCCGTCGTCGCCGACGTCCACCCCGACCCGGACCACCCAGGCGGCCAGCGTCGCGGGCACGGCCAGCAGCAGGAGCAGCCACGGGGTCGCGGCGGCCAGCGGCAGCACGCAGAAGCAGAGGAAGAGGACGGGGAGCAACGCGGTCCGGCTCATCCGCATCCGAGCGACTGCCACGCAGCGATGGTCCCAGACCCGGCCCGCGCGGCGGCCGGGGACGGTCAGCCGCTGCTCAGCCGGGCCAGCCGGGCAGCGCTCTCGGTGCCGTGCGCCGCGGTGTAGACGACCAGGTGCAGGTCGGGGGAGTCGGACAGGGTGAGCTGGTGGTGCTCCAGCAGCAGGCTGCCCACCCGTGGGTGCTCGAAGCGGCGCTCGCTGGAGCTGAACGAGTCGACGTCGTGGCTGGCCCAGCCGGCGCGGAAGTGCTCGCTGGCCGCCTGCAGCCTGGTGACGAGGTCGACGACGGCCGGGTCGTGCACCCGGTTGCCCACCTCGGCCCGGAACTGGGTGAGGAAGCGCCGGCTGTCGGTGGCCCAGTCGCCGAGCAGACTCCGCACGGCGGGGTCGGTGAACACCACCCACAGCAGGTTCCGCGCCCCTTCCGGCGCCGTGGCCACCCCGGGGTACAGCCGCTCGTAGGCGGCGTTCCAGCCGAGGATCGACCAGCTGTGGGTGGTGACGAACGCGGGGGAGGGGCCGAGGGCGTCCAGCAGCCGCTGGGCGTGCGCCGGCAGTTCCACCGCGTCGGCGTCCGCCGGTGCCCCGGCGCCGTGCCCGGCCAGCCGGAGCACGTACTGGTGCTCGGCCGGCGAGAGCTGCAGCGTGCGGGCGACGGCGTCGACGACCTGCCGGGACGGCGAGATGTCGCGGCCCTGCTCCAGCCACGTGTACCAGGTGTGGCTGACCCCGGCCAGCAGCGCCACCTCTTCCCGCCGCAGGCCCGGTGAGCGCCGGGTGCCGTGCCCGGGGAGGCCGACCGAGCCGGGCTCGACCTGCCGGCGGCGGGAGCGCAGGAAGGCGGCCAGCTCGCTCCGCGCAGAGCTGGTCACGCCGATCCCGCCATGACCGCCAGGGTAGTGGTGCCAGTACCAGCACCGAGCCTCTCCTTGTGCTGCCGACGACCGGCCCGCAGGCTGACCCGGCCGCGCCGCCGCGGTGGAGAGACCGGGGTGCGCCGGGTCCGGAGCAGTCGACCCCCGGCCCACCCTCACCGGCCGGTGCCCCGGCCCGTCACTGATCAGGAGCACGCCATGACGACGACCTCCCCGGCCGCTGGACCCGCGGCGACCACCGCCGCGCCCGGCATACCATCACCGGTCGTGACGACCGTGGAAGACCACCCCACCGAGAACAGCACCGTCGACGTCAAGCCGCGCAGCCGCGAGGTGACCGACGGTGACGCCAAGGCCCCCGCCCGGGCGATGCTGCGGGCCGTCGGCATGGGCGACGACGACTGGGTGAAGCCGCAGATCGGCGTGGCGTCGTCCTGGAACGAGATCACCCCCTGCAACCTCTCCCTCGACCGGCTCGCCAAGCGGGCCAAGGAGGGCGTGCACGCCGCCGGCGGCTACCCGCTGGAGTTCGGCACGATCTCGGTGTCCGACGGCATCTCCATGGGCCACGAGGGCATGCGGGCGTCGCTGGTGTCCCGCGAGGTCATCGCCGACTCGGTCGAGACCGTCATGTTCGCCGAGCGCCTGGACGGGTCGGTGCTGCTGGCCGGCTGCGACAAGTCGCTGCCCGGCATGCTGATGGCCGCTGCCCGGCTGGACCTGGCCAGCGTCTTCGTCTACTCCGGCTCCACGCTGCCGGGGAAGCTCGGCGACAAGGACCTCACGCTGATCGACGTCTTCGAGGGCGTCGGCGCCTGCGCCGCCGGGAAGATCACCCGCGACGAGCTGACCGCCATCGAGAAGGCCGCCTGCCCGGGCATGGGCTCCTGCGGCGGCATGTACACCGCGAACACGATGGCCAGCGTCGCCGAGGCCCTGGGCATGGCGCTGCCGGGCAGCGCCGCGCCGCCGGCACCCGACGCCCGCCGGGACGCCATCGCGATCGCCTCCGGGGAGGCCGTGGTCGAGCTGCTGCGCAAGGGCATCACCGCGCGCCAGATCATGACCAAGGAGGCGTTCGAGAACGCGATCACCGTCGTCATGGCGCTCGGCGGCTCGACCAACGCCGTCCTGCACCTGCTGGCCATCGCGCACGAGGCCGACGTCGACCTCGACCTCGACGACTTCAACCGGATCGGCGACCGCACCCCGCACCTGGCCGACGTCAAGCCCTTCGGCCGCTTCGTGATGACCGACGTCGACCGCGTCGGCGGCGTGCCGGTCGTGCTGCGCGCGCTGCTGGACGCCGGCCTGCTGCACGGCGACGTGCTGACCGTGACCGGCAAGACGATGGCGGAGAACCTGGCCGAGATCTCCCCGCCCGACCTCGACGGCACGATCGTGCACGCCATGAACGACCCGATCCACAAGACCGGCGGGCTGACCATCCTGCGCGGCTCGCTGGCGCCGGAGGGCGCGGTGGTGAAGTCCGCCGGCTTCGACGCCGACGTCTTCGAGGGCACCGCGCGGGTGTTCGACGGCGAGCAGGGCGCGATGGACGCCGTCACCGAGGGCACCCTGCAGGCCGGCGACGTGGTGGTCATCCGCTACGAGGGCCCCAAGGGCGGCCCGGGCATGCGCGAGATGCTCGCCGTCACCGGCGCGATCAAGGGCGCCGGCCTGGGCAAGGACGTGCTGCTGCTGACCGACGGCCGGTTCTCCGGGGGCACCACCGGGCTGTGCGTCGGGCACGTCGCGCCGGAGGCCACCGACGGCGGGCCGATCGCCTTCGTCCGCGACGGCGACCGGATCCGGCTGGACCTGGCGGCCCGCACGATGGACCTGCTGGTGGACGACGACGAGCTGGCCCGCCGGCGCGAGGGCTGGGCGCCCCCGGCCCCCCGCTACACCCGGGGCGTGCTCGGCAAGTACGCCAAGCTGGTCGGCTCCGCGGCCCAGGGGGCCATCACCAACTGACCGCCCCACCCGTCCGGCCCTCGCCCGGACGGGTGAGGCGCCCCCTGCTGCACTGGTGCCGACGCCTCCGGGCGCCGACCTTCCTGGAGTGCAGCAGCAGCGCAGGCGCGTCCCGGGAGGGTGGCTGCTCGCCGTCCCGGTGACCACCGGGGCTGCGGGCGGTGTCGCCCCGCTGGTCGCCGACCTGCTGCTGCTGGCCGCCGCGCTGGGCGCCGTCGTGGTGCTCTGGCGCAACGGCGGGCGGGTCGCACCCGGGGCGCGGGGCTGGCGCAGCCTGCGCGGCTGGCGGCTGCTCGCCGTCGCCGTCGTCCTCGGCGTGGTCAGCAACGCGGCCGTCGGGTTGCTGGACGGCGTCTCCCGCGCCGGCCTGTTCGACCCGACGGACCAGCTGGTCCCGATGCCGGCGGTCGCCCTCGCGCTGGTCGCCGTCCTCACCCTGCCCACCGGTGCCCAGCTGCGCTCCGGTGGCGCCCGGCTGCTCACCGAGACCGCTCTCTTCTTCAGCGCCGCGATGGTGCTCGCGCAGGTCCTGGTCATCGGCCCCGCGCTCGACGGCCAGCCGCTGACCGCGCCGGACCGCCAGGTCCTCGAGCTGGCCTGCGTGCTGACCGCCGCGATCCTGTCCGCGGTGCTGGTGCTCGTCTCGCTGTCCTCCGGCGCGCGCCGGGCCAGCGGCGCGCTGCTGCTGCTGTCGGCCGGCACCTGGGCCGGCGCCCACGGGCTGGCCGTCGCCGGCGAGGAGCTCGCGCTGCCGCTGCTGACCAACGGCGTCACCGGGGCCCAGCTGTCCGCCCTGCTGCTGGTCTGCCTGGCCGCGCACCGCGACCCGGGCGCCGACGCCGTCGCCGCCCCCAGCCGCACCGCCGACCGGCTGAGCCTGGCCGGCCAGCTGCTGCCGCACGTCGTCCTGGTGGTGGCCGCCGGGGTGTACCTGGGTGCGCCGCTGCTCGGCGCCGACCCGTCCCACGCCGCCGGGGTCGCGCTGCTGTGCTGCCTCGCCCTCACCGCCGCCCAGCGCGCCGTGGCGGCGCGCGACGAGGCCCGCGTCGGCGGCCGGCTGCGCCGCAGCGAGGCCTACTTCCGCTCCCTGGTCCGGTCCAGCAGCGACGCAGTCCTCATCCTGGACGGCGAGCTGCGGGTCACCTGGGCCGCGCCCAGCCTGCGGCCCCCGGCCGGCGCACCCGCGCTGGTCGGCCGGCGGCTCGCCGAGGCGGTGCACCCCGAGGACGCCGAGGCGGTGCGGGCCTGGCTGGCCGGCGTGACCGCGCCCGGACCGAGCCCGCAGGTGCAGACCCCGGCGGCGCAGACCCCGGCGGCGCCGACCGGGCTGTGCGACTTCCGGCTGCGCGACGCCACCGGTGCCTGGCGGGTGCTGGAGGCCGGCGTCAGCGACCTGCGCGACGACGCCGACGTGCACGCCCTGGTGCTGCACTGCCGCGACGTCACCGCCCGGCTCGACCGCGAGCACGAGCTCAGCTCGCTCGCCTTCACCGACCCCCTCACCGGGCTGCCCAACCGGGCCGCCCAGCGGCTCGCGCTCTCCGGCCTGCTCGACGAGCTCGCCGCACCGGCCCCGGCCGAGGGCGCACCCGAGGACGTCGCGCTGCTGCTGATCGAGGTCCAGGGCCTCCGTGACGCCCACGACCACGCCGGCCGGGACGTCGTGGACGTCGCCCTGGTGGAGGTCGCCCGCCGGCTGCGCGCCACCGTGCGCGCCGAGGACCAGGTCGCCCGGATCGGCGTCGAGCTGTTCAGCGTGCTGGCCCACGGCACCGGCGACGAGCCCGACCGGGTCGCCGCCCGCTGCCTGTCGGTCATCGAGGCACCAGTCACCACCGAGGCCGGCATCGTCGACCTCACCGCCGCCGTCGGGCTGGCGCCGCTGCCCGCCGGGCTCACCCAGCGCGAGGTGGTCGACCGGGCCGAGCTGGCCCTGGTCGACGCCCGCGCGGCGGGTGCCGGCTCGGTGCGCCGCTACCGCGCCGAGCTGACCGCGGCCCGCGACCGCCGCGAGCAGCTGCGCCGCGACCTGGTCGGTGCCCGCGAGCGCGGCGAGCTGGGCCTGGTCTGGCAGCCGATCGTGGCGCTGGCCGACCACCGGGTCACCGGCGTCGAGGCGCTGCTGCGCTGGCGGCACCCGGTCTACGGCGACGTGCCACCGGACGAGTTCCTGCCGGTCGCCGAGCGCGCCGGCCTGGTCGTGGAGCTGCAGCGCTGGGTGCTCCGCACGGCGACCGCCGCGGCGGCCGCCCTCCCCGTGCACGGCGTGGAGCTGCGGCTGGGCGTGAACGTGTCCGGCCAGTACCTCACCGCCGGCACCCTGGTCGGCGACGTCACCTCGGCGCTGCGCGAGAGCGGGCTGTCCCCGGAGCGGCTGGTCGTGGAGATCGACGAGTCGGCGCTGGTCGGCGCGCACGTGGTGGCCGACGTCACCGCGCTGCGGCTGATGGGCGTGCACCTGGCGCTGGACGACTTCGGCCGCGGCAACTCGTCGCTGCCGGGGCTCGGCCGGCTGCCGGTCGACATCATCAAGCTGGACCGCGCGCTGCTGTCCCGCGTCGACCGCGACCCCTACACCCGCGCGGTGTGCGAGGCCGTCGTGGCCCTGGGCACCGCCCTGCACGTCGACGTGGTCGCCGAGGGCGTGGAGACCGCCAGCCAGCTCGGCGTGCTCAGCGGCCTCGGCTGCGGGTACGCGCAGGGCTTCCTGCTGTCCCGCCCGGTCGGCCTGGCCGGGCTGGTCGAGCTGCTGGCCGCCCACGACGGCCTGCTGTGGCCGGGCCTGGTCGGCCAGGGACGGACGTCGTGACCACCACCCCGCCGCCCGCACCCCCCGCAGCGACCGCCCGGACCCCCGAGCCGGCCGTCGCCTGGCCGCGGGCCGCGGTGCTGGGCCTGCTGGCCGCCGTCGCCGCCGGCCTCGGCGTCGCCGAGACGGTGTGGCCGCGCGCCTCCACCCACCTGGCCCCGGCGGTCCTGGCCGTCGCCTCGCTGGCGATCTGCGTCCTGGTCGTCCGGCACGAGCGCCGGCTGGACCGGGTGTCCGCGGCACCGTGGCGCGCGTTCGCGGTGCTGGCCGCGCTGCTGACGCTCGGGGTGGGCATCGCCGCCGTCCGCGGGGTGGGGGTCAACGCCACCTCCGCCGGCCTGCAGGACCTGCCGCTGGTGGCGGCGATCCCGTTCGCCCTCCTCGGCTGCGCCCGGCTGATCCGCTCGGCCACCACGGGCATCAGCGCCCGCATCGTGCTGGACGCGCTGGTGGCCCTGGTCGCGCTGGCGGTGCTGGTCGACGTGCTGCTCGGCGCCGTCCTGGGGCGGAGCCTGAGCTCGATCGACGGCCTGATGGTGCTGGGCTACCCGGCCCTCGGCGTGGTGCTGTGCACGGTCGGCCTGCTCACCTTCGCCGGCGTCGGCGAGGCCCGCCGGGGTGCGGCGGGGTGGCTGCTGGCCTGCTTCGCCTCGGTGGGCGTGGTCACCGTGAGCGGCGCCGTCGCCTCGGTCGACCCCTCGGCGCTCGCCGACGTCGTCACCGGGACGGCGTGGATGGCGATGCTCGCCTTCGGCACGCTGGCCATCGCCGCGGACCCCGGCCAGGCCACCGAGCCCGACGACGTCAGCGGCGTCCCGCTGCTGGGCGTGGTGATCAGCTACTGCGCGGCCTTCGGCGTCGTGCTCGTGCTGCTGGCCGGGCGCATCGCCGGGCGGCCGATCGACACCTTCGAGGCGGTCGCCGCCTCGCTGCTGCTGGTGCTCACGTTCGTGCGCAGCGTCGTCTGGGCCACCGACGGCGCCCGGCTCACCAAGCAGGTTCTGCGCACCGAGGCCTACTTCCGCACCCTGGTGCACAGCGCCGCGGACATCACCATCGTGCTCGACCAGCACGGCCGGATCACCTGGGACTCCGGCGCCGGGCACCACCCGCACGGCTGGACGGCGCGGGAGCTCGAGGGCCGGCGGCTGGTCGAGTTCGTCCACGCCGACGACCGGGCCGAGCTGGTGGCGGCGCTGGCGGCCGGCTCGGACCCCGACCAGGGCCGCGGGCGGACCTTCCGGCTGCGGGCCCGGGACGGCCGGTGGCCGGTCTACGAGACCGTGCGCGTCGTCGCCTCCGGGGCGCTGCTGGGGCCCACCGCCGAGGTCGCCCCGCCCGCCGGCACGACCGGCCTCGTGCTCCACCTGCGCGACGTCGACGACCGGCGGCGGACCGAGCTCGAGCTCGAGCGGATGGCCTACACCGACTACCTGACCGGGCTGCCCAACCGGGCCCGGCTGATGGCGGCGCTCGACAGGGCGCGCAGCCGCGCCACCGAGGGCGAGCAGGTCTGCCTGCTGCTGCTGGACCTGGACGGCTTCAAGGCGGTCAACGACGTCGCCGGGCACGAGGCCGGCGACCTGCTGCTGGTCGAGGTGGCCGACCGGCTGCGGGCGACCGTGCGCGACCGGGACCTGGTCGCCCGGCTGGGCGGCGACGAGTTCGCCGTCGTGGTGCGGGCCGGGCTGGACGAGGCGACCCAGCTCGCCGAGCGGATCGTCACCGAGCTGGCCGGGGTGCACCGCTCCGTGCCGACCCCCGGGCCCGACCCGGACCTGGTCTTCGACGTCTCCTGCAGCATCGGGGTCACCGGGCTGGACCCGGCCGAGGAGGTGCCGGTCGCCATCCGCAACGCCGACCTGGCGCTGCGGGCGGCCAAGGCCGCCGGCAAGGGTCGGGTCCGCCGCCACGGCGAGACCGCCGACAGCGTCACCGTGCGCCGCACCCGGCTGGCCCGCGACCTGCCCGACGCGCTGTCCCGGGGGCAGCTGCGGCTGGTCTACCAACCGGTGGTGGGCACCCGGGAGCGCCGGGTGCTCGGCATCGAGGCGCTGGTCCGCTGGGACCACCCGGTGCTGGGCGAGGTGTCGCCGGAGGAGTTCGTGCCGCTCGCCGAGGACGACGGGCTGATCGTGCCGCTGCAGCGCTGGGTGCTGGAGCAGGCCACCGCCGAGCTGGCCGGCCAGCTGGCCCAGGGGCGGGACCTGCAGCTGGGGGTGAACATCAGCGTCCGGCACCTGCAGTCCGGGAGCCTGGTGCCCGACGTCGCCGCAGCGCTGGCCAAGGCGGGCGTGCCCCCGCACCGGTTGATGCTCGAGGTCACCGAGTCGCTGTTCATCGGCCAGCCCGACCGGGCCGACGGCGACCTGCAGACGCTGCACGACATGGGCTGCGTCATCTCCCTCGACGACTTCGGCCGCGGCTACTCGACCTTCGCCTACCTGGCCCGGCTGCCGGTCGACGTGCTCAAGATGGACCGGGAGTTCCTGGCCGGGATCGAGGACGACGAGCGCGGCGCCGCCCTGGTGCACAGCGTCATCGAGCTGGGCCGCCGGCTGTCGATCGACGTCGTCGCCGAGGGCGTGGAGACCACCGGCCAACTGGCCACCCTCACCGGGCTGGGCTGCCGCTTCCTGCAGGGCTTCCTGCTGGGGCGGCCGGCCGGCGCCGACGAGCTGGGCGCGCTCATCGACGCCTTCGACCCGCGGCTGCTGGACGCCGCGGTGCCGCCCGGGGTCGTCGCCGTCCCAGTGGGTGAGTGACCGCGTCCCAACCAGTGGTACGGGTCGGTTGACGCCGACCGCTCGGGGGGCGCACAGTGTGACCGTGCCCCGCACTCGTCTGCTCGTAGCGATCCGCTAGCGCGCCGGTCCCCCCGACCGACGCGCCACCCCTCCGTGCCATCGGCACGAGGGGTTTTTTGTTGGCCGGGCGCCGTCCGGCCGACCCACCGGACCCGCGACAGCCGTCCGCCGCAGCACCCCACCCCGCGCCCAGGGAGATCAGCGAGATGAGCACCACCAGCAGCCCCGGCCGCACCGCCGCGCCGGGAGCCGGCCCCGCGCCGGCCACCCCCACCGGGCCCACCGAGGCCGCCGCCGCAGCGACCCTCGGCGTCGAGACCACCGCCCGGACGATGGCGGAGGCGGCGCACGAGCCGGCCACCGGCATCACCGGCGCGCAGAGCCTGGTCCGCTCGCTCGAGGCCGTCGGGGTCGAGGTCGCCTTCGGCATCCCCGGCGGGGCGATCCTCCCGCTCTACGACCCGCTGTTCGACTCCCGGATCCGGCACGTGCTGGTCCGGCACGAGCAGGGCGCCGGGCACGCGGCCACCGGGTACGCGCAGGCCACCGGCCGGGTCGGCGTCTGCATGGCGACCTCCGGCCCGGGGGCCACGAACCTGGTCACCCCGCTGGCCGACGCCTACATGGACTCGGTGCCGATCGTCGCCATCACCGGGCAGGTGTCGACCGGCTTCATCGGGACCGACGCCTTCCAGGAGGCCGACATCCGCGGCATCACGATGCCGGTCACCAAGCACAGCTTCCTGGTCACCTCGGCCGACGAGATCCCGCAGCGCATCGCCGAGGCCTTCCACCTGGCCAGCACCGGCCGGCCCGGGCCGGTGCTCGTCGACGTCCCCAAGGACGTCCTGCAGGCGACCACCGACTTCTCCTGGCCGCCGCGGATCGACCTGCCCGGCTACAAGCCGACCACCCGCCCGCACGGCAAGCAGGTGCGGGAGGCCGCGGCCCTGATCGCCGGGGCCCGCCAGCCGGTGCTCTACGTCGGCGGCGGCGTGCTCAAGGCCGGCGCCAGCGAGGAGCTGACGCAGCTGGCCGAGCTCACCGGCGCACCGGTGGTCACCACGCTGATGGCCCGCGGCGCGTTCCCCGACAGCCACCCGCTGAACCTGGGCATGCCCGGGATGCACGGCAACGTCACCGCGGTCACCGCGCTGCAGAAGGCCGACCTGCTGGTCGCCCTCGGCGCCCGCTTCGACGACCGGGTCACCGGCGAGCTGTCCAGCTTCGCGCCGCACGCCGCGGTGGTCCACGCCGACATCGACCCGGCCGAGATCGGCAAGAACCGCAAGGCCGACGTCCCGATCGTGGGCGACGCCAAGGCGACCATCGCCGAGCTGGTCTCCGCGCTGCGGGCCGAGCACCAGGCCGGCCGCACGCCGGACCTGACCGCCTGGTGGGAGCAGCTGGAGGACTGGCGGGCGCGCTACCCGCTGGGCTACGACTGGCCCGAGGACGGCGCCCTGTCGCCGCAGTACGTCATCGAGCGGCTGGGCGCGATCGCCGGGCCGGACGCGATCTACGCCTCCGGCGTCGGCCAGCACCAGATGTGGGCCGCGCAGTTCATCAAGTACGAGAAGCCGGGCACCTGGCTCAACAGCGGCGGGCTGGGCACGATGGGCTACGCCGTCCCCGCGGCGATGGGCGCCAAGTACGGCATGCCGGGCACCACGGTGTGGGCCATCGACGGCGACGGCTGCTTCCAGATGACCAACCAGGAGCTGGCCACCTGCGCCATCGAGGGCATCCCGATCAAGGTCGCCGTGATCAACAACGGCAACCTCGGCATGGTCCGGCAGTGGCAGACCCTCTTCTACGAGGGCCGCTACTCCAACACCCACCTCAACACGCACGGTGCCGGGCCCGGGCAGGGCAAGCCGGTGCGCATCCCCGACTTCGTCACCCTGGCCGAGGCGCTGGGCTGCGTCGGGCTGCGCTGCGAGACCAGGGACGACGTCGACGCGGTGATCGAGAAGGCGATGGCGATCAACGACGCCCCCGTCGTCATCGACTTCGTCGTCGGCTCGGACGCCCAGGTGTGGCCGATGGTGGCCGCCGGGGCGAGCAACGACGCGATCCTCGCCGCGCGCGACGTGCGCCCGGTCTTCGGAGAAGGGCAAGTCTGATGAAGGACCCCGTCTCCCCCCACCACTCGCTCCGCTCGCGGCGGGCCCCTGAGACGGGGCCGGACCGCATCCAGGAAGAAGGACCCCGCTCATGACACGGCACACCTTGTCCGTCCTGGTCGAGAACAAGTCCGGTGTGCTGGCCCGGGTGTCGGCGCTGTTCAGCCGGCGCGGGTTCAACATCGAGTCGCTGGCCGTCGGGCCGACCGAGAACCCCGACCTCTCCCGGATGACGATCGTCGCCGACGCGGAGTCCCAGCCGCTGGAGCAGATCACCAAGCAGCTGAACAAGCTGATCGAGGTCATCAAGATCGTCGAGCTGGACGGCGGGGCCGCGGTGCAGCGCGAGCTGCTGCTGGTCAAGGTCCGCGCCCCGCTGGCCGACCGGCACCAGGTGCTGCAGACCGCCGAGCTCTTCCGCGCCCGGGTCATCGACGTCAACGTCGACACGGTGACCCTCGAGGCCACCGGGACGCCGGACAAGCTGCAGGCGCTGATCGCCGTCCTCGCCCCGCTGGGCATCAAGGAGATGGCCCAGTCCGGCACCGTCGCGCTGGGCCGCGGTCCGCGGTCGATGAGCGGCGCCGGTACCTTGCGCCCGGTCGACCAGCGCTCCGCCTGATCAAGGACCTCGTCGCCCCCACGACACGCTCCGCGCGCCGCGGGTCCCTGCGACGAGGCCGTTCCATCCCCCCACCACGAACTGAAGGAGCACGAACCGCATGGCCGCCGAGATCTTCTACGACGACGACGCCGACCTCTCGATCATCCAGGGGCGCACCGTCGCGGTCCTGGGCTACGGCAGCCAGGGCCACGCCCACGCGCTGTCGCTGCGCGACTCCGGCGTCGACGTCCGCGTCGGCCTGCCCGAGGGCTCCAAGAGCCGGGCCAAGGCCGAGGCCGAGGGCCTGCGCGTGGTCACCCCCGCCGAGGCGTCGGCCGAGGCCGACCTGATCATGATCCTGGCGCCGGACCACGTGCAGCGGAAGCTGTACGCCGAGTCGGTCGAGCCCAACCTGCAGGACGGCGACGCGCTGTTCTTCGGCCACGGCTTCAACATCCGCTTCGGCTACATCAAGCCCCCGGCCGGCGTGGACGTGGCCATGGTCGCCCCCAAGGGCCCGGGCCACCTGGTGCGCCGCGAGTTCAGCGACGGCAAGGGCGTGCCCTGCCTGATCGCCGTCGAGCAGGACGCCAGCGGCGCCGCCCAGTCCCTGGCGCTGTCCTACGCCAAGGGCATCGGCGGCACGCGGGCCGGCGTCATCAAGACGACGTTCGCCGAGGAGACCGAGACCGACCTGTTCGGCGAGCAGGCCGTGCTCTGCGGCGGCATGTCGGCGCTGGTGACCGCCGGGTTCGAGACCCTCACCGAGGCCGGCTACCAGCCCGAGATCGCCTACTTCGAGTGCCTGCACGAGCTCAAGCTGATCGTCGACCTGATGTACGAGGGCGGCATCGCCAAGCAGCGCTGGTCGGTGTCGGACACCGCCGAGTACGGCGACTACACCTCCGGCCCGAAGGTCATCGACGCCCGCGTGAAGGACACGATGAAGGACGTCCTGACCGCGATCCAGGACGGCTCCTGGGCCGCCGGCTTCATCGCCGACCAGGACGCCGGCGCACCGGACTTCAAGGCGAAGCGGGCCGCCGCCGAGGCGCACCCGATCGAGGAGACCGGCCGCCAGCTGCGCGGCCTGATGAGCTGGGTCAGCGCCACCGACGACTACACCGGCACCGCCGCGCGGTAACCCGCGCCGCACGCACGAGCGCCCCCGCAGCGACCTGCTGCGGGGGCCCTCGTGCGTCCACCGGCGTTCGTCCCGCCGGCGGCGGGCGATCAGCGGGCGGCGAGCGCCCGGCGCTGGCGGTGCGCGGCGAAGTGCTGCGCCGACGAGCGCAGGCACAGCAGCACCAGCATCGCCAGCGAGGCCAGGAAGAGCACCAGCAGGAAGACGATCCCGCCGGCGTCGCTGGAGGAACCGCTGTCGACGAGGGTGCCGATGGTGCCGAACAGGAAGAACAGCCCGGTGGCCGCGACCGAGATCGACGAGCCCACGAGCAGCAGCACCCGGCTGCGCCCGCGCAGCGCCAGGATGCTGCCCCAGACCATCACCACGGTCCAGGCCAGCGCGAGCAGCGCCAGGAGCACCAGCACGGCCCGGACGTCGCCGATGCCGGACGCCGTGGTCCCGGTGTCGATGCTGGGGTCGCTGTCCTCCAGCGCGTCGACCAGGTCGTCGATCACCGCCCCGCCGGCCAGGAAGGCCACGGTCACCAGCAGGCCCATGGCCGCGTGCACCAGCCCGAGCACCGCGGCGGTGATCACCGAGCCCGGGCGGGCCGGCTGGGCGTCGCCGTAGGGCGAGCCACCGTAGGGCGACTGGCCGTAGGCGACCTGCCCGTACCCGGCCTGGCCGCCGTAGGGCTGCTGCCCGTACGGGGCCGGCTGGCCGTGCTGCTGCTGGCCGTACTGCTCCTGGCCGTACTGCTGCCCGTACGGCGCCTGCCCGTACTGCCCGTACGGCGCCTGCCCGTACTGGCCGTACGGGGGCTGCTGCCCGTACTGCGGCTGCTGGCCGTAGGACGGCTCCCCGTACGGGGACGGCTGCTCCGGGCCCGGCGCCGGGACGGCGGGGGAGGAGCCGGCGGCGGAGGCGCCCGTCCCGGACGTGCCGCCCTCCGGCGGGGCCTGCCACCCACCCGGCTGCTGGCCGAACGGGGTCGTCTCCTGACGGCCCTGGGCGTCGTCCCGGTCGTTGCTCATGGTCTCCTCCGCACGGGCCGGTGGCACCGGCGCTCGGCCCAGGATGGCGGTGCCCGTGGGGGTGGGCAAGCAACCGCCCCCCGGACGGGCGGCGTCCACCCAGTGGGACCGGGAGGCACCGGCGGCCCGCGTGGGCGGGGTCGTCCCTACGCTGTGCTCCTGTGACCACGACCGCGCCCGTCGTCCTGATCGCCGAAGAGCTGGCACCCAGCGTGCTGGAGGTGCTCGGCGGCGACGTCGAGATCCGGCACGTCGACGGCGCCGACCGCAGCGCCCTGCTCCCGGCGCTCGCCGAGGCCTCGGCCGTGCTGATCCGCTCGGCCACCCAGATGGACGCCGAGGCGCTCGCGGCGGCCCCGCTGCTCAAGGTCGTGGCGCGGGCCGGCATCGGGCTGGACAACGTCGACGTCCCGGCCGCCACCGAGCGGGGTGTGCTGGTCGTCAACGCCCCGACCTCCAACATCGTCAGCGCCGCCGAGCACGCCGTCGCGCTGCTGCTCGCCGCCGCCCGGCACATCCCGGCCGCGGACGCCTCGCTCCGCGAGGGCCGGTGGGCCCGGTCGAAGTTCACCGGCGTCGAGGTCACCGAGAAGACCGTGGGCGTCGTGGGGCTGGGCCGGATCGGGGTGCTGGTCGCCCAGCGGCTGGCCGCCTTCGGCGTCACCCTCATCGCCTACGACCCCTACATCCAGGCCGGCCGCGCCGCCCAGCTCGGCGTCCGGCTGGTGTCGCTCGACGAGCTGCTGCGCGAGTCGGACTTCATCACCATCCACCTGCCCAAGACCCCCGAGACCCTCGGCCTGATCGGCGCCGAGCAGCTCGCGGCCACCAAGCGGGGCGTGATCATCGTCAACGCCGCCCGCGGCGGGCTGGTCGACGAGGCGGCGCTGGCCGAGGCGCTGGAGTCCGGCCAGGTCGGCGCGGCCGGCATCGACGTCTACGCCAAGGAGCCGTGCACCGACAGCCCGCTGTTCGGGCTGCCCAACGTCGTGGTCACCCCGCACCTGGGCGCCTCGACCACCGAGGCGCAGGACAAGGCCGGCACCGCGGTGGCGCGCAGCGTGCGGCTGGCGCTGCAGGGCGAGTTCGTGCCCGACGCGGTGAACGTGCAGGCCGGCGGGGTGGTCGCCGAGGACATCCGGCCCGGGCTGCCGCTGGCGGAGAAGCTCGGCCGGGTCTTCACCGCGCTCGCCGGTGGCCTGGCCCAGTCGGTCGCCGTCGAGGTGCAGGGCAAGATCGCCGAGTTCGACGTCTCGGTGATCCAGCTGGCCGTGCTGCGCGGTGTCTTCACCGACGTGGTCGAGGAGGCCGTCACCTACGTCAACGCGCCGCTGCTGGCCGACCAGCGCGGCCTGGACGTGACGCTGTCGAGCAACACCGAGAGCCCGGACTACCGCAACCTGATCACGGTGCGCGGCGCGATGGCCGACGGCACGGCGGTGACGGTGTCCGGCACGCTGTACGGCAAGAACCAGGTGCCCAAGCTGACCGAGGTCGACGGCTTCGACGTCGACCTGACCGCCGACGGCTACCTGCTCTTCTTCGTCTACGCCGACCGCCCGGGCATCGTCGGCACCGTCGGCGCCGCGCTCGGCGAGGCGGGGATCAACATCGCCGGCGCGCAGGTGAGCCGGCCGACCCAGGACGGCGAGGCGCTGATGGCGATCACCGTCGACAACCCGGTCAGCAACGAGCTGCTGGCCGACATCGCCGGCCGGATCGGTGCCCGGCGGGCGCAGGCCGCCGACCTCACCCCGAGCTGAGCCGCCCGGCGCCGCAGCGCCGTCCCGGCCCGGGGCCGCGTCGTCCGCCCGGACGGCGCGGCCCCGTCGGGTCCCCGGACGGTGCTCCGGGGGACGCCGGGGGACCCCGCAGGGCGCTCCGGCGTGTGCGGGTGCAGGTCCACCACCCGGCGCCCACTAACCTCTGGCCTCATGCGCCTGGCAGTGGTCCCTGGAGACGGCATCGGTCCCGAGGTCGTGGCGGAGGGGCTCAAGGTCCTCGCCGCGGTCGCACCGGACATCGAGAGCACCCCGTACGACCTGGGGGCGGCGCGCTGGCACCGCACCGGTGAGCTGCTGCCGGACTCGGTGCTCGACGAGCTGCGCCAGCACGACGCGATCCTGCTCGGCGCGGTCGGCGACCCGGGTGTGCCCAGCGGGATCCTGGAGCGCGGCCTGCTGCTGAAGCTGCGCTTCGAGCTCGACCACCACGTCAACCTGCGGCCGGCGAAGCTCTACGACGGGGTGCGCAGCCCGCTGGCCGCCCCCGGCGAGATCGACATGCTCTGCGTCCGCGAGGGCACCGAGGGTCCCTACGTGGGCAACGGCGGCGTGCTCCGCCGGGACACGCCGCACGAGATCGCCACCGAGGTCAGCCTGAACACCGCCTTCGGTGTCGAGCGGGTGGTCCGGTACGCGTTCGAGCGGGCCGTCGCGCGCCCCCGCAAGCACCTCACGCTGATCCACAAGACCAACGTGCTCACCTTCGCCGGCTCGCTGTGGTCGCGCACCGTCGAGGAGCTCTCGCCGGAGTTCCCCGAGGTCACCGTCGCCTACCAGCACGTCGACGCCGCAGCGATGTTCTTCATCACCGACCCGGCCCGCTACGACGTGATCGTCACCGACAACCTGTTCGGCGACATCGTCACCGACGTGGCCGCGGCCGTCACCGGTGGCATCGGACTGGCCGCGAGCGGCAACCTGGACGTGTCGGGCACCAACCCGAGCATGTTCGAGCCGGTGCACGGGTCGGCGCCCGACATCGCCGGGCAGGGGATCGCCGACCCGACCGCCACGGTGCTGTCGGTCGGGATGCTGCTGGACCACCTGGGCCGGCCGGAGCTGGCCAAGCGGGTCAACGCCGCCGTGGCCTTCGACCTGTCCACCCGCGAGCCGAAGGCGACCATCCGGACCGCCGAGATCGGCGACCGGCTGGCCGCCCTCTCCGGCGGCTAGGGGGCCTCGCTCCGCAGCAGGTCACCGGCCGGCACCGGCAGCACCGCGAGGGCGCCCGCCTCCCCGGGAGCGGGCCACTCGGGGCGCAGCGTCAGCTGGGTGGGCGACACCTCGACCAGCACGGTGGGCTGCCACGGCCAGTCCGGCGCCGGGTCGCGGGCGTCGGTCAGACCGCGGGGGAGGGGGCTGGGCAGCCGGCACCACCAGCGGCCGTCCAGCAGCGCCAGGCCGCGGGCGGACAGCAGCGCCGTCGCCTCCTCGGCCGCCAGCGCCCCGCCGACCACGGTGCCGGCCAGGGTCATCGGGACGACGAGGCCGTCGCCGGCCGGGGCGGGCGCCAGGTAGCCGACGCGCTCGCCGTCCGCCGGGCGGTGGACGACCTCCCAGGTGGTGGTCACGGGTCCTCCCTCTCGATCGGCCGTGATCGTGCCGTGCGCGCGGGGGCGTCGTCACCCGCATTCCGGGGCGGTGGGCTGCCGGGGCGCGGGCGGGCTGTGCTGTACTGGTGGTGATGGACGCCACCCGCACGATCATCATCAGCTAGCGCGCAGTCACCTCCCCGACCGCGCGCAACCTCCCGTACCCCGGGAGGTTTTTTCGTGTCCGGGCCAGAAACGACTCACCGGGAGAACCCGTGGCCACCGAAGCCGCCCTCGACTTCCACGTCTTCGACACCACCCTGCGCGACGGCGCGCAGCGTGAGGGCGTGAGCTACTCCGTCGCCGACAAGCTCGCCGTCGCGCGGCTGCTCGACGAGATCGGGGTCGGCTTCATCGAGGGCGGCTGGCCCGGCGCGCTGCCCAAGGACACCGAGTTCTTCGCCCGGGCGCGCACCGAGCTCTCGCTGCGGCACGCCCAGCTGGTGGCGTTCGGCGCGACCCGCAAGGCCGGCGTCCCGGTGGCCGAGGACCCGCAGGTGCAGGCGCTGCTGGACGCGCAGACGCCGGTGGTGTGCCTGGTCGCGAAGTCCGACGTCCGGCACGTGCGCGAGGCGCTGCGGACCACGCTGGAGGAGAACCTGGCGATGGTGGCCGACACCGTCGCCCACCTCGTCGGCCACGGACGGCGGGTCTTCGTCGACTGCGAGCACTTCTTCGACGGGTACGCCGCCGACCGCGACTACGGCGTCCAGGTGCTGCAGACGGCGTTCGCCGCCGGCGCGGAGGTCGGCGTCCTGTGCGACACCAACGGCGGGATGCTCCCGATGGGGGTGGGCCGGGTCGTCGCCGACGTCCGGGCGCGCACCACGGGGAAGCTGGGCATCCACTGCCAGGACGACACCGGCTGCGCGGTCGCCAACACGCTGGCCGCCGTGGAGGCCGGGGTGACGCACGTGCAGGGCACGGCCAACGGCTACGGCGAGCGGGCCGGCAACGCCGACACCTTCGCGCTGATCGGCAACCTGGTCACCAAGATGGGGCTGCCGGTCGTGCCGGCGGAGTGCCTGCCCGAGCTCAAGCGGGTCAGCCACGCCATCGCCGAGCTGGCCAACATCGCCCCCGACGACCACCAGCCCTTCGTCGGCGCCTCGGCGTTCGCGCACAAGGCCGGGCTGCACGCCAGCGCCATCAAGGTGCGCCCACAGCTGTACAACCACCTCGAGCCGGAGGTGGTCGGCAACGACATGCGCATCCTGGTGACCGAGATGGCCGGCCGGGCGTCGATCGAGCTGAAGGGCCGCGAGCTGGGCGTCGACCTGGCGGGTCAGGCGGACGCGATCGGCCGGGTCGTGGACCAGGTGAAGGTGCTGGAGGCCGACGGCTGGTCCTTCGAGGCCGCCGACGCCTCCTTCGAGCTGCTGCTGCGCGCCGAGCTGCCCGGTGCGCCCGAGCCGCTGTTCGAGCTGGAGAGCTACCGCACCTCGGTCGAGCACTGGGGCAACGGCGTGGTGGTGAGCGAGGCGACGGTCAAGGTGCACGTGGACGGCGAGCGGATCATCAGCACCGGGGAGGGCAACGGCCCGGTCAACGCGCTGGACACCGCGCTGCGGCAGGCGCTGGTGGGCCGGTACCCGCAGCTGGCCGGCATGTCGCTGGCCGACTACAAGGTCCGCATCCTCGGCTGGAAGGGCGGCACCAGCGCCACCACCCGGGTGCTCGTCGACAGCACCGACGGGGCGGGTGAGTGGACCACCGTCGGGGTGCACGACAACATCGTCGAGGCCTCCTGGCACGCGCTGGTCGACGCGATGACCTACGCCGTCCGGCACCGCCCACCGGTGGCCGGCTGACCCGCTGCCCCCCCGGCCGGGGTCCGCCCCACCCCGGCCGAGGGCGGTTGCGGGCGCTCCGGAAACGGGGTGTCCGCCGGCCCCGCAGGCCGGTCCCGTGCCTGGTGAGCGGTCCGGACGGCGGAGTTGCGGTGTCAACCGACGAGTCGCGCGCCGGGTGGCCTACTGTGAGCCAGTACACAGGTAACCTGTCGCCCACTCGCGTCCTCGGGGACCGCGGCGCCGCCCTTCCGCGCCACGGCCGGCGAGGGCGCGACGCCCACCCCTGATGGCCTCCGGACCCATCACCCACCACGGAGGACGCCGTGCCGACACAGCTCGCGGTCCCGGGTCCGGGGTCGACGTGACCCGGTCCCCGACCGCACCGGTCGTGGCGCCGGGGCCGGCCGCCGGGGAGCCCGGCGGGACGGCCCGGCGCAGCGGCTCGCGCCGGTCGCCGGGGGACTCCCCGCTGTTCCTGGGTGCCTGCGGCCTCCTCGCACTGGTCGCGGCCTTCGAGGTGCTGCCCCGCACCGGCGTGCTGGACCGGCGGTTCTTCCCGACGTCGTCGGAGATCGGCGCGGCCCTGGTCGACCAGGCGCAGCAGTCGGCCTTCTGGCTCGCCGTGTGGGACACCCTGCGCGGCTGGGCGCTCGGCCTGGCCATCGCGGCGGTCGCCGGGATCGTCCTCGGCATCGTGATCGGCAGCTCCCGCCTGCTGCGCGAGGTCACCGCCTCCACGATCGAGTTCCTCCGGCCGATCCCGTCGGTGGCGCTGATCCCGCTGGCCGTGCTGCTCTTCGGCACCGCGCTGGAGAGCAAGCTGCTGCTGGTCGTCTACGCGGCGTTCTTCCAGATGCTGATCCAGGTGCTCTACGGCGTCCAGGACGTCGACCCGGTCGCCCAGGACACCGCCGCCGCCTACCGGTTCAGCTTCGTGGCCCGGATCCGGTACGTCACCTGGCCCACCGCGCTGCCCTACGTCATGACCGGGCTGCGGCTGTCGGCAGCCGTCGCGCTGATCCTCGCGGTCACCGCCGAGCTGGTGATCGGCAACCCGGGACTGGGCAACCGCCTCGCCGTGGCGCAGACCAGCGGCGCGATCGGTGCGACCTACGCGCTGGTGGTGGTCGCGGGCCTGCTCGGCGTCGTCGTCAACCTGGTGTTCCGCACCATCGAGCGCCGGGCGCTGAGCTGGCACCCCTCCCAGCGCGGGGAGGTGGCCCTCTAGTGGCCGTCCTGCGCCGCACGCTGCTCGCGGTGGGGCTGCCCGTCGTCCTGCTGACCCTGTGGTGGGTGACCTCGGCCGGCAGCACCAACTTCTACTTCCCGCCGCTGTCGGAGATCGTCGACAGCCTGGTGGCGGAGTGGTTCGGGCCCCGGCTGGCCGACGACGTGTTCCCCAGCCTCGTCCGCCTCCTCACCGGCTACGCGATCGCCGCGGTCGCCGCGATCACCCTCGGGGTGCTGATCGGCACCTACAAGCGGCTCCGCGACGTGCTCGAGCCGGTCCTGGAGTTCTTCCGGGCCATCCCGCCGCCGGTGGTCGTGCCGATCCTCATGCTCGTCTTCGGCATCGAGAACACCATGAAGATCGTGGTCATCGCCTTCGGCTGCACCTGGCCGATCCTGCTGAACACCACCGAGGGCGTGCGGGCCGTCGACAGCGTGCTGTCCGACACCGCGCGGACCTACCGGATCAGCGGGGCGGCCCGCCTGCGCCACCTGGTCCTGCCGGCAGCCAGCCCGCAGATCTTCGCCGGCCTCCGGCAGGGGCTCTCGGTGGCGATCATCCTGATGGTCATCAGCGAGCTCTTCGGCGCCAGCGACGGTCTGGGCTTCGCCATCGTGCAGGCGCAGCGCAGCTTCAACATCCCGGAGATGTGGGCGGGCATGCTCATGCTCGGGCTGCTGGGCTTCCTGCTCTCGCTGCTGTTCCGCCTGGTGGAGAGCCGGTGGCTGGCCTGGTACCACGGCCTGCGCCGGGCGCAGCGCGCCGGCTGACCGCCCTCCCGACGACCTGTCCCCGACGACCTGCTCCCGACGACCTGCCCCCGACGACCTGCCCCCGAAGACCCGGCCCCCCGATCGGATGGTGACGCGATGCTCGAGGTCAACGGCATCAAGAAGGTGTACGAGGGCAAGTCCCGCACGGTCGAGGCCGTCCGCGACCTGACCTTCACGCTGCAGCGGGGCGAGTTCGCCTGCCTCGTGGGCCCGTCCGGCTCGGGCAAGACGACCCTGCTGAAGATCATGTCCGGGCTGCTGGAGCCGACCGCCGGCGAGGTGCTCCTGGACGGCAAGCGCGTCGACGGGCCGCCGCTGGGCATGGCGATCGTCTTCCAGGAGTACGGCCGCAGCCTGTTCCCCTGGATGAGCGTGCGGGAGAACGTCGACCTGCCGCTGAAGCAGAAGCGGGTCCCGGCCGCGCGCCGCCGGGAGCTGGTCGACGAGTCCCTCGCCGCCGTCGGGCTGGCCGACGTGCACAGCGCCTACCCCTGGCAGCTGTCCGGGGGCATGCAGCAGCGCGTCGCGATCGCCCGGGCCATCGCCTACGAGCCGCAGGTGCTGCTCATGGACGAGCCGTTCGCCGCCGTCGACGCCCAGACCCGGGCCGACCTCGAGGACCTGGTGCTCGACCTCTGGCACCGCTTCCAGGTGACCACGCTGTTCGTCACCCACGACATCGACGAGTCCGTCTACCTCGGCCAGCGGGTCATCGTGCTGTCCGGTTCACCGACGGTGATCCAGGACGACGTGCCCATCGACCTCCCCGACCACCGGGACCAGCTGCACACCCGCTCCTCGCCCCGCTTCGCCGAGCTGCGCGCCCGGGTGTTCGAGCAGATCCACCGGCCGAAGGAGACCCTGCCCGGCGCGGTCGACCTGGTCTAGGTGCGGCCGGTCAGCCGGCGAGCGCGGCCAGGGCGGCCTCCGCGCACTCGGTGTCCTGCTCGGGGGTCGCACCGCTGACCCCGACCCCGCCGACCACCTGGCCGTCGAGGAGCCAGGGCAGGCCGCCGCCCAGCGTGGTCGGCCGGAAGCGCAGCTGCTCACCCGCCACCTCGAGCACCTCGGGGCGGCGCTCCTGGACGTCCCGGAGCTCCGCGGAGGGCCGGTTGAACGCGGCCGCCGTGGCCGCCTTGCGGCGGGCGATGCCGGCGGTGAACCCGGGTGCGCCGTCGTCCCGGACGACGACGAGCTCGTGGCCGGCGAGGTCGACGAGCGCCACGCTCACCCGCACGCCGATGGTCCGCGCGTGCTGCAGCGCGGCGACCGCCGCCGCGGTCGCCCGCTCCTGCCCGGTGCCCTGCGTCATGCCTGCTCCTCGGGTGCCTCGTGCCGGGTGTGCGGTCCCCGGTCTGCCGTCACTGTCCTACGCTTCCTGGTGCACCCTCTCGCGCGCGTCCCGGCCGACCGGGCGGCGGGGTCACCAGGTCAGCGGGGGAGTGGGTGGGGTCCCGGACAGGACCTCCTCGGCGCGCATGCGGATCGCGGTGTCCCGGACGGAGTTGGTGAGCACGTAGAACCGCGACGTGCGGACCGCCTCCACGACCAGCTCGGCGACCTCGTCCGGCTCGCGCATGGGTGCCGACCGCGCGTGCAGGTCCTGCTGCGCGGCCCGGGTGGCGTCGGCGTCGGCGGCCGGGCCCGCGGACGCCGGCCGGTTCCGCGCCGAGGTGTCGAAGTTGGTGCGCACCGCGCTCGGGCAGAGCACGCTGACGCCGATGTGCGAGCCGGCCTCCCGCAGCTGGAAGTGCAGCGACTCGGAGAGGGCGACGGCGGCGTGCTTGGAGGCGCCGTAGGCCCCCAGCGAGCCGGCGAACAGGCCGAACACCGAGCTGGTGTTGACGATGTGCGCGGCGTCCTGCTGCTCGAGCACCGGCATGAACGCCCGGACGCCGTGGACGACGCCCCAGAGGTTGACGCCGAACACCCACTCGAGGTCGCCGAGGGGGACCTCCCACAGCGGCTCCTGCGAGCCACCGACGCCGGCGTTGTTGCACAGCAGGTGGACGCCGCCGAACGCGTCCACCGCGGCGTCGCGGAGTGCCTCCACCGCGGGCAGGTCGGCGACGTCGGTGACCAGGGGCAGGACGCTGCCGCCGTCCCGCGCGATCCCGTCGGCGGCGGCGGTCAGGGCCGGCTCCTCGACGTCGGCCATGACCACGTGCATGCCCTCGGCGGCGAAGCGCCGGCTGAGCCCGAGGCCGATCCCGCTCGCCGCACCGGTCACGACGGCCACCCGGCCGGGGGCCACCACTCCCACCTCGTCCACCGCTCCACCTCTCGTCGACCGCACCCCCTGCACGACGGGCGAGCGCTGATGCGGTCGCAACTGTGTCGGCCGGAGCTGTGCACCGTCAAGCCGACTGGGCAGGTCGCTGTCGGGTTGCAGTTGCAACTCGGTCCTTGACAAGGGGTGTGAGCCCTGTCACGTTCACGCCAGACCAGGGTCATCGACGAGAGCGGTACACCATGGCACGAGCACGGCAGGGCAGGTCCAGGTCGCTGGTGGCCGCAGCCCTCGCAGGGAGCGTCTCGCTGACGCTGGCCGCCTGCGGCGGCGGGGACGCGCCGGAGGCCGCGGGGGGCGGCGGGGGGAGCTCCACGGGCTCGGCCGAACCCGTCACCGTCGAGGTGGGCGTCATCCCCGTGATCGACGTGGCGGTGCTCTACGTCGGTCAGGAGGAGGGCTTCTTCGCCGACCGCGGCATCACGCTGAACTTCAACACCGGCCAGGGCGGGGCCGCCCTGGTGCCGTCGGTGGTCAGCGGCGAGTACGACATCGCCTTCAGCAACGTCATCTCCATCATGCAGGCGCGGGAGCAGGGCCTGCCGCTGACGATCGTCGGGCCCGCCGCGGCGAGCACGGGCGACGCGGACTTCGGCATCAACATGCTGATGGCGGTCGACCCGGCCATCCAGGACGCCGGCGACCTGGTCGGCCGGACCGTCGGGGTGAACACGCTGAACAACCTCTCCGAGCTCATGGTCGACGTGGCGGTCGAGGCCGCCGGCGGTGACCCCGAGGAGGTGAAGCTGGCCGAACTGTCCTTCCCCGACCAGCTGGTCGCCCTGGCCTCCGGTGACATCGACGCCTTCGTCTGCGCCGAGCCGTTCTGCAGCACGGCGGCGGCGAACGGTGCGCGCGTCATCGCCAACCCGTACGACGACCTCGCGCCGGGCGAGCAGATCACCGCCTCGGTCTACTTCAGCACCGAGCAGGCGATCGCCGAGGACCCTGAGCTCTTCGCCCGGCTGCAGGAGGCGATCGCGGAGTCGCAGGCGTACGCCGCGGCGAACCCGGACGCGGTCAAGGCGCAGCTGCCGAACTACACCCAGCTGGCCCCTGAGCTGATCGCGGAGCTGCGGCTGCCGGAGTTCCGCGAGTCCATCGAGCCGGAGGACCTCGGCCCCATGGCGGACGCGGCCGTCCGCTTCGGCATCCTCGAGGAGGAGCCGGTGCTCGACGAGGTCGTCTACGTGGCCGACTGAGGCGTCAGGTGGCGGCCCGGGCCCCGGTCCGCCACCTGCGTCCGGTCGCCACCCCGCCCGGCCGCCGGCCGGGCGGTCTCCGCGCCGAGCGAGGAGCAGCCATGCCCGACCAGGGACCCGCGGAGGACCGCCGGGTCGACGTCGTGATCGTCGGCGCCGGGCTCGCCGGTCTGTACATGCTGCACCGGGTCCGCGGGCTGGGCCTGTCGGTCCGGGTCTACGAGGCCGGCGGGGACGTCGGCGGCACCTGGTGGTGGAACAGGTACCCCGGCGCGCGCTGCGACGTGCCCAGCCTGGAGTACTCCTACTCCTTCGACCCGGAGCTGGAGCAGGAGTGGGAGTGGACCGAGCGGTACGCCGCGCAGCCGGAGATCCTCCGCTACGTCCAGCACGTCGCCGACCGCCACGACCTCCGCCGGGACATCACCTTCGGCACCCGGGTGGAGTCGCTGGTGCACCAGGACGACACCGGCCGTTGGCTGGTGACCACCGACTCCGGGGAGCAGGCCTCGGCGACCTGGGTCGTCACGGCCGCCGGGTGCCTGTCGGCGCCCAAGCCGCCGGAGTTCGACGGCATCGGCTCCTTCGGCGGGCGGGTCCTCTCGACGAGCAGCTGGCCGCACGAGGACGTGGACGTCACCGGCCTGCGGGTGGGCGTCGTCGGCACCGGCTCCTCCGGCATCCAGGTGGTCCCGCGCCTGGCCGAGCAGGCCCGCTCGCTGACCGTCTTCCAGCGGACGCCGAACTACACGGTGCCCGCGCGCAACGCCCCCCTGGACCCCGAGGACCAGCGCGCGTGGAAGGCCCGCTACCGGGAGCACCGCGCGGCGGCGCTGCAGACCCGGACCGGGATCCTGGTGGAGCGCGGCACCACCCGGGCGCTGGAGGCCTCCGCCGAGGAACGGGCGGCCCGGTTCGAGGCGTGCTGGCAGGCCGGGGCGTTCGCCTGCTACACGGCGTCCTACACCGACGTGGTGACCGACCTGGCCGCGAACGAGACGGTGGCCGAGCACCTCCGCGGCAAGATCCGGGAGGCGGTCCGCGACCCGCAGCTCGCCGAGGACCTCACGCCGCGCGACCACCCGTTCGGCACCAAGCGGGTCTGCCTCGACTCCGGCTGGTACGAGACCCTCGACCGCGACGACGTGACGCTGGTCAACCTGCGCCGCACCCCGGTCGTCGAGGTCACCGCGCGCGGGGTGCGGACCACCGAGCGGGAGCACGAGCTGGACGTGCTGGTCCTCGCCACCGGGTTCGACGCGGTCACCGGGCCCCTGCTGCGGATGGACGTCCGGGGCCGCGGCGGCGTCTCGCTCCGGGACGCGTGGTCCGCCGGCCCGCGCAGCTACCTGGGGCTCCAGGTCGCCGGGTTCCCCAACCTGTTCACCGTCACCGGACCCGGCAGCCCGTCGATCATCAGCAACGTGATCGTGTCGATCGAGCAGCACGTCGACTGGATCGCCGAGTGCCTGCGGTACCTGCGCGACGCCGGCATCGACTCGATCGAGCCGCACCCGGACGCCGAGGCCGAGTGGGTGCAGCACGTGCAGGACGTCGCCGCCGCGACCCTCTACCCCCGCGCGGCGTCCTGGTTCACCGGCGCGAACGTGCCGGGCAAGCCACGCGTCTTCCTGCCCTACCTGGGGGGCGTGCCGGTCTACCGGCAGAAGTGCGAGCAGGTCGTCGCGGCCGGCTACCAGGGCTTCGTCCTGGACCGCCGGACGGCGCGGGCATGAGCACCGCGGAGGCGGCCCCGGCCACGGCGCCGGAGTCGGAGGTCGACCCGTTCTCCCTCGACGCCCTCGCCGACCCGGTGCCGTGGCAGACGCAGCTGCGCGAGCAGGCCCCGGTGGTCCGGCTGTCGCGGTACGGCGCCTACGTGCTCAGCCGGCACGCCGACGTCAAGGCCGCCCTGCGGAACTGGGCCGACTTCGAGTCCGGCGCGGGCACCGGCCTGCAGGACTACCGGAAGGAGCCGTCCTGGCGGCCCCGCAGCCTCCTGCTGGAGCACGACCCGCCCGAGCACACCCGCTACCGGGACGCGGTCGACCCGCTGCTGCTGCCCCGGGCGCTGCAGCACCTGCGGCCGGTGTTCGAGCAGGCCGCCTCGGCGCTGCTGGACCGGCTGCTGCCCGCCGGCCGCATCGACGTGGTCACCGACCTCGCCGAGCCCTACGTCGTCCAGGTGTTCGCCGACGCGGTCGGGCTCGGCACCGAGGGGCGCGAGCACCTGCTGCCCTACGGCCACTCGATCTTCAACAGCTTCGGCCCGCTCAACGACCTGTTCCGCAGCACCCAGCAGGCCGCGGCGGGCGCGACGGAGTGGGTGGGCGCCCAGTGCCGGCGGGAGTCGCTGGCCGGCGACGGGATCGGTGCCGCGGTCTGGGCGCTGGCCGACGACGGCACGGTCACCGAGCAGGAGGCGCCGATCCTGGTCCGGTCCCTGCTCGGCGCCGGGCTGGACTCCACGGTCGCCGGCCTCTCGGCGGCGGTGCAGTGCCTGGCCGCCCGACCCGACCAGTGGGCCGTGCTGCGGGCCGACCCGGACCAGGCCCGGCACGCCTTCGAGGAGACGCTGCGGTACGAGTCGCCGGTGCAGAACGTCTTCCGGACGACGACCCGGGACGTCGTGGTCGCCGGCACCCGCATCCCGGCCAGGGAGAAGGTGATGCTGCTGCTCGCCGCGGCGAACGCCGACCCCCGGCGGTACGAGGACCCGCTCGAGTTCCGGGTCGGGCGGCGGGGGCACGGGCAGCTGGACCTCGGGCTCGGCGTCCACCAGTGCATCGGCCAGCACGTCGCGCGGATGGAGGGCGAGGCGTTCCTCCGGGTGCTCGCCCGGCGGGTCGCGGCGATCGACCTCCTCGGTCCGGGTGAGCGGAAGCCGAACAACTCGCTGCGCTCCTGGAAGAGCCTGCCCGTGGCGCTGACGCCGGCCTGAGCCCCGCGGGGTGCCCGGCCGCCGCAGCTGCCGCCGGGACGGCGTCCGCAGGCGGCCACGAGGGGTCAGGAAGGGTGGTGGCCATGCGACGGCCTGCGAGGAGGGGGAGCCCGGCGTCGGCGGACGTGCGGCGGCGGCCCATGGCGACGCGGCTGGACCGCGACCGGTACGTGCCCTACTTCCTCACCCTGATCGCCAACGTCGTCTCCAGCTCGGCGTCCCAGGTCTACCTGCGGCGGTTCGGCGTGGGGGTCAACGACTGGCGGGTCATCTCCCACCTGGGGATGGACCCGGGCTGCACCGCGCAGGTCGTGAGCAACGAGCTGCGGGTGGACAAGTCGGTCGTCAGCCGGAGCGTGCGGACCCTGGTCGACGAGGGCCTGGTCGCGGCCGAGCGCACGCCCGGGTTCCGCCGGCTGTACCTCACCGCCAAGGGCGCCGCGCTGCACAAGGAGATGCTCCCGGTGGCTGTGGAGCGGGAACGGACGCTCCTCGCCGGGCTGTCGGCGGAGGAGGTCGACCAGCTGTTGGGTCTGTTGCGCAAGCTGCTGGCCAACCTGCCGGCCCTGGCCGCCTACGACCCCGCGGGGACCGGCAGCGCCGGCGGGGACACCGGCGGGGACACCGGCGGGGACACCGGCGGGGACACCGGCGGGGACACCGGCGCGGCGCCACCGCTCCCGGGCTGACCCCCGGCGGGTGGTGCGCGGCCCTCAGCCGCCGAGCGGGGGCACGGTGCTGGCCAGCAGGCAGAACTCGTTGCCCTCCGGGTCGGCGAGCACGTGCCAGGTCATGGTGTCGCTGAGGGGTCCCTGGCCCACGTCGACCGGCGTCGCGCCCAGGACGAGCAGCCGGGCCAGCTCGGCGTCCTGGTCGCGGTCGGTGGCGTTCAGGTCCAGGTGCAGCCGCAGCTTCCCCGGCGTCGGGTGCGCGACCGGCGCGAACAGCAGGGTGGGCACCGGGCCCTTCGGCGGCTGCCCGGGCGGGCCGATCTCGACCGCGCCGTCGTCCTCGGTGCCCTGGACCTCGTAACCGAGCACCTCGGCCCACCAGGCCGCGAGGGCGGCGGGGTCGCGGGAGTCGACGACGAGCTCGGTGATGCGGCTGGCCATGGCGCACGGTAGCGACCGGGAGGACGGCCGCGGTCGGCGACTAGCCTGGGCAGGTGCGCATCGTCCGCTTCGCCCACCCAGCCGGCATGTCCTTCGGAGTCCTCGACGGGGACGGTCAGGTCGCCCAGATCGAGGGCCACCCCTTCGGGCAGATCTCCTTCACCGGGCAGCGGTACGCCGCCGCCGACGTCCGGCTGCTCTCGCCCATCCTGCCGAGCAAGGTGGTCTGCATCGGCAAGAACTACGCCGACCACGTGCAGGAGATGAACACCGGCGACGCCCCGAAGGAGCCGCTGATCTTCCTCAAGCCCTCCACCTCGGTCATCGGCCCCGGCGACGCCATCCGCATCCCGGCCGGCAGCACCAACGTGCACCACGAGGTCGAGCTCGCCGTCGTCATCGGCGCCCGCGGCGCCCGGCAGGTGACCCCGGAGCAGGCGATGGCCAGCGTCTTCGGCTACACGATCGGCAACGACGTGACCGAGCGCGACATGCAGCGCAGCGACGGGCAGTGGACCCGGGCCAAGGGCTTCGACTCCTTCTGCCCCCTGGGCCCGTGGATCGAGACCGACCTCGCCGGCATCGGCAAGGACCCGGCCGACCTGGAGGTCACCTGCACCGTGGACGGCGAGCTGCGCCAGTCCGGCCGCACCAGCCAGCTGCTGTTCGGCCTGCCCACGCTCATCTCGCACATCTCCCAGGTGATGACCCTGCTCCCCGGCGACGTCGTGCTCACCGGCACCCCGTCCGGGGTCGGCCCGATCGCGCCCGGCCAGCGCGTCGAGTGCACGATCGAGGGCCTCGGCACGCTGGCCAACTCCGTCGCCGGCGCCGACCCGGCGTCCACCGCCGGGTCCGCCCGATGACGGCTCCGCAGCTCGAGCCGGGCGTCGTCCGGACCCGGTTCTGCCCCTCGCCGACCGGCATGGTGCACGTCGGGCTGATGCGCACCGCGCTGTTCAACTGGGCGCACGCCCGGCACACGGGCGGGCAGCTGGTGTTCCGGGTCGAGGACACCGACGCCTCCCGGGACTCCGAGGAGTCCTACCGGCACCTGCTGGACAGCCTGCGCTGGCTGGGCATCGACTGGGACGAGGGCCCCGAGGTCGGCGGCCCGCACGGCCCGTACCGCCAGTCCGAGCGGCACGACGTCTACCGCGACGTCGCGGCCCGGCTGCTGGAGGCCGGCCACGCCTACGAGTCCTACTCCACGAACGAGGAGGTCGACGCCCGCCGGCGGGCCGCCGGGCAGGACCCCAAGCTCGGCTACGACAACGCCGACCGGTTGCTCACCGACGCGCAGAAGGCGGCGTTCCGGGACGAGGGGCGTTCCCCGGTGCTCCGGCTGCGGATGCCCGACGAGGACCTCGTCTGGACCGACCTGGTGCGCGGCGAGGTGCGGTTCGCCGCCGGCTCGGTGCCCGACTTCGTGCTCGTGCGGGGCAACGGCGCGCCGCTGTACCCGTTCGTCAACCCCGTGGACGACGCCCTGATGGGCATCACCGACGTGCTGCGCGGCGAGGACCTGCTGCCCTCCACGCCCCGTCAGCTGGCGCTCTACGCGGCGCTGACCGACATCGGCGTCGCGGCCGGCACCCCGCGGTTCGGGCACCTGCCCTACGTGATGGGGGAGGGCACCAAGAAGCTGTCCAAGCGCGACCCGCAGGCCAACTTCGACGTCTACCCCGAGCGCGGGTTCCTGCCCGAGGGGCTGACCAACTACCTCGCGCTGCTGGGCTGGTCGATCGCCGAGGACCGCGACGTGTTCTCGGTGGCCGAGCTGGTCGCCGCCTTCGACGTGACCCGGGTCAGCGCCAACCCGGCCCGCTTCGACCTGAAGAAGGCCGAGGCGATCAACGCCACGCACCTGCGCGCGCTGCCGGTGCAGGAGTTCATCGCCCGGGTGACGCCGTACCTGGCCGGCGCGGGGCTCGTCGCCGACCCGCCCACCGCGGAGCAGGCCGAGGTGCTGGCGCAGATCGCACCGCTGGCCCAGGAGCGCATGATCGTGCTCTCCGACGCCGTCGGCCTGCTCGGCTTCCTCTTCACCGACGACGTCGAGATCGAGCCGGCCGCCGCGGACAAGCAGCTCGGTGCCGGCGCCGGCGAGGTGCTGGACGCGGCGACCGCGGCGCTGCAGGCGCTGCCGGAGTGGACGACGCCGGCGATCGAGACCGCGCTCAAGGAGGCCCTCGTCGAGGGGCTCGGGCGCAAGCCGCGGCAGGCCTTCGGGCCGGTCCGGGTGGCCGTCAGCGGCCGCACGGTCTCCCCGCCGCTGTACGAGTCGATCGAGCTGCTCGGCCGGGACCGCACCCTTGCCCGGCTGGCCGCCGCCCGCGGGGCAGCGACGGGATGACCGCCGGGGGCTGGGGCGGCGTCCCGCCCGAGCAGCCGTACGGCGGCCCGCCGCCCACCGGCCGGTACGGAGCGCCACCCGCGGTCCCGTTCGGGATGCCCGGGCCGCCGCCGTACGGGCCGCCCGGGCCGTACGGGCAGGCCGGGCCGTACGGGCCGCCCGCCCCGTACGGGCCGGCCTGGGGGCAGCCGTACGGTGCCGCCCCCGTGCCGGTGCCGAAGCGGCCGGTGACACCGCCCGGGGCGCCGCCGCACGACACCCCGCAGCCCTACGAGCTGCTGATGCGCACCCGGGACTGGGCCTGGTGGCGCCCGCTGCTGGGGGTGGTCCTCTTCGGCGCCGTCTACGGCGTCCTCACCCTCGTGCTCGGCCTGGGCTTCCTGGTCAGCGGGGTGGTGCCCGACCTGGCCCAGGTCGACCTCACCGACGTCGCCTTCCTGCTCATCACCAACCTCTCGCTGATCGTCGCCATCCCGGTCGTGTGGCTGTGCTGGGCGGTGCCGCACGGGCTGCGGATCGGCTGGTCGTCGTCGGTGCTGGGCCGGCTGCGCTGGCGGCTCCTGCTGCCCTGGACCTGGCGGGCGCTGGCCACGCTGGGGGTGGCGGTCGCGGCGAGCCTGCTGATCACGGTCGCGGCCACCGACGTCGACGTCACCGGTCCGGTGGCCTCGTTCCCCTGGATGCTGCTCGTGGTGCTCACCACCACGCCGCTGCAGTCGGCGGCGGAGGAGTACGTCTTCCGCGGGTACCTGACCCAGGCCGTCGCCGGCTGGATCGGCCGGCCACGCGCCGGGGCCCTGGTCGCCGCGCTGGTGACCGCCACGCTGTTCTCGCTGGCGCACGCACCCGCGGACTTCCAGACCTTCCTCTACCGCTTCGCCATCGGCCTGGCGCTGTCCGCGGTCGCCTGGCTGACCGGCGGGCTCGAGGCCTCGATCGTGCTGCACGCGGTCAACAACGTGGTGATCTTCCTGCTGGCCGGGGCCCTCGGTGACCGGGTGGCGGCGGCCGAGCCCGGCGGGGTGCTCGGGTGGGCCACCAGCCTGCTGGGCATCGCGGGGATGGCCGCCTTCGTGGCGTGGGTGTACGTCTCCCGGTCGCGGTTCCGGCCGGAGCTGGTCAGCCCCGCGGTCGACCTGCGGGGACGCCTCCCGGGCGCCGGTCCGCTGCCGTTCCCGGGCGGCCCGCCGCCGTTCCCGGGTGGCTGGGCGACCGGTCCGGGCGGCCCGCACGGCTGGGCGCCACCACCCCGCAGCGGCTGGACGTGACGCGCGCGACCCCGCCCCCCGCGCGACCACCCGACGGGCATCGGGTAGTGTTCTCTCCCGGCACCGCATGGTGCTGGAAGACCCTTGGGGTATGGGGTAATTGGCAGCCCGACGGTTTCTGGTTCCGTTAGTCTAGGTTCGAGTCCTGGTACCCCAGCGAGGAAGCACCACCTCCTCCGCACCACTGCACGACAGCACCACCTGCACGGCCTGGCCCCGTCGTCTAGCGGCCCAGGACGCCGCCCTCTCACGGCGGTAGCGAGGGTTCGAATCCCTTCGGGGCTACACGTGGCAGAGCCCCCGACCCACCCGGGTCGGGGGCTCTCGTCGTCTCCGGCGCCTGGCTGCCGGTCGGGGTGCCGACCCCTCGGCGCGCGCTGCGTGGGCCCGTGCCAGAATCGTCGGGCAGGTGCACGGCCCCGTCGTCTAGCGGCCCAGGACGCCGCCCTCTCACGGCGGTAGCGAGGGTTCGAATCCCTTCGGGGGTACCCGTGGCAGAGCCCCCGACCCACCCGGGTCGGGGGCTCTCGTGCGTCCGGCCGCCGGTGGTCACCCGTTGCAGTGACCACCGGAATGTGGCGGCGGCGGAGCGGTGCTAGCTTCCCGTAGCTGATCATCGCGCCGCACCACCGTGCCCGCCCTGACAGCGGGCAGGGGCCAGCCGCTCGACGTGGGCGGGTGGCCCGATCTCCGGAACCTGGAGGGAACCACGGTGGTCCTCGCCGCCGACGACACCCTGCGCCTCGACGCGAACGCCGTCGACTACGGGCTCGTCATCGCCTACTTCGCCGTCGTCATGCTCATCGGGTTCGCCGCCCGGCGCCGGGTCTCCGACAGCCTCGACTTCTTCCTGTCCGGGCGCTCGCTGCCCGCCTGGGTCACCGGTCTGGCGTTCATCTCGGCCAACCTCGGGGCCGTCGAGATCATCGGCATGTCGGCCAACGGCGCCCAGTTCGGCATGGCCACGTTCCACTACTTCTGGATCGGCGCCGTCCCGGCGATGCTGTTCCTGGGCGTGGTGATGATGCCCTTCTACTACGGCTCGAAGGTCCGCAGCGTCCCCGAGTTCATGCGCCGCCGGTTCGGCACCGGCGCCCACCTGGTGAACGCGCTGAGCTTCGCGCTGGCCCAGGTGCTCATCGCCGGCATCAACCTGTACCTGCTGGCCACCGTGGTGAACGCGCTGCTGGGCTGGCCGCTGTGGCTTGCGCTCATCGTCGCCGCGGCGATCGTGCTGAGCTACATCACCCTGGGCGGGCTCTCCGCGGCCATCTACAACGAGGTGCTGCAGTTCTTCGTCATCGTCGCGGCGCTGCTGCCGCTGACGCTGATCGGCCTGCACCGCGTCGGCGGCATCGGTGGCCTGGTCGACAAGATCGAGGCATCGGTCGGCGGCGAGGAGCAGCTGCGCGCCTGGCCGGGGACGGGGCTGTCGTCGATCGAGAACCCGGTGCTCTCGGTCATCGGCATCGTCTTCGGCCTCGGCTTCGTGCTCTCCTTCGGCTACTGGACGACGAACTTCGTCGAGGTCCAGCGGGCGATGGCGACCAAGTCGATGTCCGCGGCCCGCAGCACCCCGATCATCGGGTCGTTCCCGAAGATGTTCATCCCGTTCATCGTCATCGTCCCGGGCATGATCGCCGCGGTGCTGATCCCCGACATCAGCGAGGCGAAGGCCGCCGGCGGTGAGGTCGACTACAACAACTCCATCCTCATGCTGATGGAGGAGGTGCTGCCCAACGGCCTGCTCGGCGTGGCCATCGCCGGCCTGCTGGCCGCCTTCATGGCCGGCATGGCGGCCAACATCTCCGCCTTCAACACCGTCTTCAGCTACGACCTGTGGCAGCAGTACGTGAAGAAGGACCGGCCGGACGGCTACTACCTCAAGGTCGGCCGGCTCGCGACGGTCGGCGCGACGGTCACCGCGATCTTCACCGCGCTGATCGCGTCGCAGTACAGCAACCTGATGGACTACCTGCAGACGCTGTTCGGCTTCTTCAACGCCCCGCTGTTCGCCACGTTCATCCTCGGCATGTTCTGGAAGCGGATGACGCCCACCGCCGGCTGGGCCGGGCTGGTGTCCGGCACGCTGGCCGCCGTCCTGGTGGCGCTGCTGAGCGAGGACTCGTTCGGCAGCGCGTCGCTCGGGGTGCTCCCGATCAGCGGCCAGGGCGCCAGCTTCGTCGCCGCGGGGGCCGCCTTCGTCGTCGACATCCTGGTCAGCGTCGTGGTCAGCAAGGTGACCGCGCCCAAGCCGGTCGCCGAGCTCGCCGGGCTGGTCTACTCGGAGACGCCGAAGGAGCAGCGCACCGACCCGCACGCGCACGAGCTGCCCTGGTACCAGTCGCCGACCAAGCTGGCCGGCATCTCGCTGGTCATGGTCGTCGTCCTCAACGTCATCTTCCGCTGACGTCCGCCCGCTGCTGAGAGGAGCTGGACATGAGCACTGCATCCGATGCCCACGACGACGCGGGCCGGGCGCCGGCCGAGGCCCGCAAGCACACCGCGGGCGCCTACGACGTCCGCACCGTCATCGCCGGGCTGATCGGCCTGTACGGGGTCGTGCTGACCCTGATGGGGCTGTTCGCCTACAGCGACGACGACCGGGCCAAGACCGACGACTGGAACGCCAACCTCTGGTCGGGCCTGGCGATGCTCCTGGTGGCGATCGTCTTCGCCGTCTGGCTCAAGCTGCGGCCGGTGGTGGTCGACCCGGTGGCGCTGGAGAAGGAGAAGGGCGAGGGCACCAGCGACGGCTCGGAGACCGCCCGCCCGTAGCGGTCCCCCGTCAGCGGGTGGCGCGGGAGATGGCGACCGCGGCCTCGAGCACGGCGCCGACGACCTCGGGGCTGGGCCGCCGGCCCAGCCGCTCGACCGGCCCGGAGATCGACACCGCCCCGAGCACCCCGCCGGAGCCGTCGCGCACCGGCGCGGACAGCGACGCGACGCCGGCCTCGCGCTCGGCGACGCTGTGCGCCCAGCCGCGCCGGCGGACGTCGAGCAGCGTGCGGGCGGTGAAGCTGGCCGCGGGCAGCAGCGGCGTCACCTCCTCGGCGGGGGCGAAGGCGAGCAGCGCGTGCGCGGCCGAGCCGGCCGTCAGCGGCAGCCGGGCGCCGACCGGCACGGTGTCGCGCAGCCCGTGGGACCGCTCGGCGGCGGCGATGCAGACCCGGCTGCCGCCGTCCCGGACGTAGAACTGGGCGCTCTCCCCGGTGGTGTCGCGCAGCGCGGTGAGGTGCCGGCCGGCGAGCTCGGACAGGTCGGCCCCGCCGCGGCCGAGCTCGGCCAGCGCCGGCCCGGGCGCCCACGCGCCGGCCGAGGTGCGGCGGAGCAGCCGGTGCGCCTCGAGCGCGGTGGCCAGCCGGTGCGCGGTGGCCCGGGGCAGGTCGGTGCGCGCGACCAGCTCGGCGAGGCTGGCCGGTTCGTCGGCGACCGCGCGGAGGATCGCCACGGCTTTGTCCAGAACGGCGACGGGGTTAGGCTGTCCCACGTAGCAATACTGGCATCTCACTCTATGAGATGCAAAGAGCGTGCAGAGCAACGAGGAGATCCCGTGGGCCAGACCCTGGCGCAGAAGGTGTACGAGTCTCACGTCGTCCGGCGGACGACAGGGGAGCCCGACCTGCTCTACATCGACCTCCACCTGGTGCACGAGGTGACCAGCCCGCAGGCCTTCGACGGGCTCCGCGTCGCCGGCCGCACGGTGCGCCGGCCGGACCTCACGATGGCCACGGAGGACCACAACGTCCCGACACTGGACATCCTCAGCCCGATCGCCGACCCGGTCAGCCGCGCCCAGGTCGACGCGCTGCGCCGCAACGCCGCCGAGTTCGGCATCCGGCTCGCGCCGATGGGCGACCGCGACCAGGGCATCGTGCACGTCATCGGCCCGCAGCTGGGGCTCACCCAGCCGGGCATGACCATCGTCTGCGGCGACAGCCACACCTCCACCCACGGGGCGTTCGGCGCGCTGGCCTTCGGCATCGGCACCAGCGAGGTCGAGCACGTGCTGGCCACCCAGACGCTGCCGCAGTACCCCGCCAAGCAGATGTCGGTGACCGTCGACGGTGAGCTGCCCCCGGGCGTCTCGGCCAAGGACGTCATCCTCGCCGTCATCGCCCAGATCGGCACCGGTGGCGGCCAGGGCCACGTCATCGAGTACCGGGGCAGCGCCATCCAGGGGCTGTCGATGGAGGCCCGGATGACGATCTGCAACATGTCGATCGAGGCCGGTGCCCGCGCCGGGCTGATCGCCCCGGACGAGACCACCTTCGCCTTCCTCCAGGGCCGCCCGCACGCGCCGCAGGGCGCCGACTGGGACGCCGCCGTCGCCGAGTGGAAGACGCTGGCGACCGACGCCGACGCCGTCTTCGACCGCGAGGTGCACATCGACGCCGCGTCGCTGACCCCCTACGTCACCTGGGGCACCAACCCGGGCCAGGGCCTGCCGATCGGCGGCAGCGTGCCCGACCCGGCGCAGATCGCCGACGAGAACGAGCGGCAGGCCGCGGAGTCCGCGCTGGCCTACATGGGCCTGACCGCCGGCACCCCGCTGCGCGAGATCGAGGTCGACACGGTCTTCCTCGGCTCCTGCACCAACGGCCGGATCGAGGACCTGCGGGTCGCCGCCGCGCTGCTGGCCGGCAAGCACGTCGACGCCAGCACCCGGATGCTCGTCGTCCCGGGCTCGGTGGCGGTCAAGCAGCAGGCCGAGGCCGAGGGCCTGGACCGGGTGTTCCTCGACGCCGGCGCCGAGTGGCGCGGGGCGGGCTGCTCGATGTGCCTGGGCATGAACCCCGACCAGCTCAAGCCGGGGGAGCGCTCGGCCTCCACCAGCAACCGCAACTTCCAGGGCCGGCAGGGCAAGGGCGGGCGCACCCACCTGGTGTCCCCGGCCGTCGCCGCGGCGACCGCGCTCACCGGCCGGCTCACCGCGCCGGCCGACCTGCCCGACGTCCCCGCCACCGCTGGAGTCTGACGACGATGGACGCCTTCACCACCCACACCGGCACCGCCGCCCCGCTGCGCCGCAGCAACGTCGACACCGACCAGATCATCCCGGCCGAGTACCTCAAGCGGATCACCCGCACCGGCTTCGAGGACGGCCTGTTCATCGCCTGGCGCACCAACGAGCCGGACTTCGTGCTCAACCAGCCGCAGTACGCCGGCGCCTCGATCCTTGTAGCCGGCCCCGACTTCGGCACCGGCTCCTCCCGCGAGCACGCCAACTGGGCGCTGCTGGACGGCGGCTTCCGGGTGGTCATCAGCCCGCGGTTCGCCGACATCTTCCGCAACAACTCGACCAAGGCCGGGCTGCTCACCGTCGTCCTGCCCGAAGCCGACGTGGAGGCGCTGTGGGCCGCGGTCGAGGCCGACCCGGCGCTGCCGGTGACCGTCGACCTGCGCGCCGAGCAGGTCACCTACGGCGACGTCACCGTCCCGTTCGAGATCGACCCGTACACCCGGTGGCGGCTGCTCGAGGGCCTGGACGACGTGGGCCTCACCGAGCGGCACCTCGACGACATCACCGCCTTCGAGGCCCAGCGGCCGTCCTGGAAGCCGAAGGCGCTGCCCGCCCTGCCTGCGTGACCCCGGCGTTGGATCAGGTCACCTGATCGAAGGCCGTCCTCCCGCACCGACGCTGCTGCGGGAGGACGGCCTCTGCTGCAGGGGGAGCGGCGCTCCGCCCCCGTGCCGCGAACGGCGCGCGGTCAGCGGCGCGCGGCCGACCGGGCGGCGGTGGCCGGGGCCGGGGCGGCGGGGTCGGCGCCGAAGTCGCGGTAGTAGTCGGCGGTGAGCGCCCCCGGGGTCCCACCGACCGCCCACACGCTGCCCTTCGCCGACGGCGGCCACAGCGCCCCGGCGGTGCCGTGCCAGCGCACCCCCAGCGCCAGCAGCACCGACGGGATCGCCCCGCCCTGGCTGCAGACCACGGTGAGCCCGGGGCCGGCGTCGCCGGCCAGCAGCCGCCGGACGGTCTCCACGCCGGCCTGCGGGTCGGCGTCGAAGCCCGCCTCGCCGAGCTCGGGCACCTCACCCACCGGCAGGCCGAGGGCGTCGGCGAGCGGGGCGAGGGTCTGCCGGCAGCGCACCGGCGGCGCGGTGAGCAGCCGGGCCGGCGCGAACACCGGCAGCACCCCGGCCAGGACGGCGGCCTGCGCCCGGCCGCGGCGGTCCAGCGGGCGCTCGGCGTCCGGGCCGGCGTAGTCGCCGCGGTTCCCGGCCGACGCGTGCCGCACGAGCAGCACCCGGGGCATCCGCGGGACGTCGGTGCGGGCGAGGTCCTCGATCACCGCGCGGTCGTGGTCGTGGGACACCAGCCGGGCCGCCTGCGGCACCGGCAGCCAGCGCAGCTCGTCGACCTCGTCGTTGGCCGCGAACGTGCCGCCGACGACCTCCATCACCCAGTAGTCGACCCGCTTGGGGCCGCTGCGGTGGTCGTAGCGGGTCTGCACGCTGCGCCGCCCCACGGCCACCCGCAGGCCGGTCTCCTCGTCCACCTCGCGGACGGCGGCGACCAGCGGGTGCTCCCCGGCGTCCAGCTTCCCCTTGGGCAGCGACCAGTCGTCGTACTTCGGCCGGTGCACCAGGGCGGTCTCCAGCTCGCCGTCGGCGCCGGTGCGCCAGAGCGCGCCGCCGGCGGCCGGGATGAGCGCGGCCTCCTCAGCCAGCGCTCTCACCCCGCATCGCGAGCAGCTCGGCCTGCGAGTTCCGCTCGCCGGTGCGGGTCCAGGTGCCGTCGCCGGCCAGCTGCCAGCTGCGCACGTCGGGCGCCATCGCGGCGTCGAACACCCGCTGCAGCTGCCGCTGGGCGGCCGGGTCGTTGACCCGCAGCAGCACCTCGACGCGGCGGTCCAGGTTGCGGTGCATGAGGTCGGCGCTGCCCAGCCACCACTCCGGCTGACCGGCGTTGGCGAAGTTCATCACCCGCGAGTGCTCCAAGAACCGGCCGACGATCGAGCGGGCGTGGATGGTCTCGCTCATCCCCGGCACACCCGGGCGCAGCGTGCAGATGCCGCGGATCAGCAGCTCGACGGGCACGCCGGCCCGCGAGGCCTCGTAGAGCGCGTCGATGATCTGCTCGTCGACCAGCGAGTTGACCTTGATCAGGATGCCGGACGGCTTGCCCTCGGCGGCGTGCCGCGCCTCGCGGCGGATCTTCTCCACCAGTCCGGTGCGGATGCCGTGCGGGGCCACCATCAGCGACCGGTACGTGGTTTGCCGCGAGTACCCGGTGAGGGTGTTGAACAGGTCGGTCAGGTCGGCGCCCACCCGCGGGTCGGCGGTGAGGATGCCGATGTCCTCGTAGATCCGGGCGGTCTTCGGGTTGTAGTTGCCGGTGCCGATGTGGCAGTAGCGGCGGATCACGCCGTTCTCCATCCGCACCACCAGCGCGGTCTTGCAGTGCGTCTTCAGCCCGACCAAGCCGTAGACGACGTGGCAGCCGGCGCGCTCCAGCGACCGGGCCCAGCTGATGTTGGCCTCCTCGTCGAAGCGGGCCTTGATCTCCACCAGGACGACGACCTGCTTGCCCGCCTGCGCGGCCTCGATCAGCGCCGCCACGATGGGGGAGTCACCCGACGTGCGGTACAGCGTCTGCTTGATCGCCAGCACGTGCGGGTCGGCCGCGGCTTGCTCGATGAACCGCTGCACGCTGGTGGCGAAGGAGTCGTAGGGGTGGTGCAGCAGCACGTCGCCCTCGCGCAGGGTGGCGAAGACGCTCTTGGGCGTCTCGCCCTCGCTCAGCCGCGGGTGGGTGGCCGGCACGAAGGGCTCGTCCTTGAGCTCGGGGCGGTCCAGGTCGTAGAGCGCCATGAGCGAGCCGAGGTCGAGCAGGCCGGGCACCGACACGACGTCGGCCGGGCTGATCTCCAGCTCGTGCACCAGCACGTCGAGGATCAGCGGGTCCATCGTCTCGGTGACCTCCAGCCGGACGGCCGGGCCGAACCGGCGCTGGGCCAGCTCCCGCTCCAGGGCCTGCAGCAGGTCCTCGTCGCGGTCCTCCTCGACCTCCAGGTCGGCGTTGCGGGTGACCCGGAACAGGTGGTGGTCGATGACGTCCAGGCCCGGGAACAGCGAGGACAGGTGGGCGGCGATGAGGTCCTCGAGGGGGAGGAACACCGCCCGCTCGGTGACCGGGCCGACCGGGATGAACCGCGGCACGTTGTTGGGCACCTTGAGCCGGGCGAACCGCGGGGCGCCGGTCTCCGGGTCGCGCACCGAGACGGCGAGGTTGAGCGACAGCCCGCTGATGTAGGGGAACGGGTGCGCCGGGTCGACCGCCAGCGGGGTGAGCACCGGGAAGACCTGGTCGCGGAAGTACTCGCGCAGCCGCATCGCGTCGCTGTCGGCGAGGTCGGACCAGTGCACGATCCGGATGCCCTCCGCCTCGAGCTGCGGGACGACGTCCTTCTCGAACACGCTGGCGTGCCGGTGCACCAGGTCCTGGGTGCGCTCGGTGACCCGGGCCAGCTGCTCGCGGATGGTCAGCCCGTCGGGGGAGCGGACGGTCAGGCCGGTGCTCTGCCGGCGCTTGAGGCCGGCGATCCGCACCATGAAGAACTCGTCGAGGTTGCTGGCGAAGATCGACAGGAACTTGACCCGCTCGAGGAGGGGCAGGGCGTCGTCCTCGGCCAGTTCCAGGACGCGGGTGTTGAAGTCCAACCAGGACAGCTCGCGGTTGAGGAACCGGTCGGCGGGGAGCGGGGAGGAGGCGGCGGGCACGGGGCGATCCTGCCTCACCCAGGTGGCCAGGAGGTGTCCTGCAGGAATCCGGCCGTCCGGTCACCGACGCCGATCCAGCAGGCGGCGTGCAGGTCGGCAGGCGTGTCGACGTCCTGGCGCAGACCGGGCCAGTCGCCGTCCAGCGGCACCGCCCCCGCGGCGGCGTGCGCGGCCGCCGAGCCGGCGCCGAACCGCGGCTCGAGCTGACCGTCGCGGACGGCCAGCAGCGTCGTCCCGGTGCCGGCCGCGTCGGCGACGAACGCGCGGGGCAGGGCGGCGGCGGCGGTCAGCGCGGCGGTCAGCTCGTCGGCCCGCAGCGCCGGCAGGTCGGAGGAGAGCGCGGCGACCGGACCGCCGGTGCGCAGCCGGGCCTGCCCGGCGCCGTGGGCCAGCGCGGCGTTCAGCCCGTCGTCCGGCTCGTCGCCGACGGTCTCCGCGCCCAGCGCCCTCGCCACGGCGGCGGCCTGCGGCTCGTCGGTGACCACCAGCACCAGGCCGACCGCGGGGCTGCGCCGCGCGGCGGCCAGCGTGTCGCCGAGCAGCGCCAGCACCAGGTCGCCGTGGCCGGCGGGCAGCGCGCCGCCGAGGGCGGCGGTCAGCGGGGTGAGCCGGGTCTTCGCCGCGACCAGGCGTTTCGCGGGGACGACGACCGACCACTGCTGCACGCCCCCAGCCCACCACACCGGCGCGCGGGCGGGGCGGTGTGGTGGGGTGCTCCCCGGCACCGTCCCGTCCCGAGGAGCACCCCGACGATGAGCACGACCCCCGGCCGCACCGCTGAGGTCGCCGCCGCCCTCGCCCCGTACCTGGAGTCGTGGCTGGACCACCAGCGCCGCCGGGCCCGGGTGCCCGGCGTGCAGGCCGCCGTCCGGGTCGGGGACCGGGTCGTGCTGGACACCGCGCTGGGCGTCGCCGACGTCGACAGCGGCGAGCCGCTCACCCGCCGCCACCTGTTCCGGATCGCCTCGCACTCCAAGACGTTCACCGCCACCGTGGTCCTGCAGCTGGTCGAGGCGGGCCGGCTGCGGCTGGACGACCCGGTCGAGGTCCACGTGCCGGGGCTGCGGGGCAGCGGGCTGGCCGGGGTGACCGTCCGCGAGCTGCTCGGCCACCAGGGGGGCGTCGTCCGGGACGGCGCGGACAACGACCACTGGCAGCTGCTGCAGCCCTTCCCGGACGTCGAGCGGCTCACCGGCATCGCCGTCGCCGAGGGGGCGGTGCTGGAGCGCAACGAGCACTTCAAGTACTCCAACATCGGCTACTCGCTGCTCGGCCTGGTGGTCGAGGCGGTCACCGGCACCGGCTACCGGGAGGCCGTGCAGGCCGCGGTGGTCGACCGGCTGGGCCTGGCCGACACCGCGCCGGACTGGGTCCCCGCCCGTGCCGCCGAGTACGCCGCCGGGCACACCGGGCTGCTGGACGGCGAGGACGCCCGGCTGACCGTCCCGCACGTCGACACCGGCGCGATGGCCGCGGCCACCGGCTTCACCTCCACCGCCCGCGACCTGACGACGTTCGGTGCGGCCCACTTCACCGGCGACGGCACGCTGCTCGGCGACGGTGCCAAGCGGCTGATGCGCCGCCCGGAGTCCGAGATCCGCGCCCACGGCAACGACCCGCGGTACTACGGCCTGGGGCTCGACGTCCGCACCATCGGCGAGCGGCGGCTCGTCGGGCACAGCGGCGGCTACCCGGGGCACGTCACCCGGACCTGGATCGACCCGGACGGCCAGGTCGTGGTCAGCGTGCTGACCAACGCCGTCGACGGCCCGGCCGACGCGCTGGCCCGCGGGGTGCTCGCGCTGCTCGACCTGGCCCTCGCCGCGCCGGCGGACGCACCCCGGCACCCGGCCGAGGAGCTGCGCCGGTACACCGGCCGGTTCGCCAACCTGTGGGGCGTCACCGACGTGGCGCTGCTCGGCGACCGGCTGGTGCTGCTGCACCCGGACGCCCCCGCGCCCGCCGAGGAGCACGCCGAGCTGACCGTGGAGGGCCCGGACACCCTCCGGCTGGAGACGGTGGCCGGCTTCGGCAGCCCGGGGGAGACCCTGGAGTACCGGTGGGCGGACGACGGGACGGCGGCCTCGGTGCGCATCGGCGGCATCTCCGCCTGGCCCCTGGAGGTGTTCCGGACCCGCCGCGCCGCCCAGGTCGCCGGGGCTGCCGAGGCCGTCCGGGTCGCCCGGTGAGCGCCCTGCTGCTGCGCCGCGCCCGGCTGGGCGGGGCCGTGCGCGACGTGCTGGTCGTCGCCGGGCGGGTGCACGCGGTGGCCGGCGACCTCGCCGCCGGTGCCCCCGGCCTCGCCGCGCTGCCCGGCGACCTCGAGGTCGTCGACCTGGACGGCGCCGCGCTGCTGCCGGGGCTCGTCGACGCGCACGTGCACCTGGAGCAGTGGGCCGCCGCGCGGCGCCGGATCGACGTCTCCGCCGCCCGGTCGGCCGCCGAGGCCGCCGCCGCGGTGGCCGCCGCGGTCGCCGCGGCCCCACCGGGTCCGGGCGGGGTCGTGGTCGGCCACGGCTTCCGGGACGCGCTGTGGTCCCAGCCCCCGGACGCCGCCCTGCTCGACGACCTGCTGCCCGGCCAGGTGGTCGTGGTCTCCAGCGCCGACCTGCACACCGCCTGGTGCAGCACCGCCGCCGTCGCCCGGTTCGGGCTCAGCACGCCGACCGGGGTGGTCGTCGAGCAGGAGGCGATGGAGCTGATGGCGCGGGCCGGTGCCGTCGCCCCCGAGGTGCTGGACGACTGGGTGCTGGCGGCGACCGCGGCGGCCGCGGCGGCAGGGGTGACCGCCGTCGTCGACTTCGAGTACGGCGACCTGGTGGCCGGCTGGGCCCGCCGGGCGCAGCGGTCGCCGGGCGGGCCGCCGCTGCGGGTGCACACCGCGGTGTGGGCCGACCGGCTGGAGCAGACGATCGCCGCCGGGCTGCGCAGCGGCGACCCACTGCCCGGCGTGACCGACCCGGTCGCGGCGGAGCGGCTGCGGATGGGGCCGCTCAAGCTCTTCGTCGACGGCTCGCTGGGCACCCGCACCGCCTTCTGCAGCGCCGCCTACCCCGGGGTGACCGGGGCCGGGGCGCACGGGGTGCTGCGCACCCCGCCGGCGGAGCTCGAGCGGCTGCTCCGCCGGGCCAGCACCAGCGGGCTCGACCTGGCCGTGCACGCCATCGGTGACCGGGCGATCGCGATCGCGCTGGACGCCTTCGCGGCCACCGGCTGCACCGGCCGGGTCGAGCACGCCCAGCAGGTGCACGACGAGGACCTGGCCCGGTTCGCCGAGCTCGGGGTGGTCGCCAGCGTCCAGCCCCGGCACGCCGTCGACGACCGGGACGCCGCCGACCAGCTCTGGGCCGGCGCCACCGGCCGGGCGTTCCCCTACCGCGCGCTGGTCGACGCCGGCGCGCAGGTGCTGCTCGGCTCCGACGCCCCCGTCGCGCCGCTGGACCCGTGGGACGGCATCGCCAGCGCCGTGCACCGCTCCCTCGACGGCCGGGCGGCCTGGCACCCCGAGCAGCACCTGGACCTGCCGGTCGCGCTCGCTGCGGCCAGCGGCGGCCGCCGGGGCGTGCGGGTCGGCGACGCCGCGGACCTGGTCGTGGTCGCCGAGCACCCCGCCGACGTGCTGGCCCGCGACGGGGTGGGCGGGCTGCGGACCCCCGAGGTGCTCGGCACCCTGGTCGCCGGCCGCTTCACCCACCGGGGCCCCGCGCTGGCCGGGGGTGCGACTCACCGCTGACGGCAGCGCCCCCAGCCGCGCCCCCAGCAGGGCCCCCTGCGGGCCGGTGCGGTGCGGGGGGCACGATCATGAGCGGGGTCACGCCGCGCAGCACCGCATCCGAGCGCCGACCGGGCCCGCGAGACGGAAGAGGTGCCAGGTGCCGCAGGAGCTGCCGCCCACCGGGCCGGCCGGGACGGGGGTGGCCACCACCGCGCGGCCGCCGCGCCGGGTGACGCGTCGTCCGGTGCCCGCCGCGATGTGGCTCTGCGTGCTGGTCGTCTACCCGGTCGCCTCGCTGGTGTTCCGGCTGCGGTACCGGCACCCCGAGCGGATCCCGCCGACCGGCGGGGTGCTGCTGGTGGCCAACCACGTGTCCGTCCTCGACCCGCTGGCCTGTGCGCGGCTGGTCTGGGACGCCGGCCGGGTGCCGCACTTCCTGGCCAAGGAGTCGGTGTTCACCGGCCTGGCCGGCACGATCCTGCGGGCCGCGGGCCAGATCCCGGTCTCCCGGGGCACCAGCGCGGCCAGCTCGTCGGTGCACGCGGCCAAGGCCGCGCTGGACGGCGGCGACGTCGTGGTCATCTACCCCGAGGGCTCGGTGACCCGGGACCCGGACTGGTGGCCGATGCAGTCCCGCTCCGGGGTCGCCCGGCTGGCGCTGACCACCGACGCGGTGGTGGTGCCGGTGGCCCAGTGGGGCCCGCAGCGGGTGCACGACTACCACACCAAGCGGCTGCACCTGCGGCCCCGCACGCCGGCGGACTACCTGGTCGGCGAGCCGGTCGACCTGTCCGCCCAGCGGGCCCGGGTCCGCGCCGGGCAGCCGCTGTCCGGGGAGCTGCTGCACGAGGTCACCGACCTGCTGATGGTCCGGGTGCGCGACCAGCTCGGGGAGCTGCGCGGCGAGCGGCCACCCGCCGCGTTCGCCGCCCGCCCGGTGCGCCGCACCGCCGGGGACCTGCCGGGAGCCGCCGCGTGACCCGCGCCGCCGTGCTGGGCGCGGGCTCCTGGGGCACCACCTTCGCCAAGGTGCTCGCCGACGCCGGCTGCGACGTCACCCTGCACGCCCGCCGCGCCGCGCTGGTCACCTCGATCTCCGAGACCCGGCAGAACGCCGACTACCTGCCCGGCGTCCGGCTGCCCGACGCGGTGCGCGCCACCGGCGACGCGGCCGAGGCGCTCGACGGCGCCGACGTCGTCGTCCTCGCCGTGCCCAGCCAGACGCTGCGCGGCAACCTGGCCGACTGGGCCCCGCTGCTCCCCGGCGACGCCTCGCTGCTGTCGCTGATGAAGGGCGTCGAGCTCGGGACGACGAAGCGGATGAGCGAGGTGATCTGCGAGGTCACCGGCGCCGGGGCCGACCGGGTCGCGGCGCTGTCCGGACCGAACCTGGCCCGCGAGATCGCCGAGGAGCAGCCCTCGGCCACCGTCATCGCCTGCGCCGACACCGACCGGGCCGCGGCGCTGCAGGCCGCCTGCCACACCCGCTACTTCCGGCCGTACACCAACTCCGACCTGGTGGGCTGCGAGCTGGGCGGGGCCGTGAAGAACGTGATCGCGCTGGCGTGCGGGGTGGCGGCCGGGCTCGGCTTCGGCGACAACACCCGCGCCTCGCTGATCACCCGCGGCCTCGCCGAGACCGCGCGGCTGGGCATGGCGCTGGGCGCCGACGTCACCACCTTCGCCGGGCTCGCCGGGCTCGGTGACCTGGTCGCCACCTGCTCCTCGCCGCTGTCGCGCAACCGCACGTTCGGCGAGCACCTGGGCCAGGGCATGTCGGTGGCCGAGGTCCTGGAGATCACCAAGCAGACCGCCGAGGGCGTCAAGACCTGCCGGTCGGTGCTGGACCTGGCCCGCGCGCACGGCGTCGACGTGCCGATCACCGAGGCCGTCGTCCGGGTCTGCCACGAGGGCGAGTCGGCCGAGCGGATGGTCCGCGAGATGATGTCCCGCGAGGCGAAGCCGGAGTAGCGGCCCGTCGCATCCCGGAGAGGACCCCCTGTGACCACCCCTGACGCCCCGCTCGGCGACGGCACCCGGCTGGTGCACGCCGGCGACGAGCCGGTCGTGCCCGGGACGCCGCTGCGGCCCTCACCGGTATTCGCCGCGCCGTACCACCTGGGCGAGGAGGCCCCCGGCTGGCAGGGCGCCGACGGGTACGCCCGGCCGGACAACCCCACGCTGCGGGTCTTCGAGCGGGCCGTCGGCGAGCTCGACGGCGGCGACTGCCTGTCCTTCGCCACCGGCATGGCCGCGATCAGCTCCGCGGTGCTGGCGCTGGTGCGCCCCGGTGACCGGGTGGTGCTGCCCTCGGACGGCTACTACGCCACCCGGGTGCTGGCCCGCGACGAGCTCGAGCGGCTGGACGTGCGGGTCGACCTGGTGCCCACGCTGGAGATCGGGGACGTCGCCGCCCGCGGGGACCTGGACGGCGCCCGGATGGTGCTGCTGGAGACGCCGAGCAACCCCATGCTGGACGTCTGCGACATCGCCGCCGTCGCCCGGGCCACCCGGGCCGCGGGGGCGGTGCTCGCGGTGGACAACACCACCGCCTCACCGATCGGGCAGCGCCCGCTGGCCCTCGGCGCCGACCTCACCGTCGGGTCGGACACCAAGGCGCTCACCGGGCACAGCGACGTCCTGCTCGGGCACGTCAGCGCCGCCCCCACCGAGCGCGGCCGGGAGCTGCACGGCCGGATCGCGGCCTGGCGGAAGACCACCGGCAACACCCCCGGGGTCTTCGAGGCGTGGCTGGCGCACCGGTCGATGGGCACGCTGGACCTGCGGCTGGCCCGGCAGGCGGCCAACGCCGCCGCGCTCACCGAGCTGTTCGCCGACCACCCCGCCGTCCGGGGCGTGCGCTGGCCGTGGCGCCCGGAGGACCCCTCCTTCGCGCTGGCGCAGCGGCAGATGCTGCGGCCCAACGGCATCGTGTCGGCCGAGCTCGCCGACGAGGCCGCGGTCGCGCAGCTGGTGCGCAGCAGCCGGCTGGTGGTGGCCGCCACCAGCTTCGGCGGCATCCACACGACCGTCGACCGGCGGGCCCAGTGGGGCGGCGACGCGGTGCCCGCCGGGTTCGTCCGCTTCTCGTGCGGCATCGAGGACACCGCCGACCTGACCGCGGACCTGAGCCGGGCCCTCGGGACGCTCGGCTAGGGTCGGCGGCGATGACCGGGAAGGCGCGTAGGACCAGGGTCGCTGTCGTCTTCGGCGGGCGGAGCGCGGAGCACGCCATCTCCTGCGTCTCGGCCGGGAGCGTGCTCGCCGCGCTCGACCGGGACCGCTACGAGGTGGTGCCGGTGGGCATCACCCGGGAGGGCCGGTGGGTGCTGCACGACGGCGCGGCGCTGGCCATCGAGGACGGTCGGCTGCCCGAGGTCACCGGCGGCACCGCGGTCACCCTGGTGGGCGACCCGGCCGGCCGGGGGCTCGCCGTCCTCGGCGCCGGGCAGGCCGTCGGCCGGCTCACCGAGGTCGACGTCGTCTTCCCCGTGCTGCACGGCGCCTACGGCGAGGACGGCACCGTCCAGGGCCTGCTGGAGATGTCCGGGCTGCCCTACGTCGGCTCCGGCGTCTTCGCCAGCGCGGCCTCGATGGACAAGGAGTTCACCAAGAAGCTGCTGTCGGCGGCCGGCATCGCCCAGGGCGACCACGTCGTGCTGCGCGACACCACCGGCGCCCTCTGCGCCGACCCCGCCGTCCTGGACGGGCCCGCCCGCGAGCGGCTCGGCCTGCCGGTCTTCGTCAAGCCCTCCCGGGCCGGGTCGAGCATCGGCATCACCCGGGTCACCGACTGGGCGCAGTTCCCCGAGGCGGTCGCGACCGCGGCGGCGCACGACCCCAAGGTCGTCGTGGAGGCCGCCGTCCCCGGCCGGGAGATCGAGATCGGCGTGCTGGCCCGGCCCGGTGGCGGGCTGCCCGACGCCAGCCTCCCGGCCGAGATCCGGCTGCGGCCAGGCACCGAGTGGTACGACTTCGACGCCAAGTACCTCGAGGACGCCGTCGAGTTCGACGTGCCGGCCCGGCTGAGCGACGAGCAGACCGCCGCGGTGCAGGAGATCGCCCGCCGGGCCTACCTCGCGATGGACTGTGCGGGCCTGGCCCGCGTCGACTTCTTCCTCGGCACCGACCCGGACACCGGCGCCGACCGGTGGGTGGTCAACGAGGTGAACACGATGCCCGGCTTCACGCCGATCTCGATGTTCCCGCGGATGTGGGCGGCCTCCGGTCTCAGCTACCCCGAGCTGGTCGACCGGCTGGTCGCCGGTGCGCTGGAGGGGGCCGCGCCCGGCGCCGTCCTCGAGGCCGCCGCCCTGGACGGTGCCGTGCTGGACGGCGGGTGACCGACCGGCTGGCCCCGCTCGCGGCCGCCGCGCTGGTGCTGCTCGGTCCGCTGTGCAGCGGCTGCGCGTCCGACGGCGGCGGGAACGGCCCCGCGGCGCCGGCCGCGGCCCTGCCGTCCTCGGCGGCGGAGCTGGAGGAGCTCGTCGTCGACGACGTCCCGTCCGGGCTGCCGCAGGTGCCCGACGACGAGCTGGACCCGCCCGCCGGGGAGAAGACGGTCGACGACGTCGCCCACTACGGCGAGGACGCCGCCGAGCAGCGAGCCGTGCTCACCGACTACGGCTACCTGCGCGGCTGGGAGCGGTTCTGGCGGTCCGGCAACGGGCTGACCACCGTCTTCCTCGACCAGTTCCGCGAGCCCCCGGGCGCCGCGACCTACGCCGAGGACCTCGCCCGCAACGACGCCGAGCACTACGGCGGCGAGCTGGACCGCGACCCCGGCGACCTGCCCGACGGGTGCGTGCTGATGGTCCGCGACGAGCCGGCGCCCGAGCAGGGCCTCAGCGGCCCGGCGGCGTTCGCGTGGTGCGCGGCGGACAGCTTCACGGTCGCCGTCGCCGCCGTCGCGGACACCCCGGCCGACGCCCGGGCCGAGGTCACCGCCGTCACCGGCGACCAGCTGGAGCAGCTGCCGGGCTAGTCGGCCGGCGGGGCCGGCGCCGGTTCCGCGTACGGCAGCGTCGTGGCGATGATCGTGCTGGCCGCGGTCACCAGCGCGCTGTCGGTGCTCGCCGGCACGCGCATCTCCACCGGCACCAGGCGGTCGACCGTCGTCCAGACGACCGTCTCCGGGTCGGCGGTGTCGACGAACCACTCGACCCCGTTGACCACGATGCCCTGGGAACCGACGACGTAGCCCGCGGGCGGCGCCACCCCGCAGACCAGCACGACGGCCGGGTCGCCCCACGCGTAGGCGAACAGGGTGTCGGAGTCGACCAGCCGGGAGGTCTCACCGGCCAGCTCCAGCGGCAGCTGGCCCATCAGCACCGGGCAGGCCAGGTCGGCGGCCGGGGTGACGTCGGGGGTGTCGACCTCCACCGGCGGCAGGTCGCCCCGCGGTGCCTCCGGCGACCCGGAGACGTCGGCCACCGGGCCCCGGGCGTCGTCGACCGCGTCGCCGTCCCGCAGGTTGACCAGCACCAGCAGGACGGCGACCACCGGCACCAGGACGGCGAGGGCGATCAGCGCCGCCCGCCGCAGCGGGTCGGGCGAGCCGGTCGTGCTCAGCGGCTCAGAGGTTGACGACGGGGCAGGTCAGCGTGCGGGTGATGCCGTCGACCGACTGCACCCGGGCCACGACCAGCCGGCCGAGCTCGTCGACGCTGTTGGCCTCGGCCCGCACGATGACGTCGTAGGGCCCGGTCACGTCCTCCGCGCGGGTCACGCCGGCGATCTCGCTGATGCTCGCGGCGACCGCGGCTGCCTTGCCGACTTCGGTCTGGATGAGGATGTACGCGTGGACCACGGGTTGACCTTCCTCGGGCAGGGCGCGTGCGCCACCGGCCTCGGCGATGACTGGGGGTGCGAGCGGCGCGCCGATCAGTGCGCCGAGCGGCAACGGTACCGAGCCGGACGGGGGACCGCGTGACGCGGCCCCGGCCGCTGGTGCCGGGCCCGGACCCGGCCGACAGCGTCGGTGTCGTCGGCGAGTTCGGCGTGATCGCGCGGGTGGTGGCGCGGTCGGGCACCGCGGTCCTGGCCGACGTCGGCCCGGGCGACGACGCCGCCGTCGTGCGCACGCCGGACGGCCGGGTGGTCGCCTGCACCGACGTGCTGGTCGAGGGCCGGCACTTCCGCCGCGACTGGTCCTCGGCGGAGGACGTGGGGCACAAGGCGGCCGCCGCCAACCTGGCCGACGTCGCCGCCATGGGGGCCGTGCCGACCGCGCTGCTGGTCGGGCTGGCCTGCCCGTCGAGCACCCCGGCCGCCTGGCTGGAGGGCGTCGCCACCGGGATGGCGGCGGAGTGCGCGCCGTTCGGGGCCGCCGTGGTCGGCGGGGACACCTCGGCCTGCGCCCCGGACTCGGCGTCGGTCGTGCTGTCGGTGACCGCGCTGGGCGACCTGGGCGGCCGCGCGCCGGTCACCCGGTCCGGTGCCCGGCCGGGGGACTGCGTCGCCGTCGCCGGCCGGCTGGGCTGGTCGGCCTGCGGGCTCGCGGTGCTGCGCCGCGGCTTCTCCGCGCCCGCGGCCGCGGTCGGCGCGCACCGCCGCCCCACCCCGCCCTACGCGGCCGGCCCGGCCGCCGCGGACGCCGGTGCCACCGCGATGTGCGACACCAGCGACGGTCTGCTCGCCGATGCCGGGCACCTGGCCCGGGACAGCGGCGTGCTGCTCGACCTGGACCCGGCCGTGCTCCGGGAGACCTTCGTCGTCGGCCCGCTGCCCCAGGTGGCCGCGGCGCTCGGCGGCGACCCGCTGGCCTGGGTGCTCACCGGCGGCGAGGACCACGCCCTGGTCGCGACCTTCCCACCCGGTGCGGAGCTGCCGGACGGGTGGACGAGGATCGGCAGCGTGCACGACAGCGACGGGGCAGGACCGGGCGTGCGGGTGGGTGGCGTGCCGGCGGCGGCGGTGGCGGCGGAGCTGGGGGAGGCGACCGGCCATGTCCACTTCGGTCCCTGAGCTGCGCGCCGTCGGGTACGCCGACCCGGTGGCCCAGCACCTGGTCGAGCGGGTGCAGCAGGAGTACGTCGTCCGGTACGGCGGCCGGGACGCCGCGGTGGTCGACCCGGCCGAGTTCAGCCCGCCGCTCGGGCTGTTCCTGGTCGCCGAGGTCGACGGGGTGCCCGCCGGCTGCGGCGGGTGGCGGGCGCAGGGCGACGGGGTGGCCGAGCTCAAGCGGATGTACGTCGAGCCGGCGTTCCGCCGGCGCGGCATCGCGGCGCTGGTGCTGACCGAGCTCGAGCGCACCGCGGCGGCGGCCGGCCACCGGCACCTGCTGCTCAACTCCGGCGACCGGCAGCCCGAGGCGCTCGCCCTCTACGCCCGGGCCGGGTACGTGCCGGCGGCGGGCTACGGCATCTACGCCGACGCCCCCGGCGCGGTCTTCCTCGGCAAGGACCTGGACAGCGACCTGGGTGCGGACGTGGGCAGTGACGGGGTCGGTGGCGTGGGTGGGGCCACCCGGCCCGTCGGGGACGAGGAGGACGCATGGGCGTCGTGACGGTGTCGGCGTCGTTCGGGTCGGGCGGGGCGGAGATAGCCCCCGCCGTGGCCGAGCGGCTGGGCCTGCCCTTCCACGACCGGGTCATCCCGGCGCGGGTCGCCGGGCGGCTGGGGGTCCCGGTCGCCGAGGCCGAGGCGAACGACGAGACGATCACCCGCGGGCTGTGGCGGCTGGTGAGCTCGCTGGGCACCATGCCCGACCCGGTCGGCGGGGTGCTGCCCACCTCGACGCTGCCCGACGAGCGGGCCTACCGGGTGCAGACGGAGAAGGTGCTCGGCGAGATCGCGGCCGGCCCGGGCGGGGTCGTGCTCGGCCGGGCGGCGGCGATGGTGCTGCGGGACCGGCCCGACGTCCTGCATGTGCGGCTGGACGGTCCGCCGGAGCGCCGGCTGGCCGCCGCGGTGGCCCACCTCCACCGCCCGGTGGACGAGGTGCGCCGCGAGCGGGACGCCGCCGACCGCGCCCGCGAGGCCTACGTGCGGCACTTCTACCGGTGCGACCCGGCCGACGCCCACCACTACCAGCTGGTCGTCGACAGCACGGTCCTGCCGCACGACGCCGTGGTGGACCTGGTGGTCACCGCGGCCCGGTCGCTCGGCATCGGCGGCTGAGCACGCGACAGACCCCGGAGGCCGGTGGCCTCCGGGGTCAGGTGACGCACTTGAACGGCCCTCTCGCAGGGTCCCGGCGCGAGCTCGCGAGTGCCGGGGGCGAGGGGGTCCTCCGTCAGCCTCGGACGACCTTGCCCGCGCGGATGCAGGAGGTGCAGGCGTTGATGCGGCGGCGGGTGCCGGCACCGACGACGGCCTTCACGGCCTGGATGTTCGGGTTCCAACGGCGCGGCGTACGGCGGTGCGAGTGGGACACCGACATGCCGAAACCGGGGCCCTTGCCACACACGTCGCACACGGCAGCCACGGTCGATCACTCCCAGAGAATTGGTCCAGCTGAAGTCAGGTCGCGGTGCCGCCGGACGCCCGAGGGCAGTTGCTCCCTCCGGGCGCACCCACCACCAGGCAGGGCCCAGCCACGCACACGCTGGAGAACACTGTAACCGGTGACCGGTCCGGCTGTCAGACCGCCCCGGTGCGGACGCCTGCGGGCGCGTGCGGTGGACCGGGGCCGTCGGTGCACCCGGGTAGCCTGCCGGGCGTGCTGAGGGCGCTGGACGAGGCGGCGGTCGGCCGGTGGAGTCGCGCCGTCGTCGACCGGCTGTCGGCGTCCCGCGGGCGGCTCGACGAGCTCAACGTCTTCCCGGTCCCCGACGGCGACACCGGCACGAACCTGCTGCTCACCGCGGAGGCCGGGCACGCGGCCCTGGAGGCGGCGCTGCAGGCCGCCCAGGACGACGGCGGCCGCCGCTCGGAGTCCCCGTGGGCGGTGCTGGCCCGCGGCGCGGTGCTCGGCGCCCGGGGCAACTCCGGCGCGATCCTCGCCCAGCTGCTGCGCGGGCTCGCCGACTCCCTCGCCGACCACCCCGAGGTCGACGGCGAGGTGCTCGCCGCGGCGCTCACCGGCGCGGCCCGCACCGCCTACGCAGCAGTCGCCGACCCGGAGGAGGGCACCTTCCTCACCGTCGCCCGGTCCGGCGCCGAGGCCGCCGCGGCCGCCGTCGCCGCGGGGCAGCGCACCCTCGCCGAGGTCGTCGAGGCCGCCGCCGAGGGCGCGCTCACCGCGCTGCAGGCCACCACCGGCCAGCTCGCCGCGCTGCGCGACGCGGGTGTGGTCGACGCCGGCGGGGCAGGCTGGTGCGTCGTCCTGGACGCCCTGCTGGCCACCGTCACCGGCGTCGAGCCGGTGCGCGCACCGCTGGTCGGCCGACCGTCCCGGCCGCACCGAGGCCCGGCCCACGTCCCCGGTCCGCCGGCCCCCGGCCCGGGCAGCGAGGTGCAGTTCCTGCTGGCCGACTCCGACGAGCCCGCCGTGTCCCGGCTGCAGACCCGGCTCGCCGAGCTCGGCGACTGCCTGGTCGTCGTCGGCGTCGACACCCCCGACGGCCGGGAGTGGAACGTGCACGTGCACGTCTCCGACGTCGGCGCGGCGATCGAGGCGGGCATCGAGGCCGGCCGGCCGCACCGGATCTCGGTCACCCCGCTCGCCCCGGTGCGCCCCCCGGCGGCGCCCGGCGTCCGTGCCGTGGTGGCGCTGGCCTGCTCCGCCGGGCTGGCCGACCTGTTCGCCGGCGAGGGGGTCAGCGTGGTGACCGCGGCGGTCGACGACGTCGACGAGGAGGCCGTGCTGGCCGCGGTGCTCGGCACCGGCGCCGAGCAGGTCGTCCTGCTGCCCAACCACCCCGACGTCACCGCGCTGACCGCCCGGGCCGCCGAGCGCGCCCGCGAGGAGGGCCGCGACGTGGTCGTCGTCCCGACCCGCTCCCCGGTGCAGGGCCTGGCCGCGCTGGCGGTCACCGACCCCGCCCGCCGGTTCGGCGACGACGTCGTCGCGCTCGCCGAGGCCGCGGCCGCCACCCGGTGGGCGGAGGTGACCGTCGCCGAGCAGGAGGCGCTCACCTCGGCCGGCCGCTGCCACCCCGGCGACGTGCTGGGCAGCGCCGAGGGCGACGTCGTGGTGATCGGGGCCGACCCGGCCACCGTCGCCCGCGACCTGCTCGACCGGCTGCTGTCCGCCGGCGGGGAGATGGCGACCCTGGTCGTGGGGGAGGACCCGGCGCTCGGCGACACGGTCTGCGCCCACCTGGCGGCGGTGCACCCCACCGTGGAGGTGGTCCGCTACGCCGGTGGTGCCGGGGCGGTGCCGCTGCTGGTGGGGGTGGAGTGAGCCGTGGCCATCTCGATGGACACCGACCTCGCCCGGGTGCTGGGCCCCAAGACGGCGAAGGTCATGGCCGACCAGCTGCAGCTGCGGACGGTGCGCGACCTGCTGCGGCACTACCCGCGCCGCTACGCCCGCCGCGGGGAGATGACCCGGCTCGACGACCTGCAGGTCGGTGACCGGGTCACCGTGCTGGCCCAGGTGAAGAAGGTCAGCACCCGGAAGATGAACCGCCGCCCGGGGACGCTGACCGAGGTCACGGTGGGCGACGGCGCGAGCAGCATGCGGCTGGTCTTCTTCAACCACCGGCACGCCCACCTCGACGTCGGCGAGTGGGGCCTGTTCGCCGGCACGGTCGGCACCTGGCAGGGCGACAAGCAGTTCACCCACCCCGACTGCCACATCATCACCGGGGACGACGACGACTGGGCCCGGGCGATGGTGCCGATCTACCCGGCGAGCAAGGACGTCTCCAGCTGGGTCGTCCAGAAGTCGGTGAAGATGCTGCTGGACGACCGGCGCTCGCTGGAGCAGGCGCTCGACGACCCGCTGCCCGAGGCCGTCCGGCACCGGCACGGCCTGGTCCCGCTGGCGACCGCCCTGGTGCAGAAGCACCGGCCGGAGACCCAGGAGCAGGTCGACGAGGCCGACGAGCGGCTGAAGTGGGACGAGGCGCTGGTGCTGCAGGCCACCCTGGCGGCCCGCCGCCGCGCCGCGGCCCTGGAGCCCGGCATCTCCCGGCCCCGGCGCGGGGGCGGCCTGCTGGACGCCGTGGACGCCGCGCTGCCGTTCTCCCTCACCGACGGCCAGCGCGAGGTGGGCGAGGAGCTGGCCGCCGAGCTGGCGCGCGAGCAGCCGATGAACCGGCTGCTGCAGGGCGAGGTCGGCTCGGGCAAGACCGTCGTCGCGCTGCGGGCGATGGCCCAGGTCGTGGACGCCGGCGGGCAGGCGGCGCTGCTGGCGCCGACCGAGGTGCTCGCCGCGCAGCACGCCCGCAGCCTGGCCGCCGTCCTGGGCCCGCTGGGCCGGGCCGGGGAGCTGGACGGCGACCCCGCGGGCACCCGGGTCGTGCTGCTCACCGGCTCGCAGAAGGCGGCCGTCCGCCGGGAGGCGCGCGCTGCGGTCGCCGACGGGAGCGCCGGCATCGTCGTGGGCACCCACGCGCTGCTGCAGGAGGGCGTCGAGTTCGCCGACCTCGGCCTGGTGGTCGTCGACGAGCAGCACCGCTTCGGCGTCGAGCAGCGGGACGCGCTGCGCGCCAAGGGCACCCGGCCGCCGCACGTGCTGGTGATGACCGCGACGCCGATCCCGCGCACGGTGGCGATGACCGTCTACGGCGACCTGGAGACCTCCACGCTGCGCCAGCTCCCGGCCGGCCGCGGCGGGGTGTCCAGCTCCGTCGTCCCGGTGCGGGACAAGCCGGCCTGGGTCGACCGCGCCTGGGCGCGGGTGCGTGAGGAGGTCGCCGCGGGGCGGCAGGCCTACGTCGTCTGCCCCCGGATCGGCGACCTCGACGGCGGTGGCAAGGACGACGACGGCCCCGACGACGCCGACGGCGCCCCACCGGAGGAGCAGGGCACCAGCGACCGGCGGCCGCCGCTGGCCGTGCTCGACGTCGCCGAGCACCTGCGCACCGGGCCGCTGTCCGCGCTGCGGGTCGAGGTGCTGCACGGCCGGATGCCCGCGGACGAGAAGGAGGCCCGGATGCGCGCCTTCGCCGCCGCCGACGTCGACGTCCTGGTCGCCACCACCGTCGTCGAGGTCGGCGTCGACGTGCCCAACGCCACCGTGATGGTGGTGATGGACGCCGACCGGTTCGGCGTCAGCCAGCTGCACCAGCTGCGCGGCCGGGTGGCCCGCGGCCGGCACGCCGGGCTGTGCCTGCTGGTCACCGAGGCGCCGAGCACCTCGCCCACCGGGCAGCGGCTGGCCGCGGTCGCCGCCACCACCGACGGCTTCCAGCTGGCCCGGCTGGACCTGGAGACCCGCCGTGAGGGCGACGTGCTGGGGGCGGCGCAGTCCGGCCGCCGGTCCGGTGTGCGGCTGCTGTCGCTGCTGGACGACGAGGCGCTCATCGCCGAGGCCCGGGTCGAGGCCACCGCGCTGGTCGAGCAGGGCGCGGGCCTCGCCGACCACCCGGAGCTGGCCGCCGCCGTCGCCGCGCTCGCCCTGGACGACCGCGCCGACTACCTGGAGAAGGCATGACGCGACTGATCTCCGGTGTGGCGGGCGGGCGGCGGTTGAAGGTGCCGCGGACCGGGGTGCGGCCGACCGGCGACCGTGCGCGGGAGGGGTTGTTCAACTCCCTGGGCTCGCTGCTGGACCTCGACGGCGCCCGGGTGCTCGACCTCTACGCCGGCTCCGGCGCGCTCGGGCTGGAGGCGCTGAGCCGCGGTGCGGCCGAGGCGGTCTTCGTGGAGAAGGGCGCCGGGGTGCTGCCGGTGCTGCGCAGCAACGTCGAGGCCGTCGGGCTGCCCGGTGCCCGCGTGGTGCAGGGCGACGTCGCGGCCGTCGTCGCCGGGCCGGCGCCGGCGGCCTTCGACCTGGTGCTCGCCGACCCGCCGTACTCGGTCGACGTGGACGAGGTCCTGGGCGTGCTCCGGTCGCTGGTGGCGCGGGGCTGGCTGGCCCGCGAGGCGGTCGTGGTGGTCGAGCGCTCCAGTCGGGAGCAGCCGTTCGGGTGGCCGACACCGCTGGACGGAGTTCGCGATCGCCGGTACGGGGAGGCGGTGCTCCGGTACGGTCGCTTGTCGTGAGGCGAGCGGTCTGTCCCGGTTCGTTCGACCCGGTCACCAACGGCCATGTCGACGTGATCTCGCGCGCCGCCGGCCTGTACGACGAGCTGGTCGTCGCGGTGCTGGTCAACCCCGGCAAGGCCGGCCTGTTCGACGTCGAGGAGCGGATGGCGCTGCTCCGCGAGGCGGTCGTCGACCTGCCCAACGTCACCGTCGACAGCTTCGAGGGCCTGCTGGTCCACTACTGCCGCGACCGCGGCATCCCGGTGATCGTCAAGGGCCTGCGCGCGGTCGGCGACTTCGAGTACGAGCTGCAGATGGCCCAGATGAACCGCGAGCTGGCCGGCGTCGAGACCCTCTTCGTGCCGACCGCCCCGCAGGTGGGCCACCTGTCCTCCAGCCTGGTGAAGCAGATCGCGCGGTTCGGCGGCGACGTCTCGTCGCTGGTGCCCAAGGCCGTCAACGACCGCCTGGTCGCCCAGGCCAAGGGGGACACGCCGTGACGGAGGTCGTCTACCGGCTCTACGAGACGGTGGACGAGCTGACCACGGTCATCGAGAACGCCCGCAGCGTGCCGATGTCCAGCTCCTGCATGGTGCCCCGGGACCACCTGCTCGACCTCCTCGACGACCTGCGGGAGTCGCTGCCCGAGGAGGTGCAGCAGGCCGGGGCCATCGTCGAGCAGCGCACCGAGATCCTCACCCAGGCCCAGGCCGAGGCCGAGCGGCTCACCGGGCGCACCCGCGCCGAGAGCGAGCAGGTGGTGGCGACCGCGCGCCGCCAGCGCGAGGAGCTCATCGGCACCGCGCGCCGGCAGCGCGACGAGATCCTGACCCAGGCGCAGGCCGAGGCCGACGACCTGCTGGCCGAGGCGGAGGCCGAGGCCGAGCGGCTGGTCGTCGAGGCGCGCCGGGTGCGCGAGCAGCTCATCGCCGACGGGCAGCAGGCGCAGGCCGAGCTGGTCGCCGCCGGCCAGGCGGAGCACGAGCGGCTGCTCACCGAGACCGAGGTCTACCGGACCGCCGTCGACCGGGCCGACGAGCTCGGCGCCCGGACCGCCGCCGAGGTCGCCCGGATGCGCGCAGAGGTGGACGACTACGTCGACACCCGCCTCGCGGACTTCGGGAACACCCTGGCGCACATGGTGCGTTCGGTGGAGCGGGCGCGGGACAACCTGCGCTCGCCCTGACGCGACCTGCGCCGCCCCGAGGCCGGGACGGGGCCGTCCGGGGATCGGGTAAGCTCGATCCTCGTCCCGCCGCTGCCCTCCCGTGCGCTCCCGGCGAACCCACCATCGACGACGACGAGTACTGACATGCCTGCTGCCTCCCAGCCCCTCCCCGGCGCCGCGTCCACGGACGCCCGGCGTCCCGTCGGCGTCCCCAGCGAGTCGGCTGCCGAGAAGGCCGCCGCCAAGGCGTGGACCGTCGAGCTGCGCGAGCTCGGCCGGCGGGCCGGCTCGATGCGCGAGTGGGAGAAGACCCTGCCGGCGCTGCCCGGCTGGGGCGTGGAGATGATCGGCGTGCCCGAGGGCGCACCGGTCGAGCTGCACCTTCGGCTGGAGTCGGTGATGGAGGGCGTGCTGGTCTCCGGCACGGTCGACGTCCCGGTGACCGGCCAGTGCGCCCGCTGCCTGGACCCGGTCGAGGACACCTACACCCTCGACGTCCAGGAGCTCTACGCCTACGAGGGCAGCACCACCGAGGCGACCAGCGGCGAGGACGAGGTGCGCCGGATCGAGGGCGAGCGGCTCGACCTGGCCCCGCTGGTCCGCGACACCGTCGTGCTGACCCTGCCGCTGTCGCCCACCTGCACGCCGGACTGCGCCGGGCTGTGCGTCGACTGCGGCGAGCGGCTCGACGACCTGCCCGCCGACCACTCGCACGAGGTGATCGACCCCCGGTTCGCCGGGCTGGCCGCGCGCTTCGCCGACTTGAACGACGACGCCGACGGGGCCCAGCCGGGTCCCGGGAGCACCGACACCGAGGAGAACTGATCATGGCGGTCCCGAAGAGGAAGACCTCGCGGAGCAACACCCGCTCGCGTCGCTCGCAGTGGAAGGCGACCGCCACCACGCTGGCGCCCTGCCCGAACAAGGCCTGCGGCGAGCTCAAGCCCCCGCACATCGCCTGCCCGACCTGCGGTCAGCACGACGGCCGTCAGGTCCTCGCGGTCTGACCCAGCGCACCTGCACCATGGCGCAGCCGACCAGCGCACCGGCGTCCCCGGGCGCGGACTCCCCGACGACGGGGTCCGCCACCGAGGACGCCGGTGGTCGTCTGCCCGCCGGTGAGGAGCACGCCGCCCGGTCGGCCCGCTGGCTCGCCGACGCCCTGGACGTCGAGCTCCCGGCGGCGCTGCTCGAGCTGGCGCTGACCCACCGGTCCTACGCCTACGAGCACGGTGGGCTGCCCACCAACGAGCGCCTGGAGTTCCTCGGCGACTCGGTGCTCGGGCTGGTGGTCACCGACGAGCTCTACCGCAGCCACCCCCGGCTTCCCGAGGGGCAGCTGGCCAAGCTGCGGGCCTCGGTGGTCAACATGAACTCCCTGGCCCGGGTCTCCCGCGCCCTCGGGGACGGCGGCATCGGCCCGCACCTGCTGCTGGGCCGCGGCGAGACGACCACCGGCGGCCGGGAGAAGGACTCGATCCTCGCCGACGCGCTGGAGGCGCTGATCGGCGCCGTCCACCTCGGCTGCGGCCTGGACACCGCCTCGGCGATCGTGCACCGGCTGTTCGACCCGCTGCTGGCCGAGTCCGCCACCCGCGGCGCCGGCCTGGACTGGAAGACCAGCCTCCAGGAGCTGGCCGCCGGGCGTGGCCTGGGCGCGCCGGTGTACGACGTCGAGGACGACGGCCCCGACCACGCGAAGACCTTCACCGCCGCGGTGCTGCTCGCCGGCGAGCCCCGCGGGCGGGGCACCGGCCGCACCAAGAAGGCCGCCGAGCAGGAGGCCGCCGAGGTGGCCTGGCGGTCGCTGACCGCGACGGCCGACGGCGCCCCCGCGGCCGGCTGACGTGCCCGAGCTGCCCGAGGTCGAGGTGGTCCGGCGCGGGCTGGAGCGCTGGGTCGCCGGCCGCACCGTCGCCGAGGTGCAGGTGCACCACCCGCGGGCGGTCCGCCGGCACCTCGAGGGCGCCGAGCACTTCGTCGCCGCGCTGACCGGCCGCACCGTCGCCGCCGCCCACCGCCGCGGCAAGTACCTGTGGCTGCCGCTGGCCGAGACCGACGGCACCGCGGCGGGCCGGGCGCTCGTCGCCCACCTCGGCATGAGCGGGCAGCTGCTGGTGGAGAAGCCCGGCGAGCCCGACGAGGTGCACCTGCGGGCGCGCTTCCGGTTCACCGACGGCGGCCGCGAGCTGCGCTTCGTCGACCAGCGCACCTTCGGCGGGCTCGCCGTCGAGGACGCCCCCGGCGACGGCGTCCCGCCGCGGGTCGCGCACATCGCGATGGACCCGCTGGACCCCGGCTTCGACGTGGACGCGTTCAGCGCGGCCCTGCGCCGGCGGCACACCGAGGTCAAGCGCGCCCTGCTGGACCAGACGCTGATCGGCGGGGTGGGCAACATCTACGCCGACGAGTCGCTGTGGCGGGCCCGGCTGCACGGTGCCCGGCCGACCGACAAGCTGACCCGGGCCCAGGTCGCCGACCTGCTCGAGGGGGTGCGCGACGTCCTCGGCGAGAGCCTCGCGCAGGGCGGCACCTCCTTCGACTCCCTCTACGTCGACGTCAACGGGCAGAGCGGGTACTTCTCCCGGCACCTGGCCGTCTACGGCCAGCAGGACCGGCCGTGCCCGCGCTGCGGCACCCCGGTCCGCCGGGAGTCGTTCATGAACCGCTCCAGCTACAGCTGCCCCCAGTGCCAGCCCCGGCCGCGGGCCCGTCGGTGAACGTCGTCCGGGTGGTCGCCCTGGTGTCGGGGCGGGTGCAGGGCGTCGGCTACCGCTGGTTCGTCCGGCAGACCGCGACGGCGCGGGGGCTGGCCGGGTCGGCGACCAACCTGCCCGACGGCCGGGTCGAGGTGGTCCTGGAGGGCCCGGCGGACGACGTCGCCGCGGTGCTGGCCGGGCTGTCCGGCCCGGACGCGCCCGGCCGGGTCGAGGACGTGCAGCACCGCGAGGACGTGGTGCAGGGGGTGCCCGGCTTCACCGTCGGGTGACCAAGACGACATCCACCCGACACGGGGGAGTGGCGGGCGCGGCGTTGACCCAGGTCGCGACGGCTGTCACCCTGATGTCACCAGCCCGCGCAGACCGCCCCCGGCGGTGCGAGGGTCCCACCTCCTGCAGTGAAAGGCCGCTGAGTCATGGCCAAGGCCCTGTTCGGTTCGATCGTCGCTCCCCACGAGCTGCGAGTAGCCGAGGAGAACGCCGCCCTGCGCGCCAAGGTGCGCCGCCTCGAGGAGGAGCTCGCCGCCCTCCGCGAGGAGCGGGACGCCGCGATCGCCCGCGAGCTGCTCACCATGGCCCACGAGTCGGCCGACCCCGTCCTGGCCTAGGCCTGCGGCGGGCCGCACCCGGCCCACCAGCACCACCCACCCCTCCGGTCCGCGGATCGAGGGGCGCTCGGCGTGCGTCCGCCATCATGGGGGCGACCCTGCGCCGAGCAGGACTGTCGTACCCATCCGGGAGCCTCCCCACGTGTACCTGTCCAGCCTGACGCTCAAGGGCTTCAAGTCCTTCGCGTCGCCGACGACGCTGCGGCTGGAGCCGGGCATCACCGCCGTCGTCGGCCCCAACGGCTCGGGCAAGTCCAACGTCGTCGACGCCATCGCCTGGGTGCTCGGCGAGCAGGGCGCGAAGAGCCTGCGCGGCGGCAAGATGGAGGACGTCATCTTCGCCGGCACCGCCGGCCGCCCCGCGCTGGGCCGCGCCGAGGTGACGCTCACGATCGACAACGCCGACGGCGCGCTGCCGATCGACTACACCGAGGTGTCGATCACCCGGCGCATGTACCGCTCCGGGGAGAGCGAGTACGAGATCAACGGCGACAAGGTGCGGCTGCTCGACGTCCAGGAGCTGCTGAGCGACTCCGGCATCGGCCGGGAGATGCACGTCATCGTCGGCCAGGGGCAGCTCGACGCCGTGCTGTCCGGTCGCCCGGAGGACCGGCGCGCGTTCGTCGAGGAGGCGGCCGGCGTCCTCAAGCACCGCAAGCGCAAGGAGAAGGCGCTCCGCAAGCTCGACGCGATGCAGGTGAACCTCGACCGGCTCGGCGACCTCACCGCCGAGCTGCGCCGCCAGCTCAAGCCGCTGGGCCGGCAGGCCGAGGTCGCCCGGCGCGCGGCCGGGGTGCAGGCCGACCTGCGCGACGCGCGGCTGCGGCTGCTGGCCGACGACCTGGTGGCGCTGCGCGACGCGCTGGACGCCGACGTCGCCGACGAGACCGCCGCCCGCGCGCGGCGGGCCGAGGTGGAGGCCGCCCTGGGCGCCGCCGCCCGCACCGAGTCCACGCTGGAACGCGAGCTGGCCGCCGACGCGCCCCGGCTGGCCACCGCGCAGGAGAGCTGGTTCCGGCTCTCCACCCTGGCCGAGCGCTTCCGCAGCGTCGGCCAGCTGGCCGGTGAGCGGCACCGCCACCTCTCCGCCGCCGCTCCCGCCGGCCCCGCCGGTCGCGACCCGGACGCGCTGGACGCCGAGGCCGACCGGGTGGAGGCCACCGAGCGCGAGCTCGCCGAGTCGCTGGACACCGAGCGGGCCCGGCTGGCCACCGCCGTCGCCGTCCGGGCCGAGGTCGAGGCCGCGCTGTCCGACGCCGAGCGGGCGCTGGTCGCCGCCGCCCGGGCCCTCGCCGACCGCCGGGAGCAGCTCGCCCGGCTCTCCGGGCAGGTCGCCGCCGGCCGGTCCCGCGCGGCCGCCGGCGAGGCGGAGATCGACCGGCTGGCCGCGGCGGCCACCGAGGCCGCCGCCCGCGCCGACACCGCCGCCGAGCGGCTGGAGGCCCGCCGCGCCGAGCTGAACGAGGAGGCCGGGGGCGACACCGACCTCGCCGCCGCCCAGGCCGCCGCGGTGGCCGCGTCCCGCGCGGCGACGGCGACCGTGGCCGAGCTGACCGCCGCCGAGCGGGCCGCCGAGCGCGACCGGGCGGGCTGGCAGGCCCGCCGCGACGCGCTGGCCCTCGGGCTGGCCCCCGCCGACGGTGCGGCCGCCGTGCTCGCCGCCGGCCTGCCCGGTGTGCTCGGCCCGGTCGCCGACCGGCTCACCGTCACCGCCGGTGCCGAGGTCGCGCTGGCCGCCGCGCTCGGTGGCCTGGCCGACGCCGTGGTCGTCTCCGGGGTCGCCGAGGCCGCCGCCGTCCTGGCCCACCTCGGGGAGTCCGCGGGCGGGCGCGCGGGGCTGCTGGTCACCGGCGGGCTGCCCGCGGTCCCGCGCGACGGCTGGCCCGAGCTGCCCGACGGCGCCCGCTGGGCGCTGGACCTGCTCGGCGCGCCCGCCGAGCTGGGGCCGGCGCTGGCCCGGGCCCTGGAGCGCGTCGCCGTCGTGCCCGACCTCGCCGCCGCGGTCGCGCTGGTCCGCACCCACCCGCGGGTGCGCGCCGTCACCGCCACCGGCGACCTCCTCGGCGCCGACTGGTCGGTGGGCGGCCAGGTGAACGCCCCGTCCGGGCTGGAGGTGCGGGCCCGGGTCGACGAGGCGGCCACCGAGCTCGACCGGGCCGCGGCCACCGCCGTCCGGCTGGCCGACGAGCTGGCCGCGGCCCGCGAGGTCGCGGCGTTGCGGTCTGCCGACGTCGATGCCGCGCTGAGCGCCCGGCAGGCCGGCGACCGGGCCCGGTCGGCCGCCGCGGCCGAGCTCGCCGAGCTCGGCGCCGCCGCGCGGTCGGCCGTCGCGGAGGCCGACCGGCTCGACGCCGCCCGGGTGCGCGCCGAGCAGGCCCGGGACGTCGCGGTCGCCGGGCTGGTGGAGCTGGAGGAGCGGCTGGCCGCCGCCGAGGCCGCGCCGGTGGCGGAGGAACCCGACACCGACGAGCGCGACCGGCTCCGCGCGGAGGCCGCCGCGGCCCGGCAGGCCGAGACCGAGGCGCGGCTGGCCGTGCGCACCGCCGAGGAGCGCGCCCGCTCGCTGACCGGCCGCGCCGAGTCGCTGCGCCGGCAGGCCCGGCAGGAGCGTGCGGCCCGGGAGCGCGCCGCCGCCGCCCGGGTCGCCCGCGAGCGCGGCGCCCGGGTGGCCGCCGCCGTCCGCCGGGGTGCCGAGGAGGCGCAGACCGCGCTCGCGACGTCGCTGGCCCGGGCCGCCGCCGAGCGGGACGCGCTGGCCGAGGCGCGCACCGGGCGGGAGGCCGAGCTGCTCGTCGTCCGCGCGCGGGTGCGCGAGCACACCGCCGAGCTGGACCGGCTGACCGACGAGGTGCACCGCGACGAGGTGGCCCGCGCCGAGCAGCGGCTGCGGATCGAGGCGCTGGAGGCCCGGGCCGCCGAGGAGTACGGCGTCGACCTGCCCACGCTGGTGGTCGAGTACGGCCCGGCCGCGCTGGTGCAGCCCACCCAGGCGCAGGTGGCGGCGGCCGCCGCGGCGGGGGAGGCCGAGCCGCAGCCGGTGCGCTACGACCGGGCGCGGCAGGAGGACCGGGCCGCCCGGGCCGAGCGGGACCTCGCAGCGCTGGGCAGGGTCAACCCGCTGGCGCTGGAGGAGTTCGCGGCCCTGGAGGAGCGGCACACCTTCCTGGCCACCCAGCTGGAGGACCTGAAGAACACCCGGCGCGACCTGCTGACCGTCGTCCGGGAGGTCGACGCCCGGATCCACCAGGTGTTCGCCGAGGCCTTCGCCGACACCCAGCGCGAGTTCGCGCAGGTCTTCGCCACTCTGTTCCCCGGCGGGGAGGGGCGGATCTACCTGACCGACCCCGACGACCTGCTGACCACCGGGGTCGAGGTGGAGGCCCGCCCGCCGGGCAAGAAGGTGAAGCGGCTGTCGCTGCTGTCCGGCGGCGAGCGCTCGCTCACCGCGGTGGCGCTGCTGGTGGCCATCTTCCGCGCCCGGCCCTCGCCGTTCTACGTGCTCGACGAGGTCGAGGCGGCGCTGGACGACGTGAACCTCGGCCGGCTGCTCACCCTGGTCGAGCAGCTGCGGGACACCTCGCAGCTGATCGTCATCACCCACCAGAAGCGCACGATGGAGATCGCCGACGCGCTCTACGGCGTGAGCATGCGGGGCGACGGCATCACCGGCGTGATCAGCCAGCGGCTCCGGGAGCTGCAGCAGGCCTGACCCGCAGCTCCAGGTCGACCAGCAGCGGGTGGTGGTCGGAGCTGGTCGACCCGTCGAGCACCCGCGCGCCGGTGACCGTCACCTCGGGCGACACCCACACCTGGTCGATCCGCACCCGCGGCCGCCGCGCGGGGTGGGTCAGCCCGCGGCCGCCCCGCAGCGAGAACCGGCGGGCCTGGTCCCGGCGGTCGGCGGCCAGCTCCCACGCGTCCGCCAGCCCGGCCCGGAGCACCCGCAGCTCGGCCGCCCGGGCATCGGCGTTGAGGTCGCCGGCCAGCACCCAGGCCCCCTCGCCCGTGCGCAGCGCGCAGACGGCGGCCGCCTGCGCCGCCCGGTCGGCGGCCGACCCGCTGGACAGGTGGGTGGCCACCACCTGCAGCGGCCCGGCCGCGGTCGCGACCTCCACGTGGACGGCGCTGCGCGGCTCCCCGCCGCCCGGCAGCCGGTGCACGTGGCTGCCGCGGACCGGGAGCCGGGACAGCACCGCGTTCCCGTACTGCCGCCGGTGGGACTCCCCGCTGCCGGGCCGGTCGATGGACGGTGACCAGACCAGCTCGCGGTCCAGCGCCTCGGCCAGCAGCAGCGCCTGGTCGACGTGCTCGCTGCGGCCGCCGAAGTGCCGGTCGACCTCCTGCAGGCAGATCACGTCGGCGTCGGCGTCGTCGAGCACCCGCGCCACCCGCGCCAGGTCGTGCCGGCCGTCGTCCCCGACACCGTGGTGGACGTTGAAGGTGACCAGTCGGACGGCGCTCACACCCCGATCGTCTACGACAGCCGGGTGTCCAGCACCTGGGTGAAGTGCGGGGTGCCGTCGTCGTCCCGGCTGGTCGCCCAGAGCAGGAACCGGGCGTCGCTGCCGTCGAGGAGCAGCTCGCCCAGCTCGTTGCCGAAGTACGGCCCGGACTGCTTGCGCCACTCGTACGGGCTGCGCTCGACGCGGGCCAGGGCGCGCAGACCGCCGGTGAGCGCGCGGGCCCAGCGGCTCCAGCCGACCTTGAAGCCGATCTCGATCGCGTGCGGCGCGGAGTTGTGCAGCGGCGAGACGGTCAGCTGGTGCACCCGGGTGTCCAGCCCGCCGGGGTTGACCAGCTCGGCGGCGTAGGCGTGGTGCACGTCGCCGGACAGCACCATCGCGGTGGCCGGGGCGGTGCCCAGCTCGCCGCGGCCCAGCGACACCATCAGCCGCCCCAGCCGGTCGAAGGACTGCCCGAACGCCGCCCAGTGCTCCAGGTCCGCGGCCTGCCGCAGCTTCTCGGCCAGCCGGCCCAGCGGCTTGCCGTGGTGGCGCACCGACAGCGTCTCGTTCCACCGCTCCAGGTCGTGGACCGAGTGCGGCAGCAGCCAGGGCAGCGAGGTGCCGATCAGCACGTGGTCGACCCCGTCGGTGACCGCGTTCTGCACCGCGGCCTCCACCCACCCGAACTCGTCGTCGTCCAGGATCTTGCGGTCGCCCTCCTCGAGCACCCGCCCGGCCCGGCTGTCGACCATGATCAGCCGGGTCCGGCCCCAGTGCCGGACGTAGCTCCAGCGCACCGTCTGCGGCTCCCGGTCCGCGGCCAGCGCCATCGCGTCCAGCATCGGCCCGGCGTCGTCGGTGACCCGCGCCTGGATGGCCTGCCAGGTCTCGTTCTGCGCCAGCTCGTTCGGCGACAGGTTGCCCAGGTGCTGGTAGACCCAGTAGCTGACCAGGCCGCCGCTGATCCGCCGGCGCCACCAGTCGGTCGTCGTGGTCTCCGCGCGCCAGGCCGCCGACGTGTTCCAGTCGTCGATCATCTCGTGGTCGTCGAAGACCATCGAGGACGGCACGTTGGACAGCAGCCAGCGGACCTGCGGGTCGCTCCAGGACTCCATGTACAGCCGGGTGTACTCCTCGAAGTCCGCGGCCTGGGCGCCCGGCGGCTGGTCGAGGTCGCGGCGGGCCGCCATCCACTCCCGCGTCGCCGGGGTCACCTCGTCGGCGTAGACCTGGTCGCCGAGCAGCACCAGCGCGTCGGGCCACTGGTCCTCCGGCAGCGCGCAGGCCTGGCGGGCGTAGCTGTCCAGCGCGTCCGGCGGGATGCCGTCCCGGACGTCGACGGTGGTCGGGGTGGCGTACCGGCAGGAGCCGAAGGCCAGCCGGAAGGGCCCCGGCCGGCCGGCGGTGCGGATCCGGCTGGGCGGGAACGCCGAGTGCGGCTGCGGCCAGACCTGCCGGCCGTCGAGGTGGACCTCGTAGGGAGTGCTGGTGCCCGGCTCCAGGCCCTCGACGACGACCAGCGCGTAGTGGTGGCCGTTGACGCAGAAGGTGCGGGCGCGGCGGCCGAGCACCTCGACCTCGCAGCTGCGGTCGGTCTCGACCCACAGCGTGGCGGACACGGGGTCGACGTGCCGCAGCAGCGGGCCGAGCAGGAGGAGCGGGCCGGTGCCGGCGGTCTCGGGCATGGTCGACAGCCTGCCCCATGGACCGCGTCCTCCGCCCGGACGAGCGTGTGCCGGGGCTGGGAGACTCACCCCATGGAGTTCGTGCTCATCGCCCTGGCGATCCTCGTCGTCGCCCTGGTCACCGGGATCAGCCTGCTCGTCGGCCGCGGCCGGCGCACCCTCCGGCTGGACGACGACGCCGCCTCCGGCACGACGCTGACCCGGCCGCCGATCGCCCCGGACCCGACGTCGGGGGCCACCGCGTCCGACCTCTACACCGGGCCGCCGGCCCCGACCGCGACGCCGGGGGCCGAGCCCGGGGCACCGGTCGAGCTGCCGCCCGCCGAGCCCGAGCCGGGCCTGGTCTTCGACACCCCGCTGCCCTCGGCCGGCCGGCTGGTGCGGCTGCGCGGCCGGCTGGCCCGCTCGCAGTCCTCGCTGGGCCGCGGGCTGCTCACCGTGCTGGCCCGGGAGAGGCTGACCGAGGACGACTGGGAGGAGGTCGAGGAGACGCTCCTGGCCGCCGACGTCGGCGTGGCCGCGACCACCCAGATCGTGCAGCGGCTGCGCACCCAGAGCCTGGTGCTGGCCACCGCCTCCGGCCCCCAGCTCAAGGACCTGCTGGTCCGCGAGCTCACCGCCGTCCTCGGGCCGGACCTGGACCGGACGCTGCGCACCGACCGGCACGACGGTCGGCCGGCCGTGCTGCTGGTGGTCGGCGTGAACGGCGCCGGCAAGACCACGACCGTCGGCAAGATCGCCCGGGTGCTCGTCGGCGACGGCAAGAGCGTGGTGCTCGGTGCCGCCGACACCTTCCGCGCGGCCGCCGCCGACCAGCTGGAGACCTGGGGCGAGCGGGTCGGCGTGCTCACCGTGCGCGGCCGGGAGGGCGGCGACCCGGCGTCGGTGGCGTTCGAGGCGGTGCGCACCGGCATCGAGGGCGAGGTCGACGCGGTCATCGTCGACACCGCGGGCCGGCTGCACACCAAGTCCGGGCTGATGGACGAGCTGGGCAAGGTCAAGCGGGTGGTCGAGAAGCACGGCCCGGTCGACGAGGTGCTGCTGGTGCTCGACGCGACGACCGGCCAGAACGGCGTGGTGCAGGCGCGGGTCTTCACCGAGGCGGTCGAGGTCACCGGCGTCGTCCTGACCAAGCTCGACGGCACCGCCAAGGGCGGCATCGTCGTCGCGGTGCAGCGCGAGCTCGGCATCCCGGTGAAGCTGATCGGCTTGGGCGAGGGCCCCGACGACCTGGCGCCGTTCGAGCCCGAGGCCTTCGCCGAGGCGCTCGTCGGCTGACGGCCGGCTACGGCCGGATGTGGCCCCCCTGCAGGGGTCCACCGCGAGCTCGCGAGTGGTGGGGGGCAGGGGGGTCCTTCTGGGCGCGGGGGTCGAAGCCGAAGGGCAGCTCCAGCCGGTGGGCGCCCAGCAGCGCGGTGTCGGTGAGCAGCTCGCGGGTCGGGCCGTCGGCGACCACCACCCCGCCGTCCAGCACGACCGACCGCGGGCACAGCTGGAGCGCGTACGGCAGGTCGTGGGTGACCATCAGCAGGGTGATCGGCAGCGCCTCGAGCACCTCGGCGAGCTCGCGCCGGCCGGCCGGGTCCAGGTTGCTGCTCGGCTCGTCGAGGACCAGCACCTCCGGCTGCATCGACAGCACGGTGGCCACCGCGACCCGGCGGCGCTGGCCGAACGACAGGTGGTGCGGCGGCCGGTCGGCGGCGCCGGCCATGTCGACGGCGGCCAGCGCGTCGGCGACCCGGCGGGCGACCTCGGGCTCGGGCAGGCCCAGGTTGCGCGGACCGAAGGCGACGTCCTCGCCGACCGTCGGCATGAACAGCTGGTCGTCGGGGTCCTGGAACACGATCCCGACCCGCCGGCGGACCTCCTGCAGGTTCCGGTCCTCGACCGGCAGCCCGGCCACCTCGACCCGACCGCGCCCGCCGCGCAGGATGCCGTTGAGGTGCAGCACCAGCGTCGTCTTGCCCGCCCCGTTGGGGCCCAGCACCGCCACCCGCTCGCCGGCCTGCACCCGCAGGTCGACGCCGAACAGGGCCTGGTGACCGTCGGGGTAGGCGAAGGCGAGGTCGTCGACCAGGAGGGACGGCGGGGGAGTGCTCACCCCAGCAGTGAACCCGCCACGAGCACCGCAGCCGCCGCCAGGGGCAGGCTGAGCGCCGCGGCCCAGGAGCGGCCGCCGACGACCGCGGCCGGGCCGGTGGGCAGCCGGCCGGTGTAGCCGCGCGACAGCATCGCCAGGTGCACCCGCTCGCCGCGCTCGTAGGAGCGGATGAACAGCGACCCGGCCGCGGGGCCGAGCACCTTCAGCGCGCCCGTCCGGCCGGCCCGGAAGCCGCGGGACTCCCGGGCCACCCGCATCCGGCGCAGCTCGCCACCGACGACGTCGGCGTAGCGGATCATGAAGCTCAGGATCTGCACCAGCACGCTGGGCAGCCGCAGCCGCTCCAGGCCGCGCAGCAGGGCCCGGGGTTCGGTGGTCGCCGCCAGCACCGTCGCCGCGAGCACCGACAGGGTGGCCTTGGCCAGGATGCTGCCGCCGGCGACCAGGCCGCTCTCGGACAGCGACAGCCCGAGCACCTCGGTGCGGGGGCCGCGGGCGACGACCGGCAGCAGGAGGGCGAACAGGACGAACGGCACCTCGACGACGAGCCCGCGCAGCAGCCGGCCGGGCCGGAGCCGGGCCACCCCCGCGACGGCGACCAGCAGCAGCAGGAACGCCGCGTAGGCCGGCGGAGCCCAGCCGGCGTGCACCGGCGTCAGCACCACGACCAGGGCGAAGGCCAGGACGGCGACGAGCTTGGTGTGCGGCTCCAGGCGGTGCACCGGGCTGGTGCCCGGCACGTACATCGCCGTGATGCCGGAGCCGCCGGCACCGTGCCCGGCGCCCACGTCAGTCGCGTCCGGCGGGTACGTCGGCCGCGGCGTCCGCGTCGGAGTCGGCCTCGACGTCGGTGGGCGCGCCGGACGACCGGTGGCGGAGCACCAGGGTGAGCCCGCCGGCCAACGCGAGCACCAGCAGCACGCCGGCCACCCCGGCCAGGCCGCCGGAGAGCCGCGGGTCCTCGACGCCGTCGGTCGCGTAGTCGGCCAGCGGCGAGTCCGCGGTGACGCTGTCCCGGGCGGTGCCGTCGAACCCCTGCTCGGCGGCGGTGGCCTCCAGCCCGTCGGGGGAGGAGCTGGCGTACCAGCTGCCCACCCCGGCGATCAGCAGCGCGACGACCACGCCGACCAGCACGACGGTGCGGGTGCGGGTCACCGGGCGTCCGTCGCGGTCGGGGCGGTCGGGGCGGTCGGCCGGCCGGCCGACGCCGGCCGCGGGGCGAGCGCCGGGCCGCGCGCGAGGTCCCGGGCGCCGCGGACCAGGTCGGGGCGGACGGCGAGCACCGCGCCGAGCACCGCGACGCTGATCGCCGCCTCGCCGAGGCCGATGAGCAGGTGCACGCCGACCATGGCGGCGGCGACCGACCCGACCGGCACGTCGGCGACGCCGCCGAGGCCGAACAGGAGCACGAACACCAGCGCGGCCGCCGGCACGGACAGGAACGCCCCGACGCCGGTCGCGGCCAGCACGCCGGTGCGGGTGGCCGGCAGCACCGCGCGCAGCAGCCGGAAGACGCCGTAGCCGACGCCGATCGCGACCAGCCCCATCAGCACGGTGTTGGTGCCCAGCGCGGTGAGCCCGCCGTCGGCGAAGACCACCGCCTGCACCAGCAGCACGACGGTCATGCAGAGCACCGCCGTCCACGGCCCGACCAGGACCGCGGTGAGCGCACCGCCGACCAGGTGGCCGCTGGTGCCCAGCCCGACCGGGAAGTTCATCATCTGCACGGCGAACACGAAGGCCGCGGTGAGGCCGGCCATCGGCGCGGTGCGCTCGTCCAGCTCGCGGCGCGCCCCGCGCAGGGCCAGCGCGACCCCGGCAGCGGCGACCGCTGCGGTCCCCGCCGTCGTGGCCGCGTCGAGGTAGCCGTCGGGCACGTGCACGGGGGACCTCCAGGAACCGGGCGACGTCCGCCGGGGCGCGGACCTTCTTGCAGTCTCGTCGCAACTGCAGGCGAGTTGCAACAAGAGTCGTCGGACCCCGCGGGACGTGACGTGGTGCACCCGTGCGCGCACCGGGGGAGGGCGTGCAACACGGCCGGAACACAACCGGGCGACACGCGCACCGGAGTTCACGGTGGCGAAACACGTCGACGCCATGTCCGGAAACACGAGGTCGGCACCGTCTGCACCGCGTCACCGGGCAACCGGTGTCGTTCCCCCGAGGCCCCTCGGGTCCCCCGCTTGCGGCCCCCGGCCGACGACACCCTCAGGAGGTTGCCGTGGTCAACACCGGCGACACCGCCTGGATCCTCACCAGCGCGGCGCTCGTGCTGCTGATGACGCCAGGTCTCGCGCTCTTCTACGGCGGCATGGTCCGCGCGAAGAGCGTGCTGAACATGATGATGATGAGCTTCGGCGCCGCGGCGCTGATCAGCGTGCTCTGGGTCGTCTACGGCTACTCCGTGGCCTTCGGCAACGACGTCGGTGCCGGTCTGGTCGGCGACCCCACGGAGTTCTTCGGCCTCGCGGGCCTGATGGAGGACGTCACCACCGAGGAGGGCGGCCTGCCGGTCCTGGCGTTCGTCGGCTTCCAGGCCGTCTTCGCCATCATCACCGTCGCGCTGATCTCCGGCGCCATCGCCGACCGGGCCAAGTTCGGCTCGTGGATGGTCTTCGCCGGCATCTGGGCGACCGTCGTGTACTTCCCGGTCGCGCACTGGGTCTTCGACTTCGACGCCGACGAGCACGTCGGTGGCTGGATCGCCAACGACCTGGCCGCGCTCGACTTCGCCGGTGGCACCGCGGTGCACATCAACGCCGGTGCGGCCGGCCTGGCGCTGGCCCTGGTGCTGGGCAAGCGCCGCGGCTTCGGCCGGGACGCGATGCGCCCGCACAACCTGCCGCTGGTGATGATCGGCGCCGGGCTGCTGTGGTTCGGCTGGTTCGGCTTCAACGCCGGCTCGGCCCTGGGCGCCAACAACACCGCCGCCGTCGCCTGGGTCAACACGCTGGTCGCCACCGGTGCGGCCACCCTGGCCTGGCTGCTGGTGGAGAAGCTCCGCGACGGGCACTCCACGTCGCTGGGTGGCGCGTCCGGCGTGGTCGCCGGCCTGGTGGCGATCACCCCGGCCTGCGCCGCGGTCTCGCCGATCGGCGCGATCATCGTCGGCGCCGTCGCCGGTGCGCTGTGCGCCCTGGCGGTCGGGCTGAAGTTCCGCTTCGGCTACGACGACTCGCTCGACGTCGTCGGCGTCCACCTCGTCGGTGGTCTGGTCGGCACCATCCTGATCGGCTTCCTGGCCACCGAGGACGCCCCGGCCGCGGTGGACGGGCTCTTCTACGGCGGCGGTGTCGACCAGCTCTGGCGCCAGGTCGTCGGTGCGCTGGCGGTGCTCGCCTACTCGTTCGTCCTCACCTACGTCATCGGCCTGGCCATCCAGAAGACGATCGGCTTCCGGCTCACCGAGGAGGACGAGGTCACCGGCATCGACACGGTGGTGCACGCTGAGTCCGGGTACGACTTCGCCTCCCTGGGCGGCGGTGGCAGCACCGCGCCCCTGGGCGGACAGGCACGCGCCGAGGCGCGCAACACGGAAGGGAGCCGGGCATGAAGCTCGTCACCGCGATCGTCAAGCCGTTCAAGCTCGACGACGTCAAGAACGCACTCGAGCTGATCGGCATCGCCGGGCTCACCGTCAGCGAGGTGCAGGGGTTCGGCCGCCAGCGCGGCCACACCGAGGTCTACCGCGGCGCGGAGTACCAGGTGGACTTCGTCCCGAAGGTCCGCATCGAGGTGGTCGTCAGCGAGATCGACGCGGCCCGCGTGGTGGACGCCGTGGTGGAGTCCGCCTCCACCGGCCAGATCGGCGACGGCAAGGTGTGGGTGACGACGATCGACGAGATCGTCCGGGTCCGCACCGGCGAGCGCGGGGCCGACGCCCTGTAACGCAGACCCGGTGAGCTGACGTCGGCCGGGGCGGTGGGGAGACCCGCCGTCCCGGCCGATTCCGTTCCCCCGGCTACGTTCCCCCGGCTCCGTTCCCCCCAGCCGCACCCGCGGCCGGACGACCGAGAGGTGCCCGTGCTCGACCTCGACGCCCTGACCGCCGCCAGCCGCCCCGAGCGCGTCCGGCTGGTCGACGAGTGGCTGACCGGCCTGCTGGCCGACGCCCTGGCCGGGACGCCCCGGGTGTCCCGCCGCCGCGGCAGCCCGCCCGCCGGGCCGGCCGGCACCGGCGTGGCCCTGGTGGCCGTGGGCAGCCTGGGCCGCCGCGAGCTGCCCCCGCACGGCGACCTGGACCTGGTGCTGGTGCACGACGGCCGGCCGGAGGTCGCCGCCCTGGCCGACGCGCTCTGGTACCCCGTCTGGGACGCCGGGCTCCGGCTGGACCACTCGGTGCGCACGGTGGGCGAGGCGGTCTCGGTCGCCGCGGACGACGTCAAGGCCGGGCTCGGCCTGCTCGACGCCCGGCACGTCGCGGGCGACCCGGAGGTCACCGCGGGCCTGCGGACGGCGACCCTGGGCTCCTGGCGCCAGCACGCCGGCCGGCTGCTGCCCCAGCTGCGGGACCTGCGCCGGGGGCGGAGCCGGCAGGTCGGCGAGCTGGGCTTCCTGCTGGAGCCCGACCTCAAGGAGGCCTACGGCGGGCTGCGCGAGGGGCAGGTGCTGCGTGCGCTGGCCGCCGCGCAGCTGGCCGACGAGCCGCCGGCCGACGCGGGGGAGGCGTACGCGTTCCTGCTGGACGTGCGCGACGCGCTGCAGCAGAGCACCGGCCGGGCGACCGACGCGCTGGTGCGCCAGGAGCAGCGCCCGGTCGCCGAGGCGCTCGGGCTGGCCGACGACGACGTCCTGCTGCGCCAGGTGAGCCTGGCCGGGCGCCGGCTGGCGTTCGTGGCCGACGAGACCTGGCGGCGGGTCGAGGCCTCGCTGGTCCGCCGCCCGCGGGCGCGGTACCGGCGGGTGCGCCGCGAGCCGCTGGCCGAGGGGCTGGTCCGCCAGGGCGACGAGGTCGTGCTCGCCCGGGACGCCCGCCCGGCCGCCGACCCCGGGCTGGTGCTGCGCGGCGCCGCCGCCGCCGCCCGGGCCGACCTGCTGCTGTCGCCGTACACGCTCAAGGTGCTGGCCGTGCACGCCCCGCCGCTGCCCGAGCCGTGGCCACCGGAGGTCCGCTGGTCGTTCCTGCGGCTGCTGGCCAGCGGGCGCAGCGCCGTGCCGGTGCTCGAGCAGCTGGACCAGGAGGGCCTGCTGGCCCGGATGCTGCCGGAGTGGGACCGGGTGCGGTCGCTGCCGCAGCGGCACCCCTGGCACCGGTTCACCGTCGACCGGCACCTGGTCGAGGCGGCCGCGGCCGCCGCCGAGCTCACCCGGGACGTCGACCGGCCCGACCTGCTGCTGGTCGGTGCGCTGCTGCACGACATCGGCAAGGGCTGGCCCGGCGACCACAGCGTCGTCGGGGAGGTCATCGCCGCGGAGATCGCCGCCCGGATGGGGTTCTCGCCGCCGGACGTCGCCGTGCTCGCCGCGGTGGTGCGGCACCACCTGCTGCTGCCGGCGACCGCCACCCGCCGCGACATCGACGACCCGGCCACCATCGAACGGGTGGCCGCCACCATCGGGAGCAGCCCGGCGCTGCTGCAGCTGCTGCACGCCGTGGCGCAGGCCGACGGTGCGGCCACCAGCGCCTCGGCCTGGTCGCCGTGGAAGGCCCACCTGGTCGCCGCCCTGGTCGCCCGGGTGCACGCGCACCTGGTCGCCGGGCCACCCCCTGCGCCGGTGCTGGAGCCGACCGAGCCGCAGGTCACCGCGTCGACGCCCGGCCGGGACGGCGGGAGCGAGGTCACGGTCGGGATGCAGAACGTCGCCGACGGCCAGCAGATCACCTTCGGGGCGCCCGACCGGCCCGGGCTGTTCAGCCGCTGCGCCGGGGTGCTGGCCCTCAACCAGCTCGACGTCCGGGCGGCGAGCATCTCCGTCGAGGACGGGCGGGCCACGTCCATCTTCGCCGTCCGCCCGCGCTTCGGCCGGGCACCGGTGCCCGAGATCCTGGTCGACGGCCTGCGGGCCGCGCTGGAGGGCACCCTGCCGCTGGCCGAGCGGCTGCGCCAGCGGGAGGCCGACTACCGCCAGGACGGGGCGCGGGCGGCCGCGCCGCGGGTGTCCTGGCACGACGCGGAGGTGGCCGGGGCGGCCAGCACGATCGTCGAGGTGCGCGCCGGCGACCGGGCCGGGCTGCTCTACCAGCTCACCACCGCGCTCGCCGACGAGGGGCTGGACGTCACGTCGGCCCGGATCGAGACCCTGGGCGCTGACGCGCTGGACTCCTTCTACGTCTGCGACCCGACCGGCACCCCGCTCGACCCGGACCAGCGCGCGCGGATCGAGCGGGCCCTGGTGGCGGCAGCCGGCGGGGACACGGCGGACCCGGCGACGCTGGGCGCCCGGTAGGCCGCTCCGGACGAGCCGGGGCGGCCGGCGCGGGGCGGACGTCCCGGGCGGGCCGACACGCCGGTACGCCGGCTGCCCGGTCCTGTCGGACCCCCGATCTACGTTGCAGGGGCCGGAGCGACGAGCCGGCGACCTGACGAGAGGGGACGTCGATGAGCGACCTGCAGACCCTGCCCTGCCCGACCTGCGCCACCGAGACCACGTTCGAGCAGCCGACCTGCATCGACGGCCACACCGAGGACGGCGGCGCCTGCCCCGAGTGGGCCTGCACCGACTGCGGCACCGCCCTGGTGGTGGGCGGCGTCCCGGTCGCCCGGCGCGAGGTCTGGGACCGCGCCGCCTAGCACCGCACCGCTCGACCCCCGGGCGCCGATACCCTGGGGTGAGGTGGCGTGACGGCCCCGGGGTGGCCCCGGGCGCCCGAGCCGAGCCGCCGGCCCGCGGCCGGCGACGGCTGCACGCCCGACCGCTGTGAGGACGTGCTGTGTTCGAGACCCTCTCCGACCGCCTGGACAAGGTCTTCACCGGCCTGCGCGGCAAGGGCCGGCTGTCCCAGGAGGACATCGACGCCACGGCGCGGGAGATCCGCATCGCGCTGCTCGAGGCCGACGTCGCGCTGCCGGTCGTCCGCTCGTTCATCGCGTCGGTCAAGGAGCGGGCCGTCGGCGCCGAGGTCTCCCAGGCGCTGAACCCCGCCCAGCAGATCATCAAGATCGTCAACGAGGAGCTCGTCGGCATCCTCGGCGGGGAGACCCGCCGGATCCGCTACGCCAAGCAGTCGCCGACGGTGATCATGCTGGCCGGCCTGCAGGGCGCCGGGAAGACGACCCTGGCCGGCAAGCTCGGCCGCTGGCTCAAGGCGCAGGGGCACGCCCCGCTGCTGGTGGCCTGCGACCTGCAGCGCCCCAACGCGGTGCAGCAGCTGTCGGTGGTGGCCGGGCAGGCCGGCGTCGACGTCTTCGCGCCGGAGCCGGGCAACGGCGTCGGCGACCCGATCGCGGTGGCCCGGGAGTCGATCGAGCACGCCCGCCGCACCATGCACGACGTGGTGGTCGTCGACACCGCCGGCCGGCTGGGCATCGACGCGGAGCTGATGGCGCAGGCCGCCGGCATCCGCGACGCCGTCCACCCCGACGAGACGCTCTTCGTCGTCGACGCGATGATCGGCCAGGACGCCGTCACCACGGCGACCGCCTTCCAGGAGGGCGTCGGGTTCAGCGGCGTCGTGCTCACCAAGCTCGACGGTGACGCCCGCGGTGGTGCCGCGCTCTCGGTGCGGCACGTCACCGGCCAGCCGATCATGTTCGCCTCGACCGGTGAGAAGCTCGCCGACTTCGACGTCTTCCACCCCGAGCGGATGGCCTCGCGCATCCTCGGCATGGGCGACGTCCTCACCCTCATCGAGCAGGCCGAGCAGGCCTTCGACGCCGACCAGGCCGAGAAGATGGCCGGCAAGCTGGCCAGCCGCGAGGGCTTCACCCTCGAGGACTTCCTCGAGCAGATGCTGGCCATCCGCAAGATGGGCCCGATCGCCAACCTGCTCGGGATGCTGCCCGGCGCCGGGCAGATGAAGGAGCAGCTCGCCCAGGTCGACGACCGCGACCTGGACCGCACCGCGGCGATCATCCGGTCGATGACCCCGGCCGAGCGGGTCACCCCGAAGATCATCAACGCCTCGCGGCGGGTCCGGATCGCCAACGGCTCCGGCGTCAGCGTCACCGACGTCAACCAGCTGCTGGAGCGGTTCGGCCAGGCCCAGAAGATGATGGGGCAGATGGCCGGCAGCATGGGCATGCCGGGCATGGGCCCGATGTCGAAGAAGGCCCGCGGCCGGCAGCAGCAGGCCCAGGCCCGCGGCAAGGGCAAGAAGGGCAAGGGAGGCAAGAAGGCGGGCCCCGCCCGCCGGCCGATCGGCGCCCCGGGCGGCATGGGCGGCGGGTTCCCCGGTCAGCTCCCCGGCGGGATGCCGGGCGGCGTGCCGGGTCTGCCCCCGGGCCAGGCGCTGCCCGACCTGAGCAAGCTCGACTTCAGCCAGTTCAAGGACGAGGGCCGCTGACCCGGTGACCGCCCCGGCCCTGCACCTGTCCGGGGTGCTGCTGCCCGCGGGCGAGCACCGCGACGTGTGGGTGCACCGGGGCCGGTTCACGTTCGAGCCGGTGCCGGGGGCCGAGACGGTCAGCCGCGGCGGCTTCCTGCTGCCCGGGCTGGTCGACGCGCACTGCCACGTGGGCATCGGGGCGGGCGGCGAGCACGTGACCGAGCCGGACGCGCTGCGCGCCCAGGCGCTCGCCGAACGGGACGCCGGGGTGCTGGCGCTGCGCGACTGCGGGTCGCCGGTCGACACCCGGTTCCTGGACTCCCACCTCGACCTGCCGCGGGTCGTGCGGGCCGGCCGGCACCTTGCCGCGCCCCGGCGCTACCTCCCCGGCCTGGCCGTCGAGCTGGAGCCCGCCGACCTGGCCGCCGAGGTCGCCGTCCAGGCCCGCCGCGGCGACGGCTGGGTCAAGCTGGTGGGTGACTGGATCGACCGCGGCGTCGGCGACCTGGCTCCGGAGTGGCCCGACGACGTGCTCGCCGCGGCGGTCGCGGCCGCCCACGCCGAGGGGGCCCGGGTCACCGCGCACACCTTCGGCACCGACGCGCTCCCCGGGCTGGTCCGCGCCGGCATCGACTGCATCGAGCACGGCTCCGGCCTGACCGAGGAGCTGATCGGCGAGATGGCCGCCCGGGGCACCGCCGTCGTCCCGACGCTGGTCAACGTGGCGAACTTCCCGAGCTTCGCGGCGGCAGGGGAGCGGCGGTTCCCGGCCTACGCCTCCACGATGCGGCGGCTGTACGCGAGCGCCGGGGCCGTCGTCCGGGCGGCGTACGAGGCGGGGGTGCCGGTGTTCGCCGGCACCGACGCCGGGGGCGGCATCGAGCACGGGCTGATCGCCGAGGAGGTGCGGGCGCTGCACGCGGCCGGGTTGCCGGCCGAGGCGGCGGTGGCCGCGGCGTCCTGGGCGGCGCGGGAGTGGCTGGGCCTCCCCGGCATCGAGGAGGGCGCGCCGGCCGACCTGGTGGTGTTCGACGCCGACCCGCGCACCGACCTGGACACGCTGCAGCGACCCCGGCGGACGGTGCTGCGCGGCGTCGTCGTCGCCTGACGTCGTCCCCCGGGATCAGGTGACCTGATCCGACGTGCTCCGGGCTCACGTCAGGAGGTGAGCCAGGCGCACGGGAGGTGAGCCCGGACCGGCGCTGGTTGACTGCGGGGATGGTCGAACCCCTGCCTGACCCGCCGCCGATGATCGACCCGGACGAGCCGGTGCCCGACGACCCGGGTGAGCTGCTCCCCGACGCGCCGGAGGAGCTGCCGCCTCCGCCGATCGAGGCGACGCCGGACGACCCGGGTGGCGACCCCGGCGCCGTGCCCGAGCCGGCCTGACCGCAGGGTCTCCCGGGCCGGCCGCAAACCCGTGGACGACGGCGACCGGCCGCCTGGGAGACTCGTGCCGTGCTCCTTCGGATGTCCTCCCTGTTCCTGCGCACCCTGCGCGACGACCCGGCCGATGCCGAGGTCCCCAGCCACCGCCTGCTCGCCCGCGGCGGCTACATCCGGCGGGCCGCGCCGGGGGGCTTCACCTGGCTGCCGCTGGGCTGGCGGGTGTTCCGGAACGTCGAGCGCATCGTCCGCGAGGAGATGGACGCGATGGGCGCGCAGGAGGTCCACTTCCCCGCGCTGCTGCCCCGCGGGCCCTACGAGGCGACCGGCCGCTGGACCGAGTACGGCGACAACCTGTTCCGGCTCAAGGACCGCCGCGGGAACGACTTCCTGCTCGGTCCCACCCACGAGGAGATGTTCACGCTCCTGGTGAAGGACCTCTACGGCTCCTACAAGGACCTGCCGGTCTCGCTGTACCAGATCCAGACCAAGTACCGGGACGAGGCACGGCCCCGCGCCGGCCTGTTCCGCGGCCGCGAGTTCACCATGAAGGACAGCTACTCCTTCGACGTGGACGACGCCGGGCTGGACCGCTCCTACGCCGCCCACCGCGACGCCTACATCCGGATCTTCGACCGGATGGGCCTGGAGTACGTGATCGTCTCGGCGATGTCGGGGGCGATGGGCGGCTCCAAGAGCGAGGAGTTCCTGCACCCGACGTCGATCGGGGAGGACACCTTCGTCCGCTCGCCCGGCGGCTACGCGGCCAACGTCGAGGCGGTGAGCACCGTCGTCCCGGAGTCGATCCCGTTCGACGGGCTGCCTGACGCGCACGTCGAGGACACCCCCGACACCCCCACCATCGACAGCCTGGTCGCGGTGGCCGGGGAGCTGTTCCCGGGCGCCGGGTACACCGCCGCGTCGACGCTGAAGAACGTCGTCGTCACGCTGGTGCACCCCGACGGCACCCGCGAGCCGCTGGTCATCGGTCTGCCCGGTGACCGCGAGGTCGACACCAAGCGGCTGGAGGCGCAGGTCGCCCCGGCCGAGGTCGAGCCGTTCACCGACTTCGCCGCCCACCCCGACCTGGTCAAGGGCTACATCGGCCCGCAGGTGCTCGGCAGCGAGGGCAAGGCCGGCATCCGCTACCTGGTCGACCCCCGGGTCGTGCCGGGCAGCCGCTGGATCACCGGCGCCAACGAGCCCGGCAAGCACGTGTTCGACCTGGTCGCCGGCCGCGACTTCAGCTGGGACGGCGTGATCGAGGCCGCCGAGGTGCTCGCCGGCGACCCCGCGCCCGACGGCTCCGGCCCGCTGGAACTCGCCCGCGGCGTGGAGATGGGCCACATCTTCCAGCTCGGCCGCAAGTACGCCGAGGCGCTGGACCTCAAGGTGCTCGACGAGAACGGCAAGCTCGTCACCGTCACCATGGGCTCCTACGGCGTCGGGGTCTCCCGCGCCGTCGCCGCCATCGCCGAGTCCACCCACGACGAGCTGGGTCTCAGGTGGCCCCGCTCGGTGGCCCCGGCCGACGTGCACCTGATCGCGACCGGCAAGGACGCCGCCGTGTTCGAGGCCGCGGAGACGCTGGCCGCCGAGCTCGTCGCCGCCGGGCTGACCGTGCTGTTCGACGACCGGCCCAAGGTCAGCCCCGGGGTGAAGTTCAAGGACGCCGAGCTGCTCGGCATGCCGACGATCGTCACCGTCGGCCGCGGTGTCGCCGACGGCGTCATCGAGGTCCGGGACCGGGCGACCGGCGAGCGCACCGAGGTCCCCGTCGCCGAGGCGGCCGCCGCGGTCCTCGCCGCCGTCCGGGCCTAGCCCCTCGGCCCCTCGCCCGGGGCCCGCCGCCGAGCTCGCGAGGGGGTGGGGAGGCGAGGGGTCCTCCGTCTGGCATCATGGACCGTCGAACACGGCGGTGGGCGGCCCTCTCACCATCCCCGCCCGTGTCCATCGCTCCGTCACGGCGTACCCCCACGCGTCCGTCCGGCGAGCACCCACACCCCGTTCGAGGAGCACACCACACACCGTGGCCACCAAGATCAAGCTCATGCGCCTGGGCAAGATGCGCGCGCCGTACTACCGCATCGTCGTCGCCGACGCCCGCACCAAGCGGGACGGCCGGTCGATCGAGACCATCGGCAAGTACCACCCGAAGGAGGACCCCTCCTTCATCGAGGTCGACGGCGAGCGCGCCGCCTACTGGCTCGGCGTCGGCGCCCAGCCGACCGAGGCCGTCCGCGCCATCCTCCGGGTCACCGGCGACTGGCAGAAGTTCAAGGGCGAGCCGGCTCCGGCCCCGATGAAGGTCGCGGCCCCCAAGCCGGACAAGAAGGCCATCTACGAGGAGGCCGCCCGCGCCTCCATGGGCGAGCCCTCCACCGAGGCCACCACGCCCAAGAAGAAGGCCGCCCCCAAGGCCGAGGCAGCTCCCGCGGCCCCCGCCGCTGCGGAGGCCCCGGCTGCTGAGCCGGCTGCCGCCGAGGCGGCTCCGGCCGCCGAGACGCCCGCCGAGTAAGACGTGCTCGAAGAGGCGCTCGAGCACCTGGTCAAGGGCATCGTCGACAACCCCGACGACGTGGCCGTCGACCTGGTCAACGGCCGGCGCGGCAAGACCCTCGAGGTCCGGGTGCACCCCGACGACCTCGGCAAGGTCATCGGCCGCGGCGGTCGTACCGCCAAGGCGCTGCGCCAGGTCATGACGGGTGTCGGCGGCCGCGGCCTGCGGGTCGACGTCGTCGACACCGACGGGCGCTGAGCACTCCCGGCGCCTCCGGCGCCACCCCGCAGTCCACCGACACCGTGGTGGTCGGCCGCATCGGCCGACCCCACGGTGTCCGTGGTCAGGTGACCGTCGAGGTCCGCACCGACGACCCCGACCTGCGCTTCGCCCCCGGCGCGACGCTGCTCACCGAGCCCGCCGCCCGGGGACCGCTCACGGTCGAGGGCATGCGCTGGCACAGCGGCACCCTGCTGCTCACCCTGGCCGGTCCGGACGGCGTCGTCGTCGCCGACCGGGAGGGCGCCGACGCGCTGCGCAACACCCAGCTGCTGGTGCCGGTCGAGGCGCTGCCCGAGCTGGACGACCCGGACTCCTTCTACGACCACCAGCTGGTCGGCCTGGCCGCGGTGCTGCCCGACGGCACGCCGCTGGGCGAGGTCACCGGGGTGCGCCACGAGGGCACCGAGCTGCTCGTCGTGCGTCGGCCGGACGTCGCGGACCTGCTGGTGCCCTTCGTCAGCGCGATCGTGCCCACGGTCGACCTGGCCGGCGGGCGGCTGGTCGTCGACCCGCCGGAGGGGCTGCTGGACCTGTGACGCCGTTCCGCGTCGACGTCCTGACGATCTTCCCCGAGTACCTCGCCCCGCTGGGCCAGTCGCTGCTGGGCAAGGCGGTACAGCGCGGCCTGGTCGAGGTCGGCGTGCACGACCTGCGGGAGTGGACCGACGACGTGCACCGCACGGTCGACGACTCCCCGTACGGCGGCGGCCCCGGGATGGTCATGCGCCCCGAACCGTGGGGGAGGGCGCTGGAGGCGGTCCGCCCGCCCGGCACCCGGCTCGTCGTCCCGACCCCGGCCGGTCGGCCGTTCACCCAGGCGGCGGCCGCCCGGTGGGCCACCGAGCCCGGGCTGGTGTTCGCCTGCGGCCGGTACGAGGGCATCGACCAGCGGGTCGCCGACTGGGCGGCCGGGTCGGGCCCGGTGTCGGAGGTGTCCATCGGCGACTACGTGCTCGCCGGCGGGGAGTCGGCGGTCCTGGTCATGGTCGAGGCGGTCACCCGGCTCATCCCCGGCGTCGTCGGCAACGCCGAGTCGGTGGAGTTCGACTCGCACGCCGACGGGCTGCTCGAGGGCCCGTCCTACACGCGCCCGGCCGACTGGCGCGGCCACGTGGTGCCGCCGGTGCTGCTCTCCGGCGACCACGCCGCGATCGCCCGCTGGCGCCGGGCGCAGTCGCTGCGCCGCACCGCCGACCGCCGTCCCGACCTGCTGGCCGCCCTGCCCGACGGCGCGCTCACCGCCGCCGACCGGGCGGTCCTGGACGCCGACCCCCTCCCGTGACCGCACCGGCCTGGGTCCGGCCCACCAGCCGGGTGCTCGTGCTCGACCCGAAGCAGCGGCTGCTGCTCTTCGGTGCGCGGCTCACCGGCCCGGACGCCGTCCCCGGTGACGTGCTGTTCTGGTACACCCCCGGCGGCGGCGTCGAGGACGGCGAGGGCCTGCGCGCGGCCGCCGTCCGCGAGCTGGCGGAGGAGACCGGGCTGACCGTCGAGCCCGCGGCGCTGGAGGGACCGGTCTGGCTGCGCCGGCACGTCGGCTCCTTCGGCGAGGCGGTCATCGACTCCCGCGAGACATTCTTCGTGCTGCGCGACGTGGTGCACGACGTCGTCCCGCTCGCCCGGACCGAGCTGGAGCTGCGCGGCGACGAACCGCACCGCTGGTGGGGCCTGGCAGAGATCGCCGCGGAGATCGCCGCGGGGACGGCGGACTTCGTCCCCGGCCGCCTCGCCGAGCTGCTGCCCGAGGTGCTGGCCGGCCGCTGGGCAGGGCCGCCGCGCATCGTCGACTGAAGATGTGGCACAGTAGAGAGCTGCTGCAGGCCGTCGGCTCGCGTCGACGGTGGCTCCCTGCCCTCCCGGGGCGGCGGAGCGCAGCCACCCGGTACGGACGCACCGGGACACCGCTGCCCGTACCACTGAGCTTGACCGAGCTGAGTTTCCCGCTAGGACTGAGGACTGCTGCGATGAACACCCTGGACGCCCTCGACGCTGCGTCGCTCCGCGACGACATCCCCGACTTCCGCCCCGGCGACACCGTCAAGGTGCACGTGCGGGTCATCGAGGGCACCCGCTCGCGTGTCCAGGTCTTCCAGGGCGTCATCATCCGGCGCCAGGGTGGCGGCATCCGGGAGACCTTCACCGTCCGCAAGGTCAGCTTCGGCGTCGGCGTGGAGCGCACCTTCCCGGTGCACACCCCGGTCGTGGAGAAGATCGAGGTGCTGACCCGCGGTGACGTCCGCCGGGCCAAGCTGTACTACCTCCGCGAGCTGCGCGGCAAGGCCGCCAAGATCAAGGAGAAGCGCGAGGTCGTCACCCGCTGACGATCTGCTCTCCACCGACCGGGCCGGCTGCACTGCGCAGCCGGCCCGGTCGCATGTCCGGGGCCGGACGGCGCCGACCGGGTGACGCCGTGCGCCCCGGGCGGGTCGACGGGCGGGCTCCCGGGCGGACCGTAGGCTGGCCCCGATGAGCACGCACGGGCCCGAAGAGCCTGCCGACCCCCGCGCAACCGGGAAGTCAGCCACCGACGAGTCCGCGACCGGCGAGGTCACCCCGGCGACCGGCTCCGCCGCTGTTCCCGGCCGGCGACGCGGCGGCCGGACGGCGGAGAAGAAGAAGGGCTCGCTGCTGCGCGAGCTGCCGGTGCTGCTCGTCATCGCCTTCGTGCTGGCGCTGCTGGTGAAGACCTTCCTGGTGCAGGCCTTCTTCATCCCGTCGGGGTCGATGGAGCAGACGCTGCACGGCTGCACCGGGTGCACCGGAGACCGGGTGCTGGTCAACAAGGTGCCGTACTGGTTCGGCGAGCCCGAGCCCGGCGACATCGTGGTCTTCCGCGGTCCGGACACCTGGTCGCCGGAGATCGTCGTGACCGAGCCGAGCAACTGGGTCTCCGGTGCGCTGCTGGGGCTCGGCCGGGCGATCGGGGTGGCCCCGCCCAGCGAGGACGACTACGTCAAGCGGGTCATCGCCACGGCCGGGCAGACCGTCGAGTGCTGTGACGCCGAGGGCCGGGTGCTCGTCGACGGCGAGCCGCTGACCGAGCCGTACCTCTACCAGGACTCCCCGCTCGGCGGCGGGCCGAACGGGCGGGAGTTCGGCCCGGTGACCGTGCCCGAGGGGCGGCTCTGGGTGATGGGCGACCACCGCTCGGCCTCGGCGGACTCCCGCCGGCACGTCTCCGACCAGTACAGCGGCACGATCGCCGTGGACGACGTCATCGGCAAGGGCGCGCTCATCGTCTGGCCGCTGGACCGCTTCACCCTGCTCGACAGCCCCGACATCCAGGGCACCGACGACCAGGGGCTGGCCGGACCGGTGACCGCGCCGTCCGCACCGGGCGCTGCCGCCGTGGCGGCACCGCTGGTGCTCGGCCTGACCGGTGCCGTGCCGGTGACCGCCTGGCGTCGCCGCCGGCGGGCCCGCCGGGCCCGGCTCACCGGGCCCTCGCGCCGCCCGCCGCGGACCGGCTGGCGGCGCGTCAGCCGCCCGGTGCAGACCCGGCCCGCCCGGGAGAACGGCACCGGATGACGACTCCGCCCATTCGGCGCCATTCCGAGAATGGCGCGGTAATGGGCGCGGAGTAGAGAAAAAGAACTAAAGCACTCCGTTCACCCTTCCGATGGAGGAATCAGCACCTCATCGGAATCGAAACGGAGAACCAGCTGTGTCCACGCCCATGGTCGGCACCCCCCGCGGCGTCACCCGCGTCCTCATCCTCGCCGACGCCCCGGTCCTGCGCCGTGGCCTGGTCGGC
>NZ_JABGDB010000045.1:0-573 GCF_041028285.1 Modestobacter versicolor | reverse complement strand
GTTCTTCAGACCGCCAAACGTCAGTTTGGTAAAGATAATGTTGGAATGTACATGGTCAAAGAAGTTCGACTGGAAGACCACTTCTGTAAGTTCTACAATCCTCGTCGATAAGGGTGGAGATGGAAAATAGAATTCGTAGATTAAATCTTCGTTTCTTTCATCGTAAATCTGATGATGCAAAGTGGCATGAACTGGAACTTCATGTTCTTCCTTCTGACTCGACCTACCACTTAATTGGTGGGGTTTCTCAGGAAGAGTTGAAACGCTTTATTGATAACTTAACAGAAGCATACGAGAAAGCTTATGGCTGAGGTGTATTTCCTCGGTGACACTCATTTTGGGCACCGGAATATTTTAAACTTCCGGTCTCAATTTAAGTCCATCAAGGAACATGATGATTACATCATTGACAGAATCAATAAAACTACCACTAAACGAGATAAATTAATCCTCACTGGAGATATTTGTTTCAATCGTGAGGCTTTGAATGTGCTTCGTCGTATTCAATGTCCAGCGATTCATTTGGTGTTAGGTAATCATGACGATTACAATATTGATTTTAAAAAGGAAGTC
>NZ_JABGDB010000044.1:0-575 GCF_041028285.1 Modestobacter versicolor | reverse complement strand
AAATCAGCAATCAACTTGATATTTTGCTCATCTATGATGATTTTTCCTTGATTTATCATGATTTGCAAGTAATCTTGCCTATGAAGAATATCTCATTGGCCATGTTTTTGCGCTTTTCCGGTAACTCACTTGCCATCTTGCATAACGGTCAAGTAATTTGCACGGTTTTCATCGACATATAAGAAACCTGTCATATCTTTTTTTGCTATTTTGACAACTTTTTCACGAATTTCATCATTTTTATTGATCAGTTGTTGCTTGTAATAGTCAACCAAGGCGGCTTTATCTCCAAAAGATGCGATTTTGAATTGCTTTCCGACAATAATAACTTCTTTCATTTCATCAAATGGTGATTGTTGGATTATGTGATAGATTGGCGTACCAACAAATCCTCTTCCTTCACGTGTATCAACGTCATAAGCTAATGAGAAGTTCTCAATTCTCGCTCATTTTGGTAGATTTTCAAGTATCTTGTCAGTGTCAGCAAGATTGATTAGTGATAAATCATAAACTTTCTTGTCAGATGTTTCGCCTTCATAAGTCAATCCAAGAAGACGAGCCAATTCAAGCGAGTC
>NZ_JABGDB010000043.1:0-575 GCF_041028285.1 Modestobacter versicolor | reverse complement strand
GACCATCGATATTCTCATCAGAGTTAGCACCTACAGCCAGTTCAGCCAGAATAGCTTGGTCAGCAGCGATAGCCAGAGATTCACCAATCTGTTTGGAATATTCAGAAGCCACGTCATAGTGGTTCATTGCATCATCCAAATCAAAGATGAGAACGTCAGCAGTCAGCAGACCGTCGATGTTAATCACTTTCTCAGTGTGTTTGATTTCACTACGGTTGGTATCCAGAGAAGCGCCAGCATCCAGATACTTAGCAGTTGCACGACCCATTACAGGGAACTGAGCAGACTTACCATTGGAAATGGTGCGAGTAATGAATTTGTCAATAGCCAGAGAGCTACGGCTGAATGCAGCCAGAACTTCACCAGCGAAGACTTTCAGGAACAGACCAAGACGGTCAGCAGTAGTAGTAGAACCTTTGCCCTGGTTTGAACCTGGGTTTTGCATATTTGGAGCGAGAGCCATTGAAGACCTCCTAAAAATTATTATAAGTTATTATCGTTCTCGCAGATGATTACCACGGAGAGTAAGCAACCTTACGTTGAACATCCATAGTATAGGCTTGGTCTCGACCATA
>NZ_JABGDB010000042.1:0-585 GCF_041028285.1 Modestobacter versicolor | reverse complement strand
TGGTGTTACCTTGAACCCACCGTCATTGACAACCTGTTGTGAGAACGAATGTGTTTCCACTTGAAGGTGCTGTTGCTGTGCCACTACTTGTGGTTGAACCACTTGACCATTTACTGTTTGTGTTGCATTTATATTGTTAAAATTGATTGCCATATTTATATCCTTTTACTATTTTTAATTGTTTCAATAAGTTTTTCATATGTCGGTTCGACAATGTCATGGTTGACATTGAATCTGTTACCACCCTCTTGCTTATAAGATGATGTCACTGACAATTCTCTTACTTCTTTTGGGTTTGTTGGTGTTGCAGGTTTCATAATCAATCTACCGGTGATTTCCGATATTGACATCAGTCTTGTGCTGACAGAAGAAATTGTGTTTGGGAATGCTATTCCCTTTTCATCTAATTTCTCGTGACAAATAAATATCACGTTTTTGTTTCAATTTGACATCTCTATAAGAACGGGGTCAAATTCACTTTGAATAAGTTTTCACGATTTACCTTGTGCTTTGATTTCACTTTCGTGTTCGACACCAGCTTTCGTTAGAACATAATCTCTACAATAGTCATATATGTGTGAAACC
>NZ_JABGDB010000041.1:0-600 GCF_041028285.1 Modestobacter versicolor | reverse complement strand
ACCATTTGTTGTTGATAGCTCTCCTTGAGTTACTAAGCTAGATACCAATGAGATTGTGAACTCCTGAATTTGGTTAACAGTCATTGTTGGATAGTTGATAACTGAGAACCCAGCAGCAGTCCCATCCACATTAGTTGTTTCAAGTGTCAATTTACCAGTAGTTGTCATACTTGCCTTAACCACTATTCCTTGATTTGGATTAGCACCATTTCTATCATTAAAAGTAATGATTGTTGGTTCAGCATCTCCTGTGTTGATACGGAAAATCATATTGTGGTTTCCAGAAGGAGCGGTTCCGCCATCAATTGTGAATCTTACCTTGATGTCAAAGATGTTTTCATCACCAAAGTTGAAGACCGGTTTAGTTCCATCATTGTTGTTAATCAAGTTTGATAAATCAAATACGGCTTTTGTAGCATTTGATTCAGCAGCAACTTGCGGTTGTCCAATGTCAGAAGCATATTTAAGCACTGATGTAACTATAGCACCACCACCTTGCAATGCCTTTTCCAAGTCATCAACTCTTTTAAGAATTGAGCCGGCAGTAGTTACTGTACCAATGGCATCAGTATTTGTTTTTATATTATTTTTGTTTGTGGC
>NZ_JABGDB010000040.1:0-602 GCF_041028285.1 Modestobacter versicolor | reverse complement strand
AATACCAAGTAGGTATAATCGGTGGATACAGAATCATATCAGGTGACATGTTCATTCCTGCTACAGTTCAATACAAGGATTCACAAGCAAACTCAACATTGGAAGCACACAACCTTATTGCCGTAATTGGTACATATGACTCAGTTCTTCACTCAATCGACATTTCTGCTGTTAACTCAGGACCAATAGGAATTTCAAATGACCTTGGTACATACCTTGAAGCATCTGACATTGCCGCAGTTCCAAAGAGAACAGTGACAAACGGTCTATTAAGACTTGTTGTTGAAATTAACTAATCCGTAAGGGTTAAACAAATTTCGGGAAATTGGCAGTAAAATGTCAGTTTCTTTTTATTTTTAAAAAGTTGGTATGGAATTTTGAAATATAGTGTATAATATATATACCACACAATTTATAGGAAGTTTCTAATGATGCTAAGTTAGAGATGGGCGATAGGTTGTGTATAGTTGTATGTGCCGAAATACCCTGTGGCAAGGGTGATGATGTGCATATGGCGGCAATGAGATGGATTGACCGGCGGGTTATGAAGTTGAGTTGTATGGAGCGATTGATTTATTAGATTGATTTCAAAAGCATAGAAG
>NZ_JABGDB010000039.1:0-603 GCF_041028285.1 Modestobacter versicolor | reverse complement strand
CGTGATCAGGCGCGTCGTGTTAATGCCGCTAATGAATGGCATACGCAGAATGATACAATTGATGCTGATTTAAAAAGAACTGTTAATTCAAGTACTATTGATGATCGTGCGCATTTGAATAAAGTGAAAGCTATTCAAGATGCCCGTAATAGTATTACAGATAAAGAATTAGCTAATAAAATCACTCTTGATACATTCAAGAATAAGCAATTTACTAAAGACGTTAAAAAGCTTGATACGGAACGAAATAAAATTGTAGATCCGGCATTGAGGAAACAATTAACGTTAGATAATATCAATGATACTTTACACGTTAACGGTATTAAGAAACAAGACCGTATTCAGAACCGTGAAACTACAGAAGAGAAGCTTAAACGGCAAGCAGAAGAAAACCGTAAAAAGCGTGATATTATCGATGCTGAGGAACAAGCTAAATTAGATAGATTCCGTCAAGGTGCTGGTAGAAATTATTCTAAATCTGATCTCAATGAAGCAATTAAGGCCACTACACAGGGCGGTAAAGCTCTCAATTCAGATCGTGTAATTAATCACCTTACTAAGATTGCTGATAAATCTAATATGCCTGGCTCTAAAGAATGGTTT
>NZ_JABGDB010000038.1:0-604 GCF_041028285.1 Modestobacter versicolor | reverse complement strand
ATTCTTGATCACACTGCAGCCGAAACGGTCTGAGTTGGTGCGAAAGATGCCGGTAAATCGAGGCCAGTCATCGTTCGTAAAAGAACTATGATAGAAACAAACAAAGACGCCTACGGGCTTGATTTGAAGAAATACAAGCTTGGTGGTGTTGCTCGTTTGCACAATGCTTTAAACAACATCAATCTTGAAGTTAAATCATTAGGATATGAAACCGTTGATTATGAAGCTGGTATCAATAAGTCGTATCGTTTGGTCAACAAGTCGCAAAAAACGAAGAACCAATCAATTGAATATGGTTCGTTTGATGATGCAAACGGCCTAGCCGGAATAGAAGCGCCAAACAACGGCTTCTTCGGGCTTGTCCAAATTGAAGAACCTGTTCTCATTGATGATCCCGGTAAGACGCCAACAAGAAGCGAATGAAATGCCGCTTTAAAGACCATTAAGGACTCGGTAAACCGTTCGAACCGTAAATATGCCATGATCTCCAAAAAGCCCGTTGTAGCGCCGAAATATCACTTCACGATGAATGCGTGAGATAAGGAACATCCGCTGATTGAAGACATCAATGAATTCTTTCCTGAATCCGAATTCGCAGAATTCT
>NZ_JABGDB010000003.1:0-640598 GCF_041028285.1 Modestobacter versicolor | reverse complement strand
CCCGGCCTTCACCGCCGAGCCGTTCACCGTGCACACCCGCTGGATCGAGACCGAGTGGGACAACCAGGTCCCACCCCACGGGCCCGCCGCCGAGACCGACGAGCCCGAGCCGCGGCAGACCGTCGTGGTCGAGGTCGGCGGCCGCCGGCTCGAGGTGTCCCTGCCCGCCGGGCTGGCCGCCGGCGGTCCGGCACCGGCCACGGCGGGCGCCAAGCCCCGCAAGCGCGGTGGCGGGCACGGCGGGTCCGCCGCGTCCGGCGACAGCCTGACCGCGCCCATGCAGGGCACCATCGTCAAGGTCGCGGTCTCCGACGGCGCGACCGTCGCCGCCGGTGACCTGGTCGTCGTCCTCGAGGCGATGAAGATGGAACAGCCCATCACCGCGCACAAGGCCGGCACCGTCACTGGGCTGACCGCCGAGGTGGGCGCCAGCGTCACCAGCGGCGCCGTCCTCTGCACCATCGCCGACGCCGCGGAGTGACCCGCCGCTGACCTGGGCCCGCACCGCGGACCCGGGTCAGCGCGACCTCAGAGCACGTACCCGCCGAGCGAGACCCAGCCGCCGGCGCCACCCGAGCGGCCGTCGTAGAACCACAGCGCGTTGTCCATGCCGCGGCCGACCAGGGCGAACCCGCCGGACGGGAACTGCACCGCCGGGTTGCTGGTGAACGCCCCGGTCAGCGCCTGCGACCGGCCCGCGGCGTCCAGCAGCCGGGGTGTGCCGGCGCTGTCGAGGTAGGCGGCCGTGGCGACGTCCGCCGCGGTGGAGACCGGGCTCAACGCCAGCGCGGAGCAGGCGACGACGTCGCGCCGGACGTAGGTGCCCGCCCCGCTGCCCTTGGGCAGCGACTGCTGGTAGGTGTACCCGTCGGTGCCGCGCACCGCGACCACGACCGTGCCGCTCGCCGTCGACGCGGTGGCCGTGGGCGGCGCCGTCAGGTACCCGCCGTGGCCGACCCAGTTCTGCCAGGTGCCACCGACGAGCTCCCGGCTCCACAGCGAGCCGTCGCTGCCCCGGCCGAACACCCGGACGTGGTCGGGACCGAGCGAGGCGGCGGCCGGGCTGGCCGTCAGGTAGCCGCCCAGGTTGGTCCAGGGCGCCCAGGAACCCGAGCCGGTGCGGGCTCGGTAGAAGAGGGTGCCGTCCGTCCCGACCACGAAGGCGTAGGCGGTGGTGCCCGCGGTGGCCGCGGCCGGGCCGTACAGCACGCCGCCGCCGAGGGACGTCCAGCTCGTGGAGCTGCCGTCCAGCGGCCGGAGCCACAGCCCGCGGTCGAGGCCGACGACGAGGGCGCCGGCCGCGCCCGCGGTGTCGACCAGCGCGACCCCGGACGACGGGGTGCTGCGGGTGGCGCAGGCGGCGTCGCCGCCGACCATGCCCACCGTGACCTGGGCGGCCCCACCGGCGACCGACTGCACGGTGAGCTGGAAGGCGCCGCCGGCGATCGGGACGGGGACGCCGACCGGCAGCGCCGTCCGGACGTCGGTGGCCCAGCTGGACGCCGCCGAGGGCGTCGGGTCGAGCAGCAGCGAGGAGTCCCCGGAACCGGGGTTGACCCGGCGGACCAGCACCCCGGACTGCAGGCCGACCCAGTTGCGTCCGGGGTCGCCGAGCCAGCCGTCCTGGCCGGTCGGCGAGCGGTACTCGACCCAGTAGACGGCACCGCTCGCGGTCTGCAGCTTCAGCCCGCGGGTGCCGGTGGCGCCGGACGACGGCGAGAGCGTGAAGGTGCCCGACCCGCTGGTGGGCGTGACCGTGGCCTGCGCGGTCGACGGCAGGACGCCGAGCTGCGCGGCCTGCAGGGCGCTCAGCGAGCCGATCTCGCTCCAGGAGATGCCCATGACGTCGTAGTAGTCGCGGTAGGACGACACCTGGCAGGAACTGCCGGCGCCTTCCACCGCACCACCGCACTGCAGCGCGGAGGAGTGGTTGAGCCCGAAGTTGTGCCCGAGCTCGTGGGCGATCACCGAGGTCGCGGCCGCCGTCACGTAGACCTGGCCGCCGGAGTCGACGTTCTGCCGCACCTCACCGAGGCCGTAGGCGCAGCCGGGGGCGCCGTAGGGGACGTAGACGAGCAGGTGCCGCCCCGGGGCGTAGGTCCAGCCGGCCTTGGCCGCGGCCTCCGCCCAGAGCGCGTTGGGGTTCTGGCACGTGGAGGTGCCCTGGAACCAGTCGACGGCGGTCGGGGCCAGGCCGATCCGCACCCGCCCGCCGGTCTGGTCCCGCCAGAAGGTCGCCACCGAGGTGGAGACGACGTTCTGCACCTGGGCCAGCGTCGTGGCGTCCCGGGCCGCACCGGCCGGCTGCAGCATGACGATGGTGACCAGGTGGTTGGCCGGGGCGTCGGCCTGGGCGGTGGGGATGCGCTCGGTCGCGAGCCGGGCGACGACGTCGGCGTCGACGACGTCCAGCGCCTCCTCCAGCCCCTCGGCCGAGGCCTCGTCCGGGCCGGCCTCGCCCACGGTCACCGACACGGTCGCGCCCACCGGCACGTGGTCCAGCGCCTCGGTGTCGACCCGGACGGCGTCACCGGACGCCGGCTGCACCCAGGTCAGCAGTCCGTCGTCGTGCCCCTCACCGTGCTCCTCGGCGTGGGGCCCGGCCGCGCCTGGCTCGGCCGGCCCGGGCTCGGCGTAGGCGCGCACCAGCTGGCCGACCACGGTGTCGCCGGGGTCCGGCAGGTCCTCCGCCCGAGCCGGCGACGGCAGCGCGAAGGTGGCGAGGACGGCGGCCACGACGGCCACCGCGGACGTCGAGGACCGACGGACGAGACGCAACTCAGACTCCTGGGGCAGGCAACCCGCCCACCATCGGCGCTGCCCGGTCGGAGCCCGAGGACGGTGCGCCTCAGCGGTCGCGTGTCGTCCCGCTCGTCCCGCCGGTCACACCGACCACGCTCAGCTGTGCTCGTCCTCGATCCCCATCAGCCGCCGGCCGGCCTCGGTGATCGAGCCCGACAGCGACGGGTAGATGGCGAAGGTCTGCGCCAGGTCGCCGGCGGTGAGGCCCTTGGTCACCGCCAGCGCGATGGGCAGGATGAGCTCGGACGCGCCGGGTGCCACGACCACACCGCCGATGACGACGTCGGTCGAGCGGCGGGCGTACAGCTTGACGAACCCGTCCTGCAGGTCGCCCATCTTGGCCCGGGCGTTGGTGGCCAGCGGCAGCCGCACGACCTCCACGTCGGCGTCCTCGGTGAGCGACTTCTCCTGCACCCCGACCGTGGCGATCTCCGGGTGGGTGAAGACGTTCGCCGACACCGTCTTGAGCCGGATCGGCGCGACGGCCTCGCCGAGGGCGTGCCACATGGCGATCCGGCCCTGCATCGCCGCGACCGAGGCCAGCTGGAAGACCCCGGTGACGTCGCCGGCGGCGTAGATGCCGGGCACGGTGGTGCGGGAGACCCGGTCGACGACGATGTGGCCGGCCCCGGTGACCTCGATCCCGCAGGCCTCCAGGTTCAGCCCGTCGGTGTTCGGCACGGTGCCCACCGTCATCAGCGCGTGCGAGCCCTCGACGACGCGGCCGTCGGTCAGCTCGACCCGGACGCCCTTCTCGGTGCGGACGACGGTCGCCGCCCGGCCGCGCTCGGCGATCCGCCCGCCGCGGGACTGGAAGACCTCCTCCACCACGGCGGCGGCGTCGGCGTCCTCACCGGGCAGCACCTGGTCCCGCGAGGAGACCAGGGTGACCGGCACGCCGGCCTCCAGGTAGCCGGAGGCGAACTCGGCGCCGGTGACCCCGGAGCCGACGACGACGAGGTGCTCGGGCATCTCCTGCAGGTCGTAGACGTCGCGCCAGGACAGGATCCGCTCGCCGTCCGGCTCGGCGCCGGGCAGCACGCGGGGGTCGGCGCCGGTGGCGATCAGGACGACGTCGCCCTCGAGCTCCTGGGCCACCACCCCGTCGGCGTCGAGCACCTGGACCCGGTGGGCGGCCAGGCCGCGCATCTCGTCGGAGAGCCGGGCGGACCCGGCGACCAGCGTCACGCCCTCGGACTCCAGCCGGGCGTGGATGTCCGCCGACTGCGCCACGGCCAGCGCCTTGATCCGCTCGTTGACGGCGGCCAGGTCGAGGCAGACCCCTGCGGGGTCGGTGCCCCGCAGGCCCAGCGCGGCGGAGTCGCGGACCGAGGTCATCGCCCCGGCCGAGGCGATGAAGGTCTTCGACGGGACGCAGTCGGTGAGGACGCTGGCGCCCCCGATGCCGTCCCGCTCGATCACGGTGACGTCCGCACCGAGCTGTGCGGCGACGAGCGCGGCCTCGTAGCCGGCCGGGCCACCGCCGATGATCACGATGCGGGTCATGGTGTCTGCTTCTCCAGTGCTGGTCCGACGGGTGCACCGCCATTGTCCCTGTTCTCGGTCGGCAGCGAGCACACCGGCGCGGACGGGGCCGGCGACCCCGGCCGCCGTCACACGCACCCCGGTGACACCACCCGGCGCTGTGGCCCCCGCGTCGCGCGCCGGGTGACCAGGACGGGTCCGTCCACGTGCCACCTTCCCCCCGTGACCACGAGCGCCGCTGCCGCCCGGACGACGGACGGCGCCGCGCAGCGGCACCTGAACGCCCTCACCGGCATGCGCCTGGTCGCCGCGCTCGCGGTCTGGGCGTCGCACGTCGGAGCGCCGGCGGGCACCCCGGAGTGGCTGGTGCGGCTCATGTCGACCGGCTACGTCGGCGTCACCTTCTTCTTCGTGCTGTCGGGCTTCGTGCTGACCATCAACTACGCCGAGGGCCTGCGGACGCCCCGAGCGGTCTGGTCGTACCTGGTCGCCCGGCTGGCCCGCATCTACCCGGTCTACCTGGCCATCCTCGGCTGGACGGTCGCCACCGAGTGGGCGACCGGCCCGGTGTCCGGCCGGGTGGTGGCCGTGCACACGCTGGGGCTGCAGGCCTGGAGCCCGGACATGGACGTCACCTTCGCGTTCGTCGGCCCGGCCTGGTCGATCAGCGTGGAGCTGTTCCTCTACCTGACCCTGCCGGTGCTGCTGCCCGTCGTGCGGCTGGTCACCGGCCGGCTGGCGACCATCGTGCTGGCGCTGCTCGCCACCGCCGCCGTCCTGGTGCTGCTGGCCTGGTGGTTCCAGCACCAGGGCCTGGGCGCGCTTCCGGCCTCCGACCCCACGTCGGCGCACCGCTGGCTGTACCGCACCCCGCTGGTGCGGGTGGGCGACTTCCTGATCGGCATCCTGGCGGCGTTCGTCTACCTGCGCGTGCGCGACAGCCTGGCCGCCCAGCGCGCCGGCGCCTGGCTGGCGGTCACGGCTGTCGTGTTCACCGTGGCGACCGCGGCCCTGCCGGGGACGTCCTGGAGCGTCTGGTCGTGGGACGCGCTGTACGCCCTGCCGGCGGCGGCGCTCGTCCTCGGCCTGGCACTCGCCCCCCGGCACCCGATGGCACGCTTCCTCGGTCTGCGGCCGATGGTCTTCCTGGGTGAGGTCTCCTTCGCCTTCTACCTCGTGCACGTCACCGCGGTGCACATGATCGGGGTGGCCGTGCCCGCGCAGGAGGGGCTGGGGCCGCAGCTCGTCGTCCGGTTCGCCGGGCTGGCGCTGGCCCTCGGGCTCGCCGTCGGCCTGCACATCGGGATCGAGCGCCCCGCCCGCCCGTGGGTCCGCCGGGTGCTCGACCCGCGCCCCGCCCCCCGTCCGGCACCGCGCCGCGACGCGGCCGCCGCCGCACCCGCCGCGACGGTCCTCCCCGTGCCGGCCGCCGGCCCGGCGACGGTCACCATGGCCGCCGTCCAGGTGCCCCGCCCGCGGGCGGCCCAGCCGCCGGCCGGCCGCCCCGCCGTGCCGGTCGACCAGGTGGTTGCCAGCGCCCGCGCGGCCGCGCTGCTCAAGGAGTACGGCGGCCTCCCCCGCCCCGCCCGGTCCGGGCGGCACGAGGCACCGGCCGACAGCACCGAGACCGCGCGGACCCTGGTCCCGCGCTGACCGGCGGGCTCAGCCCCCGGTGGTGCCGAGGAAGGTGTCCAGCACCCGGCGGGCGGCCAGCGCGGGGGTGAGCTCCCCCGCCAGCACCGCGGTCTCCAGCTCCGGCACCGCCGCCCGCACCCCGGGGTGGTCCCGGAGCTGGTGCTCCAGCCCGTCCCGGACCAGCTGCCAGAACCACCGGACTTGCTGGGCCCGGCGACGCTCGGCGAGCTCCCCCGAGGCCCGCATCCGCTCCTGGTGCTCGACCAGCTGCGCCCACACCTCGTCCAGCCCCTGACCGGTCAGCCCGGCGCAGGTGAGCACCGGCACCTCCCACGGGTCGCCGCGGCCGCGCAGCATCCGGATCGCCCCGGCGAGCTCCCGGGCCGCCCGGCGTGCGTCGACCTCGCCGGGGCCGTCGGCCTTGTTCACCGCGATGACGTCGGCGATCTCCAGGATGCCGCGCTTGATGCCCTGCAGCTGGTCGCCGGTGCGGGCGAGGGTGAGGAACAGGAACGAGTCGACCATCTCCGCGACGGTCACCTCGGACTGCCCGACGCCGACGGTCTCCACCAGGACGACGTCGTGGCCCGCCGCCTCGACCACGACCATCGACTCCCGGGTCGCCTGCGCCACCCCGCCCAGCGTGCCGGCGGTGGGCGCGGGCCGGATGAACGCGCGGTCGTCGACGGCCAGCCGGGCCATCCGGGTCTTGTCGCCGAGGATCGAGCCGCCCGAGCGCGCCGACGACGGGTCGACCGCGAGCACCGCCACCCGGGAGCCGGCGGCCGTCAGCGTCGTCCCGAGGCTGTCGATGAACGTCGACTTGCCCACCCCGGGCACCCCGCTGATGCCGACCCGGCGGGCACCGCCGGCGTGCGGCAGCAGCTCGACGAGCAGCTCCTGCGCCGCCTCGCGGTGGTCGGCCCGGCGGGACTCGACCAGCGTGATCGCGCGCGCCACCGCCCGCCGCTCGCCGGCCAGCACCCCGTCGGCCAGCCCGGCGACGTCCGGTACCGCCATCAGTGGCCGAGTCGCTGGGCGAGGGTGCGCAGCAGGTCTTGGGCGGCCTGGGAGATGACGGTGCCGGGTGGGAAGACCGCGGCCGCGCCCATCTCCTGCAGCAGCGGCACGTCGTCGGGTGGGATGACCCCGCCGACCACCACGAGGATGTCGTCGGCGCCGAGCGCGGCGAGCGCGTCGCGCAGTGCCGGCACCAGGGTGAGGTGTCCGGCGGCGAGGGAGGAGACGCCGACGACGTGCACGTCGGCCTCGACGGCTTGGCGGGCGACCTCTTCCGGTGTCTGGAACAGCGGGCCGACGTCGACGTCGAAGCCGAGGTCGGCGAAGGCGGTGGCGATGACCTTCTGGCCGCGGTCGTGGCCGTCCTGGCCCATCTTGGCCACCAGGATCCGCGGCCGGCGCCCCTCGGCCTCGGCGAACGCCGCGGCCAGCTCGCGGGTCGCGGCCACCGCACCGTCCTTGCCTGCCTCGTCGCGGTACACACCGGAGATGGTGCGCACCTGACCGGCGTGCCGCCCGTACACCGCCTCCAGCGCGTCGGAGATCTCCCCCACCGTGGCCTTCGCCCGGGCCGCGTCGACCGCCAGCTTCAGCAGGTTCGAGTCCAGGTCGCTCCCCCGGCGTCCCTCGGCCGCGGCCCGCGCAGCGTCGGTGAGTCGGGACAGGGTGTCCTCGACGGCGCGCGGGTCGCGGCTGGCGCGCAGCTGGGCGAGCTTGGCCTTCTGCTGCGCGAGCACGTCGGCGTTGTCCACCCGCAGCACGTCGACGGCCTCGTCGGTGGCCACCCGGTACTTGTTCACCCCGATCACCGGCTGCCTGCCCGAATCGATCCGCGCCTGGGTGCGGGCGGCGGCCTCCTCGATCCGCAGCTTGGGGATGCCGTCGTCGATGGCCTGGGCCATGCCGCCGTGCGCCTTGACCTCGGCGATGTGCGCCCAGGCGCGGCGGGCCAGGTCGTAGGTCAGGCGCTCCACGTACGCCGAGCCGCCCCACGGGTCGATGACCCGCGTCGTCCCGGACTCCTGCTGGAGCAGCAGCTGGGTGTTGCGGGCGATCCGGGCGGAGAAGTCCGTCGGCAGCGCGAGGGCCTCGTCCAGGGCGTTGGTGTGCAGCGACTGGGTGTGCCCCTGGGTGGCGGCCATCGCCTCCAGGCAGGTGCGGACCACGTTGTTGTAGACGTCCTGCGCGGTCAGCGACCAGCCCGAGGTCTGGCAGTGGGTGCGCAGCGACATCGACTTGTCCTTCTGCGCCCCGGCCTCGCGCACCAGCTTCGCCCACAGCAGCCGCCCGGCGCGGAGCTTGGCGACCTCCATGAAGAAGTTCATCCCGATCGCCCAGAAGAAGGACAACCGCGGGGCGAACACGTCCACGTCCAGCCCCGCTGCCTTGCCCGCCTGCAGGTACTCCACCCCGTCGGCCAGGGTGTAGGCCAGCTCCAGGTCCGCCGTCGCCCCGGCCTCCTGGATGTGGTAGCCGGAGATGGAGATCGAGTTGAACCGCGGCATCCGCTGAGAGGTGAAGCTGAAGATGTCGCTGATGATCTGCATCGAGGGCCCGGGCGGGTAGATGTAGGTGTTGCGGACCATGAACTCCTTGAGGATGTCGTTCTGGATCGTCCCGGTGAGCTGGTCCGGGCCCACGCCCTGCTCCTCGGCGGCGACCACGAACAGCGCCAGCACCGGCAGCACGGCGCCGTTCATCGTCATCGACACGCTCATCCGGTCCAGCGGGATGCCGTCGAACAGCTGCCGCATGTCCAGGATCGAGTCGATCGCCACCCCCGCCATCCCCACATCCCCCGGCACCCGCGGGTGGTCGGAGTCATAGCCCCGGTGGGTGGGCAGGTCGAACGCGACCGACAGGCCCTTCTGCCCAGCCGCCAGGTTCCGCCGGTAGAACGCGTTGGACTCCGCCGCGGTGGAGAACCCGGCGTACTGCCGCACCGTCCACGGCTGGGTGGTGTACATCGTCGGATACGGGCCGCGCAGATAGGGCGCGATGCCCGGGAAGGTCTCCAGGAAGTCCACGCCGGCCAGGTCCGCCGGGGTGGCCAGCGGCGGGACGGCGATCCCCTCCGGCGTCTCCCAGGTCGCCTCCGCCACGCTCCGCCCGGTCGCCGCCTCGTACGCCTGCGCCCACTCCTCGGCGGTCGCCGCCGTCGACGGCCGGCCCAGCTCCAGGTTCCCGAAGTCGGGGATCATGCCTGCACTCCCAGCTGCTCGAGCGCGCTGCGGAGCACCGCGAGCGCGTCACACCCGGCGTACACGTACCCGTCGACGCCGTCCACCCCCAGGGACGGCGGACCGGCCAGCCACACCTGGGTCGCGCCGGCCGACCGCAGCTCGGCGGCCAGGTCGGCGGCGGCGGCGTAGTCGGCATCGGTGCCGCAGATGCAGGCCACGGTCGCCCCCGCCAGGTCGCCCGCGCCGTCCCCGGCCGGGGTCCCCAGGCCGCCGGCGGCGAAGAGGTTGGCCGCGAAGGCCGCCCGCGCGGTGTGCCGGGCGACCGGCCCGAGGGTGGCCAGGTACACCCGCGGGCGGGGGTCGACGGCCTCGACCGCGTCGCGCAGGTCCTCGAAGGCCTCGGCCGCCCGCACCCGCGGCAGCCCCCCGGACGGCGGCGGCGCGGCGGGCCGGCGGACCGGCAGCACCTCGGCCGGGTTGGCGAACTCGCTGACCCCGGTGAGCGCGTCGGCGCGGGTGGCCAGCCGCTGCCCGCGGTCGGCCCAGGCGGCGCCGATCCGCTCGCCGACCAGGCCACCGGAGAGCGCCGCGGCCAGGCCACCGGCCCGCTCGACCTCGGTGAACCAGTCCCACGCCGCCCGGGCCAGGTCCTCGGTCAGCGACTCGACGTACCAGGAGCCGCCCGCGGGGTCGAGCACCCGCGCCAGGTGCCCCTCCTCCACCAGCAGGCTCTGGGTGTTGCGGGCGATCCGGCGGGCGAAGGCGTCCGGCAGGCCGAGCGCTGCGTCGAAGGGCTGCACGGTGACCACGTCAGCGCCGCCGACGCCGGCGGCGAAGCAGGCCACCGTCGTCCGCAGCATGTTGACCCACGGGTCGTGCCGGGTGGTCATCACCGAGGAGGTGACCGCGTGCTGCCGCATCGCCCGAGCAGCCGGGGATGCCCCGCTGGCCTCGCCCACCCGGTCCCACAGCCGGCGGGCCGCCCGCAGCGCGGCGATCGTCGTGAACTGGTCTGCGCTCGCGGAGAACCGGAACTCCAGCCGGCCGAACGCCTCGTCCACGCCCAGGCCCTGCTCGGTCAGCGCCCGCAGGTACGCCACGCCTGCGGCGACCGCGCAGCCCAGCTCCTCCACCGCGGACGCCCCGGCGTCGGCGAAGACCGTCCCGTCGACGACCACGGTGCGCCAGCCGGCGGGCGTCCGCCGGGCCAGGTCGGCCAGCCCGTCGAGGTCCTGCGGCTGCCCGGTCGCGGCCTGCACCCCGAGCGGGTCCAGCCCCAGGCAGCCCCCCGGCGCCAGGTCGGTGCGGCCCTCGACCAGGGCCAGGAACGCCTCGGCCGCCGGGACCCCGCCGGACAGCGTCAGCGGCGCCAGGTCCAGCAGGACGTCGGCGAGCACCTCGCCCAGCGAGTCCACCGGCACCGCGCCCTCGCCGAGCGCCAGCCACAGCGAGGAGACGCCGTTCTCCAGGTCCGCCGCGATCGCCTCGCGGGTCAGCGCCACGTCGGGGTCGGCGTGCCGCTGGCGCACGTCCCAGCCACCGGGCACCTGCTCGTCGGCGCCACCGGCCGCCGTCACCCCGGCCGCGCCCGCCCGGGAGCCGCGGGTGAACGGCGGCAGGCCCGGGACGCCGGCCAGCCCGGCCAGGTCGCCGGCGTCCTCGGCGGTGTAGAGCGGGGCCACGCTGACGCCGGTCGCCACCGGCACCCGCAGCGCGTCCTCCACCGGGTCGGGCAGGTCGTCCCGGCCGGCCTTGCGCAGCACCCCGGCGACCAGGTCCCGCCACTGGGCGCGGCTCGCCGCCGGGAACTCGCCGGCGAGCTCGAGGACCTCGGGCGCCGCCGGCTCGGCCGGGGGCGCGTCCCCCGGTGCCGCGGTCTGGTGGCCGGTGGAGCTCATCGTCGGGTCCCCGCCTCTCGGTGCCTGTGCAGCGCGTCTACCGCGGCACGCTACCGGCGGGTACGGCCGCGTCCGCCGCCAGCGCGTGCAGCGCGGTGCGCGCCATCAGCCGCACGCCGACCCCGATCGCCTGTTCGTCGACGTCGAAGGTGCCGCGGTGCAGGTCCAGCGGCTCCCCCGCGCCGTGCGTGCCGAGCCGGGCCAGCGCGATCGGCAGCACCTCGGCGAACCAGCCGAAGTCCTCCCCGCCCATGCTCTGCGGGGAGAGCGCGACGCCCTCGCTGCCCACGGTCTCCAGCGCCGCCGAGCGCAGCAGCGCGACGCTGCGCGGGTCGTTGACCACCGGTGGCACCCCGCGGACGTACTCGATGGACACCGCGGCGCCCGCGGTCCGGGCCACCTCGGTCACCAGCCGGCGGACCAGGTCCTCCGCCTCGTTCCACACCGACCGGTCCAGCACCCGCAGCGTGCCGCGCAGCTGGCCGGTCTCCGGGATCGTGTTGGCCGCGACCCCGGCGCTGACCGCGCCCCACACCAGCGACAGGCTGGAGCGCGGGTCGACCAGCCGGGACAGCAGGCCGGGCACCTCGGTGACGACCAGGCCCAGGGCGTGCACCAGGTCGACGGTGAGCTGCGGGCGCGCGGTGTGACCACCGGGCCCGGTGAGGGTGACCTCGACCCGGTCGCAGGCGGCGGTGATCGAGCCGGTGCGCAGGCCGACCCGGCCGACCTGCAGCGACGGGTCGCAGTGCAGCGCGAAGGCGCGGGTGGCGCCGGCGAGCACGCCCTCGTCGACGACCTCCAGGCCGCCGCCGGGCACCTGCTCCTCGGCGGGCTGGAACACGCACCGCACGGTGCCGGGCAGGTGCTCCAGCGAGGCCAGCGCCAGCGCGACGCCGAGCAGCACCGTGGTGTGCACGTCGTGCCCGCAGGCGTGGCACAGCCCGTCCCGGGTGGAGGCGTAGGAGACGTCCTTGAGGTCGGTGAGCGGCAGCGCGTCGATGTCGGCGCGGAGCACGACGACCGGCCCGTCGACGTCGCCGCCGACGTCGCAGACCAGCCCGGTGCCGGACTTCAGCCGCCGCGGCGCGAGCCCGGCCGCGGTCAGCCGCTGCTCCAGGAAGGCGGTGGTCTCGTGCTCGACGAAGCCCAGCTCGGGGTGGGCGTGCAGGTGCCGGCGGACGGCGACCAGCTCGTCGTGGTGGGCCCGCGACCAGGCGTCCACCGCCTGCCCGCGGTGGTCCTCGGCCGGGACGGTGGCCGGCTGTCCGGCGTCCCCGCTCACGGGCGGTCCGCCGTCGGCTCCGGCAGGCCGTCGCGCAGCTCGGCGAGCAGGCTGTCGACCACCGGCCGGAGGTCGCCGTCGTGCGCGGCCGCCACGGCCCGCTGCCGCTGGTAGGACGCGCCGGCGGCGAGCAGCCGGTGGGCGTCGGCGAGCTCGGACTCGCAGCCCAGCCGCTTGGCGACCGGCATCAGCTCCTCGACCAGCTCGGCGATCGCCTCGCGGACCGGGCGGACGGTGCCCTTCTCGTCGACGACGATGTCGGCGTCCAGCCCGTAGCGGACGGCGCGCCACTTGTTCTCCCGGAGCACCCACTCGGCCGGGGTGGGCAGCGTGTAGCCCTTGTCCAGCTGGCCGTCGAACTGCTCGACCAGGCACTGGGCGAGGGCGGCGACCACGCCGATCTCGTCGAGGCTGGGCAGCCCGTCGCACACCCGCAGCTCGACGGTGCCGAAGTCCGGGTGCGGCCGGACGTCCCACCACACCTCGCGGACGCTCTCGATCGCGCCGGCCCGGATGAGGGTCTCCATGTACTCCTCGAACTCGGCCCAGTCGGCGAGCTGGTGCGGCAGCCCGCCGGTGGGCATGCCCTCGAACACCTTGGTGCGGGCCGACGCCAGCCCGGTGTCGCAGCCGGCCCAGAACGGGGACGACGCGGAGAGCGCGAGGAAGTGCGGCAGGTACTGCGCCAGCGCGTTGACGATCGGGATCGCCTTCTCCGGCGCGCGGACGCCGACGTGCACGTGCACGCCGAAGATCTGCAGCCGCCGGGCCAGCCACTGCATCCGCTCGACCAGCTGGGCGTAGCGCTCCTTCGGCGAGATCTCCTGGGAGTCCCACCGGGTGAAGGGGTGGCTGCCGGCGCACATCACGCCGAGCCCGCGGCGCGCCGCGGCGGCCACCACCTCGTCGAGGGTGCCCGCCAGGTCGGCCTTGGCCTCCGCGACGGTGCTGCAGACGCCGGTGATGATCTCGATCGTCGACTGCAGCAGCTCGTGCTTGGCCTTGGGGTGCTCGTCCAGCCCGGCCGGGGTGAGCTCGGCCAGGATCTCGGTGGCCCCGGAGGTGAGCTCCCGGGTCTGCAGGTCGACGAGCTGGAGCTCCCACTCGACGCCGAGGCTGGCGCGTTCGGAGGAGTGGAAGTCGATTCTCACCCCGCGAGTCTAGGCAGCCCCGGCGGCCACCCGCCGGTCGATGACCTGCAGGTCAGCCGACCGGGGCCAGCGTCGGCGCGGGCCGGCGCTGCAGCCAGCGCTCCGCGGGCACGTGCCCGCGGACGAGCTCGACCACCCGCTCGTGGGCCTTCCTCCCGTACAGGTCCGGGTGGACGACGATCGAGCACAGGTTGCGGCCCACCACGACGATCCCGCGGGACCCGTCCACCGGCGCCACCGCCTCGACGGCCGCCCAGGGGATGCAGTGCACGTCGCCGTCGGCGTCCGCGTGGGCCAGCACCGCGTCGCTGACGACGAGGGTGAGCCGGGGCGCCCGCCGCAGCGCGCGGCTGACCGCCGGCGGCTGGAAGACGGTGCCGGCGGGCAGGCCGGGGACGACGTTGCAGGTGTACCGGCGCTCCACCGGGCCGGCCGGGCCGGCGTACTGCGCCCACTCCGGCACGTAGAGCAGCGCGCTGGCCCACGCCGCCCGGAGCGAGGCGACGACGTCGGCGGGGGTGACCGACCGCCAGGCGGCGAGCGCGTCGGCGACCGGCAGCGGCCGCATGCCGGTGACGGCGCTCTGGGCGGCGTCGGCGACGTCCGCGGTGGCCACGGCCTCCGGGTCGCCGTCGACGTCCTCCTCGAACCCGGCCAGCGCGTGCGCCAGCTCCTCGGCCGTGGGGCCGTCCTGGCACAGCGCGGAGAACTGCTGCCAGACGATGCCGGCGACGGGCGCCTCCTGGCCCTCCCGCGCGTCCACCCAGACCGCCAGCTCGCGCCGCTCGGGCGTGACGTCGAGCCCGGCCCCCTCGACGTGGTAGCTGAGCCCGCGGGCGTGCCGGGCGACGTCGCGCAGCCGCTCGCTGAGCACCTCCACGCCCATCCGCAGCGCGCTGTCGTAGGGCCGGTCGTCGGCCAGCAGCAGCCCGACGCCAGGGGCCTCCCCGGTGGTCCAGACCGGGCCCTGCTGCGGGCGGGGCACCGGCCGCACGCGCACCGGCACCGGCCCGCTGGGGAGCGGCAGCCGCAGGCCCGCGGGCAGCGTGCCCGAGCACCACAGCGCGGCGTTCTCCCGGACGAACCAGCGGGCGGCGTGCGCCTGCACCACCTCGGGGGTCAGGCAGTCCGGACCCGGGCCGTCGGTGACGGCGAGCCCCGGCCCGGTCAGCGCGTACCGGGCGGCCCACATCGAGGCGGCGGTGCTGTAGCCGGTGCCGCAGCTCTCCGCCTGCAGGACGCCGACCTCCATCGCCATCCGCTCCAGCGGCAGGTCCGACAGCGCCCGGCAGACGGCCTCGAGGAAGTCGCGCACCGCGGCCGGCCGGCCGGTGGCGAAGAACGTCGTGGAGTCGACGTCGGTGGTGGCGTTGCACTTGAGGTGCGACTTGGGCAACGCGCCCATGGCCAGGTGCTCGATCAGGTGGGTGACCTCGCGGGTCGCGAAGGTCTCGTCCCGGAAGCCCACCCCGAAGACCAGGCCGGCGGTGATCCGCTCGGGGCCGGGGGCGGAGAAGACCGGGACGCCGTCGACGTCGGTGCGCTCCATGACGTCGTTGTCGGCAGCCGGCGGCCGGTGTTGAGCGCTGACCCGCAGCGCGCTGGGCTAGTTTCGGCCCGTGAGCGAGCCGACCACCCCCGCCCCTGTCGACCCCGCTGCGCTGGCTGCCGAGGCGGCCGGGCAGCTGACCACGGCGCTCGGCGGCGGGCACGACGTCGCCGTCGTGATGGGCTCGGGCTGGGCCCCCGCGGCCGACGCCTTCGGCGAGACCCTGGCCAGCGTGGCGATCGGCGACCTGCCCGGCTTCGCGGCCCCGACGGTCACCGGGCACGGCGGCGAGATCCGCTCGGTGCAGGTGGGCGCGCACAAGGTGCTGCTGTTCCTGGGCCGCACCCACCTCTACGAGGGCCGCGGGGTGGAGCCGGTCGTGCACGGCGTCCGGACCGCCGCGGCCGCCGGGGTGCGCACCGTCGTGCTGACCAACGCCGCCGGGGGCCTGGCGCCCGAGCACCGGGTCGGCCAGGCGGTGCTGATCAGCGACCACCTCAACCTCACCGCGCGGTCCCCGCTGGTCGGCGCCACCTTCGTCGACCTCACCGACCTGTACTCGGCCCGGCTGCGGGCGCTGGCCCGGGAGATCGACCCGACGCTGGCCGAGGGCGTCTACGCGGCGCTGCCCGGCCCGCACTTCGAGACCCCCGCCGAGATCCGGATGCTGACCACCCTCGGCGCCCAGCTGGTCGGCATGTCCACCGCGCTGGAGGCGATCGCCGCCCGGGCCGCCGGGCTGGAGGTGTTCGGGCTGTCGATGGTCACCAACGCCGCCGCCGGGATCACCGGCGAGGCCCTGGACCACCTGGAGGTGCTGGCCGCGGGCAAGGCCGCCGCGGGCCGGCTGGGCGGTTTCCTGGTCGAGCTGATCGAGCGGATGCCGTGAGCGGACAGGGGCGTGAGCATCGCAGCGAGGAACGAGCGAGGAGCGGAGCGCCCCGCGGGAGCGAACCGTCGGACGCCGTGACCGGGGTGCTGGACGCGGCGCGGGCGTGGGCCGCGGCCGACCTGCACGAGGGCGACCGCGCGGAGGTCGAGGCGCTCGTGGCGGCCGGGGACACGGCGGAGCTGGAGCGCCGGTTCTCCGGGCCGCTGACCTTCGGGACGGCGGGGCTGCGCGGGCCGTTGCGCGCCGGGCCGGCCGGGATGAACGCCGCCGTGGTGGCTCGCGCCGCCGCGGGGCTGGGCCGGTACCTCGCCGGCACCGGGCAGGCCGGCCGCGGCGTGGTCGTCGGGTACGACGCGCGGCACCGCTCCGACGAGTTCGCCCGGGTGACCGCCGCGGTGCTCGCCGGCGCCGGGTTCGCCGTGCAGGTGCTGCCCCGGCCGCTGCCCACGCCGGTGCTGTCCTACGCCGTCCGGCACCTGGGCGCGGTGGCCGGCGTGATGGTGACCGCCAGCCACAACCCGCCGCAGGACAACGGCTACAAGGTCTACCTCGCCGACGGCGCCCAGCTGGTGCCGCCGGCCGACCGGGAGATCGAGGCCGCGATCGCCGCCGCCGGCCCGGCGCGCGCGCTGCCGCTCTCCGACGACTGGCTGACCCTCGGCGACGACGTCGAGGCCGACTACGTGGCCGCCGTGGTCGACGCGCTGGAGCCGGGCCGGGTCGCGCTGGCCGACCGGCAGCGGCTGCGGCTGGCCTACACCGCGATGCACGGCGTGGGGTCGGCGACCACCCGCCGGGTGTTCGACGCCGCCGGCTTCGCCCCGCTGCACGCCGTGCCCGAGCAGGACCGGCCCGACCCCGACTTCCCCACGGTCGCCTTCCCCAACCCGGAGGAGCCCGGCGCGGTCGACCTGCTGGTCGACCTGGCCGTCCGGACCGATGCGCACGTGGCCATCGCGGAGGACCCCGACGCCGACCGGTGCTCGGTGGTCTGCGACGACCGGCAGCTGACCGGTGACGAGGTCGGCGTCCTGCTGGCCGACTGGCTGCTGCGCCGCGGGGTGCGGGGCACCTACGCCCGGTCGCTGGTCAGCGGCTCGCTGCTGGGCGAGCTGGCCCGCGCCCACGGCGTGCCCGCCGAGGAGACCCCGACCGGCTTCAAGTGGATCATCCGGGCCGGGTCGGCCGAGGCGCCGCTGGTCTTCGGCTACGAGGAGGCGCTGGGGTACGCGGTGACCCCCTCGGTCGCGCACGACAAGGACGGCATCTCCGCCGCGCTGGCCGTCGCGCTGCTGGCCGCCGAGCTCGCCGCGGACGGGCGCACGCTGACCGACCGGCTCGACGAGCTGGCCGTCGAGCACGGCCTGTTCGCCACCGGGCAGCTGTCGGTCCGGGTCGAGGACCTGTCCCTGATCACCGCGGCGATGCAGCGGCTGCGGGCGTCGGCACCGGCGCAGCTGCTCGGCCGGCCCGTCGCGGCCACCGACCTCGCCGACGCCCGCCCCGCGGTGGACGCCGTCCGGCTGCAGGGCGAGGGCGTCCGGGTGATCGTGCGGCCCAGCGGCACCGAGCCGAAGCTCAAGGCCTACCTCGAGGTCGTCGTCCCGGTGACCGATGCCGCCGGGGTGCCGGCCGCCCGCCGCCGCGGGGCCGAGGAGCTGGACCGGCTGCGCACCGAGACCGCCGCGGCCCTGGGGCTCTGACCGCCGGTCACGAGGCGCCGCAGCTGCGCAGCACCGCCAGCACCAGCGCGCGGGTGACGGTCAGCACCTCGTCGAGCTCGACGGCCTCGTCCGGGCCGTGCGCCAGCCGGACGTCGCCGGGCCCGTAGTGCAGGGTCGGGATGCCGGCGCCGGCGTAGAGCCGCAGGTCGCTGCCGTAGGGGGCGCCGCGCTCCCGCGGCCGCGGCCCACCGGTGACGTCGGCGTGCACGTCGGCGACCAGCTCGCGGAGCCCTTCCCCCGCGGGCAGGTGCCCACCGGCGAACTGCCCCCCGGACCAGGACAGCACCGGCGGGTGGTCGCGCAGGAACGGGTCCCGCGCGGCCACCTCCGCGACGCACTCCGCCAGCTCGCGGCGGGCGTCGTCCGGGTCCTCCTCGATGCGCAGGCCGAGCCGGCCCTCGGCCGACAGCAGGTCGGGCACGCTGCTGGACCAGTCGCCGGCCCGGACCCGGCCCACGACGATCGGGTAGGGCACCGGGTACTCGCGCATCAGCGGCTCGACGGTGCGGTTGCGCCGTCCGGACAGCTCCGCCAGGGCCCGGTGCAGCGGCAGGTAGGAGTCCAGCGCGCTGTGGCCGGCGTAGGGCGTGCTGGCGTGGGTGGCCAGGCCGCGCAGCTCCAGGGTGAACGTGAGCGCGCCGGCCGCGCCGGTGACCAGCGTGCCGCTCGTCGGCTCGGTGATGATGCAGGCGTCGGCCGTGTGCCCCCGCTGCAGCGTGCCGAAGGCGCCCAGCCCGCCGTCCTCCTCGCCGACGACGAACTGCAGCGCGAGCCCCCGGTGCAGCCGCACGCCGGAGCGGACGATGGCCGCGTACGCCGCCAGGTCCGCCGCCACGCCGGCCTTCATGTCGCAGGCGCCGCGGGCGTGCACCCGCGTCCCCCGCCAGGTGGGCTCGAACGGGTCGCTGCGCCACTGCGACAGGTCACCGGCCGGGACGACGTCGACGTGCCCCTGCAGCACGAGCGCGGGCCGGTCGCCGTCGCCGTGCGCGGTGCCGACCAGGCCCCACGCCTCGCTGCGGTCGGCCTCGGTGCCCGGGAAGCCGGCGGTGGCGGCGAGACCGGGCAGGTCCAGCGGCCACAGGTCGACGTCCAGCCCGAGGGCGGTCAGCTGCTTGGCCAGCACGTGCTGCACGTCGGACTCCGCGTCGGAGCCGGTGACGCTCGGGACGGCGAGCAGCTCGGTGAGCGACGTGGCCAGCGCCTCGCGGTCGACCGCGGCCACCGCACGGGCCTCCAGGCTGGTCAGTGGCATCGGCTGCTCCCGCACTCGGTGGGCTGGTGTCCGCGCCGAGCGTAGGGAGCGGGACGTTTCGGACATGTTGCGGCGCGCGTGCGTCCATGCACCACTTCCTTGCTTTGTCAGGGAGCTGACGCAAGGAACTAGCATCACGGCATGGACGACATCGACCGCTCCCTGGTGTCCCGGCTGGTCAGTGACGGGCGGGCTCCCTACGCCGACCTGGCGCGGGCGGTGGGCCTGTCGCTGTCGGCGACGAAGCGCCGGGTCGACCGCCTGGTGGCCGACGGGGCCATCCGCGGCTTCACCGCCGTCGTCGACCCGCTGCTGATGGGCTGGGCGCTCTCGGCGTCGGTGGAGCTGTTCACCACCGGCACGGTGCCGGTCGAGCGGATGAAGCGGGACCTGGACGGGATGCCCGAGGTGGTCTCGGCCGAGACCGTGTCCGGCGGGGCCGACGCCGTCCTGCGGGTGGTCGCCTCCGACGCCCGGCACCTGGAGCGGGTGGTCAGCCGGCTGCGCGCCCTGACCTACGTGCAGCAGACCAACACGGTGCTGCTGCTGAGCAACCTGCTCTCCCGACCGACCCCGCTCACCAGCGCGGCCCGGTCAGCGGGCGGTCAACCCCAGTAGGGCGGCGCGGACGGCGGCGGGGTCGGCGGCCCCGACGGCGGTGCCGCGGGCGGCGGCAGCAGCGGCTGCTGCTGGACCGGGGCCGGGAACTCCGCCCAGCTGGGCGGCGGGCCGTAGGCGTTCGGCCGCGGGTCCCCGGGCAGGAAGCCGTTGAGCACCAGCAGCGCCACCTGCCCGAACACCGGGACGAAGGCCAGCAGCAGCCACCACGCGGACATGCCGCGGTCGTGCAGCCGGGTCGCGCTGGCCGAGACGGTGGCGGGGGTGGCGAGCAGCGTCACCGCCTGGAAGACCGGGCCGAAGCCCTGCTCGGCGTCCAGGATCGCGGCGAGGTCGCGGTTGCCCAGCGCGAGGTCGGCGGCGAGCGCCAGGGCGCTCAGCACCGCCAGCGGCACCGTGTACTGCAGCCACCAGGTGCGCCGGTCGATGCGCCCGCGCCGCACGTACCACTGCCAGAAGGTCACGCGCCCAGTCTCCCTGTTCCGTGCCCCCCACGGCGAGAGCGGTCCGTGGCGGGCGGGTCAGCCCCCGACCGTCTCCCGGCAGCCGGTGGCCAGGGCCCGCTGCGCGGCCGCCAGCACCCGGACGACGTCCCGGCCGAAGGCGGCGTCGCAGGGGTGCGCGCCGCCGGTCAGCGCCGCGGCCCGCAGCTCGTCGACGGCCACCCGGTGCGCCTCCACGGCGGTGCCGGACTCCGGCAGCAGCACCAGCCGGCCGGCGTCGCCGTGCACCCAGGTCTCGATGCCGGCGGCCAGGGGGGCGGCGGTCGCGGAGACCGTGACCGTGCTCGCCCGGCCGTCGGGGTGGTCGAGCACCAGGTGGACGGTGTCGCCCCGGCCGCGGCCGGCCTGCACCGCGGTCACCGGGCCCAGCGCCGGCACCAGCAGGGACAGCGCGTGCGGGCCGACGTCCCACAGCGCGCCGTGCTCGTGCCGCCAGGGCGAGTCGTCGAACGGCGAGCCGGCCAGCGAGCCGAGCCAGGTGACCGCACCGCCGGCCAGCGTGGTGCGGGCGGCCTGCTCCAGCCAGGTGGAGGTCGCCGTCCGGAAGCGGTTGGTGAAGAAGACCACCGAGGCGACGCCGGCCGCCTCGACGGCGTCGACCACCCGGTCGGCCGCGGCGGTCGTCAGCGCGACGGGCTTCTCCAGCAGCAGGTGCCGGCCGGCCGCGGCGGCGCGCTCGGCCAGCGGGGCCTGCACGTCGGGCGGCAGCGCGAAGCTGACCGCGTCGACGTCGGCGAGCAGCGCGTCGACGTCGTCGGTGCCCGGGACGTCGAACCGGGCACCGACCGCCTTCGCCTTGGCCAGGTCGCGCCCCCACACGCCGACGAGCTCGGCGTCGGGGTGGCCGGCCAGCGAGGTGGCGTGCACCTCGGCCGCCCAGAAGCCGGTGCCCAGGACGGCGAAGCGCACCGTCAGACCGAGCCGAACTGGCGGTCGCCGGCGTCGCCGAGGCCCGGGACGATGTAGGCGTGGTCGTCGAGCCGCTCGTCGACGCTGGCGGTGAACACCCGCAGCGGCAGGCCGCTCTCCTCCAGCCGCCGCAGCCCCTCCGGCGCGGCCAGCGCGCACAGCACGGTGATGTCGGTGGCGCCGCGGTCGGTGAGCAGGGTGCAGCAGTTCACCAGGGAGCCGCCGGTGGCCAGCATCGGGTCGAGCACGAACACCGCGCGGCCGACCAGTGACGCCGGCAGCGAGGCCATGTAGGGCTCGGGCTCGAAGGTGACCTCGTTGCGGGCCAGGCCGACGAAGCCCATCTGCGACTCCGGCAGCATGCCGTGCGCGGTGTCGGCCATGCCCAGCCCGGCCCGCAGCACCGGCACGATCAGCGGCGGGGACGTGAGCCGGTAGCCGGTCGTGTCGGTGACCGGGGTGGTGATCGGCTCCTCGGTGACCTCCAGGTCCCGGGTGGCCTCGTAGACCAGCATCTGGGTCAGCTCGCGCAGCGCCGCCCGGAAGGCGGCGTTGTCCGTGCGCTCGTCGCGCATCCGGGACAGGCGGGCGCGGGCGATCGGGTGGTCGACGACGGTCAGCTGCACGCCGCACACCGTATCGGCCCCGCCGGCCGGCGCCCCTCCCCCGCGGGACCGGGGCCCGCGGGGCACCCGGACCGGCCCGGGTCAGGGGCGGGCGTCGCCGGCCACGCGCTCGGCGTGGTGGCACCGCTCCTGGTAGGCGAGCAGGTCGGCCAGCTGCACCCGGCGGTGCCGGCGGGGCTGGTCGTAGGGGATGACGCCGGAGTCCAGCAGGCGCACCAGGGTGGGCCGGCTGACCCCGAGCAGGTCGGCGGCCTCCTGGGTGCTGAGCACCGGCTCGTGGCAGGACAGCGCCACCGGCCGCCCCTCGGCGAGGGCGGCCGCGGCCAGCCCGAGCACCTCGAGCAGCTCGGCGGGCAGCGGCAGGCGGCCGCCGGCCCCGTCGTCGACCGTCCAGGGTGCGCCGGCCGGCAGCGCCGCGACCAGCGCCCGCAGCTGCTCGGTGACGGCGGGGTCGGTGGGCGGGTCGACGGCGTGCTCGGCGGCGGCTGCGGAGTGCACGCCGGGAGCATAGGCCGGTTCGCTCACCAAATCGAACAAATCGAAAGGGGCTTGGTAGGGTGGCCGTGTCGCCGCGTCGTCCCCGACGGCCGAGGTGTCCCCCCGAGCCGCTCCTCCGTTCGACCCCGGGAGACGCATGACCGCACTGCTCGCCCTCCACCTGGTGGCCGCGCTGGCCGCACCCCTGCTCGTGCGCTGGCTGGGACGCTCGGCGTTCCTCGCCCTCGCCCTGGTGCCCGGCGCCTCCTTCGGCTGGGCGGTGGCGCAGCTGGGCTCGGTCACCGACGGCCGCGCCGTCACCGAGACGACGCCGTGGGTGCCCACCCTGGACCTGGCCGTCACGCTCCGGCTGGACCAGCTGTCGCTCACCCTGGCCGGGCTGGTCACCGGTGTCGGCGCGCTCGTGCTGGTCTACTGCTCCCGCTACTTCGAGCCCGGCGACGAGGGCCTGGGCCGGTTCGCCGGCAACCTGACCGCCTTCGCCGGCTCCATGCTCGGCTTGGTCCTGGCCGACGACATGCTCCTGCTCTACGTGTTCTGGGAGCTCACCACCGTCTTCTCGTTCCTGCTGATCGGTGGCTCCGGCCGTCGGCTCGCCGGACGACGGGCGGCCAGCCAGGCGTTGATCCTGACCACGGCCGGCGGGCTGGCGATGCTGGTCGGGGTGATCCTGCTGGGCGAGGCCACCGGCAGCTACCTGCTCTCCGAGGTCGTCGCCGACCCGGGCAGCGGACCGCTCGTGGTCACCGGCGCGGTGCTCGTGCTGGTCGGGGCTGTCACCAAGTCGGCGATGGTGCCCTTCCACTTCTGGCTGCCCGCCGCCATGGAGGCCCCGACACCGGTCAGCGCGTACCTGCACGCCGCGGCGATGGTGAAGGCCGGCATCTACCTGGTCGCCCGGCTGGCCCCCGGCCTGGCCGACGTCCCGGGGTGGCGGCCGATCGTGATCGGCCTGGGCCTGGCCACGATGCTGGTCGGCGGCTACCGGGCGCTGCGGCAGAACGACCTGAAGCTGCTGCTGGCCTTCGGCACGGTCAGCCAGCTGGGCTTCCTGATGGTGCTGGTCGGCGCCGGCAGCGCCGAGCTGGCCGCCGCCGGGCTGGCGATGACCATCGCGCACGCGCTGTTCAAGTCCACCCTCTTCCTCACCGTCGGCGTCATCGACCACGCCACCGGCGTCCGCGACCTGCGCCGGTTGTCCGGGCTGGGCCGGCGGCTGCCGGTGCTCGCGGTGATCGGGACGCTGGCCGCCGCCTCGATGGCCGGCCTGCCGCCGCTGCTGGGCTTCGTCGGCAAGGAGGCGGCCTTCACCGCCCTGTGGGACGGCGGGCTGCCCGACCGCACCGCCGCGGTGCTGGTGCTCGCCGGCCTGGTCACCGGCTCCGTGCTCACCGTGGCCTACTCCGCCCGGTTCCTGTGGGGGGCGTTCGCCCGCAAGCCCGGACTGGCCGCCACCGAGCCGGCCGAGCTCGTGCACCCGCCCGGCGCGCTGTTCCTGGCCGCGCCCGCGGTGCTGGCGCTGACCGGTCTGGTCGCCGGACCGGCGAGCCCGCTGCTCGACCCGCTGGTCAGCGGGTACGCCGGGTCGCTGCCGCTGGTCGCGGCGGAGGCCGAGCACCTGGCGCTGTGGCACGGCGTGCAGCCGGCGCTGGCGCTGTCCGCGCTGACCGTGCTCGGCGGCCTCGCGGTGTTCGCGCTGCGCGCCCGGGTCGGCCGGCTGCAGCAGCGGCTGGCCGTGGGCGCCTCCGCCGACGAGGGCTACTGGAACACCATGCAGGCGCTGGACCGCTTCTCGGTCCTGGTCACCGGCACCACCCAGCGCGGCTCGCTGCCGGCCTACCTCGGCACCATCCTCGTCGTCGTGCTGGCCCTGCCCGGCTCGGTGCTGGTGTTCCGGGCGCCGTGGCCGGACGAGTGGCGGGCCTGGGACACCCCGGTGCAGGCGCTGGTCGGTGCCGCCGCGCTGATCGCCGCGGTGCTGGCCATCCGGATCCGCCAGCGGCTGTCCGCGGTGCTGGTCGTCGGGGTCACCGGCTACGCGCTGGGCGTGCTGTTCATCCTGCAGGGCGCGCCCGACCTGGCGCTGACCCAGTTCCTGGTGGAGACCCTCACCCTGGTCACCTTCGTCCTGGTGCTGCGCAAGCTGCCCAAGGACATCACCGAGCGGCACCGCCCGCGGGAGCGCGCCGTCCGCGGGGTCATCGCCGTCTGCGTCGGGGCCTTCATGGCCGCCGTCGGGGCGGTCGCGCTGGCCAGCCGCACCGCCGAACCGGTGTCGGTCGACTACCCCGCCGAGGCCTACGAGTTCGGCGGCGGGCAGAACATCGTCAACGTCACCCTGGTCGACATCCGCGCCTGGGACACCCTCGGCGAGCTCTCGTTGCTGGTCGTGGCCGCTACCGGGGTCGCCAGCCTGGTCTTCCTGCGCCGCCGCACCGGCGCGGTCGAGCGCGCCGGTGACCAGGTCGCGCAGCCGCAGCCGCAGCCCCGGGCCCGCTGGGCGCCGCGCAGCCGCTGGCTCGCGGCCAGCGAGCTGCTGCCGCCGCAGCGCCGGTCGGTGGTGCTCGAGGTCGTCACCCGGATCCTGTTCCACACGATCGTCGTGTTCTCCCTGTACCTGCTGTTCACCGGGCACAACCAGCCCGGCGGCGGCTTCGCCGGCGGGCTGGTGGCCGGGCTGGCCCTGGTGCTGCGCTACCTGGCCGGCGGCCGGTACGAGCTGGGCGAGGCCGCTCCGGTCGACCCCGGGCTGCTGCTGGGCGCCGGGCTGCTGTTCTCCGGTGTCACCGGGGTCGGTGGGCTGGTGCTCGGGGCCGAGGTGCTGCAGACCGCGATCCTGGAGACGACCCTGCCGGTGCTCGGCGACGTCAAGCTCGTCACCTCGCTCTTCTTCGACATCGGGGTCTACCTGATCGTGCTGGGCCTGGTGCTCGACATCCTGCGCAGCCTGGGCGCCGAGCTGGACCGCCAGGTCGACGAGGACGACCCCATCGACTCCACCCCCGAGGAGGTGATCGTCCGATGACCCCCACCGTCGTGCTCCCGGTGGTCATCGGTGGCCTCTACGCCGCCGGCGTCTACCTGCTGCTGGACCGCAGCCTCACCCGGGTGCTGCTCGGCTTCGTGCTGCTGGGCAACGCCACCAACCTGCTGCTCTTGTCCTCCGGCGGGGTCGCGGGCCTCGCCCCGATCCTGGGCGTCGCCGAGCCGGAGGAGATGAGCGACCCGCTGCCGCAGGCCCTCGTGCTCACCGCGATCGTGATCACCTTCGGCATCTCGGCGTTCCTGCTGGCGATGATCTACCGCTCCTGGCGGCTGGTCCGCCAGGAGGTCGTGGGCATCGACGAGGAGGACCGCCGGGTCGCCGCCCGCGAGGCGATGGACGCCGACGACCTCGACCCCGACGACCTGGACCCGGACGACCGGCCGGCCGCGCACGCCGACAGCCTGCACCCCGGCCGCACGGACACCGAGCACGTCGACGCCGCGCTGCGCCGGCGGCACCCCGGCATCGCCTCGGACGACGTCGACCTGCCCCCGACCCAGCGGAGCCGCTCGTGACCAGCGTCCTGACCCCCCTGCCGGTGCTGCTGCCGCTGCTGGGCGCCGCCGGTGCGCTGCTGGTCGGCCGGCACCCCCGCACCCAGCGGACGCTCAGCATCCTGGTGCTGACCGCGGTGCTCGCCGTCTCGGTGGCGCTGCTGCTGCTGGCCGACGAGAACGGCGCCGAGGCGGTGTCCGTCGGCGGCTGGCCGGTGCCGCTGGGCATCGTGCTGGTCGTCGACCGGCTGTCGGCGCTGATGCTGGTGGTCGCCAGCACCGTCGCCCTCGGGGTGCTCGTGTTCGCCGTCGGGCAGGGCTCGGCCGACGGCGACGAGGAGACGCCGCTGTCGATCTTCCACCCCACGTTCCTGGTGCTGATCGCCGGCGTGAGCAACGCCTTCCTGGCCGGCGACCTGTTCAACCTCTACGTCGGCTTCGAGATCCTGCTGACCGCCAGCTACGTGCTGCTGACCCTGGGCGGCTCGGCGCCGCGGATCCGGGCCGGCATCACCTACATCGTGGTCAGCCTGCTCAGCTCGCTGCTCTTCCTGGCCGCGATCGCGCTGGTCTACGCCTCGACCGGCACGGTCAACATGGCGCAGCTCGCCGTCCGGCTGGCCGAGCTGCCCGAGGGCACCCAGCTGCTGCTGCAGTCGATGCTGCTCATCGCCTTCTGCATCAAGGCCGCGGTGTTCCCGCTGTCGGCGTGGCTGCCCGACAGCTACCCGACCGCCCCGGCGCCGGTCACCGCGGTGTTCGCCGGCCTGCTCACCAAGGTCGGTGTCTACGCGGTCATCCGCACCCAGACGCTGCTGTTCCCCAGCGGCGCGCTGGACGACGTGCTGATGTGGGCGGCGCTGGCCACGATGGTCATCGGCATCCTCGGCGCGGTCGCGCAGACCGACATCCGGCGGATCCTGTCGTTCACCCTGGTCAGCCACATCGGCTACATGGTGTTCGGCATCGCCCTCGGGACGACGGCCGGGATGGCCGGGGCGGTCTTCTACGTGGCCCACCACATCGCCATCCAGACGACGCTGTTCCTGGTGGCCGGACTGGTCGAGCGGCAGGGCGGGTCGACGTCGGTCGACCGGCTCGGCGGGCTGGCCAGGTCCGCGCCGCTGCTGGCGCTGCTGTTCTTCGTGCCGGCGATGAACCTCGCCGGCATCCCGCCGCTCTCGGGGTTCATCGGCAAGCTCGGGCTGCTGGAGGCCGGGGTCGACGAGGGCAGCTGGCCGGCGATGGTGCTGGTCGGGGGCGGCGTGCTGACCAGCCTGCTCACCCTGGTCGCCATCTCCCGGGTGTGGACCCGGGCGTTCTGGCGGCCCGCGGCCGCCGAGCCCGCCGCCGACACCGCGCGGGCCGCCGCCTCCGACGCCGGCCCGGACACCACGCCGGACACCACGCCGGACACCACGCCGGAGCCCGCGCCGGAGCCGGTCGGGGTGGCGGCGGCGAACGGGGCGGCGTCCCCGGCCCCGTCGGCCGGCCGGGGACGGCGCACCCGGGCCGCCGCGCGGGAGCGGGCCTGGGCCCGGCACACCGCCGTCGCCACCGCGACCACGCCGAGCGAGGACGGGTTCGGTGACGGCTCCCGGGGCCGCCGTCCCGGCCCGGAGCAGCCGCTCCCCGGGGTGATGCTCGGCGCGACGATGGCCATGGTCGCGGTGACCGCCGCCCTGACCGTCGTCGCCGGCCCGCTCTACGGCTACACCGACCGCGCCGCCGCCGACCTCTGGGACCGCACCCCGTACCTGGAGTCGGTGCTCGGCGAGCGGAACGCGCCGTGACCGCCCCCGAGGTCGCGCTGCGCCGGCTCCGCGACCAGGTGCCGCTGCTGGTCGGCCTGGTGCTGGTCTGGAACCTGCTGTGGGGCACCTGGTCCTGGGCGAACCTGATCTCCGGCACCGTCGTGGCGCTCGCCGTCACCTGGCTGCTGCCGCTGCCCCCGGTCACCGGGGGCGTCTCCTTCCACCCGGCCGGGGTGCTGCGCTACCTGGGCCGGTTCGTGCTCGACCTGGCGGTGTCCAGCGCCCAGGTGTCCTGGGACACGCTGCGGCCCAGCGGGCTCCGGTACGGCGCGATCATCTCGGTCCGGCTGCGCACCGACTCCGACCTGCTGCTCACCATGGTCACCGAGACGCTGTGCCTCACGCCCGGCTCCATCGTCATCGACCTGGACCGGGAGGCCCGCACCATCGCGCTGCACCTGCTGTCCGTGCGGGACGAGGCGGAGGTCGAGGCGCAGCGCGCGGCGGTGCTGGCCACCGAGGACCGCGTGGTGCGCGCCTTCGGCTCGGCCGCCGACATCGCGGCGCTGGACGCTGACCCCGACCCGCAGCCCGACCCGTCGGGACGCCGTCCGGACCGGAGGACCACGTCATGATCGTCGTCTCGGCACTGGTCTTCGCGATGCTGGGCACCGGCGTGCTGCTCGCCCTGGTGCGCCTCGCGCGCGGTCCGTCGCTGCTGGACCGGGTGGTCGCCACCGACGCCCTGCTGGTGATCATCTCCGCGGGGCTGGCGGTCTACGCCGCGCTCACCCGCAACCCCACCGTCGTCCCGGTGCTGGTCGTGGTCGCGCTGCTCGGCTTCGTCGGCTCGGTGTCGGTGGCCCGCTACATCGGCGGCATGCTGCTGGAGTCGGCGGACGACGGCCAGGACGTCGGGCTCCCGCCGGCGGCCGAGACCGCAGTCGAGAGCCGGACGACGTCCGAGGGAGGACCGACGTGAACGACGTGGACTCCGTGGCCGACGTGGTCGCCATGGCCTGCCTGCTGGTCGGGGCCTTCCTCTGCCTCACCGCGGGGCTGGGGCTGGTGCGCTTCCCGGACGTGCTGTCCCGGATGCACGCCGGCACCAAGCCGCAGACCGCCGGCGTGCTGCTGATCATGGTCGGCGCGGCCATCCGGCTGACCGGCGCGTCGGTCACCTGGATGCTGCTGCTGGTCGCCCTGTTCCAGCTGGTCACCGCGCCGGTGAGCGCCCACATGGTCAGCCGGATCGCCTACCGCCGCCGGCACGTCCGCCGCGACCTGCTGCTGGTCGACGAGCTCGGCCTGGTCCCCGACCAGGCCGGCGCCCCGCGCGGCGACGAGCCGGCCGACGGCGACGCCCGGACCGGGCGCTGACGCACGGGTCGTCCGGCCACCGCCGCCGGGAGTGGAGAATGCCGGCATGACCCACGTGCTGGACCCGGGCGCGCTGACCGGTGGGGGCAGCCTGACCGGCCCCCTCCCGGACCCCTTCGCCGACGTGACCCGCTCGAACGACGCCTTCCGCGCCTTCCTGCACGGGCTCCCCGGCGTCGACCAGGTGGGCGCCGAGGCCCGGGTGAAGGTGCTCGCCACCCGCTCGATCAAGACCACCGCCAAGGCCTGGGCGATCGACACCGCCATCTCGATGGTCGACCTGACCACGCTGGAGGGCTCGGACACCCCGGGCAAGGTGCGCTCGCTGGCCGCCAAGGCCCGCCGCCCCGACCCCGAGGACCCCGGCTGCCCGGCCGTCGCCGCGGTCTGCGTCTACGGCGACCTGGCGGGCGTGGCCAAGGAGGCGCTCGCCGGCACCGGCATCAAGGTGGCCGCGGTGGCCACCGCCTTCCCCAGCGGCCGGGCCAGCCGGGCGGTGAAGCTCGCCGACGTCCATGACGCGGTGGGCAACGGCGCGGACGAGATCGACATGGTCATCGACCGCGGCGCGTTCCTCGCCGGCCGCTACCTCGACGTCTTCGACGAGATCGTGGCGGTCAAGGAGGCCTGCGGGTCCGCGCACCTGAAGGTGATCCTGGAGACCGGCGAGCTGGTCACCCTGGACGCCGTCCGCCGCGCGTCCTGGCTGGCCATGCTGGCCGGCGGCGACTTCATCAAGACCTCCACCGGCAAGACCTCCCCCGCCGCGACCCTGCCGGTCTGCCTGGTGATGCTGGAGGCGGTCCGCGACTTCCGCGCCGCGACCGGCCGCCAGGTCGGCCTCAAGCCCGCCGGCGGCATCCGGACGACGAAGGACGCCGTCAAGCACCTGGTGCTGGTCAACGAGACCGCCGGCGCCGACTGGCTGTCCCCCGACTGGTTCCGCATCGGCGCCTCCAGCCTGCTCAACGACCTCCTCCTGCAGCGCCAGAAGCTCCGCACCGGCCACTACAGCGGCCCCGACCACGTGAGCGTGGACTGAGATGAGCACCGTGTTCGAGTACGCCCCCGCGCCCGAGTCGCGTTCCCTCGTCGACATCCGGCCCAGCTACGGCCTGTTCGTCGACGGCGAGTTCACCGACGGCACCGGCACGCCGCTGAAGACGGTCAACCCGGCCACCGAGGAGGTGCTCAGCGAGGTCGCCACCGCCGGCGACGAGGACGTCGACCGCGCCGTCCGGGCCGCCCGCCGCGCCTTCACCCGCGTCTGGGGGCCGATGCGCCCGGCCGACCGCGGCAAGTACCTGTTCCGCATCGCCCGGCTGCTCCAGGAGCGCGCGCGGGAGTTCGCCGTCCTGGAGACGCTGGACAACGGCAAGCCGATCCGGGAGTCCCGCGACGTCGACGTGCCCCTGGCCGCGGCGCACTTCTTCTACCACGCGGGCTGGGCCGACAAGCTCGAGCACGCGGGGCTCGGCCCGGCCCCCCGCCCGCTGGGCGTGGCCGGGCAGGTCATCCCGTGGAACTTCCCGCTGCTGATGCTGGCCTGGAAGGTCGCCCCGGCGCTGGCGGCCGGCAACACCGTCGTCCTCAAGCCGGCCGAGACCACGCCCCTGACCGCGCTGCTGTTCGCCGAGGTGTGCCGGCAGGCCGACCTGCCCCCCGGCGTGGTCAACATCGTCACCGGCGCCGGCGAGACCGGGCGGGCGGTGATCAGCCACCCCGACGTGGACAAGGTCGCGTTCACCGGGTCCACCGAGGTGGGCCGCTCGATCGCCCGGGCGGTCGCCGGCACGAGCAAGCGGCTGACCCTCGAGCTGGGCGGCAAGGCGGCCAACATCGTCTTCGACGACGCCCCGGTCGACCAGGCCGTCGAGGGCATCGTCCGCGGCATCTTCTTCAACCAGGGCCACGTCTGCTGCGCGGGCTCCCGGCTGCTGGTGCAGGAGTCGGTGCACGACGACGTCGTCGCGGCGCTCCAGCGGCGGATCGGCACGCTGCGGGTCGGCGACCCGATGGACAAGAACACCGACCTGGGCGCGATCAACAGCGCCGAGCAGCTGGCCCGGATCCGCGAGCTGACCGCGTTCGGCGAGGCCGAGGGCGCGACCTGCTGGCAGCCCGAGGGCGAGCTGCCCGGCCGCGGGTGGTGGTTCAAGCCGACCGTCTTCACCGGCGTCTCCCCCGCCCACCGGATCGCCCGGGACGAGGTCTTCGGCCCGGTGCTGTCGGTGATGACCTTCCGCACCCCCGACGAGGCGGTCGCCAAGGCCAACAACACCACCTACGGGCTCTCGGCCGGCATCTGGTCGGAGAAGGGCTCCCGCATCCTCGCCGTCACCGACCAGCTGCGGGCCGGCGTGGTCTGGGCCAACACCTTCAACGAGTTCGACCCCACCTCGCCGTTCGGCGGCTACAAGCAGTCCGGCTACGGCCGGGAGGGCGGCCGCCAGGGGCTCGCGGCCTACCTGCAGGGAGACTCCCAGTGACCGACCGCCTGGCCGTGCGCAAGACCTACAAGCTGTACCTGGGCGGGGCCTTCCCGCGCTCGGAGTCCGGCCGCACCTACGAGGTCACCGACGCGAAGGGGCACTTCCTGGCGAACGCCGCCTGGGCCTCCCGCAAGGACGCCCGGGACGCCGTCGTCGCCGCCCGGAAGGCGTTCGGGGGCTGGTCCGGCGCCACCGCCTACAACCGCGGCCAGGTGCTCTACCGGGTCGCCGAGGTGATGGAGGGCCGCGCCGCCCAGTTCGCCGAGGAGGTCGCGGCCGGTGAGGGGCTGTCGTCGTCCAAGGCCCGGGCCGAGGTGGACGCCGCGATCGACCGCTGGGTCTGGTACGCGGGCTGGACCGACAAGCTGGCCGCGGTGCTCGGCAGCACCAACCCGGTGGCCGGCCCGTACTTCGGGTTCTCCGTGCCGGAGCCGACCGGGGTGGTGGCCGTGCTGGCGCCGCAGCGCAGCTCGCTGCTCGGCCTGGTGAGCGTGCTCGCCCCCGTGCTGGCCTCGGGCAACACCGCCGTCGTGGTGAGCTCCAAGGACCGGCCGCTGCCGGCGATCACCCTCGGCGAGGTGCTGGCCACCTCCGACGTCCCGGGCGGGGTGGTCAACCTGCTCACCGGGGACGCCGCCGAGATCGGTCCCTGGCTGGCCGAGCACGCCGACGTCGACGCGGTCGACCTGGCCGGCGTCCCCGCGCCGCTGGCGATGGAGCTGGAGCGCTCGGCGGCCGGCACGATCAAGCGCGTGCTGCGCGGCACCGCCGTCGAGCCGGACTGGACCGCCGACCCCGGCCTCTCCCGCATGCGCCCGTTCCTGGAGACCAAGAGCGTCTGGCACCCGATCGGGTTCTGACGGCGGCCTCCGCCGTCCGGAACCGGCCTGCGGGCTCCCGGGCCCACCGGGCAGGATGGGCGCGTGTCCCGGCCGAGCATCGTCCCCATCGCCCTGACCCTCGACGACCGCACGGGCTACACGCTCTGGGCGCCGCCCTGGGAGGAGGACGGCGAGGAGTGGCAGGCGTTCCTCGGCAGCACCGTCGAGGTGCGCGCCGACCTCAACGACGACGACCCTGAGCCCCCGCGGCCCACGGCCGTCGTCCACCTGTTCCCCTCCCCCGCCGCGCTGGCCGCGTTCTGCCGGACCGGCACCGACCACGACCTGGCCGACCACCCGGTCTGGCCGGTCGTCGCCGGGCTGGCCGCCGCCGACCTCACCCCGGACGAGGACCACCGCTTCGACCTCGACGGCGTCTACGACGTCGTGGCCGAGGACCCCGACCGCTGGGCCGTCGACGAGCTGGCCGCCGTCCTGGACATCGTGGGCCGGCTCGCCGAGTGCTGCGACGCCGCCGGGGACGACGACGAGGACGACGACGAGGACGACGAGGACACCGGCTTCGAGTCCGTCGCCGACCTCGTCTCCCGGCCGGAGGCCGCCGCCCTCGGGCTGGGCATCGACGCCTTCCTCGGCCGCGACGGCGAGGAGTCCTGGGCCCGCCTGGGCACCGCGGTCGACGAGCTGTGGGAGGACGTCCTCGAGGAGCTCGACGAGCACCTGGACTGGACCGGCGCGGGCACCGTCGCGGTCGAGGACTACCCGTCCGCCGCCGAGGAGGCCGAGGCACGGGCCGCCGATCCGGAGGACGACGACCGGGACGCGGACGACGACGAGCTCGTCGATGACGACGTCGAGGTCGTCGCGGCCGGTGGCGCCACGGCCACCACCGCCGCGCCGGCCGCGGGCATCCGGACCATCCGCGGGGACGGCCTCAGCGCCACCCCGGCCGCCGTGGCCGCCGCCCAGGAGTTCTGGGAGGCGGTGGGGATCCTGCCGGTGGAGGTGGTCGTCCCCGAGGGCGCCGGGCTGACCCTGCGCTGCTACGTGGAGGACCGGGCGCGCTTCCTCGGCCGCGAGGGGCAGGTGTTCCTCTTCCCGACCCCCGCCGAGCTGTCCCGCTTCTGCGCCGGCGACGAGGCGCACGACCTCACCGAGATCGCGTCCTGGCCCGAGGTCGCCGACACCGACACCCCGCCGCTGCCGGCCGAGCAGGACCGCTACGACCTGGTGGAGATCTCCGAGGTGCTGGCCGAGGTCGCCCGGGGCGCCGGTGGCCTGGTGGAGCACCGCGCGCTGCTGCAGCCGGTCGAGGGGGTGCTCGACCTCGCCGAGTACGCCCAGCTGCCGCGGGTGCAGCAGCACCTTGCGCCCGCCGCGCCGCTGGGCCGGGCGCTCACCCGCGCCGAGGCCGACCCGCGCGCCCCGCTGGCCGCCGAGGAGGCGCCCGCGCTGGTCACCGCGTGGGAGCAGGTGGTGGAGGACGTCGGCACCGCGCTGGTCTTCCGCAGCGCGGTCGACGCCCGGTAGGCGCTGACCCCCTCCGCGGAGGACACCCCCCGGACGCGACTTCGGCCGGCCCCCGCAGTGCGGGGACCGGCCGAAGTCGTGTGCTGCTGCCTAGAAGCTGCGGGCCGGGCGCGCGGGGCGGGCGCCGGGGCGCTGCCCCTCGCTCGAGCCGCGGTACCCACCGGGACGACGGTCCCGGTCGCCACCGTAGGAGCGATCCCGGTCGCCGTAGGAGCGCTCGCCCGAGGGGCGGTCTCCGTACGAGCGGCTGCGGTCGCCACCGGAGGGGCGGTCACCGGCAGTGCGATCCCGATCGCCGTAGGAGCGCTCGCCCGAGGGGCGGTCTCCGTACGTGCGCTCGCGGTCGCCGGCCGGACGGCGCGGCCCGCTGCGGAACCCACCGGGACGGTCACCGGAGGGGCGACGCCCGTCGCGGCCACCGGACGGCCCACGCGAGGAACGCACGGGACGGACGATCGGCTCGACGAACGTGCCACCGGCGACCAGGTCGACGATGGGCTGGTCGCCCGGACGGATCCGGGAGACCTGCGGGTCCAGCTTGGCCTGGCGGAACCGGCGCTTGGCCTGTCCCACCTGGTCGGGCAGCAGCAGGGAGACCACGACGCCCGCGGCACCGGCGCGCGCGGTGCGGCCGGAGCGGTGCAGGTAGGTCTTGTGGTCTGCCGGCGGGTCGTAGTGCAGCACCAGCGACACGTCGTCGACGTGGATGCCCCGCGCGGCGACGTCGGTGGCCACCAGCACCGGGCTGCGGGCGTCGGTGAACGCCTCCAGCGCGCGGCGGCGGGCCGACTGCGGCAGCCCACCGTGGATGGCCTCGGCCTGGATGCCGACGTGCTGCAGGTTGTCGGCGAGGCGGTCGGCGCCGTGCTGGGTGCGCACGAAGATGATGATCCGGCCCGGGCGGGCGGCCATCGCCTCGGCGATCTTCAGCTTGTCCGGGAAGGACACGCTGTAGGCCAGGTGCTCGGCCTGGGGGCCGCTGTCCTCGGCCTTGGCGACCTCGTGGCGCGCCGGGTCCTTGAGGTAGCGGCGGACCAGGGTGTCGACCTCGCCGTCCAGCGTGGCGGAGAAGAGCAGCCGCTGACCGTCGGACTTGGTCTGGTCGAGCAGCTCCTTGACCACCGGCAGGAAGCCCAGGTCGGACATGAAGTCCGCCTCGTCGATGACCGAGACGACGACCTCGGAGAGGGTCGCCTCGCCCTGGTTGATCAGGTCCTGCAGCCGGCCGGGGGTGGCGATGAGGACGTCGACGCCGCGACGCAGCTGCTGGATCTGGCGGTACATCGAGGCGCCGCCGTAGACGGCGGCCAGCTGCACGCCGTTGCTCTGGCCGAGGGGGGCCAGGTTGTCGTGCACCTGCTGGGCCAGCTCGCGGGTCGGCACCAGGATCAGGCCGCGGGGTGCGCGGCGACCGTGCTGCACGTCGGCGCCGAGGCGGGCCAGCAGCGGCAGCCCGAAGGCCAGCGTCTTGCCCGAGCCGGTGGCGGCCTTGCCGAGCACGTCGCGCCCGGCGAGGGCGTCCGGCAGGGCGGAGGTCTGGATGGCGAACGGGTGGCGGATGCCCTTGCGCTCCAGCGCGGTCACCAGGAGCTGGGGCAGGCCCAGCTCGGCGAACGTCGGGCCGGTCGGCTCGGGGGTCTCCTCGACCACGGGGGCCGTGGTCTCGGGGAGGTCGGACTCAGGTGCGGTGTTCTGGACGTCGACAGAGCCGAACGAGGACAAGCGGGAACTCCGATACAGATCGGTGCGCGTCCCGTGGTGATGCTGACCGCCGGATGCCCGGCGTCCACACTGGTGATCGTCGCCGTCTGCGATGACGCGTGATCTGCACGGATGCGCTGCCCGGACAGGACCGTCCGGGAGGATGACCGGCACTCACCGGCACGTCCAGGTTAGCAGCGCAGCGCCCGGAAAGATTCCCGAGCCCCGGTGACCTGCCTCGCCCAGGTCATCCGGCCAGCGCGGCGAAGCCCGGGCGGACGACGTCGGCCAGCAGCCGGGCCCGCTCGGTGGGGTCGGTGAACGCGCCGCCCAGCGCCTGCTCGGTGACCGCCTGGACGTCGGCCCAGCCCCACCCGAAGGTGGCCGCCACGCCGGTGAGCTCGCTGCTCACCGACACCCCGCTCATCAGCCGGTTGTCGGTGTTGAGGGTCACCGCGAAGCCGGCCCGGTACAGCCGGTCGACCGGGTGGTCGGCCAGCGACGGGTACGCGCCGGTCTGCACGTTGGACGACGGCGCCACCTCCAGCGGCACCTGCGCCTCGAGCACCCGGCGGGCGACCGGGCCGAGCGGGCCGTCCAGCGGCAGTTCGTCGGCGACCCGCACCCCGTGCCCCAGCCGCTCCGCCCGGGCGCCGTCCAGGGCCGCCCGGATCGACTCCGGCCCGGCCGCCTCGCCGGCGTGGATGGTGCGGTGCGCGCCGGCCCGGTCCAGCAGCGCGATGGCCTCCGGGATGCGGTCCGGCGGGAAGCCGTCCTCCGGCCCGGCGAGGTCGAAGCCGACGACGCCCGAGTCCCGGCTCCGGACGACCTGCTCGGCGACCTCGACCCAGCGGTCGGCCTGGCGCATCGCGCACAGCAGCGCGCCGACGACGATCGGCCGGCCGGCGGCCGCGGCCTCGCGGCAGCCCTGCGCGTACCCGTCGAGCATCGCCTCGACCGCGGTCTGCAGGGGCATGGCGGTGAGCAGCTCCGGGGCCATCCGGACCTCGGCGTAGACGACCCCGTCGGCGGCGAGGTCCAGCGCGCACTCCCGGGCGACCCGCTGCACCGCCTCGGGGTGCTGCATCACCGCCACGGTGTGCGCGAAGGTCAGCAGGTAGCGCTCCAGCGAGCCCGAGTCGGCCGCCTCGCGGAACCAGCGGCCCAGCGCCTCGGGCTCGTCGGCGGGCAGCTCGCGGTAGCCGAGCTCGTCGGCCAGCTCCAGGATCGTCCGGGGCCGCAGGCCGCCGTCCAGGTGGTCGTGCAGCAGCACCTTGGGGGCACGGCGCAGGGAGTCGGCGTCCAGTGGTGCGGCGGGCATCCCCGCACGCTACCCAGCGGGGCGCGCGGCGTTCCGGGGAGCTACTTGACCCCGCGGTCCTGCCAGGTGAAGGTGCGCACGCACAGCACCAGGCCGACGACGCACCAGACGGCGAGCACCAGCGCGACCCGGCCGAGCTCCCAGGTGCCGGCGGGCTCCTGGGCGGCCAGCGCGTCGGGCAGGAACACCGAGCGCAGGCCCTGGGCCATCCACTTGAGCGGGAAGACCGCGGCGACGGTCTGCAGCCAGGTGGGCACCTCGCTGAACTGGAAGAAGACGCCGGAGATGAACTGCAGCACCAGCGCCACCGGGGTCACCGTCGCCGACGCCGAGCGGCCGTTGCGGGCCAGGCTGGAGACGGCGATGCCGAGCAGCGTGCACGCCGCGGACCCCAGCGCCGCGACCCAGGCGAAGGTGAGCCAGCCGGTGCCCGAGGGCAGGTCGATGTCGTAGAACACCGACCCGATCGCCAGCAGGATCGCGATGATCAGCACGGTGACGGCGAAGACCTGCACGACCTTGCCGACGAAGTAGGCGCTCTTGGGCATCGGGGTGCCCGCCAGGCCCTTCAGCGTGCCGTCGGAGCGCTCGGTGGCGATGCCGATGGCCATGTTCTGCAGGCTCGCGCCCAGGATCCCGGCGGCGATCACCCCGGCCATGAAGTACTGGGTGAACGAGACGCCGCTGCCCAGGTCGTAGTCGAGGACCGCGCCGAAGACGAGCAGCAAGATCACCGGGAAGAACAGCGTGAAGACGACGGACTCGCGCTGCCGGAAGAACTCCTTGAGCTCCACCCCGGCCCGGGTGCGGCAGACCGACACGATCGAGGGCAGCTGGCGTTCCGTGGTCGTCGTCATGCGGGTTCGCCGATCATCTTCAGGTAGACGTCCTCCAGGGTGGGGCGGGCCACGGCGAGGTCGGGCACCTCGCCGGGGAACCGGGCGGCCAGCTGCGCGACGAAGGCCGTGGGGGTGGCGGTCTCGGCGGCGCGCCGGACGCCGTCCTCGGTCCAGTGGACGACGGCGGGGGCGGTGCCCCGGCCACCCAGCTCGCCGGGGACGGCGACCTCGACCAGCCGGCCGCGGGCGATCACCCCGACCCGGTCGGCCAGCTCCTCGGCCTCGTCCAGGTAGTGCGTGGTGAGCAGCATCGTGGTGCCCAGGTCGCGCAGCGAGCGGATCAGCGACCAGAACTGCCGGCGGGCCTCCGGGTCGAAGCCGGTGGTCGGCTCGTCCAGGAACAGCAACCGCGGCCGGCCGACGATGCCCAGCGCGACGTCCAGCCGGCGCCGCTGGCCCCCCGACAGCGTGCGGCCGCGGGCGCCGGCCTTCTCGGTGAGCCCGACCAGCTCCAGCACCTCGGCCGGGTCGCGGGCGTCGGGGTAGTAGGCGGCCTGCGCCCGGAGCAGCTCCAGGCAGGTCAGCTGGCTGTCGCCGGCCCCGGACTGCAGCACGATGCCGAGGTCGGACTTCCAGCGGCGGCCACCGCGGGCCGGGTCGACGCCGAGCACCCGCACCTCACCGCCGTCGCGCTCGCGGTAGCCCTCGAGCACCTCGACGGTGGTCGTCTTGCCGGCGCCGTTGGGGCCCAGCAGCGCGAAGATCTCACCGCGCGCGATGTCGAGGTCCAGACCGTCGACGGCGTTGCGGTCGCCGTAGCGCTTGACCAGGCCCCGCACCGAGATGGCGGCGTCGGGGTCCAGCGGGCTCAGGACCGGCGCGGACACGGTCGACGGGCGGCTCACGAGCCGACAGTCTCCTCCACCGGCCTGTGGCCCCCTCGCAGGGTCCCGCCGCGAGCGTGCGAGTGGTGGGGGGCGAGGGGGTCCTCCGTCAAGAGATCCGGTCGATGACCAGCGGCAGCGGCTGGTCGTCGGTGTCGACCCCGATGGCCCCCTCCAGCGCCTCCAGCGCCCGCGGGATCCGGGCGGCGTCATCGGTCTGCAGCTCCAGCAGCGGCTGGCCGGCGGTCACCCGGTCCCCCACCCCGGCGGTCCAGACGACCCCGGCAGCGGCGGACACCGGGTCCTCCTTGCGCGCCCGGCCCGCCCCCAGCCGCCAGGCGGCGACGCCGAGCGCGTACGCGTCCAGCCGGGTCAGCGTGCCGGTTGCCGGGGCGGTCACCACGTGCCGCTCGGCGGGCTGCGGCAGCGCGGCGTCGGGGTCCCCGCCCTGGGCGGCGATCATCCGCCGCCACACGTCCATCGCGCGGCCGTCGGCGAGGGCGTCGGCGGGGTCGACGTCGTCCCGCCCGACGCCGGCCAGCATCTCCCGGGCCAGGGCGAGGGTCAGCTCGACGACGTCGGCCGGCCCGCCCCCGGCGAGCACCTCGACGGACTCGGCGACCTCGACCGCGTTGCCCGCGGCCCGGCCCAGCGGCCGGTCCATCGCCGTCACCAGGGCCACGGTGCGCACCCCGGCCGCCTCGCCCAGCCCGACCATCGTGCGGGCCAGGGTCCGGGCGTCGTCCGGGTCGCGCATGAACGCCCCGGAGCCGGTCTTCACGTCCAGCACCAGCGCGTCGGCGCCCTCGGCGATCTTCTTGCTCATGATCGAGCTGGCGATCAGCGGGATGGACTCGACCGTGCCCGTGACGTCGCGCAGCGCGTACAGCACCTTGTCGGCCGGGGCCAGGTCGTTGCCGGCGGCGCAGATGACCGCACCGACGTCCCGCAGCTGGGCGACGTACTCCTCGTCGGTGAGCGACGCCCGCCAGCCCGGCACCGCCTCCAGCTTGTCCAGCGTGCCGCCGGTGTGGCCCAGCCCGCGGCCGGACAGCTGTGGCACCGCCACCCCGCAGGCCGCGACCAGCGGGGCCAGCGGCAGGGTGACCTTGTCGCCGACGCCGCCGGTCGAGTGCTTGTCGGCGGTGGGCCGGCCCAGCGAGGAGAGGTCCTTGCGGACACCGGAGTCGATCATCGCCTGGGTCCACACGGCGAGCTCGTCGGCGGACATGCCGCGGAAGAACACCGCCATCAGCAGCGCGCTCATCTGCTCGTCGGGCACCTCGCGCCGCGTGTAGGCGCCGATGACCCAGCGGATCTGCTCGGCCGACAGCGGGGCGCCGTCGCGCTTGGCCCGGATGACGTCGATGGCGTCGAACGGCGCGGTCACCGGATTACCGGCTCGCTCCCGCGGGGCGCTCCGCTCCTCGCTCGTTCCTCGCTGCGATGCTCACGCCCCTGTCCGCTCGGGCGCTCCGCCGCGGCGACGAGGTCGTCCGGGCCGAAGGCGTCGGGCAGCACCTCGCGCATCGGCACGATGCCCAGCGACACCGTCTCGATGAGCATCTCGGCGCCGCCGTGCTCCCACAGCAGCTGCCGGCACCGCCCGCACGGCATCAGCGGCCGCCCGTCACCCCCGACGCAGGCCACCGCCACCAGCCGGCCGCCACCGGTGCGGGCCAGGTCGCTGACCATGCCGCACTCGGCGCACAGCCCCAGGCCGTAGGAGGCGTTCTCCACGTTGCAGCCGGTGACCACCCGGCCGTCGTCGACCAGGCCGGCCACGCCCACCGGGAACTGCGAGTAGGGCGCGTAGGCGTGGGTCATCGCCTCGCGCGCCGCAACGCGCAGCGCGTCCCAGTCGAGGTCGGGCACCGCGGCCGCCCGCGTGCGCCGGTCGGCTGCCATCAGTGTTCTCCTCGTCGGTAGACCAGGCCGTCGGCCTTGGGCGGGCGCAATCGCTGGGACGCCAGCGACAGGACCAGCAGCGTGATCAGGTGCGGGGTGAAGAAGACGATCCCCTCGGGCAGCCGCTCGATGGTCAGGAAGCCGACCAGGGCAGCCACGCCGAAGGCCGCCGCCAGCACCGCCGGCACCACCTTCCGGCGCATGGCCTGCCAGACCGCGACCGCCGCCAGGAGCAGCGCCACCAGCAGCAGCAGTGCGACCACCGCCGTCCGGCTGCGCAGCTGCAGGGCGTCGGCGAAGCCGAACAGCCCGGCACCGGCGGCCAGGCCACCGGGGCGCCAGTTGCCGAAGATGAGCGCAGCCAGGCCGATGAAGCCGCGGCCGCCGGTCTGCCCCTCGCGGTAGATGTTGGCGATGAACACCAGGAACACCCCGCCGAGCCCGGCCAGCGCGCCGGAGATCACCACGGCGATGTACTTCATCCGGTAGACCGGCACGCCGAGGGAGTCCGCGGCGGCCGGGTTCTCCCCGCAGGACCGCAGCCGGAGACCGAACGCGGTGCGCCACAGCAGCAGGTAGGCCGCCGGGATCATCAGCACGGCCAGCAAGGTCAGCACCCCGACGCCGTTGGTGAGGCCGCGCAGCAGGCCGGCCAGGTCCGACAGCAGGAACCAGTGCCGGGACTCCAGGTCGCCGAGCAGGTCCGGCCCCGAGGACAGCACCGGCAGCGAGAAGCTCGGCGGCCGGGACGACAGCGGCGGGGACTGGGTGACGCCGCCACCGGCCTCGTTGTCGGTGTAGAGCAGCTCGGACAGGAAGCGGACGACGCCGGCGGCGAGGATGTTGATCGCCACACCGGACACCACGTGGTCGACGCCGAAGGTCACCGTGGCGACCGCGTGCAGCAGGCCGCCGAGGGCGCCGCACACCGCCCCGCCGACGAGCGCGCCGGCCCAGCCCCACTGGTAGCCGGCGAACCCGGCGCCCCAGGTGCCCAGGATCATCATGCCCTCGAGGCCGATGTTGACCACGCCGGCGCGTTCGGAGAACAGGCCGCCGAGGGCCACCAGCGCCAGCGGGACGGCGAGCAGCAGCGCCGCGGCGAAGGTCGACGACGAGGTGAGCGCCTCCTCGCCGGACACCACCCGGACCACGGAGAAGACCAGCAGCAGGCCGACGGCGAGCACCAGCAGGCGGCGCGAGCGGTTGCCGCCGAGCAGCCGGTCGGTCAGCGCGCCGCGGCCGGCCGCCGGTGCGATCGCGGTGCTCATGCCTTCGCTCCCTGCGGCTGGTCGGTGCGGCCGGCGTCCCCGGTCGCCGTGCGGAGCCCGGGGCCGGTGCCCGAGCCGGGGCCGTCGTCCGGCGGCGGGCCGCCACCGGGGCCCTGGCCGCCGCCGGTGCTGCCGTCGCCGGTGGTCGGCGGGGCGACCGCGTTGCCCCGCTCGGCCTGGTTGCGGGTCAGCCGGCGGGCGATCTCGTTGGCGACGACCACGGCGAGCACGATCGTGCCCTGGATGATCGTGACCACCGAGGCGGGGATGTCGGCGAACTGCAGCGGGATCGCGGCCCGGTCGAGGAAGGCGAACAGCAGCGCGCCCAGCGCGATGCCGACCGGGGTGTTGCGCCCGAGCAGGGCCACCGCGATGCCGAGGAAGCCCAGCCCCGCGGTGAACTCGGTGCCGTAGCTGTACTGCGCCCCGAGCAGGTCCGGCAGCCCGATCAGCCCGGCGATCGCGCCGGAGATGAGCATGGTCTTGACCACCATGCCGCGGGCGTCGACGCCGCTGGCGGTGGCCGCGGACGGCGACAGGCCGCTGGCCCGCAGGTCGAAGCCGAACCGGGTGCGCTTGATCAGCACCGCGACGACCACGCCGACGACCACCGCGACCAGCAGGAACCCGTACAGCTCGGTGCGCGGCTCGGCGAGCCCGAGCGCACCCAGCACGCCGTTGAGGTCGGGGAACCGGCCGGACTCCGGGACCTCCTCGGTGGTGATGATCGACGAGCCCTCGCGGCTCCCCCGCAGCGGCCCGGTGAGCAGGAACGACGCCGTCCCGAGGGCGATGAAGTTCAGCATGATCGAGCTGATCACCTCGCTGACCCCGCGGGTGACCTTGAGGACGGCGACGATGCCGGCCCAGAACGCGCCGACCAGCATGGCCACCACGACGATCAGCGCGACGTGCAGCGGCGCCGGCAGCGAGACGGCGGCACCGGCCGCGGCGGCCAGGATCGTCGCCAGCCGGTACTGGCCCTCGACGCCGATGTTGAACAGGCCCATCCGGAAGGCCACGGAGACGGCGAGACCGGCCAGGAACAGCGGCACGGCGCGGTTGAGGACGACCACGATGGCCTGGGTCTGCTGGCTCGGGCTGTCACCGAAGTCGACCATCACCCGCAGCGCGGCGAGCGGGTCCTCGCCGATGAGCAGGATGACCAGCGCGGAGATTGCCAGCGCGACGACGATGGCCAGCAGCGGGGCGAGCAGCGCCAGCCGCGCGCGGCGGAGGACGTTCACGCGGCACCCACGGCGTTGTCCCCGGCACCGGTCATGTGGCTGCCCAGCTCCTCCGGGGTCAGGTGGCCGGGGTCCAGCGTCGCCACCAGCGCGCCGCGCAGCATGACGTGCAGCGTGTCCGACAGGCCGATGAGCTCGTCCAGGTCGGCCGAGATCAGCACGATCCCCATCCCCTCCGCACGGGCGTCCTTGAGCAGTTCCCAGATGACCGACTGGGCGCCGACGTCGACCCCCCGGGTCGGGTGGGCGGCGATGAGCAGCCGCGGCCGGGCGCTCATCTCCCGCCCGACGATGAGCTTCTGCTGGTTGCCGCCGGACAGGGCGACGGCCAGGGTGTCCGGCCCGGGGGCGCGGACGTCGTAGTCGCGCATGATCCGCTCGGTGTCCGACCGGGCGGCCTTGCGGTCGATGAAGGCGCCCTTCACCGCCGGCGGCCGGGTCTGGTGGCCGAGGATGCGGTTCTCCCAGAGCGGGGCCTCGAGCAGCATGCCCTGGCGGTGCCGGTCCTCGGGGATGAAGCCGAGCCCCTCCTCGCGGCGGCGCCGGGTGCTCCACGAGGTGATGTCGTCCGTGCCCAGCACGACGGTGCCGGCGGCCAGCGGGCGCAGTCCCATGATCGCGTCGACCAGCTCGGCCTGGCCGTTGCCCTCGACGCCGGCGATGCCCACGACCTCGCCCTCGCGGACGGTCAGCGAGACGTCGTCGACCGCCGGCCGGCCGCCGGGCGTGGCCACGGTGACGCCGGTCAGCTGCAGCACCGCGGTGTCCCGGACGGTGGCGGTGCGGGTCTGCGGGGTGGGCAGCTCGGAGCCGACCATCATCTCGGCCAGCTGCTTGGCCGTCGTCGTCCGCGGGTCGGCCTCGCCGACGGTGGTGCCGCGCCGGATGACGGTGATGGCGTCGGCGACCTTGCGCACCTCGTCGAGCTTGTGCGAGATGAAGATGACGGTGAGGCCCTCGCGCTTGAGCTCGGCGAGGTTGCCGAACAGCTCGTCGACCTCCTGCGGCACCAGCACGGCGGTCGGCTCGTCGAGGATCAGCGTGGTGGCGCCGCGGTAGAGCACCTTGGCGATCTCGACCCGCTGCCGGTCGCCGACGCCGAGGTCCTCGACCAGGTCGTCGGGGTCCAGGCCGAGCGCGTAGCGGTCCGAGATGTCCCGGATGCGGCGACGCGCCTCGGCGCGGTCCAGCCGCATGCCCCTGGTCGGCTCGCTGCCGAGCACGACGTTCTCCAGCACGGTGAAGTTGTCGGCCAGCATGAAGTGTTGGTGCACCATGCCGACGCCGGCGGCGATCGCGTCGGCCGGGCTCCGGAAGCTGACCGGCCGGCCGTCGAGCAGGATCTCGCCCTCGTCGGGGCGGTGCATGCCGTACAGCGTCTTCATCAGCGTCGACTTGCCGGCGCCGTTCTCGCCCACGATGGCGTGCACCTCACCGCGCCGGACGCGCAGCTCGATGTCCTTGTTCGCCACCACGCCGGGGAAGCGCTTGGTGATGCCGCGCAGCTCGACCGCCAGCGGTGCCGACTGGTTCAACGGGTCCTCCTGGGTGCCGGGTGGGTCTCGGGACCGGGGTCGCGGGACCGGAGGTCTTCCTGCCGCGCGGGCGTCGGGCGGTGTGGTCGTCCGACGCGGAGACGGTACACACGGAAAACGGCGGGCCCAGGGGCGTGTACCGCCCCCGGGCCCGCCGCGTCCGTGCTGCTCAGGACGAGCGGGTCACGGGGTCGTGGGGACCTCGATGGAACCGTCGGTGATCTGGGTGGCGTACTCGTCGATCTGGGTCTTGATGTCGTCGATGAAGCCACCTGAGTAGGACAGGCCGACGCCCTCGGTGCTGAGGTCGTTGACGATGTCGGTGCCGCCCTCGACCGAGTCCTCGCTGTAGCTGGTGATGAACGCCTCGACGGCGTTGTCGACCCGCTTGAGCATCGAGGTCATGATCACGGCCTGCAGCGCCGGGTCGCCGACGGTCTCGTACTGGTCGGAGTCGACGCCGATGGCGCGCTTGCCGGCGGCGGCCGCGGCCTCGAACACGCCCTGACCGGAACCACCGGCCGCGTGGTAGACGATGTCGGCGCCGCCGTCGAACATGCCCTGGGCGACGATCTGACCGCGGGCCGGGTCGCTGAAGCCGGAGAAGTCACCGGCGGGCGAGATGTACTGCCGCTGGACGACGATGTCGGGCTTGACCGCCTGCGCACCGGCGACGAAGCCAGCCTCGAACTTCTGGATCAGCGAGGTCTCGACACCGCCGACGAAGCCGACCTGGTTGGTCGTGGTCTTCAGCGCCGCGGCGACGCCGGCCAGGAACGAGCCCTGCTCCTCGGCGAACAGCAGCCCGGTGACGTTGTCGCCCTTGAACTCCGGGGAGTCCACCGAGCCGTCGACCTGCGCGAAGGTGGTGTCCGGGTAGTCGGCCGCCACCTCGGCGATGGTGTCGTCGTAGGCGAACCCGACCGCGATGACCGGGTTGTAGCCGGCCTCGGCGAGCTGGGCGAGGATCTCGGCGCGGTCGGAGCCGTCGTCGTTCGGGCTGACCTCCTCGATGTCCTCCGCGGTGTCGCCACCCAGGGACTCGACGGCCGCCTCGACGCCGGCGTAGGCGGAGTCGTTGAACGACTTGTCGCCGCGGCCGCCGGTGTCGTACGCGAGACCGACCTGCAGGTCGCTGCTGGCGCTGCTGTCGCCGCCGCCGCCGCCGCTCGCGCTGTCGTCCTCGTCGCTGGCGCAGGCCGCCAGGGCCATGCTCCCGGCCAGCAGCAGGGCTGCGGCCTTCATCCCACGCACTCGGCGCAAGACGGTCTCCTCTCTGAGAGGGCGCCGCCGGCCGTCGGCCGGCCGCGCCCCGGTGCGGTGTGTTCCAGGCTTCCCCCGCCGTCCGGCGTTCCCGCTCGGGGCGGGCCGGCCAGGCAGCGGCGACCCCGGCACGCTAACCGCGGCCCCGGCGCCCGCGGCAGCCCCGGAGCGGATAGAGACCCGATCGTTGCCAACGGGCAACACCGCCCACACGCTGCCGGGACACCGCTGAGACCGCCGCCACGCCGCTCCCCGAGAACTCCCCCGTCCGGCGGGTTAGCGTCCGGGGGTGCGCCGACACCTCCCGCTGCGCCGCCCGGCGGCTGCGGTGCTCGTCGCGGCGACCCTGCTGCTCGGCACGCCGGGCCCGGCGCTCGCCGACGGCGCCCGGCCGACCGTCGACCCGTCCGCGCCCACCCCGGCCGCGCCCTACGCCGGGCCACCGCCGCAGGGCAGCGCGCCCGACGGCAGCACGGTCGGTGGCGAGGCGCTGGACACCCGCGGCCTGGTGACCGCCAGCGGCACCCCGGCGCTGCCCGCGGGCATCGACGCGAAGGGCTGGCTGGTGGCCGACCTCGGCACCGGGGCGGTGCTGGCGGCGCAGGACCCGCACGGCCGCTACTACCCGGCCAGCACGCTCAAGACGCTGACCCTGCTCACCCTGGCGCCCACGCTGGACCCGGCCCTGGTGGTGGCGGGCACGGTGGAGGACGAGGCCATCGAGGGCAGCCGGGTGGGCCTGCTGGCCGGCGGGCAGTACTCCGTCGACCTGCTGTTCCGGGCGCTGGTCATGCAGTCGGGCAACGACGCGGCCAACGCGCTGGCCCGCGCCGCCGGCGGGGTCGACGCGACGCTGGCGGCGATGAACGCCACCGCCGAGCGGCTGGGCGCCTACGACACCGTGGCGGGCACGCCGTCCGGGCTGGACGTCGCCGGGCAGTCGTCCTCCCCCTACGACCTGGCGCTGGTGCTCCGTCAGCTGGTGGCCGACCCGTACACCCTCGGGGTGCTGCAGACCCCTTCGGCCTTCGTGCCCGACGTCGCCGGCCGGGCGTGGGGCTACCAGATCCAGAACCACAACACCCTGCTGTCGACCTACCCCGGGACCCTCGGCGGCAAGACCGGTTTCACCGACGCCGCCCGGCACACGTTCGTGGTCGCCGCGGAGCGCGGCGGCCGGCGGCTGGTGGTGAGCCTGATGCAGGCCGAGCGCCGTCCGGTGCACGAGCTGGAGCAGGCGACCCGGCTGCTGGACTGGGGCTTCAGCACCGCGCCCGGGGCCGGCGGCATCGGCCGGCTGGTCGACCCCGGCGAGGTGCCGGCGACCCCCGCACCGACGCCGACCCCCGCCGCCACGACCGCGCCCGCGCCGGCCGACGCCGCCCCGGCCCCCCGGTCGACGGCCCCGGCCGCGGCGCCGCCCGCCGACGACGACGGCCCGGTGCCCCTGCTGCCGGTCGCGCTCGGCGGCGGGGCGGTGCTGGTCGTGGCCGCCACCGTGCTGGGCCGCCGCAGAGCGCTGCGCCCGGTGCCGGTCGACCCGGCGGTCACCGGCCCGCCGTCGGACGGCGGTCGGCCCGCCGGCGCAGCAGCGCCCGCGGCAGCAGCCGGCTCGCCGCCGCACCCGCCAGGGCACCGGCCGCCAGCAGGACCCCCGCCACCCGCAGCGGACCCGGCCCCGCACCCCGCTCCCTGACCAGGGCGACGTCCGGCAGCGGCGTCGGCCCGGCCGGTCCGTGCGGGACCAGGGCGGTGGCGTGCTCGATCGCCGGGATCGTCGCCGTCCACGCCGCCGTGTAGAAGGCGAACCGGGCCACCACGTTGATCCACACGATGAGGCCGACGAAGCCGCCGAGGGTCTGCGCGGTGACGTTCTCCCCGATCCGGGTCAGGTACCAGTTGCCGGCGAGCTTGAGCACCTCGAAGCCCACCGCGCCGAACACCGCCCCGGGCAGCAGCTGACGCACGCCGAAGGGGTTGCCGGGCACGCCCTTGAGCAGCCACAGGAACACCAGGGTGTCCCCGACGAGCGCCAGCGCGATGGCCACCGCGGCGGTGAGCAGGAACGTGCCCGGCGCGTCGGCCAGGCCGAGCAGGTCCAGCACCCGGGACGACGCGCCCGTGGCGCTGGTGGTCAGCGCGATGCTCACCGCCGCCGCGGCACCGAGCCCGAGCAGCGCTCCGAGGTCCTCGACCCGGTCGGCCAGGAAGTCCGGCGGGTCCGGCCGGCCGCGCCAGACGACGTCCATCCCGACCCGCAGCTTGTCCATCGCGCCGAGCCCGACGAACAAGAACCCGGCCAGGCCGATCAGCCCGAAGGTGGTGGCCCGGTCGATCGCCCCGCTGGCCTGCTCGGCGAGGTCGGCGCCGGTCGAGCCGGGGACGGCGTCCCGGATGCCGGTCACCAGCCGCTGCTCCAGCGCCGCGTTCCCCGACAGCACGAACCCGGCGATCGAGGCGACCAGCAGCAGCACCGGGAACAGCGCCAGGAACACGTAGTAGGTGACCCCGGAGGCCAGCAGGTCGCCCTGCACGCGGTTGTAGTGCCCGCCGGCGTGCACGAGGTGGTCCAGCCACGGGCGCCGGTCCCGCTGGGTGCGCAGCCGTCGGCGGGCCGCGGCGACGAGGCGGCCGACCGGGTTGCTCACCGGGTCGAGTCTGGGCGGTCGTGATCGTCCCCGCCCGGCGGGCGGGACGGGGCGCCGACGGCTACGGCCGGGAGGGGGCGCCGGTGAGCGGGTACTCCCGCGCCACCGCCCAGGCCCCGTCGGGCAGCTGCTCGAACTCGGTGAACGAGGCGACCCGGAACTGGGCCTCGAGGTCGGACAGCCCGGCGTGGGCGAGGTCGAGCATGTCCGCGGGGACGTCGTGGGCCACGGTGACGTGCGGGTGGTACGGGAACGCCAGCTCGCGGGCCAGCGGGCCGGTGCGGACGTCGGTGGCTATCCGCGCGCACTCGGTCGTCCCCCCGGCCACCGCGACGTAGACGACCTCGGACACCGGCCGGAACGTGTCGGTGCCGGCCAGGTGCATGTCGAAGGGCGGGTGGCCGGCCGCGACCCGGGCCAGGTGCGCGCTGATCGCCGGCCGGCGGCCGACGGGCACCTCGGTGGGCGGCAGCAGCGTCACGTGCGGCGGGACGAGGGAGGCCTGCGGGTCCCCGCACTTGCCGCGCCACTCCACCAGCAGCTGGGCCCAGGGGTCGGGGATCGACACGACCACGCCGAGGACGGCGGTCTCCGACGGCGTCCGCAGCGCTCCGACGGGGCGGTGGACGAACGTGTCGTCCGCGCGGAGCGGCCGGCCGGTCATGCCCGCGGTCCTCCACCGGCCGGCAGGAAGCCCACCCGGTCGTACACCGCGGCCAGCGTCGGGGCGGCCACCTCGCGGGCGCGCGCGGCGCCGGCGGCCAGCACCCGTCCCAGCTCGGCGGGGTCGGCCAGCAGCTCGGCGGTGCGCGCCTGGACCGGGGCCAGCGCCTCGGTGACCACCTCGGCCAGCTCCTTCTTGAGGTCGCCGTAGCCCCGGCCGGCGAAGTGCTCCTCCAGCTGCGGGACGGTCTGACCGGAGAGCGCGGCGTGGATCGTCAGCAGGTTGGTCACCCCCGGCTTCCCGACCGGGTCGGCGACGACCTCGCGCCCGGTGTCGGTGACCGCCGACCGGATCCGCTTGGCGGTGACCTTCGGGTCGTCGAGCAGGTTGATGCAGCCGGCCGGGGGCAGGCTCTTGCTCATCTTCTTGTCCGGCGACTGGAGGTCCAGGACCTTCGCCGCACCCGGCGGGATGTAGGCCTCGGGCAGGGTCAACGTGTCGCCGTACCGGCTGTTGAACCGGGTGGCCAGGTCGCGGGTCAGCTCCAGGTGCTGGCGCTGGTCCTCTCCCACCGGAACCCGCTGGGCCTGGTACAGCAGGATGTCGGCGGCCTGCAGCACCGGGTACGTGAACAGCCCCACGGACGTCGTGCCGGCGCCCTCCCGCTGGCTCTTGTCCTTGAACTGGGTCATCCGGCTGGCCTCACCGAAGCCGGTCAGGCACTCCAGCACCCAGGACAGCTGGGTGTGCTCGGGGACGTGGCTCTGCACGAAGAGCGCGCTGCGGTCGGGGTCGACGCCCAGGGCCAGCAGCTGGGCCGCCGAGACCAGCGTGCGCTGCCGGAGCACCGCCGGGTCGGGCTGCTCGACGGTGATCGCGTGCAGGTCGACGACGCAGTAGAAGGCCTCGTGGTCGTCCTGCAGGGCCACCCACTGCTTCAGCGCACCCAGGAGGTTGCCGAGGTGGAAGGAGTCCGCCGTCGGCTGGATGCCGGACAGCACGCGGGGAAGTGGCACGTCGGACATCGAACCACGCGCCCCACGCGTCCCGGCTCAGGTGCTCGGCCGTCCTGCAGGCTCGCTGGTCAGGACGGCGTCCAGCGCGCCGAGGAAGACGTCGTCCTCCTCGGGTGTGCCGATCGACACCCGCAGCCCCTCGCCGGCGAAGGGCCGGGTGATCACCGCCCGCGCCTCCAGGGCGGCGGCGACCTCGGCGGTGCGCTCCCCCAGCGGCAGCCAGACGAAGTTGGCCTGGCTGTCGGCCACCGGCAGGCCGCGGCGGCGCAGCTCCTCGGTGAGCCGGCCGCGCTCGGCCACCACGGCGGCGCAGCGCTGGCGGACCTCGTCCTCGCTGGCCAGCGCGGCGACCGCCGCGGCCTGCGCCAGGCTGGAGACGCTGAACGGCACCTGGGTGCGGCGGACCGCGTCGGCCACCGCGGGGTCCTCGGCCAGCAGGTAGCCGACCCGCAGGCCGGCCAGGCCCCAGGCCTTGGAGAACGTGCGGAGCACCGCCACGTTGGGCCGCCCCCGCATCAGCTCCACGCCGTCGGGGACGTCGGGGTCGGTGACGAACTCGCGGTAGGCCTCGTCCAGCACGACCAGCACCGTGTCCGGGACCGAGTCCAGGAACCGCTCGAGCCCGGCCCGCCGCACCGCCGTCCCGGTGGGGTTGTTGGGGTTGCAGACGAACACCAGCCGGGTGTCCTCGTCGACGGCCGCGGCCAGCGCGGTGAGGTCGTGGGTGTCCGGCGAGCCGCCGTCGGCGCCCGGGACGAGCGGCACCGGCCGGGTGCCGGCACCGGCGACCTGAGCGAGCAGCGGGTACATCTCGAAGGACCGCCAGGCGAAGGCGATGCTGGAGCCCGGCTCGGTGTAGGCCTGCGCCAGCTGCTGGCAGACGGTGACCGCGCCGCAGCCGACGGCGACCTGCTCCGGGGCCACCCGGTACCGCTCGGCCAGCGCCGCGGTGAGCACGGTGGCACCGTTGTCGGGGTACCGGTTGGTCTCCCCCGCCGTCGTGGCGACGGCCTGCAGCACGGCGGGCAGCGGCGGGAACGCGACCTCGTTGCTGGCCAGCTTCACCGCCCGGTCGACGCCGATCTCCCGGGCCAGGTCGGCGGGGTTGCGGCCGGGCCGGTACGCCGGCATCGCGGCGACGGCGGGGCGTGCGCTGACCACGGTGATCCCTCCTGCGACCGGTCGGCGGGGGCCTGGACCGGCGTAACTAGGCTGGCGACATGCGCGTTCTCGTCACCGGCGGCGCCGGGTACATCGGCAGCGTAGTCACCGCGGCCCTGCTCGAGGCGGGGCACGAGGTCACCGTGCTCGACGACCTGAGCACCGGCCACCGGGACGCCGTCCCGGCCGGGGCGCACTTCGTGCAGGCCTCGCTGCACGACTCGGCCCCGGTGCTCGCGGAGGTCTCCCCCGAGGCGGTGCTGCACTTCGCGGCCAAGAGCCTGGTCGGGGAGAGCCAGCAGTCCCCGGAGCTGTACTGGCAGAACAACGTCGGCGGGTCGCTGGCGCTGCTGGAGGCGATGCGGGCCGCCGACTGCCGCCGGATCGTCTTCTCCTCCACCGCGGCCACCTACGGCGAGCCCGACGAGGTGCCGATCCCGGAGACCGCGCCGACCCGGCCGACCAACACCTACGGGGCCAGCAAGCTCGCCGTCGACGCGATGCTCACCTCCTACGCGGTGGCGCACGGCTTCGCCGCGGTGAGCCTGCGGTACTTCAACGTCGGCGGGGCCGCGTTCGGCCGCGGCGAGCGGCACGCCACCGAGACCCACCTCATCCCGATCGCGCTGCAGGTCGCCGCCGGCACCCGCGAGGCGCTCACCGTCTACGGCGACGACTACCCGACGCCCGACGGCACCTGCATCCGTGACTACGTGCACGTGTCCGACCTGGCCGCCGCGCACCTGCTGGCGCTGCCCGCGCCGGCCGCCGGCGAGCACCGGGTCTACAACCTGGGCAGCGGCACCGGCTTCTCGGTGCAGGAGATGGTCGACGCCGTCCGCACCGTCACCGGGCACCCGCTGCCGGTGGTCGTCGGCGAGCGGCGGGCCGGCGACCCGGCGCGGCTGGTGGCCAGCTCCGCGCGGATCCACGCCGACCTCGGCTGGGCGCCGGTGCACACCGAGCTGGCGACGATCGTCGCCGACGCCTGGGAGTTCACCCGGCGCTGACGGCGCCCTCCGCAGAGATGGCCATGTTCGCCCCCCACTGGGGGCGAACATGGCCATCTTCGGCGTCCGGGGGTCGTCAGGGGGCGCTGGTGCCTGCGGGGGCGTCGGCGTCGGCGTCCGCCGGCTGGGGGGCGGCGCTGACCGAGATCCGGGCGATCCGCCGGCCGTCGAGCTCGAGCACGGTGAGCGTGCGGCCCTCGACGGCGACCGTGTCGCCGACCACCGGCAGCCGGCCGAGGTGGGCCAGCACGTACCCGGCGACCGTCTCGTAGGGCCCCTCGGTCAGGTGCAGGCCGGTCGCCTCGGCGAAGTCGTCGAGGTTCCACAGGCCGTCGACCTCGTGCGGGCCCTCCGCGGGCTCCTCGTTGTCCGGCGTCACGTCGGCGTCGTACTCGTCGTAGATGTCGCCGATGACCTCCTCGATGAGGTCCTCGAGGGTGACGATCCCGTCGGTGCCGCCGTACTCGTCGACCACGATCGCGAAGTGCCGGTTCTCCTTGCGCATCTGGGACAGCGCGGTGAGCACCCCGGCGGTGCCGGGCAGCTGCTTCACCTCGCGCACCAGGTCGCCGACGGTCGCGGCGCGGCCGGCCGGGTGGTTGGGCAGCAGCAGGTCGCGCACGTGCACGAAGCCGACGACGTCGTCCTCGTTGCGGCCGGCGACCGGGTAGCGCGACCAGTTCGAGTCCGCGACCTGCTTGGCCGCGCGGCTGGCGGTCATGCTCGCCTCGAGGAAGTGCACCTCGGTGCGCGGCGTCATCACTTCGCGCACCTCGCGGTCACCGGCCCGGAACACCTCGTCGATGAGCCGGCGCTCGTCGCTGGACAGCGACTCGTGCGCCGCGACCAGGTCCCGCAGCTCCTCCTGGCTGATCGACTCGCCGCTGGCCTTGGGGTCGCCGCCGAGCAGCCGCACCAGCACGTTGGTCGACTGGGACAGGAACCAGATGATCGGCCGGAACGCCTTGGCGATGGCGTTGAGCGGCGCGGCAACGACCAGCGAGAAGCCCTCGGCCCGCTGCAGGGCCAGCCGCTTGGGCGTCAGCTCGCCGACGACCAGCGACAGGTAGCTGATCGCGATGGTGACGGCGACGAAGGCCAGCGGGTCGGCGAGGTTGCGGGACAGGCCGAGGCCGTCGACGCCCCAGTCGGCCAGCGGCCCGGACAGCGTGCTGGCGCCGAACGCGGCCGAGAAGAAGCCGGCGAGGGTGACGCCGACCTGGACGGCGGCGAGGAACTGGTTGGGGTCGCGCAGCAGCTTGTCCAGCGCCTGCCCGCGGCGGCCGGTCTCGGCCAGCGCGCGGACCTGGGACTCCCGGAGGGACACCAGTGCGATCTCGGCGCCGGAGAAGGCGCCGCCGATCAGCACGAAGGCGACCACCATGACGATGTTGAGCCATACGTCGCTCACGAGCGGCGTGCGCCTCCCAGCTATGGTGCTCCGACGGGACCGTCCCGTGGCGGACAACGGTAGTGGCTGCGGCAGGGCGCAGACCTCGGTGGACCAACCGCAGCCACCCGGCCGGGTGTTCCGCCGCCGGCGCCGCGGTGACCGAACGCACCCGGGCACCCTCGCCGGGCGACCACCGCCGTCCCGCGGGGGGAGGATGACGGGGTGTCCCCCCGCCCCGCCCGGTCGCCCGCACCCGGGCGCCGGTCCTGGGCTCCGCTGGCGCTCTCCGGCACGGTCGCCGCGGTCGCGCTGACCGCCGCGCTCGGTGGGGCCGGGCTGCCTGGCTCGCCCGACCCCGCGTCCGGGCAGGCCGGCGCCGCGTCGACGTCGTCCGGCCCGCTCGCGGCGGTGCCCGCCCCGTCGGTCGTCGTCCCGCCGCCGGTCGTCCCGCCGGTCGTCGTCCCGCCGCCCGTCCCGTCGCCGGTGACCCCGTCGAGCAGCGCGCCGGCCACGACCCCGCCCCCCGCTCCCCCGGCGGCACCGGAGGCCCCGGTCACCGCCCCTGCTCCCGCCCCGGCTCCGCCGGCGTCCCCGGCACCCGCTCCCCCGCCGGCGGCTCCCGCCCTGCCGCCCGCCCCCGGTCCCGGTCCCGAGGGGCAGGTGCTCGCCCTGGTCAACGTCGAGCGGACGGCGGCCGGGTGCGGTCCGCTGGCCGCCGACGCCGCGCTGGCCGCGGTCGCCCGGGCGCACAGCGCCGACATGCGCGACCGCGGCTTCTTCGCGCACACCGACCCGGGCGGCGTGGACCCCTTCGCCCGGGCGCGGGCGGCGGGCATCGGCTACGCGCGGGCGGAGAACATCGCCGCCGGGCAGCCGGACGCCTCGGCGGTGATGGCGGCGTGGATGGCCAGCCCGGGCCACCGGCAGAACGTGCTCGACTGCTCGCTGGGCCGGCTCGGGGTCGGGGTGGCCGAGGGCGCCGGCGGCCCGTGGTGGACCCAGCTCTTCGGCAGCTGACACCCGCGCCGGACGCGCGACGGCCCCCTCGACCAGTGGGTCGAGGGGGCCGCCGGGCCAGGCCCCGTCCAGAGGCTCACCGCGAGCGTGCGAGGGGTGAGGAGGACGGGGTCCTTGATCAGGCCATGGCCTTCTTCAGGTTGCCGTCGATGGCCGCCAGGAAGTCCTGGGTGGTCAGCCACGGGCTGTCCTTGGAGATCAGCAGCGCCAGGTCCTTGGTCATCTGGCCGCTCTCGACGGTGTCGATGCAGACCTTCTCCAGGGTCTCGGCGAACCGGGTGACCTCGGGGGTGCCGTCCAGCTTGCCGCGGTGGGCCAGGCCCCGGGTCCAGGCGAAGATCGACGCGATGGGGTTGGTCGAGGTCTCCTTGCCCTGCTGGTGCTGCCGGTAGTGCCGGGTCACCGTGCCGTGGGCGGCCTCGGCCTCGACCGTGCGGCCGTCCGGGGTGGACAGCACCGAGGTCATCAGGCCGAGCGAGCCGAAGCCCTGGGCCACGGTGTCGGACTGCACGTCACCGTCGTAGTTCTTGCAGGCCCAGACGTAGCCGCCCTCCCACTTGAGCGAGGCGGCGACCATGTCGTCGATGAGCCGGTGCTCGTAGGTGATGCCGGCCTCCTTGAACTTCCCGGCGAACTCGGCCTGGTAGACCTCCTCGAAGATGTCCTTGAACCGGCCGTCGTAGGCCTTGAGGATCGTGTTCTTCGTGGACAGGTACACCGGGTAGCCGCGGTCCAGGCCGTAGTTCAGCGAGGCACGGGCGAAGTCGTAGATCGAGGCGTCGAGGTTGTACATCGACAGCGAGACGCCGGCACCGGGGGCCTGGAAGACCTCGTGCTCGATCGGCTGCGAGCCGTCCTCCGGGGTGAAGGTGACCGTCAGCCGGCCCGCGGACGGGAAGGTGAAGTCGGTGGCCCGGTACTGGTCGCCGTAGGCGTGCCGGCCGACGATGATCGGCTTGGTCCAGCCCGGCACCAGCCGCGGCACGTTCTGCATGATGATCGGCTCGCGGAAGATGACGCCGCCGAGGATGTTGCGGATCGTGCCGTTGGGCGAGCGGTACATGCGCTTGAGGCCGAACTCCTCGACCCGCGCCTCGTCCGGGGTGATCGTGGCGCACTTGACGCCCACGCCGTGCTGCTTGATCGCGTTGGCCGCGTCGACCGTGACCTGGTCGTCGGTGGCGTCGCGGTGCTCGATGCCGAGGTCGTAGTACTCGAGGTCGACGTCGAGGTACGGGAGGATCAGCTGGTCCTTGATGAACTGCCAGATGATCCGGGTCATCTCGTCGCCGTCGAGCTCGACGACCTTGCCCTCGACCTTGATCTTGCTCACAGACTTCTTCTCCTTGTGCTCTCGTGGCCCTGCTGCGGGGTCCCCGTGCGAGCGGTGGGGGGCAGGAGGGTCCTTCTTCAGAGGTCGGCCACGTCGGCCTGCTTGGCGCGCACGGCTTCCGCCGCCTCGCGCAGGCCCGCCAGCTCACTGTCGGACAGGTCGCCCTCGACGACCTTCCGCACACCTGCACGGCCGATCTCGGCCTCCACGCCCAGGTAGACCCCGGAGATGCCGTACTCGCCGTCGACCCAGGCGCAGACGGGCATCACCGCGCCGGAGTCCTCGATCACCGCACGCGCCATCCGGGCCGCCGCCGCCGACGGGGCGTAGTAGGCCGACCCGGTCTTCAGCAGGGCCACGACCTCGGCGCCGCCGTTGCGGGTGCGCTGCACCAGATTCTCGATCCGGTCGGCGGGCAGCACGTCGACCAGCGGCCGGCCGTCGACGGTGCAGCGGGACGGCACCGGCACCATCGTGTCGCCGTGCGAGCCGAGGGTCAGGGTGCGCACCGACGCGACCGGGACGCCGAGCTCGGAGGCGACGTTGTCGGTGAACCGGGCGGTGTCGAGCATCCCGGCCTGGCCCATCACCCGGGCCTTCGGGAAGCCGGTGGCCAGCTGGGCCAGCGCCGTCATCTCGTCCAGCGGGTTGGACACCACGATGACGACGGCGTCCGGGGAGGTCTGCGCGACGTTCTCGGCGACCTGGCGGACGATGCCGGCGTTGGTCTCGATCAGGTCCATCCGGCTCATGCCGGGCTTGCGGGGCAGGCCCGCGGTGATGACGACGACGTCGGAGTCCTCGGTGCCGGCGTAGGAGCCGCCCCCGACCCCGACCACCCGGGTCTCGAAGCCCTCGATCGGCCGCGACTGGTTGATGTCCAGCGCGAGGCCCTCGGGCCTGCCCTCGACGATGTCGGTCAGCACGACGGTGTCGAACACGTCGTACTCCGCCAGCCGCAGCGCGGTGGTCGAGCCGTAGAAACCGGCGCCGACGACGGTCACCTTGCCGTTCCGGGCCCGCTCTGCCATGCCCCTGAACCTAGCCCCGCGCGCCGTCGTCCGGCCATCGGGGGCCCGGCACCGCTGGTCAGTCGGGTGGGATGGCCAGCACGACGAGGGCCAGGGCGAGCCCGGAGCCGAGGCTGAGGGCGACGTCGACCGGCCGGCTGCGGACGGCGAGGAAGCCGATCCGGCGCACCGGCAGGAGCACCCGGAACGCCCCCGCGACGAGCATCCCCAGCGCGACCAGGAGCAGGCCGCTGCGCCACCGCTCGACCGCGACGAGCAGCAGACCGACGCCGACGGTGACGATCACCACCAGCAGCGGCCACTGCCGCAGGAAGCCGGCGAGCAGGGGACGGCGCAGGTACAGCGGCGGGCGCTGGGACGGCAGCGGGCGCGACGGCTGCGACGGGCGGGCCGGTCCGGTCGCACCGTCGGCGCGGCCCGCGCCCAGCTCGCCGTCCGGAGTCCTCGCCGCCACGCGGTGCAGTCTGCCCGACGACCGCCCCGGCCCTAGGCTCGACGGACCGAGAGACGCACGGACCGCCGGTGTCCGTGCGCGGAGGAGGCCCCCGATGAGCGAGCCCGACCGCCGGTCCGACCCCCCGCACGGCAGCACCGCGTACCCCGCCGGCCCGCTGACCGACCAGCCGACCGAGGTGGTGCACACCGGCGCACCGGACCCCCGGCAGGACACGGTGGTCGGACCGACCCTCTACCCGTCGCCCCGGCCGCCGGACGACGGCGGGCGGCCCGGGCCCTGGGACGACGGGCCGGGCGACCGGCAGGTCGACGACGGGACCGCGACCCGGCCGGAGTACCGGGACGCGCCGGTGGTCGTGCGCCGGGCCGACACGCTGGCCGGGCTGCTGCTGCTGCTCGCCGGGATCGCCGCCGGGGTGAGCCTGCTGGTGGTCTGGGTCAACGGCGGGGACACCGGGCTGGACCTGGTGCGGGGTGGGGTCGACGACCTGGGCGAGCCGCAGCGGCTGCTCGACCGCGACAGCTGGCAGCCGCTGGCGGTGGTGTTCGGCGGCGCGGCGCTCTTCCTGCTCGGGCTGCTGCTCTTCGTGCCCGCCCGCGCGCACCGGTTCCTCGGCGCGCTGGCCCTGCTGGTGACCCTGGTGGTCGCCGCGGGCGTGCTGGTGCCGCTCGCAGATGCGGACTGGGACCTGCAGGACTGGGCGGTCGGCGGGTGGTTCACCGCCGCGGTGGCCGGCCTGGGGTTCCTCGGCGCGCTCAAGGCCCTGATGACGCACCCGAGGCCCGGCCGCCGCTGCTGACGGCGGCCTTCCGACCGGTCGAACCGGCAGGACGGGAACGCCACGGAGGACCCCGCTGCCCCCACGCCTCGCGAGCTCGCGAGGGGTGGGGGCAGCGGGGTCCTCCGTCAGTGCGCGAAGTGCCGGGTGCCGGTCAGGTACAGCGTCACCCCGGCGGCCTCCGCGGCAGCGACGACCTCCTCGTCGCGCAGCGAGCCGCCGGGCTGGACGACGGCCTTGACCCCGGCGTCGAGAAGCACCTGCAGGCCGTCGGCGAAGGGGAAGAACGCGTCGGAGGCCGCGACCGAACCGGCCGCCCGCTCCCCTGCCCGGGAGACCGCGAGCCGGGCAGAGTCGACCCGGTTGACCTGGCCCATGCCGACGCCGACGGTGGCCTTGTCGCTGGCCAGCAGGATCGCGTTGCTCTTCACCGCGCGCACCGCCCGCCAGGCGAAGACCAGGTCGTCCAGGCCGGCGGCGTCCACCGGCTGACCGGTGGCCAGCGTCCAGCTGGTCGGGTCGTCGCCGGGGGCGTCGATCCGGTCGGCGGTCTGCAGCAGCAGCCCGCCGCTCACCGGCCGCAGCTCGATCGACAGCCGCGGGGCCTCGGGCATCTGCAGCAGCCGGATGTTCTTCTTCTGGGTCAGCACCCCCAGCGCGTCCTCGGTGAACGACGGTGCCACGACGACCTCGGTGAACACCTCGGAGACCTGCTCGGCGAGGGTGAGGTCGACCTCGCGGTTGGCCGCGATCACGCCGCCGAAGGCCGACACCGGGTCGCAGGCGTGCGCCTTGCGGTGCGCGGCGGCGATGTCGGCGCCCACCGCGATCCCGCACGGGTTGGCGTGCTTGATGATCGCCACGCAGGGGTCGTCGTGATCGTGCGCGGCCCGCCAGGCGGCGTCGGTGTCGATGTAGTTGTTGTAGGACATCGGCTTGCCGTGCAGCTGCTCGGCGTCGGCGAGCCCGGGCTGACCGCTGCGGTACAGCGCGGCGCCCTGGTGCGGGTTCTCCCCGTAGCGCAGCACGTCGGCGCGCTCCCAGCTGCCGCCGACCCACGCCGGGAAGCCGCTCTCGTCGTCCGGGGCCAGCACGTTGCCCATCCAGGAGGCGACGGCCACGTCGTAGGCGGCGGTGTGCCGGAACGCCTCGGCGGCCAGCCCCTGCCGCTGGGCCAGCGAGAACCCGCCGGCGGTGACGGCCTCGACGACCTCGGCGTACCGGCCCGGGTCGACGACGACCGCGACCGAGGGGTGGTTCTTGGCAGCCGCCCGCACCATCGCCGGGCCGCCGATGTCGATCTGCTCGATGCACTCGTCGGGCGAGGCGCCCGAGGCGACCGTGTCGCTGAACGGGTACAGGTTGACCACGACCAGGTCGAACGGCGCGATGCCGAGCCCCTCGAGCTGGCGCAGGTGGTCGGGCTTGCGCCGGTCGGCCAGGATGCCGGCGTGCACCGCCGGGTGCAGGGTCTTCACCCGGCCGTCGAGCGCCTCGGGGAAGCCGGTGACCTGCTCCACCGGGGTCACCGGCAGTCCGGCGGCGGCGATCCGGGCGGCGGTGGCGCCGGTGCTGACCAGCTCGACGCCGGCCGCGGCCAGCCCGCGGGCCAGCTCTTCGACACCGGTCTTGTCGTACACGCCGAGCAGCGCGCGGCGGACGGGGATGCGGTCGGTCATCGGGGGCTCTCCTCGGGAGGGACGACGGTCGGGGGCGGTCCGGCGGCCACCAGGCCGGCCAGGGTGGCGACCAGGAGCTCGCGCTCCACGGTCTTGATCCGCTCGTGCAGGGTCGCCTCGTCGTCGCCGGGCAGCACGGGCACCGGCTGCTGAGCGAGCACCGGGCCGGTGTCGACGCCGGCGTCGACGAGGTGGACGGTGGCGCCGGTGGTGCCCACCCCGGCGGCCAGCGCGTCGCGGACGGCGTGCGCCCCGGGGAAGGCGGGCAGCAGTGCCGGGTGGGTGTTGAGCACCCGCGCGGGGAAGGCGCCGAGGACGGCGGGACCGAGCAGCTTCATGAACCCCGCGGACACCACCCAGTCCGGACGGCGGGCGGTGAGCTCGGCGGCGAGCGCCCGGTCCCAGCCGGCGCGGTCGGGGTGGTCGGCCAGCGCCGTCACGAAGGTCGGCACGCCGAGCCCGCCCGCGGTGGCCAGGCCCGCGGCGTCCCGGCGGTCCGAGCCGACGGCGACGACCTCGAACGGGGCGTCCGGCGCGGCGGCCGCCGCGAGCAGTGCGGCGCAGAGCGAGCCGGTGCCGGACAGCAGGACGACGACCCGCGCCCGGGCGGGGCGGGCCCCGGGGACGGCGGGCGCGTCGACGGGCACGTCCAGGAACCCTAGCCGCGCCCACCCGGCGGCTCGCCGCGCGCCCTCCCGCCGGCTCGCCGCCGCCTCAGCCGCGGTTGCGCCAGCGGGTGACCGCGGCCACCGGGGCGGCGACCAGGCCGGCCTGCGCGGCGACGGCCAGCCCGGTCGCCAGCGCCGGGGCGCCGATCTCCGCGAGCCCGCCGTCACCCAGCCGGCCGCCGGCGACCCAGACCAGGGCGCCGGACAGCACGCCCACCCCGACGCCGCCGACCAGCCCCCACAGGGCCGCGGTCAGCGCACCGCCGTCGGCGTCGCCGAGCCGGCGGCCGACCACCAGGCCGGCGACGAGCCCGGCCAGCGCCGGCAGCGCCTGGGAGAGGAAGGCCAGCAGCGGCACCGCCTGGGTGTCGGGCAGCGCCGCCATCAGCGGGAGGGCGGGGACGCTGCCCAGCGTCACCCCGCCGACCGACACCAGGGTGCCGGCGCCGACCAGGAACCCCGGGCCGGCGGCCAGGCCTACCACGGCGGCCGCCGCGTTGGGCAGCAGCAGCACGCTCAGTCCGACCTGTCCCGCCGCGCCGGCGCTCGCGCCGCCGAGGCCGGTGACCAGCCGGCCGACGCCGTCGACGTCGTCGGCGAGGGCGACCGCGACCACCGCGGTGCAGCAGGCGGCCAGCGCGAGGGTGCCGGCGACGGCGGCGCGGACCAGCACCCGGCCGGGGCCGGGGAAGCGGTCGGCGACCTCGGCGCTGAGCCCGGAGTCGCGCAGCGCCCCCAGCCCGCCGGCGACGAGGGCGAGCACCAGCGCGCCGAGCATCGTGCGGAGCCACCCGACGTCGGCGCCCGGCGTGCGGACGAGCAGGGCCAGGGCGGCGGTGAGCGCGGTGTGCACCGCGACGACGACGGCGAGCACCCGGCCGACCGGCCCGGGGTCCCCGAGCTCCCGGACCGCCACCACCGAGCCGGCCGCCCGGCTCAGCCCCCAGGCGATGCCCGCGGTGAGCAGCAGCGGCGCCAGCCGGAGCGGACCGGAGGGCAGCACCAGCTCCCCGCCCTGGCCGAGCAGCCAGAGCTGACCGGCCAGCCGGGCCGAGGAGCCGACCGGCAGCCCGCCGTCCGGGTCGAGGGTCTGGACGACGACGAGCGCCAGTCCGAGGCCGAGCAGGCCGGTGAGCGTGACGGCCAGCGTGGTGGCCACCGCGAGCACGGGGGCGGCCGGTCCGCGCCGCTCCGTCGACCGTCCCGGCCCGAGGGACGGCAGGCGGGCCAGCAGGGAGGTCACCCCGCCACTCTCCCAAGCGCCGATCGCCAGTGCGCGGCGCACGCGCCGGGCCGGCTCAGGTCACGCCCCGAGCCGCCCGCGGCGGTGCGGTCAGACCGGCGGGGGCCCACCCGGCGTGGGCGGCTGATGACCGTACGGAGGCTGGGCCGGACCGGGGTGCTGCCCCTGACCGGGAGGCGGAGCCCAGCCGGGCGCAGCCTGCCCGGAGGCAGCCTGCCCCGGCCCGGGCTCCGACGCCGCGGCGCTCGCGCTGCCCGCGGACCGGCCGAGCGGCCGGTCGGCCCACCGCGCCACGCCGGCGAGCCCGCCGGGCAGCGTGCCGCCGGGCCGGAGGTCGGGCAGCACGCGGAGCACCGCGACGGCGAGCAGCGCCGCCGAGGTGAGGAAGGTGAGCAGCCCCGCGAACGTGAAGCCCGCCTCGAAGGTGCTGAGCCACTCGACCAGCGTCAGCACGAAGGCCAGCGCGACGAGGCCGGCGGTGAGGTACCACCGCGGGAACGGCACGGCGACGTCGGCGACGGCCGGCAGCAGCGCCCAGGCCGAGGCCAGCAGCAGCAGCACGAAGGCCAGCGTGAGGGCGCCGGAGTCGAAGCCGTTCACCGAGACGCCGGGGATGCTGTAGCCGGACCCGAGGTCGAAGCCGTCGATGCTGAACCACGGGATCACCATGAAGACCAGGTACAGCAACGTGCCGGCGGCGATGGCCACGTCGGCCAGCCGCAGCGCACCCCGGTCCACCCCGCGCGACCCCGGTGCGCCGGTCGGCGGCTGCCCCGGTCCGGTCGGCGTCCCCTCGGTACCGCTGGCTGTCATCGCGACACTCCTCCTCAGTTGATCACTGGGGGGCAGTGTCGGGGTACGCAGCGTCATGCACCAGTCCCCCGAACGTGGCGCAGCGTCCGATTCCGTCCGGCTCCGGGGACGGCACTGCCCGGCCCCCGCGAGGAGGGACCGGGCAGCGGGCTGCCTGCTCAGGCGCCGAGTTGGATGGGCGCCCTCCGGCCCCGTTCCGCTCCTCGGTCGCTGGCGCTCCCTGCGATGCTCGCGGAGCCGTCAGGCGCCGAGTTGGATGGGCGCCTTCCGGCCCCGTTCCGCTCCTCGGTCGCTGGCGCTCCCTGCGATGCTCGCGGAGCCGTCAGGCGCCGAGTTGGATGGGCGCCTTCCGGCCCCGTTCCGCTCCTCGGTCGCTGGCGCTCCCTGCGATGCTCGCGGAGCCGTCAGGCGCCGACGATCTCCCGCATGAGGCGCGCGGCCTCCGACGGGGTCTTGCCCACGCGCACGCCGGCGGCCTCGAGGGCCTCCTGCTTGGCGGCGGCGGTCCCGGCCGAGCCGGAGACGATCGCGCCGGCGTGGCCCATGGTCTTGCCCTCCGGTGCGGTGAAGCCGGCGACGTAGCCGACGACCGGCTTGGTGACGTTGGCCTTGATGAAGTCGGCGGCCCGCTCCTCGGCGTCGCCACCGATCTCGCCGATCATCACGATCGCCTCGGTCTCCGGGTCCTCCTGGAAGGCCTGGAGGCAGTCGATGTGCGTCGTCCCGATGACCGGGTCACCGCCGATGCCGACCGCGGTGGAGAAGCCGATGTCCCGCAGCTCGAACATCATCTGGTAGGTCAGCGTGCCGGACTTGCTGACCAGCCCGATCTTGCCGGCCTGGGTGATGTTGGCCGGGATGATGCCCGCGTTGGACCGCCCGGGGCTGATCAGCCCGGGGCAGTTGGGGCCGATGATCCGGGTCGAGCCGCCCTGGGCGTGCGCCCAGAAGAAGGTCGAGTCGTGCACCGGGATGCCCTCGGTGATGACCACGGCCATCCCGATCTGCGCGTCGACGGCCTCCAGGACGGCGTCCTTGGCGAACTTCGGCGGCACGAAGACGACGCTGACGTCGGCCCCGGTCTCCTTCATGGCGTCGGCGACGGAGCCGAAGACGGGCACCGAGGCGCCGTCGAAGTCCACGCTCTGGCCGGCCTTGCTGGGGTTCACGCCACCGACGACGGCGGTGCCCGAGGCGAGCATGCGCTGGGTGTGCTTGCGCCCCTCGGACCCGGTCATGCCCTGGACGATGACCTTGCTGTTCTCACTGAGGAAGATCGACATGTTGCTCAGTCCGTTCTTGGCTGGCCGCTGGAACGGCCCCCTTCAGGGGCCCGCGCCGAGCTTGCGAGGTGTGGGGGGAAGGGGGTCCTTCGTCTGTTCGCTAGGGCTTAGGCGGCGAGCTCGGCGGCGCGGCGCGCGGCGCCGTCCATGGTGTCCACCACGGTCACCAGGGGGTGGGCGGCCTCGGCGAGGATCCGCCGGCCCTCCTCGACGTTGTTGCCGTCCAGCCGGACGACCAGCGGCTTGGTGGCCTCGTCGCCGAGCTGTCCCAGCGCCGCGACGATGCCGTTGGCGACCTCGTCGCAGGCGGTGATCCCGCCGAAGACGTTGACGAAGACGCTCTTCACGGCCGGGTCGGACAGGATGATGCCCAGGCCGTTGGCCATGACCTCGGCCGAGGCGCCGCCACCGATGTCGAGGAAGTTGGCCGGGCGGACCCCACCGAACTCCTCACCGGCGTAGGCCACGACGTCCAGGGTGCTCATGACCAGGCCGGCACCGTTGCCGATGATCCCGACCTCGCCCTCGAGCTTGACGTAGTTGAGGTCCTTCTCCTTGGCCGCGGCCTCCAGCGGGTCCGCCGACGCGGCGTCCTCGAGGGCGGCGTGGTCCGGGTGCCGGAAGCCGGCGTTCTCGTCCAGCGTGATCTTGGCGTCCAGCGCCAGGACGGTGCCGTCGGGGGCCTTGGCCAGCGGGTTGACCTCGACCAGGGTGGCGTCCTCCTTCGCGAAGACGTCCCACAGCTGCACGGCGATGGCGATCACCTGGTCGCGCACCTCGGCGGGGAAGCCGGCGGCGTCGACGATCTCGGCGGCCTTGACGCTGTCCACGCCGATGCTGGCGTCGACGGGGATGCGGGCCAGCGCCTCGGGGCGCTCGACGGCGAGCTGCTCGATCTCCACGCCGCCCTCGACCGAGGCCATCGCCAGGAACGTGCGGTTGGACCGGTCGAGCAGGTAGGAGAAGTAGTACTCCTCGGCGATGTCGCTGGCCTGGGCCACCATCACGCGGTGGGTGACGTGCCCCTTGATGTCCAGCCCGAGGATGTCCTGGGCGCGAGCCCGGGCGGTCTCGGGGTCGTCGGCGAGCTTCACGCCGCCGGCCTTGCCGCGGCCGCCCACCTTCACCTGCGCCTTCACGACGACGGGCGCAGCGATCTCCCGCGCGATCGCCTCGGCCTGCTCAGGTGTCTCGGCGACGCCGCCGGGGAGCACGGGAACGCCGTGCGAGGCCAACAGGTCACGGGCCTGGTACTCGAAGAGATCCACGAACAGGCACCGTAGCTCTCCGGTGACCCGACCGCCGCACGCGCCTCGGGCAGGGTGGGTCGTATCACACGTCTCTTCCGCTCACCGGCCGCCGGGGCGCCCAGCTCAGACCGGGGTGCCGACGTGCTCGCGCACCCAGCTGACGATCTCCTCGGTGGTGGCGCCGGGGGTGAACACCCGGGCGACGCCCAGCCGGGCCAGCTCGGGCAGGTCGTCGTCCGGGATGATCCCGCCGCCGAAGACCACGACGTCGTCGACCTCGCGCTCCCGCAGCAGCTCGGCCAGCCGGGTGAAGAGCGTCATGTGCGCGCCGGACAGCACCGAGAGGCCGACGGCGTCGGCGTCCTCCTGCACGACGGTCTCCACGATCTGCTCCGGCGTCTGGTGCAGGCCGGTGTAGACGACCTCCATGCCGGCGTCCCGCAGCGCGCGGGCGACCACCTTCGCACCGCGGTCGTGCCCGTCGAGACCGGGCTTGGCGATCACCACCCGGATGCGTTCGGCTGCCACGCCGCCGACCCTAGGCCCGGACGTGGCGCCGGTCACCCCTGGACGGTGCGCACCCCGCGGGCCCGCCACCGCCAGGCGAGCACGGTGAGCCCGGCGAAGGCCAGGGCGACCACCAGCAGGCCGGCCCCGGGCACCGTCCACTCGACGTCGGAGCTCCGGGCGGCGTCCCGCAGCCCGGTGAGCGCGGCGGCCAGCAGGAAGACGGTGACGCCCAGCAGCCCGCCCACCGCGCCGAGCCGGGGCCGCAGCGAGGGGGCGATGACCGCGCAGAGCAGCAGCGCCCCGGCGAGCAGCAGCCCGCCCAGCAGGGCCAGCCCCGGGCGCTCGAGCAGCGCCTGCGGGCCCTCCTGGGCGACCACCGTCTCCAGACCGGTGACCGGGTCGGTGACGATGCGGTCGGGCACGTCGGCGGCCGGCAGCGCCAGGCAGAGCACCGCGCCGACCCCCAGGACGGCGGCGGCGCCGGCCAGCACCGGCCGCAGCGGGTCGAGGGCCCCGCCGTCGTCCATCACCGTGCGGCCCCACGCCACCAGCGCGACGACGCCGGCCAGCACGGTGGCCGCCAGCGAGACGACGCCGAGCACCCAGCCCGCGCCGATGTCCACGGAACTGGTGAGGACCCGCTCCCCGGCGAGCACCTCCACCGCGGGGCGGGCGGTCGACCCGTGGCCCTGGTACAGCTCGATGAGCAGCCGGCCGACCGCGAGCGAGCCGGCCACGGCGGCGTAGCCGAGCCCCAGCCGCGGCACCCGGCCCAGCAGCAGACCGGCGCCCACGGCGGTCGTGGCGAGCGGGGCGACCAGCGCGACCAGGGCGTCGAGGACGCCGCGGACCGGGGACACCCCGGTGCCGCCCACGACCAGGTAGGTGGGGAACACCGCGGCCACCGCGACCAGCCCGGCGAGGACGAGCAGGGCACCGGTGACCCGCGCCGGCGGCGGGACGGGGCCGACGACCAGCACCTCGGCGGGCACCTCCCCCGCGCCCGGGACGCTGCGGCGCCCCGCGCCGGCCGGCTGCGCGGGGCGACCCCGGGAGCCGGACGTCGCGCCTCCTCCGCCCCTGGTCCGGCGGGCGGGAGCACGGTCACGGGCGGGCACGGTCGCCTCCTCCTGGGGTGGTCCTGGTCGGTCGTGGGCCGGGGGCGTGTCGTGTGTCCAGTGTGTGACGTCCAGCACACCGGGGCATTACCGTCCGCACACCGAGCACAGAGGTGTCGGACCCCGCCGCCCGGTGTGGGCGGCGACGGACGGGGAGGGGACCGGCATGAGCACCACCGGCCTGCCCTCCGCACCAGCGTGGCACGCCCCGGCGGCGGAGCCCGGGAGCGACGTCCCGGCGCCGGTCCGTGCCACCGTGCGCGGACTGCGGGCCCTGGTCTCCCCCGCCGCGCTCACCGGCAGCCTCACCGAGCTGGCCTGGGTCGGTGCGCACGCCCTCCTGTACCCGCTGGGCACCCGCACCGAGCGACTGCGGCTCGACGGCCGCTACCGGCCCGGCGCCCAGCCGCCCGTCGTCCGGGCGCTGTTCGCCGACGACCCGCTCGCCGCGCACATCCCGGTGGTGCTGGTGCACGGCATGGTGGACAACCGGTCGATCTTCACCGTGATGCGCCGGGCGCTGCGCCGGCGCGGCTTCGCGCAGGTCTGCACCTGGAACTACAGCCCCTTCCAGCGCGACGTGCAGAGCGCCGCGGAGGCGCTGGGCCGGCACGTCGAGCGGGTCTGCCGGGAGACCGGGCACGACCGGGTGCACGTCGTCGGCCACAGCATGGGCGGACTGGTCGCCCGCTACCTGGTGCAGCGGCTGGGCGGTGACGACCGGGTCGAGTCGCTGGTCACGCTGGGCACCCCGCACGGCGGGAGCCGCTGGGCGCACGTGCTGCCCACCCCCCTGGTCCGGCAGCTGCGGCCCGGCTCGGCGCTGATCCGGGAGCTGGCCCAGCCGGCGCCCGGTTGCCGCACCTCGGTCACCGCCGTCTACAGCGACCTCGACCAGATGGTCGTGCCGTCGGCCGCCGGCCGGTGCGAGCACCCCGATCTCCGGGCCCGCAACGTGCTCGTCCGCGGCGTCGGCCACATGTCGCTGCCGATCCACCGCGCCGTCGTCGACGAGGTCGCGGCGACCCTCGCCGGTCACCGCGGCCGGCTCGAGCCGGCTCCCGTCGCGGCGGCCTGAGCACCACTCCAGACCCCACCCGTCACCCCTCTCCCAGCGGGTGTCGCTACACAGCGCTCATGTCTGCGACACGCGCTGTCAGGTGATTGAACCGCTCCCGGGCCGTGGTTAGCGTCCGGAACGACACCGATGAGATTCGTCGTCATGTCGATCGACACGTAGAGCGCACCCGCCGGCCACCCGGCCGGCAGGTGCCCGCGCCACCCCACGGCTCCCCCCGTGGGTGCCCCGCTCGGAAGGTGCCCGTTGTCCCGTCTCCGCGAACTCGTGGGCCGAACCCGGTCCGAGGACGGCCCCGCTGCCGACCTCGCCGTCGCCCCCGACCCCGCGGAGTGGGACTGGGACGCCGCTTGGGCGGCCAGCCAGGACGACGACACGGACGACGACGACACGGACGACGAGCCGGACGAGCCGCAGGACGACGCGGACGAGGTCCCGGCTGCACGCGCGGGCCGGCTGCGGCTGGCCCGCCCCACGGTGTCCCTCCCCCGCCCGCCCGGCCGCCGCGCCCCGGTGCTGCTGGCCGCCGCCGTCGTCGGTGCGGTGCTGACCGGCCTGCTCGGGAACTGGGGCGGCAGCGAGCCCGCCCCGGTCGCCTCCGGCCTGGACTACGGACTGGGCGTGGCGGACGCCAGCTTCTCCGGCGGCATCGACGTCGCCGGCGCCCGCGGGGAGATCAGCCAGGCCGAGGCGCAGGCCCGGCTGGGCGAGATCGCCGCCTCGCGCGCCGCTCGCGAGCCCGACTTCGTGGTGCCGACCGACGGCCGGCTGACCACCTGCTTCTGCCAGCGCTGGGGCACCATGCACTGGGGCCTCGACCTGGCCGCCCCGCTGGGCACCCCGATCTTCTCGGCCGCCGACGGCGTCGTGCTCCGCGCCGGTCCCGCCTCCGGGTACGGCAACGCCGTCTACATCCAGGACGCCGACGGCAACGTGCAGATCTACGGCCACATGAAGTACTACGACGTGGAGGCCGGCGAGGTCGTCTCCGCCGGCCAGCAGATCGCCAAGGTCGGCAACCAGGGCCAGTCGACCGGGCCGCACCTGCACTTCGAGATCCACGCCGGCGGCATGAACGGCCGGCCGATCGACCCGGAGGACTGGCTCGCCGAGCGCGGCCTCTCCGTCGGCTGACCCACCCCGCGGCCCGGGACCCGGCCCTACGCTCCGGGCGCATGACCGCTCCGACGCCGTACCTGCACCTGCCCGGCACCGCGCGCGACGCGCTGTCGTTCTACGGCAGCGTCTTCGGGTGCGGGGTGACCGCGCACTCCTTCGCCGACTTCGGCCGGCAGGACGGCCCCGCCGACGCGGTGGCCCACGGCCACCTGGTCGAGGGGCCGGTCGCCCTGTTCGCCGCCGACGTGGCCGGTGACCAGCCCCCGCTGCGCAGCGAGGGGCTCATGTTCTCGCTGCTGGGCGCGGCCGACCCGGCCACCCTCGACGCCTGGTTCACCGGCCTGGCCGCCGGCGGGCGGGTCGTCGAGGACCTGCAGCGACGCCCCTGGGGCGCCTCCGACGGCCAGGTCGTCGACCGCTTCGGCGTCCACTGGCTCATCGGCTACGAAGTCGACGCCCCCGCCTGACCCCCGGCCCTGCTGCAGGGGCCCGCACCGAGCTTGCGAGGTGTGGGGGGCAGCAGGGTCCTTCCTCAGAGCTTGACGAGCGGGGCGTAGCGCAGCACCAGGCGCTTGGTGCCGCCGGAGCCGAAGTCGACGGTGGCCTGCGCCTTGTCGCCGATGCCGTTGAGCTCCACCACCGTGCCGAGGCCGAACGCGTCGTGGCTGACCCGGTCGCCGACCTCGACGCTGATCACCGCGCGGTTGCCCGCGCCGCCGCGCAGCCCGCCGGTGGACAGGCCGGTCGCCGCCACCCGCGCCTGCGCCGAGCTCATCGGTGTGGTGTGCGCCGGCTCGGTGCGCGCCCAGTGGACGGCGTCCGTCGGCAGCTCGTCGAGGAACCGGGACGGCGGGTTGTACGCCGGCTGGCCCCAGCTGGTGCGCACGGTCGCCCGGGACAGGAACAGCCGCTTCTGCGCCCGGGTGATGCCCACGTAGGCCAACCGTCGTTCCTCCTCCAGCTCCCTCGGGTCACCCAGCGCCCGCAGGTGCGGGAAGACGCCGTCCTCCAGCGCGGTGAGGAAGACGACCGGGAACTCCAGCCCCTTCGCGGTGTGCAGGGTCATCAGCGTGACCACCCCGGCCTCGTCGCCGGTGACCGGGATCTGGTCGGCGTCGGCGACCAGCGACACCTGCTCGAGGAAGTCGGTGACCGTGCCGCCGGGAGTGCCGGCCTCGAACTCCGCGGCGACCGAGATGAGCTCGTTGAGGTTGTCCACCCGCCCCTCGTCCTGCGGGTCGGTGCTGGCCGACAGCTCGGTGAGGTAGCCGGTGCGGTCGAGGATGCTCTCCAGCAGCGCCGCCGGGCCCGAGCCGGTCTCGACCAGCTGCTCGAACTCCTCCAGCAGCGCCACGAACTCGCCGATCGCCTTCGCCGAGCGGGTGGCCAGCTCACCGATCTCGGTGACCCGCCGCAGCGCGCTGGCGAACGGGATCCGCTCCCGGTCGGCGAACCGCTCGACCGCGGACTCGGCCCGCTCGCCGATCCCCCGCTTGGGGGTGTTCAGCACCCGGCGCAGGCTCACCACGTCGGCCGGGTTGGCGACCACCTTGAGGTAGGCGAGCGCGTCCCGGACCTCGCGCCGCTCGTAGAAGCGCACCCCACCGACGACCTTGTAGGGCATGCCGACCCGGATGAACACCTCCTCGAACACCCGGGAGGCGTTGTTGGTCCGGTAGAAGATCGCGATGTCCTTGGGCTGCGCGAGCCCCTCGTCGGTGAGCGCGTCGATCTGCTCGGCGACCCAGGCCGCCTCGTCGTGCTCGTTGTCGGCGACGTAGCCCTCGATGAGCTCGCCGTCGCCGGCGTCGGACCACAGGTTCTTCGGCCGGCGCGAGGTGTTGCGGGCGATGACCTGGTTGGCCGCCCGCAGGATGCGCTGCGTGGAGCGGTAGTTCTGCTCCAGGACGATCGTGGTCGCCTCGGGGTAGTCGCGCTCGAACTCGTCGATGTTGCGGATCGTCGCGCCGCGGAAGGCGTAGATCGACTGGTCGGCGTCGCCGACGACGCACAGCTCGGCCGGCGGCACCGGGCCGCCTGCCGTGCCGACCAGCTCGCGGACCAGCACGTACTGGGCGTGGTTGGTGTCCTGGTACTCGTCGACCAGCACGTGCCGGAACCGGCGGCGGTAGTGCTCGGCCACGTCGGGGAAGGCCTGCAGCAGGTGCACCGTGGTCATGATCAGGTCGTCGAAGTCCATCGCGTGGGCCTCGCGGAGCCGGCGCTGGTAGAGCGTGTACGCCTCCTTGAGGACCTTCTCCGGCGCCGTGACGGGTGCGAAGGACTCCTCGTCGACCAGCTCGTTCTTCAGGTTCGACACCTGGTTGGCGAGGCTGCGGCCGGGATACCGCTTGGCGTCCAGGTCGAGGTCGCGGGCCACCATCGTCATCAGCCGGACCGAGTCGCCCTGGTCGTAGATGGTGAAGGAGCTCTTCATCCCGAGCTTGGCGGCCTCGGCCCGCAGGATCCGCACGCACATCGAGTGGAACGTCGACACCCACATCGCGCGGGCGCGCGGGCCGACCAGCGCGGCGACCCGCTCCTTCATCTCCCCGGCGGCCTTGTTGGTGAAGGTGATCGCCAGGATCTCGCCGGGCTGCACCCCGCGGGCGCCCAGCAGGTAGGAGATCCGGTGGGTGAGCACCCGGGTCTTGCCCGAGCCGGCGCCGGCCACGATCAGCAGCGGGCTGCCCTCGTGGACGACGGCGTCGCGCTGCGGGCCGTTCAGGCCGGCCAGCATCCGGTCCAGCTCGCGCCCGGTCTGACCGGAGGTGTGCCGGGGGAGCGCGGCGGTGCCGGGGAGGGTGTGCTGCGGGCTGCTCATGACCCCGCCACTCTAGGCCGGGACACCGACAGGCCCGGGTCGCGCGTGTCGTCGCGGCGGGCGGCGCTCCCGCCCGCGGCGGGGATGTGGCAGACTCCCCGACGTGCAGCGACAGCGGGAGTTTTCCTACGGCCACCGGGTTCCGGTGTCCGTACTCGCTGGCTGAACAGCCACCGCACACGACGCCCCGGGCCCACGGCCACGGGGCGTCTTCCGTCTCCGGGGTCCGTCGGCCTCCGACCACCCCGGAGGACACCATGAGCACGACCCTCTCCCCCAGCGCCACGACCGGTGACGCCGCCGACCCGGCCGCGCAGATCGACGCCCTGCGCACCTCGATCGACGAGTGCGACGCGCAGATCATCGAGCTCGTGCAGCGCCGGGTGGCCATCTCCCAGGAGATCGGCGCGCTGCGGACCGCCTCCGGCGGCATGCGGCTCTCCCTCGCCCGCGAGCAGCGGGTGCTGGACCGGTTCCGCGCCGCGCTCGGCCCCGACGGCGCGGCCCTCGGGATGATGCTGCTGCGCCAGGGCCGCGGCCGCCTCTGACGGCCCCCGTGCAGGGACCCGCCGCGAGCGAGCGAGTGGTGGGGGGCACGGGGGTCCTTCTTCTAGGCTGCCCGGCGTGATGCCGCTCCCCTCGCAGCCCGCCGACCACGTCGACCGCGCGCTGTGCGTGCTCGCCCACCCCGACGACGTCGACTTCGGCAGCGCCGGGACGGTGGCCACCTGGACCGCCGCGGGCACCGAGGTCACGTACTGCATCGTCACCGACGGGGACGCCGGCGGCTTCGACGAGACGCCGCGCGAGGAGATGGGACCGCTGCGCCGGGCCGAGCAGCGAGCCGCCGCGGCCGCCGTCGGCGTCACCGACGTCCGGTTCCTGGGGTACCCCGACGGCCGGCTGGAGCTCGGGCTGGACCTGCGCCGCGACATCAGCCGGGTGATCCGGCAGGTCCGCCCGCAGCGGGTGCTGACCAGTTCCCCCGAGCGGTTCTACGAGCGGATCGGCGCGAGCCACCCCGACCACATGACCGTCGGGGAGTCGACCCTGCGGGCGGTCTACCCCGACGCCCGCAACCCCTTCGCGTTCCCCGAGCTGCTGGCCGACGAGGGCCTGGACGCCTGGACGGTGTCCGAGGTCTGGCTCGGGGCCAGCCCGCGCACCGACCACGCCGTCGACGTCACCGACGTGGTGGACCGCAAGTTCGCCGCGCTGCTCAGCCACGTCACCCAGGTCAGCCACCAGCCCGAGGGGCAGCTGCAGGAGTTCGTCACCGGCTGGATGCGGCAGACCGCCCGGGCCCACGGGCTGCCGGACGGCCGGCTCGCCGAGGCGTTCCACGTCGTGCACACCGCGTGACCGCCGCTCCCGCGGAAACCCGCCCGCAACGTCGGGGCAGGACCGCCGCACAGGGGTAACACCGCTCACGTAGACCTCCCCGGGACCGTCCACCCAGGCACCGGGAGAGCGCATGACCGAGGGACCCCACCAGCACCCGCGACCGGACCCGGAGGTGGCCGCCGCCCTGCTGGAGCGCGGCCTGGGCCGGCGGGCGTTCGTGCAGGCGGCGCTCACCACCGGCGCGGTCATGGCCGCCGGCGTCGCCGCCGCGTCGTCGGCGTCCGCGTCGGGCCCGGGCGACGTCCGGATGCCCGGCGAGGTGCTGCAGCCGGGCGTGGGCCCGATCGACGGCGACGTCTACCTGCCCTCCCGCACCGAGGAGGTGCTCTGGGGGTACCTGCCGCGCACCACCGACGCACCGGTCGCCCGGGTGCGCTCGGGGCAGACCATCACCATCGACACGGTGAGCCACGAGGGGCTGCTCGAGGACCAGGGCCGCGACCCGGTGGCCTGGTTCGCCGGGAAGGGCGTGCCGCGCGAGCAGGTGCTCGACGACGCCGTGGCGATCGCGGCCGGCTACGCCCGGCACCTGCGCGACTTCGACGCCGACGGCCCGCACGTGGTCACCGGCCCGGTGTACGTGGAGGGTGCCCGGCCCGGTGACGTGCTGAAGATCGAACCGCTGTCGGCGATGCCCCGTGTCCCGTACGGCGTGATCTCCAGCCGGCACGGCAAGGGCGCGCTCGCCGCCCAGTTCGCGCCGGACGGCGGGATCAGCGCAGCCGAGGCGATGCCGCAGACGCCGGACGGCCGGTCGACCAAGGACCCGCTCCGCTACGGCAACGTCTCCGTCTTCACCCCCGTGCGGGCCGGCCGGCGCGGGGTGCCCACCGCCCACCTCCCGGCGGGCACCAGCGGCGAGGTCAGCTGGCCGCTGGACCCCTTCGCCGGGCTGATGGCGGTCGCCACCGTCGGCGACGCCACCGGGCTGAGCGACCCGCTGGTGAACTCGATCCCGCCGACCCTGGGCGGCGGCAACATCGACGTGAAGCACCTGGCCGTCGGCTCGGCGTTCTACGTCCCGGTGGTCGCCGAGGGCGCGCTGTTCTCCACCGGCGACCCGCACCACTCGATGGGCAACGGCGAGGTGGCCCTGACCGCCATGGAGGGCTCGCTGCGGATCACCTACCGGCTCACCGTGTGCCGGCCGGGCGCCGGTGACGCACCGTCGGTGGCCTTCCGGTACCCCTTCGGCGAGACGCCGGACGCCTGGGTGCCGATCGGGCTCTCCGACCCCGACGGGTCCCGCAACGGCCAGCTCAGCGACCTGGACGTCGCCTCGCGGCGCGCGGTGGTCAACGCGCTGGACTTCCTCGTCACCGACCTCGGCATGGCCCGCGACGTGGCGTACGCCTACCTGTCCGCGGCCGCCGACTTCGAGGTGTCGCAGGTGGTGGACCGCACCGTCGGCGTGCACGGGCTCATCCCGAAGGCGCACTTCCGGTAGTCAGAGCAGGCGGTTGGTGGCCGCCCAGCGGGTGAGCTCGTTGCGGTTGGACAGCTGCAGCTTGCGGAGCACGTTGGAGGCGTGCGACTCCACCGTCTTCACCGAGATGAACAGCCGGCCGCCGATCTCCCGGTAGGTGTAGCCGCGGGCCAGCAGCTGCATCACCTCCCGCTCCCGGGCGGAGAGCAGGTCCAGCCCGGGGTCGGTGGCCGGGTCCTCGGCGGGCGCCGGCGCGACGGGTCCGCCGGCGGCGAAGGCGTCGAGCACGAAGCCGGCCAGCCGGGGGCTGAACACGACGTCGCCCTCGGCGACCCGGCGGACGGCGTCGCGCAGGTCGGCCCCGGAGATGGTCTTGGTGACGTAGCCGCGAGCGCCGGCGCGGATGACGGCGATGACGTCCTCGGCGGCATCGGAGACCGACAGCGCCAGCCAGCGGGTGGCCGGCAGCTCGGTGCGCAGCGTCTCCAGGACGGCGTGCCCGCCACCGCCGGGCAGGTGCACGTCGAGCAGCACGACGTCGGGCTGCGTCGTCCGGATGCCGGTGACGGAGGTGGCCACGTCGGCGGCCTCGCCGACCACCTCGACGTCGTCCCCGAGCTCGGCGCGCACGCCGGCCCGCACCATGGCGTGGTCGTCGACGAGGAACACCCGGACGCGGCCGGTTCCGTCCGCGGTCACGCCCCCGCCTCCACGTGTGCGCCGCGCGGGAGGCAGAGCTCCACCTCGGTCCCCTCTCCTGGTGCCGAACGCACCGTCGCCGTGCCGCCGAGCCTGGTCAGCCGGCCGACCACGGAGTCCCGCAGGCCGCGGCGGTCGGTCGGCACCGCCGCCGGGTCGAAGCCGGTGCCGCGGTCGCGGACGAACACCGTCACCGACCCGTCCCCCACCTCGCTGTAGAGGGAGACGGTGGTCGCGCCGGAGTGCTTGGCCGCGTTGACCACCGCCTCCTTGGCCGCCTGGCCGAGGGTCGCCACCGGTTCGTCGACCGGCAGGTCGCCGACGACGACCGGCTCGACGGCGACCGCGTGGTCGGCCTCGACCTCCGACACCAGCCGGGCGACGAGCCCGGCCCAGGTGCCGCCGGTGGCCACGGTCGGCTCGTAGAGCCAGGCCCGCAGCTCCCGTTCCTGGCTGCGGGCGAGCCGGCCGACCACCGTCGGGTCGTCGGCGTGCCGCTGGATGAGCGCGAGGGTCTGCAGCACCGAGTCGTGCAGGTGGGCGGCGACCGCCGCGCGCTCCTCGGACCGGATCAGGGCGGCGCGCTCGGTGGCCCGGGAGTCCAGCCACCGGCGCCACAGCGGGGCGGTGGCCAGCGTGATCCCGACCAGGATGACCACGGTCGCGGTGAACCCGTTGCGGGCGTTGGCGAGCTGGCCGGTGGTGGCCAGCAGCATGCCGACGCCGGCGACGCCGAGCACGACCCCGGCGGCGAGCCCCCAGCGGCCGGTGCTGCCCAGCGCGGTGGAGTCGGAGTCGAACTGCCGCCAGATGACCGCCATCCCGGCGCCGGCCAGCAGCAGCGGGAGCACGACGTCGCCCCCGCCGAAGGTGGCCAGCCGGGAGACCGCGCCGGCGGCGACGAAGGCCAGCAGCGCCAGGCCCAGGAGCTGGCGGCGGCTGGGTCGCTGCCCGACGACCTCGGTCTCGGCGGTCCCGTCGTCCCGGGCGACCGGCATGGTCAGCCACAGGAGCGCGTAGGCCACCACGCCGATGCCGGTGAGCGAGAGTCCGACGACCACGACCCGCACGACGATGGGGTCCAGCCGGAGGTGCGCCGCGGTCCCGCGGGCCACGCCGGCGAGCAGCCGGCCGGAGCGGGGACGCACCAGCGGCGGTCGGTCCGCCCGGCCCGGAGCCGGGACGGCGCGTCCGTCCGGCGGCGCGGTGCTGGTGGTCACGGCACCGATGGTGTCACCGACGCGTCCTCCGGCACACCGGTGATCACCCGGACTGCTGGACCGGCCGCAGGTCAGGGTCCGGTCCGGGCGTCCCCCGATGCGCCCGGCCCACCGGACGGCGCAGCGTGGTGGCATGACCTCGACGACCGCCCCCGCCGCCCTCCTCCCCGCTCCGTCCCCCGCTGCTGCGGCGGCCGCCCCGTCCCGCCGCCGGCTCACCCGCAGCGCCACCGACCGACGCCTCGGCGGGGTGGCCGGTGGCCTGGCCGACCACACCGGCGTGGACGCCGTCCTGTGGCGGGTGGGCTTCGTGGTGCTCACGCTGGCCGGTGGCTCGGGGATCGCGGCCTACGGGCTGCTCTGGCTGCTGATGCCGCCGGCGGACGCCGCCTGACCGCTCCCCCAGCACCCCCCGGACCGGGGACGGACGCCGCGGCGTCCGTCCCCGGTCCGCTGTCGTGCCCGGTCCGCCGTCGTGAGGGGGCCGGCAGAGATCAGGGTCGGTCCAGGGGGTTCCCTGATACCGCCGGGGCGCCGCGGTGGGCAGGCTCGTGGCATGACCTCAGCACTGCCTCCCGTCCTCCCCCCGGCGCCGCCGTCGGCCGCCGACCAACCGGCGAGCTCGTGGCCGCCGCCTCCCCCGCCGACCGGGCCGGCTCCCCGCCCGCAGCTGCGCCGCAGCCGCAACGACAAGGTGATCGGCGGCGTCGCCGGTGGCCTCGCCGAGTACACCGGTGTCGACGCCCTGCTCTGGCGGGTCGGCGCCATCGCGCTCACCCTCGCCGGGGGCAGCGGCATCGTCATCTACGTGCTGCTGTGGCTGCTCATGCCGTCCGCCCCGGCGGTGCAGCCCGGCGCCGCCCCGGTCGTGGAGCGGGAGCGCGAGCCGCGGTCCCCGGTGCCCGGCGTGACCGTCGCGGCGCTGCTCATCCTGGCCGGCCTGGCGGTGCTGCTCACCCAGTTCACCGACGTCGACCTCACGGCCCGCTCGGTGCTCGGCAGCGCGCTGCTCGTCGTCGGCGTCGGGCTGGTCGTCGCGGCGCTGACCGGGGTGGGGCGCGCCGCCAAGGGCGGGCTGATCACCCTGGGCCTCGTTCTCTCCGTCGCGCTGGTGGCCGCCTCGACCATCGACGTCCCCGAGGGCGAGGTCGGCGACCGCAGCTACCGGCCCACCACCGCGGCCGGGGTCGACCGGGAGTACACCCACTCGATGGGCGACCTGGACGTCGACCTGACCGCCGTCGACCTCACCGGCGCCCGGACCCCGATCGTCACCACGATCGACCACGGCCTGGGGGACGTCGAGGTGCTGGTGCCGTACTCCGCCGACGTGCAGGTCAGGGTGGACGTCGGGATCGGTGAGGTGGAGGTGTTCGGCGACAGCACGGACCGGGGCTTCTTCCCCGGTGTGGGCGAGGCGTGGTCGGGCGACGACGACGCCGAGTTCGAGATCACCATCGACTCCGGTGTCGGCAGCGTGGAGGTGCGTCGTGGCTGAGCCCTTCGAGCGTCAGCAGACCGAGGTGTTCCCCGAGGGCGCACTGCCGGCCGGTTCGTCCGCCGCCGGCGTGCCGGCCGAGGAGGAGACCACGCGCCGCCGCGAGGTGGCCCCCGGGTCCCTGGTCGTCGGCCTGCTCTTCGTCCTGCTGGCGGTGCTGCTGATGACCGGCGTCGACGTCCCGGCCGACTGGTTCGGCCACGGCGTCTCCTGGGTCCTCCTGATCGGCGCCGGCATCGCCCTGCTGGTCAACGAACTCCGCAGGTCCCGCCGCAAGCGCTGACCCCCGGCGCCGGCTGGGTCACCCGGCACCGACAGGGCCCGGAGCACAGCTCTCCGGGCCCTCGCCATGTCAAGACCAGGACCAGCTCACCGCAGGAAGAGGCGAGATCCGAGCTCACCCACGTGGCTCTGGTGCCCGGTCCCGAGCGCCAGCGAGGGCCCGGTCAGGCCCCCTCCAGGGCCCCACCCTGAGCTTGCGAAGGGTGGGTGGGAGGGGGTCCTTACTCCCACTCGATCGTGCCCGGCGGCTTGCTCGTCACGTCGAGCACGACCCGGTTGACCTCGGCCACCTCGTTGGTGATCCGGGTGGAGATCTTCGCCAGCACGTCGTAGGGCAGCCGGGTCCAGTCCGCGGTCATCGCGTCCTCGCTGGACACCGGGCGCAGCACGACCGGGTGGCCGTAGGTGCGGCCGTCGCCCTGGACGCCCACCGACCGGACGCCGGCCAGCAGCACCACCGGGCACTGCCAGATCTCGGTGTCCAGGTGGGCGGCGGTGAGCTCCTCGCGGGCGATGGCGTCGGCCTGGCGGAGCACGTCGAGGCGCTCGCGGGTGACCTCGCCGACGATCCGGATGCCGAGGCCGGGGCCGGGGAAGGGCTGGCGCTGCACCAGGGTGTCGGGCAGGCCGAGCTGGCGGCCGACCTCGCGCACCTCGTCCTTGAACAGCGTGCGCAGCGGCTCGACCAGGGTGAAGGTCAGGTCCTCGGGCAGCCCGCCGACGTTGTGGTGGCTCTTGATGTTCGCCGTCCCGGTGCCGCCACCGGACTCGACGACGTCCGGGTAGAGCGTGCCCTGGACCAGGAAGTCGACGCTCTCGCCGTGCTCCTCGGCCTCGGCGACGACGTCGAGGGCGGCCTGCTCGAAGACCCGGATGAACTCGCGGCCGATGATCTTCCGCTTCTGCTCGGGGTCGCTGACCCCGGCCAGCGCGGCGAGGAACTGCTCGCTGGCGTCGACGACCCGCAGGTCGGCGCCGGTGACGGCGACGAAGTCCCGCTCGATCTGCTCGGTCTCGCCCTGCCGCATGAGGCCGTGGTCGACGTAGACGCAGGTCAGCCGGTCGCCGATGGCCCGCTGGACGAGCGCTGCGGCCACGGCGGAGTCGACCCCGCCGGACAGCCCGCAGATGGCCCGCCGGTCGCCGATCTGCTCGCGGACGAGCGCCACCTGCTCGTCGACGACGTTGGCCATCGTCCAGCTGGGCTCCAGCCCGGCGATGTCGAACAGGAAGTGCTCGAGCACCGTCTGGCCGTGCGGGGTGTTCTTCACCTCGGGGTGGAACTGCACCCCGGCCAGGCGCCGGTCGACGTCCTCGAACGCCGCGACCGGGGCCCCGGTGGAGGTGGCGGTGACGGTGAACCCGGGCGGTGCCGCGCTCACGGCGTCCCCGTGGCTCATCCACACCGACTGCTCCAGGGGCAGCTCGCCGAACAGCTTGGCCTGGGTGGTGACGGTCAGCGGGGTGCCGCCGTACTCCCGGTCGCCGGTGCGGGCCACGGTGCCACCGAGGCTGGCCGCCATCGCCTGGAACCCGTAGCAGATGCCGAAGGCCGGGACGCCGGCCTCGAACACCGCCGGGTCGACCTGCGGGGCGCCCTCGCTGTAGACGCTGGACGGACCGCCGGACAGCACGATCGCCGCGGGCTTGCGGGCCAGCAGGTCGGCCACCGGCACGTCGGAGCCGACGAGCTCGGAGTAGACGCCCGCCTCCCGGATCCGGCGGGCGATCAGCTGGGCGTACTGGGCGCCGAAGTCGACGACCAGGACGGTCGGGAAGTCCATCGTCATCCGACCAGGTGCCCCGGGCCCACGGCGCTCCCGCCGTTCCCACCGAGCACCAGGTCGACCCGCTGGAACTCCTTGAGGTCCCGGTAGCCGGTCTTGGCCATCGTCCGGCGCAGCGCGCCGAACAGGTTGGTGCGCCCGTCCGCGGCCTCGGCGGAGCCGTTCAGCACGTCGGCCAGCGACCCGCGGGGCTCGACGGGCGCGGACGTGCCGCCACGGGGCAGCCGCGGGTGTGCGGCGACCGAGTCCCACCACACGCCACCGGCCGGGGCCTCCTCGGCGACCCGCAACGGCTCCCCGAGCTGGACGGCGTCCGCCCCGCAGGCCAGCGCCCGGGCGATGGCGCCGCTGGTCTCGATCCGGCCGTTGGCGATCACGTGCACGTACCGGCCGCCGGTCTCGTCCAGGTAGTCGCGGCGGGCGGCGGCCGCGTCGGCGATCGCGCTGGCCAGCGGCACCCGGATGCCCATGACGGCGTCCGCGGTCGACCAGCTGTCGGCGCCGACGCCGACGATGACGCCGGCCGCGCCGGTGCGCATCAGGTGCAGCGCGGTCTGGTAGTCCGCGGCCCCGCCGACGATCACCGGGACGTCGAGGTCGGCGATGAACTCCTTGAGGTTCAGCGCGTCCCCGGCCGTGGTGACGTGCTCGGCGGAGACGATCGTGCCCTGGATGACGAGCAGGTCGACCCCGGCGGCGAGCACGGTGGGGGCCAGCGCCACGGTGTGCTGCGGCGACACCCGGACCGCCGTGGTCACCCCGGCGGCGCCCATCTCCTTGATCCGGGCGGCGATCAGGTCGGGCTTCACCGGCTCGCCGTAGACCTGCTGGAGCAGCGCGGTGGGCGGGCCGGAGTCGGTCCCGGCGGCGTCGCGAAGCTGCCGGTAGACCTCGGTCGGGTCCTCGTACCGCGCCCACAGGCCCTCGGCGTTGAGCACGCCCAGGCCACCGGCCTGGCCGACGGCGATCGCCGTCGCCGGGCTGACCACGGCGTCGCTGGGGCTGGTGATCAGCGGGATCTCGAACCGGAACGCGTCGATCTGCCAGGCGGTCGAGACGTCGTCGTGGTCGCGGGTGCGCCGCGAGGGGACGATCGACACCTCGTCGAGGTCATAGCCCCGGCGGGCGAAGCGGTTCAGGCCGATCTCGACGTTGTCGCGTACGGGCAACGGGTCACCGACCTCGGTAGTTGGGGGCTTCGACGGTCATCTGGATGTCGTGCGGGTGGCTCTCGGTGAGCCCGGCGGCGGTGATCCGGGTGAGCTGGCCGCGGTCCTGCAGGTCGGCGACGGTGGCCGTGCCGGCGTAGCCCATCCCGGCCCGCAGGCCACCCACGAGCTGGTGGGCGACCCCGGACAGCGGCCCACGGTAGGGCACCTGGCCCTCGATGCCCTCGGGGACGAGCTTGTCGTCGGAGAGGACGTCGTCGGCGAAGTAGCGGTCGCGGCTGAAGGACTGGTTGCCGCGCTTCTGCATGGCACCCAGCGAGCCCATGCCGCGGTAGGTCTTGTACTGCTTGCCGTTCATGAAGACCAGCTCGCCCGGCGCCTCCTCGACCCCGGCGAACAGGCCACCGATCATCACGGTGTCCGCGCCGGCGACCAGCGCCTTGACGATGTCGCCGGAGTACTGCAGGCCGCCGTCGGCGATGACCGGGATGCCGGCCGGACGGGCGGCCAGCGATGCCTCGTAGACGGCGGTGACCTGCGGGACGCCGACGCCGGCGACGACGCGGGTGGTGCAGATGGAGCCCGGCCCGACGCCGACCTTCACCGCGTCCACCCCGGCGTCGATGAGCGCCTGGGCACCGGCCCGGGTCGCGATGTTGCCGCCGACGACCTGGACGCCGTGGCCGACGGTGGCGAAGTCCTTCTTCACCCGGGCGACCATGTCCAGCACGGCCCGCTGGTGGCCGTGCGCGGTGTCCACGATGAGCACGTCGACGCCGGCGTCCACCAGCAGCCCGGCGCGCTTGTAGGCGTCCTCGCCCACGCCCAGCGCGGCGCCCACGGTCAGCCGGCCGTCGACGTCCTTGGTGGCGTGCGGGTACTGGTCGCGCTTGACGAAGTCCTTGACCGTGATCAGGCCGCGCAGCCGCCCGGCCTCGTCCACCAGCGGCAGCTTCTCGATCTTGTGCTGCTTGAGCAGCGCCAGCGCGCGGTCGGGGTCCACCCCCACCGGGGCGGTGACCAGCGGCATCGGCGTCATCACGTCGCGCACCAGGCGGGTCTGGTCGGTCTCGAAGCGCATGTCGCGGTTGGTCACCATGCCGACCAGCACGCCCTCGGCGTCGACGACGGGGGCGCCGGAGATGCGGTAGCGGGCCGACAGCGCGTCGACCTCGGCCAGGGTGTTGTCCGGCGAGCAGGTCACCGGGTTGGTGACCATGCCGGCCTCGGAGCGCTTCACCAGGTCGACCTGGCCGGCCTGGTCCTCGGCCGAGAGGTTGCGGTGCAGGATGCCGATGCCGCCGGCGCGGGCCATGGCGATCGCCATCCGCGACTCGGTGACGGTGTCCATCGCGGAGGAGACCAGCGGGATGGCCAGCCGGATGCCGGTGGTGAGCCGGGTGCTGGTGTCGACCTCGGTGGGGACGATGTCCGAGGCGCCGGGCACCAGGAGCACGTCGTCGTAGGTCAGCCCCAGCGGGGCGAACTTGGCCGGCAGTTCGGGGACGCGCTCGTCGGGCTGCATGTGCCGCTTCCCTCTCGACTTCTCACCTGGCAGCGCCTCCGAGGCGCACGGGATCCACCACCATGCTAGGCGGAGCACCCGGCGCGCCCTCGCCCCGTTACCGTGGTCCGGTGGACGGGCGTGCCCGTCCTGCTGCTGGCACCAGCAGCGCCGCACCAGGCCGGCCGTGCCGGCGAGGAGGACACGTGGACGCGTGGGACGACGCATTCGGCGCATCCCCGGACCGCGACCCGGACTTCGGGCCGGACGACCGGGTGGCGCAGCCGCCCCTGACCATGGAGGAGCGCGCCGGGGTGCTCGACGACCTCGCCGAGCTCGAGGTCTTCCGCACGCTGCTGGAGCCCACCGGTGTCAAGGGCATCGTCGTCGACTGCCCGGACTGCGACGAGGAGCACCACGTCGACTGGGCGCTGATGCAGGCCAACCTGCGCCAGCTGCTCGACGAGGGCCAGACCGGCCGGCACGAGCCGCCGTTCGACCCGGACCCGGACGACTACGTCAGCTGGGACTACGCCAGCGGGTACGCCGACGGGGTGGCCGCGCTGGCCGAGCGCGAGGAGCCCAGCGGCCGGCACGGCCAGTCCGGCCGGCACGCCCGCGACGAGTAGGCACCCACCCTCACCCCGAGGTCGAGCCGCCTCGCCGCCCGTGAGACCGGGTCACGGCGCGGCTCGACGGACGGCGGGTCGGCTCAAGGTCTGCCTGGCGGCCGCCCGGACCCGTCCCACGTCCCGCGGGACCGCTGTGAACGACCGGTCGACCGGCCCGGGGACGGCGAGCTCCCGCCGGACGCGGGACTCGACCGGGGGCCACCCGCGGCCGAGGTCGTCGTCGACCAGGCGGACGAACCGGACGCCGATCGAGCGCAGCAGGTCCTCGCGCCGCTCCTCGTCGAACAGGACGTCCTCGGGGCGCCCTCCGTAGGCGGGCCGCTCGTACTTCACCCGCCCGTCGAACTCCACGACCAGGGCCGCCTCCTGGTACCAACCGTCGGCCACCTTCACCAGCCGGCCGTCCACCCGGAGTTCGACCTGGGGCACGAAGGGCGGGAGTCCGGCGGCCCGGAAGCGCAGCCGGCCCTTCGTCTCGAGCCAGCTCTCCGACCTCCCGTCCGCGGCAGCGACCGCACGCGCCGCCCGGGGGACCCGCGGGGTGGAACGGTGGCGCGCCAGGGTCGCGGCCAGCTCCTCCGGCGTCACCAGGCCGCGCAGCAGGGCGGCGTCAAGAGCGGCCACGGCCGCGAGCTCGGACCACTCGCGCGCTGCGTCGACCAGCGTCCGGGCCGGGGTGGTCAGCCGGTGACCCCGCAGGGTGGTCACCTCCGGCTCGGGCAGCGCCGCTCTCGTCATCACGTACCCCGGTCCGCTGCGCCACCGGTCCGGGTCGGTCAGCCGGACGTCCCGCGGGAGGTCCCGAGGCACCGGCAGGCCCCACAGCCAGGCGGCCGTGCCGTGGCTCAGCGCCGCCCCGGCCCGGTCCAGGGCCGTGGAGACCACCAGGGCGTCCAGCTCGCGACGACGCCCGGACGCCTCGGTCCGGGCCAGGTCCTCCATGGTGACGAACAGCCCGCGCCGCAGCCGGACCCAGTGCCCGGACCGGACGGCGGTGCGGACCTCCTTCTCTGTCACGCCGGCCGCCGTCAGCTCGGCGGTGGTGAACAGGCCGGCTCTCGACGCGGCGGAGGCCCGGACGGGGCCGGGCGGGGGGACGGGCACCGACCGATCGTCGGGCTCTGGGAGCTCGACGGGGTCCGCGCCGGCGGATCTGTGGACACAGCCGCCGACGTGGAGCCGCCCCGCCGACCGTCGGGCCACGACGTGACGTGGTCCGACGGTCGACGGGGCGGCTCAGCCTCGCCGGAGCGACGAGGTCAGGTCATCATCCCGCGGCGGAAGCCGGTGGCGACGGCCTCGGCCCGGTCCTTGGCGCCGAGCTTGCGGAACAGCCGGCGGGCGTGGGTCTTGATGGTGTCCTCGGACAGGTAGAGCTCCCGGCCGATCTGGGCGTTGCTCTTGCCCTGGCTCATCCCGGTGAGCACCTGCATCTCCCGCATGGACAGGTTCACCTGCGGGGTCTCGGGCACCGTGGAGCGCACCGTCGTGGGGGCCATGCCGGCCAGCGGGCTGGCGCCGTTCCACCCCGAGGGGCCGGACGACGGCCCGGGCGCACCGGCCATCGCGACCGCGTGCTGCGGGCTGCGCGGCGGCGGGGCCATCTGCGGACGGCCGACCTCCGGGCGCATCCCGGTGCGGGACAGGCCGAGGCCGAGCTCGAGGGGGCTGGCGTCCCAGCGGAGGTAGCCGCGGGCGCCGAGGGCCACCGCGGCGCGGACGGTCTCCGCGTCGTCGGGAGCACCGAGCATGAGCACCGGGACCGAGGCGTGCGTGCGCAGCACCTGGGTGGCCACGGACAGCCCGCTGTCGGTGGCGCGCTGGGTGCCGACGAGGAGGACGTCGGGCACCCGGTTGTCCAGCCGCGTCATCAGCGAGGCGGCGTCACCGACGGCCTCGACCCGGCTGACGAAGGGCAGCGCGAGCAGCCGCCCGGCCACGTCGTCACGGACCCGGCGACGCTCGTCGAACACCCAGACCACGGCTCCGCCGCTGCCGGTCCCGCGCATCCTGTCCTCGATCACGAGGTGCTCCCGTCTGCGCCGGCACGGGGCCGGCGGCCTGCTGACCGGGCGTCGCCCGGTCGGGTGTCCTGAGCGGGCTGGTCACCCGCTCTCGGGAGGGTTCGACGCCGTCCGGTCTCCCGGACGGGTGTCGGGTGTCCCCCACACCTCCGTGGTCGGCACTCCCTGTGACCACCTTGAAGCCCCGCGTAGTCATTGGACAGCGGCTGTCACCCCGCCGGGTGAGCCCTCGAGGGGTGGCCACCGACCGTCCCGGTGGGGCAGCACACCCGCGGCGATCTCGCAGCCCGAACGGGGACGGTCGTGTTTGCGCCCGAGCGGCAGCGGGCATCGGCCCGGAAGTGACCGGGCAGACCCCCCGGTGCACCCGAGCCGAGGAGGTCCAATGGCTGACATCCGCCGACTGCCCAACCCCGTCGCCGAAGTCTGGGACTGGCAGTTGCACGGCGCCTGCCGGGGCGAGAGCACGTCGCTCTTCTTCCACCCCGACGGCGAGCGGGGTCCGGCCCGGGCCCGGCGCCAGGCCGCCGCCAAGGCCGTCTGCGGACGTTGCCCCGTCCTCGAGTCCTGCCTGCAGCACGCCCTCTCCGTCCGCGAGCCCTACGGGGTCTGGGGCGGGATGAGCGAGGAGGAGCGGACGCGCCTCATCGCGGCCGAGCCTGCCGCGATCGCCGCCGGGGTCTGAACGGGCGGCGGGAGGACCTCCACCGCCACACCTGCCGAGAGGGCCGGTCCGACGAGTCGTCGGACCGGCCCTCTCGGCGTCTGCGGGGTCAGTCGAGGTCGCCGACGACCCGGTTCCGACCCCGCCGCTTGGCGCGGTACAGGTGCGCGTCGGCGCGGCCGAGCAGGTCCACCGGCGACGGGTGCGGGACGGCGACCGAGCTCGCCGCACCCACGCTGAGGGTGACCGCGAGACCGTCCACCAGCTCCCCCCACGGGTGCGCGGCCACCGCCGCGCGCAGGTCGTCGAGCTGCTGCAGCGCCGCGGCCGGCTCGACGCCCACCAGCACCAGCAGGAACTCCTCGCCGCCCATCCGGGCCGCGAACGAGCCGGCCGCGGCGGCCCCGGCGTCCAGGCCCTGGAGCAGCTCCCCCAGCGTGCGCAGCACCTCGTCGCCGACCTCGTGGGAGAAGGTGTCGTTGACGGCCTTGAAGTGGTCGAGGTCCAGCAGCGCGACGGTGACCGTCGCCGACCGGCCGCCCGCCGTCCCGGGGAGCGCGCCGAGCAGCCGGGGCAGCTGCTCGTCGACGTAGCGCCGGTTGTAGAGGCCGGTGAGCGGGTCGCGCAGGGACAGCTCGCGGTAGCGGCGGCTCTGCCGGCGGGCCTCGGTCGTCTCGTACATCGCCTGCAGCGCCCGCGCCCGGGCGTCGCGCTGCGCGGACTGCTGGTCCAGCGCCTCCTGGCTGTAGAGCTTGTGCTCCTCGAAGGCCGCCCGGAAGTCCTCGGCCGCGGCGTGCAGCTCGGCCTGCTCCCGCCGCGCCCGCACCCGGATCGAGGCCAGCCCGTGCTGGTCGCAGCGCCGGACGCACTCGTCGAGGGTCTCCTGCGCCTGCGCCACCCGGCCCAGGCGGCGCTGGATCTCGGCGAGGGTGAGCAGGAAGTCGGCGCCGGCGTCGCCGTCCGGGGAGGCGTCGAGCACCGCCGGGTCGCGACCGGGCAGCAGCACCTCCTCGGCCTCGGCGAGCCGGCCGAGGCCGATGAGCGCTCGGGCGACGGTGTCCAGCCGGCCGATGCTCAGCGCGATCCCGTGCTCGGTGGCCAGCGCCTGCAGCCGGGTGGCCAGCGCCAGCGCGGTCCCGAACTCGCCGGCCAGGCCCTCGACGTAGGCGCGGTTGTTCAGCACCAGCAGCTGCCGGTCGACGTCCCCGAGCCGTTCGGCGAGCTCCAGCACCTCGGTGTAGCGCTCCCGCGCCCCGAGGTCGCCCTGCAGGCCGAGGCAGTCCGCCATCCGGGCCACGTGGTCGATCCGCAGCGCGGGGTGGGCGTCCTCCCCCAGCAGGTCGACGGCCTGGACGGCGTGCTCGAGGGCGACGGACAGGTCGCCGAGCTCCTGGTAGACGGCGGCGAGCAGGAAGTGGCTGCGGGCCAGCAGGTGGCGGGAGTCGTGGTCGGCAGCCCAGCGGCGCACCTCCTGCGCGACCCGCCCGGCGGCGGCGACGTCACCGCGCCGGCGCACCACCTCGGCCTGCACCAGCCGGGCCCGCAGCTCGAGCTCGGCGAGCCCGAGGTGGGCGGCCGCGGCGACGGCCCGGTCGGCCTGCTCCCCGGCGCGGTCGGAGTCGAAGCGGGAGAGGCGTTCGAGCTCGTCGACCGTCACGCCGAGGAGCGCGGCGTCCGCGTCCTCCGCGACAGCCGCGCGCTGCTCCGGGGTGCCCTGGGCACCGACCTCCACGTCCCCCACACCTGCCCATCGACACCCGGGGCGGCAGCTTGAGCGCCGGCCGCCTGCTCGTGCCCCGCCGGGGGGACCCGGCCATCCTCCCCCGGAGACGGGTCCGCCCCCGTCGCCGGGTGGCGACGGGGGCGGACATCGCCCTGCTCAGCGAGCCGGGGTGAGCCGGCCGGGGGACGCGCTCAGTGCGAGTGACCGTGGCCGTGCGAGTGCCCGTGGGTGTGGTGACCGCCGTCGGCGGACTCCTCCTCGGCGGGCTTCTCCACGATCGCGGAGTCGGTCGTGAGCACCATGGCGGCGATCGACACGGCGTGCGCCAGCGCGGCCTTGGTGACCTTGACCGGGTCGATGACGCCCTGCGCGGCCAGGTCGCCGAACTCGCCGGTGGCGGCGTTGAAGCCCTGCCCGATGCCGAGCTCGCGGACCTTGCCGACGACGACCGGGCCCTCGAAGCCCGCGTTGGACGCGATCAGCGCCAGCGGGGAGTCGATGGCCTTGCGCACCGACCGGGCACCGACCAGCTCGTCACCGCTGAGGTCGAGCGCGTCGATGGCGCCGGCGGCGTGCACCAGCGCGGAGCCGCCACCGGGGACGACGCCCTCCTCCACCGCAGCGCGGGTGGCGGCGATGGCGTCCTCGATCCGGTGCTTCTTCTCCTTCATCTCGACCTCGGTGGCCGCGCCGACCCGGATGACCGCGATGCCGCCGGCCAGCTTGGCCAGCCGCTCCTGCAGCTTCTCGCGGTCCCAGTCGGAGTCGGTCGCCTCGATCTCCTTGCGGATCTGCGCGACCCGGTCGGCGATGCCCTCGGAGGTGCCGCCGCCGTCGACGAGCGTGGTGTCGTCCTTGGTGACGGTGACCCGGCGGGCGGTGCCCAGCACCTCGAGGCCGACGGCGTCCAGGGACAGGCCGACGTCCTCGCTGACCACCTGGCCGCCGGTGACGACGGCGAGGTCGGCCATGAACGCCTTGCGCCGGTCGCCGAAGAACGGCGACTTCACCGCGACGACCTTGATGGTCTTGCGGATGGAGTTGACGACGAGGGTGGACAGCGCCTCGCCCTCGACGTCCTCGGCGACGATCAGCAGCGGGCGGCCGCCGGTCGACAGGACCTTCTCCAGCAGCGGCAGCAGGTCGGCCAGCGCGCTGACCTTGCCCTGCACGAGCAGCACGAGGGCGTCCTCGAGGACGGCCTCCATCGACTCGTTGTCGGTGACGAAGTAGGGCGAGAGGTAGCCCTTGTCGAACTGCACGCCCTCGGTGACGTCGAGGTCGGTGGTCATCCCGTTGGCCTCTTCGACGGTGATGACGCCGTCCTTGCCGACCCGCTCCATGGCCTCGCCGATCAGGTCGCCGACCGTGGCGTCCTGGGCGGAGATGGTGGCGACCTCGGCGATGGCGCTGCGGTCGTCGACCGGGATGGCGACCTTGTCCAGCGCCTCGTGGACGGCGTCCACGGCGGCGCGCATGCCGCGGCCGACGGCCATCGGGTTGGCGCCGGCGGCGACGTTGCGCAGCCCCTCGTGCACGAGCGCCTGGGCGAGCACGGTGGCGGTGGTGGTGCCGTCGCCGGCGACGTCGTTGGTCTTGGTGGCGACGTTCTTGGCGAGCTGGGCGCCGAGGTTCTCGTAGGGGTCCTCGAGCTCGATCTCGCGGGCGATCGTCACGCCGTCGTTGGTGATCGTCGGGGCGCCGAAGTTCTTGTTGATGACGACGTTGCGGCCGCGGGGGCCGAGGGTGACCTTGACGGCGTCGGCGAGCTTGTCGACGCCGCGCTCGAGGGCGCGCCGGGCGTCCTCGTCGAACAGGATGATCTTGGCCATTGCCAGACCTCTCTCAGAGGGTGTTCGAGGGGCGGACGACGACCGCCCCGGGACCCGGTGTCTCGGGTCGCCGGGGCGGTTGAAGGACCCCGTCCTCCTCACCCCGAGCAAGCTCGGGGTGAGCCTCTGGACGGGGCCGTCGTCGCTGAGGTGGGTGCTTCTGTTACTTCTCGACGACGGCGAGCAGGTCGCGCGCGGAGAGGACGAGGTAGTCCTCGCCGCCGTAGCGCACCTCGGTGCCGCCGTACTTCGAGTAGATGACCACGTCGCCGACGTTGACGTCGAGCGGGACACGGTTGCCGTTGTCGTCGACGCGGCCGGGGCCCACGGCGATGACGGTGCCCTCCTGGGGCTTCTCCTTGGCGGTGTCCGGGATGACCAGACCGGAGGCGGTGGTGGTCTCGGCCTCGTTGGCCTGGACCACCACGCGGTCCTCGAGCGGCTTGATGTTGACCTTGGTAGCGGTCGTCACGTGGTGACGCCCCCTTCACTGTCGGACGGGCTCTCGATGGATGGTTCTGGTGGTGCTGATGCAGGTGGCACGGGGGTCGGAGCTGCCGTCGCGGGGGTCAGGCCCGACCCGTGTCGATTGGCACTCTACCCATCCGAGTGCCAGCCGATCAACCGGGTCCCCGGGGTGCTGCCGGCGGGGCATGGGCCAGGCTGTGCGGGTGCCCACCGGGAGCGAGCAGCCGGACCCGCAGCCCGCCGAGACCGTCCGACAGCTGCAGGCGCTGGCGACGACGGCCGGCGCGGCCGCGCTGACCCGGGCCGCCGAGCTGCTGGCGGCCCGCACCGACGCGGTGACGGCGCTGAGCCGGCTGCGGGCCGAGGTCGGCGTCGAGCTGGCCGGCCCGGCGTGGGGCACGGCCCGGCAGCGGGAGAAGGCCCGGCCGGTGTTCGGCGCCGACACCGACCTGCTGCTGTTCACCGGCGACACCCTCGAGCAGGCCGGCCGGCCGGCGCTGGCCGACCGGCGGGCGCAGCGCCTGCTGGCCGGCGGCGCGGGCTCGGTCGCCGACCTGGGGTGCGCCGCGGGCACCGACACGGTGGCGCTGGCCCGGGCCGGTGCGCGGGTGGTCGCCGTGGACCGCGACCCGGTGGCCCGGACGCTCACCCGGCTCAACGCCGCCGCGCTGGGGCTCACCGGTGTGGCGGTCCAGGACGCCGACGTCGTCGACCTGGTGGCCGCCGCGGCCGACGGCCGGGTGGCCGGGTGCGACGCGGCCGTGCTGGACCCCGCCCGCCGCGCCCGTGGCCGCCGGCTGCTCGACCCGGACCGCTGGTCGCCCCCGTGGTCGACGGTGGCGGCGCTGCTGGACCGGGTGCCGCAGTGCGTGGTCAAGGTGGCCCCCGGGCTCGACCACGACCGGGTCCCGCCCGGCGTCGAGGCGGAGTGGGTGTCGGTCGGCGGCTCGGTCGTGGAGGCGCTGCTGTGGGGCCGCGCGCCGTCGGCCACCTGGCGGCGGGCGACGGTGGTCGGCCGGGACGGCGGGGTCGCCGAGCTCACCGCCGACGCCGACCCCGGCACCGCCCCGGACGGCCCGGTGCGCGCCTGGCTGCACGAGCCCGACCCGGCGGTCATCCGCTCCGGCCTGGTCGCGGTGGCCGGCGAGCAGCTCGGCGCCACCCTCGTCGACCCGACGATCGCCTACCTGACCAGCGACGCCCCCGCGACGTCGCCGTGGGTCAGCTCCTACCCGGTCACCGACGTGGTGCCGTTCAACCTGAAGAAGCTCAAGGCGCTGCTGCGCGCGGCCGGCGTCGGCCGGGTGGTCGTCAAGAAGCGCGGCTCGCCGATCGAGCCGGAGGAGCTGGCGCGCCGGCTGCGGGGGCCGGGCGACCGCAGCGCCGTGGTCGTGGTGACCCGGGTGGCCGGCGCCCCGACGGTGCTGGTCTGCGGGCCGATGGCCCCGGCGGGCTAGTCCCGCCGGGGCGACCGCGACGTCAGCTGTCGTGCAGGACGACGCCGCGGATCAGCTTGCCGTCCTCGAGGTCCTGGTAGCCCTGGTTGATCTCGTCGAGGGAGTACCGGCGGGTGATCAGCTCGTCGAGCTTCAGGTGCCCGCTGCGGTAGAGGCCGAGCAGCTTCGGGATGTCGGTGAGCGGGTTGCACATGCCGAAGATGTGGCCCTGGATGTTGCGCTGGTAGCCCACCACGCCGCCGTTGGCGGCCAGCTGGATCTGCACGTCGGTGCTCTTGCCCACCGAGGTGACCGTCACCTGCGCGCCCTTGCCGACGATGTTGGTGGCCTGCGTGACCACCTCCGGCGACAGCACGCCGACGGTGATGATGGCGTGGTCGGCCAGCTGGCCGCGGGTCATGTCGACGACGGCCTCGTGCGCCGAGCCGGCGTCCGGGAAGACGTGCGTGGCCCCGAACTCGAGGGCCTTCTCGCGCTTGAAGGCCACCGGGTCGACGACCACCAGGTTCTTCGCACCGGCGAAGTGGGCGCCCTGCACGGCGTTGCTGCCGACCCCACCGGCGCCGAAGACGACGACCGTGTCGCCCGCGGCGACCTTGGCGGCGTAGACCGACGCCCCCCAGCCGGTCGGCACCCCGCAGCCCACCAGGGCCGCGACCTCGAAGGGGATGTCCTCGTCGATGCGCACGCACGAGGCCTGGGAGACCACGGCGCGCTGGGAGAACGTGCCGAGCATGCAGAAGCCGCCGAGGTCCTCGCCGGCGTCGTCGTGGAAGCGGAAGCTGCCGTCGGCGAGCATGCCGGTGGCCATCTGCGCGCCCTGGTCGCACAGGTTCTGCCGCCCGGTGGAGCAGTAGCGGCAGACGCCGCAGGCCGGGATGAACGAGCAGACGACGTGGTCGCCCACCTCGACGCGGGTGACGCCCTCGCCGACGGCCTCCACGATCCCGGCGCCCTCGTGGCCACCGACCATGGGCAGCCGGGCGACCGAGTCGCCGGTGCGCAGGTGCTCGTCGGAGTGGCACATGCCCGAGGCCACGAACTTGAGCCGGACCTCGCCCGTCCGCGGTTCGTCGAGCTCCAGCTCGGTGAGCTCGAAGGGCTTGCCCGTCTCGCGGATGACCGCCGCCGTCGTCCTCATGTCGGCACTGTGACGCAAGCGACACCGGACGGCAGCACGTTTGCCGTCAGCCGGAAGACCGGCTCAGCGAGACGACGTCGATGGGCAGCGAGCTGTCCGCGCCGAGGTCGGCCCCGGACGGCGCCACCCCGGCCGCCACCAGCCGGGAGCCGAGCGCGGCGACCATGGCGCCGTTGTCGGTGCACAGCCGGCGGCTGGGCACCCGCAGCACGATCCCGGCCGCGTCGCAGCGCTCCTGGGCCAGCGCCCGCAGCCGGGAGTTCGCCGCCACCCCGCCGCCGATCACCAGGTGGTCGACGCCGGCGTCGCGGCAGGCCCGCACCGCCTTGGCGGTGAGCACGTCGACGACCGCCTCCTGGAAGGCGGCGGCGACGTCGGCCACCGGCACCGGCTCCCCCGCCCGCTCGCGGGCCTCGACCCAGCGGGCGACCGCCGTCTTGAGCCCGGAGAAGGAGAAGTCGTAGGCCGCGTCCCGGGGCCCGGTGAGGCCGCGCGGGAAGGCGATCGAGCCGGGGTCGCCGTCGGCGGCGGCCCGGTCGATGGGCGGCCCGCCGGGGAACGGCAGGCCGAGCACCCGGGCGACCTTGTCGAAGGCCTCACCGGCGGCGTCGTCGATGGTCCGGCCCAGCTCCTGCACGTCCTGGGCGAGGTCGGGCACCAGCAGCAGCGAGCTGTGCCCGCCGGAGACCAGCATCGCGACCGACGGCTCGGCCAGCGGCCCGTGCTCCAGCTCGTCCACCGCCACGTGCGCGGCGAGGTGGTTCACGCCGTACAGCGGGACGTCGAGGGCCAGCGCGTAGGCCTTGGCCGCGGCGACGCCCACCAGCAGCGCGCCGGTCAGCCCGGGTCCGGCGGTCACCGCGATCGCGTCGACGTCGCGCAGCCCGACGCCGGCCTCGGCCAGCGCCCGGTGCACCGTGGGGACCATCGCCTCCAGGTGCGCCCGGCTGGCGATCTCCGGGACGACGCCGCCGAACCGCTCGTGCTCGGCCATGCTCGTGGCGAGCGCGTCCGACAGCAGCGTGTGCCCGCGCACCAGGCCGATGCCGGTCTCGTCGCAGGAGGTCTCGAACCCCAGCACCAGCGGCTGCTCAGCCACGTCGCATCACCACCGCGTCCGCACCGCTCAGCGGGTAGTAGCCCGGCCGCACGCCGATCGGCGCGAAGCCCCGGCGGGCGTAGAAGGCCTGCGTGGCCTCGTCGTCCGCACGCACCTCAAGGAGCACCACCGGGCACCGGCGGTCGGCCTCGGCGAGCAGCGCGTCCAGCAGCGTGCCGCCGATCCCCTCGCCCTGCCGGGCGCCGGACACCCCGATGGTTGCGACGTGCGCCTCCTCCGGGTAGACGATCAGTCCGGCGTACCCGACCACCTCGTCCCCGTCGGCGGCGACCAGGTAGTGCCGGGTGTCGCGCATCCCCAGCTCCTCGACGTACATCGACCGGGTCCAGGTGTCGGGGGCGAAGAGCTCCTCCTCCAGCCGCATCACCGCGTCCAGGTCGGCCCGGGCCATCTCCCGCAGCTGCACGGTCACTGGCTCACCGCCTTGCGGGCCGGTGGCGGCACGGCGTCGGGACGGCGCAGGTACAGCGGCTCGAGCGGCGCCGGCGGGGCACCGAACAGCGGCACCGCGGCGCGGAGCAGCCCGGCGGTCGTGACGTCGGCGCCGGCGACGTCACGGCCCAGCCGCTCGGCGAAGCGGACGTCGCCCACCACCGGCTCGACGACCGGGGCGTCCTCGGGGCGGTCGACGCCGGGACCGGCCACCCGCTCCCCCGCGGCGTCGTAGACGGCCCAGTGGACCTCCTTGCGGCGGGCGTCGGTGACCACCGACCGCGCGCCGTCGCCGACCGCGTCCAGCGAGCAGACCCCGTACACCGGTCCGACGACGTCGCCGAGCGCGGCCGCGGTGACGACCCCGACCCGCAGCCCGGTGTACGGCCCGGGCCCCAGCCCGACGACGACCGCGTCGAGGTCCCGCACGCGCACACCGGCCGCGGTGAGCACCTCGTGCGCGGTGGGGGTGAGCAGCTCGGCGTGCCGGTTGCCCGAGGGCAGCGACCGCTCGGCGAGCACCTCGGCGCCCCCGTCGGCCGACCAGCGCGCCACGCCGACGACGAGGGTCGGGGTGGCGGTGTCGAGCGCGAGGACGAGCACGGGAGGCCAGCCTAGTGCGGTGGGCCGTGGCCTTGCGCCGGGCCGCCGGGGTTGATCGACTCCACCGGCCCCGCCCCCTCGTCCCCCGCCCCCTCACGACAGGAACCCGATGCCTCCCACCCTGGTCCTCGTCCACGGCGCCTGGCACGGCCCCTGGTGCTGGCAGCCGCTGGTCGACCAGCTGCCCGGCGTCGACGTCGTGACCGTCGCGCTGCCCAGCTCCGGGACCGATCCCGGTTCGCTGGGCGACCTCACCGCCGACGCGGACGCCGTCCGGGCCGCGCTCACCGGCGTCGAGGGGCCCGTCGTGCTGGTGGGGCACTCCTACGGCGGCATCCCGGTCACCGAGGTGGGCGCGGCCGAACTGGGCGTGGCCCACCTGGTCTACCTGTGCGCCTTCCAGCTGGACGTCGGCGAGTCGCTGGTGAGCAGCCTCGGCGGCGCCGTCCCGGCCTGGCAGGAGCTGCACCCGACGCACATCCGGGTCACCACGCCCGAGGCGGTCTTCTACAACGGGGTGTCCCCCGAGCTCACCGCGCAGGCGGTGGACCGGCTCGGGTGGCAGTCCACCAGCTCGGTCACCCAGCCGCTGAGCCGCGCGGCCTGGCGCGAGCTGCCGAGCACCTACGTGGTGTGCGAGCAGGACCAGGCGATCCCGGTGGCGGCGCAGGAGGCGATGTCCGGCCGGGCCGGGTCGGTGCTGCGGATGGACACCGGCCACTCCCCCTTCCTGGCCGCGCCCGCCGAGCTGGCCGCGCTGCTGCGGGGGGTGCTCGACCGGGTCGGCTGAGGCCTCAGGCCAGCCGCTGCTCCCAGCCGGGGCCGACGGGCACCAGCCGGGCGGTGCGCACGTCGTCGTCCCGGCGGTCGAGCTCGACCACGAGGTGCTCGTCGGCGAGCTGCTCGACCAGGCCGTGGCCCCACTCGACGACGGTCACCGCCTCGTCGGTGGTGGCGTCGAGGTCCAGGTCGTCGACGTCGGCCATGCCGGACAGCCGGTAGGCGTCCACGTGCACCAGCGGCAGCCGGCCGCCGCGGTGCACCCGGGCCAGCACGAACGTGGGCGAGGTGACCGGTCCGCGCACGCCCAGGCCGGCCCCGATGCCCTGGGTCAGCGCGGTCTTGCCGGCCCCGAGCGGCCCGGCCAGCACCACCAGGTCGCCGGCGCGCAGCAGGTCGGCGAGCTCCCGGCCGAGCTGCTGGGTGTCGGCCGGGGTGGGGAGCACGTGCTCGCGCCTCACAGCGCCGCCCGCACCGCGGTCAGGTCGGCCAGCAGGGCGGCGCGGGGGGCGCCGGCCGGGCCGAAGCGGATCGCGGCCGAGGGGTGGTAGGTCGCCCACACGGCCCGACCGCCGACCTCGTGCGGCCGCCCGCGCACCTGCCCCAGCACCGTGCGCGGGCCGAGGAACCACTTGGCCGAGGACAACCCGAGCGCGACGACCACCCGGGCGTCGAGCAGGTCGAGCTGGCGCCGCAGCCAGCCGCTGCACCGGGCGACCTCCGCGGTCTTCGGCGTCCGGTTGCCCGGCGGGCGGCACTTCACGATGTTGAGCACCGCGGTGTCGGCGCGGTCCAGCCCGGCCTCCCCCAGCAGCTGGTCCAGCAGCGCACCGGACCTCCCGACGAACGGCCGGCCGGTCTCGTCCTCGGTGGCCCCGGGCGCCTCCCCCACGAGGACCAGGCGCGGCCGGCCCGACGCGGGGACGTCGCCGACGACGACGTGCTGCCGGGTCGCGGCCAGCTCGGGGCAGGCGACGCAGGAGCGGGCGACGGCGGCCAGCGCGTCCCAGTCGGGGGCCGCGGCGGCGGTGCGGGCCACCTCGTCGGCGGCCGCGTCGGGGCGGGGCGGTCGGAGGGCGGCCACGCCAGCACCCTACGGCGGTCAGCCCGGCCGCACGGACCCCCGCTCGGCGGCGACCCGGCGGAACAGCCCGGCCAGCGCGTCGGTGACCTGCTCGGGCTTCTCCAGCAGCACCAGGTGCCCGGCCCCGGGGACGACGACGAGCTCGGCGTCCGGCAGCTCGCCGGCCAGCTCCTCGCTGTGCGCCCGGGGGATCATCTTGTCCGCGTCACCGGTGAGCACCAGCGTCGGCACCCGGCGCAGCGGCTCGACCGCCCCACCGGCGTCCAGCCCGGCGATGGCGGGGTACAGCTCGGCGATGACGTCGACCGGGGTGCCGCCGATCATCGCGTCGACGTAGCGACCCAGCGCCGGGTCGACGTCGGTCGAGGCGAACGACAGCGACCAGGTGGCCGCCGAGACGATGCCGTGGGCCAGCTTGCGGGTGTGCTCGGCGAACGCCGGGCGGCGGCGCATGGTCCAGGCGGCCACCGGCAGCACCGCCGTCCGGAGCCGGGTGAGCAGCTGGGGCAGGCCGAAGTCCAGCTCGGCGAGGTTGCCGCTGGAGGTGGAGACCAGCGCGACGCCGGCGATCCGGGTGCCGAAGAGCTCGGGCCGCCGCTGGGCCAGGGTGAGCACCGTCATCCCGCCCATCGAGTGGCCGACGAGCACGACCGGCCCGCGGGGCACCCGGGCGTCCAGCACCGTCTCCAGGTCGGTGGCGAGCTGGTCCAGCGTGGCGTGGGCGGCGTCGCCACGGCCGGAGGCGCCGTGCCCGCGGTGGTCGTAGAAGACCAGCCGGGCGCTGGGCCGGTGCCCGTTGGCGGTGGCCAGCTGGGCGGCGAGGTCGCGGCGCTGGAAGGTCCACGACGCCATCGACAGCGCGTAGCCGTGCACGAAGACGGCGGTCAGCGGGGCGTCGGCCGGACCGATCTCCTCGACCGACAGCAGCACCCCGTCGTCGGTGCGGACCAGCGCCGTCCGGTCGGCGGTCCGGCTCGCCGCACCCAGCGGGTCCTCCTGGCGCAGCTCCCCGGCCGGGACGTCGGCGACCTGCCGGCCGTCCCCGACCTCCCCCGCGAGCTGGTTGGCCCGGACGGCGGAGGTGGCCGAGCGGGTGACCGCGACGCCGATCGCCGTGCCCGCGGCGGCCAGGCCGACCGCGGCGCCGATCAGCCCCGCAGTCCGGCCGAGGTGGTGCTGGCCGGAGGGGTGGGCGCTCCGGGCCATCAGGCGACCCCGGCCGAGCCGACGTGGCGGCGGGTGAACCGGCCGCCGACCCGGGTGACCAGCTCGTAGTGGATGGTGTCGAGCACGTCGGCCCACTGCTGGGCGGTCGGCTCGCCGTGCTCGCCGGGGCCCCACAGCACCACCGGGTCGCCGGGCTCGATCGGGTCGTCGCCGACGTCGAGCACGAACTGGTCCATGCACACCCGGCCGGCGATGGTGCGCTGCGCGCCGGCGGCGAGCACCGGGGCGCGGCTGCCGGCGGCGCGCGGCACGCCGTCGGCGTACCCGACCGGCACGAGCGCCAGCGTCGTCTCCGCGCCCGTGGCGTAGGTGTGCCCGTAGGAGACGCCGGTGCCGGCCGGCACCCGCTTGGTGAGCGCGACCCGGGCCCGCACCGTCATCGCCGGGCGCAGCCCGTACTGAGCCGGGTCGCCGCCGAGCGGGTCCAGCCCGTAGACCGCGACCCCCGGCCGGACCAGGTCGTACCAGGTGCCGGGCAGGGCGAGGGTGGCCGCGGAGTTGGCCAGGTGCCGGCGGGCCTCGGTCAGCCCGGCCCGCCGGGCCAGCGCCACGGCGTCCTCGAAGACCGCCACCTGCGCGCCGATCGTCGGGTGGGTGGGGGCGTCGGCGTAGGCCAGGTGGCTCCACAGCCCGGTGACGACGACCTCACCGTCGGCCTGCGCGCGGGCGGCCGCGGCGACCAGCCCGGGCCAGGCCGCCGGCGTGGCGCCCTCCCGGGAGAGCCCGGTGTCGGCGAAGAGCTGGACCCGGGCGGTGCGACCGGTCGCGCGGGCGGCGGCGACCAGCTCGGCCAGCGCCCACTCGGCGTTGACCGAGAGCTCGACGTCGGCGGCGAGCCCGGCCGCGTAGTCCTCCCCCGGCGCGTGCTGCCACGACAGCAGCGGGGCGGTGACGCCCGCCGCCCGCAGCGCCAGCGCCTCCTCCAGCACGGTCACCCCGAGCGCGTCGGCGCCCCCGGCCAGCGCCGCGCGGGCCGCCGGCACGAGGCCGTGCCCGTAGGCGTCCGCCTTGACCACCGCCATCAGCGGCCGGCCGACCCGCTCGCGGAGCGCCGCCACGTTCGCCGCGATCACGTCCAGGTCGACGACCACCTCGGCCCGGCTGTCGAGCCCCTGCTCCACCGTCGTCACGGTCCCACTCTCCCAGGCGGCCGGGGTCAGGCCGCGCCGCCGCGCAGCCGGGCGATCGTCGCGGGCAGGTGCCGCACCAGGTCGCCGGCGACCAGCGGTCCCCCCGCGGCGGCCAGCTGCCCGGCCCGGCCGTGCACGTGGGCGGCCACCGCGGCGGCCTCCGCGGGCGGCGTCCCGGTGGCCAGCACCGCCCCCAGGACGCCGGCCAGCACGTCGCCGGTGCCCGCCGTCGCCAGCCAGGAGGTGCCGGTGCCGTTGACGAAGGCGGTGCCGTCGGCGTCGGCGACCACGGTCGCGTCGCCCTTCAGCAGCACGGTGCAGCGGAGGTCGGCGGCGCCGCGGCGGGCGGCGGCCACCCGGTCGGGGCCGACCTCGCCGAACAGCCGGGCGAACTCGCGGTCGTGCGGGGTGAGCATGGTGGGGGCGGTGCGGTCGCCGACCAGCTGCCGGTGCCGGGACACCAGGGTCAGCGCGTCGGCGTCGACGACCACCGGCAGGTCGGTGGCCAGCACCTCGGCCAGCACGCTGCGGGCGGCGTCGTCGGTGCCCATGCCGGGGCCCACGACCCATGCCTGCACGCGCCCCGCGGCGCCAGGCCGGCCGGCGGTGACGACCGCCTCCGGCCAGGCCGCGCGGACGCCGTCCGCGGCGGTGCCGGCGTACCTGACCAGGCCCGGCCGGGTGCGCAGCGCGGCGCCGGTGCAGAGCACGCCAGCACCGGGGTAGGTGGCCGAACCGGCGATGACGCCGACCACGCCGCGGGAGTACTTGTCGTCGTCCGGGTCGGGGGGTTCGAGGTGCGCCGCGACGTCGGCGTCGGTGAGCTGCCGGACGTCGGGGTCGGGCAGGTGTGCTCCCAGCCCGATGTCGACCAGGTGCACGGTGCCGGCACGGTGCCGCCCCGCGCCGACCAGCAGACCGGTCTTCACGGCGCCGAAGGTCACGGTGTGCTGGGCCGGGAAGGCCTCGCCGGGCACCTCACCGGTGTCGGCGGCGACCCCGCTCGGGACGTCGACGGCGACCAGCAGCCCCGGCCCGGCGGTGGCGGCGCGGACGAGCTGCACGGCGTCGTCCCGCAGGCCGCCGGAGCCGCCGATGCCGACGATCCCGTCGAGCACCAGGTCGGCCCGCTCCAGGCCGGGCTCCCCCGGCGCGGCCACCCGGCCACCGGCCCGGCGCAGCGCGGTGAGGCCGTCGGTGTGGGCGCGGTCCGGGGCGAGCAGGACGGCGGTCACCTGCGCGCCGCGGGAGGCCAGCAGCGCACCGGCGAAGAGCGCGTCCCCGCCGTTGTCGCCGGACCCGACCAGCAGCACGACCCGGACGCCGTGCGCCCGGCCGAGCAGCCCGAGGCAGACGGTCGCCAGCCCGGTGGCGGCCCGCTGCATGAGGACGCCGGGGCGCAGGCCGGTCGTCGCGGCCTGCTCGGCGGCGCGCACCTGGGCGCTGGTGAACCCGCCGATCACGAGTGCTGCCGGCCCTGCGGGTGCACTCCACCCTCGGCGATGACCACGGCGGAGGCGATGCCCCCGTCGTGGCTCAGCGACACGTGCCAGGAGGTGACGCCGAGCTCTGCGGCCCGGGCGGCGACGGTGCCGCGGACCTGCAGGTGCGGGCGGCCCCGCTCCCCCACGGTCACCTCGGCGTCGTGCCAGTGCAGGTCACCTGGCGCGCCGAGGGCCTTGGCCAACGCCTCCTTGGCCGCGAACCGGGCGGCCAGCGACTCCCCGGTGCGCTCGGCGCCGGCGGGGGTCACCTGCTCGGCAGCGGTGAACAGCCGGTCCCGCAGCGCCGGGGTGCGCTCCAGCGACGCCGCGAACCGCTCGACCGGACAGACGTCGATCCCGACCCCGATGATCACGACGCCAGTCTGCCCGGCGCCGCCCCCGCACGACGACGTCCCCCCGCACGACGACGTCCTACCGCACCAATGACCGTCCTACCGCACCAATGCTGGTGCGGGAGGACGGTCTTCGATCAGGTGACCTGATCAAAGCCCCGGCAGCGGGGCGCGTTACTCGACGGTGACGGACTTGGCCAGGTTGCGGGGCTGGTCGACGTCCAGGCCCCGGGTGGCGGCGATCTCGCACGCCAGCACCTGCAGCGGCACGGTGGTGACCACCGGCGCCAGCAGCGTCGGCGTGCGCGGCACCCGGATCAGGTGGTCGGCGTAGGGGACGACGTCGTCGTCGCCCTCCTCGGCGATCACGATCGTGCGCGCCCCGCGGGCCCGCACCTCCTGGATGTTGCTGACCACCTTGCCGTGCACCGACCCGCGGCTGCGCGGCGACGGGACGACCACGACGACCGGCGTCCCCTGGTCGACCAGCGCGATCGAGCCGTGCTTGAGCTCCCCGGCGGCGAAGCCCTCCGCGTGGATGTAGGCGAGCTCCTTGAGCTTGAGGGCGCCCTCCAGGGCCACCGGGTAGCCGACGTGCCGGCCCAGGAACAGCATCGTGTCCTCGCCGGCCAGCGACCGGGCCAGCTCGCGCACCGGCTCCATGTCGGCCAGCACCGTGGCGACGGCCTCGGGCAGCGCGCGGAGGTCCTCGACGATGGCGGCGACCTCGTCGGCGTACTTGACCCCGCGCACCTGGGCGAGGAACAGCCCGACCAGGTAGCAGGCGACGACCTGGGTCAGGAAGCCTTTGGTCGAGGCGACGGCGACCTCCGGGCCGGCGTGGGTGTAGAGGACGGCGTCGGACTCCCGCGGGATCGTCGACCCGTTGGCGTTGCAGATCGCCAGCACCCGGGCCTTCTGCTCCCTGGCGTGCCGCAGCGCCATCAGGGTGTCCATCGTCTCGCCGGACTGGCTGATCACCACGACCAGCGTCGACCGGTCCAGCACCGGGTCGCGGTAGCGGAACTCGCTGGCCAGCTCCACCTCGACCGGGATGCGGGTCCAGTGCTCGATGGCGTACTTGGCGATCAGGCCGGCGTGGTACGCGGTGCCGCAGGCGACGACGAAGACCTTGTCGACGTCGCGCAGCTCCTGGTCGCTGAGCCGCACCTCGTCCAGCACCAGCTCGCCGTCGACGCCGAGCCGGCCGAGCAGGGTGTCGGCGACCGCCTGCGGCTGCTCGGCGATCTCCTTGAGCATGAACCAGTCGTAGCCGCCCTTCTCGGCGGCCTCGGCGTCCCAGTCGACGGTGCGGCGGGTGGGCTCGACCACCTCGCCGTCGAAGGTGGTCACGACGACGCCGCGCTCGCGGTCGAGCAGCACGACCTGGTCCTGGCCGACGTCGAGCGCCTGCCGGGTGTGCGCGATGAACGCGGCGACGTCGGAGCCGAAGAAGTACTCCCCGTCGCCCTCGCCGACCACCAGCGGGCTGTTGCGGCGGGAGGCGACCAGCCGGTCGGGCTCGGCGGCGTGCGAGGCGACCAGGGTGAAGGCGCCCTCGAGCCGGCGGCTGACCACCCGCATCGCCTCGGCGAGCCGGTCGGGGCCCTCCGCGGTGCCGGCGTAGACGGCGGCCAGCAGGTGCGCGACCACCTCGGTGTCGGTCTCGGAGGTGAACTCGACGCCGGTGGCCTCGAGCTCGGCGCGCAGCGGCGCGAAGTTCTCGATGATCCCGTTGTGGATGACCGCGACCGAGCCGTCGGCGGAGACGTGCGGGTGCGCGTTGCGGTCGGTCGGCCCCCCGTGGGTGGCCCAGCGGGTGTGCCCGATGCCGATCGTGGAGGCCGGCAGCGACTGCTCCGCCAGCACCTTCTCCAGGTTGGCCAGCTTGCCGGCCTTCTTGGCGGTGCTCAGGGAGCCGTCCGCGAGGACGGCCACCCCCGCCGAGTCATATCCCCGGTACTCGAGCCGGCGCAGGCCCTCGAGGACGACGTCCAGGGAGTCCTGCGGGCCGACGTACCCCACGATGCCGCACATTCGCCCGACGATACCGGCGCGCGGGCCGGCCCAGCCTCACCACGACGGAGGACACCGGGGTTCAGCTGGTGGCGGCCACCACAGCGGCCAGCCGGGCGGCGACCGCGTCGGCCTGCTCCTGGGTGGGCGCCTCGACCATGACGCGCACCAGCTGCTCGGTGCCCGAGGGGCGCAGCAGCACCCGGCCGGTGTCGCCGAGCTCGGCCTCGACCTCGTTGACCGCCGCGGCGACCTCGTCGCTCTCCGCGACCGCGAGCCGGTCGGTGACCGGCACGTTGACCAGCGTCTGCGGCAGCTTGTGCACCACGGAGGCCAGCTCGGCCAGCGAGGCGCCGGTGGCGCTCATCCGGGAGAGCAGGGCCAGGCCGGTCAGCAGCCCGTCGCCGGTGGTCGCCCAGTCCAGGAAGACGAGGTGCCCGCTCTGCTCACCGCCCAGGGACAGCCCGCGGGTGCGCAGCGCCTCCAGCACGTAGCGGTCGCCGACCGCCGTCGTCTGCACCGCGATGCCGGCCTGGCGCATCGTGTGGTGGAACCCCAGGTTGCTCATCACCGTGGCCACGACGGTGTCGGAGGTGAGGTTGCCGCTCTCGTGCAGCGCGAGGGCGCAGATGGCCAGGATGGCGTCGCCGTCGACGACGTCGCCGTCGGCGGTCACGGCCAGGCAGCGGTCGGCGTCGCCGTCGTGGGCGATGCCGATGTCGGCCCCGTGCTGGGCGACCGCCTCCTTGAGGGGGCCCAGGTGGGTGGAGCCGATGCCGTCGTTGATGTTCCAGCCGTCGGGCTCGCCCCCGATGACGTGCACCTGGGCGCCCGCGCGGCGGTAGACCTCCGGCGCGCAGCGGGAGGCGGCGCCGTGCGCGCAGTCGACGACGACGCGCAGCCCGCGCAGCGGCTCGCGCAGCGCGGACAGCACGTGCGCGGTGTAGTCCTCGGCCGCTCCGGCCAGGTCGCGGACCCGGCCGATCCCGCCGCCGGTGGGCCGGTGGTCGCCCTCGACGTGCCCGACCACCCGGCGCTCGATGGCCGCCTCGACCGCGTCGGGCAGCTTGTGGCCGCCGCGGCTGAACAGCTTGATGCCGTTGTCGGGCATCGGGTTGTGGCTGGCCGAGATCATGACGCCGAGGTCGGCGTCGGTGCGGCCGGTCAGGTGCGCGATCGCCGGCGTCGGGAGCACCCCGACGCGCAGCACCTCGGCACCGGCGCTGGCGAGGCCGGCCACGACCGCGGCCTCCAGCATCTCCCCGCTGGCGCGCGGGTCACGGCCGACGACCGCGACGGGACGCGAGGTCCCGTCGCGGTCGGCGAGCACGCTGGCGGCGGCACGGGCCACCGAGAGCGCCAGCTCCGGCGTCAGGTCGGCGTTGGCACGACCACGGACGCCGTCGGTCCCGAAGAGGCGACCCATGAGCGGACTCGGACGTCCCGGGTCAGCGCTTGGAGTACTGGGGCGCCTTGCGGGCCTTCTTCAGGCCGTACTTCTTGCGCTCGGTGACCCGGGGGTCACGAGTCAGGAAGCCAGCCTTCTTCAGCGCCGGGCGGTCGTCGGGCTCGATCTCGATGAGGGCCCGGGCGATGGCCAGGCGCAGCGCGCCGGCCTGACCGCTGACGCCGCCGCCGTGCAGGATCCCGACGACGTCGTACTGCTCGCCCTTCTCCAGGATCACGAACGGCTCACGGATGAGCTGCTGGTGGACCTTGTTGGGGAAGTACTGCTCGATGGTGCGGCCGTTCAGCTTGAACTGGCCGGTGCCGGGCAGGAGGCGCACCCGGACGATGGCCTCCTTGCGGCGGCCGACGGTCTGGATGGGACGCCCGTCGGCGTCGGTCACGGCGCTGGTCACTGTGCCACCTGCTTGATCTCGAAGGTCTGGGGCTGCTGGGCGGCGTGCGGGTGCTCAGGCCCGGCGTAGACCTTGAGCTTGGAGAGCATCTGCCGGCCCAGCGTGTTGTGCGGCAGCATCCCCTTGACGGCGCGCTCGATGACGCGGTCGGGGCGGGTCTTGAGCTCGTCGCCGACGTTGATCGACCGCAGGCCGCCCGGGTAGCCCGAGTGCCGGTAGGCGGTCTTCGCGTCGCGCTTGGAGCCGGTGAGGGCCACCTTGCCCGCGTTGACGATGACGACGAAGTCGCCGGCGTCGACGTGCGGCGCGAACTGCGGCTTGTGCTTGCCACGCAGCAGGATGGCGGTCTGGCTGGCCAGTCGACCGAGCACCACGTCGGTGGCGTCGATGACGTGCCAGGCCCGGGTGATGTCACCGGGCTTGGGGGAGTACGTGCGCACGAGGCTCACTGTCCTTCGTCAGTCGGGCGGGTGGCTGGTGGGATCGCCTCACCGAGCACGGGAGACTTGGGCGGACCCGACGAGATCGGGGGCCCCGGACACGCGCGCACCAACCGGCATCGCGCACCAACGAACGACGATACCAGCGGACGTCAGCTATTCGGCTCCTGGCCCCGCTTCAGGGGCCCGCCGCGAGCCGGCGAGTGGTGGGGGCAGCGGGGTCCTGCCTCACTCCACCTCGTACAGCCGGCCGGTCGCCACGTCGTAGACGGTGCCGCGGACCTCGTGGGACAGCAGGTAGGGGCTCTCCCGGACCAGGCGCATGGACTCCCGGACGTCGTCGTCGACGTCGGTGAAGGCGCGGGCGGCCCACGGCGGGCGGCGGCCGGTGGCCTTCTCGACGGTCTCGGCGAAGGTGATGTCGTCGGTGGCCAGCAGCCCGCAGTCGGTGTGGTGGACCAGGACGACCTCCCGGGTGCCCAGCGCGTGCTGGCTGATCGTCAGTGACCGGATGACGTCCTCGGTGATGACCCCGCCGGCGTTGCGGATGACGTGCGCGTCCCCGATGTCCAGGCCGAGCACCCCGAACAGCGGGATGCGCGAGTCCATGCACGCCACCACCGCGACCTTGCGTGCAGGGCGCACGGGCTTGCTGCCCGGGAACTGCTGCGCCCACCGCTCGTTCGCCTCGAGCATCCGGTCGATCTCGGCCACGCGTCCTCCTCCGGTGATGGGTTGCCGCCGGAACGCTAACCGCCGTGCCCCCGCCCGTGCCCGTCGGTCAGGATGGGCGGGTGCGCACCGTCGAGGAACACCAGTCCGTCGTGGGCGCGCTGCTGCCTCCGCTCCCCGTCGAGGTGGTGCCGGTGACCGCGGCCGCCGGCCGGGTGGTGGCGCGCGACCTGCCGGCGCTGGTGTCGCTGCCCGGCTTCGACAACTCCGCGATGGACGGCTACGCCGCCCGGTACGCCGAGGTCGGGACGGCGTCGGAGGCGCGTCCCGTGCGGATGCCGGTCGCCGCCGACATCCCGGCCGGCCGCACCGACGTGCCCCCGCTGCAGCCGGGCACGGTGCACCGGATCATGACCGGCGCCCCGCTGCCCGAGGGCGCCGACGTCGTCGTCCCCGTCGAGCGGACCGACGGCGCCACCGACGTCGTCACCCTCACCGGCTGCCCGGACGCCGGCACCCACCTGCGGCACGCCGGCGAGGACATCCGCGCCGGTGACCTGGCGCTGCCCGCCGGCACGGCGCTGGGGGCGGCCCAGCTCGGCCTGGCCGCCGCCGTGGGCCACGCGTCGGTGCCGGTGCGCCGCCGCCCGCGGGTGCTGGTGCTGTCCACCGGCAGCGAGCTGGTCGAGCCGGGCCGGCCGCTGCTGCCCGGCCAGATCTACGAGTCCAACTCGGTGCTGCTCGCCGCCGCGGTCGCCGAGGCCGGCGGCGAGGCCCGCACCCTGCACTTCGTCCCGGACGACGTCGAGCAGTTCCTCGCCACGGTGCGCGCCGAGCTGGCCACCGCCGACCTGCTGGTCACCAGCGGCGGGGTGAGCGCCGGCGCCTACGAGGTGGTCAAGGACGCCTTCCGCGGGCTGGGCACCGTCGAGTTCACCAAGGTCGCCATGCAGCCCGGCGGGCCGCAGGGCGCCGGCACCGTCGACGGCGTGCCGGTGGTCACGCTGCCGGGCAACCCGGTCAGCTCCTTCGTCTCCTTCGAGGTCTTCGTCCGCCCCGCGCTGCGCCGCGCGCTCGGCCACGCCACCCCCGACCGGCTGCGCACCAGCGCCCGGCTGACCGCGGGGCTGCGCTCCCCCGCCGGACGCCGGCAGTTCCTGCGCGGCCGGTTCGACGGCGAGGTCGTCACCCAGGTCGGCGGCCCCGGCTCGCACCTGGTCGCCCACCTCGCCCGTGCCAACTGCCTGGTCGTCGTCCCCGAGGACGTCACGGAGCTGCCCGCGGGCGCCGAGGTGCCCGTCGTCCTGATCGAAGGAGCGTTCCAGTGAGTCGACGCCGGCGCGAGCACCGCAGGGAGCGCCGGCGACCGAGGAGCGGAACGCCGGCCGAGACGAACGGATGTGCACCGTGAGTCGACGCCGGCGCGAGCATCGCAGGGAGCGCCAGCGACCGAGGAGCGGAACGCCGGCCGAGACGAACGGATGTGCACAGTGAGCGATGCCCGCCTGACCCACGTCGACGAGACCGGCGCCGCCCGGATGGTCGACGTCACCGCCAAGACGGTCACCGACCGGGTGGCGACGGCGGCCGGCCGGGTGCTGGTCAGCCCCGAGGTGGTCGCGCTGCTGCGCGGCGCCGGGGTGCCCAAGGGCGACGCGATCGCGGTCGCCCGGATCGCCGGGATCATGGGTGCCAAGCGGACGCCGGACCTCGTCCCGCTCTGCCACCCGATCGCGCTGCACGGGGTGACCGTCGACATCACCGTCGCCGACGACGCCGTGGAGATCACCGCCACCACCCGCACCGCCGACCGCACCGGGGTGGAGATGGAGGCGCTGACCTCGGTCGCCGTTGCGGGGCTCACCGTCATCGACATGGTCAAGGCGGTCGACCCGCGGGCGGTCATCACCGACGTCCGGCTGCTGGCGAAGTCCGGCGGCAAGAAGGGCGACTGGGTCCGATGACCTCCGCCCTGCCGGCCGACGCCCGCGCCGTCGTCGTCACCGCCTCCAACCGGGCCTCCGCCGGGGTCTACCCCGACCGCAGCGGGCAGGCCCTCGCCGAGGGGCTGGCCGACCTCGGCTTCACCGTCGACGGGCCGCACGTCTGCCGCGACGAGGTGGAGTCGCTGGCCGAGGTGCTGCGCGAGGCGGTCGCCTCCGGCGCGGACGTCGTGCTCACCACCGGCGGCACCGGCCTGTCCCCCACCGACGTCACGCCCGAGGCGACCCGCAGCGTGCTCGAGCGGGAGGCCCCCGGCATCGCCGACGCCGTCCGCCGGTACGGCCAGGCCGCGGTGCCGACCTCGGTGCTCTCCCGCGGCATCGCCGGCACCGCCGGCCGGACGCTGATCGTCAACCTGCCCGGCTCCACCGGCGGCGTCCGCGACGGCCTGGCGGTCCTCGGCCCGCTGCTCCCGCACGTGGTCAGCCAGCTCCGCGGCGGCGACCACTCGGCCTAGTCGGGCAGGACCAGCCGCTCGGGGTGGGTGTAGACGTTGCAGCCGTCGCCGCGGAGGAAGCCGATCAGGGTGATGCCGACCTCCTGGGCCAGCTCCACCGCGAGCGAGCTGGGCGCCGAGACCGCCGCGAGCACGGGCACCGCGGCCATCGCCGCCTTCTGCGTCAGCTCGAACGACGAGCGCCCGCTGACCATCAGCACGTGCCCGGCCAGCGGCACCCGGCCCTCGCGGACGGCGTCGCCGACCACCTTGTCCACCGCGTTGTGCCGGCCGACGTCCTCGCGCAGCGCGACCAGCTCGCCGTCGGCGGTGAACAGCCCGGCGGCGTGCAGCCCGCCGGTCTTGTCGAACACCTGCTGGGCCGCCCGCAGCCGGTCGGGCAGCGCGAGCAGCGTCGCCAGGGTCAGCCGGGCGCCGTCCCCGGCCACGTCGTAGGCGGTCTTGGTGCGGATGGCGTCGATGCTCGCCTTGCCGCAGACCCCGCACGAGCTGGTCGTGTAGAAGTTCCGGTCCAGCGCGGTGTCCGGGGCCTCGACGCCGGGCGCGAGGTCGACGTCGACGACGTTGTAGGTGTTGCGCCCCTCGTCGTCCACGGAGTTGCAGTACCGCAGCCCGGCGATGTCGGCGGCCGACCGGATGACCCCCTCGGTGGCCAGGAAGCCGTGCACCAGGTCGAAGTCGTCGCCGGGGGTGCGCATCGTGACGGCCAGCGGCGTGCCCCCCAGCCGGATCTCCAGCGGCTCCTCGGACGCGACGGTGTCCGGACGCCGGGTGTGCACGGACCCTCGGATGCGCAGCACCGGAGTGCGGCTGGTGACTCGACCCACCAGGACGACGGTACTCAGCGTCAGCGCCCTACCGTTCCGGCCATGGACCCGCTCCCGCCCTTCGCCGCGGTCGTGCTGGCCGGGGGGCGGGCGGCCCGGCTGGGTGGGCAGGCCAAGCCGCAGCTGGACGTCGGCGGGCGCAGCATGCTCGACGCCGTGCTCGCCGCCCTGGCCGGCGCCGCCCCCCGGGTCGTCGTCGGGCCGCCCCAGCCGGTGCCCGACGGGGTGCAGCGGGTGCGCGAGGAGCCGCCGGGCGGTGGGCCGGTGCCCGCGCTCGCGGCCGGCATCGCCGCGGTGGGCGGGGCCGGGGTCGTCGCCGTCCTCGCCGCCGACCTGCCGTTCGTGACCGCCGGCCTGGTGACGGCGCTGCGCGAGCGGCTGACCGGTGACGGCGTGCTGGTGGTCGACGACACCGGCCGTGACCAGCTGCTGCTCGGGGTGTGGCGGACCGCGGTGCTGCGGGACGCGCTGGCCGGGGCCCGGCCGCACACGCCGCTGCGCGCGGTGCTGTCCCCGCTCGCGGTGCGCCGGTACCGCCCGCCGGTGCTCCCCGGTGTGCCGGCACCGTGGACCGACTGCGACACCCCCGCCGAGCTGGCCCGCGCCCGCGCGGCCGCCGCCCGACTGCCCGGCCCGGTCACGGGGTAGGCGGGGAGCATGCGCGTCGTCATCGCAGGAGCCCACGGTCAGATCGCCCGTCGCCTCGGCCGGCTGCTCAGCAGCCGCGGGGACACCGTCGCCGGCATCATCCGCAACCCCGACCAGCAGGCCGACCTCGAGGCCGACGGCGTCGAGCCGGTGGTGCTGGACCTCGAGCAGTCGTCGCTGGACGACGTCACCGCGGTGGTCACCGGCGCCGACGCGGTGGTCTTCGCCGCCGGCGGCGGGCCGGGCAGCGGGGTCGCCCGCAAGGACACCGTCGACCGGGGTGCTGCGGTGCTCCTCGCCGACGCGGCCGCGGCCGCCGGCGTCCGCCCCTACCTGCTGGTCTCCTCGATCGGCGTCGAGCAGGTCGCCGGCGGGGCCACGCCGGAGGGGATGGACGAGGTCTTCGTCGCCTACCTGCGGGCGAAGCTGGCCGCGGAGGAGCACGTGCTGTCCCGCGAGGGCCTGGCGCCGATGGTCGTCCGCCCCGGCGGCCTCACCGACGACCCGGGCACCGGCCGGGTGCGGCTGGAGCACACCAGCGACAGCGGGCAGGTGCCCCGGGACGACGTGGCCGCGGTGCTGCTGGCCCTGCTCGACGACCCGAAGGACGGGCTGGTCGTCGAGCTGCTCGCCGGGGACACCCCGGTCACCGACGCGGTCGCCGCGCTGCCCTAGGACCGCCTGGCGCGGGTGACCAGGGCCCGGGCGGCGAGCTCGTCGTCCGGCGGGTAGTCGACCCGGACCAGGGTGAGCCCGCCGGCCGGCGCCACCGGCACGTCGTCGGCCCGGGACGTCCTGGTCAGCAGCGACGCCGGCCACCCCGCCGGACGGCGCCCCTCCCCCACCGCGGTGAGCGCGCCGACGAGGCTGCGCACCATGGAGTGGCAGAAGGCGTCGGCCGAGGCGCGGACCTCGACCACGTCACCGTCCCGGGCCACGTCCAGCTCCAGCAGGGTGCGGATGGTCGTCGCGCCCTCGCGACGGCGGCAGTAGGCGGCGAAGTCCTGCTGGCCGAGCAGCAGGGCGGCGGCGACCCGCATCGGGGGGACGTCGAGCCGCCGCGCCCAGGCGGCGGTGTCGGCGCGGCGCAGCGGCGGCGGTCCCGCGTCGGCGTCGCTCAGCCGGTAGACGTAGTGGCGGGCCAGGGCGCCGAAGCGGGCGTCGAACGCCGCCGGGACGGCGCGGGCACCGGTGACGGCCACGTCCGGCGCCAGGACGCCGCGGAGCCGGCGCAGCAGCCGCCCATCGTGCGCGGCGAACAGCTCGGCCGGCAGGTCGGTGTGCGCGACCTGGCCGGTGGCGTGCACGCCGGCGTCGGTGCGCCCAGCGACGGTGAGGTCGACGTCGTGCCGCAGCACGGTCGACAGCGCGAGCTCCAGTTCGCCCTGGACGGTGCGCAGCCCGGGCTGGCGCGCCCAGCCGTGCAGCGCCGTCCCGTCGTAGGAGATCTCGAGGCGGACGCGGACGAGCCCGCCACCGGTGGCGGTGGCGGGCTCGTCGACGTGCGGGTGCTCCACGGAGCGGACCGTCAGGAGACGGTCGAGGTCACTTGGGGTCGACCTCGGGCTCGCCGCCGGGGGCCTGGACACCCGCGGTCGCGGCGTCGCTCAGCTCGGCGGCCTCGACCTCGGCGGCAGCCGCGGCAGCCACGTCGGGCGAGAGGGTCGGGTCGTCGACGACGGCCAGGTTCTCCGAGCGCGGCTCCGGGGTGACGTCGCCGTCGTCCTGGCGCTCACCGTCGGGGTTGTAGACGTCGGTGACGACCTGCTCGGCCTCCTCGAGGCCCTCGGCGTCGGCGACCACGGCGGGGCTGGTGTCCCCGCCCGGGCCGGTGGTGACGTCCTCGTCGACCAGGCCGGGCTCGGCCGTGTCGGCGTTGACCTCGCCGGAGGCTGCGGAGGCACCGGCGCCCACGGCGGAGGACCCGGTACCCGCGAAGCGGGTGCCACGGGCGCGCTCGGCCTCGCCGACGGCCTCCTGGGCCACCGTCAGGGCCTCGACGAGCTCTATGACGGCCATCGGCGCGTTGTCGCCCTTGCGGGGACCGACCTTGGTGATCCGCGTGTAGCCACCGGGGCGGTTCTCGTAGCGCGGGCCGATCTCGGCGAACAGGTGGTGGACGACGTCCTTGTCGCGGATGACCGTCATCACCTGCCGACGGGCGTGCAGGTCACCGCGCTTGGCGAAGGTGACGAGCTTCTCGGCGTACGGGCGCAGCCGCTTGGCCTTGGTCTCGGTGGTGGTGATCCGCCCGTGCTCGAACAGCGAGGTGGCCAGGTTGGCCAGCATCAGCCGCTCGTGCGCGGGGGACCCGCCGAGACGGGGGCCCTTGGTGGGGGTGGGCATGTCGGTCCTTCCTCAGGCGGCCGGGCGGGCGGTTGCCGGCTGCGTCGTCCATCGCGGTGCTTCGTCGAGCTGGCCACCGTGGGATGGCCGACGTGCGGGGTGTCGGGTGCCGGCGCGGCCGGCGGGGTCTCCCCCACCGGCCGGCTCGGCGAGCCCGAGCAGCCTGTTACAGCTGCTCGGTCTCCTGGAACGCGGTCTCGTCGTACTGGGCCGGGTCACCGTAGGTGGCGTCGCCCTGGTAGGCGTCGGTCTCGTAGCCCTCGTCGTAGCTCTCCACCGAGGTGGGGACGAACCCGGGCGGGCTGTCCTTGAGCGCGAGGCCCATTGCCGCGAGCTTCAGCTTGACCTCGTCGATCGACTTGGCACCGAAGTTGCGGATGTCGAGCAGGTCGGCCTCCGAGCGGGTGACGAGCTCCCCGACGGTGTGCACGCCCTCGCGCTTGAGGCAGTTGTAGGACCGGACGGTGAGGTCCATGTCCTCGATCGGCATCGAGAAGTTCGCGATGTCGGCGGCCTCGGCCGGGCTGGGCCCGACCTCGATGCCCTCGGCGTCGACGTTCAGCTCGCGCAGCAGGCCGAACAGCTCGACCAGGGTCGAACCGGCACTGGCGATGGCGTCGCGGGGCTCCATCGACGGCTTGGTCTCGACGTCGACCACGAGGCGGTCGAAGTCGGTGCGCTGCTCGACGCGGGTGGCCTCGACGGCGTAGGTCACCTTGAGCACCGGGGAGTAGATCGAGTCGACGGGGATGCGACCGATCTCCTGGCCGGGCTGCTTGTTCTGGGTGGCCGGCACGTAGCCGCGGCCGCGCTCGACGACCAGCTCGATCTCGAGCCGGCCCTTCGCGTTCAGCGTCGCGATGTGCAGGTCGGGGTTGTGCACCTCGACACCGGCCGGGGGCGCGATGTCGGCGGCGGTGACCTCACCGGGGCCCTGCTTGCGCAGGTACATGGTGACCGGCTCGTCGGAGTCGGAGCTGACCACGAGGCCCTTGAGGTTCAGGATGATCTCGGTGACGTCCTCCTTGACGCCCGGCACGGTGGTGAACTCGTGCAGGGTGCCCTCGATGCGGATGCTGGTGACAGCAGCGCCGGGGATCGAGGACAGCAGGGTGCGACGCAGCGAGTTGCCGAGGGTGTAACCGAAGCCCGGCTCCAGCGGCTCGATGACGAACCGCGAGCGCTGGGCGTCGATGGTCTCCTCGGTGAGGGTCGGACGCTGTGCGATGAGCATGGTGGTTCTCCTTCGTGTCCTCCGGCACCCGCCATATGACGCCGTGAGGGGGGTGGTGCCGGCGGGGCGGACATCGGTCCACCCGCCCCGCCGTGGAGCGGCCCCCTTGCCGGGTCCCGCGCCGCGCGGAGCGTGGCGTGGGGGGCAAGGGGGTCCTTCTGCCTACTTGGAGTAGAGCTCCACGATCAGCTGCTCCTGGACCGGGGTGTCGATCACCTGACGGGCCGGGATGTTGTGCACCAGGACGCGCAGCTGCGTGCTGATGACCTCGAGCCACGGCGGCACCGGGCGGGAGCCGGCCTTGGCCTGCGCGAGCTGGAACGGGACCATCTCGGTGGACTTCGCGGCCACCTCGACGATGTCGTTCGCGGTCACGCGGTACGAGGGGATGTCCACCTTGCGGCCGTTGACCTTGATGTGGCCGTGGCGCACGAGCTGGCGCGACATGTCGCGGGACTCGGCGAAGCCGGCCCGGTACACGACGTTGTCCAGGCGCGACTCGAGGATCTGCAGCAGGACCTCACCGGTCTTGCCCGACTTCTTGTTGGCCTCTTCGTAGTAGCCGCGGAACTGCTTCTCCAGGACGCCGTAGATGCGGCGGGCCTTCTGCTTCTCGCGCAGCTGGAGGAGGTACTCGCTGTCCTTGGTGCGGCCACGGCCGTGCTCGCCCGGCGGGTAGGGCCGGATCTCGATCGGGCACTTCGGGGACTCGCACTTGCTGCCCTTGAGGAAGAGCTTCATCTTCTCGCGCCGGCAGAGGCGGCAATCGGCTCCGGTGTAACGGGCCACGTCAAATACTCCTGTTTCGTCTCGTCAAGGACCGGTCAGACCCGGCGGCGCTTCTTGGGCCGGCAGCCGTTGTGCGGCTGCGGCGTCACGTCCTGGATCTGCCCGACCTCGAGGCCGGTGGCCTGCAGGGAGCGGATCGCGGTCTCCCGACCAGAACCCGGGCCCTTCACGAAGACGTCGACCTTGCGCATCCCGTGCTCCTGGGCCTTGCGCGCGGCGTTCTCGGCAGCCATCTGCGCCGCGAACGGCGTGGACTTGCGCGAGCCCTTGAACCCGACGTGGCCGGCCGAGGCCCAGCTGATCACGTTGCCCGTGGGGTCGGTGATCGACACGATCGTGTTGTTGAAGGTGCTCTTGATGTGCGCCGCGCCGTGAGCGACGTTCTTCTTCTCCTTGCGGCGCACCTTCTTGGTGCCAGCTGCCGCGCGAGCCCTGGGAGGCATCTCTCTCCGGTCTGAGTCTGTGTTCGTGGCCTGGGTGGTGCAGGGGTGCGCGTCGATGCGCGCTGGCGCTCCGCCGGTCCGGCCCTCTCGGACTCGATGGGCAGCGGGGCGCCGTCGTGCTCAGGTCAGCGGGCCTTCTTCTTGCCCGCGATGGTCTTGCGCGGGCCCTTGCTCGAGCGCGCGTTCGTCTTGGTGCGCTGCCCGTGCACGGGCAGGCCGCGACGGTGGCGGATGCCCTGGTAGCAGCCGATCTCCACCTTGCGGCGGATGTCGGCGGCCACCTCGCGGCGCAGGTCGCCCTCGACGCGGAAGTGCTCGTCGATGTAGTCGCGCAGCTTGAGGAGGTCCTCGTCGGACAGGTCCTTGGCACGCAGGTCCGGGCTGACGCCCGTCGCGGCCAGGGTCGCCTTGGCCGAGGTCGGCCCGATCCCGTAGATGTAAGTGAGTGCGATCTCCATCCGCTTCTCGCGGGGGAGGTCGACGCCAGCCAGACGTGCCATGTTCAGGTACTCCCTCAGCCCTGGCGCTGCTTGTGCCGGGCGTTCTCGCAGATGACCATGACCCGGCCGTGCCGGCGGATCACCTTGCACTTGTCACAGATCTTCTTCACCGACGGCTGGACCTTCACCGGTGCCGCCCTCATTCCTGTAGTTCGTGGCCGGCCCCGGGCGTCCGCGAGGACGCCGAGCCGGCGGGGGTCACTTGTAGCGGTAGACGATGCGGCCGCGGGTCAGGTCGTAGGGCGACAGCTCCACGACCACGCGGTCCTCGGGCAGGATGCGGATGTAGTGCTGCCGCATCTTGCCGCTGATGTGGGCGAGCACCCGGTGCCCGTTCTGCAGTTCGACTCGGAACATCGCGTTGGGCAGTGGTTCGACGACACGACCCTCGACCTCGATGGCCCCGTCCTTCTTCGCCACGCCTACACGGCCTCCTCGTTCGATCGACCTGCATGCGCCCGTGCCGGATCCGGCAGGGCGGTGGTACTGGGGGTCAGCACTGGGACAGTGCTCGATGCGGTGGTGCGGGCGATCTCGCAGAGGGCGCCCGGCTCCCTGCGGCCACAGCAGGACGACGGACGACGCGAACGCCAACGGCCACTGTACTCCCAGGAGCCCCCGCACTCCAACCCGGCCCTGGTGAGCGCCACCACGACGTCCGCAGCGCGGTCCGGGGTCCCGGCGTGCCGCCGGGCGCTGCCGTCAGGGGTGGGCGCGGACGCCGAACGGGGCGAGGCCCGCGAGGCCGCCGTCCTCGGCGGTGAGCACCCACGGCCCCTCGGGGGTGATCGCCACGGTGTGCTCGAAGTGCGCGGCCCGCGACCCGTCCTTGGTCACGACGGTCCAGCCGTCGTCGAGCTCGGCGGTCGCCGGGTCCCCGACGGTGACCATCGGCTCGATGGCGAGCACCAGCCCGGGCACCAGCTTCGGCCCGCGGCCGGCCCGGCCGTAGTTGAGCACGTGCGGGTCCTGGTGCATCTCGGTGCCGATGCCGTGGCCGCCGTAGTGGTCGACGATGCCGTACGGGTGCGCGTGCGCGGTGATCGACTCCTCGACGGCGTGGCTGATGTCGGTCAGCCGCCCGCCGGCGACGGCCCGGGCCAGCCCGGCCCACATCGACCGCTCGGTCACCTCGAGCAGCGCGGCGTCCTCAGGGCTGGGCTCCCCCACGGTCACCGTGACCGCGGAGTCGCTGTGCCAGCCGTCGAGGACGGCGCCGCAGTCGATGGAGATGTTGTCGCCCTCGGCGAGCACGCGGTCGGCAGCCGGGATGCCGTGCACGACCTCGTCGTTGACCGACGCGCAGATCGTGCCGGTGAAGCCGTGGTAACCGAGGAAGTTCGGCACCGCGCCGTGGGCTCGGATGTGGGCCTCGGCGATCGCGTCGAGCTCACCGGTGCTCACCCCGGGGCGGACGGCCGCCTTCACCGCGGCGATCGCGCCGGCGGTGACGAGCCCGGAGGCACGCATCAGCTCGATCTCGTGTGCGGTCTTGATCTGGATCATGCGTCCACTCCACTTCGCCAGCAGCGGCAGCCGGCCCAGCAGGGCGGCTCCGCGTTCGCCGTGCACCGTGACCCCGCGGTCTCAGTCCTCGGTGGGACGGTCGTCGTCCGCGGCACCGAGGGCCTCGAGCGCCCGCCGGGTGACCTCGTCGATCTCGCCGATCGCGTCGATCCGGGTCAGCTGACCGGCCTGCTCGTAGAACCCCGACAGCGGCGCCGTCTGTTCCCGGTAGACCTCCAGCCGGTGCCGGACGGTCTCGGGCTTGTCGTCGTCGCGCTGGACCCAGGCGCCGTCGACGAGCATGCGCCGGCCGGAGAGCCGGCGGACCAGCTCGTCCTCGTCGACGACGAGCTCGAGGCACCGGTCCAGCGAGTGGCCCATCTCGGCCAGCGAGTCACGCAGCTGCTCGGCCTGGGCGATCGTCCGCGGGAACCCGTCGAGCAGGAAGCCGGCCTTGGCGTCCGGGTCGGCCAGCCGGTCGGAGACCATCGCCACGGTGATCGCGTCGGGGACGAGGTCCCCGGCGTCCATGTAGGTCTTCGCCTTCTGGCCCAGCTCGGTCTGCCCGCTGACGTTCGCGCGGAAGATGTCGCCGGTGGAGATCGCGGGCACCCCGAGCCGGCCGGCGATGATCTGCGCCTGGGTCCCCTTGCCCGCTCCGGGGGGGCCCAGCAGGACGATGCGCACTAGCGGAGGAACCCTTCGTAGCTGCGCTGGTTGAGCTGCGTCTCGATCTGCTTCACCGTCTCCAAGCCCACTCCCACCATGATCAGCACCGCGGTCCCGCCGAACGGGAAGTTCTGGTTCTGCCCCTCCTGCGTGACGGACAGGAACAGGTTGGGCAGCACGGCCACCAGACCCAGGTAGATGGCGCCCGGGAGGGTGATCCGGGACAGCACGTACTGCAGGTACTCGGCGGTGGGACGGCCGGGGCGGATGCCGGGGATGAAGCCGCCGTAGCGCTTCATGTCGTCGGCCCGCTCCTCCGGGTTGAACGTGATCGACACGTAGAAGTACGTGAAGAAGACGATCAGCGCGAAGTACACCGCGATGTGCACCGGGCTGCTCTGGTTGACCACGTAGTTCTCGAAGAACCGGCGGACGGGGCCGGTCGAGTCGCCCTGCAGCTGGGTGATCAGCTGCGGCAGGTACAGCAGCGACGAGGCGAAGATGACCGGGATGACGCCGGCCTGGTTGACCTTCAGCGGCAGGTAGGTCGACGTCCCGCCGTACATCCGGCGGCCGACCATGCGCTTGGCGTACTGCACCGGGATGCGGCGCTGGGCCTGTTCGACGTAGACCACCGAGGCGATGATCAGCACCGCGAGCACGCAGATGAGGGCGAAGACGAAGCCGCCGCGGCTCTGCAGGATGGCGCCGCCCTCGGCCGGGATGCGGGCCGCGATCGAGGTGAAGATCAGCACGGACATGCCGTTGCCGATCCCCTTCTCGGTCAGCAGCTCGCCCAGCCACATGATGACGGCGGTGCCGGCGGTCAGCGTGACGACCAGGACGACCGTGGTCCACACCGAGTCCGACGGGATGATCTCCTGCTGGCAGTTCGGGAACAGCTGCCCGCTGCGGGCCAGCGCGATGATGCCGGTGCTCTGCAGCACGGCGAGCGCGATCGTGAGGTAGCGGGTGTACTGGGTCAGCTTCGCCTGACCCGACTGCCCTTCCTTCTTCAGCTGCTCGAACCGCGGGATCACCACGACCAGCAGCTGGACGATGATGCTCGCGGTGATGTACGGCATGATGCCGAGCGCGAACACCGACAGCCGCAGCAGCGCCCCGCCGGAGAACAGGTTCACCAGCGAGTAGACGTCGCGCTGGTCGGAGGCGTTGGCCTGGTCGAGGCAGCTGTTGATCGCCTCGATCGAGACGCCGGGGCCGGGCACGCTGGCGCCCAGCCGGTAGACGGCGATCAGCGCCAGGGAGAACAACAGCTTGCGCCGGAGGTCTGGCGTCCGGAACGCCGCGGCGAACGCCTGCAGCACGTGCCCTCCCCGAGTTGGTCGGTCGACATTAGCAAGACGCGGCCCGGCGGTCTCAGAGGCCGCCGGGCCGCGTCAGGTGCCAGGTGGTCCCTGGCGTCCACCCCCCGGGCCCACGCCGGGCGCGGGCGGGGGGTGGTCCTAGCTCAGAGCTGGGTGGTCGAGCCCCCGGCAGCGCCGATCTTCTCCTCGGCGGAGCGGGAGAAGGCGTGCGCCTGCACGTCGACCTTCACCGCGCCGAGCTCGCCGGTCCCGAGGACCTTGACCGGGTGGCCACGCCGGACGGCGCCGGCGTCGGCCAGCGTGTCCGGGTCGATGCGGCCGCCCTGCGGGAACAGCGAGGCGATCCGGTCCAGGTTCACGACCTGGAAGACCACCTTGTTGTTGTTGGTGAAGCCCGAGAGCTTCGGCAGCCGCATGTGCAGCGGCGTCTGGCCGCCCTCGAAGCGGGCCGAGACCTGCACGCGGGCGCCGGAGCCCTTGGTACCGCGACCAGCCGTCTTGCCGCGCTTGCCGCCCTCACCGCGACCCACCCGGGTCTTCTTGGTGTGGGCGCCGGGAGCCGGACGCAGGTGATGCACCTTGAGAGTCATGTCAGTGTTCCTCCTCGCCCAGTCTCAGACGATCTCTTCGACGGTGACCAGGTGCGGCACCGTCGCGACCATCCCGCGGATCTCGGGACGGTCCTCCTTGACGACCGAGTCGTGGAGCCGCTTCAGCCCGAGCGAACGCAGCGTCTGGCGCTGGTTCGGCTTCGTGCCGATGGCCGACCTGGTCTGGGTGACCTTCAGCTGAGCCATCTCAGACCCCCTGACCGGCCCGCGCGCGCAGCATGGCGGCCGGGGCGACGTCCTCCAGGGGCAGACCGCGGCGAGCCGCGATCTCCTCGGGACGGACGAGGTCCTTGAGCGCCTGCATGGTCGCGTGGACGATGTTGATCGGGTTCGAGGAGCCGAGGCTCTTCGAGAGGATGTCGTGGATCCCCGCGCACTCCAGGACGGCGCGCACCGGACCACCGGCGATGACGCCGGTACCCGGGCTGGCCGGCTTGAGCAGCACGACGCCGGCCGCCGCCTCACCCTGCACGGGGTGCGGGATGGTGCTGGCGATGCGGGGCACCTTGTAGAAGTGCTTCTTGGCCTCCTCGACGCCCTTGGCGATGGCCGCGGGCACCTCCTTGGCCTTGCCGTAGCCGACGCCGACCATGCCGTCGCCGTCACCCACGATCACCAGCGCGGTGAAGCTGAAGCGCCGACCGCCCTTGACGACCTTGGACACGCGGTTGATCGCCACCACGCGCTCGATGAACTGGCTCTTCTCGGCGGGCCCGCCGGGGCCGCGGCCGCCGTCACGACGGTCACGGCGGTCGTTGCCGCCGCCGGCGTTACCGGGGCCACCCGTCCCGCCGGCGCCACCGCCGCGTCGCTGTGGTCCTGGCATCAGACGTCCCTCTCGATCTCGTTCATGGTGGTCATCAGAAGTCCAGCCCGCCCTCGCGGGCGCCGTCCGCCACGGCGGCGATGCGCCCGGCGTACCGGTTGCCGCCCCGGTCGAACACGACCGCGGCGATGCCGGCGGCCTTGGCGCGCTCGGCGACCAGGGCACCGACCTGGCGGGCGAGGGCGGACTTGTCGCCCTCGGCGCCCTTCAGGCTGGCGTCCATGGTCGACGCGCTGGCCAGGGTACGGCCCACGGTGTCGTCGACGACCTGGACGTGGATGTGCCGGGAGCTGCGCTTGACGACCATGCGCGGACGCTCCGGCGTGCCACCCACCCGCTTGCGCAGGCGGTTGTGACGGCGCAGCCGCGAGACGCGGCGCGCAGTGCTGACGTCGGTGCCGACGGGCTTGTGCACCCGTGCACCCTTCTCGGTCTTGGCTGCCTGTGCCATCACTTGCCCGTCTTCCCGACCTTGCGCTTGACGACCTCGCCCTGGTACCGCACGCCCTTGCCCTTGTACGGGTCGGGCTTGCGGATCTTGCGGATCTTGGCGGAGACCTCACCGACCTGCTGCTTGTCGATGCCGCTCACCCGCAGGCGGGTCGGCGCCTCGACGGTGAAGGAGATCCCCTCGGGGGCCTTCACGATGACGGGGTGGCTGAAGCCGAGGGCGAACTCGAGGTCCGACCCGCGGGCCTGCACGCGGTAGCCCACGCCGACGATCTCCAGGGTCTTGTCGTAGCCCTGGGTGACGCCGGTGATCATGTTGGCGATGAGGCTGCGGGAGAGGCCGTGCAGGGCACGGCTCTCGCGCGCGTCGTCGGGCCGCTGCACCAGCAGCGTGCCCTCCTCACCGCGCTCGACGGTGATGGGAGCGGCCACCGTGTGGCTGAGCTTCCCCTTCGGGCCGGAGACGTTGACCGTGCGACCGTCGATCGCTACGTCCACACCGCTCGGCACCGGAATCGGGAGTCGTCCGATCCGTGACATGTCTGCTCGCTCCTCTTACCAGACGTAGGCGAGGACTTCCCCACCCACGCCCTTCTTGTTCGCCTGCTTGTCGGTCAGCAGCCCGGTGGAGGTGGAGATGATCGCCACCCCGAGACCGCCGAGGACCTTGGGCAGGGAGGTCGACTTCGCGTACACGCGCAGGCCGGGCTTGGACACCCGTCGGACGCCGGCGATGCTGCGCTCGCGGTTCGGGCCGTACTTGAGGGTGACCACGAGCTCCTTGCGGACGTGGCCGTCCACCTCGACGTCGTTCACGGTCCAGCCGCCGATGTAACCCTCCTTCTGGAGGATCTCGGCGATGTGGGTCTTGAGCTTCGACGACGGCATGGCAGCTGCGTCGTGGTACGCCTGGTTGGCGTTCCGCAGCCGCGTGAGCATGTCCGCGATCGGGTCGGTCATCGTCATGTGTCGGTGTTGCCTCTCTCACCGCGGTTCCGCACGCGCTGGGTCACGTGGACTTGGCGCAGGGCCTACGGCGATCGGTGGTGCATCGGTGGGTGGTGACGTGCTGGTCCGGGCCTGGACCCGGGGTGGCCCCGGTGCCGCCGACGACGTGTGTCGCGGGTGGCACCGGGGTCCTTCACCAGCTGGACTTGGTCACGCCGGGCAGCTCGCCGGCGTGCGCCATCTCGCGGACGCAGATCCGGCACAGGCCGAACTTGCGGAAGACGGCGTGCGGACGCCCGCAGCGCTGGCAGCGGGTGTAACCCCGCACCTTGAACTTGGGCGTGCGAGCCGCCTTGTTGACAAGAGCCTTCTTGGCCATCTCTGGGTCTCCTCGCCCGCGCTCAGCGGGTCGCGTTCACGACGGTCTGGCCGGCGAAGGGGAAGCCGAGCAGGCTGAGCAGCTCGCGACCCTCCTCGTCGGTGGTGGCGGTGGTCACCAGGGTGATGTCCATGCCGCGCGGCCGGTCGATCTTGTCGACGTCGATCTCGCGGAACATCGACTGCTCGGTCAGACCGAACGTGTAGTTGCCGTGCCCGTCGAACTGCTTCGGGCTCAGACCACGGAAGTCACGGATGCGGGGCAGGGCCAGCGACAGCAGCCGGTCCAGGAACTCCCACATCCGGTCGCCGCGGAGGGTGACCTTCGCGCCGATCGGCATGCCCTCGCGCAGCTTGAACTGCGCGATGGACTTGCGGGCGCGGACGACGGCGGGCTTCTGGCCGGTGATGGCGGTGAGGTCGCGGACCGCGCCGTCCATCAGCTTGGCGTCACGGGTGGCCTCGCCGACGCCCATGTTGACGACGATCTTGACCAGGCCGGGGATCTGCATGACGTTCGGGTAGCCGAACTCCGACTGCAGCGCCGGCGCGATCTCCTCGCGGTAACGGGCCAGCATGCGGGGCAGCTCGCGGGTGGGTGCGCTCATGGTCAGAGGTCCTTACCGGTGCGCCGCGAGACCCGGATGCTGCGGCCTTCCTCGTCCTTGCGGTAACCGACCCGGGTCGGCTTGTCCTCGGAGTCGATGACCATCACGTTGCTCACGTGGACGGCGGCCTCCTGGGTGACGATGCCGCCCGACTGGGCACCGCGCTGGCTGGTGCTGATCCGGGTGTGCTTCTTCACCCGGCCGATGCCCTCGACGAGGACCTTCTGGGTCTTGGGGAAGGCGGCGATGACGCGGCCCTTCGCACCTCTGTCCTTGCCGGACAGGACGACGACCTGGTCGCCCTTCTTGACCTTCATGGACGGGGTCTTCCCGCTCTGCACCTGCTTGGCCGGCCGAGCCATGGTCACAACACCTCCGGGGCGAGCGAGATGATCCGCATGAAGCGCTTGTCGCGGAGCTCCCGGCCCACGGGGCCGAAGATGCGCGTGCCGCGCGGGTCGCCGCTGTCGCGGATGATGACCGCGGCGTTCTCGTCGAAGCGGATGTAGGAACCGTCGGGACGCCGACGCTCCTTGACCGTGCGGACGATGACGGCCTTGACCACGTCGCCCTTCTTCACGCCGGCGCCGGGCAGCGCGTCCTTGACGGTGGCGACGATGACGTCACCGATGCCCGCGTAGCGCCGCCCCGACCCGCCGAGCACGCGGATGCACAAGATCTCCTTGGCCCCGGTGTTGTCGGCGACTCGCAGTCGCGACTCCTGCTGGATCACTTCCTGCTCCTGAATCTCTGTGGCGACAGCCGGACCGGATCGGTGAACCGGCTGTCCGGTGCCCACGTGCGGACGCACCGGCAGCAGAGCCGCCGGTGCGTCCGAGCACGGGAACCGGGATGCGGCGCGCACCCAGGGGGCGCGCCAGTGGTCCAGGGTACTCCTGGACCACCGGCCTCGGGAGGCCGGTGCCGAACTGCTTACTTGGCCTTCTCGACGACCGACACCAGGCGCCAGCGCTTGGTGGCGGAGAGCGGGCGCGTCTCCATGATCTGCACCCGGTCGCCGATGCCGGCGGTGTTGTCCTCGTCGTGCGCCTTGAGCTTGCTCGTGCGGCGCAGGACCTTGCCGTACAGGCCGTGCTTCACGCGGTCCTCGACCTCGACCACGATCGTCTTGTGCATCTTGTCGCTGACCACGAGGCCCTCACGGACCTTGCGGTAGCCACGGCCGGCAAGACCCGGGCCGCTGGCGGTCTGCGTCAGCTCGCTCTCGCTCATGCCACACCCTCGTTCGGGGCGACCGAGAGACCCAGCTCGCGCTCGCGCATGATCGTGTAGATCCGGGCGATGTCACGGCGGACGGTCTGCAGTCGCCGGTTGTTGTCCAGCTGGCCGGTGGCCACCTGGAACCGCAGGTTGAACAGCTCTTCGCGCGACTCACGCAGCCGGGTGGCCAGTTCGTCGGCGGACAGCTCGCGCAGCTCGGGCGCGGACAGGCCGGCGGCCATCACACCTCTCCTTCGCGAGTGATGAAGCGGCACTTCATGGGCAGCTTGTGGATCGCGCGGCGCATGGCCTCGCGGGCCACGGGCTCGGCCACACCGGACAGCTCGAACATGATCCGGCCCGGCTTGACGTTGGCCACCCACCACTCCGGCGAGCCCTTGCCCGAGCCCATGCGGGTCTCGGCCGGCTTCTTGGTCAGCGGACGGTCGGGGTAGATCGAGATCCACACCTTGCCGCCACGCTTGATGTGGCGGGTCATGGCGATACGGGCGGACTCGATCTGGCGGTTCGTGACGTACGCGGGCTCGAGGGCCTGGATCGCGTAGTCACCGAAGTTGATCGCGGTGCCGCCCTTGGCAGCACCCGAGCGGCTCGGGTGGTGCTGCTTGCGGTGCTTGACCCGACGGGGGATCAGCATGATCAGGCCTCCGTGTTCTCGGCACCGGCGGCCTGGGCCGTCGCGGTGCCCTCGGCGCCGACGGCCTCGCCGACGCTCTGCTCGGGAGCGGCCTCACCGGAGGTGGCCGCCACGGCAGCTGCCGTGGCGTCCTCCACCGGACCGGCCGGGACCTCTGCCGCGGCGCGACCGGCCTCGGTCCCACCGGCGGTGGTGCCGGTCGAACCCGACCGGCGCTGCGGGCGCTGGGCCCGCTCACGGCGCTGCTGACGCTGGGCGAGGGCCTCGAGGGCCTCCCGCTCGGCGCGCGAGCCGCTGGCGTCGCCCTTGTAGATCCAGACCTTCACGCCGATGCGGCCGAAGGTCGTGCGGGCCTCGTAGATGCCGTAGTCGATGTTCGCGCGGAGCGTGTGCAGGGGCACCCGGCCCTCGCGGTAGAACTCCGACCGGCTCATCTCCGTGCCGCCGAGGCGACCGGAGCACTGCACCCGGATGCCCTTGACCTGCGGGCTGCGCTGCGCGGACTGCATCGCCTTGCGCATGGCCCGGCGGAAGCTGACCCGGCTGGAGAGCTGCTCGGCGACGCCCTGGGCGACCAGCTGCGCGTCCGACTCGGGGTTCTTGACCTCGAGGATGTTCAGCTGCACCTGCTTGCCGGTGAGCTTCTCCAGCTCGCCGCGGATGCGGTCGGCCTCGGCGCCGCGGCGGCCGATGACGATGCCCGGGCGCGCGGTGTGGATGTCGACACGGACCCGGTCACGGGTGCGCTCGATCTCGACCTTCGAGATGCCGGCGCGCTCCATGCCCTTGCCCATGAGCTTGCGGATGGCCACGTCTTCCTTGACGTAGTCGGCGTACAGCTTGTCCGCGTACCACCGGGACTTGTAGTCGGTGGTGATGCCGAGCCGGAACCCGTGCGGGTTGACCTTCTGACCCACTAGCGGGTCCCTCCCCTCGTGTTGCTCTTCTGCTGCTGGGTGGCGGGGCCGGACTGACCGGTGTCCCGACGTGCCTTGCGCGACCGCTGCGCGAGCTCCGCGCTGGTGGTCACCTCGCTCACCTCGACGGTGATGTGGCTGGTCCGCTTGTTGATGCGGAACGCCCGGCCCTGCGCACGCGGACGGATCCGCTTGAGCGTGGGGCCCTCGTCGACGTAGGCGGCCGAGACGACGAGCGCTGCCGGGTCCAACTGCAGGTTGTGCTCTGCGTTGGCGACGGCGCTCGCGACGACCTTGGCGACCGGCTCGCTCGCGCTCTGCGGCGCGAAGCGCAGCAGGGCGAGTGCCTCGTCGGTCGGCAGGTAGCGGATCAGGTCCACCACTCGGCGTGCCTTCATGGGGGTGACGCGGACGAACCGGGCCGTGGCCCGGGCGACCGGCGTCTCCTGTCCCAACTGGGAAGTCATCAGACTCTCTTCTCTACCTGGTCAGCCGCGCCGCGACCGGCGGTCGTCCTTGACGTGCCCACGGAAGGTGCGCGTGGGCGCGAACTCGCCGAGCTTGTGCCCGACCATCGCCTCGGTGACGAACACCGGGACGTGCTTGCGGCCGTCGTGCACGGCGATCGTGTGCCCGAGCATGTCGGGGATGATCGTCGAGCGACGCGACCAGGTGCGGATGACGTTCTTGGTGCCCTTGTCGTTCTGGGCGTCCACCTTGGCGAGCAGGTGGTCGTCGACGAACGGGCCCTTCTTCAGGCTGCGTGGCATGTCTGTCGGCTCCTCTACCCGCTCAGCGCTTCTTGTTGGTGCGCCGGCGGCGCACGATCAGGGCGTCACTGGCCTTCCGCTTGCGCGTCCGGCCCTCCGGCTTGCCCTTCGGGTTGACCGGGTGCCGGCCACCGGAGGTCTTGCCCTCACCACCACCGTGCGGGTGGTCGACCGGGTTCATGGCGACACCGCGGACGGTCGGGCGCTTGCCCTTCCACCGCATCCGGCCGGCCTTGCCCCAGTTGATGTTGGACTGCTCGGCGTTGCCGACCTCGCCGATGGTGGCGCGGCAGCGGACGTCGACGTTGCGGATCTCGCCGGACGGCATGCGCAGCTGGGCGAAGCGGCCCTCGCGGGCCACCAGCTGGACGCTGGTGCCGGCCGAGCGGGCGATCTTCGCGCCGCCACCGGGCCGCAGCTCGATGGCGTGGATGACCGTACCGACCGGGATGTTGCGCAGCGGCAGGTTGTTGCCCGGCTTGATGTCGGCCGCGGGGCCGCACTCGACGGTGTCGCCCTGCTTCAGCTTCGCCGGGGCGATGATGTAGCGCTTCTCCCCGTCAGCGAAGTGCAGCAGCGCGATGCGCGAGGTGCGGTTCGGGTCGTACTCGATGTGCGCGACCTTGGCCGGCACGCCGTCCTTGTCCGCCCGGCGGAAGTCGATCAGCCGGTAGGCGCGCTTGTGCCCGCCGCCCTGGTGGCGCGCGGTGACGCGGCCGTGGACGTTGCGTCCACCGCGGCCGTGCAGCGGCCGGACCAGCGACTTCTCGGGGTGGTCGCGGGTGACCTCGGCGAAGTCGGCGACGGACGAGCCGCGGCGGCCCGGCGTCGTCGGCTTGTACTTACGGATGGCCATGGTTCCTCAGAGTCCTCTGGTCCGATCGGTGGTCCGGGGCCGTCAGGCGCCCGGGCCCCCGAAGAGCTCGATGCGGTCGCCGGGAGCCACGGAGACGATGGCGCGCTTGGTGTCCTTGCGCTTGCCCATCACGGCGCCCTTGGAGCGCTTCCGCTTGCCCTGACGGTTGATCGTGTTGACGGCGAGGACCTTCACGTTGAAGACCTGCTGCACAGCGATCTTGATCTGCGTCTTGTTGGCGTCGGGCCGGACGATGAACGTGTACTTGTTCTCGTCCAGGAGCCCGTAGCTCTTCTCCGAGATGACCGGGGACAGCAGGACGTCCCGGGGGTCGCGGACGCTCATGCCTTCTCCTCAGTGGTGTCCTCGGTGGTCGCCCCGTCAGCAGGCAGGACGATCGAGGGAGCGGACTCCTCGACCTCGGTGGTGCTGAGGTCGGGCAGCTCGGCCGAGCTGGCCTCGCCGGTGGCACCCGCGCCGGGGCCGGAGACGAACTCGGCCAGCGCGGTCTCGGTGAAGACGACCTCGTCGGCCACCAGCACGTCGTAGGTGTTGAGCTGGCCGGCCTCGATCAGGTGGACCCGCGGCACGTTGCGCAGGCTCACCCAGTTGAGGACGTCGTCCCGGTCGAGGACGACCAGCACGCGCTTGGCGGCGGTGACGGCGTCCAGGACCTTGATGGCGGCCTTGGTCGACGGGGCATCGCCCTCGACGAAGGCGCTGACCACGTGGACGCGGTCCTCGCGGGCCCGGTCGGACAGGGCGCCACGGAGCGCGGCGGCCTTCATCTTCTTGGGGGTCTTCTGGTCGTAGCTGCGCGGCTGCGGCCCGTGCGAGACGCCACCGCCGGCGAACTGCGGCGCACGCAGCGAACCCTGACGGGCGCGGCCGGTGCCCTTCTGCCGGTAGGGCTTGGCGCCCGTACCGCTGACCTGCGCCCGCGTCTTGGTCGAGTGCGTGCCCTGGCGGGCCGCAGCCAGCTGGGCCACGACGACCTGGTGCATCAGCGAGACGTTGGCGTTGGCGTCGAAGAGGTCTCCGGGCAGCGTCACGCTGCCGGTGGTCTCACCGGACGGGGTCCGGACGGAGACCTCACGGTCGGTCCGCGACTGCGCCTTCTGGGCGGCGATCGACTGGCTCACTTGGTGTCACTCCCCACGGGGCCGCCCTTGACCGCGGAACGGACGAGCAGCAGCCCGCCGCGCGGGCCGGGAACGGCGCCCTTGATCAGCACGAGGCCCTTCTCGGCGTCGACCGCGTGCACCTTCAGCGACAGGGTGGTCGTGGTGGCCACGCCCATCCGGCCGGCCATGCGCATGCCCTTGAAGACACGACCCGGGGTCGAGGCCCCGCCGATCGAGCCCGGCGCGCGGTGCTTGCGGTGGGTGCCGTGTCCAGCGCCGAGGCCCTTGAAGCCGTGACGCTTCATGACACCGGCGGTGCCCTTGCCCTTGCTGGTGCCGATGACGTCGACCTTGGTCACGCCCTCGAACACGTCGGTGGTCAGCTCCTGGCCGACCGTGTAGTCGCCGGCGTCCTCGGTGCGCAGCTCGACCACGTGCCGCCGGGGGGTGACGCCCGCCTTGGCGAAGTGCCCGCCTTCGGGCTTGTTCACCTTGCGGGGGTCGATCGCCCCGAACCCGAGCTGGACGGCGGAGTAGCCGTCCTTCTCCGGGGTGCGGACCTGGGTGACCACGCACGGGCCCGCCTTGACGACGGTCACCGGCACGATGCGGTTGTTCTCGTCGAAGACCTGGGTCATCCCCAGCTTCTCGCCGAGGAGACCACGGAATGTGCTCGCCATGTCTGGAACAGCCCTTACTGGATGTTGACGTCGACGGACGCCGGCAGGTCGATGCGCATGAGCGCGTCGACGGTCTTCGGCGTCGGGTCGAGGATGTCGATGAGCCGCTTGTGGGTGCGCATCTCGAAGTGCTCGCGCGAGTCCTTGTACTTGTGCGGCGAACGGATGACGCAGTAGACGTTCTTCTCCGTCGGCAGCGGCACCGGGCCGACGACGCGCGCTCCGGTCTTCGTCACCGTGTCCACGATGCGCCGCGCCGAGGCATCGATCGCCTCGTGGTCGTAGGCCTTCAGCCGGATGCGGATCTTCTGTCCCGCCATCGGTGTCTTCGCTCCTGCCGATCGGTTGTGAAAGTTCAGATGGGTCTGCTGACCCGGGGTCGGCTCTCCCGACCCGGCTGACGGGCGGCGGCCTGGTGAGGCCGCCGCCCGTCAGGGTGTCACTTGTTGATCTTGACGACCCGGCCGGCGCCGACGGTGCGGCCACCCTCACGGATCGCGAAGCGCAGGCCTTCCTCCATGGCGATGGGCTGGATCAGCTCCACCGTCATCTCGGTGTTGTCGCCGGGCATGACCATCTCGGTGCCGGCAGGCAGCGTGACGACGCCGGTGACGTCCGTGGTGCGGAAGTAGAACTGCGGGCGGTAGTTGTTGAAGAACGGCGTGTGCCGGCCACCCTCGTCCTTCGAGAGGATGTAGACCGAGCCCTCGAAGTTCGTGTGCGGGGTGATCGAACCCGGCTTCACGACGACCTGGCCGCGCTCGACGTCCTCGCGCTTGATGCCGCGCAGCAGCAGACCGACGTTGTCACCGGCCTGGCCCTGGTCGAGCAGCTTGCGGAACATCTCGACGCCGGTGACCGTGGTCTTCGACGAGGTCGGGCGGATGCCGACGATCTCGATCTCCTCGGAGACCTTGACGATGCCGCGCTCCACGCGACCGGTGACGACGGTGCCGCGACCGGTGATGGTGAAGACGTCCTCGACGGGCATGAGGAACGGCTTGTCGATCTCACGCTCGGGCTCGGGGATGGCCGAGTCGACGGCGTCCATGAGCTCCATGAGCTTGTCGGCCCACTCGGCGTCGCCCTCGAGGGCCTTCAGCGCGGACACGCGGACCACGGGGAGGTCGTCGCCCGGGAACTCGTACTCGCTGAGCAGCTCGCGGACCTCGAGCTCGACGAGCTCGAGGATCTCCTCGTCGTCGACCATGTCGGACTTGTTGAGCGCCACGACGATGTAGGGGACGCCGACCTGGCGGGCCAGGAGGACGTGCTCCTTGGTCTGCGGCATCGGGCCGTCGGTCGCCGCAACCACCAGGATCGCGCCGTCCATCTGCGCGGCACCGGTGATCATGTTCTTGATGTAGTCGGCGTGCCCGGGGCAGTCGACGTGCGCGTAGTGGCGGTTCTCGGTCTGGTACTCGACGTGGGCGATCGAGATCGTGATGCCGCGGGCCTTCTCCTCGGGCGCCTTGTCGATCTGGTCGAACGCGGACGCCTCGTTGAGGTTCGGGTACTTGTCGTGCAAGACCTTGGTGATCGCCGCGGTCAGCGTCGTCTTACCGTGGTCGATGTGCCCGATGGTGCCGATGTTGACGTGCGGCTTGGTCCGCTCGAACTTGGCCTTGGCCACTGGGATCCTCTCTCCGTGTCTTTTCGCAGTCGTGCGCGAGTCTGGGGAACGGGCGGTGCAGGCCGGTCGCGGGTTGCCCCGCGACCGGCAGGGTGACTATTCGCCGGTCGCCTTGGCGATGATCTCCTTGGCGACGTTGGCCGGGACCTCGGCGTACGAGTCGAACACCATGGTGTAGCTCGCCCGTCCCTGGGTGCGGCTGCGCAGGTCACCCACGTAGCCGAACATCTCCGACAGCGGGACCAGGGCGGTGACGACCCGGGCGCCGGAGCGCTCGGTCATCGCCTGGATGGTGCCGCGGCGGGAGTTGAGGTCGCCGATGACGTCGCCCATGTTCTCTTCCGGGGTGACGACCTCGACGGCCATCAGCGGCTCGAGCAGGGCCGGGCTGGCCTTGCGCGCCGCCTCCTTGAAGGCGATCGAGCCGGCGATCTTGAAGGCCATCTCCGAGGAGTCGACCTCGTGGTACTGGCCGTCCAGCAGCGAGGCCTTGACCCCCACCATCGGGTAGCCGGCGAGGACACCGAACTGCATGGCGTCCTGCATGCCCTGGTCGACCGACGGGATGTACTCCCGCGGGATGCGACCACCGGTGACCTTGTTCTCGAACTCGTAGGTCGCCGAGTCACCGCTCATGGGGAGCGGCTCGAGGGCGATCTGCACCTTCGCGAACTGGCCGGAACCACCGGTCTGCTTCTTGTGCGTGTAGTCGTAGCGCTCGACGGTCTTGCGGATCGTCTCGCGGTAGGCCACCTGCGGCTTGCCGACGTTGGCCTCGACGTTGAACTCACGCCGCATGCGGTCGACCAGGATCTCCAGGTGGAGCTCGCCCATGCCGGAGATGACGGTCTGGCCGGTCTCCTCGTCCAGGCGCACCTGGAAGGTCGGGTCCTCCTCGGCCAGCTTCTGGATGGCCGTGCCCAGCTTCTCCTGGTCGCTCTTCGTCTTCGGCTCGATGGCCACCGAGATGACCGGCGCCGGGAAGGTCATCGACTCGAGGATGACCGGCTTCTGCGGGTCGCAGAGCGTGTCGCCCGTCGTCGTCTGCTTCATGCCGTTGACGGCCACGATCTCGCCGGCACCCACGCCCTGGCGCTCTTCGCGCTTGTTGGCGTGCATCTGGTAGATCTTGCCGACCCGCTCCTTGCGGTCCTTGGTGCTGTTCAGCACCGGGGACCCGGCGTCCAGCTTGCCGGAGTACACGCGGATGTAGGTCAGCTTGCCCAGGTGCTGGTCGGTCTGGATCTTGAAGGCCAGCGCGGAGAACGGCTCGTTCTCGTCGGCGTGCCGCAGGACCTCGGTCTCGCCGTCGAGCGCGGTGCCGACGATCGCCTCGATGTCCAGCGGGCTGGGCAGGTAGTCGGTGACGGCGTCGAGCATGGGCTGGACGCCCTTGTTCTTGAACGCCGAGCCGGTGACGACCGGGTTGACCTGGCCGGCGATGGTCGCCTTGCGGATGGCCGCCTTCAGGCGGTCGATGGCGATGTCCTCGCCACCGAGGTAGTCCTCCATCAGCGAGTCGTCGAAGTCCGCGATGTTCTCGAGCAGCTTCTCGCGGTACTCGGCGGCCTGGTCGGCGAGCTCGGCCGGGATCTCCTCGACCGCGTAGTCCTCGCCCAGCTTGGTCTCGCCGCGCCACGTGAGGGCCTTCATCTGGACCAGGTCGACGACGCCGATGAAGTCGGCCTCGGCACCGATCGGCAGCTGCAGCACCAGCGGGTTGGCGTTCAGCCGCTCGACCATCATGTCGACGCAGCGGAAGAAGTCCGCGCCGGTGCGGTCGAGCTTGTTGACGAAGCACATGCGCGGGACGCCGTACTTCTCGGCCTGCCGCCAGACCTGCTCGGTCTGCGGCTCCACGCCGGCGACACCGTCGTAGACCGCGACGGCACCGTCGAGGACGCGCAGCGAGCGCTCCACCTCGACCGTGAAGTCGACGTGCCCGGGGGTGTCGATGATGTTGATGTCGAAGCCGTTCCAGGAGCACTTCGTCGCGGCGGACGTGATGGTGATGCCGCGCTCCTGCTCCTGCTCCATCCAGTCCATCGTGGCCGCGCCGTCGTGGACTTCACCGATCTTGTAGTTGATACCGGTGTAGAAGAGGATCCGCTCGGTCGTCGTCGTCTTGCCGGCGTCGATGTGCGCCATGATCCCGATGTTGCGGGTCTTGGCGAGTTGGGCCTCGTTCTGGGCCATTCCCTTACTCCTCTTCCTTCTCGTCCGTGCGCGGTGCCCGGGGGTCGCCCGGGTACACCGCGGGCAGCGGCTGCTGGGGGACTGACGTCACCAGCGGTAGTGCGCGAAGGCCTTGTTGGACTCGGCCATCTTGTGGGTGTCCTCGCGGCGCTTGACCGCGGCGCCCAGACCGTTGCTGGCGTCCAGCAGCTCGTTGGTGAGGCGCTCGGTCATCGTCTTCTCGCGACGGGCCCGGCTGTACTGGATGAGCCAGCGCAGGCCGAGGGTCGTGCTGCGGGAGGGACGGACCTCGATCGGCACCTGGTAGGTCGCACCACCGACGCGGCGGCTGCGGACCTCGAGGGCCGGCTTCACGTTGTCCAGCGCACGCTTGAGCGTGACGACGGGGTCGGTGTCGTTCTTGGCGCGCACGCCCTCGAGGGCGCCGTAGACGATCGCCTCGGCGATCGAGCGCTTGCCGTCGACGAGCACCTTGTTCACGAGCTGGGTCACCAGCTGCGACTGGTACACCGGGTCGACGACGAGCGGACGCTTCGGCGCGGGGCCCTTGCGCGGCATTAGCTCTTCTCCTTCTTCGCGCCGTAGCGGCTGCGAGCCTGCTTGCGGCCGCGGACGCCCTGGGTGTCCAGCGAGCCACGGATGATCTTGTAGCGAACGCCGGGGAGGTCCTTCACCCGGCCGCCGCGCACGAGCACCATCGAGTGCTCCTGCAGGTTGTGGCCGACGCCCGGGATGTAGGCGGTCACCTCGATGCCACTGGTCAGCCGGACGCGGGCGACCTTGCGCAGCGCCGAGTTCGGCTTCTTGGGGGTCGTGGTGTACACGCGAGTGCACACCCCGCGGCGCTGGGGGGAACCCTTCAGCGCCGGGGTCTTGGTCTTCTCGACCTTGTCCTCGCGGCCCTTGCGGACCAGCTGGTTGATCGTGGGCATGGGTGGCCTGGATCTCCTACCTGCGCTGGGTCGTGCTGTGGATGTGGTGCGTGCTGTGGTGTGCCCGGTCGCCCGGCCCGTCCGATTCTGACCGTGGACCATCGTCCGGCCCCCGCGTTCGGGCGTGTCGCCCTCCGCGAGAACCGGCCAGCTGGTCGGGCCGGACTCGTCGCCCCTCGCCTCTCGGAGCGGCCACCCCGCCTTGCGGCGGGCCCCGCCGGAGGCGGGAGTGACCCCTGGTCAGCGTCCGGTCCAGAGGACCGGAGGACACCCAGGTGCACCACGAACGGGAGCAGGCCCAGGACACCCTGGGCACAGCTGACCACAGTACCCGGCCCTCTCGACCCGGTCAAAGCCGGGTCGACATGTGGGCCGTGCGCCGGGCCAGCCGGTCTGCTCGGTACCAACCGCGGTCGTGTGGAGGGCATTCCCCGGGGGCCGGGCAACCCTCCGGGAGACGTGTGCCGGGGACGGTACCGGAGCGCGGCACCGATGGGGAGGACCCGCGGGCACGTCGGCGGGACGCGGTCACGTCGCTCCTGTCGGCCCCCCGCCCTACCGTCGGTCCCTGACCGCTCACGTCCCGCTCCCCCGGAGGTACCGCCGTGCTCCCCGACTCAGCTCGCGAACTCAAGGCCCGGTTGTCGCAGCGGCTGACCGAGTCCCCCGGCTCCGCGGCGAGCGCGCTCGGCGTCCCGACGCGCTGGAGCGGGGTGGCCCTCGGCCTGGCGCCCGTCGGCCCCGACCAGGTGCACCTGGCCATCCGGCTGATCGACCGCGCCGACGCTGACGTCGTGCTGGCCGGCCTGGACGACGCGGCCCGCGAGGAGGTCGACGTCCGGGTGATCGGGCCGGTGCGGCCGCTGCGCTCCCCCGGCGGCTGGACGCCGGAGGAGCTGCAGCAGCGGGTGCGGCCGCTGCGCCCCGGGCTGTCGGTGAGCCACCCGGACGTCACCGCGGGCACACTCGGCGGGGTCGTCCGCCGGCGCGGCACCGACGGGCTGCTCGTGCTGTCCAACAACCACGTGCTGGCCGCCAGCGACGCGGCCACCGAGGGCGACCCCGTCCTGCAGCCCGGGGTGGCCGACGGCGGCACCCCCGCCGACCGCGTCGGCACGCTGATCGGCTGGGTCCGGTTCACCGACGCGCCCGGCAACCTCGTCGACGCCGCGGTGGCCGCGCTGGACGCCGGCGTGGACGCCGACCCGGGCGCCCTGCCCGGCGGGCCGCTGGCGGCCGCCGTCGCCGCCGTGGACGACGTGGACCCGGACGAGCTGGTGGAGAAGGTCGGCCGGACGACGGGGCACACCCGCGGCCGGATCACCGCGGTCGAGGTCGACGGCGTGGGCGTCCAGTACGACGACGGCGTGCACACCTTCGACGACCAGGTGGAGATCGAGGGCCTGACCGGTGCGTTCAGCGCCGGCGGCGACAGCGGCTCGGTCATCTGGCGCAGCAGCGACCGGGCACCGCTGGGGCTGCTGTTCGCGGGCTCCACCGAGGGCGGCAGCAACGGTGGCGGCGTCACCTTCGCCAACCCGCTGGCCACGGTGCTGCGCCTGCTCGACCTCGACTGGGTCGCCCGGTAGGGGCGCAGACCCGCCACGGAGCGGCTGTCGGGGGCACCATGGGCCCATGACCGACCGTGCCACCGCCCGGGCCGCCAAGAGCGCGCTGGCCGCGCGCCTCGCCGCCGACCCCGGCATCGCCGCGGTCGGGCTGTCCCGGCAGGACACCGAGTACGTCGTCCGGGTGGACCTCACCGACGCCCGGGCCGGCGTCCGGGTGCCCCACGACGTCGACGGCGTCCGCGTCGTCACGCACGTGATCGGCACCGTCCGCCCGCTCTGAGACGGGCCTCGCGGCGGGCCGGGTGACCGGTAGCCTCCGCGGATGCGCATAGGCATCCAGGCCAGTTACAGCGGGGACTTCAAGCAGACGGCGGCGGAGATCCGCGACCTGGAGTCCGCCGGGCTCGACGTCGCGATGGTCGCCGAGGTCTACACGTTCGACGCGGTGAGCCAGCTGGGGTACCTGGCGGCGGTGACCGAGCGGGTCGAGCTGATGAGCGGGATCTTCCCCATCTACAGCCGCACGCCGGCGCTCATCGCGATGACCGCGGCCGGGCTGGACTTCGTGTCCGACGGCCGGTTCACCCTGGGGCTCGGCGCCTCCGGGCCCCAGGTGATCGAGGGCTGGCACGGAGTCCCCTACGACGCCCCGCTGCAGCGCACCCGGGAGATCGTGGAGATCTGCCGGCAGGTGTGGCGCCGCGAGCGGCTGGTCCACGAGGGCAAGAAGTACACCGTGCCGCTGCCGGCCGAGCAGGGCTCCGGACTCGGCAAGCCGCTCAAGCTCATCAACACCCCCGTGCGCGAGCGGGTGCCGGTGCTGCTGGCCGCGCTGGGGCCGAAGAACGTCGAGCTGGCCGCGGAGATCGCCGAGAAGTGGGAGCCGATCTTCTTCCACCCCGAGCGCGCCGACGACGTGTGGGGCGCCTCGCTCGAGGCCGGCAAGGCCAGGCGCGACCCCGCCCTCGGCGAGCTGGACGTCGTCGTCGGCGTCCCGGTCGCCGTCGGTGAGGACGTCGACCACCTGGTGCAGGCGGTCCGGCCGGGCATCGCGCTGTACGTGGGCGGCATGGGCGCCAAGGGGAAGAACTTCTACAACGACCTGGCCCGCCGCTACGGCTACGAGCAGGAGGCGGAGGCCATCCAGGAGCTGTACCTGGCCGGCCGCAAGGACGAGGCAGCGGCCGCCGTCCCGGAGGACCTGGTGCGCGCCACCTCGCTGATCGGGCCGGAGTCGTACGTGGCAGAGCGGATCGCCGCTTTCGCGGCGGCCGGGGTGACCACGCTCAACCTCCAGCCGCTCGACGACAGCCGCGAGGGCCGCCTCCGCACGGTGGAGACCATGCGCCGCCTCGCCGGCTGACCACCGGGCGCCCAGGCGCCGTCCTGGCTCACCCCCGGTGCTCCTGGCTCACGTCCTGAGGTGAGCTAGGAGCACCCGGGATCAGGTCACCTGATCCCGGGGCAACCCGCATCCTGCCGGCAGTTGCGTCACGTGACGCCAGGTCGGCTCCTGGACACGCAGAAGGGCCCCGCAGGCGACTCGCCTGCGGGGCCCTTCCGTCACTCACTCACCGGCGCCTCAGCGCCAGTCGTACTCCTCGAGCCGCACTGCCTCGCCCGTGCCCTGACCGAAGACGTCGGGGCTGTAGTACTGCCCGTCGTCGTAGCCGGCCATGGTGTAGACGGCGGCACGCGCCTCCTCGGTGGGCTCGACCGTGATGTTCCGGTAGCGGCTGATCCCGGTACCGGCCGGGATGAGCTTGCCGATGATCACGTTCTCCTTGAGCCCGAGCAGGCTGTCGCTCTTGCCCTGGATCGCCGCGTCGGTGAGCACCTTGGTCGTCTCCTGGAACGAGGCCGCGGACAGCCACGATTCCGTCGCCAGCGACGCCTTGGTGATCCCCATCAGCACCGGGCGCGCCGAGGCGGGCTCGCCGCCCTCGGAGACGACCCGACGGTTCTCGGTCTCGAAGATCGTCCGCTCGACCAGCGCACCGGGCAGGAACTCCGTCGCGCCCGAGTCGATGATGGTCACCCGCTTCAGCATCTGGCGGATGATCACCTCGATGTGCTTGTCGTGGATCGACACGCCCTGGCTGCGGTAGACCTCCTGGACCTCGCGCACCAGGTGCAGCTGCACCTCGCGCGGGCCCATGATCCGCAGCACCTCGTGCGGGTCGACCGCACCCTCGGTCAGCTGCTCGCCGACCTCGACGTGGCCGCCGTCCTCGACCCGCAGCCGCGAGCGACGCGACAGCTTCTCGTAGACGACCTCGTCGGAGCCGTCGTCCGGGGTGATGGTCAGCTTGCGGAACTGCTCGCTGTCCTCGATCCGGACCGAACCGGCCAGCTCGGCGATCGGGGCCTTGCCCTTGGGGACACGGGCCTCGAAGAGCTCCACCACACGCGGCAGACCGTGCGTGATGTCGGCACCGGCCACACCACCGGTGTGGAAGGTGCGCATCGTCAGCTGGGTGCCGGGCTCACCGATCGACTGGGCGGCGATGATCCCGACCGCCTCGCCGACGTCGACGAGCTTGCCCGAGGCCAGCGACCGGCCGTAGCAGGTGGCGCAGGTGCCGAGCAGCGACTCGCAGGTGAGCACGCAGCGGACCTTGACCTCGGACACGTTGGCGTCGACCAGCTGGGCGATCAGCACGTCGCCCAGGTCGGCGCCGGCCTCGGCGATGACCGTGCCGTCGGAGGCGACCACGTCAGCGGCCAGCGCACGTGCGTACACGCTGGTCTCGACGTGGGCGTCGCGGGTGACCTTGCCGTCCAGCACGGTGCCGATCGGCATGATGACGCCGCGCTCGGTGCCGCAGTCCTCCTCGCGGATGATGACGTCCTGCGAGACGTCGACCAGCCGTCGGGTGAGGTAGCCGGAGTCGGCGGTCCGCAGCGCGGTGTCCGCCAGGCCCTTGCGGGCACCGTGCGTGGAGATGAAGTACTCCAGCACGGACAGACCCTCCCGGAAGTTGGCCTTGATCGGCCGCGGGATGATCTCGCCCTTCGGGTTGGCCACCAGGCCACGCATGCCGGCGATCTGGCTGATCTGCATCATGTTGCCGCGGGCGCCGGAGTTGACCATGACCCAGACCGGGTTGGTGGTCGGGAAGTTGTCCACCATGGCCTGGCTGACCTCGGCCCGCGCGCGGGTCCAGATCTCGATGAGCTCCGAACGACGCTCGGCGTCGGTGATGACGCCGCGCTCGTACTGGCGCTCGATCTTGCGGGCCTCGTCTTCGTGGCGCTCCAGGATCGCCGCCTTCACGGGCGGGGTCACGACGTCGTCGATGGCGATCGTCACGCCGGAACGGGTCGCCCAGCGGAAACCGGCCGCCTTGAGGGCGTCCAGCGTCGCCGCCACCTGCACCTTGGGGTAGCGCTCGGCGAGGTCGTTGACGATCGCGCCCAGCGCCTTCTTCGGCACCTGGTAGTTGACGAAGCGGTAGTCCTCGGGCAGGGCCTCGTTGAAGAGCACCCGGCCCAGGCTGGTGGAGACGAGCGCCGGCTGACCGGGCTCCCAGCCCTCGGGGGCCTCCCACGGGTCGTTCGGGCCGTTGTCGACGCCGAAGACCTCGTCCATCCGGATGAGCACGCGCTCCTGCAGCCCGAGCACGCCCTTGTCGTAGGCCATGACCGCCTCGGCGGTCGTGGAGTAGGACTTGGGGCGCTCGCCCTCGGGCACCTCGGCCGAACCGGCCAGCGACGTCAGGTGGTACAGGCCCAGCACCATGTCCTGGGTCGGCGCGGTGATCGGACGACCGTCGGCCGGGCTCAGGATGTTGTTGCTGGACAGCATCAGGATGCGGGCCTCGGCCTGGGCCTCGGCCGACAGCGGCAGGTGCACCGCCATCTGGTCACCGTCGAAGTCCGCGTTGAACGCGGTGCAGACCAGCGGGTGGATCTGGATGGCCTTGCCCTCGACCAGCTGGGGCTCGAAGGCCTGGATGCCCAGGCGGTGCAGCGTCGGCGCCCGGTTGAGCAGCACCGGGTGCTCGGTGATGACCTCCTCGAGCACGTCCCACACGACCGGCCGCGCGCGCTCCACCATCCGCTTGGCGGACTTGATGTTCTGCGCGTGGTTGAGGTCGACCAGCCGCTTCATGACGAAGGGCTTGAACAGCTCCAGCGCCATCTGCTTGGGCAGACCGCACTGGTGCAGCTTGAGCTGCGGGCCGACGACGATGACCGAACGGCCGGAGTAGTCGACGCGCTTGCCCAGCAGGTTCTGACGGAAGCGGCCCTGCTTGCCCTTGAGCAGGTCGCTCAGGGACTTCAGCGGGCGGTTGCCCGGACCGGTGACCGGACGGCCGCGACGGCCGTTGTCGAACAGCGCGTCCACGGACTCCTGGAGCATCCGCTTCTCGTTGTTGACGATGATCTCCGGCGCGCCCAGGTCGAGCAGCCGCTTGAGCCGGTTGTTCCGGTTGATCACCCGGCGGTACAGGTCGTTCATGTCGCTGGTGGCGAAGCGGCCACCGTCGAGCTGCACCATCGGGCGCAGGTCCGGCGGGATGACCGGGACGCAGTCCAGCACCATGCCCATGGGCGAGTTCTGGGTCTGCTGGAACGCCGCGACGACCTTGAGGCGCTTGAGGGCCCGCAGCTTGCGCTGGCCCTTGCCGCTGCGGATGGTCTCGCGCAGCGAGACGGCCTCCGCGTCGAGGTCGAAGCCGGCGAGCAGCTTCTGCAGCGCCGCGGCGCCCATGCCGCCCTCGAAGTACTCACCGAAGCGGTCGCGCAGCTCGCGGTAGAGGCCCTCGTCGGCGATGAGCTGCTTCACCTCGAGCTTGCGGAAGGTGTCCATCACCTCGTCGAGGCGGTCGATCTCGCGCTGGGCGCGGTCGCGGAGCTGGCGCATCTCGCGCTCGCCACCCTCGCGGACCTTGCGGCGCACGTCGGACTTGGCACCCTCGGCCTCGAGCTCGGCGAGGTCGGCCTCCAGCTTCTGCTGGCGGGCCTCCACGTCGGCGTCGCGGCGGGACTCGAGGTTGTGCTTCTCGGCGCTGATCTCGGCCTCGACGGTCGGCAGGTCGCGGTGACGCGCCTCGTCGTCGACGGTGGTGATCATGTAGGCCGCGAAGTAGATGATCTTCTCGAGGTCCTTGGGCGCCAGGTCGAGCAGGTAGCCCAGGCGCGACGGGACGCCCTTGAAGAACCAGATGTGGGTGACCGGCGCGGCCAGCTCGATGTGGCCCATCCGCTCACGACGCACCTTGGCGCGGGTCACCTCGACGCCGCAGCGCTCGCAGATGATCCCCTTGAAGCGGACGCGCTTGTACTTGCCGCAGTAGCACTCCCAGTCCCGGGTGGGACCGAAGATCTTCTCGCAGAAGAGACCGTCCTTCTCCGGGCGGAGGGTGCGGTAGTTGATGGTCTCGGGCTTCTTCACCTCACCGTGTGACCACTGGCGGATGTCGTCTCCGCTGGCCAGACCGATGCGCAGTTCGTCGAAGAAGTTGACGTCGAGCACTCGATGTACCCCTTTCCGGGGCTAGTTCTTCGCTTCTTTTCGAAAAGGTGTGGTGCCGGCCGGCCCTGACTGGTCAGGGCCGGCCGGCGACCGGTCAGACGTCTTCGACGGACGACGGCTCGCGGCGGGACAGGTCGATGCCCAGCTCCTCCGCGGCCCGGAAGACCTCGTCGTCGGTGTCACGCAGCTCGATCGCGTTGCCGTCGCTGGAGAGGACCTCCACGTTCAGGCAGAGCGACTGGAGCTCCTTGAGCAGCACCTTGAACGACTCCGGGATGCCCGGCTCGGGGATGTTCTCGCCCTTGACGATGGCCTCGTAGACCTTGACCCGGCCGAGGATGTCGTCGGACTTGATGGTGAGCAGCTCCTGCAGCGCGTAGGCCGCGCCGTAGGCCTGCATCGCCCAGCACTCCATCTCACCGAAGCGCTGACCACCGAACTGCGCCTTACCACCGAGCGGCTGCTGCGTGATCATCGAGTACGGCCCGGTCGAACGGGCGTGGATCTTGTCGTCGACGAGGTGCAGCAGCTTCAGGATGTAGACGTAGCCCACCGAGATCGGCTCGGGGAAGGGCTCCCCGGAGCGGCCGTCGAACAGCCGCGCCTTGCCGGTCTCCTTGACCATCCGGTCACCGTCGCGGTTCGGGATCGTCGAGCCCAGCAGGCCGATGATCTCCTCCTCGCGGGCGCCGTCGAAGACCGGCGTCGCGGTGCGGGTGTCCGGTGCGGCCGAGCGGGCGGCGCCGGGCAGCTTCGCGGCCCAGTCCGGGGACCCCTCGACCTGCCAGCCCTGCTTGGCGATCCACCCGAGGTGGGTCTCCAGCACCTGGCCGACGTTCATCCGGCCGGGCACGCCCAGCGGGTTGAGCACGATGTCGACCGGCGTGCCGTCCTCGAGGAACGGCATGTCCTCCTGGGGGAGGATCTTGGAGATGACGCCCTTGTTGCCGTGCCGACCGGCCAGCTTGTCGCCGTCGCTGATCTTGCGCATCTGGGCCACGTAGACCCGGATGAGCTCGTTCACGCCGGCGGGCAGCTCGTCGCCGTCCTCGCGGGAGAAGACCCGGACGCCGATGACCTTGCCGGACTCGCCGTGCTTGACCTTGAGGCTGGTGTCGCGCACCTCGCGGGCCTTCTCGCCGAAGATCGCCCGCAGCAGCCGCTCCTCGGGGGTCAGCTCGGTCTCGCCCTTGGGCGTGACCTTGCCGACGAGGATGTCGCCGGGGACGACCTCGGCACCGATGCGGATGATCCCGCGCTCGTCGAGGTCGGCGAGGACCTCCTCGGAGACGTTCGGGATGTCCCGGGTGATCTCCTCGGCGCCCAGCTTGGTGTCCCGGGCGTCGACCTCGAACTCCTCGATGTGGATCGAGGACAGGACGTCGTCCTGCACGAGGCGCTGCGACAGGATGATCGCGTCCTCGTAGTTGTGGCCCTCCCAGGGCATGAAGGCGACGAGCAGGTTCTTGCCCAGCGCCATCTCGCCCTCGTCGGTGCACGGGCCGTCGGCGATGACCTGACCGGCCTCGACGCGCTGCCCCTCCTCGACGACCGGGCTCTGGTTGATCGAGGTGCCCTGGTTCGAGCGCTGGAACTTCAGCAGCCGGTAGGTCTGCCGGGTCCCGTCGTCGGCCATGACGGTGACGAAGTCGGCGGTGGAGTCCTCGACCACACCGGCCTTCTCGGCCACCACGACGTCACCGGCGTCGACGGCGGCACGCAGCTCCATGCCGGTGCCGACCAGCGGCGCCTCGCTGCGCAGCAGCGGGACCGCCTGACGCTGCATGTTCGCGCCCATCAGGGCCCGGTTCGCGTCGTCGTGCTCGAGGAACGGGATCATCGCCGTCGCGACCGAGGTCATCTGCCGCGGCGAGACGTCCATGTAGTCGACGTTCTCCGGGGCGAGGTCGGTGGTCTCCCCGCCCTTGGTGCGGACCAGGACCAGGTCCTCGGCGAAGCGGCCCGTCGCGTCCAGCGGCGAGTTGGCCTGGGCGACGACGAAGCGGTCCTCCTCGTCGGCGGTCAGGTAGTCGATCTGGTCGGTGACGGTGCCGTTCTCGACCTTGCGGTACGGCGTCTCGATGAACCCGAAGGGGTTCACCCGGCCGAACGAGGACAGCGACCCGATCAGGCCGATGTTCGGGCCCTCGGGGGTCTCGATCGGGCACATCCGGCCGTAGTGGCTCGGGTGCACGTCGCGGACCTCCATGCCCGCACGCTCACGGGACAGACCACCCGGGCCCAGCGCCGACAGGCGGCGCTTGTGGGTCAGGCCCGCGAGCGGGTTGGTCTGGTCCATGAACTGCGACAGCTGGCTGGTGCCGAAGAACTCCTTGATGGAGGCGACGACCGGCCGGATGTTGATCAGGGTCTGCGGCGTGATCGCCTCGACGTCCTGGGTCGTCATCCGCTCGCGGACCACGCGCTCCATGCGGGAGAGGCCGACCCGGATCTGGTTCTGGATCAGCTCGCCGACGGTGCGCAGGCGACGGTTGCCGAAGTGGTCGATGTCATCGACGCCGTGGTCGGGCTCGCCGGCGTGGAGACGCACGACGTACTCGATGGTGGCGACGATGTCGTCCTCGGTCAGCGTCGAGGTGCCCTTGGGCACGTCGACCATCAGCTTCTTGTTGACCTTGTAGCGGCCGACCTTGGCGAGGTCGTAGCGCTTTGGGTTGAAGAAGAGGTTCTCCAGCAGCGCCTGCGCGGACTCACGCGTCGGCGGCTCGCCCGGGCGCAGCTTGCGGTAGATGTCCAGCAGCGCCTCGTCCTGGCCGGCGATGTGGTCCTTCTCCAGGGTGGCCAGCATGGTGGGCGACCACTGGAAGTGCTCGCGGATCCGGTCCTCGGTCCAGCCGAGGGCCTTCAGCAGCACGCTGACCGGCTGGCGGCGCTTGCGGTCGATGCGGACACCGACGGTGTCGCGCTTGTCGACGTCGAACTCCAGCCACGCACCACGGCTGGGGATGACCTTGGCGCTGTAGACGTCCTTGTCCGACGTCTTGTCCAGGGTCTTGTCGAAGTAGACGCCGGGCGAGCGGACGAGCTGCGAGACGACGACGCGCTCGGTCCCGTTGATGACGAACGTGCCCTTGCTCGTCATGACCGGGAAGTCGCCCATGAACACCGTCTGGCTCTTGATCTCGCCGGTGGTGTTGTTCATGAACTCGGCGGTGACGAACAGCGGCGCCGCGTAGGTCATGTCCTTGTCCTTGCACTCCTCGAGGGACGCCTTGACGTCCTCGAAGCGCGGGTTGGAGAAGGACAGCGACATCGAGCCGCTGAAGTCCTCGATCGGGGAGATCTCCTCGAGGATCTCGGCGAGACCGCCGACCGCGCCGGCCTGGTCCTCGGGGGCGAGGGTGGCCTTCCACTGCGGGGCGCCGACGAGCCAGTCGAACGAGGCGGTCTGCAGCGCGAGCAGGTCCGGCACCTCGAGGGGCTCGCGGATCTTGGCGAACGAGACGCGGAGCGGCGCGCCGGGGATCTTCTGCTGGTCGGTGCCACCGGTGCGGGGACCGGGCTGGACGTCGACCGGGGTGGTGCTGGGATCAGTGGTGGTGGTGCTGGTGGGGCGAGAGCCTGCCAAGATGCGTCCTTCCAAGGACCTCACGACGTGCGGGCGGGTGCTTTTCGTCCTGGGTCGTCGTCGGTATCGGCGAGGCTGACCGCGGATGCCGGCCCCGTCGACGACGTCAACACGGGATGCCCCTGGACCGTTCCCCGGGCACCCCTGGTGACCCGTGTCGGCGGGTTGGCAGTCAGAGGGCAGCGCAACAGGAGACCCTACCCCTGCTCGACGCCGGTGTCCACGTCGGGAGGCCGGAGCGGTCAGGGACACACTCCGACGCGTGGACGGCGCACGTCCGGCACCGAGGGCCCCTGCGCCCGGGGAGGGGCGCCGGACCACCGCGACCGGCTCGAGCGGGGTGGTTCGCAGCACGATGATGCCAGTGACCCGGCTGTGCGGCAGCCGCCACGCCGGTCCTGTGGACGCGTCCGCCCGGGGTGGGGACGCAGCAGGGGCCGCCCTCCCGGAGGAGGACGGCCCCTGCTGTGCGGTGCGGGTGGTGCGGTGCCCGGTCAGCCGACCGGGCGGGGTGTCACTTGACGGTGACGGTGGCGCCGGCGCCCTCGAGAGCGGCCTTGGCCTTCTCGGCGGCGTCCTTGGCGACCTTCTCCAGCACCGGCTTCGGCGCGTTGTCGACCAGGTCCTTGGCCTCCTTGAGGCCGAGCGAGGTCAGGCTGCGCACCTCCTTGATGACCTGGATCTTCTTGTCGCCGGCAGCCTCGAGGACGACGTCGAACTCGTCCTGCTCGACCGGGGCCTCGGCAGCGGCGCCACCGGCGGCGGGGCCGGCAGCGGCAACGGCGACGGGGGCAGCGGCGGTGACCTCGAAGGTCTCCTCGAACTGCTTCACGAAGTCCGACAGCTCCAGGAGGGTCATCTCCTTGAACGCGTCGAGCAGGGCGTCGGTGGACAGCTTGGCCATGTTGGTCTCCTTCTAGGTCAGTCGGTGCCGGCTGCGGAGTCCGCAGCAGCATCCGTGGTCTCGGGGGTGGTGTCAGCAGCAGCGGCGTCGGCCGCGGGAGCCTCGGCGGCGGGCAGGCTCTCGCCGGCCGCCTCCTTCTTCTCCTGCAGCGCGGCAGCCAGCCGGGCGACCTGGGACAGCGGGGCCTGGAACAGCCCGGCGGCCTTGGTCAGGTTGCCCTTCATCGCGCCGGCCAGCTTGGCCAGCAGGACCTCACGGGGCTCGACGTCGGCGAGGCGCGAGACCTCGGCGGCGTCGACCGTGCGGCCTTCGACCACGCCGCCCTTGATGACGAGCAGCGGGTTGGCGCGGGAGAAGTCGCGGATGGCCTTCGCAGCCTCGACCGGGTCGCCCTCGACGAAGGCGATCGCGGTGGGGCCGGTGAGCAGCGGGGCCAGGTCGGTGTGTCCGACCGAGTCCGCCGCCCGCTTCGTCAGGGTGTTCTTGACGACGGCGTAGCTGCTGCCCGCACCGAGGGAACGACGCAGCTGGGTCAGCTGCGCCACGGTCAGCCCGCGGTACTCGGTGAGCACCGCTGCGCTCGAGTCCTGGAAACGCCGGCTGATCTCCTCGATCGCCGCGTTCTTGGCCTGAGTGGGCATGGGCCCTCCTCTCGTGTGTCGGGCGACCGCGGCCGGCGTACGTGCCTGCGATCGGGGCCCGGAGACGAGGAACGCCCCGGCGCAGAGCGCACGGGGCGAAGGACGGGCCGGGTCCGGGTGCAACCCGGGCCACGACGCGTTCGTCGTACCGTCCACCTGCGCGGGTCGCCCGGTGATCCGGGACCTTCGATCGCACGCGGACGTGCGACGACCAGCGGTCTTGGGGGGAACAGGGGCAAGGGTACACGGCCGCGGACGCCGAACGGCGCCGCCCCCGGAGGGGCGACGCCGTTCGATGGTCCGGCCTCGCTGCAGGGGCCCGCGCCGAGCCTGCGAGGCGTGGGGGCAGCGAGGTCCTCCGTCAGGCGGAGGGCTCGTCCACGGTCAGGTTGCGGGTGCGGTTCGGGTCGACCGGGATGCCCGGGCCCATGGTGGTCGAGATGGTGACCTTCTTCAGGTACCGGCCCTTGGCGGCCGACGGCTTGGCGCGGAGCACCTCGTCCAGGGCGGCGGCGTAGTTCTCGACCAGCTTCTCCTGCTCGAAGGAGGTCTTGCCGATCACCAGGTGCAGGTTGGCCTGCTTGTCGACGCGGAAGTTGATCTTCCCGCCCTTGATGTCGTTGACCGCCTTGGTGACGTCGGGGGTCACGGTGCCGGTCTTCGGGTTCGGCATCAGGCCACGGGGGCCGAGGATGCGGGCGATCCGGCCGACCTTGGCCATCTGGTCCGGGGTCGCGATCGCGGCGTCGAAGTCCAGGAAGCCGCCCTGGATGCGCTCGATCAGGTCCTCGGCGCCCACGACGTCGGCGCCGGCGGCCTCGGCCTCGGCGGCCTTGTCACCGGTCGCGAAGACGATGACGCGGGCGGTCTTGCCGGTGCCGTGCGGCAGGTTGACCGTGCCGCGGACCATCTGGTCGGCCTTGCGCGGGTCCACGCCGAGCCGGATGGCGACCTCGACGGTCGCGTCGTAGGACGTGGTGGAGGTCTGCTTGGCCAGACCGGTCGCCTGCAGCGGGCTGTACAGCGTGTCCGCGTCGACCAGTTCGGCGACCTTGCGGTAGTTCTTGCCGTGCTTGGCCATGGTGGTGCTCCTTCCCCCCGGGGAACGGGGGTCATGTGGTGAACGGGCCGGCGAGGCCCTCCCACGGGTGCTGGGTGGTGCTGCTTACTTGACGGTGATGCCCATCGACCGGGCGGTGCCGGCGATGATCTTCTCGGCCTGGTCGAGGTCGTTGGCGTTGAGGTCGGCCATCTTGGTGGTGGCGATCTCGCGGACCTGGTCGCGGGTGATCGTGGCGACCTTGGTCTTGTGCGGCTCGCCCGAGCCCTTCTCGACCCCGGCGGCCTTGAGGATCATCCGCGCCGCCGGCGGCGTCTTGGTGACGAAGGTGAACGACCGGTCCTCGAAGACCGAGATCTCGACCGGGATGACGTTGCCGCGCTGGGACTCCGTCGCGGCGTTGTACGCCTTGCAGAACTCCATGATGTTCACGCCGTGCTGACCGAGGGCGGGGCCCACGGGCGGCGCGGGGGTGGCCGCACCGGCGTTGATCTGGAGCTTGATGACCGCGGTCAACCGCTTCCTGGGGGGCATGACTTCTTCCTTCTGTCTGTACGGGGCGTCGTGTGGTCAGGTCTGGGAGGTCCCGGTGCCGGGCGGCACCCGGACCTCAGATCTTGGCGACCTGGGTGAACGACAGCTCGACCGGCGTCTCGCGGCCGAAGATGGAGACGAGGACCTGGAGCTTCTGCTGCTCGGGGTTGATCTCGTTGATGGTGGCGGGCAGCGTCGCGAACGGGCCGTCCATGACGGTGATGCTCTCGCCGACCTCGAACTCGACGACCGTGCTGGGCCCGGCGGTCGGGGTGGCCTCGTCCGCGGTCGCCGCGGGCTTGGCGGTGGTGGCCGGGACGAGGAGGTTGACCACCTCGTCGATGCTGAGCGGGGAGGGCCGCGAGGTGGCCCCGACGAAGCCGGTGACACCGGGGGTGTTGCGCACCGCGCCCCACGACTCGTCGTTGAGGTCCATCCGGACCAGCAGGTACCCGGGCAGCTTCTTGCGGTTGACCTGGACCCGCTTGCCGTTCTTGATCTCGGTGACCTCCTCGGTGGGCACCTCGATCTGGAAGATGTAGTCCTCCATGTCGAGCGAGGTGATCCGGGACTCGAGGTTGGTCTTCACCTTGTTCTCGTAGCCGGCGTAGGAGTGGATCACGTACCAGTCGCCGAACTGGTTGCGCAGCGTCTTGCGCAGCGCCTCGGCCGGGTCCTCGTCCGCCTCGGCGGCAGCCTCGAGGGTCTCGGTCACCAGCGGGTCGTGGTCGGGCGCCGGCTCGGCGAGCGGGTCGCCGACCAGGACGTCGTCCACGGAGCCGCGGGAGTTCCCGCTGCCGGAGACGGACGCCTCGCCCACCGGGTTGTCGGCGGTCAGGTCCGAGGTGTCGAGGGAACCCTCGGCGGCACCCGTCTCGCGGACACCGGTCTCGACGTCGACGGTGCCGGTGACGGCAGCGGCGTCGTCGAGGTCGGTGTCCTCGACCGCGCTGTCGGTCTCGAACGGCTCGCGGGGGTCAGTCACAGGGTCTCTTCCTTCTCGGGTGTGGTGCAGTCGCAGGGGGCGGTCAGCCGAAGACGGCGAGCACGCCCTGGGCGAAGAGGATGTCCAGGCCGGCGACCAGCGCCACCATGACCGCGACGAAGACGATCACCACGGTGGTGTAGGTGATGAGCTCCTTGCGACCGGGCCAGATCACCTTGCGCAGCTCGGCGACGACCTCGCGGAGGAACCGGCCGATGCTGCGCTTCTCGCGCAGCTCGGCGGCGCGGGCCCGCTCGGCGGCGGCCCGGGTGCGGGTGCCCTCGCCGGGCCGGTCGGCGTCGGCCGCCCGGTTCGCGGGACGGCTGCCGGTGCGACGACGGCGGGGAGGCGTGGCGACGACCTTGTCCTCGTCCGCCGCGGCCTCGTCGGCGACCTGGTCCTCGGCGGCCTCGAGCTCCGCGGCGTCGTCGACGCCCGGGGTCTCGGCGTCGATCTGCTCGGCGGTCAGCTCGTCGTCGGCGGGAGCGCCGTCGGTCGGCTCGCCGTCCTTCTCGCTCACAGCGCCTCGCTCTTCTCGGTCGTCGGACAGGTGGTGGCAGGGGTGACAGGACTTGAACCTGCAGCCTGCGGTTTTGGAGACCGCTGCTCTGCCAATTGAGCTACACCCCTAGGGGACGCCGGGCCGCGCCGCGGCGTGACCGGTCACCTCGAGAGGAGCCCCGGGGCACGCCGGTGGCGGGGTCCCACAGGCCCCAGGGCATCGAGTGTACGGGACCGCCCGCGCCGTCGGCGAACACGGCAGGCGCCGCCCCCGACGGGAGGGTCGCGCGCGGCGGCGACCGCGCCCGCGGGTCTGACACGATCGCCGCCATGACCACCGCTCCCGTGCCGGGCTCGCCGCCCCCCGTCCCGGCACCGCCGCCGGCCGGGCGCCGGGTCTCCCGGCGGGCCGCCGCGGTCCCGCCGTCGCTCGCCGAGGCGGTCGAGGCCCGGGCGGCCGCGCTGCGGGCCGCCGGCACCCCGGTGACCAGCTTCACCGCGGAGCCGGACGGGACGCCGGCGCCGCACGTGCTGGAGGCGGCGCGGGCCGCCGCGGCGGACACCGCGTCGGCCCGGCGGCCACCCGCGGGCGGCCTCCCGGCGCTGCGGGAGGCCGTCGCCCTGGCGACCGCCCGCGACTCGGGTCTCTCGGCCCGCCCGGCCGACGTGCTGGTCACCAACGGCGTCGAGCAGGCCCTGGCCGAGGCGCTGGCCACCCTGCTCGACCCCGGCGACGAGGTGCTGCTGCCGACGCCGTACCGCCCCGCCCACGCCGACGCCGTCCGGCTGGCCGGCGGGGTGCCGGTGCCGGTCGTGGCGGACGAGGCCAGCGGCTACCTGGTCTCGGTCGGCCAGCTCGACGCCGCCCGGACCCCGCAGACCCGGCTGCTGCTGTTCTCCTCCCCCGCCGAGCCGACGGGGGCCGTCCAGCCGGCCGAGGCGGTCGCCGAGATCGGCCGCTGGGCGCTGGACACGGGCCTGTGGGTGCTCACCGACCAGACCCACGAGCAGCTGGTCCACGGCGGGGCCACGGCGCCGTCGCTGCCGGCGCTGGTGCCCGAGCTGCAGTCCCGGTGCGTCGTCGTCCAGGGGGTGGCCGCGGGGCACGGGACGGCCGGCTGGCCGGTCGGCTGGCTGCTCGGCCCGGCCGACGTGGTCGCGGCGGCCACCGCGGTGCACACCCGGTGCAGCGCGGAGGCGGCCACCGTCGCGCAGTGGGCCGCCGTGGCCGCGCTGACCGGCGACCAGTCCGGCGTCGCCGCGCTGCGGGCCGACCTGGACCGGCGGCGGCAGACCGCGGTCGCCCTGCTCCGGCAGGTGCCGGGGGTCGCCTGCCCCGAGCCGCAGGGCGGCTGGTCGCTGTTCCCCTCGGTCGAGGCGCTGCTGGGCCACAGCATCGCCGGGCGCACCGTGCACAGCAGCGCCGAGCTCGCCGAGGTGCTGCTCGACCGGGCGCACGTCGCCGTGGTGCCGGGCGAGGCGTTCGGCATGCCCGGGTACCTGCGGCTGTCCTACGCGCTGACCGACGACGAGCTCGTCGCGGGGCTGACCCGGGTGCAGCAGCTGCTCGGCTCGGCGGGCTGAACCAGCCGGTCGCCCCGGGCAGGTCAGCCCGGCAGGTCCTCGGCGTCCAGGGCGCCGGCCTGCTGCAGCACGGCGAGCGCGGCGGGCAGGTCCGCCAGGGCAGCCGCGACGTCCGCCGGCGTGGCGATGGACCAGGCCGTCGCGTCCACGAAGCACCGCACCGCTGCGTCGAAGGCCTCCGCGCCGGCCTGCTCGCGGGCGGTGAGCAGCATCGCCGCGCCCTTGCCGTAGACGGCGGTGACGTACCGGCGGTCGTCGGCGAAGGAGGCCATCGAGCCGCCGACGTCGCCCTCGGCCGCCAGCAGCCGGGACACCCGGTCGGCGTCCGGCTCGCCGGTCACCGACTCGGCGTAGCTGGCGAAGGACTCGTCCAGCCACGGGTCGCGGAACTGGGAGTCGCCGACCATCCCGTAGAACCACATGTGCGCGACCTCGTGCACCAGCACCACCTCCGCGTCGCTGGCCAGCAGGATCGACGACGGGTACTCGATGCCGCCGCCGAAGTCCGGCAGCCACGGCACGGTGAGCGTGGCGTAGGGGAAGTCGCCGAACCGGGCGCCGAGCTGCTCGATCGCCTCCGCCGTGGCGCGCGCCAGCCGGGCCGGGTCGCGGCCCGAACCGGGCAGCACCCCGGTGGTGACGCGGACGCCGGCCACCTCGGTCTCGGCGGTGGTGAAGCGGCCCACGGCCACGCTGACGTCCCGGGCGACCGGCTCGTGCGACGTCCAGGTCCGCCGGCCCTCCCGGGCACGGGTCGGCTCGTCCTGGTCCCCGGTCATCAGCACGGTCAGGTCCGCCGGCGCCTCGACGGCGATCGTGGTGTCGCTGACCGGGCTGCTGGCCGTCTCGCCGGTCAGCGCGACGAACGGGTCGCGGGCCCAGCCGACACCGGGCTCCCAGGCGAGCAGCGGTGCGCCGCTGGCGAACCAGGACACGTCCGCCGCCGTGCCCAGCCGCTCGAAGCCGCCGTCGCCGAGGGACAGCGTGAAGTCCAGCTCCACCGCGGTGGACTCCCCCGCGGCCAGCTGCTCGGCCAGGGTGAGCACGTAGAGCCCGCCGGGCGCACCCGCGCCGGCCGACTCGTAGCCGCCGGCCACCACGTCGTCGCCGCGCGCCGCGTCGACGGTGAGCCGGTTGCCCACCGCGGTGGCGTCGGGCCCGTTGGGCACCAGGCGGAACACCAGCTCACCGGTGGGCCGGTCGGGGGTGAAGACGACGGACTCGGTGCCGGTGACGGTGCGCAGGTCCTCGGCGAGGGAGAACTCGAGGTCGACGACCGGCCGGTCGGGGTCCGGCGCGGCGCGCTCGGCGGGGCACCCCGCGGCGCCCGTGGCCGGCGCTGCGGCGGACGGAGCCGGTGCGGCGCTGCCGGGGGTGGCGCCGGTGCAGGCCGCGGTCGGCAGCAGCACCAGGCACAGCTCGGCCGCCAGGGCCGCAGGACGGCGACGCACGGAACGGCCCGACCGGCTGGGTCAGCCGAGCGCGACGACGGCGCGGGCGAGGGACAGGACCTTGTCCCCGCCGCTGGTCACGGTCAGGTCGACCCGCACCCGGCCGTCGTCGCCGACGGCGGCGACCCGCCCGCGGACGGTGAGCTCGGCGCCCTCGTCGTCGTCCGGGACGACGACCGGGCGGCTGAACCGCACCTGGTAGTCGACGACCGCGCCGGGGTCGCCCACCCACTGGCTGACGGCGCGGACGGCGATGCCGGCGGTGAGCATGCCGTGCGCGATGACACCGGGCAGGCCGACCTCGCGGGCGACCCGGTCGCTCCAGTGGATGACGTTGAGGTCACCGGACGCGCCGGCGTAGCGGACCAGGTCCGCGCGGGTGACCCGGGAGACCTGCTCGGGCAGGGCGGTGCCGACCTCGACGTCGGTCAGGCGGAGGGTCACGACGCGCCCCGGGCGACGAGCATCGAGCGGGTGGTGCAGACCAGCTCGCCGTCCTCGGTGGCCAGGTCGACCCGGGTGGTGAGCATGTCGTTGCCGGCCACGGTCCGGACCGCGTCGACGGTCGCGGTGGCCACCAGCCGGTCGCCGGCGCGGATCGGCCGGTGGTGGGTGAAGCGCTGCTCGCCGTGCACCACCCGGCTGTAGTCCAGCCCCACGTCGGGGTCCTCCACGACGACGTCGGCCGCCTGCAGGCTGAGGACGACGGCGAAGGTGGGCGGGGCGATCACGTCGGGGTGGCCGGCGGCGCGGGCGGCGGCCGGGTCCAGGTGGACCGGGTCGGGGTCACCGAGCGCCCGGGCGAACTCGGCGATCTTCTCGCGCCCCACCTCGTACACGGCAGAGGGCGGGTAGCCGCGCCCGACCAGTCCTGCGTCCAGCGCCATGCTCCCCGCCCTCTCGCCCTGCCTGTGTCGCGGCGACCGCTCCGGTCAGCGCGTCTCGCGGTGCAGCGTGTGCTTCCGGTCGGTCGGGCAGTACTTCTTCAGCTCGATCCGGTCGGGGTCGTTCCGCCGGTTCTTGCGGGTGATGTAGTTGCGGTTCTTGCACTCCTGGCAGGCCAGGGTGATCTTCGGACGGACGTCTGTGGCTGCCATGAGCGCTGTCCTCGCCTTGTTCTCGACTTCTCGGGTGGTGCACGCGGGTGGCGGGTGCCACACACGCCGACGGACCCCGCGAGCGGGGTCCGTCCGGGGTAGCGGTGACCGGACTTGAACCGGTGACACAGCGATTATGAGCCGCTTGCTCTACCAGGCTGAGCTACACCGCCGGGTGACCGCGCGGCCCGGTCTCTCGACTGGACCGGTGGTCTGTCCTACGAGCCCCTTTACGGAATCGAACCGTAGACCTTCTCCTTACCATGGAGACGCTCTGCCGACTGAGCTAAAGGGGCCTTGCTCGGGAGCAGGAGAGACTCTACCAAGCCGCTGTCGGCGGCCTGCCGACCCCCCTGTCACCGTGCCGGACGACTGTAACAGCCGGCGGGTGACGCCCTGGAACGGCCTCGCGGTCCTTCGTCAGGTGCGGACGAAGAGCCGGCGGTGCCGGGCGCCGGGAGTGGCGCTCCGGACGCCGGTGCGGGCCAGCAGCCAGGCCTCCAGGCGGTCCTCCGGCAGCGGGCGGCTGACCAGGAAGCCCTGCAGCTTGTCGCAGCCCATCTGGGCCAGCAGGTCGCGCGTCACCTCGTCCTCGACGCCCTCGGCGACGACGCGCAGCCCCAGGTTGTGGGCGAGCTCGACGATCGAGCGGGCGATGAAGGACTCGTTCTGGCTGGTCGACATGCCCAGCACGAAGGACTTGTCGATCTTCAGCTCGTCGATCGGCAGCAGCCGGAGCTGGGACAGCGAGGAGTACCCGGTGCCGAAGTCGTCCATCGACAGCCGCAGGCCCAGCGCGTGCAGGTCGGCCAGCACCGTGCTGTTGCGCACCGTGTCGTCGACGACGCTGCCCTCGGTGAGCTCGAGGGTGAGCAGCTCACCGGGCACCCCGTGGTGCCGCAGCGCGTTGCGCACCCGGGCCACCAGGTCCGGCTCGGACAGGCACCGGGCGGACAGGTTCACGGCGACCGACAGCGCGATGTCCTGGTCCAGCCAGCGCCGGCACCGGTCCAGCGCCCGGTCCAGCACGTGGTCGGTCAGCGACCCGATCCGGCCGATCTGCTCGGCCAGGCTGATGAAGTCGTCCGGGGGGATGTCGCCGTACCGCGGGTGCGCCCAGCGGACCAGGGTCTCCACCGAGACGATGTCCGCGGTGCGGGTGTCGATGATCGGCTGGAAGACCACGGTGATCTGGCCCTCGACCATCGCGGTCTCCAGCTCGGTGCCCAGCTGCAGCCGGCGCAGGCTCTGCTGGTCCAGGACCGGGTGGTAGGTGGCCACCCCGCCGGAGCTGTGCGCGGCCAGCAGCGCGACGTCGGCGCGCTGGATGAGCGTCCCGGAGTCCGAGCCGTGCACCGGGGCGGCCGCGACGCCGATGGTCAACGAGACCTCGAGGTCCAGGCCGGCGACCTGGGCGCGGGTGGAGGCGGCCTCGCGGAGCCGCCGGGCGGCGCGCTCGGTGGCCGGCAGCGACAGCCCGGGCAGCAGGACGGCGAACTGACCGCCCTCCATCCGGGCCACGACGGCCTGCGGCGGCGCGTGCTCGCGGAGCAGCCCGGCGGTGACCACCAGCAGCTCGTCGCTGGCCGCGTGGCCGAGGGTGTCGGTGACGTTGGTGTAGCCGTCCAGCGCCGCGAGGACCAGCCCGGCCCGGGCCGTCGACGGCTCGCCGAGCAGCAGCGCGTCGATCTCCGCGGCCAGCCGCTGGCGGTTGGGCAGCCCGGTCAGCCGGTCGTGGTCGGCGTCGTGGCGGATCTGGCTGAGCAGCTGCTGCTGCCGGATGGCGGCGTTGACGTGGGTGAGGACAGACTCCAGCGCGCCGCGGTCGCCCGGGGTGAAGCTGACGATGTCCGACCGCCGGTCGCAGACCTCGAGGTAGCCGGGCTCGCCGGCGGCGGTGGTGACCGGGGCGCCGAGCACCTCGCGGGCGCCGCGCCGCTGCAGCGCGGCGAGCTCCGGCTCGTCGGCGCGGGCGTGGGAGACCAGCACCGGGCCCTCCCCGTCGGCCTGCAGCGCGCGCCGGCGGATCAGGTCGTCCGGGTCGCCGGGGCCCTCGTACCACTGCGGCGAGCCCTCCCCGTCGACGACGAGCTGCGGGCCCTCGTCCAGGTAGGGCGGCAGCCAGAGCGCGACCCGGTCGGCGTTGAGCAGCTCGCGGACGGCGCGGACGATCTCCCGGGTGCCCTCCTCGTCGGGGCTCACCAGCTCCACCCGCCGGGCGAAGTCGTACACCCGCTGGACGGTCCGCCGCTCGCGCGAGGCGCGGCTGGACAACCGGAACAGCGCGACGAAGCCGAGCAGCAGCGGGATGATGAGGGTCCAGGCCCAGGCGTCGTCCTCGATGAGCAGCATGGCGATCACGCCGACGACGACGCTGAGCGGACCGACCACCGTGTTCGGCAGCGCGGCCACCCAGAACGACCAGCCGGGGAAGCCCTGGCTCAGCGTGATGGCGACCCCGACGCCGGCCATGCCCACCACGTGGGTGACCAGCGTGGCGATCGCCAGGGAGATCCAGGTCACCGGGTCGGTGACGTCCAGCGGGGGGAAGAGGGAGAGGACCGCGAGGGCCGCGGCGAGCTCGGCGACGCCGAGGGCGGCGTTGAAGGCCAGCTTCGCGCCCGGGTACCGCTGCCACGACCCGACGGCGACGATCGCGACGACCCGGGCGATGGCGGTCCAGGTGCCGCCGACCTCGACCAGTCCGACGACCACGGCGATCTCGGTCGGCGAGAGGGAGATCGTCTGCTTGCCGACCTCGAGGTCGAGCTGGACGGACTCGGTGAGCACCAGCACGGCCAGCAGGAGCAGGACCATCCACGGCGACGGCGTGGTCCACGCGGAGGGGAAGGTGGGCACCCCCACGGCGACGGTCACGGCGATCGCCAGCGCGGCGATGGTCCATGGCCGTCGGATCAGTGATGCTCCCGGCGGCTCGGGAGCCGCGAGCTGGGCCACGGTCAGCCTGTCTGTCGATTCGGCGTTCACCGAAGGTAACAGTGGCCAGGCACCGTGGACACGCGGCTCACCCTGACGGAGCAGACCGGTCCCGGGACCGCTCCGCCAGGGACACCGCGGTCAGGTCAGCGACCCCACTTCCAGCCCCGGCCCCACTTCCAGCCCCGGGCGGAGGAGTCGGCGGTGGCGAGGACGACGGCGCTGCGTGCGGACATGGGGATTCTCCTCGAGACGTGGCGAACGGATCGCGGCAGCCGCCCTCGCGGGGGCAGAGCGATGTCCGGCACAGACCGCAACCATGAGAGTGCAGGGGGTCACCCACACGGGGCAAGCGTTGACACGGCGTGGTGAAGTGATCTTCGCCGTGTCGTCACTCTCCGTGGCTTTCAGCGGATTCCCGGTATCGATCGAGTGAGCGTTCGCACCCGCACGGTCACCTCAACGCCTCGACCGGTGGGTCAGGTCCGGCAGGTCGACGTCGCCGAGCCGGTCCAGCAGCGTCTCCTCGGGTGCGGCCGGCCCGCCGAGGAGCCGGGTCGTGCGCTCGAACCCGGTGCGGGCGTCCGGGGCGGCGGAGGCGCCCAGGGTGCCGGTGGCGAACGCGACCACGTCGTCCCGGGTGCGCACGACGCCGGTGTCCGGCCCGATCTCCACCTCGCCGTCGGCCCCGAGGGCGTCGGCCAGCACGTCCTCGACCGCGCCGGCCACCTCGCCGGCCCCACGGGGCAGCAGCGCCACCGGCAGGCTGACCCCGAGCGTCCAGACGATCTGCCCGTCCACCGCCGCGCTCTGCGCCCGGGCCCAGTCCACCGCGTACCGGAGCCGCTGGCCGTACTCGAGCACCGCGACGTGCGCGCCGGCCACCGCGCCGGCCGTGACGCCGGCCGTGACGTCGGCCGTGACGTCGGCCGTGACGTCGGCCGTGACGTCGGCCGTGACGTCGGCCGTGACGCCGTCTGCTGCCCCGGCGTCGGCGGCCCGCACCGCGGCCCGGACCGCCCCGGTCAGCTCCTCGGCCGCTCCGGCGTCGGCCACCAGGTACCCGAGCCCGCGCAGCGCCGGGTCCCCGTCGGCGTCCGGCGCCCCACCCGCGACGGCGGCGCCCAGCACCGGCAGCACGACGTCGGGCCGGCCGGCCACCAGGGCGGTGAGCGCGGGCCGCAGCCCGGCCATCGCGCCGCGGTCGTCCACGACCCGGGCGGCGCTGCCCGGTGCCAGCCCCGCCCCCAGCGACACCAGCAGCGAGCGCGCCACCTGACCGGCCGCCGGCGCCGTCGCGGCGAGCTCCACCACCGCGGCGAGCGAGCCGGTGCCGCCGGGCCACGGCCGGCCGAGCAGGGTGGTCCAGGCGCCGGGGTCGGCCAGCAGTCGGGCCGCCCGGCTCGCGTCCCCGGACCGGGCCAGCGTCGCCAGCGCCGCCTCCACCGGGTCGGCGAGCAGGGCGCCCGCGGTGCCGCCCGCCCCCGCCCGGACCCCCTGGACCGCCTCCCGGTCCAGCAGCTGCCGGCCCCAGGTGGCGGCGAGCGCGGCCCCCGCGCCGGGCGCGGCCAGGACCAGCCCCATCGCCACCGCCAGCCCGTCGGCGGCGTCGTCCGGCGCGACGGGGTCGAGCCGGACGGCGGCCAGCACCTCGGCGGTGCTCCCGCCCGGGCTCCCGAGCGCACCGGCGAGCAGGCCGGCGAGCGGCTGGTCGGCCGCCTCCGCGCCTTCCGCGGCCGAGGCAGTCAGCGCCGTCAGCAGCCAGCGGACGCCGTCGGCGCCGAGCCGGTCGACCAGCGCGTCGGCGACGCCCGGGACCGCCGCGTACCGCTGCCACCGCACCGCCGCCGCGTCCAGGGCGGCGGCTGTGCCGGCGCCGGTGAGCTCGTCCGCCGCCCGGCGGCCCAGGTCGGCCAGCGCACCGCTCCCCCACCCGGGCAGCAGCCCGGCCAGCCGGACGGTGACCGCGGCGGCGTCGCCCGGGCGTCCGGTGCCGCCCAGCGGCCGGCCCGCCGCGGCGAGCACGGCCGCGGTGGCCCGGGCGTCGTCGTCCAGCGCGCCGAGCAGCGCCCGGTGCTCGGCGGCCGCGGCGGCCTCCTGCCCGGTGACGTCGGCGACCAGCCGGTCGGCGGCGGCCGACGTCACCGGCCCGCCGGCCTCGACCGCCGTCCCGACGAGCACGCCGAACCGTTCGGCGGCCGCGGCGAACCGGGCGCGCTGCTCCGCGCGCAGCTCCTCGACCCGCGCGGCCACGGCCAGCCACAGCTCCCGGTGACCGGCCAGCCGGCCGGCGGCCACGGTCAGCGCGTCGTGCAGGTCGGCGGCGACGGCGAGCGCCGCGGCGACCTCGCCGGCCGCGACCGTGGCGTCGGCCCCCTGCCACCCCGGGAGCGCGGCCGCCGGCCCGAGCAGGTGGCTGGTCAGGCCGGCGGCGTACCCCGCGGTGGCCAGCTGGTCCAGCACCGCGCCGAGCGCCTCGACCGAGCCCGGCGGGAGGGGTAAGGACGCCGGTGGCGGCAGGGAGGGCGTCACCGGGCGACCCCGCGGCCGGGCACCGGGAGGAGCCCGCCGTCCAACCCGAGCCACGAGTCGGCAGCGGCCGCGACGGCCCCGCCCAGCCAGCGCAGCTCGCCGGCCAGGCAGCGGCCCGCTGCGCCGGCGGCCTCGCCGAAGGCGGTGACCGCCCCGCCGAGCGGCCCGCCGACCGGGTCGCCGGGCAGCGCGGCCGCGACCCGGTCCGCCGGGGTCGACGCGGCGTCCAGCACGCCGGCGAGGGCGTACAGCTGCTCGGGCACCACCTCGATCGCCATGCGCCGAGTCTGTCGGCTCCGGCGGCCCTCCCCGGCCGTCGTCCACAGGGGCGGTGCGCACCGTCCGGGCCCTCACCCGACCGGTGGACGACGCACCCGGAGACCACCGGACGAGCTCTACGCTGCGCGCGTGCGACCGGTCAGCCAGGACACCGCCGACCCCGAGGCCGGGTCGACGCTGCCCTTCGTGCTGGTCTGCTGGCTGGTCGCCGCGCTGATGGCCTTCGGTGCCATCGCCGCCTCCGACGCCTTCCTGGAGCAGCAGGAGGTGCAGTCGATCTGCGACGGCGCGGCCCTGGCGGCGGCCAACGAGGCCGACGAGGCGGCGCTCTACGCACTCGGCGTGGGCGCCCAGCTCCCGCTGACCCGGGCGGCCGCCGAGGCCGCGGTCGCCGACCAGCTGGCCGACGCCGGCGTCCGGCTGGACTCCTGGTCGGCGGAGACAGACGGCGCCGAGGTGACCGTGCGCTGCACCCGGTCGGTGCAGATCGCCTTCGACTGGCTGTTCCTCGCCGGTGAGCCGCTGGAGCGGACCGCGGTGGCCAGCGCACGCGCACCGACGGCCCCGTGACGGACGACGGCCCCCGACCGTGAGGTCGGGGGCCGTCGCACCACGTGTGGCGGGTGAAGGATTCGAACCTTCGTAGGCTAAGCCGACGGATTTACAGTCCGCTCCCATTGGCCACTCGGGCAACCCGCCGCGTGCTGGTGCCGGATGAGCTTACAAGACGGTGGTCGGCGGACCGGGCAGGGCCCGACGAGCCGGTCCACCCGACGAGAGACAGGAGACAGTCATGGCCGATGCGTCCTTCGACGTCGTGAGCAAGGTCGACCGCCAGGAGGTCGACAACGCGCTGAACCAGGCGGGCAAGGAGCTGTCGCAGCGCTTCGACTTCCGCGGGGTCAACGCCACGATCGCCTGGGCCGGCGAGGAGGCGGTGACCCTGCAGGCCGACACCGAGGAGCGGGTGGCCGCGGCACTCGAGGTCTTCAAGGAGAAGCTCGTCAAGCGGGGCATCTCGATGAAGGCGCTGGACGCCGACGACCCGCAGCCCTCCGGCAAGGTCTACAAGATCTCCGCGCGGATCCAGCAGGGCATCGCCTCGGACAAGGCCAAGGAGATCTCCAAGGCCATCCGGGACGAGGGTCCCAAGGGCGTGCAGGCGCAGATCCAGGGCGACCAGCTGCGGGTCAGCGGCAAGAAGCGCGACGACCTGCAGGCGGTGCAGCAGCTGCTCAAGAGCAAGGACTTCGAGATCGCGCTGCAGTTCGACAACTACCGCTGAGCTCCCGCGGACGCGGAGGCGCCCCGGCCGGCCGTCAGCCCGCCGGCCGGGACGCCCGTGCGGTCCGCGGCAGCACCAGCAGCGTCACCAGGGCCGCGGCGGCGTAGAGGCCGGCCTGCACCTCCATCAGCGGCAGCGTGCCGACCACCTCCTGCAGCGCGCCGCCGGCGAGGATGCCCACCGCCTGCCCCAGGGCCTGGCCGAGCCCGAGCGCCGCGAAGACGCTGCCGCGCCGCCCGTCGGGGGCCGCCTGCTGCAGCAGGCTGGTCAGGCCGGCGCCCATGAGCACGGCCGGCGCGCCGATCACCCCGAAGAGCACGGCGTAGACGGTCATGGCCTGGGTCAGGAACGAGGCGTTCCAGGCGATCGCCGTGATCACCGCGAACCCGAGGGCGCCGGCGAGGGTGAGCCGCAGGACGTCGAGTCGCGCGCCGAGCACGCCGAGCACCGCGCCGGCGGCGATCGCACCGACCGCCTGCACCCCGCGCAGCAGGCCGACGTCCGCCTCGTCCCCGCCGAGGACGTCGGTGACGAAGAAGACGAACAGCACCAGGAAGAGCCCCTGCGCCACGGCGGCGAGGACCACGACCGCGATCGGGACGCCGGTGCCCGGGTCGCGGAACGCGCGGACCACACCGCCACCGCGGCGCACCCCCGGTCCGGGGCTGGACCCCGGGCCGCGCACCGCCCGCTGCCGGGGCAGGGTCGCGACGAGGCCGGCGGCCACCAGGTAGGTCGCGACGTCGACGAGGGCCACACCGCCGAGTCCGGAGACGGCGAGCAGGACGCCACCGAGCGGACCTCCGACGACCCGGCCCAGGTCGTTGTTCAACCCGACGAGGGCGTTGGCGGACACCACCCGCTCCGGCCCCACCAGGGTCGGCAGCACGGCGTTCTTGGCCGGTTCGAACACCGTCGCGAAGGTCGCCTGGGCGACGATGACGCCGAAGACCACCGGCAGGTCGGACCGGTCGTGCACCGCGAGCAGCGGCAGCAGCGACCCGGCCTGGGCCAGCAGCGCCCCGACCATGACCCCCCGGGCGGGCAGCCGGTCGACCAGCCGGCCCACCAGCGGGGCGAGGAGGACCGGGGGCACCAGCTCGAGCAGGAAGGCGATCGCGGTGCCGAAGGCGGACCCGGTCAGCTGCAGCACCACCAGCGGCAGCGCGATGAACATCAGCCAGTCCCCGGCGTCGGAGACGATGCCGGCCACCCACAACCGGCGGAACGCGGGCACGGCCAGCGCCGACCCACCCCTCGGGCGGCCGGTCGCCACCTCCTCGGTCGGGGCGCCGGCCCCGCTCACGACCGCGGGCCGAAGGGCAGCCGCGGGAACGCCGTGACCGCCAGGTGCACGTGCTCGGCGTCGGCCGGCGCGTCGGTGCGGGTGGCCTGGATGTAGGGCCGGACGACGTCGTCGATGCGCTGGACCACCTCGGCGAGCTCGGCCGGCGACAGCGCGAGGCCGTAGGTCTCGTGCGCGTCCACCGCCCGCCACTCCGCCGGGGCGTCCTCGCGCCCGCGCAGGTACTCCCGCGAGAGGTGGTGGTCGAGCTCCACCGACGCCGCGAGCATCCGGGTGACCCCCGCCTCCGCGTCCGGGTCGTCGGCGCCGACGGAGAACCCGGTGAGGGTGGCCCGCCACGGCCGGGACCTGCCGTCCCCGGACCCGTCCGGCTCGACCAGGCCGTGCGCGGCGAGCACGCGCAGGTGGTAGCTGCAGTTCGACGGGGTGTCCCCGACGGCGCGGGCGCACTGGGAGGCGGTGGCCGGGCCGGCCGACATGAGGTAGCCCAGCACGTCCAGCCGCACGGGGTGGGCCAGCGCGTCGAGCACGGCGGGGTCGGTGAGGCGGGCGCGACGTCCCTGCACGGTGGGTCCCCCGATCTGAAAGGTCTTTTCAGGACCCTAGGACGGGACGGCGCGACCTGCAAGGCTCTTTCAGGTCCGGGCCGGCGAGATCCGCCGGCTACTGCTCGCGGGCCAGCTGCTGCAGCCGGGCGATCCGCTCCGCCATGGGCGGGTGGGTGGCGAACATCGACGCCATGCCCTGACCTCGGAACGGGTTGGCGATCATCAGGTGGCTCTGGGTCACGAGCCGGTCGTCCTGCGGCAGCGGCCGCGCGGCGACTCCCCGCTCCAGCTTGGCCAGGGCGCTGGCCAGCGCCAGCGGGTCGTGCGACAGCTCCGCACCCGAGGCGTCGGCCTGGTACTCGCGGCTGCGGCTGACCGCCATCTGCACCAGGCCGGCGGCGAGCGGGCCGAGCACGATCAGCAGCAGGCCGCCGACCATGCCACCGCCCTCACGGTCCTCGGAGCGGCCGCCGAACAGCGAGGCGAACACCGCCATGTGCGCCAGGTAGGTGATCACCGTGGCCATCGCGCCGGCCACCGAGCTGATCAGGATGTCCCGGTTGTAGACGTGCGACAGCTCGTGGGCCAGCACCCCGCGCAGCTCGCGGCGGTCCAGCAGCTCGAGGATGCCCTGGGTGCAGCAGACCGCGGCGTTGCGCGGGTTCCGGCCGGTCGCGAAGGCGTTCGGCTGCGTGGTCGGGCTGACGTAGAGCCGCGGCATCGGCTGGCGCGCCTCGGTGGCCAGCTCCCGCACGATCGCGTACAGCTGCGGCGCCTGCGTCTCGGTCACCGGGAAGGCCCGCATCGCACGCAGCGCCAGCCTGTCGGAGTTGAAGTACGCCCAGCCGTTGACGCCCAGGGCGACCACCAGGGCGATCAGCAGGCCACCACGACCGAAGGCGCTGCCGACGAGCAGGATGAGGCCGCCCATGAGGCCGAGCAGCACGGCCGTCTTCAGCCCGTTGGTCCACCGTTGCACGCCGGGTAGAACGTGGCCTGGCCGGTCCCCGTTCCCCGGTCGACGTGCACCACCCCGGCAGGGAAGGGCACCCTGTGTGGGTTGCCTCACGTTCACCGATCGCCGGGTCGGGGCCGGGGGCGCGCACGTAACCTGGCGGGTCGGAGGTACCTCACACAGATGACTGGCACCACAGGCACCGATCCCGGAATCAGCCCCGCCGCAGGCGGCGTTGGCCCCGGCATGGACCGTGCAGCCCACAGCTCCGCCCCCGGCGGCCTCGTCAAGAGCGTCATCGAGCTCGACCGGGTCGTCATCCGGCTGGCCGGTGACTCCGGCGACGGCATGCAGCTGACCGGCGGCCGCTTCACCAGCGAGACCGCGTCGTTCGGCAACGACCTGTCGACGCTGCCCAACTTCCCCGCCGAGATCCGGGCGCCCACGGGCACCCTGCCGGGGGTCAGCTCCTTCCAGCTGCACTTCGCCGACCACGACATCATGACCCCGGGTGACGCACCCGACGTGCTGGTCGTGATGAACCCGGCCGCGCTCAAGGCCAACCTGATGGACCTGCCCGGCGGCGGCCTGCTCATCGCCGACTCCGACGAGTTCACCCCGCGGAACCTGGCCAAGGTCGGGTACGCCGAGAACCCGCTCGAGGACGGCTCGCTGGACAAGTGGCAGCTGGTCAGCGTGCCGCTGACCTCGATGACCACCGACGCGCTCGCGGACTCCGGCCTGGGCAAGAAGGAGGCCGAGCGGAGCAAGAACATGTTCACCCTCGGCCTGCTCAGCTGGATGTACCACCGGCCGACCGAGGGCACCATCCGCTTCCTCGAGCGCCAGTTCCGCCGCAAGCCGCAGATCGCCGCGGCCAACATCGCCGCCTTCCGGGCCGGCTTCAACTACGGCGAGACGACGGAGGCCTTCGCGGTCTCCTACGAGGTCAAGCCCGCGCCGATGGCCCCGGGCAAGTACCGGCACATCTCCGGCAACCAGGCGCTGTCCTACGGGATCGTCGCCGCCGGACAGCGCTCGGGCCTGCCGGTGTTCCTGGGCGCCTACCCGATCACCCCGGCCAGCGACATCCTGCACGAGCTGTCCAAGCACAAGTCCTTCGGCGTCCGCACGTTCCAGGCCGAGGACGAGATCGCCGGCATCGGGGCCGCCCTGGGCGCCTCGTTCGGCGGGGCGCTGGGCGTGACGACGACGTCCGGCCCGGGGGTCGCGCTCAAGGCCGAGACCATCGGCCTGGCCGTGATGACCGAGCTGCCGCTGCTCATCGTCGACGTGCAGCGCGGCGGCCCGTCCACCGGGCTGCCCACCAAGACCGAGCAGAGCGACCTGCTGCAGGCGCTGTTCGGCCGCAACGGCGAGGCGCCGGTCCCGGTGATCGCGCCCCGCTCCCCCGGTGACTGCTTCGACGCGACGCTGGAGGCGGTGCGCATCGCGCTGACCTACCGGACGCCGGTCATCCTGCTGTCCGACGGCTACCTGGCCAACGGCGCCGAGCCCTGGTCCATCCCGGCCGTCGACGAGCTGCCCGACCTCCGGGTCGAGTTCGCCACCGCGCCCAACGGCGACGACGGCGAGTTCCTGCCCTACCTGCGCGACCCCGAGACGCTCGCGCGTCCGTGGGCGGTGCCGGGCACCGCGGGGCTGCAGCACCGCATCGGTGGGCTGGAGAAGGCCGACCGGACCGGCAACATCTCCTACGACGCGGACAACCACGACTTCATGGTCCGCACCCGGCAGGCCAAGATCGACGGCATCGCCGCGTCGATCCCGCCGACCGAGGTCGACGACCCCACCGGGGACGCGTCGGTCGCGGTCATCGGCTGGGGCTCCACCTACGGCCCCATCGGGGCCGCCTGCCGGCGGATCCGCGCCTCGGGCCGCTCCATCGCCCAGGTCCACCTGCGCCACCTCAACCCGCTGCCGGCCGACCTGGGCGAGATCCTCGCCCGGTACGACCGAGTGGTCTGCCCCGAGATGAACCTGGGCCAGCTGGCCATGGTCCTGCGGGCGAAGTACCTGGTGGACGTGCACAGCCACACCCAGGTGCGCGGGCTGCCGTTCCGCGCCGCGGAGCTGGCCGCCGTCTTCCAGGACGTCATCGACGGCACCACCGGGACGGTCGCCACCCTCGACACCGGCTCCGACACCCCTGCACAGACGGGAGCGGCCCTGTGACCGCCATCGAGTCCACGAACGCGCACGTGCACGACCTCGGCATGCCCGGCGGCCCGGACGTCACCACGATCTCCGGCGCCATCGACGCCTCCATCGCGGCCAGCGGTCCCAAGCAGACCGATCTCAAGGCCCGCGACCTCAAGACCGACCAGGAGGTGCGCTGGTGCCCCGGGTGCGGTGACTACGTCATCCTCAACGCGGTCCAGAGCTTCCTGCCCAGCCTCGGCATCGCGCGCGAGGACATGGTCATCATCTCCGGCATCGGGTGCTCGAGCCGTTTCCCGTACTACATGAACACCTACGGGATGCACTCGATCCACGGCCGCGCCCCGGCCATCGCGACCGGCCTGGCGGCGTCCCGGCCGGACCTGTCGGTGTGGGTCGTCACCGGGGACGGCGACGCGCTGTCCATCGGCGGCAACCACCTGATCCACACGCTGCGCCGCAACGTGAACCTGACGATCCTGCTGTTCAACAACCGGATCTACGGGCTCACCAAGGGGCAGTACTCGCCGACCAGCGAGGTCGGGAAGGTCACCAAGTCCACCCCGATGGGCTCGATCGACGCCCCGTTCAACCCGGTGTCACTGGCCCTGGGCGCGGACGCCACCTTCGTGGGCCGGGCCATGGACTCCGACCGCAAGGGGCTCACCGACGTGCTCCGGCAGGCCGCCGAGCACCAGGGCACCTCCCTGGTCGAGATCTACCAGAACTGCAACATCTTCAACGACGGCGCGTTCGAGCTGCTCAAGGACCCGCACACCGGCCCGATGTGGACCATCCCGCTGGTGCACGGCCAGCCGCTGGTCTTCGGTCCCGGTGGCGCGTCGTGCGTCGTCCGGGACGACTTCGGGGGCCTGCGGATCGCCGAGACCAACCAGGTCGACGCGTCCCAGATCGTGGTCCACGACGCGCACCGCGAGGACCCCTCGTACGCGTTCGCGCTGTCCCGGCTGTCCAGCCAGGACCTGCGCTACAGCCCGATGGGCGTCTTCCGGAAGGTCGTCAAGCCCAGCTACGACCGGATGATGGCCGACCAGCTCGAGGACGCCGCGGCGCAGGAGCCGGCCGACCTCGACGCCCTGCTCGCCGGCAACGACAGCTGGACGGTGAGCTGAGCACATCGTGATCCTCCGGATCACACCGCGGCCAGGAGCCGTGCCCGGCCGGCCCTGAGCCCATTCCCGTGCCACCTCGGGAGGGCCTCCGGCCCCCCGCTCGGCGTCACCCGCTGCGCGGTCCGTACCGGCCCGTCCCCGACTCGGGGGCGGGCCGGTCTGCGGTCAGCCCGGCGTGACCCGCAGGATCCTGTCCTCGCCGTCGCCGTTGTCGGTGGTGACGTAGAGGACGCCGTCCTCGCCGGCCTGGGGGGAGCGCAGCCGGCCGAAGGTGTCCTCGAGCTCGGGCACCCGGAACTGCTCCTGCACCGTGCCGTCCTCGGCCAGCCGCAGCGCCAGCAGGCCGGTGTCCTTCTGCACGCCGGCGACGAGCAGCCCGTCGTAGCTGCCCCAGGCCTCCCCGGTGAGCACGCCCAGCCCGGAGACGGCGATGGTCGGGTCGCCGGAGGACCAGACCGCGTCGACCACGTCCGGCCGCTCCAGGTCGGTCATCGGCACGCTCTCGTCGTAGCCGCCGTCGTCGCCGTCCGGGTCGTAACCGTAGTCGCCGCCGGGCACCGACCGGTTGACCTCGTCGTCCCGCTCGGTGCCCTGCTCGGCGGTGTAGACCTCGCCGGTCGCCGGGTGCACGGCGATCCCCTGCACGTTGCGGTGGCCGTAGCTCAGCACCAGCCGGGTCGCGGGGTCCGCGGCGTCGGCGAACGGGTTGCCGGCGGCGGGGGCGCCGGTCGCCGGGTCGACCCGCAGCACCTTCCCGGCCAGGCTGGTGAGGTCCTGCGGGTTGCTGCCGACGGCGTTGTCGCCGGTGCCCACCAGCAGCGCGCCGGTCGGGTCGAACCGCAGCCGGCAGCCGCCGTGCCGGCCGGACTCCCGGTTGACCGGGATGCCGCCGAGCAGCGGGTCGGCCACCCGGGTGGCCGTGGTCCAGTCCTCGTCGACGGTCCAGGCGATGACCTGCACCTCGGCGCCACCGGCCTCCTGCACGCCCTGGCAGCTGAAGAAGCGCCGGCTGTCGGCGAAGTCCGGGGCGAGGACGAGGCCCATCAGCCCGGTCTCACCGCGGGCGAAGAGGTCGTCGAGGTCGGCGCGCACCGGCTGCACGGAGCCGTCGGGCCGGACGGCGGTGAAGCCCCCGGAGCGCTCGTCCAGCAGCAGCGTGCCGTCCGGGGCCACCGCCACGTCCCACGGGCGGTCGAGGCCGTCCAGCACCGTCTCCACGGTCAGCGTGGGCGCCTCCGCCGGGGGCTCGGCGGTCGGGACGGCGGACGACGGGGACGGGTCCGCACCGCAGCCGGCGAGCAGCAGGACGAACGCCGTGCAGGGCCCCAGTGCGCGCGCGCGAGTGCTGGGGGGCATGGGGGTCCTTCCTCAGCTCGTGCGGGTGACCACGTACGTGCAGAGCGCGGACAGCGCCTCGCGCACCGGACCGTCCGGGACGGCGTCCAGCCGGGCGCGGGCCCGGTCGGCGTACTCGCCGAGCACGGCGGTGGCGCGGGCGAGGGACGCGGAGCTGCGCAGCAGCGCGAGCGCCTCGGCGTGGTCGGCCTCGTCGACCACCGGGCCGGCGACCAGCTCGCGCAGCCGGGCCTCGGCCGGGTCGTCCCCGGCGAGGGCGAACAGCACCGGCAGGGTGGCGATGCCCTCGCGCAGGTCGGTGCCGGGCGACTTCCCGGAGGCACCGCCCTCGCTGACGATGTCCAGCAGGTCGTCGGAGAGCTGGAAGGCGACGCCGACCTCCTCGCCGAAGGCGGCCAGGGCGGTGACCAGCGCGGGCTCGGCGCCGGCGAAGGAGGCACCGAACCGGGCCGAGGTGGCGACCAGCGAGCCGGTCTTGTCGGCCAGCACGGCGAGGTAGTGGTCGACCGGGTCCTCCCCCGGGCCGGCGCCCACGGTCTCCCGGAGCTGACCGGTGACCAGCCGCTCGAAGGTCTGCGCCTGCACCCGCACCGCCTCGGGCCCGAGGTCGGCCAGCCGGTCCGACGCCCGGGCGAAGAGGAAGTCGCCGGTCAGGATGGCGACGCTGTTGCTCCAGCGGCTGTTGGCGCTGGGCGCCCCGCGGCGCACGGACGCCTCGTCCATCACGTCGTCGTGGTACAGCGTGGCCAGGTGGGTCAGCTCGCAGACCACGGCGGCCTGGACGACCTCGGGGGCCTCGGCGTCGCCGAGCTGGGCGGCGAGCAGCGCCAGCATCGGGCGGAAGCGCTTGCCGCCGGCGGCCATCAGGTGACCGGCGGCCTCGCTGACGAACGAGTGGTCACTGGCGACCGCGGTGGCGAGCTCCGCCTCGACCCGGGCCAGGCCGTCGGCCAGCGCGCTGCCCAGCTCACCCTCGGGCAGCCAGGGCCCGATCGAGGAGGCCGGGGTGGAAGGCCGGTGCCACAACGGGGACTCCTGGTGGTCTCTGCGTCCACGGGCCCGCGGGCTGGTGGTGCCGGCTCCGGTCATCGCGGCCGAAGATACAGCCCCGCTTGACAGGAGCTCGCCGACGACCTCGCGCGCGGGCCGCTCAGCCGACCAGCACCGCCGCGGACTCGGCCAGGTCGAGCACCGCGCCGGGCAGGATGCCCAGCACCAGGGTCGCCGCGGCGGTGACCGCCAGCACGATGGTGGTCGGCAGGCCGGGGACGCCGACGGTCGGCCCGTCGGGCGCGGGCTCGGAGAAGTACATGAGCACGATGACCCGCAGGTAGAAGAACGCCGCGATCGCGCTGGCGATCAGCGCGACCAGCGCCAGCGGCCAGGCCCCCTCCTCGATCGCCGCCCGGAAGACGGCGAACTTGCCGGTGAAGCCGCTGGTGAGCGGGATGCCGGCGAGGGCGAGCAGGAAGAAGCTCATCAGCGCGGCCACGACCGGCGACCGCCGTGCCAGGCCCGCCCACTGGGACAGGTGGGTGGCCTCGCCGTCGCCGTCCCGGACCAGGGTGACCAGCCCGAAGACGCCGAGCGTGGTGAGCGCGTAGGCGAGCAGGTAGAACATCGTCGCGGCCAGGCCGTAGCCGGTGCCCCCGGGACCGAGGCCGATCACGCCGGTGAGCAGGAAGCCGGCGTGCGCCACCGAGGAGTAGGCGAGCATCCGCTTGACGTCGGTCTGGGTGAGCCCGAGGACGGCGCCGACCACCATCGAGGCGATCGCCAGCGCGTAGACCAGCGGCCGCCAGGTCCAGTCGGCGGTGCCGAAGGCGACGTAGAGCAGCCGCAGCACCGCGCCGAACGCGGCGACCTTGGTGGCGGCGGCCATGAACGCGGTCACCGCGGTCGGGGCGCCCTGGTAGACGTCCGGCGTCCAGGTGTGGAAGGGCGCGACGCTGGCCTTGAACATCAGGCCGACGATCAGCAGGCCGAGGCCGAGGACCACCAGGGTGCTGCCGCCCTCGGTCACCGAGGCGTCCCGGATCGCCGACAGCCGCACGCTGCCGGTGGCGCCGTAGACCAGCGCGAGGCCGTAGAGGAAGAACGCGGAGGCGAAGGCGCCGAGCAGGAAGTACTTGAGCGCCGCCTCCTGGGACAGCAGCCGCCGGCGGCGGGCGAGGCCGGAGAGCAGGTACAGCGGCAGGCTGAGCACCTCGAGCGCCACGAACATGATCAGCAGGTCGTTCGAGGCGGTGAACAGCATCATCCCGCCGACGGCGAAGGTCGCCAGCGGGTAGACCTCGGTCTGCACCCGCTCGGAGGTGGCCAGCTCGCGGTCGCGGACGCTGCCGGCCGGCACCGCCGCCGTGGCGACGAAGGCCGACCGGGCCGGGTCGAGCGCGCGCTCGCTGAACAGCAGCACCGACAGCGCCCCGACGGCGGCGATGGTGCCCTGCAGGAACAGCGCCGGGCCGTCGACGGCCAGCGCACCGCCGGCGGTGACCTCGTCGTCCCTGCCGGCCAGCACCACGGTGCTGACGAGGGCGCCGAGGGTCCCGACCAGCGCCAGCGCCACCTGCACCGGGTGCCGGACGGCGCGGGGCGCGAAGGCCTCCACCAGCACGCCGACCGCGGCGGCGCCGAAGACGAACAGCAGCGGCGCCAGCGCTGCGTAGGACAGGTCGGGAGCGTCGATCGTGCCCATCAGTCGGTGCCCTCGTCTGTGGTGGCCGGGGTCGTGCCGCCCGGGTCGGCGCCGACGTCGGTCATCGTCGCCTCCACCGCCGGGGTGACCAGGTCGATCAGCGGCTGCGGGTGGACGCCCAACCCGATGACCAGCGCCACCAGCGGGGCCACGACGGCGAGCTCGCGCCGGGACAGGTCGCGGACCCGCAGCGAGCGGGTGGCGGCCGGGGCGGTGCGGACCGCGGTCGCGCCACCGCCGTGCGCGTCATCCGCGCCGTGTGCGTCGTCCGGCCCTGAGCCCTCGGCCACCGGGTCGTCCCGCAGCAGCACCCCGCGCGGGGGCCCGTGGAACACGCGCTGGTACATGAGCAGGACGTAGAGCGCGGCCAGCACGATCCCGGTGGTCGCGATGATCGTGAACACCGGCTCCTCCGGGAACGAGCCGAGGAGCACCAGGAACTCGCTGACGAAGCTGTTGGTGCCCGGCAGCGCCAGCGACGCGAGCCCGGCCAGCAGGAAGACCCCGGCCAGCAGCGGCGCCGCGGCCGCCAGCCCGCCGTAGTCGCGGATCTGCCGGGAGCCGCCGCGCACGATGACCATGCCGACGACGAGGAACAGCAGGCCGGTCGCGATGCCGTGGTTGACCATGTAGAGCACCGCGCCGGTGGCCGCCTCGGTGCTGAAGGCGAAGATGCCCAGCGCGATGAAGCCGAAGTGCGCGATGGAGGTGTAGGACACCAGCCGCTTCATGTCGCTCTGACCCATCGCCAGCAGCGCGGCGTAGAGGATGCCGACCACCGCGAGCACGAGCACCCACGGCGCCAGGTCGCGGGAGGCGTCGGGGAACAGCGGCAGGCAGTAGCGCAGGAAGCCGAAGGTGCCGACCTTGTCCAGCACGCCGACCAGCAGCACCGCGCTGCCGATGGGCGCCTCAGCGCCGGCGTCGGGCAGCCAGGTGTGGAACGGCACCAGCGGCGCCTTGATCGCGAAGGCCACGAAGAAGCCGAGGAACAGCAGCTTCTGCACGCCGGGGTCGATGTCCAGCTGCCGCAGCGCGTCGAAGGCGAAGGTGCCCTCGCCGAGCTGGGAGTTGCTGACCACGTAGAGGCCGATGACGGAGGCGAGCATGACCAGCCCGCCCAGCAGGCTGTAGAGGAAGAACTTGACCGCGGCGTACTGCCGGTTCGGGCCGCCGAAGCTCCCGATCAGGAAGTACATCGGGACCAGCATCGCCTCGAAGAAGACGTAGAAGAGGAACACGTCGGTGGCGGCGAAGACGCCGACCATCATCGACTCGAGCACCAGCAGCCAGGCCCAGTAGGTGCGCATGGACCGGGTGCCGGCGGCGGTCTCCCGCCACGAGGCGCCGACGACGACGGGCACCAGCACGCCCACGAGCAGCAGCATCGACAGCGCGATGCCGTCGACGCCGAGGGCGAAGTCGACGCCGAAGTCGGGGATCCAGGCCACCGAGGTGGTGAGCTGGAAGCGGTCGCCGCCGACGTCGAAGGCGACGGTGGCCAGCACGGCGAGCAGCAGCACGACCAGGCTGACGGCGAGGGTCAGCTGCCGGGCCAGCGCCTCCCGCGCGGGCGGCAGGGCGGCGACGACGGCGGCACCCACCAGGGGCACTACGACCATCGCGAGCAGGAACGGGAAGTCAGCCACGGTGCCGCTCCTCCTCGGTCGGTGCGGTGGTCGGGGTGGTGGTCGAGCGGGTGGTCGGGGTGCCGGCGCCGCTCATGCCGACGTCACCGCGAGCAGGGCGCCGGCGATGAGCACGGCACCGCCGAGCATCCCCAGCGCGTAGCTGCGCACGAACCCGGTCTGCGCCCGGCCCAGCCGGGACGACGAGCCGCCGAGCGCCGCCGCCGTCCCGTTGACCACGCCGTCGACCCCGCGGGCGTCCAGCCAGACCAGCGCGCGGGTCAGCCACATGCCGGGCCGCATGAACAGCGACTCGTTGACGGTGTCGGCGTACAGCGCGCGGCGGGCGGCCACCACGACCGGCGACACCCGGGCCGGCGCGGTGACCGGCACCTCGCGGCGTCCGACGAACAGCCAGGCGGCCGCGGCGCCGAGCAGCATCACCACCGTCAGCCCGATGCTGACCACGATCGGCGGGACCACGTGCGCGGCCTCCTCCGGCTCGCCGAACACCGGCTCCAGCCACTCGGTGAGCGGGAACGCCTCGACGAGCAGGAACCCGGCGGCCACCGACCCGATCGCCAGCACGACCATCGGCGCGGTCATCACCGTCGGCGACTCGTGCGGGTGCACGCCGTCCTCCCAGCGGGCCCGGCCGGCGAAGGTCATCAGCATCAGCCGGGTCATGTAGAAGGCGGTGAGCCCCGCACCCAGGACGGCGACCCCGCCGAGCAGCCAGCCCGACGCCCCGCCGCGGTCGAACGCGGCCTCGATGATCGCGTCCTTGGTCCAGTAGCCGGACAGGAACGGGAACCCGATCAGCGCCAGGTAGCCCAGCCCGAAGGTGACGAAGGTGACCGGCAGCCGCTTCGCGAGCCCGCCGTAGCGGCGCATGTCGACCTGGTCGCGCATCGCGTGCATGACCGAGCCGGCGCCGAGGAACAGCCCGGCCTTGAAGAAGCCGTGGGCGAGCAGGTGCGCGATGCCGGCGGCGTAGCCCACCGGGCCGAGGCCGACGGCCAGGAACATGTAGCCGATCTGGCTGACCGTGGAGTAGGCCAGCACCTTCTTGATGTCGTCGTAGGCGCAGCCCACGATCGCGCCGATCATCAGCGTCAGCGCGCCGATGACCAGGACGACGGTGCGCGCCGTCGCCGTCTCGTCGAACACCGGGGCGCTGCGGGCGATCAGGTACACCCCGGCGGTGACCATGGTCGCGGCGTGGATCAGCGCGGAGACCGGGGTCGGGCCCTCCATCGCGTCGGGCAGCCAGGCCTGCAGCGGGAACTGGCCGGACTTGCCGCAGGCGCCGAGCAGCAGCAGCAGCCCGATCGCGGTGACCGTGCCGCCGGCGAGCAGGCCCACCTCGCCGAAGACGCCGGCGTAGGACGTCGTCCCGAGCTGGGCGAACATGAGGAAGATCGCCAGGGCGAGGCCGACGTCGCCGACCCGGTTCATGATGAACGCCTTCTTCGCCGCCGTGGCGGCGGCCGGGCGGGTGTACCAGAACGCGATCAGCAGGTAGGACGCCAGCCCGACGCCCTCCCAGCCGACGTAGAGCGCGACGTAGCTGTTGCCCAGGACCAGCAGCAGCATCGCCGCGACGAACAGGTTCAGGTAGGCGAAGAACCGCCGGCGGGCGGGGTCGTGCGCCATGTAGCCGATCGAGTAGACGTGGATCAGCGCGCCGACCCCGGTGATCAGCAGCACGAACACCGCCGACAGCGGGTCGAACAGCAGGCCGGCCTCGACGTCGAGGTTGCCGGTCCGGATGAAGGTGAACAGGTCGACGCTGGCCGAGGGCTCGTCCAGGCCGCTGAGCTGGAAGGTGCAGAACAGGCCGATCACGAACGCCGCGGCCACCGTGCCGGTGGCCAGCAGGTGGCCCCACCGGTCGGTGCGGCGGCCGCCGAGCAGCAGCACCGCGGCGCCGGCCAGCGGCAGCGCGATGAGCAGCCACGAGGCGCCGAGCAGGCCGGTGGCGGGGATGGTCTCCATCAGTCGGCTCCGGTCAGTACTTCAGCAGGTTGACGTCGTCGACCGAGGCGGAGCGGCGGGTCCGGTAGACGCTCATGATGATCGCCAGCCCGACGACCACCTCGGCCGCCGCGACCACCATCACGAAGAAGGCGATGACCTGGCCGTCGACGGTGCCGGTGGTGCGGGCGAAGGTGACCAGCGTCAGGTTCACCGAGTTGAGCATCAGCTCGACGCACATGAACACGACGATCGCGTTGCGCCGCACCAGCACCCCGACGGCGCCGATGGTGAACAGGACAGCGGCCAGCACCAGGTAGTTGGAGATGTTCACGCGGGGTCCCCTCCGCTCGTGCCGAGTGCGGCGTCCGGTCCGCCGGCGTGGCCGAGCCCCTCGCGCTCGGCGCCGGTCGAGCCCGAGGGCGGCAGCTCGTCGACGACCTGCGGCTCGACCCCCGTGGCGAAGCTGCGCGGCGCGGGGCTGCCGTCGGGCAGCCGGCCGGGGGCGGCGATCGAGTTGGCCCGGGCGTAGACGCCGGGGCCGGGGAGCGTCTGCGGGTGGTCCTCGGCGAGGAACCGCGCCCGGGAGAGCTCCTTCTGGGTCTGCCGGCTGCCGGGCTCCCGCTCGATGTGCGCCAGCACCATCGCACCGACCGCCGCGGTGATCAGCAGGGCGCTGGTGATCTCGAAGGCGAGCAGGTAGCGGGTGAACAGCAGCTCGGCGATCGCCGGGACGTTGCCGTCGGCCGCTCCCCCGGCGCCGCCCTGCACCGCCTCCAGCCCGGTCACCGGGGTGTCCCGGGTGGCCTCGGCGATGCCGGCGCCGACCAGCCCGGCGAACCCGATGCCCAGCACGATCGCCGCGACCCGCTGCCCGCGCAGGGTCTCGACCACCGAGTCGGAGGTGTCCCGGCCGACCAGCATCAGCACGAAGAGGAAGAGGATCATGATCGCGCCGGTGTAGACGATGATCTGCACCGCGCCGAGGAACGGCGCCTCCTGGACGACGTAGAACACGCCGAGCGCCAGCATCGTGTTGATCAGCCAGAGCGCGGAGTGGACGGCGTTCTTCGACAGCACCATGCCCAGCGCGCCGGCGAGCGCGATCGGCCCGAGCACCCAGAAGACGATCGCCTCCCCGGTGCCGATCTCGACCGGGGTCACGCCAGCTCCTCGAGCACCGGCTCGGCCGCCTGCCGGTTCGGGGGAGCCGCCTTCGGGTCGCGCACGTAGTAGTCCTTCTCGTCGTCCCCGAGGCGCATCGGGTGCGGGGGCTGCTCCATCCCGGGCAGCAGCGGGGCCATCAGCTGCTCCTTGGTGTAGATCAGCGCCTGCCGGTCGTCGTCGGCCAGCTCGAAGTCGTTGCTCATGGTCAGCGAGCGGGTCGGGCAGGCCTCGATGCACAGGCCGCAGAAGATGCAGCGCAGGTAGTTGATTTGGTAGACGCGGCCGTACCGCTCACCCGGGGAGAACCGGGCCTCCTCGGTGTTGTCGCCGCCCTCGACGTAGATCGCGTCGGCCGGGCAGGCCCAGGCGCACAGCTCGCAGCCGACGCACTTCTCCAGCCCGTCGGGGTGCCGGTTGAGCACGTGCCGGCCGTGGTAGCGCGGCTTCGTCTGCTTCGGGACCTCGGGGTACTCCTCCGTGGTCACCTTCTTGAACATCGTGGCGAAGGTGACGCCGAAGCCCTGGGCGGGGCCGGGCAGCCAGCTGGTGCGCTTGCCGGCCGGGGTGGGCGGCGCGCCGGTCTGCCGGGCGACCGCGCCGCCCTCGCGGCGGGCCGGGGTGTGCTCAGACATCGTCGTCCTCCTGCTGCTGGACGGGGGTCGGGCTGCGCCGTCCGGTGCCGACGACCGTGCCGGCGCCGACCGCCTCGCGGCTGCGCAACCGGGGGGACGGCGGGACCCGCAGGTCCATCGGCGGCACCGGGAAGCCACCGGCGGCCCGGTCCCGGCTGCGCGAGGTCGGCGGGAGCACCTCGGGCTCGGTCGGGTTGATCGAGCCGGCCGCCGCGGCGCGGGCGGCGACCCGGGTGTCCCGGTTGCGCATCCGCGAGGCGACCAGCAGCCCGGCGAGCACCAGCAGCGCGATCGGCACCCCGACGAACACGGCGACCTCACCGCCGTCGAGGTCGGCCTCGCGGGAGATGGTGCGCATCGTGGCGACGACCAGGATCCAGACCAGCGCCGTCGGCACCAGGACCTTCCAGCCGAAGCGCATGAACTGGTCGTAGCGCAGCCGGGGCAGCGTGCCGCGGAGCCAGATGAAGACGAAGAGCGCGACGACCACCTTGGCGAAGAACCACAGCAGCGGCCACCAGCCGGTGTTGGCGCCGTCCCAGATCGAGATCGGCCACGGCGCCCGCCAGCCCCCGAGGAAGAGGGTCGCGGCCAGCGCGGAGACGGTGACCATGTTGACGTACTCGGCGAGGAAGAAGAGCGCGAACTTCAGCGACGAGTACTCGGTGTGGAAGCCGCCGACCAGCTCGCTCTCGGCCTCGGGGAGGTCGAAGGGCGCCCGGTTCGTCTCGCCGACCACGGCGATGACGTAGATGACGAAGGAGACCGGCAGCAGGACGGCGTACCAGCTGGGGCCGGTGAACTCGATGCCGAAGAAGGACAGGTCGGTGCCGTCGGCCTGCCCGGCGACGATCTCGCTGGTGGACATCGACCCGGCGTAGAGGAACACCGCGACGATCGACAGGCCCATCGCGATCTCGTAGCTGACCATCTGGGCGGCGCTGCGCAGCCCGCCGAGCAGCGGGTACGTGGAGCCGGACGCCCAGCCGCCGAGCACGATGCCGTAGACGCCCATCGCCGAGCAGGCCAGCACGATCAGCACCCCGATGGGGGCGTCGGTGAGCTGCAGCGGGGTGCGCTCGCCGAAGATGCTGACCGTCGGCCCGAGCGGGATCACCGAGAAGGCCAGGAACGCCGGGATGGTGGCGATGACGGGGGCCAGGAAGTACACCGGCCGGTCGGCCAGCGCCGGCATGATGTCCTCCTTGAACGCCAGCTTCAGGCCGTCGGCGAGGCTCTGCAGGTAGCCGCGGGGGCCGACCCGGTTGGGGCCGACCCGCTGCTGCATCCGGGCGACGACCTTGCGCTCGAACACGATGGCGAACAGCGTCATCAGCACCAGCACCGCGAAGATGCCGACGATCTTGACGAGCACGATCCACCAGACGTCGTTGCCGAAGTCCTCCAGCGTGGGCTGGTCGCGCGCCGCGAGGGGGGTCACCGGGCACCGCCTGCGCTGAGCGTGACGACGGTGCCGGGCCCGGTGCCGAGCCCGGTGCGGACCGCGCTGCCGGGTGAGCGCATCGGCAGCCAGACCACCCGGTCCGGCATCTCCACCAGCTGCACCGGCAGGGTGACCGCGCCGGCCGGGCCGGTGACGGTGAGCAGGTCGCCGTCGGCCAGGCCGAGCCGGCCCGCGGCGTCCGTGCCCAGCCGGGCCACCGGCGGGCGGGCGGTGCCGGCCATGGCCGGCTCGTCGCGCTGCAGGGTGCCGTCGTCGAGCAGCTGCCGCCAGGAGGCCAGCACGGCCTGCTCGCCGCGCAGCTCCGGTGCGGCCGCCGGGGCGACGTCCAGCCCGCCGCGGGGAGCGCCGCCGGTCGAGCCGCCGAGGGCGATGAGCTCCCGGCGGGCCTCGACCACGGTCGGCAGGCCGAGCCGGACGCCGAGGTGCTCGGCGATGCCGTGCAGCACCCGGCCGTCGGTCAGCTGGCCGGTGCCGTGCAGGGTCGCGTCGAACGGACGCACCCGGCCCTCCCAGTCCAGGTAGGCGCCGGCCTTCTCCGGTGCCGCGGCGACCGGCAGGACGACGTCGGCGTGCGCGGTGACCGCGCTCGGGAACAGCTCCAGGCTGACCACGAACCCGGCGGTGGCCAGCGCGGCCTCGGCCAGCGCCGGGTCGGGCAGGTCGTGCGGGTCGACGGAGCCGACGAGCAGGCCGCCGAGGGCGCCGTCCCGGGCGGCGGCGAGGATGCCGGTGAGGTCGCGGCCCGGGGTCGCCGGGACCGGGGCACCCCACAGCTGCTCGACCTGGGCGCGGGCGGCGGGGTCGGTGACCAGCCGGCCGCCGGGCAGCAGCCCGGGCAGCGCGCCGACCTCGACCGCGCCCCGCTCCCCCGCCCGCCGCGGCACCCAGCCGACCCGGGCGCCGGTGGACCGGGCGAGCCCGGCGACGGCGGAGAAGCCTCCGGGCACCTCGGCCAGCCGCTCACCGACCAGGACGACGGCACCGGGCAGCCGGAGCGCCTCCACCGCGGGGCCGCCCCAGGTGCCGGCCGCCAGGGCGGTCAGCGAGCGGGCCTCGTCCCCGGGCACGGTGGCCAGCAGCGTCGCCTTCAGCTTCTCCGCGGCGCGGGTGGCGAAGGGGGCGACGTCGAAGACCTGCATCCCCGTGGTCCGGACGGCCCGGCGCAGCCGCAGGAAGACGATCGGCGACTCCTCCTCCGGCTCGAAGCCGACCAGCAGCACGGCCGGGGCCGCGGTCAGCTCGTCGTAGGTGACCGCGCCGGCGCCGGGCGCCGTCCCGGCCACGTGCGAGGCCAGGAACGCCAGCTCCTCGGCGGAGTGCGCGCGGGCCCGGGCGTCGACGTCGTCGGTGCCCAGCACCACGCGGGCGAACTTGGCGTAGGCGTAGGCGTCCTCGACGGTGAGCCGCCCCCCGGGCAGCACCCCGACCCCGCCGGCCTGCTGGGCCGCGCGCAGCCCCTCGGCGGCCGCGGCCCACGCCTCCGGCCAGGAGGCCGGCTGCAGCACGCCGTCCCGGCGGACCAGCGGGGTGGTGAGCCGCTCGTTGCTGCTGGCGTAGCGGAAGCCGTAGCGGCCCTTGTCGCAGTTCCACTCCTCGTTGACCGCGGGGTCCTCCCCGGCCAGCCGGCGCATGACGGAGCCGCGGCGGTAGTCGGTGCGCTGGGCGCAGCCGCTGGCGCAGTGCTCGCAGACGCTGGGCTCGCTGCGCAGGTCGAACGGGCGGGAGCGGAAGCGGTAGGTGGCGCTGGTCAGCGCCCCCACCGGGCAGATCTGGGTGGTGTTGCCGGAGAAGTAGGACTCGAACGGCTCGTCCTCGTAGATCGCCACCTGCTCCAGCGCGCCGCGCTCGAACAGCTCGATGAACGGGTCGCCGGCCACCTGCTGGCTGAACCGGGTGCAGCGGGCGCACAGCACGCAGCGCTCGCGGTCCAGCAGCACCTGGGTGCTGATCGGCAGCGGCTTGGGGTACGTGCGCTTGGTCTCGACGAACCGGGTCTCGGTGCGCCCGTTGCTCATCGCCTGGTTCTGCAGCGGGCACTCGCCGCCCTTGTCGCAGACCGGGCAGTCCAGCGGGTGGTTGACCAGCAGCAGCTCCATCGTGCCCTGCTGCGCCTTGTCGGCGACCTCGCTGGTCAGCTGGGTGTGCACCACCATGTCCGGCGTCACCGGGGTGGTGCAGGAGGCGACCGGCTTGCGCTGGCCCTCCACCTCGACCAGGCACTGCCGGCAGGCGCCGATCGGGTCGAGCAGCGGGTGGTCGCAGAACCGCGGGATCTGGACGCCGATCTGCTCGGCGGCCCGGATGATCAGCGTCCCCTTGGGCACCGCCACCGCGAAGCCGTCGATGGTGCAGTGCACGGCGTCCGGGGGCGTGTGCGGACCGGGGACCGCCGGCGGGGTGGCCGGCGCCGGGGTCGGAGCGGTCGTCGTCATGCCATGGCCCCCACGGGCTCGATGCGGAGCGACCGGCCCAGCCGGCTCTGCTCCTCGGCGGGCAGGAGGGCGACGTAGTCGTCCCGGAAGTACTTCAGCGAGCTGGCGATGCAGCTGGTGGCGCCGTCGCCGAGGGCGCAGAACGACCGGCCCAGGATGTTGTCGCAGGTGTCGGTGAGCAGGTCCAGGTCGGCGGCCCGGCCGTGCCCGTGCACCAGCCGTTCCAGGATCTGGACCAGCCAGTAGGTGCCCTCCCGGCAGGGGGTGCACTTGCCGCAGCTCTCGTGGGCGTAGAACTCGGTGAACCGCAGCGTCGCCTCGACGATCGAGTCGGTCTCGTCGAAGACCATCAGCGCCGTGGTGCCGAGCATCGAGCCGGCCGCGGCGACCGAGTCGAAGTCCAGCGGGACGTCGAGGTGCTCCGCGGTGAAGTACGGCGTCGAGGAGCCGCCCGGCGTCCAGAACTTGAGCTCGTGCCCAGGGCGCACGCCGCCGGCCATGGCCAGCAGCTCGCGCATCGTCGTCCCCATCGGGGCCTCGTACTGGCCTGGCCGGACGACGCGACCGGACAGCGAGTAGATCTTGGGTCCCGGCGACTTCTCCGGGCCCATCGCCTTGAACCAGCCCGACCCGCCGCGGACGACGTACGGGACGCTGGCCAGCGTCTCGACGTTGTTGATCACGGTCGGGGCGCCGTAGAGGCCGGCGACGGCCGGGAACGGCGGCTTGAGCCGGGGCTGCCCGCGGTAGCCCTCCAGGGAGTCCAGCAGGGCGGTCTCCTCGCCGCAGATGTAGGCGCCGGCGCCGGCGTGCACGACGAGCTCCAGGTCGTAGCCCGAGCCCAGCACGTCGGTGCCGAGGTAGCCGGCGGCGTAGGCCTCGGCGACGGCGGCCACCAGCCGGCGGTGGGCGTGCACCGCCTCGCCGCGGACGTAGATGACGGCGAAGTGCGAGCGGATCGCGTACGCGGAGATGATCACGCCCTCGACCAGCGAGTGCGGGTCGGCCATCATCAGCGGCACGTCCTTGCAGGTGCCCGGCTCGCCCTCGTCGGCGTTGACCACCAGGTACTTGGGCGCCGCGGCCGGGCCGGTCGGGGTCTCCCCCGGCTTGGGCTGCGGGATGAAGCTCCACTTCATGCCGGTCGGGAAGCCGGCACCGCCGCGGCCGCGGAGGCCGGAGTCCTTGACCAGGCCGACCAGCTCGTCGGGGGTCATGGCCAGCGCGGTGCGCAGCGCGCGGTAGCCGTCGAGCCGCTCGTAGGTCTCCAGCGTCCAGGAGCGCGGCGCGGCGTACCGCGAGGTCAGCACGGGGGTGAGCGGCACGGCGTCAGACCTCTCGCTCGACGGAGCTGTTCGTCCCGCCGGTGGTGCCGGTGGGTGGGGTGTCGGTGCCCTCGTGGCCGCGCTCGGCCGGCTGCCGGCCGGCGGGCTCGGGGGCGTCGGTGTGCACCTGCTCGGCACCGCTCTTCTCGGCGGGGTTGCCGGCGGCGGCGACGGTGGCGTCGCCGGCCCGCTCGGCACCGGTGCCACCGGACGACGGCGCCTCGGGTGCCGGGGTGCCGGCGTCGGTGTCCGGGCGGCCTCCCGCGTCCATGGCCGGCGCCTGCTCGCCGCGCTCGGCGGCCAGCCGGACGCCGATCAGCGTCGGGGCCCCGGCCGAGGGCCCGTCGACCGCGGCCTGCGCCGCGGCGGCGTCGGTGAACTGCGAGAGGCCGGCGAGCTGGCGGGAGACGCCGCGGAAGTCGGTCAGGGGCGCGCCGCGGGTCGGCGGCGGCTTCTCGCCCCGGCGCAGGGCGGCGACCAGCTCCCGGGCGCTGTCGACGTCCTGCTGGTCGTAGAACTCGTAGTCGACGGTGACCACCGGCGCGTAGTCGCAGGCGGCAAGGCACTCGGCGTGCTCGAGGGTGACCGAGCCGTCGGCCGCCGTCTGGTCGTGGCCGACGCCGAGGTCGGCGGAGACCGCGTCGTAGATGCGCTGCCCGCCCAGCACGGCGCACAGCGTGTTGGTGCAGACGCTGACCAGGTGCCGGCCGGTGGGGTGCCGCTTGTACATCGTGTAGAAGGTCGCGACCGCGCCCACCTCGGCCTTGGTGAGGCCGAGCAGGCGGGCGCAGAAGCCGACGCCCTCCGGGGACACGTAGCCCTGCACCGACTGCACCAGGTGCAGCATCGGCAGCAGCGCGGAGCGGGCCTGCGGGTACCGGGCCATCAGCTCGCGCGCCTCGGCCTCGTGCTGCTCGGTGAGCAGCGGCAGGTCCGGGGCGGCGGGCTCGACCGGGCTGGAGTCCAGCCCGGTGACCGCCGTCCCCTCGAAGGAACCGGGCAGAGCACTCATCGGTCCACGCCTCCCATGACCGGGTCGATGGAGGCGATCGCCGCGATGACGTCGGCGATCATGCCGCCCTCGCTCATGGCCGCGGTCGCCTGCAGGTTGGTGAAGCTGGGGTCGCGGACGTGGACGCGGAACGGGCGGGTGCCGCCGTCGCTGACCACGTGGTAGCCGAGCTCGCCGCGGGGTGACTCGATGGCCGTGTAGACCTGCCCGGCCGGCACCCGGAAGCCCTCGGTGACCAGCTTGAAGTGGTGGATCAGGGCCTCCATCGACTGGCCCATGATGTGCCGGACGTGGTCGAGGGAGTTGCCCATCCCGTCGGCGCCGAGGGACAGCTGCGCGGGCCAGGCGATCTTGGCGTCCTCGACCATCACCGGGCCCGGCTCGAGCTTGTCCAGCGCCTGCTCGACGAGCTTCAGCGACTCACCGATCTCGGCGACCCGGACCAGGTAGCGGCCCCAGGCGTCGGCGGTGTCCGCGGTCGGGACCTCGAAGTCGTAGGTCTCGTAGCCGCAGTAGGGCTCGACCTTGCGCAGGTCCCAGGGCAGGCCGGCGGACCGGAGGACCGGGCCGGTGACGCCGAGGGCGAGGCAGCCGGTGACGTCGAGGAAGCCGACGTCCTTGAGCCGCCGCTGCCAGATCGGCTGGCCGGTGAGCAGCCGGTGCATCCCGGTGATCCGCTCCGGCATCACCTCGAGGAACTCGCGGATCCGGCCCTCGACGCCCTCGGGCAGGTCCTGCGCCAGGCCACCGGGGCGGACGTAGGCGTGGTTCATCCGCAGGCCGGTGATCTCCTCGAGCAGGTCGAGCACCAGCTCGCGCTCGCGGAAGCCGTTGGTCATCCCGGTGAGGGCGCCCATCTCCATGCCGAAGGTGGCCAGCCCCACCAGGTGCGAGGCGATCCGGTTGAGCTCCATGACCAGCACCCGGATGGTCTGGGCGCGCGGCGGGGCCTCGACGCCCAGCAGCTTCTCCACGGCCAGGCAGTAGGCGGTCTCGTTGAACAGCGGGGCCAGGTAGTCCATCCGCGTGACCAGGGTCGTCCCCTGGGTCCAGGTCCGGTACTCCGTCGTCTTCTCGATGCCGGTGTGCAGGTAGCCGATGACGACGCGGGCCTTGGTGACCGTCTCGCCCTCGAGGTCGAGCACCAGCCGGAGCACCCCGTGGGTGGAGGGGTGCTGCGGGCCCATGTTGACGACGAGCCGCTCCTCCTCGTGCGGGTCCGCACCGAAGGTCTGGTCCCAGTCGCCACCGGTGACGGTGTAGACCCGGCCCTCGGTGGTGTCCCGCGAGCCGGCGTAGGGGTCCTGCGTCGTGGTCATGCTGCGCTCCCGGTCATCGGTAGCTCCGGCGCTCGTCGGGCGGGGGGATCTGCGCGCCCTTGTACTCGACCGGGACGCCGCCGAGCGGGTAGTCCTTGCGCTGGGGGTGGCCCTCCCAGTCGTCGGGCATGAGGATCCGGGTCAGCGAGGGGTGGCCGTCGAAGACGACGCCGAACATGTCCCAGGCCTCCCGCTCGTGCCAGTCCGCGGTCGGGTAGACCCGCGTCACCGAGGGGACGTGCGGGTCCTCGGCGGTGACGGCGACCTCGAGCCGGATGCGGCGGCGGTAGGTCATCGACGTCAGGTGGTAGACGACGTGCAGCCGCGGCCGGTCGGGGGTGGCGACCGGGCCGCCGCTGTCCTCGTAGTCGACGCCGGAGACGCTGCTGCACAGCTCGAAGCGGAGCGCGTCGTCGTCCCGCAGGGCCTGGACCAGGGTGAGCAGGTGCTCCCGGACGACGAACCAGGTGATCTCGCCGCGGTCGACGAGCACCCGCAGCACGGCGGCGTCGTAGGTGGCCTGGCCGACGGCGTCGATGAGGGCGTCGGTGACCTCGTCGAACCAGCCGCCGTACGGGCGGTCGGTGGAGTGCAGCGCGACGGCGCCGCCGGGCTCGACGCGCACGAGCCCGCCGAAGCCGGAGGTGTCACCGCTGCCGGTGACGCCGAAGGCACCCTTCCGGAAGCCGCCGGACGGCGCGGCCGCGGCCCCCGGCCCGGCCTCGGTCATCGCGGTGCCCCGGGCAGGACGACGGCGTTGCCCCCGCGCTGCTCGATGGCGAACTGGCCGGTGCGGCCGGCGGCGGCGGCCTGCTCGTAGGCGCGACGGGCGGCCGGGTCGGCCCGGACGCTGGAGGGCATCTCGACGTGCAGGTCAGGGGCGGTGCCGTCGGCGCGGGCGGCGGCCTGCTGGGCGGCGCGCTTGGCGCCGAGGGGCTCGTGCTGGATCTTGTGGTGCAGCTTGAGGATGGCGTCGGTGAGCATCTCCGGCCGCGGCGGGCAGCCGGGCAGGTACATGTCCACCGGGACGATGTGGTCGACGCCCTGGACGATCGCGTAGTTGTTGAACATGCCGCCGGAGCTGGCGCAGACGCCCATGGCGAGCACCCAGCGCGGCTCGGGCATCTGGTCGTAGATCTGGCGGAGGACCGGGGCCATCTTCTGGCTGACCCGGCCGGCGACGATCATCAGGTCGGCCTGGCGCGGCGAGGCGCGGAAGACCTCCATGCCGAAGCGGGCGAGGTCGTAACGGCCGGCGCCGGAGGCCATCATCTCGATCGCGCAGCAGGCCAGCCCGAAGGTGGCCGGCCACAGCGAGGACTTCCGGGTCCAGTTGACCAGCTTCTCGACGCTGGTGAGCAGGACGCCGCTGGGCAGCTTCTCCTCGAGGCCCATCAGGACTCCCCGTCCCTCGGTGCGCGCACGGTCACTCCCACTCCAGCCCGCCGCGGCGCCAGACGTAGGTGTAGGCGATGAAGACGGTGAGGATGAAGACGGCCATCTCGACGAGGCCGAAGACCCCGAGCCGGTCGTTGGCGACGGCCCACGGGTAGAGGAAGACGATCTCGATGTCGAAGACGATGAACAACATCGCGGTCAGGTAGTACTTCACCGGGAAGCGGCCACCGGTGAGCGGCTGGTCGACGGGCTCGATGCCGCACTCGTAGGCCTCGAGCTTGGCGCGGTTGTACCGGCGCGGGCCGATGAACGGCGCAGCGGTGACCGAGAAGAGCGCGAACCCGGCGGCGAGGACGAACAGCCCGACCAGGGGCACGTAGTTCGACAGCATCAGTGCCCGCCCACCGCCCGGGCGGCAGACGCCGGGGCGGCCGGGGACCCGCCGGTGACCGGCGTGCACCTCGTCGCGCAGACCACGGGAGGACCTCCAGACCGACCCGGCGACCCGGGTGTGACGCTTGTGAACAACTTCACAAAGTCGAGCGGTCGAAGCCTATGCCCGAGGGGTGCCAGAAAGCCAGGACCCCCGGTGACCGAGTTCACACAGCGGGTCCTGACGGGCACACGACCTGCGCATTCGGTGCTGCGGGGCGTGCGCCGACGCCGTCGGGGCGGTCGGGTGCGGCAGCCCCCTCAGAAGTCGGCGCCGGTGCGCCAGGCCATCTCCTGCAGGGTCCAGCCGTTGCCGTCGGGGTCCGCCAGGGCCGCGTACCGGACCCCGCCCCCCACGTCGACGACCTCGCCGACCTCGACTCCACGGTCGACGAGCTCGGCGCGGGCCGCCTCGATGTCGGCGACCACCAGGTGCAGGCCGCGGACCGACCCCGGAGCCCCCTCGTAGACCGGCAGCCCGGTGCCGAAGCTGATCGAGCAGGCCGACCCCGGGGGCGTCAGCTGCACCACCCGGACCCCGTCGGCCGGGCGCACGTCCACGTCGGCGTGGAAGCCGAGCAGGTCGGCGTAGAACGCCTTGGCCCGTTCGACGTCGCTGACCGGGATCGGCACGAGTTCGAGCTTCATGTCCATGGCGTGCTCCTCCGGCTGGGGGCGACGACCGCCCGCGGCGCCGACCCTGTCAGAACGGCGGGGTGTCATGCTCGTCGTCGGGCGCCGGTGCGTGGATCTCGGGCAGGCGGGAGCCCGGTGGTCGGGTGGTGCGGGTGACGCCTGAGGGCGTGGTGACGGTCAGCGTGCCGTCGTCGGTCATGGTGAACCGCCAGCCGGGGGCGTGGGTCTTGAGCCGGTGGTGCCGGCGGCACAGCGAGCACAGGTTGCCGCAGTCGGTCGGTCCGCCGTCGGCGTGAGCGGTCACGTGGTCGGTGTCGGTCCACCGCGCCGGCCGTCGGCAGCCGGGATGCCGGCAGGTGCGGTCGCGGGCCTTGACGAAGCGTTGCTGCGCCGGCGTCGGGGTGTACCGGTCCACCGGCGGTGGAGCGGTCAGCACTGCACAGCCGCAGTCACCGGCCGGGTGCACGCGGCAGCCGCGGCGGACCAGCCGTTCCAGCTCCGGACGGCTCACCGTCGCGCGCAGCGCACCGCTGGCCGGGTCGGTCAGGTCGATGCCCAGACTGCCGCCGACCGGAGCCTGCAGGCCACCCGGGCACAGCGCGTCGAGCTGCTCCAGCAGGGCGCGGAGCTGCCCGGCGGTGATCGGGGCGCCCTCGACGCTGGCGGCATCGTCGTCGGTGGGCACCCGGACGTCAGCACCGGGCTCCCGTTGATCTCCGAGCACCGGGAGCGGGGCGATCACCCGCAGGTGCGCGGTCACCGGCTCCCGGCTGGTGTCCCACGGCCGGAGGATGAGGTCAGCCATGATCTGCGTGCGCAGCTGGCCGATCGGCCGGGTGTCCCCGTCGGCCTTGGCCATCCGCGCGTACCCGTCCACCGCCTCGCGGCAGGCGGCGGCGACCGGCATCGGCAGGTCCGCGATGAGCTGCCCCATCCCGTCGGCGGTCGCGCGGGTGACCACGTCGGCGTTGGCCTCGGCCTTCTTCCGCCGCCGATCCGCCGCCGCCTCGTCCAGCGCGATCAACGCCGCTGCCGTCCGCTCCTGCAACCGGCGCGGCGTCTCCCCCGCCAGCGCCCACTCCAGCGCCTGCGCCTCGACCTCCGCGACGACCCCTGGCGCGACCTTGCCGCCGGCCGCGACGGACTGCCCGCCCAGGGCCCGGGCGATCGCCGCCGCCCGCGGCGGGTCGACCAGCCCGTCGGCCAGCGCACCCCAGGTGTCGGGCAGCTCGTGGACCAGCACCAGCGAACGCTCCAGCAGCCGCGACGCCGCCGTCACCGAGATCCCCCGCGCCAGCGCCAGCTCATCGACGAAGAACTCGCTCACCTGCACCGGCGGCGGCTCCCCCGGTGTCCACCCCGCCACCCGATGACCGGGCTGATCCGGGCTCCGGTCCGCCGACGCCGGCCGGCGCGCGGCCATGCTCGCCACCATCGCCGCCTCGTAGGCAGCCAGCTTCGCCGCACCGACCGCCAGCGCCGACATCTCCCGCGCCCACTCGACGTCGTCGAACCCGTCGGGGTCCAGCACGTCGGTCAGCCGCGACCGCCGCCGCGTCACCCCGGCAGGCGGTGGCTCCATGCTCCGGTCCCGCGGCTCCGAGACAGGCGCGACAGTCAGCGCCACCCCGTAACCCGCCGCCTCGAACACACCCCGAACCTAGAGAAGGGGTACGACAGTCCTGCCTGCTCAGCACGGCGATCCGTCGGGCCGGCTCCCGTCCAGCGGGCAACGCGACGACCCCGCCGGCGCGGTGGACGACACCCCTGGCTGGGTGCGCACGCTGCCAAGGTCAGACCGCGTCGCCGACCGTGGAGCCGTGCCACGACGCGGCTCCACGGACGCCGGAGCGGCTCAGGCGGGCGAGGACGCCTACAGCCGGGTGCCGCGGTGCAGCGCCACGACGCCGCCGGTCAGGTCGCGCCAGGCCACGTCGGCCCAGCCGGCCTCCTGCAGCCAGCGCGCCAGCTCCGGCTGGGCCGGCCACGCGCGGATCGACTCCGCCAGGTAGACGTAGGCCTCGGGGTTGCTGCTCACCGCCCGCGCGATCACCGGCAGCGCGCGCATCAGGTACTCGGTGTAGACGGTGCGGAAGGGCCGCCAGACCGGGCTGGAGAACTCGCACACCACGAGCGTGCCGCCGGGGCGGGTGACCCGGGCGAACTCGCGCAGGGCGGCGACGGGGTCGGCGACGTTGCGCAGGCCGAAGGAGATGACGACGCCGTCCACGCTCTGGTCGGCCAGCGGCAGCGCCATCGCGTCGCCGGCGACCTTGGGCACCGGCCGCGACGCCGCGGCGCGCAGCATCCCCTGGGAGAAGTCGCAGGCGATCGCGTGCACTCCCCCGGCGGCCAGCTCGACGGTGGAGACCGCCGTCCCGGCCGCGACGTCGAGCACCGTCGAGCCCGGCCGGGCGCCCAGCGCCTCACGGGTGGCCCGGCGCCAGCCGGCGTCCAGACCGCCGGAGAGCACGGTGTTCGTCACGTCGTAGCGGCCGGCCACCCGGTCGAACATCGCCGCGACGTCGGCCGGGTGCTTGTCCAGCCCCGCCCGCGTCCCCGCTGCCGCACGTCGTCCACCGGTCGCCACGTCGGCGACGCTACCTCCGGGCCTCCTACCCTGGAGCGGTGACCATCGCAGCCGACCCGACGGACGTGGCCGTCGTCACGACCACCCCGTTCGGTCCGCGCCGCACCCCGCTGCTCACCCTGCTTCCCGCCGAGGGCGCCCTCGCCTGGGTCCGCCGGGGCGAGGGCCTGGTCGGCTGGGGCGAGGCCGACCGCCTCGAGGTCACCGGCCCGGACGCCCTCACCGAGGCCGCCGCCTGGTGGGCCGACCGCTGCGCCGCCACGGAGTCCGACGACCCGCTGCGCGTCCCCGGCTCCGGCCCGGTGGTCTTCGCCTCCATCGCCTTCGACCCCGCGGCCGGGACGTCGGTGTTCGTCGTCCCGGAGGTCGTCGTCGGCCGCCGGGACGGGCAGACCTGGGTCACCGTCACCGGCGAGGCCGACGAGGCCCGTGCCGTCGTCGAGAGCTCACCGCAGGAGGCGGCCACCTCGATCGGCCGGCTGGCCTACGCCGACGGGGCGCTCGACCCGGTCGCCTGGTGCGGCGCGGTCGCGGCCGCCGTCGCCCGGATCGACGCCGGTGAGCTGGACAAGGTGGTGCTCGCCCGCGACCTGCTGGTCAGCGCCGACCGCCCGCTCGACCCGCGGCGGCTGCTGCTCCGGCTGGCCGAGCGCTTCCCGGACACCTGGACCTTCGCCGTCGAGGGCATGCTCGGCGCCACCCCTGAGCTGCTGCTGCGCCGCACCGGCCGCCGGCTCGACGCCCGGGTCCTCGCCGGCACCGCCCCGCGGGGCGCGGGCGCGGACGACGACCGGCTCGCCGCCGGGCTCGAGGCGTCGGTCAAGGACCACGCCGAGCACAGCTACGCCGTCACCAGCCTCGCCGACGCGCTGCGCCCGTTCGTCGACGACCTGTTCGTGCCCGACCGGCCCGACGTGCTCACCCTGCCCAACGTCCGGCACCTGGCCAGCGACGTGCACGGCACCCAGCGGGACGGCGACCCGACCGGCCTGCTCGAGCTGATCCGGGCCGTGCACCCCACCGCGGCGGTCTGCGGCAGCCCCACCCCCGCCGCCGCCCGGGTCATCGGCGAGCTCGAGGGCATGGACCGCGGCCGGTACGCCGGTCCGGTGGGCTGGCTGGACTCCCGCGGCGACGGCGAGTTCGGGCTGGCGCTGCGCTGCGCCCAGCTCACCGGCGCCGACGACGGCCGCCAGGCGCGGCTGTTCGCCGGCTGCGGCATCGTCTCCGGCTCCGACCCGATCGCCGAGCTGGCCGAGACCCAGGCGAAGCTGGCCGCCTTCCAGGCCGCCCTGGAGGACTGAGACCGCCCGCGGCGTGGTCTCACCCGTAGGTGTCGATCCGGTCCGGCCGGGTCAAGCCCGCCCACGTCCAGGCCGAAGCTGTCCGGGTGAGCAGGCCCCGCGTGTCCGTCGGCGGGCACCGCCCTCGGACGGACCCGTGGGCGGTCGGCTGCGCGCTGCTCGTCGCCGTCCTGCCGCTGCTGCTGGCGCTGACCGTGCTCCGGCCGCGCACGGTCGTCGGCGGTCTGGCCGCCGTCGGCGTCGCCGTGCTCGCCGCCGTCATCGGCTGGGTCGCGGTCGCCTCCCGCCCGTCGAACCGCGGCTCGGTCCCCTGGGTGCCGCTGGCCCTGACCTGCACCGCCCTGGCCGACGTCGCCGCGCAGGTCGTCGAGCGGGGCACCGGCACCATCCACTCGGTGTCGGTCCCCGACCTGCTCCGGCTGGCCGGCATCGCGGCGCTGGCCGGGATGCTGCTCCTCCCCCGGCTCGGCGGCTCGCGGCTGCCGCGCGCGTCGCTCCAGTCCCTCCTGGACGGCGCCGCCGCGCTCGTCGTCGCCCTGCTGGTGACCTACCAGAGCGGGGTCGCCCGCCTGCTCGAGGAACGCGGTCACGACCTCCTCGACCGGGTGCTGTGGATGGCCTACCCGGTGCTCGACGCGGTCGTCATCGGCCTCGGGGCCTGGCGCGTGGTGGTCGGCGGCCGGGTCCGCGGGCCCGCCCTGCTGGGCCTGCTGGCCGCGTGCTGCTGGCTCGGCGCCGACGTCGGCCGGCTGGTGCTCGTGTCCTCCGGCACCGACAGCCCCTGGCCGCGGGTGGCCCACCTGGTCGGCATGCTGCTGCTCGCCCTCGTCCCGTGGACCCGCGTGGCTCCCGGCGACCGGGACCGCGGACGGCGGTCCGGCCACGGACCGTGGCGGATGACGCTGAACGTGCTGCCGTTCACCGCGCCGGCGCTGGTCGAGCTCGCGGCGTGGCAGCGCGGCGTCGACGTCCACCCGGGCCCGGGGCTGGTGGTCTGGGGCGTGCTGCTGGTGCTCACCACGGTCCGCACCCGCGTCCTGGCCCTGGACGCCGACCGGGCCTGGGCCGCCGTGCGCTCGCAGGCCCGCCGCTCCGAGGCGCTGGCCGTGCACTCCTCCGACGCGGTCGCGGTGGTCGACGGCACCGGGCTGCTCACCTCCGACTCCCGCACGCTCACCGAGCTGCTCGGCCGGCCCGCCACCGGCGGGGTCTCCCTGCCGCACCTGCTGACCGCGATCGGGGTGGCCCCGGACCAGGTCACCGCGGCGCTGCAGCAGGCCCAGCGGGACCCCGGTGCCCCCGTCGAGCTGGAGCTGCTCGGCGGCTCCGGGACCACCGGACCGGTGTGGCTGGGCGGTCGCGCGGTGGACCTCCGGCACGACCCGGACGTGGCCGGCATCGTGGTCAGCGTCTACGACATCACCGCCCGCAAGCTGGCCGAGCGGGAACTGGCCCACCAGGCGTTCTACGACGGGCTGACCGGGCTGGCCAACCGCTCGCTGTTCCTCGCCCACACCGAGCAGGCGCTGCGGCGGGCCGGCCGCACCGGCAGCCCGCCGGTCGTGCTGTGCCTGGACCTCGACGGCTTCAAGGACGTCAACGACAGCATCGGCCACCTGGCCGGTGACGACCTGCTGTGCACCGTCGCCGAGCGGCTGCGCGGCGTCGTCCGGGCCGCCGACACCGTGGCCCGGTTGGGCGGCGACGAGTTCGCCGTGCTGGTCGACGACACCACCGGCGGTGTGCCCGCGGCGGCCGCCCTCGCCCAGCGGCTGCTCGAGGTGATCAGCGCCCCGGTCGACCTGGGCGGGCACACGGTGGCCGTGGCCGCCAGCATCGGCATCGTCGTCGCCGAGCCCGAGGCCACGCCGCTGTCGCTGTTCCGCGACGCCGACATCGCCATGTACCGCGCCAAGGCCGCCGGCCGCGCCCAGTGGGTCGTGTTCGACCTCGGGATGCGCACGGCCGCCCTGCAGCGGATCGAGCTGGAGCGGGAGCTGGCCGGCGCGCTCGCCGCCGGGCAGCTGCGGCTGGCCTACCAGCCGGTCGTCGACCTGCGGACCGAGCAGGTCACCGGCTTCGAGGCGCTGCTCCGCTGGCAGCACCCGACCCTCGGCGCCGTCGGCCCGGAGCGCTTCGTCCCGGTCGCGGAGGACTCCGGCGAGATCGTCGCCATCGGCCGCTGGGTGCTGTCCCAGGCCACCGCCACCGCCGCCCGCTGGCAGCGCGCCCACCCGGGCACCCCGCTGTCGATGGCGGTCAACGTCTCCGCCCGGCAGCTGGTCGGCGGCACGCTGCTGCAGCACGTGGCCGAGGCGCTGGCCACCAGCGGTCTCGCGCCCTCGGCGCTGGTCCTCGAGGTCACCGAGACCGCCCTGGTCACCGACCCCGACGCGGTCGCCGAGCGGCTGGCCGAGCTGCGCGCCCTCGGCGTCCGGCTGGCGCTGGACGACTTCGGCACCGGCTACTCGTCGCTGAGCTACCTGCGGCAGTTCGACGTGGACGTGCTCAAGATCGACCGCTCCTTCGTCACCCTGCTCGACGGCTCACCGGACGACGCCGCGATCGTGCACGGCCTGGTCCAGCTGGGCCGCACGCTGCGGCTGGAGGTCGTCGCCGAGGGCGTGGAGACCACCGGCCAGCGCGACCGGCTGCGCGCCGAGCACTGCGACTCCGCGCAGGGCTGGCTGTTCTCCCCCGCGCTGGAGGAGGCCGACGCCGAGCTGCTGCTGCTCGGCCGGCCGCACCCGGTCGCGCTCCCTCAGGCCTGACCCAGCGCCGCTGCCGCGACCTCGCGCAGCCGCACCGCCAGCGCCGCGTCGGCGGCGGCGTCGGTGCGGACTACGACGACCCGCGGCCCGCCCGCCGCCAGCGCCGCCGGGAGCTGCCCGGGCTCGTCCACCGCCGTCGCGGCCCAGCCCAGCGCCCGGGCGACCGCGACCAGGTCGCGCCCGTGCGGTGTGCCGAACACCCGGCGGTAGGACGACGCGTGCTGCGGCTGCCCCGGCTCCAGCTGGGCGAAGATGCCGCCGCCGTCGTTGTCCGGGACGACGACGGTCAGGTCGGGCACCGCCTCGCCCTCGCCGGTGAGCAGACCGGTGAGGTCGTGCAGGAACGTCAGGTCGCCCATCAGCGCGAACGCCGGCCCGCCGCCGGGGTGGGCCAGGGCGGCGCCCACGGCGGTGGAGATGGTGCCGTCGATGCCCGCCACCCCGCGGTTGGCCAGCACGGTGAGGTCGCCCCGCGGCACCGCGAGCCGGTCGACGTCGCGCACCGGGGTCGACGAGCCGACGACCAGCAGCGCACCGGCGGGCAGCGCCGCCACCACGTCGCGGGCCAGCCGAGCGGCGGTCAGCCCGTGCGCCGGGTCGTCGAGCTCCGCGTCCACGGCTCCCCCGACCCGGGTGGCAGCGGCTGACCAGTCCGCCACCCACGCCTCGTCGCTGGGCCCGGCGTCGTCCGTCCCCGGCCGGCCCGCGCCCACGACGGCGCTGCCCCGGCCCGGGTCGGCCCAGCGCGGGGTCGCGGCGACGGTCTCCACCCGTACCGCCGGGTCGGCCAGCAGCGCCGACACCGGCCGGGACAGCGTGGGCCGGCCGACGACGACGACCCGCTCGGGCCGGTGCGCGGCCAGCCAGTCCGGGGCGGCGAGCAGCAGCGCGGCACCGCGCACCGCACCGGCCGCGCCCCACGCCCCGCTGCTCGGCTCGGCCAGCACCGGCCACCCGTGCCGGTCGGCGGCGGCCGCGGCAGCCCGGCCGAGGGCAGCGGGCGCGTCCCCGGCGACGACGAGCGTGCGGCCGGCCGTGCCCACCAGCGCCGGCGGGGCGCCGGCGCCCGGGGCCGCCACGGTCCACGGCGCGCCGTCCGGGCGGCCGGCGAGGTCGCCCGAGGGCAGCGGCGCGGGCGTGCCGGGCGTGCCGTCGTCGGGCAGCAGCGGCTCGCGCAGGCCGAGGTTGAGGTGCACCGGGCCGGGGTCGCCGGAGACGTCGCCGCGGGCGACCAGCAGCGCCTTGGCCACCACCGACCGCCAGTACCGGTTCTGCGCCGCCTCGCGCCCGGCCTCGGGCACGCCGACGTCGACCGCCCAGCGGACCGCGCCGCCGTAGAGGCCGGGCTGCTCGATGGTCTGGTTCGCCCCGGTCGAGCGCAGCTCCGGCGGCCGGTCGGCGGTGAGCGCCAGCAGCGGCACGCCGCTCGCGGCCGCCTCGAGCACGGCGGCGTGCAGGTGCGCGGTCGCCGTCCCGGAGGTGGTGAGCACCGGCACCGGCCGGCCCGCCGCCCGGGCCAGGCCGAGCGCCAGGAAGGCGGCGGTGCGCTCGTCGATCCGCACGTGCAGCCGCAGCCGGCCGGCGGTCTCCGCGTCGGCCAGCGCGAGGGCCACCGGCGCGGACCGGGACCCGGGCGCGACGACGGCGTCGGTGACCCCGCCCCGGACCATCTCGTCGACGAGCACCCGGGCGAAGGCGGTGGCGGGGTTCACTGGCCCCTCCTGCTCACGGGCCCAGCACGGCGGCGAGCCGCTCGCGCCACCGCCGGTCGGTGGCGGCGTCCGCGGTCACCTCGGCCAGCCGGTCCGGCGCCGGGCGGGCGACCGGCAGCGCGCCGTCCACGGGCAGCAGCGGCTCGCTGGTGACGTCGCCGGTGAACAGCGCCACGGTGGCCAGCCCGCAGGCGAACGGCAGCTCGGGCAGCGCCGCCGCCAGCGCCACCCCGGCGGCGATCCCGACCGAGGACTCCAGCGCCGAGGACACCACGCACGGCAGCCCGTGCGCCTCGGCCACCTCCAGCGCGGCCCGCACCCCGCCCAGCGGCTGCACCTTGAGCACCACGACGTCCGCGGCCCCGGCCAGCGCCACCCGGCGGGGGTCGGCCGCCCGGCGCACGACCTCGTCGGCGGCGACCCGGACGTCGATCCGCCGGCGCACCGCGGCGAGCTCCTCGACCGTGGCGCAGGGCTGCTCGACGTACTCCAGGCCGTAGCGGTCCAGCGCGGTGATCCGGCGGACCGCGGTGTCGACGTCCCAGGCGGTGTTCGCGTCCACCCGGATCGCGCCGGCCGGGCCCAGCGCGTCCCGCACCGCCTCCACCCGGGCGTCGTCGTCGGCCTCGGTCTGCCCGGGCTCGGCCACCTTCACCTTCGCCGTCCGGCACCCCGAGGCGCTGACGATCGCGTGCGCCTGCGCGGGGCCGACCGCGGGCACCGTGACGTTCACCGGCACGCTGCCGCGCACCGGGTCGGGCCAGCCCAGGACGGCGGCCTCGTGGGCGCTCCGCCACCAGCGGCGGCTCTCCGCGACGTCGTAGTCCCAGAACGGCGAGAACTCGCCCCAGCCGGCCGGGCCCTGCACCAGCACGCCGTCCCGGACGTCGAGGCCGCGGAACCGGGTGCGCATCGGCACCGACCAGACGTGCGCCTCCAGCTGCCCGGGGGCGCTGGCCGGGGCGTCCTCCCGGCTGGTCGTCGGCACGGGTGACAGCCTAGGCGTGCTGCTGCGGGAGACTCGGGCCCTGACCTGGTGCGCCCCCGGGGCAGACCCATAGCGTGCACGCGGCGCCGACCGGCGCACCCGAACCCCCGGAGGTCACCGTGGCCCACCAGACGGCACCCCGGCCGGCCGGCGACCTCACCCCGCGCCGGCCCGGCCTGCCCGCCCGGTGCGGCGTGCGCGGCTGCGGCTGCGAGGACCCCCGCCAGCTGCTCAACGCCGCCAACGCGGCCACCGTCGTCCGGACCGTCGCCTCGCTGGTGCTGGTGACCGTCGCCGCCGTCCAGCACTCCTGGCCGTGGCTGCTGGCCGCCTACCTCGTGTACTGGGTCGGGGACTCCGCCGACGGCAACATCGCCCGCTGGCGGCACCAGGAGACCCGGTTCGGCGCGGTGTTCGACGTGGTCTGCGACCGCATCAACTGCATCAGCTGCGCGCTGGTGCTGCTGCTGTTCATCGACGCGCCCTGGCCGGTCGCGGTCTTCCTGTTCCAGTTCGTCGTCGTCGACCTGCCGCTGACCCTGCTGCCGATGCGCTGGCCGGTGCTCTCGCCCAACTACTTCTACCTGATCGACCCGCTGGCCTACACGCTCAACTGGCACGTGGTCGCGAAGGTCACCAACACCACCCTGCTGATCACGCTGCTGGTCTTCGTGCCCGACCAGCGGGTCGCGCTGGTCGCCGCCTCCACGGTGCTGCTGGTCAAGGTCTGGTCGCTGGGCCGGGTGCTCCGGCTGACCGTGCCCACCGACACCCCGCACGTGCCGCAGGGCGCCGCCGCCGCCCGTGCCTGACGCCGGCACGATCGGCCTCGTCGCGCTGGGCCTGCTGGTCGGCGCGGTCTCCGCGGTCACGCCGTTCCTGCCGGTCGAGGCCTACGTCATCGGCGTGGCCGTCACCCGGTCGCCGACCGTCGCGGTGGCCTCCGCGCTCGCCGCCGCGGTCGGGCAGACCGTGGGCAAGGTGCTGCTGTTCTACACCGCCCGCGGCGCGGCCAGCTCCCGCTGGCTGGAGCGGCTGCGCGAGCGCGGCGCCAAGGAGGCCGCCGAGATCACCGCGGCCGAGGAGGCCGGGGTGGAGCCGCCGGGCGGGCCGGTCCGGCGGGCGCTCCGGCCGGTCGGGCGCTGGCTCAAGCGGGTCAACGCGCTGGGCATCGCCCTGCTGTCGGGCCGCTGGGGACCCGCCGTGGTGCTGCTCAGCGGATCGGTGGGCATCCCGCCGCTGCTGGCGATCGCCTTCTACGCCGGGACGTCGAAGATGAGCGTGCGGGCCTTCGTCGTCGCCTGCCTCGTGGGCCGGGCGATCCGGTTCGTCGCCCTGGCCCTGGTGCCCGACCTGTTCTGACCGGCGCCCGCGCCGCGCGCCGTAGCCTGACCCCTTGTGGCCCGGCAGCTGACCCTCGTGCCCGCGCCGCCCCCCGAGGACGCCGCGGGCGTGCTCGGCACCGTCTGGCCCGCCCTTCGGCGCGCCCTGGACGGCGACGCCCCGCTGGCCGTGCTCCCCGCCGGCCCCGGGCCCGCGGACGCCGCCCGTGCGGTGCTCCGGGCCGACGAGCCGCTGGAGCCGGGCACGGACCTGGTCGTCGTCACCTCCGGCTCGACCGGCGGCGGGCGGGGCGTGCTGCTGTCGGCCACCGCGCTGCGCGCCTCGGCCGCCGCCACGCACGACCGGCTCGGCGGGCCGGGCAGCTGGCTGCTGGCGCTGCCCGCGTCGGCGGTCGGCGGCCTGCAGGTGCTGGTGCGCACCGCGCTGGCGGACCGGGAGCCCGTGGTGCTCGGCCGCGGCGAGCCGCTCGCGGCCGGCCTGGCCCGGCTGCCGGCCGGCGACCGCCGGTACCTCTCGCTGGTGCCCACCCAGCTGCGCCGGTCCCTGGCCGCCGAACCCGGGGCGCTCGCCGCCTTCGACGCGGTGCTCGTCGGCGGGGCCGCCACCGACCCCGCGCTGCTCGCCGACGCCCGCGCCGCCGGCGTGCGCGTGCGCACCACCTACGGCATGAGCGAGACCGCCGGCGGCTGCGTGTACGACGGGCGCCCGCTGGACGGCGTCGCGGTCCGGGTGGCCGAGGGGGTCGAGCTCACCGGGCCGCTGCTGGCGCACGGCTACCGGCTCGACCCGGCCGGCACCGCGGACGCCTTCGTGGACGGCTGGTTCCGCACCCGGGACGCCGGCTCGCTCTCCCCCGACGGCACGCTGACCGTGCACGGCCGGCTGGACGACGTGGTCGTCAGCGGCGGCGTCAACGTCTCCCCGCAGGCGGTGGAGGCTGCGCTCCGCGAGCACCCCGCGGTCGTCGACGCCGTCGTCACCGGCCTGCCCGACCCGGAGTGGGGGCAGCGCGTGGTCGCGGTCGTCGTGCCGGCCGCGGGCGCCGTGCCGCACCTGGCCGAGCTGCGGCCCTGGGTCGCCGCGCGGCTCGGCGCCGCCGCCGCCCCGCGCGAGCTGTCGCTGGTCGACGCCGTCCCGACCCTGCACACCGGCAAGCCCGACCGCCGCGCAGTCCTGCGCACCCTTGGAGGACACCCGTGACCACCGCAGCCGAATGGCTGGAGGGTGCCCGCCCCCGCACCCTGCCGGCCGCCGTCGCCCCGGTCCTCGTCGGCACCGGCGTCGCCGCCGCCCTCGACGGCTTCCGGCTCGTCCCGGCGCTGCTGGCGCTGCTCGTCGCGCTCGCCCTGCAGGTGGCGGTGAACTACGCCAACGACTACTCCGACGGCCGGCGCGGCACCGACGCCGACCGGGTCGGGCCGATGCGGCTGGTCGGCTCCGGGGCGGCCACCGCGCGCCAGGTCCTGGTCGCCGCCGGGCTGGCGTTCGCCGTCGCGGCGCTGGCCGGCCTGGCGCTGGCCGCGGTCTCCAGCTGGTGGCTGGTCGCGGTCGGCGCGATCAGCATCCTGGCCGCCTGGACCTACACCGGCGGGCCGATCCCCTACGGCTACCGGGCGCTGGGCGAGGTCTTCGTCTTCGTCTTCTTCGGCCTGGTCGCCGTGGTCGGCACCACCTTCGGCCAGACCGAGTCGCTCGACGGGCTGGCCTTCGCCGCCGCCGTCCCGATCGGGCTGTGCTCGGTGTCGCTGCTCGTGGTCAACAACCTGCGCGACGTGCACGGCGACGCCGCCGTCGGCAAGCGGACGCTGGCCGTGCTGCTCGGCGAGGACCGCACCCGCGTCGCCTACGTCGGGCTGCTCGTCGTCGTCTTCGGCACCATCGCGGCCATCGGCGTCGCCCGGCCCTGGGCCCTGCTCGGCCTGCTGGCGCTGCCGCTGGCGGTGCCGCCGGTGCGCACGGTCACCGGTGGCGGCCGCGGGCCGGTGCTGATCGGCGCCCTCAAGGCGACCGGGCAGCTCACCCTCGCCGTCGGCGTCCTGCTGGGCGCCGGCCTCGCCCTCAGCTGAGGCCGTCGGTCTCGGTGCCGCGCAGCTGGGTGCGCAGCACCTCCTTGCGCTCCTGCCGCGCCACGAGCGCGCTGGTGAGCTGCGTGCGCACCCGGCCGAGCACCAGGAACGACACCGGCATGGACAGCAGCACCCCGAAGAGGAAGCCCGGGGTGCCCGGCAGCCCCAGCACCCACAGCAGGGCGATCAGGGCGGCGGCGATGACCAGCCGCCCGAGCGTGTAGAGCAGGAACCACTTCAGCACCTTCGGCTGGTCGTCCCCGCCCGGCCCGATCGGTTCAACCACGACGGCCCTCCCACTTGGTCGACAGCACGACGGTGGTCCGGGTGCGTGCGACGCCCCGGACCCGGTTCAGCGCGCTGATGGTGTCCTCCAGCGCCCGGATGTCGGGCACCCGGACCTTGAGCACGTACCCCTCGCTGCCGGCGACCCGCCAGCAGTCCTCCACCGACGGGAGCGCCGCGAGGGCCTCCTCCAGGCCGGTGTCGTCGACCTGGTCGCTCTCGATCACACCGACCAGGGCGGTCACGCCCAGGCCCACAGCCGCCGGGTCGACGACCGCCTGGTAGCCGGTGATCACGCCGGCCGCCTCGAGCTTGCCCACCCGCTCGTGCACCGAGGGGGCCGACAGCCCGACCTGCCGGGCGAGCTCGGCCCAGCTGGCCCGCCCGTTGGCCCGCAGCAGGCTGATCAGCTGCTCGTCCACCGCGTCGATGACGCCCCTCCGGTCCTCGCGCCCGCCCGGACACCGGCCCGGACGGCGATCCGACCCCGGTCGGGCGGGATCACCGCCCCCGAGTATCGCCGCGGTCGTACATTGGGGGACGACGAGGGGGGTGGCCTGATGGTCTTCCTGGTGATGATGCTGATCGCGGTGGCCGTGGTCGTGCTCGTGATGCGTGCTGCAGCCGCCCAGAGCGGTGGGCAGGGGGGCATCGGCCGACCTGAGCGCCCGCCGCGGCGCCCGCGGGCACAGCGGCCCACCACCCGGCCGCTGGCGCCCGACGACGACCCGGAGTTCCTGCGCGAGCTGGAGCGCCGCACCCGCCGGGACGACGGCTCCCCCGCGTAAGGCCGCTCACGCCCCCGCTGCCGGGCCCCGCCGCGAGCTCGCCCGTGGTGGGGGGCAGCGGGTCCTCGTTCAGGCGGCTCTGCTCGACCCGCCGAAGAGCCGCCGCCAGCCGGTCCGGCGCGGGGCGGGGCTGCGCACCGACTGCCCGCTGGCCGGCCGGTCGCCGGGCCAGCCCAGGCCGGTGCCGTCGGCCGGGTCACCGGGCCAGCCGAGGCCGCCCTCGGTGCCGGTCGCGGTGAGCGCCCGCGGCTCCCGGCCGTGCCGTGCGGCCCCGGCCGCCGCGGTGGGGAGCCGGTCCAGCGCGGCTGCCACGAGGGGGTCGACAGCCGCGCCGTCGTCCGCCGCGTGCCTACCCACGGTGATCACCACAGGGCTCGGTCATGCGCCCAGGATGCCACGGGCCAGGGCGCGCCGGGCGGCCCCGCGGCTGGCCGGCGGCCGGTGTCACCCGGACGTGACCGACGGTGAGGGCCCCGCCTCACCCGGACGACGTCAGCTGACGCCGCCGTAGCTGTGCAGCCCGGTGGACACGAAGTTCACGTACAGCAGGTTGAAGACCATGACCGCCAGGCCGACGACGTTGACCCACGCCGAGGGCCGGCCGCGCCAGCCGGACGTCGTCCGGGCGTGCAGGTAGGCGGCGTACACGACCCAGGCGATGAAGGCCCAGGTCTCCTTCGGGTCCCAGCCCCAGAACCGGCCCCAGGCGCTCTCGGCCCAGATGGCGCCGGCGATGACCGCGAAGGTCCAGATGGGGAAGCCGAAGACGGCGGTGCGGTGGGCCGTGCGGTCCAGCGCCGCGGCCGACGGCAGCCGGTCCAGCAGGGAGGGCGCGAGCGGGCCCTCGGCGGCGGCGCGGTCCTCGCGGCGGCTCTGCACCAGGTACAGCACCGAGACGATGCCGCTGACGAAGAAGATGCCGAAGCCCAGCGTCGCGGTGCTCACGTGCACCGCGAGCCACCAGGACCGCAGCGCCGCGACGAGCGGGCCGGTCTCGACGTAGAGCACCATCCGGATCAGCGCCATGGAGACCACGACCGGGCCCATGACGAACAGCCCGATGTGCCGCAGCTCCGGTGCCCGGACCGCGAGCACGACGTAGGCGACGACGGCCACGAGCACGACGACCGTCGTGAACTCGTACATGTTGCCCCAGGGCAGCCGGTCGGCGGCGAGCCCGCGGGTGACCACCACGGCGGCGTGGGTGAGCAGGCCGGCGCCGGTCAGCAGCATGGCGACCGCGCCCAGCCGGCGGGCGCGGGGCGGCTCGGGCAGGGCGTCCGCGTCGGCCGGCGACGCGCCGCCGGCGGCGACCAGCTGCCGCTCGCGGGCCGGGCGCCCGAACGCCAGCTCGGCGCAGAACGCGACGACGGCCAGCGAGTAGACGACCACCGTGATCGTGAAGAAGGTGTCGGACAACCGGGCGAGCGACTCGTCGATCACGACGGCGGTGCCTCCTCGTGGGCAGTGGGTGCGGCGGCGGCAGTGGGTGCGGCGGCGGCCGCGGGAGCACGGGCGGCCAGCGCAGCCCGGACGTCGTCGGCCAGCGCGGTGAACCGAGGACCGGTGTCGGCGCTGCCGCGGGTCAACGAGCCGATCGACAGCACCGTACCCCCGCCGTCGGAGGCCGGGCCGGGGCGGGCGAACACCCGCTCGCGGCGGACCATCAGCATGCCGATCAGGCCCAGCAGCACGGCGATCGACGCGGCCAGCACCCACACCTGACCGGGGTCGTGCGACAGCTGCATCGCCGCGAACTCCTGGTAGCCGCTGAAGGTGACGACCGTGCCGTCGGGGAGCGTCAGCGACTCCCCCACCGCCAGGTTGCCCGAGGCCTGCTCGGTCAGCAGGCCTCGGTCGATCTGCCGCTGGTCGAGGGAGTACACCGACTGCGGCAGCCCCGAGTCCAGGCCCAGGTAGCCGGTGTAGACGACGACGGCGACCTGCGGGTCGAGCGGCCGGGGGTCGACGGAGGTGAGCACCCCGCCGCTCTGCAGCACCCCGGTCGGCGCGAAGAAGCCCTCGATCGCCAGCTGGTCGGTGGAGCCCGCCCCGAGGTCGGGCACCTTGAGCACGCCCTGGCTGGCGAGGGTGCCCTGGTCGGCGGGCAGGAACGGCGCGGACAGGTCGGTGAACGCCGTCCCGTCGGGCAGCGTGATGCTGAACTCGGGGCTGTAGCCGTGGCCGGTGACGTAGACCCGCTCGCCGTCGGTGCGCAGCGGGTCGTTGACCCCGATCGTGGTCTCCCGGTCGCTGCCGCCGCCGGCCGGGCCGTAGCCGATGTCGGCGGTGTAGGACGACGCGGTGAGGTCGTCCTCGTAGGTGGCCTGGAAGTCCGTCAGGTCGACGCACAGGTCGGCCATCGAGTCGCTGTCGACCAGCGGCCCCGAGGAGTAGGTGTCGTACTGCTGGAAGGAGTTGCAGAAGCCCTGGCCCTCGGTGACCAGGATGCTGCCCTCGTAGCCCCACAGCTTGCCGCCGGCCAGTCCGAGCAGCAGGGCCAGCAGGGAGAGGTGGAACAGCACGTTGCCGGTCTCGCGCAGGTAGCCCTTCTCCGCCGACACCTCCGGTCCGGCGCGGCCCTCGCGGCGCACCACCCGGAACCGGCGGACCCGCAGCTCCTCCTCGACGACGTCCAGCGCGGTGGCGCCGGGCAGCTCGGTGGGCAGCTCGGCGTGCTCGGGCAGCCGGTGCAGGTGCCGGGGCGCGGCCGGCGGCGGGGTGAACAGCGTGCGGCCGTGCTCGATCGCCCGCGGGACGACGCAGCCGATCAGCGAGAGGAACAGGAGCAGGTAGATGGCGGCGAACCACGGCGAGCTGAAGACGTCGAACAGGTAGAGCCGGTCGAGCCACTCCGCCAGCGTCGGGTTGTCCACGAAGTACTGGGCGACGTTGTTCTGCGACAGCGAGCGCTGCGGCAGCAGCGAGCCGGGGATGGCGGCGACGGCCAGCAGGAACAGCAGCACCAGCGCGGTGCGCATGGCGGTGAGCTGCCGCCACCAGCGGAGCAGCCGGGCGAGCACCCGGCGGCCGGGCGAGGGGCGGGACGGCGGGGTGGCCGGCGCCGCAGGCCGCGGCGGCGCGACGGTGCTCACAGCACCTCCTCGCCGGCGCTCGTCGGCACTGCGAGCAGTGCTGCGGTGCACCTCGGTGATCTCGCGAGCTCGATCACAGCGGCGCCCCCTCTCCGAGCCCGGTCGCGGCCAGCCAGCCGCGCAGCCACTGCATGAGCTCGGTCCAGGCGCCGGTCACCAGCATCAGCCCGACGGCGACCAGCACGACGCCGCCGACCCGGGTGACCGTGCGGGCGTGGGTGCGCAGGAACGAGGTGGCGCCGACGGCCCAGCGGGCGCCGAGGGCGACGAGCACGAACGGCACGCCCAGGCCGAGGCAGTAGGCGACGCCCAGCAGCGCGCCCCGGCCGGCGTTGGCCTCGGTGAAGGCCAGCGAGTTGACCGCAGTGAGCGTCGGCCCGAGGCACGGGGTCCAGCCCAGCCCGAACACGACGCCGAGCAGCGGCGCCCCGGCGAGGCCGACGGCGGGCCGGGCGCTCATCCGGGCGGTGCGCTGCAGCAGCGGCAACCACCCCAGGAAGCCCAGGCCGACGACGATCGTGACCACGCCGAGCACCCGGGTGATCGTGTCGTTGTGCTGCAGCAGCACCCGGCCGAGGCCACCGACGGCGGTGCTCAGCACGACGAAGACCACCGTGAAGCCGAGCACGAACAGCAGCGCCCCGGTGACCATCCGGCCGCGGCTGGGCCGCTCGTCGGTGCGCACGGCGGTGGCGACCGAACCCGCCCCGGCCGGCGCAGGGGCCGTCGTCCGGGTGCCGGCCGGGGCGCCGCTGCCGACGAGGCCGGTGACGTAGGACAGGTAGCCGGGCACCAGCGGCAGCACGCACGGCGAGGCGAAGCTGATCAGCCCGGCCAGCATGGCCACCGCAGCCGCGAGCAGCAGCGGACCGTCGGTCACCAGGTCGGTGATGCCCTCGGCCACGTCACCCCTCCCCGAGCAGCTGGTCGATCGTGGTGCGCAGGTCGTCCTGCCGGACCTCTCCGGTGTACACCGCGGCGACGCGGCCGTCGGGGTCCAGCACGATCGTCGAGGGGATCGCGGTGGCCGGGAACCCCCGGAACGCCAGCGCGACCTCGCCCTTGGGGTCGAACAGCGAGGGGAAGGTGATCGCCTTGCTGTCGAAGAAGGCCACCGCCTGCTGCAGCTGGTCCTTCACGTTCAGCCCGAGGAACTGCACGCCGTCGTCGGCGACCTCGCTGTAGACCTCCTGGAACTGCGGGGTCTCCACCCGGCAGGGCGGGCACCACGAGCCCCAGAAGTTGAGCACGGCCACCTCGCCGGCCAGCTCGGCGGAGGAGAAGTCCGCGCCGTCGAGCAGGGTGCCGGAGAAGTCCGGCGCGGTCTCCCGCTCTCCCGCGGGGATCAGCTCGCCCGCGGGGGTGCCCGCGACGAAGCGGAACTCGCCGCCGTTGTTCACGTCGACGGCCTCGCCCTCACCGCTGGCGCACCCGGCGAGGGCGGCACCGGCGGCGAGCAGCGCGAGCAGCGACCTACGCACCGGGCACCGCGTCCGGGTCGGTGGCCCCGGCTGGCTCGGCGTACTCCAGCCGGACGAGCTGGTCGCCGGAGTAGACCAGCGAGGTGACGCTGGCCAGCCCGCACTCGCGGCGGCGGGGGTCGTGCAGGTAGCGCCGGCCCTCCAGGTGCAGCCGCACGGTCCAGATCGGCAGCTGGTGGCTCACGCAGACCGCCTCGTGCCCGCGGGCGGCGTCCCGGGCGGTGGCGATCGCGCCCAGCATCCGGGCGGCGATCTCCCGGTACGGCTCGCCCCAGGACGGCTTCCACGGGTTGCGCAGCCGCCACCAGTTCTCCGGGTGCTTCATCGAGCCGTCGCCCACACCGAAGGTCTTGCCCTCGAAGGAGTTGCCGGCCTCGATCAGCCGCTCGTCGGTGGCGGTCGTCAGGCCGAGGGCCTCCGCGATGGGCTGCGCCGTCTGCTGCGCCCGCTCGAGCGGACTGGCGACCAGGTGGGTGACGTCGCCCCGGTCGGCGAACCAGGCCGCGGCGGTGCGGGCCATGGCCTCGCCGGCGTCGGAGAGCCGGTAGCCGGGCAGCCGGCCGTAGAGCACGCCGGCCGGGTTGAAGACCTCGCCGTGCCGCATCAGGTGGACGACGGTCGTCTCGCTCACGGCTGCAGCTCCAGGGCGTCTCGTGCGGCGGGCGGGGCCGAGCCGCCGGCGGCGGCCGCGGCGGCCTCGGCGGCGGCGGGCAGGGCGGCGAGCACGTGCGCCACCGCCTCGTCGTCCAGCGCGGCGCTGACGAACCACGCCTCGAACGCCGAGGGCGGCAGGTAGACGCCGCGGGCGAGCATGGCGTGGAAGAAGGCGGTGTGCGCGGCCACGTCCTGGCTGCGGGCGTCGTCGTAGTCGCGCACCTGGCGCTCGTCGGGCACGAAGAAGACCGAGAACATCGAGCCGGCCTGCTGCACCCGGTGCGGGACGCCGGCGGCGAACAGCGCGGCGCTGGCCGCACCGCGCAGGGTGGCGGCGACCTGGTCGCAGTGGGCGTACACGTCGTCGGTGCACAGCCGCAGCGTGGTCAGCCCGGCGGCGACCGCGACCGGGTTCCCGGCCAGCGTGCCGGCCTGGTAGACCGGGCCGGACGGCGCCAGCTGCTCCATCACGTCGGCCCGGCCGCCGAAGGCCGCCGCGGGCATCCCGCCGCCCATGACCTTGCCGAAGGTGAACAGGTCGGCGTCGACCGGGTCGAGGCCGTACCAGCCGGACCGGGACACCCGGAAGCCGGTCATCACCTCGTCGACCAGCAGCAGCGCGCCGGCGGCGGCGGTGATCCGGCGCAGGTGGGCGTTGAAGCCGTCCAGCGGCGGGACGACCCCCATGTTGCCCGCGGCCGCCTCGGTGACGACGCAGGCGATCTGGTCGCCGCGCTCGGCGAACACCGCCTCGACCGCGGCCACGTCGTTGTACGGCACGACGATGGTGTCGGCGGCGGCGCCGGTGGTGACGCCGGGGGTGTCCGGCAGACCCAGGGTGGCCACCCCGGAGCCCGCCGAGGCCAGCAGCGCGTCGACGTGGCCGTGGTAGCAGCCGGCGAACTTCACGACCAGCGGCCGGCCGGTGTACCCGCGGGCCAGCCGGACGGCGGACAGCACCGCCTCGGTGCCGGAGTTGACCAGCCGGACGCGCTCGACCGGGGCGACCCGGCCGGCGATCTCCTCGGCCAGCTCCGCCTCGGCGGCGGTCGGGGTGCCGAAGGTGAAGCCGTTGCGGGCGGCGGCGGTGACCGCGGCGACGACCTCGGGGTGCCCGTGGCCCAGGATCATCGGGCCCCAGGAGGCGACCAGGTCGACGTAGCGGCGCCCGTCGGCGTCGGTGAGCCAGGCGCCGGACCCCGACGCCATGAACCGCGGGGTGCCGCCGACCGCGCGGAAGGCGCGCACCGGGGAGTTCACCCCGCCCGGGGTCACCCGCTGCGCCCGGGCGAAGAGCTCGGCCGACGCAGGGGCCTCGTACGGGTAGGGCTCGGTCACGGTCCCACTCTCCCAGGCGCTGCTGTGCGGCTCGCGCGGTGCTGGACGGCCCCCTTGCAGGGTCCCGCCGCGAGCTTGCGAGTGGTGGGGGGCAAGGGGGTCCTTATCGCACCCACCGGGCGGCCTCGACCGCCCAGTAGGTGAGCACCGAGCCGGCGCCCGCCCGGCGGATGGCGGTCAGCGTCTCCAGCACGGCCCGCCGCCGGTCGATCCAGCCGTTCGCGGCGGCCGCCTCGACCATCGCGTACTCGCCGCTGACCTGGTAGGCGCTCACCGGCACGTCGACGGCGTCGGCGACCTGCCGGACGATGTCCAGGTACGGCAGCGCCGGCTTGACCATGACGGCGTCGGCGCCCTCGGCCAGGTCCTGGGCGACCTCGCGCAGCGCCTCGGCGGCGTTGGGCGGGTCCATCTGGTACGTCGAGCGGTCGCCGAACTGCGGCGCCCCCTCGGCGGCCTCGCGGAACGGGCCGTAGAAGCCCGAGGCGTACTTGGCCGCGTAGGCCAGCACCGGCGTCTCGGTGTACGCCGCGCTGTCCAGCCCGGCCCGGATCGCGGCGACCTGACCGTCCATCATCCCGCTGGGGGCGATGACGTGCGCCCCGGCCCGGGCCTGGGCGATCGCCACCGCGGCGTAGCGGTCCAGCGTCGGGTCGTTGTCCACGACGCCGGCCGGGGTGACCACGCCGCAGTGCCCGTGGTCGGTGTACTCGCACAGGCACAGGTCGGCCATCAGCACCAGCTCGTCGCCGAGGTCGGCCCGCAGCTGCTGCAGCGCGACGTTCACGATCCCGTCGGCGGCGTCGGCCTGGGAGCCGACGGCGTCCTTCTCGGCGGGGATCCCGAACAGCATCAGCCCGCTGATGCCGGCCTCGGCCGCCTCGTGCGCGGCCTTCCGCAGCGAGTCCGTCGTGTGCTGGACGACGCCGGGCATCGAGCTGATCGGGACCGGCTCGGTGATGCCCTCCTTGACGAAGACCGGCAGCACGAAGTCAGCCGGGGACAGCCGGGTCTGCGCGGTCCACCGGCGCATCGCCGGGGTCGAGCGCAGCCGGCGGCCCCGGGCGAAGCCGGGGTCGGCGCCGCCGGTCACTGGCCCTCGCCGCCCTCCGCCTCGGCCCGCCGCGCCTGGGCGAACTCGGCCAGGGCGTCGACCAGCGGGCCGACCGCGGCGACCTCGGGCTGCACGTCGACGCGCAGGCCGAACTCGGTGGCGCTGGCCGCGGTGGCCGGGCCGATCACCGAGACGACGGTGCGCGCGTGCGGCTTGCCGGCGATGCCGACCAGGTTGCGCACGGTGCTGGAGGAGGTGAAGCAGACGGCGTCGAAGCCGCCGCCCTTGATCGCCTCGCGCACCGCGGCCGCCGGCGGCGCCGCCCGGACGGTGCGGTAGGCGGTGACGTCGTCGATCTCCCAGCCGCGCTCCTTGAGGCCGGCGGCGAGGGTCTCGGTGGCGATGTCGGCGCGGGGCAGCAGCACCCGGTCGATCGGGTCGAACACGTCGTCGTAGGGCGGGAAGTCGGCCAGCAGGCCCTCGCTGGTCTGCTCGCCGGTCGGCACCAGCTCCGGCACGATGCCGAACTCGCGCACGGCGTCGGCGGTCTGCTGGCCGACGCAGGCCACCTTGACCCCGGCGAACGCGCGGGCGTCCAGGCCGAGCTCGGTGAACTTCTCCCGGACGGCCCGCACCGCGTTGGTCGAGGTGAAGACGATCCAGCCGTAGCGGCCGGTGACCAGGCCCTTGACCGCGCGGTCCATCTGGGCCGGGCTGCGGGGCGGCTCGACGGCGATGGTCGGCACCTCGACCGGCACGGCGCCGTAGGCGCGCAGCCGGTCGCTCATGTCGCCGGCCTGCTCCTTGGTGCGCGGCACCAGCACGCGCCAGCCGAACAGCGGCCGGCTCTCCCACCAGGAGAGCTTGGCGCGCTTGTCGACGACCGCGCCGACGGTGACCACGACCGGACCGGTGAGGGTGTCCATCCCGGCGGACTTCTCGGCGACGGCGCCGAGCTTGCCGGCCACGCTCTTCTGCGCGGTGCCGGTGCCCTCGGTGGTGACGACGACCGCGGTGTTGCCCGACAGCCCGCCCTCGACCAGCGCGGCCGCCGTGGCGGCCAGCTGGTCGGCGTTGGCCTGCAGCACCAGCGGGCTGCCGGTGCCGGTCACGGCGGCGGCGAGCGCGGCCAGCTGACCGGCGCTGTCCACCGACGCGTCGACCGCACGCAGGTCGGCCTGGATGGAGCCCGCGCCCAGCGGCACGCCGGCGTAGGCGGGCACCGCGGTGCCGATGGCGACGCCGGGGACCACGTCGAAGGCGACGCTGGTGCGGGTGACCGCGAGCGCCTCCTTGACCACGGCGTCGCTGGTGAACGGGTCACCGGCGACCAGCCGGACGACGACGTTGCCGTTCTTCGCCGCGGCCACGGCGCCCTTGGCGACCTCGGCGGGCTCCCCGCTGACGGTGGTCAGCTCGAGGTCGGGGTGCGCCTCGCGCACGGCCTCGACGACGGCGGTCGAGACGTCGGCGTCGACGAGGACCACGTCGGCGCCGGCGATCGCGGCGGTGGCGCGGCCGGTCAGCAGCTCCGGGTCGCCGGGACCGGCGCCGACGAAGACGACCGTGCCCTTGCCGTTGCCGTTCTGCTTGCGTGAGCGCGTCATCGCGTGCTCCTGTTCCTGCCCCGGGTGGGGGTCGCTGCGGGTGGTGCGGGACGGGTGGGGGCGGGCCGGGCGGCCCACCGGGGGGAGCTCACCGGGCACCGGCCATGAGGGCGGCGGCGCCCCGGTCGAGCAGCTCGGCGGCCAGCCGCCGGCCCAGGGACTCGGCCTCGGCGGCCGGTCCGGAGATCGAGTCGCGGACCGCGTCGCTGCCGTCGATCGCGGTCACCGAGGCGCGCAGCCACAGCTCGGCGCTGCCGTCCTCGGCCTCGGCCAGCTCGGCGTAGGCCGCGACCGGCGCGCTGCAGCCGGCCTCCAGCGCCGCGAGCACCGAGCGCTCGGCGGCCACGCACGAGCGGGCGGCGTCGTCGTCGAGGGCGGCGAGCAGCTCCACGACGCGGGGGTCGTCGCTGCGGCACTCCACCGCCAGGGCGCCCTGCGCCGGCGCGGGCAGCACCTGGATCGGGTCGAGCACCTCGGTGACCGCCGACAGCCGGCCCAGCCGGGACAGCCCGGCGCGGGCGAGCACGACGCCGTCCAGCTCGCCGGAGGTGACCTTGCCCATCCGGGTGTCGACGTTGCCGCGGATCGGCACGACCTCCAGGCCCAGCCCGAGGGCCAGCAGCTGGGCCGTGCGCCGCGGGGCGCCGGTGCCGATCCGGGCGCCGCGGGGCAGCTCGCCGAGGGTGAGGCCGTCACGGGCGACCAGCACGTCGCGCGGGTCCTCCCGCGGCGGGACGGCGGCCACGGTCAGCCCGGGGGTGGGCGCGGTCGGCAGGTCCTTGAAGCTGTGCACGGCCAGGTCGACGGTGCCGGCGTGCAGGGCGTCGCGCAGCGCGCTGACGAACACCCCGGTGCCGCCCAGCTGGGCGATCGCCTCGGTCGACCGGTCGCCGTAGGTGCTGACGTGCACCAGCTCGACCGGCAGCCCGCTGGTCGCGGTGAGCGCGTCGGCGACGTGCTGGGACTGGGTGAGCGCGAGCTGGCTGGCCCGGGTGCCCAGGCGCAGCGTCGCCGTCTGCAGGCCGGTCACTCCGGGCTCCCCTCGACCGAGAGGACGTCCAGGGCCGACAGCGTCGTCCCGGCGGGCAGCTCGGGGTCGACGGTGACGGCGCGGGAGAGGCTGGCGGTGTCGCCGTCGAGCCCGAGCCCGAACAGCGCCCGGAGCGCGTCGGCGTAGTCGGTGCCGCCGGGGGCGCCGGCCAGCTCCTTCACCCGCACGGTGGGCTCGTGCAGCAGCTTGTCGACCACCCGGCGGACGGTGCGGGCGATCTCGCTGCGGGCCTTGGCGTCCAGGTCCGGGAGCCGGGTCGACAGCCGCAGCAGCTCCGCGTCCACCACGTCGGCGGCCTGGCTGCGCAGCGCGGAGACCGTCGGGGCCACGGTGGCGGCCTGCCGCTCGGCCCGCAGCAGCGAGGTCTCCAGCTCGACCAGGGCGTGCGCGGCGGCGATGTCGTCGGCGGCGACCGACCCGGCGACCGGGCGGCCGGGGTCGGCGGCGCGCTCCCCCTGCAGCATCGCCAGGTCCACGACGTGCACGCCCGGCAGGCCGGCGACCGCGGCGTCGACGTCGCGGGGCAGGGCCAGGTCGACGATCGCCAGGGGCCGGCCGGCCCGGCCGGCGAGCGCGGTGGTGACGACGTCGGTGCCGATGACCGTGCCGGTGGCACCGGTGCAGGTGACCAGCACGTCGGCGGCGGTGAGCTCCGCGGCCAGGTCGTCGAGGTCGGCCTGGCGCCCACCGACGGACTCGGCGAGGCGGGCCGCGCTGGCCGGCGTCCGGCTGCTGACGGTGACGGCGGCGCCGCGGCGGGCCAGGGTGGTCGCCGCCAGGGCGCCCATCGACCCCGCGCCCACGACGAGGACCGGCCGGCCGGCGAGGTCCCCGAGGGTGCGGGTGACCCGGTCCAGCGCGACGGAGACCAGCGAGGCGCCGGCCTTGTCGATGCCGGTCTCGGCGTGCACCCGCTTGCCGACCCGGAGCGCCCGCTGGGCGATCGGGTGCAGCTCCCGCCCGACGGTGCCCTCCTCCTGGGCCAGCGCGTAGGCGGCCCGGAGCTGGCCGAGCACCTGGGTCTCGCCGACGACCATCGAGTCCAGTCCCGCGGCGACGGTGCACAGGTGCCCGATCGCCTGGTCCTCGTAGTAGACGGTGACGTACGGGGAGAGCTCCTCCACCGTGGCGCCGGCGTGCCGGGCGAGCACCCGGCTGACGTCGGTGATCCCGCCGTGGAACCGGTCGACCTCGGCGAAGACCTCGATCCGGTTGCAGGTGGCGAGCACGAGGGCCTCGGAGACGTGCTCGGAGTCGACCAGCTCGTGCAGCGTCTTCACGGTGTCGTCACCGGACATGCTGACCTGCTCGAGCAGCGCGACCGGCGCGGTCTGGTGGCTGATCCCGACGGCGAGGAGGCTCATCGCGCACCGCCCGTGGCGCGCAGCGCCGCCACCACCGGCGCCGAGCCGTCGCGCTGCTGGTCCAGGAAGGCCAGCACCTGCAGCTCCACCGAGAGGTCGACCTTCCGGACGTCGACGCCCGCAGGCACCGTCAACGCCACCGGCGCGAAGTTCAAGATGCTCCTCACCCCGGCCGCGACCAGCCGGTCGCAGACCGACTGGGCCACCTCGGCCGGTGTCGTGATGACCCCGATGGAGGCCCGGGTCTCGGCGACGACGGCCTCCAGGTCCTCCACGGGGCGGACGGTCAGGCCGCCGACCTCGCTGCCCACCGACCGCGGGTCGCTGTCGAGCAGCCCGGCGAACTGGAAGCCGCGGCTGGCGAACCCGCTGTAGTCGGCCAGCGCCGAGCCGAGCCGGCCGATGCCGACCAGCACGCACGGCCGGGACCGCTCGCCGCCGAGCACCTCGGTCAGCCGGTCCCGCAGGCCGTTGATCGAGTAGCCCACGCCGCGCACGCCGCAGGGGCCCAGGTAGGACAGGTCCTTGCGCAGCCCCGCGGGGTTGACGCCGGCCGCGGAGGCCAGCTCTCCCGACGAGACGTGACTGCGGCCGCCGTCGGCGAGGCCGGCCAGCACCCGCAGGTACACGGCCAACCGGGCAACGGTGGCCTCCGGGACGATCCGGGGCCGCGACTCCGACACGGGCAGACTCCACAGCGATCCGAACGCGCTCCGGCCGGGGCCGGGGACGCTCGGGAGGGACTTCGGGACGCGGGCGCGACGGCGCCCGGCGAACCCCACGGTAACCGCTTGTGAACTCCTGAACAAAGTCGCCGACGCCGTCCGTGCAGGTCGGGGCGCTCTGCTGTGTCCAGGACCACGCTACCCGGCCCCCTCTTGGGGCCCGCAGGGCGGCTCCGGCGGGGTCAGGCCGGGGGGAGCCCGAGGTCGCGCCGCAGCCGGACGACGTCCACGGTGAAGTGGCTGTGCTCGCGCCCGTCGAGCAGCACGACCGGCACCCGGTCGCCGTACTCGGCCTGGAGCTCGGGGTCGGCGTCGACGTCGACCAGCTCGACCGGCGCCCCTGCCTCCGCGGCGACCCGGCCGAGCGTCTCCTCGGCGACCACGCACAGGTGGCAGCCCTGCCGGGTGAGCAGCTGCACGGTGACCGGCTCAGCCACGGGGCGCCTCCTCGTCGGCGGCGGCCGCCGCCGCCCGCTCCAGCCCGAGCTCGCGCAGCCGCGCCCGGCTCACCTTGCCCGCCAGCGAGTGCGGCAGCTCGGGCACGAAGTGGACCGCGACCGGCACCTTGAACCGGGCCAGCGACCGGCCGGCGTGCTCGCGGAGCGCCGCCTCGGTCACCTCCGGGGCGCCGGGGGCGCGGACGACGACGGCGTGCACGGCCTCGCCGGTGCGCGGGTCCGGCACCCCGATGACCGCGCTCTCGGCCACCCCCGGGTGCTCGCCCAGGACGCGCTCGACCTCACCGGGGTACACGTTGAAGCCGCTGACCAGCACCAGGTCGCGGCGCCGGTCGACGAGCTTGAGGTCCCCGTCGGCGTCCCGGTAGGCGATGTCACCGGTGAGCAGCCAGCCGTCGGCGTCCGGCCCGTCGGCGCCGTCGGGCCAGTAGCCGCGGAACAGGTTCGGCCCGCGGGCGCACAGCTCGCCGGCCTCGTCGCCGTCGTGGTCGTCGTCGGCGAACGGGTCGCCGAAGACGTCCTCGCGGACCCGGGTGCCCGGGTCGGGTCCGGCGGTCGGGCCGCCGGCGGTGTCGCGCAGGGTGAGCTCGACGCCGGGCAGCGGGCCGCCGATGCACTCGGGCTTGGCCCGGCCGGTGGCCAGCGTGCTGGCCAGCACCGGTGCGGCCTCGGTGAGCCCGTAGCCCTCCCAGACGGTGACCGCGGCCCGGGTGCGCATCGCCTCGAACAGGGCGCCGGGCATCGGGGCGGCGCCGCAGCTGGCGGTGCGCACGGCGGCGAACCCGCGGCGGAGCACCGCGTCGCTCCCGGCGGCGTCGGCGACCGCCAGCCAGGCGGCGTACATCGGCGGGGCGCCGGGGACGGCGGTGACGTCCTCGGCCGCCATCAGCTGCAGCGTGGCGACCGGGTCGAACTCCTCGACCAGCACGGCGCAGGCGGCGGTCTCGGCCACCAGCCCCCAGCCGCTGTTGAAGCCGTAGACGTGGAAGAGCGGCAGCACCAGCAGCACCCGGTCGCCGGTGCGCACCGGCGGCGGGTCCAGCGCCAGCAGCTGCTGCTGGTTGGCCAGCAGCGCGGCGTGGCTGAGCATCGCCCCGCGCGGCCGTCCGGTGGTGCCGCTGGTGTAGGCCAGCAGCGCCAGGGCGTCGGCGTCGTCCGGGTCGTCGGGCGCGGCGTCAGCGGAGTGCGGCGGGCCGACGCTCACCGGCACCCCGGCCAGCTCGGGGCGCTCGGCGGCGACCACCAGCAGCCGCGCGCCGGAGTCGGTGAGCAGGTGGGTGACCTCGGGGTCGGTGTAGGCGGTGTTGACCGGCACCACGACCAGCCCCGCCCGCAGCGCGCCCATCACCGCGACCACCCAGTCGACGGTGTTGCCCAGCTGCACCGCGGCCCGGTCGCCGGGCGCCAGCCCCCGGGCGCGGTAGCCGGCGGCGGCCCGGTCGACCCGCTCGTCGACGTCGGCCCAGGTCAGCCGGGTGCCGCCGGCGACCAGCGCGGGTGCGTCACCGGCGGCGCGGGCCGCCCGGCGCACCAGCGCGGAGAAGGACCGGACCTCACCGGGACCCGCCGCCGGCAGCCCGTGGGCCGGCACCTCGTCGACCGGCACGGGAGACCTCCGCAGGGAGCAGGACGACCGCCGGAGACGGAGGTCGCGTGGACGCAGCGCCCCGATGTTGTCACCATGGGCCCTGGGCCGCAGCCTCCCCGCGCGCAGTCGCCGGGACGGGCACAGGGACCGGGCCACCGGCTCGGACGGCGTGGAGGAGGTGGGTACCGGCATGACCAGCCCGCGGCTCGACGTCCCTGCTGCGCTGCGCACCGCCGCCGCGCCGGGCCGCGCCGCCGTCCCGCGACCCCGGACCGCCCCGGTGGTCCCCCCGTCGGCTCCCCCGGGTGCCGCCCTCGCCGTGGGACACCTGGACGTCTGGGAGCTCGTCCGCCGCACCCAGGCCGGTGACGCCGAGGCGTTCGGCGAGCTCTACGACCGCTACGCCGAGGTCGTCCTCCGCTACCTGCGCCACCGGGTCGGCGACCGGGCCACGGCCGAGGACCTCACCAGCGAGACCTTCGTCCGCGCGCTGCGCCGGATCGACTCGCTGACCTTCCAGGGCCGCGACGTCGGTGCCTGGCTGGTCACCATCGCCCGGAACCTGGCGCTGGACCACGGCAAGAGCAGCCGCCAGCGGCTGGAGGTCCCCACCGCCGACATGCGGGACGCCGACCGGGCCACCGAGGGGCCGGAGGACGCGGTGCTGCAGCGGCTGGCCGGCGCGGAGCTGCGGGCCGGGGTGCAGCAGCTGTCCCCCGACCAGCGCGAGTGCCTGGAGCTGCGCTTCCTGCAGGACCTCTCGGTCGCCGAGACCGCCGCGGCGATGGGCCGCAAGGACGGCGCGGTCAAGGCGCTGCAGCACCGGGCCGTGCGCCGGCTGGCGGCGCTGCTGCCCGAGGGCCTGCGGTGACCCTGGTCACGGTCGGCTGCTGACCCGGTACGGCGCGTCCGGCCGGCGGCGCTAGGGTCGCGGACGACGGTGCAGCCGACGCCGGGAGGGTGGTGCGGAGTGGTCCGGGTGCCCTTCCGCGGCCGTGCGGCGCGCACGCGGGCCGAGCTCGCCGACCCCGAGACGCGCGCCGTCGTCGCCGGCGAGGCGTCGGCCGCGGCGGCCGAGACCGAGGTGCCGGAGGCGCCCGCGCCCGACCGCACCGCGGCGGCCTTCTTCGACGTCGACAACACGATGATGATGGGCGCCTCGCTGTTCTGGTTCGCCCGCGGGCTGGCCGCCCGCAAGTACTTCACCGGCCGGGACGTCGCCTCGTTCGTCTGGCAGCAGGCAAAGTTCCGGGTCGCCGGCACCGAGAGCAGCATCGACATGCACACGGTGCGGGACAACGCGCTGGCGTTCGTCGCCGGCCGGTCGGTCGTGGAGATTCACGACGCCGGCGAGGAGATCTACGACGAGCTGATGGCCGACCGGATCTGGTCGGGCACCCGGCTGCTCGCCCAGCAGCACCTCGACGCCGGCCAGCGGGTCTGGCTGGTCACCGCCACCCCCGTCGAGCTGGCCTCGATCATCGCCCACCGGCTGGGGCTGACCGGCGCCCTCGGCACGGTCTCGGAGGTGGTGGACGGCAGGTTCACCGGCCGGCTCGTCGGTGAGCTGATGCACGGCGAGGCGAAGGCGCAGGCGGTGCGGGCGCTGGCCGAGCGGGAGGGGCTGGACCTCACCCGCTGCACCGCCTACAGCGACTCGACCAACGACATGCCGATGCTCAGCCTGGTCGGCACCGCGGTCGCGGTGAACCCCGACTCCGAGCTGCGCGCGGTCGCCCGCTCGCGGGGGTGGACGGTCAAGGACTTCCGCACCGGGCGCAAGGCCGCCAAGATCGGCGTCCCGACGCTCGGGGTCGCGGCGCTGTCCGGCGGGGTGGTGGGCGGGCTGGTCTCGCTCCGCCGCCGCAACCGCTGGCCGTTCTGAGCCGCCCGGCCGTGTCCTCCGCCGCCCGGGCGTGGGCGTCCCTGGGGCTGGACCGGGCCCTGCTCGCGCTGCTGCACACCTCCCCCGTGCCGCTGCCCTCCCGGCTGGCGGTCGGGGAGCTGGCCGCGGGCAGCGTCGGGGCCGCGTCGCTGGCCGCCCAGCTGGTGCTGGCCGACCGGCGGGGCACCCGGCCCGGGCCGGTGCGGCTGGACGGCGTCCGGGTCGCCGCCTCCTTCCGCGGCGACCGGCTGCTGCGCATCGACGGGCGTCCGGTGCAGGGCTTCGCCCCGCTGTCCGGGTTCTGGCCGACCGCTGACGGCTGGGTGCGGACCCACGGCAACTACCCGCACCACGCGGCCCGGCTGCGGGACGTGCTGGACCTGGCGGCCGACGCCGGCCCGGACGCGGTGGCCGCGGCGCTGACCGGCGGGACGGCCGCCGAGCTCGAGGAGCGCGCCGCCGAGCGCGGTGCGCTGCTGGTCGCCGTGCGGGAGGCCGACGCCTGGCGGGCGCACCCGCAGGCGCGGGAGCTGGCCGGCTCGCCGCTCGTCGTCCGGGAGGAGCTCGGCGCCGCCCCGGCGCGCGGCTGGACGGCCGGTCCGCAGCGGCCGCTGGACGACGTCCGGGTGCTCGACCTGACCCGGGTGATCGCCGGCCCGGTGGCCGGCCGCGACCTGGCGATCGCGGGCGCCCAGGTGCTCCGGGTCGACCCGCCCGTGCCCGCCGAGATCCCCTGGCAGCACGTGGACGTCGACCAGGACAAGCGCTCCGCGGTGCTCGACCTGGCGCAGCGGCGACCGGAGTTCGAGGAGCTGCTCGCCGGCGCCGACGTGGTCCTGCTCGGCTACCGCCCCGGGGCGCTGGACCGGTTCGGGCTGTCCCCGCGGCAGCTGGCCGAGCGGCACCCGGGCATCGTGGTGGGCAGGGTGAGCGCCTGGGGCGAGTCAGGACCGTGGGCGCACCGGCGCGGCTTCGACAGCCTGGTGCAGGCGGTGTCCGGGATCGCCCGGATGGAGAGCGCGGACGGCCGGACGCCCGGCGCGCTGCCGGCGCAGGCCCTGGACCACGCGACGGGGCACCTGCTGGCCGCCGGGGTGCTGGCCGCGCTGCGGGCGCAGCGGTCCGGCGGCGGCACGCCGGGGGTCGCGGTCTCGCTGGCCCGCACCGCCGGTGCGCTGCTCGACCTGCCGGGCGGGACGGCCGCGCCGGACGCCGAGCCCGACTGGCCGCTGGTGCACCACGGCGCGGTCACCTGCGTGCCGCCGGTGCTCGCCTTCGACGGCGCACCCGCCGACTACACCCGCGTCGGCACCCCCTGGGGAGCGGACCCCGCCACCTGGTGAGCCCTCCCCGGTCTCGGCTCCGCTGCAGGGGCCCGCCCCGAGCGGAGCGAGGGGTGGGCGGCAGCGAGGTCCTTCGTTCAGCTGAAGACGGACCGCCGCTGCAGCAGGAGCCGGTAGAGCGAGTGCTGGATGGTCTCGCGCACCTGGTCGGTCAGGTTGAACACGACCATCGGGTCGTCGGCGGCCGCCGACCCGTAGGACGCCGTCTCGATCGGCTCGCCGAAGGCGATGAACCACTTCGACGGCAGCGGGACCGCGCCCAGCGGGCCCAGCAGCGGGAAGGTCGGGGTGATCGGGAAGTACGGCAGGCCGAGCAGCCGCGCGGCGGTGCGGGCGTTGCCCAGCATCGGGTAGATCTCCTCGGCGCCCACGATGGCGCAGGGCACGATCGGCACCCCGGTGCGCAGCGCAGCGCTGACGAAGCCGCCGCGGCCGAAGCGCTGCAGGGTGTACCGCTCGCTGAACGGCTTGCCGACGCCCTTGAAGCCCTCGGGGAAGACCCCGACCAGCTCACCGGCGGCCAGCAGCCGCTCGGCGTCCTCGTTGCAGGCCAGCGTGGTGCCGAGCTTGCGGGCCAGGGCGCCGATGAACGGCACCTGGAAGACCAGGTCGGCGCCGAGCAGCCGGAGCCGCCGGGACGAGGGGTGCTCGTCGTGCAGCGCGACGGTGGCCATCAGCGCGTCGACCGGCACGGTGCCGGAGTGGTTGGCGACCACCAGCGCGCCGCCGGTGTCCGGGACGTTCTCCAGCCCGAGCGTCTCGACCCGGAACCAGCGCTCGAACCAGGGCCGCAGCAGCGGCAGCAGGACGTGGTCGGTCAGGTCGGGGTCGAAGCCGAACTCGTCGGTGCCGTACTCGCCGGTCAGCCGGCGGCGGAGGAACTCCACCCCACCGGCCAGCTGCTCCTCCCACGTGGGCGCGGGCGGCTGCCGCGGCGGCACCGGGTCGTCGTCCGGGCGCAGCGGGATCACCCGGGCCTCAGGCATCGTGCACCGCCCGCAGTCCGGGTACCGCGGGCGCGGGACGGTGCCGGTCGCCGGCGATCGACCGGACGACGGCTACGCCACCGGCCACCCGGCCCAGGAGGGTGCGGGCCGACGCGGCGGCCTCGTCGACGAGCTCGGGGCGGAGCACCGGGGGCAGGGTGCGGGCGTAGTCGGCGAGCGCCTCCTCGGTGGAGTACTGCGGCGTGTAGCCGAACTCCTCGCGGAGCACCCGGGTGTCGACCACGCGGCCGAAGTTGAGGAACCGCATCTGCTCGGGTGACCAGTCGACGGAGCCGCCGACGAGGCCGGCGCGGCGGGTCAGCCGGCCGACCGCCCCCATCGCCTGCTCGGGCACCGGCAGCGCGACCCGCCCCAGCCGGCGGATCGCCTGGGACAGCAGCACCGTGCCGGTCGAGCCGACGTTGACGGTGCCGACGAAGTCGCCGGTGGTGGCCTGCCGGAGCACGGCCACGGCGTCGTCCTCGTGCAGCAGCTGCACCCGGGCGTCGTAGCCGAGCGCGGTCGGCACCACCGGCATCCGGAGGAAGCCGGACAGCAGCGAGTCGATGCGCGGGCCGATCAGGTTGGTGGAGCGCAGCACCGCGACGCCCACGTCGGGGCGGCGGCGGGCGTAGGAGCGGACGTAGCCCTCGATGTCCAGGCTGTCCTTGGCGAACCCGCCGGAGGGGACACGGCGGGCCTGCATCGTCTCGGTGAAGACGGCGGGGTCGCGGGAGCTGGCGCCGTAGACGGCGCTGGTGGACTTGAGCACCAGCCGCCGCAGCGACGTGGAGCGCTGGCAGGCGGCCAGGAGCTGCATCGTGCCGATGACGTTGAGTTCCTTCATCGACGCCCGCCCGCCGGCCGAGGCCGGGGTGGCGCTGATGTTCATGTGCACGACGGTGTCCACCGACGCCGACTCGATGACCTTCCCGATCAACGGGCTGCGGATGTCGGCGCGGACGAACTCGGTGCGCCCGAGGCGGCGGAGCACCTCGGGGGGCGGGGGGACGGTGTCCACCCCGATGACCCGGTCGATGGCCGGGTCCGCCGCGAGCTCGGCCGCCAGCGCGCCGCCCAGCCACCGGCTGACGCCGGTGACGAGGACGACCGCGGGCGGCACGAGCGTCAGCTCACTTCTTGTTGCGGCGCTGCACGCGGGTCTTCTTGAGGAGCTTGCGGTGCTTCTTCTTCGCCATCCGCTTGCGGCGCTTCTTGATGACCGAACCCATGTCCTGCTCCCGACGTCGAGTCCGCTCGGTGGCCGGGGCGGTGACCGGGTCGGTCACGCCGGGCACCGGGCGAGGTGATCAGCTCGTGCGCGGCCCGCCCCGCGAGGGGCGGCACCGCTCAGCGCCCGAGACTACCTGGGAGGCGAGAGGATGGAACGGCCCCCTTGCAGGGTCCCGCCGCGAGCGACGTGACGGGATGGAACGGCCCCGCTGCAGGGGCCCGCGCCGAGCCTGCGAGGCGTGGGGGGCAGCGGGGTCCTTCCTCAGGCGATGTCGGTGTAGGCGTCGCGCAGGTAGTCGTGCACGGCGCGCTCCGGGACGCGGAACGAGCGGCCGACGCGGACGGCGGAGAGCTCGCCGCCGTGGACCAGGCGGTAGACGGTCATCTTCGAGACCCGCATCAGCGCGGCGACCTCGGCGACGGTCAGGAAGGCGACGGCGGCGCGGGGGGCCGGCACCTGGGCGGGACGACCGACGGGCATCGACGCCGGGTGGGCGGCGGGCACGGGGCGCGACAGCGAGGCAGCCGAGATCGGCCGGCCCACCGGACGCGGTGCCGGGACACCCGGGCGGGAAGTCTGGATGGTGGCGCGCTGGGGCATGGTCACGTCGATCGTCTCCGGTCTCAGCACTGGCGCGGCCACCGGCTTCCCCACCGGCGGGCGTGTCACGTTCGTGCTGGAAAAGACCATATGGGGACCGGAGTGACAGAAGCGATGGGTGAAACGGACAGGCGGACCGGTCCGTCCTGGGCACAAGTGGACATAAGCACCGCGTGACACACCCGTCACGGCGTGTTGTCCCCAAGTCGACTCGGTCCGGGCAGGGCCCGTCCACAGGTTTCTGTGGAAAAACACATGCGTGTGATTCACCTGCGCGCCCTGGGGCACACGGGGCGCCCCCCGCCGCAGGACCGTCCGAGCGGGCCGGTCAGCCTCCTGCGCGGCCGAGCTCGACCGAGCGGTCGTGCGCCGCCTCGATCGCGGCGATCAGCGCAGCGCGCACCCCGTGCCGCTCCAGCTCGCGGATCGCGGCGATCGTCGTCCCCCCGGGGCTGGTGACGGCCTCGCGCAGCTGCACCGGGTGCTCCCCGGACTCGCGCAGCATCACCGCGGAGCCGTAGGCGGTCTGCACGATCAGGTCGGCGGCCACCGCGCGCGGCAGGCCGAGCAGGATGCCGGCGTCGATCATCGCCTCGACCAGGAAGAAGAAGTAGGCCGGACCGCTGCCCGACAGCGCCGTGACGGCGTCCTGCTGGCCCTCCGGCACCCGGCGGACCTCGCCCACCGGCGACAGCAGCGCCTGGGCCTCGTCCAGGTGCGCCTCGGTGGCGTGCGCGCCGGCCGAGATGACGCTCATCCCGGCGTCGACCAGCGCCGGGGTGTTGGGCATGACCCGCACCACCGGGGTGCCGTCGGGCAGCGCCGCCTCGATCCGGCTGGTCGGCACGCCGGCGGCCACGCTGACCACCAGGTGCTCGGTGGTCACGTGCGGGGTGAGCAGGGCCAGCAGCGCGTCGATGTCCTGCGGCTTGACCGCCAGCAGGAGCACCCGCGCCGCGGCCGCGGCGCCGGCCAGGTCGACCGCCGCGACACCGTGCCGTGCCGCCAGCTCGGCCGCCCGCTGCGGGCTCCGTTCGACGACGACCACGCCGTCCCCGGTGCCGGCCTGCCGGACCAGACCGGCGAGCAGCGCCTCACCGATCTTGCCGCCGCCGATGATGGCCAGGCCGGTGCGCCCTGCGGTGGTCATGCCCGCGACCGTAGTGCCCGGCCGTGTGCCCCGCGGCCGGCACCCTCACCGCGTACGACCACGTCGACGAGGGCGGCACCCGGACCGTCGACGACGCGGACCCGGGCGCGTTCGACGCCCTCGTGCTGCCCGGCGGGGTGGTCAACGGCGACGTCGTGCGCGCCGACGCCGGCGCCGGCGCGTTCGTCAGGGCCTGCTCCGACGCCGGCGAGCCGGTGGCGGCGACCTGCCACGCACCGTGGGTGCTGGTGGAGGCCGACGTCGTCCGCGGCCGCCGGCCGACCTCCTGGCCGTCGCTGCAGACCGACCTGCGCAACGCCGGCGCGGCGGTCAGGCGGCGAGCAGGCCCGCCGCCGGGGCGATGACCAGGACGGTGCCGGCCAGCACGAGCAGCCCGAGCAGCCGCACCCCCAGCTCGCCCTGGCCGGTCTTCCGCCGCCAGGCCGCCACCCCGGCCACCAGGCCGGTCACCGCCACCGGCGCCGCCACCAGCGCGACGTAGGGCATCAGCTCCCAGAGCACGGTGAAGCCGAAGTACAGGCCGATGCCGACGGCGAGGGCCACCACCAGCTCACCGGCGAACCGGGCCCAGGCCAGGGCGCTCTCCCGGCCGGTCAGCGGCTCGTCGTCGACGTCCTGGGCCGGCTCGGCCGGGCGTTGCACCGGGATCGGCCCGGTCACCGGGTGGGCCTCCCGGCGGCGGGCCGCCGCGGCCGCGGCCGCTGCCGCCGGGATGGCCGAGGTGGTGGGGCCGCCTGCCGCGGACGGGGTGTCGCCGGTCGGGGTGTCCCGGTCGCTCTTGCGCCGGGTGGGCCGCAGCGGCGCCCGGTCGGTGCGGCCGCCGACGCGGCCGGTGGACGACAGCCGGTCGGCCTGGTCCTCGCGGTCGCCCGGCTCGGCGCGGGCCGGGGCGGCGGGGCGCACCGGCGCCGGGTCCCGGGCCGGCTCCCGCGGCGGGGTGACCGGACCGGCCAGCCCCGCGGCCGGCCGGGAGGCGGCGGGTTCGTCGGCCCAGGACGGCGCCGGGTGCCGGACCTGGGGCGTGGCCGGTGCGGCCGGTGGGGTGCGGGTGCCTCCGGCCGCCGGCGCGGGCCCGCGCGCCGGCGGTGCGTTGCGGGCGGCGGGAGCCGGGGCGGCCGGTGGGGTCGTGCCGGGCCGAGGGGCGCGGACGGCCGGCTCCACCCGCGGCGAGCGGCCGGTGACCTCCGGGTCGTCCGAGGTGCGCCGGCGCCGGCCGGGGCGCGTGCCCAGCTCGGTCTCCAGCCCGTGCTCGCGCAGGATCTCGGCGAGCGAGCGGACGCTGTACTCACCCGAGTCCGGCTCCGACATCACGCTCCCTCCAGCTGGTCCAGGCGACGCAGGATGACTCCTTCGCGGAGCGCCCAGGGACAGATCCGCACGCACGGTACGTCCACGGCGCGCATCGCGGCCTGCGCCACGACGGCACCGGCCGGCACCTGGTGCGCGCGTTGCACCGACACGCCCTGCAGCTCGGCCAGCGCCGCGGACTCGATCCGGGAGACGAAGCCGATCACCTGGGACAGCCCGATGTCCGTCAGCTCCCGCGGCACCCGCAGGCCGGCGGCGTACGGGGCGGCGCCGGCGAGCCGGGCCAGGGTGCGGAAGGTCTTCGACGTCGCCGCCACCAGGTCCGGCGCCCCCGCCCCCCGCAGCTTGCGGCCGGGCGAGGCGAGGACGTCGTCGGCGTGCTCGGCCAGCGCGTCCAGGGCGGCGAGGTCCGGGCGGCCCCCGGTCTGCGCCTGCGGCAGGAACCGGCGGGTCATCCGGCCCGCGCCCAGCGGCACCGACAGCGCGACGTCCGGGTCCTCGTCCACGCCGGTCGCCAGCTCCAGCGAACCGCCGCCGATGTCGAGCACCAGCAGCCGGCCCGCGCTCCACCCGAACCACCGGCGCACCGCCAGGAAGGTCAGCCGTGCCTCGTCCTCGCCGCTGAGCACCTGCAGGTCGACGCCGGTCTGCTCGCGGACCCGCCGGAGCACCGCCGAGCCGTTGTCGGCCTCGCGGATGGCAGAGGTGACGAAGGCCAGCAGCTCGTCGCAGTGGCGGTCGGCGGCCTGGCGCTTGGCCTGCTGGACGGCGTGGAGCAGCGCCTTCTCCCCCGCCTTGGACAGCCGCCCGTCGTCCCCCACGTGCTCGGACAGCCGGAGCAGCCAGCTGTCGTCGTGCATCGGCGTGGGGTGCGCGCCGCGGTGGGCGTCGACCACCAGCAGGTGCAGAGAGTTCGAGCCGACGTCCAGCACCCCGAGTCGCATGGCGGAGAGTCTGCCGTCTCGGAACCGGAGCTGTCTCGGCGCCTACGCTCGCCCGGTGGACCCGAGCACCCCCGCCGGCCCCCCGCCCGAGGTGGAGCTGGACTTCGCCCGCGAGTGGATCGAGTTCTACGACCCCGCCGACCCCGCCCACCTGGTCCGCGCCGACCTCACCTGGCTGACCAGTGCCTGGACGTGCGTCTACGGCCGGGGCTGCGCCGGGGTGGTCGAGGGCCGCGCCGACGACGGCTGCTGCAACCACGGCGCCTTCTTCACCGACGAGGACGACCTGGCCCGGGTGGAGGCTGCCGTGGCCGGCCTGACACCGCAGGACTGGCAGCGCCACCCCGGGACGCCGGTGGGCCGGGCCGACTGGACCGAGCCGGACACCCTGACCGAGCCGGCGCCCGGCGAGGAGGCCGAGCAGGCGCTGCGCACCCGGGTGGTCGACGGCGCCTGCCTGTTCCTCAACCGGCCCGGGCACCCGGCCGGCGCCGGCTGTGCGCTGCACGCGGCCGCCCTCCGGCAGGGCCGGCACCCGCTGGAGACCAAGCCCGACGTCTGCTGGCAGCTCCCGGTGCGGCGGGAGCAGGAGTGGGTGGACCGGCCCGACGACACCCGGGTGCTGGTCTCCTCCATCGGCGAGTTCGACCGGCGCGGCTGGGGCCCGGGCGGGCACGACCTGCACTGGTGGTGCACCGGCTCGCCGGCGGCGCACGTCTCGGCCGAGCCCCTGGTGGAGACCTACGGCCCCGAGCTGACCGCGCTGCTCGGCCCGGCGGCCTACGCCGAGCTACGCCGGCTGACCGAGGCCCGCCTCGACGCCGGTCTCGTCGCCCCGCACCCCGCCAGCCCCCGGCCAGTGCCGGTGCAGCTGCACCGGCGCCGGCCCGGCTGAACCGCCGGTGCGGCCGGCCCGGAAGGTCTGCCGGTAGGTGCGCGGCGACACCCCGCGGCGCCGGGCGAACTGCTCGCGCAGCCCGGCGGCGGTGCCGAAGCCGACCAGCCGGGCGACCTCCTCGACCGGCGCGTCGGTGTCCTCGAGCAGGGCCTCGGCGGCGGCCAGCCGCTGGGCGAGCAGCCAGGCGTGCGGCGTCGTCCCGGTCGTGGCCTTGAACCGGCGGGCGAAGCTGCGCGGGCTCATCAGGGCGCGGCGGGCCAGCAGCTCGACGCTGATGTCCTCCGCCAGGTGCGCGCGGGCCCACTCCAGGACGACGCCGAGCAGGTCGTCCTCGCAGCGGGCCACCGGGGTGTCGATGAACTGCGCCTGGCCACCGTCGCGGTGCGGCGGGACGACCATCTCCCGGGCGAGCGCGTTGGCGGCGGCCGCACCCCACTCGCGCCGCACCAGGTGGAGCATCGTGTCGACGCCGGCGGCCGTGCCGGCCCCGGTGATGACCTGGCCGTTGTCGACGTAGAGGACGGCGGGGTCGACCTGCACCGCGGGGTACCGGGCAGCCAGCTCGCCGGCGTACCGCCAGTGCGTGGAGGCCCGCTTGCCGTCGAGCAGCCCGGCACGCGCCAGCACGAACGCGCCGGTGCAGTGGCTGATGATCACGGCCCCGCGTGCGTGGGCCGCGCGCAGGCCGTCGAGCAGCTCGGCCGGAGGCTCGTGGTCGAACAGCTCCCAGGCGGTGACCAGCACGATGTCGGAGGACGCCAGCCGGTCCAGGCCGTGCTCGACGATCATCGCGATCCCGGTGTCGGTGCGCAGCACGCCGGGGTGCTGGGAGACGAGGGCGAAGTCGAACGGCGGGAGCCCCATGGCGCGCCGGTCGTAGCCGAAGACCTCGGCGGCCACCCCGACGCCGAAGCTGCCCACCAGCCCGTCGGCGACGACGGCGCTGACGACGAGCGGGCGGTCCGGTGTGGTCATGGACACCATGATGGCAGGAAAACTGCGGTAGCGGTCGGTCCTGCCACTCGTCTGATCCAGCGCCGCTGAGCAGGCTCGTCCCATGTTGCTGATCACCTGTCCCGTGACCCGGACCGACGAGCTGGTCGCTGACCGGCGCATCCGATCGGTCGCCAACCACGCCACCCACGTGGCCCTGCACGTCGAGTGCCCGCAGTGCGGGGCGGTGCACGTCTACCGCACCGGCCGCCGCTGGGAGGAGGCCCGGGTGCGCGCCGCCGACCGCGCCGCGGCGCAGAGCGCGGTGGACGCAGCGGTCGTCACCGCTCGAGCTGCACGGGTCGGCATCCCCGCGTAGCTTCGAACACATGAGCGAAGCCAACGTCAACACCGGACAGGCCGGCGACCCCACCGCCGAGAAGGACCCCTCGGACTGGGTGACCGGCGACGAGCCCGCCACCGGCGCGCAGAAGAGCTACCTGAACACCCTCGCCCGCCAGGCGGGGGAAGAGGTGCCCGACGACATCACCAAGGCCGACGCCTCGGTCAAGATCGACGAGCTGCAGGAGGAGACCGGCCGCGGTCAGTGATCCGCTGGGCGGGCCCGCAGGGCCCCCCAGCAGATCACTGGAGGTGACGTGCAAGGACGGACGGCGAAGCCGGTCACGCCGGACGGCGGCCCCGCAGGGGTCACCTCCGGCGTGACGGGAAACGGCTCAGCGCAGCCCAACCACGCTCGTGGTCGCGGTGTCGTCCGGAGGACGACGATCAACTACGCCTCGAACTTGTAGCCCAGGCCGCGGACGGTGACCAGGTAGCGCGGGTTGGCCGGGTCGGGTTCGAGCTTGGCGCGCAGCCGCTTGACGTGGACGTCGAGGGTCTTGGTGTCGCCGACGTAGTCCGCGCCCCACACCCGGTCGATGAGCTGGCCGCGGGTGAGCACCCGGCCGGCGTTGCGCAGCAGCAGCTCGAGCAGGTCGAACTCCTTGAGCGGCAGCGAGACCGGCTGCCCGTCGACGGCCACCACGTGCCGGTCGACGTCCAGCCGGACCGGCCCGGCGGCCAGCGCGGACTCGGCGGACACCTCGGCCTCGGTGCCGCGGCGCAGCACGGCCCGCATCCGGGCGACCAGCTCGCGGGCCGAGTAGGGCTTGGTGACGTAGTCGTCGGCGCCCAGCTCGAGCCCCACGACCTTGTCGATCTCGGTGTCCTTGGCGGTCAGCATGATGATCGGCACGGAGCTCCTGGCGCGCAGTGCCCGGCAGACCTCGGTGCCCGACAGTCCGGGCAGCATGAGGTCGAGCAGGACGATGTCGGCCCCGGCCCGGTCGAACTCGGCGAGCGCGTCCGTCCCGGTGGCGGCCACGACGGTGTCGTAGCCCTCCCGCCGGAGCATGTAGGACAGCGCGTCGGAGAAGGACTCCTCGTCCTCCACCACGAGCACTCGGGTCATGACCGTCCCTTCTCCATGTTCTCGTGCGGTGCCCCGGCGGGGCCCTCGTCGTTCTGCCGGCCGTGCAGCGGCGGCACCGGCGGCCGTTCGGGGAAGTCGTCGTCGGCCGGTTGGTCGGCGTCGACGGCCATCGGGATGCGGAGGGTGAAGGTGGACCCCAGACCCTCCTCGCTCCACACGGTGACCGCGCCGCCGTGGTTGCTGGCGACGTGCTTGACGATCGCCAGGCCCAGGCCGGTGCCCCCGGTGGAGCTGGCCCGGGACTGGTCGACCCGGTAGAAGCGCTCGAAGACCCGGGAGCGGTCCGAGCGCGGGATGCCGATGCCGGAGTCGGTCACGGCGATCTCGGCGAAGCCCGACCGCGCCCGGGCACCGACGGCGATCGTCGTCCCGGGCGGGCTGTAGGCGACGGCGTTGGCGAGCAGGTTGGTGAGCGCGGTGGCCAGCTGCGCCTCCACCCCGCGGACGACGAGGCCCGGCTGGGCGGCGACGGCGAGCTGGATGTCCTTGGCGGCGGCCGCGGCCCGGGTCCGGTCGACCGCTTCGGCGACGACGGTGCCGACGGCGACCGGCACCAGCGCGGGCAGCGGCTCGGCGCCCTGCAGCCGGGAGAGGTCGATGAGCTCGCGGACCAGCCGGGCCAGCCGGTCGGCCTCGTGGCTCATCCGGGCGGCGAAGCGCTGCACGGTCTCCGGGTCGTCGGCGGCGCCCTGCACCGCCTCGGCCAGCAGCGCGAGCGCACCGACCGGCGTCTTGAGCTCGTGCCCGACGTTGGCCACGAAGTCGCGGCGGACGGCCTCCACCCGGCGGGCCTCGGTGACGTCGGTGAGCACCAGCGCCACCGGTCCGGGCGCGACGACGGGGCCGCTGCCCAGCCGGATGCCGTGCACGCCGACCATCCGCGGGCCGGTGCCGACCAGGTCGCCGGGGAGGGCGACGTCGGACCGGCGGCTGCCGCTCACCTGCACGTTGCGGGCCACCTCGAGCAGCCCGGGCACCAGCAGCCGGTCGCCGCGCAGGATGCCCAGCGCGCGCGCCGACGGGTTGGCCAGCAGCACCGCGTCGTCCGGGCCGACCAGCACGACGGCGGGGTCCATCAGGTCGACCAGCCGCCGGCTGAGCGCTGCGTCGGAGTCGGCGCGCGGCTCGAAGGCCGCGGCGCGCAGGCCGGAACCGCCCTCGTCGACGGGCCGGTAGCGGGCGCGGACGACCGTCAACGCCAGCAGCAGGCCGATCACGAGGCCCGCGATCAGCGCGAGCAGGGGTTCCACGGGGTCGATGCTAGGCGGGTCACCCACCCTGACCAGCCGCTCGCGGGCCCCTCACCCCGTCGGGGCAGCACTGTTCACCGCTGCGTGCCCGCTCGTTCACCTGCCAGCCCTCTCGTCCGCAGCCGCGGCTCTCTACCCTCGGACTCATCCGCGTGCCGCGGCCGTCGGCCCGAGACGCCCCGCGCGGTGCAGCGTCGCCCGGCGTCCCCGGGACCGGCGACGTGACGAGGGAGGAACCGTGTTGCGGGAGAGCTACCGCGAGGAACTGGACGACATCAACGCCTGCCTGGTGGAGATGTCCAACTCCGTCGGGTCGGCGATGAGCACCGCGACCACGGCGCTGCTGGACGCCGACGTGGCGCTGGCCGACCTGGTGATCGCCGGCGACGAGCGCATCGACGCCGTCCGGGAGAGCATCGAGGAGCGCTGCTTCACCCTGCTGGCCCGGCAGCAGCCGGTCGCCACCGACCTGCGCGCGATCACCACCGCGATGCGGATCGTCGGTGACCTCGAGCGGATGGGCGACCTGGCCGAGCACATCGCCAAGGTGGCCCGGATGCGCTTCCCCGAGCACGCGGTGCCGCAGGAGGTGCGGCCGGTCTTCCTCGAGATGGGCCACGTCGCGGAGAGCCTGGTGACCAAGGCCGGCACCGTCATCGCCAAGCGCGACATCGAGGCGGCCGCCGAGCTCGAGGCCGAGGACGACGTGATGGACGAGCTGCACAAGCAGCTGTTCCGCGAGCTGCTGCTGCCCACCTGGGGCCACGGCATCGAGGCCGCGATCGACGTCACCCTGCTGGGCCGCTACTACGAGCGGTTCGCCGACCACGCCGTCAGCGTCGCCCGCCGCGTCGTCTACCTGGTCACCGGGGAGAAGGGCTGAGCCCACCGGCAATCCCACGGAGCCCCCGGCAGCCTGGCTGCCGGGGGCTCCGTCGTCCGTCAGGCCTCGTCGCAGGGGCCCGCGCCGAGCGTCAGCGAGGGGTGGGGGGCGACGAGGTCCTTCACTTCTTGCCCTGGTTCTTGACGGCCTCGATGGCCGCGGCCGCAGCGGCAGGGTCGAGGTACTGGCCGCCCGGGTTGGTCGGCCGCAGGTCGGCGTCCAGGTCGTAGCGCAGCGGCACGCCGGTCGGGATGTTGAGCCCGACGACCTCCTCGTCGCCCATGCCGTCGAGGTGCTTCACCAGCGCGCGCAGGCTGTTGCCGTGCGCGGTCACCAGCACGTTCCGGCCGGCGCGGAGGTCCGGGACGATGGCGTCGTACCAGTAGGGCAGCATCCGGACGACGACGTCGGCGAGGCACTCGGTGGCCGGGCGGGCCTCCGGCGGCAGCGCGGCGTAGCGCGGGTCGGCGTCCTGGCTGTACTCGCTGCCGGCCTCGATCGGCGGCGGGGGCGTGGCGTAGCTGCGCCGCCAGGTCATGAACTGCTCCTCGCCGTACTCGGCCAGGGTCTGCGCCTTGTCCTTGCCCTGCAGCGCGCCGTAGTGCCGCTCGTTGAGCCGCCAGGAGCGGCGCACCGGGATCCACTGCCGGTCGGCGGCGGCCAGCGCCAGCTCCGCGGTGCTGATGGCCCGCTTCAGCAGCGAGGTGTGCAGGACGTCGGGCAGCAGGTCCTGCTCGGCCAGCAGCTGCCCGCCGCGGGCCGCCTCGGCCCGGCCCTTCTCGGACAGCTCGACGTCCACCCAGCCGGTGAACAGGTTCGCCTTGTTCCACTCGCTCTCGCCGTGGCGGAGCAGGATGAGGGTGCCGGAGTTGGTCGCGTCGCTCACCCGGCTCATCCTGCCCGACCGGCGCCGCGCGGGTGTCCCCAGGCCGGACCGGGTGCCCGCGGTCAGGCCACGTACCCGGCCAGCTGCGTCGTCTCCGGGCTGCGCACGCTCCGCACCGCGGCGGCGACGACCTCGCCGGCCAGCCGGACCTGCTCCTCGGTGTGGGTGGCCATCACCGCCAGCCGCAGCACCCCCTTGCCGCGCGGTACGGCCGGGTGGCAGACGGCGTTGGTGTAGACGCCGGCCTCGTGCGCGACGGCCCAGGCGGCCCGGGTGACCTCGTCGTCCCCGGTGAGGACGGCGATGACCGCGCCGCGGCCCGGCAGCGGGGCCACGCCGTGCTCGGTCAGCACCCGGCGCAGCAGGTCGCCGTTGGCCTGCAGCCGCTGCCGCCGCTCCGGCTCCCGGCGCAGCACCCGCAGCGAGGCGAGCGCGGCGGCCACGGCCGCGGGGTCGCCGGAGGCGCTGAACACGTAGGGCATGGCGGTGCCGCGGATGCCGTCGGCGACGGCGCGCGAGGTCATCACCGCACCACCCACGCTGGCCAGCGACTTGCTGAAGGCGACGGTGACCGCGTCGACCCGGGCCAGCACGCCGGCGGCCTCGGCGGCGCCCCGGCCGCCCTCGCCGAGCACGCCCAGCCCGTGCGCCTCGTCGACCACCAGCCGGGCCGAGAACCGCCCGCAGAGGCCGGCGATCGCGGCCAGCGGCGCGGACTCCCCGCTCATCGAGTAGACGCCGTCCACGACGACGACCGCACCCGCCTCGGGGTCGAGCCGGCCCAGCCGGCGCTCCAGCGAGGCGGTCGAGTTGTGCGTGAACCGCTGCACCGTGCCGCGGCTGCCGGCGGCCGCGGTGTGCAGGCTGGCGTGGGCGTGCGCGTCGACGAGCAGCACGTCGCCGGGTCGGCAGCTGGTGGAGAGCACCGCGACGTTGGCGTTGACCCCGGAGGAGACGATGACGGCGTCCTCGGTGCCGTAGTGCTCGGCGAGCTCCTGCTCCAGCGTCAGGTGCAGCCGGGTGGTGCCGTTGAGGATCCGGCTGCCCGCGGCGCTGGTGCCGTACTGGCGGAGCGCGGCGACCGCGGCCTCGACCACCTGCGGGTCGCCGGCCAGGCCGAGGTAGTTGTTGCTGCCGAGGTTGACCCGGGCGCGGCCGTCGTCGAACACGGTCACCGGCTGCGGGGCGCCCCCGGTGGGCACCGAGTGGGTGGCCACCCCCTCGCGGACGTGCCGCCGCATCATCTCGGCCCGATCGCTGTCCAGCAGGGGCGCGAAGGGGTCGCGGCGGGTCGGGCGGGTCGGGGGCGTCACCGGGCGGGCGTCGTGCACTGGGGGCTCCTCCTCGTCGGCGCCGGCGTCCGACGTCGCAGTCCCCCGACACTGACGATCAGCACGCTCCGTGGTCAACGGCATCCGCACAGTCCGGTCGAGTGTCGCTCACCCGGGTGTCGGACGCGGTGCTCCTGACCCGGCGTGGCGCACTCGGGCACCGCGGCCGGCGCGTCCGGGCACACCGGCCGCGCGACGGCTCAGCGGGTCCGGCGGCCCGGCAGCCAGACCAGGACGACGACCATCGCGACCAGCGCGCACCCCGCGGTGCCCACCGCGGTCAGGTGCATGGCGCCGATGAACGCCTCCCGGGCGGGGTCGACGACCGCGGCGGCCGCGGTGGCCGCGTCCCCGCCGGCCCGCTCGGCGTCCTCGACGGCCGCCAGCGTGCCGACGATGGACTCGCCGGCCTGCTCCCGCGCCGGGGCCGGCAGCCCGTCGACGGCGTCCCCGAGCCGGCGGGCGTAGGTGGCGGCGAGCACGGAGCCGAGGATGGCCACCCCCAGGGCTCCCCCGACCTGCCGGACGGCGTTGTTGACCGCCGCGCCCGCGCCGGCCTTCTCCCGGGGCACCACCGACATGATCGACTCGGTGGCCGGCGCCAGGATGCAGCCCATGCCGATGCCCTGGAAGGCTAGGTCGACCAGCACCAGCCACACCGGTGCGTCGGCGTCCAGCAGCTGGATGCCCGAGAAGGAGACCGCGATGAGGGCGAACCCGGTCGCGACGACGGCCTTGGCGCCGAACCGGTCGGCCAGCGCCGACGAGCGCGGCGCCATCAGCGCGATGCCCAGCGCGACCGGGATGAGCATGGCGCCGCTCTGCAGCGGCGAGAAGTCCCGGACTCCCTGCAGGTAGTAGACGAGGTAGAACGTCGCCCCCTGCAGGGCGAAGAAGTTCAGCGCGAGCGCCCCCGCGGCGGCGGAGAAGCCGGGGTTGCGGAACAGCGACACGTCCAGCGCGGGGTGCGTCGTCCGGCGCTGCCACCAGACGAAGACCGCCAGCAGGACCAGGCCCGCGGTCAGCGGGCCCCAGGTCTGCGGGGCGCCCCAGCCCTCGGAGCCGCCGCGGATGATCCCGTAGACCAGCGCGACCAGCGCGGCGATGGACAGCAGCACGCCGGGGAGGTCGAGCCTGCCCGGGTCGGGGTCCTTGGACTCAGGGACGACGAGCAGGATCCCGGCGACGCCGACCAGCGCGACCGGGACGCCGATCAGGAAGACCGCGCCCCACCAGAAGTGCTCCAGCACCAGGCCGCCGGCGAGCGGGCCGCCGGCCACGGCCAGCCCGGAGCCGCCCGCCCAGAAGCCGATGGCCCGGCCGCGCTCGCCGGGTGGGAAGACGTTGGTGATCACCGCGAGCGTGGCCGGCTGCACCGCCGCGCCGCCCAGGCCCATCAGCGCCCGCCACCCGATCAGCTCCAGCGCCGACCCGCTGAAGGCCGCGAGCACCGAGGCGACGGCGAAGATGCCCAGCCCGGCGAGCAGCACCTTGCGCCGGCCGATCCGGTCGCCGATCACGCCCCAGCTGAACAGCAGGCCGGCGAACACCAGGATGTAGGAGTCGATCGCCCACTGCAGCTCGCCCTGGGTGGCGTCCAGCTCGCGCTGCAGGGTGGGCAGCGCGACGTTGAGGATCGTGTTGCCGCTGATGACCATCAGCAGGCAGACCATCATCGTCGCCAGCACCCACCAGCGGCGCTCGTAGCCGGCCGGGCGCTCGGTGGTCTCCTCGGCTGCGCGTTCGGTGGTGCTCACGCCGTCCCGCTCACTCCGGCGGCCGGCGGGCCGGGTCGGCGAAGGCGGCGAACGCCTCGAGGTTGCGCAGCGACTCCCCGCGCTTCACCCGCCAGTCCCACTCGCGGCGGATCGAGGTGCCGAAGCCGATCTCCAGGATGGTGTTGAAGTGCTCGTCGGCGTAGGTGAGCACCGTGCCGAGCAGCCGGTCGATCTCCGCCGGGGTCACGGTCTCGTGCGGCAGCCGGCCGGTCAGCCAGACGTCGCCGACGGTGTCGATGGAGTAGCTGACGCCGTACGTGCGCGCGTTGTGCTGCAGCAGCCAGGCCCACAGCTGCTCGCGGTTCTCGTCCGGCTGGCGGCAGACGAAGGCCTCCACCCGGAACGCGTGGTCGCCGACGGTCAGCCCGACGACGGTCTGCAGCTTCTTCACCCCGGGCAGGGTGACCAGCCAGCGCCCGGCAGCGGGGTGGTCGAACTCGAGCTCGGCGGCGCGCAGCGTCTCCCCGATCACGGCGTCGAGCTCGGGGACGGCGCGCCGGCTCATCGAGCGCGGGCCCCCACGGCGCGGAGGGACCGCGCGGCCGGCCGGGCCGACGGCCGCGTCGCGCGCATCTCGGCCATCGCGGCGGCGTAGGCGGACACGAGGGAGTCGGTGGTGCGGTCCCAGCTGAAGGCGGCGGCGTGCCGCCGGGCGCCCGCGGCCAGCAGCTCGCGGCGCTCCAGCACCAGCCGGATCGCCCGGGCGTAGTCGGCCGGGTCGCGGCGGGCGACCAGCAGCCCGGACACGCCGTCGTCCACGGCGGTGCACAGCCCGCCGACGGCGGCGGCCACCACCGGCGTCCCGCAGGCCTGCGCCTCGAGCGCGACCAGCCCGAAGGACTCGTTGTGGCTGGGGACCACGGCGACGTCGGCGGCCCGGTAGTGGTCGGCGAGCTGCTCGCCCGCCTGCGGCGGGACGAACCGGACCACCTCGGCGACGCCGAGGGACGCCGCGAGCTCGTGCAGCCGCTGCGGCTCGGTCAGCCCGGAGCCGCTGGGCGCGCCGACCACCAGCACCTGCAGGCGGGCGCGCAGCGTCGGGTCGTCGGCGAGCATCCGGGCAGCTGCGTGCAGCAGCATGTCCGGCGCCTTGAGCGGCTGGATCCGGCCCACGAACAGCAGGACGACGGCGTCGGCGGGCACCCCCACCCGCTGCCGGGCGCGCAGCCGGTCGCCGGGGCGGAAGCGCTGCAGGTCGACGCCGGGCGGGACGACCAGCGTCCGGCGGGGGTCGGCGTCGTAGAAGTCGACGAGCTGCCGGGCCTCCTCGGCGGTGTTGGCGACCAGCCGGTCGGCCTCCGCGACGACCTGCTGCTCCCCGATCACCCGGGCCCGCGGCTCGGGGACGTCGCCCTCGGCCAGCGCGGCGTTCTTCACCTTGGCCAGGGTGTGCGCCGAGTGCACCAGCGGCACCCCCCAGCGGTCCCGGGCGAGCCAGCCGACCTGGCCGGAGAGCCAGTAGTGGGAGTGCACGACGTCGAAGTGGCCGGGCTCGTGCTGGGCCTCCTCGCGCAGCACCGCCGCGGTGAAGGCGCACATCTGCGCGGGCAGCTCGTTCTTGCCCAGCCCCTCGAACGGGCCGGCGCTGACGTGCCGCACCGTCACCCCCGGCGCCATCTCCACGACCGGCGGCTGCTCGGAGGAGGTGGCCCGGGTGAACACGTCGACGGCGATGCCCCGGGCGGCCAGCCGGCGGGACACCTCGACGACGTAGACGTTCATGCCGCCGGCGTCACCGGCACCGGGCTGCTCCAGCGGGCTGGTGTGCACCGACAGGGTGGCGACCCGGCGCGGGAGCAGCGGGAGGGCCGGCTGGGCGGCGGGCCCGACGCCGGCGCGCCACGGCGTCGGCTGGCGGGGGTGGCGACGGGCGGGCACGTCACTCCTCCCCGTTCGGGCAGCGTCGGCTGGTCCGTCGAGCGCCCGGTCGGGACACCCCTGTCGACTGCCCAGTGTCCTACAGCGCCAGGATGGGCACATGTCCAGCCCTGTGATCCCGCCCTCCACCAGCGAGCCCTCCGCCGGCGCCGGCCGCGTCGCCGTCGTCACCGGGGCCTCCAGCGGGATCGGTGCCGCGACCGCCGAACGGCTGGCCGCCGAGGGGTTCGACGTCGTCCTGGCGGCCCGCCGGCTGGACCGGCTGACCGAGCTCGCCGACCGCATCGGCGGACGCGCGGTGGAGCTCGACGTGACCGATGCCACATCCGTCGCGGCGTTCGCCGCCGGGCTGGACCGGGTCGACGTCCTGGTCAACAACGCCGGCGGGGCCTTCGACGCCAACCCGGTGGCCGACGCCGACCTGGACTCCTGGCAGCGCACCTACGACGTCAACGTGCTGGGCACCGTGCGGGTGACCAAGGCCCTGCTGCCGGCGCTGCGCGCCGCGGGCGGCGGCGACGTGGTCTTCGTCGGCTCCACCGCCGGGCTGGTCAGCTACGAGGGCGGGGCGTCGTACACGGCCGCGAAGCACGGGGTGCACACGCTCGCGGAGACGCTGCGGCTGGAGCTCGTCGCCGAGCCGGTGCGCGTGGTGGAGATCGCGCCGGGCATGGTGAAGACCGAGGAGTTCTCGCTCAACCGAACCCGGTCGCAGGAGAAGGCCGACGCCGTCTACCGCGGGGTGAGCGAGCCGCTGGTCGCCGCCGACGTCGCCGACTGCATCGCCTGGACGGTCACCCGGCCGCGGCACGTCAACGTCGACCTGCTCGTCGTCCGCCCCCGCGCGCAGGCCGCCCAGCACAAGGTGCACCGCGAGCCCTGAGCCCGCCCCTGCCCTGCCCGCCGAGATGCGCCGGGACGCGGTGTCCCACCGTCCCGACACCGCAGTCCGCCGTATCTCGGCGGCCCGGCCGGGAACGGCCTACTCGGCGTGCCGGTGCAAGAGGTCGTAGGCGCGGGCGACGCGGGCCGGGTCGGCGGCGGTGCCGAGCCGGTCGAACAGCGCCTGCGCGTCGGTCACCTCGGCGGTGGTCGCGGTGCCGGAGTGCAGCACCCGGGAGATGAGCCCGCTCAGCGCGGCGTCCGCCTCGACCCGGGCCAGCCAGCCGGTCATCGCGGCGGGGTCGGCCGGCATCGGGGCCGGCGTGCGCAGCGCGTCGTACAGCGAGCCCAGCTGCAGCGACTCGGCCGGGTTCACGGGCGCACCGCGGTCGGCTCGGGCACCAGCGTGACGCCGAACCGCTCGCGGACGGCGGCGACGACCTGCCCGGCGAACGCCATCAGCTCGGCCGCCGTCGCCCCGGGCTCGGTGGTCAGCGCCAGGCTGTGCCGCGAGGAGGTGCCGACCCGGCCCACCCGGGTGCCGCGCCCGAAGCCGGCGTGCTGCACCAGCCAGGCCGCGCTCAGCTTCAGCTGCGCGGCGCCGTCGGCACCGGTGCCGGCGGGCCAGGACGGGCAGCCCTCCACCGCCGCGCCGACCGGGACGACGGGGTTGGTGAAGAACGAGCCGGCGCTGCGCGAGTCGGGGTCGGCCGGGTCCCAGACCATGCCCTTGCCGCGGCGCAGGCCCAGGACGGCGTCCCGGACGGCGGCCAGCGGCGCGGTCTCCCCCAGCTCGACGCCCAGCGCCTTCGCCAGCTCCGCGTAGCCGACCGGGCTGGACTGCTCCGACGGGCGCAGCGCGAAGGTCACGGCCAGGACGACGTGGGCGCCGGGCTGCTGCTTGAGCCGGCTGTCCCGGTAGGCGAAGCCCAGCTCCTCGGGCCCCAGCGTGCGCTCCACCCCGGCCGCCCGGTCGTACACCTGCACGGCGGTGACCAGCGCCGCGACCTCCTGGCCGTACGCGCCGACGTTCTGCACCGGCGTCGCCCCGGTCGAGCCGGGGATGCCCGACAGCGCCTCCATGCCGGCCAGCCCCTGCGCGACGGTGACCGCGACCAGGTCGTCCCACGGCTCGCCGGCCTCGACCTCGAGCTGCACGGCGTCCCCGGCGTCCCGGCGGGCGATGCCCCGGGTGCGCACCAGCACGACGTCGCCCGGCCAGCCGGCGTCCGGCGCCACGACGTTGGACCCGCCGCCCAGCAGCAGCAGCGGCCGCCCGGCGCCGTCGGCGTCCCGTACGGCGGTGACCAGCTCGTCCCGGGTGGTCACCTCGACCAGCCGTTCGATCGGCCCACCGACCCCGAGGGTCGTCAGGTCCGCCAGTCGGGCGTCTCGGCGTTCCTGCACGGCACCACGGTAATCGGCCGCCCGGCTAACCTCGGGGACCGTGAGCGACCACACCCAGCGTGCGTCGCTGCCGCCGTCCCGCAAGGCCCCCCGGCTGGCCGCCGGCCGGGCCCGCGCGCTGGGCCTGCCGACCCGCGGCACCACCAACGCCAACCGGCTGCGGCGGGTCGACCGGTGGCTGGTCGCCACCCAGGTGGCCCGGCTCCGGGACGCCGCCCGGCCGCTGGTGGTCGACCTGGGCTACGGCGCGTCGGCGGTGACCACGCTGGAGCTGGTCGACCGGCTGGCCCCGGAGATCGACCGGCTGGAGGTGGTCGGCCTGGAGATCGACCCGATGCGGGTCGACGCCGTCGCCGAGCACCGGGACCCCCCGCGGGTGGACTTCCGGCTCGGCGGCTTCGAGCTCGCCGGGCTCCGGCCGGTGGTGGTACGGGCCTTCAACGTGCTCCGCCAGTACGACGAGGAGTCCGCCGCCCGCGCCTGGGACACCATGCGCGGCGCGCTGGCCCCGGGCGGCCTGGTCGTGGAGGGCACCTGCGACGAGTGGGGACGCCGGGCGACGTGGGTGGCGCTGGACGAGGACGGGCCGCTGACCCTCACCCTCGCCGCCCGGGTGTCGGACCTGGACCGACCGTCGGACCTGGCCGAGCGGCTGCCCAAGGCGCTGATCCACCACAACGTCCCCGGCCAGCCGGTGCACGCCTTCCTCACCGCGTTCGACGCCGCCTGGGCCTCGGCCGCCGGGCTGTCGACGTTCGGCCCGCGGCAGCGCTGGGCGGCGGCCTGCGAGACGCTGGCCGCCGACGGCTGGCCGCTGGTCGGGCCGACCCGGCGGTGGCGGCACGGCGAGGTCAGCGTCCGCTGGTCGGCCGTCGCCCCGGTGCCCCGGTGAGCCGGCGGGACCGGGCCCACCTGGCGGCGCTGCCGGGCAGGACGGAGGTCGCCGGCGGGACGGCGGAGCTGCTGGCCGACGCCGACCGGGACGGCTCCTGGGAGCTGCAGCTGGACGGCGTCCCGCAGTCGCACGTGGACCTGGTCGACCCCACCCACCTGGAGTTCGAGTACGTCCGCCGGATGGGGCACGTGCTCGACCTCGCCGCCGAGCCCGGGCAGCCGCTGGACGTCGTCCACCTCGGCGGCGGCGCGCTGACCCTGGCCCGCTACGTCGCGGTGACCCGGCCCGGGTCGCGGCAGCGGGTGGTCGAGGTCGACGAGGCGCTCACCGACCTGGTCCGCCGGGAGCTGCCGCTGCCCCGCGGCGCCCGCGTCCGGGTCCGGGCCGCCGACGCCCGGGCCGGCCTGGCGGCCCACCCCGACGCCAGCGCCGACGTCGTCCTGGTCGACGTGTTCGCCGGGGCGCGGACCCCGGCGCACCTGACCACGGTCGAGTTCGCCGCCGACGTCGCCCGGGTGCTCCGGTCCGGCGGGGTGACCGCGTGGAACGTCTCCGACGGGCCGCCGCTGCGGTTCGCCAAGGCCGAGGCCGCGACCCTGCGGGCGGTGTTCGGTCACGTCGCCCTGCTCGCCGAGCCCGGCACCCTGCGCGGCCGCCGGTTCGGCAACACCGTGGCCGTGGCCTCGGCCGCCGAGCTGCCGGTCGCCGGGCTCACCCGCCGCTGCGCGGGCGACCCGATGCCCTCCCGGGTGGTGGCGGGCGACGAGCTGGACCGCTTCGTCGGCCAGGCCGCCCCGGTCGCCGACGCCGACGCCGAGCCGTCGCCGGAGCCACCTGCCGGGATCTTCGGCTGACGGCTAGGTTCGGGCCATGACCTCTCCCGCCGCCGGCCGGCTCACCCGCGACACCCGCCACCGCGTCATCGCGGGGGTCTGCTCGGGCCTCGCCCGCCGCTGGGGCCTGTCCCGCACCGGACTGCGGGTGGCGTTCGTGGTGTCCTGCGTCCTGCCCGGCCCGCAGTTCATCGCCTACGTCGTGCTGTGGGTCGTCATGCCGGCCGACGACCGGTTCTGAGCCCCGACCCGCAGGTCACCAGCTGGAGTTGCCCCGGCGCAGCCCGCGCACGGCCGGCCGGACGTCGACCAGGTAGACGACCGCCGCGATCACCGCGGGCAGGCCCAGGAAGCTGAGCGGCCCGAAGGCGTAGAGGACCAGCGCGGCGATGCCGGTGATGGCCAGCCAGGCCGGCTTGGTGAGCTTGCCGGCGGCCACGAAGGCGGGCGCGGGCCGGATGACCGCGTCGACGAACGCCCACACCACGAGGGCGAGGGTGCCGAAGCGCACCACGTCGAAGACCAGCGAGTCGAAGCCGAACATGCCGCCCACGATAGGCGCGTCGGGCGAGCTCGGGGCCGGACGCGCCCCCGCCCCCCTCATCCGGGGAACGACAGCGCCCCGGCGCCGCTGACGCGGGCCGGGGCGCTGTGCTGCCGGGGACCTACTCGGCGGGGGTGCTGCTCTTCGCCGGGACGGCGGTCGGGTCCGGCACCGGGGTGCTGGCCGGCGCGGTCGCCGGGGTGGACTTCTTCGCGGTCGCCTTCCGGGCCGGCGCCTTGGGCGCCGTGGCCTCGGCCTTGGCGGCCTTCGCAGCCGGGGCCTTCGCAGCCGGGGTCTCCGCGGCCGGGTCGGACCCGGTGGCGGTCTCGGCGACGGCGCGCTTGGCGGAGCGGGCGGCCGCGCGGGTGTCCTTGGTCGCCTGGTCGACGGCCTTCTCGGTGCGCGACTTGGCCTTCTGCGCCACCGAGGTGACCTCGTCCGACGCCTCGGCGACGGTCTCGGCGGTCTCGGCCAGCACGTCCTCGAGGGCGTCCTCGACGGTGTCGACGGCGCGCTCGGTGCGGGCCACGACCCGGCGGAACGCGGGCTGGGTGCGCAGGTCGCCGAGGACCTTCTCGCCCCGGCCGGCCAGCTCCTCGATCGCTGCCTGCGCCTGGGTGCGGGCGGCCTCGACCAGGCCGGTGACGGTGCCGAGCACCGTCTCCGGGCGGACGGTGGAGGCGGCGCTGCTCACCGCGGCGCGGGCCTGGGTGGCGGCGTCCTCGGCCTGGGTGCGGGCCTGGGCGGCCCGAGCACGGGCCTCGGCCGCGGCGCGGGAGGCGCGGGCACGGGCCAGCTCGGCGCGGGTGCGGGCCTCCTTGGCGGCCAGGTCGGCCTGGACCTGCGCCTCGCCGGGCAGCGCCTCGGCCCGGGTGCGCACGGTGCCGAACACCGAGCGGGCGCGGTCGACGGCGGCGTCCACCGCGACGTCGCCGGCGCCGATGGCGGCCAGCAGGCCGGTCCGGCCGGTGTCGACGAGGGTCTCGCCGTAGGACTTCAGGGTGTCGGTGCGGCTCATGCCGTCTCCTCCTGGGTCGTGGGGGTGGGGTGCGGGGTGGTGGCCTGCGCACGCGCCTCGGCGGCTGCGTGTTCGCGGGCGTAGGTCTCGTAGAGCTCCAGCAGCACGGCCTTGTGCCGCTCCGAGATCGCCTCGTCGGCGCGGATCGCGGCGACCGTGCCGGCGGTGCCGGACCGGCGGTCGAGGATCCCGGCCTGCTCGTAGAGCGTCTCGGCGGAGATCTTCAGACCGCGGGCGATCTGGCCCAGGATCTCCGCGGACGGCTTGCGCAGCCCGCGCTCGACCTGGGACAGGTAGGGGTTGCTGACGCCGGCGGCCCGGGCCAGCTCGCGCAGCGACACCTGGGCGGCGCTGCGCTGGTGGCGGATGAACTCGCCGACCTGCGAGCCGACCGCCGGCACGGACGACGCCACGCCGGCCGCCGAGGTGGTCGCGCCGGCGGCCGCGGTGGCCACGGTCTCGCGGACCGCCGTCACCTGCTCCCGGACGAACTCGGTGGGCCGCTGCATGAACCCACCGTAGCCCGTACTGCTAGCTCCTGCAAGCAGACTGCTAGCAGTCCGCCCGCGCGGGCCTCAGCGCAGGACGGCGGCCGCGCGCACCGCACCGACGACGGCGCCACCACCGGAGACCGGGGTGGTCAGCCAGCGCTCGAGGGCCGCGGCCGGGACGCCGAGCCGCAGCAGGCCCGCGGACAGCGCGGGCACCCGGCCCCGGTCGCCGCCGTCGTCCAGCTTGAGCGCGACCGCACCGGCGCCGGGCAGCGCGGCCACGTGCACGCCGTCCGCCCCGCCCTTGACCAGCAGGCCGTCGACCGCCTGCATCAGGTCGGTGTCCTCCCGGCCGGTGCCGGCCACCAGCCAGGGGTGGGCGCGCATCGCGTCGGCCACGAGTCGACCCGGGGTGCCGGGCTCGGCCTGCACCAGCGACAGGACGCCGCGGGCCAGCGCGGTCAGCGACAGTGCGTGCTGCGGGGCACCGCAGCCGTCGACCACGACCGCGGCGACCGGCTCGCCGCCCGCCTCGCCCAGCCGGGCCTCGACCGCCTGCTGCAGCGGGTGCTGCGGGTCGAGGTAACCCTCGGTGGGCCAGCCGGCCGCCACGCAGGCCGACAGCATCGCCGCGTGCTTGCCCGAGCAGTTCATCGCCAGCCGCTCCGGCGCCCGGCCGGACACCAGCCACTGCGCGCGGGTCGCCTCGTGCTGCGGCAGCGCCGGCGGGCACCCGAGGTCGTCCGGGGAGAGCCCGGCGGCGGCCAGCACGGAGCGGACGACCTCGACGTGCCCGTCCTCGCCGTTGTGCGAGGCGGCGCCGATCGCCAGTTCCCGGTCGTCGCCCGGGGTCCAGCCGGCGGCCAGCAGCGCGGTGGCCTGCACCGGCTTGTTCGACGAGCGCGGCAGGACCGGGCGGGTGACGTCACCGACGGCCAGCACCGGCGCACCGGCGGCGTCCAGGACCACGAGCGCGCCGCGGTGCACCGACTCCAGCACGTCCACGCCGAACCCGGCCCGCCAGACCTCGACCAGCACCGGGTCGTCGTCCGGCCACGTCGTGAGCTCCGGCATCAGGCGCGGTGCCGGGACTCGTCGGCGAGCAGCTGCGCCACGTCGGCCAGGCCGTCGCGGTAGCGGCGGGCGAGCTCACCGGCGACGGCGTCCATCACCTGCTGCACCCCGCGGCGGCGCTCGGACAGGCTGCGCTCCCCCGCGCCCAGCGACCGCGCGGCGTCCTCGAGCGCGCCGTCCGGCAGCGAGGGGACGTCGGACAGGTCGACGCCGGGGGACAGCCCGTTCACCCACGTCTCGAACTGCTCCGGCGAGGTGGGCTGCACGGTCTGGTGCCGGCCGAGGCCGTGGGCGGGGCCCCGGCCCTTCTCCGACAGGATCTCCGGCAGCAGGTCGACCAGCGAGCGGCCGTCGTGCTCGGCCCGGCGCTGCAGCTCGCGGCGGACGATGTCCAGCCGGCCCTGCAGCAGCCGCCGGGTGTAGGAGAGGTTGACCTCCTCCTGCTCGGCCCGGTGCCGCAGCGCCCGGACCTCCGCCATCGGCAGCTCCTCCACGCCGTCCAGGAAGGACGGGTCGAGCAGCTCGTCGACGGCCGCGCCGCCGGCGGCAGGGGTGGGGGCAGTCATCGCGGGACCTCCACGGGGGTGGGGACGGGGATGCCCAGCAGCTGCCGGGCCTCGGTCGGGGTGATCGGGGGGCGCTGGGCGATCCGGGCCAGGCCGGCCGCCCTGGCCACCAGCTGCGCGTTGTCGCGCACCGGCTCGCCGGGCGCGTACGTGAGCGTGTCCTCCATGCCGACCCGGAGGTGGCCGCCGGCGGACAGCGCGGCCAGCATCACCGGCAGCGACGTGCGGCCCACCCCGGTCGCGGCGAAGGTGGCGCCCGGCGGCAGGGCGGGCAGGCAGGCGGCCAGCGCGGCCGTGGTGCCGGGCATCCCGCCGGGGACGCCCATCACCAGGTCGACGTGCACGTGCCCACCGTGCGGGAGGCCGTGCCGGTCGAGCAACCGGGCCAGCGTGGCCAGCTGGCCGAGGTCGAAGACCTCGTACTCGGGGACGATCCCCTGCTGCTGCATCCGGGTGTGCAGCTCGACGATGAGGTCCCACGGGTTGTAGAAGACGTCACGGCCGAAGTTGACCGTGCCCAGCGAGAGCGACGCGGCGTCCGGCCCGGCCTCGAGCACGGCCAGCCGGGCCTCGGCCGGGTCGGTGACCGCCCCGCCGGTGGACAGCTGGACGACGAGGTCGGTGGCCTCCCGCACCGCCGCCACGACCTCGCGCACCCGCAGCAGGTCCAGCGTCGGGCGGGTGTCGGTGCCCCGGACGTGCAGGTGCAGCACGGCCGCGCCCAGCGCGGCGCAGTCGCGGGCGGTGGCCACCACCTCGTCGACGGTGACCGGCAGCGCGGGGACGTCGGCCTTCGCCGACTCGGCGCCGGTCGGTGCGAGGGTGATCAGGGTGCCCTCGGCGCCGACCGGTCTGCTCACCCGTGGATCGTCGCAGACCGGACCGCGCGGATGCGGTCGCGGGCCGCCGCCTGGGTGTCGTCCAGGCCGGCGGGGGTGTCGTCGGGGTCGATCGCGGCGGTCGCCTCGCCCACCTTCAGCGGCGTCTCCGGCGTCACCGACTGCTTGACCAGGGCGAGCGCGACGAAGCCGTACTCGTGGTGCCGGACGGCGGTGCCGACCCGGCCGACCTCACGGGTGCCGGAGGTGACCGGCGTGCCGGCGGCGGGCAGCGCCTCGCTCATCCCGTCCAGGTGCAGCAGCACGAGCCGGCGCGGCGGGCGGCCGAGGTTGTGCACCCGGGCGACCGTCTCCTGCCCGCGGTAGCAGCCCTTCTCCAGGTGCACGGCGGTGCGCAGCCACTCCAGCTCGTTGGGGATCGTGCGGTGGTCGGAGTCGACGCCGGCGCGCGGCCGGCGGGCCTCGACCCGCAACGCCTCGTAGGCGTCCAGCCCGGCCAGCACGGCGCCGGCGGCCAGCAGCTCGTCGGCCCGGGCCGCCAGCTCGACGCGCGGCACCAGCAGGTCGACCACGGCCGCCGTCCCGTCGCCGATCGCCGGCATCCGGCGCACCCAGCCGCCGCCGGGCAGCGGCGTGACGGCGTACGGCTCGGCCGGCACCGGCCAGCCCGCCGCGGTCAGCACGGCGTCGCCGCGCGGGCCGACGAGCGACAGCAGCGCCCAGCCGGCGGTGACCAGCTCGGGGTCGACCCGGAGCATGAAGCGCATCCGCTGCAGGAAGCCGACCAGCGCCGCACCCGTACCCGGCTCGACGTCGCCCCAGGTGGTGCCGGCCAGCTCGGTGAGGACGACGTGGTGCTCGACGTGGCCCTGCGGCGACAGCACCAGCGCCTCCGAGCCGGAGGCGTCGCCGAGCCGCTCGAGGTGCTGGCTGGTCAGCGAGTGCAGCCAGCTGAGCCGGTCGGCACCGGGGACGACGAGCACGTCGCGGTCGCTGCGGTCGACCAGCCCGGCGCCCTCGGCCAGCCGGCGCTGCTCGGGGAACGGCTCGCCGTAGTGCGCGGCCACCGTGGGCGAGTGCTCGTGGGCGACGGCACCGGGACGGCCCAGCAGCGGCGAGATCATGTGTTCTCCTTCTCCGTGCAGGCTCGGCAGGTGCCGGACAGCGCCACGTGGCCCACGTCCACGGTGAAACCCAACTCGGCCGCCAGACGTTCCGCCGCCCCGTCGAGCAGCCCCGGGTCGACCGAGTCGATCTGCCCGCAGGCCTGGCAGACGACGTGCAGGTGCGGGTGCTGCGCGGCGTGGTAGACCGGCGCGCCCTTCCCCAGGTGGGTGTGCCAGACCAGCCCGAGCCGTTCCAGCAGCTCCAGGGTGCGGTAGACGGTGGAGGTGTCCGGTGCGGCGCCGTCGGGGCCGGCCTCGTCGCGCAGCCGGGCGTGGATCTCCTCGGGGGTGCCGTGCTCGAGGGCGGCGACCGCGGCGAGCACCCGCTGGCGCTGGCTGGTCAGCCGGAGTCCGCGGGCCCGCAGCTGGGCGGCCAGCGGCGGCGCGTTCTCGGGTCCGGGCACACTGCGAGCCTAGAGCGCCGGTACGGCAGGGTGGTGCCCGTGACAGCTCCGCAGGCAGTGCGACGGGTGGCGGTCTGGGCCGATGGCGACGTCCGGGCGGTCGACCCGGACGAGCCGGTGGTCACCGCCTTCGACCAGGGCCTGGGCCGCGGCGACGGCGTCTTCGAGTCGGTGCTGGTCACCGGCGGACGCACCCCGCGGCTGGAGGCCCACCTGGCCCGGCTGCACCGCTCGGCGCAGCTCACCGCGCTGACCCACCCCGGTGACGACGCGGTGCGCGCCCTGGTCGCCGCGGTGGTCGCCGGCTGGCCGGCCGACGTCGAGGGCGCCTGCCGCGTCTTCCTCACCCGCGGCCTCGGCGACGGCAGCCCGCCCACCCTGCTGGCCCTCCTCGCCGCCGTCCCGGCCGAGACGGTGCGGCAGCGCAGCACGGGCATCGCGGTGGTCACCCTGTCCCTCGGCGTCCCGGCCGACTTCCGGGCCACCGCCCCCTGGCTGCTGGGCGGGGCCAAGACGCTGTCCTACGCGGTCAACATGGCCGCGCAGCGGCACGCCCACGCCGCCGGCGCGGACGACGTCGTCTTCACCTCGCTGGAGGGCCGGCTGCTCGAGGGCCCCACCTCCACCGTGGTCTGGGCGGCCGGCGGCCGGCTGCACACCCCGCCGCCGGGGACCGGCATCCTGGCCGGGACGACCCAGGCCCGGCTGTTCGCGCACGCCGAGGGCGACGGCTGGCCCACCGCGGTCACCCCCGGGACGGTCGAGGACCTGACGGCCGCGGACGCCGTCTGGCTGCTGTCCGGCATCCGCGGCGCGGCGCCGGTGACCCGGCTGGACGGCGTGCCGCGCGGCGACGCCGGGCTCACGCAGCGGGTGCAGGAACTGCTCACCAGGTAGGGTCGCCGCTGGTGCGCCGGGAAGTCTGGTCGGCAGTCCCTGACCCGACCCCGCACCCTGGAGCCGCCCCGTGACCCCTCCCACCCGTCTCTTCAGCCGGGGGTCCTACCTCGAGGCCACCCGGATCACCGAGCTGCTGCGCCGGGAGACCGTCGGCGGCATCCTGCTGATCATCGGTGCGGCGATCGCCCTGGTCTGGGCGAACTCGCCCTGGTCGGCGGCCTACGAGACGCTGCGGGACACCCGGGTCGGGCCGGCGTCGCTGCACCTGGACCTCACCCTGGGCACCTGGGCGGCCGACGGGCTGCTCGCCATCTTCTTCTTCGTCGTCGGCCTCGAGCTCAAGCGCGAGTTCGTCGCCGGCGACCTGCGCGAGCCCCGCCGCGCGGTCCTCCCGGTCGCGGCCGCGGTCGGCGGCATGGTCGTCCCCGCGGTGCTGTTCGTGCTGGTGAACCTGGGCACCGGCGACGGCGCGCTGCGCGGCTGGGCCATCCCCACGGCCACCGACATCGCCTTCGCCCTCGCCGTGCTGGCAGTCATCAGCACCCATCTGCCCACCGCGCTGCGCACGTTCCTGCTCACCCTGGCCGTCGTCGACGACCTGCTGGCGATCACCGTGATCGCGATCTTCTACACCTCGTCGCTGTCGGTGGTGCCGCTGCTGCTGGCCCTCGTCCCGCTGGCGGTGTTCGGCTTCCTGGTGCAGAAGCGCATCCGCTCCTGGTGGTTGCTCCTGCCGCTCGCCGTGCTGACCTGGGTGCTCATGCACGAGTCCGGCGTGCACGCCACCGTCGCCGGGGTGCTGCTGGCCTTCACCGTGCCGGTGGTGCGCAGCCAGGCCGCCGGCGGCCCGGACGCCGGGCCAGGGCTCGCCGAGCACCTCGAGCACCGCATCCGCCCGCTGTCGGCCGGGTTCGCCGTCCCGGTCTTCGCCTTCTTCGCCGCCGGGGTCACCATCGGCGGCTTCTCCGGGCTGGCCGACTCGCTGTCCGACCCGGTGGCGATCGGCATCGTCGTCGGGCTGGTCGCCGGCAAGACGATCGGCATCACGCTGGCCACCTGGCTGGTCTCCCGGTTCACCCGCGCGCAGCTCGACGAGTCGCTGGGCTGGCCCGACGTCGTCGGGCTGGCGATGCTCGCCGGCATCGGCTTCACCGTCTCGCTGCTGATCGGCGCGCTGGCCTACGGCGAGGGCTCGCTGCGCGACGAGCACGTCAAGGTCGGCGTCCTGGTGGGCACGCTGACCGCCGCGCTGCTGGCCTCCGTCCTGCTCCGCCTGCGCGACCGCCGGTACCGGCTGCTGGCCGAGGAGGAGGCCCGGGACGACGACGCGGACGGCGTCCCGGACGTCTACCAGCGGCCGTCCGCCGAGGGCTGAAAAAGGGCGTTGCCGACCTCGCGGAGCCGTCGTACCGTCGTGGCACACGAGAGAGGAGGTGGTCCCGAAGTTGATGACTTACAGGACGCGTGAGGTGGCTGTCCGCTAGCCGCCGTCCAGATGGGCCGCCCGTTCAGGCGTTGTGGAAGACCCACAGCAGCTGAGCGACGGCATCCCGCCCGTCCGTCGATGGCGGCGAGCGAGAACCGGACAGTCACCCGACCCCCGGGCTGCCGACCAATGTCCAGTCGGCCCGTGTGCAGCTCCCCCACTACGGTGGGGTACAGCGCCACGGAGCAGCCCGGGGGTTGTCCGTTGTCTGGGGGGTGATGACCGTGCAGTTCGCCGGCCGGTCGGTCGCCCTGGACACCTCCGCGGGCATCTGGCTCGCCGAGTCCGCGCAGCTCGCCAAGCCCGACACCGTGGCCTCGCTGGTGCCCTCCCGGTTCGAGGCGGTCGCCCGGGTGTTCCACCCCGCCGTCCGCTACGTCGGGGACGACGACGTCGAGGTCCGCTGGTCCTCCGTCGCCGCCGCGAACGGCGCCACCGCGCACCCGCTGATGCAGTGGGGCTCGGTCACCGGGTCGATGGAGTACTTCGAGAACGACGACCAGTCACCGCTGTGGCACGGCGCGCCGGCCCGCGGCCACCTGCCGGCCCCGGTCGCCGAGCGGCTGGTGCAGGTGCTCACCCGGTGGACGACGACGCCCGACGTCTGCTGGTTCGCCGTGGCCGAGGGCGGGGCGGTGATCACCGACCACCCGACGCTCAGCCTGCCCCGCTGCGAGTACTGGGTGATCAACGGCCCGATCCAGCTGGCCGCGGCGAACATGGCCGCAGAGCCGTTCGAGCAGAGCGCCAACCTGTGGTGGCCCGCCGACCGGGCCTGGTGCGTGGCCACCGACGTCGACCTGGTCACCAGCTACGTCGGCGGCAGCGCCGGCTGCATCGCCGAGCTGCTCGCCGCCGAGGACGTGGAGGCCGCCCCCGCCGAGTTCGGGCAGCGGATCACCTGGGACGCCGACCAGGTCAACCCGCACCCCGCCGACGCCCCCGACTGAAGAAGGACCCCCGTCCCCCTCACTCCTCGCACGCTCGGAGCGAGCCTCTGGACGGGGGCCGAACAGCGGGGCCGGGGGCGAACATGGCCATCTTCGCGCCGTTCCGCCCGCCGAAGATGGCCATCTTTGGGAGCGTGGGAACGCCGGAGATGGCCATCTTCGGCGGGCTAGAGGAGGGCGAGCTCGGCGGCCAGGTCGTCGAGGCCGAGGCTGCCCTGGGACAGCGCCGCCATGTGCCAGGCCTTGAGGTCGAAGTCCGCCCCCCGGGCCCGCTGCGCCGCCGCCCGGCCCTCCAGCCAGGCCCGCTCCCCCAGCTTGTAGCTGATCGCCTGCCCGGGCATGCCCAGGTAGCGCACGAGCTCGCTGTCGAGGAAGGCGGCGTCCCGGCCGCAGTTCTCCCCGAAGAAGGCACGGGCCAGCTCCGGCGTCCACGGCTTCCCGCGGTGCGCGGCGACCGCGCCCTCGGCGTCGTCCGGGATCGGCAGCTCCAGGTGCATGCCGATGTCGACGACCACCCGGACGGCGCGCATCTGCTGGGCGTCCAGGTAGCCCAGCCGGGCGCCCTGCGCGGTGAGGTAGCCGAGCTCGTCCATCAGCCGCTCGGCGTAGAGCGCCCAGCCCTCGACGTTGGCGCCCACCGAGCCGAGCGACGTCTGGTACGTCGACAGGTCCGCCGAGACCCAGGCCCACTGGGCCAGCTGCAGGTGGTGGCCGGGGACGCCCTCGTGGTACCAGGTGGAGACCAGGTCCCACAGCGGGAAGCGCTCCTGCCCGAGCGTCGGCAGCCAGGTGCGGCCGGGGCGGGAGAAGTCCTGCGCCGGCCGGGTGTAGTACGGCGCGGCGGCGCTGCCCGGCGGCGCGATCATGGCCTCGACGGTGCGGACCGGGCCGGCGATGTCGAAGTGGGCGCCGTCCAGGGCCTCGATCGCCTCGTCCATCATCGCCTGCAGCCGGAGGCGGATCTGCTCCACGCCCTCGACGGCCTCGCCGTTCGCCTTGAGCCAGGTCATCGCCTCCATCGGCGTCGCCCCCGGCCGCACCCGCTCGGCCTCCGCGCGCTGCTCGGCCAGCAGCCGCTTGTGCTCGGCCCAGCCCCAGGCGTAGGCGTCCTCCAACCCGGTGCCGGTGCCCAGGTCCGAGCCGTTCCAGGAGCGGGCGAAGCGGGCGTACCGCTCGCGGCCCACGGCGTCGGGCGTGCCCTCGGCCTGCGGCCCGTACGTGTCGCGCAGGAAGTCGCGGACCTCGGCGACGGCGGCGTCGGCAGCCGCTGCGGCGGCGTCCAGCTCGGCGCGCACCTCCGGCGGCCCGGCGGCCACCAGGCCGGCGAAGTAGGGCCCGGCCAGCCACTCGTCGAGCTGGCCGACGACGGTCTGCACCTGGCGCGGCGCGGCGAACAGGCCCCGCTCGGCGCCGGCGGTCAGCGTCTCCCGGTAGCCGCGGTAGGCCGCCGGCACGCGGGCCAGCCGGCGGGCCAGCACGGCCCAGTCCTCCGGGCTGCCGGTGGGCATCATCGAGAAGACCTGCCGGATCGAGTGCACCGGGGAGAACAGGTTCGACACCTGGCGCAGGTCCTCACCGGCCTCGTGCAGGTCGAGGGCGGCGGTGAGCCGCTCGCGCAGCAGCCGGGCGCACCGGCGCTCCACCGGGTCGTCGTCCAGCGCGGGGTCGGCGGCCAGCACCCGGTCCAGCTCGGCCAGCGTGGTGCGCAGCAGGGCGGCCTCCGCCGCCAGCCCGGCGGGGCTGGTGTCGGGCAGCCGGTCGTCGCCCGGGCGGGTGCCCAGCGAGGTGGCGACGATCGGGTCCAGGTCGCAGACGGCGTCGACGTAGGCGTCGGCGACCTGCCGGGGCGTGGTGGGGGTGGTCATCGGATCCGTTCCAGTCGGGCGGACATGGTGGGCGCCAGCGGCTGGTCGCCGGCGGCCCGGTCGATCGCGTAGAGCAGCGCGCCGTCGACGATCCCGTAGAGCCGCTTGGCGCGGCTGGTGTCGGGGTGGTCGGGGGTGCGGGCGAGCACGTCGGTGTCCAGCTCCCAGCTGGTCGTCGTCAGCGCCCGGCCGACGTAGATCTCGACCAGCCCGGCCGGCGAGCTGACCAGCAGCTCGACCTCGTCCTCGCCGCGCGGGCGCAGGAAGCCCGACTCGCGCTGGTCGGGGCCCACGACCCGGCCGTCGTCGGACAGCCGCCAGCTGCGGGACTCGTAGGTGAGGAAGTCCCGGCCGTCGTGCGCGAAGCGCACCCACTGGCCGAACCGGTGGTCGCCGCCGGCGCCGGCGGCCTGCCCCTCGCCGTGCCACTCGCCCAGCAGCGGGAGCACCGACAGCAGCTCGTGGGCCACCTCGGGCCCCTCCCGGACGTCGACGGTGTCGACCACCGGCAGCTCGGTCGGGCCGGCGACCGGCCCGGTCGGCAGCCCCGGCGGCACCGGGGCGGTCACCGGGACCGCCCCGGCCGGGCGGGGACGACGTCGCGGCGCGTCAGGCGCCAGGCGGAGGCGGCGAGCCCCAGCGCGGCGAGCGCGGTGAGGGTGACGAGCACCCAGGCGGAGACCAGACCCATGCGGCCACGGTAGTGCGGGCCCCCGGCGGGCACCGGGCGTGGTCCCGGCTCACCCCGCGGAGGGGGCGCTGCGGGCATCCGCCGGGGTCCCGGCTCAAGTCGGGGTCCGGTCCGGCCGACATGGGCAGTGCGCAACGGATCTCCAACCCGGCGGATCCGCTCGTCGGACTGAGGTGCTCGAAGGTGTTGATGGACGCGGCCACCCGGCCGGTCGGCCCCGGCCGAGGAGCCGTCGCGGCACGGCTCAACGTGACCAGCACGGGCCCCGTGGACGCCCCGGTGCTGCTGCTCGCCCACGGCTTCGGCTGCGACCAGGGCATGTGGCGCGGGGTGCTCCCGCACTTCGCCGCGGACCACCGCGTCGTCCGGTACGACCTGATGGGCGCGGGCGGGTCGGACACGACGGCGTACGACCCGGAGCGGTACGCCACGCTCGACGGCCACGCCGGGGACCTGCTGGCCGTCTGCGCCGAGCTCGACCTCCGCGACGTCACCGTCGTGGCGCACAGCGTGAGCACGATGATGGCGGTGCTCGCCGCCGTCCGGGAACCCGGCCGCTTCCGGCAGCTGGTGCTCGTGGCGCCCAACCCGTACTTCCTGGACGACCCCGCCAGCGGGTACTCCGGCGGCTTCTCCGCCGCGGACCTCGCCGAGGTCTCCGCCGCCCTGGACAGCAACTACTTCACCTGGGCCGAGGCCTTCGCACCGCTGATCATGGGCGTGCCGGACGAGCCCGGGCTCGGCGAGGAGCTGACGGCGAGCTTCTGCCGGGTGGACCCCGACATCGCCCGCCAGCTGCTGCGCACGATGTTCACCACCGACTTCCGGCCGCTGCTGCCGGAGGTGACCACCCCGACCCTGGTGCTGCAGTGCCGGGCCGACGCGATGGTCCCGCCGTCGGTCGGTGACCACCTGCACGCCCACCTGGCCGGCTCGACCCTGGTGCAGCTGTCGGCCGTCGGCCACTGCCCGCACATCAGCGCCCCGGCGGAGACGGCCGCCGCGATCCGCGCCCACCTGCTGACCCTGCGGTGAGGGACTACGCGGAGCTCTGGGAGCACGCGCCCAGCGGGCAGCTGCTGCTGGACGACGACGGGCTGATCACCGCGGTCAACGCCACCTTCGCCAGCTGGACCGGGCACGCCGTCGCGGACCTGCTGGGGACGCCGTTCCCGGCGCTGCTGCCGATCGGCGACCGCGTCCTCTACACCACGCACTCGCTGCCCCAGCTGATGGTGACCGGCCGGGTCGCGGAGGCCTCGGTGCAGGTGAACGGGGCCGACGGGCGACGCCACCCGGCCCTGCTCAGCGCCACCCGGGTCACCGCCGGCTCGTCGGGCGCCGAGACGAGGATCGTGCTGGTCGACGCCCGGCAGCGGCGCCGGTACGAGGAGGAGCTGCTGGCGGCGCGGCGGCGGGCCGAGGAGTCCCAGGCCCTCATCGCGCAGGCCGAGGCCGAGCTCACCGCGCTGGTGCACCACGACTCGCTCACCGGGTTGCTCAACCGCGCCGGGCTGCTGCACGCCCTGCTCGGCCGGCTCGGGGAGGGCCGCACCGACCGCGCCGACGGCGCCGTGCCGACGGTCCTCTTCCTCGACCTCGACGGCTTCAAGACCGTCAACGACGCCCTGGGGCACACCAGCGGCGACGAGCTGCTGCAGGTGGTCGCCCGGCGGCTGCGCCGGGCCTCGCGGGCCGGCGCGGACGTGGCGCGCTTCGCCGGGGACGAGTTCGTCGTCCTGGACGACGTCACGCCGTCGGCCGCCGGTGGTGTCGCCGACCGCCTGCTCGACGTGCTCGCCGAGCCGGTCGTGCTGCAGGGGGTGGAGCTGGTCCTCGCGGCGAGCGTCGGCATCTGCTCCGCCGAGGTGCCGGTGGCGCCGGCGGACCTGACCGACGCCGCCGACCTGCTCCTGCGCCGGGCGGACACCGCCATGTACCGCGCCAAGGCCCAGGGCCGGGGGCGCTGGGAGGCGCACCGCCCGGGCACGGCCGACCCGGGTGCCGAGCGGCTGGTGCTGCTCGAGCAGCTGCGTGCCGCGATCCGGGGCGACGAGCTGCGGGTGCACTACCAACCCCGCCAGCACCTGGCCAGCGGAACGATGAGCGGCGTCGAGGCCCTGGTCCGCTGGCAGCACCCCACCCGCGGCCTGCTCCAGCCGGCGGAGTTCATCGACGCCGCCGAGGAGTCCGGGGTGATCCGCGACCTCGGTGCCTGGGTGCTCACCGAGGCGGTCGCGCAGGCCGTCCGCTGGGACGCCGCCGGGGGGCCGCCCGGCCTGCAGGTGGCGGTCAACCTCTCCGCCCGCCAGCTCGCCGACCCGGACCTGGTGCCGCGGGTGGCCGGCGTCCTGGCCCTGGCCGGGCTGCCGGCCTCCCGGCTCGTCCTGGAGATCACCGAGACGGCGCTGATGAGCGACCCGGACGAGGCGTTGGGCACCCTGCAGGAGCTGCGGTCGCTGGGCGTGCTGCTGGCCGTCGACGACTTCGGCACCGGGTACTCCAGCTTCACCTACCTCAAGCAGTTCCCGGTGGACGAGCTCAAGATCGACCGCTCCTTCGTCACCGGCATGACCACCGACGCCGGCGACCGGGCGATCGTTGCCAGCTGCGTCCACCTGGCCCACGCCATGGGCCTGGTCGCCGTCGCCGAGGGCGTGGAGACCGCCGACGAGCGCGACGCCCTGCGCGCACTGGGCTGCGACCAGGCGCAGGGCTACTTCTTCAGCCGGCCGGTGCCGTCGTCCGAGCTCCCGGTACCGGGCGGCGTCGTCCCGACCTGACCTGCCCCGGCGGTGGCCGCGACGACCTCGTCCCAGGGCGTGGGCCGCAGGCCGAAGACCTCCGTGGTCTCGGTCGAGTCCATGACGAAGGGCTGGTCCCACTGGTGCCGGATGCCGACGAGCTCACGCATCTGCGACTGCACCACGCCCAGGGCCCGCAGCGCCGGCCACGGGATGCCGCTCACCGCCGCCGGGGGGGCGCCCATCGCCCGGGCCAGGTCGGTGAGCGCCTGCCGCTGCGTCCGGGGCGGCGTGGTGGGCACCAGCCAGGCGCGCCCCTCGGCGCGGGGGTCGGTGGCCAGCGTGCTGAGCGTCGCGGCGACGTCGGGGACGTAGGACCAGCTGTGCGGGGCGTCCGGGTCCCCGACGACCCAGGCCCGCCCACCGCGGCGCAGCGTGTCCAGCTGGCGCACCAGGTGGGACTGCGGCGCCGGCACCGTCGGGCCGACGAAGTCTGACGCCCGGGCCTCGGTGACCCGGATCCGGCCCGCGGCCCGGGCGGCCAGCGCGTCGGTCCACATCCGGGCCTTGAGGCGGCCCTTGACGTCGGTGGCGGCCAGCGGGGTGGCGGCGGCGATCGGCCCGCTCGGGCGCCCGTGGCCGTAGAGGCTGCCCATCACGACCAGCAGCGCCCCGCTGCGCTCGGCCGCACCGAGCATCGCGGCGGCGATCGGCGGCCAGTCGCGGGTCCACCGGTCGTACAGCGGCGGGTTCACCGCGTTGTAGAGCACGTCGGCCCGGCCGACCGCCGACGCCAGCGCACCGGCGTCGGACGCGTCCACCGCCCGGTGCTCGATCGCGTCGGTGCCCCGGCCGCCGCTGCGGGACAGCACGAGCACCTCGTGCCCCTGCTCCGCCAGCAGCTGGGCCGTCGCCGAGCCGACCGGCCCCTTGCCCACGATCACGTGTCGCGCCATGTCGATCTCCTCGAACGGGGGGTGAGAGCACTGCTCTCGGACGACGCCCACGGTGCGCCGCCGACTGCGACGTTGTCAAGAGCGCTGCTCTCGTTTGCGCGCACCGATCTCGGAGTGCGATCCTGCGGGGGTGCCACCGACCACCGCCCGGGAGCGGGCCCGCGCCGCGCTCACCGCCGAGATCACCGACCTGGCCCGCGCCCAGCTGGCCACGGTGGGGGCGGCCGGGCTGTCGCTGCGCGCCGTCGCCCGCGAGCTGGGGATGGCGTCCTCGGCGATGTACCGCTACTTCCCCAGTCGCGACGACCTGCTGACCCGGCTGATCATCGACGGGTACGACGCGCTGGGCGCCGCCGCGGAGGCCGCCGACGACCCCACCGCGGCCCCGGCGGAGCGCTGGCTCCGCGTCTGCCGGGCGGTGCGCGGCTGGGCGCAGGCGCACCCGCACGAGTACGCCCTGCTCTACGGCTCGCCGGTGCCCGGCTACTCCGCGCCGCGGGACACCGTGCCGGCGGCCGTCCGGGTCGGGGTGGTGCTGGGCCACGTGCTCGGCGACGCCGCCCGGGACGGCGCGCTGCCGGCGGCGGCCGGGGGGACGACCGGGACCGTCGAGCCCGCGCTGGCCGGGATGCTCGGCGGCGACCACCCGGCGATCGACGACCGGGTGCGCGCCCGGGCGCTGCTGGCCTGGAGCGGCCTCTACGGGACGATCAGCTTCGAGCTGTTCGGCCACTTCGCCGGGGTGGTGCTCGACCCGGACGCCTTCTTCGACGACGCGATGCGGGACCTCGCCGGGCTGCTCGGCCTCTGACGCACCCGGGTCGGGTCACCGGTGGCCCGGACACGGCAGCGCCCGCCCCGGGCGGACCGGGACGGGCGCTGTGCTGGGCGTGCTCAGGCGATCGCGAGCGTCGTCTCGTTCAGGCCGACCTCGGCGGCGAGGCTGCGCTCGGCCCGGCCGATCGGGGACAGCGACCGCAGGGTCCAGGTCCCCGGTGCGGCGAAGAACCGGAACTCACCCTCCGGGCTGGTGACCACCTCGGCGGTGAACTCGTCGGTGGCGTCCAGCAGGCGCACGTAGGCGCCGGCGACCGGCGACCCGTCGTGCCAGACCGAACCCTGGATCACCGTCTGCGTCGTCAGGTCGATGCCGGCCAGGCCACCGCCCTGCTTCGGGGCTCCGCACATGTCAGCTCACTTCTCGATCGGGACGCCGACGAGCGAGCCGTACTCGACCCAGCTGCCGTCGTAGTTCTTCACGTCGGGCTTGCCGAGCAGCTCGTGCAGCACGAACCAGGTGTGGCTCGAGCGCTCGCCGATCCGGCAGTAGGCGATGGTCGCCTTGGCGTCGTCGTAGCCCTGCTCGGCGTAGAGCGCGGCGAGCTGCTCGTCGGTCTTGAAGGTGCCGTCCTCGTTGGCCGCCTTGCTCCACGGGATGTTGATGGCGGTCGGGACGTGCCCGCCCTTCTGCGCCATCTCCTGCGGCAGGTGCGCCGGGGCGAGGATCTTGCCGGAGAACTCGTCGGGCGAGCGCACGTCGACGAGGTTCTTGCTGCCGATCGAGGCGACGACCTCGTCGCGGAACGCGCGGATGGAGAGGTCGGGCTCGCTGGCCTCGTAGTCGGTGGCCGGGCGCTCGACGACGTCCTTGGACAGCGGGCGGCCGTCCAGCTCCCACTTCTTCCGGCCGCCGTCGACGAGCTTGACGTCGGAGTGGCCGTAGAGCTTGAAGTACCAGTACGCGTAGGCGGCGAACCAGTTGTTGTTGCCGCCGTAGAGCACCACGGTGTCGTCGTTGCCGATGCCGCGGGAGGACAGCAGCTGCTCGAAGGCCTCGCGGCCGACGAAGTCACGCCGAAGCGGGTCCTGCAGGTCCTTCTTCCAGTCCAGCTTGACGGCACCCTCGAGGTGGCCGCCGTCGTAGGCGCTGGCGTCCTCGTCGACCTCGACGAAGACGATGCCGGGCTGGCCGAGGTGCTCCTGGGCCCAGTCGGCGGTGACGAGCACGTCGTTGCGGCTCATGGGATGGCTCTCCTTGGTGGTCGTGGGCGGGGTCAGGACGTGCGGGCGGTCTGCGCCCGCCGGACGGTGGGGTACAGCTCGCAGCCCAGGCAGGAGCCGGTGGCCGCGTTGAGCAGGGCTGCCACCAGCGCGAGGCCGGTGGCGACGGCGCCGAGGACCGGCGCCCCGGACAGGTACCCGGCCGCGCCCACCGCTGCGAACAGCAGGCCGACCAGCTGGGCGAAGCCCGGGCCCCCGACGTCGACCTGCGGGAGAGCTGCCTCAGCCGGGGCGGCGGGCACGGGACGAGCAGGGGATGTCATGAAGAGCAGGGCCTCCGGACGGCGGACAGGGCGCGTCTGGGCGAACGGTTCTCGCCCTCAGGAGGCCGGACACAGGCAGCTGCCGACGCGGCACAGGTCGACTGTGCGGCGCGAGGTCAGCAGGGTGCCCACGGCGCGAGGGTAGCGGATCACGAGGACACGCCCGCGTGCGCGTCCACCAGGGCGGTCAGCTCGTCCGGGCGGGGGGCGCCGCTGCTGCGCCCGATCAGCGCACCGTCCCGGCCCAGGTAGAACAGCGTCGGGGTGCGCCGGACGTCGAGCGCGCGGACGGCGTCCAGGTGGCTCTCCGCGTCGACGTGCACGTGGCGCAGGCCCGGCCGGGTGGTCTGCAGCTGCTGCAGCCGGGCGCGGGTCGCGCGGCACGGGCCGCAGAAGGCGGTGGAGAACTGCACGACGGTCAGGTCGGCCTCCTCCGGGCGGACACCGAGCCCGCGCAGCACGGCCAGCTCGCCCACGACGTCCTCCTCGGTGCCCGACGGTGCGGCGACCGCCCCGTCCCCGGTGCGCAGCCACCAGGCGGCGACGGCGGTGAGCAGCAGCGCAGCCGCCAGGACCACGAGCCCCGCCGCGTCCACGACCTGGTGAACCCGGCGTCCGGCGGGGGCATTCCGCGGCGGCCGGATCAGCCGGACAGCACCGTGTCCCGGGCCGCGACGTCGATCGTGACGCCGTCGGCGGTGGGGGTCAGGGCGGTCAGCTGGAGGCCGAAGGGGAGCGCCGGCACCGGGTAGCGGAAGTCGAGCAGCTCCTCGGCCTGGCGCACGACGGCGTCCGGGACGTCGACCGCACCGGCGGTGGCGTCCTGGACGTCGACCACGACGTCCCCACCGTCGAGGGCCACGGTGCCGGTCGCGACCAGGTGGAAGTCGAAGCCGAGCACCTCGACGGACTTGGTGAGCCGGATGCCGTCGCCCTCGGGGCTCAGCGTGGTGTCCCCGCCGAGCTGGGCGGCGAGCAGCGACCAGGACAGCGTGGCGGTGCCGTCGACCCGGTCGACCGGGATCTGCTGGACCGACCCGCCCAGCGCGTCCGACAGCGGCACGTGCACGCCGCGCAGCGAGACGTCGGCGGAGGTGCCGGCGGGCTGGCCCAGCTCCTCGGCGGTCAGCCGGATCCGCACGTCCTCGTACTCCCCGGACAGCGCCTGGGTGAGGAACGGGAACCCGGCGATGTCGACGGCCGGCCGGCCGGCCAGGCCGCCGCGGCTGGCGATCTGCTCGGCCACCCGCTCCTCGGCGATCCCGACCCCGACCCGGTCGACGACGACGAGCACCCCGCCGGCGATCAGCAGCAGGACCACCAGCGCGACCAGGCACCCGCTGCGCCGGCGGCTCACCGGAGGCCGTTCAGGGCGAGCGCGTAGGCGATCGGCGCCGCGGCCGCGAGCGGCAGGACCGCCTGCACCACCGGCAGCGCCCAGCTCGCCTGACCCCGCTCGGCGACGACGTAGGAGGCGCCCACGGCCATCAGCGCCGCGACGCCGCCGAGCGCGGCGCCGAAGGTGCTGGCCGACAGCGCGGACACCAGCGTCGTCCCGTCGCGGCGCAGCAGGGCGACCGCGACCGCGGCGGCGACGGCGAGGACCAGGCCGACGAGCCCGCGCGGCACCCCGGGGGCGATCTCCGGGCGCGGCAGCACCAGGTCGACCAGGTGCCCGACGAGCAGCGCGGCGGCGACCGCGAGCACGGCGGTCACCAGGGCCTGCTCGCCGTCGTCGATGCGGCCCAGCCCGAGCAGCACGGCCAGAGCGCAGACCGAGCACAGCAGCAGGACCACGCCGGCCAGCGACGCGACCAGGTACAGCCGGGGCGCCGGCCGGGTCATCTGGTGCACGACGGCGGCGAGGAAGCCCAGGCCCAGCACCGGGAGCAGCCAGTCCAGCTCGGGGCGCTCGGGCAGCAGCATGGCGGCGTCGGCGCCCGCTGCGGCGGCGACGCCGAGGGCCACCGAGCCGACCGCCCCGCGGATGCCGGTGGCGACCACCCAGGCGGCGACCAGCACCACCTGCAGCGCGACGACCGCGGCGAGCCGGCCGGCGTCCCCGGCCTCCACGGTCAGCCCGACGGCCGCGCCGGCGGTCAGCACCACCAGCGCGGCGGCCGGCAGGTGGTGCACCCGCCGGGACAGCTCCTGGTCCAGCGCGGCGGGGGTCACCGGGCGATCGTCCCAGAGCCGGACGCCGGTGCCCGGGTGCCCGGCGCGGCCGTGTCGCCGCCAGCGCCGGCCGGCGCCCCGCCGCCGTGAGCTCGGACACGGATCGTGCGGTGCGTCACGACAGGGGCGGAACGGCCGTGCACGTCGGCTATCCTGCCCTCTCACCTCGACAGCGCGGTCGACGGCCTGGGACACCCCAGTGAGGAGACGACATGCGGCTCGTGCTCATGACCTCGGCCCGGCAGGCCACCACCGAGGTGCTGCCGGCCCTGGGGCTGCTCGCCCACCAGGTGCGCGTGGTCGCCCCGGAGCTGTCCAGCCTGCTCGACGGGGACGCCGGCGACGTCGTCCTGGTCGACGCCCGGCACGACCTGGTCTCCGCCCGCACGCTGTGCTCCCTGCTGTCCTCCACCGGCGTCGCCGCGTCGCTGGTCGCCGTGCTCTCCGAGGGCGGCCTGGTGGCGCTGTCGGCCGACTGGGGCGTGGACGACGTCGTGCTCGACACCTCCGGGCCGGCCGAGGTCGACGCCCGCCTCAAGTGGGCCACCGCCCGGCGGCTCGCCGCGGCCGCCCCGGCCGACGGCGGCGACGGCGGTGTGACCAAGGCCGGCGAGCTGGTCATCGACGAGCACAGCTACTCCGCCAAGCTCCGCGGCCGCCCGCTCGACCTCACCTACAAGGAGTTCGAGCTCCTCAAGTACCTCGCCCAGCACCCGGGCCGGGTCTTCTCCCGCGCCCAGCTGCTGCAGGAGATCTGGGGCTACGACTACTTCGGCGGCACCCGCACCGTCGACGTCCACGTGCGGCGGCTGCGCGCCAAGCTCGGCACCGAGCACGAGGCGCTGATCGGCACCGTCCGCAACGTCGGCTACAAGCTCGACCAGCAGGTCGCCGACGCCACCGCGGCGGCCACCCTGGCCGCCAGCGACGCGGGCTCCCCGCGCTCCTGAGCCCGGTCCGCTGAGCACCGCCCCCGGCGCAGCCTCCCTCGAGGTCACCGACCGGCTGCCGCCCGCCGCTGTCGCGGAGGTCCGCGCGCTGCTGACCGCCGCACTGGCGGCCGACGGCGTGCGGCCGGTCTCCGAGGAGTCCGAGCTGCGGCTGCAGCACGGCGGCCCGCCCGGCGGGACGGACGTGACCGCGCGCGACGCCGACGGCGAACTGGTCGGCTACGCCCGGCTGGAGCTGCCGGCCGGTGAGCCGGAGGCCGAGGCGGAGCTGGTCGTCGCCCCCACCGCCCGCCGGGCCGGCACCGGCACCGCGCTGCTCGCCCGGCTCGAGCAGCTGGCCGGCGGGCGCCCGCTGCGGGTGTGGGCGCACGGGGAGCTCCCCGGCTCGGCCGAGCTGGCGCGGGCCCGCGGCTACGACCGCGCCCGGGTGCTGCTGCAGATGCGCCGTCCGCTGGCCGGGGTCGACCCCGACCCGCAGCCCTCGCTGCCCGACGGGGTGACCGTCGCGACGTTCCGTCCGGGCACCGACGAGGACGCCTGGCTGCGGGTCAACGCCCGCGCCTTCGTCCACCACCCCGAGCAGGGCCGCTGGACGCGCGCCGACCTGACCCTGCGCGAGGCCGAGGAGTGGTTCGACCCGGCCGGCTTCTTCCTGGCCTGGCGCGGCGACCAGCTGCTCGGCTCGCACTGGACCAAGGTCCACCCCGCCGGCGAGGTCGGCGACGACCCGGTCGGCGAGGTGTACGTGCTCGGCATCGACCCCGACGCCCAGGGCATGCGGCTGGGCCGCGCGCTGACCGACCTGGGGCTGGCGCACCTGCGCGCCCGCGGCCTCGCCGAGGTCCTCCTGTACGTCGAGGAGGACAACACCGCCGCCGTCTCGCTCTACGAGCGCAGCGGCTTCACCCGGTACACCGTCGACGTCTCCTGGCGGCGCGCGCCCGCTCGCTGAGCGCACACAGACGGTCACTACGCGCTCACCCCCGCCGTCGTTCACCCGCTGGACGTCGCCCGTCGGCCGAGTCGTGACGCAAGCCTCAGGGTGCGTTCACCTCTCGTTCACCGGTGGAGCCGGATTCGTCCACCTCTCCTCCTTAGCGTCCTCGTCGTTCGATCCCCGCTGCCCGGCTACGACGTCCGGGCACACCAGTCGAAAGGCCCTGAGTTGAAGCTCAGCACCACGACGCGCGCCGCGGCCGTGTCCGCATCGCTCGCCGCCGTACTCGCCCTCGCCGCCTGCGGCGCCTCCAACGAGGGCGGCGGCGACAGCGGCTCCGGTGGCGGTTCAGGCGAGGCCGCCGAGCTCAGCGGCAGCCTCGTCGGCGCCGGCGCCAGCAGCCAGCAGTCCGCCATGGAGGCGTGGCAGGCCGGCTTCGAGGGCGAGTACCCCGACGTGCAGTTCAGCTACGCCCCCGAGGGCTCCGGCGCCGGCCGCGAGCAGTTCCTCAACGGCTCGGCGGACTTCGCCGGCTCCGACGCCGCCCTGGACGACGAGGAGCTCGCCACCGTCGCCGACCGCTGCGCCACCGGCGACGTCTTCGAGCTGCCGAACTACATCTCGCCGATCGCCGTCGCCTTCAACGTCGAGGGGGTCGACGAGCTCAACCTCACGCCGACCACGATCGCGGGCATCTTCGCCGGCACCATCACCACCTGGAACGACCCGGCCATCGCCGCGGACAACCCGGACGCCACGCTGCCGGCCACGGCCATCACGCCGGTCCACCGCGCCGACGACTCGGGCACCACCGAGAACTTCACCGACTACCTGTTCCAGGCCGCCGGTGACGTGTGGACCTCCGAGCCCGACGGTGTCTGGCCGCTCCAGGGCGGCGAGTCCGCGCAGGGCACCTCCGGTGTCATCGAGGTCGTCACCAACACCGACGGCGCGATCACCTACGCCGACGCCAGCCGGGCCAGCGAGCTCGGGGTGGCCAACGTGTCCGTCGGCGGCGACTTCGTCGCCCCGTCCCCGGAGGCCGCTGCCGCCGTCGTCGAGAACTCCCCGGCCGTCGAGGGCCGCGGCGAGTACGACTTCGCCATCGAGGTCAACCGGCTGACCGAGGGCTCCGGCGAGTACCCGATCGTCCTGGTCAGCTACCACATCGGTTGCGTCGAGTACGACGACCAGGAGAAGGCCGACAACGTCAAGGCCTTCATGGAGTACGTGATCAGCGAGGACGGCCAGGCCACGGCCGCCGAGAACGCCGGCAACGCGGAGATCTCCGACACGCTGCGCGAGCAGGCGCAGACCGCGGTCGACGCCATCACCACCGCCGGCTGACACCGGCACACCGCGCCGGCCCGGGACGTCGATCGACGTCCCGGGCCGTCGTACCGCCCGGACCCGGGCACCCGCAATCCACGAACGACCCCCACGGAGCACCGGTGACCGCCACGAAGGCCCCGACCGAACCACCGTCGCCGCGCACCGTCCGCCGGCCCGGTGACCGCATCTTCTCCGGCGCCGCCAGGGGCTCCGGCATCTTCATCCTGCTGGTCCTGGCCGGTGTCGCCGCGTTCCTGATCAGCGAGGCGCTCCCCGCCCTCACCGCGCCCTCGGACGAGATCCCCGGCGGCGAGGGCCTGGCCGGCTACGTCGGCCCCCTCATCCTCGGCACGCTCCTCGGCGCCCTCATCGCACTGATCGTGGCCACGCCGCTGGCGGTCGCCATCGCGCTGTACATCACCTACTACGCGCCCCGGCGGATCGCCGCCACGATGGGCTACGTCATCGACCTGCTGGCCGCGATCCCCAGCGTCGTCTACGGCTTCTGGGGCCTGGCCGTGCTCGCACCGCAGCTGGTGCCCTTCCACACCTGGCTCGCCGACACCCTCGGGTTCATCCCGTTCTTCGCCGGGCCCGCCTCCACCAGCGGCCGCACGATGCTCACCGTCGGCATCGTCCTCGCGGTGATGATCCTGCCGATCATCTCGGCCATCTCCCGCGAGGTGTTCAGCCAGGCCCCGGCGCTGCACCGCGAGGCAGCCCTGGCCCTGGGCGCCACCCGCTGGGAGATGATCAAGATGGCGGTGCTGCCCTACGGCAAGTCCGGCATCATCGCCGGCGCGATGCTGGGGCTGGGTCGCGCCCTCGGCGAGACGATGGCCGTCGCGATCATCCTCTCCGGCGGCGCCGGGGCGACGGTGAACCTGATCAGCAACTCGAACCCCTCGACGATCGCCTCGAACATCGCCCTGTCGTTCCCCGAGGCCACCGGCATCGACGTCAACACGCTGATCGCCAGCGGGCTGGCGCTGTTCCTCATCACGCTCGCCGTCAACATGCTCGCCCGCTGGGTCGTCAACCGGCGCGCCGACTTCTCCGGAGCCAACTGATGAGCACCGAGACCCCTCTCGCCCCGGCCCCCAGCCGCCCGAACCCGGGCCCGGTGCACACCCAGCGCCGGCTGCCCCGCTTCGCCGCCACCGGACTGTTCGTCGGCGGTCTGGCCGTCGGTGCGCTGCTGTCCGCGCTGACCGGTTTCAGCCTCGTCCTGACCGTCGTCTACGGGGTCGTGCTCGGCACCCTGGCCGTCTACGTCGTCTCCCGCGCGGTCGAGGGCCGGCGCAAGGCCACCGACCGGCTGGTGACCAGCCTGGTGACCACGGCGTTCCTGATCGCCATGGTGCCGCTGCTGTCGCTGGTCTACACGGTCCTGGACAACGGCCTGCCCCGGCTGGACGGCGCGTTCTTCACCAACTCGATGTACCGGGTGGTCGGCGAGGGCGGCGGCGCGTACCACGCCATCCTCGGCACGGTGATCATCACGGCGCTGGCCACGATCATCTCGGTGCCGATCGGCCTGCTGACGGCCATCTACCTCGTCGAGTACGGCACCGGCCGGCTGAAGAAGGCGATCACCTTCTTCGTCGACGTGATGACCGGCATCCCCTCGATCGTGGCCGGTCTGTTCTCCTTCGCGCTGTTCACGCTGGTCTTCGGCAACTCCGTGCGGCTCGGCATCATGGGCGCGGTCGCGCTGTCGGTGCTGATGATCCCGGTCGTCGTCCGGTCCTGCGAGGAGGTGCTCAAGCTCGTGCCCAACGAGCTGCGCGAGGCCTCCTACGCCCTGGGCATCCCGAAGTGGCGCACCGTCGTCAAGGTGGTCCTGCCGACCGCCATCGCCGGCCTCGGCACCGGCATCACCCTGTCCGTCGCCCGCGTGGTCGGCGAGACCGCACCGCTGCTGGTGACCGTCGGCCTGATCACCGGCACCAACCTCAACCCCTTCGACGGGCGGATGGCGACGCTGCCGGTGTTCGCCTACTTCCAGCTCACCCAGCCGGGCACCGCGACGCAGGCGTTCATCGACCGGGCCTGGACGGCAGCGCTCGTCCTGATCATCCTGGTCATGGCGCTCAACGTCGTCGCCCGCCTGATCAGCCGATTCTTCGCTCCCAAGACCGGTCGCTGACCGGACCGACCAGGAGGACACAGCGTGGCCAAGCGCATCGAGGTCTCCGACCTCAACATCTACTACGGCAACTTCCGCGCGGTGGAGGGCGTCAACGTCTCCATCGAGCCGCGCAGCATCACCGCGCTGATCGGGCCCTCGGGCTGCGGGAAGTCGACCTTCCTGCGCTCGCTCAACCGGATGCACGAGGTGCTGCCCGGCGCGCGGGTCGAGGGCAAGGTCGTCATGGACGGCCAGGACCTCTACGGCGCCGACGTCGACCCGGTGGACGTCCGGCGGTCGATCGGCATGGTCTTCCAGCGCCCCAACCCGTTCCCGACGATGTCGATCTACGACAACGTCATCGCCGGCAACCGGCTGAACAGCAAGCGCATGCGCAAGGCCGAGTCCGACGAGCTCGTGGAGAAGTCGCTGCGCGGCGCCAACCTCTGGAACGAGGTGAAGGACCGGCTGGACCGCCCCGGTTCGGGCCTGTCCGGTGGCCAGCAGCAGCGTCTCTGCATCGCCCGCGCCATCGCCGTCGAGCCCGACGTGCTGCTGATGGACGAGCCGTGCTCCGCGCTGGACCCGATCTCCACGCTGGCCATCGAGGACCTGATGACCGAGCTCAAGGAGCGGTTCACCATCGTCATCGTCACCCACAACATGCAGCAGGCCGCCCGGGTGAGCGAGTCGACCGGCTTCTTCAACCTCAACGGGGTCGGCCAGCCGGGCCGGCTGATCGAGTTCAACCCGACCGAGAAGATCTTCAGCAACCCGGACGAGAAGGCCACCGAGGACTACATCTCTGGCCGCTTCGGCTGACGAAGGACCCCGACCTCAACTGCAGGACGCGGCCCCGGCCTCCCCTTCGACGGGGGCCGGGGCCGCCGTCGTCGGTACGGCGGTGCCGAGCGCGACCGGGGCGAGCCCGGTGTAGTCCGGGCCGACGACCAGCTGGACGGCGGTGCCGACCTCGTCGGTCTCCAGCAGCAGCGAGCCCGGGACGGCGGCGGCGACGGTGCGGGCCACCTCGAGCGAGGCGGGGGCGTAGCGGACCACGGTCCGGTCGACGGCCGCCGGCTCGACCCCGCGGGCGCGCACCTGGAAGCCCAGCGACGCCAGCCCGTCGGCCACCTCGGCGGTCCGGGCCCCGCCCGTGGCGTCCAGCACGTCGACGGTGACCCCGGCCGGCTCGACGCTCACCACGGTGCCCGCGGGCACCGGTTCGGCGGCCACCGGCTGCGGCAGCGCGTCGGCCGGTGCGTCGGCAGGCGCGGCACCGGCCGCCGGGTCGGGCACCTCGGCGGTGGCGGCGACCGGCAGCCGCCCGCCGTCGATCACCGCGTCGAACAGCTCCCGGGTGGCGGCCACGTCGACCACGACGGCGGCCCGGTCGCTGCCCACCGGGAAGTAGCCGACCTGCGCCACCGGGATCTCCGCGCGGTCCACGGCGGAGCCGGACAGGTCGCCGAGGGTGGCGCCGAGCGCCCGGACGTCGCCCAGCGTGGTGTCGGCGTCGACGGTGAAGGCGTCGGCGGCCCGGGTCAGGAAGCGGGTGAGGGTGAGCGGGTCGGCGAGCGTGCCGCCGGAGAGCGCCGTCCGCAGCGTCGAGGTGAGCACCAGCTGCTCGCGCTGGGCGGACGCCGACCCGGTGACGTCGGAGCCGGTGCCGCGCAGGAAGTCGGTGACGTCGGAGCTGGTGAGCGCGTTCTGCCCGGCCGGCAGGTCCAGCCGTGCGCCGGTGGTGGCCGACGGGCGGGTGAGGCAGACCGGCACCTCGCCCAGCGCGTCCACCATGTCCGGCAGCCGGTCGAGGTCGACGGCCAGGTAGTGGTCGACCCGCAGGCCGGTGAGCTGCTGCACCGAGCGGACCAGGCAGGAGGGGCCGCCGTCGAGCAGGGCCGCGGCGAAGGGCTCGGTGACCGCCGGCCGGACCTCGCCGTCGCCGTCGCGGCAGGTGGGGGTGTCGCTCAGCGCCGTCGGCGGGACGCTGACCAGCACCGCCTGCTCGCCCGCCCCGGACACGTGCGCGATCAGCGTGCTCACCGCGGCCGGGCCGGAGCGGCCCGGCAGGCCGGTGCCGACCACCAGGTAGGTCTGCGCGTCCTCCTGCAGCTGCGCGGCCAGCACCTCCGGGCCGTCGACGACCAGGGCGTCGACCCGGTCGATGGACCGGTCGACGTAGAAGTACAGGCCCACGTAGTAGGCGGCCACCAGGCCGAGCAGGGCGACCAGCGCGAGCGCCGCCCGGGTCAGCCGGCGCCGACGCGGGCTGGCCGGCGCACGGGGCGGCGGAGGTGCCGCGGCCGTCACCGGCGGCGGGAGGTCGCGGCCGGGGATGGGCGGCAGCGGCTGGCTGCGCCGGACCCCGGGCACCGGGACGGAGGCGTACGGCGGCGGCACCGGCGGCGTTCCCGGGAGGGCCGGGGGCCCGCTCGGGGCGGCGGGCGTCACCGACAGCGGCGGGACGACCCGCGGCGCGGGCAGCACGACCGGGGTGAGCACCGGGGCGGCCGCGGCCGGCCGGGGCGGGGCCGGCGGGACGACGGGCGGCGGGACGACGGGCGGCGGGGTGGGGGCCGGGGTCGGTGGGACCGGGGCCACCGGGGCCACCGGGGCAGCCGCGGGCCGGGGCCCGGCGGCAGCAGCGGGGCGGGGCGGCACCGGCGGCGGGCCGGCGGCCGGCGGGGTGGCGGGGGCCTGCTGTGCCGGCCGGGGCCGAGAGGCCGGCGGCTGCGGCCACGGTGGCTGCGCGGCCGGTGGCTGTGCGGTCGGTGGCTGTGCGGCCGGTGCCGGGCGGGCGTCCTCGGGACGGCGGACCGACAGCCCGGTCGGCGGCCCGGCCGGCATCGCGGGCTGATCGGCGGGCTGTTCGGCGGGCATCGCCGGCTGCCAGCCGGTGGCCGGCACCGGGGCGGACCCGCCGGTGGGCGGGCCGACGGAGTCGCGGCGGACCCCGCCCCGCAGCGGTGGCCGGTCGCCGACCGGGCGGCCGTCGGCACCGACGGCCTGCTGGCGACCGGTGGCCTCCGCGGTCTCCCGGCGCTCGGCCCGGCGCCGCGACACCGGGGCCGCACCCGAGCGGGCGAGCAGCTCGGCCACGGTCAGCGGAGCGCTGGGGGTGTCCTCGCCCCCGCTCCGCGTCGGCTCGTCCGCCACCGGTCGATGATCCCGTCGTCGTGGTCCTGGGGCCCCCGGGGAGGCCGCTCGTCTGGTGCCGCGGACCGGCTCGGCCGTCGTCCACGGAGATGTCCACGATACGGGTGGAGCCCGCCCGGGACGGGCAGCCGCGCGGGTCGGCGGGGCGGCAGCCGGGGCGGCCGCGGCGGTCTCGACCGGCAGCAGCGGCCGCCGGACCGTAGCGTCGGGCGGGTGAAGCTGCCCTTCCCCGGTCCGTCCGACGTGCTGTCCGCGGCCGGGGGCCTCCGCGACGGCGTCACCGAGGCGCTGGCCCTGCTCCCCCGGGTGGTGGGCGCGGTGGGTGACGCCGAGCGGCTGCTCGGGCGGCTCACGGTGCTGCTGGACCGGGTGGAGCGGATCGCCGACCGGGCCGAGGTGGCCGTCGCCGGCATCGAGGTCACCCGCGCGCACGCCGACGAGGCGATGGAGCGGATCAAGGGCAGCCAGGCCGCCGCCGACGAGGCCATCACCGCCGTCCAGGCCACCCGGGCCCGGGCCGACGAGGCCATCGGGTCGATCAGCCGCACCCAGGCTGCCGCCGACGAGGCCGTCGAGTCCATCGGCCGCACCCAGGCCCGCGCCGACGAGGCCGTCGGCGCCATCGGCCGCACCCAGGCCCGCGCCGACGAGGCCGTCGGCGCCATCGGCCGCACCCAGGCCCGCGCCGACGAGGCCGTCGGCGCCATCGGCCGCACCCAGGCCCGCGCCGACGAGGCCGTCGGCGCCATCGGCCGCACCCAGGCCCGCGCCGACGAGGCCGTGGACGCGATCGGGCGCACCCAGGCCCGCGCCGACGACGCGGTCGCCCGGATCGGGGCCACGAACGACGCCGCCGACGCGGCGGTCGCGCGGATCGGGACCACCTCCGACGCCGCGGACCAGCTGGTCGGCGCGGTGGCCGGGACGACCGTCGCCGCCGACGGCGCACTGGACCGGGCCGAGGCGATGCTGGCCGCGGTGCAGCCGCTGCTCGACGCCTACCGGCCGGCGCTGGCCGCGCTGGCCCCGGTGGTGGACCGGGTCGTCGCCCACCTCGACGAGGACGAGGTCCAGGCGCTGATCCAGTTGATGGACCGGCTGCCGGTGCTCGTCGTCCACCTGGACGAGGACGTCGTCCCGGTGCTGTCCACCCTCGGCGACGTCGCGCCCGACGTGCACGCCCTGCTGGACACCGTGCAGGACATGCGGCAGGTGGTGAAGGGCTTCCCGGGGTCGAAGCTGTTCCGCCGCCGCGGCGCGGAGGAGATCGCCGAGGAGGAGCAGGACACCGGGGGCGCCGCCCGCTGAACGCGCGACCGGCGCCGTCCCCGCAGGGACGACGCCGGTCGGGAGCCCCGCTCGGGTCCCGCCGCTCAGGTCTCGGTCGGGTACCCCAGCGCCCGGACCACGTCGCCGATCCGCTCGAAGACCTGGCCGTCCGGCAGCCGGGACAGCTCGTCGGCGACGGCGTCCGGGGCGCGGTGGTCGCGGGCGGCCTCGACCAGGTCCGGGCCGGTGCTGGGGAAGTCCGCGCGGTCCAGCCACCGGGCGAGCTCCGCCCGGGCGACCACGGCGTCGGGCGTCATGCCCTGCGGCACGCCGCCGGTGAGGGTGTCCGCGGGCGAGGAGTCGACGTCGGGTTCCCCCTCCGCGGTGGGCTCGGGGTCGTTCCACTCCTCGGCGTGCGTGGAACGGCCGGCGCGGATCATCCCCTCGACCTCGTGGGCCAGGGCGTCGTCCTCACGCGCGGAGTGCTTGGTGCTCCGCGCGGACGTCCCCGCGAAGGTGTCCTCGGTCTCGCTCATCTCTGCCTCCTCCGTCCGCACCTGGCGGCGGGACTCAGTCCTTCTCCAGCGCGCCGGGCTTGTGCACGGCGGTGCCGCCGCTCTTCTCGCTCTTCACCTCGTACTGCGGGTCGTCCGGGCTGGCCCGGACCGTGCGACCGGCCGCCTCGGTGTCCTTCGTGATCTTCTCCTCGACGGTGCCCTCGGCCTCGCCCCCGTGGCTCTTCCAGGTGACGTGGTCGCCCTTGCTGAACTCCTGCGCCATCGCGGGGTCCTCCACTCCGTGGTCGGTCCTGCCTGCCTGCCCGGGCCGGCCGCGTGGCACACATCGGTCCCGCGGGGCGCTCCCGGGACGCCCGCGGCGCCAGCGGTGTCACCCGTAGGGGTCGACTCCGCCCGGATGAGCTGTACCGGCGGGTGACTCGTCACGTAGCGTGCTCACTGCACGGGGGAAGCACGGAGAGCGACCTGGCCAGCGCAACGGGCCGGTGACGCAACGTGAGCACCTCGTCCTGAGACGCCGGCCCGGTCGGCCCCATTCCCCCGGGGCCGGCCGGGTCGGCCCCGTTCAGCACCGGCCCGTCCCGCTGCGCCGCCGCCCGGCCCGGCGGTCGTTACGCTCGGCCCCCGTGGAGCCGACCGAGCACGTCACCGCCGACGCACCCGACGTCCGCCCGGTCGACGTGCTCACCGTGACCGCGGTCCGCGACGTCACCCCCGCCGTCCGCCGGGTGACCCTGACCGCGCCGGCCCCCGTCGTCGCCGCGGCCGGCCCGACCCTCGCGCTGCTGGTCCCGCGCGTCGGCGACCCGGCCCCGCGCTGGCCGCAGGTGGCCCGCGACGGGCGCATCGTCTGGCCGCAGGGCAGCCACGGGGTCGCCCTGCGCAGCTACACCTCCCGGCGGCAGGACCCTGCCGCCGGCGAGCTGGACGTCGACTTCGTGCTGCACGGCGACGGTCCCGCCGCCGCGTGGGCCGCGGCGGCCGCGCCCGGTGCCGTCCTCGGGGTCGCCAGCTCGGCGCCGCTGGGCGACGCGCCGGCGGGCTGGCTGCTGGTGGCCGGGGACGAGACGGCGCTGCCGGCGATCAGCCGGATCCTGGCCGCGGCCGACCCGGCGACCTGCGGGGTCGCGCTGCTGGAGGTCGCCGGGCCCGAGGAGGAGCAGCCGCTGGTCGCCCCGGCCGGCATCGAGGTGCGCTGGCTGCACCGGACCACGGCAGCGCCGGACGCCGACCTGCTCACCGACGCCGTCGCCGCGCTGCCCCGGCCCGACGGGGAGGACCTGTTCGCCTGGGTCGGGGCGGAGTCCGCGACCGTGCGCGCCGTGCGGGCGGACCTGCGCGGCCGGTGGGGGCTCCGCCGCGCCCAGCACCACGCCATCGGCTACTGGCGCCGCGGGCGGGCGATGTCGCCGGCCGGCTGACGGCAGCGCCACACCCAGCGTCCTCACAGGTAGCGTCCAGCCCAGCAGCAGCCCGGTGTCGCAGCCTGACGGCATGACGACGACGGCCGCACAGGGCTCATCGGGAGGGCTCGTGTCCAGCTCCAGCACCCCGGCAGCGGGCACCGGGAAGCCCGAGGCGCGGCTGCTCGTCGTCGACGACGAGCCGAACATCCGCGAGCTGCTGTCGGCCAGCCTCCGCTACGCCGGCTTCGAGGTCGCCACCGCGCCCGACGGCCAGCAGGCGCTCGCGGTGGCCGAGCAGTTCCGCCCCGACCTGCTGGTGCTCGACGTGATGATGCCCGGGCTGGACGGCTTCGGCGTCGTCCGGCGGCTGCGCCAGAACGGCACGCACACGCCGGTGCTGTTCCTCACCGCCCGGGACGCCGCCGACGACAAGGTGACCGGGCTGACGCTGGGCGGCGACGACTACGTCACCAAGCCCTTCAGCCTGGACGAGGTGCTGGCCCGGATCCGGGCGGTGCTGCGCCGCAGCCAGGGCGTGCAGCGGGCCGCCGAGGCCCCGCGGCTGACCTTCGCCGACATCGAGCTGGACGAGGAGTCGCACGAGGTCCTCAAGGCCGGGAAGCTGGTCAGCCTCTCTCCCACCGAGTTCAAGCTGCTGCGCTACCTGATGACCAACGCCGGCCGGGTGCTGTCCAAGGCGCAGATCCTCGACCACGTGTGGAACTACGACTTCAACGGCGAGGCGAACGTCGTGGAGTCCTACATCTCCTACCTGCGACGCAAGGTCGACACCACCGAGCCCCGGCTGCTGCACACCCTGCGCGGCGTGGGGTACTCCCTGCGCCTGCCGCGCGGCACGTGACGACGGCGTCGCCGCCGGTCGACCCGGCGGCCGCGCCGGCACCCGGGTCCGAGCCCGTCCCCGACCGGGCCGACCCGGTGCACCCCGGCCCGCGGGTCCCGCTTCGGGTCACCCTCGTCGCGCTGCTGGTCCTGCTGGTCACCGTCGCGCTGACCTCGACCGGGTTCGCGGCCACCTCGCTGCTGCGCGGCTACCTGCTCGACCAGCAGGACGAGCAGCTCGGCGAGGCGATCTCCGAGGTCGCCTCGCAGGACGCCGCGACGCTCGGCGTGGTCTGCAGCCAGCCCCGGATCGCCATCCCCGGCGCGTACCTGGCCTGCCTCGGGCCGGGCGGGGTGGAGCGCGAGTACGTCGTCCGCGGCTCGTACTCCTCGCTGCCCGACCTCGACGACCTCGACGCCGGCAACGCCGGCGACTACGGCAAGAAGACGTTCACCGTCGGCTCGCAGGACGGCAGCACCAGCTGGCGGCTCGTCGTCGCCCCGGTCAGCGACGACCTCGCCATCGTCGTCGGCAGCGACCTGGGCGAGGACAAGGCCGTCGTCACCCGGCTGGTGCGCATCCAGCTGGTGATCGGGCTCCTGGTGCTGGCCGCGATGGCGCTGGCCGGCCACCTGCTGGTGCGCAACAGCCTGCGGCCGCTGCAGGAGGTGGAGGACACCGCCCGGGCGATCGCCGCCGGTGACCTGTCGCGCCGGGTGCCCGGGGGCGACGAGCGCACCGAGGTCGGCCGGCTGTCCCGCGCGCTCAACGGGATGCTCGGCCGGATCGAGAGCTCCTTCCGCGCCCAGCAGGCCTCCGAGGAGCAGGCCGTCGCCTCCGAGGCCCGGATGCGCCGGTTCGTCGCCGACGCCAGCCACGAGCTGCGCACCCCGCTCACCTCCATCCGCGGGTTCGCCGAGCTGCACCGGCAGGGCGCCGTCCGGGGTGCGGAGGAGACCGGCCGGGTGCTGTCCCGGATCGAGGCCGAGGCGACCCGGATGGGCCTGCTGGTCGAGGACCTGCTGCAGCTGGCCCGGCTGGACCAGCAGCGGCCGCTCACCCTCGGCCCGGTCGACCTCGCCGAGCTCGCCGGGGACGCCGTCCACGACGCCCGGGCCGTGCAGCCCGACCGCCCGGTCTCCCTGCTGCTGGACGAGTCCCTCACCGACGTCCCGGTGGTCAACGGCGACGAGGCGCGGCTGCGCCAGGTCGTCGGCAACCTGGTGACCAACGCGCTCACCCACACCCCGGTCGACGCCCGGGTGACGGTGCGGCTGTCGGAGGACCCCGTGGACCCCGGCGTCGTGGTGCTCGCGGTCAGCGACGAGGGCCCGGGGCTCGCCCCCGGGGACGCCGACCGGGTCTTCGAACGGTTCTACCGGGCGGACGCCTCCCGCACCCGCGCGGCCGGCGGCACCGGGCTGGGGCTGTCCATCGTGGCCTCGCTGGTCGCGGCGCACGGCGGCACCGTCGAGCTGTCCACCGCTCCCGGCGAGGGCGCGACGTTCGCCGTCCGGCTGCCGCGGTCGGGCCCGCCGGCCCCGCCCCCGGAGACCGGGCCGGCAGCCTCCTGACCGGCCCCACACGACGGCCCGCCCGGGGCCATGACGGACACTGGTGCCGGGAATCCCCATCACCCTGATCGGGTTGCCCTGCTCGAACCCGTCGCCGTCCGGCGGCACCTGCCGCCGTCCCCGACTCCCGGGAGCCCCTCAGCGTGACCACCGTCGACCACCGGCTCACCCAGCTGCAGACGCTGGAGGCCGAGTCCATCCACGTGCTGCGCGAGGTGGCCGCCGAGTCCGAGCGGCCGGTGCTGCTCTTCTCCGGCGGCAAGGACTCCATCGTGATGCTGGAGCTCGCCCGCAAGGCCTTCGCGCCCGCCCGCATCCCCTTCCCGGTGATGCACATCGACACCGGGCTGAACTTCCCCGAGGTGCTCGAGTTCCGCGACAAGCGGGTCGCCGAGCTGGGCGTGGAGCTCGTCATCGCCTCGGTGCCCGATGCGATCGCCGCCGGCACGGTGCGCGAGGAGCCCAACGGCTCCCGCAACCGGATCCAGACCCCGGTGCTGCTGGACGCCGTCGAGCAGCACGGCTTCACCGCCCTGTTCGGCGGCGCGCGGCGCGACGAGGACAAGGCGCGGGCCAAGGAGCGGGTGTTCTCCTTCCGCGACGAGTTCGGCCAGTGGGACCCGAAGAACCAGCGCCCGGAGCTGTGGGACCTCTACAACAGCCGCACCCACCTCGGGGAGTCGATCCGGGTGTTCCCGCTGTCGAACTGGACCGAGCTGGACATCTGGGGCTACATCGCCCAGGAGGAGATCGCGATCCCGCAGCTGTACCTGGCGCGCGAGCGGGGCGTGGTCGACCGGCAGGGGATGCTCTACGCGGTCAACGAGTTCATCACGCCCCGGGACGGCGAGCAGGTGCTGCACGAGAGCGTCCGCTACCGCACCGTCGGCGACGCCAACCTGACCGCGGCGGTCCGCTCCACCGCCAGCAACGTCGAGGAGGTCATCGCCGAGATCGCGGTGACCCGGCTGACCGAGCGCGGCGCCACCCGTGGCGACGACAAGGTCAGCGACGCCGCCATGGAGGACCGCAAGAAGGAGGGGTACTTCTGATGGCCGCCCCCATCGACGTCCACTCCGCCGCCGCCGAGGCCGCCGCGGAGATCGCGCACGCCCGCAAGGACATGCTGCGGATCGCCACCGCCGGCTCCGTGGACGACGGCAAGAGCACGCTGATCGGCCGGCTGCTGTTCGACAGCAAGGCCGTGTTCGAGGACCAGTACGCCGCGATCGAGCGGGCCAGCCGCGGCGACTACGTCGACCTGGCGCTGCTCACCGACGGGCTGCGGGCCGAGCGCGAGCAGGGCATCACCATCGACGTCGCGTACCGGTACTTCACCACGCCGCGGCGCACCTTCATCCTCGCCGACACCCCCGGGCACGTGCAGTACACCCGGAACATGGTCACCGGCGCCTCCACCGCCGACCTGGCCATCGTGCTGGTCGACGCGCGCAAGGGCATGGTCGAGCAGAGCCGCCGGCACGCCTTCCTCGCCTCGCTGCTGCGGGTGCCGCACCTGGTCGTCGCGGTCAACAAGATGGACCTCGTCGACTGGTCGGAGGAGGTCTACGAGCGCATCCGCGACGAGTTCTCCGCCTTCGCCGCCAAGCTCGACGTCCCGGACCTCACCGTCGTGCCGATCTCCGCGCTGCAGGGCGACAACGTCGTCACCCGCTCGGCGAACATGCCCTGGTACGAGGGCACGTCGCTGCTGCACCACCTCGAGCACGTGCACGTGGCCAGCGACCGCAACCTCGTCGACACCCGCTTCCCGGTGCAGTACGTCATCCGCCCGCAGTCCGACGCGTTCCACGACTACCGCGGCTACGCCGGCCGGGTCGCCGCCGGCGTCCTGCGCCCCGGCGACGAGGTGCAGGTGCTGCCCAGCGGCCTGACGACGACGATCGCCGCGATCGACGGCCCGGACGGGCCGGTGGACGCCGCCTTCCCGCCGATGTCGGTGACCGTGCGGCTCACCGACGACCTCGACGTGTCCCGCGGCGACCTGATCTGCCGGCCGCACAACGCCCCGCACGTGACCCAGGACCTGGACGCGCTGGTCTGCTGGATGGCCGACACCCCGCTGGTGCCGCGGATGCGGCTCGCGGTGAAGCACACCACCCGCACGGTGCGCGCGATGGTCAAGGAGCTGCAGTACCGGCTCGACGTCAACACCCTGCACCGGGAGACCGACGCCCCGAGCCTGGGGCTCAACGACATCGGCCGGGTGCGGCTGCGCACCACCCAGCCGCTGTTCGTCGACGACTACCACCGCAACCGGGTCACCGGCCGGTTCATCCTCGTCGACGAGGCGACCAACGCCACCGTCGGCGCCGGGATGCTCACCCCCGCCGGCTGACCCCCGACGCGAAGATGGCCATCTCCGCCCCCACGGGGAGGGCGAAGATGGCCATCTTCGCGTTGGAGCGTTGGGTCAAGCGGCGGCGCGCTCCAGGGCGCGGCGGGTGAGCAGCCGGGCCAGGTGCCGGCGGTACTCGGCGTCCCCGTGCATGTCCGACCCCGGGGAGGTGCCCTGGTCGGCCAGCGCGGCGGCCTCGGCGATGGACGCGCCGCGGGCCAGCGCCTCCTCGGTCGCGGTCGCCCGGACGACGGCGCCGGCCATGTTGGCCAGCGCGACCCGGCCCTGGACGGCGGCCGCGGCCACGATCGGCCAGTCGTTCTCCCGGCGGGTGAACTTCTCGTACCCCCAGCCGTCGGCACCGGTCCGCGGGACGCGGACCTCGATGACCAGCTCGTCGGGGGCCAGCGCGGTCTCGAAGAAGCCGAGCCAGAACTCGGTCACCGGGATCTCCCGACGGCCGCCCGGGCCCTGCACGACCACGGTGCCGTCCAGCGCGAGCAGCGCCGTCGGCAGGTCGGAGGCAGGGTCGCTGTGCGCGACCGTGCCGCCGATCGTGCCGCGGTGCCGCACCTGCGGGTCGCCGACCCGGCCGGCGACGTGCGGCAGGATCGACACCTCGGCGCGGGCGACGTCGGAGCGCTCCAGCTCGTGGTGCCGGGTGAGGGCCCCGATCGCCACCTGGTCGCCCTCGACCCGCACGTAGGACAGGTCGGTGATGCCGCTGATGTCGACCAGCGTCGAGGGCACCGAGAGCCGCAGCTTCATGATCGGCAGCAGCGAGTGCCCACCGGCCAGGAACTTGGCGTCCTCACCGTGCTCGGCCAGCGCCGACAGCGCCTCGTCGACCGAGCGCACCTTCACGTACTCGAACGGCGAGGGGATCACTGGCCCTCCTCGCTGACGCTCGTCGGGTCAGCGACCCGGGATGCTGTGTCTTCCCATGACCTCGCGAGCTCGGTCATGCTTCCACCTCCTGGGCCTGCGGGACCTGGCCGGCGGCCGGGCCGGCCTTCGCCGCGGCCTGCACCGCGCGCACGATGTTGTGGTAGCCGGTGCACCGGCAGAGGTTGCCCTCCAGGCCCTCGCGGACCTCGCGGTCGGAGGGGTCCGGGTTGTCGGCGAGCACCCCGATCGCGGCCATCACCATGCCCGGCGTGCAGAACCCGCACTGCAGGCCGTGCTCGGCGCGGAAGGCGGCCTGCATCGGGTGCAGCTCGCCGTCCGGACCGGCCAGGCCCTCCAGCGTGGTCACCTCGCCGCCGTCGGTCGAGGCCGCCAGGACCGTGCACGACTTCACCGACAGCCCGTCGACGACGACCGTGCACGCACCGCACGAGGTGGTGTCGCACCCGATGTTGGTCGCGGTGAGCCCGCAGGTCTCCCGCAGGTAGTGCGCCAGCAACAGCCGCGGCTCCACCTCGTCGGTGCGCTGCTGTCCGTTGACGGTGATCGAGACCTGCATCAGTTGCCTCCCTGGCCTGCGGCCTGCTGGATCGCCCGCCACACCCGCATGGGCGTGGTCGGCATGTCGACGTGCCGGACGCCGAGGTGGGCGACCGCGTCGATGACGGCGTTCTGGGTCGCCGGCGTCGACCCGATGGTGCCTGCCTCGCCGATGCCCTTGGCGCCCAGCGGGTTCATCGGCGTGGGCGTGGCCATGTCGACGAGCTCGAAGCTGGGCAGCTCCGTGGCGGAGATGAACGGGTAGTCGGCCAGCGTCGAGGTGGTGGGGTTGCCGTCCTCGTCGTAGAGGACCTCCTCGAGCAGCGCCTGGGCCACGCCCTGGGCCAGCCCGCCGTGCCGCTGGCCGTCGGCCAGCAGCGGGTTGAGGATCGTCCCGGCGTCGTCGACGGCGACCACGCGGACGACCTCGGCCTTGCCGGACTCCACGTCCACCTCGACGACGACGACGTGCGCCCCGAAGGGGAACGTCGGCGCCGCGGCACTGAAGGTCGTCTGCACGAGCAGCTGCTCGTCGGCGGCCAGCTCGGCGAAGGTGACGCCCACGCCCGGGGTGCCGCGCACCGCCAGCCCGGCCAGGCCCAGGTCGACCACGAGGTCCTCCGGGTTGGCCTCGAGCTTCTCGGCCGCGCGCTTGCGGGCCAGCTCGACGAGCTCGCCGGCGGCCTGGTGCACCGCCGCGCCGCCCTGCTGCAGGCTGCGGGAGCCCATCGTCCCGCCGCCCTTGGGCACCAGGTCGGTGTCGCCGTGCAGCACGGTGATCTTGTCCAGCGGGATGCCCAGCTGGTCGCTGGCGATCATCGCCCAGGCGGTGGCGTGCCCCTGGCCGTGCGGCGAGGTGCCGGTGAGGATCGTCGCCGTCCCGTCGGGGTGGACCTCGACGGTCGCGTCCTCGGTCGGCGCACCGGACTCCCCGCCGGCGCCGGTGATCTCGACGTAGACCGACAGCCCGATGCCCAGCTGGCGGACGTCGCCGGCCTCGCGGCGGCGGGCCTGCTCGGCCCGCAGCTCGTCGTAGCCCGCCGCGGCCAGCGCCTTCTCCAGCGCGGCGGCGTAGTCGCCGTTGTCGTAGGTGGCGCCCATCGACGTGGTGTGCGGGGTGTCGAACGGCGGGATGAGGTTGATCCGGCGCACCTCGGCCGGGTCCATCCCGATCTCGGCGGCGAACAGGTCGACCGCCCGCTCGACCGCCGCGGTGGCCTCCGGCCGGCCGGCGCCGCGGTAGGCGCCGATGGAGGTGGTGTTGGTGGCCAGCACCCGGGCCTGGGCGTGCACCTTGGGGAAGGCGTAGACCCCGGCGGTCATCAGCATCGTCAGCGTCGGCAGCACCACCGCGAACCGCGGGTAGGCCCCGGCGTCCTGGTCGGCGATGAGGCTGTAGGCCTCGATCGTGCCGTCCCGGCGCCCGCCGATGGCGATCTGGTGGTCCTGGCCGCGGCCGTGCAGCATCCCCACCAGGTTCTCCGAGCGGCTCTCCGCCCAGCGCACCGGGCGCTGCACGAGCTTCGAGACCTGGGCGACCAGGGCGAACTCGGGGTCGGCACCGATCTTCGCGCCGAAGCCGCCGCCGACCGCGGGCGTGATCAGGTGCACCAGGGCCGGGTCGAGGCCCAGCCACGCGGCGACCTGCGCCTTGGCCATCTGGGCACCCTGGTTGGAGCACCACAGGGTGACCCGGCCGTCGGCGCCCCAGACCGCGGACGCGGCCCGGGTCTCCAGCGGCACGGGCGCGACGCGCTGGTTGATGATCCGCTGGCGGACCACCACCTCGCAGCCGTCGAAGAAGTCGTCCGGGGCCGGCTCGCCGAAGGAGGCGATCACGTTGGTGCCGACCTCGGGGAAGAGCACCACCTCGTCGCTGGCCGAGGCGACCGTGCCGACGACGGCCGGCAGCGGGTCGATGTCGACCGCGACCATCTCCGCGGCGTCCTCGCCCTGGTAGCGCTCCTCGGTGAGGACGACGGCGATGATGTCGCCGACGAAGCGCACCACGTCCGAGGCCAGCCAGGGGCGGGTGTACTTGGCGTCGACGAACGGGAAGCCCGTGGGGATGGGCGTGAGGTCGGCGAGGTCGGCCGCGGTGACCACCGCGACGACGCCGGGGGCCTCCAGGGCGGCCGACGTGTCCACCGACAGGACCCGACCGTGCGCGACGGTGGAGCGCACCAGCGTGGCGTGCAGCGCCCCGGTGAGCCGTTCGTCGGTGAGGTCGTCGGTGTAGACCGCCCCCTGGGTGAGGAACAGCGGGTCCTCCGTGCGGACCACCCGGGTACCGAGGATGCTCATGCGCTCTCCTGCCTGCGTCGACCGTGACAAGGCAGACTGTGCCAGACGATGTGATCGTGGCCACTCGACCCCCCGTGGGGCGGAAGGCACACCCGTCCGACGGCCTCCACCGGCGCCCTGCGGCGCCGTCCGGACCTCTCGCCGGGCGGTCGGACGGCGTCGCGCCGGGCCAGGTCGAGAGGTCAGGCGGAGGGGTCCGTCGCGGCGCCCGGCTGGGGGGCCTCCGCGGCCTCGCCGTTCCAGTCCTTGCCGGCCTTGTCGGCGTTCTCCGAGGCGCTGTCGGTCGAGCCGGCGACGGCCTCGACCATCTCCCCGTCGGTCAGCTTCTCGCCGGCTGCTTCGACGTCGTGGCTGTCGGGTGCGGTCATCGAGGACTCCTTCGTCGATCGGTGGGTGTCCCCGCGACCGTCCCCGCCGGTCGGACCCGGCAAACCAGACCGGTCAGCCGGGCTCGCCCACCAGCGTCGGCGAGAGCTCGACCCACACCCGCTTGCCGCCCTCGTGGTCCTCGGCACCCCAGCGGTCGGCGATCGCCGCGACCAGCTGCATGCCGCGGCCACGCTCGTGGGCGGTCGACAGCTCGCGGAGCACCGGACGGACCGCGTCGCCGTCGACGACCCCGATCCGCAGCCACGCCCCGGCCAGCGCCAGCTCGAGGGTCAGCACGTCGACCCGGGCGTGGTCGACGACGTTGGCCACCAGCTCGGTCACCAGCAGCTCGGCGTCCAGCCGGTCCTGCGGTGCCGCCCAGGTGTGCAGCACGTTCCTCACCAGCTGCCGTGCCAGCGGCACGCTGCTGGGCACGGGCGGCAGGTCGATGCTCGCGCTGAAGGAGGCCACGTCCTCCTTCTCGGCAGTCGGCGGCGCCGTCGGCACGTCCTCTCAGGCGGTCAGCTGGTCGATCGCCTTGAACACCCGCTGCTCGGACACCGGCCGCGGGGTGCCGATGTGCTGGGCGAACAGGCCCACCCGCAGCTCCTCGATCATCCAGCGCACCCGGGCCACCGGGTCGTCGGGCGCCCCGGTGGGCGGCAGCTGCGCGCGCAGCTGCTCGTACTCCGCGGTGACCGCGGCGACCTGGGCGGTCCACAGCGCGTCGCGGGCGGCGGTGGCCGGCAGCTTCTCCAGCCGGTGCGCCATCGCGGTGAGGTACCGCACCAGGTCGGGGAGCCGCCGGCGGCCGGTGGTGGCCACGAACCCCCGGTGCAGCAGCCCGGTCATCTGCCGGCGCAGGTCCGCGATCGCGGCCTCGGGCACCCGTCGTCCCGGGGCCGCGCCGATGGCGACGGCGACCTCGCGGGCCTGGGTGAGCACCGCCTCCACCCGCCGGACGGCGTCGGCGGTCAGCGGAAGCAGCTGCTCGCGCGCCGCGGCGACGAGCGCGGTCGCGGCCGCCTCGGTGCGCGGCGGACCGCCGGCCGCGGCGACCAGCTCGTCGGCGGCCGCGTCCGCGCAGTCGGCGACCAGGTCGGGGATCTCGCCGTCCGGGTTGAACTGGAGCGCCAGCCGGGAGCGCGGGGACAGGCCCTTGACCACCTGCTTGACCGGCGACGGGGTGGTGACCAGCACCAGCCGGCGGGCGCCCCGCCAGGCCAGCCGGGTCGCCTCCGCCTCGGTCGGGACGACGCGGACGCCGACGGTCTGCCCCTCGTCGACCAGCGCCGGGAAGGCGGTCACCGGGTGCCCGCCGCGGTCGACCTCGACGGTGGCCGGCAGGTCGCCGAAGGTCCAGCCGGTCTGCCCGGTGCGCTCGTAGGTCGAGGCCGCGCGGGCCAGGCTGGCCCGGGCCTGCGGGGCGACCTGGGCCCGCAGCGCGGCGAGGTCCTTGCCCTGGGCGAGCGGCCGCTGCTGGTCGTCGAGCACCCGGTAGGTGGCCCGCAGGTGGGCGGGCACCTCCGCGGGGCGCCAGGCGTCCCGCGGGACGGTGACGGCGGTGGCCCGGCGCAGCTCCCGCTCCAGCGCCGGCAGCAGCGGCTCGGTCGGGTCGATGTGCGGCAGCACCTCGCGCACCCGGTCCGGGATCGGCACCAGCCCGCGGCGCAGCTGCTTGGGCAGCGACCGGAGCAGCTCGGTGACCAGCTCCGCGCGCTGGCCGGGCACGGTGAAGGCCAGCGACTCCCCCGACGTCCGCTCGGCGACGGTGTCCAGCACGCCGAGCGGCACGTCGACGGTGACGCCGTCCTCGGCCGCCCCGGGCGCGAACGCGTAGGACAGCGGCAGGGTCAGGCCCTGGGTCAGGTGCACCTCGTCGGGGTAGTCGGCCTCCTGCACCTGGCCGGCCGCCGCGGCGTTGGTGAGCATCTCCGGGGTGAAGGTGAGCAGGTCCGGCGTGCTCCGCCGGGCCTCCTTCCACCAGCGGTCGAAGTGCCGGGTGGAGACGACGTCGGCGGGGAGCCGGGCGTCGTAGAGCTCGAACAGCGTCTCGTCGTCGACCCGGATGTCCCGGCGGCGGGCGCGCTCCTCCAGCTCGGCGACCCGCTCGATGGCCCGGGCGTTGTCGGCCCAGAAGCGGTGGTGCGTCGTCCACTCGCCCTGCACCAGGGCGTGCCGGATGAACAGCTCGCGGCTCACGACCGGGTCGATCGAGCCGTACTGCACCCGCCGGCCGACGACCAGCGGCAGGCCGTAGAGGGTGACCCGCTCGGTGGCGACCACCGAGCCGCGCTTGGCGTCCCACCGCGGCTCGCTGTACTGGCGCTTGACCAGGTGGTCGGCCAGCCGCTCGACCACCTCGGGGTCGACCCGGGCGACCGTGCGGGCGAACAGCCGGCTCGTCTCGACCAGCTCGGCGGCGACCACCCAGCGCGGCGGCTTCCTCGCCAGCGGGGTGCCCGGGGCGATCACGAACCGGGTGCCGCGGGTGCCCAGGTACTCGCGCACCGGACGGCGGTCGCCCTTCGCCGGCTCGGTCTGGGTGCCGATCTGGGAGAGCAGCCCGGCCAGCAGGGACGCCGTCACGCCGCGTTCGTCCGGCGCCGGGGCGAGCGCGCCGGTGGTCATGCCCAGCCGGCGGGCGGTGCTGCGCAGCTGGCCGTGCAGGTCCTGCCACTCGCGGATCCGCAAGTAGTGCAGGAACTCCCGCTTCACGGTGCGCCGGAACTGGTTCCCCGACAGCTCCCGGGCCTGCTCCTCCAGGTACCGCCACAGGTTGAGCAGCGCCAGGAAGTCGGAGTTCTCGTCGGCGAACCGCTTGTGCAGCTCGTCGGCGGCCTGCTGGTGCTCGGCCGGGCGCTCGCGGACGTCCTGCACGGTGAGCCCGGCGGCGATGACCAGCACCTCCTCGAGCACGCCGCGGCGGTCGGCCTCGACCACCATCCGGGCGATCCGCGGGTCCAGCGGCAGGGCGGCCAGGGACCGGCCGGTGGGGGTGAGCGCCCCCTCGGGCGTCAGCGCGCCGAGCTCCTCCAGCAACGCCACGCCGTCGGCGACCGCGCGCCGGTCCGGCGGGTCGATGAAGGGGAACTCCGCGACGTCGCCCAGCTCGAGGGAGGCCATCTGCAGCAGCACCGACGCGAGGTTGGTGCGCAGGATCTCCGGGTCGGTGTACTCCGGCCGGCCGTCGTGGTCGGCCTCGCTGTACAGCCGGATCGCGATGCCCTCGCTGGTCCGGCCGCACCGGCCGGAGCGCTGCCGCGCCGACGCCTGGCTGATCGGCTCGATCGGCAGGCGCTGGACCTTGGTGCGATGGCTGTACCGGGAGATGCGGGCCGTGCCGGGGTCGACCACGTACTTGATGCCGGGCACGGTGAGCGAGGTCTCGGCGACGTTGGTGGCCAGCACGATCCGCCGCCGGGTGTGGGCCTGGAACACCTTGTGCTGGTCGGCGGCGCTGAGCCGGGAGTACAGCGGGAGCACGTCGATCGGCGCCCCGCCGCGCTCCGTCGTCCCGCCCAGCGCCTCGGCGGTGTCCCGGATCTCGCGCTCGCCGGCGAGGAAGACCAGCACGTCGCCGGGGCCCTCGGCGACCAGTTCGGCGCAGGCGTCGACGATGGCGCTGACCTGGTCCCGGTCGGGGTCGGCGGCCGGGTCCTCGGGGTCGACGACGGGCCGGTAGCGCACCTCGACCGGGTAGGTGCGCCCGCTGACCTCGACCACCGGCACCTCGGCGCCGCCGGTGGAGAAGTGCGCGGCGATCCGGTCGACGTCGATGGTCGCCGAGGTGATGACCAGCTTCAGGTCCGGGCGGCGGGGCAGCAGCCGGGCCAGGTAGCCCAGCAGGAAGTCGATGTTGAGGCTCCGCTCGTGCGCCTCGTCGATGATGATCGTGTCGTACTGGCGGAGCATCCGGTCGCGCTGCACCTCGGCCAGCAGCACGCCGTCGGTCATCAGCTTCACCAGCGTCCGGTCGCCCACCTCGTCGGTGAACCGGACCTTCCAGCCGACGACGTCGCCCAGCGGGCTGTCCAGCTCCTCGGCGATCCGCTCGGCCACCGTGCGGGCCGCGATCCGCCGCGGCTGGGTGTGCCCGATCCGGCCGCGGACGCCGCGGCCCAGCTCCAGCAGGATCTTGGGCAGCTGGGTGGTCTTCCCCGAACCGGTCTCGCCGGCGACCACCACGACCTGAGAGCCGCGCAGCGCGGCGGCGATGTCGTCGCGCCGCTGGCTGACCGGCAGCTCCTCCGGGTAGCGGACGACCGGGACGGCGGCGCGCCGGCGGGCGATGCGCTCCTCGGCGACCGCGACGTCCGCGGCGATGCGCTCCTGCTGCTTGGCGCGGGCCTCGGCGTCCCGGGTGCGGCGGGTGCCGTCCAGCCGCCGGCGGAGCCGGTGCTCGTCGGTGAGGGTCAGCGCGGACAGCCGCGACCGGAGGTCGTCGTGCGGGGTGGTCACGGGGTGCTCGCAGTTCCTTCCACGGGTCAGGCGTCCAGGGTCCCATCCGGGCCGGCGGGAGTCCGTTGCGTGCACGGCGCAACGGGTTGTACCGTGCACGGGTCTCCGGCGCACCGTCGCGCCCGCCGCCGACCTCCGGAGCCCGTCATGCCCGACCGCCCCACCGCCGACCCGCCGTCCGACGTCTCGCTGTCGGACGAGCTGGTCCGGCTGGTCCGGGTGATGCACGTGCTGAAGGCGCAGATGACCGACAGCGGGCAGGGTCCCGAAGCACGGGAACGCGCCGCGCACGTGCTGCTGTTCCCGCTCACCCGGCTGGGCCCGCTGCGGCAGGGCGCCCTGGCCGAGCAGGTGCACGCCGACCCGTCCACCGTCAGCCGGCACGTCACCCTGCTCGTCGAGCGCGGCCTGGTCCGCCGGGTCGCCGACGAGGCCGACGGCCGGGCCAGCCGGCTCGTCGTCACCCCGGCCGGTGAGCGCGAGCTGCAGCAGATGCGGCGCGAGCGGGACGACGTCCTGGCCCGGGTCACCGCCGGCTGGACACCGGAGGAACTGACCACCTTCACCCGTCAGCTGCACCGCTTCGTCAGCGACCTCACCGACCACGTCGCCCCCGCCGGCACCGCCCCGGACGGCGCCGTGGACCTCCCCGAGAAGGACCGATGACCCAGACCACCGACCGCGGGGCAGCCGGACGCCGGGGCCCCCGGGCCGCCGCCGTCCCGGACGCCTCCGGGACGTTCAGCCACCGCCAGATCATGACGATCCTGGTCGGCCTGCTGCTCGGCATGTTCCTGGCCGCGCTCGACCAGACCGTCGTCTCCACCGCGATCCGCACGATCGCCGACGACCTGCAGGGCTACGACCTGCAGGCCTGGGCGACGACGTCGTTCCTGATCACCTCGACGATCGCCACCCCGCTGTACGGGAAGTTGAGCGACATGTACGGCCGGCGGGGTTTCTACCTCTTCGCCATCGCCGTGTTCGTCGTCGGCTCGATGCTCTGCGGGCTCGCCGACTCGATGTACCAGCTGGCCGTCTACCGGGCGATCCAGGGCATCGGCGCCGGTGGCCTGATGTCGCTGGCCCTGGCGATCATCGCCGACATCGTGCCGCCGCGGGAGCGGGCCAAGTACCAGGGGTGGTTCATGGCCGTGTTCGGCACCTCGAGCGTGCTCGGGCCGGTCATCGGCGGCTTCCTGTCCGGCCAGGACTCGATCCTGGGCATCACCGGATGGCGCTGGATCTTCTACGTCAACGTGCCGCTGGGCATCCTCGCCTTCGCCGTCGTGTTCAAGGTGCTGCACCTGCCGCACACCAAGCGGGAGCACCGGATCGACGTCCCCGGTGCGCTGGCCCTGATCACCTTCCTGGTGCCCCTGCTCGTCGTCGCCGAGCAGGGCCGGATCTGGGGCTGGGGCTCCACCGGCGCGGTGGTCTGCTACGTCGTCGCGGCGGTCGGGTTCGTGCTGTTCGTGCTGGCCGAGCGGGCCTACGGGGACGACGCCCTGCTGCCGCTGCGGATGTTCGGCAACCGCACCTTTGCCGTCAGCAGCGTGGCCAGCATCGTGCTGGGCGCCGGCATGTTCGGCGGCATCCTGCTGCTGCCGCAGTACCTGCAGATCGTGCACGGCTCCAGCCCCACCGAGGCGGGCCTGCAGATGATCCCGCTGGTGATGGGCATCATGGCGGGCTCGGTGGTCGCCGGTCAGACCACGTCCCGCACCGGCAAGTACAAGATCTTCCCGCTGGTCGGCACGGTGTTCATCGTCGCCGCCCTGCTCGCGCTGTCCGTCGTCGTCGGGGCCGACACCTCGGTGTGGACGCTCGTGCCGTTCATGCTGCTGATGGGCGTGGGCCTCGGCTTCAACTTCCAGCCGGTGATCCTGGCCGTGCAGAACGCGGTCAGCCCGCGGGAGATCGGCGTCGCCACGTCCTCGGTCACCTTCTTCCGGCAGATGGGCGGCACGCTGGGGACGGCGGTCTTCCTGTCGGTGCTGTTCAGCGCCCTGCCGGGCCGGGTCGAGGGCGCCTACGGCGCCGCGCAGGGCGACCCGGCGTTCCAGCAGGCCGCCGCGGCCGACCCCGGCCAGCTGCAGCAGCTCAGCGACGCCGGCAGCGACCTGGGCGACACGTCGTTCGTGCAGACCATCGACCCGGTGCTGGCCGAGCCGTTCAAGGCCGGCTTCGCCGACACCCTGGACCTGGTCTTCCTCATCGCGGCGTGCGTGGTGGCGATCGGCTTCTTCGTGCTGCTCTTCCTGCCCCAGCTGGCGCTGCGCACCCAGTCCGGCATCCAGGCGGCGCAGGCCGGCGACGGCGAGGCCGGCGACTCCCCGGCGGCGGCCGCGGCGCACGCGGCCGGTGCCGCCGCACCGACCTCGGTGGAGCCGCCGGTCGACGGCGCCGACCGCACCGGCGAGGTGCCGGGCGGCACCGGGCAGCCCGTCGGGACGCCGGCCGACGCCGGTGGCACGCCCGCCGGTGGCACGCCCGCCGGTGGCACGCCCGCCGGTGGGCGGCACGAGGCGGCGGCGCACCAGCCCACGGGCCTCGACAGCGTGCCGGCCGACCACCTGCCCGACGGGGTCCGCCCGCGCGACTGACGGAGCCCCCTCGGGAGGCCGTACGACGCAGGGTCGGGCGGCGGGCCCGCCGTGTCTGGACTCCAGCCAGCCAGGACTGGGGCCGGAGGCGGCGGTGACTCCTGTGCGGCCAACGCCCACGGCCCCGGCGTACACCTCGTGGGTGCGACCGCCGGGGCCGTGGGTCAGGTGGTGCGGGTCAGCCGGTCAGAGCTGCGCGACCTTGCGACGACGGGACGCCACCAGGAGCAGACCACCGCCCAGCAGAGCGCCGCCACCGAGCAGCGCCGGGACCAGCGGCTCAGCGCCGGTGTAGGCCAGCGACCCGTCGGCCGAGGTGGTGTTGACGACGACCGCGCCGACCTGGTCGACGGTCACGTCCAGGCGGACGAACCGCTCGGCACCGCTGGAGTCGACACCGGAGGCCACGAGGGAGTGGTTGCCGGCCGGCAGGTCCGCGGGGATGGTGACCTCGACGGAGAACGAGCCGTTGGCGTCGGTGAGGACGGTGGTCAGGACCCGCGGCTCGGAGTAGATGATCACCGAGACGCTCGTCAGGGGCTTGAAGCCCTCACCGGTGACGCGGACCTTCTCGCCGACGGTGAGCTGGGTGTCCGCACCCTGATCGGTGGTCAGCAGGAACGGCGTGGTCGGGACCGTCTGGGGCACGACCGGCGTGGCCTGCGGGGTGCCACCGTTGTCCGGGACCGTGGTCACCGGGGGGGTCGTCACCGGGACGTCGACCGGAGGCGTGTCGCCGCCCGTGTCGCCACCGGTCTCGCCGCCCGTGTCGCCACCGGTCTCGCCACCGGTCTCGCCGCCCGTGTCGCCACCGGTCTCGCCGCCCGTGTCGCCACCGGTCTCGCCGCCCGTGTCGCCACCGGTCTCGCCACCGGTCTCGCCACCGGTCTCGCCGCCCGTGTCGCCACCGGTCTCGCCACCGGTCTCGCCACCCGTGTCGCCACCCGTGTCGCCACCCGTGTCGCCACCGGTCTCACCGCCCGTGTCGCCACCGGTCTCACCGCCGGTGTCGCCGCCGGTCTCGCCGCCGGTGTCGCAGGCGTCGTCCAGGACGAGGACGGGGTACTCGTTGCTGTCGACGCTGTCGGTGTCCCCGGCGCGCGCCTCGATGGTGATGACGTAGCCCTCGCCGGCTGTCAGGTGACCGATCTGGGCGCGGAGCCCATCCCCGAACGCGACGACGTCCAGCTCCGTCCACTCCTCGGCCGGCGGCTCCTCGGCCGGCGGCTCCTCGGCCGGGGGCTCCTCGGCCGGGGGCTCCTCGGCCGGGGGCTCCTCGGCCGGGGGCTCCTCGGCCGGGGGCTCCTCGGCCGGGGGCTCCTCGGCCGGGGGCTCCTCGGCCGGGGGCTCCTCGGCCGGGGGCTCCTCAGCCGGGGGCTCCTCGGCCGGGGGCTCCTCAGCCGGGGGGTCCTCAGCCGGGGGCTCCTCAGCCGGCGGCTCCTCAGCCGGCGGCTCCTCAGCCGGCGGCTCCTCAGCCGGCGGCTCCTCAGCCGGCGGCTCCTCAGCCGGCGGCTCCTCAGCCGGCGGCTCCTCAGCCGGCGGCTCCTCAGCCGGCGGCTCCTCGGCCGGCGGCTCCTCAGCCGGCGCCAGGACCGGCTCGTCGGCGTCGGGCTCAGCACCGTCCGAGACGGCAGCAGCTGCCTTCACCCAGTAGGTGAGGGCCTCGCCACCGTCGTAGGTCACCGGATCGAAGTCGATTGTGACCGTGGACTCACACGAGAACGCGTCGGTGATGACCGGACCGGCCCAGCTGCCGTCCTCTGCAGCGGCCGCGATGCCCGGCAGGAGCAAGGAACTGCCCAGCGCCAGCGACAGACCAGTCGCTCCTGCGGCGATCTGCCATGTGACCGACCCACGGCCGTCCGTTCCTACCGACATCTTGATCTTCCTCCCCGTTTTCGACCCCCTGTGGGCCCGCTCGTTGTAGATATCTTCGGCATAGCGAGACGGGTGGAGTATGGTACGAAACTGCCATAGTCCTAGCCGGGGATTTGTCATCATTGCCAAACTGATGTCCCGAGCGAGCCTCGACTACCGCTGAAGCTGCCACACACCGCGCACATGTCTCAGCAATGCCACGAGCGTCGGACGGGGTGGGCATCGAAGCCGGCAGCAATGCGACGCGATGAGCTGGGCAGGCGTCCGTCACCCGGTCGGATCGGGACGATCGCCGCCATGTCGCCGCTGGGACAGGCCGTGCCAGGCGGACCGGGTGGAGGCGGTGCACGACGGCGCGGTGCGACCTCAGCCGGGGGCGGGGTCGGGCCGCCGCCCTCTGGTGGACGGCACGAGGCGGCGGGAACCAGCCCACCGGACCGGAGAGCGTTCCCGCCGAACACCTGCCCGACGGCGTCCGCCCCGCGATCGACCGCACGGCGGCCGACCCGGTCGGTCACCGGCAGCGGGCCGCCGTCAGGCAGGCCAGCTGACGATGACCGACAGCGGGGGTCTTCAGCTACCGGGCTCGAAGACGGCGCGCACGCAGCCGTCCTCCTTGTCCTTGAACATCTGGTAGCCCTTCGCCGCCTGCTCCAGCGGCATCACGTGGGTGGCCAGGTGCTCGGTGGTCAGCTCGCCGCGCGCCATGTGGCCGAGGATCCGCGGCATGAAGCGCTGCCCGTGCACCTGGGCGCCGCGGACGGTGAGCCCCTTGTTCATCATCGCGCCGAGCGGGAACTTGTCCACGGCCGCGGCGAAGACCCCGAGGACGAAGACGCTGCCACCCTTGCGGCAGGCCATGATCGCCTCGCGCAGCGCGGTCGGCCGGTCGGTCTGCAGCCGCAGCTGCTGCTTGACCTGGTCGTAGACCCCGGGCACGCCTGGGCTGTGCGCCTCCATGCCGACCGCCTCGATGCAGACGTCGGGCCCCCGCCCACCGGTCACCTCCCGCAGCTCGGCCAGCACGTCGGTCGCCGTGTAGTCGATGGCCTCGGCGCCCACGTGGTCGCGCACCTGGGCCAGCCGCTCGGGGAACCGGTCGATGACGTACACCCGCTCCGCACCGAGCAGCATCGCCGCCCGGGCCGCCATCTGGCCCACTCCACCAGCGCCCCAGACGGCGACGACGTCACCGGGCTTCGTCCCGGCCAGCTCCGCCCCCATCCAGCCGGTCGAGACCGCGTCGGAGGCGAACAGCGCCCGGGTGTCGCTGACCTCCTCGGGCACCACGAACGCACCGACGTCGGCGTAGGGCACCCGGATGTACTCCGCGTGGCTGCCGGCGAACCCGCCGACCGCGTGCGAGTAGCCGAAGCACCCGCCGGGGCTCTGGCCCCACAGGCCCTCGGTGATCCCCGGGTTCGGGTTGCCGTTGTCGCACAGCGAGTACAGCTCCTGCTTGCAGTACCAGCAGTGGCCGCAGGCGATGAACGAGTTGACGACGACGCGCTCGCCGACCTTGCGGTCGCGCACGCCCTTGCCCACCTCGACGACCTCGCCCATGAACTCGTGACCGAGCACGTCGCCGGCCCGCATGAACGGGATGTAGCCGCCGAGCAGGTGCAGGTCCGAGCCGCAGCTGGTGGTCTTGCGCACCCTGATGATCGCGTCGTGGTCGTTGAGCAGCGTCGGGTCGGGCACCGTCTCCACGGACACGTCGTTCACGCCGGTCCAGGTCGCCGCCCTCACGATGCCTCCCTGCTCCCGCGGTCGCTCCGCTCCTCGCTCGCAGACCTCGCTGCGATGCTCACTCCCTGTCCGCTCACAGGACGCCCTCCTTCGGTGCCGCCTCGGTCATGCCCTCCAGCGCCGCGCCCTGCGGTGTCGCCGGGCGGTGGCCGTGCGGCTGCGGGTCGACCCGGAGCACCTCGCCGACCTCGGCGAGCGCCTTCGCCTCGCGCAGGGCCGCCCGCAGGTCGCCGATCTCGTCCTCGGTGACCGGACCGCGGAACCGGGCGGCCAGCTCGGCGCCCCGCTCGCCGGGGGCCTGGGTCACCCGGACCTCCAGCCGGTCGCCGAAGGCGGCCAGCGGCGCGGGCGTCGACGACCGGAGCTGCGCGGGGTCGGTGAGCACCGTGACGGCGCGCCACCGGCGGGCCGCGGTGCGCGGGTCGTCGGTCACCGACGACTGACCGGCGCCGGGCAGGCGCAGGTGCTGGAGCTGCTGGAGGGCCTTGCCGCCGGCGCCGCCCGCCAGCCCGGCGGCGCGGGAGACGATCTTCGGTAGGGGCATGGGCCCGCAGTACCCGCCGGCCCCGCGCCGAACACCGGGCCGGGGTGCGCAGCGCTGCGCGGGCCGGGGGCGGCGTTGGTCGGTCAGCCCCACCGGCACGGCGCCGCCGCGCCTAGCCTGGGACCGACACCGCCGTCCACCGGAGGAACCCCGTGCGCTCGTCGCTGATCCTGTCCCCGCGCGACCTCGAGTTCCTGCTGCACGAGTGGCTGGACGTCGAGACGCTGACCAAGCGGCCGCGCTACGCCGAGCACTCGCGGGAGACCTTCGACGCGGTGCTGGAGCTGGCCGAGCAGATCGCCACCGAGCACTTCGCCCCGCACAACCGCACGGCCGACGAGCACGAGCCGCACGTGGTCGACGGCAAGGTCGTGCTGGTGCCCGAGGTCGCCGCCGCGCTGCGGGTGTTCGCCGAGGCCGGGATGAACGCGGCCATGCTGCCCGAGGAGCTGGGCGGTCTGCAGCTTCCGGCGGTGGTGAACCAGGCGGTGCACGCCTGGTTCCAGGCGGCCAACATCGGCACCTCGGCCTACCCGTTCCTCACCATGGCCAACGCCAACCTGCTGGTCGCCCACGGCACGCCCGAGCAGGTGCAGACCTACGTGCCGCCGATGGCCGAGGGCCGTTGGTTCGGCACGATGGCGCTGTCCGAGCCGCAGGCAGGCTCCTCGCTGGCCGACATCACCACCCGCGCCGTCCCGCAGGACGACGGCAGCTACCGCCTCACCGGCAACAAGATGTGGATCTCCGGCGGCGACCACGAGCTGACCGAGAACATCGTCCACCTGGTGCTCGCCAAGGTCCCCGGCGGTCCGCCCGGCGTGAAGGGCATCTCGCTGTTCGTCGTCCCCAAGTTCCTGGTCGCCGAGGACGGCACCCTCGGCGAGCGCAACGACGTCGTGCTGGCCGGCCTGAACCACAAGATGGGCTACCGCGGGACGACGAACACGCTGCTCAACTTCGGCGAGGGCGGGCACACCCCCGGCGGGCGGCCCGGCGCGGTCGGCTTCCTGGTGGGCGAGCTGCACCGCGGCCTGACCTACATGTTCCACATGATGAACGAGGCCCGGATCGGCGTCGGGATGGGCGCGACGGCGCTGGGTTACACCGGCTGGTTGCACGCCGTCGACTACGCCCGCACCCGCACCCAGGGCCGGGCGCTGGCCGGGAAGGACCCCGCGTCGGCGCCGGTGCCGATCGTCGAGCACCCCGACGTGCGCCGGATGCTGCTGGCCGGGAAGTCCTACGTCGAGGGCGGGCTGGCGCTGGGGCTCTACTGCGCCCGGCTGGTCGACGAGGAGCGGACCGCGGAGACCGAGCAGGAGCGGGCCCGGGCGCACCTGCTGCTGGAGACGCTGACCCCGATCGCGAAGAGCTGGCCCTCGCAGTGGGGCCTGGTCGCCGACGACCTGGCCATCCAGGTGCACGGCGGCTACGGCTACACCCGCGACTACCCCGTCGAGCAGTTCTACCGGGACAACCGGCTCAACCCGATCCACGAGGGCACCCACGGCATCCAGGCGCTGGACCTGCTCGGCCGCAAGGTGGTGCAGCAGGGCGGCGCCGGCCTGGCGCTGCTCGGCGAGACCGTCACCGCCACCACCCGGCAGGCCGCCGGCACCGAGTGGGCCGACCTCGGCGCGACGCTCGAGGACCTGGTGCAGCGGGTCGGCGCGGTGACCGCCGCGGTGTGGGCGCCGGGTGACCCGGAGGCGGCGCTGGCCAACGCCACGGTGTACCTGGAGGCGGTCGGCCACGTCGTGGTCGGCTGGCTGTGGCTGGAGCAGGCGCTGGCCACAGCAGGCCGGGAGGGCGACTTCTACGCCGGCAAGCGGCAGGCGGCGCGGTACTTCCAGCGGTGGGAGCTGCCGAAGGTCGGGCCGCAGCTGGCCCTGCTGGCCTCCCTGGACGACACCGTCCGGGAGATGCGCAGCGACTGGTTCTAGAGGACGGCGGTGGCGGTCGCCGTCGCGCGGGCGGACTCGGCGGCCGTGGCCCGCGGGCGGGTGGTCGACGCCGCCCGCTTCTCGGCCTCGTAGCGCGCGGTGGACGAGGTGCCCATCACGATCACCAGCGCCGTCAGCACCAGGAAACCGAGCAGGGCCACGGTCGGCCACATCACCATCTGCATGCTCCACGTCGTCCTCGGGGTCCGCCGTGAGGAAGCCGGCGGATCTCGTCCGCGACCTCTCCTTCCCGGGGGGTCGCGCGGTCAATCCTGCAGTGACGCAGTCGTTACGTGAACAGCGTGTGACGGTCGTCGCGCCAGCCCGGCAGGCGACCGGACGCCGGCGGCTGGTCGCCCACGCGACCGGTTCGTGACCGGATTGCAGCCGTGGGCAGGCGTGGACCGGACTCGGCCGGGGAACCGGGGAGAGGACCACCTCGCGCCACACCCCCGGAGGCCCCGCATGGCCGGAGCAAGTGCACGCGCCCCCCACGAGGGCGCGAGCAGCGGCACCTCGAAGCACGGGGAGCCCGACGTCACCGGCGACCCCGCACCGGACGACGACAACATCAACGGCAAGCGCGCCGACTACGCCCCCACCGGCGCGGGCGGCAAGGCCAACACCGGCGGCACGATCAAGCGGACCCTCAAGGAGTTCAGCGAGGACGGGCTGACCGACTGGGCCGCCTCGCTGACCTACTACGGCATCCTCGCCCTCTTCCCCGCCCTCACCGCGCTGCTGTCGATCGTCGGTCTGCTGACCGACCCCCAGCAGCTCACCGACGCGATCACCGCCGTGGTGCCGGCGCAGGCCGCCGACACCCTCAACCCGGTGATCGAGCAGATCGCCGGCAACTCGGGCGCGGCCAGCCTGGGTCTGATCATCGGTGTCGCCGCGGCGGTGTGGTCGGCGTCGGGCTACGTCGGCGCCTTCACCCGGGCAGCCAACGTCGTCTACGAGACGCCGGAGGGCCGCAAGGTCTGGAAGCTCAAGCCGCTGCAGCTGCTCATCACGCTGGTGGGCATCCTCTTCGCCGCCCTGATCCTGGCGATGCTGGTGCTCAGCGGCCCGGTCGTGGAGGCCATCGGGCAGTCGATCGGGCTGGGCGACACCGTGCTGTCGGTGTGGAGCTGGGTCAAGTGGCCGGTGATCCTGGTGCTGCTGGCGGCGATGATCGCCGTCCTCTACTACTCCACCCCGAACGTGAAGCTGCGGGGCTTCTCCTTCATCAGCCCCGGTGCCGTCGTCGCCATCCTGGTGGCGGTCGTCGCCTCGGCCGCCTTCGCCTTCTACGTCGGCAACTTCGGCAGCTACAACAAGACCTACGGCGCCCTGGCCGGCGTCGTGATCTTCCTGATCTGGTTCTGGTTGATCAACCTGGCGCTGCTCTTCGGCATCGAGCTCAACGCCGAGATCGAGCGGACCAAGGAGATGAAGGACGGCGTGCCGCGGGCTGACAAGGAGATCCAGCTGGACGCCCGGGCCACCCCCAAGGACCAGCAGACGACCTGACGCACCCCGCTCCACGACGGGCCCGGCTCCGACAGGAGCCGGGCCCGTCGCACGTCCCCCAGCCCTCCCCCACGGTTTCGCGCGTCCCCCGCCCCTTCCCCACGGTTTCGCGCGTCTTCCCACGCGTGGGAAGGCGCGCGAAACCGCATTCGGGTGCGTGGGGTCAGGGGGTGGGGCGGCGCATGGACCACATCTGGGCCGGGCGCTCGAACTGGGTGGCGATCTCCCAGCTCACCCCGGGCGGGCCGGTCTCCTTGCGGAAGTTGACCACCGCGGCACGGGCCAGCGCCGGGTCCGCGGCGACCCGGGCGGCCAGCTCCATCGCCCGGCCCTCGACCGCAGCGTCGTCGTGCGTCTCCCAGGCCAGGCCGAGCCGGACGGCGGTCTCCCCGTCGACCTCCTCGCCGAACAGCGCCATCGCCGCGGCGGCCTCCCGCCCGACCAGCCGGGACAGCAGCACGAAGTGCCCGCCGCCGGGGTGGATGCCGCGCTTGAGGAACCCGCAGATCAGCCGGGCGTCCCGGGCGACGATCCGCAGGTCGGCGGCGAGCAGCATGTTCATCCCGGCACCCACCGCCGAGCCGCGGACGGCGGCGACGGTCGGCACCTGCACCTGGCCGAGCCGGTAGAAGGAGTCGTAGATCGCGCCCATGCCGGCGTAGGCCTCCGGTGCGGCCGGGTCCCGGCCTGCGTCGGTGAGGGTCTGCACGTCCCCGCCCGCGCAGAACGACCGCCCCTCCGCCCGGACGACGAGCGCCCCGACGTCGTCCCGGGCGTCGACCTCGTCGAAGGTGGCGATCAGCTCGCCGGCCATCGCCGGGGTCAGCGCGTTGCGCCGCTGCGGCGCGTTGAGGGTGACGACGGCGACCCCGTCGGCCACCTCGAGCAGGACCTCGGCTGAGCTGCCGGACATGGGGCTCCCTCGCGTCGTCGGCCGGCGACGGTGCCGGCCGGGTCGCAGCGATCAGACCACGGACCGGCCGGCCCGGTCAGGGCGGAGGGGCGACCGGGTGGGCCAGGTCGGCCAGCACGGCGTCCAGGGTCACCCACGGCCCGGCGGCGGCGCCCGCGGCCCGCTCGCGGACGTCGGCCTCCTCCCCCAGCGCGTCCCGGAGCGCGGCGTCGAGCTGGTCGCCGAGGGACTGCAGCAGCGGCCAGACCACCAGCCCGAGGGCCGCCCGGGCGGCGGCCGCAGCGCCGGCGGCGCGGGCCGCGACCACCGGCCGGCCGGACGCCAGCGCCAGCGCCGACAGCCCGTCCAGGCAGTAGGCGGTGCCCTCCTGGTCGTGCAGCCGGCGGTGCAGCCCGGCCGCCGTGGTCAGCCGGGCGTGGGCGGCGTCGAGCTCGCCGGCGAGGAGGTCGTCGAAGGCCAGCTGGTCGAGCACCGTCGCCGTCAGGTGCTCGTCGCCGATCTGCCCGGCCAGCCCGAGCGCCTCGGTGTGCAGGCGCGTCGCGGTGGCCAGGTCGCCGCCGACCAGCGCGACGTCGCCCCGGGGCACCAGTGCGTAGGCCACCGACCAGGCGTCACCGCTGCGGCGGAGCGCGGCGACCCCCTCCTCCAGCAGCCCGGCGAGCTCCGGGTCGGCGGCCGGCCGGGTCATCGCCAGCCCGGTCAGCCCGTGCCCGAGCAGCCAGTGGTCGTCCCGGCCCCGGGCGTCGTCGACCAGCGCGGTCAGGAGCGGCGCACCCTCGGCGACCCGCCCCTGCGCGATCCGGGTGAGGCCGCGCGCCCAGAGCAGCAGCGCCGCGGCGTCCGGCGGCAGGGCGCGTGCCGAGGGCAGGTCGGCGGTCCGGTCGGCGATCTCGGCCATGGTGCTGAGCTGCCCGCGGGCCCACCACCAGCGGGCCAGCGGTGCCGCGAGCCGGACGGCCAGCTCGGCGGCGTCGGTCTCGACGGCCCAGCGCAGCGACCCGACCAGGTCCGCGGACTCCGCGTCGAGCCGGCCCTGCCACAGCAGTCGGTCCACGCCGGAGAGCCCGGCGCCCGCCGCCGCGCTGGTGGCGGCGAGGTGCCGGGCGAGCCGCTCCCGGGTCGCCGCCTCCTCGCCGGCCTCGCGGAGCCGCTCCAGCGCGAACGCCCGCACCAGCTCCAGCATCCGGAAGCGCGGCCCGCCCTCGTCGCCGCCGCCGGGCGCCACCAGGCTCTGCCCGACCAGCGCCGACAGCCCGTCGAGGACGTCGAGGTCGTCGTCGACCGCGCCGACGGCCTCGGCCGTGTCCAGGGTGAACCCGGCCGCGCACACCGCCAGCCGGGCCAGCAGGGTCCGCTCCGCCGGGGCGAGCAGGTCGTGGCTCCAGCCGATCGTCGCGCGCAGCGTGCGCTGCCGATCCGGGGCGTCGACCTCCCCACCGCGGAGGTCGAGCACGGGGTGCCGGCTGCCGGCCAGCGCGTCGCCGAGCCGGCGGAGCAGCGCCTGCGGCGGCAGCGTGCGCACCCGCGCGGCCGCCAGCTCCACGGCCAGCGGCAGCCCGTCCAACCGGCGCACCAGCTCGGCGACCGCCCCGGCGTTGGCCGCGGTCAGCTCGAAGGACGGGTCGGCCGCCCGCGCCCGGTCGACGAACAGCCGTACGGCGTCGGCCGCGCCCACGGTGGCCGGGGACGAGTCGCCGTCCGGCGGGGTGCCCAGCGGCCCGAGCGGGACGTCGTGCTCACCGCGCAGCCGCAGCACCGTGCGGCTGGTGGTCAGCAGCTGGGTGTGCGGGCACCGGGACAGCAGCCGGCCGAGCTCCGGGGCGACGCCGGCCACCTGCTCCAGGTTGTCCAGCACCAGCAGCGCCCGCAGCCCGGCGAGCCGGTCGGCGACCAGGTCGAGCAGCGGCCGGGTGCCCTCCGCGGGCACCCCCACCGCCGCAGCGACCGCCGCGGGCACGTCGGCGGGGTCGCCGACCGGGGCGAGGTCGACGAACCAGACGCCGTCCCGCTCGGCGACCAGCTCGGCGGCCGCCGCCAGCGCCAGCCGGGTCTTGCCCGTGCCGCCCGGACCGGTCAGGGTCACCAGCCGCACCGACTCGTCGGCCAGCAGCCCGGTCAGCGTCGCGAGCTCCGCCCGCCGGCCGACCAGCGGCGCCGGCGGGGTGGGCAGCCAGCCGCCTGCCAGCCCCGGCGGCGCCGCCCGGGGCCGGGTGAACCGCTCGGTCAGCAGCACCGCCAGGTCGTCGGCGACCCGCTCGGCCAGCTCCGCCGGCGTCCGGAACGGCGTCGTCGACGACCCGCTCTCGGCCTGCACCCGCCGGACCAGCCGGTCGAGCTCCGGCTCGCGGTCCGGCGCCGGGGTGCGCACGTACAGCAGCCGCGGCAGGCCCGCCGACAGCTCGAACTCGTCCTCCAGCCCGGAGGTGCCCATCCCGGGGGCCACCCAGCCGTAGCGGTCGCCGTAGACGCCGACGAACACGTCGCTCTGGTCGAGGTAGGCGCGGTACAGGTCGCGCGGCGGGTGCGCCCGGGCCCCGGCCTCGAACATGACCGGGGTGAGCCGCAGCCCGGTCACCGCCGCCCGGACCGCGGCGCGTTCGGGCGCCAGCTCCTCCAGCGTCGAGGAGATGAACACCCGGAGCCGCCGGTCCGGCGTCGCGATGACGGGCGGCCCGTCCGCGGGCTCCTCCGTCGTTGCCGGCACCGGCCACCTCCCGGTCCCCCGGTCACCGTGTCCCGAGAACCCCGCGGCGGAGTCTAGGGACGGCGCCGCCGTGGGGAAAGGCGGTGACAGCCGCCCGCGACCGGTGGTTCGATGAGCGCGCTCGACGTCCGTGCACGGGGGCCAGACCGCACGGGAGGTCCCGTGGACCCCGCTTCTGCCCCTGTGCCGACGCCCCCCGCGCCGGGCCTGCCCCCTGCCGACGACGTCCGCCGGCTGCGACCGGCGATGCGCGCCCTGCTGCTGGCCTTCAGCGCCCTGACCGCGCTGGCGGTCGTCGCGCTGTTCGTGCTCGCCACCGCGACGGACCGGTTCTTCGCCTGGACGATCCAGCCGCCGCTGACCGCGGCCCTCCTCGGCGCCGGGTACGCCGCGGGCTGCGTGCTCGTGGTCCTCTCGCTGCGCGACCCGGTCTGGGCGCACAGCCGACTCGCGGTGCTGACCATCCTGGCGTTCACCCTGCTCACGCTGGCCGCGACGGTGCTGCACCTGGACCGGTTCCACCTGCAGGCGGAGTTCGCCGCGCTGACCTGGCTGGCCCGGGCGGCGGCCTGGTTCTGGCTGGGCGTCTACGTGGTCGTCCCGCTGGCGATGGTCGGCGCCCTGGTGGTCCAGGAGCGGGCACCGGGCCGGGACCCCGCGCCGGGTCACCCGGTGCCGGTGCCGCTGCGGGCGGCGCTGGGCGTCGAGTCCGCGCTGCTGCTGGCCGTCGGCGCCACGCTGTGGGTCGCGCCGTCCACCGCGGCCTCGCTGTGGCCGTGGCCGCTCACCCCGCTGACCGCCCGGGTGGTCGCCGCCTGGCTGGTCGCCTTCGGCGTGGCCACCGCGCTCGCCGCCGTCGGGGGCGACCTGGCCCGGCTGCGCACCTCGGCCATCGCGTACGCCGTCTTCGGGCTGCTGGTGCTGGTCTCGCTGGCCCGCTTCCCGGACACCGTCGACTGGTCCGGTGCGCCGGCCTGGGTGCTGCTGGGCACCGTCCTGGCGATCGTGGCGACCGGCGCCGCCGGCTGGCGGCTGGCGCCGGTGCCGGACGTCGACCACCGTGCCGACCACCGTGCCGACCACCGGACCGCGCACCGGACCGGTGACCGGCGATGACCACCGGACGCCGCGCCGCGGTGGTCGTCGTGACCCGGGACGAGTCGGTCCGCCGGGCCACCACCCGCGAGCTGGACCGCCGCTACGCCGGCGACTACGCCGTGCTCGACTGCCCCGACCCCGACGACGCCGGACGACGGCTGGCCGGGCTCGACCTGCCGGTGGCCCTGCTGCTCGGGGGGCTCGGCGGGGCGGACCCCGAGGGGCTCGCCGAGCTGCGCCGGCTGCACGCCGCGGCGCCCGGGTCGCTGACCGTGGCGCTGGTGCGCTGGGGTGCCTGGGAGACCGCCCGGCCGATCTTCGAGGCGCAGACCGTCGGCGAGCTCGACCGCTGGATGAGCGCCCCGGAGCAGCCCGGCGACGAGGAGTTCCACCGCGTCGTCAGCGAGCTGCTGGAGGAGTGGTCGGCCCGGCAGGGCGGCGGCTTCGAGGCGGTGCGGCTGATCGGCGACCGCTGGTCGCCGCGGGCGCAGCAGCTGCGGGACATGTTCACCCGCAACCGGATCCCGCTGGGCTCCTACGAGGCCGACTCCCCCGACGGCGCGGCCCTGCTCGGCTCCCTCGAGCTCCCCGAGCCCCGGCTGCCGGTGGTGGTGCTCCGCTTCCGGCCCGAGCACCCGGTGCTGCAGGACCCCTCCGACCTCGAGATCGCCGACGCGTTCGGGCTGTTCACCCCGCTGGCCACCGACGCCGAGTTCGACGTCGCGGTGCTGGGTGCGGGGCCGGCCGGGCTGGGCGCCGCCGTGTACGCGGCCTCGGAGGGGCTGTCCACGCTGGTCGTGGAACCCGAGGCGGTCGGCGGCCAGGCCGGCACCAGCTCGCTGATCCGCAACTACGCCGGCTTCCCGAACGGGGTGAGCGGCAACCGGCTGGCCTTCAACGCCTACCAGCAGGCGTGGGGGTTCGGCACGACGTTCCACTTCATGCGCCGGGCCACCGCGCTCACCCGCGCCGACGGGCTGCTGCAGCTCGCCCTCAGCGACGGCGCCACGGTGCGCGCCCGGTCGGTGGTGGTGGCCACCGGCGCGAGCTGGCGGCGGGTCGGCGTCCCCGAGCTCGAGGCGCTCGCCGGCCGCGGCGTGTTCTACGGCGCCGCGGTCAGCGAGGCCCCGGCCATGCGCGGCCGGCACGCGTTCGTCGTCGGTGGCGGGAACTCCGCCGGGCAGGCGGCGGTGCACCTGTCCCGCTACGCCGAGCAGGTGACCGTGCTGGTCCGGCGCGCGTCGCTGGCCGAGACGATGTCGGACTACCTGGTCCGGGAGCTGGCGGCCCTGCCGAACGTCGACGTCCGGCACCGGGTGCAGGTGGTCGGTGGCAGCGGCACCGAGTTCCTCGAGTCCTTCGTGCTCCGCGACCTGGACACCGGGGCGGAGACGACCGAGACCGGCGTGCTCTTCCTGCTCATCGGCAGCGAGCCGAGGACCGAGTGGCTGGCCGGCACGCTGGCCCGTGACCGGTGGGGCTTCCTGCGCACCGGCCCGGACGCCGTCGCCGGCGACCCCGGGGGGTGGCCGCTGGACCGACCACCGGGGCTGCTGGAGACCAGCCTGCCGGGGGTGTTCGCCGCCGGCGACGTGCGGTCCGGGTCGGTCAAGCGGGTCGCCTCCGCGGTGGGCGAGGGAGCCCTCGCGGTCACCCTCGTGCACGCCCACCTGGCCGGGCTGGCGACCGCCCCGGCCTGACCGTCAGCGGCTGGTCGGCCGGTCGTCGTCCCCCCGGCGGGCCAGCGGCACCCGCTCGACCCACCCGGCGAGGGCGGCCAGGCCGCGGCTGACCGTCTGGCCGGCCGGCGCCAGCCGGCCGGGCGCGTGCTGCACGCCGGCGTCGACGAGGTCCCGCGAGCGGTCGAGCAGGCTCAGCGGCAGCCCGGAGACGGCGTTGCCCGGCGGACGGCGGGAGACGGTCGGGTGCGGCCGGGTCGGGGAGACGCGGCGGGCCACCTCCCACTGCAGCCCGAGCCGGCGCAGCGCCTTGCCGTCCAGCGCCTCCTGCAGCCGCGGGAAGAGCACGTCCTCCTCGTCCCGGACGTCCTCGCGCAGCACCTCGACGAGCCGGGCCAGCCGCTGCGCGCGCCGCGGGTCGTCGTGCGGCAGCGTCTCCAGCTCGGCCACCAGCTCGTTGACCTCCTGGTGCTCCTCCTCGACCCGGCCGGTGAGCGCGTCGCCGTCGGGCAGCACCCGGCGCAGCACCGGCCAGAGCACGGTCTCCTCGGCGAAGGCGTGGCTGAACACCAGCCGGTCGATCCTCCGGAGCACCCGCTCCTGCTCGGTGCCGGTGCTGCCGTCGAGCTCGTGCAGCAGCCGGTCGAGCTGGACGTGGTCGTTGCGCTGCCGGACGAGGACGCTGGTCGGGCCGCCGAGCTCCTCGACGGTCTGGTCGGCGATGGAACGGGGCATCGTCGGACTCCTGGGTGGTGCGGAGGTGCGGCGTCCACGGCTCGGACGCCACGACTCCCTGCCCCGGACCGGTCCGTCCCACTCCTCAGCCGGACGACTCGTGCATCGCGAACAGCAGCCGGCGCAGCACCGTCCGCGCCTGGTCCAGCTCGGCACGGCTCACGCCCGCCCGGCGGAGCAGCTCGCCGCGGTCGGCGTCGGACCGGTGGACCAGCCGGTCCAGGGTCGCCGCGCCCGCGCCGGTGAGCCCGACGAGCGGCGCCCGGACGTGGTCGGGGTTGGGCCGGAGCTCCAGCTGCCCGGCGGCGACCAGGTCGTCGACGACCCGCTGCACGCTCTGCCGGGTCAGCCCGAGCCGGCGCGCGGCGCCGGCCACCGTGCGCGGTCCGTCGGAGACGACGCTGAGCACGTGCCAGCGGGCGGCGGAGTGCCCGGCCTCCCGCGCCAGCCCCTCGCTGGTGCGCCGCGACTCCCCGGCCAGCTCGTACACGTCGGCGATGAGCAGCCGGTAACCGGTCAGGTCGTCCATGGTTGACAGCTTACTGTCAACTCGACACCATGCTGTCATCGGCGCACGGAGGCGAGGAGGTCCCGGTGATCCTGCGACTGTGGCGTGGCTGGACCGACCCCGATCGGACAGCGTCGTACCAGGAGCTGCTGACCGGGCGGATCGCCCCGGGCATCCTGGCGCGCGACGTCCCGGGGCTGCACGACCTCGCGGTGCTGCGCCGTGCTGCGGTGGACGGGGGCGCGGGGCCGGGCACGGAGTTCCTCACCGCGATGACCTTCACCGACCTGTCCGCGGTGGCCGCCTTCACCGGTGGTGACCCGAGGACCTCCGTCGTCCCGCCGGAGGCGCGGGCCCTGCTGAGCCGGTTCGACGAGCACTCCCGGCACTACACGACGGTGCAGCGCTTCGGCAGCTGAGCGCTGCGTCAGCCCAGGGCGGCCAGGTGGGCGGCGACCAGCCCGGGGTCGCGCATGACCGGTCCCATCACCGCGACGCCGTACGCCCCGGCGGCGCGGCAGGCCGCGACGTCGTCCGGCGACACCCCGCCCAGGGCGAAGGTGCGCAGGCCCGGCCTGATCAGCGCAGCCAGCCCGGCCGGTCCCAGCGGCGGGCCGTAGCCGGGCTTGGACGACGTCGGGAAGACCGGCGACAGCAACACCCAGTCGCAGCCCTCGGCCTGCGCCTGGTCCAGCTCGGCGGCGGAGTGGCAGGACCGGCCGACCAGCGCCGGTCGCGGCACCGGGAACGGGTCGGCGGCCGCCAGGTGGACGGCGGGCGCGGCCGCCGCCCCGGCCCGCACGAGCAGCCCGCCGACCGGCGCCAGCACGGCGGCCAGCTCCTCAGCCAGCGCGTCCCGTTCGGGCTCGGGGAGGTCCTTCTCCCGCAGCACGACCGCCCGGGCGCCGGCGTCCACCGCCGCGGCCACCGTCCCCACCAGCGGTCCGGCGGCCTGCGTGCGGTCGGTGAGCACCAGCAGGCGGGGCAGGCCGGCCGGCGGCGGCGCGGTCACAGGTCGGGCAGCCCGGCCATGCTGGTGGAGGCCTGCGCGTGCCAGCGGCGCGGGATGCGGCCCGCGCCGTGGGCCAGCCGGCCGCCCTCCACCGCCTGCCGCATCGCCAGCGCCATCTGCACCGGCTTGCGGGCCCGGGTCACCGCCGAGGCCAGCAGCACCGCGTCGCAGCCGAGCTCCATGGCCAGCGCGGCGTCCGAGGCGGTGCCGATGCCGGCGTCCAGCACCACCGGGACGTCGACCTCCTCGCGGAGCAGCGCGATGTTGTACGGGTTCCGGATGCCGAGCCCGCTGCCGATCGGGGAGCCCAGCGGCATCACTGCCGCGCAGCCGACGTCGGCCAGCCGCCGGCCCAGCACCGGGTCGTCGGTGGTGTAGGCGAGCACGGTGAACCCGTCGGCGACCAGCTGCTCGGCGGCGTCCAGCAGCTCGACGGCGTCCGGCAGCAGGGTGCGGTCGTCGCCGATCACCTCGAGCTTGATCCACGGCGTCTCGAACGCCTCGCGGGACAGCTGCGCGGTGAGCACCGCCTCCCGGGCGGTCATGCACCCGGCGGTGTTGGGCAGCAGCCGGACGCCGCAGCGGCGCAGCACCTCCGTCATCGAGCTGCCCGCCGCCGCCTCCACCCGGCGCAGCGCCACGGTGACCAGCTGGGTACCGGAGGCGCGGACGACGTCCTCCAGCACCTCCAGGCTCGGCAGCCCGCCGGTGCCCAGCACCAGCCGGGACGTGAAGGTCTCGCCGCCCAGGGTGAACGGGTCGGCGGCCTCCTCCTGCTCGAGCGCGTGCGACACGTCGGTCGTCGACATCGTCATCCTCCTGCGGTGGGGGCGAGCACCTCGAGGCGGTCGCCGGGGGAGAGCGCGGTCGCCGTCCAGCGGCTGCGCGGGACGACGTCGCCGTTGAGCGCGACCGCCACCCGGTCGTGGCCGCTGCTGCGGTCGGCGACCAGCGTGGCGACGGTGCTCTCCTCGGCGACGTCGGCGGGTGACCCGTTGACGGTCACGGTGATGGTCATCGGTGCGCGGACCTCTCGACGGTGAACGGGGCGGCGAGCTCGGGCAGCTCGCCGGTGGCCAGCAGCTCGGCGACCAGGTCGGCGGTCACCGGGGTGAGCAGCACGCCGTTGCGGTGGTGGCCGGTGGCCAGCACCAGCCCGGGCAGGCCGCTGGGGCCGAGCAGCGGGGCGTTGTCGGCGGTGCCCGGGCGCCAGCGGGCGAGGGTCTCGACCAGCTCCAGCTCGGTGACGCCGGGGACGACCTCGATCGCGTCGTGCAGCAGGTCGTGCACGCCGCCGGCGGTGACGGTGGCGTCGAAGCCGCGGTCCTCGACGGTGGCGCCGACGATCAGCCCGCCGTCGCCGTGCGGCACCAGGTAGACGTGCCGGCCGCGGACCAGGGCGCGCACCGTGCCCGACAGCAGCCCCTGCGCGCCGGCCAGCCGCAGGATCTGCCCCTTCACCGGCCGCAGCGGCAGCGGCGGCACGCCGGGCAGCCCGCCGCTCCAGGCGCCCAGCGCGAGCACCACCGTGCCGGCGTCCACGGTCGTCCCGCCGGCGAGCTGCAGGCCGGTCGCGCGGCCGCCGGTCACCTGCACCGCGGCGACGCGCTCGCGGACGACGCGCACCCCGGCGGCGGCCGCCGCGGCGGCGAGGGCGGCGTGCAGCGCGCGGCCGTCCACCGAGTGGTCGCCGGCGACCGCCAGCCCGCCGCGCACCCGCGGGGTCAAGGACGGCTCGCGCTGCCGGGTGGCCCGGGGGGTGAGCCGTTCGGCGTCCAGCCCGAGCTCGAGCTGGTAGGCCAGCAGCGCGTCCAGCGCCGCGACGTCGTCGGCGTCGAAGCCGACGACCAGCGTGCCGGCGGTGCGCAGCCCGACCGGCAGCCCGCCGGCGGCCTCCAGCTCGGCGACGAAGGCGGGGTAGCGCGCCAGCGACGCCTGGCACAGCCGGAGCAGCGCCTCCTCGCCGTAGCTGGCCTCGGTGACCGGCGCGAGCATCCCGGCGGCGGCGGCAGAGGCGCCGCTGCCGGGGGCGTCGTCGACCACGGTCACCGACAGCCCGCGCTGCGCGGCGCGCCAGGCCACGGCCAGGCCGATCAGCCCGCCGCCGGCGATCGCGACGTCCATCAGCCCAGCGCCTGCAGCAGCTCGCGGGTCGCGGCGCCGGGGTCGGCCGCGCCGGACACCGCACCGACGACGGCGACCCCGGTGGCGCCGGCGGCCAGCAGCTCGGCGACCCGGTCGGCGGTCACCCCGCCGATGGCTATCACCGGGACGTCGACGGCGTCGGCGACCGCCCGGATGCCGGCCGGGCCGAGGGCGTCGGGCAGCCCGGTCTTGGTCGTCGTCGGCCAGGCCGGCCCGACGCCGAGGTAGTCCGCCCCCTCGGCGACCAGCCGGCGGGCCAGCTCCGGCTCGCGCGCCGTGCCGCCGAGCAGGTGCCCCGGGCCGGCCACCCGCCGGGCCGCGGCCAGCGGCAGGTCGCCGGCACCGAGGTGCGTGCCGTGCGCCCCGACCGCCAGCGCGACGTCGACCCGGTCGTTGACCAGGCACGTCGTCCCGGTCGGGGCGCACAGGTCGACGACGGCCCGGGCGAAGTCGTACAGCTCCCGGTCGGTGCAGCCCTTGGCGCGCACCTGGACGACCGGCGCGCCGGCGGCCACCGCGGCGGCGACGGTGTCGAGGGCCGACTGCCCACCACGGGCGTCGGTGAGCACGTGCAGCCGGCCGAGGGCCGTCCTCACGCCGACCGCCGCGCCCGCCGGGCAGCGGGCAGCACGAGCAGCGCGGTGAGCACGGCGGCGACGGCCAGGCTCACCAGCGACGCCGACCACCCGTTGGCCGGGTCGATGCCCAGGTCGGCCTGCCGCGCGGCCCACCACGACGTCCAGCCCGCGCCGACGCCGGAGAAGAACGTGGGCAGGGTGAGCTGGTAGGCGACGAAGCCGGCCAGCCAGGGCAGCAGCAGCGGCAGCCGGGCCGGCGCGCTGTCCGAGGTGTCCCAGCGGCCCTGCGGCAGCAGCCAGTAGGCGACCACGAACACGCCCACCAGCGGCACGAACACCGCGCCGATGAGGAAGAGGAACGGTTCGTAGCTGGCGATGTCGAAGGTCAGCGCCAGCACGGTGGCGACGGTGCCGACGACGACGGCGAGCACCCGGCGGTCCCAGCGGGCGACGACGTTCTGCGCCGACACCGCCGTCGAGTAGAGGTTCGCGAACGCCTCGTCCAGCTCGACGGTGACCAGCACCAGCACGGCGAGGGCGCCCAGCGGCACGGCGAGCAGCGCGTCGACGACGTCCAGCCCGGCGCTGCCGTAGGCGGCCAGCGCCAGCACGCCGAGGGTGAACATGACGAAGGTGGCCAGCCCGTAGCCGACCGTGGCCCCGGTGAAGGCGCCCCTGGCCGAGCGGGCGTGCCGGGTGTAGTCGGCGGCGAGCGGGAACCAGGAGATCGGCAGGGCGATGACGATGTCCGCCGCCGTCCAGAACGACGTCCCGGCGCCGCCGGTGAGCGGCGGCAGCGGCTCGCGGAGCACCTGCACGTACAGGTAGACGATCGCGGCGAGCGCGGCCCACACGGCGTAGCGGGACAGCAGCCGGACGACGCCGAGCGGGCGCAGCGCCATCGCGGTGGCGAGCACCCCGGCGCCCAGCGCGAACGGCCAGCGCGGCGCGTCGAGCACCCGGGAGGCCGCCTCGGCGATGATCACGATCTCGAAGGTGGCCCAGCCGACGCACTGCACCAGGTTGAACGCGGTCGGCAGGTAGGAGGCCCGCCGGCCGAGCAGGCCGCGCAGCAGCACCATCGCCGGCACGCCCTCGCGGGCCCCGGCCGCGGCGCCCAGGCCGAGCAGCACCGCGCCGATGACCGCGCCGACGGCGACGGCACCGAGGGTCACCGCCAGCGGCCGGTCGGGCAGGACGACGAAGACGGCGGCGACCGGCAGCAGCAGGCTGATGCCGAGGTTGCCGAACAGGCCGAGGGTGTCGCGGGTGCCCAGGGTGCGGGCCGGCGGCTCGCCGAGGGTGAGCGGCGCGTCGCCGGCAGGCGTGCGGACGGATTCCGACGTGCTCATCTGCGTTGCTCCCTACGCCGGCATTACCCGGTCAGGTTCCAGCGGTCGGCGGCGTGTCAGCCGCCCTCTCAGCCCGGTCCTCCGAGCTCCCGCACATGGCCTCGAGCCATGACGCGGCCACCATAGGCCCTCTCGTAGAGTCCCGCCCGTGCCGGTCGCCGAGCTGCTCGAACGCCACGCCGAGGCCTGGCGGGGCGCCACCGCCCATCCGTTCCTGGCCGCCGTCCGGGACGGCGGCCTCTCCCCCGCCGCCTTCGACACCTGGCTGGTGCAGGACGCCCGGTTCGTCGCCGACCTGCTGCGCTTCCAGGCCCGGCTGCTGGCCCGCGCGCCGCGGCCGGCCCAGGCGGTGCTCGCCGGCGGGCTGGTCGCGCTGGTCGAGGAGCTGGCCTGGTTCGAGGAGCAGGCCGCCGTCCGCGGGCTCGACCTGACCGCCGCGGCACTGCCGGCCACCGCCGCCTACGCCGACCTGCTGGCCCGGCTGGACGCCGCCGACGTGCCCACCGCGCTGCAGGCGCTGTGGACGATCGAGCGCACCTACCTGGACGCCTGGTCGACGGCCCGCCCCGGCGCGCCGGCGTACCGCGAGTTCGTCGAGCACTGGACCGTGCCGGGCTTCGCCGGGTACGTCGCCGGGCTGGAGCAGGCCGCCGACGCGGTGGGCGGCCCGGTGGACGACGCGGTGTTCGTCGAGCTGGTCGCGGCGGAGACCGCGTTCTGGGACATGGCGACCGAGGCGGCGGCGTGAGCCTGTCGGCGGCGCTGTGGGCGGCGAACGCCGACCTGGCCCAGCGGGCGCTGACGCACCCCTTCGTCAGCGGCCTGGCCGCCGGCACGCTGCCGGTCGACCGGTTCGCCGGGTACGTCGCCCAGGACGCCTTCTTCCTGGAGGCGTTCGCCCGCGCCTACGCCCTCGGGGCCGCGCACAGCGACGACCGGGCCGGCCTGGACGCCTTCGCCGACCTGCTCGTCGGCGTCCGGGAGGAGCTGCGGCTGCACACCACCTACGCCGGGCGCTGGGGCATCGACCTGGCCGAGGTGGAGCCGCTGCCGGCCACGCTGGCCTACACCGACTTCCTGCTCGCCACCGCCTTCCGCGGCGACACCGCGCTCACCTGCGCCGCGATGGTCCCGTGCATGCGCCTCTACGCGTTCCTCGGGCAGTCGCTCGCGCCGGAGGCGGCCGGTGCCGGCGACTACGCCGAGTGGATCACCACCTACGCCGACCCGGCCTTCGAGGAGCTGGCCGGCACGCTGGAGGCGCTGCTGGACGGCGCCCCGGCCCACCCGGAGCTGCACCGGGCCTACCGGCGGGCCATGCAGCTGGAGGTCGGGTTCTTCGACGCGGCGTGGTCGGCGGGCTGACGCCGACCGTCACACCCCTGCCGGACACTGACGCCGTGACGGAACGGCCGGCTGCCCGGGTGCTGGTCGTGCGCCGCCCCGGAGACGTCGTCGAGGTCCGCGAGCTGCCCGACGGCGCGGTGCAGCGGGTGCCGGCCGGCGAGCTGCCCGCCGTCGTCCGCGCCCGGGAGCACGACCGGCCGCGCTGGGTGTGGGACGACACCACCCGCTGGTACCCGCAGCTGCTCGACGCCGGGGTGCGCGTCGAGCGCTGCGTGGACCTGCGGCTGTGCGGCGCGGTGCTGCGCCGGTCGCCGTTCGTCGACCCGTCGCTGCTGCGCGGGCCGGACGCCGCCGGCTGGCTCGGCCTGGAGCCGGTGGTGCCCGGTGAGCCGGCGCTGTTCCCGCTCGCCGACCCCGCCGACGCCCTGGACCCGGCCGCCGAGCACGCTCGGCAGCAGGCGGCCCTGGCCGCGTCGCCGCACCGCGGCCGGCTCGGGCTGCTGCTGGCCGCCGAGTCCTCCGGTGCGCTGGTCGCCGCGGAGATGACCCACGCCGGGCTGCCGTGGCGGGCCGACGTGCACGACCGGCTGCTCACCGAGCTGCTCGGCCCCCGGCCCGCCCCCGGCCAGCGGCCCGCGGTGCTGGAGCAGCTGCTCGCCGCGATCCGCACCGCCCTGCGGGCGCCGGACCTGAACCCCGACTCCCCCACCGGGCTGCTGGGCGCGCTGCAGGCCGCCGGGCTGCCGGTCGCCGACACCCGGTCCTGGACGCTGGAGCAGCTCGACCACCCCGTGATCGGCCCGCTGCTGGAGTACAAGAAGCTGTCCAGGCTGCTGCAGGCCAACGGCTGGAACTGGCTGGAGACCTGGGCCCGCGACGGCCGGTTCCGGTCCTGGTTCCTGCCCGGCGGGGTGGTCACCGGCCGGTGGGCGTCCAACGGCGGCGGGGCGCTGTCGGTGCCGCTGCAGGTGCGCCCCGCGGCGGTCGCCGACGCCGGCTGGCGGTTCGTGGTCGCCGACGTCGCGCAGCTGGAGCCGCGGGTGCTGGCCGGGATGAGCGGCGACACCGCGATGGCCGAGGCGGCCCGGGCCACCGACCTGTACCAGGGGATGGTCGACAGCGGCGCCGTGCCGACCCGGGCGGAGGCCAAGGTCGGGATGCTCGGGGCGATGTACGGGGGCACCCGCGGCGAGAGCGGCCGGATGATGCCGCGGCTGACCCGCCGGTACCCCCGGGCGATCGGCCTGGTCGAGGAGGCCGCCCGGGCCGGGGAGCGCGGCGAGGTGGTGCACACCCTGCTGGGCCGCGGCTCGCCGGTGCCGACCGGCGCGTGGGCCGAACGCGCCGCCGAGCTGGGCGAGCCGCCGGAGCTCGGCGGCTCCCGCGAGGACCACGACCGGCACCGCCGCGCCTGGGGCCGGTTCACCCGCAACTTCGTCGTCCAGGGCACCGGTGCGGAGTGGGCGCTGTGCTGGCTGGCCGACCTGCGCAACCGGCTGTGGCGGCTGGGTGCCGGTGCCCTGGCCGACCGCCCGCACCTGGTCTTCTTCCTGCACGACGAGGTGCTGGTGCACACCCCGGCGGAGCTGGCCGACGAGGTCGGCGAGGCGGTGCGGGCGGCGGCGGCCGAGGCCGGCCGGCTGCTGTTCGGCGGCTTCCCGGTCGACTTCCCGCTGGACGTCGCCGTCGTCGGCTCCTGGGCCGACGCCGGCTGACCAGCGGGCCGGTCAGCCCGGCAGCCGGGCCGGACCGCCCGCCGTGCTCACCACCAGCGCTCGGCGGCGGTGACCAGCGAGCACCCGGAGTCGCCGAACGCCTCGGCCTCGAAGCCCATCTGGCGCAGGCAGGTCGTGATCGCGGCGTTCATCGTCTGCTGCACCGCGCCGTCGGTCTCCGCGCCGCGCACCTGCTCCCGGCTCATCCGGTCGTGCTGGTGCCAGCTGACCAGCACCCCGCCGCGGCCGGGCTCGGGGGTCAGGCACACCCCGCCGGCGACGCCGTCCCCGGCGCAGTCGTGCAGCGTCAGCCCGGCCTCGACCAGCGCGGCCGCGACCTCCACGACCAGCGTGACCAGCTCGTCCTCGTCGGCCAGCGGCCCGTCCCAGTCCTCGGGCAGCCGGTCGAGCTGCTCACCGAGCTCGGCCAGCCAGGCCTGCTCCTGCGGCGACTGCCGGCGCACCAGCCGGCCGTCCAGCCGCAGCACGCCGTAGACGGCGTTCCCGGCCGGCGCTCCGGCCTCCCCGCCCAGGGCGGCCCAGTCGGCCTCCATCCGGTCGTGGAAGGGACCGTCCAGGACGCGGTCGATCCCGCCGTTCGCGTCCTCCTGCACCAGCCACCAGGCCGGCGGCGTCACCGGCTCGGCGACCCGGGTGCCGGCCGGGTGCCCGCTCGGGTGCCCGCTCGTCCCCGCCTGGGCCGGACGCTCCGGCAGTGCCGGGCCCACCGGCACCGGACGCGTCGCCTCGGCCGGCGCGCCGGCCGCGACCAGGGCCGCCTCGGCGGCGGCGGGCACCGCGGCCTGCTGGCGCTGCCCCTGCACCTTGTTGCGCTCGAACTCGTACCGCGCGGTCGAGCTCTGCGCCAGCGCCACCACCAGCGCGGCCAGCACGACGAAGCCCAGCACCGCGACCACCGGCCAGACCAGCATCACTCCGACACCCCCCGGACCGCGCCCCAGCGGGCAGCGCGACGGGTCGAGTCCTGCGCCCACTCGAGCAGCCGGACGCCGGACGCCCGGAGCGACTCGCGCGCCGACGTCTCGCCGTCCTGCGCCGGCTCGAAGAGGTCGAGCAGCTCGTCGAGCCCGAGCTCCTCCTCGGCGGGGACGGGTCGGGGGTGGGGGACCAGGTCAAGAGACGACTTCACGCGGGGGCTCCTCGGTGCTGTCCGTCACGGCGGGGGAAGTACCGCGACACGAGGAAACGTAGGGCCCCGGGGGCCGCCGGCAGGCCGCTGTGACACCGCCGCCGGGGCCCCGTCATCCAATCGTTGTGCAGGCCCGTCCGCCGGTCGACGACCCGCCCCCCGGCTGCCGTCTTGTCGACAACACCACCCGCGCCACCTGGGCTTTCGTCCTCAGCGGACGGTCACCGTGCGTCCGGGGCGGAGATCGTCCGGCGGCGCGGGGCGCGCCGGGTCAGGGCCGCGGGCGGTGGTAGCCGCGCACGTCCGCGGCCGGGGCCGGGTCGACCCAGCGGAACCCCGCGCAGCGGCAGCCCTGGCCGGTGCCGGACCCCGTCCCGGTGGTGCAGGCCGGCCGGTGCGCTGCGTACCCGTGGCCGCAGCGGTGGCAGACCACCGCCTCCAGGGACGTCATCCCGGCGCCTCCCGAGGCTCGACCGGCAGCCCCCGCGGCACCGTCCGGGCCCAGCCTGGCCCACCGTCCCCGGCCGTGCCAGCCGGCGGGCGACCGACCGGGCCGGCCGACCGTGGTTCAGAGGTCCTTGCGGGCGAAGGACAGGGCCGCCAGGCCCCACACCATGGCCACCCAAACGGCGGCCCACAGCAGGTAGGCGGTCGTCAGCGGGGCCTCGCTCAGGAACGGGAAGCCCTCGAACGCCGGGCCGAGCTGCGCCAGCGCCCCCGGGTCCTGGAACGCGTGCATCGCGCCGCGCCACAGCCCGTCGGTCGGCATCACGATCCGCGAGACGGTGCCGACCCGGGCGACGCCCTCGTTGCCCAGCGCGCCGCCGACGCCGCCCACGACGCCGGCGATCCAGGTGGCCCCGAACAGGCCGACCGCGACCACGCCGGACGCCATCGGCGAGATGACCGTCGACAGCAGCAGGCCCAGGGTCAGCAGCACCACGGTCTGCCCGGCGAGCAGCGCCAGCGCGGCCGCCGGCTGCGGCGGCCAGTAGTCGACCACCGCGTAGACGACGAGACACTGGGCGAGACCGGCCAGCACGACGAAGCCGCTGCCGAAGGCCACCAGGCCGAGCCACTTGCCCAGCAGCACCGTCGACCGGCGGACCGGGCGGGCCAGCACCGACAGCGAGATGCCGGACTCGATCTCGCCGGACAGCGTCGGGCCGGCGAGGAAGGCGGTGCCCAGGGCGGCGATCAGGCTGAGGCCGAACATCACCAGGTTGAGCACCTGGGAGGCCACCAGCCGGGCCTGGCCGCTGGTCAGCTCGCCGATGTCGGACTCGGCCGCCAGCCGGGAGAAGCCCCAGCCGCTGAGCACGAGCAGCACCAGGGTGAGCCCGGCCAGCGCCCAGAGCACCCGCCGCCGGGAGGCCTCGCGGAGGGTCAGCGCGGCGATCGTGAGCACGGTGCGGGCCGTCGTCACGACGCGTCCTCATGGCCGGCCCGCAGGATGCCGAGCAGGCGCTCCTCCAGGCTGATCCGGGCGGGCTCGACGGCATGCACGCGGACGCCGAGCGCGACGAGGTCGCCGACCAGGTCGGGGATCGCCGTCCCGGAGTCCTCGGCCAGCGCCACGGTGAACCACTCCCCGGCGCGGTGCACGCTGCCCGAGGCGGCCAGCCGCTGCTCGGCTCCGGCGGGCAGGTCGGTGAGGTGCAGGTGCACCTCGCGCTGGCCGAGCAGCTCCTCCAGCGTGCCGGAGGCGGCGACCCGGCCGCCGTCGAGGATGACCACCCGGTCGCAGACCCGCTCGACCTCACCGATCAGGTGGGAGTTGAGCAGCACCGCCACGCCGCGCTCGCGCAGCGACAGCACGATGTCCCGGACGTCGACCCGGCCCAGCGGGTCCAGGGCGCTGGTCGGCTCGTCGAGGACGACGAGCTCGGGCCGGGCGACCAGCGCGACGGCGAGGCCCAGCCGCTGCTGCATGCCCTTGGAGAAGCCGCCGACCCGGTCGTGCTCGCGGGCGGCCAGCCCGACCAGACCGAGCACCTCCCGCTGGTCGGCCGGGGGGACGGCCATGCCGGCCAGCCGCACGTGCAGGGTCAGCACCTCCCCCGCGGTCAGCCAGGGCTGGTACCGGAAGAGCTCGGGCAGGTAGCCGACCCGGGCCCTGGACGCCGGGTCCGCCGACGGCCGGCCGAGCAGCATGACCTCACCGGCGTCCGGGCGGACCAGGCCGAGCAGCATCTTGATGACGGTGGTCTTGCCGGCGCCGTTGGGGCCGAGCAGGCCGACGACCTGCCCGCGGTCCACCTGCAGCGACACGTCGTGCACCGCCGTCCGCTTGCCGTACCGCTTGCGCAGTCCGGTGCACCAGGCGGCGGGGGTCGGGGGCAGACCGGCCACCAGGTCCGCCGCAGCGCGCACGGCGGACCCGGTGCCGACCTCGGGGGCGTCGGTGCTCACGTCAGCCGAGGTCCCGCGCGATCGACAGCACCTCGTCGGTGTCCAGCGGGCCGGCCACCGCGGTGAGCACGCCCTCGTCCACCCAGACCACGGCGGCCAGCGAGCGGTCGCGGGTCTCCAGCACGGTGGCGGTCACCCCGTCGACGTCCGCCGTCGAGGTGCTGACCTGGTCGGCGGGCACCGGCAGCGGCAGGGTCGAGCCGTCGGCGGTGAAGGTCGCCAGCTGCGCGGCGACGTCGTCGGGCAGGCCCGGCAGCGACAGCAGGTAGTCGCGGACGGTCTCGAACGGCACCCCGGAGGAGTACGCAGTGGGGGCGACGGCCCGGCCCACGACGAGCGCGGGGATGCCGGTGCTCTCCTGGGTCCAGACTGCGGCCACACCCGGCCCGGCGTCCAGCCGCACCTGGCTCCCGTCGAGCCCCGGCGGGGGCGGCGGCAGGGTCTCCCCCGCCTCGGCGGCGGCCTGGGCGGCGCGGTCGGCGGAGAAGGTGAAGGTCGCGCTCAGCGGCCCGGCCACCCGGTAGGCCGGCTCGCCGGTGACGCCCTGCGGCAGCGCGTCGACCTCGGGGACGGCCAGCCCGGACGCCTCGGCCGCGGCATCGGCGTCGGCGACCTCGCGCGGGTCGCCGTCCCCGGTGACGACGACGTCGCCGTAGGCGGTCAGGTCGGGCAGGCCGACCAGGTCGGCGGTGTCGAAGCTGACCGCGGCCACCTGCTCGGTGCGGAAGATCGGCAGCCAGTCGTTGGCCGCTGCGGTGCCGGCGCCGGCCAGCACGACGGCGAAGGCGGCGGCGGCCACGGCGGGACGGCGGAGCAGCCCGCGGGAGCGGCGGGCCCGGCGCGGGGCGGGCGCGACCGCCGGCGCCGGTGCCGTGGCGCGGGCGGCGGCCGAGAGGCGGTGCCACGCGGCGTCGACGTCCGGGCTGGCCGTGCTGGTCAGCGCGGCGCCGACCAGGGTGGCGTCCTCGCGGGCGGCGGCCAGCGCGGTGAGGCACTGCTCGCAGTGGGCGACGTGCCGGCGGTCAGGGTCGGCGACACCGGCCGGCTCGTCGATGAGGCGGCGGAGAACGCCCTCAGTCGGATGACGCATGACGGTCCAACTCCTTGCGCAGTGCGGATTCGGCGCGCCGGACGGTGGTGCCGACGCTCCCGGGGGACAGGTCGAGGGCTGCGGCGACCTCGGCGTAGCTGAGGCCGCTGTGCCGCAGCACGAGGGCGACGGCCTGCTTGTGGGGCAGCTGGGCGAGCGCGGCGCGGACCCGGCCGCGTTCCTCGCGGGTCACCACCGCGTCGGCGACGTCGGGGACGACGACGTCCTCGGCCAGCGCGGCGACCTCCTCCCGCGACGAGCGGCGGCGCCCGGAGCGGAGGAGGTTGAGGGCGGTGTGGGCGGCGGCGACCGAGAGCCAGCCGGGGGCCTCGGCGGCCGGCACCGAGGAGTGCCCGAAGGAGAGGAAGACCTCCTGGGCGACGTCCTCGGCCTGGTCGCGGGAGCCGAGCACCCGGGCGGCGACGCCGACGACCTGCCGGTAGTCGCGGCGGAAGACCTCGGCGAGGTCGGCGCGGACGGCGCCGCCTGCTGAACGCGACACCGCCACGCGCGCCGTCCTCTCGTCCCGCCTCCCGGCGACCCCGACGGGGGCTGCCAGGACGGCCGCGGGTGCGGCCCGTCCGTGCCTGACCAGGTCCATGTCCTTACAGCACCGCCGACCCCGCGGATGTGACATCCCGCTCGGGACGTCCGCTCAGGAGACGTCGACGTCGGTGAGGTCGCGCGCGTGCGGCAGCGGGACGGCGACGCCCTCGCCGGCGAAGACCTCCAGCTCCAGGAGCCGCCCGTGGGCGACGTGCAGGACGACCTGCACCCCCGCAGGTGCACCGGCGGAAACCCGGAACCAGTCCGGCCGGCCGCGTCCGGAGAGCTCGACGACCCGCGCCTCCGGCACCGGCGGCCGGTCGCTGCCCAGCCGGACCGACGGGCACCCGCAGCGGCACACCGCCGTCACCGTCGCCGTGACGACCTGCGCGTGCAGCAGCGGCTCGTCGACCGCCGACCCCAGCCGGCTCAGCAGTCCGCGCTCGCCGTCAGACGGCGCTCGCGGCTCGGGCAGCTCCCGCCAGATCGGCTCACCGATGTCCATCGGCTGATGCTCCCGCACGGACGCCAACGGGTTGCCCTCGCAGGCGGCCGCTACTGGCTCGGCTGCGGGAGGTCGCAGTCGACCTGCGGGTTGACGCCGACGTAGTTCAGCGGCCCGGCCAGGACGGTGACGACGACGGTGACCGCAGTGGCGCAGCTGGCCTCGGAGCCGTCGGAGAAGTACCCGCGCTGCCCGGCCGCGACCGCACCGATGACGAGCCAGACGAGCAGGAGCACTGCCCCGATGCTCGTCCCCCTGCTCCTTCGTGTCCTCATCCACCGAAGCTACGGGTGGCGGGCGTCGCGCGGCCGCTCCCACGCCGCCCCTTCCGCCCGGGTCCTGGTGTCGACATGTCGACGTCAGCCGTCCGAGGCGCGGGGCTCCAGCAAGAGCACCGGGATGCGCCGACCGGCCCGGCTCTGGTAGCCGACGTAGGACGGGAAGACCGTGCAGGCCAGCGACCACCACCGGCTCCGTTCCGCGCCGGTGGCCTCCCGGGCGACCAGCTGCAGCACGCGGTCCCCGTCGCGGAGCTCCACCTCCGGCCGGGCGAGCACGTTGGCGTACCAGTCGGGGTTCCGGTCGCCGCCGCGCGTCGAGGCGACCGCGGCGTAGACGCCCCCGAGCTCGACGCGCATCAGCGGGGTCTTGCGGACCAGCCCGGTGCGCGCGCCGATGGTGGTGAGCAGGACGACGGACCGTCCGCGCAGACCGGTGCCGGTGCGCTCGAGGTGCTCGACCTCCTCGCGCACCCACGGCACCGGGCTGGGCGAGTACTCCCCGGATGCCATGGCCCGAGTCTCCCCGACGGCGGCCGGGTGTCACGTGGGCCCCGTGGGGATCGAACCCACAACCCGCGGATTAAAAGTCCGCTGCTCTGCCAGTTGAGCTAGAGGCCCGGGGCCCGCCGGGGCCCGCGGAGGCGAGCCTACGGGGACCCCGGCGCCGTCCGCCGCGGACGACCGTCAGTCGCCGACGGTGCTGCTGAGCACGGCGAACCCGGCGTCCAGGTCGACGTCCCACTGCTGCCCGTCGGCGCCCCGGACGTCCACCTCGTAGGCCACGTCGCCGTCGTCGCCGGCCTCCACGCCGGTGACCGTCCCGCCGCCGACGGCCTCCAGCGCCGCCTGCTCCGCGGACCCGCGCTCGCCGTCCGCCAGCACCCGGTCGTCGTCGCGGTCGTCGTCACGGGAGTCGTCACGGCGGTCGTCGTCGCGGGCGTCGTCGTCCCGGCCGATCACGGCGAGGTCGGCGTCGAGGGTGAGGTCGACCTCGGTGCCGTCGTCCTGCCGGACCTCGACCTCGTAGGCCTCACCCGGGTCGTCGCTGGAGTCGACGTCGACCACCGTGCCGGGCACCACCTCGGTGGCGGCCTCGGCCACCCGGTCGCGTTCGCTGCCCGAGACGTCGGCGCTGGCTCCCGACGCCCAGACCACCCCACCGATCCCGAGGGCGGCGACGCCGGTGACGGCGGAGACGAGGACGCGCGTGCTGCGGAGCCGGGCGGTGTTCATGGGGTGCCTTCCTCAAGGGGGTGCTGGACGGGACGGGCCCACCCTCCGACGCCCTCGCTGAAGCTCCGCTGAACGCCGCTGAAGGACCGTTCAGCCGGGCAGCCGGACGACGAACCGGGCCCCACCCAGCGCGGACGACGACACCGCGACCGTCCCGCCGTGCGCCGCGACGATCTCCCGGACGATCGCCAGGCCGAGCCCGCTGCCGCCGGCGTCGCGGGCCCGCGCCTCGTCCAGCCGCACGAAGCGCTCGAACACCCGCTCCCGGTCCGCCGCGGGCACGCCGGGTCCGTCGTCCTCGACCACCAGTTCCGCGCCGCTGCCCATCCCCCGGACGGTGACCGCGAGGGCCGCGTCGGCGTGCCGGGCGGCGTTGTCGACGAGGTTGCGCACCACCTGCCCCAGCGCCGCCCGGTCCCCGCGCACCCGCCCGGCCCCGACCGCCGAGGTGTCCACCGCCAGCCCGGACCGGCGGACCCGCCGCGCCTCGGCCAGCGCCAGGTCGTCGAGGTCGACGTCGTGCTCGGTCCGGACGGCGGCGCCCTCGTCCGCCCGGGTGAGCACCAGCAACTGCTCGACCAGCCGCTGCATGCGGTCGGACTCCTCCAGCACCGCCTCGGCCAGCTCGCCCTCGGGCAGTGCGCCGGGGTGCGCCCGGGCCACCTCGGCGGTCTGCCGGATGCTCGCCAGCGGCGACCGGAGCTCGTGCGAGGCGTCGGCGACGAACGCCCGCTGCCGGTCCCGGGAGTCCTGCAGCCGGCCGAGCATCTGGTTCACCGTGCGCGCCAGCCGGTGCACCTCGTCCCGGGCCCGCGGCTCGGGCACCCGCCGGTCCAGCCGGTCGCCGGTGACCCGCTCGGCCTCGCGGCGGATCCGCTCGACCGGCGCCAGCGCCCGGGTGACCACCACCCAGGTGGTGCCGCCCACCAGCAGCAGCACCAGCGGGACGCCGACCAGCAGCGGCGGGAGCAGCGCCGCGGTGGAGTCCTCGACCTCCTCCAGCGAGACGGCGACCGCGACCTCGTAGGAGTCGCCGCCGTCCTCGGTCACCACCAGGTACGGGTGGTCGGCGCCGGGCAGCTCCACCCGGTCCTCGTCCCCGGTGGGCAGGGCTCCGGCGAGGGGCTGGGAGGCCGCCACCACCGTGCCGCCGTCGTCGGTCACCTGCCAGACCAGGTCCTCCGGCTCGTCGTCGGCATCGCCGTCCGGTACCAGCGCCGCCGGGCCGCCGGTCTCCAGCTGGTCGGCCAGCGCCGACGCGCGCTGCTCGGCGGTGGTCGCCAGCCCGTCGCGCAGCGAGCCGCGCACCAGGAGCACCAGGGCGACCGCGCCCAGCACCAGCGCCAGCGCCACGACCAGCACCGCGCCGGCGGTCGTCCGGACCCGCACCGACGCGCGGCCGTCAGCCACCGTCGCTGCCCAGCCGGTACCCTGCGCCGCGCAGCGTCTGGATCGCCGCCCGGCCGAACGGCCGGTCGATCTTGTTGCGCAGGTGCCGGACGTAGACCTCCACGATGTTCGGGTCGCCGTCGAAGTCGACGTCCCAGACCGCCTCGAGGATCTGCCGCTTGGAGACGACCTCGCCCGGGTGCCGCGCCAGGAAGGCCAGCAGCGAGAACTCCCGGGCGGTCAGCTCGACCTCCACCTCACCGCGCCACACCCGGCGCGCCGCCGGGTCCAGCCGCAGGTCACCGGCCACCAGCTCGGTCGGCCGCGCCCGCGCGCCGCGGCGGGCGACCGCGCGCAGCCGGGCCACCAGCACCGGGAAGGAGAACGGCTTGGTCAGGTAGTCGTCGGCGCCGGTGTCCAGCCCCTCGACCTGGTCCCACTCGCCGTCCTTGGCGGTCAGCATCAGGATCGGCGTCCAGTCCTGCTCGGCGCGCAGCGTGGCGCAGACCTGGTAGCCGTTGACCCCCGGCAGCATCAGGTCCAGCACGATCGCGTCGTAGCTGTGCTCCCGGGCCAGCCACAGCCCGTCGGTTCCGTCGGCGGCCACGTCGACCGCGAAGCCCTCGGCCTCCAGCCCGATCCGCAACGACTGGGCGAGCCGCTGCTCGTCGTCGACGACGAGGACGCGCATGGGCTGCCTCCGCACAGGTGGGGAGGTCAGTCTCCCGGACGCCCGCTGAACGCCGACGACGCAGCTCAGAGCACGGTGAACAGCACGAACAGCAGCGCGGTCAGCAGCAGCGACACCAGCAGCGACCCGAGGCAGCCCAGCCGGCTGGTGAAGAGGAACACCTGCGCTGGATGCCCACCCGGGCAGCGGGTGAACCGTGCTCAGCCCGCGCACACGCGGTCCAGCAGCCCCTGCAGCGCGGCGCGCTGCGCGTCGTCCAGCGGCAGGTCGACCGGCACGCCCGCGCGGTCGCCGACGGCGACCGTCAGCGGGAAGACGAACGGCTTCTTGACCTCGGCCAGCGCGTGCGGGTCGCAGCGCTCGGCGTCGAAGGTCACCGGCACCCGCAGCTCCCGCGCCCCGGCCGCCAGCGTCACCGGCAGGTCGCCGTCCGGCACGGGCTCGAGCACCACGCTGCCACCCAGCCGGCTGACCTCGACCGGTTCCTCGCCCGACCGCCGGGTCAGCACCACCTCGCCGGTCACCGTCCGGCCCGCGTCGGCCAGGTCCTCGACCGCGATCCCGACGACGGCCAGCACCTCCTGGGCCGCGCACGCGCCGGCATGCACCCGCGCCATCGTGTCGCCGGTCAGCGGCACCTGGAGGTCCTCGACGGCGCCGTCCGGGCGCAGCACGGTGAGCCGGGCGCCCAGCGGGTCGACGCCGGCCGAGCAGTCCACGTCCCCGAACGGGGTGGGCAGGTCGATCGTCTGCCCGGGCGCGAACCGCGCGGTCACCCCGCGCGGCGGCAGCGGGGCGAAACCGGGTGAGTCCAGCTGCACCGCCGTGACGGTGAACGGCTCCGCGCCGGTGTCGGTGACCCGCACCTGCACCTGCCCGCCGATGGCGGCGTCCGTGCGCTGCTGCACCGCCTCGGCGGTGATGCCCGGCACGTCCGGCAGCACCTCGACCGGCGCCCCGGCCGACGGGACGGCCGACGGGACGGCAGACGACGGGACGGACGACGGCGCGGAGGACGGGGGCGCCGCCGGGCCGCAGCCGGCCAGCACCAGCACCAGCACCGCCGCTGCCCGCCGCACGGTCGCAGCGTAGGAGCGCCGCCCGCCCCCGCGGTTACTTCGAGGTGTGCCGGTCGGGCAGCCGGCCGAAGACGCGCCCGGCCTCGTACTTCACCTCGAGCTTCTCCTGGGCGCTGGCCGTCGGGCCGCGCCGCGGCTGGCCGTCGTCGAGGTCGAAGGCCGACTCGTGCCACGGGCACACCAGGCACTCGGCGCCGCGCACCTCCTCCACCCGGCCGTCGGACAGCGGGCCGCCGACGTGCGCGCAGGCGTTGACGAAGGCGTCGACCCGGGCGCCCCGCCGGACGACGGCCAGGCCGATCTCGGTGCCCTGACCCGCCCCGGTGCGCAGCGTGGGCCGCCCCTCGGGCAGGTCGTCGAGCGGACCGAGGTCGATCCAGTCGGTGGTGAGCTGGCGGGCGTCGACCACCGAGTGGTTGGCGCCGGAGGACTGGGCGTAGGACATGTGCCCGCCGATCGAGGCCGACGCCGTGGCCAGGCCCAGGCCGCTGTAGGCCAGCGCCCGCCCGAGACCGCCGTTGCCCTTGCCGCGGGCGACCAGCGAACCGACGTACAGACCGAGGGCGGCCACGTTGGTGACCGCGTGCACGGCACCCAGCCGGCGCACCGCGTCGTCCTGCTCGGACCAGTCGGCCGCCCCGGCGAGCGCGGCGGGCAGGCTGGCCGCGACCCCGGTGGTGATCAGCGCGGTCGCCGCCGGCCGGGTCGGCGGGGCGATGTCCAGCAGCCCGGCCGACAGCCAGGTGCCGACCGGCACCATGGCCAGGATCGGGTGCAGCGGGTGGCCGAGCCAGCTGCCGTGCAGCAGGTCCTTGAACGCCTGCGGCCGCAGCACCTTGTTCACCGCCGTCCGCGCGGAGTCCAGCGACTTGTCGAAGGACGAGACCTCGGAGAGGCGGTCCAGGACCGCGAGCAGGCTCATGGGAGCGCCCATACCCGTCGCGACCGGCCGACACCCCTCAGCCGGTCGTCCAGTCCGCGCCCTCGGCCAGCACGGCGATCGCCGCGGCGCCCACCTCGTCCAGCTCCCCGGCCAGGTCGCCGACGGCACGGCTGAGCGGGCCGGCCACCCCCTCCTCCGGCGAGCACAGCCGCAGCGCCAGCCGGTCGGCCGCGGTGCGCAGCCGCACGGTCGCCGGGGCCTCCGGGCTCGTCGCCCCCGGCACCGCGCCCGGCCAGTCGACCCCGGCCTCGCGGCACAGCCCGGGCAGCCGGCGCAGCAGCCCGGCCGCCGTGGCAGCGGTGCGCCAGGCGGTGCCGGCGCGCAGCTCGGGCGGGCAGCTCAGCGTCGCGTCGGCCCAGCGGAGCACGCCGAGGACGTCGCTCCACACCACGTCGGAGACGACGATGCCGGCCGCCCCGGCCGTCGGGGACCGGTGCGACCGGACCAGCACACCGCCCAGTGACGGGTCGTAGAGCCAGGGACGGCGGTGCCCGGGTGCGCTCATGCCGTCACCGTGCCGGACGACCCCGACAGTCCCCTGCCCACCGGCTGTGATCATCCTGTGACCACTCTCCGTGATGAAGTTCACGGACAGTGCACACGCCGCGCGGGAATCCAGGTGCGGTACGCGCACTTGGTGCCGGAGCATGGGACCGTCCGTGCACCACTGATGCCCGAGGAGACCGCTGTGACCTGCCCGTCCCTGCTGCGCCGCGCCGCCGTGTGCGGACCGCGCGAGACGGGCGACGTGGTCACCGCCGAGGTCCCCCGGTTCGGCGCGACGCTGTGGCACCGGCTCCGCCAGGACGACGCCGGCGCCCAGTTCGCCCGGTTCGTCGTCGTGGGTGGGGTCTCCAGCGCCCTCTACGCGCTGCTGTTCATCGGACTCGGCGGCTTCGGCGACCAGGCGGCGAACCTGGTGGGTGCGGTCGCCTCCACACTGCTGGCCAACGAGATGCACCGGCGGCTGACGTTCCACGCCGGGCAGCAGGTCTCCTGGTTCACCGCCCAGTGGGAGGGCGGGGGCCTGGCCGTCGTCGGCCTGGTGGCCACCTCGTTCGCGCTGGCCGGCGTGCACATGCTCGTCGGCGACGTCGGCACCATCGCACAGCTGGCCCTGATCGCCGCGGTGACCGGGGCGATCGGCCTGGTCCGGTTCATCGCCCTCCGCAGCTGGGTCTTCTCCCCCGCCGCCGTCCACCGCGACTGACCTCCCGCGTGGCGCGCCCACGGGCGTCGGGGCGCACCTACGCTCGCAGCATGGCCGACCTCCTGCACCGCCGCACCCGCCTGGCTGCCGGCGCCGCCGCCGGCGTCCTGCTCCTGCTGCCGCTGGCCGCCTGCAGCTCCAGCAACGTCGACTGCTCCGGCACCTCGTGCACCGCCTCGCTCAGCGGGGACGACGCGAAGGCCAGCATCCTCGGCAACGACCTGGCCTTCGCCGGCACCCAGGACGGCCGGGCGAGCCTGTCGGTCGGCGACAGCAGCGTGTCCTGCGCCGAGGGTGAGAGCGTCTCCGCCGGCCCGCTGTCGATCACCTGCACGTCGGTCACCGACGACGGCGTGGAGCTCACCGCCACCGTCGGCTGACCCGCCCCGCGCCGCGCCGCTCAGCCGGTGTGGGCGACCTCGACCACGACCCGCGAGGGACCGGTGAGCGCGTAGACCCGGAAGGGCGCGCGCTCGCCGGTGCCCACCCAGGCCACCGAGGTGCCCTCGAAGGTGGCGTCGTAGACGACCCCGGCCACCGTCCGGGTGCCGGAGACGGCGACCGCGCCGCGGGCCAGCTCGGTGGCGCCGGACTCGTACGGGTAGCTCGTGCCCTGCAGCGTCACCTGCAGGGCGACGGCCCCCGGGACGTCGACCGCCTCGCCGCTGCCCTGGGACGACGGGCTGTCCGCGTACTCGGCCGTCCAGCCCGGGGTGCCGCTGCCGGAGAGCTCGAAGACCACCCGGTCGTACCCGTCGTGGGCGGCAGCGCGGACGGTGGTGACCGTCAGCCCGTCCGGCGAGACGGCGTCGGCGACGTCGGTGTTCGTGTCGGCGGGGAACGGGCTCGCCCCGTTGCCGGCGTCGGGGTCGGCGGTGTCCTCGGCCGCGGGCGAGGAGCTCGCCGGGGCCGAGGACGAGCTGGTGGTGGAGGCGTCGCCGGACGAGGAGGCGTCGGCGGTCTCGGTCCGCGAGCCGCAGCCGGCCAGCAGGAGGACGGCGGCGGCGAGGCCCAGGGAACGGGTCATCCGGGTCGGACGGCGGGTGTGCACCCGCCGATGCTGGCACGCGGGAGCCCCCTTCCCGGTGCCCGCCACGCGGGCCCGGAGGACCGGGTGCAGAGGACCCCTGCGGGGCCATGTATCGTTCTCCCTGCCTCCAGCGACCACGAGCCCCCATCGTCTAGCGGTCCAGGACGCCGCCCTTTCAAGGCGGTAGCACGGGTTCGAACCCCGTTGGGGGCACGCAGCACCACAGCAGGCAGCACGACTGCACGACCAAGCAAGGCCCTGTAGCGCAGTTGGTTAGCGCGCCGCCCTGTCACGGCGGAGGTCGCGGGTTCGAGTCCCGTCAGGGTCGCCATCCGGCACCAGCACCCCACTGGTCCGGCGCTGGGGCCAGGTAGCTCAGTCGGTACGAGCGCTCGCCTGAAAAGCGAGAGGTCGGCGGTTCGACCCCGCCCCTGGCCACCCTCACTCTCCTCGCAGGTCCCCGGCCCACGCCCAGCGTGTTCCTGACCGGGGCACAGGGAACTCCCAGGATCGGCTCGCACAGTCGTGTCATGACGTCGACGACCAGCTCCCGCGCCCAGCTCACCCGGCCGGACGGCAGCGCCCTGCGGGTGCTGGTCGTCGACGACGAGCCGTCGATCTGCGAGCTGCTGTCCATGGCGCTGCGCTACGAGGGCTGGGACGTCCGCACCGCCGCCGACGGCGCCGACGCGCTGCGCGCCGCCCGCGAGTTCCGCCCGGACGCCGTCGTCCTCGACGTGATGCTGCCCGACCTGGACGGCTTGGAGGTGCTGCGCCGGCTGCGCGCGGACGCCCCGCTGGTGCCGGTCGTCTTCCTCACCGCGAAGGACGCCCTCGAAGACCGCATCGCCGGGCTCACCGCCGGCGGCGACGACTACGTCACCAAGCCGTTCAGCCTGGAGGAGGTCGCGGCCCGGCTGCGCGGCCTGCTCCGCCGCACCAGCCGCGTCGTCGCCGACGACGGCCTGCTCGTGGTCGGCGACCTGACGCTGGACGAGGAGAGCCACGAGGTGACCCGCGGCGGCGACGACATCCGGCTCACCGCCACCGAGTTCGAGCTGCTCCGCTACCTGATGCGCAACCCCAAGCGGGTGCTGTCCAAGGCGCAGATCCTGGACCGGGTGTGGCAGTACGACTTCGGCGGCCAGGGCAACATCGTCGAGCTCTACATCTCCTACCTGCGCCGCAAGATCGACGCCGGGCGCGCGCCGATGATCCACACGCTGCGCGGCGCCGGGTACGTGATCAAGCCCGCCGCATGACCTCTCTCCCGCCCCGGTGACCCGCCCCGAGGGGCGGCCGGCCGCCGTCCCCCGGTCGCGCCGCTCGCTGCGCACCCGGCTGCTGGTCGCCTTCGTCGTCCCGCTGGTGGTCGTGCTGGCGCTGGTCGGCGTCGTCTCGGTGACCGCGCTGCGCGCCCAGCTCGTCAGCCAGGTCGACACCCGGCTGGACGCGACCACCGACCGCTCCAAGGGCTACGCCGAGCCGTCCTACGGCCCTCCCGGCGGGCCCGGCGGCGACCGCTCCGGCGGCCCCGGCTTCCTCGGCGCCCGCGGTCAGGGCGAGGGCACCCTGGGCGCCAGCGTCGCCGGCGGGGAGGTGACCGACTCGGGCGTGATCGGGGCCGACGGGGAGACCCTCGACCTGACCGACGCGCAGGAGCGGCTGCTGGTGGCGCTGCCGACCGACGGCGAGCCGGTGACCCGCGACCTCGGCGGCGACCTCGGCGACTACCGGCTGGTGGCCAGCACCCTGCCCGGTGGCGACGTGCTGGTCGCCGGGCTGCCGCTGCGCGGAGCGGCCGACGCCGTCCGCCGGCTGGTCGCGGTGGAGCTGGTCGTCGGGCTGCTCGCCCTGCTCGGCGCCGCGCTCGCCGCCGTGCTGGTCATCCGGCGCACGCTGCGCCCGCTGGACCGGGTGGCCGCCACCGCGACCCGGGTGTCCCGGCTCCCGCTGGCGACCGGGGAGGTGCGGCTGGCCGAGCGGGTGCCGCCGGAGGACACCGACCCGGGCACCGAGGTCGGCCAGGTGGGCACCGCCCTGAACGCGATGCTCGACCACGTCGAGACCTCGCTGACCGCGCGCCAGGAGTCCGAGACCCGGGTGCGCCGGTTCGTCGCCGACGCCAGCCACGAGCTGCGCACGCCGCTGGCCTCGATCCGCGGCTACGCCGAGCTGGTCCGCCGGCAGGGCGGGTCGGTGCCCCCGGACGTCGGACACGCCGTGCGCCGGGTGGAGTCCGAGGCGCTGCGGATGTCGGCGCTGGTCGAGGAGCTGCTGCTGCTGGCCCGGCTGGACGCCGGCCGCGAGCTGGCCACGGAGGAGGTCGACCTGACCGCCCTGGTGGTCGACGCGGTCAGCGACGCCCACGTCGCCGGCCCCGCGCACCACTGGCAGGTCGACCTGCCCGACACCCCGGTGCTGGTGCCCGGCGACGCCGCCCGGCTGCACCAGGTGCTGGTCAACCTGCTGGCCAACGTGCGCAGCCACACCCCGGACGGGACGACGGCGACCACCCGGCTGGCGACGGTGGGCGACGAGGCGGTGCTGCAGGTCGTCGACGACGGTCCGGGCATCCCCGCCGAGCTGCGCCCGCACGTCTTCGAGCGGTTCGCCCGCGGCGACGCCTCCCGCTCGCGCACCGCGGGCAGCACCGGGCTGGGGCTGGCGATCGTGCAGGCCGTGGTCGCCGCGCACGGCGGGGTGGTCGAGGTGGCCGCCGAGCCGGGGCGGACGGCGTTCACCGTCCGGCTGCCGCACGCGACCACCGGCGGCTGAGAAGAGCGGTCAGGCGGCGGCGTGGTCGCCGGCGACCTGCCGGTACACCTGCGCGTGCACCCGGCGGACGGCGGCGAGCTGCTCGGCCCGCCAGCGCGGGTCGACCCGGGCCGGGGCGGGCCGGGTGAGCGCGGCGACCACGGCCGAGGTGAGCGAGGCGGCGTCCAGCCCGCCCGCCGCGTCGTTGCCGTAGAGCACCACGTCGGACCACTGCTCCCGCGGGTGCCCACCGCCGGGCACGACGGCCCGGGTGCCGGCGTCGCGGCACAGCTCGATCCACGCCGAGTGGGTGCGGGCGCGCTGCGGGACGACGGAGACGTGCAGCTCTTGCAGCTGCCGCACCCAGTCCGCGGGGTCCGCCGGCCGGCTGCGGACCAGCTCCAGCTCACCGGCCTCGGCCAGCTCGAGCAGCGCCGGCAGCCGGGCGGCCAGGTCGACGTCGGGGTCCACGTCGACCCGCAGCCGGCCACCGCCGGAGACCGCGCCGGACAGTGCGCCACGCACGAGGTCCAGCGGTTCGGCGACCTCGGGACCGAGCGCGGCCAGGTGCAGACCGACCAGCCGGGTCTCCCGGCCGATCCCCGGCGTCGGGGCGGCCAGCGACGGGTGGGCCACCACGATGGCGGTGCGGCCGAAGCGCTCCGCGATGTCGTCGGCGGCGCCCGGCGTGAGGGTGAGCACGACCTCCGCGGTCGCCAGCAGCGCGCGCAGGTGGGCCCGGGCGCGGGTCCTCGCCGCGCCGGGGTGGGTGCCGGTGTCTGCGCCGTCCACGGCGGTGAGGTCGTGCACCGTGACCACCAGCGGGACGTCGCAGCGGCGGACGGCGGCGGTCCAGGCGTCCATCTCCGGCACGGTCAGGTGCGCGTAGCCGCCCTGCAGGTGCAGCACGTCGACCTCACCGGCGTGCGCGGCGAGGTGCCCGACGTCCAGCCACGGGCTCGGGTCGGCGTCCGGACCGACCCGCACGACACCGTCGGGCACGACGGCCTCGCCGTACGGGGTGGCGAACGGGACGGTGGCGACCCGCAGCGGTCGCTCGGTCGCCCCCTCGGGCAGCGCGGTCACGCGGCGGCACACCTCCTGCGGTCGAGCACTGCGACGCGGCAGGGGGCGGTGCTCCGGACGGACGGGCTGCGGGTACGACCACCCGCCGGTCGCCCCTACCCACGGTGTCGGCGCGCGAACCGACGGCCGTCCTGCCCGCTCACCCCGGAGGGGGACACGCCGGGCGGTCCGCCCCGGCCTGCAGCGCCGGGCGGTCCGCTACCGTCCCAGCGCCGGTGCGGAGGCGGGCCGGGGACGGCACGGCAGCGGAGGTCGAGTGGACGGGCAGCCCCTGGACGCGGCGCCCGTCGAGGCCCCTCCGGCTCAAGCCCCACCGGCGGGCCGCCGTCGCCGCCGGCTGCGCGGCCCCTGGCTGGTCAGCGCGGCGCTCGTCGTCGTCCTGCTGGTCGGCGCCGGGCTCTACCTGTCCCGGGGCGAGCCGCTCACCTCCGGCGGCCGGTACGTCCGCGACCCCGGGGCGGTGCTGGCCGCCGCCGACGAGCAGCTGACCGGCTACGTCGAGCAGCGGAACGGGGTCGCCGGCCCGGACAGCCGGTGCTGGTTCGAGCTGGCCGCCGCCGACGGCGTCGAGGTGCGCGATGCCCTGCTGTGCGGGCCGGTCCTCTTCGTCGACGGCGACCCCGGCCGCGCCTGGCTGCGCTTCCCGCTGACCGCCACCGCCGACGGCGGCGACGTGCGGCTGTCGGTCGCGGCGCTCCCGGCCGACCCCGCACCCGACCGGCCGGCCGACCCCGGGCTGCTGCACCGCCCCGACGGGGGCCGTCCACCTGCGGGGTCCGGCGGGCTCGCCGTCCCCGCACCGCCGCCGGCCGAGCCCGGGTGGACGGCGACCGGCCCCTTCCCCGGCGTCCCCTGGTCCGCGCCGGCCGGCCCGGCCCGGCTCTCCGGCCCGGCCGCCGCCGTCACCGTCACCGGGCTGGCCGCGCCCGAACGGGTCGGCACCGGCGACGACGCGCGCCGGGCCGCGGACGGCGAGCGGCTGCTCGCCGTCCGGTACGAGGTCGCCTCCGGCGAGGGGAGGTCCGCCACCCCGCCGTCGCTCAGCTACGTGGTCGACGGCGCGGACCCGGTGCCCGTCGCCCCCGGCCTGGTCGCTCCCGGGAGCACCGTGGAGGTGGTGCTGTCCGTGCCCGCGGACACCGCGGCGGCCGACCTGGTCGTCGACGACGCCGGCGTGCAGCAGCGGTTGTCCCTGCTCACCGGGGCCCCGGGCAGCGGGAACCTGGCGGTGCTGGCCCGCACCAACCGGACGGCGGAGGTGGACGCCTCCCGCCGGCTGGACGGCACGCTGAGCGCCCCCGGCCGGGTCCCCGCGGAGCTCCCGTTCACCGTGGCGGTCACCCGCGGGACGCTGACCTGGTGGGCCGGGCCCGACGGCGCGAGCCGACCGGCCGACCCGAGCCGGGCGCTGCTGGTCCTCGACGCCTCGCTGGCCCTCCCCGGGACGGCGCCCGGCGGCATCCCGGCCGACCTGCTCTCGCTGCGGCTGCCCGACGGGACGGTGCTCCGCGCCCTCGACCTCGCCGACGACCCGGACCGGGTCCTGCTCGCCTTCGACGTCCCCGCCGACCTCACCGCCGCGGTGCTGCGCGTCGGCGGGTCGGCCACCTTCCCCGACGGCGCGGTCGTCGACCTCGGCACCGGCCGGCTGGACGTGCCGATCGCCGTCCCGGCCGGCTGACCCACCACGGTCCGTCGACCCGCGCACAGCGGACTGTGAGCTGGCTCACAGCGGAGCGAGCTGCCCGGACGCCGGAGCGTGACGCCCTGCCCAGGCGCCCTGACCGGGGCACGAGCGGGCACCCTGCCGCCCCCGTCCGCGGTCCTACCGTGCGCCGACCGCCGCAGCGACCAGCCGCGGCGGAAACGGGAGCAGGAGGCAACACCATGCGCAGGTCCGCAGCCCACGCCGGAGTGTCCGTCCTCGTCCTGGGAGCCGCGGGGCTGGCGTTCGCCCCCTCCGCCGCCGCCGGTGAGAGCCCACCGGACGACGGCCCGGTCGTCGTCGCCACCGGCCTGGACAACCCCCGCCAGCTCACCTGGGGGCAGGACGGCGAGCTGCTGGTGGCCGAGGCCGGTTCCGGTGGCGACACCTGCGTGACGCTGCCCGCACCGCCGGGGGCCCCGGCCGAGGAGCTGGCGGAGACCGTCTGCGCGGGGACCACCGGCGGGGTGACCGTGATCGAGCACCCCGGGCACGGCGGCTCGGCGCACCGCGTCGTCGACGGGCTGTTCTCCATCGCCGGGGCCGACGGCTCCTTCGCGGTGGGCTCCAACGGGGCCGACGCCACCGACGTGCCCGGGGAGTACGTCGTCGCGGAGACCTACGTCGCCATGGGCCTCCCGCCGGAGCTCGCCGCCGCCCCGGGCGCGGAGCAGCTCGGGCACCTGCTGGTGGTCGGGACCGGTGGCGGGGAGCAGTTCGTGCTGCCCTACGCCGACATCGCCGCCGCCGAGGCCGCCCAGAACCCGGACGGCGCCCAGGTCGACAGCAACCCCTACGCCGTCCTCTTCGTCGACCCCACCCCCGACAGGGCGACCGGCACCGACGGCTACGCGCTGGTCGCCGACGCGGCGGCCAACGCCGTCTGGAAGGTGCAGCCGGACTTCGCCGGCGTGCCCGCCGACTGCGTCGACGCGGCCTGCATCCCGACCTACGCGATCACCGTCTTCGCGGCCTTCCCGACGCCGCCGGACGACGACCTGACCCCGGAGTTCGTGCCGACCTCGCTGGCGACCGACGACGCCGGCAACGTCTACGTCGGCGGCCTCGGGTCCGAGGTCACCGGCGCCGCCGAGGTGCGCCAGTTCGCCGCCGACGGCACGGAGACCGGCGGCTGGGGCGGCTTCACCGGGATCACCGGCCTCGCGGTCGACGGCTCGGGCGAGCACCTCTACGTGTCGCAGCTGTTCGGGTCGGCCACCCCGGCCGGGCCGCCCAGCGGACCGGTCGGCAACGTGGTCGCCGTCGACGTCGCCGCGGGCACCTACCGCTCGGTCGACGTCCCCTTCCCCGGCGGCGTCGCGGTCGACGACCACGGCCGGGTGTACGTCGCCGCGCTGAGCGTCGCCCCCGCCGAGGGCGTCGCGGCCACGCCGGTGTCCCCGGCCTCCGAGGGCGGGCAGGTCTGGCAGATCAGCTTCGGCGGCAGCGCGGACGTCGGCCTGCCGGTCGCCTTCCCGCTGGACACCGGGGGCGAGTGGGTGACGGCGGAGCCCACCGCGACCCCGCTGCCCGACGTCTGCGGCGGCCTGCTGCTCTCCCCCGGTGACGTGACCGGCGAGTGGCGGGTCACCCGGGACGAGACCGGTGACCGGATCGAGTACCGCGGTGCCTCCACCGTGGACCTCGTCGGGCCCGACGGCACCGTGCTGGTCGACGAGCTCGACATCGGCGGGTCCGGCGAGGAGTTCTACGCCGCCGACGGGTCCGCGGCCTTCACCGTCAACGGCCCGGACCTGATCTGGGCGTTCCCGGAGGAGGTGGCACCGCTGGCCGAGCTGGGCCTGCCGGCCGCCTTCTACTGGACCTCGGGGACCTTCGCGGACACCATCTCCGCCGAGGGGGTCGTCGAGATCACCAGCGTCCCGGCCGACGCGGTCGACCTCTGCAGCCTGCTGCCCTAGGTCGCCCCCGGACCCGGGCCGTCCCGCGACGGCCCGGGTCCTCCGGTCGGTCCGCCGACGGGCTCAGCCCTGGGCGCGCAGCTCGGCCAGGATGGGCTTGGCCACCGCGAGGGCGTGGTTGGCCGCCGGCACCCCGGCGTAGACCGCGGTGTGCAGGCACACCTCGGCGATCTCCTCGTCGGTGAGCCCGTTGTGCACGGCGGCCTTCACGTGCAGCGCGAACTCGTCCCAGTGCCGCAGCGCCGCGGTGATCGCCAGGGTCAGCATGCTGCGCTCGCGCCGCTGCAGGCCGGGCCGCTGCCACAGGTCGCCCCACGCCACCCGGGTGATGAAGTCCTGGAAGTCGGCGGTGAACGGGGTGACCGCCGCGACGGCCCGGTCGACGTGCGCGTCGCCCAGCACCTCGCGGCGCACCCGCATGCCGGCGGTGCGCCGCTGCTCGTCGGTCTCCAGCGGCGTCGCGTCCTCGGTCATGCGGGGCCTCCGGTGGCGTGGGCGATCAGTGCGTCGGTGACCTGGTCGGCCTGCTCCAGGTTGGCCAGGTGGGCCGCCGGGCTCAGGGTCAGCAGCCGGGCGCCGGGGACGCCGTCGGCGATCAGCTGCTGGTGCTCGGGCGGCAGCGCGGGGTCCTCGGCGCCGGACACCACGAGGGTGCGCGGGGTGACCCGGCCCAGGTCCGGGCGCAGGTCCATCCCGGCGATCGCCGCGCAGCAGCCGGCGTAGCCCTCGTCGTCGCTGGCGGTGATCATCGCCCGCAGCCGGGCGACCAGGTCCGGGTGCGCGGCGGCGAAGGCCGGGGTCAGCCAGCGGCCGGCCACCGCCTCGGCGAGCACGCCGGTGCCCTGGGTGCGGGCGGTCTCGGCCCGCTCGCGCCAGGTCTGCTCGTTGCCGGTGTGCGCCGAGCTGCACAGCACGGCGAGGCTGGCCACCCGCTCCGGCTCCCGCACCGCCAGCCGCAGCCCGGTCATCCCGCCGATGGACAGGCCCGCCACGTGCGCCTGAGCCACGCCGAACCGGTCCAGCAGCGCCACGACGTCGTCGGTCAGGTCGTCGATCGTGGCGTCCCCGGCGGGGGCGGGCGAGGAGCCGTGGCCGCGGGTGTCGTAGCGGACCACCCGGAAGCGCTCGGTGAGCCGGGGCAGCTGCGGGTCCCACATGGTGTGGTCGGCGCCCAGCGAGTTGGACAGCAGGAGCACCGGCGCGTCGGCCGGGCCCTCCACGACGGCGTGCACCTCGGTGGCGGTCACGGGTGTCCTCCCTGGACGGCGACGGTGTGGGCGGCCAGCGCCGCGTCGACCTGGGCCCCGGCCTCGCCGACGTCCGGTGCGCTGTCGGCGACCAGCGCGGCGCCGTCGACGTCGCCCCGCGCCAGCACGACGTCGGCCAGCGGCCGGCCCTCCTCGGCGGCGGTGCGGACAGCGGCGGCCGCGGCGTCGTGCGCGGGGCCTGCGCCCAGGGTCGGGGTGAGCGCCTCGGCCAGCGCGCGGGCCAGCTGCGGGTCGCCCGCGCCGGCGACGGCGGCCGCCATCCGGCCGGTGTCCAGCCGCAGGTCGCCCAGCGACTCGGCCAGCCAGGACGCCGCCGAGCCCACCGTGCCCAGCAGGTCGGTGAGCGCCGGCCACTCGACGTGCCAGGTGCCGGCGCCGCGCTCGTGCTCCTGCTCCATGGCGGCGAACAGCGTCGCCACGAGCCCGGGGGCGCGGCGGGCGCAGGCCCGCGCCGAGATCGCCGCGACCGGGTTGTTCTTGTGCGGCATCGCCGACGACCCGCCGCGGCCGGCCGACACCTCGGTGGCCTCGGCCACCTCGCTCTGCGCCAGCAGGACGACGTCGACGGCGATCGTGGCCACCACCCCGGCGGCGGCACCGAGCACCCCGGCGACGTCGGCGATCGGCAGCCGCACGGTGAACCACGGCACCTCGCTGGAGGCCAGGCCCAGCTCGGCGGCGAGCTCGCGGCGCAGGTCGACCCCGGAGCCGGAGCTCGCGGCCAGCGTGCCGACCGCGCCGCCGTACTGCACCGGCAGCCCGGCGCCGACGGCGGCGATCCGCGCCCGGACGCCGTCCAGCCCGGCCAGCCAGGTGGCGGCCTTGAGCCCCACGGTGATCGGCAGCGCCTGCTGCAGGAGGGTGCGGCCCATCAGCACGTCGTCGCGATGCGCGGCGGCCAGCCGGGCGCAGGCCTCGGCGGCGGTCGCGAGGTCGGCGTCGACCAGCTGCAGCCCGCGGCGGGCCAGCAGCACCGCCGCGGTGTCCATGACGTCCTGGCTGGTGGCGCCCACGTGGACGGCCCGCGCGGCGTGCGGGCCGACGGCGTCCTGCAGCACCCGCACCAGCGGTGGCACCGGGTTGCCGGCGTCCGCCGCGCGCTCGTACACCGCGGCCAGGTCCAGTGCGGCCGGGTCGGCGCAGACCCGGCTGACCTCGTCGGCCGCGGTCCCGGCCACCAGCCCCACCCGGGCGGCGGCGCGGGCGAGCGCCCCCTCGACCTCCAGCAGGGCCACCAGCCAGGGGTCGCCCGCCGGGCCGGCGGCGGCGCCGGCCGAGACGGGACCGCGGGCGAACGTCGCGTCGAGGAGTGTCACGCCGGCAGCTCGTCGGGTGTGGTCGTCACACCGCGAAGAAGACGGTCTCGACCATGTCCTTGGCCGTGCAGTCCTGCAGGTGGATGTCGAGCGAGTAGCCGTCGTCGGTGCGCTGGGCGATCAGCGTCTGCCGGGAGGCGTCGTCCGGCAGGCTGGTCAGCACCGGGTCGGCGGCGTTGGCCTCGGCCTCGTCGGCGAAGTAGATCCGGGTGACCACCCGGTCCAGCAGCCCCCGGGCGAAGACCGAGACGTCGACGTGCGGCGCCTGCAGCCCGCCCTCGCCGTCCGGCACGGGGCCGGGCTTGAGGGTGTGCACGGCGTACTGGCCGCCGTCGCGGGTGTCGGAGCGCGCGAAACCGCGGAAGCCCGGGCGGGCCACCGCGCCCCGCGGGTCGTCGGGGTGCGCGAAGCGCCCGTCCGGGTCGGCCTGCCAGGTCTCGACCATGGCGTCGGGCACCAGGTCGCCGTTGCCGTCGAACACCCGCCCGCGCAGCCAGAGCGCGCCCTCGGTGCCCTCGGCGACGGCGTACGGGCCGTCCGGCCAGGTCAGGCCGATCGCCAGGTACGGCCCGACGGTGGCGCTGGGGGTGGTCCCCCAGCGCAGCGGCTCGTCGAGGAAGCCGCTGCCACGACGGGGGATGCCCGGGACGCGGTCGTTGTCCTCGATCGCGGCCTGCACCAGCGGCGAGATGTGGGGGGCGCTCATGCGACATCTCCGTCGTCGTCGGTCTCGAACGGGGTCTGGTCCTGGCCGCGCAGCACGATGTCCCACTGGTAGGCCAGGGCCCAGTTGTCCTGGGTGCGGTCGAGGTCGAACCGGCTGATCGTCCGGTACCGCGCCGCCGGCGGGATCGCGTTGAAGATCGGGTCCTGCTCGAACAGCGGGTCGCCCGGGAAGTACATCTGGGTGACCAGCCGCTGGGTGAAGGCCTGACCGAAGAGGCTGAAGTGGATGTGCGCCGGACGCCAGGCGTTGTGGTGGTTGCCCCACGGGTAGGCGCCGGGCTTGATCGTGGTGAACTCGTAGCGCCCGAGGCTGTCGGTCACGACCCGGCCGAGCCCGTCGAAGTGCGGGTCCAGCGGCGCCGGCCAGTTGTCGACCACGTGCCGGTACCGCCCGCCGGCGTTGGCCTGCCACACCTCCACCAGCGCGTCGGGCACCGGCCGGCCGTCGCTGTCGAGCACCCGCCCGAAGACGATGATCCGCTGGCCCTGGGCCTCGCCGCCCATGCGGAGGGTGAGGTCGGCGTCGGTGGGCACCACCCGGTCCTCGCCGAGCACCGGGCCGGTGACCTCGGTGAGCCGGTGCGGCAGGTCGACCGGGGTGCGCAGCGGTGCGCGCAGCGCGGTGCTCTTGTAGCCGGGGTAGGCCAGCGGCGTGCGCTGCTCCTCCGGGTCGCGGAGGTAGCGCGGCAGCACCAGTGCGCTCTCCGACGCGTCGCGCGGCGGTCGAGATGTGGTCCCGGTCATGCCCCGGACGGTACGACGCAGCACTACTCTCCCCTAGCGGACCTTCCGCTGGACGAAAGGAGCGCCACGGTGGCGGGTGGAGCGGGCACCGCGGGCCGGTCGGTCACCTCCCGGGCCCTCGGCGTGCTGGACGCCTTCGACTCCGGGCACCCCCGGCTCACCCTCTCCGAGGTCGCCGAACGCTCCGGCACCCCGCTGACGACGGCGCACCGGCTGCTCGCCGAGCTCACCGCCTGGGGGGCGCTGTCCCGCCGGTCCGACGGCCGCTACGAGATCGGCCGCAAGCTCTGGGACCTCGGCCTGCTCGCGCCGGTGCAGCTGGAGCTCCGGCAGGTCGCCTCCGCCTTCATGCTCGACGTGCACACCGCCACCCGGGACACCGTGCACCTCGCCGTCCGGGAGGGCCTGCGGGCGCTCTACGTCGAGCGGATCTCCGGCCGCGAGTCCGTGCCGATCGTCAGCACCGTCGGCAGCCGGCTGCCGCTGCACGCCACCGGCGTCGGCAAGGTGCTGCTGGCCTCGGCACCGGACGACGTCGTGGAGCAGGTGCTGCGGCAGATGACCCGGGAGACCCGGCACACCGTCACCGACCCCGGCGTGCTCACCCGCGAGCTCGGCGAGGTCCGCCGCCGGGGCTGGGCCCGCACCGCCGAGGAGATGTCCCCCGGCACGGCGTCGGTCGCCGTCCCGGTCACCGTCGACCGCCCCGCCGGCCCGGTGGTGGTGGCCGCGCTCGGCATCGTCGTCCCCGTCCAGCGGCGGGACCTCGGGCGGCTGGCCCCGGTGCTGCAGGTGGCGGCGCGCGGCATCGGGCGCGAGCTGGCCCGCTCCGACCAGTTCCGCTGAGCGGGAGGAACTGCTGGCGTCCTGAGCGGCCGGCGTCACACTCGGCCCGTGCGCACCCAGGTCGGGATCATCGGCGCCGGCCCTGCCGGCCTCCTGTTGTCACGTCTGCTCCAGCTCCAGGGCGTCGACACCGTGGTGCTCGAGAACCGCTCCCGCGACTACGTCGAGGCACGGATCCGCGCGGGCATCCTCGAGCAGCACACCGTGCAGACCCTCGTGGACGCCGGCGTCGGCGAGCGGCTGCAGCGGCAGGGCCTGCCCCACGACGGCGTGCACCTGCAGTACCCCGGCACCCGGCACCACCTCGACTTCGCCGAGCTGTGCGACCGGAAGGTGTGGCTCTACGGCCAGTCCGAGGTGGTCAAGGACCTCATCGCCGCCCAGCTGGACGACGGCCCGCCGCTGCTCTTCGAGGTGTCCGACGTCGTGCCCGAGGACGTCGACGGCGACTCCCCGCGGATCCGGTTCACCGACGCCGACGGCACCGCCCAGGTGCTCGAGTGCGACGTCATCGCCGGCACCGACGGCTTCCACGGGGTCTCCCGCCCGGTCGTCACGGCCGCCGGCGGCCGCACCTGGGAGCGCACGTACCCCTACGCGTGGCTGGGCATCCTGGCCGACGTCGCACCCTCCAGCGAGGAGCTCGTCTACGCCTGGCACCCCGACGGCTTCGCGCTGCTGTCCATGCGGTCGCCGTCGGTGTCCCGGCTCTACCTGCAGGTCGACCCCACCGAGAAGATCGAGGACTGGTCCGACGACCGGATCTGGGAGGGGCTGTCCACCCGCCTCGCCCTGGACGGCTGGGACCTGGAGACCGGCCCGGTCACCGAGAAGTCCATCCTGCCGATGCGCTCGTTCGTGTCCGCCCCGATGCGCCGCGGCCGGCTCTTCCTCGCCGGCGACGCCGCGCACATCGTCCCGCCGACCGGCGCCAAGGGCCTGAACCTGGCCGTCGCCGACGTCACCCTGCTGGCCGGCGCCCTGGTCCGGCTGCTGCGCGAGGGCCAGGCCGACCTGGTCGACAGCTACTCCGACCGCGCGCTGGCCCGGGTCTGGCGGTGCACCCACTTCTCCTGGTGGATGACCTCGATGCTGCACCGCTCCGGCGACGACTTCGACGCCGAGCTGCAGCTGTCCCAGCTCCGCAGGGTCTGCAGCTCCGAGGCCGCCGCCCGCGAGCTCGCCGAGAACTACACCGGCCTCCCCCTCGACCTGTAGCCCCCGCCCGAGCCGCGCTCCCGCCCCCCACGCTTTCGCGCGCCTTCCCACGCGCGGTTTCGCGCGCCTTCCCACGCCGCGGTTCCGCGCGCCTTCCCACGCCGCGGTCCCGCGCGCCTTCCCACGCGTGGTCCCGCGCGACGTTCCACGCGTGGTCCCGCGCGACGTTCCACGCGTGGTCCCGCGCGACGTTCCACGCGCGGTTTCGCGCGTCTTCCCACGCGCGGTTTCGCGCGCCTTCCCACGCGCGGTTTCGCGCGCCTTCCCACGCGCGGTTTCGCGCGTCTTCCCACGGTGGGCACCGACTGCCGGGCTGGTCGATCGCGGGCAGCGGTGACCAACGGCCTCGCCGGACCGCGGTCCGTACTGGCAGACTCTGCCCACCGGAGAGCGGGTCACCGCGCCCCAGGTCGCCATGTCGACCTCGTCAACGGTCAGAGTCCCCCACTCTGGATGGCCAGCTTCGGTGGAATGTGCCCAAGGGGGCGCCGGACACGGACCGGTCCGCACCACTAACTTCCTGTGCATGGTCTCGACGCTCATGGTCATCGCTGGCGTGTTCGTGGGGCTGCTCGTCCTGCTCTCCCTGATCGTGCACCTCAGTGCCCGTCCGGCGACCCGCGGCCGGACGGCGGCTCCGCGCACGCCGTCCTGGGTGGTGGACGCCGGCCAGCCGCACCCCGACGCGTGGTCGCCGATGTCCACCACGAGCACGCAGATCCGCGCCGTCCGCTGACCCCGGGAGGACAGCTCGCCCCGCCGGCCCGGGACTGCCCGGCCCCCGGCCGGCTCCGGCGTCCCCCGGCTAGGCTCCCGCGGTGACCAGCGACTCGCCCCCGCTGCAGGTCTACCCGATCGGTCAGCTGATCCGGGTCCGGGCGGCGCAGGACGAGTTCCACGTCCGGGTAGCGGCCGAGCTGCAGCGGCTGACCTCCACCGACTTCAGCGTCTGGGCGATGGCGCACGGCCCCGCCGACCACGTGCCGCGCCCGTGGACGGTCGCCGAACTGGCCGCCCAGGCCGCCGGCATCGGCCTGCCGGACGCCCCTGAGCGGCTGGCCCGGCTGGAGCAGCTGGGCCTCGTCGCACTGGCCGCGCCGGGCACCGCGAGCGCGGTCGAGCTGGCCCGCCGGGTGCGGATGGTGCCGCTGGTGCTCGGGCTGGGGAACTCGGCGGACAACCCGGACACCTACTCCGTGGGGCTGCCCGGCCGGCCGCTCGCCGTGCTGTCCGCGGCCGCCTACGACCTGTTCGAGTGGGCGACCATGGAGACCAGCCTCTGGCGCGCCTGCGAGGGCGCGGCCGCCACCGCCGCCCGGGTCGGCATCGACGACCCGCAGGCCAGCGACCCCGGCGCGCTGCTGACCTCGCTGCTGGCCGACCTGCACCGGCTGCTGACGCCCAACGCCGTCTGCCTCGACACCTGGGCGGTGAGCTGATGGCCGCCGCCGAACCTCTGGTCTTCCCCCTGGGCCACGCGATGGGCCCGTTCCACCAGCAGCGGGACGCCCCGCCGGCCTACTGGGTGGTGCGGCTGGGGTGGGACAGCCCGCTGCTGCCCGACCGGGCGACGGCCGACGTCTGGGCGCTGGCCCACGGGCACCCGGAGACGGCCGGTCGCACGCCGTGGACCCGCACCGAGCTCTGCCGGGCCGCCAGCGCGGCCGGCGTCAGCGACCCGGACGCCGTGCTCGGCGGGCTGCTGGAGCGCGGGCTGGTCGCCGAGGTGACGCCGGGCACCGACGACGCCGCCACCTTCGCCGGCACCCACCGCGTGCAGTCGCTGCTGCTCGGCCTCGGCGAGCTGCCCGACCGGCCCGGCGTCGACGGCATCGGCCTGCTCGGCATGCCGGCGCTGGCCCAGGTGCCGCTGGGCACCTACGAGTTCTGGCAGTGGGGGCACCTGTGGCCCACGCTGACCGAGGCCGCCGCCGGGCTGGCCGAGATGGCGGCCCAGGCGCCCGAGCACGCGCCGGAGGAGGCCGACCCGGTGCAGGTGCTGGACCGCGTGCTGCACGAGCTGCACCGGCTGCTGTCCGTGCACGCCGTCTACCTCGACCGCTCGCTCGCCGTCGCCGACGCCCAGCGCTGACCCCCCGTCCCGGAGATGGCCATCTCCGGCGTCCGTCCAGGGGCGAAGATGGCCATCTTCGCCCGGGTGGACGGGCCGTGCCGCGGGTCAGGCGGCGGGCCAGAGCTCGGCGGCGCGCTCGCCGATCATCACCGCGGTCGCCGCGGGGCCGCGCGAGGTCACCTGCGGCATCACGGAGGTGTCCGCCACCCGCAGGCCCTCGACCCCGCGCACCCGCAAGAGCTGGTCGACCACCGCGCCGGCGTCGCCGTCCGGGCCCATCCGGGCGCTGCCGGCCAGGTGGATCGCGGTGGCCAGGTGCCGGCGGGTCCAGCGGTCCAGCTCGCGGTCGTCGGCCAGCACCTCCTCGGGGAGCCCGGTGCGCTCGGCGACCAGCGGGGCGAACGCCGCCGTCCGGAGCAGCTCGGCGGCCAGCCGCACGCCCTCCCGCAGCCGGCGCCGGTCGGCGTCCTCGGTGAGGTAGCGGTGCTCGATGCGGGGCTGGACGAGCGGGTCGGCGCTGGTGAGGGTGAGCCGGCCGCGGCTCTCCTCCTGCTGCAGCGCGACCGCCAGGTAGAGGTCGTCGCGGCGGCGGGCCTGGTCGAGCAGCCGGTGCAGCGAGGCGCCGCGCAGCGCCCGCAGCGTGCCGGCCGACCGGCGCAGCGCCTCCCCCACCCCGGCCAGCGGTGAGCCCGACGACCGGTCCAGCAGCACCTTCCGGAACGGCTTGAGCCAGGGCATGACCTCGAGGTCCGCGACCTCCCCCGACCCGGTGGCCGCGGTGTTGAGCGCGGTGGCCAGGGGCATCAACCCGCGCGGCATCGGCAGCCGGCGGCTCGGCTGCCAGGTGACGTAGAGGTCCGGGTGGTCGCTGAAGTCCGCGCCCACCCCGGGGGCGTCGACGAGCACCGGCACCCCGGCCGCCCGCAGTTGCTCGGCGGGGCCGATGCCGGACAGCATGAGCAGGTGCGGCGAGGCCACCGCGCCGGCGGCCAGCACCACCTCGTCGGCCCGGACGACGCCGTCCGCGGTCTGCACGCCGACGGCCCGGCCGCCCTCGACCACCACCCGGAGGACCCGGGTGCCGCCGCGCACCGTCAGCAGCGGCGAGCCCCGGCGGGGCGACAGGTAGGCCATCGCGGCGTTGACCCGCACCCCGTCGGCCACGTTGACCGGGATCGGGCCGTGCCCGGCCTGGCCGCCGGCGTTCTTGTCCGGCTCGGCCGGGAAGCCCAGCTCGTCGCAGGCGGCGGCGAACGCGTCGGTCACCGGGTGCGCGGTGGAGCTGCGGGTCACCGGCACCGGCCCGTCGGCGCCGTGCCCGGGCAGCTGCCCGAAGTCGGCGTCGGACTCCGACCGGCAGAAGGCCGGCAGCACGGCGGCGGCCGACCACAGGTCGTTGCCGGCGGCGGCCCAGCCGTCGAAGTCGGCGGGCGTGCCGCGGACGAAGTAGCTGCCGTTGATCGCGCTGGAGCCGCCGAGACCGCGCCCGCGGACCACCGGGTAGCTGACGTCCTCGGCCAGCTGCGCCGCGTAGGTCCAGTTCGCCGGGTGCCCGGGGGTGGCAGCGCCGAGGGTCGCGGCGTCCCGCAGGGTGGCGGGGAAGTCGGCCGGCTGCGGGTGGTCCGCGCCGGCCTCCAGCACGAGCACCCGGCGGCCGGCGTCGACCAGCCTGGCGGCCAGCGCGCAGCCGGCGGACCCGGCGCCGACCACCACGACGTCCCAGCTGCTCACCGTGGGTCGGCCAGCGCGACGACGTCGCCGTCCGCGGGCCGCACCCGGCCCTCGGCGGCGAGCTTGGCCAGGGTCGCCCGGGTCGACTGCGCGGCGGCCGGCCACAGCGCGGATGGGACGGCGGCGTAGACCTGCGCCACCAGCTCGTCGACGGTGCGCGGCCCGGCGGCGAGGCCGGCGAGCAGCTGCGCCTCGCGGTGGGCCCGGTGGGCCAGGTAGAAGTCGAGGACCGCCGCGGGGTCGACGGTCAGCTCCGGCCCGTGCCCGCAGTACAGCGCCGCCGGGCCCAGGTCGTGCACCCGGCGCAGCGACTCCAGGTAGGCCACCACGTCGCCCTCCGGGTGGGTGACCACCGAGGTACCGCGGCCGAGCACGTGGTCGCCGACGAGCACCGCGCCGGACTCCAGCCGGAACGCCAGGTGGTCGGCGGTGTGCCCCGGGGTGCCGACCACCCCGATCGTCGTCCCGGCCAGGCGCAGCTGTTCGCCCGGCGCCAGGAGCCGGCCCGCCGGGCCGGCGACGTCCGCCGCCGCGGCCGCGACCGGCGCGCCGAACCGCCGGCCCCACGGCAGCGCCGCCTCGGCGTGGTCGCCGTGGTGGTGGGTGACCAGCACGGCCACCACCCGGGCGTCCCGGGCGGTCAGCACGGCCTCCACGGCGGCCAGGTGGGCCGGGTCGGCCGGACCGGGGTCCACGACGACGGCCTGCCCGCTGCCGGGCTGGCCCACGACGTAGGTGTTCGTGCCGTCCAGCGTCATCCCCGACGCGTTGGGGGCCAGCACCCGGACGACGAGCGGCTCGAGCTCCGCCGTCCGCGGCATCGCGCCGGGGGCGGGCAGGTCCCAGCTCGTCCGCGGGTCCACCGGTGCGTCCACCCCCGGGACGCTAGCGTCCTGGGCATGCGAGCACCCGCGACCCTGCTGAAGGGCGGCATCTCCGCCGCCGCTGCCCTGCTCCTGCTCACCGGCTGCGGCGGCTCCGACGACGAGCAGACCGAGGCCACCCCGAGTTCGTCCGCCGCGTCCGGCTCCGCCGAGTCCGGCGGCACCTCCGACGAGGACGTGCAGGCCTTCTGCACCGAGGCCGAGTCCATCTTCACCGAGCTCAGCAGCGGCCTGGACGCCGCGCAGCCCGAGCAGCTGTCCGCGACCCTGGACCAGGGCGTGAGCGCACTGGGCGAGCTCGAGCCGCCGGCCGAGATCAGCGCGGACTGGGGCGTGCTGCAGCAGGCCTTCACCGGCCTCCGCGACGCCGTCGCCGGCGCCGACCTCACCACCCCCGAGGGCCAGGCCTCGGTGCAGCAGGCCGTCACCGACCTGAGCGCCTCCAGCGGCGAGGCCCAGACCAACCTGGACACCTGGGTCACCGAGAACTGCGACAACGCCTGACCGCTCTCCCCGGACGACGACGGCCCGGCTCCTCCCCCGCGGAGGAGCCGGGCCGTCCGCTCAGCAGCGGCCGATCGAGATGCCGCGGGCGCGCAGCCAGGGCACCGGGTCGACCTGGCCGCTGTACATCGCCCCGTTGGGGTGCACCTCGAAGTGCAGGTGCGGGCCGGTCGACTGGCCGCGGTTGCCCACCTCGGCGATCTGCTCACCGGCCGAGACCCGCTCCCCGGCGCTGACGAAGTACCGGTTGACGTGGCCGTAGACGGTGACCGCCCCGTCGTCGCCGCGGATGTAGACGGCGTAGCCGAAGCCGGTCGCGGTGCCGGCCCGCTGGACCACCCCGGCCGTGGCCGCGTACACCGGCGTCCCGATCGGGGCGGCGATGTCGACGCCGAAGTGGGTCACGCCCCAGCGGGAGCCGTAGCAGCTGCTGGTGACGCCGCGGGCGGGCCGGGCGTAGCCCCAGTCCCCGGTGTCGGCCTGCTGCTCGGCGGCGGCGGCCGCGCGCGCCTGCCGCTCGGCCTCCCGGGCGGCCGCCTCCTCGGCGGCCTTCTGGGCGACCCACGCCTGGTAGGCGTCCCGGGCGCCCTGCAGCTCCAGCAGGCGCACCTGGGCTGCCTGCAGCTGCTGCTCCAGGGCGGCCTTCTGGGCGGTGACCTCGGAGACGGCGACCTCCTGGGCGGCCAGCTGCGCCTCGGCCGTGGCCTTGGCGGTCGCGGCGGCCTCCTCGGTGGCCACCTTCTCGTCCCGGGCGGCCTGGGCGGCGGCGTCGGCGGCCGCCTGCTGCAGCTGCGCGGACTCCAGCGCGCCCAGGACGTCGATCTGGTGGTCGGCGACGTAGTCCAGCAGCGCCGCCTTGCGCACCAGCTCCGCGGGGCCCTCGGCGTCCAGCAGCGCCATCTCGGTGGCCAGCGTGGTGCCGTTCTTGTAGCTGTTGCGGGAGAAGTCGGCCAGCCGCAGCTGCGCGGCGGCGGTGGCGTCGGCGGCCACCTGCAGGTCGCGGGCGGTCTGCTCGGCCGCGGCCTCGGCCGCCAGCCGGGCCTCCTCGGCCAGCAGGTACGCGGTGCCGGCCGCCTCGGCCTGGAACTGCACCTGCTCCAGCTGCCCCTCGGCGGCCGCGACGAGCCCGGCGATCCGGCCGACCTCGGCGGCGGCGGCGTCCTGGGCCACCCGGGCGTCGCCGAGCTGCTGGTCGCTGGGGTTCTCCGGCGCCGCGAGCGCCACGCCGCTGCCGGTCAGCACGGCACCGGCCACCACCGCCGCGAGGGCAGCACGGAACAGGCGCGCGGGCACCGGTGACGAGCGCAGCGGACGCTGCGGCATGGTCGCTCCCTGGGGAAGAGGGACGGGCGGATGAGCCCAGCGAGAGTCGCACCCCGCACCGTGAGTCACAAAGGCAACACGCGGCGCAACCGCAACACGAATGGGTCACCCCCCGGCGGGGCGCTCCAGCTCCTCGGCGAGCTCGGCCAGCTCGTCGCCGCCGGCCATCATGGCGGTCAGCTCCTGCCGGGACAGCTCGCCCTTGGCGAAGTCGCCCATGCTCCGGCCGCGGTTGAGCAGCAGGAACCGGTCGCCGACCGGGTGCGCGTGGTGCGGGTTGTGGGTGATGAAGACGACGCCCAGCCCGCGGTCGCGCGCCTGCGCGATGTAGCGCAGCACCACCCCGGCCTGCTTCACGCCCAGCGCCGAGGTCGGCTCGTCGAGGATGAGCACCCGGGCACCGAAGTGCACCGCCCGGGCGATGGCGACCGACTGCCGCTCGCCGCCGGACAGGGTGCCCACCGGCTGGTCGGCGTCCCGGATGTCGATGCCCATCGCGGCCAGCTCGCGCCGGGTGACGTCCTTGGCCGTGGCGCTGTCGAAGCGCCGGAACGGCCCCCACCCGGTGGTCGGCTCCGAGCCGAGGAAGAAGTTCCGCCAGATCGCCATCAGCGGGATCATCGCCAGGTCCTGGAAGACCGTGGCGATGCCGGCGTCCAGCGCCTCGCGCGGCGCCCCGAAGTCGACCGGCCGGCCGTCCAGCAGCAGCTCCCCGCGGGTCGGCCGGTGCACGCCGGAGAGCACCTTGATCAGCGTGGACTTGCCGGCGCCGTTGTCGCCGAGGACGCAGGTGACCTCGCCGGCCCGCACCGTGGTGGAGATGCCGTCGAGCGCGATGACCGAGCCGAAGTCCTTGCCGATGCCGCGCAGCTCCAGCAGCGGGACGTCGCCGGTGCGGTCCACCGCGGTGCTCATCGCCGGGCCGCCTCGGCGTAGCGCCGGACCAGCCGGTTGGCCAGCACGGCGAGCAGCAGCATGGCCCCGAGGAAGAAGTAGAACCAGTCGGCGTCCCAGCGCAGGTAGACGATCCCCTGCTGGGTCATGCCGAAGACCAGCGCGCCGAGCGCCGCCCCGATCGCCGACCCGAACCCGCCGGTGAGCAGGCAGCCGCCGATGACCGCCGCGACGATGTAGATCAGCTCCTGCCCGGTGCCGGTGTTGGCCTGCACCGAGGTGAGCCGGACGGCGGTGATCGAGCCGACCAGCCAGGCCGCGGCCGCGGTGGTCATGAACAGGGTGATCGTCGTCCGGGCCGCGGGGACGCCGACGTTGCGGCTGGCGACCTCGTCGCCGCCGGTGGCGAAGACCCAGTTGCCGAACCGGGTGCGCAGCAGCACCCAGCTGGCGACGGCGGTGGCCAGCAGCCACCACACCACGGCCACCCGGAACGGCTGCCCGAAGACGCTGATCGTGGAGGCCAGCAGCAGCTCGGCCGAGTGGTAGCCGGGCGCCTCGGCGATCCCCCGGACGACGACCGTGCCGGTGAACAGCTTGGTCAGGCCCAGGTTCAGGCCCTGCAGCATCAGGAAGGTGCCCAGCGTGATGATGAAGCTGGGCAGGCCGGTGCGGGTGACCAGCCAGCCGTTGAGGAAGCCGATCGCCAGGGCCAGCACCAGCGCGGCGGCGATCGCCACCCAGATGTTCTGGCCGAGCTCGGTGGCCACCACGCCGACGGTCAACGCCGTCGTGCCGGTCAGCACGCCGGCGGACAGGTCGAAGTGCCCGCCGATCATCAGCAGCGCCACCGCGACCGCCATGATGCCCAGCGTCGAGGCGACGTCCAGCCAGTTCGCGATCCCGCTCAGCGAGCGGAAGGTCGAGGACTGGACGGAGAAGAACGCCAGGATGACGACGGCGCCGATCAGCGAGCCGAGCTCGGGCTTGACCAGCAGCCGCCGCCACAGACCGACGGCGGCGAGCCGCTCGTCGGCGCGCGCCGGCCCGCTGACCGGCGCCTCCCGGGTGGCACTCATGGGGTCTCCAGCGTGGTCAGCGGGTGCCGGCGGAGGCGAGGTCGGCGATCTCGTCGACGTTGGCGGCGTCGACGATCCCCGGCCCGGTCAGCACCGGCTGGCCACCGCCGACGGTGTTCAGGTTGTCCGCGTACAGCTTGAGCATCACGACCGGCAGGTAGCCCTGCTCGTACTGCTGCTGGTCGACCGCGAAGGAGATCGAGCCGTCCTGGATCGCGGCGATGACGTCGCCGTTGAGGTCGAAGGTGGCGATCTCGGCCTCGGAGCCGGCGTCGGAGGCCGCCTGGGCGGCGACCGAGGCGACCCCGGAGTTCAGGGTGAGCACGGCGTCGATCGACGGGTCGCTCTGCAGCTGCGAGGCGATCGTCGACTGCGCGGCCTGCAGGTCGTTGATGTCGACCTGCAGCAGCCGGACCTCGCTGCCCAGCCCCTGCGAGGCGCCGTCGCAGCGCTGCTCGAGGCCGATGTTGCCGGCCTCGTGCACGACGCAGAGCACGGTGGTGGCGCCGTCCTCGGCCAGCCGCCGGCCCGCACCCTGACCGGCGATCGTCTCGTCCTGGCCGACGTGGCCGATGGCGCCGAACTGGGCGGACTCGGCGGCGCCGGAGTTGATGGTGACGACCGGGATGCCGGCGGCGACCGCGGCCTCGACCGAGTCCTGCAGCGCGTCGGGGTTGGCCATCGAGACGACGATGCCGTCGACGTCCTGGTTCACGGCGGCCTGGATCAGCTGGGACTGGCGCTGCGGGTCGCCGTCGCTCTGGTAGTCCACGGACACGCCGAGGTCCTCCCCGGCAGCCTGGGCGCCCTTCTGCACGACGTCCCAGAAGGCGTCGCCGGCGGAGCCGTGGGTGACCACCGCGAAGCTGAGGTCGCCGTCGGCGGCGGCGCTGCCACCGCTGTCGCCGCCCCCGCCGTCACCGGAGCCGGCGTCGTCGGTGGAACAGGCGCTCAGCAGCAGCGGGGCTGCCAGGGCGAGCGCGAGCAGGCGCGTACGTCGGGCCATCGTGTGCCGTTCCTCCACTGTGGTCACTCCTGGGTCACGGCGCAGGACTGCCTCGCCGGGTCCACCCCCTGGGCAGGCCCTGGACTGAGGCCCCGACGGGGAGTGTGCGGCACCGGTCTGACCCGGCGCCTGTCGTCAGCCCCCGATCATGCCTGGCCCCGGCCCGGACCACGGCATCCGCCTCCGCGTCGGGTCCTTGTCGTCCGGCCCGGTCACCCGTCCGGGGGCTGCCCGGCGCAGCTCGCGCGCACCGGTCGCCGGCGCCGCCGGCGCGCCTAGGCTGCCGACCGTGGACGTGATGGCCTCCGGGCACGAACAGGTCGTCTTCTGCTCCGACCCCGAGTCGGGACTGCGCGCGGTGATCGCGGTCTACTCGACGGCGCTGGGTCCGGCACTGGGCGGCACCCGTTTCTTCCCCTACGCCTCGGAGGAGGCGGCGGTGACCGACGCCCTCGCGCTCTCCCGCGCGATGGCCTACAAGAACAGCCTCGCCGGGCTGGACCTGGGCGGCGGCAAGGCGGTGATCATCGGCGACCCGCGGACGGACAAGACCGAGGCCCTGCTGCGCGCCTACGGCCGCTTCGTCGAGGCGCTCGGCGGCCGCTACCTGACCGCCTGCGACGTCGGCACCTACAACGCCGACCTGGACGTCGTCGCGCGGGAGACCCGGTTCGCGCACGGCCGGTCGGAGGTGCACGGCGGCTGCGGCGACTCCTCGGTGCTCACCGCCTTCGGGGTGTTCCAGGGCATGCGCGCCGCCGCCCGGCACCGCTGGGGCACCCCGACGCTGGCCGGGCGCACGGTCGCCGTCGCCGGTGTGGGCAAGGTCGGCTCACACCTGGTCGACCTGCTGGTCGGGGACGGCGCCGACGTGGTGGTCACCGACGTGGACCGGGCGGCCGTCGACCGGGTGCTCACCCGGCACCCCGCGGCGCGGGCGGTGGCCGACACCGCCGAGCTGGTGCGCACGCCGCACGACGTCTACGCCCCCTGCGCCCTGGGCGGCGCGCTGGACGACGAGACCGTCGCGGTGCTGCCAGCCGAGATCGTCTGCGGCGGGGCGAACAACCAGCTGGCCCACGCCGGCACCGCCCAGCTGCTGGCGGACCGCGGCGTGCTCTACGCCCCCGACTACCTGGTCAACGCCGGCGGCGTCATCCAGGTGGAGGACGAGCGGCACGGGTTCTCCTTCGCCCGGGCGGAGGCCAAGACGACCACCATCTACGACGTCGCCCTCCGGGTCTTCGACGCCGCCGCCGCCGAGGGCGTCTCCCCCGCCGTCGCGGCGGACCGGCTCGCCGAGGAGCGGATGCGCTCGGTGGGCCGGCTGGCGACCATCCGGCTGCCCCGCTGACCCCCTCCGGAGGCCCGCCGGGGTGAGACCCCGGTCACCTGTGGCCTCCGGACGGGTGGCCTGGGGGATGCGACGCGTGCCCGCGCCCCATCCGTGTCGTAAGCTCGCTCCAGGACACAGTCACTCAGTCGGGGTCGCCACACGGGCCGTCCAGCCCAGTGCTGGACGACCCGCACTCCGTCACGAGGGGGTCGAGCCATGGGGCGCGGCCGAGCGAAGGCCAAGCAGACACGCGTGGCCCGTGAGCTCAAGTACAGCTCACCCAACACCGACCTCACGGCCCTCCAGCGCGAACTCGCTGGTCAGCCGTCGTCGTTCCCCAGCCGGGGTCCGAAGGACGACGACGAGGACGACCCGTTGGCCACCTGGTCACAGGACGACGAGGACGACGACTGGGCAGCCAGCCGTTGAGCTGGGCCTGACGGCCCAGTCCTCGTCCACGACGACACCGCCGCTCCCCCGGGAGCGGCGGTGCTGTCGTGCTGTCCGGACACGTCACAGCGGGCACGCCAGCAGCTGGTGACGCGCTGGAGCGGCCCCCTGCAGGGTCCCGCCGCGAGCCTGCGAGCGGTGGGGGGCAGGGGGTCCTTCCGCTAGCGGTAGGTGCCGACCAGCCGGGCCGAGGCCTCGCCGTCGCCCGTGCCGACCGTGCCGGCCACCCAGGCGGGCACCCCGCGGGCGGTGAGCAACGCCACCGCGGCGTCGGCCTGCTCCGGGGCGACGGCGGCGACCATGCCCACGCCGCAGTTGAAGGCGCGCTCGGACTCGGTGCGCGGCACGCCGTGCTCCTCGAGCAGCCGCACGGCGGCCGGGAGCGCCCAGGTGCTGCGGTCCAGCACGGCCGCAAGCCCGGCCGGGACGACCCGCACGGTGTTGCCCGCCAGCCCGCCGCCGGTGATGTGCGCGAAGGCGTGCACCGCCTCCACGCCGAGCTCGCGGACCAGCGCCAGGCAGTCCAGCGCGTAGATGCGGGTCGGCTCGAGCAGCTCCTCGCCCAGCGGGCGGTCCAGCCCGGCCGGCGTCGCGGCCAGGTCGAGCCCGGCCCGGTCGACGACCCGGCGCACCAGGGAGTAGCCGTTGGAGTGGAAGCCGGACGACGCCATGGCGACCACCACGTCGCCCGCCCGCACCCGCTCCGGGCCCAGGACGGCATCGGCCTCCACGACCCCCACCGCGGTGGCTGCCAGGTCGTACTCGTCGGCGCCCATCAGGTCGCCGTGCTCGGCGGTCTCCCCGCCGACCAGCGCGGCACCGGCCTGCGTGCAACCGGCGGCGATGCCGGTGACGATCGCGGCGATCCGCTCGGGCACCACCCGCCCGCAGGCCACGTAGTCCTGCAGGAACAGCGGCTCCGCGCCGCAGGCGACCAGGTCGTCGACGACCATCGCGACCAGGTCGATGCCGACCGTGTCGTGCCGGTCCAGCGCCCGGGCCAGCGCGATCTTGGTGCCCACGCCGTCGGTGGAGGACGCCAGCAGCGGCTTGCTGTACTTCGCCGTGTCCAGCGCGAACAGCCCGGCGAAGCCGCCGAGGCCGCCGACGACCTCGGGGCGGTTGGTCTTCTCCACCGCGGCGCGCATCAGCGTGACCGCGCGCTCCCCGGCGTCGATGTCGACGCCGGCGGCCGCGTAGGTCAGGTCGTCGGTCACGGGCGGGCCAGGGCGTCGGCCGCGCCCCCCGGCACGGTCGCGCTGCCGGCCTGCTGACCGGTCCAGCCGGTGACCGCGGCCTGCTCGTCGGCGATCGTCCGGCGGCCGATGCCCTCCAGCACGTGCTTTCCGAGCACCTCCGGCTCGCCCAGCGGGATCGGGTACTGGCCGGTGAAGCAGGCGGTGCACAGCCGGTTGGCCGGCTGCTCGGTGGCGGCGATCAGCCCCTGCTCGGAGACGTAGCCCAGCGAGTCGGCGTTGATGGAGGCGCGGACGCCGTCGACGTCCAGGCCGTTGGCGACGAGCTCGGCGCGGCTGGCGAAGTCGATGCCGTAGAAGCACGGCCACTTCACCGGCGGCGAGGCGATCCGCACGTGCACCTCGAGCGCGCCGGCCTCGCGGAGCATCCGGATCAGCGCGCGCTGGGTGTTGCCGCGGACGATCGAGTCGTCGACGACGACCAGCCGCTTGCCGCGGATGACGTCGCGCAGCGGGTTGAGCTTCAGCCGGATGCCCAGCTGCCGGATGGTCTGGCTCGGCTGGATGAAGGTGCGCCCCACGTAGGAGTTCTTCACCAGGCCCAGGCCGTAGGGGATGCCGGAGGCCTCCGCGTAGCCGACCGCGGCCGGGGTGCCGGACTCGGGCACCGGGATGACCAGGTCGGCCTCGACCGGCCACTCCTTCGCCAGCCGGCGGCCGATCTCCACCCGCGCGGCGTGCACGGTGCGGCCGGAGATCGTGGTGTCCGGGCGGGCCAGGTAGACGTACTCGAACACGCAGCCCTTGGGCTGGGCGACGGCGAAGTGCTGGCTGCGCAGCCCGTCCTCGTCGATGGCGATCAGCTCGCCGGGCTCGACCTCGCGCACGAACGACGCACCGCAGATGTCCAGCGCGGCCGTCTCGCTGGCGACCACCCAGCCGCGCTCGAGGCGGCCGAGCACCAGCGGGCGCACGCCCTGCGGGTCGCGGGCGGCGTAGAGCGTGTGCTCGTCCATGAAGGTGAGGCTGAAGGCCCCGCGCAGCCGCGGCAGCACCTCCATCGCGGCGGCCTCGACGGACATGTCCGGCTTGGCGGCGATCAGCGAGGTGATCAGGTCGGAGTCGGTGGTCGCGGCGAAGGCCCCGGCCACGCCCTCGTCCGCGGCGGCGCTGGCCAGCTCGGCGGTGTTGACCAGGTTGCCGTTGTGGCACAGCGCCAGCCCGGTGCCGGCCCCGGTGGTGCGGAACGTGGGCTGGGCGTTCTCCCAGATGGAGGCCCCGGTGGTCGAGTACCGGGTGTGGCCCACCGCGATGTGGCCGCGCAGACTGCCCAGCGTCGCCTCGTCGAAGACCTGGCTCACCAGGCCCAGGTCCTTGTAGACCACGACGGAGGAGCCGTCGGACACCGCGATGCCGGCCGCCTCCTGACCGCGGTGCTGGAGGGCGTACAGGCCGAAGTAGGTCAACTTCGCGACCTCTTCACCCGGTGCCCAGACCCCGAAGACGCCACAGGCGTCCTGGGGACCAGGGGACTGGGGATCGAGGTCGTGCGTCAGCCGTCCATCACCGCGAGGCACGGGTCGAGACTACCGGCTCGACGGGTCCTCCCGAGGTGGCACCGCTCACCCCGGGAGGACGACGTCGTCCGGAAACCCCAGCTCAGGAGATGTTCGAGGTCTCCGCGCCGATCGTCGTGTCGTCCCCGTGACCGGTCCGCACCACGGTGTCACCGTGCAGGCTCATCAGCCGCGCGTTGATCGAGCGCAGGATGGTCGGCTTGTCGCTGAAGGACCGGCCGGTCGCCCCCGGACCGCCGCAGAAGAGGGTGTCGCCGGTGAAGACGGTGCGCAGGTCCGGCGCGTGCAGGCAGGTGCTCCCGGGCGAGTGGCCCGGGGTGTGCAGCGCCTCCAACGACGTGCCGGCCACCCGGAAGCGGGCGTGGTCGGCCAGCTCGCCGTCCGGGCTGGCGTCGGGGTGGACGACGTCCCAGAGCATCCGGTCGGCCGGGTGGAACCAGATCGGCGCGTCGACGGCGTCCCGGAGGGCGACCGCGGCGGTGATGTGGTCGTTGTGGCCGTGGGTGAGCACGATGGCGCGCACTTTCCGGCCACCGACGGCCTCGACGATCGGGGCGGCGTCGTGGGGGGCGTCGACCACGAGCACCTCGTCGTCGTCGCCGACCAGCCAGACGTTGTTGTCGACGTCGAAGTCCTGCCCGTCGAGGCTGAAGACGCCGCTGACCACGACCTTGTCGATGCGGGGGCTCATTGCTCGACTCCGAACTCGTTCCGCTCCTCGGTCGCTGGCGCTCCCTGCGATGCTCGCTCGCCCGTCGTCCGCGCGGCGCTCACTTGTCGAACACCACGACCGAGCGCAGCACCTCGCCGTTGTGCATCTTCTCGAAGGCGCTCTCCACCGCGTCCAGGGCGATCGTCTCGGACACGAAGGCGTCCAGGTCGAAGCGGCCCTGCAGGTAGAGGTCGATCAGCATCGGGAAGTCCCGCGACGGCAGGCAGTCGCCGTACCAGGAGGACTTGAGCGCACCACCCCGGCCGAAGACCTCGATCATCGGCAGGGTGACCTCCATGGTCGGGTTCGGCACCCCGACCAGGACCACGGTGCCGGCCAGGTCACGGGCGTAGAAGGCCTGCTCGTAGACCGCCGGGTGCCCGACCGCGTCGATGGCGACGTCGACGCCGAAGCCGCCGGTCAGCCCGCGGATGGCCTCGACCGCGTCGATCTCCTTGGAGTTCACGGTGTGCGTGGCGCCCATCCCGCGGGCCCACTCCAGCTTCCGGTCGTCGATGTCGACGGCGATGATGGTGCTCGCCCCGGCCAGCGCGGAGCCGGCGATCGCGGCGTCACCGACGCCGCCGCAGCCGAACACGGCCACCGACTGCCCGCGGGTGACCCCGCCGGTGTTGATCGCCGCGCCTACCCCGGCCATCACGCCGCAGCCGAGCAGCCCGGCGGCGGTCGCCGGCGCGGCCGGGTCGACCTTGGTGCACTGCCCGGCGTGGACCAGCGTCTTCTCCACGAACGCGCCGATGCCCAGGGCCGCCGAGAGCTCGGTGCCGTCGGCCAGCGTCATCTTCTGCGTGGCGTTGTGGGTCGCGAAGCAGTACCAGGGCTTGCCAGCGGCGCACGCGCGGCACTGCCCGCACACGGCCCGCCAGTTCAGGATCACGAAGTCCCCGACCGCGACGTCGGTGACGCCCTCACCGATCGCGGAGACGGTGCCGGCGGCCTCGTGGCCGAGCAGGAACGGGAACTCGTCGTTGATCCCGCCCTCGCGGTAGTGCAGGTCGGTGTGGCAGACCCCGCAGGCCTGCACGTCCACGACCGCCTCACCCGGACCGGGGTCGGGGACGATGATCGTCTCGATGGTGACCGGAGCACCCTTGCTGAGGGCGACGACGCCCTTGACCTCGTACGGCATGGCCCCACCCTAGGGACCCCGCCCGCCGCCCGCCGCCGCTCCCCGCGGGGCGGTACCGGGCCCGCCGGGCGAGACGAGTCCGTCCCGAAGGCAACGAATTGGTTGCGGAACCACCCCGTGGAGGGGTGGTCGGGCGGCGGGATCCGTCACACCGTCGTACCGTCCCCACCGGCTGCGCCCCGGACGACGGGTCCCGGGACGGCCAGGTGCCGTCCGTCCGGCCGCGCCGTCCCGTTCCCCCGGAGGTCCCGTTCCGTGGCAGTACCCAGCTTCCTGGCTCGGGAGCGCATCGTCGCGCGCCCCGGGTTCAACCGGTGGCTCATCCCACCGGCGGCCCTCGCCGTGCACCTCTGCATCGGCCAGGCCTACGCGACCAGCGTCTACAAGGCCGCGCTCGTCTCGCACTTCGAGTCCAGCCTCACCGCGATCGGCATCGTCTTCTCCATCGCGATCGTCATGCTCGGCCTCTCCGCCGCCCTCTTCGGCACCTGGGTCGACCGCAACGGCCCCCGCGCCGCCATGTTCACCTCGGCCGTCTTCTGGGTCACCGGCTTCCTCGTCGGCTCTCTGGGCATCGCGACCGACCAGCTGTGGCTGCTCTACCTGGGCTACGGCGTCATCGGCGGCATCGGCCTGGGCATCGGCTACATCTCGCCGGTCTCCACGCTGATCAAGTGGTTCCCGGACCGCCCGGGCCTGGCCACCGGCATGGCGATCATGGGCTTCGGTGGCGGCGCGCTCATCGCCTCGCCGCTGTCCCGCCAGCTGATGGGCTGGTACGACCCGGCCTACGACGGCACCGCCGCCACGGTCGCCAGCGGTGACGCCGTCGCGAAGCTGTTCCTGACCCTCGCCCTGCTCTACCTGGTCTTCATGATGTTCGGCGCCTTCATCGTCCGCGTCCCGGCCGAGGGGTGGAAGCCGGACGGCTTCGACCCGGCGTCGGTGAAGGCGAAGGCGCTGGTCACCACGGACAACGTCTCGGCCGCCAACGCGATCAAGACCCCGCAGTTCTGGCTGCTGTGGACCGTGCTGTTCTGCAACGTGACCGCCGGCATCGGCATCCTCGAGCAGGCCAGCCCGATGATCCAGGACTTCTTCCGCGACGGTGACGCCTCCACCGTCGCCGTCACGGCGGCTGCCGGCTTCGTCGGCGTGCTGTCGCTGTTCAACATGGCCGGCCGGTTCGTCTGGTCCTCGACCTCGGACTTCATCGGACGCAAGCCGATCTACATGGTCTACCTCGGTGTCGGCATGGTGCTGTACGTGCTGCTGGCCACCGTGGGCAGCAGCGCGACCTGGCTGTTCGTCCTGCTGGCCGCGATCATCATCAGCTTCTACGGGGGTGGGTTCGCCACCATCCCGGCGTACCTGCGCGACCTGTTCGGCACCTACCAGGTCGGCGCCATCCACGGCCGGCTGCTCACCGCCTGGGCCGCGGCCGGCATCGCCGGACCACTGATCGTCAACGGCGTCCTGGACACCCAGGGCACCCCCGGCCAGCTCGTCGCCGGTAACTACCGGCCGGCGCTGTTCATCATGGTCGGCCTGCTCGCCGTCGGCTTCGTGGCGAACCTGCTGGTCAAGCCGGTGGCGGCCAAGTGGCACGAGCCGAAGTCGAGCACCCCCACCACGACCCCGGAACGGAGCGCAGCCCGATGAGCACCTCGGCCGGCACGACGCACACCCCGCAGGGCAGCACCCACACCCCGGCCGGGCTGATCGGCTTCGCCTGGGCGCTGGTCGGCGTCCCGCTGGCCTACGGGCTGTACCAGACGATCAAGACGGCCAGTTCGCTGTTCGGCGGCTGACCCGCACCGCCCCGGCGCCCCCTCTGCTCACCGAGCAGAGGGGGCGTCGTCGTTCGTGGCGCCCCGCGCGGCGTCGATCATCGGCGAACGGTCGTCCCCACCGGCGTGGCGGGCAGCCACCCGCCGATGATCAACCCCGTAGCGGGCGCAGCGGCAGGTACTCGGACAGGTCGGCACGGTTGCCGCTGGCGACGACCGACCCGGTGGCGACCGCGTCCGCCCAGCTCAGCCGGCCACCGGCAAGCCGCAGCCAGGTCGCCGCGTCGGTCTCCACCACGTTGGGCGGGGTGCCGCGGGTGTGCCGCGGCCCGGGCACGCACTGGACGGCGACGAACGGCGGCACCCGCACCTCCACCGACCGCCCCGGCACCTGCTGGGACAGCCAGCGGGCCGAGGTCTTCACCGCCGCGCCGAGCACCGCACGCGGCGGCTGCTCGGCCTCCCCCGCCAGCCAGGCGGCCGTCGGGGCCAGCGCAGCGCGCAGCTCCTCGGCGGAGATCGGCTGCACGCCGGCCATCAGCTGGTCGGGACGGTGCCCGCGGGGACGGTGCCGACGGCGACCTCGGGGCTGCCGAACAGCGCCGGCAGGGTCGCCGTCCACGCCTCGCGCAGCTCGGTCAGCGGCAGCTCGAGCAGCCCGTCGAGGACCAGGGCGTCGCCGCCCGTCGTCCCCAGCTCGGTGACCGGCACACCCGCCGCCTCGGCCGCGGACCGCACCGCGGCCGGGTCGGCGGTGGTGACGACGACACGGGCGACGGACTCGCCGAACAGCGCGGCGGTCGGGTCGCCGGGCACGGTCAGCCGCGCCCCGACGCCGTACCGCAGCGCCGACTCGGTGAGGGCCTGCGCCAGACCGCCGTCGGCGACGTCGTGCGCGGAGCTGACGGACCCGTCGGCGGCGAACGCGGTGAGCAGCCCGGCCAGTGCCCGCTCGGCGGCCAGGTCCAGCCGGGGCGGGAGCCCGCCCAGGTGGCCGTGGACGACCGACGCCCAGGCGGAGCCGCCGAACTCCGGCCGGGTCTCCCCCAGCAGGAGCACGGTCTCGCCGGCCGACCGCCAGCCGGTCGGCACCCGGCGCCGGACGTCGGCGTGGACGCCGAGCACGCCGATGACCGGGGTGGGGTCGATCGCCGTCTCCCCGGTCTGGTTGTAGAGGCTGACGTTGCCGCCGGTGACCGGCAGGCCGAGCTCGCGGCAGCCGTCGGCCAGGCCGCGGACGGCCTCGGCGAACTGCCACATGACCTCCGGGTTCTCCGGGGAGCCGAAGTTCAGGCAGTTGGTGACCGCCAGCGGGACGGCACCGGTGACGGCGACGTTGCGGTAGGCCTCGGCGAGGTTGAGCTGGGCGCCGGTGTAGGGGTCCAGCCGGGCGTACCGGGCGTTCCCGTCCAGCGCCAGCGCGATGCCGCGGTTGCTGGCCTCGTCGATGCGCAGCACCCCGGCGTCCTCGGGCTGGGCGAGCACGGTGTTGCCCCGCACGTAGCGGTCGTACTGCTCGGTGACCCAGGTCTTGTCCGCGCCGTCCGGGCTGGAGACGACCGCCAGCCAGTCCGCCCGGAGGTCGGCCGAGGACGACGGCGGGGCGTCGGCCTGCAGCGCGTCCAGGTCGGCCGGGCGGCTCATCGGCCGCTCGTAGACCGGGCCCTCCAGGGCGACCGTGCGCGGCGGGACGTCGACGATCCGCTCGCCGTGCCAGTCGATGGTGAGCCGGTCGCCGTCGGTGACCTCACCGATGACGGTGGCCAGCACGTCCCACTTGGCGCAGACGGCCAGGAACTCGGCGACCTTGGCGGGCTCGACGATCGCGCACATCCGCTCCTGCGACTCGCTCATCAGGATCTCGGCGGGGGTGAGCGTGCTGTCGCGCAGCGGGACGGCGTCCAGGTCGATCGCCATGCCGCCGGAGCCGGCCGCGGCCAGCTCGCTGGTGGCGCAGGAGATCCCGGCACCGCCGAGGTCCTGGATGCCGGTGACGAGGTCGGCGGCGAAGATCTCCAGGCACGCCTCGATCAGCAGCTTCTCGGTGAACGGGTCGCCGACCTGCACGGCCGGCCGCTTGGCCGGGCCCTCGGCGTCGAAGGTCTCGCTGGCCAGCACCGAGACCCCGCCGATGCCGTCGCCGCCGGTGCGCGCACCGAACAGCACGACCTTGTTGCCGACGCCCTCGGCCTTGGCCAGCCGGACGTCCTCGTGCCGCATGACCCCCACGCACAGCGCGTTGACCAGCGGGTTGCCCGCGTAGCAGTCGTCGAAGAGCAGCTCGCCGCCGATGTTGGGCAGGCCCAGGCAGTTGCCGTAGCCGCCGACGCCGGCGACCACGCCGGGCAGCACCCGGGCGGTGTCCGGGGCGTCGGCGCGGCCGAAGCGGAGCGAGTCCATGACCGCGATGGGGCGGGCACCCATGGTGAGGATGTCCCGGACGATGCCGCCGACCCCGGTGGCCGCGCCCTGGTAGGGCTCGACGTAGCTGGGGTGGTTGTGCGACTCGACCTTGAAGGTGACCGCGAAGCCGTCGCCGACGTCGACCACGCCGGCGTTCTCGCCCATGCCGACCAGCAGCGCGTCGCTCTTCGGCAGCGAGCCGAACCGGCGCAGGTGCACCTTGGAGGACTTGTAGGAGCAGTGCTCGCTCCACATGACCGAGTACATCGCCAGCTCGGCGGTGGTGGGCCGGCGGCCGAGGATCTCGCGGATCCGGGCGTACTCGTCGTCCTTCAGCCCCAGCTCGGCGAACGGCTGCGCGTCGTCCGGGCTGGTGGTGGCCCGCTCGACGGTGTCCAGCAGCGGCATGGCCCGGACGGCGGCGTCGGCCGGACCGTCGGCGGGGTGCGGGACCGAGGTGACGTCGGCCGTGGTCACGCGGCACCCACCAGGCTGCTCAGCACGGAGGTGAAGAAGCCCAGGCCGTCGGTGCTCGGACCGGTGAGGTCCTCGACCGCGTGCTCCGGGTGCGGCATCAGCCCGACGACCCGGCCGTCGGCGCTGGTGACCCCGGCGATGTCCCGCGAGCTGCCGTTGGGGTTGCCGCCGACGTAGCGGACGACGACCCGCCCCTCGCCCTCGAGCCGGTCCAGCTCGGCGTCGGCGGCGACGTAGCGGCCCTCGCCGTTCTTCACCGGGACGACGATCGTCTGGCCCTGGCGGTACGACGACGTCCAGGCGGTGTCGGCGCGCTCGACCAGCAGCCCCTGGTCGCGGTTGCGGAAGTGCAGGTGGCTGTTGCGGGTCAGCGCCCCGGGCAGCAGCCCGGCCTCGCACAGCACCTGGAAGCCGTTGCAGATACCCAGCACCGGCAGCCCCCGGCCGGCCGCGGCGACGACGTCGGCCATCAGCGGCGACCGGGCGGCGATGGCCCCGGCGCGCAGGTAGTCGCCGTAGGAGAAACCGCCGGGCAGGACGACGGCGTCGACGGCCTGCAGGTCGTGGTCGCCGTGCCAGAGGGAGACGGGCTCGGCGCCGGCGAGCCGCACCGCACGCGCGGCGTCGACGTCGTCCAGGGAGCCCGGGAAGGTGATGACACCGATGCGCACGGGGGACTCTCTCAGTCGGTGGGGAGGTGCAGCTCGACGTCTTCGATGACGGGGTTGGCCAGCAGCGTCGTCGCGATCTCGCGGAGGGCCGCCTCGTCCGGCTCGCCGTCGACCTCGATGACGAAGTGCTTGCCCTGCCGGACACTGCGGATGCCCGCGTGCCCGAGCCGGCCGAGCGCGCCGAGGACGGCCTGCCCCTGCGGATCGGAGATCTCTGGCTTCAGGACGACGTCGACGACCACCTCTGGCACGGCGCCGAGGGTACCGGCACCCCTCCGGCGTCCGGCACGCCGCGGTCGGCGATGGTCGGTCGTGCCCGACCGGCCGACCAGGTCCGGCCTCCTCCGCTCACCCCATCGGGTGCGGCGGCCCCCGTCCCCCGCGCCCCGCCGGGCCCTGCTCCCGATGATGGACCGGACGGGATCGTCCACGACGGCGCGGACGGCGCCGGCAGCAGCGCGGAGGAGGGGACGGCATGGTCGCGGGCACGCCTGACATCGACCACCCGGCCGCCGCCACCGCGCTCAGCGTGCTGCCGCTCGGCTGCGACGTGGCGCTCACCAGCCGGGTCCGCCGGGTGGGCCGCGACTTCCTGTACATCTCCCCGCCGCGCGACGGCGTCGGCGACGGCGTCGCCTTCGTGCCGCGCGACATGCTCGAGCTGTCCTGGCAGGGCGACGACGGGCTCCGCTCGGTCACCGCCGACACCGTCGCCACCACCGACGACGCCACCTGGCAGCTGCGGGTCACCGGCCAGGCCGTCCGGCTGCAGCGCCGGGACGCCGTCCGGGCGCCCATCGGGCTGTCGGCCGCGCTCTGCTGGGACCGCACCACGCTCACCGGCAGCACGGTCGACCTCAGCGAGGGCGGCCTGCTGGCGGTCTTCCGCCCGCACGGCGACCTCGGCGCGACCGTCCCGTTCCCGAAGCCCGGCCAGCCGATGGGCCTGCGGATGGACCTCTACTCCGACGAGCTGGTCACCGAGGTCGCGCTCGTCCGCCGGCGCCCGCGCGAGGACGCCCTGCACGAGTGGTCGCTGCGGTTCCTCGACCTGCCCGAGGCCGCCGCCGACCTGGTCCGCTCGCACGTGTTCACCGCGCTGCGCAACGCCCGGGCCCGCGGCCTGGCCGCCCTGTACTGACCGAGCCCACCCGGACGACGCCGGGTCAGCTGAAGGGCGTCCCGGTCAGCTGCTCGTAGGCCTTCACGTAGCGGTCCCGGGTCGCCGCCACGACGTCGGCGGGGAGCTCCGGCGGCTCCGACACCCGGTCCCAGCCGGAGATCGTCAGCCAGTCGCGGACGAACTGCTTGTCGTAGGACGGCTGCGCCGCACCGGGCGACCAGGTGGTCGCCGGCCAGAACCGCGACGAGTCCGGCGTCAGCACCTCGTCGCCGAGCACCAGCCCGGCGCCGGCCGTGCCGAACTCGAACTTGGTGTCGGCCAGCACGATCCCGGCGTCCTCGGCGATCTCCGCGCCGCGGCGGTACAGCGCGAGGGTGAGCGCCCGCAGCGCCTCGGCCTGCTCGGCGCCCACCGCGTCGACCACCCCGGCGAACGGGATCGCCTCGTCGTGCTCGCCCACCTCGGCCTTGGTCGAGGGGGTGAACACCGGCTCGGGCAGCCGGTCGCCCTCGACCAGGCCGGCCGGCAGCGGGACGTCGACGATCGCGCCGGTGCGCTGGTACTCGACCGTGCCGGAGCCGGACAGGTACCCGCGGGCCACGCACTCCACCGGCAGCATGTCGAGCCGCCGCACCAGCATCGAGCGACCCGCCAGCTCGGCCGGCACGCCCTCGTCGACCAGCGCGGGACCGGCGGCCAGCAGGTGGTGGGTGGCGCCGTGCGCCGCCAGCACCGGGGTGAGCTGCTCGAACCACCACACCGACAGCGCGGTGAGCACCCGGCCCTTGTCCGGGACCGGCGTGGGCAGCACGTGGTCGTAGGCCGAGATCCGGTCGCTGGCGACCAGCAGCAGCCGGTCGGCGTCCACGGCGTAGACCTCGCGGACCTTGCCCCGGGCGACCAGCTCGAACGGCACGGTCACGACAGCGCCGCGAGCCGGTCGAACAGCGGGCCCAGGTTGGCCACGTAGGCCTCCGGCCGGCAGATCTCGTCCAGTTCAGCCTCGTCCAGCGTCACGCCCTCGTCCGCAGCCCGCTCGCGCAGCGTCTGCCGGAACGGCGTCCCGTCCTGCCAGGTGCGCATCGCCGCGGACTGGACCAGCGCGTAGGACTGCTCGCGCCCCATCCCGCCCTCGACCAGCTCGAGCAGGACGGCGGAGGTGTAGATCAGCCCACCGGTCGACTCCAGGTTCGCCCGCATCCGGTCGGCGTCCACCACCAGGTTCTCCACCAGGCCCGCCGTCAGGTCCAGCAGGTAGTCGGTGGTGACGGCCGCGTCGGGCAGGAAGACCCGCTCGGTGGAGGAGTGCGAGATGTCCCGCTCGTGCCACAGCGGGATGCCCTCCATCACCGGCACGATCGCGGCGCGGACGACCCGGGCGAGGCCGGCGATCCGCTCGGAGCGGATCGGGTTCTTCTTGTGCGGCATCGCGCTGGAGCCCTTCTGGCCCGAGCCGAACGCCTCGGCCAGCTCGCGCACCTCGGTGCGCTGGCCGTGCCGCACCTCCAGCGCGACCGCCTCGCAGACGGTGGCGATGATCGCCAGCGCCGAGACCCACTCGCTGATGCCGTCGCGCAGCACCACCTGGGTGGACGCGTCGGCGGCGCGCAGCTGCAGCGCCTCGGCGACCGCGACCTCCACGGACGGGTCGATCAGCGAGTAGGTGCCGACGGCGCCGGAGATGGCGACCACCCCGACCGCCTCGCGGGCGCGGCGCAGCCGGTCGCGCGAGCGGGCCGCGGCGAAGGCCAGGTCGGCCACCCGGTGCCCCCAGACGTCGGGCTCGGCGTGCACGCCGTGGGTGCGGCCGACCTTGATCGTGTCCCGGTGCGCCAGCCCGTGGTCGCGCAGTGCGGCCACCAGCCGGTCGGCCTTGGCCAGCAGCACGTCGGTGGCGTCGGTCAGCTGCACGGCGAGCGCGGTGTCCAGCAGGTCGGAGCTGGTCATGCCGTGGTGGACGTAGGCGGCCGCGGAGCGGGGCTCGGTGTTGTCCGCCCACGCGGTGAGGAAGGCGATGACGTCGTGCTGCGTCGTCTCCTCGATCTCCGCGACCCGCTCGGGGGTCGGCGGCGGCGCGTTGCGCACCGGCTCGACGACGTCGGCGGGCACCCGCCCGGCGGCGGCGTGCGCCTCCAGCACCAGCGTCTCGACGCGGCACCACAGCTCGTACTTGTGCTGGTCGCTCCAGACCCGGCCCATCTCCGGCAGGGTGTACCTGTCGATCATGCGGGTACCGCTTCGGACCGGTCAGCTCGTCGCGCCACGGCCCCATCCTCTCGCACGGCTGCGTGCGGGCGACCATCACCTCGGAGGACGACGATGTCGCTACGGCCCGGGCACGTGCTCGCTCGCGCTCGGGAACGGATCCGGGCGGCCCGGGAACAGGACCCGCACGCCTGGACCGACGGCACCGTGCTGGTGCTGGAGGACGGCAGCCGCGCCGTCGTCGACCACGTCGAGGAGCCGGCCGACGACGCCGGTCCCCCGCCGCCGGCCGAGGACGCGGAGCCACCGCCGGGCAGCCCGGTCCCCGACGCCCCGGACGTGAGCGCCCCGCCGCGCGCGGCCGCCCCCGGGAGCGGCACCGCGCGCCGGGGCCGGGACCGCAGCCGCGGCAGCCTGCTGGCGCCGGAGGCCGCCCCCCGGTCGGTGGAGCTGGACGTGCCGAACGGGCTCCGGATCGCCGCGGCCTGGTCGTGGCGGACCATCGCCGTCGTCCTCGCCCTGTACCTGGTGCTCCGGGCGGCGGGCTACGTCGCCGTGGTCGTCGTCCCGGTGATCGTCGCGCTGCTGCTGGCCGCGCTGCTGCAGCCCGGCGCGGCGGCCCTGCGCCGGCGCGGCTGGCCGGCGGCGCTGGCCGCGTTGACGATGCTGGTGGTCGGCCTGGGCGTGGTCGCCGGCATCGTCACCCTGGTGGTCGAGGAGTTCGCCGCCGGCTACGACGAGCTCGCCTCCCAGGTCGACGAGGGGCTCACCCAGGTGCAGGACTTCGTCACCCGGACCTTCCCGGTGACCGACGGCCAGATCAGCGACGCCGTGGACAGCGCCAACGCCGCCATCGTCGACAACCGCGACGTGCTCACCTCCGGTGCGCTGACCACGGCCGCCACCGTCGGTGAGCTGCTCACCGGGCTGCTGCTGACCCTGTTCACCCTGTTCTTCTTCCTGATGGACGGCCGGCAGATCTGGCTGTGGCTGGTGGGGCTGGCGCCGGCCGCCTCGCAGGCCTACCTGGACGAGGCGGCCCGCCGCTCCTGGCGCACGCTCATCTCCTACGTGCGGGCCACCATCGGGGTGGCGGCCTTCGACGCGGTGTTCATCGGCGTCGGGCTGCTGTTCCTCGGCACGCCGCTGGTGGTGCCGCTGGCCGCGCTGGTCTTCCTGGGTGCGTTCATCCCGATCATCGGCTCGTTCCTGGCCGGCACGGTGTCGGTGCTGGTGACGCTGGTGGCCGTCGGGCCGGTCCGGGCGCTGATCGCGCTGGGCATCATCGTGCTGGTCATGCAGCTGGAGGGGCACGTGCTCCAGCCGCTGCTGCTGGGCCGGGCGGTCTCGGTGCACCCGCTGGCCGTGGTGCTGGGCATCGCCGCCGGGCTGCTCATCGGCGGCATCTTCGGCGCGCTGATCGCCGTCCCGGTGATCGCCTGCGGCAACGTCGCGGGCACGTACCTGTCCCGCCGGCACGAGGGCCCGCGCCCACCCCAGCCGGACACCCGGCGGGCCAAGCGGTTGGTGACCACCTCCTGACCCCCTCGGGAGGGCGAAGATGGCCATGTTCGCCGCGGCGAGGAGGGCGAAGATGGCCATCTCCGCCCTCGCTCTGCCTCAGCCGGCGGTGACGCGGCCCTCGACGGCGGCCAGCGCGATGTCGGTGCGCCAGTGCGCGCCGGCCAGCCGGACGGCGGCCACCCGCTCGTAGGCGGCCTGCCGGGCGGCGGCCAGGTCCGGGCCGACCGCGGTGACCGCGAGCACCCGGCCGCCGGCGGAGTGGACCAGTCCGTCCGGGCCGACCACGGTGCCGGCGTGCAGCACGCCGTCGGCGTCGGCGCCGGTGACCGGGTCGCCGGTGCGCGGCCGCTCCGGGTAGCCCGACGCCGCGACGACCACGGTGACCGCGGCGCCGTCCCGCCAGCGCAGCGGCGGCTGCTCGGCCAGCGTGCCGGTGGCGGCGGCGTGCAGCAGCCCGGCCAGCGGGGTCTCCAGCAGCGGCAGCACAACCTGCGTCTCCGGGTCGCCGAACCGGGCGTTGAACTCCACCACCCGCACCCCGCGCGAGGTCAGCGCGAGCCCGGCGTACAGCAGGCCGCTGAAGGGCTCCCCGCGGCGCGCCATCTCGTCGACGGTCGGCTGCAGGACGGTGGCCAGCACGGTGTCGACCAGGTCGGCCGGCGCCCAGGGCAGCGGGGCGTAGGCGCCCATCCCGCCGGTGTTCGGGCCCTCGTCGCCGTCGTCGCGGCGCTTGTGGTCCTGCGCGGGCAGCAGCGGCACGACCGTCGTCCCGTCGGTCAGCGCGAACAGCGACACCTCCGGGCCGTCGAGGAACTCCTCGATCAGCACCGGGTGACCGGCGTCCAGGACGGCGTGGCCGTGCGCGACCGCCGCAGCCCGGTCGCTGGTGACAAGCACGCCCTTGCCGGCGGCCAGGCCGTCGTCCTTGACCACGTAGGGCGCGCCCGCCTCGTCCAGGGCGGTCTCCAGCTCGGCCGGGCCACCGACGGCCCAGAACCGCGCGGTCGGCACGCCGGCGGCGGTCATCACGTGCTTGGCGAACGCCTTGGAGCCCTCGATCTGCGCGGCCTGCTGCGACGGGCCGAAGCAGGCGGTGCCGGCGTCCCGGACGGCGTCCGCGACCCCGGCGACCAGCGGCACCTCCGGCCCGATGACGACCAGGTCGGCGCGGAAGTCGGCGGCCAGCGCGGTCACCGCCATCGGGTCGGCGGCGTCGACGGGGAAGGCCTGGGCGATGACCGCGGTGCCGGCGTTGCCGGGGGCGCAGGCCAGCGCCGTCACCTCGGGGTCGGACTGCAGAGCCACGCACAGGGCGTGCTCCCGGGCACCGGAGCCGATCACGAGGACGCGCACGGCCCGAACCTACCGACCGCGCGGGCGGTCAGCGGCGCGGGCGGCCGGGCCGGGCGCGCAGCTCGCGGGTCAGCGCCTTGACCCGGGCCTGCTCCGAGGCCCGGGCCCGCGCGTCGGCCCGCCGCTCCTGCCAGGCCGCCTCGGCCTGCAGCTTGCGCCAGGCGGTGAACCGGGCCGGGTCCAGCCGGCCCCGGTCGATGGCGGCGGCGACCGCGCAGCCGGGTTCGGTGCGGTGCGCGCAGTCCCGGAACCGGCAGTCGGCGGCGAGCTCGGTGACGTCGGCGTAGGTGCTGTCCAGGCCGTCGCCGCCGGGCAGCGCCAGCTCGCGCATGCCCGGGGTGTCGATCAGCAGCGCGCCGCCGGGCAGCAGGTGCAGCTCGCGGGCGGTGGTGGTGTGCCGGCCGCGGCCGTCCTCCCGGATCCCGGCGGTCGCCGCGACCGGCCGGCCGGCCAGCGCGTTCGCCAGGCTGGACTTGCCCACCCCGGACGGCCCGACCATCGCGGCGGTGCAGCCCGGTGTGAGCAGCGCCCGCAGCCGGTCCAGCCCCGCCCCGGTCACCGCGCTGACCGCGAGCACGTCGACCCCCACCGCGTCCTCGGCCACCTGGGCCACGGCGGCCGGCACGTCGGGGCAGACGTCGGCCTTGGTCAGGACGACGACCGGCGTCGCCCCGCTGGCCCAGGCGACCGCGAGGTACCGCTCGACGCGGCGCAGCCGGGCCTCCCCCACGAGGGAGTCGACGACCAGCACCAGGTCGACGTTGGCCGCGACCACCTGGGGCGCCGACCCGCGGCCGGCGGCCGTGCGCACGAAGGCGGTGCGCCGCGGCAGCACCCGGACGGCCAGCTCGCCGCGCACGGCCACCCAGTCGCCGACCGCCGGCGCCGCCGCGTCGTGCAGCCCGCCGCCGACCCGGACCCGCTGCTCACCGGTCGCGGTGAGCAGCGTGAGCAGGCCGCGGTCGACCCGGGCCACCCGCGCCACCTCGCACCCGGCAGGCACGTCAGGCGGCGCCGCGCCCGTCGGGACTGAGAGTTCACTCACAGGGGTGATGCTGGACTGCTGGTGAGGCAGCTGTCTTCCGATTTGTGGGCATGCGGACGGCGCGTGTTCACCACTCGGACGTGAGGGCCGGGTTCCCTGGAGTCATGCACGAGACCGGCCTGAAGGCCGTCGACTCGCCCCGCCGGGAGCGCACCCCGCTGGTCATCGGCCACCGGGGCGCCCCCAGCTACCGACCCGAGCACACCCTCGCCAGCTACGAGCTGGCCATCGAACTGGGTGCCGACCTGGTCGAGCCCGACCTCGTCGTGACCCGGGACGGCGAGCTCGTCGCCCGCCACGAGAACGAGCTGTCCCGCTCCACCGACGTCGCCGCCCACCCCGAGTTCGCCGGCCGCCGGCGCACCCAGGAGGTCGACGGCGAGGAGGTGACCGGCTGGTTCACCGAGGACTTCACCCTCGCCGAGCTGCGCACCCTGCGTGCCGTCGAGCGGATGCCCGGGGTGCGGCCGCTGAACACCGCCTACGACGGCCGGTTCGGCGTCCTCACGCTGGCCGAGATCGTCGACCTGGCCCGCCGCCGGTCCACCCCCGGGCACCCGGTGCGGGTCCAGGCCGAGCTCAAGCACCCCGGCTGGTTCGCCGCCCAGGGGCTGCCGATGACCGAGCTGCTCACCGCCGAGCTCGGCCGGCTGGACGCCCTGCGGTCCGACGGCCCCGTCGTCGTCATGGCCTTCGAGCCCGAGGCGCTCCGCCGGCTGCGCGCCGACCTCGGCAGCGGCGGGACCCGGCTGGTGCAGCTGGTCGAGGAGGAGGGCGTGCAGGACGCGCTGGTCACGCCGTCCGGGCTGCGCGAGATCTCCACCTACGCCGACGGCATCGCCCCGCACAAGGGCCGGATCCTGCTGCACGGCGCCGACGGCGCCCTGATCGGCGTCTCGGACCTCATCACCCAGGCACACCGCGCCGGGCTGACCGTCGAGCCGTGGACGCTGCGGCCGGAGAACGTGTTCCTGCCCAGCCACCTGCGCCGGGGAAGCGACCCCAGCGGCATCGGCGACGCGCAGACCGAGGCCCGCCTGCTGCTCGCGCTGGGCGTCGACGGCGTCATCACCGACGCCCCGGAGACCGCGCACCGGGCCCGCGCCGAGCTCACCGCCGAGGCGATGGCCCCGGTCCGCCCCCGCGTCTGACCCACCCCGCCTGGCCCGCCGCAGCTGGCCCTGCCCGCCAGCGTGGATCAGGTCCCCTGATCAGAAGCCGTCCTCCCGCAGCAACGCTGGTGAGGGAGGACGGCCGTTGATCAGGGGACCTGATCGAACGCCGACAGCGGCGGACCGTCAGCCGAGGAGGTCGTTCAGGACGACGTTCTCGTCGCGGCCCGGGCCGACGCCGATCACGCTCACCCGCGCTCCGGAGAGCTCCTCGAGCCGGCGGACGTAGGCCTGCGCGTTGGCCGGCAGGTCCTCGAAGCGGCGGCACCCGGTGATGTCCTCGAACCAGCCGGGCATCTCCTCGTAGACCGGCGTGGCGTGGTGGAAGTCGGTCTGCGTCATCGGCATCTCGTCGTGCCGGACGCCGTCGACCTCGTAGGCCACGCAGATCGGCACCGTCTCCAGGCCGGAGAGCACGTCGAGCTTGGTGAGGAAGAAGTCGGTGATGCCGTTGACCCGGCTGGCGTAGCGGGCGACGACGGCGTCGAACCAGCCGCAGCGCCGGTCCCGGCCGGTGGTCACGCCGACCTCGCCGCCGTGCTTGCGCAGGTACTCGCCCCACTGGTCGTGCAGCTCGGTCGGGAACGGGCCGGAGCCCACCCGCGTCGTGTACGCCTTGAGGATGCCGACGACCCGCTCGATCCGGGTGGGGCCGACGCCGGCGCCGACGGCCGCGCCACCGGCGGTCGGGTTGGACGACGTCACGAACGGATAGGTGCCGTGGTCGACGTCGAGCAGGGTGCCCTGCGAGCCCTCCAGGAGCACCCACTCGCCGGCGTCCAGCGCCTTGCCCAGCAGCAGCCGGGTGTCGACGATCCGGTGCTTGAGCGCCTCGGCGTAGCCGGCGTACTCCTCGACCACCTCGTCCACGTCGATCGCCTTGCGGTTGTAGACCTTGACCAGGACCTGGTTCTTCTCCTGCAGCGTGCCCTCGAGCTTCTGCCGCAGGATCGACAGGTCCAGCAGGTCCTGCACCCGGATGCCGGTGCGGGCGACCTTGTCGCCGTACGCCGGGCCGATGCCGCGACCGGTGGTGCCGATCTTCCGCTTGCCCAGGAAGCGCTCGGTCACCCGGTCCAGGGCGCGGTGGTGCGGCATGATCAGGTGCGCGTCCGAGGAGATGACCAGGCGCGAGGTGTCCACGCCCCGCTCCTCGAGGCCGGCGAGCTCCCCGATCAGCACCTCGGGGTCGATGACGACGCCGTTGCCGATGACCGGCGTGCAGCCCGGGGTCAGGATGCCGCTGGGGATCAGGTGCAGGGCGTAGCGCTCGCCGTCCGGGGTGATGACGGTGTGCCCGGCGTTGTTGCCGCCCTGGTACCGGACGACGTACGGCACCCGGCCACCCAGCAGGTCGGTCGCCTTGCCCTTGCCCTCGTCGCCCCACTGGGCGCCGATCAGCACGACTGCGGGCATGGGGTGGGTCTCCTCGTTCGTCGCACCGGCAGGTCCCGGCTGGCCAGGTGGCAGGGTATCGGCATGCCCGCGGTACAGCTCGACCTGCGCGGTCTGGCGGCCACCCAGCCCCCGTCGCGCCGGCACGTCGCCTCCGTCGTGGACGACGCCGAGGAGGTGCACGTGCTCGGCCCGGTGCCCGCCCTGGCCGCGGTCCTCGCGCGGCTGTGGCGCCGGGACCGGCTGCCGGCCGTGCCGGTGAGCTGGGGGCCGGCCGAGGACCCCGCCTCGACGGGGCTGGCCCGGTCGCTGGGGCTGGGCACCGGCACCGAGCGGGAGCTGCCGCTGGTCCGCGACGACCACGGCGGGGTGCTGCTGGCGTCGGGCCGCGTGACGGCCTTCGGCGAGCAGCGCCGGGTGCTCGGCCGCCGGTTCGGCGCCCAGGCCTACTGCGACGACGCCCGGCTGGCCAACGGCCCGATCGCCCGCATCGACGTGCGGCCGGACTGGACGGCGACCGACCGCGTCGCCGTCACCGTGGTCACCGTGCCGCTGCGGACGCCGGCACGGGCCACCGGGCGCGCGCTGCAGCTGGCCTGCGAACCGGCCCAGGTGGTGTCCGACGGCGTGCCGTTCGACCGCGAGGTGACCCGGTGGACCTGGTACGCCGACGACCGGGTGCGCTGGCGGCTGCGGCCCTGACGCCACGGCCCCGGCCCGCCACCGGGGCCCACCGCGACGCCGGCATCGTGGACACTGGGAGGACGCTGCCGCTCCAGGAGGTCTCGCTGTCGTCGCCCCGTCGCCCGCCCGTCCCCGGCCGGGCGTGCCGGCGATGAGCTCCGCGCGGCTCCCCACCCTCGGCCCACCGGCCCCCGCCGTCTCCGCCGCGGGCGGTCGCCGGCTGCTGCACCGGCTGCTCGCCCGGCCGAGCGTCGGCGCGCTGTTCGGCGTCCTCAGCGTCGGCCTGTTCTTCACCCTGCAGGCCCCCGGGCTGCTCAGCGCCGGCGGCCTGGCCACCGTGCTGGACATCGCCGCGCCGCTGGGCATCGGTGGGGTCGCCGTCGGCCTGCTGCTGGTCGCGGGGCAGTTCGACCTGTCCATCGGCGTGGTCGCGGTGGGCAGCTCGCTGGTGGCCGCGCTGCTGGTGACCGAGGCGGGGCTCGGCATCTGGCCGTCCCTGGTGCTCTCCCTGGCCGCGGCCCTGCTGGTCGGTGCGGTCAACGGGCTGCTCGTGGTCACCACCGGGCTGCCCAGCTTCCTGGTCACGCTGGCCACCTTCCTGGTGCTGCAGGGCAGCACGCTCGCCGTGACGCCGGCCGTCGCCGGCTCCTCCCGGGTGTCCGGGCTGGCCGAGGCGTCGGGCTGGGACTCGGCGCTGGCGGTGTTCGGGTCGACGGCGCAGCTCGGCGACGGCCGGTTCCGCGTCTCGCTGCTGTGGTGGGTGGCGGCGACCGCGGTGGCCAGCTGGCTGCTGTGGCGCACCCGGTTCGGCAACGCGGTGTTCAGCAGCGGCGGCGCGCCGCAGGCGGCCCGCGAGCTCGGCGTCCCGGTGGCCCGCACCACCGTGCTGCTGTTCCTGGGCACCGCCGCGGCCGGCTGGCTGATCGGCACGCTCTCGCTCGTCCGGCTCGGCGGCGTGCAGGTCGACCCGGCGCTGGGCGCGGAGATCGAGTTCATCGTCGTCGCGGTGATCGGCGGCTGCCTGCTCACCGGCGGCTACGGGTCGACCTACGGCGCGGCCCTCGGCGCCCTGCTCTACGGCATCGCGCGGGAGGGCATCGCGCTGTCCGGCTGGGACCCGCGCTGGTTCCAGGCCTTCCTGGGCGGGTGCCTGCTGGTCGCCCTGCTGGCCAACGGAGTCGTCCGGCGCCGGCTGCGGGCGGTGCCGCGGTGGTGAGCGACCCCGTCCCGGACGGCGCCGCGGTGGTGGGCGACCCCGCGCCGGACGACTCCGCCGAGCAGGGTGGGGCCACGGCCGCCCCGCCGCCGGTGCTCGAGCTGCGCGGGGTGACGGTCCGCTTCGGCAGCGAGCCCGCGCTCTCCCGGGTGTCGCTGGCGCTGCGGGCCGGCGAGGTGACCTGCGTGCTCGGCGAGAACGGCTCGGGGAAGTCGACGCTGGTCGCGGTGGTGTCCGGCCTGCAGCGGCCGGCGGAGGGCGAGCTGCTCGTCGACGGCCGGCCGGTCCGGTTCCGGTCGCCCCAGCAGGCCCGCGCCCGCGGCATCGCCACCATCTGGCAGGACCTGGCGGTCGCCCCGCTGATGTCGGTGTGGCGCAACTTCTTCCTCGGCGCGGAGCCCACCCGGGGCGCCTGGCCCGTCCGCCGGCTCGACGTCGGCCGGGCCGAGGAGACCACCGTCCGGGAGATGGCCCGGGTCGGCGTGACCGGCATCGACCCCGGCCAGCCGGCGAGCGCGCTGCAGGCCGGCGAGCGGCAGAGCCTGGCGATCGCCCGGGCGCTGCACTTCGGCGCCCGGGTGCTGGTGATCGACGAGCCGACCGCGCCGATGACGGTCGCCCAGCGGGCGCTGGTGCTGCAGTCGGTGGAGGCCGCTCGGAGCGCCGGGCTGGCGGTGCTGTTCGTGACGCACAGCCCGCAGTACGCCCACCTGGTCGGCGACCGGTTCGTGCTGCTGGGTGGCGGCCGCGTCGCCGGCGACCTCACCCGGGACGACGTCGAGGTCGACGACCTGACCCGGCTCGTGGCCGGCGGGGACGAGCTGTCGCTGCTCACCCGGGGCCTGCGGGCGGCCCACCCCGACCGCTGACGCGCACGGGGTGGGCCGTCGTTCAGTTGAAGACGCTGACCCCGCCCGGGCCGACCAGCAGCCCGACGACGATCAGCACGATGCCCCACAGCAGCTGCTTGCGGAGGATCGCGAAGATTCCCGCGACCACCAGCACGACAGCCAGGATCCACAGCAACGTGACCATGACCCTGCCCCTCTCCTCGAGGCGACACCTGAGGTGGCGTCGACCGGAGGTGGACGCTATCCCCACCTCCGGCCGACGTCACGTCGGAAGATCAATTCGTTACCGGGGGCCGATCCCGCTGGTCACGCGGCCAGTGACGGGTCGCAGTCGCGCAGCAGCTGGGTGCAGCGCTCCTGCTCGTCGACCTCGCCGATGGCCTCGGCCGCCTTGGCCAGCACGGTGACGCAGCGCAGGAAACCCTGGTTGGGCTGGTGCGACCACGGGACCGGGCCGTAGCCCTTCCAACCGTTGCGGCGCAGCGCGTCCAGGCCGCGGTGGTAGCCGGTGCGGGCGTAGGCGTAGGCCTCGATGGTGCGGCCGCCGGTCAGCGCGGCCTCGGCCAGGGCGGCCCAGGCCGCGCTGGACGTCGGGTTCGCCGCCGCCACCTCGGCAGGGTCGGTGCCGGCGGCCAGGGCGTCGTCGGCGGCCGGGATGCCCGGCAGCAGGGTGGCCGGCGGCTCGCCCAGCAGGTTGTGGGAGTGCGTCATGTCAGCCCGCCTGCGACTGGCCGGCGGACAGCAGGTCCTGGCAGGCCTGCACGACGCGGTCGGCCATGTTCGCCTCGGCCAGCTTCATGTAGGTGCGCGGGTCGTAGGTCTTCTTGACCCCGACCTCCCCGTCGACCTTGAGCACGCCGTCGTAGTTGCTGAACATGTGCCCGGCGATCGCGCGGGTCAGCGCGTACTGGGTGTCGGTGTCGACGTTCATCTTCACCACGCCGTAGGAGATCGCCTCGCGGATGTCCGAGAGGTCCGAGCCGGAGCCACCGTGGAACACCAGGTTGAACGGCTTGGCCCCCTCGCCGAGGCCGAACTGCTCGGCGACCACGGCCTGGCCGCGCTCGAGGACGTCGGGGCGCAGCTTGACGTTGCCGGGCTTGTAGACGCCGTGCACGTTGCCGAAGGTCGCGGCCAGCAGGTAGACGCCCTTCTCGCCGAGCCCGAGCGCCTCCGCGGTGCGCACGAAGTCGCCGTCCGCCGTGTAGAGCTTCTCGTTGATCTCGTGGGCGACGCCGTCCTCCTCGCCGCCGACGACGCCGATCTCCACCTCGAGGACGATCTTCGCGGCGGCGCACTTCTCGATGAGCTCCTGGGCGATCTCCAGGTTCTCGGTGAGCTCGACCGCCGAGCCGTCCCACATGTGCGACTGGAACAGCGGCGCCTGGCCGGCGTCGACCCGGTCCTGGGAGAGCGCGATGAGCGGGCGGACGTAGCTGTCCAGCTTGTCCTTGGGGCAGTGGTCGGTGTGCAGCGCGACGTTGACCGGGTACCGCTCGGCGACCACGTGGGTGAACTCCGCCAGCGCCACGGCGCCGGTGACCATGTCCTTGACCCGGGTGCCGGAGCCGAACTCCGCACCGCCGGTGGAGAACTGGATGATCCCGTCACTGCCGGCGTCGGCGAAGCCGCGCAGCGCGGCGTTGACCGTCTCGGACGAGGTGCAGTTGATCGCCGGGTAGGCGAAACCGCCCTCCTTCGCCCGGCTGATCATGTCGGCGTAGACCTCGGGGGTCGCGATGGGCATGCGGTGCTCTCCTGACGTCGGGACCAGCGGCTCTGCTCGCGGTCAGTATCGCGCCAACCTCCGGCCCCGCTGCAGGGGCCCGCGCCGCGCGCAGCGTGGCGTGGGGGGCAGCGGGGTCCTTCATCAGCCCTGCTCGGTGCGGCTGACCCGGCGGGCGGCCACCACCACCGCGTCGTAGGTCGGGGAGAACGGTGGGGCGTAGGACAGGTCGCTGCCGGCGAGGTCCTCGGCGGTCATCCCCGCCCAGATGGCGGTGGCCAGCACGTCGATCCGCTTGCCGGCGCCCGGGCCGCCGACCACCTGGGCGCCCAGCAGCTGCCCGGACCCCCGCTCGGTGACCAGCTTGACCGCCAGCTGCTCGGCCCCCGGGTAGTAGCCGGCCCGGGTGGTGCTCTCGATGGTGTCGGCCCGGTAGGCGAAGCCGGCCTGCTCGGCCTGGGTGGTGCACAGCCCGGTGCGGGCGACCTCCAGGTCCCCGACCTTGGTCAGCGCGGTGCCCAGCACCCCGGCGAACCGCGCCGGCCGGCCGCCGACGACCGAGCCGGCCACCCGGCCCTGCCTGTTGGCGTGGGTGCCCAGCGCCACGTGGGCGACCTCGCCGGTGACCCGGTGGAACGTCTGCGCGCAGTCGCCGGCGGCGAACACCTCCGGGTGGTCCCGGCAGCGCTGGCTGCGGTCGACGTCGACCGCCCCGGTCGGGCCGAGAGCGAGCCCGGCGTCGGCGGCCAGCCTCGCCTCCGGCCCCATGCCCAGCCCCAGGACGACGAGGTCGGCGTCGTAGCGGCCGGCGTCGGTGCGCACGCCGCACGCCCGGCCCGCCTCGTCGACCAGCACCTCGCGGACGGCCTGGTCGGTGTGCACGGTCATGCCCATCGCGGTCATCGCCGCGCAGACCCGCTCGCCCATGTCGGCGTCCAGCAGCTGCATGGGCAGCGGGTCGGCCAGCACGACGGTCACCTCCAGCCCGCGGCGCTGCAGGGCCTCGGCCATCTCCAGCCCGATGTAGCCCCCGCCCAGCACCAGCCCGCGCATCGGCCGGTCCCGCGGGCCGGCGTCGATCGCGGCCCGGATCGCCGCGCCGTCGTCCAGCCGGTGCACGCCGTACACGCCGGGGGCGTCCAGGCCGGGGATCGGCGGGCGGGTGGGGCGGCCCCCGGTGGCCACCACGAGCCGGTCGTAGCCCAGCCGCTCACCGTCCGCGGTGAGCACGTGGCCGGCGGCCAGGTCGATCGCCTCGGCCCGGGTGCCCAGGCGCACGGTGATGTCCTGCGCGGCGAACTCCGCCGGGGTGCGCGCGATGAGGTCGTCCCGCCCGCCGACCTGCCCGCCGACCCAGTACGGGATGCCACACGCGGAGTAGGAGACGTCCCGGCCCTGCTCGAGGACGACGACCTCCAGGTCACCGGCGTCCCGCAGGCGGCGGGCCTGGGCCGCCGCCGACATCCCGGCCGCGTCCCCGCCGACCACCACCAGCCGTTCGCTCATGACCGGCAGCCTGCCACCGTCGGCAGGCTCAGGTCCCCGGCAGCCGGCTGACGGCGGCCAGGTCGCCGACCGCGGCACGGCGGAACATCTTCCCGGGGTTGAGGACCCCGGCCGGGTCGAGGGCGTGCTTGACCGCCTGGTGCACCGACAGCGACACCGGGCCGATCTCCCGCTCCAGCCAGCCGGCCTTCAGCGTGCCCACGCCGTGCTCGCCGGTGATCGTGCCGCCGAGGGACAGGCCGAGCTCGAGGATGGCGTCGAAGGCGGCGAAGGCCCGGGAGCGCTGGTCGGGGTCGGCGCCGTCGAAGACCACGGTGGGGTGCATGTTGCCGTCGCCTGCGTGCCCGACCACGCCGATGACCAGCCCCGACGTGGCGGCGATGGCGTCGCAGCCGTCGATGAAGGTGGCCACCCGGGACCGCGGGACGGCGACGTCGTCGAGCAGCAGGCTGCTGCCCAGCCGCTCCAGGGCCGGCAGCGCCATCCGCCGGGCGGTCATCAGCAGGTCGCCCTCGGCCGGATCGTCGGTGGAGTGGACGAAGTCGGCGCCGGCGGCCTCGCACAGCCGGGTGAGCGCGGCGATCTCCGCGGCCGCCACCTCGCCCCCGCTGTCGGACTGGGCCAGCAGCAGCGCCGCGGCGTCGCGGTCCAGGTCGGCCTTCATCAGGTCGTCGACGGCGCGGATGCAGGTGCGGTCCATCACCTCGAGCATGCTGGGCACCAGCCCGCTGGTGACCACCTGCTCCACGACCTGACCGGTCTGCGCGCTGGTGCCGAAGCTGGCGACCAGGGTGACCGGCGGCTGCGGCGCGGGGCGCAGCGCCAGCGTGGCCTCGGTGATCACCCCGAGCGTGCCCTCGGAGCCGACGAACAGCCGGGCCAGGTCGTAGCCGGCCACGCCCTTGACGGTGCGCCGGCCGGTGCGCAGCACCCGCCCGTCGGCGAGCACGACCTCCAGGCCGAGCACGTAGTCGGTGGTGACGCCGTACTTCACGCAGCACAGGCCGCCGGAGTTCATCGCGATGTTGCCGCCGAGGGTGCACCAGTCGTAGCTGGCCGGGTCCGGCGGGTAGAACAGCGCGTGCTCCCGGACGGCGTCCCGCAGCGTCTTGTTCACCACCCCGGGCTGGACGACGGCCAGCCGATCGGCCGCGGAGACCTCCAGGACGGCGTCCATCCGGGTGAGCACCAGGGTGATGCCGCCGTCGACGGCGTTGGCCGCGCCGACCAGCCCGGAGCCCGCACCGCGGGGCACCACCGGGACGCCGTGCCGGGAGGCCAGCCGCAGCACCGCGGCGACCTCCTCGGTGCTGCGCGGCAGCGCCACCGCGGCGGGCAACCCGGCCTCGGCGAGCATCGCCTGGTCGCGGGCGTAGGCGGCGGTGACGTCGGGATCGGTGAGCACGCTGTCCGGGCCCAGGGCGTCCTGGAGCTCGCGGACCCACGTCGTCGTGAGGGCGGTCACCCCCCGACCGTACGTCCCTCGGCCCCTGCCCGTCCGGCCCTCTCGCAGGGGGCCGCCGCGAGCGTGCGAGCGGTGGGGGGCGAGGGGGTCCTTCAGGCGAGGTCGAGGTCGGCGAGGTCGAACGCCGCCCGGTACTCGAACCCGGCGGCCTCGACGGCGGCCCGCCCGCCGCGGTCGACGATGACGGCGATGCCGACCACCTCGGCACCGGCCTCCTGCAGTGCCTCGGCCGCGGTGAGCGGGCTGCCCCCGGTGGTCGACACGTCCTCGACGACCAGCACCGTGCGGCCGGCGACGTCCGGGCCCTCGATCCGGCGCTGCAGCCCGTGCGCCTTGCCGGCCTTGCGGACGACGCAGGCGTCGAGGAAGCCGGCCCCGTCGGAGGCGGCGTGCAGCATCGCGGTCGCGACCGGGTCGGCGCCGAGGGTGAGGCCGCCGACCACGTCGTAGCGCAGGTCGCCGGTGAGCTGGCGCATCACCCGGCCGACCAGCGGGGCGCCCTCGTGGTGCAGCGTCAGCCGGCGCATGTCGATGTACCAGTCGGCCTCGCGTCCCGAGGACAGCGTGACCTTCCCGTGCACCACGGCGAGCGAGACGATGAGCTCGCGCAGCCGGTCGCGGTCGGGGTGGGCCGGGCCTGCAGCGTCCATGGGCAGGACCCTACTGAGCCGCCGGCCCGGGCTCAGCCGGCCGGGGTGAGCACCTGGTCGACCACGTAGACGGTCGCGTTGACGGTGGGCACGTCGCCGCAGAGCACCGTGCCGGCCGCCGCACCGGCCACGGTCTGCTCGGCCGCGACCGTGGGGGCGTCCGGCGGTCCGGACACGGTCACGGTGTCGCCGTTGAGCGTGGTGTGCTCCCCCACCAGCTCGTCGGGGGCCAGCCGGCCGTTGACCACGTGGTGGGTGAGCAGGGCGGTGAGCCGGGGGGCGTCGGCGAACAGCGCGGGCAGCGCATCGGGCCCGAGCGCGTCGAACGCGGCGTTGGAGGGCGCCAGCACGGTCACCTCGGGCCGGGTGTTCAGCACGTCGACGAGGTTGGCGGCGAGGACCGCCTGGGTGAGCGTGCTCAGGTCCGGCACGCTGCTGACCGCCAGTCCCGCGGGGGCGGCGGCGACCGCGGCCAGGCTGCCGACGCCCTCGGCGGGGAAGATGCCGCAGCCGGGGCCGAATGGTCCCGTGGTCCCCGGGGTGGCGGTGGTGCCGGCGTCCGCGCTGGTCGGCGCGCTGCTCGCGGCGGCGTCGGTCGCACCGTCGTCGTCGGAGCTGCAGGACGTCAGGCCGGCGAGCAGCACCGGGACAGCGGCCGCGACGGCGAGACGGGCGGTGGCGTGGGACAGCCGGGCGGCCTTCACGGTGGGGTCCTCCTGCTCCGGTGGGGGCGGTGCGCTGCGGGCGAGCATGGCATCCGCACGCCCCGCCGCCCGGCGCAACCGCAGGTGCCGGGCGGGTCGTGCCAGGCTGGCCGGGTGAGCGACGAACCGGCTGCCCCCTCCGCGCGCGCCATGCCGACGTCGGCCCGGGTGTCGGTCGGCGTCCTCGCCGCGCTCGCGGCGCTGCTGCTGCTCAGCTCGCTGCTGACCGCCCTCGCCTGGGACGCGGTGGTCGACGCGATCGTCGACGCGCAGACCGACCCGGACCGCGCGGAGGCGGCCACCGTCGTGCGGCTCAACCTGGTGCAGTCGGTCGTCTTCGGGCTGCTGACCGCGGTGTCCGCGGTCTTCCTCGCCCGCCGCCGCAGCTGGGCGCGGTGGACCGGGCTGGTCGCCGCCGGGCTGCTGGGGCTGATCACGCTGGGCGCGACGCTGCTGACCGGCGGCATCGCGGTGACCTCGATGCTGGTGCTGGTGCTCTGCGCCGCGGCGGTCACCAGCCTGCTCGCCCGCACGACGGCTGCGTGGGCCCAGGGGGGCGCACGCAGCCGCAGCGCGGGCTGAGCCGTCGGTCAGCGGCGGAGCTGCCGCTGGCTCTCCGCCCGGTACCACTCGTTGGACGGCTTGAGCGCGAGCAGCACGATGCCGGCGATCACCAGCAGCAGCTGGACCACGCCGAGGAACGCCAGCAGGCCGTTGCCGTTGCCCAGCCCGAACAGGCCGGACAGCACGCTCAGCCCGCCGAGGACCCAGAGCACGATCCGCGCCCAGTTGCGGCCCTTCCACGCGAACCACAGCACCAGCAGGTACAGGGCCAGGAAGACCAGGCCGATGAAGGCGCCGACCAGCAGGCCGGCTCGGACGTCGTCGGTGGCCACGCCGGCGTCGCGGGCGGCGTCGGCGACCAGCGAGTCGAGGTCGGCGAAGGTGACGATCGAGGCGAGCAGGCCCAGCACGGTGTTGGCCAGGAACGCGAAGATGCCGTTGCGCACCGTCGCCGGCCGTGCGGTCGGCGCCGCCGGCGGGGCACCCCAGTCGCCGCCCTGCGGCGCTGCCGGGTACGGGTTCGCGCCGGCCTGGCCGTACCCGGGCTGCTGGCCGTACGCGGGCTGGCCGTACCCCGGCTGCTGCCCGTAGCCGGGCTGCTGGCCGTAGCCGGGCTGGCCGTACTGGCCCTGCTGGCCCTGCTGGCCGGGCTGGCCCGACGGGTCGGGCTGCTGGCCGTAGCCGGGCTGCTGTCCGTAGCCGGGCTGGCCGTACGGGGGCTGGCCCGGCTGACCGGAGGGCGGCTGCTGTCCGTAGCCACCCTGCTGCGGGTCCTGCGGTCCTGACGTCATGACGCTCCTCGACTCACCTCGTCGTGCGGACGGTCATGATCATCCGGCATCGAGCGGGCCGGGGCACCCGGGGACACCCCGGACGGGTGCCCCGGACCGGCCACCCAGTCCCGGCTGTCCGGGTGCAGCAGCAGCCCCAGGACGACGGCCTGCCAGACCACCGGGACGACGTCGAGCGGCGACACCGGTCCGGTCAGCCACGGGGCGAGCACCCCGACGGCGGTGCTGACCACGAGCAGCTGCCAGGCGCCGCGCCGGTGGGCCGCGAAGGCCTCGACGAGGGCGCGGCAGGCCGTGGCGCACCCGGCCAGCAGCCCGGACACCAGGAGCACCCGCGGCGAGCCGACGAAGACCACGGCGACCAGCGTCCAGGCCGCGGCGCACGCGAGCAGCGCCGCCGACAGCCGGCCGAGGGCGATGACCCAGCGGGCGGCCGAGATGCGGGCCGGTCGGTCGTCCATCGTCGTCGTCCTCCGTCCTGCCCGGCACCCGGTGCGCCCGGCGGAGAGGCGACCGTAGGGCGGATCGGCCCACCCGCGCGGGCGCCGTCCACAGGCCCGGGACGCGGCAGCGCCCGCCGTCCGGGGTGCGGACGGCGGGCGCTGGGGAGGGCGGCGGGACCGGTCAGCCGGCGCGGTCGGCCCGGGTGACGCGGAGCCCGGCGTCGGGCTCGGAGACGTCGGTCGGCCAGTCGACGACGACCTCGTCGCCGTCCCGGACCTCACCGGACAGCAGCGCCCGGGCGAGCTGGTCCCCGATCGCGGACTGCACCAGCCGGCGGAGCGGGCGGGCGCCGTAGACCGGGTCGAAGCCGTTGAGCGCCAGCCACTCCCGGGCCGCGTCGGTGACCCGCAGGGTGAGCCGGCGCGCGGCCAGCCGCCGGGCGAGCACGCCGACCTGGATGTCGACGATGCCGGCCAGCTCGTCCGAGCCCAACGCGCGGAAGGTGACGACGTCGTCGAGCCGGTTGAGGAACTCCGGCTTGAAGTGGCCGCGGACGATGTCCTGCACCGCGCTGCGCTTGCGGTCCTCCGGGATCGACTGGTCGGCGATGACCTGCGAGCCCAGGTTGGAGGTCAGCACCAGGATCACGTTGCGGAAGTCGACGGTGCGGCCCTGGCCGTCGGTCAGCCGGCCGTCGTCGAGCACCTGCAGCAGCACGTCGAAGACGTCCGGGTGCCCCTTCTCCACCTCGTCGAGCAGCACCACCGTGTAGGGACGGCGCCGCACGGCCTCGGTGAGCTGGCCACCGGCCTCGTAGCCGACGTAGCCGGGCGGGGCACCGACCAGCCGGGCCACCGAGTGCTTCTCGGAGTACTCGCTCATGTCGATGCGGACCATCGCCCGCTCGTCGTCGAAGAGGAAGTCGGCCAGCGCCTTGGCCAGCTCGGTCTTGCCGACCCCGGTGGGGCCCAGGAACAGGAACGACCCGGTCGGGCGGTCGGGGTCGGAGACGCCGGAGCGGGCCCGGCGGACGGCGTCGGCCACGGCGCGGACCGCCTCGGGCTGGCCGACGACCCGCTTCGCGAGCTCGTCCTCCATCCGCAGCAGCTTCTGCGTCTCGCCCTCCAGCAGCCGGCCGGCCGGGATGCCGGTCCAGGCCTGGACGACCTCGGCGATGTCGTCGGGGCCGACCTCCTCCTTGAGCATCGACTCGCGCCCGGCGGCCGAGGCCTCGGCCGCGGTCAGCTCGCGCTCCAGCTGGGGCAGCCGGCCGTACCGGAGCTCGGCGACGTGCGCCAGGTCGCCGTCCCGCTCGGCCCGCTCGGCCTCCAGGCGCAGCCGCTCGAGCTCCTCCTTGACCTGCTGGATCCGGCCGATGGCGTTCTTGTCCTGCTGCCAGCGCGCGGTCAGCTCGTCGAGCGCCTGCCGCCGGTCGGCCAGGTCGGTGCGCAGCGTGGCCAGCCGGGCCTGGGAGGCGGGGTCCTCCTCCTTGGCCAGCGCCATCTCCTCGATCTCCAGCCGGCGGACCACCCGCTCCACCTCGTCCACCTCGACCGGGCGGCTGTCGATCTCCATCCGCAGCCGGCTGGCGGCCTCGTCGACGAGGTCGATCGCCTTGTCGGGCAGGAAGCGCGCGGTGACGTAGCGGTCGGACAGGGTGGCGGCGGCGACGATCGCGGCGTCGGTGATCCGGACGCCGTGGTGCACCTCGTACCGCTCCTTGAGCCCGCGCAGGATGCCGATGGTGTCCTCGACCGACGGCTCGCCGACGTAGACCTGCTGGAAGCGGCGCTCGAGGGCCGGGTCCTTCTCGATGTGCTCGCGGAACTCGTCGAGGGTGGTGGCCCCGACCATCCGCAGCTCACCGCGGGCCAGCATCGGCTTGATCATGTTGCCGGCGTCCATCGCGGAGTCGCCGCTCGCACCGGCGCCGACGATGGTGTGCAGCTCGTCGATGAAGGTGACGACCTGCCCCTCGGCGTCGGTAATCTCCTGGAGCACGGCCTTGAGCCGCTCCTCGAACTCGCCGCGGTACTTGGCGCCGGCGACCATCGAGCCCAGGTCCAGCGCCATCAGCCGCTTGCCCTTGAGGCTCTCCGGCACGTCGCCGGCGACGATCCGCTGGGCCAGGCCCTCGACGATCGCGGTCTTGCCGACGCCGGGCTCGCCGATGAGCACCGGGTTGTTCTTGGTCCGGCGGGACAGCACCTGCACGACGCGGCGGATCTCGGTGTCCCGGCCGATGACCGGGTCCATCTTCCCCTCGCGGGCCCGCGCGGTGAGGTCGACGGCGTACTTCTCCAGCGCCTGGAAGGTGTTCTCCGGGTCCGGGGTGGTGACCTTGCGGTTGCCGCGCACCGTGCGGAAGGCCGACAGCAGGGCGTCCCGGGTGGCGCCGGAGCTGGTGAGCACCGCGCCGGCCTCGCCGCCGGCGGTGGCCAGCCCGACGAGCAGGTGCTCGGTGGAGACGTACTCGTCGCCCAGCGCGCCGGCCTGCTCGCTGGCGGCGTTGATGACCTGGAGGAGCTCCCGGGACGGCGCGGGGGCCGGGACGGTCGACCCGCTGACGCTGGGCAGCCGGCGCAGCGCGGCATCGGCCTTGGCGCGCACGTCGGCGGGGTCGGCGCCGGTCGCCTGCAGCAGCGGGCCGGCGATGCCGTCGGCCTGCTCGAGCAGCGAGACCAGCAGGTGCAGGGGCTCGAGGGCGGCCTGGCCACGCTCGACGGCGAGCCGCTGGGCTGCCGTCACGGCCTCCTGCGAACGGGTGGTGAGCTTGCTCTGCGCCATGGTCGGTGCGGGTGTCCTCTCCTGTGATGCCGGACTCTTCTGATGGTCCAACGGAGCAGGAGTTGAGTCTGTTCCACTCAACCCGCCGGCGTCCAGTGCAGCCCGGCGCAGGGGTCGGCTACGGTCACTCTCCGGTACCGATCGGCAACGAGACGGACGACACGGCGGCCCGCAGTCGAGTGGCGCCCTATCCTCATGGCATGACGGACACCCCGTCGCCGAGCGTGGCACTCGACGACCAGCTGTGCTTTGCCCTCTACGCGGCCTCCCGCGCGGTCACCGCCCGCTACCGGCCGATGCTGGACGAACTGGGCGTCACCTATCCGCAGTACCTCGTGCTCATGCTGCTGTGGGAGGAGGACGGGCAGACGGTCGGCCAGCTCGGCCAGCGCCTGGCCCTGGACTCCGGCACCCTGTCCCCGCTGCTCAAGCGGCTCACCGCCGCCGGCCTGGTCACCCGGCACCGCCGCGCCGACGACGAGCGCTCGGTCTCGGTGCGGCTGACCGAGGAGGGCCGCGCGCTGCAGGAGCCCGCCTGCGACATCTCCGCCAACATGATCTCGGCGCTGGACCTGGACCGCGAGCAGTTCGCCGACCTCAAGGGCCAGCTGCGCACCATCACCGAGCGCGTGACCGCGCCCCGCCAGGAGACCGCCGCCCGCTGACCGGACGCCGGGTGGCGGGAACACCGCCGCCGGGCAACGGTTGTCCAGGCCAGGTCCGGTCACCGACCGTGTCGCACCCGCGGCACGGCGGCCCGGCCGACGGAGGAGGTCCGATGCCCACCCGCACCGCACGCACCGCCTGGAACGGCTCCCTGCAGGAGGGCTCCGGCCAGGTCGAGCTGTCCAGCTCGAAGGTCGGCACGTTCGACGTCAGCTTCCCCAAGCGGGCCGCCGACGAGGCCGGGGGCACCACCAGCCCCGAGGAGCTCATCGCGGCGGCGCACTCGTCCTGCTACGCCATGGCGCTGTCCAGCGAGATCGGCAAGGCCGGGGGCACCACCGAGTCCCTCGAGGTCACCGCCGAGGTCACGCTGGGCCAGCAGGACGGCGCCCCGACGATCACCGGGATCGCGCTGACCGTCCGCGGTGAGGTCGGCGGGCTCGACGCCGGCGGCTTCGAGAAGGCCGCCCAGGCCGCCAAGGCCGGCTGCCCGGTCAGCAAGGCGCTCGCCGCCGTGGACATCACGCTGGACGCCTCGCTCGTCTCCTGAGCCCCCGCACGACGAAGGCCCGCCTCCCTGACCGGGAGGCGGGCCTTCGTCGTCGTCGTGCCGGCGGCTCAGCTCGCGGCGTGCCGGCCGCTGGTGGCGAGCTCGCCGTCCACCGCGACCGTGCTGCTGGCGCGGGTCTCGGCCCGCAGCTGCTCGTCGCCGGACGACGTCCGCAGCGCGACCTCGCGGATGAACAGGATGGCGACGATCGTGATGATCGACAGCAGCGCTGAGACGAGGAAGATCCGCCCGGTCGCGTCGCCGTAGGACACCTGGATCAGCGCCCGGACCGGAGCCGGCGCGTCGGCCAGCGAGGCCAGCCCGACGTCACCGGAGCCGGCGGCCGCGGCGGCACCCGGGATGTCGGCCAGCCCGGACTGGATGAGCGTGCCGACCCGGGAGGAGAGCACCGCGCCCAGCACCGAGACGCCGATCGTGCCGCCGAGGCTGCGGAAGAAGGCGACCGCGGAGCTGGCGGCGCCCAGGTCGGTGGCGGCCACGGTGTTCTGCACGGCCAGCACCAGGTTCTGCATGGTCATGCCGATGCCGGTCCCGAGCACCGCGAGGAAGACGCCCAGCAGCACCATGTTCGTCGCGTGGTCGATCGTCGCCAGCAGCCCGAAGCCGAGGGCCACCAGCAGCGAGCCCGCCACCAGGTAGCGCTTCCAGAGGCCGGTGCGGGTGATCAGGATGCCGGAGACGGTGGAGGAGACCAGCAGGCCGCCGACCATCGGGATGGTGAGCAGGCCGGCCGCGGTGGGCGAGTAGCCGCGGGAGATCTGCAGGTACTGGCCGAGGAAGACCGTCGAGCCGAACATGGCCACACCGATCGCGACGCTGGCGATGATGGCGAGCGTCGTGGTGCGGTCGCGGAACAGCCGCAGCGGGACGATCGGCTCCTTGGCGCGCAGCTCGGTGACGATGAACGCGGCGATGGCCAGCACGCCGCCGCCGACGAACAGCCCGGTCTCCAGCGACAGCCAGCCGAAGCTGCCCCCGGCGAGGGTGACCCAGATGAGCAGGGCGGAGACGCCGGCGGTGAGGAAGGCCGCGCCCAGGTAGTCGATCGAGACGTCGCGCTTGGTCACCGGCAGGTGCAGCGTGCGCTGCAGCAGCACCAGCGCGGCCACCGCGAACGGGACGCCCACGTAGAAGCACCAGCGCCAGCCGAGCCAGCTGGTGTCGACCAGCACGCCACCGATCAGCGGACCGCCGACGGTCGCCACGGCCATGACCCCGCCGAGCAGGCCGGAGTACCGGCCGCGCTCCCGCGGGCTGATCATCGCGGCCATCGCGATCTGCACGAGCGCCTGCAGCCCGCCGAGGCCGAGGCCCTGCAGCACGCGCCAGCCGATCAGCGTGGGCACCGACTGGGACAGCCCGGCCAGCATCGAGCCGACGATGAAGACCACGATCGCGATCTGGATCAGCAGCTTCTTGCTGAACAGGTCCGAGAGCTTGCCCCAGATCGGGGTCGACGCGGTCGAGGCCAGCAGGGTCGCGGTGACCACCCAGGTGTACTGGCTCTGGGAGCCCCGCAGGTCGGTGATGATCGTGGGCAGCGCGTTGGAGACGACGGTCGAGGACAGGAACGCGACGAACATCGCCAGCAACATCCCCGACAGGGCGGACAGGATCTGCCGGTGCGTCATCCCTCCCTGCTGCTCGGCCGGGGCGACCGACGCGGGGTCGGCGACGGTGCCCGCCGCGGGGCCCGCGACGGCCCGGGTGGGGGTGGACGTGCTCATGGACGGTTCTCCTGGCGAGTGGGACGAGTGGGGGCGGGCGGGCGCGGACGACGTCATCCGGGCACCACCTGGGGGCGGCCGCGGGGGCGGCCGGCGGTCTCCAGACCGTCGGCCAGCTTCTCCAGCAGCACCGTGAACCGGCGGGCGTCGTCCTCGGACCAGTCGGCCAGCGCCTCGGCCGCCCACTGGCCGCGCACCGCGCGGGTGTGGGCGAGCGCCCCGGCACCGGCGGGGCTCAGCGTGATGAGGCTGGCCCGGCCGTCGAGCGGGTCCGGACGGCGGTGCACGTAGCCGGCCCGTTCCAGCGTGGCGACCTGGCGGCTGACCACCGAGACGTCGACGCCGGCCCGGGCGGCCAGCGCGCTGCAGCGGAGGTCGCCGTCACGCTCGAGCGGGACGAGCAGCGCCCAGCCGAAGGACGGCAGGTCGCCGTAGAGGTCGGTGGCGACGCGGTGGCCGAGCTGCCGCGTCGTGCGCACCAGGTGCGCGACGCCCGCGGTGAGCCGCTCCGCGGTCGCCGGGGTGAGCTGCACGTCGTCCTCCGAGGCTGGATCCGGACGACGGGACGCCCGGTACATGTAGACAGCAACCATCTTGCACCGCTTGGTTGCTGTATGCAACGGGACGCGCGCGTGACGTCGGTCGCGCTCCAGGGGACGGTCCAGCTGACCCGGTCCACCGCCGTCCTCCCGCACGAAAGGCCGTCCCCCCGCACCGGCGTCGGTGCGGGGGGACGGCCTTCGATCAGGGGACCTGATCCACGCCGAGGGCGGCGGGGTCGGGCGGCGGGGTCAGGCGAGCGCCTCCAGCACGAGCTCGGCCGGGTGCCACGCCGTCCGCTGGGTGCCGTGGAAGATCTGCTGCCGGCAGGAGACCCCGGTGGCGGCGATGACCGCGTCGGCCGGGGCCGAGCGGACCGCCGGGAACAGCCGGTCCTCCCCCACCTGCAGCGAGACGTCGTAGTGCTCGGACTCGAACCCGAACGAACCGGCCATGCCGCAGCACCCGGCGTCGAGCTCCTGCACCGTCACCCCGGGGATGCGCGCCAGCAGGGCCACGGTCGCCGCCGTCCCGGCCTCGGCCTTCTGGTGGCAGTGGCCGTGGAAGACGACGGTGCGGCCGGCCAGCCAGCTGTCCTCGCGCAGGGTCAGGCGGCCCTCGTCGATCGCCTCGACCAGCAGCTCCTCGGGCAGCTTCACCCGCGAGGCGACGTCGCGGACGTTCGGGTCGTCGGGCAGCAGGTCCACGTGCTCGGAGCGCAGCGTGAGGATGCAGGACGGTTCGCAGCCGACGATCGGCGAGCCGGGCTCGACCCCGTCGCACAGGTTGGCCGCGAGCTTGGCGGCCTTGCCCCGGGCGTCGTCCAGCAGGCCCTTGGAGATGCTGGCGCGGCCGCAGCAGCCCTTGCTCTCCAGCCGCACCGGGTGCCCGGCGGCCTCCAGCAGCCGGACGACGGCCTGCCCGATGCCCGGTTCGGTGTAGCTGGTGAAGGAGTCGGCCAGCATCGTCACCGGCTGCTGGGTGGCGCCGGCCGGTGCCTGGTGCTTGCGGAACCACCGCATCAGCGTCGTCCGGTGGAACACCGGGAGGTCGCGCTGCCGGGCGATGCCCAGCCGGGAGTCCATCAGCGCCCGCAGCGGCTTGATCTTCCCCGGGAGGTTGGACAGCGGCGCGGTCGCCGACCCCAGCCGGTTCAGCGTGCGGATCGCCCCGAACGCCCGCGAGCGCAGCGGGGTGCCGGACACGTCGTGCTTGGCGGCCAGCGCCTCGCTCTTCATCGCCGAGACGTCGACGCCCAGCGGGCACTCGCTCTTGCACGCCTTGCACATCAGGCACAGGTCGAGCACCTCGTGCAGCCGCTCGTCGGCCAGCGCGGTGTGCGGGTCGCCCTCGCTGAGCGCCTTGACCAGCGCGCCGGCCCGACCGCGGGTGGAGTGCTCCTCCATCCGGGTGGCGATGTAGGACGGGCACATCACGCCGGTCGTGGACTTGCGGCACAGCCCGATGTTCATGCAGCGGTCGGCCGCCCCGAACATGCCGCCGACGACGTCGAACTGCAGCCGGGTGCGCAGCGGACCGGGCTGCGGCGGGTGCTCGTCGCGCAGGTGGTCGGTCATCGACGGCGCGTCGACGATCTTGCCCGGGTTGAGGGTGCCCTGCGGGTCGAACAGGCCCTTCACCCGGCGCATCGCCTCGTACAGGTCGTCGCCGAACAGCTCGCGGTTGAACTCGCTGCGGGCCAGCCCGTCGCCGTGCTCGCTGGAGTTGACCCCGCCGTAGGAGCGGACCAGGTCCTTGATCTCCACCGCGACCGCGCGCATCACGTCGACCTGGCCGGGCTTGCTGAGGTCGACGAACGGCCGGACGTGCAGGCAGCCGACCGAGCAGTGCCCGTAGAAGCCGGCCTCGAGCCCGTGCCGGTCCAGCACCTCGGCGAACCGGGCGGTGTACTCGGCCAGGTGCTTCGGGTCGACGGCGGTGTCCTCGACGAAGGCCAGCGGCCGGCGGGCGCCCTCGGAGTTGGCCATCAACAGCCCCAGGGCCGACTTGCGGACCTTCATCAGCGCACCCTGCTGCGCCGGGGTGACCGCCCGCAGGGTGTGGTAGCCGTGGCCGTTGCGCTCCCACAGCTCGACCAGCGCGTCCATCGAGGCCGCCAGGGCGTCGGCGTCGTCGCCGGTGAAGGAGACGAACAGCAGCGCCTCGGGGTCGCCCTCCAGGATCCGGCCCAGCGCGGCGTACTCGATCTTCTGCCGGGACAGGTCGAGGATCGTCCGGTCCAGCAGCTCGACCCCGGCCGGCTCCAGCGACAGCGCGTCCTCGGTGGCGTTGATCGCCCCCTGCACGGTGTCGAAGTGGCCCACCGCGAACGCCTGGCGCGTCGGCTTGGGCACCAGCCCGACCCGGGCCGAGGTGATGACCGCCAGCGTGCCCTCGGAGCCCACCAGGAACTTGGCCAGGTCGAACGGCTGCCCGTCGGCGAGCCGGTCCAGCCGGTACCCGCCGGCCCGCCGCCAGAACTGCGGGAAGCCGGTGGCGATCGCCTCGGCGTTGGCCGCGACCAGCTCGGGGAGCTCCCGGTAGATCGCCGCCTCGAGGGTGTCGCCCTGCGCCCGGCGGGCGCGCTCGGCCTCGTCGACGACGCCGAAGGTGGCGGTGGACCCGTCGGCCAGGACGACGTCGACCTCCTGCACGTGGTCGATCGTCATGCCGAATCGCACCGACCCGCTGCCGGCGGAGTTGTTGCCGATCATCCCGCCGATCGTGGCGCGGTTGGACGTCGAGGTGTCCGGCCCGAACATCAGCCCGTGCGCCGCGGCGGCCCGGTTGAGGTCGTCCTGGACGACGCCCGGCTCGACCCGCGCGGACCGGGCCTCCGGGTCCAGCTCGCTGATCCGGTGCATGTGCCGGGACAGGTCGAGCACCAGCCCGGGGCCCACGGTCTGGCCGGCCAGGCTGGTGCCCGCACCGCGCGCCAGCACCGGGACGCCGGCCTCGCGGGCCAGCCGCACCGCGGCGACGACGTCGGCGGTGTGCGCCGGGTAGACGACGCCCAGCGGCACCATCACGTACATCGAGGCGTCCTGGCTGAACAGGTGCCGGGTGTAGTCGTCGAAGGCGACCTCGCCGTCCAGCGCCCGGGTCAGCTCCCGCTCCAGGTCCCCGGCGAGGTCCTCCGCGCGCACCGCCGTGCGCTCCGGCGCCGCGGTCATGCCTGCTGCAGGCGCTCGAGGGCGGCCTGGATGCCGTTGGTGTCGATCTTCACACCGGCCCGGACCAGGCCCATCTGCACCCCGCCCAGGGTGCCCACCAGCGTCAGGTCGTTGAAGTGGCCGAGGTGGCCGATCCGGAAGACCTTGTCCACCAGCTTGCCCAGGCCCGCGCCGAGGGACATGTCGTACTCGCGCAGGATCACCTCGCGCACCGCGTCCGCCCCGCCGTCGGGCAGCAGGATCGCGGTGAGCGAGCCGGAGTACTCCCGCTCGTCGAGGGCCAGCACCTCCAGCCCCCAGCCGCGCACCGCGGCCCGGGTCGCCTCGGCGTGCCGGGTGTGCCGGGCGTAGACGTTCGCCAGGCCCTCGTCGTCGAGCATCTGCAACGCCTCGCGCAGCGCGTAGAGCAGGTTCGTGGCCGGCGTGTAGGGGAAGAAGCCGCGCTCGTTGGCGGCCAGGATCGGCTGCCAGTCCCAGAACGAGCGGGGCAGGCCGGCGGTCTTCGACGCCTGCAGCGCCTTCTCGCTGACCGCGTTGAAGCTCAGCCCCGGCGGGAGCATGAGCCCCTTTTGCGAGCCCGCGACGGTGACGTCGACGCCCCACTCGTCGTGCCGGTAGTCGATGCTGCCCAGCGAGGAGATCGTGTCGACCAGCAGCAGCGCCGGGTGCTCGGCGGCGTCCAGGGCGGCGCGGATCTCCGGCACCCGGCTGGTGACGCCGGTGGAGGTCTCGTTGTGGACCACCATCACGGCCTTGATCTCGTGCCCGGTGTCGGCGGCGAGCCTCTCCTGGGCGGCCTGCGGGTCGGCGCCGTGCCGCCAGTCCCCGGGGACGAACTCGACGCGGAGGCCCAGCCGGGTGGCCATCTCCTGCCAGAGGGTGGCGAAGTGGCCGGTCTCGAAGGCCAGCACCGTGTCCCCGGGGGACAGCGTGTTGGTCAGCGCGGCCTCCCAGGCCCCGGTGCCGGACGCCGGGTAGACGACCACCGGCTGGGTGGTGCCGAACACCGGCTTGACCGCCTGGAGGACCTCCAGCCCGAGCGCGCCGAACTCCGGGCCGCGGTGGTCGATGGTCGGTGCCGACATCGCCCGCAGGACCCGGTCGGGCACGTTGGTCGGCCCCGGGATCTGCAGGAAGTGGCGTCCGGTCGTCGTCGTCCCTGACATGCCATGACCCTCTCGTCACGCGGCCCCGGGCGCGACACCCGAAGTCCACCATGCGGGAGACTACTACCGGCTGGTGGATGACTGCCGAGACGTCTCGGACGTGCTGTGACGCTTGACACGTCCGGACGGGCAGTGTGCAATCCCCGCAGGTGAAAAGCCGCTTCCGTATCGCGGAATGCGACAGACAGACGGGCGCCGCCCGTCGCGACGACCTCAGGGGACGCCGATGTCCGTACAGCTGGTCCTGATCCTCATCCTGCTGGCGGTGTTCCTGGTCGCCACGGTGCTGCCGGTCCACATGGGGGCCCTCGCACTGGTGGCGGCCTTCGTCGCCGGCTACTTCATCTACGGCACCGACGGCGACCTGCCCTACGACGACGCGGTCTTCGGCTTCTTCCCCGGGTCGCTGTTCGTCGTCCTGGTCGGGGTGACCTACCTCTTCGCCATCGCCAAGAACAACGGCACGGTGGACTGGCTGGTCTTCGCCGCGGTCAAGGCCTCCGGGGGGCGGCTCGCGGCCATCCCGTGGGCCATGTTCGCCGTCACCGGCGCGCTCACCGCCATCGGCGGCGTGGTCCCCGCCGTGGTGGCGATCATCGCCCCGGTCGGCATGTCCTTCGCCCGCCGGTACGGCATCAACCCGGTGCTGATGGGCCTGTTCATCATCAACGGCGCCACAGCCGGCGGGTTCTCCCCGCTGTCGGTCTTCGGCGTCATCACCAACGACGTCGTCGACAGCAACGACCTCGCCGGCAGCCCGCTGTTCCTCTGGGGCGCCTCGATCGTCATCAACGTCCTGCTGTCCATCGGCGTCTTCTTCCTCTTCGGCGGCCGCAAGCTGCTCGGCGGGGAGCGCGTCGACGTCTCCCACCGGGACGACGACTTCGTGGCGGCCACCGTCGCCGGTGACGCCACCGAGGACACCGGCGAGGACATCCCCGGCGGCTCCACCGCAGCCCGCACGGCCGTGGGCAGCACCGGGACCGGCGGCGCGGCGATCAGCGGCGGCCGGGTCACCGAGGCGCGGCACGGGGAGCCCGGCCACCGCCACCCCACGGCCGGCGAGCGGGCCGACCAGCGGTCGCTGCAGACCACCGCGCTGGCACCCGAGGAGCAGGGCCAGGTCACCACGCTGGACCGCGACCGCAAGCTCACCCTGGCCGGGCTGGCGCTGCTGGTCATCGGCGCCCTCGCCTTCGACCTGGACATCGGCCTGATGGCGGTCACCGTCGGCGTGCTGCTCTCGCTGGTCGCCCCGCGGGGCGCCAAGGGCGCCGTGGGCCAGATCGCCTGGCCGACCGTGCTGCTCATCTGCGGCATCGTCACGTTCGTCGGGCTCATGCAGGACCAGGACGTCCCCGGCTGGCTCGGGGACAACGTGGCCAAGCTCGGCGTCCCGCTCATCGCCGCCCTGCTGATCTGCTACATCGGCGGCGTCGTCTCCGCCTTCGCCTCGACCACCGGCATCCTGGGCGCGCTCATCCCGCTCGCCGTCCCCTTCCTGCAGGGCGACGACGCGGTCGGCGCGATCGGCCTGATCACCGCGCTGGCGCTGTCGAGCTCCATCGTCGACTCCAGCCCGTTCTCCACCAGCGGCGCCCTCGTGGTCGCCAACGCCACCGAGGCCGAGCGCGACCGGACCTTCCGGACCCTGATGATCTGGGGCTTCTCGATGGTCGCGATCATCCCGCTGGTGACCTGGTTGGTCCTGGTGGTGCCCGGCTGGCTGTGAGCGGCTGACCAGCACGTGCCAGACCGCGCCCCGGACGGCGACCCGCCCCCGGGGCGCGGTCGTGCCCGGACCACGACGAGACGACGACCCCCGCGGAGGCAGCTGTGAGCGCACCCGACGACCTGGCCGACCAGGCACCCCTGACCGGCGTGACCGTGCTGGAGGTGGGCGTGTTCATGGCCGCCCCCTACGCCTCGATGCAGCTGGCCGACCTGGGCGCGCGGGTGGTGAAGGTGGAGGACCCGCGGGCCGGCGACCCGGTCCGCGCCAGCGGGCCCTTCCTGGACGGCGAGAGCTCGCCCTACCTGCGGCTGAACCGGAACAAGGAGTCGGTCGCGCTGGACCTGAAGTCCGCGGCCGGCAAGCAGGCGTTCCTGGCCCTGGTCGAGACCGCCGACGTGGTGGTCGAGAACCTCCGCCCCGGGGCGATGGCCCGGCTCGGGCTGGACGCCGCGGGCATCTGGGCGGTCAACCCGCGGGTGGTCTGCGCGTCCGGCTCCGGCTGGGGCCAGGACGGGCCGCTCGCGCCGCTGCCCGGGCTGGACATCATGGCCCAGGCCCGCAGCGGGATCATGAGCATCACCGGCACCCCGGGCGGCGAGCCGGTGAAGGTCGGCGTCCCGGTCTGCGACCTGGTGTGCGGGCTGTACCTGGCGCTGGCGGTCACCGCGGCGCTGCGCGAGCGGGACCGCACCGGCCGCGGCCAGGCGATCGACGTCTCGCTGTTCGAGGCCGGCGTCAGCCTGGCGGTGTGGGAGGCCGGCAAGTACTTCGCGACCGGCGAGGTGGGCGGCCCGCTCGGCTCGGCGCACCAGAGCCAGGCGCCCTACCAGGCCTTCCAGACCGCCGACGGCTGGATCACCATCGGCGCGAACACGCCCAACACCTGGGGCGGCCTGTGCCGGACGCTGGACATGGCCGACGAGCTGGCCGACCCCGGCTACGCCGACGCCACCCGCCGGCACGCCCGCCGCGGCGAGCTGCTGGACGTCGTGGAGTCGCGCACCCGCGGCCGCACCACCGACGACCTGCTCGCCGCCCTCGGCGCCGCCGGGGTGCCGTGCGCGCCGATCAACGACTACGGCCAGGTGTTCACCGACGCGCACCTGGCCGCCCGGGACTTCTTCTGGGACGCACCGCACCCCGCGCTGGGACCGGTCCGGCAGCTCGGCTCGCCGATGCGCTTCTCCCGCACGCCCGCCGTCCGCGGGGTCGCCGGGCCCCCGCTGGGCGCCGACACCCGCGCGGTGCTCACCCGGTCCGGCGTGCCCGCCGAGGTCGTCGACGCCGTCAGCCCCGCCGTCAGCCCCGCCGCCAGCCCTCAGGAGGACCGGACATGACCGAGCTCGAGGTCACCCAGGACGGCGCCGTCCTCACCGTGCTGTTCAACCGCCCCGAGGCCCGCAACGCGATGACGTTCGCGATGTACGAGGGGCTGGAGGAGGCCTGCGCCCGCGCGGACGACGACGACTCGGTGCGGGTGCTGGTGCTCCGCGGGGCCGGCGGGCGGGCGTTCGTGGCCGGCACCGACATCGCCCAGTTCCTCGACGTCACGACCGGCGACGACGGCATCGCCTACGAGGCGCGGATCGAACGGGTGGTCAACCGGCTCGAGGACGTCACGGTGCCGACCGTAGCCGCCGTCGAGGGGCCGTGTGTCGGCGGCGGGCTCGCGCTGGCCGCCGCGTGCGACCTGCGGGTGGCCACGGCGTCGTCCCGGTTCGGCGTGCCGATCGCCCGCACCCTGGGCAACTGCCTGTCGATGAACACGTACTCGCTGCTGGTGCACCACCTGGGCCCCGGGCGGACGCTGGACATGCTCCTGCGGGCCCGGCTGCTGTCGGCCGACGACGCGCACGCCGCCGGCTTCGTCGGCGAGGTGGTGCCCGACGGCGAGCTGGACCCGGCGCTGGCGGCGCTGGTGGGGACGCTGCTGGCGCACGCCCCGCTGACGATGAAGGCCAGCAGCCAGGCGCTGGCCCGGCTCCGGCGGGCGGGCCTGCCCGACGGCGACGACCTCGTGCGGGAGGTGTTCGGAAGTGCCGACTTCCAGGCCGGGGTGCGGGCCTTCGTCGACCGGGGTCAGGTCAGCTGGACCGGCCGCTGAGCGCGCGGTGGCCGTCCTCGCGCAGCTCGGCGGCGAGCGCCGCCGCGGTCTCCTGCAGCTGGGCCACGATCGCCGGCACGCTCTCCAGCGGCACCCGGCCCTCCGGCCCGGACACGGAGATCGCGGTCTGCGCCGGCCCGCCCGGCACCGGCACGGCGACGCAGCGGACGCCGATCTCCTGCTCGCCGTCGTCGAGCACGTAGCCCTGCGCGGCGATCTGCGGCAGCAGCGCCAGCAGCTCGTCGGGGTCGGTGATGGTCTTCGCGGTGCGCCGGGGCATGCCGCCGCGGTCGAGCAGCTCGCGCGCCGTGGACGCCGGCAGCTGGGACAGCAGCGCCTTGCCGACGCCGGTGCAGTGCAGGTGCACCCGGCGGCCGACCTCGGTGAACATCCGCATCGAGTGCCGGGAGGGCACCTGGGCGACGTAGACCACCCGGTCGCCGTCGAGCATGGCCAGGTTGGCCGTCTCCCCGGTCGAGTCGACCAGGTCGGTGAGGTGCGGCCGGGCCCAGGTGCCGAGCGTGCGCGAGGAGCTCTCGCCGAGGTGGATCAGCCGCGGCCCGAGCACGTAGCGCCGGGACGGCAGCTGCCGCACGTAGCCGCGGGCCACCAGGGTGCGCACCAGCCGGTGGATGGTGGACAGCGGCAGCCCGCTGTCGACCGCCAGCCGGGACAGCGCGACCTCGCCGCCGTCCTCCGCCATCAGCTCCAGGAGCAGGAAGGCCCGCTCCAGCGACTGCACGCCACCGTCGGCGCTGCTGACGGGGCCGGTGGTCTCGGCCATGCGCGCCACTCTCCTTCGTCCTGCCCGCTGCGGGCCCGGCCGGGCGGGGGCCTGCGGCCCCGGACCTGGGACCCCGGCTCGCCTTGACCCGACTCAGAGCCGAGGATACGTTTTCCACAGCACGGATGGAACCTCCCACATCACGGAAGGTCCCTCGTGGCAGACAGCCCGTCCGCCGGCTCTCCGGGCCGACGTCGGACGGCTCCGACACCCAGGGAGAGCAATGAGCACGGTCGACGGCGTGGAGATCACCGGCCCGATGGGCCCTCGGTTCGACGAGGTCCTGACCCCGCAGGCCCTCGAGCTGATCGCGCTGCTGCACCGCGAGCTCAACGGCCGGCGGCTCGAGCGCCTCGCCGCGCGCACCGAGCGGGTCCAGGCGCTCGCCGCCGGCGGCACGCTGGACTTCCTGCCCGAGACCGCGTCGATCCGCGAGGACGACTCGTGGCGGGTCGCACCGCCGGCGCCCGGCCTGGTCGACCGCCGGGTCGAGATGACCGGCCCGACCGACCGCAAGATGACCATCAACGCGCTCAACTCCGGCGCCAAGTGCTGGCTGGCCGACCAGGAGGACGCGAACTCCCCGCTCTGGGAGAACGTCGTCAACGGCCCGCTGAACCTGATGGACTCGATCGACCGCACGATCGACTTCACCAGCCCGCAGGGGAAGTCCTACGAGCTCAAGCCCGACGACGAGCTGCCCACGATCATCGTGCGCCCCCGCGGCTGGCACCTGCCCGAGAAGCACATCACCGTGGACGGCGAGCAGACCTCCGGCAGCCTGGTCGACTTCGCGCTCTACCTGGTCGCCTGCGGTCGCAAGCAGGTCGACCGCGGCCAGGGGCCGTACTTCTACCTGCCGAAGATGGAGAGCCACCTCGAGGCGCGGCTGTGGAACGACGCGTTCGTCCTCGGCCAGGAGCACGTCGGCATCCCCCGCGGCACCATCCGGGCGACCTGCCTGATCGAGACCTACCCCGCGGCGTTCGAGATGGAGGAGATCCTGTACGAGCTGCGCGAGCACTCCTCCGGGCTCAACGCCGGCCGCTGGGACTACCTGTTCAGCGTGATCAAGACCTTCCGGACCCGCGGCGCGGACTTCACGCTGCCCGACCGGAACTCGATCACCATGACGGTGCCGTTCATGCGGGCCTACACCGAGCTGCTGGTGCGCACCTGCCACAAGCGCGGCGCGCACGCGATGGGCGGCATGTCGGCGTTCATCCCGAGCAAGGACCCGGCGAAGAACGAGTTCGCGTTCAACAAGATCACCGAGGACAAGACCCGCGAGGCCAACGACGGCTTCGACGGCTCGTGGGTGGCCCACCCCGGCATGGTGCAGACCGCGATGGACGCCTTCGACAAGGTGCTCGGGGAGCGGCCCAACCAGCTGGAGAAGCTGCGCGAGGACGTGCACGTCACGGCGGCCGACCTGCTCAACGTGAAGGCCACCCCGGGCGAGGTCACCGAGGCCGGGCTGCGGGCCAACGTGAGCGTCGGCATCCAGTACGTGGAGTCCTGGCTGCGCGGCTCGGGCGCCGCCGGCATCAACGGCCTGATGGAGGACGCGGCCACCGCCGAGATCAGCCGCAGCCAGGTGTGGCAGTGGCTGCACAACGGCGTCACCCTCGCCGACGGCCAGCCGGTGACCACCGAGCTGGTGGAGCGGGTGATCGAGGAGGAGATGGCCGCCATCGCCTCCGCCAAGGGAGATGCGTTCGGCTCCGGCCGGTGGGACGATGCCCGGGCGCTGTTCACCGAGATGGCCCTCGGCGACGACTACAACGACTTCCTCACCGTCCCGGCGTACGAGCGCATGCCCTGAGGCACGGACCCGGCGGGGTGGGGCGGCGTCCCCGCCCCGCCGGGCGCACCACCCCTGCAGGTCCGGCGACGAAGGCGGCACCTCATGAGCGGTACGCACGGCACCGAGACGACGGCCGGCCCGGTCCTGGGCGACACCCCGCCGGAGGCCACCTCGGCCACCGGTGAGGCCGGCGACAACAGCGCGGGCATCGCCGCGGTCGGGCGGGTGGCGCGGGCGCTGATGCCCGCCACCGGCGTCGTCCAGGACCCGACCCAGCTGCGCACCTACGAGTGCGACGGCCTCGCCCACTACCGGGTCACCCCCGCGCTGGTGGTGCTGCCGGAGACCACCGAGCAGCTCGCCGGCGTCGTCCGGGCCTGCGCCGAGCACGGCGTGCCGTTCGTCGCCCGCGGCTCGGGCACCGGCCTGTCCGGCGGGGCGCTCCCCCGGGCCGACGGCGTCCTGGTCGTCACCTCCCGGATGCGGACGATCCGCGAGGTCCGCCGCGCCGACCAGCGCGCCGTGGTGGAGCCCGGCGTGATCAACCTCGACGTCACCCGGGCCGCCACGCCGGAGGGCTACTACTACGCCCCCGACCCGAGCAGCCAGCAGATCTGCTCGATCGGCGGCAACCTCGCGGAGAACTCCGGCGGCGCGCACTGCCTGAAGTACGGCTTCACCAGCAACCACGTGCTCGGCGCCGAGCTCGTCACGCCGCAGGGCGACGTCGTCACCCTCGGCGGCCTGGCCCCGGACGCGCCGGGCTACGACCTGCTCGGCACCGTGGTCGGCTCCGAGGGCACCCTCGGCATCGCGACGACCGCGACGGTGCGGCTGGTCCGGCTGCCCGAGGAGGTGCGCACCCTGCTCGCCGGCTTCCGGACGACGGACGACGCCGGCGCGGCCACCTCGGCGATCATCGGCAGCGGCGTGCTGCCCGCCGCCATCGAGATGATGGACGCCCTCGCCATCGAGGCCGCCGAGGCCGCCGTCCACTGCAACTACCCCGACGGCGCCGGCGCGGTGCTGGTCATCGAGCTGGACGGGCCGGCGACCGAGGTGGAGCACGAGTACGCCGAGGTCGAGCGGCTGTGCACCGAGCACGGCGCCTTCGAGCTGCGGCTGGCCATCGACGCGGCCGAGCGGGCGCTGATCTGGAAGGGCCGGAAGTCGGCGTTCGCCGCGGTCGGCCGGATCAGCCCCGACTACATCGTCCAGGACGGCGTGATCCCGCGGACCGCGCTGCCGGAGGTGCTGCGGGCGATCGCCGAGCTGTCGTCGTCCTCGGGGGTGCGGGTGGCCAACGTCTTCCACGCCGGCGACGGCAACCTGCACCCGCTGGTGCTCTTCGACGACGCGAAGCCCGGGGCCGGCGACGCCGCGGAGCAGGTCAGCGGCGCCATCCTGGACCTGTGCATCTCGCACGGCGGGGCGATCACCGGCGAGCACGGGGTGGGCGTGGACAAGGCCGCGTACATGCCGAAGATGTTCACCGACGACGACCTGGACACCATGCAGCTGGTCCGCTGCGCCTTCGACCCGGACAACATCTCCAACCCGGGCAAGGTCTTCCCCACCCCACGGCTGTGCGGCGAGGTGCCCGGGAAGAAGAAGCACGCGCACCCGCTGGTCGAGGCCGGGCTGGCGGACTCGTTCTGATGACCACCGTCAGCATCGACTCCGCCCGCGCCTCGCTGTCCTCCGCCTGCTCCGACGTCGCCGAGGGCACCCCGGCCGACGCCGTCGACGGGGTGCCCGTCGCGCTGGTCGCCCGGCCGGCCTCCACCGCGGAGACCGGTGAGGTGATGCGGGCCGCCGCCGCGTCCGGGCTCACCGTCGTCGCCCGCGGCCGCGGTACCAAGACGGCCTGGGGCCGCCCGCCCGAGCGCGCCGACCTCGTCGTCGACCTGAGCCGGATGTCGGCGGTGCTGGACCACGCCGCCGGCGACCTGATCGTGGACACCCAGGCCGGCGCGCTGCTCGCCGACGTCCAGCGGACCGTCGGCACCGCCGGCCAGCGGCTGGCCCTGGACGAGGTGGTGCCCGGGTCCTCGATCGGGGGCACGCTGGCCACGAACACCAGCGGCCCCGGCCGGGTCGGCGTCGGCACCGCCCGCGACCTGCTGATCGGCTGCACCGTGGTGCGCGCCGACGGCGTGGTCGCCAAGGCGGGCGGCCGGGTGGTCAAGAACGTCGCCGGCTACGACCTCGGCAAGCTGTTCATCGGCTCCTACGGCACCCTCGCGGTCCTCACCGAGGCGGTCTTCCGGCTGCACCCGGTGCCCCCGGCCCGCCGCGTCGTCACCGTGCCCTTCGACACCGCCGCGGACGCCGGCCGGCTGGTGCAGGCCGTGGTGCACGCCCAGGTGGTGCCCGCGGCGGTCGAGGTCGAGTGGCGGCCCGACGGCCCCGGCACGGTCGGCGTGCAGCTCGGTGGCACCGCCGCCGGGGTGGAGAGCCGGGTCGCGGCCACCCTCCAGCTGCTGGGCGCCGGCGCCACGGCAGCCGAGGAGCCGCCACCGGGCTGGGGCGTGCTGCCCTGGCGCGACACCGCCGAGCGCGGCACCGGGCTGAAGCTGACCTGCGCGCTCTCCGGGCTCACCGCGGTGCTGGACGCGGCCCGCCGCGCGGCAGCGGACGCCGGGGTGCGGCTCACGCTGCGCGGCTCGGGCGGGGCCGGCGTCCTGTACGGCGCGCTGCCCGCCGACGCCCCCGCCGGGGCCGTGGCCGCCGTGGTCGACCGCACCCGGACGGTCTGCGGCGAGCACGGCGGCGCGCTGGTCGTGGTCGAGGCGCCCGCGCCGGTGCTGGCTGCCGTGGACGTGTGGGGGCCGGTGCCCGCGATCGACCTGATGCGCCGCGTGAAGGAACGGTTCGACCCCGAGCGCCGCCTGGCGCCCGGCCGGTTCGTGGGAGGCATCTGATGGCACAGCCCACCCGTGTCCAGTCCGAGGGGCCGGCCGACGACCCGGCGACGGCCGGCGCGCAGGCGCACGGCCCGGTGCCGGTCGGGACGCCGACCGTGCGGCCCGCGTTCGACGACGAGCACCCGCCGTCGGCCGAGCTGATCAGCGACTGCGTGCACTGCGGCTTCTGCCTGCCGACCTGCCCCACGTACACGCTGTGGGGCGAGGAGATGGACTCCCCGCGCGGCCGGATCGACCTGATGAAGGCCGGGCTGGAGGGCGCGCCGCTGACCGACACGATGGTGCAGCACTTCGACGCCTGCCTGGGGTGCATGGCCTGCGTGACCGCCTGCCCGTCGGGCGTGCAGTACGACAAGCTGATCGAGGCCACCCGGGTGCAGGTGGAGCGGCACCACACCCGCAGCCCCGGCGACCGGGCGATCCGTGCGGCCATCTTCGCGCTGTTCCCCTACAAACGGCGGCTCCGCGCGCTGCGCGGTCCGCTGCGCGCCTACCAGGCCAGCGGGCTGCCGGGCGTGGTCCGGAAGAGCGGCCTGCTGGACCGGCTGGCCCCCCGGCTGGCCGCGATGGAGGGGCTGGCGCCGGTCCTGGAGAAGCGCGAGAAGTTGCCGCGGCGGGTGCCGGCCGTGGGCGAGCGGCGGGCGGTCGTCGGGATGCTCACCGGCTGCGTGCAGGGCGAGTTCTTCCCCGGGGTCAACGCCGCGACGGCCCGGGTGCTGGCCGCCGAGGGCTGCGACGTGGTGATCCCGCGCAAGCAGGGCTGCTGCGGGGCGCTGTCGGTGCACAACGGCCGGCAGGAGGAGGCCGAGCGGTTCGCCCGGGCCACCATCGACGCCTTCGAGGCCGCCGGCGTGCAGACCGTCGTCGTCAACGCCGCCGGCTGCGGCTCGAGCATGAAGGAGTACGCCGAGGTGCTCGCCGACGACCCGGCCTACGCCGAGCGCGCGAAGGCCTTCGCCGGGTCGGTCCGGGACGTCTCCGAGCTGCTGGCCGAGCTGGGCACCGTCGCCCCCCGGCACCCGCTGGAGGTGACCATCGCCTACCACGACGCCTGCCACCTCGGGCACGCGCAGGGGATCCGCCAGCAGCCCCGCGCCCTGCTGCGGGAGGTCCCGGGCCTGCAGCTGAAGGAGATCCCGGAGGCGGAGATCTGCTGCGGCTCGGCGGGCATCTGGAACGTGCTCAACCCCGAGCCGGCCCGGGAGCTGGGCGACCGCAAGGCCCGCAACATCGCCGCCACCGGCGCCGAGCTGCTGGTGACGGCCAACCCCGGCTGCCTGATGCAGGTGTCCTCGTCGCTGGAACGGCAGGGCACCCGGATCGGGCTGGCGCACACCATCGAGGTGCTGGACGCCTCCATCCGCGGGCTGCCGGTGAGCACCCTGGGGCCGCAGTCCTGAAGGAGGACCCCGCCTTCCTCACCCCTCGCACGCTCGGGGCGAGGCTCTGGACGGGGCCGACAGCACGTCCGGTTGCAGCCTGACACCAGTTCGACCACCCTCTGCCCACGAACCACCCCTGCTCACAACGAGGTGAGACCGTGTTCGAACAGGTGCTGGACCCCGTCAACGGGTCCCTGGGGCTCTCCGCCCTCTGCGCCGTCCTGCCCCTGCTGACGCTGTTCGTCCTGCTCGGCGCGCTGCGGGTGAAGGCGTGGATCGCGGGCCTCGCCGCCCTGCTCGTCGCGCTGCTGGTGGCGGTGGTGCTCTACTCGATGCCGGTCGACCAGGCGCTGCTCAGCGCCACCGAGGGCGCCGCGTTCGGCTTCTTCCCGATCCTGTGGATCGTCCTCAACGCGATCTGGGTCTACAACCTGACCGTCGAGACCGGGCACTTCGACGTGCTGCGGCGCTCGTTCGAGAAGGTCAGCCCGGACCAGCGGATCCAGGCGATCATCATCGCCTTCTGCTTCGGCGCCCTGCTCGAGGCGCTGGCCGGCTTCGGCACCCCGGTGGCGATCACCGTGGTCATGCTGATGGCGCTCGGCTTCGCCCCGCTCAAGGCGGCCGCGGTCGCGCTGATCGCCAACACCGCCCCGGTCGCGTTCGGCGCGCTGGCGACCCCCATCGTCACGCTGGCGACGGTCACCTCGGGCGTGAACGACGACGCGGGCCTCACCGTGGACAACCTCGGCGCGATGGTCGGCCGGCAGACGCCGATCCTGGCGATCGTCGTCCCGCTGGTGCTGGTGTTCGTCGTCGACGGCATGCGCGGGGTGCGGCAGACCTGGCCGGTGGCCCTGGTGAGCGGGCTGGCGTTCGCCGTCGCCCAGTTCGTGGCGGCCAACTACATCTCCGTGCCGCTGACCGACATCATCGCCGCACTGGTCTCCGCCGCCGCGATCGTCGGGATGCTCCGGGTCTGGACGCCGTCGGAGTCGCCCGACCTGGCCCGCGAGGCGCGGCACACCGTCGCCGCCGGGGGCGGGGCAGGCGGCGGCGGGGGTGCCGGGGTGACCGCCGGCGAGGAGCTGGGCGACCGGCCCGGCAGCCAGGGCCCCCGCGACCCGGGTGCGCCGACCGGCCGCGAGGACGGCCCGGCCCTCCCGGACACCCGCGGCGAGGTGCTCAAGGCCTACTCGCCGTACCTGATCATCATCGTGATCTTCTCGCTGGCCAACATCAGCGCGGTCAAGGAGGCGCTGGCCGCCTCCCCCTGGACGACGGCCTTCGCCTGGCCCGGGCTCGACGTCTTCGGCCCGGGCTCGGACACCGAGCTGGCCTCCACCACCTACTCGTTCAACTGGCTGCCCGCGGCCGGGACGCTGATGATCCTGGCCGGCATCCTGACCGCGATCGTGCTGCGGGTGTCGCCGGGGCGGGCGCTCAAGGCCTACGGGCGCACGTACGCCGAGCTCAAGTGGGCCATCGTCACCGTCATGGCGGTGCTCGCGCTGGCCTACGTGATGAACCAGTCCGGGCAGACGACGACGCTGGGCGCCTGGCTGGCGCAGACCGGCTCGTTCTTCGCCTTCCTCTCCCCGATCCTCGGCTGGATCGGGGTGGCGGTGACCGGCTCGGACACCTCGGCGAACGCGCTGTTCGGGGCGCTGCAGGTGCAGACCGCTGCCGGTGCCGGGCTCGACCCGGTGCTGCTCGCCGCGGCCAACACCTCCGGCGGGGTGCTCGGCAAGATGGTCAGCCCGCAGAACCTGGCGATCGCCGCCGCCGCGGTGGGGATGGCCGGCAAGGAGGGCGAGCTCTTCCGGAAGGTCTTCGGCTGGAGCCTGGTCCTGCTGCTGTTCATGTGCGTGATCGTCGTGCTGCAGTCGACGAGCGTGCTGAGCTGGATGATCCCGTAGTCGAAGGACCCCCCTGCCCCCCACCGCTCGCACGCTCGCGGCGGGCCCCTGCAGGGGGGCCGGGAGGGGCCGTCAGCCCGCGCTGACCTCGGCCTCGCGGGCCTCGCCGAGCCGGTTCAGCCGGCCCAGCAGGGAGGCGAGGGTGGCCACGTCGGTGGTCTCCCAGTCGGACAGGTCCGCCTCCCAGCGGGCCCGCCGGGCGTCCCGCAGCCGGCTCAGCCGCCGGTGGCCCTCCGGCGAGGTGGACAGCACCTGCGCGCGCCCGTCGTCGGGGTCGGCGGCCCGGTCGACGAGGCCGAGGTCGACCAGCGAGGCGACCTGCCGGCTGACGGTGCTCTTGTCCAGGCCCAGCTTGGCCACCACGTCGCTGGCGCGCAGCGGGCCGGCGTCGTCCAGCAGCACGAGCAGCCCGTAGGCGGCGCCGTCGAGGTCCTGGTGCAGCTGGCCGGCGAGCCGGCCCTGGATGGCCCGCGAGCGGCGGAGCAGCAGCGCGACCTCCCGCTCCAGGGCCACGTAGGCCGCGTGGCTGTCCGGCGCGGCACCCGGCGGGGTGGCGCTGTCCACGGTGGCGCGCTCGGCGCTGTCGACGGTCACACCGGTTGAGACGACCGGTGCGGGCCCGACGTTCCCGGTCACGCGGATCCGGCCGGCCGCCAGACGACCAGAGCCGAGCTGGAGGTGCGGGGCACGAGGTCGCGGCGGTAGGCCGCCGAGACCGCGGACTCGGCCGCGATCCGCCGGGTCTCGGACAGCTCGAGCTCGACGAGCAGCTCACCGACCCGGGCCTGCAGCGCCTCCACCCGCGACTCCAGCTCGATGATCCGCTTGATGCCGGCCAGGTTGACGCCGTCCTCCTGGCTGAGCCGCTGCACCTCCCGGAGCAGGGCGACGTCCCGGGGGCTGTACCGCCGGCCGCCGCCGGCGGTGCGGCCGGGGCTCACCAGCCCGAGCCGGTCGTACTGGCGCAGGGTCTGGGCGTGCATGCCCGCCAGCTCGGCGGCGACCGAGATGACGAAGACCGGGGCGTCCTCGGCGAACGACCGGCCGGGGTCCGGCACCGTCATCGGGCACCTCCGTCGCGCAGCGCGGCGGTGACCTCCGGCCGCGGGTCGTCGGGCAGCTCGGCGGCGAGCTTCTCGATCGCCTCCCGGGCGCCCGGTGTCAGCCGGGCCGGGACGGCGACCTCGACGGTCACCAGCAGGTCGCCGGCCGCGCCCTTGGTGTGCACGCCGCGGCCGCGGACCCGGAAGGTGCGCCCGCTGGACGTGCCGGCGGGGACCTTGAGCGAGACGGAGCCGTCGAGGGTGGGCACGGTGAGCGTCGTCCCGAGCGCCGCCTCGGCGAAGGACACCGGGACGGTGAGGGTCAGGTCGTTGCCGCTGCGGCCGAAGAGCTCCGAGCCGGTGACGTGGACGACGACGAACAGGTCGCCGGCCGGTCCACCGCGGCGTCCGGGTGCGCCCTTGCCCGCGAGCCGGATGCGCTGGCCGTCCTTGACCCCGGCCGGGATCCGGACGGTGATCGTGCGGGTCTGGTTGGTGACGCCGCTGCCCTTGCACTCCGGGCAGGGGTCGTCGACCACGGAGCCGGTGCCGCGGCACTCACGGCAGGGCTCGGAGAACGCGAAGGCGCCCTGGCTGCGGCTGGTGACGCCGGCGCCGTTGCACACCGGGCAGGTGTGCGGGCTCGTGCCCGGCTTCGCGCCGTTGCCGTGGCAGGTCGGGCAGGTGCCCGGGCTCTGCATCCGCAGCGGCACCGTCACCCCGAGCACGGCCTCGTCGAAGGCGAGCGTGGCCTCGGTCTCGACGTCCTGGCCGCGGGCCGGCCCGGACGCCGCCTGCTGGCGGCTGCGGGTGCCGGCGCCCGCGGGGGCGCCGGTGAAGAGGCCGCCGAAGATGTCGCCCAGCCCGCCGGCGCGGCCCGCGCCGGGGGCACCGGCGCCGCCGAAGACGTCGCCGAGGTCGAAGGGCTGGCCGCCGGGGGCGCTGCCCGGGAACCCGCCCGGGAAGCCGCCGGGCGCACCGGCGCCGGGGCGGAAGCCGCCGGAGCCGAAGAGCCGGCGGGCGTCGTCGTACTCCGCGCGCCGCTTGGGGTCGGAGAGCACGTCGTAGGCCTCGGAGACGTCCTTGAACCGGGTCTCGGCCTGGGTGTTCCCCGGGTTCTTGTCCGGGTGCAGCTCACGGGCCAGCTGCCGGTAGGCCTTCTTGATCGCCGCGGCGTCGGCGTCCTTGGCGACGCCCAGGGCCGCGTAGTAGTCCTTCTCGATGAAGTCCCGGGTGCTGCTCATCGGGCGCCTCCTCTCTGCTGGGCTGCTGACGGGCCGGTCCACCCACCGCGGTGCGGTGGGTGGACCGGCGGACGGGCTGTGCTCAGCCGGCGGCCGGGCCCGCGCCGGGCCGGCCGTCGGTGGAGCTGTCGGCGGGGGGCGTGGCCGGCTCGGTGGCCGCCGGGGCCGGCGACTCCGGGTCGGTGACGCCCACCATCGCGGTGCGCAGCACCCGGTCGCCGCGGCGGAAGCCGGGCCGCAGCACCGTGCTGGCGGTCGGCTCGGTCACCTCCGGTGAGGTGTCGTGCAGCACCGCCTCGTGCAGCGAGGGGTCGAACGGGTCGCCCGGCGCGCCGAACGAGGTCACGCCCAGACCGTCGAGCAGCCCGAGGACCCGGTCGGCGACCCCCTTGAAGGCACCGGTCAGGTCGCCGTGGTCCCGCGCCCGCTCGATGTCGTCGACGATCGGGAACAGCTGGCCGGCGAACCGCTCGGCGGCCTGGTCGACGACCAGGGTGCGGTCCCGCTCCACCCGCCGCCGGTAGTTGGCGTACTCGGCGGTGACCCGCTGCAGGTCCTCGGTGCGCTCGGCCAGCTGGCGTGCGGCGTCGTCGATGACCACGCCGTCCACCGGCTGGTCGGCGACGTCCGCCGGCATCTCGTTGACGTGCTCGCTCATCTGCTCTCCCTGATGGCTCATCGTCTGGTCGGGTCCACCGGCCCGGTCGCCCGGGCCGGTGGGACCGCCTGCGGACGGTGAGGTCACTTCTTGTCGGGGTCCTCGTCGACGATCTCGGCGTCCACGACGTCGTCGTCGCCGGCGGCGGTGCTGCCGGTGGCACCGGCACCCGGGGCGCCGGTGTCGAACCCGCCGTCACCGGCCGCGGCGCCGCCGTCGGCCTGCGCCTGGGCGTAGAGCGCGCCGCCGACCTCCTGGGAGACGCGGGCGACCTTCTCCTGGGCGGTCTTGATCGCGGCGATGTCCGACCCGCCGAGGGAGGAGCGCAGCTCGGTCAGCGCCTCACCCAGCTCCTCCTTCTTGTCGGCCGGGATCTTGTCGCCGTTCTCGGCCAGGAACTTCTCGGTCTGGTACTGCAGCGACTCGGCGAGGTTGCGGGTCTCCGCCTCGTCGCGGCGCTTCTTGTCCTCCTCGGCGTGCGCCTCGGCGTCGGCCATCATCCGGGCGATGTCGTCCTTGGGCAGGGCCGAACCGCCGGTGATCGTCATCGACTGCTCCTTGCCCGTGCCCAGGTCCTTGGCGGACACGTGCACGATGCCGTTGGCGTCGATGTCGAAGGCGACCTCGATCTGCGGGACGCCCCGGGGCGCCGGCGGCAGGCCGGTCAGCTCGAACATGCCGAGCTTCTTGTTGTAGGACGCCATCTCGCGCTCGCCCTGGAAGACCTGGATCTGCACGCTGGGCTGGTTGTCGTCGGCCGTCGTGAAGATCTCGCTGCGCTTGGTCGGGATCGTGGTGTTCCGCTCGATGAGCTTGGTCATGATCCCGCCCTTGGTCTCGATGCCCAGGGACAGCGGGGTGACGTCGAGGAGCAGGACGTCCTTGACCTCACCGCGGAGGACACCGGCCTGCAGCGCGGCACCCACGGCGACGACCTCGTCGGGGTTGACGCCCTTGTTGGGCTCCTTGCCGCCGGTGAGCTCGCGGACCAGGTCGCTGACGGCCGGCATCCGGGTCGAGCCGCCGACCAGCACGACGTGGTCGATGTCGGCCACGGAGACGCCGGCGTCCCGGATCGCCTGGTTGAACGGCGCCTTGGCGCGGTCGAGCAGGTCCTGGGTCAGCCGCTGGAACTCGGCCCGGGTGATCGTGACGTCCAGGTGCAGCGGGCCGTCGGCGCCGGCGGTGATGTAGGGCAGGTTGACGTTGGTCGACTGCGCGCCGGACAGCTCGATCTTGGCCTTCTCGGCGGCCTCGCGGAGCCGCTGCATGGCCAGCTTGTCCTTGGCCAGGTCGATGCCGCTCTGGGCGTTGAAGGTCTGCACGAGGTGCTTGACCACGCGCTCGTCCCAGTCGTCGCCACCGAGCTTGTTGTCACCGGCGGTGGACTTGACCTCGATGACCCCGTCGCCGATCTCCAGCAGCGACACGTCGAACGTGCCACCACCGAGGTCGAAGACCAGGATCGTCTGCTCGGTCTCGCCCTTGTCCAGGCCGTAGGCCAGCGCGGCCGCGGTGGGCTCGTTGACGATGCGCAGCACGTTCAGGCCGGCGATCTCCCCGGCCTCCTTGGTGGCCTGGCGCTGGGCGTCCTCGAAGTAGGCCGGGACGGTGATGACGGCCTCGGTGACCGGCTCGCCGAGGTAGGTCTCGGCGTCCCGCTTGAGCTTCTGGAGGACCCGCGCGCTGATCTCCTGCGGGGTGTACTGCTTGCCGTCGATGTCGCCGGTCTTCCAGGTGGTGCCGATCTCGCGCTTCACGCTGCGGATGGTCCGGTCGACGTTGGTGACCGCCTGGTTCTTGGCCGACTGGCCGACCAGGACCTCACCGTTCTTGGCGAAGGCCACGACCGACGGGGTGGTGCGGGCACCCTCGGAGTTGGCGATGACGGTGGGCTCGCCGCCCTCGAGGACCGCGACGACGGAGTTCGTCGTGCCGAGGTCGATACCGACTGCTCGTGCCATGGAAGGACTCTCCTGTGCGTTGCTGACGGGGTGGTGCTGGCCTGGTAGCCGAGGGACCGACCGTCTTGCGCGTGGTCCGCTCAACTTTCCTGCCCAGCCTAACGGCAGCCCAGCCGCTGGTGTTCCCGGGGTGCGGAGGCACGGCTCACACCTGTCCACCCCGGGACGGCGGACGGCGGGGCAGCCGTCGTGCTGCTGCCCCGCCGTCCGGACCACCCGCTCAGGTCACGCCGGCTGCGGGCCCCGCCTCCGCGACCGGACCAGCAGCGCCGTCCCGGTCAGCAGCGCCAGCAGGCCCGCCACCAGCGGCAGCCGGACGTCGGAGCCGGTGTACGCCAGCCCGCCACCGGACCCGGCCGCCGACCCCGCACCGGAGCCGGAACCCGTCCCGCCGACCGCGGCGTACCGGAAGGTCAGCGCCGCCGACTCGCCGCCCGCGGTCCGCACCCGCACCTGGGCGTCGCCGGCCGCGTGCGACGGCGTGGTGAAGCGCAGCGTCGTCGGGCTGGTCACCGTCACCTGGTCCGCCGGGAGCTCGCGGCCGTCGACGGTCACCGTGGTGGCGCCGGGGACGAAGCCCGTCCCGGTCACCGTCACCACGGTGCCGCCGCCGGTCGGACCGGTGCCGGGGGTGAGCCCGTCGACCGTCGGCGGCGCCAGGTAGCTGAACGGCTGCGGACCGCTGGTGCCGTCCGCGGTCGCGACCGTCACGGCGACCTGCCCGGCCGCCTGCGCCGGGGTGGTGAACGTCAGCGTGGTCGGGCTGGTGACGGTCACGGCCGCAGCCGGGACGACGGCGCCGCCGACGGTCACGGTCGTGGCACCGGGCAGGAACCCGGTCCCGGTCACCGTCACCACGGTCCCGCCGGCGGTCGGGCCGGCGTCCGGTGCGATCCCGGCGGCCGTGGGGACGACGGCGGTGTAGGTGTACGGCAGCGGCGCCGTCGCACCCCCCGGCGTCTGCACCGTCACGTCCACCGGACCGGAGGCGTGCGGCGGCGTCGGGAACGTGAGCGTGGTCGGCCCGGTGACGGTCACGTCCTCAGCCGGGACGACGACCCCGCCGATGGTCACCGTCGTGGCGCCCGGCACGAAGCCGGTCCCGGTCACCGTCACCTGCGTCCCGCCCACCGAGGGGCCCGACGGCGGCGACAGCACCGCCGCCGTCGGCGCGGGCAGGTAGGTGTAGTCCAGCGGGGCGCTGGTGCCGGCCGCCGTCGCCACGGTCACGTCGACCGGTCCGGCCGCGTGCGCCGGGGTGCTGAAGGTCAGCGTGGTCGGGCCGGTGACGGTCACGTCCGCGGCCGGGACGACGACGCCGCCGATGGTCACCGTGGTGGCGCCGGGCAGGAACCCGGTCCCGGTCACCGTCACCTCGGTCCCGCCCGCCGTGGGGCCGGCGTCGGGGTCGAGGCCGGCGGCCGTCGGCACCACGGGCGTGTAGGTGTAGCCGAGCGGAGCAGAGGTCCCGCCGGGGGTCGTCACCGTGACGTCCGCCGGGCCGGCTGCGTGCGGCGGGGTAGCGAAGGTCAGCGTCGTCGGGTCGAGGACGGTCACGCCCGCGGCCGGGACGACCGTGCCGCCGATGGTCACCGTCGTGGCGCCCGGCACGAACCCGGTGCCGGTCACGGTCACCTGCGTGCCGCCCACCGAGGGACCGGTGGGGGGCGTGAGGCCGGTGCCCGTCGGCGGGGCCACGTAGGTGAAGCCGAGCGGGGCGCTGGTGCCCGCCGCGGTCCCCACGGTCACGTCGACCGGTCCGGCCGCGTGCGGCGGGGTCGGGAACGTCAGCGTCGTGGGACCGGTGACGGTCACGTCCGCGGCCGGGACGACGGTCCCTCCGACGGTGACGGTCGTGGCGCCGGGCACGAAGCCGGTGCCGGTCACCGTCACCACGGTCCCGCCGGCGGTCGGGCCGGAGCCCGGGGTGAGGCCGGTGGCGGTGAGCGCGTCCGGGGTGGTGCAGTCGGCCACGCCGGCCACGATCGAGCCGACCGGGATGGTGACCGGCACGCCGGCGGCCTCACCGGTCAGCGTGAGGTCGATGCGCAGCGCCGTCGCCGACGCGGTCGTCGCGGTCACCGACTCGATCCGGGTGCGCACGGTCGCGGTGAGGACGGCGTCGGTCAGGCCGTCCACCGTCACCGCCGAGGAGACGGTGACCGCCGGCCCGTTGACGGTCGCGGTGACCGCGGTGCCCAGCACCGCCAGGTCGGCCACGACCGTGCTCGCCGTCGGCGCCCCGCCGAGCGGGCACGAGACCGACCCGGACAGCGTGGTCGCGGTGACCGCGGCACCCAGGACGTCGGCCACCAGCCCGTCGACCGAGGACGCGCCGGCGCTGCCGGTGGCGCTCGAGGTCGCCGAGGCCGACGCCGTGCCGTTCGTGGCGCCGACGCCGACCGCGCCGGAGAGGGCCGCGGCGACGTCCAGCAGGGCGGCGGTCTCGTCCGGTGGCGCGTCGACGTCGGCGACGGTCACGCCGGCGTCGGCGATCACCGCCAGCGGGTCGCCACCCGAGGCGGCCAGCGCCACCTGCAGCGCCGTGGCCGAGGCGTCACCCGGCGCGGCCCAGGCGGGGGTCGCCACGCCGACGGCGAGCAGCCCCCCGACCAGGACCGTCGCGGCCCCCCGGGACCAGTTGTGCGATCTCACCCAGCACTCCCCTCGTCGGCCCGTGGCGGCGGAGTGCGGCCGCGGGCGCCGTGCCCGGCGCCCGTGTCGGCGCGCCCGCCGCCGCCTCCGGCGGCGGCACCCCGGCGTCCGGGGCGTCACGGACCCGGGGGCGGACAGCGGGCCCACCGTGGGTGCGGGCGGCCCGGCGCGCGCCGCGGGTCACCCTGCGGGCGCCCCCGCCACCCGGGTGGGGGAACGCGTCCTGACACAGGGTCACCGAATCGGGGGCATCGGTTCCGCAATCTCGTCGGCGGTCCGGGGCGCTCCTGGGTTACCGGTGAGTAGCCTGAGGGCGCCCGGTTAGTGTCCGTCCGGGTGGGGCGATGGCGCCCGCGCACGCACGAGAGGGAGCCCATGGGCCCGTTGCAGATCGTCCTCGGCACGCTGGCCGTGCTCCTCCTGGTCGTCTCGGTGGTCTACGCCACCAAGGCGGTCCGCGCGATGCTGCGGATCTTCCGCACCGGCCAGCCCGACCCGACCCGCTCCGGCCCGGTCGGCCCGCGGCTGAAGACCCTCGCCGTGGAGTCCCTCGGCCACACCCGGATGCTCAAGTGGTCGGCGATCGGCGCGGCCCACTGGTTCGTCTTCATCGGCTTCTACGGGCTGTTCCTCACCCTGGTCGAGGCCTTCGGCGAGGTCTGGGACCCGGCGTTCCACCTCCCGCTCGTCGGCGAGTGGAGCGTGTGGAACCTCTTCGTCGACCTGGTCGGCGCCGCCACGGTGCTCGGCATCCTGTACCTGATCTACCGGCGGCAGAAGGACCACCCGCGCCGGCAGGGCCGGGCCAGCCGCTTCGCCGGCAGCAACGAGGGCCGCGGCTACTTCGTCGAGGCCGTCGTCCTGACCATCGGCATCTGCATCCTGCTGATCCGGGCGATCAAGGTCGCCGCCGGCCTCACCGACGCCCCGTCCTGGTCGCACCCGGTCTCGGGCGCGCTCGCTGACCTCGTCCCGGCGAACCCCGACCTGCTCTCCATCGTCGCGTTCGTCAAGGTCGTCGTCAGCCTGGTCTGGCTGATCACCATCTCCCGGGTGCTCAACATGGGCGTCGCGTGGCACCGGTTCAGCGCCTTCTTCAACATCTACTTCAAGCGCGAGGACGACGGCGGCCAGGCGCTGGGCCCGCTGCAGCCCATGACCTCGGGCGGCAAGCCGATCGACTTCGAGGACCCCGGCGAGGACGACGTCTTCGGCCGCGGCAAGATCGAGGACTTCACCTGGAAGGGGATGCTGGACTTCACCACCTGCACCGAGTGCGGGCGGTGCCAGAGCCAGTGCCCGGCCTGGAACACCGGCAAGCCGCTGTCGCCGAAGATGGTCGTGATGGACCTGCGGGACCACCTCTACGCCAAGGCCCCCTACCTGACCGGCGCGACCAAGGCCTCCGACGCGGCGCCGGACTTCGCCGACTTCACCACCCTGGAGCCCAGCGGGGAGCAGGAGTGGGCCTCGGGCTACGCCCGGATCGAGGGCACCAACGACGCCCAGGCACACCGGCCGCTGGTCGGCACGCTCGAGGAGGGCGGGGTCATCGACCCCGACGTGCTGTGGAGCTGCACCAGCTGCGGCGCCTGCGTCGAGCAGTGCCCGGTCGACATCGAGCACGTCGACCACATCATGGACATGCGTCGCTACCAGGTGCTGATCGAGTCCAGCTTCCCCTCCGAGGCCGGCGTCATGATGCGCAACCTGGAGAACCGCGGGAACCCGTGGGGCGTGGGCGGCAACGTGCGCGAGGAGTGGACCAAGGACCTGGACTTCGAGGTCCGCCGGGTCGAGGGCGCCATCGACGACGACGTCGAGTACCTGTTCTGGGTGGGCTGCGCCGGCGCCATCGACGACCGGGCCAAGAAGACCACCAAGGCCGTCGCCGAGCTGCTGCACATCGCCGGCGTCGAGTTCGCCGTCCTGGGCAACGGGGAGACCTGCTCGGGCGACCCGGCCCGCCGGATGGGCAACGAGTTCCTCTTCCAGCAGCTGGCGGCGGAGAACGTCGAGACGCTCAACGCCGTCTTCGAGGAGCGGCCGGCCGGACGGCGGAAGATCGTCGCCACCTGCCCGCACTGCTTCAACTCGATCAACCGCGAGTACCCGCAGCTGGGCGGCGACTACGACGTCGTGCACCACACCCAGCTGCTGGGCCAGCTGGTCGAGGAGGGCCGGCTCACCCCGGTCACCCCGATCGACCGCAAGGTCACCTACCACGACCCGTGCTTCCTGGGCCGGCACAACAAGGTCTACACACCGCCCCGGGAGATCCTGGACTCGGTGCAGGGCCTGACCACCCAGGAGATGCACCGCTGCAAGGACCGCGGCTTCTGCTGCGGCGCCGGCGGCGCGCGGATGTGGATGGAGGAGAAGATCGGCAAGCGGATCAACGTCGAGCGCACCGAGGAGGCGCTCGAGCTCGATCCCGACGTCATCTCCACCGCCTGCCCGTTCTGCATCACGATGCTCAGCGACGCGGTGACCAGCAAGAAGCAGGCCGGCGAGGCCAAGGAGCACGTCGAGGTGCTCGACGTCAGCCAGATCCTGCTGCGCGCCATGGCGCCGGCCGGGGCACCGGGCGCCGAGGCGGGGCCGGGCGTGGGCACCGAGCCCGACGACCCGGCCGGCACCGGCTCCCCCGCCACCGCCCACGACTGAGGAAGGGCTTGGATCAGGTCACCTGATCAAAGGCCGTCCTCCCGCACCAACGCTGCTGCGGGAGGACGGCCTTTGGTGCAGGAGGACGGGCTGGCGGTAGGGCGCGTGGACGGCGGCCGGCGGGGGACACTGACGGCGTGAGCTTCGTCTTCGGTGGGGTCCGCGGTCGGGAGGACCCCGAGCTGGCGGCCGGCAACCGCCGCACCCGGATGCACTACGCCCGCGACGTCAACGACCAGCGGGCCCTCGCCGACGACCGGCCGACCATCCGCCGCGGCCGCAACTGGACCTGGCTCGGGCTGGCCGTGGTCGTGATGGCGGTGCTCGGCTTCGCGGGCAGCCGCGGCGCCGAGGACGTCCCGCTGACCGCCGACTGCAGCACGGTCGGGATCGGCGTCTCCAGCAGCCAGGTCACCGCCGGTCAGCCGTTGCGCTACCGGCTGACCGGCCCGGACGACGTCGACTACGTCGTCACCCTGGACGGCGTCCCGGTGCGCGGGAACGCCGGCAGCACGGTCTCCTACACCTCGACGGCGGCCGGGCCAGCGCTCCGGCTGCAGCAGTGCCTGAGCCCCACGCTGCTGCTGGCCGCCCCCGCCGGGGACGGGCCGCACGAGCTCACCGTGCTGCGGGTGGCCGCCGACGGGACCACCGAGCAGGTGGCGACGACGACGGTCACCGTCAGCGGCACCCGCTGACCGGGCGGTCCCCCGCGCTGGAGGAACATGAGCGGACGTGACCGTCGCTCCCCCGCCGACCGCCGTGGACCGCCGTGGCCTGCTGCTGGTCGGCGCGGCCATCGTGCTGACCGGCTTCAACCTGCGCACCGCGGTGAACAGCGTCGGCCCGGTGCTGCAAGAGATCGAGGACGGCCTCGGCATCTCCTCGGGCCTGGCGGGCCTGATCACCAGCATGCCGCTGATCTGCTTCGCGCTCATCGGCTTCGCCGGCCCGCCGCTGGCCGCCCGCTACCGAGACGGGCACGTGCTGGCCACCGCCCTGCTGGTGATGACCCTGGGCCTGCTCGTCCGGGTCGCCGTCCCGAACGTGTGGCTGTTCCTCTTCGGCACCGTGCTCGCGATGGTCGGCGGCGCGCTGGGCAACGTGCTGCTGCCGAGCCTGGTCAAGCGGTGGTTCCCCGAGCGCACCGGTCTGCTGGTCGGCGCCTACAGCACCGCGCTGGCCATCGGTGGCGGCGTCGCGGCCATCTCGACCGCACCGATCGCCGAGTCCGTCGGCGCGGAGGGCTGGCGCTGGAGCCTGGGCATCTGGGCGGTCTTCGCGCTGCTCGCCGGCCTGCCGTGGCTGTTCGTGCCGGCCCGCCCCGGCGCCTCCCGGGGCTCGCACTCGGCGGTGCGGCTGCGCGCGCTCGGCCGCAGCCCGCTGGCCTGGACGATGGCGGCCTTCTTCGGGCTGCAGGCGATGCAGGCCTACGTCATCGTCGGCTGGACGGCGCAGTACCTGCGCGACGAGGGCATGTCCGCGCACGCCGCCGGTGCCCTGGTCGGGCTGAACGCGCTGATCGTCATCCCGCTCAACGCCGTCATCCCGATGGGGGCGGTGCGCCAGCGGCTGCAGCGGCCGATGCTGCTGGCCTTCGTCTGCTGCTACCTGGCCGGCTGGACCGGGCTGCTGCTGGCCCCGCTGACGCTGACCTGGCTGTGGGTCTCGCTGCTCGGCATGGGCATGGGCACCTTCGCGATGATCCTGGCGCTGCTGGGCCTGCGGGCCCGCACCCCGGAGTCGGTCGGGGCGCTGTCGACCGTCGTCCAGGGGTGGGGGTACGCCCTGGCCGGGGTCGGCCCGCTGCTGGTCGGCCTGCTGCGGGGGCTCACCGGCGGGTACACCGGCATGTTCGTGCTGGTCTACGCCGGCGTGGGGCTGCTCGCGGTCACCGGCTGGCTGATCTGCCGCGAGCGGTACGTCGACGACGAGGTCCCCGGGCTGGTCGGCGGGGCGCCGGCCCCCGCGGACCGGCCGGTGGTCGAGGTGGCCGGCGCCGAGCCGGCCGTCACCGTGCCCGACCGCCGGGCCCGCGGCTAGGCCGGCAGCTGCAGCGCGCGGAGCAGCTCGGTGGCGCGGTCCCGCTGCACCTGCGGTGACCGGGTGAGCAGCGCGACGGCGACGACGTAGGAGTCGTCGTCGGCCCAGCCGTGGCCTCCTGCGGTGAGCCGGGCGATGTGCTCGGCGACCTTGGGCTCGCGGCTGTAGGCGCCGAACTCCAGGCCCATCGCCAGGAAGTTGGCCACCCGGTAGCCCAGCTCACCGGCGGCGGCCAGGGTGGCGGCCGGGTCGGAGTAGCTGGGCAGGGCGACCAGCAGGTGGTCGAAACCGGCCTTGAGCAGCCGCAGCACCAGGTCGTTGCCGTACCAGCCGCCCCACAGCTCCGGCATCAGGATGTCGCCGTCCGGCGCCGGGATGTAGGGCGGGTTGGCGATGACGGTGGAGGTCCGGCTGCCGGCCGGGGAGTCGGCCCAGGCGAAGAAGTCGCCGAGCTCGACGTCGTAGCGGTCGGTCACGTCGAGGCCGGCGATGGTCTGCCGGGCCCGCTCGACGGACGTGGCGCTGATGTCGGTGCCCTGCACGGTGAGACCGGGCACGGCCCGCACGACGTGCGCGATCGCCCGGGCGTCACCGCTGCCCAGCTCCGCGACGCCCTCGGCCTGCCACGGGACGACGGTGGCGTACTGGGTCAGCAGGAGCTGGACGGAGAAGGCGTAGTGCGCCGACTCCTCGGCGCAGTCGAAGAAGCCGTCGACGACGTGGTTGCCCGACGGCGGGGGCAGCAGCACAGCGGTGTCCCGGGGGTCCATGACGAGCTGCCTACCCCGGTGCACGCAGCGTCACTCCGGTTGGGCGCGACTGTTCACCCGGCGGTGCCGCGCGCGTCAGGCGGGCGGTGCCTCCGCCCCGCGGGTCTCCGCGCGGCTGAAGTTGCGGAACGACCGGGACGGCGTGGGACCGCGCTGGTCCTGGTAGCGGGACCCGTACACCGCCGAGCCGTAGGGGTGCTCCGCGGCCGAGCTGAGCTGGAACAGGCACAGCTGCCCGATCTTCATCCCCGGCCAGAGGGTGATCGGCAGGTTCGCCACGTTCGACAGCTCGAGGGTGATGTGCCCGGAGAAGCCGGGGTCGACGAAGCCGGCCGTCGAGTGGGTGAGCAGGCCCAGCCTGCCCAGCGAGGACTTGCCCTCCAGCCGGGCGGCGAGGTCGTCGGGGATGCTCACCACCTCCAGCGTCGAGCCGAGCACGAACTCGCCGGGGTGCAGCACGAACGGCTCGTCGCCGGTGGGCTCGACCAGCGTGGTCAGGTCGTCCTGCTGCAGCGCCGGGTCGATGTGGGTGTACCGGGCGTTGTTGAAGACCCGGAAGAACCGGTCGAGCCGGACGTCGATGCTCGAGGGCTGCACCATCGCGTCGTCGTAGGGCGCCAGGCCCAGCCGGCCCGCGGCGAGGGCGGCACGGATGTCGCGGTCGGACAGCAGCATGGCGCGGAGTCTAGGGACCCGGTGCGCGGCCGCAGCCCCGGCCGTCGGGTGCCGGGGCGTCCAGGTCCGAGAGGCCCCTCACCCGTCGGCGGCAGCCTGACGACGCAGCTCCGTGTTGAGCCGGGCCGCCTGCCGGGTGAGGTGGTCGCGCTCGCGCACGTCGGCGGCCGCCCGGGCGGCCTCGGCGTACCGGCGGGCCGCGGTCACCGGGTCGCCGTCCCGCTCGGCGAGGTACGCCTGCACCGCGGCGTACCGGGGCAGGGCCGGGTCCAGCCCGGCCAGCGCGGCCAGCCCCGCCCGGGGCCCGTCGGCCTCGCCGACGGCGACGGCCCGGTTCAGCCGGGCGACCGGGCTGCCGGTGAGCCGGACGAGCTCGTCGTACCACCCCACGACCTGCACCCAGTCGGTCTCCGCCGCGGTGCGGGCGTCGGCGTGCAGCGCCGCGACGGCGGCCTGGGCCTGGAACTCGCCCAGCCGGTCGCGGGCCAGCGCCGCCTGCAGCACCGCCACGCCCTCGGCCACCAGCCGGGTGTCCCACCGGCTGCGGTCCTGCTCGGCGAGGGTCACCAGACTGCCGTCGGGACGGGTCCGGGCGGCCCGCCGGGCGTGGTGCAGCAGCATCAGGGCCAGCAGCCCCGCCACCTCCTCGTCGTCGGTGCCGGCCGCGAGCTGCCGGGTCAGCCGGATCGCCTCGGCGGCGAGGTCGACGTCGCCGGAGTAGCCCTCGTTGAAGACCAGGTAGAGCACCCGCAGCACGGTGCCGAGGTCGCCGGGCTGGTCCAGCCGGACGGCGGCGACGGTCCGCTTGGCCCGGCTGATCCGCTGGGCCATCGTCGCCTCCGGCACCAGGTAGGCCCGGGCGATCTGGCGGGTGGTCAGGCCGCCCACCGCCCGCAGCGTCAGCGCCACGGCCGAGGCCGGGGTCAGCGACGGGTGCGCGCAGAGGAAGTACAGCTGCAGGCTGTCGTCCACGTCCTCCGCCGGCCCCGGCACCGGCTCGCCGTCCACCCGCAGCTCGCGGTGCCGCCGGGAGGTGTCGGCGCGGACCGCGTCGAGGAACCTCCGCCAGGCCACCGCGACCAGCCATGCCCGCGGGTCGCGCGGCGGGTCGTCCGGCCACACCCGCACCGCCTCGACCAGCGCCTCCTGGACGGCGTCCTCCGCCGCCGCGAAGTCAGCTCCGCGGCGGCAGAGGGCGCTGATCGCGGTGGGGATGAGCGCCCGGAGCAGCGCCTCGTCCACCGCGGGTCACTCCGTGACGGTCGGCGGCGCGGTGAGGAACGGCCGCACCTCGAGCCACTCGTGGATCGGCTCGCCACCCGCCCCGGGGGCCGCGGAGAGCTCGGCCGCCAGCGTCAGCGCCCGCTCGTGGTCCTCGACGTCGATCACCATCCAGCCGGCGATGAGGTCCTTGGTCTCCGCGAACGGGCCGTCGGTGACCGGCGGCCTGCCGGGGCCGTCGGACCGCACCCAGCTGCCCTCGGGCGAGAGCGCCTGGCCGTCCACGAACTCGCCGGTGCCCTCCAGCCGGTCGGCGAAGTCCTGCATGTACTGCATGTGCGCAGCGACCTCCTCCGGCGTCCACTGGTCCATCGGCACGTCGTTGACCGCCGCCGGCGCGCCCCGGTAGTGCTTGAGCAGCAGGTACCTGGCCATGTCGTCCTCCTCGGTGTGGTGCGACCCGGTGGCCGCGTCCACCCGGGGGACGGAGCCGACCACGGTCCCTCGACATCCGGCTCGGGACCGGTTCGACGATCTCACCGCGGCGGTTGCCGGACGACCTCCCGGGGACGGGGACCGCACCGCCCCGTGTACGATCTGCGAGGCTGCTCGACGAGCCGCGGGACACGTCCCTGCGCCGCTCGGAGTGCTCCCGCGGGTGTAGTTCAATGGTAGAACATCAGCTTCCCAAGCTGACAGTGCGAGTTCGATTCTCGTCACCCGCTCTCCTCGGTCGCCGCCGCAAACGCGGGCCGTCCGATCACCCTGAGCAACGCCACTGATCACCCTCGGTTGCGAACGCGCCATCCGGGACGGGCGTCACAGCTCTTCGAGCGCGTGGCGTCGATCCCACGGGGCGACAGTGAGGTCATGATGACCGTTCCCACTCCCGCCGACAGCCCCGGCGGGAGCCCTGGACCGGGCATCGCCCCGACGGGCCTCCTCGACCGGGACGCGCCGGTGGACCCCCCGCTCCCGCGCTACGCCCTGGGCATCATCCACTTCCGGGCCCCCGAGGCCCTCCAGGCGCTGGTGGACGACGCCGCGTCCTGGTCGTCGCCGCCGGCCGTCGTCCTCGTCGTCGACAACTCCTCCGACCTGCCGCCGGCGCACCCCGCCGGGGCGCAGCGGGCCGGGGCCGCCGCGGTCGTCGTGCACTCCCCCGGCGACAACGTCGGCTACGGGTCCGCGGCCAACCTGATGCTCGAGGAGGCCGGCCGCCACGGGGTGGACTACCTGCTCCTCGCCACGCAGGACTGCCTGTTCGAGCCGACCGCCGCCGCGACGCTGCTCCGCCTGCTGCACGAGGACGACTCGGTGGGGGCGACCGCGCCGCTGCTCACCTTCCGGTCCGCGCCGGGGACGGTGTTCTCGGCCGGCGGACAGCTGAACGCGGACGCCACCACCAAGCACCACCACTTCGGGCAGCCGCTCAGCCGCGCCCTCCGGCCCGACACGGGGTCGGTCAGCTCCGTGGACTGGGCTGACGGCGCAGCGCTCATGCTCCGGCGGAGCGCGGCCGCCGCCACCGGCGGCTTCCGCGAGGACTTCTTCCTGTACGTGGAGGACGTCGAGTTCCTGCTGCGGCTCCGGCTGTCCGGCAGCAGCGTCCTGCTGGCCCGCGACGCCCGGGCGTCCCAGGAGCCCGGCAGCTACCCGACCTACCTGCGGTACCGCAACAACGTCCACTTCGGCTCGCTGCACGAAGGCACGCTGGGCGCCTGGCCGTGGAGCCGCGAGCTGGTCCTGGAGGCCACCCGGGTCGTCCGCCGGAAGCGGCGTACCCGGGACCTCGTCTGGGCGCTGCGCGGCGTCGTCGACGGCAAGCGCGGCCGGATGGGCCACCCCCCGCTGCGGCTGCTGTCCGCCTGACCGGTCGTCCCGACCGTCAGCCGGCGGCCGGCCGCTCGGCGTCCCGGCCCGCGGCCACGCGCTCGGCGAGCCCGGCCCAGTCCCAGCCGGACGCCGCCACCTGGCCCGGCTCGAGGTGCATCGCCAGGTCCTCGGCCGGGGCGACCAGCACCCGGGACGGTCGCGCCACCGCCGCCGCGACGTCCAGCAGCCCGCGCATCACCGGCTTGCCCACCACCTTGGCCGCACCGCGGAGCGAGGGCTCGGGGTGCAGGTCGGACAGCAGGTGGCGCCAGGCGAACGGCCGGAAGCCCTGCAGGGCGTGCCAGCTGCTCACGTCGAAGGGCGCGCCGGCCCGGCTGGCCAGGTCCAGCAGCCAGCGGTCGGCGGCCAGCGCGGCCGACCGGACGGCGAAGGTGGAGGTCGTCGTCGGGATGCGGTCCCACCGGCTGGTGCCCGCGGTCACCGGACCGCCCGGCAGCGACGGGACCTCGCGCTCGGGCTGGCTCGGGTGGGTCGCGTACCACCCCTCGTCGATGGCGGTGTGCAGCGCGAAGTAGTCGGCCTCCGGCACCGCGACCGCGGCCGCGAGCAGGTCGCTGATCGCCTCCGGCCGGTACAGGTAGTCGTCCTCGGCGAGGAGGAACAGCGTGTCGGCGGGCTCCTCGTCGACCAGGCCGGCGGCCACCGCGAGGGCGGACCGGAAGCTGGACGAGGCGCGGCCACCGCTGACCGTCACCTGCCGGTGCCCCGACCCGATCGCGGCCACCAGGTCCGCGGGCAGGTCGCCGTCCACGACGAGGGTGACCGCCGCGTCGGGTACGGCGGCGAGGCTGGCCTGCAACGACTCCCAGGCCGTCAGCCGGTCGTAGAACGGCGGCCGGGGCTTGTCGTTGGAGCCGGCATGGGTCCGATAGAGCACGTGCAGTCGCATCGCCGACCACGGTAGGCGGTGCGCGGCGTCCCGGCTGGGCCCGTCCTCCCTGCGGGGGAACTTCCGAGACCCACCGGTCCGCACGTCACCCGATCGTGGGCGCTACGGTCCGCCCGTGCCGGAGCTGCGGACCGTGCCCACCGCCGACCTCGGCCGCGGCGGGCTGGCAGGGGTGCGTCGGCTGCTGGACACCGCCTTCGCCGGGGACTTCGGCGACGACGACTGGTCGCACGCGCTGGGCGGCGTGCACGTGCTGGCCACCGAGGACGGCCGGCTGGTCGGTCACGCGTCGGTCGTCGTCCGCCAGCTGCTCACCGGGGGCCGCACCCTGCGGACCGGCTACGTGGAGGCGCTCGCCACGGCCGCCGACCGGCGTGGGCACGGGGTGGCCGGCGCGGTGATGACCGAGGTGGAGCGGCTGGTCGACGGCGGGTTCGAGCTCGGGGCGCTGTCGGCGAGCGGGCAGGCGGTGGCCCTCTACGCGGGCCGGGGCTGGACGGCGTGGACCGGGTCGACCGCCGCCCTCACCCCGACCGGCGTCGTCGAGACACCGGACGAGGGCGTGTTCGTCCGGGCCACCCCGTCGACCCCGGCACCGCCGCACACCAGCGGGCGGCTGGTGTGCGACTGGCGCCGGGGCGACCTGTGGTGACCCGCGGGGGCGGGGACGGCTACGCCGCGCGCCTGCCGACCATGCCGTGCGGGTCGATGACGTACTTCTTGGCCGCGCCGGAGTCGAAGTCGGCGTAGCCCTGCGGCGCCTCGTCCAGCGAGATGGTCGTGGCGTTGACCGCCTTCGCGATCTGCACCCGGTCGGCCAGGATCGCCTTCATCAGGCCGAGGTTGTAGCGCATCACCGGGCACTGACCCGTGGTGAAGGAGATGGACTTGGCCCAGCCGGTGCCCAGCGAGAGCGACAACGCGCCGACCTTCGCGGCCTCGTCGATGCCGCCGGGGTCGCCGGTGACGTAGAGCCCCGGGATGCCGATCGACCCACCGGCGGCGGTGATCTCCATCAGCGAGTTCAGCACCGTCGCCGGGGCCTCCTTGCCGGCCCCCTCGCCGTGCCCGCGGGCCTCGAAGCCGACCGCGTCGACACCGGCGTCCACCTCGGGCACACCGAGGATCTGCTCGATCTGGTCCTGCGGGGAGCCCTTGGACACGTCGACGGTCTCGCAGCCGAAGCTGCGCGCCTGGGCCAGCCTCTCCTCGACCAGGTCGGCGACGATCACCACCGACGCCCCCAGCAGCTGGGCGCCGGCCGCTGCGGCCAGCCCGACCGGCCCGGCACCGGCGATGTAGACGGTCGAGCCCGGCTTCACCCCCGCGGTCACCGCACCGTGGAACCCGGTCGGGAAGATGTCCGAGAGCATGGTCAGGTCCAGGATCTTCTCCATCGCCTGGTCCTTGTCCGGGAACTTCAGCAGGTTCCAGTCCGCGTAGGGCACGGTCACGTACTCGGCCTGGCCGCCGACCCAGCCGCCCATGTCGACGTAGCCGTACGCGGCGCCGGGCCGGGCGGGGTTCACGTTCAGGCAGATGCCGGTCTTGCCCTCCTTGCAGTTGCGGCAGCGGCCGCAGGCGATGTTGAACGGCACCGAGCAGAGGTCGCCGACCTCGATGAACTCGACGTCCGGGCCCTTCTCGACCACCTCGCCGAGGATCTCGTGACCGAGCACCAGGTTCGGCGGGGCCGTCGTCCGGCCGCGGACCATGTGCTGGTCGCTGCCGCAGATGTTGGTGGTGACCACCTTGAGGATCACGCCGTGGTTGAGCTTGCGCCCGACGTTCGCCGGGTTGACCCCCGGGCCGTCCTGCAGTTCCAGCTTCGGGTAGTCGGTCTCGTGCACCTCGACCTTGCCGGGCTCGATGTACGCAACGCCTCTGTTGCCGGCCATCTGGCAGCTCCTCGGTTCTAGGGGGCAGTGAGCCGAGTGTGCTCCCGATCACTTCCCATGTGCAGTCCCGGGCATGCGTCCTGCGCTCCCGGGGGCGTGCGTCCGACGATGCGGAACCGACTGCGTTGCTGTGCGACCTGGATCACTCCTACGGTGCTCACGCCCCCACCGACAGGAGCCCCGATGAAGAAGCTCATCAACGACCCGGCCGACGTCGTCAGCGACGCCCTCCGCGGCATCGCCGCCGCCCACCCCGAGCTGCGGGTCGACCACGAGAACCGGGTCGTCTTCCGCGGCGACGCCCCGGTGCGGGGCAAGGTCGGGCTGGTGTCCGGCGGCGGGTCGGGGCACGAGCCGATGCACGGCGGCTTCGTCGGCCCCGGCATGCTCGACGCCGCCTGCGCCGGCGAGGTGTTCACCTCCCCCGTCCCCGACCAGATGGTCGCCGCGACCCAGGGCGTGGACGGCGGCGCCGGGGTGCTCCACATCGTGAAGAACTACACCGGCGACGTGATGAACTTCGAGATGGCCGCGGAGCTGGTGGCCGCCGAGTCCGGCACCGAGGTCGTCTCCGTGGTCGCCGACGACGACGTCGCGGTGCAGGACAGCCTGTACACCGCCGGACGCCGCGGCGTCGGCGTCACGGTGCTGGTGGAGAAGCTGGCCGGCGCGGCCGCCGAGCAGGGCCGCCCGCTCGCCGAGGTGGCCGACGTCGCGCGCCGGGTCAACGCGCAGGGCCGCAGCATGGGCATGGCGCTGACCTCGTGCACCGTCCCGGCCGCCGGCAAGCCCACGTTCGACCTGCCCGAGGGCGAGATGGAGATCGGGGTCGGCATCCACGGCGAGCCCGGCCGGCGCCGGGTACCGGTCGCCCCCGCCCGGGAGATCGCCGAGATGCTGGTCGAGCCGGTGCTGGCCGACCTGGACTTCACCGGGGGCGACGGCGTGCTCGCCTTCGTCAACGGGCTGGGCGGCACCCCGCTGATCGAGCTGTACCTGATGTACGCCGAGGTGACCGCCGTGCTGGAGAAGGCCGGCGTGACGGTGGCCCGGTCGCTGGTGGGCAACTTCATGACCAGCCTGGACATGGCCGGCTGCACGGTGACCCTGCTCAAGGTGGACGACGAGCTGCTGCGGCTGTGGGACGCCCCCGTGCGCACCGCCGGGCTGCGGTGGGGGGTCTGAGCGTGGCCGACCAGCTCGACGTGGCCGCGCTGGGGGCCTGGGTCCAGGAGTTCGCCCGCTCGGTCGCCGAGCACAAGGACGAGCTGACCACGCTGGACTCGGCGATCGGCGACGCCGACCACGGCGCCAACATGGACCGCGGCATGTCCGCGGCCGTGGCCGCGCTGGCGGAGAAGCCCCCGGTCGACCCGGCGGCGCTGCTCAAGCAGGTCGGGATGACGCTGGTCAGCAAGGTGGGCGGGGCCAGCGGGCCGCTCTACGGCACCTTCTTCCTGCGGATGGCCGGCGCGCTGGGTCCCGACCCGGCCGACCCGGAGACCTTCGCCCGGGCCGTCCGGGCCGGTCTGGAGGGCGTGGTGGCCCGCGGCAAGGCCGAGCCGGGTGACAAGACGATGCTCGACGCGCTCGTGCCCGCCTGCGACGCCCTGGACGCCGCGCTCGCCGACGGCCGGCCGCTCGGCGACGCGCTGCAGGCCGCCGCCGAGGCGGCCCGCACCGGCCGGGACGCCACCACGCCGCTGGTGGCGCGCAAGGGCCGGGCCAGCTACCTCGGTGAGCGCAGCGCCGGTCACCAGGACCCGGGGGCCACCTCGACGGCGCTGCTGTTCGACGCCGCGGTCACCGCGCTCGGCGGGCGGTGACCCGGGTGGCGGTGGGGCTGGTCGTCGTCTCTCACAGCCGGGCGCTGGCCGACGCGGCCGTGGAACTGGCCCGGCAGATGCTGCCCGGGCGGGAGCTGGCGATCGAGGTCGCCGCAGGCACCGAGGACGGCGGCCTGGGCACCGACGCGGCCGCGATCTCCGCGGCCATCACGGCGGCCGACTCCGGCGACGGCGTGGTGGTGTTCATGGACCTGGGCAGCGCGGTGATGTCGGCGGAGACCGCGCTGGAGTTCCTGGACGACGACGTCCGGGACCGGGTGCTGCTCAGCCCGGCGGCGCTGGTGGAGGGCCTGGTCGGCGCCACGGTGGTCGCCGCCGGCGGCGCGTCCCGGGACCGCGTCGCCGCCGAGGCCCTCCTCGGCCTGGCCCCCAAGCAGGCCCACCTCGCCTGACCCCGCGCCCCACCCACGCCCACGCCCACGCTTTCGCGCGTCTGTGCGCACGCGCTTTCGCGCGCCTTTGCGCAGGTGGTTTCGCGCGCCTTTGCGCAGGTGGTTTCGCGCGCCTTTGCGTGGGTGGTTTCGCGCGTCTATGCACACGCGGTTTCGCGCGCTTATGCGCTGTGGTTCCGCGCGCCTTGGCGCGGGGTGGGTCCGCGGCTGGGCGTGGGAGGCGGGTCAGGCGGGGAGGAGGAGGGTGGCGTAGAGGGTCAGGCCGGGGCCGAAGGCCATCGCGACCACCGGGCCGTCGACGTCGCCGAGCTCCTCGAGCACCAGCAGCACGGTCGCCGACGAGCAGTTGCCGTGCTCGGCCAGCACCCGCCGCGAGGCGCCCAGCTGCTCCTCGGCCAGTCCCAGCTCGTCCCGGACGACGTCCAGGATCCGCGGGCCGCCCGGGTGCACCGCCCAGCCGGCGACGTCCTCGATCCGCAGCCCCGCCCCGCTGAGCAGCTCGTCGACGACCCCGCCCACGTGCCGGCCCAGCACGTCGGGCACCCGCGGCGACAGCCCCATCCGGAAGCCCAGGTCGGTGACGTCCCAGGTCATGTGGTCGGCGGTGGCGTGGTCGGTGCGGGCGACCATCCCGGCCACCCGCCGGCCACGCCCGGCGCCGGGCTCCAGCACCACCGCGGCGGCGGCGTCGCTGAACAGCGCGTGGGTGACCACCTGCTCCAGGTCGGCGACGGCCGGCTGCACGTGCAGGCTGGTGAGCTCCAGGCACAGCAGGACCGCCGGACGGGACCGGGCCGTCACGAAGTCGCTGACCGCGGCGATGCCGGGCAGCGCGGCGTAGCAGCCCATGTGGCCGATGAGCAGCCGCTGCAGGCCCAGCGGCATGCCCAGGTCGCTGGCCAGCCGGATGTCCAGGCCGGGGGTGGCGTAGCCGGTGCAGGTGGCGACGGCGAACAGCCCGACCTCCCCGGGCGCCAGCCCGGCGGCGTCCAGCGCCCCGGCAACGGCCTGCTTGCCCAGCGGCAGCGCCTCGGTGACGTACCGCTCCATCCGGGCGCCGGTGCCCCAGCCGGAGATGTCCTCGTCGACCGGGTTGACCACGGCGTGCCGCCGCTGCGCCCCGGCGGCCTTGAACACGCGCTCGGCGGCCCGCACCCCGGCGTACTTCTCGGCGAAGTAACCGGCCCAGACGTCGGCCTGCTCGTAGGTGGCCGGGAGCGCGTGCCCCGCACCGGTGACGACCGCCGCCGTCACCAGCCCGTTCCCTGCACGATCGCCCCGCGGGACCTCGAGTCGGTCATGCCCCGACCGTACGTGCGGGGTGCGCGGCGCGCCGCTCGGCGGGGCACCACGGACCTCAGGGGCGCCGGGTCCCGTACCCCGCGAAGACGACGGCGGTCGACCGGGTCGGCAGCATCCGGACGACGTCGCGCCGCCCGCGCCGCCAGGCCAGCAGGTCGCGCACCGAGGGCCGCAGCCCGACCAGCCGCAGGTCCAGCCCGGCGGCGTCGGCGGCCGCGAGCAGGCGGCGCCGGTCGACGAACAGCGCCGGATCGTGGATGCCGGGGGGCGGTCCGCCGGGCACGTGCTCCCCGATGGTCACCATCAGCAGCGCGCACAGCCGGGTGTCGGCCAGCGCGTCGATGACCAGGGTGCCGCCGGGCTTGAGCAGCCGGGCGCACTCGGCGATCACCAGGGTGTCGTCGGCGACGTGCTCGAGCACCTCTCCGGCCACCACGACGTCGGCGCACCGGTCGGCCAGCGGCACCGCCAGCACCGAGCCGCGCACCGGCGTGACCCCGTGCTCACGGGCGACCCGCAGCCCGGCAGCCCCGAGGTCCACCCCGACGTGCCGGTAGCCGAGCCGGGCCACGTGCGGCGCCATCAGCCCGCCGCCGCAGGCCAGGTCGACCAGCAGCGCCCCGGGGCCGGTCGCCGGTGGCACGTGCTCGGCCCGGGAGGCGGCCAGCCAGTGCAGCGCCGCGAACCCGCCCTGCCCCCGCCACCACTCGTCGGCCAGGGCGTCGTACTGCGCCGGGTCGTTGCGCTGCACGGGGCGGACGCTACTTCTTCTTCAGCGGGTCGTGGCCCCAGTTCATCAGCGAGTACCGCCACTTCGACGTCTCGACGTCCTCGTGCTCGGGCTCCTGGGCCAGGTGCCGCTGCACGTACCCGTGCACCTTGCGCATGTGCGCCAGGTCGTCGTCGGTCAGGTCGGCCTTCTTGGTGTGCAGCAGCTCCACGATCCGGCGCCCGGACTCGTGCCCGGTGGACTCGTCGGACCCGCTTCTCTTCTGGCCGACCGCCTGCGACTCGTCGGTGCCCAGCCACTCCTCCAGCTCCCCGGCGGTCATGTTCACCGAGTCGGCGAACTCGCGGCGGGTCGTGTCGGCGTCCTCGGCCATGGGGTCCTCCGGGTGTCGGGTGGTGTCCTGCCCGGGTACCGCAGCGGCATGGTCGGGAAACCGGTGGCCCCCCGCACCACCCGCACGCACCGCGAGCGGGTGGAGCTGAACGCCGCCGCCCGCGGCGAGACGCCGGACCAGGTGCTGGACCGCAACACCAGCGAGCTGCTGCAGGAGCTGCGCGTCGCCATCACCGGCGTGCAGATCCTGTTCGCGTTCCTGCTCACCATGGCCTTCACCGACCGGTTCGCCGACCTCGACGACGTGCAGCTGACCGTCTACACGGTCACCCTGCTGTCGACGGCGCTGGCGACGCTCACCCTGATCGCCCCGGTGTCCTTCCACCGGCTGCTGTTCCGTCGCCGGCAGAAGGCCGCGCTGGTGGCCGTCGCCGACCGGCTGCTGCTGGTCGGGCTGGCCCTGCTGCTGCTGGCGATCACCAGCGCGACGCTGCTGGTGCTGTCCGTCGCGCTGGGCCGTGGCCCGGCCCTCGTCGGCGCGGGGTCCGTCGGGGTGTTCGGCCTCGTGCTCTGGTACGTCGTCCCGCTGCGGCAGCGGCGCCGTGGGGCCGGAGGCGGCGCGGAGCCCGCGCCGTAGGCTCGGCTGCCGTGCCGACCCCCGGGAGCCCGCTGTGTCCGTGACCGTCGTCGGCAGCCTCAACGAGGACGTCGTGGTGACCGTGGACCGGCTGCCCGGGCGCGGGGAGACCGTGATCGGCTCGGCCGTGGCCGTGCTGCCCGGCGGCAAGGGCGCCAACCAGGCCGCCGCCGCCGGCCGGCTGGGCACCGGCGTGCACATGGTCGGCCGGGTGGGCGACGACCCGGCCGCGGGCCGGCAGCTGGCCGCGCTCGCCGACGCCCGGGTCAACGTCGGCCGCGTCCCCCGCACGGCGGGCGTCCCCACCGGGACGGCGACGATCCCGGTGGAGGCCGACGGCGGGGAGAACCTCATCGTGGTGGTGCCCGGCGCCAACGCCGAGCTGACCCCGGACGACGTCGACGTGGACTCGGTGCACCGGGCCGGGGTGCTGCTGCTGCAGCTGGAGACCCCGCTGGGGACCGTGCAGGCCGCGGCCGCCGCGACCCGCGGCACCGTCGTGCTGAACCCGGCGCCGGCCCGGCCGCTGCCGGCCGAGCTGCTCGGCCTGGTCGACGTCCTCGTGCCCAACGAGCACGAGCTGCGCCGGCTGGCCGGCGAGCCGGACGGCGACCCGGCGCCGGCCGCGCTGGCCGCGCTGGCCCGGGGGCTGGCGGCCCGCTCGGTCGTGGTGACCCTGGGCGAGCGCGGCGCGCTGGTCGTGCCGGCCGACGGGCCGGTGCTGCTGCAGGCGCCGCCACCGGTCGAGCCGGTCGACACCACGGGGGCCGGCGACTGCTTCTGCGGCGCGCTGAGCAGCGCGCTGGACCGCGGGGAGCCGCTGGCCGCGGCGGTGCGCTACGCGGTGACCGCGGCGGCGCTGTCGACGACCGGTGCCGGGGCCCGCGGCGCGCTGCCCGACGACGATGCGGTGCAGGCCCTCCTCCCGCGGACCCCGGCGGCCGACCCCGTCGGCTGAGGGTTGCCCGGCCCGCCGTGGGGGCAGGGACCGCCCATGACCGAGAGCGCATCGAGCACACCGCACACCGACGAGCCGGCCGAGGGCGCCGAGGCCCCGGGCCAGGAGGACAGCGGCCGCACCCCGCACACCGACGAGCCCGCCGAGGGCTCGGAGGAAGCGGCCGCGGAGGGCGTGGACCCGGACAACCGGATCAGCGGCGCCTGAGCGTCCTGCGTGCGCCGGGCGGCGCGGGCCGCCCGGCGGCGGGGCTCAGGGGATCGACGCCGCGGCCGGCGTGGCCGCCGGCACCTCGTCGGGTGTCCGGCTGCCCCAGCCGCTGCGCCGCCGGCGGGCCGAGACCACCCGGCAGACCAGGTAGATGGCGAAGCTGATCGTGGTCACGAACGGGCTGATCGGGATGCTGCTGCCCAGCGCGAGCAGGATGCCGCCGACGGCGGAGACCACGGCGAACACCGTGCTCAGCACCGGGGCGAGCACCGGCGAGGCGGTGACCCGGAAGGCCGCGGCGGCCGGGGTGACCAGCAGGGAGAGCACCAGCAGCGCCCCGACCACCTGCACGGCCAGCGACACCGCCAGGCCCAGCAGGAGGGTGAAGGCCACCGACAGCGCGCCGGCCGGCAGCCCGCGGGCAGCGGCGACCTCCGGGTCGACGCTGATGAACATCAGCGGCCGCCAGAGCACGGCCATCCCGACCAGCACGACGACCGAGACCCCGACCAGCCAGCCCAGCCGCACCGTGTCGACGGCAACGATCTGGCCGGTGAGCAGCCCGAACTTGTTCGCCGCCCGGCCGTCGTAGAGGGACAGGAACAGCACGCCCAGGCCGAGGCCGAAGGGCATCAGCACGCCGATCACCGAGTTGCGGTCCCGCGCGCGCACGCCGAGCCCGCCGATCAGGGCCGCCGCCAGCACCGAGCCGAGCACCGAGCCGAGCGCGACGCTGCCGCCCAGCAGGAGGGCCGCGGCGGCGCCGGCGAAGGAGAGCTCGCTGATCCCGTGCACCGCGAACTGCATGTCCCGCACCTGCACGAACACCCCGACCAGCCCGCCGACGACGCCCAGCAGCGCCGCGGCGATCAGCGAGTTCTCGACCAGCCCGAGCAGTGCGCCGTAGTCCTCGAAGTCGAACAGGCCCTCCATCAGGCCGCCCCGCTCGTGCGCTGCTGGGCGGTCTCGGGGGTCAGGTCGTGGTGCGAGCAGCCGCCGGGCTCGTCCGGGGTGCCGACGACGACCACCCGGCCGCGGACGTTGAGCACGTCGACCGGCGTCCGGTAGAGGTCGCTGAGGGTGGCGGAGGTGAGCACCTCCGACGGCGGGCCGATCCGGTGGCCGCCGTTGGCGATGTAGAGCACCCGGTCGACCAGGTCGAGCACCGGGTTGATCTCGTGGGTGACGAAGACGACCGCCGTGTCGTGGTCCCGGCGGCGGCGGTCGATCATGGCCGCGACCGCCCGCTGGTGCCGCAGGTCCAGCGAGAGCAGCGGCTCGTCGCAGAGCAGCAGGTCGGGGTCGGTGGCCAGCGCCTGGGCGATCCGCACGCGCTGCTGCTCGCCACCGGACAGCAGGCCGATCGGGGCGTCGGCGTAGCCGGTGGCGCCCACGGCCTCCAGCGCGTCGGCCACCCGCCGGCGCTCCGCCGCAGTGCGCCGGCGCAGGCCCCAGCGGTGCCCGTCGATGCCCAGCGCCACCAGGTCGCGGGCGCGCAGCGGGGTGGCGGCGTCCAGCGACTTCTGCTGCGGCACGTAACCGACCCGGTCGCTGCCCCGGCCGCTCCCCCGGCCGCCGATGAGCAGCTGGCCGCTGGTCAGCGGCTGCTGCCCCAGCACCGCCTTGAGCAGCGTCGACTTCCCGGCGCCGTTCGGGCCGAGCACCGCGAGGAACTCCCCGGGCTGCAGCTCCAGGTCCAGACCGCTCCACAGCACCCGCGCGCCGAAGGACATGCCGGCGGCACGCAGGGTCAGCACGGGGCCGGAGGCGGGGCTGTTCATCGCCCCCGACGATCTCACGCCCCGGACGGTGGCGACGACCGTGCGGCGTCCCCGGCCGACGGCGGGAGTGACCGACGTCTCGTCGCCCGACCGGGTGTTCATGCGTCCGGGGCTGTTCCTGGGCCTCTGAGCAGGGGGAAGCTGTCCCTCATGCAGGACGACGACCGCCGGCCCCCGTTGGACGACGACAGCGCGCAGCGCCCCGACGGCGCGGGCGCGCGTGAGGAGCAGACCCCGCTGGTCCGGATGCTCGCCAACCCCCGGCGGATCCGCCGCGCCTGACCTGCCCCGGCAGCCCCGCAGCGGCCGCCGGCGGATGCCCCAGGTGCACCACCGACACCCGCCGTCCCGGTGTTCGTCCTGCGTAACGGCCTGGTCGCGATGCACCCCGGCGGACCCGGCGTGCCGCGAACCCCTCCGTCACGGTGTGCTGCACCATCGGCCGCGTGACTGCCGCAGCTCTCTCCCTGCACCTGACCGAGGACGGGTCCGCACCGGCCCGCCGCTCCCGCGCAGAGCGCCAGGAGATCGTCCTGGACACCGCCGAGCGGCTGTTCTCGGCCCGCAGCTCGCGCAGCGTCGGGATGGACGAGCTCGTCCGCGAGACCGGCCTGGGCAAGATGACGGTGTACCGGCTCTTCAAGAGCAAGGACGACCTCGTCGGTGCCTACCTGTCCCGCAAGGCGGCCACCGTGCTCGCCTACATCGACGCCGATCTCGCGCGCCTGCAGGACGACCCGCGCGCCGCGCTGATGTCCGTGGTGGACGCGGTGGAGAAGGACGTCACCCGCACCGGCTTCCGCGGCTGCCCCTTCACCAACGTCAGCAGCGAGTACGACGACCCGCAGCACCCCGCCCGCAGCGCCGCCGCCGACTACAAGTTCGAGCTGCACTCCCGGCTCGAGGGCCTGGCCGACCAGCTGGTCCCCGGCCACGGTGAGGACCTGGCCGCCCAGGTGCACCTGATCATCGACGGCATGTACCTCTCCGGCGGGCTGCTGGGCCCCGACGGCCCCGCCTCGCACGGCCGCCAGCTCGCCGAGCGGCTCATCGACGCGGCGATCGTCGGCGCCCCTGCCGCCGTCCGGGAGCGCGCCTCGGCCTGACCCCGCCCCGACTCCGGCTGCGGGCGGGCGCCGCCCCCCGCAGGATCGACCCGTGACCGACCGCTCCCGCCCCGACCTCGACGACGACACCGTCACCGCCCTCGGCACGCTGTCCGAGGCGCTGGAGACCGTCGAGCAGGCCCGTGGCCTGCTGTACGGCTTCCACCAGCTCACCGGCAAGGCCGACCTGCTGCTCCAGGACGCGGTGCAGCAGTTCCGCGACGCCGGGCACACCCAGCTCGCCGACGACCTCGAACGCGACCTCGTCGGCCGCAACGTCATCGCCGACCGCTGGACCTTCCAGGTCGTCGAGGACTACGACGCGCACTACTGGACGACGTTCCGCGCCTTCGACCAGCGCGCCCGGGACGAGCACGCCGGCGGCGACCGTCACGTCCTGGAGGCCCGGATGAAGCAGCGCGAGCGCACCGCCGGTCACCCCCGCCACGAGGCCGGTCCCGCGCTGTCGGACTGAGCGGCCCGGTCGCCGTCCCGCCCGGTCGTCCGTGGAGGCGTACCGGGGCGGAAGTCGGGCATGCACGGGTCATGAGCGAACCGACCGGCAGCGGCTACCACGACTCCCCCGCCACCTCCGACCCCGACGGCGACCTGGTCGACGGCACGCCCGGGCACGACCGCGGCGACGGTGGTGAGGCCGACACCGTGCTGACCACCGACGACGAGGCCCAGAGCGACGACTCGGTCACCCGCCCCGGCAACGTCTGAGCCGGTCCCCGCCGGGGACCGGCTAGATCCAGCCGTGCCGGCGGGCGACCTCCACGGCCGCGTGCCGGTTGGTCGCGCCGAGCTTGGTGGCGGCGGCGGACAGGTAGTTGCGGACCGTCCCCGGTGAGAGGTGCGCCCGCGCGGCGATCTCCTCCACCGGGGCCCCGCCGGCGGCCAGCTCGAGCACGTCGGCCTCGCGCGGCGTCAGCGGGCTGTCCCCGGCGCTGATCGCCTCGGCGGCGAGCTCCGGGTCGACGTACCGGCCGCCGCGGTGGACGGTGCGCACCACCTCGCTGAGCACCGCGGCGCTCACCGTCTTGGGCAGGAACCCCCGCACCCCGGCCTCCAGCGCCCGCTTGAGGTGACCCGGCCGGCCGTGGCCGGTGACGATGACCAGGCCGCAGCCGGGCAGCACGGTGGCCAGCTCGCCGGCGACGCTGATCCCGTCCCGGTCGGGCATCTGCAGGTCCAGGACGGCGACGTCAGGGGTGTGCGCGCGGGCCATCGCCAGCGCCTCGGCACCGGAGGAGGCCTGGGCCACCACCTCGACGTCGTCCTCGAGGCCCAGCAGGGCGGCGAACGCCGAGCGCACCAGGTTCTCGTCGTCGGCCAGCAGCACCCGGATCACGCCGCACCCCCGGCGGGCAGCGTGGCCGTGACGGAGAACCGGTCGCCGTCCCGGACCGCCAGCAGCGTCCCGCCCGCGCCGGCCAGCCGCTCGCGCAACCCGGCCAGCCCGCTCCCGCCCGTGCCGGCGGCGCCCTCGGGCACCCCGTCGTTGACCACGGTCAGCCGCACCTCTCCCCCAGCCCGGTCCAGCGCGATCGTGCAGTCGGCCGCGTCGCTGTGCCGCAGCACGTTGGTCACCGCCTCGCGCACCACCCAGCCGAGCGCCGTCTGCACCTGCTCGGTCAGCGCGGACGCGCCGTCCTCCCCGCGCACGGTGCACGCCACCCCGGCCGCGCGCAGCACGGACCGCGCCCCGGCCAGCTCGCTGGTGAGGTCGGTGCTGCGGTAGCCGCGGACCACCTCGCGCACCTCGCGGAGCGACTCCTCGGCGATGCGGCTGATGTCGGCGACCTCGCCGGCGGCCTCCGGGCGGTTGCGGCGCACCAGCTCACCGGCCAGCTGGCTCTTCACCGCGATGGCCGACAGGTTGCGGCCCATCACGTCGTGCAGGTCGCGGGCGAACCGCAGCCGCTCCTCGGCCACCGCGAGCTGCAGCTGCACGCCGCGCGTGCGGTCCATCTCCAGCACCACGTCGAGCACCCACACGCTGAAGCGGAAGGCCAGCACGACGGCGTACACCGTGACGGCGATGACGGTGCCGACCACCGCTGCGGTGACCGCCGTCGACCCGTCGACCGCTGCAGCGGCGCCCGCCAGGACGCCCACGAGGAACGAGGGCCCGGCGAGCTGGCGGCTGCTCCAGATCGTCGTGGCCGCGGTGAGCACCATGCCCAGCGGCAGCCCGACCGACCACGAGGTCGCGGGCGCCGGCTCGCCCCCCGCGCTGAACGCCCAGACGCCGAGGGCGGCGGTGACCGCGGCCGCGCCGAACGCGAGCCCCGGCGTCGCGACCGGGATCCGCTGACCGGTCCGGTGCGCCTGCAGCCCGCGCGACGCCAGGAGGACGGCCGCGACGGCGGTGACGACCGAGCCGACGAGGAACGACCGGACGGCCACCGCCCGGACGTCCTCGACGTCCGAGCCGGTGACGGCGAGGGCGATCAGCGGCAGGCCGGCACCCAGGTAGGTGTAGAAGGACCACCGCGTGTACAGGTCGATCCGCTGCGGGGCGCTGCGGCTCTGCCACCAGCGCGAGACGGTCGGCACGGCGGTCATGCTGCCGTACCGACCGTGCAGCGCCGGGATCAGCGCCGGGATCAGCGCCGGGATCAGCGCCGGGGCGCCCACCGGAACCCCCGGGCGGCGACCCCGCCGACCACGAGCCAGCCGGCCAGCACGGCCAGCGGCAGCGGGGCCGCGGACCAGGCCCCGCCGGCGTCCACGACCTCGCCCTCCCAGGTGCGGCCGGCCAGGCCCAGCTGCAGCAGCTCGATGACCGGGGTGACCGGCAGCAGCCGGGCCACGGTGGCCAGCGCGTCGGGGAAGCCGCTGATCGGGTAGAGCAGGCCGGACAGCGACGTGGTCGCGACCATCAGCGGCAGCGTGGTGATCTGCGCGCTCTCCGGCGTCCGGGTGAACAGGGTGCTGGCGGCCGCCAGCACGGTCATCACCGCGGTGCCGGCCAGGACGGCGACCAGCGGCAGCACGTACTCCACCGGTGCGCTCCACTCGCCCAGCACGGCCACGCCCACCGCGACCAGGACCACCTGGCCCAGCGAGATCAGCAGGCTCGGGACGGCCGTGCCCAGCAGCACCTCGGGACCGGTCAGCTCACCGGTGCGCATCCGCTGCAGCACCAGGTCCTCGCGCCGGGCGACGTAGGTCGCCACCAGGTTGTAGTAGGTCAGGAAGACCAGCGTCACGCCGACGGCGGTGGACAGCAGCTGCGGGCCCAGCGGCACCTCGCCGCCCAGGTCCAGCGCCGGGACGGCGGCCACCAGCAGGAGCGGCAGCAGCACGGAGTTGACGACGGCGGTCCGGTTGCGCAGCAGCAACCGGGTCTCGCCGCGGGCCAGCGCGGCGACCCGGCGGGCGCGGCTCGGGCCGGTGGTGGTCGGGGTGGGGAGGGTGGTGGTCATCGGGGGTGTCCTCTCGGTCTGCGGGGTCAGGCGGACGGGCTGGACTCGGTGCCGGCGGCCACGGCGAGGAAGGCCTGCTCCAGCGAGGCGGCCCGGGCCTCCAGGGCGCGGAGGACGACGTGGTGCTCCGCGGCCCAGGCGAGCAGCTCGGCCAGCACCGGCTGGAGCGCGCGGGTGTGCCACTCGACGCGCGGCCGGGAGCTCACGACCTGCGCCGTGGCCGGCCGCGGCGGCTCGGGTGCGTCGTCGTCCAGGGTGAAGCGGATGGTGGCCGGCTGGGTCTCGGCGATCTCGGCCTGGGTGCCGGCGAGCACGATCTGCCCGGCCCGCAGCACGGCGACCCGGTCGGCCAGCTCCTCGGCCTCCTCGAGGTGGTGGGTGGTGAGCACCACCGCCGCGCCGTCGGCGACCAGGTCGCGGACCAGCTGCCAGACCTGCCGCCGGCTCTCCGGGTCCAACCCGGTGGTCGGCTCGTCGAGCACCACGACCTTCGGCCGGCCGAGCAGCGCGAGCGCCAGGTCCAGCCGGCGGCGCTCGCCGCCGGACAGGGCGCGCACCCGGCGGTCGGCCCGGTCGGCGAGCTGCACCTGGGCCAGCGCCTCCGCCACCGGCCGGGGTGCGGTCAGCGTGCCCGCCCACGTCTCCAGCGTCTCGGCCACGGTGAGGTCGCCGGGCAGGCCGCTGGACTGCAGCAGCACGCCCAGGTGCGGCCGGACCCGGGCCCGCTCGCGCACCGGGTCGGCACCGAGCAGCCGCACGCTGCCGCCGCCGGCCGGGGCCAGCCCCTCCAGGACCTCGAGCGCGGACGTCTTGCCGGCGCCGTTGACGCCGAGCAGCGCGAACACCTCGCCGGGCTGGACCTCGAAGGAGATGCCGCGGACCGCCTCGAAGTCCCCGTAGCTGCGGCGCAGGTCGCGGACCTCGACGGCCGGTGCCGGCCGCGTGGGCGGGAGGGCGGTGGGGGCGGTGGGCTGCACGGGGGGCCTCCTCGGTGCGCCGCCGGCCCCGGGTGGGCCGGTCCTGTCGGACGCACTCCCCACGGTGCCGCTGCCGGCGGCCGGGCACAGGTGCGCCGCTGCACCACTTCCGCGGCCGTCGGCACGGGTCGGCGATGACACGTGTCACGGCCCGCGGGTGCCCCCCGCCTACGCTGGTCCGGTGCCGACCCCCGTCTCCACCGCGCCGCGGGTGCTGGCCGCGGAGAGCTGGACGGCGGCGGAGGCCGCGCACCAGCAGCGGGTGGACGCCTGGGTGGTGCCGCACCAGCAGCGCCGGCGGGACGGCGTCCGGCACCCGGTGTGGGACTTCCTGTTCACCTACTACTCCGAGCCGGCCGGCCGGCTCCGCCGCTGGCACCCCGGCGTCGGGCCGGTGCTCGCCGGCGACGCCGCCCGCACCCGGCTGGGCTGGCCGTTCTACACCGAGGTGGCCGGCGGGGTGACCGTCGACGTCGAGGCGTTCCTGACCAGGCGCAGCGTGGCCGTCGGCTGGGTGCACGGCCTGCTGTCGGCGACGGCGTCCCGCCCGGCCCAGTTCGGCTGCTTCGGCCTGCACGAGTGGGCCATGCTCTACCGCCCCGGCGACGGCGAGGTGCGGCACGAGCAGCTCCCGCTGCGGCTGGGCCAGGCCGGCACCGACGCGGTGGTCGAGTCGCACCGGGTGCAGTGCAGCCACGTCGACGCGTATCGCTTCTTCACCGCCGCCGGCGCCCCGCGCAACACCCTGACCCCGACCCGGGACACCCAGCAGCAGCTGGAGCAACCGGGCTGCCTGCACGCCACGATGGACCTCTACAAGTGGGCCTACAAGCTCAGCCCGGCGGTGCCCGGCGAGCTGCTGGCCGACTGCTTCGCCCTCGCCGCCGACGTCCGCGAGCTGGACATGCGCGCCTCGCCCTACGACCTCGGCGGGCTGGGCTGGACGCCGGTGGCGATCGAGACGCCAGAGGGCAAGGCCGAGTACGTGGCCGCGCAGCGCGGTTTCGCCGCCCGAGGCGCGGCCCTGCGCGGCCGGCTGCTCGACGTCTGCCGGGAGCTGCTCGGCGAGCGGTGACGTCGTACGGTCGCGGGGTGACCTCCACCCGCACCGACCGCTGGCTGCACCTGGACGGGACGACGAACACCCGCGACCTGGGCGGCCTGCCCACGGCCGACGGCGGCGTGACGGCGTTCGGCCGCGTCCTGCGCAGCGACAACCTGCAGACCCTCAGCCCGGACGACGTCCGCACGCTGGTGGAGGAGGTCGGGCTGACCGACGTGGTCGACCTGCGCACCACCGCGGAGGTCCTGCTGGAGGGCCGCAGCCCGCTGCGCGACGTCGACGGGGTCACCCACCGGCACTTCACCCTGCTGCCGGAGCGGGGCATGCGCACCGACGTCTTCGCCGCCGAGGAGTCCGACGAGGAGGTCCGCGCCCAGCTGCCGGCCGGCTGGGTGGAGTCGCTGCTGCCCCGCCAGGTGGCGCCGGGCGACGAGGGCGAGTCCCCCGCCGTCCGCTCCTACCTCGGCTACCTGACCGACGGGACCGACAACGTGCTGGGCGCGCTGCGCACGCTGGCGGACGGCGGGCCCGGTGCGGCGGTCGTGCACTGCGCCGCCGGCAAGGACCGCACCGGCGTCGTCTGCGCGCTGGCGCTGGCCGCGGCCGGGGTGGAGCCCGCGGCGATCGTCGCCGACTACGCCCAGACCGCCGAGGTGATCGACGCCCTGGTCGCGAAGCTGGCCGCCAGCCCGACCTACGCCGAGGACATGACCGGCCGCGACGTCGCGGCGCACACGCCCCGGGCGGAGACGATGCGCCGCGTGCTCGACCTGCTCGACGAGCGCTGGGGCGGGCCGGTCGGCTGGCTCGAGGCCCACGGCTTCGGCGCCGACGAGCAGGCCGCCCTCCGCGCCCGGCTGCGCGCCTAGCGTGCGGGACGACTCGACCCCGCCTCCACACAGGGAGGGCGGGGTCGTCGTGGTGCCTGGTGGCCCCCTCAGCGGGGGCCGTCCGTCAACGCAGGACGTTGCCGAACTGGCTGCTGTTGGCCAGGGTCAGCAGGTCGTCGCGCATGGCGGTGCTGCTGCTGCGGGCGACGGCGGCCGCGAGGGCCCGCCGCGTACGCGACGCCTGCCGACGCTGACGCCAGCTGGAGGTCACGCTGCTCATGTCACTGCCTTCTTCCGGTGGTCCCGAGGGGTTGTTACACCTGCATTAAACCAGGCACAGCGACAGGTATTCCATCGGATCGCAGGGCGTGTCGCTCAAGTTGCCGACGGATTCACCACTCGGAGGGGGTGGCGGCCATGGATGCTTCACCTCTTGGACACCCGACGAGTGGTCCACCTCACTCCTCTCCGCGATCACCCGGGCACCCGCCGTCACCCCTGAGGCGAAGATGGCCATGTCGGCCGTCGCGCCGAGGGCGAAGATGGCCATGTTCGCCCTCGTCCGCGGGTCGGGACGGCCGTGGACGTGGCGGAGCCCCGCGGGTCGGGTGACCTGCGGGGCTCCGGGACGACGGGACGGCGGGCTCAGGCGCCGGCGAGGACCTCGCGGACGGCGGCGCGGGCGGACGCCGGGTCGGCGGCGGCGAGCGCCACCTCGGCGGCGCGCTGGCAGGTCGCCAGGTCGACCGTCGCCAGCCGGGCACCGACGCCGGCCACCGAGGAGGCCGCGCAGGACAGCGAGGAGATGCCCATGCCGACCAGCACGCAGGCCAGCACCGGGTCGGCGGCCGCCTCGCCGCACACGCCGACCGGCTTGCCGGCCCGCTGCCCGGCGGCCGCGGTGGCCGCGACCAGCGCCAGCAGCGCCGGCTGCCAGGGGTCGGTCAGGTCGGCCAGGTCGGCGGAGAGCCGGTCGGCGGCCAACGTGTACTGGGACAGGTCGTTGGTGCCGATGGACAGGAAGTCCAGGTGCTCGAGGAAGCGGTCGGCCAGCACCGCCACCGAGGGCACCTCCACCATCACGCCCGGCACCATCCCGCGCTCCCGCACCTGCGCGGCGAACTCGGCGGCCTCGGCCACGGTGGCCACCATCGGCGCCATCACCCAGGGGTGCGCACCGGTGGCCCGGGCGGCCTGCGCGACGGCGTCCAGCTGGTGGGTGAGCAGGCCGGGGTCGCGGCGGGCGGTGCGCAGCCCGCGGACGCCGAGCGCCGGGTTCGCCTCGTCCGGCGGGGTGGCGAAGGGCAGCGGCTTGTCCGACCCGGCGTCCAGCGTGCGCAGCACCACCTTCCCGCCGGGGAAGGCCTCGAACACGGCGGCGTAGATGCCCGCCTGCTCCTCGACCGAGGGCTCCTCGGTGCGGCCGAAGAACGCCAGCTCGGTGCGCAGCAGCCCGACGCCCTCGGCGTGGGCGGCCGCCGCCGCCTGCGCGCCCGGGCCGTCCTGCACGTTGGCCAGCACCTGGACGGCGTGGCCGTCGCGGGTGGCGCCCGGGCCGCGGTAGCCGGCCAGCGAGGCGGCGGCCTCCCGCGAGCTGGCGACCCGGGTCTCCGCGTCGGCCGGGTCCGGGTCGACGGTCACGGTGCCCCGCTCGCCGTCGACGAGCACCAGGGCGCCCTCGGGGACGTCGGACAGCCCGCCCACGCCGACGACGCAGGGCAGGCCGAGCTGGCGGGCGATGATCGCGGTGTGGCTCGTGGCGCCGCCGAGCCGGGTCGCCAGCGCGATGATCCGGGTGGGGTCCAGCCCGGCGGTGTCCGCCGGGGCCAGGTCGTCGGCCAGCAGCACCGACGGCGTCTCCGGGGCCGGGACGCCGGGCTCGCCCTGCCCGGTGAGCTCGGCGACGATCCGGTCGCGGACGTCGCGGACGTCGGTGGCCCGCTCGGCCATCACCCCGCCCAGGCTGGTGAACAGCTCGACGAACTGCTCGGCGGCCCCCACCGTGGCGACCTCCGCCGACGCGCCGTCCCCGATGCGCTGCTCGACGGTGGACAGCAGGCCGCGGTCCCGGGCCAGCTGCGCGGTCGTGGCGAGCACCTCGGCGCTCACGCCGGTGGCCGCGGCGGCCCGGCCGGCGAGCCGCTCGGCGACGGCATCGGCCGCTGCGGTGAACCGGTCCTTCTCGGCCGCCCGCCGGTCCTCTGCGATCCACGGCCCCTGGGTGGCCGGCAGCTCGACCGCGCCGATCGGGCGGACGACGGGCCCCAGGGCCACGCCGGGGACGACGGGGGTCCCGGTCAGCACGGTGGCCCCGGAGAGGCCCTCCGCGGGTAGCCCGGTTCCGGTCGGGGTGGTGGACATGGCTGGCCTCACTGTCTGCTCGTACCCGGCGGGGACCCGTCCGCGGACGGGTGGCGTCGTGGCTGGCTCGTCGGTGGTCGGTCGGGGAGTGCGGAGCGGCGCAGCGACGGTGGTGCGTTCCGGTGACCAGAGTCACGAATGGGCCTTGACTTGTCAACTGATCCCACGTAGAACAACATGAACACAGCCCGAAAGCCACACGATCGGGCATCGCTCGCCGTAGGGCCGCTCCGCGCGGCTCCACCGTGCCACCCAGGAGGTGACCGTGTACGCCGAGGAGCGCCAGCAGGCCATCGCCGGCCTGGTCACCCAGCGGGGCCGGGTCGCCGTCACCGCGGTCGCCGAGCACTTCGGGGTGACCACCGAGACCGTCCGACGCGACCTCGCCGTCCTCGAGCGGGCCGGGATGCTCCGGCGGGTGCACGGCGGCGCCGTCCCGGCGGGCACGCTCACCGTGGTCGAGCCCGCGCTCGGGGAGCGGCGCAGCACCCGGACCGACGCCAAGCGCCGGATCGCCGCCGCCGCCCTGGCACTGCTCCCGGGCGCCTCCGGTTCGGTCATCCTCGACGGGGGCAGCAGCACCGCGGCGCTGGCCGAGCTGCTGCCCGGCGACCGGGCGCTGGTCGCGGCCACCAACTCGGTGCCGATCGCCGCGCGGCTCGCCGGCGCCGCCGGGATCACCCTGCACGTGCTCGGTGGACGGGTCCGCGGGATCACCCAGTCCGCGGTCGGGGAGTCCACCGTCGCGGCACTGACCGACCTGCGGGCCGACGTCGTCTTCCTGGGCACCAACGGGATCAGCGCCGGGCACGGCTTCTCCACCCCCGACGAGGCCGAGGCCGCGGTCAAGCGGGCGATGGCCCGCGCCGGCCAGCGGGTGGTCGTGCTCGGCGACAGCAGCAAGATCGGCCGCGAGCACCTGGTGCGCTTCGCGGCCGTCGAGGACGTCGACGTCCTGGTGACCGACGACGAGGCCGACCCGGCCGTCGTCGCCGAACTCGAAGCGCAGGGGATCGAGGTGCTCGTCGCATGAGGACGCACTCCACCGGGGCCGGTGGACGAGTGGTCACGCTGACCGCCAACCCGAGCCTGGACCGCACGCTGGACCTCCCCGGTCCGCTGGAGCGGGGCGGCGTGACCCGGCTCGGCGTCAGCCACACCGAGCCCGGCGGCAAGGGCGTCAACGTCTCCCGGGCGATCGCCGCCGCGGGCGCCGACGTCGTCTCGGTGCTGCCGGCGGCCGACGACGACCCCGTCGTCCGGGCGCTGCACCGGCTCGGGCTGCGGCTGGCCAGCGTGCCGATCGCCGCCCCGGTGCGCACCAACTACACCCTCACCGAGCCCGACGGGACGACGACCAAGCTCAACGAGCCCGGCGCCCGGCTGGACGCGACGGCGCTGGCCGCGCTGGAGGCCGCCGTGCACGAGCACGCGGTCGGTGCCCGCTGGGTGGTGCTCTCCGGCTCGCTGCCGCCCGGCGCGCCGCCGGACTGGTACGCCACGCTGGTCCGCTCGCTGCGCAGCACCGGCGCCCGGATCGCCGTGGACACCTCCGAGGCCCCGCTGCTGGCGCTGCTCGCCGCCGGCCCGGACGCCGCCCCCGACCTGCTCAAGCCGAACACCGAGGAGCTGGCCCAGCTGGCCGGCCTGCCGGAGGACGCGGTCACCGGTGACCCGGACGTCGCGCTCGCGGCCGTCGCCTCGCTGCACGACCGCGGGGTCGCCGAGGTGCTGCTGACCCTGGGCGGGGACGGCGCCGTGCTGTCCACCGCCGAGGGCGTGTGGTCGGCCCGGCCGCCGCGGACCACCGTCCGCAGCACCGTCGGCGCCGGCGACTCCAGCCTCGCCGGCTACGTGCTCGCCGCCCTGGCCGGCCTCGGCCCGGCGGGCCGGCTGCAGCGCGCGGTCGCCTACGGGTCCGCCAGCGCCGCCCTGCCGGGCTCCGCCGTCCCGACACCGGCCCAGGCCGACCCGTCGGCGGTCCCGGTCACGCCGGGCCTGCCCGGCCGCCCCACCACCCACACCACCACCCACGCCGCCACCCACGCCGCCACCCACGCCGCCACCCACGCCGCCACCCACGCTGCTCCCGCCGAGGCCGTCCCGGCCGCCGGTGCCGACGCCCGCTGACCCGACCCGGGGGAACACCATGTCCGCACTGATCACGACCGAGTTGGTGGCGCTCGACGCCGACCTCGGCCCCGACAAGGGCTCCGTCGTCCACCGGCTCGCCGCGCTGGTCGCCGGGGCCGGGCGGGCCACCGGCGCCGACGCCCTGCACGAGGACGCGATGGCCCGCGAGGCCAAGGCCGCCACCGGCCTGCCCGGCGGCATCGCGATCCCGCACTGCCGCTCGGCCGCGGTGACGCAGGCGTCGCTGGCGTTCGCCCGGCTGCAGCCGAAGGTCGACTTCGGGGCGCCGGACGGCCCCGCCGACCTGGCCTTCCTCATCGCCGCCCCGGAGCACGGGGACGCCGACCACCTCACCCTGCTCACCGCGCTGGCCCGCGCCCTGGTGCGGCCGGAGTTCGTCGCGTCGCTGCGCGCAGCCGGCTCGGCCGAGGAGGTCGTGGCCCTGGTCCAGGAGGTCGTCTCCCCCGCGGAGACCCCGGCCGCCGCCGCACCGGCACCGCAGACCCCGGCCCCGTCGGCGCCGGCGCACGCCGGCCGCAGCCTGGTCGCCGTCAGCGCCTGCCCGACCGGCATCGCGCACACCTACATGGCCGCGGACAAGCTCACCGCCACGGCGGAGGAGATGGGCGTCGAGCTGCACGTGGAGACCCAGGGGTCGTCGGGCTCCACGCCGCTGGACCCGGCGGTCATCGCCCGGGCGGACGCCGTCATCTTCGCCGTCGACGTCGGCGTCAAGGACCGCGAGCGCTTCGCCGGCAAGCCGCTGGTGCAGTCCGGGACCAAGCGGGCGATGAACGAGCCCGAGGTGATGATCCGCGAGGCGCTCGCCGCCGCCGACGACCCCGACGCCCGCCGGGTGCCGGGCACCGCCGCCGACGGGGCCACCGCCGCGGCGAGCGGCGACCGGCCGTCGACCGGCGCGGAGATCCGCCGCTGGCTGCTGACCGGCGTCAGCTACATGATCCCCTTCGTCGCGGCCGGCGGTCTGCTGATCGCGCTGGGGTTCCTGTTCGGCGGGTACCAGATCGTGAACTCCGACCCGAGCGCCGACGGGCTGACCTTCGCCCAGAACTGGGCGTTCAACAACACCTTCTTCAACCTGCCGGACGCCGCGTCGCTGGAGGGCCTGAACGACGGGTTCTGGGGCTACCTCGGCGCGCTGTGCACCGTGCTCGGCCAGGCGGCGTTCACCTTCCTGGTGCCGGCGCTGGCGGGCTACATCGCCTACGCGATCGCCGACCGGCCGGGCATCGTCCCCGGCTTCGTCGTCGGCGCCATCTCCGTGACCCTGAGCGCCGGGTTCCTCGGCGGCCTGGTCGGCGGCATCATCGCCGGGTTCGCGGCGAAGTGGATCGCCGGCTGGAAGCTGCCCACCTTCGCCCGCGGGCTGCAGCCCGTCGTGATCATCCCGCTGCTGGCCACGCTGATCTCCAGCGGCCTGATGGTCGCGGTGCTCGGCCGCCCGCTGGCCAACGTGCTCAGCGGCCTGACCGACTTCCTCAACGGGCTGACCGGCACCTCCGCGCTCCTGCTCGGCCTCATCCTCGGCCTGATGATGTGCTTCGACCTGGGTGGCCCGGTGAACAAGGCTGCCTACCTCTTCGCCACCACCGGCCTCACCGCCGACGCCGGCCGCGGGTCGCTGGTGATCATGGCCACCGTCATGGCCGCGGGCATGGTGCCGCCGCTGGCGATGGCGCTGTCCACCGCGATCCGGCCCCGGCTGTACACCGAGGCCGAGCGCGACCAGGGCAAGGCGGCCTGGCTGCTGGGCGCCTCGTTCATCTCCGAGGGCGCCATCCCGTTCGCCGCGGCCGACCCGCTGCGCGTCATCCCCTCGATGATGCTGGGCGGGGCCACCACCGGTGCGATCGTGGCGACCGCGGGCGTCGAGCTGCGGGCGCCGCACGGCGGGGTGTTCGTCTTCTTCGCGATGAGCAACGCCGTGCTGTTCATCGTGGCGGTCCTGGTCGGGATGGTGGTCGGCGCCCTCGCCGTCACCGTCGCCAAGAGCATCGGCCGGAAGGACGCCGACGTCGCACCCGAGGACGCCGTGGACCTCGCGCACGCGCACAGCCCGGCCAGCCGCACCGCCCCCGCACGCCCGGCAGTCGCCGGACCGGCACACTGACCCCCAGCTCGTCGACCAGAAAGAAGGCATCGATGCCCTCCAAGACCGTGACCGTCGGCTCCGCCGTCGGCCTGCACGCCCGGCCCGCCGCCCTCATCGCCGAAGCGGTGTCGAAGTCCGGGGTGCCGGTCACGCTGGCCGCGCCCGGCGGCAACCCGATCGACGCGGGGTCCCCGCTGATGATCATGACGCTGGGGGCCAAGCAGGGCACCGAGGTCACCGTGAGCAGCGACGACGAGGCCGTGCTGGCCCGGATCGCCGACATGGTGGCCACCGACCTCGACGCCGAGTAGCAGAGGGCCCCTTGCAGGGGGCCGAACCAGCACGTCACCGCGGCGCCCGTCCTCCTCGAGGGCGGGCGCCGTCGGCGTCCCGCAGAGCCCGCTGTGGTGCCATGCTGGGCGCGGTGGAGGGCACGAGCCGGGACCGGGCCGCCCGGGCGCTGCGCCGGCACGCCGGGTCAGCCGGTGGGCTGCAGGAGCTCGGGTCGGGGCTGGACAACACCGCGTTCCTCGCCGGCGACCTGGTGCTGCGGGTCAGCCGCGGACCGGACGTCGTGGGCGAGGCCCGGTTGCTGCGCGCGCTGGTCCCGCGGCTGCCGCTCGCCGTCCCCGAGCCGGTGTTCGCCGACCCGGACGACGGTGTGCTGGCCTACCGGCTGCTGCCGGGCCGGCCGCTGCTCGGGCACGCCGGCACCCCGGCGCAGGCGCGGCAGCTCGGCCGCTTCCTCCGCGAGCTGCACGCCGTCGACCCGGCCGGGCTGGTGCCGGTCGAGGAGGCCGACCCGCACGACTGGCTGACCGGCCTCACCGGCCCTCCGGAGCTGCTCGACGTCCTGCACGCCACGGTGCCCCCGCCCGGCGGACGCCGGGTGCTCGCGCACGCCGACCTGGGTGCCGAGCACCTGCTCGCCGACGGCGACCGGCTGACCGGGGTGCTCGACTGGTCCGACGCCGCGGCCACCGACCCGGCGCTGGACCTGGCCCGCCCCTACCGGGACTTCGGCCCGGACTTCCTCGACCGGCTGCTGGCCACCTACGGGCCGGACGCCCCCGACCACGACCGGGTCGCGTTCTTTGCCCGGTGCGCGGCGCTGGAGGACCTGGCCTGGTCCCGGGAGCCCGGCCACCGGGCCGGCCGGGCGGCCCACGGTGCGGCCGCCCGACGCAGCCTGGGCTGGCTGTTCCCCGCGGGGTGACCGGTCAGGGCGCCGGCGGGTACGGCGCCGCCTTGAGCAGCCGCGCCAGGTGGGCGGTGTTGCGGGCCAGCGTGGCCGTGGTGGTCGCCACGGCCTCCGGCGTCTCGTCGAGGTCCTGGTAGTCGGTGCCGTGCATCGCCTCGCCGTTCCAGTAGGTGGCGCCCTGCGACGGGACGGTGAACCCGACGTCGTCCAGCGCCTGGAACAGGTCGGCGCAGATCTTGTGCGCGCCGTCCTCGTTGCCGACGACGGCGACGATGCCGACCTTGCCGGCGGTGAGCGGGCGGCCCTCGTCGTCGGTCTCGGAGATCTCGGCGTCCAGCCGCTCCACCACCCGGTTGGCGACGCTGCTCATCTGGCCGACCCAGGTGGGGGTGGCGATCAGCAGCACGTCGCTGGCCAGGATCTTGGCCCGGATGGCCGGCCAGGCGTCGCCCTCGCCCATGTCGACCTCGACGCCGGGCTTGACGTCGTGGTCGACCACCCGGACCAGCTCGCCCTCGACCCCGTGCTCGGCCAGGGCGTCGAGCACCTGGCGGGCGATCAGGTCGGTGCTGGACGGCGCGGGGGACGGCTTGAGGCTGCAGGTGAGCGCGAGGGCGCGCAGGGGGGTGGTCGAGGTCATGACCGGCTCCATGCCCCACCCGGTCGTGCACCACTCATCCGCCGCCCCGCAGCCCCGGTCCGGCGGCGGGGCCGTCAGCGGGAGGCGAGCACCGCGCCGGTGACGCTGCCCCGGACGGGGCGGCCGGGCAGCAGCAGCATCTGCACCAGGTGGTAGGCGTCCGGCTTGCCGGCCCAGGTGCCGGTGCCGACAGCGCCCTCGGGGGTCAGCTCGTGGTGCCAGCTGCCCACGGCGGGGTCGAGGAAGCGCCGCTCGCCGTGGTCGGCCCACCGGCGCTGCAGGGTGAGCGCCCGCGGGTCGCCGGTCACCGCGTAGCGCACCGCCGCCGCGGCGACCGCCTCGCAGACCACCCAGTGCATCCGGGCGCCGACCACCGGGCGGTCTTCCCAGTCCAGCGTGTACGGGAAGCCCTCGTGCCCGTCGGCGGCCCATCCCCGCTCGGTGGCGGCGAGGAAGAGCCGGTCGGCGTCGGTGTGCAGCCAGCCGGGGGCGTGCTCGCCCAGCGCCGCGGCCAGGTGCAGGCACAGCCGCGCCCACTCGAACTGGTGGCCGACGGTGACGCCGTAGGGCCGGAACGGGTCGGCCGGGTGGTCGCGGTTGAACTCCGGCAGCGGCTGCCAGCGGGGCGTGAAGTGCTCGGGCAGCCGCCAGTCGCGCTCCCGCGCCCAGCCGTGCACGATCCGCTCGGTCGCCCGCAGCGCGTGGCTGCGCAGCCGCGCCGCGGTGCCCGGGTCGGTCGGGGCCAGGGCGTCGGCCGCGGCCAGCGCCGCCTCGACCCCGTGCATGTTGGCGTTGGCGCCCCGGTAGTCCTCCGACGTCGTCCAGGAGCGGTCGAAGGACTCCCGGGCCAGCCCCTCGTCGTCGTCCCAGAAGCGCTGCTCCCAGACCTCCAGCGCCTCGTCCAGCAGCGGCCGGCCGCCGTCGATGCCGGCCGCGGTGGCGGTGGCGCCGGCCAGCACCACGAACGCGTGCACGTAGGCGGCCTTGGTGTCGTCGTCGGTGGCCGCCCGCCAGCCGCCGTGCCCGGCGTCGTGCAGCGGGCCGTGGCGCAGTTCCGTGACGCCGTGGGCGGCCAGCTCGGCCGCGCCGGCGCGGCCGAGCAGCGTGGCCAGCCCGAACACGTGGGTCATCCGGGCGCTGATCCAGGTCTCGACCGGCCGATCGGGCAGCACGGCGCCGTCGTCGCCGGCGTACCCGAACCCGCCGGCGACGCGGGAGCGGGCGGCGAAGGACAGCAGCCGGTCGAGGTCGGTCACCAGGGCACGCTAGCGCCGCCGACCGGCCGGACGCCTCAGAAGACCAGCGCCGTGCCGGGGTCGTGCAGCAGGGCGCCGACGTCGGCGAGGAAGCGCGAGCCGAGCTCCCCGTCGATGACGCGGTGGTCGAAGGACAGCGCCAGGGTGGTGACCTTGCGCGGCACGACCTTGCCCTTGTGCACCCACGGCGTGTCCCGGACCGCCCCGAAGGCCAGGATCGCCGACTCGCCGGGGTTGAGGATCGGCGTCCCGGTGTCGACGCCGAACACCCCGACGTTGGTGATGGTCAGCGTGCCGCCGGACATGTCTGCGGGCGGGGTCCGCCCGGCGCGGGCGGTGGCGGTGAGGTCGGCCAGCGCCCCGGCCAGCTCCACGAGGGAGAGCCGGCCGGCGTCCTTGACGTTGGGGACGACGAGGCCGCGCGGCGTGGCCGCCGCGATGCCGAGGTTCACCGCGCCGTGGACGACGATCTCCTGCGCCGCCTCGTCCCAGGAGCTGTTGACCATCGGGTGCCGCTGCGCGGCGAGCAGGACGGCCTTGGCCACGAACAGCAGCGGGCTGACCTTGACCCCGGCGAGCTCCGGCCGGGCGGCGAGCCGCTCGCGGAGCTTCATGGTGCGGGTGACGTCGACGGTGAGGAACTCGGTGACGTGCGGCGCGGTGAACGCGCTGGCCACCATCGCCGCGGCGGTGTGCTTGCGGACGCCCTTGACCGGGATCCGGGTGTCCCCGGCTGCGGCCGTCCGCACCACGCTGGGCGCCGGGGCAGGCGCCACCGCGCTGCGCGCCGCGTCGACGTCGGCGCGGGTGATCACCCCGCCCTCGCCGGTGCCGGTGACCGAGGCCAGGTCGATGCCGAGGTCCTTGGCGTACTTGCGCACCGGCGGCTTGGCCAGCGGGCGCAGGGCGCCACGGCCCGGGGCGGCCGGGACGACCGGCGCCGGGGCGGCGTCGGCGCCGGCGAGGTGCGCCTCGGCGGCCCGGCCGGTCTCCAGCCCGCCGTGCCGCACCGGCTTCACCGTCGCGTCCGGGGCGGTGGCCAGCAACGGCGGCCGGTCGGACCCCGAGCCGTAGTCGGCCTCGGGGAGGACCTGCGGTGCGGTGGCGCGGGCGGCCGCGGCCTCGCCCGTGCGCCGGGGCCGGCGCCGCGCCTCGGTGCTGCGCGGGCCGTAGCCGACCAGCACCGCGGTCCGGCCGTTGGCGTTCGTCTCGCCGATCAGCCCGGAGCCGGTGGGCGCGGTGGGCTCGGGTGCAGTGGCCGGTGCGGTCGCACCGCCGGCCGTCGCGCCGTCCCCACCGACGTCGATGGTGATGATCGGGGCGCCGACGTCGACCGTCGTCCCCGGCTCGAAGTGCAGCGCGGTGACCGTGCCGGCGAACGGGCTGGGCAGCTCGACGGCGGCCTTGGCCGTCTCGACCTCGCACAGCGGCTGGTTCACCACGACGGTGTCGCCGACGGCGACCAGCCAGGACAGGATCTCGCCCTCGGTGAGGCCCTCGCCGACGTCGGGCAGCTTGAACTGGCGCAGGTCGGCCATCAGAACCCCAGCGATCGGTCGACGGCGTCGAGCACGCGGTCGAGGTCGGGGAGGTACTCCTCCTCCAACTTGGACGGCGGGTAGGGCGTGTCGTAGCCACCGACCCGCAGCACCGGCGCCTCGAGCGAGTGGAAGCAGGTCTCGGTGACCCGGGCGGCGATCTCCGCACCGAGGCCCAGGGTGGTCGGGGCCTCGTGCACCACGACGCACCGCCCGGTGCGGCGCACCGACTCGTAGACCGGCTCCAGGTCCAGCGGCGAGAGCGTGTGCAGGTCGATGACCTCGAGCGACCGGCCCTCCTCCGCGGCGGCCTCGGCGGCCTGCAGCGCGGTCTTCACCATCGGGCCGTAGGCCAGCACGGTGACGTCGTCGCCACCGCGCACCACCCGGGATGAGAACAGCGCGCCGGGGGTGGCCCCGGTGTCGACCTGCCCCTTCTCCCAGTACCGCCGCTTCGGCTCGAGGAAGACGACCGGGTCGGGGTGGGCGACCGCCTGCTGGATCCCCCAGTAGGCGTCGGCCGGTGAGCTGACCGCGACCACCTTGAGGCCCGCCGTGTGCGCGAAGTACGCCTCGGGGCTCTCGCTGTGGTGCTCGACGGCGCCGATGCCGCCACCGAAGGGGATGCGGATGACGATCGGCATCGGCAGCCGGCCCTTGGACCGGGCGTGGATCTTGGCGACCTGGGTGACGATCTGGTTGTAGGCGGGGAAGACGAACCCGTCGAACTGGATCTCGCAGACCGGCCGGTAGCCGCGCATCGCCAGGCCCACGGCGGTGCCGAGGATGCCGGCCTCCGCGAGCGGGGTGTCGACGACCCGGGCCTCGCCGAAGTCCTTCTGCAGGCCGTCGGTGATCCGGAAGACCCCGCCGAGCCGGCCGATGTCCTCGCCCATCAGCACGACCTTGGCGTCGTCCTCCATCGCCCGGCGCAGGCCGAGGTTGAGCGCCTTGCCGATGGTGAGCGTCTCGGACATCAGTGACCCTCTCCCTCGAAGCTGGCGTGGTAGGCCACGAACTCCGCGCGCTGGCGGGCCAGCTCGGGGGTCTGCTCGGCGTAGACGTGGTCGAAGATCTCGGTGCCGGCCGGGTCGGGCATCTCCAGCGTGCCCTTCCGGATGTGGGCCGCCAGCTCGTCGCCCTCGGCCTCGATCCCGGCGAAGAAGCCGGCGTCGGCGATCCCCGACCGGGACAGGTACGCCTTGAGCCGGGCGATGGGGTCGCGCAGCTTCCACTCCTCCAGCTCGCTGGCGAGCCGGTAGCGGGTGGGGTCGTCGGAGGTGGTGTGCGCGCCCATCCGGTAGGTGAACGCCTCGATGAAGGTCGGCCCCTGGCCCTCGCGGGCGGCGGCGAGCGCGGACCGGGTGACGGCCAGGACGGCGAGGACGTCGTTGCCGTCGACCCGGACGCCGGGGAACCCGAAGCCCGCGGCCCGGCGGAACAGCGGCACCCGCGACTGCCGCTCGATCGGCACGCTGATGGCGTACTGGTTGTTCTGGCAGAAGAAGACGACCGGGGCCGAGAACGTGGCGGCCCAGATCATCGCCTCGTTCACCTCGCCCTGGCTGGTCGCGCCGTCGCCGAGGAACGCCAGCGCGGCGTCCTCCGCGCTGTCGCGCTGCAGGCCCATCGCGTACCCGGTGGCGTGCAGGGTCTGCGCCCCGATGACCACGGTGTAGAGGTTGAACCGCCGCTCCACCGGGTCCCAGCCGCCCTGGTCGACGCCGCGGAACAGGCTGATCACGTCCAGCGGGTCGACGCCCCGGGTCCACGCCACACCGTGCTCGCGGTAGGTGGGGAAGGCCATGTCGTCGGCGGCCAGCGCCCGGCCGGCGCCGACCTGGGCGGCCTCCTGGCCCAGCAGCGACGCCCAGATGCCCAGCTCGCCCTGGCGCTGCAGGGCGGTGGCCTCGACGTCCCAGCGGCGCACGAGCGCGAGGTCGCGGTACAGGGAGCGCAGCTCGTCGTCGGAGACGTCCAGCGGGTGGTCGGGGTGCTCGACCCGCTCGCCCTCCGGGGTGAGCAGCTGCACCAGGTCGGGCTGCCCGGGCAGGTGCGGTGCGCCGGCCCCGGGGACGGGGTCGACCACCTCGGTGGTCTGCGACAGCGTGCTCATGCCGATCTCCTCGCCGTCTCGCGGGTGCCGGGGTCACCGGGCGCCCGTCGGTGGACGTCCTAGCAGCACCGGGATGTGGCGCCACTCACACATCGTGGCACGCCGGAACCGCTTGTGGAGCAGATCACCACGGAGCCGATCTGCGCAACCTCCGCCCCGGTGAGTGCGCACGATGACCGGTACTAGGACGTCCACGCATGTCAGACTGAGCAACGTGCCCGCCAGCCCCGACCGCCTGGACGCCACCGACGCCCGGCTGCTCCTCGCCCTGTCGGAGGACCCGCGGGCCACGGTGCTGTCGCTGGCGCAGCAGCTCGGGCTCGCCCGCAACACCGTGCAGGCCCGGCTGGTGCGACTCGAGTCCACCGGCGTGCTCGCGGCCTTCGAGCGCCGGGTGCGTCCCGAGGCGCTGGGCTACCGGCTGGGCGCGTACGTGACGGTGCAGGTGGTGCAGCGCAGCCTGTCCGACGTCGCCGACGCGCTGGCGGCCATCCCGGAGGTGCTGGAGGTCACCGGCCTGTCCGGGGTCGCCGACCTGCTCGTGCAGGTGGTGGCCGTCGACGCCGACGACCTGTGGCGGATCACCGAGCAGGTGCTGGCCATCCCCGGCGTCCAGCGCACCGACACCAACCTGGCGCTGCGGCGCTTCGTCGACCACCGGATGACGCCGCTGCTGGAGCGCGCCGCCGGGGCGCCCCGCCCCGCGCCGGAGGGCTGAGCTCAGCGCGGACGGCGGATCCGCACCGGGCCGCGGGCGGTCGCGACGTCGACGACCTCCCCGCGCTGGGTCACCTGCACCGCCCCGGCCGCCGCCAGCCGGCCGGCCGCGTCCCGGGCCGCCGGCATCAGCGCCCGCCAGTCCTCGGGGTCGACGGCGCGGGCGGCCTCCGACGGGCAGATCGTGGCGCCGTCCCGGCGCTGGTCGAGCAGCGCGTCGATCGTCCGCTCCAGCTGCCGGTCGACGTCGTCCACCCCTCCAGCGTGCGGCCGGTTTCGGCCCCCGCGCCACCCGGGTAGCCGCGGCCATGGCCCTCACCACCACCCTCGCGCGGACGATCGGCGCCGGCCGGACCCGGACCAGCACCCTCGGGTGGGTGCTGCGCGGCGCCGCCGCCGGCGCGGCCGGGTCGACGGCGCTGAACGCGGTCACCTACCTGGACATGGCCGTCCGCGGCCGCGGCAGCAGCTCCACGCCGGAGCAGACCGTGGAGGCGCTGGCCGGCAAGGCGCACGTCCCGATCCCCGGCGAGGGCGAGGTCCGCGACAACCGGGTGCAGGGGCTCGGACCCCTGACCGGCCTGGTGGCGGGCGTGGGCGTCGGCGTGCTGGCCGGCCTGGCCCGGGCCGCCGGCTTCCGCAGCAGCCCGCTGGTCGGGACCGCGCTCACCACCGTGGGCGTGCTGGTGGCGGCGAACGGCCCGATGACCGCCCTCGGCATCACCGACCCGCGCACCTGGTCGGCCACCGACTGGGTCAGCGACCTCGTGCCGCACCTGGCCTACGCCGTCGTCGTGCGGACGACCATGGACGCCTTCGACCGCTGAGCGGTCGCCGCCTCCGTCCGACCGCTCAGGTCCAGCCGCGCTCGTCCACCCCGCCGGGCACCGGGGCCTCCGGGTCGTAGGGGGTGCGGGTGAGGACGAAGGTCGCCAGGTCCAGGTGGTCCGGTGCGATGCGCAGCGTCTCGCCCGCGTAGTAGCCGTCCAGCCCGACCCAGGTGCCGTCCGCGCGGGGCGCGAAGCGGCTGGCCCGCCCGCCGCGCCCGGGCATCGGCCCGAGGTGCAGCAGCCCGCCGGCCTCGGCCCGCAGCACGTGCGGCGCCGGACCCCAGAACCAGACGCCCAGCAGGTCCAGCGGCACCGGCGGCGGGGACGGCGTCCAGGCCTCGACCACCCTCGGTTCGGCGGCGCGCAGGTCGGCCAGCAGCCCGGGCACGAGCAGGTCCAGCCCGCTGGTCGTGTTGGCCAGCATCAGCCCGCCGGCCTGCTCGGCACGGTCGACGAAGACCCCGGCCAGGAAGCCGGGCATCGAGCCGCCGTGGCCGACGAGCACCTGGCCGTCGACCCGGAGCACCTGCACCCCCAGCCCGTACGCCGACCAGCCCGGGGCCGAGGAGTCCACGCCCGCGGGCACGGTCATCTCCTCCAGCGTCGCCGGGGAGAGCACGTCGCCGGTGTCGCCCAGCAGGAACGAGGCGAACCGGCCGAGGTCGGCGAGGGTGGCCCAGAGCTGGCCGGCCGCGGCCATCACCCCGGCGTCGTGCTCGGGCTCGGGCAGCACGACGTCGGCCCACGGGTGCACCGCCGAGCCCTGCGCCGCCCGGCCGGTGGGCCGCGGGTCGGTGCGGGTCATGCCCAGCGGCGCGAGCACCTCGTCCCGGACGACGTCGGCCCAGGCCCGGCCCCGGTGCCGGGCGACCAGCTCGCCGAGCAGGCCGAACCCGAGGTTGGAGTAGTGGAAGCGGCGGGCGGCGCCGAGCACGACGTCGTCCCCGGTGAGGTGCAGGTCGGCCAGCGGGCCGCCGGGGACCCGCTCCCACCAGCCGCCGGGGCTCTCCGAGGTGGCGCCGGCGAGGTGGGAGAGCAGCTGGCCGACGGTCCGGTCGCCCAGCGGCGTGCCCGGCACGTGCCGCTCGAGCGGGTCGTCGAGGCCCAGCCGGCCCTCGTCGCGCAGCCGCATCACCGCCACCGCGGTGACGGTCTTGCTGATCGAGCCCAGCCGGTACTGGACGTCGGTGTGCGGCTCGCCGACGTCGCCGCGGCCGGCGGACCAGGCCAGCGCGCCGTCCCGGACGATGCCGGCGACCAGGCTGGGCGCCCGGCCGTCCCGCTGGACCCGCGCGGTGCGGGCCAGCAGGGTGCGCGCGGTCGAGGGGAGCACCGGTTCGGCCATGCGCGGAGGCTAGCCAGCCAGCGCGGAGGGCGCCGCCGCGACCGGCAGCCGGCCGGTGCGCTGCGCCCAGCGCTCGAACCACACGGTGCACAGCGGCGGCACCGACGCGGCCAGCGCGAGGACGGCGGTGCCCGGCGACCAGCGGAGCACCCGCCAGGCGACCAGGGTGACGGCCACGTAGGCCACGAAGACCGCACCGTGGACCGGCCCGGCCAGCTGCACGCCGAGCTCCGAGGTGCCCAGCACCCACTTGACGAACATGCCCGCCAGCAGCAGCACCCAGGACACCGCCTCGGCGATCGCGACGACGCGGAACACGCGGGCGACGGTCCGCGGGTCGGTCAGGGCGGCGGGCATGGCGCTCCTCGGGTGGCTCGGGGCGGGTGGCTCCGGGGTCGGGACGGGTGCCATGGTGCCGGGGCGGCCGGTGTGACCGGGCTCGCACCCCGGACAGCACGCTGCCCCGGACAGCACGCTGCCCCGGACAGCACGCTGCCCCGGTCACCAGGGGCGACCGGGGCAGGTGGGGTGCGGTGCGCGGCCTCAGCCGACGCGGCGCATCGCGGTGATCGAGCCCATGTAGTCGATGCTCACGACCTTGACCACGTCACCCGAGGTCGGGGCGTGCACCATCTGGCCGTTGCCGATGTAGATGCCGACGTGGCTGACCGGGCTGTAGAAGGCGATCACGTCGCCCGGCTGCAGCTGGTCGCGGGACACGGCCTGACCGGCACCGGCCTGCGCGCGGCTGGAGTGCGGCAGCGAGATGCCCGCGGCGGCGTAGGCGTACTGCACCAGGCCGGAGCAGTCGAAGCTGCTCGGGCCGGCGGCCGCCCAGACGTAGGGCTTGCCGAGCTGCGCCATCGCGGCGTTCACCGCGGTGGCGCCGGCGCTGCTGCCGGCCACGGGCGCCGCGGGTGCGGCGGGCGCCGCCGGGGCCGAGGTCCCGGTGCGGCCGGCCGCCGGGCGGTCGGCGCGCGAGGCGGCGGGCGTGCGCTCCGCGGCGGCCGAGGCCGCCGCGGCCGACTCTGCGGCGTGCGCGGCGGCGGCGGCGGCCAGGGCCGCCTCCTTCTCCTGCGCGGAGAGCCGGTCGTACTGCGCCTGGTACTCGGCGATCTGGGCGTTCAGGTCGGCCTGCTGGGCAGTGACCTGGTCGACCTGCGCCTGGGCGTCGGTGGCGGACCGGGCCGCGGCGGCCTGCGCGGCCTCGGCGTCCGCGGTCGCCTGCTGCGCGGCGGCGAGCAGCTCGTTGTTGTGGTCGGCGATGGTGTCCAGGGTGCCGACCCGGTCGAGCAGCTCGTCGGCCGAGTCGCTGCTGAGCATCGCCTGCAGGGTGCTCAGGCTCTCGCCGGTGTAGGCGCTGCGCGCCACCTCGACGACGTGGCTGCGGGCGGCGGTGACGGTGGCCTCGGCGGCGGCGGCCTCGGCCCCGGCCTCCTCGGCGGCGGCCTGCGCGCTCTTCAGCGACTCGCGGGCGTCGTTGAACTGCTCGGTCACGACCTCGAGTTGGTGGGCGCGCTCGGCGACGAGCGCGGCGGCCTCCTGGGAGGTGGCGACCTGCTCCGGCGCGGCAGCGGCCGGCAGCGGAGCGAGGACGACGCCGCCGGCGACGACGAGGGTGAGGAGGGCCCGACGGCCGGTGCGGCCACGACGGGCAGTGCGGTGCGAACTCGCCATGTTCGGCGGGTGTGTCCTTTCTTCCACCTGCCGCCTACCGAGTTAGCTGACGGGTTCGGGTGGGAAGACACCCGGCGGCAGACCCTCGGGAGGGTCCGCTGCTTCACCCCAGTGCTGCGGTGGGTCCCCGGTCCACGTGCCCGCTGGTGACGCTGCGGACGGTGTGGTTCGGCGGCGGTCCTGGCGGTCGACACCCGGGTGGGTGACTGCGTTGCCCGTCTGGACCGTCGCCCACCGTAGGTGGGGTGGTGGGAGATGACAAACGGCTGGGCTGGATTTGTGCACAAACTCCTGGCGTGTGCTCCGACACGCTCACACCGAGTCACAGGCTCGCCGCGATGAGGGGGTTGGCACGGCGCGAGTTCTGCCTCGTGCTGCTGCGCCGGATGGCCGACACGCGCCCCGACCTGGTCACCGACGCGCTCCGCCGGCTGGGCGCGAGCCGTGCCGAGGCGCACGCCGCGCACACCCGGTGGCAGTCGCTGCAGCACGCGGCGCGGTCGCCGCGCGGGGTCGCGCTGCGCTCCGCGGTGCTCGGGCCGCCGGATGGACGTGACGAGCGTCGCATCGGCGACGTGGCCCTGGTCGCCCGGCAGTGGGCCCTGCCGCTGTGGCCGCACCTGCGCTGGGAGACCCTCTCCGGCGCCGGCCGGGCGGACGCCCCGGACGGACCGGTCCTGCACGAGCAGCTCGTCCGGGCGCCCGGCTCGCCGGTGCCCGCGGCGACCGGGGGGCTGCGGGTGTGGGAGCACGTCGTCGCGGACGTCGCGTCCCTGCCCGGGGCGGTCGGCGTCGACCCCGGCGTGACGACCCGCTGGGAGGTGCACCTGCCCGACGGGCGCCGGGCCCGCTTCGTCTGGGGCCTGCTGCAGCAGGTGGACACCGGCCCGCGAGGATGACCGCCGTGCCGACCCTCTCCCCCGCCGCCTGGGACGACCCGGACGTCGCCGCGCTCACCACGGCCCAGCAGGCGGAGCTGCGCGTCCGCTACGACGGCGCCGGCGAGCCGGGCGTGCCCCCCTCGGCCGCGGACGTCGCGGTGGTGCTGGTCGCCCGGGACGACGACGGCACGCCGATCGGCTGCGGCGCGCTGCGCCCCCTGGCCGGCGCCGAGGCGGAGGTCAAGCGGATGTACGTCGTCCCGGCGGCGCGCGGACGCGGCGTGTCCAGGCTGCTGCTCGCCGGGCTGGAGGCCGAGGCGCTGCGCCGTGGGTGGACGACCGTGCGGCTGGAGACCGGCGTCCGGCAGCCCGAGGCGGTGGCGCTGTACACCTCGGCGGGTTACCGGCCGGTCGAGGCGTTCGGGCACTACGTCGGCGTCGACGACCCGTACGCGGTCTTCTTCGCGCGGGAGCTGGCGTGACCGCGGCCCGCTACGACGCCGTGGTCGTCGGTGGCGGCCACAACGGGCTGACCGCCGCGGCCTACCTGGCGCGGGCGGGCTGGTCGGTGCTCGTGCTGGAGCGGCGCGACGTCGTCGGCGGCGCGGCGGTCAGCCAGCAGGTGTTCCCGGGGGTCGACGTCCGGCTGTCGGCGTACTCCTACCTGGTCAGCCTGCTGCCCGACCGGATCGTCACCGACCTGGCGCTGCCCGTCCGGCTGCTGGACCGCTCGGTGGCCTCCTTCACGCCACTGGTCCGCGGCGGCCGGCACCGCGGCCTGCTCGTCGAGCGGGACGAGGGCCCGGCGACCGCCGCGTCCTTCCGCGAGCTCACCGGCTCCGGCGCCGAGCTGGCCGGCTGGCAGCGGTTCTACGGCCGGCTCGCCACCCTCGCCGAGGACCTCGCCCCCACGCTGACCGAGCCGCTGCCGGCCGCGGCGGAGCTGGAGGGGCGGCTGCGCGACCCCGGCATCTGGCACGACCTGCGCGAGCGCCCGCTGGCCGACGTGGTCGCCGACCACCTGGCCGACGACGACGTCCGGGGCATCGCGCTGACCGACGGGCTGATCGGCACCTTCGCCGACGTGCACGCCGCCGACGGGCTGGCCGGCCGCTGCTTCCTCTACCACCTGGTGGGCAACGGCACCGGCCGCTGGCGGGTGCCGGTGGGCGGCATGGGCGCGGTGAGCGGCGCACTGGCGACCGCGGCCCGGTCCGCCGGCGCCGAGCTGGTCACCGGGGCGACGGTCACCGCCGTGGAGACCCGGGCGGACGGCGTCACGGTGCACTGGACCGCCGCCGACGGGACGACGTCGGCCGCCGACTGCGCGTACGCGGTGAGCGGCGCGGCGCCGGCGGTGCTCGACGAGCTGCTGGGCGCCGCCCCGGCCGCGCGGCCGTCGGGCTCGCAGCTGAAGGTCAACATGGTGCTGGAGCGGCTGCCCGGGCTGCGGTCGGGCGCCGACCCGCACCGGGTGTTCAGCGGCACCGTGCACGTCGACGAGGCAGCGTCGCAGATCGACGCCGCGTACGCCCGGGCCGCGGCCGGGCAGCTGCCCGACGTCATCCCCTTCGAGGTGTACTGCCACTCCCTCACCGACCCGTCGATCGTCGGCAGCACCGGGCTGCACACGCTGACGCTGTTCGGCCTGCACACCCCCGCCGAGCTCTACGCCGCCGACCCGGTGGGCACCCGCGACGAGGCGGTGCGCCGGGTGGTCGCCCAGCTCGACGAGCACCTGACCGAGCCGCTGGCCGGCTGCCTCGCCCGCGACGCCGGGGGCCGGCCGTGCCTGCAGGCGTCCTCGCCGCTGGACGTCGAGGCCGCGCTGGCCATGCCGGGCGGGCACATCTTCCACGGCGACCTGTCCTGGCCGGTGGCCGCCACGGACGACGAGGTCGGCAGCTGGGGCGTCGCCACCGCGCACCCCCGGGTGGTCGCGGCGTCCTCCGGCGGCACGGTGCGCGGCGGCGCCGTCAGCGGGCTGGGCGGCTTCGCCGCGGCGCAGCACCTGATCGGTCTGCGCTGAACGCCTCGGCGGTCCGACCTGCGCGACCGGGCCGCACCTGGTCACATGGCCGGGTGCAGGTGGCGAGAGAGGTCCGCGGCCTGCTGGACACCATCCGGCAACGGCTGCGCGGCCGGGACACCGCGCTGATCGGTGCCGGGCTCACCTTCTACGCCGGCATCGCCGTCGTGCCGGCGCTGGTGCTGGCGCTGGGGCTGACCAGCTGGCTGACCAGCCCGGCGAGCGTGCGCGACCTCACCGGGCGGCTGGCCGACGTGCTGCCCCCCGAGCTGGGCGCCCCGGACGCGCTGGCCCGGCTGGCCGAGGCCGGCACCGGGCTGAGCCCGCTGGGCGCCGTGCTCACCCTGCTGCCCATCTCGCTCTACGGCGAGGGCATCCGCCGTGCGCTCCTGCGGTTCAGCCCGGCCGCCGACCGGTTCACCGCCTGGCGCGGCCGGCTGCTGTCGCTGCCGCTGCTGCTGCTGGCACCGCTGCTGCTGTACCCGCTGCTGCTGGCCGGCGAGCTGCTGGCCGACCTCGCCGAGCGGCCCGGGTTCGGCGCGGCGCTGGGCGGGTTCGCGGTCGGTTACTACTCGGTGCTGTTCGCGCTGACCGTGCCGCTGATCTGGGTGTTCCGGGTAGTGGCGGCCGGGCGGCTGCGCTGGGGCGCGGTGCTGGCCGGTGCGCTGTTCACCGCGGCGTCGCTGTCGGGCTTCCTGCAGGGGTTCGTGCTGTTCCTGTCCCTGCCGCTGGACCTGGGCGCCCCGTTCGGCGGGCTGACCGTCGTCGGCGGGGTGGTCGCGGTCGGGTTCTGGCTGTTCCTCCTGCACCTGGTGCTGATCGCCGGCTGGCTGTGCACCGAGGCGCTGGACGCCCGGTTGCGCCGGGGGCGGGCGGTCAGCTGATCGGGTGCTCCTCGATCAGCCGGTCGCGCTGCTCGGCGACGTCGTAGGACGGCTCGGGGAGCCGCGGGTCGAGCTCGGTGAGCGTCTCGAGCAGCAGCCGGCCCACCGCCCAGTTGCGGTACCACTTGCGGTCGGCCGGGACGACGTACCAGGGGGCGGCGTCGCTGTCGGTGCGCTCCAGCACGGTCTCGTAGGCGCGCTGGTAGGCCGGCCACAGCTCGCGCTCGTCGATGTCGCCCGGGTTGAACTTCCAGCGCTTGGCCGAGTCGTCGAGCCGGGCCAGCAGCCGCTGCTTCTGCTCCCACGGGGACAGGTGCAGGAAGACCTTGACGATCGTGACGCCGTCCTGGGCCAGCTGGGCCTCGAACCGGACGATCTCCCGGTAGCGCCGTTCGACCACCTCGGGCGCGGCGAGCTCGCGGACGCGACCGATCAGCACGTCCTCGTAGTGCGAGCGGTCGAAGACGCCGACCAGCCCGGGGGCGGGCACGGCCTTGCGCACCCGCCACAGGAAGGAGTGCCGCAGCTCCTCGGGGGTGGGCTTCTTGAAGGCGGTGTACTGCACGCCCTGCGGCTGCACGCTGCCGACCACGTGCCGGACCACACCGCCCTTGCCGCTGGTGTCCATGCCCTGCAGCACGAGCAGCAGGCGGCGGTGCCCGCCGGTGACGCCCTCGGCGTAGAGCCGCTCCTGCAGCTCGGCCAGCCGCTGCCCCTCGGCGATCATCACCTCGCGGGTGCGCTCCTTGGACCCGGGCGCCAGCGGGGTGCCGCGCGGGTCGAGTTCGGGGAGCCGGACCGGGGCCGCCGGGGTGCGCAGCAGGTCACGCAGGGAGTCCGCCATGCCGGGAGCCTAGGGACCGGCTCCGGCGGAGGTCGACTGCACGTCCGGCAGGACCCGCGCCGCGACCAGGTCGGCGGCCACCAGGGCGGCGAAGCCGACGCCCCAGCCGGGGGCGGCCGCCCAGCCGAGCAGCACGGCGGCGGCCCCGAAGACCAGCGCCTGCACCACCCCCCGGCGGAGGGCGGACCCGTGCGCCGCGCGGGGGGCGGCGAACAGCCCCCAGAGCAGGGCGGCCACGAGCGGGAGCGCGCCGGCCAGCAGCACCTCGACGGCGGTCGGACCGCCCAGCTGCCAGCCGCCCCAGCCCAGCACGCCCAGCGCGGCGAGCTCGAGGGCGAAGGCCACCACCGCGGCCACCCAGGCCAGTGCGTGCACGGTCCCTCCCTCAGCCGGCCAGCGGTCCGGGGAGCTCACCGCGGTGCAGGACCACCAGGCTGCTCACCGCGCGGGTCAGGACGACGTACAGCCGGTGCAGCCCGCGGGGTTCGGCGGCGACGATCTCCGCGGGCTCGACCACGACCACGGCGTCGAACTCCAGCCCCTTGGCCAGCGTCGCGGGCACCACCGAGAGGCGGGTGGGTGCCGCCCCGTCGTCGGCCAGCGCCGCGACCTCCAGCCCGGCGGCGGTGAGCACGCGCAGCACCTCGGGCACCGCGGCGTCGGCGCAGACGACGCCGGTCGACCCCTCGGCCGCGGCCAGCTCGCGGACCACCGCCACCAGCGGCTCGGCGAGGGCCGCGACCGGCCGCACCCGGAGCGCACCGGGCTCGCGGCGGACGGCGGTGGCCGCCCCGAGCCCGGGCGCGATCAGCGGCAGCAGCCGGTTGGCGAAGTCGAGCACCTCCGCGGGCACCCGGTAGCCGCGGGTGAGCGGGCGCACCGTGGTGTCCGGCCGGCCGAGCGCAGCGAGGGTCCCCGCCCAGTCGCCCGCCGACCAGGGGCCGGTGGCCTGCGCTAGGTCGCCGAGCACGGTCAGCGACCCGGCGGCCAGCCGGCGGGCGACCGCCCGGCACTCCATCGGCGAGAGGTCCTGGGCCTCGTCGAGCACCACGTGGCCGTACCCGGGGGTGCGCTCCAGCATCCCGGCGACCTCGTCGACCAGCACGGCGTCGGCCGCGGTCCAGCGGGCCGTCCGCACCGACCGGGGCGGCGCCGGCCAGCGCAGCAGCGCCTGCTCCTCCTCGCTCAGCACCCCGCGGGCCGCCCTTGCCAGCAGCGCCGGGTCGGACCAGAGGTCGGCCACCAGCGCGGCGGCGTCCACCGCGGGCCAGACGGCGTCGCAGAAGGCGCGCACCTCGGCGCTGCGCGCGGTCCGGCGGGTCTCGGCGTCCGTCGGGCTGCCCCCGCCGACCTCCTTGAGCCGCCGGGCGTACTCGGCCAGGCTCATCGCCAGCCGCTCCCGGCCGGCGGCGTAGTGCACCCGCTGGGACTCGTCCGCGCTGCCGGTGCCGGCCCGGCGCAGGTCGTCGACGAACCGCTTCAGCGTCTCCTCGCCGATCCGGTACCGCCGGCCCGACAGCGTCACCTGCACGGAGTCCACCGGCTTGCGGATGCCGCCCCACAGCGCCCGGCGGAGCACCTCGGCCATCCGGGGGTCGCCCTTGAGCACGGCGGCCGCGGGTACGTCCTGCGCCCGCACCGGCACCCGGGCGGTCAGGTCGGCGACGGTGGCCTGGTCGACCGCCACCTCGCCCAGCGCCGGCAGCACCTGCTCGATGTAGCGGAGGAAGGCCCGGTTGGGGCCCACCACGAGCACGCCGGTGCGGGAGAGCTGGTCGCCGTGGGTGTAGAGCAGGTAGGCGGCCCGGTGCAGGCCGACCGCCGTCTTGCCGGTGCCCGGGGCGCCCTGCACGCAGATCGACTCGGTCAGCGGCGCCCGCACGATGTCGTCCTGGTCGGGCTGGATGGTGGCCACGATGTCGCGCATCGGGCCGCTGCGCGGCCGCTCGATCTCCTCCCGCAGCAAGGCGCTGTCGCCGGTCTCCTGGCCGGGCGCGAGCACCTCGTCCTCGTAGCTGGTCAGCTCGCCGCCGGCGAAGCCGAACCGGCGCCGCCGGGCGACGCCCTGCGGTTCCGCGGCGCTGGCCTGGTAGAACGCCCGGCTCATCGGCGCCCGCCAGTCGATGACGACCGGGTCGCCGTCGGCGTCGCGCACGTGCCGGCGGCCGATGTGGAAGGTCTCCGCGCCCGCCCGGTCGCCCGGGGCGGTGTCGGTGCGGCCGAAGAAGGCCGGGACGCCGGGGTCGGCGGCCAGGGCGGCGAGCCGTTCGGCGCGCGCGGCCCCCAGCCGTTCGGAGGCCCACGCGTCGACACCGGCGTCGGTGACGGCGACCGCGGCGGTGCGCATCCGGGTCAGGCAGTCGGCCGCGCGGGCGAGGTGCGCCCGCTCGGCGGTGAGGACGGGATCGGGGGCGGTCCCGGTGGTCGCGGAGGTCGGGGACACGGTCGGAGGACGGTACGCGCGGCACCGTTCCGGCTCAACCGAGTTCCCGTGGACCGCCGTCGCGATGTGTAGACCGGCCGGTTCCGGACCATCCACAGGCATGGCCAGTGACTCAGCTCTGCCCCCCGTCATCGGGGCGATCGCCGACGACCGTGACGGCAACGCGCTGGGGACCGTCACCACCGTGTTCCTGGACGACGTGACCGAGCAGCCCACCTGGGTGGGCCTGTCCGCCGGTCTGCACGCCGCCCCGGACGACGTCCCGGTGATCGCACCGCTCGCCGACGCCCGGTACGCCGACGGCCGGCTGCAGCTCGACGTCCCCGCCGAGGCCGTCCGGGCCGCGCCGCGGGTCTCCTCCCCCGACCGGCTCAGCCCGGACGAGGAGGCGACGCTGCTCGCGCACTACCGGTCCCTCGCCCCGCCGGCGGCCGGCGCGCCCCAGCGGACGACGACGCTGCCACCGGTGCCGCCGTCGGCGAACGGCCAGCCCACCGGCCCCACGGTGGGGACGGCGGCCGACACGGCGATGACCGTCACCGAGGAGCGGCTGGCGGTGAGCACCGTCATGGAGCCGTGGACCCGGGCGGTGCTGCGGATCGAGGAGGTCACCGAGGAGGTCATGGTGCCGGTGACGATCACCCGGCAGCAGGCCCGGATCGAGTACCTGCCGGTCGGCCCCTCCGTCGGCGGCCGCGGACCGGAGGACGCCGCCGAGGCCGGTGCCCGCCGGCCGACCAGCGCGTCGGAGTGGGTCACCCTCTACGCCGAGCAGCCGTCGGTGACCCTCGAGCGGCGGCCGGTGGAGCGGGTCCGGCTCGCCACCGCGTGGGCGACGGAGGAGACCACGGTCACCGAGGAGCTGCGCAAGGAGCAGGTCGAGCTGACCACCACCACCACGCCGACCGGCTGACTCCCCACCCTGCTCACCGTGGGTGAGCTGGGTCACACAAGCGGTAGGGACGCTCAGCGTCCGGCGGACTGACGACCGGCTCGGCCGGTGGCGTGGCGGCGTCGGGTGGTCAGCTGCACCCGGCGCCGCACCTGCGGCCACTCCTCCGCGGACGCAGGAGCTGCCCCGTGACCCAGACCGACACCCGCCTCCCGGCCACCGACGACCCGGCCGGGCGGGTCACCGCCTGGCTCGAGGCCTTCGAGGCCGCCCTCACCGCGCGCGACGTCGACCGCGCGGTCGACCTCTTCGCCCCCACCTGCTTCTGGCGGGACCTGGTGGCGTTCAGCTGGAACCTCACCACCGTCGAGGGGCACGACGGCGTCCGCGACCTGCTGCAGGCCACGCTGGAGACGACCGGGCCGCACGGGTTCCGGACCGCCGAGCCCCCCACCGGGGCCGACGGCGTCGACGAGGCCTGGGTCGAGTTCGAGACGGCCGTCGGCCGGGGGCGCGGGCACCTGCGGCTGCAGGACGGCCGCGCCTGGACGCTGCTGACCACGCTGTACGAGCTGACCGGCCACGAGGAGCCGGTCCGCGACCGCCGTCCCAAGGGCGCCGAGCACGGCGTCCACCGCGACCGGGAGACCTGGCTGGACCGCCGGGAGCGGGAGGCCCGCGAGCTCGGCTACGTGACGCAGCCGTACGTCCTGGTCGTGGGCGGCGGCCAGGGCGGCATCGCGCTGGGCGCGCGGCTGCGCCAGCTCGACGTCCCGACCATCGTCATCGACAAGCACCCGCGGCCGGGTGACCAGTGGCGCAGCCGGTACAAGTCGCTGTGCCTGCACGACCCGGTCTGGTACGACCACCTGCCGTACGTCAAGTTCCCGGACAACTGGCCGGTGTTCGCCCCCAAGGACAAGATCGCCGACTGGCTGGAGTCCTACACCCGGGTGATGGAGCTCGACTACTGGGCCAACACCCGGGCGCTGAGCGCCGCCTGGGACGAGGCGACCGGCGAGTGGCGGGTCACCGTCGAGCGCGACGGGAAGCCGGTGGAGCTGCGGCCGAAGCAGCTCGTGCTGGCCACCGGCATGTCCGGGAAGCCGAACGTCCCCGTCCTGCCCGGCCAGGACGTGTTCCGCGGCGACCAGCACCACTCCTCGGCCCACCCGGGCCCGGACGCCTACCGCGGGAAGACGTGCGTCGTCGTCGGCTCGAACAACTCCGCCTTCGACATCTGCGGCGCGCTGTGGGAGAACGGCGCCGACGTGACGATGGTGCAGCGCTCGTCGACGCACATCGTCCGGTCGGACTCGCTGATGGAGATCGGCCTCGGGGCGTTGTACTCCGAGGAGGCGGTCGCCGCCGGGATGACGACGGAGAAGGCGGACCTGGTCTTCGCCTCGCTGCCGTACCGGATCATGCACGAGTTCCAGATCCCGCTGTACGAGCAGATGCGGGAGCGTGACGCCGACTTCTACGAGCGGCTCGCGGCCGCCGGCTTCGACCACGACTGGGGCGACGACGGCTCCGGCCTGTTCATGAAGTACCTGCGCCGCGGCTCCGGCTACTACATCGACGTGGGCGCGGCCGACCTGGTGGCCGACGGGGACGTCGCGCTGGTCAAGGGCCAGGTCGACCACCTCACCGAGCACTCGGTGGTGCTCGCCGACGGCACCGAGCTCCCCGCCGACCTCGTCGTCTACGCCACCGGGTACGGCTCGATGAACGGCTGGGCGGCCGACCTGATCAGCCAGGAGGTCGCCGACCGGGTGGGCAAGGTGTGGGGGCTGGGCTCGGACACCACCAAGGACCCCGGTCCCTGGGAGGGCGAGCAGCGCAACATGTGGAAGCCCACCCAGCAGGAGGCGCTGTGGTTCCACGGCGGCAACCTGCACCAGTCGCGGCACTACTCGCTGTACCTCGCCCTGCAGCTGAAGGCGCGGCAGGCCGGCATCCCCACCCCGGTGTACCGGCTGCAGGAGGTGCACCACACCAGCTGAGGGTCAGCTGCGGTCGCCGGGCTCCACGATGTGCACCCGCACCGCGCGGAACCGCGGCGGGGTCTCCAGCAGCACCGCCTTGGTCGGCTCGCCGACGTCCAGCGGACCGAGCCGGGGCAGGGCCGCCAGCGCCCGCAGCCGGGGGTCGGCGATCACCTCGGCGACCAGCCCCTTGTCGCCACCGGTGGCCAGCGCCCGGGTGCCGCCGGCGTGCGGCAGCAGCACCCGGGCGGCGGTGTCGGCGGCGTGGGTGACGACGGCGTCGGTCTGGTTGCCGCGACGGCGGGCGAACCGCTGCTGCGACCAGCCGCCCGCCGCCGTCCGGCCCTGCACCTGCCGGGCGTCGACCTTGGACACCACCAGCTGCGCACCGTCGAAGACGCCGACCGCCCAGCGGCCGCGGCGCACCAGCAGCACCGCCGTCCGGTGCGGCGCCCGGACCGCAGCTCCGAACGCGGCCAGCGTCGCGCCGGACGGCGGGGTCCAGCCGTAGGGGGCGGTGAGCGCGAGCGTGGTGGTGTCCGTGCAGGTGACGTGCACCACCCCGGCGTCGTCCACCCGGACGTCGGTGAACGACCCGTGCCGGTCGGCGACGCCGTCCAGCCAGCGGCCCAGCCGCTCCGGTGCCACGTCCAGCACCCGGCCACCGCCGGCGGCCGGCCGGCCGCCCCTGCCGGGGGGTGGCGGGTCCGTCAGCACCGGGACAGCGTCGCACCCCCCGTGCCGGGGGTCAGCGCGGCAGCTCCGCCGGCAGCCCGACGGCCACCCAGCCGGAGAAGCCGCCGACGACGTCGGTCGCCCGGTGCAGGCCGAGGGAGCGGAGCGCGTCCGCGGCCAGGCTGGAGGTGCAGCCCTCCGAGCAGCGCACGACCACCTCGACGTCGTGGCCGGACGCCTCGGGCAGCCGGTGGTCGCTGGCCGGGTCGAAGCGCCCGCTCAACCGTGTCGCAGGCGCAGCAGGCGGTCGAGGACGTCGCCGGTGCGCAGGCCGTCGTGCTCGTGCTCGTTGGTGACCCAGGCCCGCAGGTTGCCCACAGCGTCGGCGGTCTCCAGGGACAGGCCGGCGTCGACGTACATGTCGTCGAAGTAGACGACGGCGTCGACCGGCACCTCGTTGGCCGCCAGCACCGCCCGGTCGTACAGCTGCGGGTGCCAGCCCACCGCGGCCAGCGCCCGGGCCGCGGGGCCGAACGGCTTCAGCGACCGGACCTCGTCGAACATCCACGGGAAGACCATCTCGCCGGTGAACGGCAGCGGCCGCCGGTCCGGGTCGGCCTCCGGACCGCGCTCGGCCTCCGCGGCCCACGCCGTCGCACCCGGCCCGGCGGCGTAGATGCTCTCGTGCAGCACCGCGTACAGCGGGTTGTCGGCGTAGGAGGTCCGCTGCGCGACGGCCTCCAGGAACGCGTCGGCCGGGGCACCGTCGTCCTCGAGGGCCTCCTCGAACAGCCAGTGCAGCTGCTCGGCGCCGGTCCCCGTCCCCAGGACGTGCCCCAGCGTCTGCAGCCGGCGGACGGTCAGCCGGTCGCCGTCGGGCAGCCGGACGTCGGTCTCGTCGAGCACGTCGGCCACCGCCGCGACCCGCGCCACGTCGTCCGGGAACCGCTCGTAGAACCGCCGGGTCCGCGCCGCCACCCGGGGGTGGGTGCGGCGGTACACCTCGCGGGCGCCGGGGCGCAGGCTCGGCAGCCCGCCGGTGACCAGGCAGCGCGCCAGCCCCTGCGGCGCCTGCGACAGGTAGGTGAGGGTGACGAAGCCGCCGTAGCTCTGGCCGAGCGTCGTCCACGGCCGGTCGCCGTAGAGCGTGGTGCGCACGTGCTCGACGTCGGCCACGATCGAGTCGGCCCGGAAGGCGAGCAGGTGCTCGGCGGCCGCCCGCGGGTCGGGGAAGGCGCCGATCCGCCGGGCGGTGACCCGGGAGCTGCGGCCGGTGCCCCGCTGGTCGGGCAGCACCACCCGGAAGTCCTGCAGCGCCCGGGCGATCCAGTCCCCGCCGCCGACCGGGCGCGGGGACTTCCCTCCGGGGCCGCCCTGCAGGAAGCAGAGCACCGGCAGGTCGTCGTCCCGGCGGTCGGGGTGCACCAGCTCCCGGACGAAGACCGAGATCGCCTCACCGTCGTCCGCGCCCCAGCGCAGCGGCACCGGGACGGTGTGCTCCCGCACGACCATGCCGGGGAGCTCGTACTGCCGGTCCATGCCCGCTCAGTGCGCCAGGGCCGCGGTGGGGGCGTGCTCGGCCGGGACGTGCAGGCACCGTTGGGCGATCCCCACGGCGACCGCCGCCACCCCGGCCGCCACGGTGGCGACGACGAAGCTGGCGTTGGCCCCGGCGCTGTCGACGATCTTCCCGGTCAGCGACGCCCCGACCGCGACGCCCAGGGCGAGGGAGGTGCCGATCCAGGTGAACGCCTCGGTGACCGCCGACCGGGGCACCAGCACCTCGGCGAGGGTGAACGCGCTGATCAGCGCCGGCGACACGGCGATGCCGGCCAGCAGGACCAGCGGCAGCATGAGCCAGAAGCCCTCGACCAGCATCAGCGGCACGGTCAGCACGGTGAGCACCACGAGCACCCCCACCAGCCGGTGCCGCAGCCGCACCCGCCAGTGCACGGTGCCCCAGCCGATGCCGGCGGCCATCGACCCGGCGGCGAGCGCCGCGATGAGCACGCCGGACAGCGACCGGGCGCCGGCCTCGTCGGCGAAGGCGACCAGCCCGATCTCCAGGGTGCCGAGCACGGCACCGACGGCGGCGCCCACCACGAACAGCACCCGCAGGCCCGGCACCCGGATCGCCGACGGCCCGCGGCGGTGCTCGTGCGGGGCGGGGGGCGGCTCGGTGCGGCCCTGGGCGGCGAAGAGCAGGGTGCCGACGGCGGCCAGGGTGAAGGCGGTGACCACGCCCGAGGTGGTGTGCCCGGTGGTGGACAGGAAGGTGACCAGCACCGGGCCGACGATGAAGACGAACTCGTCGACCACCGACTCCATCGCCAGCGCGGTCGGCAGCCGGGGCGTCCCGCGCAGCAGGTGGGTCCAGCGCACCCGGATCATCGAGGCCACCGGCGGGAGGGTGGCCCCGGTGACGGCGGCGGAGGCGAACACCGTCCACAGCGGCCAGTCCTCGCGCACCGAGGTGAGGAACACGAACCCGGAGACGACGAAGACCGCCAGCACCGCCAGCAGCACCCGGCGCTGGGCGTGGGTGTCGGCCAGCCGCCCGATCACCGGCCCGGCGACCGCGGAGGCGACCGCGCCGGCCGCGGCGACCGCGCCGCCCAGGCCGTAGGAGCCGGTCTGGTCCTGCACGAGCAGCACGCTGCCCAGCCCGATCATCGACAGCGGCAGCCGGCCGATGAAGGCCGCCAGCACCATCGGCAGGGCGTGCGGCGTGCGCAGCACGTGCAGGTACGGATTGGGCACGAGCGGACTGGCCTCCGTCACGGGAAGAGGGGCGCCCCGTCACGCTAACCGACCCCGCTGCGCGGCACCGGGCGGGAGGAACGACCGAGGTCCCGCTCCCGACGACGCTGTCGGGAGCGGGACCTCAGGTGGTGCGGTCCGGCCCCGCTGCAGGGTCCCGGCCTGGACCTGCGGAGGCCGGGGGGCAGCGGGGTCCTTCTTCAGGCGAGGCGGCTCTTGAGGATCTCCAGCTCGTCCCACATGGTGCTGGGCAGCTTGTCGCCGAACTTCTCGAACCACTCGGTGATCTGCGGGACCTCGGCCTGCCACTCGTCGCGGTCCACGCGCAGCGCCTGCTCGACCTGGTCGCGGGTCATGCCCAGGCCGGAGACGTCCAGGGAGTCCGGCGTCGGCACGTGGCCGACCGGGGTCTCCTCGGCGGCGGCGGTGCCCTCCAGGCGCTCGATGACCCACTTGAGCACCCGGCTGTTCTCGCCGAAGCCCGGCCACAGGAAGCCGCCGTCCTCGTCGCGCCGGAACCAGTTCACGTAGAAGATCCGCGGCAGCTTGCTGGCGTCGTGCGCCTTGCCCGTCTCGACCCAGTGCCGGAAGTAGTCGCCGGCGTTGTAGCCGATGAACGGCAGCATCGCGAACGGGTCACGCCGGACGACGCCGACGGCGCCGGTGGCCGCCGCGGTGGTCTCCGAGGAGAGCGTCGCACCCATGAAGACGCCGTGGTTCCAGTCCCGCGCCTCGCTGACCAGCGGGATCGTCGTCTTGCGGCGGCCACCGAAGAGGATCGCCGAGATCGGCACGCCCTTCGGGTCGGTGTACTCCGACGCCAGGATCGGGCACTGGGTGATCGGGGTGCAGAAGCGGCTGTTCGGGTGGCTGGAGGGCTCGTCGCTGTCCGGCGTCCAGTCCCGGCCCTTCCAGTCGGTCAGGTGCGCGGGGGCGTCGTCGGTCATGCCCTCCCACCAGACGTCGCCGTCGTCGGTGAGCGCGACGTTGGTGAACACCGAGTTGCCCTGGTCGATGGTGCGCATCGCGTTGGGGTTGGTGTCCCAGCCGGTGCCCGGCGCGACCCCGAAGAGGCCGAACTCGGGGTTGAGCGCGTAGAGCCGGCCGTCCTCGCCGAAGCGCATCCAGGCGATGTCGTCGCCGAGGGTCTCGACCTTCCACCCGGGGATGGTCGGCTCGAGCATCGCCAGGTTGGTCTTGCCGCAGGCGCTCGGGAAGGCGGCGGCCACGTAGTAGGTCTTCTGCTGCGGGCTGGTCAGCTTGAGGATCAGCATGTGCTCGGCCAGCCAGCCCTCGTCGCGGGCGATCGAGGAGGCGATCCGCAGCGAGTAGCACTTCTTGCCCAGCAGCGCGTTGCCGCCGTAGCCGGAGCCGTAGGACCAGATGGCCCGCTCCTCGGGGAAGTGCACGATGTACTTGGTGTCGCTGCAGGGCCACGCGACGTCGGTCTGGCCGGGCTCGAGCGGGGCGCCGAGGGAGTGCATGGCCGGCACGAACGGGCGGTCGGTGCCCATCGCCTCCAGCACCCGGCTGCCGATGCGGGCCATCACGCGCATCGAGACCACGACGTACTCGGAGTCGGTCAGCTCGACGCCGAACATCGGGTTCTCGGCCTCGACCGGGCCCATGCAGAACGGGATGACGTACATCGTCCGGCCGCGCATGCACCCCCGGTACAGCTCGGTCATGATCGCCTTCATCTCGCCCGGGTCCATCCAGTTGTTGGTGGGTCCGGCGTCGGCCTCGTCGACCGAGCAGATGAAGGTCCGGTCCTCGACGCGGGCGACGTCGCTCGGGTCGGAGGCGCAGTGGAAGGAGTTGGGCTTCTTCGCCAGCCGGGTGAAGGTGCCGGCGTCCACGAGCCGGCCGGTGAGCCGCTCCCACTCCTCGTCGGTGCCGTCGACCCAGACGACCTGGTCGGGCTGGGCCAGCTCGACCATCTCCTGCACCCAGGCGAGGAGTCGGGCGTGCGTGGTGGGGGCGTCTTCGAGACCGGGGGTGGCCACGGGGGTCACGGCGTCTCCTCCTCTGAGTGCGGCAGTGCGGGGTACGACACCGGCACCGGCGCTGGCTGACTGAGCCCACCCCGGCCGCGTCGTTGAGGCCGGGGGGATCGGGTCAGGCTACTCGTATAGGACGTCTACCTGCAGTGTGACGTACGTCCTTGCGGGATGCCGACCGCCGGTGCGGTGGTTGTCGACCGTCGTGACCGCCGCCCCCGCCCCCGCCCGGCCCTCGCTCCTGCAGCCGCTGACCCTGCGCGGCACCACCCTGCCCAACCGGCTGGCCGTGGCGCCGATGTGCCAGTACTCGGTCACCGACGGCCTGGTCGGCGACTACCACCTGGTGCACCTCGGCCGGTTCGCGCTCGGCGGCTTCGGGCTGGTGATGGTGGAGGCCACCGGCGTCACCGCCGACGGCCGGATCAGCCCCGGGGACGTGGGCCTGTGGGACGACGCGCAGGTGCCCGGGCTCGCCCGCATCGCCGCCTTCCTGCGCGCGCACGGCAGCGTGCCGGCCATCCAGCTGGCGCACGCCGGCGGCAAGGCGAACACGCTGCGCCCGTGGGACGGCTCCGGCCAGGTCACCACGGCCAACGCCCGCCCCGGCGACGTCCCGTGGACGCCGGTCTCGCCCAGCGGGGTGCCGATGGGCCAGGGCTGGACGGCGCCGCACGCGCTGACCGTGGCGGAGATGGCCGGGGTGCGCGAGGCCTTCGTGGCCGCCGCCCGCCGCGCGCTCACCGCCGGCTTCGAGGTCGCCGAGGTGCACGCCGCGCACGGGTACCTGCTCAACCAGTTCCTGTCCCCGCTCACCAACCTGCGCACCGACTCCTACGGCGGCTCGCTGGCCGCCCGGATGCGGTTCCCGCTCGAGGTGGTCGAGGCGGTGCGCGCCGTCTGGCCCGCCGAGCTGCCGCTGCTGGTCCGGGTCTCCGCCGTCGACGCCCAGCGCGACGGGACGACGCTCGAGGACACCATCGCCTTCGCCCGCGAGCTGGCGGCCGTGGGCGTGGACGCGCTCGACGTCTCCGGCGGCGGCATCGGGGCCGGCTGGGAGCACCCGATCGGCTACGGCTACCAGGTGCCCTTCGCCGCGGCGATCCGCGAGCAGGCCGGCATCCCGACCATGGCGGTCGGCCTCGTGGTGGACGCCGAGCAGGCCGAGGCGGTCGTCGCGACCGGGCAGGCCGACCTGGTCGCGGTCGCCCGCGAGGCGCAGGACGACCCGAACTTCGCCGTCCACGCCGCCCGTGCGCTGACCGGGGCCTACGACACCTACCCGGTGCAGGCCGGACCGCGGCTGGCGTCCCGGGAGCGGCTGCTCCAGCGGCTCGGCCCGTGGACCGGCCCGGACCCGGTCCGGACCGTGGAGCAGGCCCAGGCCTGACGGCGGACCCCGACCTCCGCGGGTCGGGGTCGGGGCCGGCGGACGGTCTGCGGGTTCAGGGGGCGGTGCGGCCGTAGGCCGGGCCGAGCTGGGCGTAGAAGTCGTCCCAGTGCCCGGGCGGCGTGCCGCCGGACACCTCGGCGTCGAGCTTGTCCAGGTACCAGTGCCAGCCCAGGACGTAGTCGGTGACCTCGGTGCCGGCCGGGAAGAGCTGGCTGAAGACCAGCACCGTCCGGCCGTCCTCCTCGGTCAGGTCCAGCTCGACCCGCCACGCCTGCTCGGACTCCCACTCCACCACCAGCCGGCGGGGGGCGTCGCACTCCACGATCCGCATCGGCTCGCCGACCGGCTGCTCCTCGTGCGTCATGGTGAAGGTGCCCGAGCCACCGGCGCGCCGCTCGCCCTCGTAGCTGCCCATCCAGCGCAGCAGCCGGTCGGGCTCGGTGAGCGCCGCCCACACGTCCTCGACCGGGTCCGGCCAGCTGCGGCGGAACCGCAGCCGCACCCCGTCGGCCACCTCGGTGACCTCGCCCAGCCGCTCGTCCGGTGTGCTCATCGACGGTCCTCCTGCACTCGGGCCCGCCGTCCGCGGGCGATCTCGGTGTCCAGTGCGTCCAGCCGCTGCGCCCAGAGCCGCCGGTAGGGGGCGAGCCAGGCGTCGATCTCCGACAGCGGGCCGGGGTCGAGCGTGTAGACCCGCCGCTGCCCCTCGGCCCGGACGCGGACCAGGCCGGCGTCCCGCAGCACGCGGAGGTGGCGGCTGATCGCCGGGCGGGTCACCGGGAAGTGACCGGCGAGCTCGCCGGCGCCCTGCTCCCCGGCGGCGAGCAGGGCCACGATCTCCCGCCGGGTCGGGTCGGCGAGCGCGGCCAGGGCCTCCATGTGGCATGTGTAACAGATGGCTTACGTAAGCGTCCAGTTACGCACGTTCGAGTGGAGCACCACCGGGGCACGGTCCGGCCATGACCGTCACCGATCCGGACACCCCCGACCCGCTCAACGACCCGCGCACCCTGCAGGCCGACCCGGGCGCCCTCGGCCAGGGTGAGGACCTCGCCTCCACCGAGGACGACCCCACCAGCACCGGCGAGGACGAGCTCGCGGCGGCAGCGGACGAGGCCGGCGGCGTCGGCGGCGCCGTCGGCGAGGCCCCGACGGCCGACCGGACCTGAGCCGGACCGGTCCGTCCCACCCGCCGGCGGGCGGGAACGAGAGCCGGGTCACATCCGCTCCTCGGAGGAGGTGCCCATGGCCACCGGTGAGACCGGCTTCGCCGACGTCACCTTCGACCTCATCTCGGTCCAGTACCACTCGCTCGAGGCCGGGCACGACCACGGCCAGTACGTCCGGGACGCCGAGAACGCCGGCCTGGACGACGTCGCCCCGTCCTCCCGCGAGGTGATGGAGCAGGACTCCCAGCGCGCGAAGCGCGCACGACCTGCTCGGGCAGCTGTCCGGCACCGGGCACGGCGGTCCCGCGACCAGCTGAGCCGACCGCCGGGGAAACCGGGTGCGTCGGGCCGGGCGCGCTCCGTACCGTCTGCGGGCCGCCCGTCCCGACGTCCCCCGGAGGTCTCCCGTGCTCGCCCTGACCGAGGCGGCGCTGCGCCGCTCGCTGGTCAACTGCTCCCGGAGCGAGGCGGCGGCGATGGCACCGCCACGCGACCTCGCCGAGCTGGACTGGGCGTCCCTGGAGGTGCTCGGCTGGCGCGACCCCCGCGCCGAGCTGCGCGGCTACCTCGTGCACGAGCAGGACGACGGCGTGGTGGGCCTGGCGCTGCGGGCCGCGGACACCGCGATGTCCAGCCGGCGCTCGGCGATGTGCCTGCTCTGCCAGACCGTCCGCCCGGCCGCGGAGGTCTCGCTGTTCACCGCCCGCCGGGTCGGCGAGGCCGGCCGCAACCGCGACACCGTGGGCACGTACGTCTGCGCCGACCTGCGGTGCGCGCACCAGGTGCTGCAGGTCCCGCCCACGGCCCGGCACCTGGACCCCGACCTGCAGGCGCTGGCGGTCGAGGAGCAGGTCGCCGGCCTGCACCGGCGGCTGCGGGCGTTCACCGCCGACGTCACGCGACGCTGACCGCGCCCGGCCGCACCGTCCGGAGGACGATGGCCCGGTGATCAAGACGGCACTGACCCGCTGGTTCGACCTCGACGTCCCCGTGTTCGGCGCACCGATGGCCGGGGTGGCCGGCGGCGAGCTCGCCCGGGCCGTCTCGCTGGGCGGCGGGCTCGGCATGATCGGCGTGGGGTCCGAGACCCCCGCGGGGTGGGTCACCGAGCAGGCCCGGCTGCCCGCCGAGGCCGACGTCTCCTTCGGCATCGGGCTGATGGCGTGGGCGCTGGACCGCCGTCCCGAGCTGCTGGCCGCCGCCATCGCCGCCGAGCCGGTGCTGGTCTCGGTCTCCTTCGGCGACCCGGGGCCGTTCGTCGGGCCGCTCCACGACGCCGGCATCGCGGTGGCCACCGCGGTCAACACCCGCGCCGACCTGGACCGGGCGGTGGCGGCCGGGGCCGACGTCATCGTGGCGCAGGGCACCGAGGCCGGCGGGCACACCGGGCAGCGGGCCACCCTGCCGCTGCTGCAGGAGGTGCTGGCCGTCACCGACCGGCCGGTGCTCGCCGCGGGCGGCATCGCCACCGGCGCGGGCCTGGCCGCCGTCCTGGTGGCCGGGGCGGCGGGCGCCTGGGTGGGCACCCCGTTCCTGTCCTCACCCGAGGCGACCAACTCCCCGGCGGCGCGGGAGCGGGTCCGGGCCGCGAGCGGCGACCGCACGGTGCTGACCAGCGCCTTCGACATCGCGCAAGGGCTCCCCTGGCCGGCGCGCTGGCCTGGCCGGGCGCTGGTCAACGAGTTCACCCAGACCTGGCACGGCCGCGAGGACGAGCTGCGCGGCGACACCCAGGCCGCCGAGCAGGTGCGGCGGGCCCGGGCCGAGGGCGACCTGGAGCACAGCCCGGTCTACGCCGGGGAGTCCGTCGGGCTGGTCACCGCGGAGGAGTCGGCGACCGACGTCGTCCGCCGGCTGGCCACCGACGCCGAGAAGGCCCTCGAGCGCGCCGCCCGTCTCGTGCGCTGACGGCCCCCTCGCAGGGTCCCGCCGCGAGCCTGCGAGGGGTGGGGGGCGAGGGGGTCCTTCCTCAGACCGAGCAGGTGCCGTCCGCGCAGCCCTCGGCGGCGGGGACGGTGACCAGCGGGTGGCTCGCGGCCCAGGCCCGCTCGAGCAGCTCCAGCAGGGTCTCCGCCGGCTGCGCGCCGGCGGCCCCGTACGCACGGTCGACGACGAAGAACGGCACGCCGGTCGCACCCAGCGCCCGGGCGGTCGCGATGTCCTCGTGCACGGCGGGCAGGAAGCGCAGGTCGGCGAGGGCGGCGCGGACCTCGGCCTCGTCCAGGCCCACCTCGACGGCGAGCGGCACCAGGGCGTCGATGTCGAACACCGAGCGGTGCTCCTCGAAGTGCGCGTGCAGCAGCCGCTCCTTCAGCGCACCGCCCAGGCCGTGCTCGGCGGCGAGGTGGAGCAGCTGGTGGGCGAGCAGGGTGTTGCCGCTGACGCCCTGGACCAGGTCGTAGTGCAGCCCCTCGGCGGCCGCGACCTCCTCGACCCGGCGCATCTGGCCGGCCATCTCCGCCTCGCTGCGGCCGTACTTGGCGGCCAGCGCGGGCAGGGTGGGCTCGGTGTGGCCCTCCGGCACGCTCGGGTCGAGCTGGAAGGAGCGCCACACCACCTCGACCTCGTCGGCGTGCGCGAACCGGGAGAGCGCCGTCTCCAGCTTGCGCTTGCCGATGTAGCACCACGGGCACACGACGTCGGACCACACCTCGACCTGCACGGACGTCGTCAACCGGCGGCGGGCCCGGCTCATTCCGCGGTGGGCGCGGCCACCCGGGCGCGGCCGTCGCCGGCCGTCGGGTCGAGGAAGACGTACCGGACACCGGGGTGCCGCGCGACCAGCCGGCGCTCGGCCTCGTCGGAGGCCCGCTCGATGTCGGCGACCGTGGCGGTGTCGGCGAAGTCCACCTTGGCCGCCACCACCAGCTGGCCCGGCCCGATCACCGTGGTGAGCAGGAACGGCACGCCGTCGACCTGCGTCAGCGCGGCGATCTCGTCCTCCAGGTCCTGCCGGGTGGTGCCCGGCACCGACTGGCCGATCAGCAGCGAGACGTTGGCCCGGGCCAGCGACCCGGCGACCAGCGCCAGCAGGACGCCGATCAGGACCGCGGCCACGCCGTCCCACAGCGGGTCGCCGGTGACCTGCTCCAGGAACAGCCCGAGCGCGGCGAGGAGCAGCCCGACCAGCGCCGCGGAGTCCTCGAACGTCACCGCCTTCACCGTGGTGTCCGTGGTGTGCCGGAGGTACCGGCGCGCGGTCACCCCGTGCTCCCGCGCGGCGCCGCGCACCTGCCGGACCGCCTTGAGCAGCGACCCGCCCTCGAGCACGAAGGACACGGCGAGGATGACGTAGGAGATCGTCGAGGAGCCCTCCGGCTCGCGCTCGAGGATCGTCGACACGCCCTGCCAGATCGAGAACCCGGCGCCCAGCCCGAAGGTGCACAGCGCGGCCAGGAACGCCCAGAAGTAGGTCTCCCGGCCGTAGCCGAAGGGGTGCCTCGCGTCCGGCGCCCGGTTGCCCCGCTTGAGCGCGACGAAGAGCAGCACCTCGGTGACGGTGTCGGCCAGCGAGTGGGCGGCCTCGCTCATCATCGCCGAGGAGTGGCTGACCAGGCCGCCGACCAGCTTCGCGGCGGCGATCGCCAGGTTGGCCAGGCCGGCGACGACGACGGTGCCGGTCGACTCGCCGCCCGCGTCGCCCCCGCCTCGGGCCTCCTCGACGGTCGCGTGCTGGGGCGCCGGGACTGGTTGCGTCATGCACCGGCCGGTTCCCCGCTGCCGTGATCGCCTAACCCGGGGCAGGTGAGCGGCTCATCACGCGCTCAGGCGAGCTGGGCCACCACGTGCTCGGCCAGCCGGGCGCGGGCGGCGTCGTCGGCGAACGACAGGAAGAGGAAGCAGTCGGTGGCCTCCAGCTCCAGCACCACCGGGCCGTCCGCCCCCGGCACCAGGTCGACGCGGGCGTAGGCCAACCGGGTGCGTCCGCCCGGCACGGCGTCCACGGCCGCCTCGGCGACGGCGCGCTGCTGCGCAGCGACCGGCACCGCCTGCAGCGTCGCCATCACGTCGGCCACCACCACCGGCGACCGGACGCCCACGTCCGTCAGCAGCGGCGCCCGCCGGACGGCGTGGGAGAGCTCGCCGCCGAGGTAGACCAGGCTGGTCTCGCCCTCGACCTCGATCCCCGGGAGGTACGGCTGCACCATCGCCGTCCGGCCCTGGGCGTGCAGCCGGGCGACGAGCGCTGCCGCCTCCGGGTCGCCGGGCCCGCGGAACCGCCCGGTGTCCGCGGCGCTGCCGCTCACCGTGGGCTTGACGACGTGGTCGCCGTCCGGTGCGGTCCACGCCGTGCCCGGGGGGACCAGCACGGTCGGCACCGTGGGCACGCCGGCCCGGGCCAGGTCGTCGAGGTACCGCTTGTCGGTGTTCCACGCCAGGACGTCGACGGGGTTCACGGTGCGGGGGCAGCCGCCGGCCCAGCGGAGGAACTCCGCGCGGCGCAGCGGGTAGTCCCAGGTGCTGCGGACCAGCACGGCGTCGAAGGCCGGCCAGTCGACCTCCGGGTCGTCCCAGACGACGGGCCGGGCCCGGACCCCGACCTCCGCCAGCGCGGCCAGCAGCAGCGGGCCGTCCTCGTCCAGCTGGGGCACGGCCGCGCAGGTGGCGACGCCGACGTCGATCACGGCGCCACCCTGCCCGATGGTGCTGACGGTCTCAGCTGAACCGCTGCTCCAGGTGGACGGCGACCGCGGTGCCGGCCTCGTGCTTGCCGATCGCGGCACACAGCGCCTTCCTCAGCGGCAGCCAGTGCGGCCCGCTGCCCGAGGGCATCAGCGTCGCGGTGAACGGGTGGCCGTCCAGGGTCCCGGCGACCTTCACCGCCCGCCGGGTGCCGAGGGCCTGAGCGGAGCCGGGCAGTTCCAGGTACGTGGGGAAGGCGCCGTCCTTCTCGATGACGCTGGCGAAGGTGACGTCGATCGGCTGGCCGGTCTGTGCTGCGGCGGTCATGCGAGGAGGACTGCCGTGACCGCGCGGAGTCATCGGTGGTCAGCCCACCGGGGCGTCGACCGGCACGTGGTCGCGGCCGATGCGGATGATCTCGTCCAGTCGCTCCCGGGCCTGGACGAGTTCGGCGACCTGCCGGTCGATGCCGTCCCGCTGCTCGACCAGCCGGGCGATCATCTCCGGCGTGGCCCGGCCGGTGTGCACGCACGGCAGCACCTCCAGGACGTCGGTGCTGCCCAGCCCGGCGGCGTACATCTGCTGGATGAACCGCACCCGACCCACCGCGCTCTCCGGGTACCGGCGCTGCCCGCTGGGGGTGCGCTCGGCCTCCAGCAGCCCCTGCTCCTCGTAGTAGCGGAGCGCCCGCACGCTCACGCCCGCGCGGGCGGCGACCTCACCGATGCGCAGCACCGGACCTCCTCGTGATCGGGCTCACCCTTGACCCTGACGTCAACGTCAGGTCCTAGCGTCCTGGACAGGTCACCCCGAACGCAAGGAGAACGTCATGGACATCACCGGGTCCGTCGCCCTCGTCACCGGCGCCAACCGCGGCCTCGGCCGCCAGTTCGCCCAGCAGCTGCTCGAGCGCGGTGCCGCCAAGGTCTACGCCACCTCCCGCCGCCCCGAGCTGGTCGACGTCCCGGGCGTCGAGGTCCTGCGGGTCGACATCACCGACCCGGGGTCGGTCGCGGCGGCAGCCGCGACCGCCGGCGACGTGAGCCTGCTGGTGAACAACGCGGGCATCACCACCGGCGCGAACCTGGTCACCGGCGACCTGGCCGACGTCCGGCGGGAGATGGACACGCACTTCTACGGCACGCTGGGCGTCGTCCGGGCGTTCGCGCCGGTGCTGGGCCGCAACGGCGGCGGCGGGATCGTCAACGTGCTCTCGGCGCTGTCCTGGTTCTCCACCGACGGGGCGAACGCCTACAGCGCCGCGAAGGCCGCGGCGTGGAGCCTCACCAACGGCATCCGGCTCGAGCTCGCCGCCCAGGGGACGCAGGTGACCGGGGTGGTGCTGGGCGCTGCCGACACCGACATGATGGCCGGCTACACCGGCCCGATGACCGCCCCGGCGGACGTCGTCCGGACGGCGCTGGACGGCCTGCAGGCCGGCGACTGGGAGGTGCTGGTCGACCACTGGAGCCGGCACGTCAAGGCCTCGCTGGCGGCCGACCCCCGCGAGTTCTACGGCCAGCCGGCGGTGTGAGCGCAGGCCCCGCTGCCCCCACCGCGCGAGCCCGGGCGGCCCCGCTGCAGGGGCCCGCCGCGAGCTTACGAGCGGTGGGGGGCAACGGGGTCCTCCCTCAGCGGACGCCGACCAGGTCGACGACGAAGACCAGCGTCGCGCCGGGCTTGATCACGCCACCGGCACCGCGCTCGCCGTAGGCCTTGTCCGCGGGGATGGTCAGCCGGCGGCGGCCGCCGACCTTCATGCCGGCGATGCCCTCGTCCCAGCCCTGGATGACCATGCCGACGCCGAGGCGGAACTCCAGCGGGTCGCCCCGGTCCCAGGAGGCGTCGAACTGCTCGCCGCCGTCGTGGGTGACCCCGACGTAGTGGGCGCTCACCAGGCTGCCGGCGGTGGCCTCGGGGCCGTCGCCGACCACCAGGTCCTCGATCACCAGGTCGTCGGGCTCGGGGCCGGTGGGCGGCTCGACGTCGGGGCGGGTCAGCTCTGCCACGGGGCTCTCCTCGGTTCGCCGCCGGGGCTCTCCCGGCGGGCCTGCCCCATCCAACCCGGCACCCGCCCCCGCCCGCGAGGTGCCCCCGACCGCTCCGCGCTCAGGACTGCGGGGCGAACTCGTCGGTGAGCCACTCCGCGGGGTCCGCGCCGTCCGGGGCCATGCCGGCGTCGACCATCGCCTCGTAGGTCTCGGTCCAGCGCTCGGGGTCGGTCTTCAGGAGCTGGTCGTCGCCGCCCTGCGTCCAGCTCTCGACGTAGATCTCCATCGAGGCGACGGCCGACTCCGGGTCCTCCAGCGCCGGGACCTCGAAGTCGCCGCCGATGCACTCCATCGTCTTCGAGAAGCCGTCCGCCTGGTCGTCGGCGATGTACCGGATGGCCGCGGCGATCGACGCGATGTAGCGGGTGAGCTGGTCGGCCTTCTCCGGGTCCTCGATCTGGTCGGTGCTGCTGACGTAGAGCTGGTTGCCGGCCGGCATGAACTCGGTGGGGTTCATCGCCACGGCGTCCCGCTGCGCCTGCAGGATCAGCGCGGTGTCCAGCGAGACGAGGTAGCCGTCGATCCGCCCGGACTCGACCAGGTCGAACACCCCGGGGGCCAGCCCGGTCACCTCGCGCTCCACCGAGTCACGCGGGATGCCGTTGGCGCTGAGCATCAGGTCCAGCGTCTTCTCGGAGGTGCCGCCGACCGACGGCAGCCCGATCAGCGTGCCCTCGAAGTCGGCCGGCTCCTCCAGCGGGGCGCCGGAGCTGGACATGATCCGGATGGCGCCGGACTTCTCGACGTCCCCGAGGTTGCGCAGCGGCGCGTCCTGCTCGGCCAGCGCCGCGATCATCTCGATGTCGCCGGCCCGGGTGAGCAGCGCACCGCCGGCGATCACCGTGTTGATCGCCTGCGCGGAGCCCTGCGTCGGCTCGAAGGTGACGTCGAGCTGGTTGTCCTCGAAGAAGCCGGCACACGTCGCCACCATCTCGGGGGCGAACGACAGGGACTCGATCGGCACGACGTTGAGGAAGGTGACCTCGTCGACGCCCCCGCCCCCGCCGCCGCCGCCCCCGCCGGCCGACTCGTCCGACCCACCGCAGGCGACGAGCAGGGACGCGCCGAGCCCGAGGGCCACCAGGGGGCGCCAGACCGACGTCGTGCGGGAGCGGGCCTCGCGGGCGGGAGCGGTCATGGACGTCCTCCAGGGGAGCGGTCGGTGACGGGCCGGGGAGGACACCGGCGGACTGTGGTCCCGGTCACCCCCCGGGGAGCCATCCAGCCGACCGCCGCGGGGTCGGGGCAAGGCATCGGCGGAAGCGTTACCCGAACGTGACCGCGCGGACCGCGACCCCGCCGACCGCTCCGCCGGGCCCCCGGGACGGCGTCCCGGGGGGTGGACTCGCGGACGGCGCCCGGCCCTCCACCGCCGATCCGGCACGTCCGCCGGTAGGTTCCCACTCGCGGGAGGCCGACCCGGTCGACCGCTCCCCGGCCTGCGGGTGAGCGGCCCCGCCGTCCGGCGTGGCAGGGAGGTGTGCGTGCAGGAGGCAGCCCCGTCGGGGTCCGCGGACCCCGACCTCTTCGCCGGTGGCGGCGAGGCGGGCCGGCTGATGGCAGCGCACGACTGGGCGGCCACCCCGATCGGGCCGGTGGCGTCCTGGCCGGCGAGCCTGCGCTTCGCCGTCCGGACCGTGCTGGCGTCCCGGTTCCCCATGGTGCTGACCTGGGGCCCGGAGTACCTGCAGTTCTACAACGACGCCTACGCCCCCTTCATCGGCGCGAAGCACCCGGCGATCGGCGCCGACATCCGGGTCACCCTGGCCGAGGGCTGGGCGGCCCTCGAGGGCCCGGTCGAGCACGCCATGGCCACCCGCGAGGCCTCCTGGCTGCCCCGGCTGCCGCTGCTGCTCGAGCGCGCCGGCTACCGCGAGGAGACCTACTTCACCGTCTCCCACGCCCCGGCCTTCGGCGACGACGGCCGGGTGGCCGGGATGCACGCCGTCTGCACCGAGGTGACCGGGGAGGTCCTCGGCGAGCGCCGGCAGCGGCTGCTGCACGACCTGTCCTCCGCCGGCGCGACCCTCGGTGACGAACCGGCCGTGCTGGCGGGGCTGTGCGAGGCGCTGGCCACCGACCCGCTGGACCTCCCGTTCGCCGCGGTCTACCTCGACGACGGCGGCCGGCTGCGCCGCGCGGCGACCGTCGGCTGCCCGGCCGAGCTCCTGCCCGCCGTGCTGGACGACGCCGCGCAGCTGCCGGCCGGGGTCCCCGGGCTCGGCCTGGTCGGCGGCTTCTGGCAGGACCCGGTCACCGACGCCGTGCTGCTGCCGCTCACCGCGGCCGCCGGCGACGAGCAGCTGGGCGTGCTGGTCGCCGGCGTCAGCCCCAACCGCGTGCTCGACCCCGAGTACCGCACCTTCCTGGACCTGGTCGCCGGCCAGTTCGTCGGCGCCCTGGGCAACGCCCGCGCCTTCGAGGCCGAGCGCCGCCGGGCGGAGTCGCTGGCCGAGCTGGACCGGGCCAAGACGGCGTTCTTCTCCGACGTCAGCCACGAGCTGCGCACCCCGCTGACGCTCCTGCTGGGGCCGATCGGCGACGTGCTGGCCGACGTGGCAGCGCCGCTGCCACCCGCCGCGCGCGACCAGCTGACCCTGGCGATGCGGAACGGGCAGCGGCTGCAGCGGCTGGTCAACGACCTGATGGACTTCGCCAGCATCGAGGCCGGCCGCGCCAGCGCCGTACGGGTGGAGACCGACGTCGCCGACTTCACCGCGGAGCTGGCCGGCGTGCTGCGGGCCGCGGCCGAGCGGGCCGGGCTGCGGCTGACGGTGGACTGCCCGCCGCTGCCCCGGACGGCCTCCGTCGACCCGCGGATGTGGGAGAAGGTCGTCCTCAACCTGCTGTCCAACGCGGTCAAGTACACCTTCGTCGGCGGCATCTCGGTGACCATGCGCGGCACGGACGACGCCGTCGTGCTCACCGTCGCCGACACCGGGATCGGCATCCCGGCCGCGGAGCTGCCGCTGGTCTTCGACCGGTTCCACCGGGTGCCGGGCTCGTTCGGGCGCAACCGGGAGGGCACCGGCATCGGCCTGGCCCTGGTCCGCGAGCTGGTCGGCCTGCACGGCGGCTCGGTGTCGGTGGCCAGCGAGGCCGGCGTGGGCAGCACCTTCACCGTGACGGTGCCCTACGGCAGCCCGGACGCCCCGCGCGACGCCGCGCACCCCGCCGCCCCCTCCGAGGTCGCGCGCGGCACCGCCGAGGCCTGGGAGCAGGAGGTGGCACCGGCCGAGCAGGCGTCGGCACCGACCGGGACGACGACCACGGTGCTGGTCGTCGACGACAACGCCGACATGCGCACCTACCTCACCCGGCTGCTGGCCCCCACCTGGCAGGTGCGCACCGTCGCCAACGGCGAGGAGGCGCTGGCCAGCATCGCCGACCAACGGCCCGACGTGGTGCTGACCGACGTGATGATGCCGCGCGTCGACGGCTTCGAGCTGCTCCGCCTGCTGCGGGCCGACGAGGGCACCCGGGACATCCCGGTCATCATGCTCACCGCCCGGGCCGGCCAGGAGGCGGCGGTCGAGGGCTTCGCCGCCGGGGTCGACGACTACCTGGCCAAGCCCTTCCAGGCCGCGGAGCTGGTCGCCCGCGTCCGGGTCGCCATCGAGCGCGCGAACGGCCGGCGCGAGGCGATGGACCCCGACGTGCCGACCGGGCCCGTCCGGGTGCCCTCCGTCCCCCGGCCGACCGGGGTGCGCACCCTGGTCCCGGCCAGCCGGCCACCGGCGGTGGCCCCGCCGCCGGCGCCGGAGCAGGTGCACTACGAGCGCTGGCGCTTCCCGTCCACCCCGCAGGCCGTCCCGGCGCTGCGCCGGGCGCTGCGCCGGCTGTTCGCCACCGCCGGGCTGGACGAGGACACCGCCTACGACCTGCTGCTGGCCGCGTGCGAGGCGGCCACCAACGCGGTGGAGCACGCCCAGCACCCGACCGAGCCCTTCGTCGACGTGGCCGCCGAGGTCGGGGGCGGCCGGGTCGAGATCACCGTGCGCGACCACGGCCAGTGGCGGGAGCGGGTGCCCAGCATGGACCGCGGCCGGGGCTCCACCCTGATGAGCGCCTTCGCCGACATCACCGCCGTCCCCGGCCCCGAGGGCACCACGGTGACCATCCGGGTGCCCCGCACGCCGGACGACGCCCCCTCCGCGTAGGTGTTCGACGGGCCGGGGAGCCGGCGGCTGAGGTGCTGCGCTGGGCCGTCAGGAGCCTGCCGCGGCACAGCTCACGACGGGCGGGCGGGTGGCTCCTCCCCCGGGACCGGCGCGAGGCGGTGGAGGACGAAGATGCCGCCGTGGGCGGGCAGGTGGCGTCGTTCGTGATCAGTCCGGCGGGTCCCCTGCCCCACGTCTCCTCCGAGGAATGGATCCCCGTGACGACCAGCGACTACGACACCTTCGCAGCGGCGTACGCCAGCGAGAACGACGCCAGCCTCCACAACCACTACTACGAGCGGCCGGCGATGGTCCGCCTCGCCGGGGACGTCGACGGGCGCCGGGTGCTGGATGCCGGCTGCGGCTCGGGCCCCCTGACCGCTGCGTTGCAGGAGAAGGGGGCGGTCGTGACCGCCTTCGACGCCAGCCGCGAGATGGTCGGGCTCGCCCGGCAGCGCCTCGGGGCCGACGCGGATCTCCACGTCGCCGACCTCGGCGCACCGCTGCCCTTCGACGACGACGCGTTCGACGACGTCGTGGCCTCGTTGGTCCTGCACTACCTCCAGGACTGGGTCGCCCCGCTGCGGGAGCTGCGGCGCGTCCTGCGGCCGGGAGGGCGGGTCATCCTGTCGGTGCCCCACCCCAGCGTCTACCTGGTCAACTACGGAGGCAGCACGTACTTCGACGTCACCCGGTACTCGGAGGAGTTCACCTTCGACGGCCAGGAAGCCGTCCTGACGTACTGGCACCGCCCGTTGCACGCCATGTCCGACGCGTTCACCGAGGCCGGCTTCCAGATCTCGGTGATCAGCGAGCCGCCCCATGCCGCGGACACGCCTCGCGATCTCCTGCCGGAGCACCTGCGTGACCGGACCGCGTTCGTGTGCTTCCTCTTCTTCGTCCTCGAGGCACGCTGACCCTCCAGGCCGGTGAGCACGACCGCACCCCGCGCTCGAAGGGCGCCTGAGCGGACGGGGCTCCGGTCCACGGCGGACGCCACCGACGACTGGTCCGCCACCTGATCGGCGGCGGCCGGAGTCGGCGTTGTCCCACATCCCGTCGGCGAGCTCCTCGGCCGGGTCGTCGATCGGCCCGCCGGTGGGGTGGTCCCGACTCCTGCGTCCCCGGTGGCCCCCGGCGTCCCCCGGGCGCCCCATGTCCGCCGGCACCACCACCGGGCCGCCCGACCGGGCCCGTGCGCCCTCGACCGGCGCGTCCCTCGCCGGTCTTTCGTCCCTGGCGTTGACAGGCGACCCTGTGACCCCGCTAACATGTGCGGTACCAGCACAGCTGTTCGTATGGCGAACATCCATCCGGACCCCACTGGCCGCACCACCCGTCAGGACACCGCCGTCCACCCCCGGGAGACACCGTGAGCGCTCTGCCGCACGTGCCCCTGGACGCTCCCCCGAGCCGTCCGGACGTGGCCACGACCGGCGCACCGGCCCCCCGGCTGGCCGGCAACGCGGCCGAGGCGCTGGTCTCCGCCCTCGTCCGGCACGGCGTCGAGGTCGTCTACCTGAACCCCGGCACCGACACCGCCCCGGTCCAGGAGGCCGTCGCCGCGCTGCGTGAGGCGGGCCTGCCCACCCCGCGGGTGGTGCTCTGCCGCCACGAGGCCGTCGCCCTGGCCGCCGCGCACGCCCACTTCGCGGTGACCGGGCGCCCCCAGGTGGTGATGGTCCACGTCGACGTCGGCACCCAGAACCTCGGCGCCATGCTGCACAACGCCGCCCGGGCCGAGGCCGGCGTCGTGGTGATCGCCGGGCTGACCCCGCGCACCACCCACGGGCAGGTGCCGGGCGGGCGGGACACCGTCGTGCACTGGATGCAGGACGTCCCCGACCAGGCCGGCATCGTCCGGGCCTACGTCAAGTGGTCCACGGACCTGTACAGCGCCGCCACCGTCCCCGAGCAGCTGGCCCGCGCCTTCCAGGCCGCCAGCGCCACCCCGCCGGGCCCGGTGTACGTCACCGTCGGCCGCGAGGTCCTGATGGAGACGGTGACCGGTCCGCCGGCCCCCGCGCCGCGGCGGGCGGTCCCGGCCCGGACGGCGCCCGACCCGGTGGCGCTGGCCGAGGCGGCGGCGGTGCTGGTCCGCGGCGCCCGCCCGGTCGTGGTCACCAGCCGGGTCGGCCGCGACGTCGCGGCCGTCGCCGAGCTGGCCCGGGTGGCCGAGCTGCTCGGCGCCCCGGTGCTGGACCGGCGGGAGCGGGTCAACCTCCCCTCCGACCACCCCTGCTACGTGCCCGACACCCGGCGCAGCGCCGAGCTGCTGCGGGCCGCCGACGTCGTCCTGGTCGTCGACTGCGACGTGCCGTGGGTGCCCGCGCAGGCGGCCCCGCCGGCGACGGCGACCGTCGTCCAGCTGGACGCCGACCCGGTCAAGTTGTCCATGCCCGGCTGGGACTTCCCGGTCGACCTGGCGCTGCAGTCCGACCCGCTGCTCGGGCTGCGCGCCCTCGCCGACGAGCTGGAGCGGCTCGCGTCGACCGGCGTGCTGGCCCCCCGCGCGCTGCCGGCCGCCGTCCCGCCGCCGCCGGTCCCCGCCGGGATGACCCCCGCCGCGGTCGTGCGGGCCCTCGACGAGCTGCTCGACCCCGAGGACCTGGTGCTCGACGAGACGGTCACCAACATCGAGGCCGTCCGCACCGGGCTGGCCCGCACCCTGCCGGGCACCACCTTCCAGTGCGGTGGCTCCGGCCTCGGCTGGGCGATGCCGGGCGCGATCGGCGCGCGGCTGGCCGCCCCCGACCGCCGGGTCGTGGCGGTCGTGGGCGACGGCACCTTCGTCTTCTCCGGCCCCACCGCCACGCTGCTCACCGCCCGGGACGCCGGGACGCCGTTCCTGACCGTGGTGCTGGCCAACGGCGGCTACGCGGCAAGCCGGCGCCCGGTCTTCGACCTCTTCCCCGACGGCGCGTCCGCCCGCAGCGGGGACGTCGTCGGGACGCTCTTCCCCGAGCCGCCGGACGCCGCCCTGCTGGCCGGCGCCTGCGGCGCGCACGGCGAGGACGTCACCACCACGGCCGAGCTGGCCCCGGCGCTCGCCCGCGGCCTGGCCGCCCTCGCCGAGGGCCGGTGCGCCGTGGTCGTCGCGCACGTCGACTCACCGTGGATCGACCGGTCACCACCGGACGACCGCACAGCTCCCACCCACCCATCCGCACGACCCCGAGGAGAACGTCCATGAACGCAGGCACCCGGACCAGCCGCCGAGCAGCATCGCGACGGTCCCCGGTCCGAGCGGCCCGCGGCCCGCTCGCGCTCTGCCTCGCGGGGGTGCTGCTGGCAGCCTGCGGCGGCTCCGACGCCGAGGAACCCGCGGCGTCCGGGAGCGAGGGCTCCGGCGGCAGCGGCGAGGTCCAGGAGGTCACCTTCCTGAACATCCTGCCGCTGGAAAGCCTGTCCTTCGCCCCCGAGCTCGTCGCCGACAACTGCGGCTACTTCGAGGAGCAGGGGCTGGACGTCAGCTTCGAGACCACCCAGGGGTCGGCGCAGGCCATCCAGACCGTGCTCGCCGGCTCGGCGCTGATCACCCGCGTCGGTGACCTGGAGACCCAGCTGGCCGTCGCCGAGCGCAACGCGCCGCTGGTCAACGTCGGGCAGCCCACCAAGCAGGGCACCATCCGCTTCATCTCCGGCAAGAACGACCCGCTGGAGAGCGCCGAGGACCTCGAGGGGCGCCTGATGGGCACCCCGTCGGAGGGCGGCACCAGCGAGATCCTGCTCAAGCTGGTCGCGGCCTCGGCCGGCATCGACCCGGACGAGGTGCAGACCCAGGTGGTCGGCCTGGCCCCGGGCGTGTTCGACCTGGTGTCCTCCGGCCGCATCGGCGGCTACATCGTCTCGCTGGACACCGCGGTCGCCCTGGAGCAGCAGCAGCCCGACGCGGTCGTCTACGCCCCGAACGACGCCATCTCCAGCGGCGGCCAGGTCTACGTGACCTCGCAGGAGCAGACCGAGGACCCGGAGAAGCAGGAGCAGCTCCGCAAGTACCTCGCGGCCATCGACGAGACGCTGAAGTTCATCATCGCCGACGAGGCCAACGGCTTCACCGAGACGCTCGAGTGCCTCTCCTCCGTCGACATCCCGGCCCTGCAGACCCCGGAGATCGCGAAGGAGAGCCTGTCGGTCTACGTCGAGTCGTGGACCGCCGCCGGTGAGGACCAGATCGGCGCGACGGTGCCCGAGCAGTGGGAAGCGGTCTACCAGGAGATGGTGGACTCCGGCTTCATCGAGGACGGTCTGGACCCGTCCGAGTGGTACTCCAACGACTTCCTCCCTGGGAGCAACTGATGTCGTCACTGCCCGGAACCACCCCGGCCCCCGGCACGGGGACCCACGCCGCCCTGACCCACCACGGCGCCACCGACGCCGACCGGCTCGACGACCGTCCGGCGACCGTGCCGGTGGGTGCTGAGCCCGCCGCGCGGCCCGGCGTGACCGACGTCGGCCCCGCCGGAGACAGGCCCGCACAGCTCCGGCTGGTCGACGTGGACAAGACCTACCAGGCCCGCCAGGGGGAGGTGCACGCGCTCAGCAACGTCAACCTGACCATCGGCCGCGGCGAGTTCATCTCGCTGGTCGGCCGGTCCGGGTGCGGCAAGACGACGCTGCTGCGGATCCTCTCCGGCCTGCTCGCCCCCACCTCGGGCACCGTCGAGGCCGACGGGGCGAGCATCTGGCGCAACGGCAAGCGCAACGACGAGGCCTTCAAGCAGTTCGGCCTGGTCTTCCAGGACGCCAACCTGTTCCCCTGGTACACCGTCGCGGAGAACGTCTCGCTGCCGCTGAAGCTGCGCGGGATGGGCAAGAAGGCGCGGCTGGCCCGGGCCACCGAGCTCTGCCAGCTGGTCGGCCTCCCCGGGTTCGAGAAGGCCTACCCGCGGGAGCTCTCCGGCGGCATGCGGCAGCGCGCGGCGATCGCCCGGGCGCTGAGCTACGACCCGACCATCCTGCTGATGGACGAGCCGTTCGGCGCCCTGGACGCGCTGACCCGCGACAAGATGAACCTGGAGCTGCAGAACATCCACGCCCAGGCCGGCGCCACCGTCGTCTTCGTGACGCACTCGATCCCCGAGGCGGTGTTCCTCGCCGACCGCGTGGTGCTGCTGACCCCGCGGCCGGGCCGGATCCGGTCCATCACCCCGGTCGGCCTGGGCCGACCCCGATCGCTGATCACGGAGACCAGCCAGGAGTTCCAGGACGTCGTCCGCGTCCTGCGCAGCGAGCTGGACGAGGAGGAGTGATGACCGCAGTCGACGAGAACGTGCGCAAGGACAGCCCGACGGGTGCCCGGCGGGGCCTGTTCGGTGACCGCGAGCGGCTGATGAAGGTGCTGCCGTGGATCAGCAGCCCCATCCTGCTGCTCCTGCTGCTGGGCAGCTGGCAGTTCGCCGTCTCCGTCGTCGGGGTGTCGGAGTTCATCCTCCCCTCGCCCGCCGCGGTGTGGGACTCGCTGGTCGAGCTGCTGTCGGGCTCGGCGGTCTACCACGACATCTGGATCACGCTGACCGAGGTGCTCATCGGCTTCGCCGTCGCGCTCGTCGCCGGCGTGGCGATCGGGGCGGTGCTCGGCCGGGTCGTCTGGCTCGAGCGGGCCGTCCAGCCGGCGATGGTGGCCTTCCAGGTGGTGCCGAAGGTCGCGTTCATCCCGATCTTCGTCATCTGGTTCGGCTTCGGCACGACATCGAAGATCATCATGGCCGCGATCCTGGCCTTCTTCCCGATCATGCTGAACGTGATGCTCGGCGTCCGGTCGGTCGACCGCGGCCACCGCGACGTGATGCGCGGCCTGGGTGCCAGCAAGTGGGCGACCTTCCGCAACCTGGAGCTGCCCAGCACGCTGCCCTACGTCTTCGCCGGTGCGGAGGTGGCGATCGTCTTCGCCGTCATCGGCGCCATCGTCGGGGAGTACCTGGGCGGCAGCGAGGGCCTGGGCCACCTGGTGGTCTCCAGCCTCAACGCCCTGGACGCGCCGCAGCTGTTCGCGGTGATCATCCTGCTCGCCCTGATGGGGTCGCTGCTCTACCTGGCGGTCACCACCACCAAGCGGCTGGTCATCCCCTGGCACGACTCGGTCGCGGGCCAGCAGTGACGGCGGAGCAGGTCGCCCTGCGCAGCAACCTGGCGGTCGGCAGTTCGCGCTGGGCGGTCCGCCGGGCGCAGTGGCGGGCGCTGGGCATCTCCGAGGAGGACATGACGAAGCCGAAGATCGCGATCGTCAACTCCTCCTCGAAGCTGGCGATCTGCTTCAGCCACCTCGACGACGTCGTCGGCCCGCTGGAGGAGGCCATCCGCGCGGCCGGCGGCGTGCCGTTCGAGGTGCGCACCGCGGCACCGAGCGACTTCATCACCAGCGCCGGCCGGGACGGGCGCTACATCCTGCCCAGCCGCGACCTCATCGTGAACGACATCGAGGTCGCGGTCGAGGGCGCCCAGCTCGACGGGATGGTGTGCCTGGCGTCCTGCGACAAGACCGCGCCCGGCCAGGTGATGGCCGCGGCCCGGCTGGACATCCCGACGATCATCGTCGGCTGCGGCTACCAGCCCAGCGGTCGCTACGCCGGCGAGCACGTCGACATCGAGGAGGTGTTCCTGGCCGCCGGGCACGTCGCCGCCGGCCGGATGTCGCTGGAGCACCTCACCGGGATGAGCGACAACGCGATCCGCGGTCCCGGCGTCTGCGCCGGCATGGGCACCGCGAACTCCATGCACATGGCGTGCGAGGCGCTCGGGATGGCGCTGCCGGGCACCACCCCGGTGCTGGCCAACAGCCCGGCCATGTGGGACGGCGTCGCGCGGGCCGGCGCCCGGATCGTGGAGCTGGTGACCGAGGAGCTCCGGCCCCGGCAGGTGCTCACGCCCGCGGCGTTCGCCAACGCGGTGACGGTCATGCTGGCCACCAGCGCCTCGGTGAACAGCATCAAGCACCTGCAGGCCATCGCGCACGAGGCCGGCTGCGACGTCGACGTGCCCGGGCTGTTCGCCGAGCTCGCCGACCGGGTGCCGCTGCTGTGCTCGGTGCGCCCCAACGGCCCGGACTCGATCGAGGACCTCGAGGCCGCCGGGGGCACCCTCGCGGTGATGAGCCAACTGGCCGGCCTGCTCGACCTCTCCGCGCCCACCGTGGCCGGCGGCACGCTCGGCGACGCCCTGGCCGGCGTCACCGTGGCCGACCCCGAGGTCGTCCGCCCGGTGGACCGGGCGTTCGGGGACCGGCCGAGCATCGTCATCGTGCACGGCTCGCTCGCCCCGGGCGGCGCCGTGGTCAAGCGGCCGGTGCACGACACCGGCGAGCAGGTCTTCCGCGGCACCGCGCTCTGCTACGGCACCCGCGACGAGGCGCTGGCCGGGCTGGCCGCCGGCGAGATCCGCCCCGGGCACGTGGTCGTGCTCGGCGGGCTCGGCCCGGTGGGCGGGCCCGGGATGGCCCTCGGGTCCGCACTGGTCTTCGCCCTGGACGGCGCCGGGCTCGGCGAGACCGTCGCGCTGGTCACCGACGGGCAGATGTCCGGCCTGGTGAACACCGGCACCGTCGTCGGCGAGGTCTCCCCGGAGGCCGCCGTCGGCGGTCCGCTCGCGCTGGTCGAGGACGGCGACCCGATCGTCATCGACCTGGTCCGCCGGGCCGTCGACCTGGAGGTGCCCGCCGACGAGCTGGCCCGCCGCGCCGCCGTCTGGGCCGAGCGGACCCAGGTCCAGCCGGACACCGGCTGGCTGTCGATCTACCGGCAGCTGGTCTCGCCGGTCGCGGCGGGCGCCGTCCTGACCCCCTCCCCGCACGCCCGGACCGGCGTCCCCGCCGGCTCCCCTCCCCAGGAGACGAGCACCCCGTGAACCCGACCCCCCAGTCGCTGGACGAGCCGGCCCGGAGCACCCCGGTGCTGGGCTCCTACGAGGTCGTCGTGGTCGGCGGCGGCCCGGCCGGGGTCACCGCGGCCGTGGCCGCGGCCCGCTCCGGGCGGTCCACCGTGCTGGTCGAGCGCTACGGCTACAGCGGCGGCGCGGGCAGCGCCGGCGGGCTGAGCACGTTCTGCGGGCTGCACGCCAACGTGCACGGCGAGCACCGGCAGGTCGTGCACGGGCTGGCCGACGAGATCCTCGAGCGGGTCGACCGGCTGGGCGGGCTCAACCCGCCGCACCTGAGCTTCGCCGACCGGATCATGGCCCAGGCCTACGACATCTCCGCCTACAAGATCGCCCTCGACGACCTGATGGTCGAGTCCGGCGTCGACGTCCTCTTCCACGCCCTCGGCGTCGGCGTGCTGATGCGCGACGAGCACACCGTCGGGGCGCTGCTGGTCGAGTCCAAGTCCGGCCGGGGCGCGATCACCGGTGAGGTGTTCATCGACTGCTCCGGCGACGGCGACCTGGCCGCCTGGGCGGGGGCACCGTACGAGAAGACCGACCCGGCGCACGGGATGCTCTACCCGTCGCTGATGTTCCGGGTGAACGGCGTGGACGCCGCGGCCGCCGTCGGCGCCCAGCGCGAGATCCCGGCGCTGATGGAGGAGGCCGAGCGCTCCGGCCGGTACCGCTTCCCGCGCAAGCGACCGATCGTCCGGCCGCAGCGCAACCCGCTGGAGTGGCGGGCGAACATCACCCAGCTGAGCAACCCCGACGGCAGCGCGATCGACGGCACCGACGTGCGGCAGCTCAGCCGCGGCGAGCTGCAGGGCCGCCGCCAGGTGCGCGACGTCTTCCCGTTCTTCCAGGAGTCGGTGCCCGGCTTCGCGGACTCGTACGTGGTCGACATCGCGCCGTCCATCGGCATCCGGGAGACCCGCCGGATCATCGGCGCCTACCAGGTCACCGAGGACGACATCCTGGACTGCGTCGACTTCGAGGACTCGATCGGCGTGAACGGCTGGCCGGTCGAGGCGCACGTGGCCGGGGACGTCGAGCTGCGCTGGCAGCGCGGCGCGGACAACCGGGGCTACAACCAGCTGCCGTTCCGGATGATCGTGCCGCAGCTGCTGACCAACACCTACGTCGCCGGGCGGTGCGCGTCGATGACCCACGAGGGGCAGTCCAGCGCCCGGGTGACCGGGCCGTGCTTCGAGATGGGCCAGGCGGCCGGCGTGGCCGCCGACCTGGCGCTGGGCGCCGGGGTCGCCGTCGGCGACATCGACGTCCCGGAGCTGCAGCGGCGGCTGGAGAAGGACGGCGCGTACCTGGGTGGAGGAGACGGCGCATGAGACTGGCACCTGACGAGCAGGCGATGCTCGACGGCGAGCAGGGCGAGGCGGTGCAGGCCGCGATGGACCTGCTGGTCCGTTACGGCGAGGTGCTGGGCGCGGAGCGGCTGGTCGACACCGACAACGTGTGCGGCGCCAACCTCTTCGGCTCCCGGCACACCATGGTCTGCGGCTCCCCCGGCCCGGACGCGGCGTTCTCCGAGCACAGCCTGGACGCCGCCGTCCCGCTGCCCATCCCGCCGGTGCGCGCCCAGAGCTACCAGCTCATCGGGCCGATGGACACCCGCAACTGGGAGGTGCAGGGCGTCTCGGTCGAGGAGCGGGACGCCGTGGTGGCCAGCGAGGCCTACAGCGCCGAGCACGGCATCCACCTGATGAACACCTGCACCCCCTACCAGGTGGGCAACGTGCCGGTGAAGGGCGAGCACTGCGCCTGGATGGAGTCCTCGGCGGTCGTGTACGTCAACTCCGTGCTCGGGGCGCGCACCAACGTGGAGGGCCGGGAGAGCACCGGCGCCGCCATGCTGACCGGCAAGATCCCCTACTGGGGCTACCACCTCCCCGAGAACCGCTTCGGCAGCCACCTCGTCGACGTCGGGGTCCCCGTGGTGGACACCCTCGACTGGGGCCTGCTCGGGTACTGGATCGGCGAGCAGGTGGCCGAGGGCGTGCCGGTGCTCGACGGCATCACCGCCACCCCGGACCTGGTCAAGCTCAAGCACTTCGGGGCGGCCGCGGCCTCCTCCGGCGGGGTCGAGCTGTACCACGTCCCGGGGATCACGGCCGAGGCGCGCACCGTCGAGGAGGCCTTCGCCGCCGCCCCGCCGGTCGAGCGGCTGTCCTACGGGCCGGCGGAGCGCCGGCAGACCTACGAGCACCTGAACTCCACCGGCCGCGACGAGCACGTGGACCTGGTGATGATCGGCTGCCCGCACGCCACCCTCGGCCAGATCCGCGACGTCGTCCGGCTGCTCGAGGGCCGCCGGGTGCACGCCGAGAGCGAGCTGTGGGTCTTCACCCCGCGGGCGCTGCGCGAGGTCGCCGAGCAGAACGGCTACGCCCGGGCCCTCGAGGCCGCCGGCGCCCGGCTGATGAGCGACACCTGCCCGGCGATCGGCCAGTTCCTGCCCAAGGGCACCCGGGTGATCGCCACCGACTCGGCCAAGCAGGTGCACTACCTGCCGGCGATCATGGACGTGCAGGGGTACTTCGGCACCCTGCAGGACTGCGTCGACGCCGCGGTCACCGGCCGCTGGCAGGGGGTGCTGCGATGAGCACCCGCACCCTGCACGGCCGCGGCCTGGTCGGCGGCATCGCCGAGGGCGAGGCGCTGGTCACCAGCGAGGCCCTGTCCGGCTGGGGCGGCGTCGAGCCCCGCCGCGGCCGGGTCATCGAATTGCGGCACGAGCTGGTCGGCCAGTCCTTCGCTGGCAAGGTGCTGGTCTTCCCGGGCGCCAAGGGGTCGTCCGGGTGGTCGGGCATGTTCCACATGTCCCGGCTGATGGGCACCGCACCGGCGGCGATGGTCTTCACCACCATGAACACCAAGATCGCGCTGGGCGTCGTCGTCACCCGGGTGCCGGCGATCACCGACCTGGACGACGACCCGCTCACCGCCGTCCGCACCGGCGACTGGGTGCGGGTGGACGCCGACCGCGGGGAGCTGATCGTCACCCGGGCCGCCGGGTAGCGTCCCGGACGGGACGCGGGACGGAACGCCGGCCGACGTCGTCGCCCGGCGCGGGCACCACGGACGCAGGATCGGGGACCGATGGACGAGGCAGCCGGCACCGCGGCCGACGGGCCGGTCGACGGCGCGGCCCCGCGGGGCGACTACTTCGTGCAGTCCCTCGAGCGGGGCCTGGCGGTGATCAAGGCGTTCTCCGCCGCGGAGCCGGAGCTCACCCTCAGCGAGATCGCCCGGCGCACCGGGATGACCCGCGCGGCCGCCCGCCGGTTCCTGCTCACCTTCGTCGACCTGGGCTACGTGGCGGTCACCGACCGGCGGTTCCGGCTGCGGCCCACGGTGCTGGAGCTGGGCTTCACCTACCTGACGACGCTGTCGCTTCCCCAGCTGGCGATGCCGTACCTGGTCGCGCTGTCCGAGGAGCTGCACGAGACCGCGAGCGTGGCGGTCCTGGACGGGCCGGACGTCGTCTACGTCGCCCGCTCGGGCAGCCGCCGGGTGATGGTCACCGGCATCACCATCGGCACCCGGCTCCCCGCCTACGCCTCCTCGCACGGCCGGGTGCTGCTGGCCGGGCTCACCGACGAGCAGCTGGACGCCTACCTGGACCAGGTGCGGCTGGTCGCCCGCACGGCCCGCACGGTCACCGACCCGGCCGTCCTCCGCGAGCTCGTCGCCGAGACCCGGGAGCGGGGCTGGAGCCTGGTGGACCAGGAGCTGGAGGAGGGCGTCACCGCGATCGCCGTCCCGGTGCACGGGCCCGCGGGGGAGGTGCTCGGCGCGATGAACGTCGGCACGCACTCGGCCCGGCACACCCCTGAGCAGCTGCACGCGCTCGCCCTGGACCCGCTGCGGGCCGCCGTCGGCCAGCTCGAGCGGGACCTGCTGCTCACCGGCGTCCGGACCGGCCAGCAGCTGCGCTGACCCGGCCCACGGAGGCCAGGCCGGGTCACCGGCCGGCCTGGCGGGCGCGGGCCAGCTGCACGTAGTGCTCGACCACCGCGGGGTCGTCGACGGCGCCGACGTTGAGCGCCTTCTCCGGCGGGACGCCCTGGAACAGCCGCTTCAGCGGCACCTCCAGCCGCTTGCCGGTGCGGGTGTGCGGCACCCCGGGGACGACGGTGATCTCGTCGGGGACGTGCCGCGGGCTGGCGTTCGCCCGGATCGCCGCGCGGATCTCCGCCGTCAGCTCCGGGGTCAGCTCGGTGCCCGGGGTCAGCTGGACGAACAGCGGCATCCAGTACCCGCCGTCCCGCTGCTCGACGCCGAGCACGACGCAGTCGACGACGGCCGGGACGGCCTCCACCGCGGCGTAGATGTCGGCGGTGCCCATCCGCACCCCGCCGCGGTTGAGGGTGGAGTCCGACCGGCCGGTGATCAGGCAGGTGCCGCGCTCGGTGACCTCCAGCCAGTCGCCGTGCCGCCACACCCCGGGCCACGGCTCGAAGTAGGCCTCCCGGTACCGCGAGCCGTCGGCGTCGCCCCAGAACCCCAGCGGCATCGAGGGCATCGGCTCGGTGACGACGAGCTCGCCGAGCTCACCGACCACCGGCCGGCCCTCCTCGTCCCAGGACGCCGCCGCGACGCCGAGCATCGGCCGCTGCAGCTCACCGGCGGTGACCGGCAGCAGCGGCGAGCTGCCGATGAACCCGGTCGCCACGTCGGTGCCCCCGGACAGCGACCCCAGGGGGATGTCGGGCCGCACGGCGTCGTGCACCCACCGGTAGGCCGACGCGGGCAGCGGCGAGCCGGTCGAGCCGATCGCCCGGAGCGCGGACAGGTCGTGGGCCTCCCCCGGCCGCACCCCGGCCTTCTCGCAGGCCGACAGGTACCCGGCGCTGGTGCCGAGGTAGGTGATCCCGGTCCGCGCGGCCAGCGCGAACTGGGCGTCGACCGCCGGGTACGCCGGGGCGCCGTCGTGCACGACCACCGTCGCGCCGGCCAGCAGCGCCGAGGTGGCGATGTTCCACATGATCCAGGCGGTGGAGGCGTACCAGTAGAACCGGTCGCCCGGGCCGACGTCGATGTGCAGGCCGGCCTGCTTGCGCTGCTCCAGGACGACGCCGCCGTGCCCGTGCACGATCCCCTTGGGCAGCCCGGTGGTGCCGGAGGAGTAGACGATCCACAGCGGCGCCGCGAAGGGCAGCGCCTCGAAGACCGGCTCCTCCGGGACGCCCACCGCCTCGGCCCAGGACAGCGCGCCGTCCGGCAGCTCGTCCGGGTGCAGCCGGGGGACGGCGATCGTCGTCCGGACGCTGGGCAGGGCGGCCCGCAGCTCGGTGACCACGTCGCGCCGGTCGTGCGGCCGGCCGTTGAACCGGTAGCCGTCGACGGCGACGAGCACGACCGGCTCGATCTGGGCGAACCGGTCGAGCACGCTGCGGGTGCCGAAGTCCGGCGCGCACGAGGACCAGACCGCGCCGATGGCAGCGGTGCCGAGGAAGGCGACCACGGCCTCCGGCACGTTGGGCAGGTACCCGGCGACCCGGTCGCCGCGCCGGACGCCGAGCCGCCGCAGGGTGGCCGCGAAGGCGCCCACCTGCCCGCGCAGCGTGGCCCAGGAGACCTCGACCGGTTCGGTGTCCTCGGCGACCGCGACCAGCGCGGGGTGGTCCTCGGTGGCGTACCGCAGCGCTTGCTCGGCGTAGTTGATCGTCGCGTCGGGGAACCACTCGGCGCCGGGCATCTGCCGCTTCGTGAGCACCCGGTCCTCCGGGACGTCGGGCAGCACGTCGAAGAAGGTGGCGACGTCGGCCCAGAACTGGTCGAGGTGCTCCACCGACCACCGCCAGACCGCGTCGTAGTCCGGCGGGCTGCCGAGGTCGAGACCGCGCCGGCCGGCCACCCAGGCGGCGAACTGCCCGAGCCGGCTCGCGGCGATCGACTCGGGGGTCGGGGACCAGAGGGTCTCCGGCGACGTGTCAACGCTCACGTCCGGAGCCTCCCACCGCGGGCTCGCCAGCGGCGCGTCGGAGCACCCCCGGACCGGCCGGTGTCGGATCGTTGCCGGGTGCGCGCGCGGCTGTCGACCCTGCCCCTCCTGCTCAGCCTGGCGCTGGTCGCCACGACGGCGGCGTGCACGGCACCGGAGGCGGCCACCGCCGACCCGGGGTGCACGCCGCTGCCGGCTGCGGACCTGGTGCCGGCCGACGGCGTCCTGGTCGGGGCCAACGTCGACTGGGGCGCCCAGACGCTGGCCGAGTACGGCACCGCGCTGGGCCACCGCCCGGCGGTCGCGGTCAGCTTCACCGCGTTCCCGATGAGCGCAGCCGACGGCGTCGACGTCGCGGCCGCGGTCGAGCAGGTCCGCGCCGACGGCGGGGTCCTGCTGCTCACGCTGGAACCGGTCGGTGGCCTGGCCGCGGTCACCGACCAGGTCGCTGCCGCCCTCGCCGAGCAGCTGGACGGCTGGAACCGCACCGGCGTGCCCGTCGTCGTCCGTCTCGCGCACGAGATGAACGGCTCCTGGTATGCCTGGGGACAGCAGCCGGCCGCGTACGTCGCCGCCTTCCGGCGGGTCGCCGCGGCGGTGCACGCGGCGGCTCCGGGGTCGGCGATGATGTGGGCGCCCAACTACGGCGGCGGGTACCCGTTCACCGGCGGCCCGCACCAGGCCGCCGCGGGCAGCGCCGACGCCGCGGCGCTGGACACCGACGGCGACGGCGCGGTCACCGCGCTGGACGACCCCTACGCGCCGTACTGGCCCGGTGCCGACGCCGTCGACTGGGTCGGGATGTCGCTCTACCACTGGGGTGCGGCAGCACCGTGGGGCGAGAACGAGGTGCCCGAGCCCGGCAAGCTGGTCGCCCAGCTGACCGGCGAGTACCTGGGCGCCGGTGGCGACGAGCGCGCCGTGCCGGACTTCCACGGCGTGTACGGCGTCGGGTTCGACAAGCCCGTCGCCATCCCGGAGACGGCGGCTCTCTACGTCCCGGGGGCCGGCGCGGCCGACGAGCTCGACGTCAAGCAGGGCTGGTGGCGCCAGGTGCTCGACCCCGGCCTGCACGAGGCGCTGCCCCGGTTGGCGATGGTGAACTGGTTCGAGTGGGCCAAGCAGGAGCCCGAGGTCGACGCGGAGGTCGACTGGCGGGCTGCCGCCGACCCGGCGCTGCGCAGCGCCTTCCTCGCCGACCTGCCCGGCTGGGCGCGCTGGGCCGGCGACCTGCCGCGCTGCTCCCCCTGACACCGTCCGCGGACGACCCGCCCCGGAGGCTCAGCCGGGCGAACGCCGACGCACGACCAGCCAGTGGTTGTCCGAGCCGTCGTGCCGGTAGCTGAGCTCGTCGACCACGGCGAGCACCAGCGCCAGGCCCCGGCCGGACTCGGACATCGCGTCGGGCATCGTGGCCTCGTCGAAGTCGACGTCCACCCGGCGCCCGGCGTCGCGGAAGCGCGCCTCCAGCCGGTCGGCGAAGACCTCGACGGCCAGCCGGAAGTCGATCGGGCCCGGCGCTGCTGCGTGCTCGATGATGTTGCCGGCGATCTCGGTGACGCCGAGCTCGAAGCGCATGCGGTCGTCGGGGAGCACGTCCGGGTGCTCGGACCAGACCGCCTCGAGCAGGGTGTGCACCAGGTCCAGGGACGCCGGTACGGCCGGGCCGGAGACGCAGTGGCGGGTCTCAGTCGCCACGGAGGGCCTCGGGCACGCTGCCGTAGGGGCGCAGGACGCGGTCGAGGTTGGTGAGCTGCAGGACGGTCATGACCTGCGGCTGCAAGGCGGCGATGCGCAGGTCACCGCCGGCCTGCCGGGCCTGCTTCAGCCCGCCGACGACCGCCCCGAGGCCGGAGGAGTCCATGAACTCGCAGTCCCCGAGGTCGATGACCACGTGCGTGCGCCCGTCGCCGACGGCCTGGTCGACCGCCGCGCGCAGGTCGCCTGCGTGCACCATGGTCAGCCGGCCCTGCGGGCGGAGCACCGCGACGTCGTGGGCCTGGGAGGTGTCCAGCTCGATCATGTCCTCGTCCTCTCGGGGGAGCGCGGTGCGCGGTGGCGCGCGGCCCGCAGCACGATGCTGAGGACCAGGAGGTCGTAGGCGACCCATGCCAGGTTGACGTAGGTGCCCTCGGCGGTGGCCAGGCCCAGCTGCAGCCGGACCGTGCCCACCACCGCGGCGACGACCAGCAGGGTCATCGCCACCAGCTGCGGCCGGATCAGCCGCCAGGTCGGGCCCTCGTCGCCGCCGGCCTTCGGCGTCACGACGAAGCCGAGTTCGCGGGCGAAGAGGACGTTGCCCACGGCGGTGACGCACGCCCTGATCCACAGCGGGAACAGCGCCAGGCTGTACTGCTGACCACGCCAGGTCCGCAGGCCCTGCCCCACCACGCGGAACAGCAGCTGGCTGGCCACCAGGTAGGGCACCAGGTGCAGCCAGAACGCGTCGCCGTAGCTGACCACCGGCTGCACGCCGGCGACCAGGTAGAGCACCGGGGCGGCCAGGAAGGCGAGGGCGGCGAACCCGGCCAGGTAGCTCCACATGGTGGCCAGGTACATCAGCCGCTGTCCCAGGCTGAGCCCCCGCTGCACCAGCGGGTTCTCCTTGAGCATCACCTGGAGCGTGCCCTGGGACCAGCGCAGTCGCTGCTGCAGCATCGCGCCCAGGCTCTCCGGCGCGAGACCCCGGGCGAGCACCTCGTGGTGGTACACGGACCGCCAGCCCAGGGCGTGCAGCCGCATCGCCGTGGCCATGTCCTCGGTCACCGAGATGGTGGCCAGCGGCATCACCGGCTGCGCCTCGCCGGCCCGGTCCACCTCGACCGCGGCGACCAGCGCCTTCACCGACTCCAGGGCGCCCAGCGGCGACCAGTCGCGGTGCGCCAGCCGGGTGAGCACCACGTCGTCGGTGAGGGTCGCGGTGCCACCTCCGACCGTGGGTGCGGGCAGGGCCGCGATCTCGGCCAGGTCGGCGTGCAGCCGGGCCAGGTCGTCGGCGACCACGTCCCGGCCGGCGGCGTCCACCCGGCGCTGGAACCGGTGGGTGACGTCGGAGACCGGCTGGCCCGACGCGAGCTCCGAGCGGGCGCGGCCCACGGCGACGTCGACGGCGTCCAGGGCGGCCGCCACGGCGGGCCCGTGCGCCGCGGCGTCGCGGCGTGCCCCGGCGACGACCGACCGGGCGGCCCGCAGGGCCCGGGCGACCCCGCGTTCGACGTCGCGGACGTAGCCCACGATCCCCAGCTGCATGAGCGCCTCGCGCCGGACGACGGCGTTCGACCCGCAGAAGTAGGCGGCGTTCCAGCCGTCCTTGCCCTGCTGGATGGGGCCGTAGAACAACGGCGCCTGGCTGCCCAGCACGTCGGACCCGGCGACGTTGCTGAACCACTGCGGGGTCTGCACCAGGGCGACGCGCGGGTCGTCGAACCAGCCGAGCGTCCGGGTGAGGATGTCCGGCGAGGGCACCTGGTCGGCGTCGAGCACGAGGAGGAACTCGCCCTCGGTGACCAGCAGCGCGTTGTTGAGGTTCCCGGCCTTGGCGTGCCGCGGCCGGTCGACCCAGTCGGCGCTGCGGGTGAGGTAGCCGACGCCGGCCTCCAGAGCCGCCGTGCGCATCTCCTCGCGCGCCCCGTCGTCGAGCACCCACGTGCGGTGCGGGTGACGGATGGCGAGCGCTGCCCGCGCGGTGGTGAGGACGAGGTCGACCGGCTCGTCGTACGTGGTCACGAAGACGTCGACGGTCGCGTCCTGCGGCGCCGGTGGGGCTGCCGTGCGCTGCCGGATCCGCCAGGTGGTGAGGCCGAAGAAGAACGCGTCGACCAGGCTGTAGGTCTCCGCCAGCGCCAGCGGCACGGCGATCCACCAGTGCGCCCAGTTCACCGAGTCCAGCCAGCGCCAGACCAGGTAGTCCACGCCGGCGACGAGGGTGAGCAGCACCAGCACCCGGATGAGCACGCGGCGCCCCCGGGAGACCTCGCGCAGCGCGCGGTGCCGGCTCACGACGTGCGCCGGACGGCCACCACGGTGACGTCGTCGAGCCGGACGCCGAGGCGCGTGGCGAGGACGGTGAACCGGTCGACGAGGTGGGTCGCGTCGACGCAGTCCCGGACGACCTCGGCGATCTGGTCGAGGGAGTCGAGCGTGCCGTCGTAGAGGTCCAGCAGCCCGTCGCTGAACGCCAGCGCGGTGTCGCCCGGCTCCAGCTGCACCGCCGCCTCGGTCCAGACCTGGTCGGCCAGGACGCCGAGCGGGAGCCCGCCGGCCTGCGGTCGGTGCGCCGTCCCGTCGGCGCGGACCAGCAGCATGAGGCCGTGGCCGGCGTCGGCGTACCGGAGCAGTCCGCGCTCGCGGTCCAGGCGGGCGTGGCAGAGGGTCACCATCCGCCCGGAGCGCTCCAGGTCCTCGTGCAGCGTGGCGGCTGCCTCGGTGACCGCCTGCCCGGGACCGGCGTCCCGGGTGGTGGAGCGCATCACGGCGCGCACCGTGGCCATGATGATGGAGGCCGGCAGGCCCTTCCCCATCACGTCGGCCAGCGTCAGGACCAGGTCGCCCCCCGGGGCGTGGTACCAGTCGAAGAAGTCACCACCCACGCTGCCCGCCGGCAGGCACATCCCGGCTACCTCGTAACCGGCCACCTCGGGCACGCAGCGGGGCAGCAGTGCCTGCTGCACCCGGGCGGCGCTGTCCAGCTCGGCGGTGCGGTCGAGTTCGCGCTGCACCCAGGAGGCGAGCTCGGCCAGCAGCGTCTGCTCCGCCCCGCTGAACTGCCGCGGTCGCTCGTCGACGAGGCAGAGGGCGCCCACCCGGTGCCCGCCGGCGCCCACGAGCGGGTGCCCGGCGTAGAAGCGGATGTGCGGAGGCCCCACGACGGACGGGTAGTCGGCGAAGCGCTCGTCGGCGGTGGCGTCCTCGACGACGAGGGTCTCGGTGTCGCGGATGGTGTGGTCGCAGAAGGCGGTCTCCCGGGGGCCGTCCCCGAGCGCCATCGGGCCGTGTTGGGACTTGTGCACCTGCACCCGGTCGGTGACCAGGGTGACCGCTGCGGCGGAGACGCCGAACAGCTGCTGGGCCATCCGGGTGATCCGGTCGAAGCGCTCCTCGGTGCCCGTGCCCAGGACGTCCAGCATCTCCAGCGCGCGCAGGCGGGCCGGCTCGTCGACCCGGGCGAGGCGGGTGACCTCGGCGGCGGTCGCGATGGGCACAGGTGGTCTCCTCTGGCACGTCCTCGCCGGCCGGTGACCCGGCGCAGCGGGGGCCGCAGCGGTCGCGGCCCTCCCGTCCACCATCGGCCCGTGGCCCGGGGTGCTTGAGGAACTCGTGCCGAGGCCGGCGCGGCCTCCCACGCCGGGTCCGGTACGCCGGTCCGTGCGGGTGGACCGGTGGACCGCACCGCGGGACGAGCGGGGTCCAGCCCTGCCGGTGGGACGAGCGGTCCGCCGCCGAGGCCGCGTGGTCCCGGTCGACGACCGGGCTCAGGGCTCGGCCGGCTGCTCCACGTCGATGGAGGGGCGGTCGGCGAACAGCGGCGGCAGGTAGCGCAGCATCAGCACCGACCAGGTGAGGTGGGTGAGCGCCGGCGCCTGGATGCCGCCGGTGACCCGCCGCTGCAGCGCGAACAGCAGGCCCATCGGCACCGACGCGAGCACCAGCGCCGGGTTGCGGGTGGCCACCGTGGCCAGCGTGTAGACCGCCGAGGACTTCAGCACCGGGTGGTCGACGCCCGCCGCGGCGTACAGCGCCCCGCGGAAGAAGACCTCCTCGGCCAGCCCGTTGGCCAGCGTCGTCACCGTCACCAGCCCGGGGTTGCCCTGCTGGGCGTAGCGGAGCACCCGGGTGACCGCCGCCTCCAGCGGGGGGATGCGCTTGGCCACCAGCGCCGCGCCGTAGAACAGCCCGAACGCACCGGCTCCGGCCGCCACCGGGGTGAGCAGCGGCCGCCGGAGGGTGGCCTTCGGCGTCTGCACCCAGCCCAGGTGCAGCGGCCCGGAGGCCAGCCCGCCGGCGACCCAGGTGCCGGCCACCCCGAGGGTGAGCGCGTAGAACGACGGCGAGTCCGGCTTGCGGGACAGCGACACCCCGAGCAGCCCGGCGCCGGCGACGGACACCCCTGCGGTCACCCGCCGCCGGCGGCGGAAGGCGGCGTCGGACTCGTGGTGGTCCCGCGGCACCTTGTCCACCAGCCAGGACGGCGCCGCCGCCAGCAGCCGGCTGAGCCGGTCGTCGGAGATCAGCGCCTCGCCGAGGCGCCGTCGCTGCCGGGTCAACGGGAGCTCCGGGCGCCGGCGACCCGCCGGGCCTTCGCGCGCTCACCGAGCGCGGTGAGCACCGCCTCGTCGTAGGGCATCGGCTCGAAGGGCACGATCCGGCGGATGGCGTCGTCCTTGACCACGACCTCGTTGGTCATCGAGTCGATCAGCGACCGGCCGGTCTGCACGTCGACGCTGGTGACCAGCGACAGCCAGCGGGAGGACAGCTGGGGGCTGAGCAGCGGCACCGGCACGATCAGCAGCCGGCGCCCTTGGATCTCCGCGACCCGGGTGAGCATCTCCAGGTACTCGAGCACCTCCGGCCCGCCGACCTCGAGCACCCGCCCCTCCGCCTCGGGCGCCTCCAGCACGCCGACCAGGTAGCGGACGACGTCGGCGACCGCGATCGGCTGGGTCTTGGTGTGCACCCAGCGCGGGGTGACCATCGCCGGCAGGTGCGCGACCAGCTGCCGGGTCATCTCCCACGAGACGCCGCCGTGGCCGACCACGATGCCGGCCCGGAGCACGGTCACCGGGACCCCGCCCTCGGCCAGCAGCTCCTCGACCTGCCGGCGGCTGCGCAGGTGCGCGGAGAGGTCGTCGGAGTCGTCGCCGAGCCCGCCGAGGTAGACGATGCGCCGCACGCCGGCGTCGGCGGCGGCCCGGCCGAACGAGCGGGCCGCCTTGGCGTCGCGCTCCTGGAAGTCCGCCGAGTCCAGCGAGTGCACCAGGTAGTAGGCGGCGTCGCAGCCCTCCAGCGCGGTGCGCAGCGACGCCTCGTCGCCGACGTCCCCGGCCACCGGCGTCCCCGCCCCGGAGTACTGCTCGGGGTGCCGGGTCATCGCCCGCACCTCGTGCCCGGCCTCTTCCAGGGCCGGCGCCAGCCGACCGCCCACGAACCCCGACGCCCCGGTGACCAGTACTCGCACTCCCCCACCCTTCCGGTGATGTCCGTGGCGCGCGACTCAGAGGTGGACCACCCAGCGGGCGCCCGGGGCGGGACGAGGCGATGATCGGCACGTGCAGACACCCGGTGAGGAACGCAACGTGCTGGGTGGCCCGCTGCAACCGTGCGGGACCGACCCGATGACCGGCTTCACCCGTGACGGCTCGTGCAGCAGCGGCCCGGCCGACCGGGGCAGCCACACCGTCTGCGCCGTCGTCTCCGCGGAGTTCCTGGAGATGCAGCGGCAGCTCGGCAACGACCTGGCCACCCCGCGCCCGGAGTACGACTTCCCCGGCCTGCGCCCCGGCGACCGCTGGTGCGTCGTCGCCGTGCGCTGGCTGCAGGCGCTCGAGGCCGGCGTCCCGACCGGTGTGGTGCTGGCCGCGACGAACGTCAAGGCGCTGGACGTCGTCCCGCTGGCGGCGCTGCGCTCGCACGCCGTCGACGTCCCCGACGACCTGTCCTCGCTGGGGGAACAGCCCTCCGACGGCAGCGGTTGACTCCGGGACCCCCCCGTGCCCCACCGAGGAGACCCGTTGACCGACCTGCTGGCCCTGCCCCTGACCACCCTCGACGGCGAGCCGACCACGCTCGGCGCCCTCACCGGTGGGCGTGCCGCGCTGGTGGTGAACGTGGCCAGCCGTTGCGGGCTCACCCCGCAGTACGGCGGGCTCGAGGCGCTGCAGCGGGAGTACGCCGACCGCGGGTTCACCGTGGTGGGCGTGCCGTGCAACCAGTTCGCCGGCCAGGAGCCGGGCACCGCGGAGGAGATCAGCACCTTCTGCTCGGCGACCTACGGCGTCACCTTCCCGATGACCGGGAAGCTCGAGGTGAACGGCGACGGCGCCGCGCCGCTGTACCGCGAGCTCACCCGGGTGCCCGACGCCGGCGGCGAGGCGGGGCCAGTGGCCTGGAACTTCGAGAAGTTCGTGCTCGACCCGCAGGGCTCGGTCGTCGCCCGGTTCCGCCCGCAGACCGAGCCCGGCGCGCCGGAGGTCCGGATCGCCATCGAGGCCGTCCTGCCCGCCTGACGGGCCGCCTCCCCGCCTGAGCGGGGCCGATGACCTACCTTGCTGTCCGGGTCGGCCGTGCCGCGCCGGCCCGCCCACCCCGAGGAGCCCGCATGACCACGTCCCCCGCCGGCTGGTACCCCGACCCGGCCGGCAGCGGCGGCACCCGGTGGTGGGACGGCACGTCGTGGGGCGAGCACGTGCAGCCCGCCGTCCAGCCGGTCGCCTCGGCCCCGCCCTGGGACGCGACCCGGCCCGCGGACCAGCAGTGGGGTGCCGGCTCGGCGCAGCCCTGGGCCGGCACGCCGGAGCCCGCGGCCCCGCAGACCTTCCTCAAGCGCAACACCAGCAGCCTGGCCGCCCTCGCGCTGGTGGTCGTCTGCGTGCTGATCGCGGTGACCACCGACTACATCGTCTTCGCCTTCATCCCGGCGATCGTCGCGATCACGGCGGTCCAGAAGAAGGAGCCGCTGGCGTGGCCGGCCCTGGGCATCGGCGTGGCGCTCGTGATCTGGCGGTTCATCGCCTGAGCCACCGCCCGGCCGGCCGGGGCCGCCGCTCCGCTGCTCAGCCGGCGATCGTCGCGGGGTCCATCCAGGTGACCTCCCAGCCGTTGCCGTCCGGGTCGGCGAAGCTGGTGCCGTACATGAAGCCGTGGTCCTGCGCCGGCTGCCACGGCTTGCCGCCGGCGGCCAGCGCCTTCTCCAGCATCTCGTCGCACTCCGCCCGGCTGCCTGCCGACAGCGCGAGCAGCACCGTGGGCGCCTGGGACGGGTCGCCCACCTGGCCGCTGGGCACGAAGCCCGCGAACTTCTCCCGGGTCAGCAGCATCGCCACGATGTTCTCCTCGACCACCATCGCCGCGGCCGTGTCGTCGGTGAACTGGGCGTTGTTGACGAAGCCCAGGGCGGCGTAGAAGTCCTTGGCGCGGTCCAGGTCGGTGACGGGCAGGTTCACGAAGATGTAGCGCACGAGGTCTCCTCGGGACGGGCCGGCCGGGGCCGGCGGGGCGGGACCCCACCGGGCCCTCAGCTGATCAGACGGCCGGCCCCCGCGGAAGTCATCGGTGGCGGGTCCCCACCCCCTCGGCGGCAGGACCTGTGAGGATGGGACGGGCCGGGTGGCCAGACGCCCGACCGGTCCGACAGCATGGGCGGCAGCCGCGCCTCTGGTGGCCGGTGAGGTGAGGAGCGCAGACGGGTGAGCACGACGTCGAGGAGCAACCGGGTCAAGGCCGTGATCGGCACGGTCAGCCTGACCGGTGCGGCCATGGGCTGGCTGACCGCCTGCGGCACCGGCACCGACCAGGACGACGACGCCCGCGAGGTGTACTGCGTCGACGAGCAGGACCAGGTCGTCGACGACGACCAGTGCGAGGAGGCCGAGCGCAACGGCGGGTTCGTCGGCGGGGTGCCCTTCTTCTTCCTGCTCGGCGGCTTCGGCGGCAACCGCTACTCGGTGGGCCAGACCATCCCGAACCAGTACACCGGCGCGGCCACCCGGGTGAACCCCTCGGACTCCAGCGCGCGGTCCCGGTCCGGCCTGCCCGGCAGCGGGAAGGTCACCTCCGGCACGCGGATCTCCGGGGGCATCGGCTCCGGCGGAGGCGGCGGCGGCTCGTGAGGCGGCTCTACGGCAAGGCCCGGCTCGGCTGGGAGGCCGAGATCGAGTCCCAGGGCCTGGTCTACAACAAGACGACGCTGCCCGGCGGCGAGAGCCGGTCCTACTGGCGCGAGGACGTCTTCTACGACTTCACCGGCGCCGAGATCGACCGGCTGGCCGAGACCACCGACCAGCTGTTCGCCGCCTGCGTGGAGGCCGGGGAGCTGGCGCTGTCCGACGAGCGGCTGCTGGACCGCATGCGCATCCCGCGGGACGCCCGGGACGTCGTCCGGGCCACCTGGGAGTACGAGCCGCCCAGCGTCTACGGCCGGTTCGACCTGTGGTGGGACGGCGCCGGGGCGCCCAAGCTGCTGGAGTTCAACGCCGACACCCCGACGTCGCTGGTCGAGGCCGCGGTCGTGCAGTGGGCCTGGCACCTGGAGACCGGTCAGGGCAAGGACCAGTGGAACCAGCTCGACGACCGGCTGGTCGCCGCCTGGGCGCGCAACCTCTCCCGCTGGGAGGCGCACTACGGCCGCCGCCCGAAGGTGCACCTGGCCTGGACCGAGGGCGACACCAGCGGCGAGGACTGGATGACCGTGGCCTACATGTCCGACTGCGTGCAGCGGGCCGGCTACGAGGCCATCGTGCTCACCACCGAGGAGCTCGGGCTGGACACCGGTGACGCCCGGTTCTACGACCCCAAGGGCAACCGGCTGGACGTCGTCTTCAAGCTCTACCCCTGGGAGTGGCTGGTCCAGGACGAGTACGGCCCGTCGGTGATCGCCGACATCCGGCTGCCCGGCGGGACGACGTGGGTCGAGCCGATCTGGAAGATGCTCTGGTCGAACAAGGGCCTGCTGCCGGTGCTGTGGCAGCGCTACGAGCACGACCCGGTCATCTCCCGGCACCTGCTGCCGGCGTACTTCGCCGACGACCCGCGGGCCCGGGAGCTGGAGGCCACCGGGTTCGCCCGCAAGCCGCTGTTCGGCCGCGAGGGCAACAACGTCGAGCTCATCGCGCCCGGCGGGGAGACCCTCGCCGCCCTCGGGGGCCGCTACGGCGCGGAGGGCTGGGTCGTGCAGCAGCTCAGCCCGCTGCCGGACTTCGCCGGCCCCGACGGCCCGCACCACCCGGTGCTGGGTGCCTGGGTGGTCGACGGCGAGGCGGCCGGGCTGGGCATCCGCGAGTCCGACGGGCTGATCACCGACGACCTGTCCTTCTTCGTCCCGCACACCATCGACTACGTGCGGCCGCCGAACACCACCTGGTCGGCCTGACCCGGCGCTCGACGTCGTCCGCAGCCGACGTCCCCGCGCCGGTGGCCGCAGCCAACGTCCTGGCTCACCCCGCGTGCTCCTGGCTCACCTCCCAGCGTGAGCCCGGAGCACGCGGGATCAGGTGACCTGATCCCGGGCGGCCGCGCGCGGGTCAGGTCGAGGTCAGGTCGCGGGTCGCCGTGCCGGCCGCGAGCACCAGCTCCTCGCGGGTGGGCTCGACCAGCACCCGCCCGTCGGCGCGGATGACGACCGGCGTCTCGGCCCCCTCCACCTCGGCCTCCGCCAGCAGCCGCCGGGCCGCGGCGTCGTCGGCCGGGTCCAGCCACTGGTGGGCGATGCCGTCCTCCTCCAGCCGGGCGCGCAGCGCGACGCTGGCCGGCCACCGCCGGTCGCCGACCACCCGCAGCCCGCTGGCCTGGCCGATGAGCATCGCCCGCCGGAGCAGGAAGGAGCGGGTGACCAGGTCGCCGAGCTCGCGGTTGCGGGCCAGCAGCGACCGCAGCCGCTCCAGCGTGATGACGACGACCTCCCCGGCCTCCGCGGCGACCAGCGAGCGCACCGGCCGCTGCCCGGCCAGCTGGTTGAGCCCGCCGAGGAAGCGTCCGGCACCGTGCACCGCGATCACCCGGGGCGCCGCGCCGTCCACGCCGTCCAGGGGGCCCTCCACGATGGCCACCGAGCCGGACAGGATGACGAAGAAGTCGTACTCGGCAGCGCCGGAGCGCAGCAGCACCTGACCGGGCTCGGTGCGCACCCGCCGGCCGGCCCGCTGGAACTCCCGCAGCTGCTCCTCGGTCAGCCGCGGCGTCGACCCGTCGTCCGGCGTCTCGGCGAAGTGCTGGCCGGGCACCTTCACCAGCCCGGGCAGCTGGGCTGCGGGGGTCACCATCACCAGCGGCCGGCCGCCCGCCCCGGTCGCCGGCTCCGGCGGCGCCTGGTGCCGCGGGCCGCGCGGGTCACTGTCCAGCAGCGCGGCGGCGAGGGCGTCGGTCGCGGTCGGCCCCTCGTGCCGCACACCGTTGACGAAGAACGTCGGCGTGCCGCCCACGCCGCTGGCCTCGGCGGAGGCGACGTCGGCCCGCACCCGGGCGGAGAACGTGCCGTCGCCGAGGTCCTGGGCGAACCGGCCCAGGTCCAGCCCGAGCGCGGCGGCGTGGTCGAGCAGGTCGTTGGCCTCCAGCTGGTCCTGGTGGGCGAACAGCCGGTCGTGCATCGCCCAGAACGCGCCCTGCGCGCCGGCCGCCTCGGTGGCCTCGGCGGCCAGCTCGCCGTGCGGGTGCACCTCGGGCAGCGGCAGGTGCCGGAAGACGTAGCGCAGGTCGTCGCCGAAGCGGCTGCGCAGCTCCTCGACCACGCCGGTGGCCCGCCCGCAGAAGGGGCACTCCAGGCCGCCGAACTCGACCAGCTCCAGCGGTGCGCCGACCGGACCGCGGACGTGGTCGCGCTCGGGGTCGACCGGCGGGTCCAGCAGGTGCGCGCCCTCGGGCTGCTGCACCGGGTCACGGCGGGCGAGCAGCCGGAACAGCCCCATGCCCATCGCCGCGGCGGCCACCGCGGCGGCCAGGATGCCGACCATCGCCTCGTCGCGCAGCTCGGTGTCGGGGAAGGCGAGGTCGGCGACGAACAGCGAGACGGTGAAGCCCAGGCCGGACAGCGCCGCCCCGCCCCACACGCTGCTCAGCGGCACGCCGGGGGGCAGCGAGCCCAGCCGCATCCTCACCGCCAGCGTCGCCGCGCCGCCGATGCCCACCGCCTTGCCGACGACGAGGGCGACGAAGACGCCGAGGGTGATCGGCGAGGTGACCGCACGCCCGAGCAGCTCGGTGCTGAAGTGCACGCCGGCGTTGGCCAGCGCGAAGACCGGGACGACGACGTACCCGCTCCACGGCACCAGCAGCGCGCCGATCCGCTCGTTGGGCGAGATGGCCCGCTCGACCGACAGCTTGGCCTGCCGGGCCAGGGACACCTGGGGCGACTGCCGGAAGGCCCGGGCCAGCACGCCGGCGGACTCGACCTCCTCGCGGCGCGGCGGGTAGGCGCTGACCAGCAGCCCGAGCAGGACGCCGCCGATGGTGGCGTGCACCCCGGAGGCGTTCATCGCCAGCCACATCGCCACCCCGACGGCGAAGTAGGCCGGGCCGCGCCAGACCTGCAGGCGGGCCAGCAGCTGGAAGCAGAGGATGCACAGCGCCGCGATCGCCAGCGCGGTCAGGTCGATCTCGTCGGAGTAGAACACCGCGATCACGGTCAGCGCCCCGATGTCGTCGACGACCGAGAGCGACAGCAGGAAGACCCGCAGCTGGGTGGAGGCCCGGGGGCCGGCCAGCGCCAGGGCACCGAGCAGGAAGGCGGTGTCGGTGGCGATCGGGATGCCCCAGCCGTTCGCCCCGGGCCCGCCGGCGTTGAACGCCAGGTAGATGCCGGCCGGGACGACGAGGCCGGCCAGCGCCGCGATCGCCGGGATGGACAGCCGGCTGCGCTGGGTCAGCTCGCCCATCTGCAGCTCGCGGCGCACCTCCATCCCGATCAGGAAGAAGAAAAAGCACATCAGCCCGTCGTTGACCCAGTGCCGCAGGTCCATCGCGACCTCGGCCGAGCCGAAGGTCAGCGCGAACTCGGTGTGCCAGAGGCGCTCGTAGGAGTCGCTCCACGGCGAGTTGGCCCAGACCAGCGCCGCCAGGGTGGCGACGACGAGCAGGCCCGCGGAGGCCGCCTCGGTCTGCAGCATCCGCCGGGCCTGGGCCGACAGCTGGGCGATCAGGTGGCTGGAGGACGACCGGGTCGTCGTCCGGGGAGGTGCGCTCACCCGGTCTTCCTACCGTCCCTGTGTGACGGCTGGGAAACCCCCGCCGTCGTCCGGGCTCACCCCAGGACGACGAGCAGGTCCCCGCCCTCGACCTGCTGGACGGCGCCGATCGCCACCCGGCGCACCGTGCCCGCCGTGGGCGCGGTGATCGAGGCCTCCATCTTCATCGCCTCGATGGTGCCCACCTGCGCGCCCGCCTCGACCTCGTCGCCCTCGGCGACCGCGAGCGTCACCACCCCGGCGAACGGCGCTGCCACGTGGCCCGGGTCGCTGCGGTCGGCCTTCTCGGTGGGCTGGACGTCGGACGTGACGGACCGGTCCCGGACGCTGACCGGCCGCAGCTGGCCGTTGAGCGTGCACATCACCGTGCGCATGCCGCGCTCGTCCGCGTCCGAGACGGCCTCGATGCCGATCAGCAGCCGGACGCCGGGCTCCAGGTCGACCGAGTGCTCGGTGTTGGTGCGCAGCCCGTAGAGGAACTCCTTGCTGGGCAGCACGCTGGTGTCGCCGTAGGTGTCCCGGTGGGTGCGGAACTCCGCCGTCGGGCCGGGGAAGAGCAGCCGGTTCAGGGTGGCCCGCGGCTCCTGCGCCAGCCCCGCGACGTCCTCGTCGGTGAGGTCGGCGGGCGGCTGGGCCGGACGCCGGCCGGCCAGCGCCTTGCTGCGGAACGGCTCGGGCCAGCCGCCGGGCGGGTCGCCGAGCTCGCCGCGGAGGAAGCCGACGACGGAGTCGGGCAGGTCGAACCGGCCCGGGTCGGCGGCGAAGTCGTCGACCGCGACGCCGGCACCGACCAGCTGCAGCGCCAGGTCGCCGACCACCTTCGACGAGGGGGTGACCTTGACCAACCGGCCGAGCAGCCGGTCGGCCGCGGCGTACATCGCCTCGACCTCCTCGAACCGCTGCCCCAGCCCCAGCGCGATCGCCTGCTGCCGCAGGTTGGACAGCTGCCCGCCGGGGATCTCGTGGGTGTAGACCCGCCCGGTGGGCGCGGGCAGCCCGGACTCGAAGGGCGCGTAGACCCGGCGCACCGCCTCCCAGTAGGGCTCCAGGTCGTTGACCGCCCGCAGGTCCAGCCCGGTGGCCCGGTCGGTGTGGTCGGTGGCGGCGACGATGCTGCTCAGCGCCGGCTGGGACGTCGTCCCGGCCAGCGCCGCGCTGGCGCCGTCCACCGCGTCGACGCCGGCCTGCCAGGCGGCCATCAGCGTGGCCAGCTGCCCGCCGGGGGTGTCGTGGGTGTGCAGGTGCACCGGCAGGTCGAAGCGCTCGCGCAGCGCGCTGACCAGCGTGGCCGCGGCTGGCGGCCGGAGCAGCCCGGCCATGTCCTTGATCGCCAGCACGTGCGCCCCGGCCCCGACGATCTGCTCGGCCAGCCGCAGGTAGTAGTCCAGGTCGTAGAGCCGCTCGGCCGGGTCGGACAGGTCGGCGGTGTAGCAGAGCGCGACCTCGGCGACAGCCGTCCCGGTCTCCCGGACCGCGTCGATCGCCGGGCGCATCTGGCCGACGTCGTTGAGCGCGTCGAACACCCGGAACACGTCGATCCCGGTGCGGGCGGCCTCCGCGACGAACGCCGACGTCACCTGCTCGGGGTAGGGCGTGTAGCCCACCGTGTTCCGGCCGCGGAGCAGCATCTGCAGGCAGATGTTCGGCACCGCCTCGCGCAGCGCGGCCAGCCGGTCCCAGGGGTCCTCGTGCAGGAAGCGCAGCGCGACGTCGTAGGTCGCCCCGCCCCAGGCCTCGATGCTCAGCAGCTGCGGGATCGCCCGGGCCACGTGCCCGGCGACGGCGAGCAGGTCCTTGGTGCGCACCCGGGTGGCCAGCAGCGACTGGTGGGCGTCCCGGAAGGTGGTGTCGGTGACCGCGAGGGCGGTGCTCGCCCGCAGGTCGGCGGCGAACCGCTCGGGGCCGAGCTCGCGCAGCCGGTCCCGGGAGCCGTCCAGCGGGTGCAGGGCCATGTCCAGCCGGGGCAGCTTCTCCACCGGGTCGACCAGGTGCGGCCGCTCGCCGTTCGGCCGGTTCACCGTGACGTCGGCCAGGTAGGCCAGCATCTTGGTGCCGCGGTCGGCCGACGACCGGGCGGTGAGCAGCTCGGGCCGCTCCTCGATGAACGCCGTCGTCACCCGGCCGGCCTGGAAGTCCGGGTCGTCCAGCACCGCCTGCAGGAACGGGATGTTGGTGGACACCCCGCGGATCCGGAACTCGGCGACCGCGCGCCGGGCCCGCGCCACCGCGATGTCCCAGGTGCGGCCGCGGCAGGTGAGCTTGACCAGCATCGAGTCGAAGTAGGCGCCCACCTCCGCGCCCAGGGTGGCCGCGCCGTCCAGCCGGACCCCCGCGCCGCCCGGCGAGCGGTAGGCGGTGATCCGGCCGGTGTCCGGGCGGAAGCCGTTGGCCGGGTCCTCGGTGGTGATCCGGGTCTGCAGCGCCGCGCCCCGCAACACGATCGCGTCTTGGGTGAGACCCAGGTCGGCCAGGGTCTCCCCCGCGGCGATCCGCAGCTGGCTCTGCACCAGGTCGACGTCGGTGACCTCCTCGGTGACCGTGTGCTCGACCTGGATCCGCGGGTTCATCTCGATGAACACGTGCCGGCCCTCGCGGTCGACCAGGAACTCCACCGTGCCGGCGCAGGTGTAGCCGATCGACCGGGCGAAGGCGACGGCGTCGGCGCACATCCGCTCGCGGAGCGCGGGGTCCAGGTTGGGGGCCGGGGCGATCTCGATGACCTTCTGGTGGCGGCGCTGCACGGAGCAGTCGCGCTCGTAGAGGTGGATGACCTCCCCGGAGGCGTCGGCCAGCACCTGCACCTCGATGTGCCGCGGCTCCAGGACGGCCTGCTCGAGGAAGACCGTCGCGTCGCCGAACGCCGACTCCGCCTCCCGCATGGCCGCCTCGATGGCGCCGCGCAGCTCGGCACGCTCGGTGACCCGGCGCATCCCGCGCCCGCCGCCGCCGGCGACGGCCTTGACGAACACCGGGCCCTCGATGGCGTCGGCGGCGGCCAGCAGCACGTCGACGTCGTCGCTCGGCTCGGTGCCCTGGAGCACCGGCAGGCCGGCCGCCCGGGCCGCGGCGATCGCCCGGGACTTGTCGCCGGTCAGCTCCAGCACCGCGGCCGACGGGCCGATGAAGGTGATCCCGGCCCGGGCGCACGCCTCGGCCAGCTCCGGGTTCTCCGACAGGAAGCCGTAGCCGGGGTAGACGGCGTCGGCACCGGCGCGCTGGGCGGCGCGGACGATCTCCTCGACGTCGAGGTAGGCCCGCACCGGGTGGCCGGGGGCGCCGATCTCGTAGCTCTCGTCGGCCTTGAGCCGGTGCACGGAGTTGCGGTCCTCGTGCGGGAAGACGGCCACCGTCCCGGCCCCGAGCTCGTAGGCCGCCCGGAAGGCGCGGACGGCGATCTCGCCGCGGTTGGCGACCAGGACCTTCTCGAACACGGGGGTCTCCTCTCGTGCCGGGCCGGCCCACCGGGACGTCCTCGTGGGGCCAGACCGTAGCGGCGCGCCGGGACGGTGGCCCCGCGGCGTTCTCCGTTGCGCACGACAGGAGTGCCCGGCGGCTGCCGGGGTAGCCCCCGGACGTGACTGCCGAGACCCCCGACGACGTCTCCTCCGCCCGCGCGCTGCAGGAGGTCGTGCTCGTGATCGGCGCCTCCAGCGGCATCGGCCGGGCCACCGCCGTCCAGTTCGCCGGGCGTGGCGCCTCGCTGGTGCTGGTCGCCCGCAGTGCCGCCACCCTGGCCGACGCCGCGGCCGACTGCCGGCGCGCCGGCGCCACCGCGGTCGAGTGCGTGCCGGCCGACGTGCTCGACCCCGCGGCGGTGCAGGCCGCCGTCGACCGCGCCACGACCACCTTCGGCCGGCTGGACGTCGTCGTCCACGCGGCCACCGTGATGGCCTACGGGCGGATCGAGGACGTGCAGCCCGACGTCTTCGAGCGGGTCGTGGACACCGCGGTGCTGGGCACGTTCAACGTGTTCCGGGCGGTGCTGCCGGTGCTGCGCGCGCAGCGGCGCGGGCACGTGGTGGTGGTCAGCTCGCTGCTCGCCTCCATCACCGCGCCGACCATGGGCGCCTACGTGACGGCGAAGTGGGGCCAGCTCGGCCTGGTCCGCACCCTGCAGCAGGAGCTGCGCGAGCTGCCCGACGTGCACGTCTCCGCCGTCGCCCCCGGCGGGGTCACCACGCCGATCTACGACCAGGCCGCCACCGTGCTGGGCAACACCGGCCACCCGCCGCCGCCGGTCTACACCCCGGAGCGGGTGGCCCGGGCGATCGTGTCGCGCATCGACACCCCGCGCCGGCTCAAGCAGTCCGGGTTCCTCAACCCGCTGATCATCGCCGGGTTCCGGCTGTTCCCGCCGGTGTTCGACACCCTGGTCGGGCCGCTGCTGAAGGTGTTCGGGATGGCGCGGGACAGCGTGCCGCCGACCACCGGCAACGTCTTCGCGCCGGTGCCGGAGAAGGAGTCCACCCGCGGCACCTACTGGGGCATCTGACCGCTCCCGGGACACCCCCTGCGCACGGTAGAGCCCTGCCCACCCCGGTGGGCAGGGCTCTACCGTGCGCGGACCCCTTCCCGGCGCCGGGCAGGATGGACGGGTGACCGACGTGCGCACCCGCTTCTCCGCCGAGGTGGCGGCCGCCGCCCACCGGCTGGCCGGCGTCGCCGAGCGCACGCCGCTGCAGCGCAACGCCCGGCTCTCCGAGCTGACCGGCGCCGCCGTGTGGGTCAAGCGCGAGGACCTGCAGGTCGGGCGCTCGTACAAGGTGCGCGGCGCCTACAACACGATCAGCCAGCTGGACGACGTCCGGCGGGCGGCCGGCGCGGTGACCGCCAGCGCCGGAAACCACGGGCAGGGCGTGGCCTACGCCTGCCGGGTCCTCGGCGTGCGGGGCAAGGTGTTCGTGCCCGGGACGACGCCCCGGCAGAAGCGGCAGCGGATCGCCGCGCTCGGCGGGGACATGGTCGAGCTCGTCGTCCACGGCGACACCTACGACGACGCGGCGGCCTCGGCCGCCGAGCACGCCCGGTCGACCGGCGCGACCCTGGTGCCGGCGTTCGACGCGCTGTCCACGGTCGTCGGCCAGGCCACCGTGGCCGCCGAGCTGTTCGACCAGCTGGGCGGGGCCCCGGACGTCGTCGTCCTGCCGGTCGGTGGCGGCGGGCTGCTGGCCGGCTGCGCCACCTGGCTGCGCGAGCACGCGCCGGGCACCCGGCTGGTCGGCGTGGAGCCGGCCGGCGCGGCCGGGATGGCGGCGGCGCTGGCGGCCGGGCGCCCGGTCGAGCTGGCCGAGATCGACACCTTCGTCGACGGCGCCTCGGTGCGCCGGGCCGGCGACGTGACCTTCCCGCTGGTGCGTGACTCCGGCGCCGAGCTGGTGACCGTGCCCGAGGGGCAGGTGTGCACCGAGATGCTGGAGCTCTACCAGGTCGACGGGGTGATCGCCGAGCCCGCCGGGGCGCTGGCCAGTGCCGCGCTGACCAGCGGCGCCGTCGTCGTCGAGCCCGGCCAGACGGTGGTGACCCTGCTGTCGGGCGGCAACAACGACGTCAGCCGGTACGCCGAGGTGGTCGAGCGGTCACTGGTGCACCGCGGGCTCAAGCACTACTTCCTGGTGGAGTTCCCGCAGGAGCCCGGTGCGCTGCGCCGGTTCCTCGACGAGGTGCTCGGCCCGGACGACGACATCGTGCTGTTCGAGTACGTGAAGCGGGACAACCGGGAGACCGGCGCGGCGCTCACCGGCATCGAGCTGGGCAGCGTCGAGGGGCTGGCGCCGCTGCTGGCCCGGATCGAGTCCGGCCCGCTCAAGATCGAGCACCTCGCCCCGGGGACGACCGCGTACCGCTTCCTCGTCTAGCGGGCGTACCGCACCGCGGCCCGGGCACGGGCCTGGGCGGCGAGCACCTCGCGGTCCTTGGGCGGCGCGGTGGTGACCAGGTCGGCGAGCAGGTGCTCGGTGGCGTGCGCGATCTCCTCGACCGCCCGGTCGAACGCCGCCTGGTTGGCCTGCGAGGGCTTCGCCGAGCCGCTCACCTTGCGGACGTACTGCAGCGCGGCCGCCCGGACCTCGTCCGACGTCGTCGCCGGCGCGAGGTTGTGCAGCACGTGGATGTTCCGGCACATGCCCCGCAGCGTAGGAGCGGCACGGCCCCGCCGTCAGCCCTCGCCTCCCCGCGGAGATGGCCATCTTCGCCGGGTCCGCAGGGGCGGAGATGGCCATCTCCGGGGCTGGGGCACCGGGTCAGGCGGGGGTGGGGACGCCGGTGACCGTGGTCCGGTCGGTGCCGCCGCGGGCCAGCGCGCGGCTGATCACCACCCGCTGGATCTGGTTGGTGCCCTCGAAGATCTGCATGACCTTGGCCTCGCGCATGTACCGCTCGACCGGGAAGTCGCGGGTGTAGCCGTAGCCGCCGAACACCTGGACGGCGTCGGTGGTCACCTTCATCGCGTTGTCGGTGCAGACCAGCTTGGCGATCGCCGCCTGCCGGGCGTACGGCTGCCCGGCGTCCTTGAGCCGGGCGGCGGCCAGGTAGACCGCCCGCGACGTCTCCACGGCCGCGGCCATGTCGGCGATCAGGAACGCCAGCCCCTGGTGCTCGATGATCCGCACGCCGAAGGTCTCCCGCTCCTTGGCGTAGGCCAGCGCGTCGTCCAGCGCGCCCTGGGCCAGGCCGGTGGCCACGGCGGCGATGCCCAGCCGACCGGCGTCCAGCCCGGCCAGCGCGATCGCCAGCCCCTCGCCCTCGGCGCCCAGCCGGCGGTCGGCGTCGACCCGCACGCCCTCGAAGCGCATGGTCGCGGTCGTCGAGCCGGTCAGCCCCATCTTCCGCTCGGCCGGGTCGGCGGACAGCCCCGCGGCGTCGGCCGGCACGAGGAAGCAGGAGATGCCGCGGGACCGGTCCTCCGACGTCCGGGCCATCACCTTGTAGACGTCGGCCCGGCCGCCGTGCGTCGTCCAGGCCTTGTCGCCGGTGAGCACGTAGGAGTCGCCGTCCCGGAGGGCGGTGGTGCGCATCGCCGCTGGGTCGGAGCCGGCGTGCGGCTCGGACAGGCAGTAGGCGCCGAGCAGCTCCCCGCCGAGCAGCTCGGGCAGCCAGCGCTGCTGCTGCTCGGCGGTGCCCCGGGTCGCCAGCCCGAAGCAGGACAGCCCGTGCACGCTGACGCCCACCGCGACGCTGGCCCAGACGGCGGCGAGCTCCTCGAGGACCTGCAGGTAGACCTCGTAGGACTGGCCGCCGCCGCCGACGTCCTCGCCGTAGGGCAGCCCGAGCAGCCCGGCCCGGCCGAGGGTGCGGAACACCTCGCGGGGGAAGACCTCGTCGGCCTCCGCGGCCACCACCCGGGGCGCCAGCTCCTCGCGGGCCAGCTGCCGCGTCAGGTCGAGCAGGTCGGCAGCCTCCTGCGTGGGGACCAGGCGGGACACGGGCACGGGGCACCTCCGGTGGGCCGGGACGCCGTCGTCCCGGACTGGTGTCAGTACTCAGGGACTGTACGCAGTACTGAGGACGGCGGCGGCGCTACTGTCCGGTGCGCCTGAGGAGGGGTGATGACGACGCTGGACACCCGCAGCACCCGTGGCCCGGCCCGCCGGGAGGAGCTGCTCGACGAGCTGGTCGCCCTCGTGCTGGCCGAGGGGTTCGCCGCCTTCACCCTCGACGACCTGGCCCGCCGGCTGCGCTGCTCGAAGAGCACCCTGTACGGCCTGGCGGCCAGCAAGGAGCAGCTGGTCGTCGCCGTGGTGAAGCGCTTCTTCCAGCGCGCCACCGCCGCGGTCGAGCAGCGCGCCGCCGTCCCGACCGACCACCGCGCACGGATCAGCGCCTACCTGCTCGCCGTGTCCGAGCAGCTGCGGCCCGCCTCGCCGGCCTTCTTCGCCGACGTGGCGGCGTTCGCCCCCGCGCGGGAGATCTACGAGCGCAACACCCGCTCGGCCGCCGGCCGGGTGCAGCGGATGGTCACCGACGGGCTGGCCGCCGGGACGATCCGCCCGGTGCACGCCTCGTTCGTCGGGGCCGCGGTCGCCTCGGTGATGGCGGCCATCCACCGCGGGGAGATCACCGCCGCCACCGGCCTGGACGACGCCGCCGCCTACCGCGAGCTGGCCGACCTCGTGGTCGCGGGCACCGCCCCCGGCTGAACCGGCGGGCCGCTGCCCGTCCACGGTGCGGACCGCCAGGTAAGGTGAGGCTAACCAGTCCGGCAGGACTGCCCCGCCTACCGGGCCGTCGCGCCCCCGCCGTCCCCAGGAGCCGCCCGTGGCGCAGCGCACGGCTGACCTGCCGACGGCCCAGGCGACCGCCCCCCGCGGTGGCCTGCTCCGCGGCGCCGGCCCGCGGGTGCTGGGCCTGTGGGTGCTGGTCGCCCTCGTCGTGGTCACCTGCGCGCTGAGCATCGCCGTGGGCACCCGGTCGATCGGGCTGGGCACCGTCTGGCAGGCGCTGCTGGACGGCAGCACGCCCGGCGACGAGACGGTGATCGTCCGCGAGCTGCGGGTGCCGCGCACCCTGCTGGGCCTGCTGGCCGGCGTCTCGCTGGGCATCTCCGGTGCGCTGATGCAGGGCCACACCCGCAACCCGCTGGGCGACCCGGGGCTGCTCGGCGTCACCGCCGGCGCGTCGCTGGCCGTGGTGCTCTCCATCTGGCTGCTCGGTGTCGCCTCGCCGTCGGGCTACGTCTGGTTCGCCTTCCTGGGCGCGCTGCTGGGCAGCGTCGCGGTCTACCTGATCGGCTCGTCCGGCCGCGGCGGGGCGACGCCGGTGAGCCTGGCGCTGGCCGGCTCGGCGATGAGCTACCTGATCTACGCCCTGGTCCAGGCGATCACCATCCGGGAGACCGAGGCGCTGGACTCCTTCCGGTTCTGGGTGGTCGGCGCGCTCGCCGGCCGGGACGCCGACGTCGTCACCCAGGTCGCCCCGTTCGTCGTCGTCGGCGTGGTGCTGGCGCTGGTCAACGCCCCGGCGCTGAACCTGCTCGGGCTCGGCGAGGACGTCGCCCGGGGCCTGGGCCAGCGGATCTGGCTGGCCCGCGCGGTCGGGCTGCTGTCGATCACCCTGCTCACCGGGGCGGCCACCGCGGCCTGCGGCCCGATCGCCTTCGTCGGGCTGGTCGTGCCGCACGTCGCCCGCACCATCACCGGGCCCGACCACCGCTGGCTGATCCCGTACTCCGGCCTGCTCGGCGTGGTCTTCCTGCTGCTCGCCGACGTGTTCGGCCGGGTCGTCGCCCGCCCGGGCGAGCTGCAGGTCGGCATCGTGCTGGCCGTGGTCGGCGCACCGTTCTTCATCGCGCTGGTGCGGCGCCGGAAGCTGGTGTCGCTGTGACCGCGGTGGCCCCCACCCGCGCACCCGCGCCCGGGCCACGCCCCCGGCGGACCGTGCGGGTCGGCGGCTTCTCCACCACCTACCGCCGCCGCCAGCTCGTCGTCCCGCTGCTGGTGCTCGTCGTGCTGGTGCTGGCCGCCGCGCTGAGCCTCGGCCGCGGCGACTACCCGATCAGCGTCCTCGAGGTGCTCCGGGCCCTGGTCGGCCTGGGCGACGACACCCAGCGCTTCATCGTGCTGGAGCTGCGCGCCCCGCGGGTGGCCGTGGCCGTGCTGGTCGGCATCGCGCTGGGCATCTCCGGTGCGCTGATCCAGACCTTCGCCCGCAACCCGCTGGCCAGCCCGGACGTCCTCGGCGTCACCGGCGGGGCCTCGATCGGCGCGGTCACGGTCATCGTGCTGGGCGGCACCTCGGCGAGCGGGGCGCTCGGCGGCCTCGGCCTGCCCGCCGCGGCCCTGGTCGGCGGCCTGCTCATGGCGTTCCTGGTGTTCGGCCTGGCCTGGAACAAGGGCGTCGACGGCTACCGGCTTGTTCTGGTCGGCATCGGGCTGTCCGCGATGGCCCAGGCGGTGGTCAGCTACCTGCTCACCCGCAGCGACATCCAGGACGCCGCGGTCGCCAACGTCTGGATCACCGGCTCGCTCAACGGCCGCGGCTGGGACCAGGCGGTGCCGCTGACCGTCGCCCTGGTGGTGCTGGTGCCCGCGGCCCTGGCGCTGAGCCGGGTGCTCGGCGCGCTGCAGTTCGGCGACGACACCGCCCGGGGGCTGGGCGTGCGGGTCCCGCAGGCGCAGGCGGTCACCGTGGTCGTCGCCGTGGCGCTGGCCGCCTTCGCGGTCTCCGCCGCCGGCCCGATCCAGTTCGTCGCCCTCGTCGTGCCGCAGATCGCCGTCCGGCTGACCGGCGGCTCCCGCCCGCCGCTGCTGGCCGCCGGCCTGCTCGGCGCGCTGCTGGTCGTGGCCAGCGACCTCGTCGCGCGCACCGTGCTGCCGGCCACGTTCCCCGTCGGGGTCGTGACCGCGGTCGTCGGCGCCCCCTACCTGCTCTGGCTCCTGGTCCGCGGAAGGCGGCTGACCACCCTGTGACCACCTCCACGCACTCCTCCGCCGTCCCGGCGGTCGTGCCGCCCGCGCCGGTGCGGCTGGCCGCCGACGGCGTCCGGCTGGCCTACGGCGACAAGGTCGTCGTCGACGACCTGGACCTGCAGCTGACCGACGGCTCGTTCACCGCGATCGTCGGCCCGAACGGCTGCGGCAAGTCGACGCTGCTGCGCGCGCTCGGCCGGCTGCTGCGGCCGACCGCCGGCAGCGTGCTGCTCGACGGCCGGGCGATCACCTCGACCCCCACCCGGGAGGTCGCCAAGGTGCTCGGCCTGCTCCCGCAGACCCCGATCGCCCCGGAGGGCCTCACCGTCGCCGACCTGGTCGCCCGCGGCCGGCACCCGCACCAGAGCTGGCTGCGCCAGTGGTCCTCGGACGACGAGGCGGTGGTCACCGAGGCGCTGACCTGGACCGACATGGCCGACCACGCCGACTCCCCGGTCGACGCGCTGTCCGGCGGGCAGCGGCAACGGGCGTGGATCTCGATGGCGCTGGCGCAGGGCACCGACCTGCTGCTGCTCGACGAGCCGACGACCTACCTCGACCTCGCCCACCAGGTCGACGTGCTGGAGCTGGTCGGCCGGCTGCACACCGAGCGCGGCCGGACCGTCGTGGTGGTGCTGCACGACCTCAACCTCGCCGCCCGGTACGCCGAGCGGCTGGTGGCCATGAAGGACGGCGTGCTGGTCGCTTCCGGCCCGCCCGCGGAGGTGCTCACCGAGCAGCTGCTGGCCGACGTGTTCGACCTGGAGGCCCGGGTGGTGCCCGACCCGGTCACCGGGACGCCGATGGTGGTGCCGGTCCGCCGGCTGCGCTGACGACGACGGCCCCCTCGCCGTCGGGCGAGGGGGCCGTCGTGCTGCCGCGGGGCTGCTAGCCGCGCGGGTCCTGCGGCCGGCCGGCCGGGACGTCCTCCGGCAGCGGGGCGCCCCCGTTCGGCGTCGGCTCCACCACCAGCTGGAAGTCCTCGCCGTGCCGGGTGATGCCCTCGACGACGGCCTGCTCGACCGCCTCGCTGGCGTAGGCGCGGCGCAGCACCATCGGGTCCGAGCGCAGGTCCTTGGCCAGCGCGACGGCCAGCCCGACCATCACCAGGGCGAACGGCAGCGCCGCGATGATCGTCAGGTTCTGCAGCCCGGTCAGCGCGTCGTCCCCGCCGACCAGCAGCATGATCGCCGCGACCGCGCCCATCACGACGCCCCAGAAGACGACGATGCCCCTGCTCGGCGACAGCGTGCCCCGCTCGGACAGGGAGCCCATCACGATCGAGGCGGCGTCCGCGCCGGAGACGAAGAAGATCGCCACCAGCAGCATCACCAGCACCGTCATGGCGGTGGCCAGCGGGTACTGCTCGAGGACGCCGAACAGCTGCCCCTCCGAGGTCGCCTGGCCGGCCACGTCGGTGCCGTCGCGCTGCGCGGCGATGCCGGCACCGCCGAAGACGGCGAACCAGACCAGGCTGACCACGCTGGGCACCAGCAGCACGCCGGTGACGAACTGCCGGATCGTGCGACCGCGGCTGATCCGGGCGATGAACAGGCCGACGAACGGCGTCCAGCTGATCCACCAGGCCCAGTAGAAGACCGTCCAGCCGCGCAGCCACTCGGCCATCGCGTCGCCGCCGGAGGCCTCGGTGCGCCCGGCCATCTCCCCGAGGTCGGAGAAGTACGCCCCGATCGCCTCGGGCACCAGGTTGAGGATGAAGACGGTCGGGCCGACCACGAACACGAAGACGGCCAGCACCAGCGCCAGCACCATGTTGGTGTTCGACAGCCACTGGATGCCGCGGGCCACCCCGGACACCGCCGAGGCGACGAACGCCGCGGTCAGCACGGCGATGATGCCGACCAGCACGCCGTTGCCGACGTCACCGGCCCAGCCGAGGATCTCCATCCCGCTGCCGATCTGCAGCGCACCCAGGCCCAGGGACGCCGCCGAGCCGAACAGCGTGGCGAAGATCGCCAGCACGTCGATGACCCGACCGGCGGGGCCCTCGGCGCGGCGCCGGCCGATCAGCGGGGCGAACGCGGCGCTGATCAGCTGCCGGCGGCCGCGGCGGAAGGTGCCGTAGGCGATGGCCAGCCCGACGACGGCGTAGATCGCCCACGGGTGCAGCGACCAGTGGAACAGCGTGGTGGCCATCGCGGTGCGCGCGGCGTCGGCGGTCTCCGCCTCCACGGTGCCCGGCGGCGGGGAGACGTAGTGCCCCAGCGGCTCGGCGACGCCGTAGAACATCAGCCCGATGCCCATGCCGGCGCTGAACATCATCGCGACCCAGGAGACGGTGCGGAACTCCGGCGTCTCGTCGTCGCGGCCCAGCGGGATGCGTCCGTAACGGCTTGCGGCCAGCCAGATCACGAACACCACGAACGCCGAGGCCAGGACGACGAACAGCCAGCCCAGGTTGGTCTCGATCCAGGTCAGCGCTCCTCCGCTGGCGCTGGCCAGACCGTCGGACGCGAGGAAGCCCCAGGCGACGAAGGCCAGGGCGACGGCGGCGGCGACGCCGAACACGACAGTGTCCAGCCGGCCGGTGCCCTCGGCCTCCCCCTCCGGCGGCTGGGCCAGGGCGGGGTGCCAGTGGGGCAGCGGGTTCAGCCGCTTGGTGATCGACTCGCGTCGTCCGCGGCCGGGTGGTGCGGTGTGGGTACTCGACACGACTGGATGCGGCACCGTCGTCCGGTGCCTCTCCCTTCCCTCGACGTGCACGGCTTCGGCCCGCTGGAACCGGGGCTGGGGCTGCGGGCCGGACGCTCCACCGTGCGCGCCCGGGCGCCGTTCGCGCAAACCGGGAGATCACGGATCGATCTCGGCGGCGGCGCGCCGGGGCGGGCCCCGGGTGCCGCCCGGGCGGCCCGGCGCGGGACACTGGACGGCGATGGACGACTTCCTGAACTGGCTCCGCGGCCCCGGCCTCGAGGCGCTGCTGATCATCCTCGGCGCCGTCCTGCTCGCCCGCTTCGTGAGCTGGCTGGGGAACCGGATCACCGACCGGATCGACGCCGCCGCGACCGGCTCGGACGCCCTGGTCCGGTCCGAGGCGGCCAAGCACCGGCACTCCCTCACCCAGGTGCTGACCTGGGCGGCGATCGTGCTGATCTGGTCGGTGACGATCTTCTTCGTGCTGGAGCGGCTGGGCGTGCCGGTCACCGGCCTCGTCGCCCCGGCGACGGTGCTCGGCGTCGGCCTGGGCTTCGGCGCCCAGCGGGTGGTCGGCGACGTGCTGGCCGGCTTCTTCCTGATCACCGAGCGGCAGTACGGCTTCGGCGACGTGGTCGCGATCCAGGTCGTCGGGGGCGGCGACCCGGCCGAGGGGACCGTCGAGGACGTCAACCTGCGGATCACCCGGTTGAGGTCGGTGAACGGCGAGGTGGTCATCGTCCCCAACGGGCAGATCGTCAAGGTCGTCAACCTGTCCCGCGACTGGGCCCGGGCCGTCGTCGACGTGCCGGTGCCCTCGAGCACCGACGTGAACCGGGTGCAGGAGGTGCTGCGGGAGGTCGGCCGGCGGGCCTACGCCGACGAGCGGCTGCACCGGCTGCTGCTGGACACCCCGAGCGTGATGGGCGTGGAGAGCCTGGCGCTGGACGAGGTCAACCTGCGGATCGTCGCCCGCACCCTGCCCGGCAAGCAGTTCGAGGTCGGCCGCGACCTGCGCGCCCGGGTGGCGCTGGCGCTGTCCCGCGAGGGCGTCTCGCTGCGGGCCAGCAGCGCGCAGGAGGTCGACGTCCAGGACGAGGCGCTGGCCGAGGACCGCGCCCGCAGCGGAGGTGCCGCATGACCCGCCCGTCGGACGACGTCCCCACCACGGTGATCCCGCAGCAGACGGTCGAGCAGCCGGCGGTGACCACGGCCCCGGCCACCCGCCGGGCGGGGCTGCGGTCGCACGTCCCGGCGCGGATCGGCCGGGCGCGCACCTCCACCGTGGTCATCGGCTGCCTGTTCGTGCTGGGGCTCGGCCTCAACGCCGCCCTCCCGCGCGAGGAGGACGAGACGGTCCCGGTGACCACCTCCGACGGCCGGACGGTCGACGTGCCGCGGTCCGCCCTGCCCGACGACTACGTGCCGCCCACCCCGACCCCCACGCCCGCCGCGCCGAGCTCCACCACGCCGCCGGCTCCCACGTCGACGCCTGCTCCCACCAGCCAGGCGCCGCAGTCCACCGCCGAGGAGGACGAGGAGACGACGCCGGCGCCGGCCCCGACGACCCGGTCGCAGGGCTCCACCAGCGCACCGTCGTCCACGCGCCCCTCGACGACCAGCCGGGCACCCGCGTCCAGCGCCGAGCGGACCGTGGAGGACGAGCCGACCGCGACGCCGAGCGAGTCGACCGGCTGACCGGCGGCCCCGGCCGGCGTCAGAACGAGGTGACCACCGCGATGCCCGGCTCCCGGCCCACGGCCGCCAGCGCGTCGCCGGCCCCGTCCAGGTCGAGCTCACGGGTCACCAGCAGGTCCGGCCGCAGCCGGCCGGCCGCGATCAGCGACAGCATCGCCGGGTAGTCGGCGGCGGCCATCCCGTGGCTGCCCAGCACCGCCAGCTCCTCCGCGATCACCCGGTCCATCGGGACCACCGGCCGCCCGAGCGCCGGCGGCAGCAGCCCGACCTGCACGTGCCGGCCGCGCCACCGCAGCCCGGCGACGGAGTTGCCGCAGGTCACCGTCGAGCCGAGGGCGTCCAGCGAGACGTGCGCCCCGCCGCCGGTCAGCTCCTGGACCGCGGCCGGCACGTCGCCCGCGGACCCGTCCACGACGTGCTCGGCGCCGCAGGCGCGGGCCAGCTCCAGCGCGCCGGGGGTGACGTCGACGGCGACCACCCGCGCGCCGGCGGCGACCGCCACCTGGACCGCGGACAGCCCCACCCCGCCGCAGCCGTGCACGGCCACCCACTCCCCCGGCCGCACCCGGCCCACCGCGGTGACGGCGCGGTAGGCGGTGGCGAACCGGCAGCCCAGGCTGGCCGCCGTGGCGAAGGGCATGTCCTCGGGCAGGGCGACCAGGTTGACGTCGGCGGCGTCCAGCGCGACGAGCTCGGCCAGCGACCCCCAGTGGGTGAAGCCGGGCTGGGTCTGGGCCGCGCACACCTGGCCGGCGCCGTCCCGGCAGGGTCCGCAGCGCCCGCAGGCGCAGACGAAGGGCACCGTCACCCGGTCGCCGACCGCCCAGTGGCGCACCCGCTCCCCGACCGCGGCCACGGTGCCGGCCAGCTCGTGGCCGGGGACGTGCGGCAGGACGACGTCCGGGTCGTGGCCCGACCAGCCGTGCCAGTCGCTGCGGCAGATGCCGCTGGCCCCCACCCGGACGACGACGCCGTCCGGCGCCGGCCGCGGGTCGTCGACCACCCGGACCGCCAGCGGGCCCCCGAACTCCTCGAACACCAGCGCGCGCACGCCGGACAGCCTGCCGGGGCGGCCGCCCGCCGGCACGACCGGCTTGTTTCAGTCTGACTGATACATTGACCGGACCACTGCCTCCGGAGGTGCCATGACCGAGTTCCTGCTCAGCGTCCACGTGCTCGCCGCGATCGTCTTCATCGGTCCGGTGACCGTGGCGGTGAGCCTCTTCCCGCGCTACGCCCGCGAGGCGGCCGGTGGGGCCCCGCCGCCGGGGGCGCTGCCGGCGGTGCACCTGCTGCACCGGATCACCCGGGTCTACGCCGTGCTGGCCCTGGTCGTCCCGGTGTTCGGCATCTCCACCGCGCTCGCCCTCGACGTGCTCACCGACGCCTGGCTGCTGGTCTCCATGCTGCTCACCGCGCTGGCGGGCCTGCTGCTGGCGCTGGTCGTGCTGCCCCGCCAGGCCGCCGTCCGCACCGCCCTGGACGCCGGGGCGGGCAGCGGCGGCGTCGACGTCCGGGCGCTGGCGATGGGCGCGGGAGTGTTCAACCTGCTGTGGGCCACGGTCGTCGTCCTGATGATCGTGCGGCCCGGCTCGACGACGGGGGTCTGAGCGTGGACCTCCGCTGGCTGCGGCTCGCCTCCTGGGCCGAGACGGTCTCCCTGCTGGTGCTGCTGGGCAACCTGGCCACCGTGCACGTCGAGCAGCTCGCCTCCGCGCTGGGACCGCTGCACGGGTGCGCCTACCTGGCCACCATCGCCACCGCGTTCTCGCTGCCGCTGCCCCGGCAGGCGCGCACGCTGACCCTCGTGCCCGGGGTCGGCGGTCTGCTGGCGCTGCGCCGGGCCGCGGCGAGCAGCCCGGCACCGCCGCGCTGACGCCCGGGGCTACTGTCCCTGGCCCATGACCGAGCCGCCGCCGTCCGCAGCCGGGGGTCCGCCGGCGGACAGCCCGGTGATGCTGACCATCCTGGCCGGGCGGGCCTGGGAGGCCCGGTTGGGCACCGCGCTGCGGGCGCACGGCCTCTCGCTGCGGCACCTGGGCGCGCTGGGCCACCTGGCCGCCACCCCGGGGCTGTCCTACACCGACCTCGCGCGCCGGGCGCACGTCACGGTGCAGAGCATGCACGCGACGGTGGCCACCCTGACCGGGCTGGGCGCCGTCCGCGAGCCCGCCGGCGGCCGCGGGCGCGCGGCGCTGCTGGAGGTGACCGACCGGGGGCGCGAGCTGCTGGCGACCGGCCGGGACGTCGTGGCCGCGCTGGACGCCGAGTTCACCGCCGCCCTGCCCCCGGCGGCGCGGGCCGGGCTGCCGCTGGGCCTGCTGGCCGGCCTGCGGGCGGCCGGGGGCCCGCCGGCCGGTCCCGGCGACCCACCAGACTGAGCCCCGTGGACGACCTCGACGCGCTCCGCCGGTCCTGCGACCGCGCGCTGACCGGGCACGGCCCGCAGACCGCCGGCGACCTCCTCGGCACGATCCCGGCGGACACCGCGGTCGACCGCTACGGCGACGGCGGGGTGGTGGCCGAGCTGGAGCGGGAGGTCGCCGACGTCCTCGGCCTGCCCACGGCCGTGTACCTGCCCAGCGGGGTGATGGCCCAGCAGGCCGCACTGCGGGTGCACGGCGACCGGCGCGGCCGGCGGACCGTCGTGTACCACCCGCAGAGCCACCTCGACGTGCACGAGGGGCACCCGCTCGAGCGGCTGCACGGCATGGTCGGCCGCCCGGCCGGCGACCGGCACCGGCTGCTGCTGCGCGCCGACCTGGACGTCGTCGCCGAGCACCCGGCGGCGCTGCTGGTCGAGCTGCCCCAGCGCGACCTCGGTGGGCAGCTGCCGCCGTGGGAGGACCTCGTCGCCCAGGTCACCTGGGCGCGCGAGCGGGGCGCCGCGGCGCACCTGGACGGCGCCCGGCTGTGGGAGGCCGCCGCGGGCTACGGCCGGCCGCCGGCGGAGGTCGCAGCCCTCTTCGACACCACCTACGTCAGCTTCTACAAGGGCATCGGCGCGCTCGCCGGGTGCTGCCTGGCCGGGCCCGCGGACGTCGTGGCCGAGGTGCGGGAGTGGCGCCGCCGGCTGGGCGGGACGCTCTTCGGCATGTGGCCGGGCGCGGCCTCCGCGCTGAGCTGCCTGCGCCGCCGGCTGCCGCTGTTCCCGGGCTACCTGGTGCGGGCGCGGGAGGTCGCCGACGCGGTGCGGGACCTGCCCGGCGTCACCGTCGTGCCCGACCCGCCGCAGACGCCGATGCTGCACCTGCTGCTCCGCACCGGCGCCGACGAGTTCGCCGCGGCGGCCCGCTCGCTGGCCGAAGGCGGGCTGTGGACCTGGGAGCGGTCCACCGCGACCGCAGACCCGGGTGTGCAGCGGGTCGAGCTCCCGGTCGGCGACGCCACCACGGCCCTGCCGCTGGCGGAGGTGCGGGCGGCGGTCGCCGCGCTGGCCGGGAGCGACCCCGCGGCCTGACCGTCCGTCGTCCGCCGCGTCGTCCGGGCTCACCGCACGTGCTCCTGGCTCACCTCGTGGCCTGAGCCAGGAGCACCCGGGATCAGGTCACCTGATCCCGGGCCGGAGACCGCGGGGCAGGGGTGGCGTGCACACGAGCGGCGCGCGTCCTAAGATCGTCGGTGGCTCACGAGAGGCAGCGACAAGCACCTGGCTGGCTGCCCGGCAACCTCAACTCCGTCTGAGGTGCTCCAGGGGAAGAGCTGGCTGGACGGCGCCCGCCGCCCGGCAAGGACGGAGCCTCCGCGCCGGAGAGCTCCGGCGACCCAGGAGGTACTGGTACATGACCGAACCCAGCGGCTGGAGCTTCGAGACCCGGCAGATCCACGCCGGCTCCGCGCCCGACCCGACCACCGGCGCCCGGGCCCTGCCCATCTACGCCACCACCAGCTACCAGTTCCGGGACACCCAGCACGCCGCCGACCTGTTCGCGCTGGCCGAGATGGGCAACATCTACACCCGGATCATGAACCCGACGCAGGACGCGCTGGAGCAGCGGGTCGCGTCGCTGGAGGGCGGCGTCGCCGCGCTCGCCGTGGCCAGCGGCCAGGCCGCCGAGACCCTCGCCCTGCTCAACGTCGCCGAGGCCGGCAGCCACGTCGTGGCCTCCGCCTCGCTGTACGGCGGCACCTACAACCTGCTGCACCACTCGCTGCCCAAGCTGGGCGTCACGGTCTCCTTCGTCGAGGACCCCGACGACCCGGAGAACTGGCAGTCGCTGGTGCAGGAGAACACCAAGGCCTTCTACGCCGAGACCATCGGCAACCCGAAGGGCGACGTCCTGGACATCTCGGCGGTGTCGGAGGTCGCGCACCGCAACGGCGTCCCGCTGATCGTCGACAACACCGTCGCCACGCCGTTCCTGATCCGCCCGATCGAGCACGGCGCCGACGTCGTCGTCCACTCGGCCACCAAGTACCTGGGCGGGCACGGGACCGCGATCGCCGGGGTCATCGTCGACTCGGGCAACTTCGACTGGACCGGCGGCAAGTTCCCCGGCTTCACCACCCCCGACCCGACTTACCACGGCGTCGTCTACGCCGACCTGGGCGCGCCGGCGTACGCGCTCAAGGCCCGGGTGCAGCTGCTCCGCGACCTGGGGCCGTCGATCTCGCCGTTCAACGCCTGGCTGGTCGTGCAGGGCATCGAGACGCTGTCGCTGCGGATGGAGCGGCACGTCGCCAACACCCAGCGGGTCGCCGAGTGGCTGGACGCCCGGGACGAGGTCCAGTCGGTGCACTACGCCGGCCTGGAGTCCTCGCCGTGGCACGCCGCGCAGCAGAAGTACGCCCCGCGGGGTGCCGGCGCGGTGCTGGCGTTCGAGATCCAGGGCGGCATGGAGGCCGGCAAGCGGTTCGTCGAGGCGCTGGAGCTGCACAGCCACGTCGCCAACATCGGCGACGTCCGCAGCCTGGTCATCCACCCGGCGTCGACCACCCACTCGCAGCTGACCCCGGAGGAGCAGGCCACCACCGGCGTCACGCCGGGCCTGGTCCGGCTCGCCGTCGGCCTGGAGGGCATCGAGGACATCCTCGCCGACCTCGAGGCCGGCTTCCGCGCCGCCAAGTCCGTCTGAGCGGGGCGTCCACCAGGTGAGCGGGGTCCGGGAGGCGGCTGCCGCGTCCCGGACCCCGGCCCGGACCGGCGGCTGGCGCGACGGCGACCCCGTCGGCCGGCGGCGGTTCGTCGAGCTCGGCCCGGTCCGGCTGGAGCGCGGCGGCACGCTGCCCGCGGTGCGGGTCGCCTACGAGACCTGGGGCACGCCCGCCCCCGACGGCGGCAACGCGGTGCTGGTCGAGCACGCGCTGACCGGCGACAGCCACGTCGTCGGCGCGGCCGGACCGGGGCACGCGACCGCGGGCTGGTGGCCGTCGCTGGTCGGCCCGGGTGCGCCGCTGGACACCGACGAGCTCTTCGTCGTCTGCGCCAACGTCCTCGGTGGCTGCCAGGGCACCACCGGGCCCTCCTCGACCGCACCGGACGGCGCACCGTGGGGCTCGCGGTTCCCTGAGGTGACCATCGCCGACCAGGTGGCGGTGGAGGCCGGGCTCGCCGACGCCCTGGGCATCGGCACCTGGCGGGCCGTGATCGGCGGCTCGATGGGCGGCATGCGGGCGCTGGAGTGGGCGGTGTCCCGGCCCGAGCGGGTCGCCGCGCTGTTCTTCCTGGCGTCCGGGGCGGTCGCCAGCGCCGACCAGATCGGCACCCAGACCACCCAGCAGACAGCGGTCCGCAGCGACCCGGCGTGGGCCGGCGGCGACTACGCCCCGGGCCCCGGTCCGGTGGCCGGCCTCGGCACGGCCCGCCGGATCGCCCACCTGACCTACCGCAGCGACACCGAGCTCGGCGCGCGGTTCGGCAACCAGGTGCAGGACGACGGCCGGTTCGCCGTCGCCTCCTACCTGGACCACCACGCCGCCAAGCTCGCCGCCCGCTTCGACGCCGGCAGCTACGTGGTGCTCACCGAGGCGATGAACAGCTGGGACGTCGGCCGCGGACGCGGCGGCCTGAGCGCCGCCCTGTCCCGGGTCACCGCCCGCTCGGTGGTGGCCGGCGTCGACTCCGACCGGCTCTACCCGCTGGCGCAACAGCAGCAGGTCGCCGAGGCGCTCGGCGTCCCGCTGCGGGTCATCGCCTCGCCCTACGGCCACGACGGCTTCCTGCTGGAGACCGCCGCCGTCGGCGGGCTGGTGCGGGAACTGCTTGCACGCTGAGACGGTCCCGGCCAGTGGGCCTCGCGTGGCACAGGTGCGCGACGTCGCTTACGGTCGGGCGCACGCGGTGCTCCATCCAGACGTAGCGCGGTCCCCCGTCGTCGCCGGCCGTGCCGGCACCACCCGGCACCACCCGGAGCAGCCCGGGACCGCCAGAGAGAACAGATGACCGCAACCCTGGAGGGCTCGACGCCTCCCCCCGCCGGGGCTCCCCGCCCGGCGCGAGCACGTGACCGGTCCGTCAGCGTCTACGCCGAGCTCTCCCAGCAGGTGAAGGACGCCGGCCTGCTCAACCGGCGGCGCCCGTACTACGTCGTCTCGATCGCCCTGACCGTGGCGGCCTTCGCCGGCACCTGGGTGGCCATCGTGGCGCTCGGCGACTCGTGGTGGCAGCTGGCGCTGGCCGTCGTGTTCTCCCTGGTCTGCACCCAGTTCGGGTTCCTCGGCCACGACACCGCCCACCGCCAGGCCTTCGGCTCGCACCGGACCAACGAGTGGTCGGCGCGCATCCTGTCCTGCTGGTTCGCCGGCATCGGCTACGGCTGGTGGATGCAGAAGCACAACCGGCACCACAACGCGCCCAACCAGATGGGCAAGGACCCCGACATCGAGTCGGCGGTGCTGGCCTTCACCCCGGACGACGCCGAGCAGCGGATGTCCGGTCTGCGCGGCTGGTGGACCCGGCACCAGGGCTGGGCGTTCTTCCCGCTGCTGTGCCTCGAGGGCGTCGCCCTGCACGCCAACAGCATCGCCACGCTGGCCCGGGAGAAGTCGATGCCGCACCGCCGGCTGGAGCTGGCGATCATCGCCGCCCGGCTCGGGCTGTTCGTCGCGGCCGTCTTCCTGGTCATGCCGCCGCTGATCGCGGTGTTCTTCATCGTCGTCCAGCAGGCGGTCTTCGGCCTGCTGCTCGGTGGCTCGTTCGCGCCCAACCACAAGGGCATGCCGGTCGTGCCGAAGAACGCCAAGGTCGACTTCCTGCGCCGCCAGGTGCTGATGTCGCGCAACATCCGGGGCGGTCTGCTGACCGACTTCATGATGGGCGGGCTCAACTACCAGATCGAGCACCACCTGTTCCCGAGCATGCCGCGGCCGAACCTGCGCAAGGTGCAGCCGCTGGTCCGCGAGCACTGCGCCAAGCACGGCATCAGCTACACCGAGACGTCGCTGGTGGGCTCGTACCGGATCGTCGTGCGCTACCTGAACCGGGTCGGGCTCGCCGAGCGCGACCCGTTCACCTGCCCACTGGTCGCCGCCGCCCGCAACTGAGGCACCCCGTAGACGCAGGGCCCCGTCCTCCCCAGGACGGGGCCCTGCGTCGTCAGACGGTGACGGCGACCAGCACGACGACGGCGAGCACCACGGCGACCAACGCGAGCAGCGCCGTCCGGTGGGTGCGCCCGGACCGGTCGGCGTCGGCCACCTGCGCGGCGAGCCCGTCGGGCACCCCGGTGACCTGCGCGCCGCGGACGGCGAGGTCCCGGCGCAGCTGCTCCTCCGACTCCCGGTCGTCGTCGGCCCCCAGCGGCCCGCGCAGCCGGCCCAGGCCCTGTCCGACCAGGGCGGCGACGTCCTCGACCGGCCGCCGCAGCGCCTCGGCGGTGGCCGCCTCGGAGAGCCCGTCGCCCAGCCGCAGCACCAGCGCTGCCCGCGCCGGCGGTGGGAGCAGGGCCAGGGCGGCCGTCGTCGGGTCGCGGGGCTCACCGGCGCCGGCCTGCGGGGCGAAGCCGGGCAGGCCGGAGACGCTGCTCATCAGCGGGCTGCCCGCCAGCAGGTCGCCGAGCCAGATCCGCCGCCGCCAGCCGGTGTGCCCGGCCACCAGCTCCCGCCGGACGACCGCGACCGCCCGCGCCGGGTCGGCGAGCAGCGCCGGCTCGCGGCGGACCGCCACCAGCGACCGCTGCAGCAGGTCGAGCGCCCCCGCCCGGTCGCCGGCCAGCAGGTACGCCGTCCGGAGCAGCGGGAGGGACCGCTCGGCGACGAAGGCGTCGAACGCGGGGTCGCCCGGGGTCACCGGGAGCGCTGCACCCGGCGGACGGCGCGGTGCTGGTCGAGCCGGTCGGTGTAGCTCGTCGCGTTCAGCCGGATCGCCGCCCGGTCGTCCTCGGTCGTCTCCCGGCGGACCTTCGCCGGGACGCCGGCCACCAGCGAGTTCGGCGGGACCTCCGCGCCCTGCATGACCACCGCGCCCGCCGCGACGATCGAGCCGGAGCCGATGTGGGCGCCGTTGAGCACGGTGCTGCCCATGCCGATCAGCACGTCGTCGTCGACCCGGGCGCCGTGCAGCACCACGTTGTGCCCGACGGTCACGCCGCGGCCGATCACCAGCGGGGAGCCCGGGTCGCTGTGCAGCGTGGAGCCGTCCTGCACGTTCGAGTCCTCGCCGATCTCGATCACCTCGGCGTCGGCACGGGCGATGGCGCCGTACCAGATGCTGGCCCGCGCGCCCATCGTCACCTTGCCCACCACGACCGCCGTCGGCGCGACGAAGGCCAGCTCGTGGATGTCGGGTGCGCCGAAGTCGAGCTCTCCGATGTAGCTGTCAGCCACGCTGGTGCACTCCTCTCGCGGGCCGAGGGCGGGTCCCGCGGCTGCGAGGGGCAGCAGATCACACCGGCTCGGTCGCGCCCCACTCGGCGAGGAAGTCGGCCGGGCTGAGGTCAGCCAGGTGCTGCCGGACGAGCGCGAGCATCTCGCCGGGCACGTTCGGGTCACCCGCGGACACCCGCAGCACCTCGGCGCCGTCCCGGCGCCGGGTGACCACCACGTCGCTGAGGCTGGGCTGGGGCAGCAGGCCCCAGCTCAGCTCGGCGGCGAAGGCGGCGGCCAGCCGGGCGGCACGCACCGCGCGGCTGCCGGGGCGCTGCTGCAGCGCGGCCTCGTACACGTCGGACGCGCGCGCTGCGTCCGTCCCCTCTGCTCCGGTCACCCGCCCAGCCTGCCGGACGCCGTGCTCACCCGGGGTCGGGGGTGAAGACGTCCTCGATCCGGCAGCCGAACAGCATCGCGATCCGGAACGCCAGCGGCAGGCTGGGGTCGAACCGGCCCTTCTCCAACGAGATGACCGTCTGCCGGGACACCCCGAGCTCGTCGGCGAGCCGGCCCTGGGACCAGCCGCGGGCGTGCCGCCGCTCGGCGAGGTCGTTGCGCACTCAGGCGCGCCGGCGCAGCACGGTCCAGCGGACCGCCACGTCGGCGAAGGCGAACACCAGCAGGCCGGCCAGCACCGTGGACGCCGTCACGTCCAGGTCGGCGACGGCCAGCACGGCCGCCCCGAGCCCGGCGACGGTCACCAGGTCCAGGAACGACCCGCTGGCGCTGCGCTGCCACCAGTCGTGCTCGACCGTGTCCTCCACCCGGGCGACCGGCTGCGGACCGGTGTGCGCGGACAGGAACACCAGCCAGCCCACGCCGTAGGCGGGCCCCAGCGTGCACGCGGCGAACACGGCGGCGCGCAGCCAGAACCGGTCGGGGTCGGCGCTGCCCGCGAGCGCGCCGACGCCCGCAGCGAGGACCAACGCGGTGACCGCGGCGGCGAGGTGGCGGAGGCCCATGACCAGCTCCTGTGACAAGTGTGCTTGACAGAGGCGGGCAGTCCACCAGCCGCTCCGCCACCTGTCAAGGACGCTTGACCTACGGGGTCAGAGGTCGACCTCAGCGAGCACGCGGGGCACCTGCGGCGGCAGTTCCCGGGCCAGGAAGCCCAGCCGGCCCACGGTGGCGGCCAGCCGCTCCCCGGCGCGCCCGTGCAGGTAGGAGGCCCAGACCGCGGCCTGCTCCGGCTCGGCACCGCGGGCCAGCAGCCCGGCGGTCACCCCGGCCCGCACGTCCCCGGAGCCGGACACGCCCAGCCCCGCACCGCCGCTCTCGTCCTCCCACAGCCGCCCGTCCGGCGCGGCGACCCAGCTGACCGCCCCGCCGAGGCCGACCGTGGCCCGCGCCTGCTCGGCCAGCCGGCGGGCCGACCCGGCGGGGTCGTCGTCCACCTCGTCCGGGGAGACGTGCAGCGTGATGGCCAGCTCGGTCGGGTTGGGGGTGAGCACGACCCGGCCGTCCAGGTGGTGCAGGCAGGTCGGGTCGGCGGTGACCGCGGCCAGGCCGAGGGCGTCGAGCACCACCGGGCAGCCGAGCCGGGGCAGCAGGGCGGCCACGAAGCCGGCGGTCTCCTCCTTGTCGGCCATGCCCGGGCCGATCAGCACCGCCGACGCGCGCTCGGCCAGGTCCAGCACCAGCTCGGCCGACGAGGCCCGGATCGCGCCCTCCTCGGTCGAGGGGACGCCGCGGACCAGCGCCTCGGGCAGCGCGATCGACACGTGCGGGGCGACCTTCGAGGGGACGACGACCTGCAGCTTCCCGGCGCCTGAGCGCAGCGCCGCCTCCGCGGCCAGGGTCACCGCGCCCAGCGTCTCGGTGCTCCCGCCGACGACCAGGATCGAGCCGCGCGACTCCTTCCCGCCGGTCGGCTCGGGCAGCCGCCAGGCCCGGAGGACCGGCGGGGTGACCAGGGTGGCGTCAGGCGGGCGACGGGACATCGTTCTCCTCGGTCACGGGGGCGTCCTCGGGACTGCCGAGGTGGTCCACCCCGTTGAAGGCGACGAGCCGGTAGGCACCGCCGTCGGACTGCTCGTAGCGGGTCACCGAGGTGTTGGCGATCTGCTCGTGCCGGTCGATCTCCAGCAGCTGGGACTCCGAGAGCTCCTCCAGCACGTACCGGAAGACCATCACCACGGCCTGGTGGGAGAAGCAGAGCAACCGCTCGCCGTCGTGCCGCAGCGCCTCGGTCGCCAGCAGGCTGCGCACCCGCAGGGCGACGTCGGCCCAGCTCTCGCCACCCGGCGGCCGGTAGTAGAACTTGCCGAGCAGGTCGCGGCGGCGGGCCTCGTCCGGGTACTCCGACCGGATGCCCTCGCGGGTCATGCCGTCGAAGGCGCCGAAGTCGCGCTCCCGCAGCCGCTCGTCGAAGCGGATGGTCAGGTCCAGGCCGCTCGCGGCGACCGCCCGTTCCGCCGTCCCGGCCGCCCGGGCGAACGGCGAGCTGAGCACGGTGGTCGGCCGCTGGTCGGCGGGCAGCCCGGCCAGCCAGTCCCCGAGCGCGTCGGCCTGCGCCTCACCGGTGTCCGACAGCGGGACGTCGGGGTCGCGGACGTCGAGCTCGAGCCGGCCGGAGCCCTGCTGCTGGGCCTGCGCGTCGGCCACGTTGCCCAGGCTCTCGCCGTGCCGGACCAGCCAGAGCCCGCTGGGGCCGGGGGCCTGCGCCATCGGGGGTCCCGTCCGTCGTCGCGGCTCCGCTGCTCGGCGCCGTCCGGTGGGCCGTAGCCGATCGCCTGCTCCGCGAAACGGAGCGGGACTGGACGTGCCGGCCCCCGGTTGCCCACGATGGGCCGGTGGCCGACGAGTCGGAGTTCGAGACGCGCACCTTCGCCACGCCCGCGGAGTTCGACGCCTGGCTCGCCGCCGAGCACGACCGGGCGCCGGGGCTGTTCGTGAAGATGGCGAAGAAGGCCTCGGGCATCCCGTCGATCACCGCACCCGAGGCGGTCGAGGTGGCGCTGTGCCACGGCTGGATCGACGGGCGCGGCAACCGGGTGGACGACGTCTGGTTCACCGTCCGCTACACCCCGCGGCGGGCGAGGAGCGTGTGGTCGCAGAAGAACGTGGCGACCGTGGCCCGACTGGTCGACGAGGGCCGGATGCGGCCGGCCGGGCTCGCGCAGGTGGAGGCGGCCCGCGCCGACGGCCGCTGGGACCGCGCCTACGCCGGCCCCGCGACGATCACCGTGCCCGACGACCTGGCGGCCGCGCTGGCCGCCTCGCCGGCTGCCGCGGAGGCGTTCGCCGGGCTGGGCGGGGCCGAGCGCTACTCCGTGCTGTGGCGGGTGCACACCGCCGCGACCCCGCAGACCCGGGCCAAGCGGATCGCCGCCTGCGTGCAGACCCTGGCCGAGGCCCGCCCGCCGTCCTGACGCCGTCCGGCTTCGATCAGGTGACCTGATCGAAAGCCGTCCTCCCGCACCAGCGTTGGTGCGGGTGGACGGACGTTGATCAGGTGACCTGATCCAAGACCGGGGACGGGGGACGGCGGGTCAGCCGGTGACGCGGCGGGCGCTGACGTAGCCGCCCTTGTCCACGCTGGTGACGGCGACCGGCTTGCCGGTGACGCTGGCGTGCACCATCTGGCCGTTGCCGATGTACATGCCCACGTGGCTGATCGGGCTGTAGAAGAACACCAGGTCGCCGGGCTGCAGCTCGGCGCGGGACACCGCGACGCCCAGGGTCGACTGGGCGCGGCTGGAGTGCGGCAGGGAGACCCCGGCCGCGGCGTAGGCGTACTGGGTGAGGCCGGAGCAGTCGAAGGTGTCCGGCCCGCTCCCGCCGGTGGCGTACATGTCGCCGACCTGGGCCAGCGCGGTCTGCACCGCGACCCCGGCGGCCTCGCTGGGCGCGGGGGCCGGCGCCGCGACGACGTCCGGACCGGAGACCACGTTGTGCACCCGCACCTGGTCGACCGCCGACAGCCGGGCGAAGTCGGCCTGGTAGCCGGCCAGCTCGTCCTGCAGCTCCGCCTTCTGCGCCTCCAGGGCGGCCTGGGCTGCGGTGGCCGCCGCGGCGGCGTCGGTGGCCTGCTGCTGCGCCTGCTCGACCGTGGCGCGGGCGGCGGCGGCCTCGGCGACGACGGCGTCCGCGTGCGAGGCCAGCTGGTCGAGGGTGTTCATCTGCTGCACCAGGTCGTCGACCGAGCCGCTGGTCAGGAAGGCGGCGAGCCGGCCGCGGGTGGTGCCGACGTAGCCGGTCTGGGCGATCGCCCGCAGCTGCGGCTCGAGCGCGTCGAGCTCGGCCTGGGCCTGGGCGGCGGCACCGGCCGCGGCCGCGGCGGCGGCCTGCTGCTGCTCGGCGGTCGCCGTCGCCTCGTGCACCTGCTCGTCCAGCGCGCTCAGCTGCTGCGCCGTCTCGGTGACGGCCTGGCGGGCGTCACCGGCGGACTCCGGGGCGGCCGAGCCGACCGACGGGGTCAGGACGACGGCGACGCCGGCGGTCAGCGCGAGAGCGGCAGCGCGCGTCCACCGCCGGTGGGTCGATCGGGTCACTGGGCCTCCGTCTGCGCACGTCGCGCCCGGGGAAGGGGCGACACGATCCGCGCGCGTCTGGACGGACGGTAGGGAGGCGGTGACGGAGCCGAGACCTGCGGCGCGCCGGGACCGATCGGTCCACAGTGGACCCTCGTCCCACCCACCCCAGGCGCCCCTCCCGCCCCGTCCGTCACCGCCGGCGGCCCCGGCGCACCTGCGGTGCCGTGCCCGCTCCTGCGGCGTCGCAGCACCGCAACAGCACAGGCAACACCGCAGGAGCCGGCCCGGGACGGCGCCCCGGACGGCGCACGACCGGCCCCGGAACGCGGACGAGCCGCCCACCGGTGCTCCGGTGGGCGGCTCGTGGTGCGGGGGCGGGGGGTCAGCCCGCTGCGGGCTCCGAGGCGTCGAGCGCCTCGATGACGGCCACGTCGCGCAGGATGGCGGCGAGCTCGGCGGAGGTCCAGGCCTCGCAGCAGCCGCACTCACCGGTGGCGGTGAAGCTGCGCAGGCCGAGGCTGCCGCCGGTCTGGTCCTCGGCGAGGACCAGCTGCCCGTCGGCGGGGTTGCGGTGGCAGCGGCACGCCGAGGCGCACATGCCCAGCCCCCAGCCGGAGACGATCACCGCCGGACCGTGCTCGTGGACCTTGCCCAGCTGGAAGATCGAAGGCTTCTGGTACGACATGTCGTGCTCCCCTCGCCGTCCTGCCGCGGAGGCAGGGGGTCGTCGTCGGCGTTCGACGAGAAGTAGACACGAACTCGGTTTCATGTCCGTGTCTTCGGGGCAGGAAACGCGGTTCGCTCGAAAACCCCCGCTCACCCGCCCCGCTCGCCCCACCCGCCCCTCCTGCGACCGGCGTTCCGGCCGACGGAAGTGCCCTGGGACCCGGTGTGACCTGACTCATACGGTCGTTGCGGTACGAGACGGTCCGACCGCCCGGGAGAGCCCGGGCCGGCGAGCCGAGGGGAGCCTGCGTGGTCCACGTGTCCCACCGCCCAGCCGGCCGTCCAGACGCCACGTCGCCGGCGCCGCGCAGCGACGTCGTGCCCCTCGCCTCGCGGCGGGACTCGCCGACCCAGCGGGCGCTGCGCGTGCTGGCCTGCTTCTCGCCCACCCGGCGCGAGCTCTCGCTGACCCAGATCGCCGTCGCCACCGGCCTGCCGATGTCGACCGCGCACCGCATCGTCGGCGAGCTGGTCGGCGGGGGCGCCCTGGTCCGCAGCGGCAAGTCCGGCTACCACGTCGGCATCCGGCTCTGCGAGATCGCGGCGTCCTCCCCGCACGGGACCGGGCTGCGGGAGATCTCCTGGCCCTACCTCGAGGACGTGTACGAGGCGACCCGGGAGAACGTGCTGCTCGCCGTCCGGGACGGGGTGGACATGGTCTACGTCGCCCGGCTGTCCGGGCGGGACTCGGTGCCGGTGCTCCGCGACGTCGGCCGCCGGCGCAGCCTGACCACCACCGGCACCGGCCTGGTGCTGCTGGCCCACGCCCCGACCGAGGTGCAGGAGCAGGTGCTGCACGGGCCGCTGCGCCGCTACACCTCCAAGACGGTCACCGACCCCGACGAGCTGCGGGTCGTGCTGGCCGAGGTGCGGCGCACCGGGTACGCCGCCACCGAGGGGACCCTGGCGCCCCGGGCGATGGGCTGCGGCGTCCCGGTGCGCGGGGCCAACGACGAGGTGGTCGCCTCGCTCGGCGTCGTGGCCCACTCCGGGGCGGCCCAGCCGCGGATGCTCGTGCCGGTGCTGATGGGCCCCGCCCGCGGCCTCTCCCGGGAGCTCGGCGCCCCCTCGGCGCGGCGGTCCCTGCCGGGCACCCGGCGCAGCTGCCCCGTCTGAGGGTCGATCGGGGACCAGGTCCCCCTCGTACGGTCGACCGGGAGCCGGGCGGTCAGCGCTGGAGGCGGGGGTCGAAGAAGTCGCGCAGCGCGTCACCGAGCAGGTTGAAGGAGAACACCGCGATCGACAGGACGATCCCGGGCGCCAGGATCAACCACGGCGCCAGCTCGACGTACCGCGCTCCGCTGGACAGCATGCCGCCCCACGAGGGGGTCGGCGGCGGCGTTCCGATGCCGAGGAAGCTCAGCGCCGACTCGGCGATGATCACGCCGGCGAACAGCAGCGAGGCCATCGTCATCATCGGTGCGGCCATGTTGGGCAGCACGTGCCTGACCATCGTCCGCAGCGCGGAGGAGCCGGTCGACCGCGCCGCCTCGATGTAGGTCTCCTCGCGGATGCGGAGGGTCTCGCCGCGCGCGACCCGGTTGAACGACGGGGTGATCACGATGGTCAGCGCGACGATCGTGCTGGTCATCGACGGGGTGAGGACCACCGCCAGGAAGAGCAGGAGGATCAGCGGCGGCACGGACTGGATCGCGTCCATGAGCCGCTGGATGACCAGGTCCCAGCGCTTGCCGAGGAACCCCGAGACGACCCCGATGGCCGTGCCGAGCACGAGGCTGACGACGGTCGTGACGACACTGACGACCATCGACGCGCGAGCACCGTAGACGAGCCGGCTCAGCACGTCCCGGCCGAGGTCGTCGGTGCCGAGCCAGAACGTGCCTGACGGCGCCTCGGTGATGTTGCGCCGGTGCTGCAGCAACGGGTCGTAGGGCGCCAACAGGGGCGCGAAGACGGCCAGGACCACGAAGATCGTGATCAGCGTGAGGCTGACCGCCCCGAGCTTCTCGGTGCGGACGAACCGCTTCAGCCCCGCCCAGAAGGCGGCCGGACCGCGCCGCCGCGGGGGCGCCTGCGAGGTCCTCGGGGTCGCGGGTGTGGTGCCGTCGGACCGGGGCTCGTCGGGCACGACCGGTGCGAGCGGGCTGCCCGCCACGTCACTGCTCATCTGCCGGCCTCCCTGGCAGCTCGGATGCGGGGATCGATGAAGGCGTACAGCAGGTCGATGATGATCATCGTGAAGATGAACAGGGCCGCGTAGAAGATCGTGCAGGCGATCACCACCGGGTAGTCGCGGTCGAGCACCGCCTGGTAGACCAGCTGACCGGTGCCCGGCAGCGAGAACATCGCCTCGAGGATGACGGTGCCACCGAGCACGGTGGCCAGGTCGACCCCGATGAGGGTGAGCACGGCGATCACCGAGTTCCGCATCGCGTGCTTGAAGAGCACCAGCCGCTCACCGGCGCCCTTGGCGCGCACCGTCCGGATGTACTGGGAACCGAGGTTCTCCAGCAGCGAGGACCGCGTCATCCGGGTGATCCCCGCCATGGACGCCGTCCCGAGGGCGATCGCGGGGATCAGCATGTGCTGCGCCCAGGAGCCGAAGTCCTCGGTGGGGCCGCGGTACACGAACGGCGGCGACCAGGCGAACCACAGGCCCAGCGCGGTGAGCAGGAGCAGGCCCAGCACGAAGTTGGGTACCGACAGGAACGCCACGGCGGTGACCCGGACGGCGCCGTCGATGGCCGTGCCCCGCCGGAGCGCGGCGATGATCCCCAGCGCCAGTCCGATCAAGGTGCCGATGACCAAGGCCAGCGCACCCAACTGCAGCGTGACCGGGATCCGGGCGAGGAACAGGTCGACCACCGACTCGCCGGTGAAGAAGGAGCGGCCGAAGTCGCCCCGCGCTGCGTTGGCGATGAAGGTGCCGAGCTGCTGCCAGACCGGTTGGTCCAGACCCAGCTCCGCGCGCAGCTCCTCGGCCTGCTCCTCGGTGGCGCCGCTGTCGGCCAGCATGACGTCCACCGCGTCGCTCGGGATGAAGGTGATGGCGATGAAGACGAAGACGGTGACGAGGGCGAGCACCACCACGCCGTAGACGAGGCGACCGAAGAAGTAGCGGATCATGCGCGCTGCACCTGCCGCGGCTCGTCGAGGAGGTGGCACGCGGCCACCCGGCCGGGCTGGCCGGCGTCGTACAGCGGCGGGTGCTCGGTGGGGCACCGGTCGAAGACGGCCGGGCACCGGGTGTGGAAGCGACATCCGCTGGGCGGGTCGCTCGCGCTGGGCACCTCACCGGTGGGTACGCCGCGCTCCTTGGCGCGGGCGGTGACCGGGTCGTGCCCGGGGATCGCCGCGAGCAGCATCTGCGTGTACGGGTGCTTGGGGTCGGCGAAGACCGCGTCGCCGTCGCCCCGCTCGACGATCTCGCCCATGTACATGACACACAGCTCGTCGGCCATGTACCGCACCACGTTGAGGTCGTGCGCGATGAACAGGTAGGACAGCCCCAGCTCGCGCTGCAGCCGCTTGAGCAGGTTGAGCACCTGCGCCTGCACGGAGACGTCGAGCGCCGACACGGCCTCGTCGCAGATGATCAGGTCCGGGTTGGTCGCCAGCGCCCGCGCGATGCCGATCCGCTGCGCCTGCCCGCCGGAGAACTGGTGGGGGAACTTGTGCAGGTCCCGGCCGGACAGGCCGACGGTCTCCAGCACCTCCACCACCCGGTCGATCCGCTTCTTGCCGGAGGAGATGCCGTGCACCGCCAGCGGCTCGACGACGATGTCACCCACGGTCAACCGCGGGTTCAGCGACCCGAACGGGTCCTGGAACACCATCTGCATGCGGCGGCGCAGGGCTTTGACCTCCTTGCCGCGCATCGCCAGCACGTCCTGGCCGTCGAACCGGACCTCGCCCGACGTCGGCTCGATCAGCCGAGAGACCAGCCGGGCCGCGGTGGACTTGCCGGAACCGGACTCGCCGACCAGGCCCACGGTCTTGCCGCGCGGGATTGCGAAGGAGATCCCGTCGACCGCGTGCACCGTGCCCACGGGCCGGCCGAGCATGCCCTTGCGGATCTTGTAGTGCTTCACCAGGTCCCGGGCCTCGAGCAGCGGCCTCGCTGCGTCTGCGGCGCCGGCTCGCACCTGGGCTGCCGGATCAGCCTGCACGTTCGACGCCTACCGTGCTCGCCGCCACGCCCGCGGAGTCCTCCACCGTGTCCCGGACCGCCCCGGAGGGCATCCGGTCGTGCAGCCAGCAGCGGCTGTCGCGCCCGGCTGCGATCTGGAAGAGGGGCGGCTCCTCGGTCGGGCAGCGGTCGAAGGCCTCGGGGCACCGCGGGTGGAAGCGACAGCCCGCCGGCGTCTCCAGCAGGCTCGGGACCGCCCCCCGGATCGCCGGCATGAGCGCGTCCCGGCTGATCGTCGGGCTGGGGATGGAGGCGAGCAGCGCCCGCGTGTACGGGTTCTGCGGGTCGTTCAGCACGTCCTCCACCCGGCCCTGCTCGACCACCTTGCCCGCGTACATGACCACGACCCGGTCGGCCATCTCCGCCACCACGCCCATGTCGTGGGTGATGAAGAGCATTGCGGTGCCGTGGTCGCGCTGCAGCCGCCGCATCAGCCGGAGGATCTGGGCCTCCACCGTGACGTCGAGGGCGGTGGTGGGCTCGTCGGCGATGAGCAGCGCGGGGTCGCAGGCCAGCGCGATCGCGATCATGACCCGCTGCTGCTGCCCACCGGAGAGCTCGTGCGGGTAGGAGCGGGCACGCCGCTCCGGGTCGGGCAGGCCGACCTCCCGCAGCAGGTCCACGGCCCGCTGCTGCGCCTCCTTGCGGCTGCTGTCGCGGTGCAGTCGGATCGCTTCGACGATCTGGTTGCCGGCGGTGTACAGCGGGTCCAGCGCGGTCATCGGGTTCTGGAAGACCATGGCGATCTCCTCGCCCCGGATCTCCCGCAACCGCTTGGTCCCGACCGTGGCGAGATCCTCGTCGCGGTAGCGGATGGACCCGCCCTCGATCCGGCCGGAGTCCAGCAGTCCCATGACCGCCAGGGCGGTCACGCTCTTCCCCGACCCCGACTCCCCCACCACGGCCACGGTCTCGCCGGGGTGGACGTCGAACGACACGTCGCTCACCGCCTCCACAAGTCCCTGCCGGGTGGGGAAGCGGACGCGGAGGCTGGTCACCTCCAGCAGTGGGGCCGCCTCCGTCACCGCGCCGGCCCCATCGTGCGGGTGGTCGTCGACCCGCCGTCCACGGCCAGCACCTGGCCGGTGACCATGCGGGCCTCGTCGGAGGCCAGGAACAGCGCGGCGTTGGCGATGTCGGACGGCTGCCCGATCGAGGGGATGCCGGGACCGCCGGTGGGCAGCTCGCGACCGGTCCGGGCGAAGGCGTCCTTGATCCGGTCGGTCGCCGTCCCCCCGGGCGCGATCGCGTTGACCCGGATCCCGTGCTTGGCGTACGAGGCGGCCATCGCCCGGGTGAGGGCGATGATCCCGCCCTTGGCGGCGGAGTAGGCCGACCGGCCGGGGTCCACGCCCATCAGGCCGGCCGCCGACGTCGTGTTGACCACGCTGCCTCCTCGGTCGAGCAGGTGCGGGACGGCGAACCGGGACACCAGGAAGGTGCCGAACAGATCGACGTTCAGCGTCCGCCACCACTCGTCGATGGGCACCTCGTGCACCGCGCCGTCGTTCGCCGTCGAACCCCCGGCGTTGTTGTAGACGACGTCGAGCTGCCCGAACCGGTCCACCCCGGCGGCCACCATGGCGGCCACCGAGTCGGGCTCGGTGACGTCGCAGGGCACGAACAGGGCGGCGCCGCCCGCCTCCGTCACCAGGTCCTCCGTCCCCCGCCCGAGCTCCTCCGCTCGGTCGGCGACGACCACCGAGGCGCCTTCACGGGCAAACCGGACTGCAGCCTCCCGACCGATGCCCGAGCCGGCGCCGGTGATGACGGCGACCTTCCCGCCCAGCCGCGTCCCCGGGGCCCCGCTCATTCGCAGACCCACATGCCGGCGTAGAGGCTGCCCTGGTAGATCGGCGACTGCTGGTAGTTCTGCACTCGGCTGCCGGCCACCCAGGACTGGTAGTACTGCACGGGCAGGCCGCCCGGGACGACCTCGGTCTCCATGTACCGCTGGAACGCCCGGTAGGCCTCGTCGCGCTCGGCCTGGTCCAGGATCGTCCGGCTGTCGGCGATCATGGAGTCGACCTGCGGGTCGTTGACCGCGGCGTAGTTGTCGATCGACTCCGAGTGGAAGTCCTGGATCGTCTGGTCCGGGAAGATCACCGACCGCACGGCCTTGGTGATGTCGAAGTCGTGGGCGCGCCGGCGGGTGATGCCGGTCGCCGGGTCGACGATGCTGATCTCGGCGGTGATGCCGACGTCGGCGAGATCCGCGACCATCCACTCCGCCTCGCGGACGTCGGCCTCGCTGAGCTGCTGGACCAGCAGCTCGAGGGAGAAGCCCTCGGGCACCCCCGCCTCGTCGAGCAGCTCACGGGCCTGCTCGGGGTCGTAGGGGCGCACCTCGGCGAGCTCGTCCTCGGTCAAGGCGGCCGCCGAGACGTCCGGGCGGAGCAGGGACGTCGGGTTGAAACGGCCCCGCACGCTCTCGCCCATGCCCTGCCAGTCGATGGCCATCATGATCGCCCGGCGCACCCGGACGTCGTCGAAGGGCGCCTTCGTGGTGTTGATGTAGAAGCTGACCTGGTTGGACGGCTGCTCGACCACCTGGAAGTCGTCGCTGCCGGCGAAGGAGCTCTCCGCGATGTCGAAGGGGACGGTGCCGATGTCGAGCCGGCCGCTGCGCAACGCCGCCGTGACCGCCGCGGTGTCGCTGATGATCGGCAGCCTGATCTCGTCGACGTAGGCGTCCCCGAAGTAGTCGGGGTTGCGCTCGAGGACCCACTCCACGTCGGGGTTGTGCTCGGCGACCATGTAGGGCCCGGTGCCGATGTAGGTCTCGGCCATGTCGTACGCGCCCTCGACGCCCTCGCGGGGCAGGATGACGTTGAAGTGGTGGGCGAGGTACTCGACGAAGGGCGCGTAGGGCCGCGACAGCTGGAACACCACGGTGGTGTCGTCCTCGGCGGTCACGCTCTCCACCGGCGCGACCATCCACTTGTGGGCCGCGTTGCTGGCCTTGAGGCCCATGAAGGTGGCGACCACGTCGTCGGCCGTGAAGGGCCGCCCGCTGACCGGCGCGACGTCCTGCCAGACGACGTCGTCCCGGAGCTGGAAGGTGTAGGTCAACCCGTCCTCGGAGACCTCCCAGTCGGTGGCCAGGTCACCGGTGAGCGCGAAGTCCTCGGCCTCCGGGTCGACCTCCAGCAGCTTGCTGTAGACGGTGCCCGACATGATCTGCATGAGCGACGGGTCGATGCTCTCGAAGAAGTTCGCGGTCGTGGCGAGCTCGAACGGCTGCTGCACGGTGAGCGTGCCGCCCTGGCGCGGATCGCAGCCGGCCGACGTCCCGCCGGCAGAGTTTTCCTCACCTCCGCCGCTGCAGCCGGTCACCACGAACACGACGGCGCAGGCGGCGGCCGCCGCCCGGGGAAGGGTCTTCCTGGACATGGAGTGGCTCCTCACGGACGGCCACGGGTGGCCGAGCAGACGACGTCGTCGGCGACGAATGTGGCACGGTCCACACCGACGCGGGACGCAAGTTCCACGCCACGGAACCGCCCGACGGCCTTCCTCCCCGGGGGTTCCAGCGCCCGGAAGCCGACCACTGCACCTGCTGCATCTGTCTGCCATCGAGGCCCTCGTCTGACCAGGCGGAGAGGGCCTGTCCTCCTCGATGTGGCCTCGGCTCGGGCGCGAGGCCTCCTCGACGCGCTGCGCGACTTCTTCGACCCGCGGCTGCACCGCTGACCCACCGGGGCCGACCCGCCGGCGGTGGGTCGGCCCCGCAGCGTCAGCCCCGGCCGGTGAGGTCGATCTCGGGGTACAGCGGGTGGGCGCCGACCAGCTCGGCCGCCCGCGCCCGGACCCGCTCCGCCACCCCGGCGTCCACCCGGTAGCGGACCTGGGAGTCGCCGTCCGGCCGGGTGTGGGCGAGCACGTCGACCAGCAGGTCTCCGACCTCGGCCAGCTCCGCCTCGCGCAGCCCGCGGGTGGTCAGCGCCGGGGTGCCCAGCCGGATGCCGGAGGTGTACCAGGGGCCGTTCGGGTCGGCCGGGACGGAGTTGCGGTTGGTGACCAGCCCGGCGTCCAGGAGGGCGGCCTCGGCCTGCCGGCCGGTGAGCCCGTAGGCGCTGACGTCGACCAGTACCAGGTGGTTGTCGGTGCCGCCGGTGACCAGCCGCGCGCCGCGGCGAAGCAGCCCGTCGGCCAGGGCGCGGGCGTTGGCCACGACCTGCTGGGCGTAGTCGGCGAACTCCGGACGGCGGGCCTCGGCCAGCGCCACGGCCTTGGCCGCCATCACGTGCGGGAGCGGCCCGCCGAGCACCATCGGGCAGCCGCGGTCGACGAACGGCGCGAACTCGTCGGTGCACAGCACCATGCCGCCGCGCGGTCCGCGCAGCGACTTGTGCGTGGTGGTGGTGACGACGTCGGCGTGCGGCACCGGGTCGAAGTCGCCGGTGAGCACCCGGCCGGCGACCAGCCCGGCGAAGTGCGCCATGTCCACCATCAGCGTGGCGCCCACCTCGTCGGCGATCTCCCGCATCGCGGCGAAGTCGATCCGCCGCGGGTAGGCGGAGTAGCCGGCGACCAGGACCAGCGGGCGGACCTCGCGGGCCCGCTCGCGGACCGCGGCGTAGTCGACCAGCCCGGTGGCCGGGTCGGTGCCGTAGCTGGACTGCTCGAACATCTTGCCGGAGATGTTGGGCCGGAAGCCGTGGGTGAGGTGCCCGCCGGCGTCCAGGGACATGCCGAGCATCCGCTGGTCGCCCAGCGCCCGGCGGACCCGCGCCCAGTCGGCGTCGCTGAGCGCGTCGACGTTGGGCACCCCGGCCGCCGCGAGCGCCGGGGTCTCCACCCGGGCAGCGAGGATCGACCAGAACGCGACCAGGTTGGCGTCGATGCCGGAGTGCGGCTGGACGTAGGCGTGCTGGGCGCCGAACAGCTCGCGGGCGTGCTCGGCGGCGAGCCGCTCGACGGTGTCGACGTTCTGGCAGGCGGCGTAGAAGCGGCGTCCGGGGGTGCCCTCGGCGTACTTGTCGCTGAACCAGTTGCCCATCGCCAGCAGCACCGCGGGCGAGGCGTAGTTCTCGCTGGCGATGAGCTTCAGGCTCTCCCGCTGGTCGGTGAGCTCCTGGCCGATGGCGGCGGCGACGCGCGGCTCGACCTGGGCGATGACGTCCAGCGCGCTGGCGAAGGCGGTGGACTCGCGGTTCACGGTGCTGGTCACGGGCGCGCTCCTCCTCGACGGGAGCCCAGGCGCGCGGCGGGTCGGCGGGGCCGCTCCCCGGTGGTGGCCCACCTGTCAGCGCCAGTCACGGCCCGGCGACAGCGTAACGACCCGGCCCGCTGGCGCCCACCGCCGCCAGGGAGGAGAGGTGCGGGGAGGAGAGGTGCCCCCGCGCGAGTAGAGCCCTGCCCACCCCTGTGGGCAGGGCTCTACTCACGGCGGCGGGTCTCCGTCTCCGACCGGGCAGCCGGCCCGACGCCGGGTGTTCGCCCGTTCGTCGTCCCGGGGACGTGCGGCGGCGTCCCCGGCCGGGTACGCACCGCCCATGTCGATGAGCGCACCGTTCGACCCCGTCCAGCCCTCCACCGACGACGGCATCCCCGCCGCGGACGCCGGGACCGGCGCCCCGCCGCCCGCCGAGGGCTTCGGCACCGGCGGCGAGGAGCCGGACGCCCCGGAGCAGGCCGACCCCGCGACCCCGGCGGCGGCCGGGCGCGACACCGCCTTCCGCACCCCGGACCCCGGTGCGGTCGGCCCCGAGGCGACCGGCGACCCGGTCGACCCGGCAGTGTCCACCGCGACCCCGGACCCCGAGCAGACCGGCCGCGACCGCCGCTGACCCCACGGCTGCCTTTGCCGGAACAGCAAGGTAGCTGGCTGTTCCGGCGGGCAGCCCGTCAGGGTCCCGGCATGACCTCCCCGCCTCCCGCGGCGCACGGCCGCCGGCACCGAACCCTGCCCACGCCCACCGGCGAGCTGCACGTGGTCGAGCAGGGCACCGGCCCGCTCGTCGTGCTGCTCCACGGGTTCCCGGAGACCTGGCGTGCCTGGCGGCGGCAGCTCGGGTCCCTCGCCGCGGCCGGGTTCCAGGTGGCCGCGCCCGACCTGCGCGGGTGCGGGCGGTCGTCGGTCCCGGCGGACGTCGGCGACCTGCGGATGACGGCGATGGTCGACGACGTGGTCACGGTGGTGCACGGGCTCGGGCACGAGACCGCCGTCGTGGTCGGGCACGACGTCGGCGCCCCGATCGCGGCCACTGCCGCGCTGCTCCGGCCGGACGTCGTCCGGGCCGTCGGGCTGCTGGGCGTCCCGTACAACCCGCCGGGCGGCCCGCGCCCGACCGAGGCGTTCGCGCAGGTCGGCGGGCCGGGGGCCGACTTCTACGTCAGCTGGTTCCAGCAGCCCGGCCGGGCCGAGGCCGACGTGGCACGCGACCCCCGCGGCTGGCTGGCCGGCTTCGCCCGCGGGCTCGACGGCCCGACGCACACCTCCCCCGGGCCGGACGGGCTGTTCTTCGTCCCCGCCGGTGCCCGGATGTCCGACCGGTTCCCGGCCGGCCCGCTCCCGTCGTGGCTCAGCGAGGCCGACCTCGACGGGACGGTCGAGGACCTGGCCCGCACCGGGATCGCCGGTGCACTGGGTCGTTACCGCAACGCCGACCGCGACTGGGCCGACCTGGCCCCGCACGCGGGGGCCCGGCTGACCCAGCCGGCGGTCTTCATCGGCGGGGAGCTGGACGCGACCACGACGTGGATGGCCGACGCCATCGCGGCCCTGCCCGAGGTGGTGCCGGGCCTGCGGTCCTCGACGCTGCTCCCGGGCTGCGGTCACTGGGTGCAGCAGGAGCGTCCCGAGGACGTCGACCGCCTGCTGGTCGACTGGCTGCGCGACCTCCCCGACGCCGGCCCGACAGCCGGGGCGGCCGTCAGCTCGCCGGGCTGACCGAGCTCATGTTGAAGTCGGGCACCCGCAGCATCGGCATGGCCGCCCGGGTGAACCAGTCGTTCCACTCCCGCGGCAGGGTCCGCTCGGTGCGGCTGGCCTCGGTGGCCCGCCCCAGCAGGTCGACCGGCGACTCGTTGAACCGGAAGTTGTTCACCGCCCCGGTCACCTCCCCGCCCTCGACGAGGAACACGCCGTCCCGGGTGAGGCCGGTGACCAGCAGGGTCTGCGGGTCGACCTCGCGGATGTACCAGAGCGTGGTGAGCAGCAGCCCCCGCTCGGTGCGGGCGATCATCTCCGCCGGCGACGCGGTGGCGGCCGGGTCCTCGAGGACGAGGTTGTCCACCGCGGCCGTCGCCGGGGCGGTGGTCTTCAGCGCCCAGGCGCGCGGCCGGACCAGGTTGGTCAGCACGCCGTCCCGGATCCAGTCGACCGCCGGGGTGGCCATGCCGTTGTCGAACACCGACGCGCTGCCCGAGGAGCCGCCGACCACCTGGAACGGGGCGGTCTCCAGCCCCGGGGCGCGCGGGTCGCTGCGCAACGTCAGCGGGAGCGCGGCCAGCCGCTCGCCGATCCGGTTGCCCCCGCCCTGCTTGGCGTAGACGCTGCGGCCCTCGTCGGCGTCCCGGGCCTCCATCGACCAGTAGGCGACGATCATCAGGTCGCTGACCGTGGACGGCGGCAGCAGCGTCTCGTACCGCCCGGCCGGCAGCTCGACCCGCCGCTGCGACCAGGCCATCTTCTGCCGCACCTCGGCGGCGAGGTCGGCCACCGAGACGTCGGTGAAGTCGCGGGTGCCGACACCGGCCCAGACCGAGCGGCCGAAGTCGGTGCTCTTGCCGTTGAGCTCGACCCGGCCGGTGGGCTGGTCGTGCCGCAGCCGCAGCCCGGTCGAGGTGCCCAGGTAGGTGGTCGCCAGCGAGTGCTCGGCGTACCCGAACAGCAGCTCGTCGCGGCCGCGGGCGGCGCCGAAGGCCTCGCCGAGCGCGGGGGCGAAGTCGGCGAAGACGTCGATCGAGGTGGTGGCGGCCTCGGCGTCCCAGTCGCCGGAGCCGGGCGGCGCCTCGCTGACCAGCGGCACCGCGTCCTCGGCCGGTCCGGCGTCGCGCGCGGCCTGCTCGCTGGCCGCGACGAGGCCGGCGACGTCCGGGGTGCCGGTGCGGGCCACGGTGCCGGTGGCCATGCCCGCCCCGCCGTCGACGAAGGAGATGACCACGACCTGGCGGGACCGCATCGCCCCGTTGGTGGTCAGGCTGTTGCTGGCCCAGCGGAGGTTGGCCTCCGAGCTGTCGGTGACGTAGACGACCGCGCCGTCGGCCTTCGACGCCGCCAGTGCCCGCTCGACCAGTTCCTGCGGGGTCTGCGAGCTCATCGCCCACCCTCCTGCTTGGTGTTGAGGATGTTCGTCTGCTCGAACAGCGCCGTCGGGCAGCCGTGGCTGACCGGGGCGACCTGGCCGGGCTGGGCCTTGCCGCAGTTGAACGCCCCGCCCAGCACGTAGGTCTGCGGGCCGCCGACCGCCGTCATCGAACCCCAGAAGTCCGTCGTCGTCGCCTGGTAGGCGACGTCGCGCAGCTGGCCGGCCAGCTGCCCGTTCTCGATCCGGTAGAACCGCTGGCCGGTGAACTGGAAGTTGTACCGCTGCATGTCGATCGACCAGCTGTTGTCGCCCAGCACGTAGATGCCGCGCTCGACGCCGCCGATGATCTCCTCGGTGGACGGGCCGTCCGCGGCCGGCTGCAGCGAGACGTTGGCCATCCGCTGCACCGGCACGTGCGCGGCGGAGTCGGCGAAGGCGCAGCCGTTGGAGCGCTCCAGACCGCGCAGCCGGGCCATGTTGCGGTCGACCTGGTAGCCGACCAGCACGCCGTCCCGGACCAGGTCCCACTGCTGGCCGGCCACGCCCTCGTCGTCCCAGCCGACCGTGGACAGCCCGTGCTCGGCCGTCCGGTCGCCGGTGACGTTCATCAGCGGCGAGCCGTACTGCAGGGTGCCCAGCTTGTCCGGCGTGGCGAACGAGGTGCCGGCGTACGCGGCCTCGTAGCCGAGCGCCCGGTCGAGCTCGGTGGCGTGGCCGATCGACTCGTGGATGGTCAGCCACAGGTTCGACGGGTCGACGACGAGGTCGTAGCGGCCGGCCTCGACCGAGGGCGCCTTCACCTTCTCCCGCAGCAGCTCCGGGATCTCGGCCAGCTCACCGCGCCAGTCCCAGCCGTCGGCGGCGACGAACTCCCAGCCGCGGCCCACCGGCGGGGCCAGCGTGCGCATCGACTCGAAGGTGCCGGTGGCCCGGTCGACGGTGAGGGCGGTGAACTCCGGGTGCACCCGGACGCGCTGCTGGCGGGTGCGGGTGCCGGCCGTGTCGGCGTAGAACTTCTGCTCCTTGACCTGCATGACGCTGCTAGTCACGTGCTCGACGCCGTCGGCGGCCAGCAGCTGCTCGGACAGCTCGGTGAGCAGCGCCGTCTTCTCCGCGTCCGGGACGGCGAACGGGTCGACCTCGTAGGCCGAGACCCACTCGCCGTCGGCGTACACCGGCTCGGGGGCCAGCTCGACCCGGTCGGTGTTCATCGCGGCGGACACCCGGGCGACGGCGACGGCCTCCTCGGCCAGCCGGACCGCCTCGGCGGCGGTGAGCACCACGCCCGCGGCGAAGCCCCAGGTGCCCTCGTGCACCACCCGGACGGCCAGGCCCAGGTCCTCCCCGTCGCCCAGCGCCTCGAGCCGGGCGTCGCGCAGCCGGATCGTCTGGGTGCGGATCCGCTCGACCCGCAGGTCGGCGTGCTCGCAGCCCAGGTCGGTCGCCCGGGTCAGCGCGGCCTCGGCGAGCGCGGACAGCGGCAGGGCGAGGAAGGACTCGTCGACGGACCTGGTCTGTGCCACGGGTCGTGTCTACCAGCAGCCGCCGACCGCAGCGACGCAGCTGGTGAGCGGCGCTACCGACCTGACCGGCGGCCCGCCCGCGTCAGCCCAGCGCGCTGTCCACCCAGCACCAGCGCCAGGCCTCGTCCGGTTCGGCGCTCACCACCACCGGGTGCGCGGTGGACCCGAAGTGCGCACGGGAGTGCCGGCGCGGTGAGGAGTCGCAGCACCCGACGTGGCCGCAGGCCATGCAGGTGCGCAGGTGCACCCACGTCGTGCCCTCGCGCACGCAGTCCTCGCAGGCCTCCTCCGGGTGGGCGGCCCCGGCCGGGGCCAGCCGGAGGTGGTCGCACAGCGCGTCGGTGGGCCGGGGGGCCAGCGGGCGCTCGCGGTCCAGCGACTCCAGCTCCTCGTGCCGGTCGAGCAGCGACTCCTCGACGTCGATCGCGTTGAGCGCGGCCTCCAGCACCTCGGTCGGGGCGGTGCCGGCGTCGCGGGCGCGCACCACGACCTCCCGCTCGGCGTCGAGCATCGCCATCCGCAGCCGGGCGTAGGTGCTCGACGGGGTCTCCTGGTCGGCCAGCGGCCGGCCGAGGCGCTCCCAGGTCGCGTGCGACCGGGCGATGGACCGGTCGCGCAGCCGCTCGATCACCCCGTCGGGCTCGTCGCCGGTGGCCAGCTCGGCCAGCCGCTGGAGCCCGGCGGCGTTGGCGGCGTCCCCGATCACCGCCGCCTGCAGCGCGTCCTCGGCCGGGTCCGGCGCCGGCAGGCCCACCCTGCGGACCAGCCAGGGCAGGGTCGAGCCCTGCACCAGCAGGGTGCCGACGACGACGGTGAACGCCGCCAACAGCAGGACCTCCCGGTCAGGCAGGTCCGCCGGCAGCACCTGGGCAGCCGCCAGCGTGACCACCCCCCGCATGCCCGCCCAGGAGACCAGCCCGGCGACCGCCGGGCTCCAGGCCTGCCGGCGCATCGCGGGCGTGCCGACCGAGAGGACCCCGGCCAGGCCAAAGACGAAGGCGAAGCGCGCGACCACCGTGGTCACCAGGACGCCGACGCACACCAGCACGATCCGGCCGGCGCCCAGGCCGCTGTCGGCGGCGCCGGAGAGCAGGCCGGGCAGCTGCATGCCGATGAGCAGGAAGACGCCGTTCTCCAGCACGAACGCGACGGTGCGCCAGGTGATCGCCTCGGTGACCCGCGCGGTGGCCGTCTGCACCCTCGGCGACAGGTGCGCCAGCGTCAGCCCGGTGACGACGGTGGACAGCACCCCGGACGCGTGGACCTCCTCCGCGGCCAGGAAGGCCAGGTAGGGGGCGACGAAGGAGACCAGCGTGTCCAGCACCGGGTCCTGCACCCGGGCCCGGACGACGGCGAGCACCGCGGCGACGACGCCGCCGACGAGCACCGCCCCGACGACCGCCCAGGCGAAGTCGCCGGCGACCTCGAACGGGGAGGGCTCCGTGGTCAGCGCGGAGACCGCCACGCTCAGCGCGATCAGCGCCGCGGCGTCGTTCACCAGGCTCTCGTGCTCCAGCAGGGTGGCCACCCGCCGGGGCAGGCCCAGCCGGCGGCCGAGGGCCGAGGCGGCGATGGCGTCGGGCGGTGCGACGACCGCGCCCAGGGCGATGGCGGCCGCGAGGGCCACGCCGGGCAGCAGCAACCAGGTGACCCAGCCGACCACCAGCGCGGTGAAGAAGATCAGCACCACCGACATCGCGACGATGCTGGCCTTGTTGTGCCGGAAGTCGAACAGCGACGTCCGGGCCGTGGTGGCGTAGAGCAGCGGTGGCAGCAGGGCGAACAGGACGACGTCGGGGTCGAGCTGCACCTCGGGGACGTTCGGCAGGAAGGAGGCCCCCGCGCCGACGACGACGAGCACCAGCGGGGTGGGCAGCCCGTACCGGTTGCACAGGCCGGCGACGACGCCGACCGCGATCACCAGGGCGACGAGCTCGGCGGTCAGTTCCACGGTGCGACCTGCTGGCTGTGCCGTCCGTTCAGTGGAGGTGCTTCGTCCAGTCGGCGGGCACCCGGCCCGCGGGACCGGGCACCGGCTGCGCGGCCGGGTGGGCGTGCGGCGCCGCCAGCGGCGGGCCCTCGGCGAACTCGCCCTCGACGTAGTCCCAGAACCAGCCCTCGCCGGGCTCGAAGCTCTGCACGACGCGGTGGCCGGTGGCCGTCGCGTGCGCGGTGGCGTGCTGGTTGGGCGAGGAGTCGCAGCAGCCGACGTGCCCGCAGGCGGCGCAGCGGCGCAGGTGCAGCCACCAGCTGCCGCTGGCGTCGCACTCGACGCAGCCGGTGCCGCTCGGCGGGACGCTGGGGTCGATCTGGTCCATGGGTGCTCCTCGTGGGTCGGTGCCGCCGTGAGTCTGCGGCACGGGTCGGCGCTGCGGAAGCTCGAGCCCTGCCCACCACCGTGGGCAGGGCTCGAGCGGGCGCCTCAGGCGTCGAGCAGGGTCCACAGCCGGGCGATCCGGCCGTCGACGACCTGGGCGACGTCCAGCCCGCCGACCACCGGCGCCCCGCCGGGCGGCCCGAGCCGCCAGGGCCGCATGCCCAGGTCGGTCACCCCGCGGAACGGCCCGGCCGGGGTGAAGACGAGGCCCGGCCCCTGCGCCAGCAGCCCGGTCACGGTGGCCGCCAGCTCCGCCCGGCCGGTCACCGCGTGCCCGTCGTCGGCGAAGACCACGTCCTCGGTGAACACCTCGGCGATCACCGCCTCCCGCCGCTGCGCGTCCGGCTCGTTGAAGACGCCCCCGAGCATCCGCGCGAGCAACTCCTCGGCGGTGCGGACGGACTCGGTCATGGCGGTTCCTCTCGACTCGTTCGACGGGGGCGGCGCGGGAGTCGACACTGACGGGGCCGCCGGACAGGAAGATACGTGACATGTCATCCAACGAACAGGTCGACGAGGTGCTGAGCGCCGAGCAGCAGGAGACCTGGTTCGCCTACATGCGGGTGATGCTGCGGCTGACCTACGAGATGAACCGCCAGCTGCAGACCGACAGCGACCTCTCCCTGCCGGACTACGACGTGCTCAACGCGCTGGCCGACTCCCCCGGGCACCGCCTCCAGCTGACCGCGCTGGCCACCCGGCTGGCCTGGGAGCGCAGCCGGCTGAGCCACCACCTGCAGCGGATGAGCGCCCGCGGCCTGGTCGAGCGCAGCCCGTCGGCCACCGACGGCCGGGCGACCGACGCCGTCCTCACCGCCGCCGGTCTCGGCGCGCTCCGCGCCTCGACCCCCGGGCACGCGGCGCTGGTCCGCCGGATGTTCTTCGACGGGCTGGACGCCGAGCTGCTCCCGGTCCTGCGCACGGCGCTGGAGCAGGTGCACGAGCAGGTGCTGGCCACCGGCACCCTGCCCAGGCCGGTCGAGCAGACCCGGCTCCCGGGGTTGCAGACGGGCGGCTGACGGGTAGCCGCGCCGCATGACCGTTCCGCAGGACACCACCCCGGACGACGACGTCACGCTCACCTTCGGCGGCACCGCGACGACGCTGCTGCGGCTGGGTCCGTTCACCCTGCTGACCGACCCCAACTTCCTGCACCGTGGCCAGCGGGCGCACCTGGGCTACGGGCTGCGCAGCAAGCGGCTCACCGAGCCCGCGCTGCAGCCCACGCAGCTGCCGACGCTGGACGCCGTCCTGCTCTCGCACATGCACGGCGACCACTGGGACCGGGTCGCCACCCGGTCGATGCCCAAGGCGGTGCCGGTGGTGACGACGCCGGAGGCCGCCCGCTGCCTGGCCAAGCGGGGCTTCACCGCCACCGCCGACCTGCGGCCGTGGCAGACCCACGAGCTGACCCGCGGGACCTCGACGCTGCGGGTCACCAGCGTCCCCGGCGTCCACGGGCCGGGCCCGCTCGCCCGGCTGCTGCCGCAGGTGATGGGCAGCGTGCTGGAGCTGGCGCGCGACGGCGAGGTGCGGTGGCGCGGCTACATCAGCGGCGACACCCTGTTCCGGCCGTACCTCGGCGAGGTGCTCGAGCGGTGCGGGCCGCTGGACGTGCTCGTCCCGCACCTGGGCGGCACCCGCGTCCCGCCCGGCGTGCTGGTGACCATGGACGGCCGCCAGGGCGCCGACCTGGTCGAGCTGCTGAAGCCCCCGGTCACCGTCCCGGTGCACTACGACGACTACTCGGTGTTCCGCAGCCCGCTGGGCGACTTCGTCGCCGAGGTGGCGCAGCGGCGGCTGCCGGGCGAGGTCCGCACCGTCGGCCGCGGCCAGACGGTCTCGCTGCGCGCCTGACCACGCCGCGAGGAGTCCCTCAGCGCCCGGCGAGCCGCATCGCCCGGACCTGCACGTCGGCCCGCAGCGCCGCCTCGTCGACGGTGAGCGAGGCTCCGCCGGCCACCACCTGCCGGCCGGCCACCCAGGTGTCGCGCACGTGCCGGGAGCCGACCGACCAGACCAGGTGGGTGACCAGGTCGGTCAGGTCGCCGACCGGCACGAAGGCGATGTCGTCGGTGTCCACGTGCACCAGGTCGGCCCGCCGTCCGGCGGTGAGCTGGCCGAGGTCCTCGCGGCCGATCGCCGCGGCCGCAGCCCCGGTGGCGAGCCAGAACGCCTCGGGTGCGGTGAGCGCGGTCGCGTCCCGCTCCCGCAGCCGGGCCAGCTGGGCGGCCAGCCGGAGGTCCTCGAACAGGTCGAGGTTGTCGTTGGAGGCCGGGCCGTCGGTGCCCATGCCCACCCGGATGCCCAGGTCCAGCATGTCGCGCAGCCGGGCGGTGCCGCTGGCCAGCTTGGTGTTGCTGCCCGGGCAGTGCGCCACCGCGACGTCGTACTCGCGCCACAGCTCCAGGTCGCCGTCGTCCATGTGCACGCAGTGGTTGGCCAGCACCCGGCCGCCGAGGACGTCGTGCGCGGCCAGCAGCGCCGGGACGCTGGAGCCGTGGGTGGCCAGCAGCTCGTCGCCCTCGGTCGCGGTCTCGGCGACGTGCACGGTGAGGAGCAGGTCGTGAGCCCGCGCCGCCTCGGCGGCCTGGGTGAGCACCGGCAGCGGCACGGTGTACGCCGAGTGCGGGCCGATGCCGTACTCGACCTGCTCGTCGCTGTCCGCCGAGAGCCGGACGGCGGTGTCCAACTGCTCGTCGAAGGTGCCGAAGCCGGGCAGCCCGATGAGCGGGTTGGCGATGACCGACCGGGCGCCGGTGGCCCGGACCGCCGTGGCGATCCGCTCGGGCTGGAAGTACATCTCCACGCTGGTGGTCACCCCGTGCCGGAGCATCTCCGCCGACGCTGCGGTCATCGCGACCTCGACGTCCTCGGGGGTGAGTTGCGCCTCCCTCGGCCACATCACCTCGGCCAGCCAGCGGTCCAGCGGCAGCCCCTCGCCCTGGCCGCGGAACAGCACCATCGGCGCGTGCGAGTGGGTGTTGACCATGCCGGGGGTGAGCACGCCGGGCAGCCGGGTGACCTGCGCGTCCGCAGCCAGCGGCGGTGCGTCGGCGGCGGTGCCGACCCAGCTGATGACGCCGTCCTGCACGTCCAGCACGGCATCGGGGACGACGGTGCCGGCGCGGTCCCCGACCACGACGGCGCGGGCGGTGAAGCGGTGCACCATGCCGCGACCCTACGGTCGCCCCCGGCGCGGAGCAGGGCGGCACACAGGAGGCGCCGATACCGTGGGCGCCATGTCCGTCCTCGCCGCTGCCGCGTCCGACGAAGGCGGGATCACCGGCTTCCTGCTCGACCTCGTCGAGAAGCTGGGCGCGCCGGGCGTCGGGCTGACGATCCTGATCGAGACCGTCATCCCGCCGATCCCCAGCGAAGCGGTGCTCGGCGCCGCCGGGGTGCTGATCAACGACGGCCGGCTCAACGTCGTCCCGGTGGTGCTGTTCGCGACCCTCGGCTCGGTCGTCGGGGCGCTCGTCCTCTACTGGGTGGGCCGGGTCTTCGGCCCGCGCCGGTCGCACGCCTTCCTCGACCGGCTGCCCCTGGTCGCCACCGAGGACGTCGACAAGACCTTCGCCTGGTTCGAGCGGCACGGGCGCTCGGCGGTGTTCTTCGGCCGGATGGTGCCGATCGTGCGCAGCTTCGTGTCGGTGCCGGCCGGCGTGGTGAAGATGCCGCTGCCTCAGTTCCTGCTGTTCACCACCGCCGGCAGCCTGATCTGGAACAGCGTGCTGATCGGGCTGGGCGTGGCCGCCGGCGACTTCGTGCAGGCGAACCTGCACTACCTCGACTACGCCGTGGTCGCCGCGGTCGTGCTGTTCGTCGGCTGGTTCCTCTACAAGAAGCTGACCGGCGGGTTCGACCGCCCCGCGCACGCCGGCTCCGACCTGCCGGTCGACGAGCGCGACGAGGCCTGAGCCCGGTGCGGGCCCGGCCGGACGTCGTCGCCTTCGACGTCAACGAGACGCTGCTGGACCTGGCGCCGGTGCGCGCCACGCTGGTCGAGCTCGGTGAGCCCGCCGAGCTGCTGCCCACCGTGTTCGGCCGCACCCTGCTGCTCGGCATCGCCGGGCAGGCGGCCGGCACCTGGTGCCGCTTCCGCGCGGCGTTCGAGACCGCGCTCGCCCAGCTGACCGAGCTGTCGGCGGCCGAGCGCGGCACGGTCGCCGACGCCTTCCTCGAGCTGTCCCCGCACCCGGACGTCGAGCCCGCGCTGCGCCGGCTGACCGCGGCCGGCGTCCGGGCCGTCACCCTCACCCACGGCTCCCCCGGCGTCGCCGAGGCCGGGCTCTCCCGCGGTGGGGTGACCCCGCTGGTCGAGCGCTGCCTGACCACCGAGTCGATCCGCACCTGGAAGCCGGACCGGGCGGCGTACCTGTGGGCGGCCGGCGTCTGCGACGTCCCGCCGGAGCGGATGGCGCTGGTCGCCGTCCACTCCTGGGACGTGCACGGCGCCCAGCAGGCCGGGCTCACCGGCGGCTGGGCGGCCCGGGCCGAGGGCAGCTGGGCCGAGGTCCACCCCGCGCCGCACGTCCAGGGCAGCACCCTGGTCGAGGTCGTCGACGGGCTGCTCGACCTGCCCGCGTGAGCGCTGCGCTGCTCGAGGTGCCCACCCCGCTCGGCCCGGCCCGGGTGCACCGGCACGACCCGGACGGCGCGGCCACCGGCACCGACGGCGCGGTCGCCGGCACCCTGGTGCTGGGGCACGGCGCCGGTGGCGGGGTGGACTCCGCCGACCTGGCCGCGCTCGCGGCGGCCGGGCCCGCGGCGGGCTGGCGGGTGCTGCTGGTGGAGCAGCCGTGGAAGGTGGCCGGCAGGCGCATCGCCCCGGCGCCCGCCCGGCTGGACGAGGGCTGGACGGCGGTGCTGGCCGGGCTGCGGCCCGACTGGCTGAGCGGACCGCTGGTGCTGGGCGGCCGCAGCGCCGGTGCCCGGGTGGCCTGCCGCACGTCGACGTCCGAGGGCGCGGCGGGGGTGCTGGCGCTGGCGTTCCCGCTGCACCCGCCGGGGCGGCCGGAGAAGAGCCGGGCCGCCGAGCTGCACCAGGTGCGGGTGCCGCTGCTGGTCGTGCAGGGGGCCACCGACGCGTTCGGCGGCCCGGCCGAGGTGCGGCAGGCGCTGGCCGGGCACGCGGGCACCGTCGCCGCCGTCCCGGGCGACCACGGGCTGAAGAAGGACCCCGCGGCCGTGGCGGGCGCTGCCGTCGACTGGTTGCGCAGCCTCTGACCGCCCCGTCCTACCGCAGCAGAGGCCGTCCTCCCGCACCGACGTTGCTGCGGGGGGACGGCCTTTGATCAGGTCACCTGATCAACGCCGGGGCTCAGCGGTTGCGGCGGCGGAGCAGCAGGGCGATGAGCACCAGCAGGACGCCCGCGCCGGCCGCCGGGGCCGCGAACCGGGTGAACGCCGCACCGCCGGCCACCTCGAGCAGGTCGATCGGCTCGGGCTCCACCGGGTTGAGCTGACGCGGCGCCGCGGCCGGCGTGCTCTTGGCCGGACCACCGCCGGCGGGCCGGTTCGGCGGGGCCGTGGTGCCGCTCGGCGGCTGGCTCGGGGCCTTCTTCGCCGCGCCGATCGGCGTGGTGGTCGCCTTCGCGGGCGGCACGGTCGGGTCCGGCACGGCCGCGGTGGCCTTGGCCGGCGCCGCCTTCGCGGGGGTGGCCTTGGTCGGGGTCGCCGGGGCGCCCTCCGGGGAGCTGACCGCGCTGCTCTCGGCCGAGGCGGCGGAGTCCGCGGCGGCGGCCGCGGCCTTCTTGGCCGCACCGGCCGCCTTCTTCACCGGCTCCGGACCGCTCTCCAGCGACGCGGCCGTCTCCTCGGCGACGCCGGCGGTGGTCGCGGCGACCTTGGCGGCCGCGGCGCTCGCCGACCCGGCCACGGTGGGCTCCTGGGACTGCGCGGCGGCGGCGGTGTCCACGACGTCGGCGTCCAGGCCGGCGTCACCGCTGGCCAGCTGGGCGGAGAGCCGGTCGGCGAACTGGCCGAGCAGCTTGTTGCCGACGTCGGTCATCACGCCGCGGCCGAACTGCGCCGGACGGCCGGTGATGTTGAGGTCGGTGAGCACGTCGACCCGGGTGACGCTGCCCTCGCTCGCCAGCGTCGCGGTGACGATGGCGGCGGCGGTGCCGTTGCCCCGCTGGTCCTTGCCGCGGGCGTCGATGACCGCCTTGTGGGCGGCCTCGTCGCGCTCGATGAAGGACGCCTTGCCCTGGTAGGTGAGGTTGATCGGGCCGAGCTTGACCTTCACCCGGCCGGTGAAGTCGTCGCCGGTGACCGAGTCCAGCGCCGCCCCCGGCATGCAGGGGGCGATGCGCTCGACGTCCATGAGCACCCGCCAGGCCTCGTCGATGGGGACCGGCACGGTGAACGAGTTCTCCAGCTGCACTGCAGGAACCTCCGAGTGTGTGCGGCCCGGGCGCCACCCCGGAGGGGTGGCGGCTCCAGCGCTGCGCCGGGCCGGGACGTGCGGTGACCAGGCCGGTCGTGGCGACGCTACCGCCCCCGCCACCGGGCCTGGACGCCCATCCGATCACGCCGGTGCCGACGGCGCAGGTGGGGAGTGCGGCGGCGCGCCGGACCGGTCGTGACGGACCGGTCCGGCGCACCGCTCGCGGCTAGAGCCCCGCGGCGGCGGTGAGCGCCCGCCGGGTGAGCACCTGGGCCAGGTGCTGCCGGTAGTCGGCCTGCGCGTTGAGGTCAGCGCTCGGGCTGGTGCCCTCGGCCGCCTGGGCGGCGGCCGCGGTGACCGTCTCCAGGCTGACGTCGACGCCGACCAGCGCCGCCTCGGTGGCACCGGCCCGCAGCGGGGTCGGCCCCATGTTCGTCAGCCCGATCCGCGCCTCGGCGATCCGGCCGCCCTCCCGCCGCACCGCCGCGGCGACCGCCACGATCGACCAGGCCTGGGCGACCCGGTTGAACTTCTCGTAGCGGAACCCCCAGCCGTCGTCCGCGGCGAGCTTGGGCAGGCGGATCTCGACCAGCAGCTCCCCCTCCTCCATCGCGGTGGTCAGGTAGTCGACGAAGAACTCCGCGGCCGGCACCGTCCGCCGGCCCGAGGTCCCGGCGACCACGAACTCGGCGTCCAGCGCGAGGGCCACCGCCGGCAGGTCACCGGCCGGGTCGGCGTGCGCCAGGGCGCCGCCGAAGGTGCCGCGGCGGCGGACCTGCCGGTCGGCCACCGTCTCCGTCGCCTGCACCACGAGCTGCCCGTAGCGGGCCAGCAGCGGGTCGGCGAGGACGTCGGCGTGGGTGGTCATCGCCCCCACGACCAGCTGGTCGCCCTCCTCCCGCACACCGCGCAGCTCGTGCACCCGGGTCAGGTCGACGACCAGTTCCGGGGCGGCCAGCCGCAGCCTCATCACCGGGATCAGCGACTGCCCACCGGCCATGATCTTGACGTCGTCCCCACCCTCGGCGATCGCCTGCAGGGCCTCGTCGACCGTGGTGGGCCGCGAGTACGCGAACGCGGCGGGGATCATGGCGTCTCTCCTTCGTCGTCGAGCCGGGGGGTCACTGCTGGTCTCCTTCGGTGGCGGAGGCGGCCGCCGCCTCGCTGGAGGAGGCGCCCTGCGCGTTGGTGCCGGCGGTGGCGCGGTCGCCACCGTCCCCGCCCTGGTGGATGGCCCGCCAGACCCGCTCCGGGGTCAGCGGCATCCGGATGTCGGACACGCCCAGGTGCCGGACGGCGTCCAGCGCGGCGTTGACCACGGCCGGGGTGCTGGCGATGCAGCCGGCCTCCCCGACCCCCTTGGCGCCGATCGGGTTGCCCGGGGCCGCGTGCACCGTGTTGCCGGTGTCGAAGTGCGGCAGGTCGGCGGCGGAGGGGACCAGGTAGTCGACGAAGCTGCCGGTGGTCAGGTTGCCCTCGGCGTCGTAGACGGCCTCCTCGTACAGCGCCTGGGCGATCCCCTGGGCCAGCCCGCCGTGCACCTGCCCCTCGACGATGAGCGGGTTCACGATCGTGCCGACGTCGTCCACGCAGGCGTACTTGCGGATCTTCACGAACCCGGTCTCGGTGTCCACCTCCATGGCGCAGACGTGGGTGCCGTGCGGGAACGAGAAGTTGTCCGGGTCGTAGGTGGCGTCCGCGTCGATCGAGGGCTCCACACCCTCGGGGAAGTTGTGCGACGCGAACGTGGCCAGCGCGATCTCCTGGATGGAGACCTCGGAGCCGGGCGTGCCCCGGACGGAGAAGGTCCCCCCGGTGAACTCGAGGTCGTCCTCGCTGGCCTCCAGCAGGTGCGCGGCGACCGTGCGCGCCTTCTGCACGACCTTCTCCGCGGCGTTCACCACGGCCACGCCACCGACGACCAGCGACCGGGACCCGTAGGTGTCCAGCCCGCGCGAGGAGACCGCGGTGTCGCCGTGCAGCACCTCGACGTCCTCGAACGGCACCCCGAGGCGGTCGGCGACGAGCTGGCTCCACGCCGTCTCGTGGCCCTGCCCGTGCGGTGTCGACCCGGTGACCACCTCGACCTTGCCGGTGGGCAGCATCCGGATGGAGGCGTGCTCCCACCCGCCCGCGCCGTAGGACAGCGAGCCCAGCACCCGGGAGGGGGCCAGCCCGCACATCTCGGTGAAGGTGGAGAAGCCGATGCCCAGCTGCACCGGGTCGCCCGACTCCCGGCGGCGCCGCTGCTCGGCCCGCAGCTCGTCGTAGCCCACCAGCTCCAGCGCCTGCTGGGTGGCGGCCTCGTAGTCACCGCTGTCGTACGTCATGCCGGCCGAGGTGGTGAAGGGGAACTCCTCGGCCCCGATCCAGTTCTTCCGCCGCAGCTCCAGCGGGTCCATGCCCAGCTCGACGGCGAGCTCGTCCATGATCCGCTCGACGGCGAAGGTCGCCTCGGGCCGGCCCGCGCCGCGGTAGGCGTCGGTGGGCACCTTGTTGGTGAAGATCCCGTCGGCCTCGAACCGGTAGGCCGGGAACTTGTAGATGCCGCCGAACATGAAGGCCCCGAGCACCGGCACGCCGGGGCTGACCAGGCGCAGGTAGGCGCCCATGTCGGCCAGGATCCGGCAGCGGAGACCCTTGACGTTGCCCTCGCGGTCGGCGGCGATGTCGATGTACTGGATCTGGTCGCGGCCGTGGTGGGCGGTCATCAGCGACTCGCTGCGGGTCTCGGTCCACTTGACCGGCCGGCCCAGCCGGCGGGCCACCAGCAGGGTCAGCACCTCCTCCGGGGTGACCTGCAGCTTCCCGCCGAACCCGCCGCCGACGTCCGGGGCGATGACCCGGAGCTTGTGCTCCGGGACGCCGGTGACCATCGCCAGCATGAGCCGCAGGATGTGCGGGATCTGGGTGGAGGACCACAGCGTGTAGTTGTCGCCCGAGGGCTGCACGACCACCGAGCGCGGTTCCATGAACGCCGGGATGAGCCGCTGCTGGACGAACCGCCGGCTCACCACCACCTGGGCGTCGGCGAAGGCCTGCTCGGTGTCGTCGGCGACGCCGTTCTCGCCGCCGTCGAAGACGAAGTGGAAGCTGGTGTTGGAGTCGATGTGGTCGTGGACGAGAGCGGCGCCCTCGGCGATCGCCTCCTCCATGTCCAGCACCACCGGCAGCGGCTCGTAGTCGATGTCGATGGCCTCGAGCGCGTCCGCGGCGGCCGTCTTGCTGCGGGCGACGACGACCGCCACCGCCTCGCCGACGTGGTTCACCGAGTCGACGGCGATGGACGGGTGCCCGGGGTTGACCATCTCCGGCGTGACGGGCCAGGCGCAGGGCAGCGAGCCCTGCTCGTCGGCGAAGTCGGCGCCGGTGTAGACGGCGACGACGTTGGGCCGCTCCTTGGCCGCGCTCACGTCCAGGTGGCTGATCCGGCCGTGCGCCACGGGGCTGCGCAGCACGGAGATGTGCAGCATCCCGGGCACGACCATGTTGTCGGTCCACGTCGTCTTGCCGGTGATCAGCCGCGCGTCCTCCTTGCGGAGGCGGGCGCGGCCCACCTCCTTGGCCGGGCCCGGGTCGACGACGTCGGTGGTGGCGGGGTCCTCGGTGAGCGTCATGCCTGGACCACCACGTGCTCGGCGGCGGCGGTGTCCACGACGGCCGGCGCGGCGTCCGGGTCGCCGGGCGCCTGCCCGCGCATCTCGGCCGCGGCCTGCTGCACGGCCCGCACGATGTTCTGGTAGCCGGTGCAGCGGCAGAGGTTGCCCTCGATGCCCTCGCGGACCTCGGTCTCGGTCGGGTCCGGGTTCTCCTTGAGCAGGTCGATCGAGGCCATGATCATCCCGGGCGTGCAGTAGCCGCACTGCAGGCCGTGCATCTCGTGGAAGGCCCGCTGCACCGGGTGCAGGGTCGCGCCGGGCCCCTCGCCGTGCGCGATGCCCTCGATCGTGGTGACCTGGCTGCCGTCGGCCTGGACGGCGAGCACCGTGCAGGACTTCACCGCCTGGCCGTCCAGGTGCACGGTGCACGCGCCGCAGTTGCTGGTGTCGCAACCGACGACCGTGCCGACCTTGCCGAGCTGCTCCCTCAGGTAGTGCACCAGCAGGGTCCTGGGTTCGACGTCGTCGCTGTACGACGCCCCGTCGACGCGCACGTTGATCTGGGTCACGGGTCCTCCGCTTCGTTGCATCGGCTGTGCACCGCGGTCGACCCGCGGGTCCGTCGGCAGTCTGACGCGTGGGACGTGAGTTAGGCCACACTCAGTTGCCCGGGCGCGGCCTTCGTTCCGCAGAAGCGGTCGGGACCAGCCCTGGGGACCCGCGTCCACGGCACCAGAGGGCGTCCCCGTGCCGCAGCTCCGTGTCCCGGCAACGTTGCAGTGCGTTGCAGGGCCGGGTCAGCGGTGCCGGGGCGCGGCGTCCCGGCTGCGCAGCCGCTGCACCCGGGCGGCGGCGGCGGCACGCCGGGGGCCCGGCGGCAGCACGGCCAGGCACGCCTGCCACGTCGCGAGGTCCTCGGCCGCCTCGGGGAGTGCGCCGTACCGGAGCAGCAGGTCCGGGCGCCCGCCGCCCAGCACCGCCCCCCGCAGCTCGTCGGCCAGCCGGGCCCGGGCCGCCCGCACGCCCGGCGCCTGCGACCCCGGCAGCAGCGGCCCGGCGTAGGTGTCCAGCGCCTCGGCCACCGCACCCCGCGCGGTCAGCGCGCGCACGTCCCCGGCGTCGCTGCGCACGGGGCCGAGCAGCCGGTAGGGCCGGGACCCGACCACGCGGTCGCCGACCAGCCGGCGCAGCCGCGAGAGCTCGGCGCGGACGGTCACCGCGGCGGAGTCGGCGCCGTGCAGCTCGGCCGCCAGCTGCTCCGCCGTCCGGCCGGTGCCGGCCGTCGCCGCCTCGGCGAGCAGCACCAGCAGCTCCGAGTGGCGCAGCGACAGCTCGAGCGCCCCGGCCGGGGTGGTCAGCCGCGCGCGGTCCCGGCCCAGCACCTGCAGCACCGGCGGCGCGCCGTCCGGCGCGGGGCCGCGGGGCACGGCGCGCTCCCGGTGCAGCCAGCGCAGCTCCGCCTCGGCCGCCGCAGCGGTGGCCCGGACCAGGGTGAGCACGTGCGGGCTGGCCACGTGGTCGCCGCCGGTGACGTCGATGGCGCCGAGCAGCGCCCCGGTGGACGGGTCGTGCACCGGGGCCGCCGAGCAGCTCCAGGGCTGGACCGGACGCCGGAAGTGCTCGCCGCCGTAGATCTGGACGGCGTGGTCGAGGGCCAGCGCCGTGCCCGGGGCGTTGGTGCCGGCGTCCGCCTCGGACCACGAGGCGCCCTCGACGAAGTGCATCGTGGCGGCCCGGTCGCGCAGCCGGGAGTCGCCCTCCACCCAGAGCATCCGGCCGGCGGCGTCGGTGACCGCCACGATCATCCGGTCGACCTCCGCATCGGCCACCAGGAGCCGGCGGACGACCGGCATGACCGCCGCCAGCGGGTGCGCGTCGCGGTGCGCGGCGAGGTCGTCGTCCAGCAGGTCGACCGGCGGGGAGGCGCCGTCGGGGTCGACGCCGCTGCGCAGCGACCGCCGCCAGGAGTCCCAGACCACCGGGCGCACCTGGGTGCGGGCGGGGGCATCGGCCCGGGTGACCAGCGCCTCGTGGGCCAGCCGCAGCCGCCGGGCGAGCACCGGGCTCGGCCCGCCGCCGGGGAGGGCCAGCCACGGGTTCACCGCCGGCACGGTGCGCGGTCCCCGGGGCTGAGGGTCATGGTCGCCCCATCGTGACCGCTGTCACGTGATCGCGCCAGCAGGTCGCGCACCCGCTGGGGCGGGCTCAGGCCGCGGCGAGCTCCCGGCGGCGCAGCACCGCCGACACCAGCAGGAACCCCAGGCCGAGCACGGCCAGGCCGACCCCGACCGCGCTGGGCGCCCGGTAACCCCAGCCGGCGGCGATCACCAGCCCGCCCAGCCACGCCCCGAGCGCGTTGGCGGCGTTGAGCGCGGAGTGGTTCAGCGCGGCCCCCAGCAGCTGCGCGTCCCCGGCGACCTCCATCAGCCGCAGCTGCAGGAGCACCACCATCGTGGAGGCGGCCGCGGCGATGGCGAACACGGTCGCGGTCAGCGAGACGGCGTTGCCGGCCGCGACCGTCATCAGCGCCAGGAGCAGCCCGACGGCCACCGTGGCGCCCACCAGCGACCGGAACAGCGCCCGGTCGGCCAGCCGGCCGCCCAGCGCCATGCCCAGCACCCCACCGACCCCGTAGGCGAAGAGCACCACCGGGACGAAGCCCGCCGGCCGGCCGGCCTCCTCGGTGACCGTCGGGGCGATGTAGCTGTACATGGCGAACATGCCGCCGAAGCCGACGGTGGCGACCAGCAGGGTGAGCACCACCTGCGGCCGGCGGAGCGCGGCCAGCTCGGAGCGGATGGTCGCCTCCGAGCGGCCGGGCGTCGACGGGACGGCGGTGAGCACGGCCAGCACGGTCACCGCGCCGGCCACCACGACCGCCCAGTACGCCGACCGCCAGCCCAGGTGCTGGCCGAGCCAGGTGGCCGCGGGCACCCCGGCGACGTTGGCGACTGCCAGCCCGAGCATCACCGAGCTGACCGCCCGGCCACGCAGCCCGTCGGGCACCAGCGAGGCGGCGATGAGGGAGGCGACGCCGAAGTAGGCCCCGTGCGGCAGCCCGGCCACGAACCGGGCCAGTACGAGCGTGCCGAAACCGGGGGCCAGCGCGCTCAGCACGTTGCCGACGACGAACGCCGCCATCAGCGCCATCGCCAGCGGCCGGCGGGGCAGCCGGGCGCTCAGCGCGGCGATCACCGGCGCGCCGACGACGACGCCCAGCGCGTAGGCCGACACCAGGTGCCCGGCCGACGGGATGCTCGCGTCGACCCCGTCGGCGATGTCGGGCAGCAGGCCCATCGTGACGAACTCCGTCGTCCCGATGGCGAAGCCGCCGAGGGCGAGGGCGGCGATCGCCACCGCCGCCGTCCGGGTGCTGGGCGCCGGCGGGGCCGGCGTGGTCGTCGGGAGGGCGGCACTCACAGCGACAGCCAAGACGTTGCCCCCCGGGACCATTCCCGCGGGGGTGCGGCCGGCCGGTTCGGCTCCAGGACGGGGCCCCTGGTGCCGATGGTGAGGGGGAGACCGGGGAGGGGGCTGCCGTGGCCGAACGGATCCGACGCGCGCCGGGCGACCGCCCCGCGGCCCGCCGGCGTGCCCCGGCCCGCCGCCGCCGGGACCACACCCGCTGGCTCGTGCCGCTGCTGGCGGTCACCGCCGGCGCCGTGGTGCTCGTCCCCCAGCTGACCCCGGTGGTCGTCGACGCGACCGCCGCCACCGGCACGCTCACCGCCGCCCCGGCCGAGCCCACCCCGACGGCCCAGCCCACCCCGACGCCCGCGCCCACGACCGAGCCGCCGCCCGCGCTGGCCGCGGCCCAGGGGGTCGACACCCTCGACGACGTCGTGGCGTCCCCCGCCTCGGTGGCCGCCGAGGGCGGGCTCGCGGTGCCGCAGCCGCCGCGGCCCGGGCGGGTCACGATCATGCCGAACGCCGCGATCGGCACGGCCCCGCAGTACCGCCAGCGGCCGGACGCCTGCGGCGGCGGGGGCACCACCCCGCGCCGGATGGTGCCCGGCGTCGTCGCGGGCCCCGGTCAGGCGACGCTGGACTGGATGGCCGACGCCCGGCCCGAGGTGCTCGGCTACCGGGTGCAGGCGGTGAGCCAGCGGCTGGTCGGCGGGGAGCAGCTCGCCCCGGTCGTGCAGACCGCCGCCCAGCCCGAGGGGTGCGTGCCGGTGAGCGTCACGGTCACCGGCCTGGTCTCCGGCGAGCCCTACGTGTTCTGGCTCGAGGAGCAGGTGACCAGCGCCAGCACCGGCGTCGTCCGGCTGGTGCAGGTCGGCACCACCGCGGCCGTCGTCATCGGCTGACCCCTCACTCCGTCCGGGCGAACAGCCGCGCGGCCAGCCCGACCAGGGCGAGCGTGATCACCGCGACGGTGAGCAGCTGGACGCCGACCGGCACCTCCCAGCCGGCCCAGGTGAGCGCCGGCAGCAGCCGCGCCCGCTCGCCGGCGCTGAGGTCGAGGTGGCCGAGCACCAGCTCGCGCATCGGCTGCACCACGTAGGTGAGCGGGTTGAGCCGGGTGACCACGCTGAGCCAGGCCGGCAGCCCGCCCAGCGGGAAGAGCGAGCCGGACAGGAACATCATCGGCGTGATCAGCAGCTGCAGCATCGGCATCGCGCCCTGGATGGTCGTGATCCGGGTGGAGAGCAGCACGCCCAGCGCGGTGAGGAACAGCGAGCCGAGGAACAGGCAGCCGACCAGCTCGAGGAGCAGCACTGGGTCGTAGGGGATGCCCACGGTGCCGACCAGCGCGAGCAGCACCAGGCTCTGCCCGGTCGCGACGACCGCCCCGCCCAGGCACTTCCCCCAGATGATCGAGGCCCGGGAGATCGGCGCGACCATCATCTCGCGCAGGAAGCCGAACTCGCGGTCCCACACCAGCGAGACCCCGGCGAACGCGGCGGTGAAGAGCACCGAGGTGGCCAGCACGCCCGGGAAGAGGAACGTCTGGAAGCTCAGGTCGCCGCCGGTGTCGACGATGCTGCCCAGCCCGACGCCCATCACGAAGATGAACAGCAGCGGCTGGAGCAGCATCGAGGCCATCCGCGCCCGGTCGGTGCGGAAGCGCAGCAGCTCGCGGCGGGTGACGACCCAGGTGGCCCGGGCGTGGTGGGCGAGGTCGCTGCGCACCACGGTGAGCGGCACGGGCTGCGGGCGCGCCGTCGCCGTCCGGTCGGTGGTCGTCGGGTCGGTGCTCACCGGGCGCCCACCCGTCCGGCGCCCGGCCGGGGCCCCTCGGAGTCGCGGATGGTGCGGCCGGTGTAGGTCAGGAAGACGTCGTCCAGGCTGGGCCGGGTGACCGTCACCGCGAGGATGTGCACGTCCAGCTCGGTGAACAACCTCGGGACGACGTGCGCCCCCTCGGCCACGGCGAGGGTCACCTGCCCCTCGTGGACGCCGGCCTCGACGCCCAGCCGCTCGCGGATCCGGGCGATGGCCAGCTCGTCGTCGTCGGTGCGCAGCGCGATCCGGTCGGTGCCCACGCTGGACTTGAGCGCCTCGGGGGTGTCCTCCACGACGACCTGGCCGTGGTCCATGATCGCGATCCGGTCGCAGTGCTCGGCCTCGTCCATGTAGTGCGTGGTGACGAAGACGGTGATCTCGGTGCGCTGCCGCAGCTCGCGCAGGTAGTCCCAGATGGCGGCGCGGGTCTGCGGGTCCAGGCCGATGGTCGGCTCGTCGAGGAAGAGCACCTGCGGGGCGTGCACCAGGCCGCGGGCGATCTCCAGCCGGCGCTTCATCCCGCCGGAGAACCGCAGCACCGGGTCCCGACGGCGGTCGGTGAGCGCCACCATCTCCAGCACCTCGCCGATCCGCCGGTCGGCGTCGGCGCGGGAGAGGCCGTAGAGGTCGGCGTGGAACCGCAGGTTCTGCTCGGCGGTGAGCTGCTGGTCCAGCGTCTGCTGCTGGAAGACCAGCCCGATCCGGCGGCGGACCTCGGTGCGCTGCCGGACGACGTCGAAGCCGGCCACCCGGGCCGTGCCCGAGGTGGGGTTCCGGATGGTGCACAGCATCTCGATGGTGGTCGACTTCCCCGCGCCGTTGGGCCCGAGGAAGCCGTAGGTCTGCCCGGCCTCGACGCGCAGGTCGATGCCGCGGACCGCCTCGACCGGGGCGTCGCCGCCCGGGTAGCGCTTGGTCAGCCCGACGACCTCGATGGCGGGCTCTCTAACGGTGTTAGACACGGCCGTCACCGTCCTCTACCACCGTTAGGCTGTCAAGGGTGACGTCGATGCGAGCGCCGGTGACCCGGGAGGCGATCGTGGCCGCCGCCCTGGAGCTGCTGACCGAGGACGGACTGGAGGGCGTCTCCTTCCGGCGGATCGCCGGCCGGCTCGGGGTGTCGGCGCCGACGCTGTACTGGCACGTCGACAGCAAGCGGCAGCTGATGGACCTGATGGCCGACGAGCTGCTGCACCGCACCGGCCCCGCGTACGCCGGGCCGGCCCCGGGCCAGCCGTGGTGGGAGTGGCTGCGGGCCGACGCGCAGCGCATGTTCTCCGCCCTGGTCGCCACCCGGGACGCCCCCCGGGTGCTGGCCGGCAACCGGCCCAGCCCGGAGGGCTTCGCCGGCATCGAGCGGGTGCTGGGGGTGCTGGTCGAGGCCGGGATGACGCCGGGCCAGGCCCAGCAGACGCTGTTCGCCATCGGCGCCTACGTGATCGGCAGCGCCACCGAGTGGCAGGCCGAGGAGGACCGTCAGCGCACCCAGCCGCTGCCCGACCCGGACGACGCCGCGGCGAACGCCCTGCGGGCCGAGGTGCTCGCCGACCAGCCGCTGCTGTCGGCCGCCATCCGGGAGCTGCTGCACCGGCCGCACCAGGCGGCCTTCGAGTACGGCCTGGACCTGCTCGTCGACGGCCTGCGCGCCCGGCACGCCGGTCCCCCGCCGTCCTGAGGCCCGTCGGCCCCGCCGTCCTGAGGCCCGTCGGCCCCGCCGTCCTGAGGCCCGTCGGCCCCGCCGTCCTGAGGCCCGCCGGCCCCGCGGGTCAGAGGGCCGCGGCCAGCGCCACCAGCTCGTCGAGCACCCGGCGGACCACCAGCCGCTCGGCGTGGTCCGGGCGCACCAGGGCGTCGATCCGCCGGCCGGCCCGGACCCCGGCCAGCGGCACCAGGCGCACCCCGGGTTGCCGGCCCGCGGTGTGGCGGGGCAGCAGCGAGATGCCGTGCCCGGCGGCGACCAGCGCCTCGGCCACGTTGAAGTCGTTGATCCGGTGCGCGATCCGCGGCTCGGCACCCGAGCCCGCCGCGACGGCGTCCAGCAGCTGGGCGACCGGGAAGCCCACCCGCACCGCGATCCAGTCCTCGTCGACCAGCTCCGCCGGCCGCACCTCGGCCTGCCCGGCCAGCCGGTGGCCCACCGGCACCGCGACGTCGAGGGCCTCGCGGAGCAGCGGCACCACGCGCAGGCCGGTGTCCCGCCAGGCCGCGTCGCCGTCGGGCCGGTGGGCGATCACCACGTCGACCCGGTCGGTGAGCGCCGGGAAGTCGGCCTGCGCGACGTCCTCGTCCGAGCACTCCAGGGTCACACCGTCCAGCCGGGCGACCCGGTCCAGCAGCCCGGGCAGCAGCAGCTGGGCCGCGCTCTGGAAGGCCGACACCCGCACCGTGCCGGCCGGCCGCCCGGCGAAGGCCGCGCAGGCCGAGCGGGCCCGCTCCACCGCCACCGCGACGTCGACGGCGGCCTCCGCCAGCGCCTGGCCGGCGAGGGTGAGCCGGAGGCCGCGGCCCACCCGCTCGGTGAGCGGCACGCCCATCTCCCGGGTCAGCGCGGCGACCTGCTGGGACACCGCGGACGGCGTCAGGTGCAGCACCGCGGCGGCCGCGGTGACACCGCCCTGGCGGTGCACGGCCCGCAGGGTCTCCAGTGCTCGGACGTCCATGAAGCAACGCTACAAGGTCGGCGTCCGAACGATCGATGGTGCTGGAGCGTCCGGCCGACCACGCTGGCGGCATGCCACCCCGTGACCGGCTCCTCGCCGCGCTCGTCGCCATCCTGTGGGGACTGAACTTCCCGGCGATCCACCTGTCGCTCGAGCAGTTCCCGCCGTTCTTCCTGGTGGCCCTGCGGTTCCTGCTGCTCGCCGTGCCGACCGTGCTCCTCGTGCCGCGGCCCGGCGTCCCGTGGCGGTGGGTGCTGGGCTACGGCGCCGGGTTCGGCGTGCTCCAGTTCCTCTTCCTCTACCTGGCCCTGGACCGCGGGATGCCACCGGGTCTGGCCTCGCTGGTGCTGCAGTCCTCCGCCCCGTTCACCGTCGTGCTGGCCGCGGTGCTGCTGCGCGAGCGGCTCAGCGGCCGGCATGCGGCCGGCGTCGCCCTGGCCGTGGCCGGGCTCGGCGGCATCGCCGTGCACCGGGCCGGGCTGGGCGAGGGCGCGTACCTGCTGCCGGTCGTGCTCACCCTGTGCGGCGGGCTCGGGTGGGCGCTGGGCAACCTGGCCAGCCGTCAGGCGCGGGCGCCGCAGCCGCTGCGGCTCACGCTCTGGATGACCGTCGTGCCGCCGCTGCCGATGCTGGCGGTGTCGCTGCTGGCGGAGGGGCCCGACCGGATCGGCACGTCGCTGACCACGCTGGGCACCGCCCGCGGCGCGCTCGCCCTCGCCGGGCTGGCGTTCACCGTGCTGGCCGCCACCGTGGTCGGGTCGGGCATCTGGACGACGCTGATGAGCCGGCACCCGTCGAGCACGGTGGCGCCGTTCTCGATGCTGGTGCCGGTGGTCGGCGTCGGGGCGTCCTGGCTGGTGCTCGGCGAGCGGGTGTACCCCACCGAGCTGGCCTGCGGGGTGGTCGTGGTGGCCGGCGTGCTGCTCAGCAGCACCCGGCCCCGGCGGCGGCCGGCGGGCGCCCCTGCCGGACCGCCCCTGGTCGCCGCCGGGCGGACCTGACCGGGGTCAGTGCGCGGCGACCGGCGCGGCGTCGGGGTCGGCGAGCTCCCACGGCCGGACGACGGTCACCAGGACGGCGAGGGCCAGCGCGAGCGAGCCCACGATGACCGTGCCCATGGCGACGGCGTCGTTGCCGAGCAGCCCGACCAGCGGGGACACCGCGGCGCCCACGCCGAACTGCACCGCGCCGAGCATGGCCGCGGCGGTGCCGGCGTTGTCGCCGTGCCGGGACAGCGCGAGCGCCGGGCCGTTGGGCAGCGCGAGGCCGCAGGCGAACAGCACGGCCCAGAGCGGGACCGCCACCGCGAGCAGCCCGCCGGTGCCGGTGAGGGCGAGCACGAGCAGCAGCACCCCGGCGGCCCCGCCGGCCGCGGTGCCGGACACCAGCAGCTGGGCCGGGGAGAACCGGCGGAGCAGCACCGGGTTGAGCTGGGTGGCGGCGATCAGCCAGAACGCGCCGGCGCCGAAGAGCAGGCCGAACTGCTGCTCGTCCAGGCCGAACTCGTCCTGGTAGACGAACGACGAACCGGAGACGTAGGCGAACAGCCCGGCCATGGTCAGCCCGGCGACCAGCACCAGCCCGACGTAGGTGCGGTCGCGGAGCAGCGCGCGGTACCCGCGCAGCGTGCCGCCGACCCCGCTGCTGCTGCGCCGCTCCGGCGGCAGCGTCTCGCGCAGCGCGAGGGAGCCGACCGCCAGCAGCACCAGGCCGTAGCCGGCGAGGACGACGAAGATCCCGCGCCACGAGGTGAACCGCAGCAGCTCGCCACCGATGGTCGGCGCCAGCACGGGCGCGGCACCGATGACCAGGAACAGCCGGGACAGCATGGTCGCGGCCGCGCGGCCGTCGAACAGGTCGCGCACGACGGCGATGGCGATGACCGCACCGGCCGCGGCGCCCACGCCCTGCAGCACCCGCAGCACACCGAGCACGGCGACGTTCGGCGCGAGCAGCACCAGCAGCGAGGCGACGACGTGCAGCACGGTGCCGGCGATCAGCGGCCGCCGGCGCCCGAGGGCGTCCGACAGCGGCCCGAGCACCAGCTGCCCGAGGCCGAGCCCGAGCAGGGTGCCGGTCAGGGTGAGCTGGACGGCGGCCGACGTCGTCCCCAGCTCGGTCGTGATCGTCGGCAGCGCCGGCAGGTACATGTCGATGGTCAGCGGCCCGAGCGCCACGAAGACGCCGAGGGTCAGCGCGGTGCGGGTGGTGCGCGGCCGGGCCGGCCGCGGGTCGGGCAGCGTCGCGCCGGTGGGCGACGGGCTGCCGGCGCGCGCCGCCGAGGCGGCGCGGCGGTCCTGGACGGTGGTCATGGGTCCCCCTGGTGGAGCGGTGGTGCGGGGCCCACGCTGGCCGTTACCGCGGTACGGGGAGGGACAAGGCGGCACGGCCCCGGCTCATTCCACCCGCGCGCGGAGTTCACCCCGCCGTCACCTGCGGGCGACCGATGAGCGGCGCCCCGCCCGGCGGTCCTGGGTGCATGAGCCGGACGACGTGCCACGTGACCATCTCCCTCGACGGCTGCCTCGCCGGGCCCCGGCAGACCCGGGAGGAGCCGCTCGGCGCCGGCGGCGAACGGCTGCACGAGTGGGTGTTCGCCGACGAGCCGCTGCCCGCCGCGGACGCCGCCGCCCGCGCCGACCTGCTGCGACCGCGCGGTGCGTTCGTCATGGGCCGCAACATGTTCGGCCCGGTGCGCGGGCCGTGGGACGAGGACTGGCGCGGCTGGTGGGGGGACGAGCCGCCGTACCACGCACCGGTGTTCGTCCTGACCCACCACCCGCGGGACCCGGTCGAGATGGCCGGCGGGACGACGTTCGTCTTCGTGACCGAGGGGTTCGACGCGGCCTTCGCGCAGGCACGCGCGGCGGCCGGCGACGCCGAGGTGACCGTGGCCGGCGGCGCCTCGACGGTGCGGCAGGCACTGGCGGCGGGCGTGGTCGACGAACTGGTGCTGGACGTCGCCCCCGTCCTGCTGGGCGCCGGTGAGCGCCTGTTCGACGGCGTCGCCGACCCCGGGCTCACCCAGCTGGAGGTCACCTCCTCCCCGCGCGTCACCCACGTCCGCTACCGGGTCGGCCGCTGACCCGTCCCCGGCTGCTGGATCGGCGGTGGGGCGACCGGCCGGAGGGCCGCACCCGAGCGGGCCCGCACCGCCCCGAGCCAGAGCCCGGCGCCGTACCCCAGGTCCTCCAGCCGGCGGCCGGCGGCGAAGGTGGCCAGGCCGACCTCCTGCCGGTGCGGCCACCAGCCGTCGGTGGCGTCCGCGACCGCGATCGCGGCGACCAGCCGCCGCGCCTTCCGGGACGCCACCGCGGCGGCCAGGGCCAGCGGCCAGTGGTGCCGGGTCACCGCCCGGGCCAGCGTGCGCCCGGAGGCCGTCGTCCCGCGCAGCACCAGGGACGCCGCCAGCCCGTACGGCGGCCGGCTCCCCGGCGCGCCCAGCCGTCGCGCGAGCTGCACCGAGGCGGTGCCGAGCACCCCACCGGCGGCGGCGAGGCCCAGCGGCCGCCCGGTCAGCGCCAGCGCCCACGCCGCCGCGGACCACGGCGAGAGGACGACCGGGGCGACCGCCGGCCCGTGCCGCTGGGCCAGCAGCGCCGCGCCGGTGCCGTAGAAGGCGCGGCGGCGCAGCCAGTCCCCCGGCGCGACCCGGTGGTCGTGGGCGACCTGCGCGGCCGGCTCGTACCGCACCCGCCAGCCGGCTGCGGCGAGCCGCCAGACCAGGTCGACGTCCTCGGCGACCTGCATCGACTCGTCGAAGCCGTCGCCGAGCGCCGCCCGGCGGGCCAGCAGCGCGGCGCTGGGCACGTAGGACACCGCGGTCAGCGGGGCGACCCGGGTGGCCACCGGCCCCATGTCCAGCGCGCTGGTGACCGCCTCGTAGCGGGCGACCCAGCTGCTGCCGGCGTCGCCGTCCAACGCGGTGATCCGCGGGGCGACCAGGGCCACCCGGGGGTCGGCGAGGTGGCCGGCCAGCCGCGCCAGCCAGCCGGGCGCCGGCACGCAGTCGGAGTCGAGGAAGGCGACCAGCTCGGTGCCGGCCACCCGGAGCCCGGCGTTCCGGGCCGCCGCCGGCCCGCGGGCCCGCTCGTGCCGCAGCAGCCGCGTGCCCGCGGCCACCGCCGCGACCTCGGCCGGTGCCGCGGAACCGTCGTCGACGACGACCACGGGGCACCCCGCCGTCCCCGGGTCGGCGCGCAGCGCGGCCAGCAGCCGGGTCAGGCCGTCGGTGCGGTCCTTGACCGGGACGATGACCGTCACCACGGGGACCGGCGCCGCCAGGGACACCTCGGGGTCGGCGATGCCGGTGTCCAGCAGCCGGGCGGCCAGCGCGGCGGTGCGCGCGTCGGTCACCTCGACCCGGCCGTCCCGGAGCAGCGGGCGGGCGGCCGGGCTGAGCCGCAGCTGCCGGAACGGGGAGCCGCCGAGCAGCGTCGTCCCGCCGTCGCGCTGCCGGGTGGCCGGGGCGAGCCGGACGACGAAGCCGTCGGGCAGCCGGTCCGGCGGTGGCGGGCTGGTCGTCACGGACCGGCGAGCACCGCGTCGGTGGTGGTCAGCGTGACCAGTGGCGCGTAGAGCCCCATCGCGGCGAGCGCCCGCTCGTGGTCGGCGTCGCTCGCCCCCGCGCAGGCGTCGGTGACCACGTGCACCGGCACCCCGGCGTCCGCGGCGGGGAGCGCCGTGGAGAGCACGCAGCAGTCGGTGGAGACGCCGGCGAGCACCAGCGGGCCCTCGCCGACCAGCGCCGCCAGCTCCGGGCCCCACTTGCCGAAGGTGGTCGCGGTGAGGACCGGTCCCTCACCCGGGTCGTCGACCAGCGCGTACAGCGGTGCGTCCGGCGGCTGGAGCGCGAAGGGGAACTCCGCGTAGTAGGGCACCCAGGCGCCCGCCGGCTCGGCCGGGGCGACGAACCGGGTGTGCACCACCCGGCCGGGGAACGCCGCGGTCAGCCGGCGGATCGCGGGGTGCACCTCGGCGAAGCGGGGCACGCCCCACGGGGAGTCGGCGTCGGCGAAGACGTGCTGGACGTCGACGACCACGAGCACGCCGGCGGTCATCCCGCCTCCTGCCGGCGGACGGCCCCGCGGCGGAGCACCGCGGTGCCGACGAAGCCCACGGCGAGCGCGACCAGCACGCCGAGGTTGGCGAACGCCCAGTCGCCCTCCCGGCCGCCCAGTCCGAGCGGCTCCAGCAGGTAGCCCTGCCAGCTCAGCCAGCCGGCGTAGGTGTTGGTGACCAGGCCCCAGCCGAGCACCGTGCCCAGCACCAGGAGCAGCAGCGGCACCGGCGGCACGGAGCCGTAGCGGCCGCGCGGGTCGTAGAGGTCGGGCTCGGCGTAGTCCCGGCGGCGGAGCAGCAGGTCGGCCAGCACCACCCCGCACCAGGCGGCCACCGGCACGCCGAGGGTGATCAGGAAGCCCTGGAACTGGACGAAGAAGTCGCCCTCGGCGAGGAAGACCACCCAGATCGCCCCGAGCACCATCAGCACGCCGTCGACGGAGGCGGCCACCGGGCGGGGGATGCGCACGCCGGCGGCCAGCAACGCCAGCCCGGAGGAGTAGATGTCCAGCAGTGCCCCGCCGACCAGCCCGAGGACGGCGACCAGCGCGAACGGGACGAGGAACCAGGTGGGCAGCAGGGTGGCCAGCGCCCCGATCGGGTCGGCGCTGATGGCGCCGGACAGCTCGCCCGAGGAGCCGGCCAGCAGCAGGCCGACGACCAGCAGCACCACCGGGGCCAGCGCGGACCCGAACGTCGTCCAGCCCACGACGCCGCGGGTGGACGCGCTCCGCGGCAGGTAGCGGGAGTAGTCGGCCGCGGCGTTGACCCAGCCGAAGCCGTACCCGGTCATGACGAACACCAGCGCGCCGATGAACGCCTGGGTCGAGCCGGCCGGCAGGTCGGCGACGCTCCCCCAGTCGACCTCGTCGGCGACCAGCACCAGGTAGACCACGGTCAGCACGCCGGTGACGACGGTGATCACCGTCTGCATCCGCATGATCAGGTCGAAGCCGAGCACGCCGCCGGCGACGACCAGCGCGGCCACCACCAGCAGGGCGACCACCTGGGTCGTCGTCCCGCCGCCCCAGCCGAGCTCGGTGAAGACGGTCGCCGTGGCGAGGGTGGCCAGCGAGGTCAGCACCGTCTCCCAGCCGACGGTGAGCACCCAGGCCAGGACGGCGGGGACCCGGCCGCCGGTGACGCCGAACGCGGCGCGGCTGAGCACCAGCGTGGGCGCCGAACCGCGCTTGCCGGCGATCGCGACGAACCCGCACAGCGCGAAGCTGGCGACGATCCCGACCACGCCGGCCACCACGGCCTGCCAGAAGGAGATGCCGAAGCCGAGGACGAAGGCGCCGTAGGCCAGGCCGAGCACGCTCACGTTGGCGCCGAACCACGGCCAGAACAGCTGCCGCGGGGTGCCCTTGCGCTCGGACTCGGCGATCACGTTGATGCCGTTGGCCTCCACCGCCAGCCGCGGGGTGGGTGCACCCGGCTGCCCCGACACCTGGTGCGCCATCACCGTGCTCCGTCCTCGCCGGCGGGTCCTCGCGCCCCGCTCCCGGTGCGGGACCCTAACCGCGCGCCGGCGGGGCGGGTACGACGACGCCGCCGGCCGCCCCCCTGGTCGGGGAGCCGCCGGCGGCGTCGGGGTGCTGCGGTGGCGTCAGCCGCGGGTGCGGGCGCCGTACCGCTGGTTGAACTTCTCCACCCGGCCGGCGGTGTCCAGCACGCGCTGGTTGCCGGTCCAGAACGGGTGCGAGGAGGAGCTGATCTCGACCGGGACCACGGGCAGCGTCTCGCCGTCCAGCTCGATCGTCCGGGTGGTCTCCACGGTGGAGCGGGTCCGGAAGGTCTCGCCCGTCGAGGTGTCCTGGAACACGACGGTGCGGTACTCGGGGTGGATTCCGGTGCGCATGGCTGGTCCTCTCGACTGCGCGGGACGTCCGCCCCCAGTGGGGCGGGCTGATCGCGTCGGTACGGACAACAAACCGACGCCACCGTTGTTCCCGGCCCGAGCCTTCCCCCCGCGGTTTCGCGCGCCTTCCCCCCGCGGTTTCGCGCGCCTTCCCACGCGCGGTTTCGCGCGCTTTCCCACCCGCGGTCCCGCGCGCCTTCCCACCCGCGGTTTCGCGCGCCTTCCCACCCGCGGTTTCGCGCGCCTTCCCACGCGGGGGAGAGCGCGCGAGAGCGTGGACGGGAGGTGGGTGTGACGAGCGCGACCGCGGGCGGGCGGCCCGGTGACCGAGTCGTGACCGCCCGATGGTTAGGTGAGCCTCACCTGACCCGAGCGAGGAGTGCTGCCTTGTCCCACCGCCCTGCCCTGCGCGGCGCCGTCCTGCTGGCCGCCGCCGTCGTGCTCACCAGCTGCAGCTCCCCCGACGGCGACACAGCCGACGCCGCCGGCCCGGGCAGTTCGGCCGACGCCTTCCCGGTGACCATCGAGCACGCGTTCGGGGAGACCACCCTCGAGGCGGCGCCGGAGCGGGTCGTCACCTGGGGCTTCGGCAGCACCGACGCCGCCCTCGCGCTGGGCGTCGTCCCGGTCGCCATCCCGTTCCAGTCCTACGGCGGTGACGACGAGGGCCTGCTGCCGTGGATCGCCGAGGAGATCGACGAGCTCGGCGTGGCCACCCCCACCGTCCTGCCCGAGGGCGAGGAGGTGCCGTTCGAGGCGATCGCCGCCGCCGACCCGGACGTCGTCCTGGCCAACTACTCCGGCATCACCGCCGAGGACTACGAGACGCTGTCGGCCATCGCGCCGGTCGTCGCGTACCCGGGCGAGGCGTGGACCACCCCGTGGCGCGACGTCGTCACCACCGTCGGCCAGGCGCTGGGCAAGGCGGAGGAGGCCGCGCAGCTCGTCGCCGACACCGAGCGGACGATCGCCGACGCCGCCGCCGAGCACCCCGAGCTGCAGGGGAAGACCGTCGCCGCGGTGTGGGACACCGCCGGCACCTTCTACGTCTACGAGGCCGCCGACCCCCGGGTGGAGTTCCTCACCGACCTGGGCCTGGAGGTCGCGCCGAGCGTCGCGGAGCTGTCCACCGGCGAGTCGACGTTCTACTACACGCTCAGCTACGAGCAGGTCGCCGGCCTGACCAGCGACGTCCTGCTGAGCTACGCCTCCACCCAGCAGGAGGCGGACGCGTTCGCCGCCCAGCCCTTCGCCCGGACGATGCCGCAGGTCGCCGCCGGGCACCATGCCACCCTCGTCGGCGACGAGCTCATCGCCGCCGTCTCCCCGCCCACCGTGCTGTCCATGACGTGGGGCCTGGACGACTACCTGACCGCGCTCTCCGCGGCCGTCTGACCCGCCACCCCGTGACCCGACACCCGTGACCCGACCAGGAGCCCTCATGTCCACCCGTCCCACCCCCCGCGGCACCGCCCTCCGCGGCGCCGCCCTGCTCACGGCCGCGCTCGTGGTCACCGGCTGCGGTTCCGGCAGCGACGACACCGCCGGCAGCGGTGGCGGCGAGGCGTCCGGCCCCGCGTCCTCGGACGCCTTCCCGGTCACCGTGCCGACCGCCTTCGGCGACGTCACCGTCGAGGAGGAGCCCGTCCGGGTGGTCGCCCTCGGCTGGGGCGACGCGGAGACCGCGCTCGCGCTCGGCGTGCAGCCGGTCGGCGCCAGCGACTGGCTGGCGTTCGGCGGCGAGGGCGTCGGCCCGTGGGCCGAGGGCCTGTACGACGAGGCGCCGGAGATCATCGAGACCCTCGAGCCGAGCTACGAGGCGATCGCCGCGCTGCAGCCCGACCTGATCCTGGACACCAAGTCGCCGGCCACCCAGGAGCGCTTCGACACCCTCAGCGAGATCGCGCCGACGATCAGCCAGCCCGAGGGCGCCGACCCGTACCTCACCTCCTCGGCCGACCAGCTGGAGATGGTCGGGCAGGCGCTCGGCAAGGCCGAGGAGGCCGCCGACCTGCAGGCCGAGATCGACCAGGCGTTCACCGACGCCGCCGCCGAGCACCCCGAGTTCGACGGCACCGGGGTGGCCGTGGCCGCCTACAGCTCCGAGGGCTTCGGCGCCTACGTCCGCGGCGACGCCCGGGTCGACTTCATGGAGCAGCTCGGCTTCACCCTCGAGCCGGCCATCCAGGACCTGGCCACCGACAGCTTCTTCGTGTCGGTGAGCGAGGAGCAGCTGCCGCTGCTGGACGCCGGCCTGACCGTGGCGTTCCCGATCTTCGTCGACGCCAGCGAGATCACCGGCAACCCGCTGTGGCAGTCGATCCCCTCGGTGACCGCCGGCAACGCCGTGGTGCTCGACGACGAGACGCTGGCCAGCGCGTTCTCGATCGGCACGCCGCAGGGCATCCAGTACGCCCTGGAGAACGCCGTCCCGCTGTTCGCCGACGCGCTGGCCTGACCCGTCCCGGACGGCTCCTCAGCCGAGGAGCCGCCCGGCGGGGTCCACCCGCCAGCCCACCGCGGCGGTCACCAGCCGGGCACGCAGGTCGGCGAGGACCGCGGCGCCCTCGGCCGCCGAGGCGCCGGCCGGGTCGCCCAGGACGCCGTCCGGGCTGACGCCCCGGACCCCCTCGGCCCGCAGCCGGGGCAGCAGCTCCCCGATCGGCGTGGTGTCCCCCGCGGCCGCGAGCGCCTCGCGGACCACGGCGGGTTCCACGTGCAACATCAGCGAGGTCTCGGTCCGCCCGGCGTGCGCGTCCCCGCCGGGCACGCCGCACGGGAACCAGGCGACGTCCCGGCCCTCGCGCCGCAGCAGCGGCACCGCCGCCCGCAGCGCCTCGAGGTTGCCGCCGTGGCCGTTGACCACCAGCAGCCGGCCCGCCCAGCGGCCGACCGAGCGCCCGTACTCGACCAGCAGCCCGGTGAGCGCCTCGGTGCCCAGCGAGATGGTGCCGGGAAAGCCCTCGTGCTCGCCGCTCGCGCCGTAGGCCAGCGCCGGCGCCAGCACCGCGCCGTCCAGCTGCGGGACGACGTCCTCGGCGACCGCCTGCGCGACCACGGTGTCGGTGGCCAGCGGCAGGTGCCGGCCGTGCTGCTCCACCGACCCCAGCGGGACGACGACCAGCGGCGACCGCCCCTCGAGGTCGGGCCAGGTGGTCTCGGTCAGCCTCACGTCCGGGCACCCTGCCAGACGGGGCGTCGGCGCCGCTGCGGCCGGGCACGACCCGGGCCATGACCACCGACGAGACCCGCGAGGTCGCCGAGCTGCTGCAACGTCCGGCTCTGACGCCCCGGTCCGGGAGCCGCCGCGAAACCCGTGGACGGCGGGGCGCCCCCGGGACCAGGCTCCGGCCATGACCGCCCGCATCTCGCACACCACCGTGGACAGCCGCGACGCCTACGCCCAGTCGGTGTGGTGGTCGGCCGTGCTGGGCCTCGTCGAGGACCCCGACGACCCGAACGAGCCCGGCCACGAGGAGTGCCTGGTGTCGGCGCCGGACGGCGGCCAGCGGCTGCTGTTCATCGAGGTGCCCGACGCGAAGACGGTCAAGAACCGGCTGCACCTGGACCTGGTGCCCGTCGAGGACACCCGGGACACCGAGCTCGAGCGGCTGACCGGGCTGGGCGCCCGGGTGGTCGACGACCTGCGCCGGCCCGACGGCAGCGGCTGGGTGGTGCTGGCCGACCCGGAGGGCAACGAGTTCTGCATCCTGCGCAGCGACGCCGAGCGGGCCGCGGCCGGCTGAGCCGGCCCTCGCAGCAGGCTCACAGCCACCACCCGGGCCGCGTCCAGCCGGCGGGGTGACCGTGGGGGTCCACCCGTTCCCGGAGGCGCCCCGTGCTCACCGTCCTCGTCCTCGTCGTCTTCCTCGCGCTGCTCACCCTCGCCGACGTGCTCCCCGGGCAGTCGGCCGCTCCGGGCCTGGTCGCGCCGCTGCGCTGACCCGCCCCGGGGGCCCCGTCCGACAGCTCAGCCGGCCGGGTCAGCCGACCGGTCGGCGGGAGCTCCAGCCGCGCTCGCGGAGGCGGTCGAAGGCGTCGAGCAGCAGGTCGAGGGCGAACTCGAACTCGAACTCCTCGTCGCAGCCCGCACCGACGCCGGCCAGGTCGCCGCCGGTCGCGGCCATCGCGATCTCCAGCACGTGCGGGTACCGCCGCCCGAAGTCGGCCATCGCCGCCTGCAGCTGCTCGGGGTCCACCTCGGGCGGGTCCGCGGCCGGCGCCTCCTCGAACAGCTCGGGGCTGAACCCCCACATCCGGTTGCCCAGCGCGTGCATGACGTGGTGGGTCAGGTCGACGGAGAACCCGCCGCGCCGGAACACCCCGGCCAGGGCGTCCATATACCCCAGCACGACCGGTGTCCGGTGGGTGCGCGACTCGATGGCCGGGCGCGCCCACGGGTGCCGCAGCACCGCGCGCCGCGCCGCCAGGACGCGCTGCCGGACGGCGTCCTGCCAGCCCAGCTCCGGGTCGACCGGCCCGACCTCCCCGAGCACGACGTCGACCATCCCGTCGAGCAGCTCGTCCTTGTTCGCGATGTGCTTGTACAGCGCCATCGGGACCACGCCCAGGTGCTGCGCGAGCCCTCGCATGCTCACCGCGTCGATGCCGGCCTCGTCGGCGAGCGCGACGGCGGCGGCGAGCACCCGGTCGCGGTTCAGCGGCACCCGACGTGCCGGTGCGGCCCGGTCGGCCATCGGACCCCCGATCCGGACCGGCGCGCGGTCCTTGACAGGCGTACACCGTACACCTACCGTCCGACCGCATAGGTGTACGCCGTACACCTCTGGACGGAGGGGCACGCACATGAGCTCGACCAGACCGACCGCGGTCGTCACCGGGGTCTTCTTCGTGGTGGCTGCGGTCGCCGCCGTCGTCGGCCTCGCCCTGTACGGGCCGGTGCTCGACGACCCGGCATACGTCCTCGGGGCGGGCGCCGACACCCGCGTGCTGCTGGGTGCGGCCTGCGAGGCGCTGCTGGTCGCCAGCGTCATCGGCACCGGCGTGACGCTCTACCCGGTGCTGCGGGCGCACGGCGCCGGCCTGGCCCTCGGCTACGCGGCCGGCCGCACCCTGGAGGCGGCCGTGATCACCGTCGGCATCGTCAGCCTGCTGGCGGTGGTCACCCTCCGCCGGGACGCCGCCGGTGCCGACGCCGACAGCCTGGTCACCGTCGCCCGCGCGCTGGTGGCCGTGCACGACTGGACGTTCCTGGTCGGCCCCGGCCTGGTGATCGGGGTGAACAGCTGGCTGCTGGCCCTGCTGGTGTACCGCTCGCAGCTCGTGCCCCGGCCGATCGCCGTGCTCGGGCTGGTCGGGGGCCCGCTGGTCCTCCTCTCCTCGACCGCGGTGCTGTTCGGCGCCTACGAGCAGCTGTCCCCCCTCGGCGGCCTCGCCGCCGTCCCGGTCGCCGCGTGGGAGATGAGCCTGGCCGCCTGGCTGATCGTCAAGGGCTTCCAGCGGTCCGCCCGCGAGCTCGTGCCGGCCTGAGGCCGGGCCGCCGGTCGCCGGTCACCGGTCGCCGGTCGCCGGTCGCGCTGGTCAGTCGGCGAAGACGGCGGTGAGCGCGGCGGCGACGTCCCGGTGGTCGCGCACCAGCCGGACCCGGCCCCGACCGGCGCGGGCCAGGTCCCGGCCCAGCTCGACGTCGACCTCGCCGGAGGTGTCCAGCAGCACGTCCAGCCGCGGCAGCCGCGCGGCGGTGAGCCTCGGGTCGGGGCCGGCGTTGTGCACGCAGTCGCTCAGCAGCAGCACCCGGGCGTCCCGCTGCGGCACCCCGGCCAGCTGCCGCGCCGCGGTCTCCAGCGCGAAGGTCACGTTGGTCAGCCCCTGGGTGGGCACCCGCAGCAGCAGGTCCAGGACGGCCAGCGGCGCCACCTGCTCCCCGCGCCGCACCAGCACCGCCGCGTCGGACCAGAACGCGACGACGGCCAGCTGGTCGCGCGCCAGCTCCCCGGCCAGCGCGCCCACCGTCGCGGCCGCCGTCCGGAGCCGCTCGCCCTTCATCGACCCGGACACGTCGACGACCAGCACCACCGAGCGCTGCTGCCGGACCCGCTCCCGCACGACGACGTCGGTCGCCTCCGGGAAGGGGTCGCCGGCGATCGCCTCCAGCGTGCGCTCCAGGTCGAGCTCGTCGGACCCGCCGCTCCAGGGGGCGCTGGTCAGCTCGCCGACCCCGCGCCGCGCCCGGCGGTCCCGCGGCGGGCGCGGCACCGCCAGCCGCCGCGCGATCTCCCGCGCCCGCCGGCGCGTGAGCTGGTCGCCCGTGCTCTCCGTGGCCAGGTCGGCGAGCGCGATCAGCTCGGCCGGCTCGTCGGTCGTCCCGGACGCCGTACCCCCCGCCCGGGTGGCCGCGGTCCGGGTGCGCCGCCGGTCACCGGACGAGAGCGCGAGCCCCCCGCCCCCGCGCGCGGGCTCGTAGAGCGACGGCTGGTCGGTCAGCTGCTTGGGCCTGCGGCGCAACGGGCGCATCCCCCGGGGCGCCCCGGACCGGTCCCGTCGGGTCACCGGCGAGTCGGCCTCGACGGCTCTTCAACCAGGCTCGGCCGCCGCCGGCTGCAGCAGGAAGTGGTCCTCCCAGATCTCCCGCAGCACCGCCTCCGGCGTGGACTCCAGCGTCTCGTCGAGGAAGATCCTCCCGGACAGCGCCAACAGCACGGCGTCCAGGACGACGGCGGTGTACTCCTCCGGCAACCCGCGGGGCGGGGCGACCGACGGCTCGTCGGGCAGCGGCACCCCGCGCATGGCGGCCAGCTGGGCGGCGACCAGCGCGGTGTCGATGGCGCCGCGCACGCTGCTGCCCTGCCGGACGTCGTCCCGCTCCCGGGTCGCCCGGGTCAGCGCGACCGCGTCGGCGACCAGCCGGGGCGACTCCACCCCGGTGCGCCGGCCGACGATCCCGCGCTCGGCCTCGGCGTCCTGGTAGCCGATCGCCAGCCGGCACAGCCGGTCGTGCACCGAGGTGGACAGCCGGGTCGTGCCCACGTTGTCGTAGGGGTTCATCGACGCGATGACCCGGAAGCTGGCCAGGGCCTCCACGACGCCGACCCGCGGGACGGCGATCCGGCGCTCGGCCATGGCCGTGAGCAGCGTGTTCAGGGTGTCCTCGGGAGCGCGGTTGAACTCCTCCACGTAGAGGAACCCGCCGGTGCGCATGGCCTCGACCAGCGGGCCGGGGACGAAGTTGTCCGGCGAGTAGTCCTCGCGCAGCACCCGGGCGGGGTCGTGGTGGCCGACCAGCCGGGTCGGGGTCAGGTCGGCGTTGCCCTCGACGAAGACCAGCGGGATGCCCCACTCGGTGGTGATCGACCGCAGCAGCGTCGACTTGGAGGTGCCCGGCGGCCCCTCGAGCAGGACGTCGCGGCCGGCGGCGACCGCGGCGAGCAGCAGGTCCAGCTCGCGTTCCCGGCCGACGAGGTGCCGGGCCACCCGCCCGCGCACCGCGCGGACCGAGGCGCCGTCGTCACCGGTGACCCGCCGTCCGGTCACCAGCGGGTCGTCGTCCTCGTGCCTGCTCATGCGCCCCTCGGTCCCGAGGTCGCCGGGCGGCGTCCCCGCCGCCCGGCGACTGCTCACTTGACGGTGTAGCCGGCGTCGACCGGGAGGGTCACGCCGGTGATGTAGCGCGCCTCGTCGGAGACGAGGAACAGGATGGCGTTGGAGATGTCCACCGGCTCCACCCACGGGATGGGCAGGGCGTTGGTCGAGGCGAAGATCGGCTCGGCCTTCTCCCGGCTGGGTGCCGGGTCGTCGGGCGCGAACAGCCCCCAGGTCTTCTCGTTCTGGATCATCACCGTGTCCACCCCGGTCGGGTGCACGCTGTTGACCCGGATCGAGTGATGGGCGAACTCGTTGGCCAGCGTCCGCATGATGCCCACGACGCCGTGCTTGGCCGCCGTGTAGTGGATCGTGTTCGGCGTCCCCTTGAGCCCGGCGGTGGAGCTGGTGAGCACGATCGCCCCGCCCCGGCCGCCCTCGATCAGGTGCGGCAGCGCCACCTTGCAGGTGTTCCAGACGCCGGTGAGGTTGATGTCGATCATCTCCCGCCAGGCGTCGTCGGTGATCTCCAGTGCGGGCTGGATCTCGAACACCCCGGCGTTGCCCAGCACGATGTCGAGCCGGCCGAGCTGGGAGACGCCGTCGTCCACGGCCGCCTTCAGCGCCGCGGTGTCCCGGACGTCGGCCTTGGTGGCGACGATCCGGCGGTCGAGCGCCTCGACCTGGCGCACCGTCTCGGCCAGGTCCTCGTCGGTGGCCGGCGGGTACATCTGGATCGACTCGACCGGCCCGGCGATGTCGACGGCGATGATGTCGGCGCCCTCCTGGGCCAGCCGCAGCGCGTGGCTGCGGCCCTGGCTCCGGGCCGCACCGGTGATGAACGCGACCTTGCCCTCTACGCGGCCGCTCACTTGGCCAGGATCCCGGCGTCGACGGGCAGGGTGACCCCGGTGACGTAGCGGCCGTCGTCGGAGACCAGGAACAGGATGGCGTTGGAGATGTCCACCGCCTCGATCATGTCCACCGGCAGCAGGTTGGTGATCGCACCGGCGATCGAGGGGTCCTCGGCCAGGAACTTCTCCATCACCGGGTTGACGACCATCGGGGTGTTCACGCCGGTCGGGTGCACGGTGTTCACCCGGATCCGGTGCTTGGCCAGCGTGTTGGCGAAGGTGCGCATCAACCCGACGACGCCGTGCTTGGCCGCGGTGTACCCCTCTCCGCCGGGGCTGTCCCCACCGATGCCCTTGAGCCCGGCGGTCGAGCTGGTCAGCACGATCGCACCGCCGTCGCCCTGCTCGACCATCGTCGGCAGGGCCGCGTGCACGGTGTTCCAGACCCCGGTCAGGTTGACGTCGATGACGTCCTGCCAGGCCTGCGGTGTCTCGCTGCCCTCGCCCATCGGCGCGATGCCGGCGTTGGCCAGCACGATGTCCAGCCGGCCCAGCTGGGCGACCCCCTCGCGCACCGCGGTGTCCAGCGCCGCCCGGTCGCGGACGTCGGCCTGGCTGGCGACGATCCGCCGGTCGAGGGCCTCGACCTCCTTCACCGTCTGCTGCAGGTCCTCCGGCGTGGCCATCGGGTAGGCGACCGAGTCGATCTGCTGGCACAGGTCGACGGCGATGATGTCCGCGCCCTCCTGCGCCAGCCGGACGGCGTGGCTGCGGCCCTGACCGCGCGCCGCACCGGTGATGAAGGCGACCTTCCCTTCGAGCTTTCCCATGCGTCCTTCTCCTCTGACGTCGTCGTCTCGGATCCGGTCTCTCGCCGCGTGCGGCGGGGGATCGATCCCCGGCTCCGTCGTGGAGCCGAGTTCAGGGGCGGCCCGCCGGCGGCAGGGCGGGCCGCCGGCAGCCGGCGCGCTGCGGGTCAGCCCAGCTGCAGCCCGGCCAGCGGGGACTCGTCGCAGATCTTCGCCGGCGGGACGGCCGGCATGCCCAGCAGCGTGGGCTGGCCGCGGACCGGGCCCTTGTGGCTGTGGTCGATGTGGCTCTTCGGCGTGACCAGCTGCAGGTCGCGGGCGGCCAGCGCCGTCTCGCCGTAGCCCTGCACGCACTCCGGGTCCGGGCCGTCCAGCGGCAGGCCGGTGAAGAACTTGGCCGCCATGCAGCCGCCCCGGCAGGAGTCGAAGTGCTGGCACTTGGTGCACGCGCCGCCGGTCTGCGGGTTGCGCAGGTCGGCGAACAGCTCGCTGTTCTGCCACACCTGCTGGAAGCCGCCGGGGGAGCGCACGTTGCCGGCCAGGAAGTTCTCGTGGATGGCGAACGGGCAGGCGTAGACGTCGCCCACCGGGTCGATCAGGCACACGACCCGGCCGGCACCGCAGAGGTTCAGCCCGGGCAGCGCCTCACCGAACGCGGAGAGGTGGAAGAACGAGTCGCCGGTGAGCACGTTGTCGCCGTTGGCCAGCAGCCACTGGTACAGCTCCCGCTGCTGGGCCTGGGTGGGGTGCAGCTGGTCCCAGACGTCGGCGCCGCGGCCGGACGGCCGGAACCGGGTGATCCGCAGCTGGGCGCCGTAGCGGTCGGTGAGCGCCTTGAAGTCGTCGAGCTGCGAGACGTTCTCCCTGGTGACGACGACGGAGACCTTGAAGTCCTTCATCCCGGCCTCGGCCAGGTTCTCCAGCGCGCGGGTGGCGGTGGCGAAGGAGCCGGTGCCGCGGACGGCGTCGTTGACCTCGGCCGTGGCGCCGTCCAGGGAGATCTGCACGTCGACGTAGTCGGTGGCGGCCAGCTGCTGCGCACGGGTGCGGTCCAGCTTGATGCCGTTGGTGGAGAACTTGACGCCGACGTCGTGGCCGACGGCGTAGTCGAGCAGGTGCCAGAAGTCCGGGCGGACGGTGGGCTCGCCGCCGCCGACGTTGACGTAGAAGACCTGCATCCGCTGCAGCTCGTCGATGACCGCCTCGGCCTCGGCGGTGCTCAGCTCCCGCGGGTCACGCCGTCCGGAGGAGGACAGGCAGTGCACGCACGCCAGGTTGCAGGCGTAGGTGAGCTCCCAGGTCAGGCAGATGGGCGCGTCCAGGCCGTACTCGAACTGGTCGATCAGCCGGCCACCGGTGGGGCGCGGCGGCGCTGCGGGGCGGACGGGCAGGACGGCGGTCATGGTTCCTCCGTGGGGGCCGGGCCGGCGGGCGACGCCGTCCGTCGTTCGATCATCTGCGAGCGGGCCAGCGTGGCCAGCGCGGTGACGTAGGCCGGGTGCTGCGCCTCGGGCACGGCGCAGGCGACGAGGGTGCTGGGGACGTCGGGGTGGTCCTGCAGGGCCTTCACCACGGCGACCAGGGGCATCGACTTGAGGAAGGACAGCTTCCGGTTGCCGAAGTGGTAGACGAGCGCACCGAAGGGCTCCGGGCGCAGCGCCACCGACGGCGACTTCCGCCAGGGCACCGAGGGGTCGAACGGGACCTCGTCACGGGGCACGGTCACCGGCTCCGCGACCGGCTGCACGCCGGTCGCGGAGTCGGTCACCAGTGCGGGCTGCGTCACCGGCGTGGCGGTCGACGGCGCGTCGATCAGTACACCCCGCACATGCCGTCGATGGAGACCTCCTCCACGAGGGACTCCTCGACGAGGGCCTCCTCGGCAGCCGCCACGGGGGCGTCGGTCTGGATCTCGGCCTGCGTCGTCTCGGGCATGCGGACCTCCGGTGAGCTGGATCACGGTCGGGACCCCGCAGACGTTAGTGACACCGAGTGCCACGAGCAAGACCCGTTCCGGACTCGTCGCGTCGGGCCGCCGCCCCGGCCCGCCGACGGGGCAGGATGGGGGCATGACCCAGACCGTGGTCGTCGCCGACGCGCGCGAGGAGACCCGCACGCGCATCGAGTCCGCCGCCCTGGACCTGTTCACCGCCCACGGCTTCGAGCGGGTGACCACCGACGAGATCGCCGACGCCGCGGGCATCAGCCGGCGCACGTTCTTCCGGCACGTCAGCGGCAAGGCCGACGCGGTGTGGGGCGACTTCGACGCCCACGTCGTCCGGCTGGCGGAGATGCTGGCGGCCACCACCGACGACGCGTCGGTGCTCGCCTCGATCTGCGCGGCCTACGTCGAGGTCAACGACTACCGCGAGGCCGACCTGCCGATGCTGCGGCAGCGGATGCGGCTGATCCTCACCGAGCCGGCGCTGCAGGCCCACTCGCAGGTGCGCTACGCCGCGGTCGACCGGGTGGTGGCGGCGCACGTGGCGGCCCGGACCGGGGTGGACCCCGACGCGCTGGTGCCGCGGCTGGTCGCGATCAGCACCCGGGCGGCGGCGACCACCGCGTTCGAGGTGTGGCTGGCCGACGGCCGGGTGCCGTTGGGCGCCGCGCTGCACCAGGCCTTCGACGAGCTGGCCGGCGGCTTCCCCTCGCTGCGCTGACCACCGGCCCGGGCGCCGACCCGGGCGCATTGCACGCATACCGGTCGCAGCGCACGCGCTGCGGCCCGTCCGGTGCGACCGGAGTGCGTGCGGTGCGGGGTCCGACGTCGTGCCGCCCGGGACGCGGGGCCTGCGCGGCAGGCCCCGATCCCCGCGTCCCGGGCGCGGACGTCAGAGGGTGGAGTTCTTCTCCGAGATGCCGCGCAGCACCTCGGACGGGCGCTGCTGCTCGCCGGCGTAGGAGCTGAGGACCACCAGCGTGCCGGTGATCGCCGGGATGACCCACTGCAGCTGGTCGAGGCGCTCCTGGGCGGCGGCGATGTCGGCGCGGGCCCGCTTGGAGGGCTTGGTGCCGCGCTTGGACGGCGTGGCGCCGCCCTGCGAGACGACCTTGCCGAGCACCCGGCTGTAGGCGGTGACGCCCAGAGCCGCGGCGGTGAGCACCGTCTTGGCCGCCGACATGCCGCCGACGCCCTTCTGCTGGGCGACCCGGTCCTTGTTGGCGCCGAGCTGGCCGACGCTGCCGATGAGGTGCGCGCCGATGGCGGCGGCGTTGACCGGGGTCCAGCGGTTCCAGCCGGCGTTGGCGACGGCGCCGGTGGCGGCGTCGCTGCCGGCCTCGGCCGCGGCGGGGTTCAGCGCGACCGCGTTGGCCAGCGTGCCGCCGAACCAGGCGGCGAGGCCGACGTCGTGCAGGGAGCGGGACAGCGTGTTGCGGGCCATGGGTGAGCTCCTGTGATCGGGGGTCGGTGCAGCTCCGGTACCCAGGCGTTCCGGTTGCACGCGTCCGATCGGGTGCCGCGTCGATCTGCCCCAGGCCGGACCACGCCCCGGCCGGGGGCCGGCGCCGGCTCAGCTCGCCAGCCACTCCCGCAGGCCGGTGAGCAGCCGGTCGACGTCCGCGTCGTCGGTGTAGGGCGCGAGCCCGACCCGCAGCCCGCCGGCGTCGCCCAGCCCGAGGTGCCGCGACGCCTCGAGGGCGTAGAACGAGCCGGCCGGTGCGTTGACCCCGCGGTCGGCGAGGAACCGGTGGGCGTCGGCGGCGTCCCGGCCGGCGAAGGTGAGCAGCAGGGTGGGGGTGCGGTGGCCCGCCCGCGACCAGAGCGTCACGCCGGGCAGCTCGCGCAGCGCGTCCTCGATGCGGGTCCGCAGCCGGTCCTCGTGCTCCTCCAGGGCCGTCATCGCCGCGGTGAGCCGGGCCCGCCGGTCGCCCTCGGGCCCGGCGAGGCCGGCCAGCAGGTCGATCGCCGCCGTGGTGCCGGCCAGCTGCTCGTAGGGCAGCGTGCCGAGCTCGAACCGCTCCGGGACGGCGTCGGTCGAGGGCAGCAGCTTGTCCGGGTGCAGCGTCCCCAGCAGGGCCGGGGCGGCGACCAGGCAGCCGCAGTGCGGGCCGAGGAACTTGTACGGCGAGCAGACGAAGAAGTCCGCGCCGAGGGCGGTGACGTCGACCGGCGCGTGCGCGGTGAGGTGCACGCCATCGACCCAGGTCAGCGCGCCGGCGGCGTGCGCCAGCGCGGTGATCGCCGGCACGTCGGGCCGGGTGCCGAGCAGGTTCGAGGCGCCCGTGACGGCGACCAGCCGGGTGCTCGGCGACAGCAGGGCGCCGACCGTCGCGGGGTCCAGCTCGCCGGTCGCCGGGTCGAAGTCGGCCCAGCGCACGGTCGCGCCGCGGGCGGCGGCGGCCTGCACCCACGGGCGGACGTTCGCGTCGTGGTCCAGCCGGGTCACCACCACCTCGTCGCCGGGGCCCCAGCCGGCCGACAGCACCCGGGACAGCTCGTAGGTGAGCGCGGTCGCGCTGCGGCCGAACACCACCCCGCCGGGGTCGCCGCCGGTCAGGTCGGCGATCGCCTGCCGGGCCTCCCGGACGACGGCGTCGGCGTTGCGCTCGGCCTGCGTCACCGCACCGCGGTTCGCCATCGGCCGGGTGAGCGTGTCGGCCATCGCCCGGGCCACCTCGACCGGGGTCTGCGTGCCGCCCGGACCGTCGAAGTGGGCGGCGCCGTCGGCCAGGGCGGGGAAGGAGGCGCGGAGGGCCGCGACGTCGAGACTCATCACCGCCAGACGCTAGCCCCGGGCGACGGCGGCGACGATCCGGTCCGGCCGCACCAGCACCGACCGGCCGCGCAGCCAGCGCACCAGCTCCGGGGACCCCAGCTGGTCGGCGCGCAGCACCGGTCCCGGCCAGCCGGCGGGCACCGCGCCGCCGGCGGTCAGCACCGACCAGCCCTCACCGAGGACGTCGTCCAGCCGCCCGCCGCCCGCCACCGCCGGCTGGGGCAGCAGCCCACCGACCGGCGAGCCGGGCGCCCACCCGGGACGGCGGACCAGCGGGCCGGGCCGCAGCGGCGGCGTCCGGCTGGCCGAGGCGAAGGCGGCCAGCCGCGGCAGCCGGCGGACCGCGGCGAGCACGCCCCGCCGGAGCAGCGCCGCCCGGTCGCCGCCGCCGGTCATCAGCCGGCCGAGCAGGACCGCGAGCCGGACCAGCGCGGTGGCGTGCGGCGCGCGCTCGGCCTGGTGGGTGTCCAGCAGGGCGTCGTCGGCGCCGGCCAGGACCGCGGCGAGCTTCCAGCTCAGCTGGTGCACGTCGCGCAGCCCCAGGCCCAGCCCCTGGCCGATGAACGGCGGGGTCAGGTGGGCGGCGTCCCCGCAGAGCAGCACCCGGCCGCGGCGCCATCGGTCGGCCACCTGCGCGGCGAAGGTGTACTCGGCGGCCCGGACGACGGTGCAGCCCGCCGCGCCGAACCGGTCCAGCAGCGCGCCGAGGTCGAGCCCGGCCGCCGTCTCGCCGTCGCGCAGCCGGAACTCGGCGCGGTAGCGGTCGCCGGTGACGGGCATGAAGGTCGCCGGCCGGACCGGGTCGCAGACCTGGTGCACCCCGGGCCAGACGTCCAGCGGGGCGTCGGCCAGCAGGTCGACCACCAGCCAGCGCTCGGCCGGTCCCAGGTCCCGCATCCGCGCCCCGAGCAGCCGCCGCACCGTGCTGTGCGCCCCGTCGCAGCCCAGCACCGCCTCGGCCTCGACCACCTGCTCCTCACCGGTCGCTCGGTCGCGGACGGTGAGACGAACCGGTCCGCGCTGTTCCACGTGCAACACCTCCACGTGCACCACTTCCACGCCGCCGCGCAGCTCCGCCCGCGGTTCGGCGGCCAGCGCGCTGCGGAGCACCCGCTCCAGGTCCGGCTGGCTGAACATCGACGCCTGCGGCCAGCCGTGCTCACCGTCCCCGCGGGGGAACTCGGCGAGCGTGCGGCCGTCGCCGTCCAGCAGCCGGAGCCCGGCCATCGGCCGGCTCACCGCGGCGAAGGCGTCGGCGACCCCGGCCGCCTGCAGCACCCGCAGCGACTCGTCGTCCAGGTGGACCGCCCGCGGGTCGGGGTGCGCGGCGGTGTGCCGGTCCAGCACCAGGACGTCGACGCCGCGACGGGCCAGCAGCAGCGCCGCCGTCACCCCGACCGGCCCGGCGCCGACGACCACGACCGTCACGCCGCCGAGTCTGCCCGCCGCTGGCCGGTCAGCGACCGGCGCGCTCGTCCCGCACGCCGGCCAGCAGCGTCAGCAGACCCCAGGCGGCGGCACCGGCGGCGACCGGGACCCGGGTGGGGCGTCCCGCCAGCCCGGTGCCGAAGGCGGCCGCGTCCCCGCAGTCGGCAAGCACCCGGGCGGCGACGAACAGCCACCGCGCCCGTCCGGCCGGCGCCACGGCCAGCGCGAGACCGAGTGCGGTGTCGCGGACCCCGAGCGAGCGGACCAGCGTGCGGGTGTCCCGGGAGTCCGCCAGCCCGGCCGGCCCGATCAGCACGCCCGGCGCGAGGACGAGGGCCGCGGAGTACGCGGCGGTGGCCGCCCCGACGACGGCGGTGGACGACGGCACGGCGCTCCTCCGGGGTTCGACGACCGCACCATCCGAGCAGCCCGGAGCTGCGCGCGCCACCTGGCACCCGATCGGCCCCTACCCGTCGGTGTGACGCGTGTCATACGGTGCCAGGGTGCGCTCGAGCGCACGTCCGATGCCCTCGACGACGAGGGCGACGAGGAGGTCCCTGTGCCCGTCAACACCCGCGGTGCGATCCTGCGCCAGGCCCCCGGCTCCTGGGAGGTCGTCGACCTCGTCGTCGACGACCCGCAGGCCGGTGAACTCCAGGTCAAGCTGGCCGCCTCCGGGCTGTGCCACTCCGACGACCACATCGCGACCGGCGACATGCAGGTCGGCAAGTACCCCTTCCTCGGCGGCCACGAGGGAGCCGGCGTCGTCACCGCCGTCGGCCCGGGTGTGACGGGCTTCGAGGAGGGCGACCACGTCGTCTTCTCGTTCCTGCCCGGCTGCGGCCGGTGCCGCTACTGCGCCAACGGCCAGCAGTACATCTGCGACTCCGGCGCCAACCTGCTGATCGGCTCCCGGTGGGACGACGCGACGAGCTTCCGGGTCAAGACCTCCGACGGCGAGGACGTCGGGCAGATGTGCGGGCTCGGCACCTTCGCCCAGATCACCACGGTGGACATCCGCTCCACGGTCAAGATCGACAAGAGCATCCCGCTGGACGTCGCCTGCCTGGTCGGCTGCGGCGTCGGCACCGGCTGGGGCACCGCGGTGCAGGCCGGCGAGGTGCGGGCCGGCGACACGGTCATCGTGATGGGCATCGGCGGCATCGGCATCAACGCCGTCCAGGGCGCGGCCCACGCCGGCGCCAGCCACGTCATCGCCGTCGACCCGGTGGCGTTCAAGCGGGAGAAGGCGGTGGAGCTCGGCGCGACCGAGAGCTTCGCGACCATCGAGGAGGCCGGCGAGTTCGCCCGCAGCGTCACCAACGGGCAGGGCGCGGACAAGGCGCTGGTGACCGTCGGGGTGCTCAAGGGCGAGCACGTCGCGCAGGCGTTCGACGCCATCGGCAAGGGCGGGCGGGTCGTCATCACCGGCCTGGGCGACCTCACCGACGTGGGCATCCCGATCAACCCCAGCATGCTGGCGCTGTTCACCAAGGAGATCCGCGGCGCGCTGTTCGGCGACCAGAACCCCAGCTCGGACATGCTGAAGATGCTGCGGCTCTACCAGGAGGGCAACATCAAGCTCGACGAGCTGATCACCACGCGGTACAAGCTGGACGACATCAACCAGGGCTACGAGGACCTGCACGCGGGCAAGAACATCCGCGGTGTGATCGTCTACGACTGAGACGCCCGGGATCAGGTGACCTGATCGTGCGTGCTCCTGGCTCACCTCACATGCTGAGCCAGGAGCACGCACGGTGAGCCCGGACGTCGCGGTGCCGCGGCCCAGCTCGCCGTGACCCCAGCACCGTCCGCAGCGCTCGACGAGGAGCCGACGATCAACGACCCCCGCGCCCCCCAGGACCCGCCGACCCGCCCGGGGGCCGCGCACCCCGGCCACTCCCGACCCGATGCCGCCCGGCTGGACGCCGTCGGGATGGTCCGCACCGCCCGGGAGCGCGTCGTCGCCCGCGTCGGCGAGGCCGAGGTGGTCGCCGCGGCGCTGTCCGCCGGCCGCAACGTCGTCCTGGAGGGCCCGCCCGGCACCGGCAAGACGACGCTGCTGCGGGCGCTCGCCGACGGCACCGGCGTCCCGCTGGTGCTGGTCGAGGGCAACGCCGAGCTCACCCCGACCCGGCTGGTGGGCCACCACGACGCCTCCCGGGTGCTCACCGAGGACTACCGGCCGGAGAACTTCGTGCCCGGGCCGCTCACCCGGGCGATGACCGAGGGCGCGCTGCTCTACGTCGAGGAGTTCAACCGGGTCCCCGAGGAGACGATGAACGTCCTGCTCGGCGTGCTGTCCGAGCGGGAGATGCACGTGCCGCGCTACGGCCGGGTGCCGGCCCGGCCGACGTTCCGGCTGGTCGCGGCGATGAACCCGTTCGACGCCGTGGGCACCGCGCGGATCACCCCCGCGCTCTACGACCGGTCGTGCCGGGTGGCGATGGGCTACCAGGACGAGGACGCCGAGCGCGCGGTCGTCGCCGCGGCCACCGGGGGCCTGGAGGCGCTGGTGCACCGCGCCGTCCGGGCCGTGCGGATCACCCGCGACCACGCCGAGCTGCGGATCGGCGCCTCGGTGCGCGGCGCCATCGACACGGTGCTGATCGCCACCGAGCTGGCCGTCGTGCGGGGTGTCGCCGAGGTCGACGAGCGCACCGGCGCCGACGCCGCCCTGGCCGCGCTGACCGGCAAGGTGACCGTCGCCGACGGGCTGACCCGGCCGGTCGAGGCAGTCGTCTCCGACATCTGGCGGCGGGCCGGTGAGGAGCTGGGAAAAGCCTGACGCCCGAGGCCGAGGAGCCCCGGGGAGAAGGCGTCCCACCACCGCCACCGCCACCACCGCCGCCGAGCGGACTCGCCGACCCGCCCGGCGGCCGGCCGAAGCCGCAGCCCGTCGTCCAGGAGCCCGGCGAGGTGGCCGAGCTGCTCGACGAGCGGCAGGCCCGCCGCACCGGCCGGGACGAGCTGGACCGCGCGCACCCGGAGTTCCAGCAGGTCAGCCCGCAGCTCGGGGAGCTCGACGAGGAGGCGCTCGCCGATCTCGCCGGCCGCGACCCCGACCAGGCCGCCCGGCTGCTGACCGCGCTGGGCCGGGCGTTCGACCCCGGGCTGCGCCGCGCGGCCCGGGCGCTGGCCGCCCGGTTGCCGGTGACCGCGCCCCGCACCGGGGTGCCGGACCGGTCGGGCAGCCGGCGGGTGGTCACCCGGCGCGACCCGACGGGCTCCGACGTCGACCTCGACGCCACGCTCGCCGCCCGCGGCGCCGAGCCGCACTGGCGGGCCGAGCACCTGCACACCCGCGGCTGGCGGGCCACCGGCCGCGCCTGCGTGCTGGTGGTCGACGCCTCCGGGTCGGTGGCCGGTGACGAGCTGGCGGCCGCAGTGCTCACCGCGTCCGCGCTGGCCCAGCGGATGCGTCCCGGCGACGAGCTGGCGGTGGTGGCGTTCTGGTCGACCGCGGTGGTGCTGCAGCCGTTGGGCGCCGGCGTCCGGCCGGACGTCGTCATCGACCGGTTGTTCGACCTCAAGGGCGGCGGGACGACAAACCTGGACCTCGCGCTGCGGACCGCGGGTCAGCAGCTCGCGCGCACCCGGACCGCGGCCCGCGACGTGCTGCTGCTGTCCGACGGGATGCCCACCGACAGCCCCGACCCGCGCCCCGCGGCGGCCGCGCTGGTCCGGGCCGGCGCCCGGCTGAGCGTGCTGGGGCTGTCCGCGGCACCGGAGTCGGTGGAGAACTGCACCGCGCTGGCCGCCGCCGGGGGTGGCCGGGCGGCGGCGCTGCACCGGCCGTCGCAGGCACCGGCCGCCGTCCGGGCCCTGCTGGACTAGCGGGCGCGGGGCGCCGGCCGGACGGCGTTCCCGGCCCGCGCCGGGTCCAGCGGCACCGCGGAACGCAGCACCGCGGGGCCCAGCCGCAGGACGCCGTCGGTGCGGGGCGCGCACCGGATGCCGCCGCGGCCGCGCATGCCGCGGTGCGCGCCGGGGGCCAGCGCCAGGTCCAGCCAGGCGCAAGGGTTCGCGGGCCGGCCGCCGGCGAGCACGACGCCGTCCAGGCTGAACAGCCGGCCGCGCAGGGCCTCGACCTCGGCGCCGCGCAGCACGACGTTGCGCCGGGTGGCCAGCGGGTCGAGCGGACCGGTGCCCAGCTCGGCGGCGAGTGCGTCCAGGCCCTCGGCGGCGATCACGGTCACCGAGGCGTCCCGGTGGGCGGGCACGCCGGCGTAGCGGTCGCCGACGATGCCCAGTCCGGCCCGGACCTCGACCCGGTCCCGCGACTCCACCGCCAGCGCGGCGACCGCGGCGTCCGGCCGGCCGTCCCAGCGGTGCGCCGGGGACGCGAGCAGCCCGACGACCTCGACGTCGTAGCGGTACGGCAGCTCGTCCCCGGTCACCGCTCGATCATCGCGTTCGACCCCACCGTGGGGCGAAGATGGCCATCTCCGCCCCACGGAGGAGGGCGGAGATGGCCATCTCCGCCCTGGGAGCTAGCGGTCGGCGGTGCGGTGGATGGGGCCGGCGATCTCGGTCAGCCGCTCGCCGGAGCCGCCCCAGCGGCCGGAGATGATCTCCGCGGCGATCGACACGGCGGTCTCCTCCGGCGTCCGGGCGCCCAGGTCCAGCCCGATCGGCGAGGACAGGCGCTCCAGCTCGTCGTCCTTGAGCCCGGCCTCGCGCAGCCGGTCCAGCCGCTCGTCGTGGGTGCGCCGGGAGCCCATCGCCCCGACGTAGGCGACCGGCAGCCGCAGGGCGACCTCCAGCAGCGGGACGTCGAACTTCGGGTCGTGGGTGAGCACGCAGAGCACCGTGCGCTCGTCGATGCGCCCGGCGTCCGCCTCGGCCTGCAGGTACCGGTGCGGCCACTCCACGACCACCTCGTCGGCGTCGGGGAAGCGGCGGGTGGTGGCGAACACCGGCCGGGCGTCGCAGACGGTGACCCGGTAGCCGAGGAAGGACCCGACCCGGGCGACGGCGGCGGCGAAGTCGATGGCGCCGAAGACGACCATCCGGGCCGGCGGGGCGAAGGAGGAGACGAACAGGGTGAGGTCGTCGCCGCGCCGCTCGCCGTCGTGGCCGTAGGTGAGCGTCGCCGTCCGGCCGGCCGCGAGCAGGCCGCGGGCGTCGTCGGCGACGGCGTCGTCGAGGTGCTGCTCACCGAAGGAGCCCGACAGCCGGTCCGGCCAGAGCACCATCCGCCGGCCCAGCCGGTCGTCGGGGCCCTTGACGCAGGTGACGACGGCGACCGGCTCGTGCGCGCCGACCGACTCGGCCACCTCGCCCAGCTCGGGGAAGGACTCCCGGGAGATCGACTCCACGTAGACGTCGAGGATCCCGCCGCAGGTCAGGCCCACGGCGAAGGCGTCGTCGTCGCTGACGCCGTAGCGCCGCAGGGTCGGCTCGCCGGTGGCCACGACGTCGGTGGCCTCCTCGTAGACCGCGCCCTCGACGCAGCCGCCGGAGACGCTGCCGACCGCGGTGCCGTCCGGGCCGACCAGCATCGACGCACCCGGTGGCCGCGGTGCCGACCGCCAGGTGCCCACCACGGTGCCCACGCCGACGGTCTGCCCCGCCTGCCACCACCCGACCAGGTCGTCCAAGACGTCACGCATGTGCTTCCTCCAGCATCAGTCGGCCTCGATCAGGCTCGCCGCGAGCTTGCGAGTGGTGAGGGGATCGAGGTCCTTCAAGCACGGGTCATCACCCCTACCAGTTCCTCGAAGGCGGCCAGGCTGTGCCCGGCGACGAAGTGGTCAACGCTCGGCAGCGCCGCGACCATGCCCGCGGTGAGCGGCTCGTAGCCGTGCCGCCCCTTGTGCGGGTTGACCCAGACGACGGCGTGCGCCAGCCGCTGCAACCGGGCCATCTGCTCGGCCAGCAGGTCGGCGCCACCGCGTTCCCAGCCGTCGCTGCAGACGACGACGACCGCGCCCCGGGCGGTCCCGCGCTGCCCCCAGCGGTCCAGGAACGCCTTGAGCACCTCGCCGATCCGGGTGCCGCCGGACCAGTCCGGGATCGCCGAGCCGCTGGCGGCCAGCGCCTTGTCCGGGTCGCGCAGCCGCAGCTCGCGGGTCACCCGGGTCAGCCGGGTGCCGATGGTGAACACCTCGGTGCTGGCCGGCCGGGCCCGGACGGCGGCGTGCGCGAACCGCAGCAGCGCGTCGGCGTAGGGGCTCATCGAGCCGGAGACGTCGACCAGCAGCACCACCCGGCGCGGGCGGGGGCGGGCCCGGTGGTGCGCCAGCCGGGTGATCTCGCCGCCGTCGCGCAGCGCCCGCCGCACGGTGCGGGCGCGGTGCACCGAGCCGTGCGCCGACGGGCTGCGCCGGCGGGAGGCGCGCATCGGGGCGGCCGGCACGAGCAGCGCGAACAGCCGGCGCAGCTGCTCCCGCTCGGGCACGGTCAGGTCGGCGACGTCGCGGTGCCGCAGCACCTCCTGCCCGCTGGCCCGGGTGGCCAGGTCGGTGGGGTCGCCGCCGTCCTCGCCGCCCTGCCCGACGTCCATCGGGGCGCTCTGCACCACCCGCGGCTGCTCGGCGCCGGCGCTCTTCCGCGGCCGCGGCGCCTCGCCGCCGAAGTACGCGGAGAAGGCGGCGTCGTAGCGGTCGAGGTCGTCGGGGCTGCCGCACAGCGTCAGCCGGCCGGCCCAGTAGACGGCGGTGGCGTCCAGGACGTCGAGGTGCCCGACGGCGTCCAGCATCGCCTCGACCCGGTCGGGCGAGGCGGTGACCCCGGCGTGCCGGAGCGTGCGGGCGAACCCGAGGACGGTGGTGACGACGTCCCGGGTCGGCGCTGGAGCGGTGCCGTCCTCACGCACCGAACAGCGCCCCCCGGGCCAGCGCGTGCACGCGGTCGGTGTCCTCGCGGTACTTGAGCACCGCGCCCAGCGTGCGGGCCGCGATGTCGGGGTCCAGCTCCCGGGCGCCCAGCGCGTGCAGCGCGGTCGCCCAGTCCATCGCCTCCGCCACGCCCGGGGGCTTGAGCAGGTCCAGGGTGCGCAGCTTCGCGGTCGCCCCGGCCACCTGGCGGGCCAGCGTCTCCGTGACGTCGGGCAGCCGCCGGCGCAGGATCGCCACCTCGCGCTCGAAGTCGGGGTGCTCCAGCCAGTGGTAGAGGCAGCGGCGCTTGAGCGCGTCGTGCACCTCGCGGGTGCGGTTCGAGGTCAGCACGACCAGCGGCGGCGTCTCGGCGCGAACCGTGCCCAGCTCGGGGATGGAGATGGTGAAGTCGCTGAGCACCTCGAGCAGGAAGGCCTCGAACTCGTCGTCGGCCCGGTCGACCTCGTCGACGAGCAGCACCGCCGGTGAGTCCTCCAGCGCCTGCAGCAGCGGCCGGGCCAGCAGGAAACGGCGGTCGTACAGCGAGGCCTCGAGGTCCTCGGTGCGCTCGGCGGTGCCGGCGGCCTCGGCGGCGCGCAGGTGCAGCAGCTGGCGGCCGAAGTCCCAGTCGTAGAGGGCGTGGCTGGCCTCCAGGCCCTCGTAGCACTGCAGCCGGTACAGCGGCCGGCCGGTGACCTCGGCCAGCGCCCGGGCCAGCGCGGTCTTCCCGACCCCGGCCTCGCCCTCGAGGAACAGCGGCCGGTGCATGACGAGCGCGAGGTACGCCGCGGTGGCCAGGCCCTCGTCGGGGAGGTAGCCGGTGCCCTCCAGTGCGAGGCCGAGGGCGACCGGGTCAGCGGGGAGGGTGGGCTGGCTCACGTCAGCAGCATCCCACCCCGCCGCGCGGTCAGTCGGCGGCCATGGCCTCCAGGTAGTCGTCGTAGCCGGCGATCACGTCGTCCAGGTCGATGACCTCGGGGAAGTCGGCGACCTCCTGGTGCCGGCGCAGGAAGACCACGGTGCGCCGGACGACGTCCTCCTCGTCGTCGGCGCCCAGCCGGTCGAGGGCCTCGGGGGTGACCGTGACGTAGGTGCGGACGTCCTCCAGCTCGCTGGGCTGGACGACCAGGTACGTGTTGTCGCCCTGGGCGTCGATCTCGATGTCGTCGTCGGCCATGTCCCCGCCCTACCCGCACGGCCGCCGCGGTCACACGCCGACCCGGTGGCCGAGCAGCAGGGGCCGGGACTGCGGCGGCGCACCGGACCCATCGGGGGCGAGACTGGGGGCATGCGGACACGAGCACTCGGCACCCAGGGCCTCACCGTCTCGGCGGAGGGGCTGGGCTGCATGGGGATGAGCTCCTACTACGGCGCCTTCGACGACGCGGAGAACCTGCAGACCCTGCACCGGGCGCTGGACCTGGGCGTGACGCTGCTGGACACCGCCGACGTCTACGGCCCGTGGACCAACGAACGGCTGCTCGGGCAGGTGCTGGCCACCCGCCGGGACGAGGTGGTGCTGGCCACCAAGTTCGGCAACGAGCTGGACGGCGAGGGCCGCCGGACCGGGGCCGTCAACGGGACGCCGGAGTACGTGCGGGCGTCGGTGGACGGGTCGCTGCAGCGGCTGGGCACCGACGTGATCGACTTGTACTACCAGCACCGCGTCGACCCGGCCGTGCCGCTGGAGGAGACCTTCGGCGCGCTCGGTGAGCTCGTCGCCGCGGGCAAGCTCCGGTACCTGGGCATCAGCGAGGCCTCGCCGGAGAGCATCCGCCGGGCCCACGCCACCGCGCCGCTGTCGGCCGTGCAGACCGAGTGGTCGCTGTTCACCCGGGACGTCGAGGACAACGGCGTGCTGGCCACCGTGCGCGAGCTGGGCATCGGCTTCGTCCCCTACTCCCCGCTGGGCCGCGGGTTCCTCTCCGGGAAGATCCGCAGCGTCGACGACTTCGCCGAGGACGACTTCCGGCGCAGCTCGCCGCGGTTCCAGGGCGAGAACTTCGCCCGCAACCTCGAGCTGCTCGACCGGGTGGTCGCGCTGGCCGGGGCCAAGGGCGTGACGCCGACCCAGCTGGCGCTGGCCTGGGTGCTCGCCCAGGGCGAGGACGTCGTCCCGATCCCCGGCACCCGGCGGACGGCGAACCTCGAGGAGAACGTGTCCGCGCTGGACGTCGAGCTGACGGCCGCCGACCTCGCCGCGATCGAGGAGGTCGCGCCGATCGGCGTCACGGCGGGCGAGCGCTACTCGCCGTCCGGGATGCGCTGGCTGGAGACGTGAGCGGGTGAGCCGGCGCCCCGACCGATGAGCCGGGTAGCGGCCCGGCTCATCGGTCGGGCAGGCGGCTCCAGCGGGCGGCTCCGGGTCGCCGTCGAGCGGCGGGGCAGGATGGCGGCATGCCGGACCTCTCCCTCGGTGACGACCTGCGCGCGTTCGTCGACGCCTCCCCCTCGCCGTTCCACGCGGTCGCCGAGCTGTCCCGCCGCCTGCGCGCCGCCGGGTTCACCGAGCTCGCCGAGGCCGACGCCTGGTCGCTGGCGCCCGGGGCCGAGCACTTCGTCGTCCGGCACGGCAGCCTGATCGCGTTCCGGGTGGGCACGGCACCGCTGGCCGAGGCGGGCCTGCGGCTGGTCGGTGCGCACACCGACTCGCCCACCTTCAAGGTCCGGCCGCACTCCGACGTCCGGCAGGCCGGCTACCGGCTGGTCGGCGTCGAGCCCTACGGCGGCGGGCTGTGGCACACCTGGCTGGACCGCGAGCTCACCGTCGCCGGCCGGGTCGCCCTCCGCGGCGGCACCACGGCGCTGGTGCAGCTGCCCGGCGCGCCGCTGCGGCTGCCGTCGCTCGCCATCCACCTGGACCGCAGCGTCCGCGAGGGGCTGACGCTCGACCCGCAGCGCGACCTGGTGCCGGTCTGGTCGCGCGACCTGGGCAGCGAGCCCGGCCTGGCCGCGGCGCTCGCGGCGGAGCTGGGGGTGGCCGCGGACGACGTCGTCGGGCACGACCTCGTGCTGGCCGACACCCAGCCGGCCGCCCGGGCCGGCGCCGACGGCAGCTGGGTCGCCGCGCCGCGGCTGGACGACCAGGCCTGCTGCCACTCCGGGCTCACCGCCCTGCTCGCCGCGGACGCCGGCCCGCGCACCCAGCTGCTGGTCTGCAACGACCACGAGGAGGTGGGCAGCGGCTCGATGTCCGGCGCGCGCGGCAGCTTCCTCGAGGACGTCGTCCGGCGGCTGGTCGCGGTGCTGGACGCCGGCGACCCGCAGGCGCTGCCCCGGGCGATCGCGCAGTCGCGGCTGGTGTCGGCCGACATGGCGCACGCGGTCCACCCGACCCGCTCCGACCGGCACGAGCCGGCCCACCGGCCGCAGCTGGGCGGCGGCCCGGTGCTCAAGGTGAACGCCAACCAGGCCTACGCGACCGACGCGGCCTCCAGCGGCTGGTTCGCCGAGCGGTGCGCGGCCGCGGGGGTGCCGGTCCAGTGGTTCGTCACCCGCGCCGACCTGCCCAGCGGCAGCACCATCGGCCCGCTGACCGCCACCCGGCTGGGCATCCCGACCGTCGACGTCGGGGCCCCGATGCTGGCGATGCACTCCTGCCGGGAGCTGGCCTCGGCGCTCGACGTCCCGCTGATGGTGGGCGCGCTCACCGCCTGCTTCACCGACTGAGGGTCACGACCACAGCGCCGCCACCGCGGCCGCCTGGGCCGCACCGACCGCCCGACCGGCCCGGGCCGAGGCCGCCCGCGTCGCCGGGGACAGCGCGTTGGTGCCGAACGCGTCGACCGAGGCCTGGTCGGCGTGCACGACGTGCACCGCGGACGGCGCGAGGGCGGCGATCTCGGCGTCCAGGCTGCTGCCCCACAGGGCGGGCGCCCCCTCCAGCGCGGGCAGCAGGACCAGCACCCGGTCGGCGCCCGCGGCCAGGTCGGAGTTGGCCATCGAGCGGACCCCGCCGTCGACGTGCGGCCGGCCGGCGAGGTCGACCGGCGGCCACACCCCCGGCACCGCGCAGCTGGCGGCGACCGCGTCGACCAGGGCGACGCCGGAGTCCCTGGTGAGCACCGCCAGCGCGCCGGACCGGGCGTCGACCGCGGTGACCAGCAGCCGGCGCTCCGGCCACGTCGGGACGGGCACCCGCGCGGCGATCGCGGCAAGCCGGGCGGCCGGGTCGGTCGTGCGTGCGGCCAGCGCGAGGGCGCCGATCCGCCGCCCGGCGTCCTCCGGCCCCTCGGCGCCGGCCATGGCCGCGTTGATCTGCTCGACCAGCGCCGGCAGGTCGACGTCCACCTCGATCTCGGCCGTCTCCGGGCGGAGCTGGGCCTCGTACAGCTCGTCGAGCGGCACCCCGCTGGTGACCTGGGCGGCCACCGACGACCCGGCCGAGGTGCCGACGACGAGGTCGGCGGCGAGCACCCGGTCGGCCAGCGCCGGGTCGGCGTCGGCCAGCCCGCGCAGCACCCCGAGCTCCCAGGCGATGCCGGCGACGCCACCGCCGGCCAGGACGAGGGCGGTGGCTGCAGCTGGAGTCGTCACGCCGTGCACCGTAGGCGACGGCGGGGCACCGACCGCACCCACCGAGTGGATGTTGCTTTACGCTGTAAACGGCCCGCCCCACGCACGGCGACCGACGGAGACCCTGATGACCGCACTGCCCGCGGACCTGGGCCCCGACTCAGGTCCCGACCCCGGCGTCGACCCCGGCGTCGATCTGGACGTCCTGACGACGGCCGGCCCGCACGGCTGCACGGTCCGGGTCCGCGGCGAGCTGGACACCCGTGGCGCGCCGGTGCTGGTCGACCGGGTGCTGGACGTGCTGCAGCTGCCCGGCGTCCCGGTGGTGGAGCTGGACCTGCGGCAGGTGACCTTCCTGGGCTCGGCAGGCCTCACCGCCCTGGTCACCGTGCACCGGGCGGCCGGGGGCGCGGGCCGGGTGCTGCAGATGCGCTGCGGCACCAGCCGGGCCGTGCTGCGGCCGCTGGAGATCACCGACCTGACCAGTGTCTTCACCGTCGTCGACGGACCGGGCGGGTCGCCGGTCGGCTGACGCCGGGCGGACCCGGGCTCAGGCCGGCAGGCCCAGGGCGGGCATCCGGGCGATGGTCCGCGACCACGCCTGCTGCACCTCGACCGTCCGGCCGGCGGCGAGCCCGGCCGCGCAGGCCAGGGTGTCCCGGCCCTCGCTGACGATGTCCTCGAAGGCCAGCCGGAAGAGCAGCTCCCGGATCTCCTCCAGCGGCAGCCCCGCGTCGACCAACGGCTGCACCACCCACTGCTCCCGCGCCCGCGTGTCCGAGTCCACGCCCCCTCTTCGGCACGGGCACCCGTGGCGGATGCACCAGCGGCGCCCCGGCCCTCCTGCAGGAGGGCCGGGGCGAGCCCCGCCACGAGCTCGCGAGTGGTGGGGGCACGGGGGTCCTTCGTCAGTCGGTGCCGGCCTCCATGGCCGCCCGGTCGAGCAGCTCGTCGGTGGCCGAGACCGTCCCGCGGGAGGCGATCGCCTCGGCCCCGCCGGCCTGCGAGGCGTCGATCAGCCCGGTCGAGGCCGCCTGGGCCGCGCCGATGGACGTCGGCGTGGCACCGCCGACCATCCCCATCCGGGCGTACTGCTCCAGCTTGGCGCGGGAGTCGGCGATGTCCAGGTTGCGCATGGTCAGCTGGCCGATCCGGTCGACCGGGCCGAAGGCGGAGTCGACCGTGCGCTCCATCGACAGCTTGTCCGGGTGGTAGCTGAACGCCGGGCCGGAGGTCTGCAGCAGCGAGTAGTCCTCCCCGCGGCGCAGCCGGAGGGTCACCTCGCCGGTGACGGCCATGCCGACCCACCGCTGCAGCGACTCGCGCAGCATCATCGCCTGCGGGTCCAGCCAGCGGCCCTCGTACATCAGCCGGCCCAGCCGCCGTCCCTCGCTGTGGTAGTTGGCCAGGGTGTCCTCGTTGTGGATGGCGTTGACCAGCCGCTCGTAGGCGGCGTGCAGCAGGGCCATGCCCGGCGCCTCGTAGATGCCCCGGCTCTTGGCCTCGATGATCCGGTTCTCGATCTGGTCGCTCATGCCCAGGCCGTGCCGGCCGCCGATCGCGTTGGCCTCCAGCACCAGGTCGACGGCGCTGCCGAACTCCTGGCCGTTGATGGTCACCGGCCGGCCGTACTCGAAGCCGATCGTGACGTCCTCGGTGGCGATCTCCACCTCGGGGTCCCAGAACCGGACGCCCATGATCGGCTGCACCAGCTCGACGCTGGCGTCCAGGTGCTCCAGGGCCTTGGCCTCGTGGGTGGCGCCCCAGATGTTGGCGTCGGTGGAGTAGGCCTTCTCCGCGCTGTCCCGGTAGGGCAGGCCGTGGGCGACCAGCCACTCGGACATCTCCTTGCGACCACCGAGCTCGGTGACGAAGTCGGCGTCCAGCCAGGGCTTGTAGATGCGCAGCGAGGGGTTGGCCAGCAGCCCGTAGCGGTAGAACCGCTCGATGTCGTTGCCCTTGTAGGTCGACCCGTCGCCCCAGATCTGGACGCCGTCCTCGAGCATGGCGCGGACCAGCAGCGTCCCGGTGACGGCGCGACCGAGCGGGGTGGTGTTGAAGTAGCTGCGGCCGCCGGAGCGGATGTGGAACGCCCCGCAGGTCAGCGCCGCCAGGCCCTCCTCGACCAGCGCGGCGCGGCAGTCGACCAGCCGGGCGATCTCGGCACCGTAGGTGGTGGCGCGGCCGGGCACCGAGCCGATGTCGGGCTCGTCGGCCTGGCCGATGTCGGCGGTGTAGGTGCAGGGCACCGCGCCCTTGTCGCGCATCCAGGCGACCGCCACCGAGGTGTCGAGCCCTCCGGAGAAGGCGATGCCGACGCGTTCGCCGACGGGCAGGGAGGTGAGCACCTTGGACACGACGACGATTATGCACCGGCATGCATGACCATGCAAAGCCGGGTCAGCGGCGCCTCGCGGCCGGCCAGTCCAGCTGCCAGACCTCCCCGGGGCGCAGCGCCGCCCAGCGACGGCGGGCCTCGGTGAGCGCGGCGGCGGCCGCCGCCAGGTCACCCGCCGCCCAGCCGGAGGCGGCGACCTCGCCGGGCAGCACCTCCGCGCCGAGCGACAGCCGGCGGACCAGGTCGGCGAGCCCCTCCGCCTGCTGGATCGCGGCCGCCCGCCGTCGCTTCAGCTGCGCCGAGCGCTCGGCGGCGTGCGGCGGCTGACGGCCGGACACGTGCCGCATGCTCTGCCAGACCACCCCGTCGGCCACGCAGCCCCAGATGCCGTCGGGCACCCGCAGCGCCGTCTCGACCAGCGCGTGCACCAGGTCGTGCGGCAGGTCCGCCCCGCCGCCGGCCCCGCGCATCTCGAACACCACGCCGTCGTCCCGCTCGACCCGGGTCTCCACCGGCCGGCGGTCGGCCATCCGCCGGAACGTCATCCGCACCCTGTCAGCGTCCGACGGCGGTCAACCGAGTTCCGGCTGGGAGACTGCCCCGGTGGCCCCTCGACGCTGCCCCTGCGGCACCGGCCTGCCCTACGCGGAGTGCTGCGGCCGGCTGCACGACGGGACGGCCACCGCCGGCACAGCCGAGCAGCTGATGCGCTCCCGGTTCAGCGCGTTCGCCGTCGGCGACCCGGCGTACCTGCTGCGCACCTGGCACTCCCGCACCCGGCCGGCGGCCCTCGACCTCGACCCGCGGGTCCGATGGACGGCGCTGGAGGTGCTCGCGACGACCGGCGGCGGGCTGCTCGCCGCCGAGGGGACGGTGGAGTTCCGTGCGCACTCCGTCGTCGACCGGACGGCGGGCAGCCAGCACGAGGACAGCAGGTTCGTCCGGGAGGACGGCGGGTGGCGCTACCTGGACGGCGTCGCGCTGCCCTGACGCCGCCACTGCTCCACGTGGGACACCAGCCCGCGGGACACCAGCGGGCTCGACGTCAGCGTGCTCGACGTCAGCGGGCTCGACGTCAGCGGGCGGGGGCCAGCGTGGCGGGGTCGGTGTTGGCGCCGCAGACCACGGTGACCACCCGCTCCCCGGGCGCCGGCACGTAGGCCCCCGAGGTCAGCGCGGCGTGCGCCGCCGCGGCCCCGTGCTCGGCGGCGATCCGGGTGTCGCGCCACAGCTGCTCCCGCGCCGCCACCACGTCGTCGTCGCCGACCAGCAGGCTGACCAGGTCCGGTGCGGCGGCGGCGAGCTCGAAGGCGATCGCGCCGACCCGCCGGGCACCGAGCGAGTCCCGGGCCACCCCGGAGACGGCGACGTCCACCGGCTCGCCGGCCGCGAGCGCCGCGTGCAGGGTCGGCGCGGTCACCGGCTCCACCGCGACCACCCGCAGCTGCCCGGCGACCGCCGCCAGCACCCCGGCCAGCAGCCCGCCGCCGCCGACCGCGACCACCACGGTGTCGGCGTCCGGCAGGTCGGCGAGCACCTCCTCGGCCAGCACGCCGGCGCCGGCGGCGACCTCCGGCTGGTCGTAGGCGTGGCAGAACACCGCGCCGCGCCGGGCGGCGAAGGCCACCGCGGCGGCGTACGCCTCGGCGTACTCGCGGCCGGCCACCCGGACGTCGGCCCCGTAGGCGTGCAGCCGGTCGACCTTGACCGCGGGCGTCCCCTCGGGCACGAAGACCGTCGCCGGGACGCCGATCGACCGGGCGGCGAAGGCGTGTGCCATCCCGGCGTTGCCCCCGGACGCGGCGACGACGCCGGTCGCCGGGTCCAGCTCGCCCCGCTCCGCCGCGGCCAGCTGCCGGTTGAAGGCGCCCCGGGCCTTGAACGACCCGGTGTGCTGGAGGAACTCGGCCTTGAGCCAGGCGTCCTCGTCGACCTGCAGCAGCGGCGTGCGGCGGACGTGGCCGGCGGTGCGCCGCTGCGCGGCGAGGACGTCGTCCCGGGTGATCACCGCAGCACGATACGGCCGGTGGCGGGCCGCTCGGCGGCGACTGCTTGGGTGGGGGTGTGCGGCGACCCCGCGCACCCCGACCCGGGAGGCCCACGATGCCGCACCTGCTGCACCTCGACTCGTCCGCCGACCCGCGCACGTCCGCGTCGCGTGAGGTCACCGCCGCCTTCGTCCGGGGGTGGCAGGCGCGTGGCGCGGACTTCACGGTGACCTCGCGCGACCTGCACACCGACCCGCCGCCGCACCTGCCCGACGCCGCCCTGCACTGGGCGCCGCGGCTGCGCACGGAGGGCGAGTCCGTCGACCCGGCCGACGCCGCCCGCCAGCAGGACTACCTCGACGAGCTGCTGGCCGCCGACGTCCTGCTGCTCGGCGCCCCGATGTACAACTGGTCGCTGCCCTCGACGCTGAAGGCGTGGGTCGACCACGTGCACGTGCTCGGCACCACGGTGCCGTTCGGCGAGTTCGAGGCCCGCCCGCTGGCCGGCCGCCCGGCCGTGGTGGTCTCCAGCCGCGGCGCCAGCTACGACTCCGGCGGCGAGCAGGCCAGCTGGGACCACACCGTCCCGCCGCTGGAGCTGGTGCTCGGCCGGTCCTTCGGCATGGCGGTCTCGGTGATCACCCTGCAGCTCACCCTGGCCGACCGGGTGCCGGCGATGGCCGACCTGCGCGGGCAGGCCGCCGCCGAGGCCGACGCCGCCCGCAGCTACGCCGAGGAGCTGGCCGGCCGGATCGGCTGAGCCCGCGGCCGGACGACGTCTTCGCCGTCCGGACCGGGGCGCGCCAGGCTCCGGCCACCACCCGGTCACCTGGGCGGTCGAACCTGGCAGCGTCCGGGCCTCGTCCAGGGGCCTCCCGACACCCGAGGTGTCGACGTGACCGCAGCCCCGACGTCCGGCCCGTGGCTCCCCCGCTCCGCCTGCACGCCCCGCTGCACCGCCGACCCGGCGCCGGCCGCCGACCCCGCGCTGCGCCGGCACCGGTGGCGGCGGCTGACCGGGGCGCTGGCCGGGGCGGGCGTCGCCGCGCTGCGCGTGCCGCTGACCGGCGCCCGCGGCCGGCGCCGGCTGGTCGTGTGCGCGGCCGCCCGGCTGCTGACCGCGGCCGGGGTCCGGGTGGAGGTGCACGCCTCCCCCGTCGCCTGGCCGGTCGCCGGCCCGCGCTCCGGCCCGCTGGTGGTCGCCAACTCCGTCTCCTGGCTCGACGCCCTCGCGCTGCGCACGGTCGTCCCCGGCGTGCCGGTGGTCCCCCGGGAGCAGGCCGGCCGGCTGGTCCGCCGCAGCGGCGTCGTCACGGTCGACCGGTCCCGGCTCCGCGAGCTGCCCGGCACGGTCGCGCAGGTCACGGCCCTGCTGGCGGGCGGCACCGCCGTCACCGTGCAGCCGGAGGGGGCGACGTCGTGCGGCGCGGAGCTCGGCCGCTTCCGGCCGGCCTTCTTCCAGGCCGCGGTGGACGCCGCCGCGCCGGTCTGCCCGGTCGCCGTCCGGTACCGGGTGGACGGCGGTGCGGCCAGCGCGGTCGCCGCCTCGCTCGCCGGCGAACCCCCGTTCCGCAGCCTGGCCCGGGTGGTCGCCACCCGCGGGCTGGTCGTCGAGGTGCACCTGCTGCCGGCGCTCGACCCGGCCGGCGCCGACCGGCGCGAGCTGGCCGCCCTCGCCGAGTACGCGATCGCGCAGGTCACCGAGGCGCGGCCGCCGGTGGTCACCGCGCACCCGCGCCGCCCGCGGGTGCCGGCACCGGTGCGCGTGCGGCGTCCCGGTGCGGCGCGTGCTGCCTGACCTCCCCGGCGGCCCGGCCGGGCTGCGGGTGGCGGTCGTCGCCGAGACGTTCCTGCCCGCCGTCAACGGGGTGGTCACCTCGGTGCTCCGGCTGGTGGACCACCTCGCCGTCCGCGGGCACGACCCGGTGGTGGTCGCACCGTCCGGCACCGACTACGAGTCCCGCTGCGGCGCGCTGGTGCCGGTGCTGACCGTGCCGGCGATGCGGCTGCCCCGGTACCGGCAGCTCGCCCTGGCCCGGCCGGCCGGTGACCTCACCGCGCTGCTCCGCCGGCTCGCGCCCGACGTCGTCCACCTGGCCTCCCCCGCGGTGCTCGGGCTGGCCGCCGGCCGCGCGGCCCGGACGCTCGGCATCCCGGCGGTGGCCGTGTTCCAGACCGACCTGGCCGCCTACGCCCAGCGCTACCGGCTGCCCGGCGGGGCCGCGGCGGCCTGGCGCTTCCTGCGCACGGTGCACGGGACGGCGGACCTCACCCTGGCGCCGTCCTCGGCGAGCGCCGCCCAGCTGGCCCGGCACGGGATCGGGCCGGTCGCGCTGTGGCCGCGGGGCGTCGACCTGGCGCAGTTCGCGCCCCGCCACCGGGACGACGCCCTGCGCGCGACGCTGGCCCCCCGCGGCGAGCTGCTGGTCGGCGTCGTCGCCCGGCTGGCGGTGGAGAAGCGGCTGGAGCTGCTCGGCCCGCTCAGCGAGCTGCCCGGCGTCCGGCTGGTGGTGGTGGGCGACGGGCCGCAGCGCCGGGCGCTGGCCCGGGCGATGCCGAGGGCGCGGTTCCTCGGCCAGCTCGGCGGCGCCGAGCTCGGCGCGGTCGTCGCCTCGCTGGACCTGTTCGTGCACCCCGGCGCGGACGAGACGTTCTGCCAGGCCGTGCAGGAGGCGCTCGCCGCCGGGGTGCCGGCGGTCGTGGCCGCGTCCGGCGGCCCGCTGGACCTGGTGCGGCACCGGGAGAACGGCTGGCTGTGGGCCGGCGACGACCCGCAGGTGCTGGCCGCCCTGGTCGCCGGGCTCCGCGACGACCCCGCCGCCCGCTCCGCGGCCGCTGCCCGGGCCCGCCCCTCGGTGGCCGGCCGCACCTGGGGGCGGATCGGCGACGAGCTGATCGGCCACCTGCAGCGCGTGCGCACCCCGGTCGCGGCCTGAGTTCACCGAGGGTTCACCGCGGGGCGGAACTGGTTGCCCCCTGCACCGGGCACCGTGCCCGCTGTGGACGTCACCACCCTCACCCTGGTCGGGCTCATCGCCCTCGCCCTGCTGTTCGACTACACCAACGGCTTCCACGACGCGGCCAACGCGATCGCCACCGTGGTCGCCACCCGGGTGCTCAAGCCCCGCTGGGCGGTGCTGTGGGCCGCCGGCTGGAACTTCGCCGCCTTCTTCCTCGTCGGGACGGCGGTCGCCAACACCGTCGGGTCGACCGTGCACACCGAGTTCTTCGGGCCGGCCGTCGTCTTCGCGGCGCTGCTCGGCGCCGTCGTCTGGAACTTCACCTCCTGGCACCTCGGCCTGCCCACCTCCTCCTCGCACGCCCTGGTCGGCGGGCTGGTGGGTGCCGGGCTGACCGCCGGCGGGCTGTCGGCGATCAAGGGCGAGAGCGTGGAGAAGACGGCGCTGTTCGTCCTGGTCTCCCCGGTCGCCGGGCTGCTGCTCGGCTCGGTCGTGATGACGCTGCTCGGCGCCCTGCTGCGCCGGGCGGACGTGCCGCGGACCGAGCGCCGCTTCCGCGCCCTGCAGCTGGTCTCCTCCGCCGCGGTCTCGCTCGGGCACGGCGGCAACGACGCGCAGAAGACGATGGGCGTCATCGCGGCGCTGCTGGTGAGCACCGGGCACCTGGACGCCCCGATCGACGGCGACCTGCCGATCCCGGACTGGGTGGCGCTCAGCGCCTACCTCGCCATCGCGGCCGGCACCATGTCCGGCGGCTGGCGGCTGGTGCGCACGATGGGGTCGAGCATCACCCGGCTGCGGCCGGTGAGCGGGTTCGCCGCGGAGACCAGCGCGGCCGTGGCCCTCTTCGGGTCGACCGCGCTGGGTGCCCCGGTCTCGACCACGCACACGGTCGCCGGCGCGGTCACCGGGGTGGGGGCCGCCAACCGCGGCGCCACGGTGGACTGGGGGGTCTTCGGCCGGCTGGCCGTCGCCTGGGTCGTCACCCTGCCGGCGGCCGCGGCGGTGGCGGCGGTCGCGTACCTGCTGACCACCGCACCGCCGACGGCGGTCTCCGCCGTCGTCATGACCGTGGTCCTGGCCGGGCTCGTGGCGCTGCTGGTGCTGGCCCTGCGCTCGGCGCCCCGGGCCTCCGACGTGGTGCCCGGGGACGACGAGGAGCTGGAGGTGCCGCTGCGGCCGGGCGCCGGCTCGGTGATCGACTCCCGCGGCGTGCCGGCCAGCCGCGAGGTGCTGGAGCGCGGCGGCAGCCTGGCGGAGGCGGAGGCGGCCGCGCGGCGGGAGGATCGTCCCCGCCAGCCCCTGTGACCGCCGGAGGACCCGTGTCCCAGCACCTGCGTGACCGCGCACCCGAGGGCATCCCCTCGCCCGTCCCGGACCTCTCCCGGTGGCGGCTCAACGCGCTGCCGGACGCCAACTCCGACGAGGACTGGGACGACGACCGCGAGCTGTTCGACCCCGAGGGCCGCCGGGTCGACACCTGGCGGGAGGGCTACCCCTACAGCGAGCGGATGGAGCGGCGCGAGTACGAGGTCGAGAAGCGGAAGCTGCAGATCGAGCTGCTCAAGCTGCAGGGCTGGGTGAAGGAGACCGGGCAGGAGCTGGTGCTGGTCTTCGAGGGCCGCGACGCCGCCGGCAAGGGCGGCACGATCAAGCGGTTCACCGAGCACCTCAACCCGCGGGGCTCCCGGGTGATCGCGCTGGACAAGCCGTCGGAGCGCGAGAAGACCCAGTGGTACTTCCAGCGCTACGTGCAGCACCTGCCCGCCGCCGGCGAGATGGTCATGTTCGACCGGTCCTGGTACAACCGCGCCGGCGTCGAGCGGGTGATGGGCTACTGCACCGCCGAGGAGTACCTGCTCTTCATGCGCCAGGCCCCGGAGTTCGAGCGGATGCTCGTCGACAGCGGCATCCAGCTGGTCAAGTTCTGGTTCTCGGTGACCCGCGGCGAGCAGCGCAGCCGGTTCATCGTGCGGCAGATCGACCCGGTGCGGCAGTGGAAGCTCTCCCCCACCGACCTGGCCAGCCTGGACAAGTGGGAGGCCTACACCGACGCCAAGGAGGCCATGTTCCTGCACACCGACACGGCCCACGCGCCGTGGACGGTGATCAAGAGCAACGACAAGAAGCGCGCCCGGCTCGAGGCGATGCGGCACGTGCTGGACCGCTTCGACTACACCGGCAAGGACGCCGCCGCGGTCGGCCGGCCCGACCACCTCATCGTCGGCTCGGCCGCCGACGTGCTGGAGGAGGAGGCCGGCGCCCCGGTCATGCCGCGCCCCGGGGACACCCTGCCGCTGGAGGACTGAGCCCGGACCCGGGCGGGCGTCCTAACGGGTGGGCGTGAAGGGGGTCAGGTCGAACGGTGCCGCCTCGCCCAGCGCGAGGCCCGCGGCGAGCACGCCGGTCAGCGGGCCGTAGGTGAGCCCGTTGGCGCCGAGCCCGGTGGCGAGGACCAGTCCGTCCCACCCCGGGACGGCGCCCAGCAGCGGGTGCCCGTCGGGCGTCACCGGACGGAAGCCCACCCGGGTCTCCAGCACCGTCGCCCCGGCCAGTCCCGGGGCGAGGGTGAGCGCGGCGTCGAGCACCTGCCGCTGACCGGCCGCGGTCACCCGGTCGTCGAAGCCGGCGTCGGGCTCGCGGGTGGCGCCGACCACGACCCGGCCGCCGGGGAAGGCGAGCAGGTAGTGGTGCCCGTGCTCCTCGTCGAGGGTCATCACCGTCGGCCAGTGCGCGGTGCCCCCGTCCGGGACCTGCAGGTGCACGATCTGCCCGCGCATCGGCCCGAGGCCCAGCGCCAGCCCCAGCGGTGCGCACAGCGCCGTCGTCCAGGCCCCGGCGGCGACCACGACCACGTCGGCGTCCAGCTGCTCCTCGTCGACCCGCACGCCCCGCACCCGGCCGGCCGCGGCGACCAGCTCGGCACGGCCGGACCACCGGCGGGCCCCGGCCCGCTCGGCGGCGGCCACGGCGGCGTCCCGGAAGACCCGCCCGTCGACGCGGCCGGTGCCCTCGCTCCAGACCGCGGCGAACGAGGGGTCCAGCACCGGGAAGCTCTCGGCCGCCCGGCCCGGCGCGAGCACCTCGACGCGGCCCAGCCCGGTCCAGCTGCGGGCTGCCCGGGCGGCCTCGAGCTCCTCGGCCATGCCCTGCAGCGCGGCGAGGTCGTGGCTGACGGTCAGCCCGCCGACGGTCGCGTGGCTCGGGTCGCGGCCGGAGTCGGCGGCCAGGTCGGCGGCGAGCCCGGGCCAGGTGGCGCCGGCCAGGTCGCTGTAGCGGGCCCAGGGGCCGCCGGCCGCCGGCCGCCAGGGCTGCACGATGCCGGCGCCGGCAGAGGTGGCCCGCCCGGGCTCCTCGGACTCGACCAGGACGACCTCCACGCCGCGCCGGGCGAGCTGCCAGGCGGTCGTCGCCCCGACGATGCCGCCACCGACCACCACGACCCGGGCTGCTGCCATGCCGTCGATCCTGACCGACGGCCCGGACAGCACAGCACCCGCCCCGAACGGCCGGGGCGGGTGCTGTGGGGTCTGTCAGGTGGTGCGGGTGCTGCGATCAGACGCGGCGGTCGTCGTCCCGGCTGATCGCGTCCTCGGCCTCGTCCTCAGCTGCGGTTGTCTCCGGTCGTGCGACCGGCGACGCCCTGGCCCTCGATGCCGTCGGTGTCGACGCGCTCCTTGCGGACCGTCTCGCTCACCTGCTGCTGCTCGGTGACCGTCTCGGTGTCCAGGCGCACGCGCTCGACCGGCACGGCCTCCTTCTCCACGACGGCGCGCTCGGCGTGCAGCGTGACCTCGTGCTCCTCCTCGGAGATCGCCGGCCCGTCCATCGCGTTGCCCACGTTGGCGTCGGTGATGGGCTCGCGGGTGACCCGGACCTCCTCGTGCGACACGGGCACGGTCTGGGTCACGTTCTCCGTGACGACGTACTTGCGCAGCCGCGCGCGGCCGGCCTCGACCTGCTGGGTGCCGACGTTCACGCGCTCCTCGGACAGCGTCATAGCGTCGTCCGTGGTCGGGCCCGAGGTGTCGTGGCCCTTGGTGCCGTGACGGTTCGTGTCGGTGTACCCGGCGGTGCTGTTCGCCGTGGTGTCGCCGGTCGGGTCGGTCATGCCCGCGCCCATGCCGGTGTTCGTCGTCGTCTGCGCGGTGCCGGTCTGGGTGTACTCGGCCGTGCCGTGCCGGCCGGTGGTCTCGGTGCCGGTGGTGCCGGTGCCGCCCATGTCGTAGTAGCGGTACAGCTCCTCCTCCTCCTGCGGGGAGAGGTGGCCGTCCGTGTCGATCTTGGGGGCGTCCTTCACGGCCGCCTTGCTGACGGGTACGCGCAGGCCGTCGCCGGTGAGGTCGGCGTTCCGGATCGGCACGAAGGTCTCCTTCGTGCCGAACAGACCCGTCTTCACCGTGACCCACTCGGGGTTGCCGGACTGGTCGTCCAGGAACACCTCGGAAGCCGTGCCGATCTTGTTGCCCTCGGCGTCGATGACGTCTGCGCCGATCACGCGGTCGAGGGTGTCGGTGCCGATCATGGTTCCGCTCCTCTGCTCGGGGGATGTGAGGTCGCTCTCTCACCGGGATGCCCGGTCAGCACATCCGGAAACAGGGGGTTCATGATCGATCTGACCCTCCGTGAGGACGCAGCGGCCGGGCCGACCGCCGCGCCGGGGCCGTCCGCGCAGGTCACGCCTCCGATCGGCCCGGACACGCCGCCGCACGGCCCAGGTGCGACACGCCGGGACGGTGCAGCCGTCCGGCAGCTCGGGCGTGTCGCGGCAGCGGTGGGGCGCCGGTCGCGCCGAGCATGGACGGGTGCCTCCACGTTCGCCGTACGACGACCTGGTCCACCCCCGCACGAAGAAGAAGCCGGTCCCGCAGGTCGAGGCGGCGAAGGACGTCGTCGTCGAGGACCCCAGCAGCGGGTTCGTCGGCGCCGTCGTCCGGTGCGAGAAGGACGTCGTCCACCTCGAGGACCGGTTCGGCAAGGTGCGGGCCTACCCGCTCGGGCCCGGCTTCTGGGTCGACGGCCGGCCGGTCGTGCTGGTGCGGCCGAAGCAGAACGCACCCTCCGGCCCGCAGCGCAGCGCCTCGGGGTCGACCTACGTCGTCGGCGCGCGCGCCCGGGTCGCCCGCGAGGGCCGGATCTACGTCGAGGGCAAGCACGACGCCGAGCTGGTGGAGAAGGTCTGGGGCCACGACCTGCGGATCGAGGGCGTCGTCGTGGAGCCGCTGCACGGCGTCGACGACCTGCCCGGGATCGTCCGCGAGTTCCGCCCCTCGGCCGGCCGCCGGCTCGGGGTCCTGGTCGACCACCTGGTCACCGGCTCCAAGGAGACCCGGATCGCCGCTGAGGTCATGCGGACGGGGGCCGGGGCCCCCGGTGCGCACGCACTCGTCGTCGGGCACCCGTTCATCGACATCTGGCAGGCGGTCAAGCCCTCCGTCGTCGGCATCCAGGCGTGGCCCACCGTGCCCCGCGGCGAGGACTGGAAGACCGGCGTCTGCCGGCGGCTGGGCTGGGAGGACGACACCGGCTACGTCTGGGCGCAGCGCATCCTCGCCCGGGTGAAGGTGTGGACCGACCTGGAGCCGACCCTGATCGGCCGGGTCGAGGAGCTCATCGACTTCGTCACCACCGACTGAGGGACGCAGCGACGGCCGCCTTCCCGGGTGGGGTCGGCGGCCGTCGCGTCCAGGCTCAGCTCCGGTGCTCCTGGCTCAGCGCGTGCCGTGAGCCAGGAGCAGCCGGGATCAGGTCACCTGATCCCGGGGGAGGTCATTCCGGGATGTAGTTGAACGTGTCCGGGTCGGGGCCGGTGCGCTCGTTGCGGTCCAGCGCGGTGATCTCGCGCAGGTCGTCCTCGGAGAGCTCGAAGTCGAAGATCGCGAAGTTCTCCTCGATCCGGCTGCGGGTGACCGACTTCGGGAACACGATGTCGCCCCGCTGGACGTGCCAGCGCAGCGTGACCTGGGCCGGGGTCTTGCCGACGCGCTCGGCCACCCGCAGCAGCGCCGGGTCGTCGAGCACCTTGCCCTGCGCGATCGGCGACCAGGCCTCGGTGGCGATCTGGTGCTGGGCGTTGAACGCGCGCAGCTCGTCCTGGGCGAGGTAGGGGTGCACCTCGATCTGGTTCACCGCCGGCACGACGTCGGTCTCGCCGTGCAGCTTGCGCAGGTGGTGGGCGCTGAAGTTGGAGACGCCGATCGACTTGGCGCGGCCGGAGCGGTAGATCTCCTCCATCGCCTTCCAGGTCTCGACGAAGTCCACGTCGATGCCCGGCAGCGGCCAGTGGATGAGGAACAGGTCGACGTAGTCGAACTGCAGCGCGGCGAGGGTGCCGTCGAAGGCGGCCAGCGCGTCGTCGTGGGCGTGGAAGCCGTTGTTGAGCTTGGAGGTCACGAAGACCTCCTCGCGCGGGATGCCCGAGTTGCGGACGCCCTCGCCGACGCCGGCCTCGTTGCGGTACATCTCGGCGGTGTCGATGTGCCGGTAGCCGACCTCGAGCGCGGTCTGCACCGCCTGCGCGGTCTCCTCGGGCTTGACCTGGTAGACGCCGAAGCCCAGCTGCGGGATCTCGACGCCGTTGTTCAGGGTGATCGTGGGCACGGTGGCCATGCGGGGTCCTCCGGTGGTGGGACGGGTGGTCGGACGAGAGTGAGGCGGCACGCAGCGCGACGGCGCGCGACCGACCTGGTCCTGGGCCTACCCGCGCCGTCGCCGGGCTACCCGCGAGGGATCTCACGGCGTCACCGGGAATGCGCACCCGGCCGCTGCCCTAGGTTCGTGCCATGGCAGCGACCCTCATCGCGGTCGCGCAGCTGGCGGGGGTGTCGACCAGCACGGCCAGCCGGGCCCTGACCGGCCACCCCAGCGTGCTGCCCGACACCCGGGAGAGGGTGCTGGAGGCCGCGCGCAGCCTGCGCTACCGGCCCAACCGGATGGCCAGCGCCCTGCGCACCCGGCGGACCGGGCTGATCGGCCTGGTGGTCAACAACCTGTGGAACGCCAGCTTCACCGCCATCGCCGACGCCGTGCAGGCGTGGGGGGTCACCGCCGCGCACCAGGTGCTGGTCTGCTCCACCGACGGCGACCCGGCCCGCGAGGCGGCCTTCCTCGACACCGTCGCCGAGCACCACTTCGACGGCGTGGTGATCGCCGGCTCCGGCGGGAACCACGACCGCATCAACGCCCTGCTGGACGAGGGCACCGCGGTGGTGACGATGAACCGGGAGGTGCCCGGGGCCCGGGCGACGTCGGTGATGCCGGGCTACGGCACCGCGGGCCGGCTGGCCGTCGAGCACCTGCTCGCCGCCGGCCACACCCGGGTCGCCGAGGTCGGCGGCCTCGACCGGTTCACCTCCGGCCGCGAGCAGCACGTGGGCATCGTGGAGGCGCTGGGGGCGGCCGGGCTGCCGGTCGACCCGGCGCTGGTCGAGCGCGGCCCCTTCGAGCCGGGCTTCGGCCGGTCGGCCACCGAGCGGCTGCTCGCGCTGCCCGACCCGCCCACCGCGCTGCTGATCACCAACCACGAGGCGATCTCCGGCGTCCTGGCCGTGCTGTCCGAGCGCCGCATCGACGTCCCGTCGGGGCTGTCGGTGATCTGCACCGAGGACGAGCCGTCCTTCGCCTGGTGGCACCCGCCGATGACGGTGGTCGACAACCGGGCCACCGAGATGGGCCGGGCGGCGGTGGTGCGGCTGGTCGAGCAGCTCACCGGCGCCGACACCGGCGTGCACCGGGACGTCGTGGAGCCGGTGCTGGTGCCGCGCGGCTCGACCGGTCCGCCGCCGCGCCGCTGACCGGCCCGGTCAGCCGCCGGTGCCCGCCGGCCGCAGCAGCCGCTCGGGGCCCAGGCCGGCGAGGTCGACCGGCGGACGGCCCCCGGTGACCAGGGCCGCGGCCACGTCGGCCCACAGCGGCGCCAGCGTGAAGGAGTAGGTGCCGCCGACGGCGACCAGGCCGGGCAGCAGGGGCCCCACCACCGGCATCTCGTCGGGGGTGGCGCCCAGCGGCCCCGGCCAGACCGCCTCGACCGGGCGCCGAGCCAGGGCGGGCAGCACCCGGCCGAGCTGGTCGCGGCTGCCGCGCGTGCTCGCCGGGTCGACGGCCGGGCGCTCGTCCAGCTGCCACGGCGCGGCCGGCCAGCCGCCGCCCACGACGACCCGGCCGAGCGCGTCCTCCTTGACCGAGAAGCCCTCGCCGACGTGCTGCACCAGCCACGGGAGCCGCTCCGGCCCGGTCGGCAGCCGCAGCATCTGGATGGCCAGCGGGGTGAGCTCCATCCGCAGCCCGGCCAGCGCCGCGACCCGGGCCATCCACGGGCCGGCGGCGTCGACCACGGCCGGCGCCGACCACTCCCGGTCGCCGGCGACGACGGTCCAGCCGGTGGCGCCCTGCCGCAGCTCCCGGACCTCGCAGTGCGGCAGGACCTCCGCGCCGGCGTCGACCGCGGCGGCCAGGTAGGCCGGGACGACGAGCTCCGGGTCGGCGTGGGCGTCCGCGGCGCACCAGGACGCGGCCAGCACGCCCGGGCCCAGCAACGGCAGCTCCCGGCGGGCGGTGTCGCCGTCGACCAGCTCGGTGACGATGCCGGCCGCGGCCTCCCAGCCGTGCTTGGCCGCCAGGTCGGCGACCTGCTCCTCGGTCTCGGCGACCATGAACCCGCCGCCGGCGACCAGCCCGGTGGGCCGGCCGAGCTCGGCGTCCAGGGTGTCCCAGCGCTCCCGGGCGGCGCGCTGCAGCGGCATCAGCCGGCGGATGTCGACCGGCACCGTCTGCCCCGGCCGGCGGGTGTGGATGCCCTGGGCGTGCACGTTCGCCGCGCTGGCCCCCGACCCCTCGCCGTTGGGCAGGCCGCGGTCGAGGACGACGACCCGCAGGCCCGCGGTGGCCAGCCGGTGGGCGCAGGCCGCCCCGACGATGCCGGCCCCGATGACGACGACGTCGGCCGTCGCTGCGGTCACCGCAGTCCCGCGCCGTGCAGCGCGGCCTGCAGCTGCGCCAGCAGCGCCGGGTCGGTGAGCGGCAGCAGCGGCGGCCGGACCCAGCCGCCGGGCTGGCCGAGGACGTTCATCCCGGCCTTGACCTGGGCGGTGGGTGAGGCGAAGCGGGCGCTGTAGTCGTTGTTGACCAGGGCCTTCACCAGGGCGCCGTACCGGTCCGACCAGCTCCGGGCGGTGGCCAGGTCGCCGGCCCACACGGCCTCGTAGAACGGGACGGCGAACGGGGCGCCGAGCGCGCCGCCGTCGATGTTGCCGTCCCCGCCCAGGCCGGTCAGGAAGGCCATCCCGCGGCGGTGGATGAACCGGCCGAAGAACCGCACCCGGTCGACCACGGCCTCGCAGCCCTCCAGCGCCTTGAGCTCGTCGCCGGTGCTGTCCTTGATCGCCACGACCCGGTCCAGGTCGGCGAGCTCGGACAGCACGGGCACGCTCAGGTCCACCGCGGTGCCGCGCGGCCAGTTGTAGACCATCCACGGCAGGTCGACCGCCTCGGTGACGGTGCGGTAGAAGGCCAGCACCTCCGCGTCGGAGGGGTGCACGTACGGCGGCGGGGTGGTCAGCGCGCCGTCCGCGCCGGCCTGCCGGGCGTGCTCGGCCAGCCCGATCGTCTCGGCGGCGGTGTAGCTGTTGCAGCCCACCACGACCGGGATGCCCGACCCCGCGAGCGCCGCGACGGCCACCTCGGCCACCCGGCGGCGCTCCTCCGGCGACTGGGCGAACCACTCGCCGGTGGTGCCGTTGACCAGCACGCCGTGCACGCCCTGGTCGCGGTACAGCTGCAGGACCGCCGTGAGGGCGGCCTCGTCCAGCGCGCCGTCGGCGGTGAACGGGGTGGGGGCGGCCGGCCAGTAGCCCCGCCAGTCGACGTCGTCGCGGTTCATCGGTCGCTCCTCACCAGCGCAGCGGAGCGGCCGGCAGGTGCCGGCCGCGGGCGGTGTCGTCGACCACCTGGGAGCCGTCGACCACGACGTGCCCGCCGACCAGCACCGTCGTGGGCCAGCCGCGCACCTCCCGGCCCTCGTACGGCGTGTAGTCGGTGGCCATGTGCAGGCCGGCCGTGGTGATGGTCCGGGCCGCGGCCGGGTCCCAGACGGCGATGTCGGCGTCGGACCCCGGCAGCAGGCTGCCCTTGCGCGGGTAGATGCCGTTGAGCCGGGCCGGCGCGGCCGCGGTCACCTCCACGAAGCGCTCCCAGGACAGCAGCCCGGTGCGCACGAAGGCGTCCTGCACGACCACCAGCCGGGTCTCCACGCCCGGCAGGCCGTTGGGCATCAGCCGGACGTCGGAGTCGATCGTCGTCTTCTGCGCCGTGTCGTAGCAGCAGTGGTCGCTGCCCACGGTGTCGATCGCGCCGCTGACCAGCCGGGTGCCCAGCTCGCGCACCGTGGCGGCCGGCCGCAGCGGCGGGCAGCAGACGAACCGCTCGGGGTGCGCGCCGCCGTAGACGCCGTCGTCCAGGGTGAGGTGGTGGGCGACCGCCTCGCTGTGCGCCCGGACGCCCTGCCGGCGGGCGGTGGCCACCAGGTCCACCGCGGTGGGCGTCGACTGGTGCACGAAGTACACCGGCGTGCCCAGCGACTCGGCGATGGCCAGCACCTGGGCGACCGAGGCGTCCTCGGCCAGCTCCGGCCGGGTCTCGTGGTGGTGCGCGGCGGAGATGCGCCCGGCGGCGGCCTGCTCGGCCTGCTGCTCCTCGATGAGGTGGTTGGCCTCGCAGTGCGCGATGACCATGCCGCCGAGCGGGCCGAGGGTCTTCATCACCCGCAGGAAGGTGTCCTCGTCGGCCATCGTCTCGCCGCGGTAGGTGGTGAACATCTTCACCGTGCGCAGTCCCTCGTCGGCCAGCTGGCGCAGCTGCTCGGCGGTGGTGCCGTCCCACTCCACGACGCTGGCGTGCAGCGCGGAGTCGCACAGCCCCTCCGGCGCCTTGGCCCGCTGCAGCGCGGCGACGTCCGCGGGGGCCTGGCCGGGCCGGGGGATGGCGAAGTCGACGATCGTCGTCGTGCCCCCGGCGACGGCGGCGGTGGTGCACTGCCGGTGGTCGTCGAGGGAGGTGAAGTCGCCCGAGGTGAACCCGACGTGGCAGTGCGGGTCGACCCCGCCGGGCACCACGACCCGGCCCGAGGCGTCGACCTCGTCGGCGGCCCGCACCGAGCCCGGCTCGACCAGGGCGGCGACCCGGCCGTCGGCGACGACGACGTCGACCGGGCCGGACCAGCCGTCGGTGACGACCGTCCCGCCCCGGACGACGAGGTCGGCCCGCATCAGGCCGCCCCGGCGGCGCAGGCGGCCGCCCAGCTGCCGTGCTCGGTGATGTCGGTGCCGCCGGTCTCGCCGACCCGCACGACCATCGAGCAGCTGCCGGTGCCGTCGGCCAGCTCGATGACGGAGAGCTCCAGCTCGGGCGGCTCGCCGGGCAGCAGCTGGTCGCGCAGGGTCGCGTAGTCGACGGCGTACAGCTCCCCGGCGATCCGGGCGCCCCCGTCGGCGACGGGGACCAGGCCCGGGAAGTCGCCGAAGGAGCGGAAGCGGTAGCGCGCGGCGGTCTCCGCGGCGCCGAGGAACTCCGCCCCGGCCAGCGCGCCGTGCAGCGTCCCCCCGCGCATCGCCTGGCCGTTGACGAACATCCGCACCGTGCTCATGGGCTCCTCCTCGATCGGCGTCATGGAAACCTTCCCATGCCTGCGTTACGAACTCGCTAACCTGGTGCCGTGCAGATCCCAGCCGACCCGACCGTGACCGTCCGAGGCGCCCTGGACCAGCAGGCAGGCGAGGCGGTGTGGGCGACCGTGGCCACCGTCTACGCCGGCTTCCTCACCGGTGACGCCCGGGCCGTCGACACGGTGCTCGACGGGAACGTCACCATCTGGAACCACGACCACGCGCCACTGCTGCACGGCACCGCCGACCTCGACGCGGTCCGGGCCGGCCGGGTCGACGCCCCCGCCACCGGCCCGGCGGTCGCCACGCTGACCCCGCGGGAGGTGCTGGTCGACGGCGTGGGCGAGGTCGCCTGGTGCCGGCACCTGCTGGACGTCGGGTACGCCGACGGCACGACCAGCACCGCCCGGGTGACCGACGTGCTGCGCCGGGCCGGCGACGGCTGGCTGATCTGCCACCACCACGAGCAGGAGCTCCCCGCCGCCGGCCTGCCCTAGCCCCGGAGGTCGGGCTCGGTGCCGAGCAGCTCCCAGCGCTGCAGGGCCAGCGGGACGTTGCCCTCCAGCCACAGCCGCTCGTGGAAGGCCCGCAGGTCGAAGGCGTCGCCCTGCGCGGCCACCAGGTCGGCCAGCAGCGACTGGATCTGCAGCTTGCCCACCAGGTAGGTGAGCGCCTGCCCGGGCGTGCCGGCGAAGAAGGCGGCCTCCTCCTGGGCGGTCTCCCGGTCCATCGGCACCCGCTCCTCGAGCAGCCGGGCGGCCCCGTCGATCGTCAGCTCGCCGGTGGCCAGCCGGACGTCGACCTCGACCCGCAGGGCGCGCAGCCGGAGGAAGCGGGCGACCACCACCCGGCTGTGCGGCGCGTCGGACCACAGCCCGGAGTCCAGCAGCATCTCCTCGTCGTAGAAGGCGAGGCCCTCGTTGGCGAGGCTGTCGGTGTACTCGCGGCGCAGCGGGTCGGGATGGGTCCAGGACCAGGCGAGCTGGACGGCGTGCACGCCCTCGTGGGCCACGCCCAGCCGCGGGTCGAGCATGTTGGCCCGGTAGAAGAACGGCAGGTCCGGCGCGGGGTCGGGGGCGTAGGCCACCGGGTCCTGGCCCACCCGGGACGGGCCGAGCAGGTCGTCGGTGACCCCCAGCCCGACCAGCGGCTCGAGCCAGGGCGGGCGCGGCACGAAGGTGTAGGCGCCCAGCTCGGCCGGGATGCGCAGCAGGCCCCGCTGGGCGTACCAGGCGCGCACCTCGGCCTCGGCCCGCACCTCGTCGGCGACGTGGTCGGCCACCGACGCCGGCAGCGGCGGCACCGGCACGTCGGCCGCCGCGGCGGCAGCGACCGCCTCCATCGTCACGGCCCGGGCGAACTCGGTGCGCCCGGCGGCGACCATCCAGTCCAGCGGCTCGGGGGCGAGCGCCACCTGGCGGAGGAAGGCGGTGAACGCCTCCCGGCCGACCGGCCGGAACGCCGGCATCCCCGGGCCGGTGTCGGTGAGCCACCGGGTGAGGCCGTCCAGCGCCTCCCCGGCGACCGCGGCCACCTCCGCGAGCTCCGCGGCCACCGGCGCGGGCAGGGCGCCGATCGCGGTGGTCAGCCGGCTGCCGGCGTCGCCGAGCATGGCGACGGCCACCCCGGCCAGCTCGCGCTCGGCGTGCCCGGTGAGCACCTCGCGGGCGGTCGCGACCGCGCCCGGGACGGCGGTCAGCCGGGTGCGCAGGGCGGTGACCCGGTCCTCGTCGAAGGGCGGCGGCTGCACCAGGGCGTCGAAGACGGTGCCCAGCGTCTGGTCCACCCAGAACGACGGGTCGCGCTGCCAGGAGCGCAGCACGTCCAGCTCCCAGTGCACCCGGGCGAGCGCCGACCCCAGCAGTGCCGCGTCCACCCGGGTGGGCACGTCCGCGCCGGCGAGGTCGATCGCGGCCAGCCGGGCGGCGAACCCGGCGCGGGTCTCGCGGGCGGCGGCCACGGCGGCCCGGGAGAAGTCCGGCGCCCAGGTCGGCGGCCGCTCCATCCGGGGGATGTCGTCGCGGGACCGGGGTGCCTGCAGCCGCCGCCACGCCCAGATCTCCGCGCCGAGGGCCTGGACGTCGTCCCACGCGCTCACCGGGCACCCACCGGGACGCCTGCGGCCTCGAGGTCGGGGGCGAGCACGCAGGCCGCGCGGTGGCCGGGGCCCTGCAGCCGGAGCACCGGCTCCCAGGTGGGGCACTCGGCCTGGACGACGGGGCAGCGCGGGTGGAAGCGGCAGCCCGGCGGTGGGGCCGAGGGGTCGGGCACGTCGCCGGGCAGGTCGGCCGGCAGCAGGCCGCTGCCGTCCGGCGTGGGCACCGCGGCGATGAGCGCCTGCGTGTAGGGGTGCCGGGGGTCGTTCCACAGCGTCGCGGTGGGCCCGACCTCGGCGATCGTGCCCAGGTACATCACCGCCGTCCGGTCGGCGACCTGCCGCACGATGGCCAGGTCGTGGGAGATGAACACGACGGCGACCCCCTCCTCCTTGGCCAGTCCGACGAGCAGGTTGGCCACCTGGGCCTGGGCCGAGGCGTCCAGGGCGGAGATCGGCTCGTCGGCCACGATCACCGAGGGGTCGGCGGCCAGCGCCCGGGCCACCGCGATCCGCTGCCGCTGCCCGCCGGAGAACTCGTGCGGGTAGCGGGTCGCCATCGCCGGGTCCAGGCCCACCCGCTCCAGCAGCGCACCGACCCGGTCGGACCCGGTCCGGCCGCCGGACAGCCGGATGGCGTCGCTGATCTGGGCGCCGACCCGGCGGCGCGGGTTGAGTGAGCTGTAGGGGTCCTGGAAGACCATCTGCAGCCGCCGCTGCGCCCGCGGCCGGGCCCGGCGGCGCAGCGCCTGCACCGGCTCGCCGGCGAAGGTCACCGTGCCGGCGCTGGGCGACACCAGCCCGACCAGCGCGCGGGCCAGGCTGGACTTGCCGCAGCCGCTCTCGCCGACCAGGCCCAGCACCTCACCGGCCTCGACGGCCAGGTCGACGCCGGCCACCGCGCGGACCGGGGACCCGGCGCCCGGGTAGGTCACCTCGACGTCGGTCGCGGTCAGGATGCTCATCGCACCTCCTGCAGCGGAACGGGGGCGTAGGGGTCGACCGGGCAGGCCGACTCCCGGGCGGGGCCGATCTCCAGCAGCGGGGGCACCTGCTGCCGGCAGGACTCCCGGGCGTGCGCGCACCGCGGGTGGAACGGGCACCCGGCCGGCACCGCGCCCAGCGCCGGGGGGCTGCCGGGGATCGGCCGCATGGTGGCGGTGCCGCCCTCGGGCAGGGCGTCGAGCAGGCCGCGGGTGTACGGGTGCCGGGCCGCGGTGAGCACCTCGGCGGTGGTGCCGGTCTCGACCACCCGCCCGGCGTACATGACCACCAGCCGGTCGGCCAGCGACGACAGCACCCCCAGGTCGTGGGTGATGATCAGGACGGCGAGGCCCCGCTCCCGGCGCAGCCGGTCCAGCAGCCGCAGGATGCCGGCCTGCACCGTGACGTCCAGCGCGGTCGTCGGCTCGTCGGCGATGAGCAGCTCGGGCCGCCCGGCCAGGGCCGAGGCGATCGCGATCCGCTGCCGCATGCCGCCGGAGAACTCGTGCGGGTAGCGGGCCAGCGCCTTCCCCGGGTCGGGGATCCGCACCTGGTCCAGCAGCTCCTCGGCCTCGGCCCGGGCGGCCCGGCGGCCGACGCCGTGGTGGTGGCGCAGGTGCTCGGTGAGCTGCCGCTCGACGGTGAGCATCGGGTGCAGCGCGGTGCGCGGGTCCTGGGCGACCATCGCCACCTCCTTGCCGCGGACGTCGCGCAACTGCCGCGCGGGCAGCCCGAGCAGGTCCCGGCCGGCCAGCCGGATCGACCCCGACGTCCGGGCGCCGTGCGGCAGCAGCCCCAGCGTCGCCAGCGCGGTCATCGTCTTGCCGCTGCCGGACTCGCCGGCGACGCCGAGCACCTCGCCCCGGCCGACGTGCAGGTCGACGCCGTCGACGGCGGGCACCATGCCCGCCGACCGGTGCGGCAGCTCCACCCGCAGGCCGCTGATCTCGAGCAACGGCGTTCCCTCCCCAGGGCCGGTCATCCGCGCAGGGCGCGCGCGGTGCGCGGGTCGAGGGCGTCACGCAGGGTGTCGCCGAGGAAGTTGAACGCCAGCACGACGGTGAGGATCGCCAGGCCCGGGAAGAGGCCGACCCACCAGCTGTCGAAGACCTGGGCACCGGCCGACACCATCGCACCCCACTCCGGCGCGGGCGGGCGGGCGCCCAGCCCCAGGAAGGACAGGCCGGACAGCAGCAGGACGGCGTTGCCGACGTCGAGCGCGGACAGCACCAGAACCGGCCCCAGCACGGTGGGGCGCACGTCGACGGCGAGGGTGCGCAGCGCGGAGGAGCCCAGCAGCCGGGAGGCCTGGATGTGGTCCTGCTCGCGGGTGGACAGCACCAGCCCGCGCACCACCCGGGCGTAGGAGGGCCAGGTGACCACGACCAAGGCCAGGACGGCGTTGCGCAGCCCTGCCCCGAGCGCCGCGGTGACCGCCATGGCCAGGATGATGCCCGGGAAGGCGAAGACCAGGTCGGTCAGCCGCATGATGCCGGCGTCGACCCACCGCCCGAAGTAGCCGGCCACCGCGCCCAGCACCGAGCCGACCAGGGTGGCCAGCACCACCAGCAGGATCGCCAGCGGCACGGACAGGCGGGCGCCGTAGAGCACCCGGGAGAACACGTCGCGGCCCAGGTTGTCGGTGCCGAACCAGTGCTCGCCGGAGGGCTCCAGCAGCTTGGGCGCGACCTGGGCCAGCGGGTCGAAGGGCGCGAGCAGCGGCGCGGCGATCGCCACGAGCACCCACAGCACGATCACCACCAGCCCGATCAGCCCCAGCGGCCGGCGCCACGGGGACCGGGCCAGCGTGCGGGCGGCGGTCGGCGCCGCCACTGCGGCGACGTCGGTGTCGCCGGCCAGCGGCGCGGCCGGGACGACGAGCGGGTCCGGGGCGGTCACGACCAGCCCCTCACGACTGACGCAACCGCGGGTCGATGACGCCGTACAACAGGTCCACCACCAGGTTGAGCAGGACGTAGATGATCGCGACCACGACGCTGACGCCCATGATCGCGGGCAGGTCGAGGGCGAGCGCGCTGGTGTAGGCGTAGGCGCCGAGGCCCCGCCAGCTGAAGATCTGCTCGACCAGCACGGTGCCCGACAGCAGCCCGGCGAAGGCCACGCCGGTCACCGTCACCACCGACACCAGCGCGGGACGGAGCACGTGCCGGCGCACCACGGTGAACTCCGGCAGGCCCTTGGCGCGGGCGGCCCGCACGTACTCGTCGCCGAGCACCTCCAGCACCGAGGCCCGGGTGAAGCGGAGCAGCACCCCGACGGTGAAGGAGGCCAGCACCATCGCCGGGAGGACCAGGTGGGCCGCCGCGTCGCCGAAGGTCGCCCAGTCACCGGCCAGCAGCGCATCGACGGTGTAGAGCCCGGTGACCTGCTCCGGGGCCTGGGCGCCCGGGGCCAGCCGGCCGCCGGCGGGCAGCAGGTCGGCCTTGAACGAGACCCAGTAGTAGGCGATGAGCGCCAGCCAGAAGGTCGGCACCGAGACGCCGGTGAGGGAGAGGACGCGCAGCACCTGGTCCGGCCAGCGGTCCCGGTACAGCGCGGCGACGATGCCGAAGCCGACACCGAGCACCACGGCGATGACGATGGCCGCCAGCGCCAGCTCCATGGTGGCCGGCACCTTCTCCCCGAGGTCGCTGGCGACCGGGTTGCGGGTCTGCTGCGAGTCGCCGAAGTCGCCGGTCAGCAGGTTGCCCAGGTAGGTCAGGTACTGCTGCGGCAGCGGCTGGTCCAGCCCGTTGGCCGCCCGGAACGCCGCCACCGCGGCCGGGTCCTCCGACGCACGCTGACCGAGGTTGGCCGTCACCGGGTCGCCGGGGACCGCCTGGGTGAGCAGGAAGGACACCAGCGTGACGCCCAGGCACAGCAGCAGCCCGGCGAGCAGCCGTCGGAGCACGAAGCGCAGCAGCGCGCGGTGCCGCCACGGTGCCCGCGGCGCCACCGGTGCCGGACCGTCGTCGTCGTCCGCACGCCCGGGACCGGGGCCGGGCAGCTGCCCGGCCCCGGCCCGCGGCGGGAGGGCGGTGCTCAGCCGAGGTCCGCGAGGTCGACCGTCCAGCTCGGGTTGAAGGCCACCCCGTCCAGCGACGAGGAGTAGGCCAGCACCTGGGCGGGCTGGATGAGCGGGTAGAACGGACCGACCTCGTTGAGCCGCTGCTGGATCGCGGTGTACTGCTCGGTGCGGGCGCCCTCCTCGAACTCGGAGGCGACGGCCGCGGCCGCCTGCTCCAGCTCGGGGTCGGCCCCGGCCGGCCAGCCGGCGCGCAGCCCGACCAGCTGGCCGGGGGTGAAGACCAGGTAGTCCGACGGGTCCGGGTAGTCCGGGCCCCACGACCACAGGCCCATCTGCTCGGTGCCGGCGCGGTAGCCCTCCAGGGCGGTCTGCACCGGGGCGGGCGCCAGCTCCAGGGTGATGCCGACCTCGGCCAGCTGCTGCTGCACCGCGGCGGCGAGGTCACCGAAGTCGAGGCCGTTGACCTGCACGTCGCTGGGGTAGCTCATCGTCACCGTCGGGTCGGCGACCCCGGAGCGGGCCAGGGCCTCCTTCGCCCGGTCGACGTCGCGGGCCACGGCGTCGGAGGGGTCCAGGGCGCCGAGGAACGTGGTGGGGATGACGCCGGGCGTCTGGCTGGCGCCCTCCCCGGCCAGCTCGACGAGCGCCTCGTAGTCGATGCCGTAGCGGACGGCCTCCTGGAACGCCGGGTTCGACGTGATCGGCGACACGGCCGGGTCGTTGTTGGTGTAGACGAAGAAGACGTTGGCCGAGGCGCTGCTGTCCACCGTCACGTCGCCACCGAGGTCGGCGGCCTGGTCGGCGGAGAGGTCGAGCACCAGCTGGCTGTCGCCGCTGCGGACGTTGACCGACTGCACCGACGACTCGGTGTTGCGCATGACGATCCGGGAGTACGCCGGCGCGTCGCCCCAGTACTCCTCGTTGCGGACCAGCACGACCTGGTCCTGGACGTCGAAGGTGTCCAGCACGTAGGGGCCCGAGCCCTGCGACTCCTCGTTCAGCGCGTCCTCGGCGGTGTCCGCGGTGTCGGCACCCGGGTCGGCGGAGCCGCCGGCCTCGGTGACCGCCGCGGAGTTGACCACGCCGAGCGCCGGGTTGGTCAGCTTGAACGGCAGCGCCGGGTCGGGGGTCGCCGTGGTGAGGGTGACGGTGGTGTCGTCGACCTTGGCCACCGTGACGCCGTCCATCAGGAACGAGGGGTTGCCCTTGACCTGCGCGACCCGGTTGAGCGAGAAGACCACGTCGTCGGCGGTCAGCGGCGTGCCGTCGGAGAAGGTGACGTCGTCGCGCAGCGCCATGGTGTGGGTGAGGCCGTCGGCGGACACCTCGTCGCCGGTGGCGATCAGCGGCAGCGGCGTCGTGGAGTCGGTGCCCTCGAAGGTGAACAGCGTCTCGTAGATGACGTGGTCGACGATCTGGCCGGTCGGCTCGAACATCCGGGCCGGGTCGCTGGTGGTCAGCTGGAAGGAGGTGTCGACGACGAGCGTGCGGTCGTCGCCGGAGCTCGCGGAGCCGCCGTCGTCGTCACCACCGCCCCCGCACGCCGACAGGCCCAGCGTGGCCGCGAGGGCCACGGCGACGGGGTACACGGGGCGGCGCATGGACGACCTCCAGGACGTGGGGTGGTGCTGCGGGCAGAGCGCGTGCGGTGCGTCGGTTGGGAACGTTCCCAGGCGCCAGTACGGTAGCGATCCCAGTCCCGCCGTTGGGTTACGGAGAGATCACATGTCCCCAGCACCTCCCGACCCTGCGCTGCGCGTGCTCGACGGCACCGGCTGGGAGGCTGAGGCAGGTTACAGCCGCGCCGCCCGGGCCGGGTGCTGCGTCGCGGTCAGCGGCACCACCGACACCGGTCCGGACGGCGGCGTCGCCCACCCCGGCGACACCCACGCGCAGGCCCGCGCCTGCCTGGAGCGGGCGGTCGCGGCCGTCGCCACCCTCGGGGCGGGCCGGGAGCAGGTGCTGCGCACCCGGCTGCTGCTGGCCCCCGGCGCCGACTGGGAGGGCGCGGCGCGCGCCCACGCCGAGGTGCTGGGCGACGTCGCCCCGGCCAACACCACGCTGTTCGTCGCCGGCCTGGTCGGCGAGGGCTTCCTCGTGGAGGTCGAACTGGACGCCTGCACCGGGGCCGGCGCATGACCGGCCGGACCAGCCTGCGGCTCAACAACGACCTCACCGTCACCCAGTACGTCGACCTCGTCGTCGCCGCCGAGGCGCTCGGGTTCGACCAGGTCTGGGTCTCCGACGACCTGTTCCTGCGGTCGGCGCCGGTGCTGGTGGCCGCCGCGGCCACCAGCACCAGCCGGATCGGCCTGGGCATCGGCATCATGAACCCGTACTCGGTGCACCCGGCGGAGCTGGCGATGGCCGCCGCCACCCTGCAGGAGCTCTCCGGCGGGCGCTTCCTGCTCGGCCTGGCCGCCGGTGCCGAGGAGTTCCTCGGCTGGGCGGGCATCCCCCGCCCGCTGCCGCTCACCGGGACCCGCGAGGCGGTGCGGGCCGTGCGGTCCCTGGTGCGGGGCGGCCGCCCGGCCGACGTCGCCGGGGCCGGCGCGGACTGGACGGCCGAGGCGTACCTGCGGTTCGCCCTCGACGTCCCGGCCCCGGTCTACGTGGGGGCGATGAGCCCGAAGATGCTCGCGATGGCCGGCGCGGAGGCCGAGGGCGTGCTCCCGCTGCTCTACCCGCCGGAGCACTTCCCGGTCGCCCGGGACCTGGTGGCCGACGGCGCCCGCGACGCCGGCCGTGACCCGGCCGAGGTCGACGTCGCGGCCGCGTTCTGGGTCTCCGTGGACGACGACGGCGCCCGGGCCGAGCGCGCGCTGGCCGAGAAGATCGCCTACTACGGCGCGTCGTTCTCCCCGTACCTGCTGTCCCGCGCCGGGCTGTCCGTCGCGGACTTCGCCGACATCCAGGCGGCGCTGTCCGCCGGCGACCCGGAGCGGGCCACCGACCTGGTCACCCCCGCGATGCTGCAGCTGGGCATCGCCGGGGACGCCGACGAGGTGGTGCGCCGGTGCCGCTGGCTGCAGGAGCAGGGCGCGTCGCACCTGTCCTTCGGCCCGCCGCTGGGCCCGGACCCGGTCGCCGCGGTGACGGTGCTCGGCGAGCAGGTGCTCCCCCGGCTCGCTGCCGCACACTGAGGGGGTGGGCACCCCCGAACGACCGTGGCACCCCGGAGGATCCCAGGCCGGTCCGCCGTCGGGGTCGTCGTCGGGGTCGTCGTCGGGGTCGTCGTCGGGGTCGTCGTCGGGGTCGGAGCACTGGTCGCCGCCGTACCCGGCCGGCCAGGACTGGGAGGCGTCCCCGCCACCGCCGCCGTCCTGGGGACCCGCACCCGGACCGCAGTCCTGGGCCCCGCCACCGCCGGCGCGGCCGCAGCGGCGGGCGCCGTTCCTGCCCGTGCTGGGCCTCGTCACCGCCGTGCTCGCGCTGGTGGCGTCGGTGCTGCCCTACCACCGCACCGAGATCACCGCGGACGGCGCGCTCGAGTACACCGGCTGGGTGCAGCGGTTCACCGGCACCGGCCTCGGCGGCGAGGCGGTCGTGCTCGTCCACGGCGTCGCGCTGCTGCTGGCGTGCGCGGTGCTGGTGGCCGGGGCGGTCGCCGTCCTGGCCTCCGGGGCGCGGCCGTTCGGCCTGGCGCTGCTGGCCACCGGCGCGGGCATGCTCGTCTGCTACGTCGTCTTCGTGACCGCCGACGTGGTCAGCGCGGTCAGCCAGGAGTTCGGCGCCACCACGGTCGGCCCGGGCACCTGGCTGCTGGCGCTGGCCGGCCTGGAGTCCGTCACGGTGCTGCTGCTGGCCTTCCGGGGCGTCGCCCGCACCGACCGGGCCTGACCGCTCAGAGGGCGGTGCGGGCGGCCCACAGGTCGGGGAAGACGACCCGGGCGGCGCTGCGCTCCAGCCAGGCGAGCCCGGCCGACCCGCCGCTGCCCGGCTTGGCGCCCATCGAGCGCCGGACGGCGAGCACGTGCCGCTGCCGCCAGGTGGTGAAGACCTCGGCGACGTCGGTGAGCGCCTCACCCAGCACGAACAGCTCGTTGCCGGGCCGTGGGTCGCGGTAGACCCCGGCCCACAGCTCGGTCACCACCGGGTCGGCGTCGTGCGTGACGGACCGGTCCCGCTCCAGCACGGCGGCCGGCACCGGGAGCCCGCGGCGGGCGAGGTGGGCCAGCACGTCGTCCTCGAGCGAGGGCGCCGCGAGCGCGCGCTGCAGGTCGGCGTGCACCACGGGCAGGCCGCGGTGCGGCCGGACGACCGACTCGGCCTTGAGCCCGAGCAGGAACTCCACGTGCCGGTACTCGTAGGACTGGAAGCCCGACGCCTCGCCCAGGGAGTCGCGGAAGCCGCTGAACTCGGCCGGGGTGAGCCAGAGCAGCGAGCCCCAGCTGGCGTCCAACGAGCGCAGGTGGTGCACCGACCGGCGGACGGAGCCGATCGCGCCGTCCAGGTCGTCGGCCCGGAGCTGCCGCTGGGCCAGCTCCCACTCCCGGCGCAGCAGGGTGAACCACAGCTCCATCACCTGGGTCACCACCAGGAAGGCGGGCTCCGCGGGGTGGTCGGTCACGGTGCGGACCAGCGCCTGGAGCTGCCGCACCCCGACGTAGGTCTCGTACGGCGTCGCCTCGGCGAACTCCACGGTGGGGTCGCCGGCGTTGCGCGCCGCCCGCTCGGCCCGGACGGCGTCGTCCAGCGGCGGCGGCACGGCCGGCCGGATGGCGGCCGGCGGCTCGGGCCGGGAGCCGGGGGTGCGGGTGGTCATGCGGTCTCCTCGGGGGTGGCGCGGTCGATCAGCGGCAGGACCCGGGTGCCGATCAGCTCGACCCCGCGGTCGTCGGTCAGGCCGTGGGGGGTGCCGAACTCGACCCGCGCGGCGCCGGCGTCGACCAGCCGCTGGGCCTGGGCGGCGACCTGCTCCGGGGTGCCGGAGAAGGCGAACAGGTCCAGGACGTCGTCGGGCACCAGCCGGCCGGCGCCGGCGTCGTCACCGGCGGCGACCCGGGCGGCGACCTCGTCGAGCAGGCCCTCGGGCAGGGTGACGGTCGGGTCGAGCCCGGCGACCACGGCCAGGTACATGGCGACCTCGGTGCGCGCCCGGGCCCGGGCGGCGTCGCCGTCCTCGTCGACCACGGTCACCGCGCCGACCACGATGCCCACGGCGTCGTCCGGCCGGCCGGCCCGGCGCGCGCCGACCGCGGTCCACTCGCGCATCACCCCGACCATCGCCGGGTTCGCCGAGCCGCCGACCTTCAGCTCGTCGGCGACCTCGCCGGCCAGGGCGGCGGTGGTCGGCCCCCAGGTGCCCAGCAGCACCCGCGGCGGCGCCGCCGGCAGGGGGTAGCGCAGCGTGGTGCCGGGCGCGAGCGGGTACAGCTCGCCGTCCAGGCCGTCGGCCGAGCCGGCCAGCAGCGCGCGGACCAGCGCGACGGCCTCCCGCAGGTGCGCCACCGGCCGGGGCTGGGGCACGCCCAGCGCCCCCAGCCAGGTGCCGCGGGCCAGGCCCAGGTACGCCCGGCCGTCCGAGGCCCGGTCCAGCGCGGCGAACTGCCCGGCGAGCTCGTAGGGGTGCACCGTGTAGGGGTTCCAGCAGGCCGCCCCGAGCCGGACCCGGGACGTCGCCCGGGCCATCTCCAGCAGCGGCACGACCGGCGGCTGGTACAGCAGGTCGCCGAAGACCGACAGGACGTCGATCCCGTGCTCCTCGGCGGCCGCGGCCAGCCGGGCGTAGTCGCCGGGCGCCTTGTCCGACTGCAGGCCCAGGCCGATCTCGGTCCTCACGTGAGGTCCTCGGGGTCCAGCCGCACCGTGCGGGTGCGCTCGATCCGCATGACCAGCCGCTCCTCCGGGTCGGGGCAGGCGACCAGGTTGTCCCGCTCCAGCCAGTCGGTGGCCGCCAGCCGGCGCTGTTTGGCCGGCAGCAGCGGCAGCACCGACTGCAGGGCGTAGACGCAGAAGTGCTTGCCGTCGGGGATCCGCAGCTCGGCGGAGTTGACCAGCTCGAAGGAGTCGCCGACCGCCAGCCCGCACACCGAGCGGCCGCCGATCGAGTCGACGACCACCCGCAGGTCGTACAGCTCCATGGACTCCTCGCTCACCGCGGTCCTCCTCCATGGCCGCCAGCGCGCAGCCCGTGCGGGTCCGCCGCGTCGTCGCGGGCCACCCGGCCACCCTGCATGACCCAGCGCAGCGAGCGCAGCGCCGACACGTCGGCGGTCGGGTCGCCGTCGACGACGAGCAGGTCGGCGAAGCGGCCGGGGCGGATGCTGCCCACCCGGTCGTCGGCGCCGAGCCAGCGGGCGGGGCCGAGGGTGGCGGCCTGCAGCGCGCGGGCCGGGGTCATCCCGGCCGCCGCCCCGAGCCCGGCCATGTGCTCGAGCTCCCGGACGGTCGCCGTGGTGCCCTCGAACGGCCAGAACGGCGGCATGTCGCTGCCCAGCAGCACCTCGACCCCGGCGTCCAGGGCCATCCGGTAGCTCGCCTCGTGCCGCGCGGCGGCACCCAGCGAGCGCTCCTGCATCCACGCCGGGACGCCGAGGGAGTCGAAGAACTCGCCGCACCGGGTGACCACCAGCGTGGGCACCAGCGCGGTGCCGGCGGCGGCCATCGCGGCGGCCACCTCCTCGGTGAGCTGGTAGCCGTGCTCCACGCAGTCCAGCCCCAGCGCGACCGCCCGGGCGATGACCGCCGCGGGGCCGGCGTGCGCGGTCACCTTGCGGCCCCAGTCGTGCGCCGTCCCGATCACCGCGGCCAGCTCGTCGTCGGTGAGCTGCGGGGTGGAGATCTGCTCGTGCTCCCCGGCGATGCCGCCGGAGATCATCACCTTGACCAGGTCGGCGCCGCGCGCGACCTGGCTGCGCACGCCGCGCCGGAACCCGTCGGCGCCGTCGCACTCGAGGGTGTCGGTGGCGCCGGCACCGTGCCCGCCGGTGCAGCACAGCGCCCGGCCGGCGGTGAAGATGCGCGGTCCGCGCACCTCGCCGGCCTCGATCGCCGCCCGCAGCGCGAAGTCCGCGCCGTCCTTCTCCGCCACGCAGCGCACCGTCGTCACCCCGGCCAGCAGGGTCCGCTCGGCGCCGGAGGCCATGTGGAGCGCCAGCTCGTGCGGACCCATCGCCTCGACCCGGGCCCCGGCCGCACCGGGCAGCGAGAGGGACAGGTGGGTGTGCATGTTGACCAGGCCAGGCAGCAGGTACCCGCCGCCCAGGTCGACCCGGACGGCGTCCGGCGGGGCCGCGGGCAGCACGTCGGCCGCCGGCCCGGCCGCGGCGACCCGGTCGCCCGAGACCCAGACGGCGGCGTCGGGCACCAGCACGCCGTCGACGGCGTCGAACAGCGTGCAGTCGTGCAGGAGCAGGTCGGTCACGGGGGACATGCTGCCTCATCGACCCGCGCCGGTGGGAACGTTCCCGTGCACGCGCCGGGAGCGCTCCCCCCACGCGGTTTCGCGCGCCTTCCCACGCACGGTTTCGCGCGCCTTCCCACGCACGGTTTCGCGCGCCTTCCCACGC
>NZ_JABGDB010000037.1:0-609 GCF_041028285.1 Modestobacter versicolor | reverse complement strand
TATATGATTTCACCTGTATCAAGCCTGTAATACACGTATATGCCGTATTGGCTTTCTGAGGTGTCAGTGTATGAACTCCTGATGTAAAACTTATCACTCTTTTTTGCTGGCATGTTCCCACTCCTTAACATTTTGTGCTATCTCTTCCTTAAACCCATCATGTTTAAGTATTTCCGGATTGATGCCTCACACCTCAAACAGCATCATTGTCCATTCAGGGTATGTGTCTATCATAACCTTGAACTCAACAGGCGTAAGCATTCTTCCAAAAACATTAACCATACCAATTCTTATCTGCTTGATTTTTTCAGGGCTCAAATCAATATGTTTCCTTTTGCCATCAACCACAAAGAAAATTCTCTGTATCTGACTTCAATCTCTTTTGCTATCTGCCATATTATTTTTCACCTTTCTTAACTTTTTCCAATTTTCAACCAAATTTTGTATAAATTAGTATATAATGTTTTTTGAATGATGACCTTTTGATGTGCATCCTGTGCCCATTGGCAAGTGAACCATTCATGTATCTCTCAGATTTGACTGATACGGCAATTCCATTACATACCATATCAGCAGCCTGACCCTCATGCCAGACATCTGAATGCAGCT
>NZ_JABGDB010000036.1:0-610 GCF_041028285.1 Modestobacter versicolor | reverse complement strand
TTTATCCAGACTTAAATCAATACAATCGCCCGTCTGAATAGTGCGTTTCCAACTGGCATACGAATAGCGAATGTCGGCTTTATACGTTTCCAGAACGTCGCACGAACATTTTAATAACCAGAGATTATCCGCGATGTTTTCAATAGAATCCACGAAATAATAACGCTTCAAATCTGGCAAGTATAAATAGTTAATCCCAATGAACCCGATTTCTTGCGGGTCGGTTAATACCAGTTGCGGATTAATAACGTCGATTGAGCGTTTAAATAAAACGTCCATCTTAATAGGCACTTCAATAGTTTTGCCAATAACATTAGGCGCGTCTTTAACGTGGTATAGTTCAAGTCTCATTATTTCACCTATAAAAAAGGCCACCCCGAAGGGTAGCCAGTTTATTACGCCGCTGGCTATTACTTCTCGCCAATGAAGAAAACAACGTAGTTTTCTGAGAGGTCGTTATAATAACCCGCGTCAGCTTTGTACCATGAGTTATAGAACTCTGCTTTCGCGTTGTAAGCGGTTGTGGTGCGGCGGTCAAGATTTGCCACGCCTACCGCGTCACGGTCAGCGATAACGCCCAGAATCGCGGCTTTCGCAACCTTAACAGTTT
>NZ_JABGDB010000035.1:0-615 GCF_041028285.1 Modestobacter versicolor | reverse complement strand
TTAATAAGATGATCACTAAACATGTCAAGATGTTCTTCTTGTACACGATTAGTTTCTTTAAGTGCTTTAATTAATTCTTTTTTCATGGTTTAACTCCCTCTCAAAATAGTCTCAATTTTGAAGGCGCTTTGAATTCAACAACAGCTTTATCATCAATTCATTCAAATTCAAGTTGTGGATTATTCATAAGCATAAAACATAAACACGCACTACAAACTTTTTCAGACTTAACAATTGCTCTAGGATGTTTTTTACATTCTTTACAAGACATTAGATCACACTGAGCACAATTTTACGAAGCGCATCCTGTTTATTAAGACCTGTTTTTTCTAGATAATTGTTAAATTTTTTAATTTCATCTTGGGTAAGACGCACCGCAAGAGTTGATTTAATTTCTTTTCTTGGTGCTTTTTCATACTTTTTATTCTTCTTCAAAATTGCCATCTTCATCCTCACTTTCAAAATCAGGTTCTTCAACACCTTCAGGTATTTCAGATTTAACCTCATCTTTTTTATTTGCTTTAGCAGCTTTCTTTTCAGCTTTAATCTTTTCTTTTTCAAGGTAAGCTTCAAATTTTAAATAGTTTTCAGATAACTTTTTAAAGTATTCCAAAT
>NZ_JABGDB010000034.1:0-617 GCF_041028285.1 Modestobacter versicolor | reverse complement strand
AGGAAGTTACTGAATCAAGTATTTACGTCATGTTTAATCATAACCATATTATATAATGAAAAAGGCCCATATGGCCTTTACTTAATTTTCTTAATTCCTGTAATACCTGACACAGTTGATGAGCCGCCACGCATTACTTTAACAGATGCTAAACCAAGGTTTGATGATCTTTGAGCAGTTTTCACTCTAACACCAAGCGCTCTTGTTAGTTCTGATGAGCTAATTTTAGCACCTGATTGTCCTGAGATAGCCTTTCTTGCGGCACGTTTGGCAAACGCAAACCTATGAGGAACATTTTCAGTAACTTGCTTTTGCATTTCACCTGATATTTCATTTTGCATACCTTTTCAGAAACCATCAACATACTTGTCAAGATTTCCAAACATTGCTTTACCTTTTGACACTTCAATTCCAGCTTTAATTATACCTAAGATATTTCTTACTTCAGTTACTGGCATAAATGAAAGCATCTGAAGGAAACCACTTGAAAGACCTGAACCGGTTAAATCAAATGATACTGGTGAATTACCTTTTCTACCTGGAGTACCATAAGCAATATTATCAAGGTAGTATTCACCTTTTGAACGTGCTTCAAGGAAATTAAGCAATTCCATGCG
>NZ_JABGDB010000033.1:0-619 GCF_041028285.1 Modestobacter versicolor | reverse complement strand
TATTGGAAACACAATTACAAGTAAGAAGTTTTTCATACTATTTAATTTCCTTTTCTTTATAGCCCATCGCTATCAACTCTTCGTCACTTTTACCCGCATCAACTCAATTCACGCCGTATTCGCGCTTAAATCACTCATTACGCAGGCTTTCATCGAAGACCAAGCCAAGTAGAAGCAAGTGATCTCATGATTTGACTTCTTTGTCGAAGTTTTTCTTCGTCATTCTTAAAACAACTTTCTTATCCATCTTATTTTTCTTTCTTATGCTTAGCGATCGCATCAAGCGTCGTTTTGTCGCAATTATATAGTTCCGTATCTGATTTGATCATCATATCAATGACTTTTCTTTCAGATTGGTCAAGCTCATCATTATCACATTTTCAGAAAACACTAAATGTGAACTTATGAATTCCGTACTCACGCATATCCGCATACATACGTTGGTCATAGTGCTTGTCATTCTCATTCAAGTGATTAGACATATGCCTTGCTCATCTTGAGCCACAATCGACCGATTGGCCGACGTACAATCTTCCGGTAACGGTATTTTCTATCACATAGATGCCGGAAATCTTGATTATACCGTTTTTTCAATTAGGATAGTAGCTCATCGTTTCCT
>NZ_JABGDB010000032.1:0-621 GCF_041028285.1 Modestobacter versicolor | reverse complement strand
GCTGTCATCATTGAATGGAATTCTTTGATAGGCAATTTTGTTTTCTTGTTCACAATCTCCTGCTCTTAAAGTTTTAGATACTCCATCGATTCCGAGAAAGTCCTTCTTCTGGTTGAACGTGTGTTCTTGGAAGGAGGTTAAGCTCTCTCTCTCTCTCTCTCTCTCTCTCTCTCTCTCTCTCTCTCTCTCTACATTAACAAGTGTGCCTAACATAGCAACTTTGTTAATCTCTTGTGAGTTCTGGTTATTAAACTTGTCTAAGTTTAATTGAATAATCTTACCATTGTAATTGTTTAGCATATTGTTGAAATAATACAGTTTGGGGATTGCAGCGGCACAAATTGTGCCGCTTTGCTTTTCAACACTTCAATACCTATTGTGAAAACCGTTTATCAGTTTCCCATCACTTGCCCTAGGTAAATTGATGAAGTTGCTGAATTGAAGATAATTGCCTTCAACCAACTCAACACTTTGTGCTGGTGCGTCAAAATCAATTATGTCTTTCAATGCCTTGTTAACCTTTGTTTCATTAAGTAAAGGTGAAATGTCAACCATTTCCAAATCGTTCCTTGTAAGGACGATAAATACCCTTTCCCTTGATTGCGGGACATTGAAGTATTT
>NZ_JABGDB010000031.1:0-623 GCF_041028285.1 Modestobacter versicolor | reverse complement strand
GCACCCCCCGCGGCGTCACCCGCGTCCTCATCCTCGCCGACGCCCCGGTCCTGCGCCGTGGCCTGGTCGGCATGGTCAACGAGACCGCCGGTCTGCAGGCGGTGGGTGCCCCGGGTGAGCCGCGCCGGGCGCTGACGCTGGCCGAGTCGGCCCGTCCGGATGCGGTGGTGGTGGAGCTGGGTGCGGGTCGGAGTGCGACGTTGAGTGCGTGCCGGGACCTGCGTCGTCGGTTCCCGACGCTGGCGATCGTGGCGCTGGCGACCTCGGAGGACCCGGCGGTGGTCAACGAGGCGCTGGCGGCCGGCGTGCGCGGCTACCTGCTGATGAACACCTCCCCGACGTTGCTGGGGTGGGCGGTGCTGGCGGCGCGTGCGGGGCGGACGGTGGTGGACCCGCAGATCCGTCGTGGTGAGGCGGGGGAGGTGCCGGTGGTGCGGGAGCTGACCCCGGAGGTGCCGCTGACGCGGCGGGAGTCCGACGTGCTCGACGAGCTGCTGCAGGGCCAGTCGAACCGGCAGATCGGCAAGAACCTGTTCATCTCCGAGGACACGGTGAAGTCCCACGTGAAGGCGATCCTGCGCAAGCTGGGTGCCCGGGACCGGGCGCACGCGGTCTCCCTGGTC
>NZ_JABGDB010000030.1:0-631 GCF_041028285.1 Modestobacter versicolor | reverse complement strand
TGTCTAATCTTGCTATAATCCAAATCCCCCATCATTTTAGGAAGTCCAAGGGATTTTCCCACGCCCGCTAGTGAAAGGCATGAGAGAGCAAAAGAACAGCGAAATTCTATGTTATCTGTTTCACCATAGAAAATATGGTTTTGGTCATGAGCCATAACTTTTCCCCAATCAAAGAAACCACTGAAAAATGAAAACTCGAAAGGTAAATTGTGGGCGTAAATTACAAGCCTAGATTTTGGCTCAAGTGTTTCTTTGATTAGGTTAATCAGTTGAAGAAATTCTTCCCATTTCCGCCCGCTTATTTTGAGGTCTTCAATTTGGAAAGTCCAACAATACATAAAGGCTTGACGTTGCCCGTCAATGATTACGCTTGAGGTTTCAATATCGAATGAACAAGCAAGCGTGTAGTAACTATCTTTTGATTTTTTAGTTCCCGGCTTTTTGATTGGTGTTGTTACTCTTATGAGGGTTTCAAGTCGTTTAAGTAAGGTTGGCGAAATATGAAATTTGTGTTTTATTCTCATGTTCCGCCACCTTTCTTATGAGGTTGTAACTTTGAGGAATTTTGAATTTTTGACGGTATTCAGAAAATTATCGGATAACTTCATAGCGATCGTAAGCCCCGCAATTT
>NZ_JABGDB010000029.1:0-633 GCF_041028285.1 Modestobacter versicolor | reverse complement strand
ATAGTCAAAGGCGAGAATGACATATCACCCTCTTTTCATATTAAGTCCCCATTCTCTTTAAATGACAACTTACCATTGATAAAATACATTGAACGGTTATCTAAGTCTTTCGGGTCAAATGTCTTGTCTGGGTTTTTAAGGTCAGTCCGCAATTCCTTGGTTACTGCATCAATATCCACTTCATTATATTCCCCGTCAACATATTTACCCTCAAAGTATAGTTTGACATTAGACCTAATAGCCCACACGTCCTTACCGTCACCATTGGTACGGTTCTCTCAACCCTTGTCAGTGGTCATAAGTCAAATGTCCCCTTGATAATACTTAAATGATTCTGCCATCCTCTTTGCTATGTCCCTAACTTCAATATAATTAAGTTTGCCTTTTGCCATTATGACCTACCTTTTCAAACACATTACTTTTTTATGTGATATTGTCATTATATACCAACAATCCAAATTTCATACCAACTTTCTTTTTAAGGGGTGTCCTACGATGTCCTAAATCGATGTAGGACAACAAAACTCAGTGTTTATGGGGGTTTTACGGGTTTTTTCCCCAAAATCCCTGTCCTAAGGGGGTGCTACTATCTCCCTATGGCAAGAGCGTGTGTGTATGTGTGCGTAGGAATTT
>NZ_JABGDB010000028.1:0-633 GCF_041028285.1 Modestobacter versicolor | reverse complement strand
ATGTTGAAATTGGCGGCTAAACCAACCTCATTATACATTTTCGCGGTCAAATACTGGTGATATTCAATCATCGACTGAATAGTTACGCCGCCAGCATTAACCGCCGTCTGGACGCGCACACCTTCAAAGAACGGGTTTTCACCGATAACGGAAATATCGCCGTCGATAATTTTACGTAAATAACTTTCGGCGCTTTCTTTCGTCTTGTCGTCAGGCGCGGAAATAGTTTTAACCGAACGGGAGTTAAAACCCCACACCACCATATTAATATCGTTTTCGACAATAAGCGTATTTTGTTTCTCATAATACGGGAGTAATCCCATACGCAAATCATCGTTACAAATTAATACGCCGTCTTTCGACAGGTCGAGAGTTTTATTAAAATTCAGCGCGACATTGCTGATAGTGATTTCGGTCGGTTCACCATATGGGCTTTTAGTTTGACCGCCGAGAGAGCCAACGAAAGCATACAATTTACCATCAGGCGCTTTAGTAATGAAAGCGTAGCCGTGAACCTGTAAAAGCCGCTCCAGTTCTTTACGCGGAATAGTGTCAGGCAATCCCGCATATTCAAACATCGACAGCGTTTTAGTGAGCATATAGTTCACCAATTGCGTGATGTTTTTCTTTTTA